>NZ_RCWZ01000009.1 GCF_003675385.1 Mucilaginibacter kameinonensis | reverse complement strand
TACGCGCAGAGTATTGGCAAAGGCTTTGACCTTTTATTAACAAACAGAAATCAGGTTTTATTTTGGGGCGACCACCGCGACAAATGGCGAATTGGCCTTGAAGCCGGGATAAGAATACCATTAAATTAATAAGCATCATGCAAACAGTATCAAAGCAACCCGCAATTATCAGACTGCCACACTTTGGCTATGTAGTAGGGGGCATTGCCCTTGTTGTCCTTTCACTGATTGCTGAACCATACTTGCACCGATTTAATACATATGTCATAATCGCTACAATTGCCCTGGGTTTATTGATGGTAGAAGGAACGCTTCTTTCCGTCTTATATAATGCTTTCGTATCTAAAAAAAGCCGATTAAACCAGTTATCTAACAAAAACAGATTGTTAGCTTTTGTTGTAATCATTATAACCTTTATCTGGTCACTGATGCTTTTCGAGATCAGCAAGGGCGTATATTTTTCTGTATTCGCACATAAAATATAACACACAAGAGGTACGGCTAAGTAAAGATGGTAAGAAATTGCCATCTTTTTTTTTAACCCAATTATTCAAAATGGAAGAAAAAAAGGAATTACAGAAGCTGCATGGTATGCTGCAATTTGTAGTATACCTGTTAATTTTCTTTGAGATAATCATCTTTGTTTATGCAGACCGGATTTTTATTTCAGGAAAGTTAGGCAAGGGCTTTGCCCAATTATTTGAAAAACTGTCACACTTAATTATTTACAGAAATATTTTCTACAGCAAGTTTGCCATTTTATGTATTATCTGCTTGGTATCTATTGGCACATTAAGCAAAAAAAGGCTTGATTTAGACCCGAAGAAACACATTGTTTATCCCCTTACGGTCGGATTACTGCTCTTTTTTGGGAGTATTTGGTTTCTTAACAGACACGGCCAGGATATTTTTCCTTATACATCATGGTATAACGTTGGTTTTATAGTAAGCTCCTTAGTGGGGGCCGTACTTATTCATACTTCAATGGATAACATTTCTAAGATCATTCATAGTGGTTTTGGTAAGGATGAATGGAACGTTGAGGGTGAAAGTTTTATGCAGTCGATTAAAGCTGATGTTACACCTTATTCGGTGAACATACCCATGCAGTTTTATTATAAAAAGAAAGTTCATAATGGCTTTATTAATGTAGTGAACCCGTTTAGAGGCACCATCCTTATAGGCACCCCAGGCTCAGGTAAATCGTTTGGAGTGGTAAACCCCTTTATTCGTCAAATGATAGCTAAGGGATATACCATGTGCCTTTACGACTTTAAATTCCCCGACCTGGGCCAGATCGCCTATTATCATTATCTATTAGCCAAGCAAAACGATAAGATTAAGGACTACCAATTTAATGTTATTAATTTAGATAGAGTTGAAAAAAGCAAACGAATTAACCCGTTAAGGGCAGATTATATTGAAACGCTGGCCGATGCATCCGAAACAGCGGAGGCCATTGTAGAAAGCTTGCAAAAGAGCGATAGCAGCGGTGGAAGTGATAAGTTCTTTACGCAATCCGCAGTTAACTTTTTAGCATCATGTATTTACTTTGTATCAAGGCACGAGCAGGGCAAGTATTCAACATTTGCCCATCTATTGGCGTTTCTTAATAGAACCTATGAGGAAATTTTTCAATGCTTAACCCGGTTCCCTGTACTGGAAAGCTTATTGTCTCCTTTTCGGTCGGCACTTGAAAAAAAGGCTTATGATCAATTAGAGGGGCAAATCGGAACTTTGAAGATTTTTATTTCGCGATTAAATACCGAGGAAACAGCGTGGGTATTTTCAGGGGATGATTTTAACTTGAAGATTAGTGACCCTAAAAATCCATCAATATTGATTTTGGCAAACAGCCCGGCCACGCAAAATATTAATTCTACCTGCTACGCGGTTGTTGTAAATCGGTTGACCAGGTTAATCAATACAAAGGGGAATTTACCTACTGCCATCATTGCGGATGAAGCCCCTACCCTCTTTATCCATAAGATAGAAAATCTAATATCAACCGCGAGAAGCAATAAAGTGGCGGTTTTATTAGGCTTGCAGGAGTTGCCCCAGTTGAAACAGTTACAAGGTAAAGACACAGCAACAACGATTACCGCTGTAATTGGCAATGTTCTTTCAGGTTCAGTGCGTAATAAAGAAACTTTAGATTGGTTGGAGCGATTGTTTGGTAAGAAAAAACAAATTGGCGAAGGCTTAAGCATCGACCGTTCAAAAACATCTGTATCACTGAATGAAAAATACGACCCTCTTATTCCTGCCGGTAAAATTGCCCAGTTGGGTACCGGGGAATTAGTTGGATTACTTGCAGCAGACGTTAGTAATGACTATACCGGTAAGTACACCACGTCTAATATACACTGCAAGGTGAACTTAAATTATGCCGACATTCAGCGGGAAGAAAAGGGTTACCGGGAGTTGCCGGACTTCTATGATTTCAAAGGCAATAAGTCCAAAATCTTAAACGCCAATTTTTTGAAAATCCGCAAAGAAGTAGACAACATAATTGAGTATTATTCCCACTAATGCTATCATTCCAATACCGGAGCGCCCGCAGATCAGGCCCGGTCACCGTTCATAATGATAGCAATTCATTTCGCCGGCACGCAGCTTCACAGCTGCTTTTGATAGCATTATCTTTTTTAGCAGATCTTCCGGAGTATCGTTAATGATAGCATTTTGGTTCTCTGCAGAGAACCAGGCCTGGAAATTATGATAGTATTTTTCCTTGGCCGACCGGTTGATCATTCACCATTTTGATAGTATAAGTATGAAGCAACTAAATATTTGCCTAACCATGCTTTTTCTTTTTGCCGTCAATGGCTATGCCCAGGAATTTAATTCTGTTATAAGGAATGAACAGGTTAATACCGTTGAAGTCAAGAAAAAGCCAGTAATTAAAGATACGGTCGTTAAGGAAACGATTATTCGTGACACAGCATATAGTTCTAACTATTTACCGGATAAGGAACCGCTTGCCTTAGCCTCTTTGCCTTTGAATGACATTAAGCTTACTTCGGGGTTTGGGTACCGCATCCACCCCATTCTTGGTAATATAAAGTTTCATAATGGTATTGATCTGTCCGCGAGAGAGGCCAATATTTTTTCTGTCCTTCATGGCATCGTAGTTATTTCTTCCTATGATAACATCATTGGAAATTACGTAGTCATTAATCATGGACTGTATGAAACGACTTACGGTCACTTATCCGTTCGCTTTGTAAAAGCCGGTGATTTAGTAAAGGCCGGAACCATTATAGGAATTAGCGGACGCACTGGCCGCGTTACGGGTGAGCATCTTCATTTTATCGTCAAGTACCGCGGCCAAAGCATAAACCCCCTACCCTTCTTACGGGAGATTATGACAGTTAACCGTAAGGAAGAATTAACCAATTTTTTAACTAAAGCAAGTGATAATGTCAACTAAAATCAAGACAGAACTTTCGCTGCAAAAGAAGTTGCAGCTTGTAGCCGATGGAGCCAGCGTAGAACTCACCAAAGGCGAGGCTGAATTATACGGCGTAGACGTTGCCGATATACTGCCTGATGAAGATTTGGACGAAGAAATGGAGGTTCCAAATGGCAACTGAAACAAAAAAGATGTACGAACTGGTTGCTGAAAAAATTATTGAGCAACTGAAACTGGGTACCGCACCCTGGCAAAAGCCTTGGAATAGCGCGGGGACAGATTATAGTATGCCCTACAATGCGGTTACGGGGAACCCCTATAAGGGTTTAAACGCTTTATACCTGCACTTATTCAGTCCTTATCAAGACCCACGTTGGGCGACATTTAAACAGGCTGAAAGCGAGGGTTGGCAAGTACAGAAAGGCGCAAAAGGGTTTATGATAAACTTCGTTAAAACCCACGATTTAAGAACAAAATTGGACGAGCATAAGCGCCCGGTTACCGATGCGGAGGGCAAGCCAATTAAAATAAAGGTTGAATTAGCAAATCCTATTATCACAAAAGCCTGGGTATTTAATGCCGAGCAAATTAAGGGTATTCCCGCCTTGCCGGTTCGTGACGTTGCTGATATCGAATTATGGGAAAAAGTGTCGCGGGCTGAAAATATAATTAAAGCATCGGGAGCCAAAATTGAGCATGTGGCCGGTGATCGCGCTTTTTATAGTCCCCTGTTTGACAAAATCAACATGCCGAATCGACCGCAGTTTGAATCCGCAGACCGGTACTATTCCACTCTGTTGCATGAATTGGGACATTGGACAGGCCACCACTCAAGGCTTGACAGGGATTTAGTAAATAGGCATGGAAGCCCTGATTATGCGCGTGAGGAATTGAGGGCAGAAATCGCTTCAATGATACTGGGCAATGAACTTAAAATAGGCCACGACCCACAACAACACATTGCCTATGTTGATAGCTGGATTAAGGTATTAACGGACACGCCGTATGAAATTCATGCAGCAGCTGCCGATGCCCAAAGGATATTTGATTATGTGATGGATTTTGAGCGAAAACTCGAAGAGAAGCAGGAAACGACAAGGGCCCTTGATTACAATCCCAACACTTTACAAAAAGGCGATATCATTAAATATAATGGTACATCATACGAAGTTTTGGAAGCCGAAAAGAAAAACTTTCTTATTCAGGATTTAACCAATAAGCATAAGGTGCAGCTTACTACTACAGATGGGCTTTTTAACTCGTTGGTTGATGCCAAAAGAAACAATAGAAATTCGATTTCCGTGCTTGATAAGCACAACGATAAAGTAGTTGAACCCGATTATAGCATTTCCACCGCCGATGCGAAGATCAGCCAGGCCGACAATAGTTTTAAAAGGAAAATCTAAACACACTTAAAATGAAAGAACAATTAAACAACCAATTGCCTTTAAAAGACCTTGAAAATGTAGGTTTATACAAGGGGGGCGCGATTACAATGGAGTGGGAAAATATTAACGCTTTAAAGCGCGGGAACATGACTGATCTCGTAGAGCTTAAGAACGTTAAAGGTAATGACGGCTTTGAAATTGAAGCTATGGAGGCTCGTCTATCAGTTGTAGACGAAAACGGCGAAAGCAAGCTAAGAATTGACCCGGTTTACAAAGACGTTCAAAAGCATCCACTGCTAACCGATCAGGAACATGAGCAGCTTGTAAGCGGCCAGGTAGCTAATATTAAAAAAGAAGTGATTGATAAAGGCGGCAATCCGACTACAGAGATAATTGAGTTTGATAACCTAACAAACCAGTTTTTAAGTTACGACCCCCGTAAACTGAAAATACCGGAATCAATTAATAATGAAACACTATCGCCGGAAAAGAAGCGCAAACTTAGAGAGGGCGAGGTTATTACCCTATCCGATGGAACGGAAGTACAGTATAGAACCTCTGATAAAAATGGTTTACGATCAAACCGGTCAGCTTTGGTACTTTCACTTTTGATTGATGGAGGCTTAAGCTATCTACTATTTACGGGAATCAGCCGTTTATTAGGTAAGGAATCAGCCGAAGAAAAATCTTATTCTAAAGGTTATCTAACCGCCTTGAAAGAGGTGGAAAAACAGTTAGAGCGGAAACAGAAGAAGTTTCCAAATGATAAGTCCATTGCTAACGAACTAAATGTTGTCAAGCATGAATTTAGCAACGCATCTGCAATGGCTCCCGCCGAATTAAACAGCCTTCGGGTAAAAGATGCAGACGATATTGAAAATGAATACAGTGTGAACGACCCCGATCACGGGAAAAATAAGACTGTAGGTGATGATGAAAACAGCCCTGAAAATTCAAGAGGCCGAGGCCGATAGGACTTCGGTACCGATCCTATCCCGTTTAGGCGTTGGAATTTCCATCCAGCGCCTATTTATAAACTCCTTCAATGTAGATCATGCGGGCAGATTGATTTTTAATTATATTTATAATGACCAGTTGAAGGATAACGAAGTGTTGGGCTTTAAAACGGTAAAGCTTGCTTGCACAAAAGGACTTTGGTTGGCCGGGGATGCAAATAAACCCACTTCGATCTTTTTATCTTTCTCCGCAATGGAAGCTATTGCCTTTGCTCACTTAAACGCATCTAAATTTAATGGATTTTCCCGCTGTTTATTTATCGCCCTGGGCGTAACGCCCTCAAAGCATCAAATCGACCTCATTAAGCAGCAATATAAGAACTGCAAGTTTCACACGGTTTTCAGTAACGATCTAATTGGTAAAATTTATGATTGCAAAGCTTCGCTTTGGCTTACCAACAAAGACTGTTCGTTTCTTTTATCGAATGACGTTATTACGGTTACTGCCGTAACCGAAAATGAACCGGCAAAAAAAACCGTCGGTATTTTGCGTGATCAATTCTCATATTTTGCATTCCACCGACAGTTTGGAAAACGCAGTAACATAAAAACGCATAAGCCGAGTGATCGAAAATACTCGTCTTTTATGAGCTACTTAGCCCATAAAAACGGCTTTTAGCCGAATACGTCTTTATATCAATATATCAAAATATAAATAAATCATTTTATGAATAATGCCGTTAAATGCCCGGTTTGCAATCAAGGTGATTTGATCGAGGGCGAAAAGGGTTATATGTGTAATCACTTTAAGAATCTTGAAGATAAATGCAGCTTTATGATTTTCAAATCTTATTTCGGTAAGGAAATGACCCCTGAACTAATTAGCCAGCTTGTGGTAAGCAAGGAAACGGTCTTTTTTGATGATTTGATTACTAAAGGAAATAAAAGGTTTTCTGCAAAGTTGATTATTGAAAATGGTGTTGTTAAGCCATCTTTTCAAAACAAAATGTTAGATAGCCCCTGCCCGATATGTGGTAAAAAGGTGCATGTTTTAAGTAAAGCGTTTATTTGTGAGGGCGCTTTTAATAAAGATTGCGACTTGTATATTAACAAGAACGTAGCAAGCGTGGTTTTGTCTGATTATGATGCGGAGGTGCTTTTAAATGGCAGTTCGACAGCGTATAGGAATGATTTTTTAAGCAGTAATAATAAGCTGTTTGGTGCAAAGCTGTTTCTTGATAATGAGTACCAGGTCAAGTTTAATTACGAAATAGGCAAGTGCCCAAAATGCCTTACTGGTAGCGTTTCGGTTAATAACTGGGCGTATGGATGCTCAAATTTTAAGAACCATATTAAGTGTGATTTTACCGTTTGGAGAGAGATTTTCGGTAAAAAAATTACGCCGGTGGAGTTTTTAGGTTTGTGCCAAAATGGGCGGTCAGAAATAACAAAATTTAAATCAAGTAAGAACGAAGAATATACCGGCTTTTACCAATTTGATAAAGATTTTAAGCTCGTTATTGTAAAAAGTTCTTAAAAGTAAGGGGTGGGCATCCCCTACGGGCGGGCTATCCGTTCATATCTTTTTGCCCCCACTATACCTTCCCACGCAAAAAGGATAACCACTACTATCCCTGATGCTCATTACCGAGTATTCATTTAAGATTTTTAACCATTAAAATTTATAGTACTATGGAAATTAAGCCAAATCCGGTTCAGGTGATACCACCTACCAATGAACAAAAAGAGCTTTTTGAGGCTCCATTTAAACAAGATGCCGACCTTGCGGTAGCACTGGAAAAACCAAAACTTACCACGGAGCAATTGACCTCTATTCCTGATGTGATAGATGGTTACCAGCTATCAGTTAAAGACAAGCACGATTTATTACTTGATGCTCTGGTAGTTGATCAGAAAGAGTTATACTACTTTGTCGATGATAAGGGGTATATTATGAGACATTTTACGGATGAACCCACCGATGAAGCTAAGAGATTTGTTAATTTTGAGGACGTATTAATGAATATGAAGGAAACTCAACTTAACGAACAAAACTTTGAATACCTCAAAAAAAGCCTTAAATACCTGGGATTTGGGGAAAATCTTAATTACGCATTAGAGGTTCGGCTAAAAGGGGGTTCGGATAAATTTACCCTGGGCGCATCGGCTGCATTCGCAACCGCCACCGCTAAGGACATGGTAAATTATGAGTTGAGGTTTAGTAAAAGTAAAACCACCGACAACTATTTTTTGAACGACTATAAGGCGACCCTTGAAAAAGGCAACGCGAACGGCACTACGCAGGAGCCTATCAGCCGCGTGTTTGTTTTAAACAAAGGCAATGATATTACCGCTAAAGAAGCGTACAATCTTCTTTCCGGTCGATCTATTCAAAAAAATGCCGAGGTTGCTGATAGATTTACTGTCTTAGCCGCCAATCAGGAAGTGGCTAAGGTTTTGAATATGCCTGATGCAAAAGCCAAAATTCAAGAATTAGTTAAGACAGGCGCTGCCGGTGATTACGCCATCCAAGGCAAGGATAACGTAACCATCAAGACGTTTGATAAAAACGGTAAGGAAACGCCGGTCAAAACCGCGCGTGAAAACTTGCAGCTTATTCATGCTTTTATACAGAAGAACGATAAAGGGAACGACGATATTCCGTATGATGTTCGCGATATGGCCGGTGCAAAGCAGATGGTCAAGGAACTTATAAAAGATAAGAATACGGCCAGCTTAACGCTTACTGAAAAAGGCGTGCCAATTGGTAAATTTGACGAAAAGGGCAAGGAGATAGACCTCGCACCAACAAAAAGAAAAGAAGAAGTTTGGATGAAGCTGGATTTTGAAAAGAAAAACGATCAGGGCGAGTTTCCTTTTAAAACTTTCTTTAAAAATTACGGGTTTGACCTTGATAAAGCAGTAACAGCACATCCTATAAAGGAACTAAACGACCCCGATCAACGGGAACGTTTAATGTCATCCTTAAAACGGGGAAACCTTCAATCGGTAACTCTCGAAAAGAACGGCACCGAGGAAAAAGCATTTGTCGCCGCAAGTCCGCAGTTTAAAAACTTAAGCCTTTATGATAAAGACTTGAAGCTTGTGTATGAAAAGCCACAGGACATTAAGGTTCAGAATCAGGAAGACAAAGGCTATCAACGAGGCCGATAACATGAACAGTATCGGCATACCCAACCAGGAACGATACTTACAATTAAGCCCCACCATTACCTACTGCTTTTTATCAGTCTTTGGGCTGCTATTATTGGCAGTTACTTTTTTGGCAGGGGCTTTTTGGTTAAACATGTTATGTTTACCTGCCATTGTAGTATTAGCTATCGCCTTTTATCGGTTTTTTTATAACCGTTCAATGCTTTATATCCTTACCGAAGAAACCTTAAAAGTTCGCACTGGGATTTTCAGCTATACGCTTGTAACGCTCGAATTATACAGGGTTAAAGACTATATTATTAAGCAAGACCTTATCATGAGGCTGTTTAAAATAATGACACTTACCCTTTATACCACAGATAAACAAGACCTCGTAATTGCCTTAACTGGCATCCCTCAGTCAAACCTAAATGATACGATCAGGGAGTTGGTGCAACGCGCGAGAGCAAAGAGTAAAATAATCGAAATTAATTAATCCAATTACACTTATGAAAAATCTATTATCCCTATGCCTGATGGCATTACTATTTACCGCTTGCAGTAAAGACAAGCAAAACGATATAAAAACACCATCTGAAAAAAAAGTAAGGGTTGAAGTTGCTTTTGGAGGCAGCTACCAGAATTATCAACTTTTATTTGCAGTTAATTCTTTAACAAAAGGTTCAGGTGATTTTGTTGAGCCAGTGATCACCACCCCTGCAAATACCCAATGGACGCAGGTAGTTTCACAAGGCAACGCTTATAATTATATAGGTGATTTAACTGGTGCCAATTTTACAGTTCAAAGCAAGGATGCTGTTAACCGGTTAGGTTTTACCTTGTCTGCAACTCAAACAAGGAATACTGATGATACTTCCCAGGTTCCGCTATCCGCAAGCATTAAAGTCTACGCAGACGATAAGCTTATTGCTACGTATGCTTATGTAGCATTACCAGCAGGCCAGGTTACACAGCCAGTATCAGAAAACTTGGATATATCGGCATATTGATATTTTCTTTTGCTGTAGATTTAGAGTATAATAGAGGCGATGGCCGAGGTCGTCGCCCTTTTATTTTTTATATTTGGTCTTTGCTTACCGTTTCATAATCAATGGTTATTACCCAGTCAAGCTTTTTTCTAATCGTATTGGCCATAGGCATTTATTGCCTATACAGTATTTTATCTAAACGCGAAAAACGAAAACGAATACTGTTTGTAAAAACCGGGTTTGAACTGTTAGGTCAAAATAGTTCATTTATAAAATGCCACAAATTCTATAAGTTAAAGGATTATGACCACCTTAATGCCGATGGTGTAACCCGGTCTAAATACTCGACATACCGTAAGTTTAATAAAGGATTCCTTATAGAAATCATTTTTAAAAACGGTGCAATAACCAGTGTAACCTTTAGGCAGCGCGGAGCTTCCGTTCAAAACTTTAACAATTTTAAAGACCGCAATATAAATGCAGCCCGAACCCAAGGTGCAGTAAAAAACAAATTTGGGTTTTATGTTCTTCCCAAAAGTACCTTGTCATTTCACGATGGGTATTTCATGGTGAATGAGCAAGGTAGTTAATGCAATCATTTTTATTCCGGAGCGTTCCCGGGGAGGAGCTGATCGGCGCAATAGATGATAGCATTTTACTAACCCGGCACCAGGCGCAGTCCGTAAAAGTGATAGCATTTAATAACTCTGATTTATTTATATGTTTGAGATATCCGTTTTGACATTCAATGACTTAAAAGAGTTTAAAGAAATGGGTTTTGAGGGATTTAAATCAATTAGCGAACTTTTCCAAAGCAGTTCAACCCTACCTGATGAACAAGGTGTTTATTGCATCCTTACGCCAATTAATGGAATATGTAATTTTTTAGAGGTTGGTTGTGGAGGACACTTCAAAGGCAAGAACCCGAATGTTAGTTTACAGGAACTTAAGCGAAATTGGGTGTTAGGCAGCCAGGTTATCTACATTGGCAAAGCGGGCGGGGAAGGGCGAAAATCAACATTAAGGACACGATTAAGGCAATATTTAAAATTTGGGCACGGAAAGCCAGTTGGCCACTGGGGAGGCAGATTAATTTGGCAAATACAAAATTCGTCCGATTTAATTGTTTGTTGGAAATCTTTACCAAGCCAAGAGCCAAGAGAGTATGAGGCTGAATTGATAAGACATTTTGTTTCGAGGTTTGGACAGCGGCCTTTCGCAAACTTTACTGATTGATATTATACCTTCAGGGTATATTTATTATTTTGTTAATTTTGATTTGAATCGCACAATCACCTATGAGCACAACAACCGATAATCCTAAAAACATTCATCATGGCCGTAACGTCAAACGTTTTAGAGAAATGTTTGGTTTGAAGCAAGATGCGCTCGCTTTTGAACTTGGTGATGATTGGAGCCAAAGGAGGGTTTCACTTTTGGAAGCCAAAGAAACGATAGAACCCGATTTACTCACGCGCGTGGCTAAAGCTCTAAAGGTTCCGGAAGAAGCAATCAAGAATTTTGATGAAGAAAAAGCTATTTATAACATCCAAAATAACTACGAAGGTTCATCCAGCAATTACAGCGGCCTTTACCACTGTACTTTTAATCCGCTTGATAAATTAATGCAGCTTGTTGATGAAAATAAGAAGCTTTATGAACAGCTGCTTGCCAGCGAACGCGAGAAGGTGGAATTGCTTAAAAATAGCTCTAAATAAGGAATTAGAATGATAGCATAATCAGCTGCCGGCAACGAGATCTCAGCTTTATTTTGATAGCATAAATCTCGCCTGCAGATCTACTTAGTTTCAGTTTTTGATAGCATAACCCCATGTTTACTTAGTTTTACTATGGATATATTAAGCCGAAAAGAGCAAAAAAAAATTTATTCATCTATAGTATCTAAACAAGAGTCAGACGAACGTGTGATAAGTTCAAAAGCATCTTTAATCCCTGGCTTTTTTGGATGGGAGATGTTCGCTTTTAAGTCCCTAAATGAACTACTGCTTTGGTACTCAAACAAAGATAAACCGTATAAGGTGGTTGAGGCATTGGATGATTTTACAAAGGTTCATGTTAAATATATACCCGTTTATGTATCAAGAAACAACATTGGCCCCAGTCAAAATTTCAGACTACCCCCAGAGTGTATTCGTAAGGTTTCTGATTTCTTAAAGAGTAGATTTTTAGCTAAAGATCATTCATCCGCGAATATTGCAAGGTCAAACAAAACCATTGATACCACTATCAAACAAATTGATAAGGAGCATGTAATTAAGAAAATGCTTCAACAAAAACCGGTCAGATATTATTCTGTTGCTTTTATAGATTGCAGAATTTCCAAAATTAATAATCATCATTAATCCTTCCCGTTTAGCTTTATTTTTAATATGCGAAGGTGTAACTGTTGCTTTATATCCATCAAGGGTACATGAACGGTTCGTACCTCACCGCCCTTGACAGATACGCTTCCAGTTTCTTTACCACTGCAATAAAAAATAAAGCTTATTGTTATGGAAACGAACATTCATCAAGATTTTTTAACTGAAAACCACTACACTAAAACCATCGGCAGTACTACCGTAACCGTTCATTTCAGATTTAAACCTTACAATGTGCTTAAGGATAACGGCTTGCCTTGTATATCGCATTTGCAGATTAGCCACATTAACCAGGTTACCGGTAAGAAAAATGGCAAATCGCACTATTTTCACCCTGAAACCTTAATTGGTTACACATCCTTTCCGGTTTTCGCAGAAGATGCCATCACACATTTTATTAAAGAGGGTTATATCGAAATTGATACCGAAACCCAATATTCCCTTTTCTAATCGATCAGGGAATTAGTTATAAGGTACTGCTTTTATGCTTAATTTTGGATATCACTTAACTAAGTTGACAAGTATGCGTGTAATAGAAATCACTTACAAAAAGCCTGCAAACTTACTGATTGAGGCTTTACAAAAACACTGCTCGGCGCTAATGGCCGAGCCTGAAATTTATGGTATAACCACCCTTAAGGATATAGAAAATAAAATTTGGGAACATGCAAAAACACAACAAGGTTCGTTCCCGCGATGTAGCTTAGACAATTTGGAAGTGATTTTAAACCGCACAATTACCAGTGAGTGGTATAATTTGCTTTACAGGGGCGAACATACTATGATATCAATTTTTGCTCGCCCTGATGCCTATGCGGATTGTTTTCTTGAGCTTGATAACAATAGGAAATTAAATTGATAGCAAAACTTGCGCCTGGAGAAAGTCCGGGCTTTCATTTCTGATAGCATAATTTTATGGCCAGCTCAACCGGCGCCAGCATATTTGATAGCATTTTACTATATATAGAGGGTGTTATGTTTAAGGTAACACTTGGGAGTTAGTCCTATTATCAGTTTAAATACAAAGTTCGGCCCATAACCCCGAAACGTGGGCAGCGCCCGAATCCCCCCGCCAATAAATTTGAAAACAAAATGGGTATCCCTGGGGGAACCCACCGCATTTTCTTTCCGAAATTTTTTGCACTTATTCAGTCTTAGAGCCGAGTAACCGCATGTAAACTAATTCAGGTTTACGTAAAATTTAAAATCATGGAAAATTTTAGGTTAAACAACACTTTTGAATTTAATCAATTTATGGGCGGTTCGGAAAACGTGTACAGATTCAATTTTGGAATACTGATCACCGAGGGTGTTAAATACCTTGCTGATAAATATGAATGCTACTGGCTGCTTGATATGATCTGTATACATTCGCGAGACATTAAAGATACAGAAGAATTTCAAGTGTGGATTTTAAAACGGCTTGTAGGCTCATACTTTAAGCTATCTGTTGAGGACGGGAATAAAAATGTTATCAAAGTAATTGATATTCCAATTTCAGACTTTGAGGCTGATGAAGTCCACCTTTGGTTAGAAAATGAAGTTATACATTTACCCAATGAACATTAATAATAGCCCCTTACGGGGCTTTTTTTATGATTTTATTTAAACCCCTACCCTATTTCGAGGGATATCGTCAAATTGAAATAAAACCATATTTTTACTTTACATTGTTTTCAAACAAGTTTGGTATTGTGGTTTAAATATATAATGATATCTTTGTATCAAGATATCAAATTTTTAATTCCATAATAAACGTAATAAAATGGCAAAATCTGATAAGGTAGGAAAAGCGACTGCAAAACGACAACGCATAATAATGCTTCCAGAGGTAAAGAATTATATAATTCAGCCTAATCGGATTACAAACGCTGTATACAACTATACTCTTATCCAAGAGAAAATATTTACGGCTATTATGTTTTATCTTCAAGAGCCGATTAACCAGTCCATGAAGAATGTTAATCTTTATCAGCTTGATTTATTTACTAAGAGCGAAAAAGTACGCATTACAATTCCATTAAGGGAGATCGCAAAGCCAAGACAGTACGGAGAGGTTAAAGAAGCTATGCAGCAGATGGCCGGAATTGTAATGACCATACCCTACCTGGATGCCAATGAAAAAAAGAGAAAAAAGATCACCAGCCTTTTTAGCTTTGACGTACCCGAGCAAGCGGAGTACCAATCAAACGTTATAATTGAAATGGAAAAGTTGGTTGCGGAAATACTCATAGATATTGACAAAGACCCATCCAACCAAAGACCGATCAACTATACGCGTTACATTTATGAGATCGCGCAAAATTCAAGAAATAAGTATACCGCTCGATTATATAAAATCATTTCAAGCTGGAAGAAAAAAGGTGGTTTTATTATTTCATTGGACGTGCTTAAAGAACAATTGGGAGTGACCGGCCAGTACCCCAATTACTATGATTTCAAAAGAAGGGTATTACTTCCTGCTTATGAAGAATTACTTGAAAAAGCTGATTGCTGGTTTAATTGTAAAGGCAAGGATTTTGAGGTTCGGGACGGTAAAACTGTAACCCATCTATCATTTAAAGTTATCACGCCGGAGTTTGCAGAAGAAGATAGTAAAAAGACGGCCTATATAGACCGCATATTACGCGATAATTATAAATTCACTGATACTGATATCAAATCTATTGAAAGTGTGCTTAAAAGCCCTGAAATTGAGCGACAGGGTATACTTAAGAAGATCATGGAGGTGAGCGAACATATATCAGTTAATGAAATTGGAAATCCTAAAGCTTATCTCATAAAAAGTCTTTTAACCGAATTTGGTAAATAAGTTCGGTTTTTGTCGTTTAGGTTTTATAAAGGAATCTTCAATCTTGTAAGCTGCATGTTCGGTTTTTGTCGTTAATACATTCTGCACCGGCCGGGCTTAAAGATTTTAAAGCATCTTTCGCCTCGGAAAAGCCCTTAATATGATTTGAATGTGATCAGATATGTCGCTTCAATGCCCAAAGACGCTTAAATTGAACTAAAATGTTCGGTATTTGTCGTTCATCTTATTTCCCAGTTCGGAAACTGTCTGGGGTAATGTTCGGTTTTTGTCTAATACAAGTTCGGAAATTGTCGGTGAAGAGTTCGGTTTCTGTCGTACAAAACCTCTGTAACGGCCTGTTATTCATAACGTTTCGGCGGTCTACAATTAACAATTAATTAAAACAATTTTTATTCAAAATAAGGAATTTTTAGTGATATAACTTTTTTCACATAAAAAAACTGCCATTCTGTCCGAAAGATAACACAAATTGGAAAGAAATCAAGATCAAACAAAAGATATGAGAGGGCGCGGCGTTAAAATGTTCGGTTTTTGTCGTAATGCAGATAGTGCGAAATTATCAATGTTCGGTTTTTGTCGTTAATGATAATAATCAACTAAAATGTTCGGTATTTGTCGTAATGAATTAAAAGGGATTTATGTTCGGAATCTGTCAGTTATAAGTTCTATAACGCAAATAGAACAATCAGCAAAAAGAGAATACAAACGGTTACCTGGTTACCTGTCAATATAATGATTAATACATTCTCTTACCACGAGAAGATGCCGAGAAAGCATAGATAACCCATACCAATACAGCTAATCCTATTAACGGCACAGGATGCGTAGACCCCAATGCCCCAATCATTAAAAAGAAGCTAACTATTGTAGCAACCAAAAACTTTCCAAACCCAGTCATAACAGGTACTTTAAGTAAAAAAACATTTGATACATTTATATCAATGTATCTTTATATAAAGGTACAAAGTCTATACCAGAAAAGCAAAAAAGCACATAATATTTATATAAAGATATCAATATATCAAGATATTTTTATATCTTTGATTATTCATTAATCATAAAAATTAAGACAATGGGAGTTTTAACCGTTAGATCAACAGAAACCGAGGATGAATTGATCGAAGAAATTAAAAAAAAATATAGTATCACTGTAAATACTAAAGCCTTGTTGTATGCTGCTCAAAGATGTATGCAGCTTGAAAAAGAAAATGCCGACCTTAAACGCGACAGAGCAAATCTACAGGCTCAGGTAAGCGATTATAGACGCGGCAGTTTGGACTTGTTAAGCGGGATAGCACAATTAACCAAATTAACCAATAAATGATATCTGTATTTAAAGATATCTATATATCAAATATCTAATTATGAGGAATCAATTAGAATCACATCCCCTTTATAAAAAAGCTAAGAGAAAATATTATTTCGACCGTTGGAAATGGGTTGCCTGGAATGCTTTTATCTCACTCCTATTGCTTGCGCGATTAAGACAGAATTATAATTTGTTTGATATGATACTGTTTACGCTCACGTGCGTAGTTACCTTCTTTCTTATGGCAGTTATGCCGAAAACGAGGTTTGAAAACTCAAAGGAATGTGATGATATCAAGCGTCATTTACATGATATTTAGATATCATTATATATAGATACCTACAAATTGCAGCTATTATGGAAACAGAAAAGTATGTCTTTCAAGTTGAACATTTCGGCAGGTTAGAAATGGATGGAGAAAACGTATACAAAGCCTTAGAAACCCTCAAAAAAGAATTAAGCCCGGATATCCACTTTAATATTTTGCAAGCCTATGTTATTAAGAATGGGGATTTTCTAATAGATATATCTGAATTTGTAACGACAGTCAAAGACCTAAAAAGATGAAATTAAATGTACTGGTAATTAACACCGACATTATAAAAGGGGATGACTTAGAAGCGATGATAAAGATTGCGAAGAATGATTATGAGTGTGCAAGGTTGCCCAGTTTTAACCATTATTTGCTTTGCGCAGTACATGATGATGATGTAGAAGATATCTTAACCGATATCGAAGATTTGCATATTAGCAACCCGGCTTATGAAATTACTACGCGAGAAGTAAATAACCAAACTGAATTAAATTCACTGTCATTTATACTGCAAGCTGAACCAAGATAATGATAGCAATTTTTTAATTGAGCATCCACTGATCAGGCCCGGCTTACCGTTGAATTGATAGCATTATTAAAGAATGCCGGCAGCTGCAGCCTTTAAATTTGATAGCATTTTGCTTTCCCGTAGATCTTCCAGGATAAATATTTTGATAGCATTAGACCAGTTTAATGTTACTTTTTGCCCTTTGATATATTAATAGATACCTTTGAAATAATATATACCCAAAATTATCCTTATGAAAACATCGTTTATAGCTTTATTATCAATAGTCATGTTTTTAGGTGCTTGCTCAAATGGTCAGAAAACCGGAGATACTAAAAAGTCTGATACTTTAACCGCTGTTGATACTCCAAAACTGGACACGGTAAAAAAAGACACAATTACGGCCAGTAAACCGAAAAGAGAAACAGACGAAGAACGTGATATGAAGCGTATGAACGATATTGTCAAGAAACGAAAAACAATGAAATAACCATTTTGAATCTCATGGACTTAGCAAAATTAATTGATAGATATAACGCCCTGGGGATTGCCCAAGTGGTAGACCATGAGAAATTTAATCTTATCTCAATTGTTCACCACTCCACTAAACTTGAAGGTTCTACTTTAACAGAACTGGAAACAAGGGTTTTACTTGAAGATGGCTTAACACCTAATAACAAAGCGTTACATGATACTTTGATGGTCACTGATCATTACGCTGCCTTGCAATATACTTTAAAAGAAGCGCGCGCAAAAAGACCAGTATCGTTGGAGTTATTAAAAGAGATCAATTCTTTGGTAATTAGAAATACTGGCCAGGTTTATAATACTGCATTGGGTACCGTAGATGCATCAAAAGGAGAATTGCGCCTTGGCAACGTACAAGCGGGTAAAACATACTTTCCTAACTACAGTAAAGTAGTTCCATTGCTCACTGATATGGTTACAAAAATGAGGGATTTGATGAAGAAGCCTTTAAAACAAAGTGAGCAAATAAACCTATCATTTGATGCCCATTATAACCTTGTAAATATACACCCTTGGTACGATGGTAACGGTAGAACATCCCGGCTGCTTATGAATTATGTACAGTCATTTTATAATTTACCACTCGCTATTGTACATAACGAATCAAAACCGGATTATATCACCGCTTTAAATGAATCACTCGAAAAAAACGATATTAAGTTTTTCAGACAATTTATGAGCCAAGAATATGCTAAGTTATTGCAATCGGAAATTACCCGGTTTGAAGAAATAGACAAGCCTAAACTGGGGAGAGGCTTCACTTTAATGTTTTAGATGATATCAAGATATCTTTATATCAATACGCCAAGATATAACTTGAACAACAAAAAAATTTTTCTTTCTTTCACTGCTCTCGGGTGAAACGTTATCGAAAATTTATCTATCACCACAGAACCCGGTCAGTATATCAACGCCTATAAAAGTCCGCAACAGCCATTTTCAAGGTAGGCCCTTCAACCGCAGTGCCTTCCATCATATCACGGCCATGTAAGACCAATCTTTTTATGAGTTGTAAAGCCAGTTACTTCAACCGTTACACTATTACTATCTATCAATAAGAAAAAATTGAATTTGATATAAAAATATAAAGATATCTTTGTATCTTTATATAAATGATTTATCAATGGTACATTTAATAGAAGGTCAACCAATAAAGCTACCCTATTTAACGCCACAGGATTTAATAGATGAATTTACGGCTAACCTTAAAAGGTATTCATGGGCAGACTTATTTAGTGTTTTAGACCATGAATTAGCGCCGTTGGTGCGCGTTATTTTACGTGCGGCAATCCGAGCCAAAGAAAAAAACCAAGCGTTTACATTAACCTTAGAACGCGCCTTGAAACGGGTTAATCAAATAGAAAATACAAAACGGAAAAACACTGTCCGCAGGTTGTATAAGAAATGGGGGCTGTTTGCGATGGAAGAGATCAATAAAATATACCCTGATTATAATTCGGAAATGTTGCCAGGGGATGTGCTAATTAAGCGTTCAATGTGTAAGGCCGGTAAGAAAAAAACGAAATATGATTTTAGAACGTTGCAATTAGAAAAGCTGGAAGTGCTGTATCAAACTACAGAAGTAGACACGATAGAGTATAACAAGATTTGTGAACGCATTGCTTCGCTTACCTACGCGCATAAGTGCCGCAAGCCTATTGTTTTGAGAGTAAAGCTTACCGGCGAAACTTATGCCTATCCCTTCCACTGGACAACGCCTGAAAGAACGATTAAAGAATTTCATGCGCTTGCCAATACGCAAGGTATCACCCATGCAGAGTTACAGAGCTATAGAGAAAACGCATTAAATAGCCCAGTAAAATTTTAACTTTAATTCTGAATTATGAGAGAGATAAAAACAGCGGTGTTTCTAATGAAACATATTACCTTCTTTTGGAATAATGACATTGTGCAACGTGAGTTAAAAAGTGCTTATCCTGAAGAAGAAATGAGCATATCACAAAAGGTTAAATTTCTTGAGGAAATAATAGATCGGTACGAAAGGGAATGCAGCAAGCTTTATGAAGGCAAGCAACTACCTGATTTTGATCCTTTTTTTGATGATTACCCGCTTTATATAGCAGACCCTGAATATGCGTTAAATATCAATATTGGTGATACCATAAGTTTAAATAGCGATAGTTGGGATAGGTCATTTTTTACAGAAGAATATATTGAAGAAAATGAGCAGATCATGTACCGGTTATTTACTGAAAGCTTTATATGGAATAAATCATATAAACGGCTTTTGATAGTAGGGAGGCGTTTTTCCATCGGTAATAGCACCTTGTATTTTGATGTGGTTTTAATTTAGAGTTCAATAAGATAGGATGAAGAAGAATCTTTTTATTGCCCTGGAAGGCATAGACGGCAGCGGTAAAAGTACACAGGTTAAGTTATTGAAAAAAAAACTTGAAGGGGCCGGATTAAAAGTTTATACCACATGCGAACCTACGGATAGCCCAATAGGGAAAATCATAAGAGATATTTTTAGTGGTAGGATGGAAGCAGACCACCGAACCATAGCCGGTTTATTTGTAGCTGACCGGCTCGATCACTTATTAAATAAAAAGAATGGCATTTTAAAAATGCTTGAAGAAGGCCACACAGTAATTACCGATAGATACTATTTGTCATCCTACGCGTATCAAAGTCCCCACATGGATTTAGACTGGGTAATTCAGGCAAATTCGTTAAGTGCGGAATTGTTGCGACCTGATTTAAATGTTTACATAGATATAAGTGCTGAAATTAGCGTAGCACGTATAGCCAAAGGCAGGGAAACTACAGAGTTGTATTAAATACTTGATAACCTGCAAAAAGTAAGAACAAAGTACCTGGAGGTTATTGATTTGTTAAAAAATCAGGAAAGCGTTTTTATTGTAAATGGAGATCAGGAACCGAAAGAAATAGCCCACGAAATATGGGACAAAATATTATCCAAATGATTAAAGTGAAACACCCATTAGAATCTTGCAATCAGCAACAAGCCGCCCTCTTAATGTCGTGTCCCCAGGAGCAGAAGCGATATCATGAACTAATGTTTAATTATGGTAATGCGGTTTACAGATATCACAATAATGCCGAAGGGTACTTGCCGACAGAGCTTGACTTTAACGAATGGTTAGAAGGTTTGCCGGATAACATACGTAAAGATATGGAGCGAAAGGGTTTTGAATACTGTAAGAAGGTTTTATCCTTCACCCGTTATGTTAATGAAAAGAATGATGTAGGCTTAGAGGACTTTGTGATACAACAAATGGGCGAGGATTTATATAGAGAGTATCAGGATAAAGTAAACAACTAAATTTTTAAATTATGGCAGAGTTTAAAGTTAGAAAGAAATTTTTTGATGAAGACCCGGATATAAGAACGTTAGATACGTTAACTGATGATGAAATAGTACAGATTATTGATCGCCTTTGCATGGGCTTCCTGATGGTTAATTACCGGGACATTACCAAAGTCGAAGCCGCGTACCATCCAACGCCGGACGAAGGCAGTTTGTTTATCAGAATAACTACCATAACCGATGACGGTTGGGACGGTGAAAAGCCGCAGGTTACAGAAGTTTACGGTCTGGATTTTGCCATCACCTATGACGAAGAGTTGCTGTACACCCCAATGAACAAAGCGGTTTGCGAAGAGAAATGGTTAATTGAGAATGGTATCACTCACGATATTTCAGAACATTGGTTAGATGTAAAAAAATTCTACGAGTTATTCAGCAAGGAATTTAAGATATGGAGCACAAAGGGCATATCGCCAGTGAACCCGGCAACAGCTATTTATCCTGAATGGCGTGAAGTTAAATCTGAAATTATAGCTACCATTAATGCTTATTAGCCCAAAAACTTAAAGATGATCTTAATAGGATTTATTCAAACCGGTAAGCCCAGGGTATTAATTAATCCTATTATTTGCCGGAATGAAACAGAAGCTTATACTTGGCTTGCCAGTTTTTTTAACGATGAAAATTTTAAGTTGGATAGTCCGCTCACCCAGTTAAAAGTAAGCCAATCATTGGCAGAGAAAGTCCCTGTCCTAATAGCAATAGCAGGTTATGAAGCTGCTATAATGTTTGGTGATGAAAATATTATTATGCAAAATATAGATCGGATTTTTAATACTGATCTTTTTGATTACAAAGACTTAATGGCAAAATAAGATAAAATGGATATAAAGATGATTAAGGGCCGGTTAGACAGTAGCGAAATTATCGAGCTACATAATGGTGAGGATTTAGCACTCGTTAGTAAATCGAAAATTACTGGCGACTACCTTTTTATTTTTAATGCAAAACCTCTTTTTGGCTATAAAACTTTTCGTACTTTTCAGCAAAAGGCTAACAATAAGATCAGCCAGTATAGCCTTCAAGAATTAATATCGTGCGAATGAATTATTTGTAGTGATGTTCAATTTGTAAACCAATTTCATCAACAAGTTTTTGCGGTAAAATCGTACCGGAAGCTTGCAGCCAGGTAAAATCTTCTGTGTATTCTATAGAGGCCATCCATTTGTTGTTAAAATGAATATTATACGAGGTGTGCCCCATTATAACCTCACAATAAACGAGTTCGTCCCCATAATCGATACCAAAACCAAAGGCCGGATATTCGTTTTCTTCCATACGCCAAAATAAACAAAATAAAACTTTACAACTCTCTTGATGTTGCTAATATTTTTAGCATATTTTTGTGCTTCATAGATTGATGTAGAAAATGGCAGTGCAAGCAGCAAATGTAAATTATCGAGGAAATCTTAAAATTCCGTTGGCGGGGTGGGTAATTCATGCTGCATTTGAAAGCCCGGCCACCGATTACGAAGAAGAAAGAATTAGCTTGGATGAATTTGTAACCCGCCATCCCGAAGCTGCTTTTTATATAAAGGTTACAGGAAATTGCATGATAGGTTCTGGCATAAATGACGGCGATTTGCTTGTAGTTGACCGAAGCTTAACACCAATTAGCGGAGATATTGTAATTGGTGTTCTGAATGGGGATCATATTATTGCTTGTTATCTCGAATATAACGGCCTGAAATACTTAGTTCCCGACAACCCTCAATATGAACCGGTAAAAATAGAGCAATACACCGAATTTAACATTGAAGGTGTGGTACCTCATACACTTTTAAACCAAAGGAGACAAGCTAATGTACGCGCTAATCGACTGCAACAATTTTTATGTGAGTTGCGAAAGAGTGTTTCAACCGCAGCTACGAGGCAAACCGGGAGTAGTCCTAAGTAATAATGATGGGTGTGCTATAGCCAGGAGTCAAGAATCAAAAGACATGGGTATCAAAATGGGTACTCCTTTCTTTGAGCTTAAGGAGTTGGTTGATACAGGTAAGCTTTGGTGGCGTTCCTCGAATTACGCACTCTATCAGGATATGATGTACCGTATCACGGCTATTGTTGGTGAGTTGTGGCCGGAGATTGAAATTTACAGCATTGATGAAAGTTTTTGTGATCTTAAGTTATTTAAGAACCATGATTTATTTGCGATGGCAATTAAACTCAAACAAAAGATTTTTCAATATACCGGCGTTCCTGTTTGCATAGGCATTGGGCCGACACGCACCTTAGCTAAGGCAGCCAACCGAGTAGCCAAAAAGCATTTTGTTGAAGGCGTTTTTATGATTAATGATGAGTTGAGCAGGATGCTCGCTTTAAAGAAACTACCCATCGAAGATGTTTGGGGCATAGGCCCTCGTAATGCAGCTAAATTAACTAAGATAGGTATAAGTACAGCTTGGGATTTCGCTGTAATCAATGATTACGCTTATATAGAAAAACGGTTTACAATAACCGGCTTACGTACCTGGTATGAATTACGTGGCACTCCATGCCTAAAAATGGAATATGTCCGTGCTGATAAAAAGGGTATCAATACCGGAAGAAGCTTCGGGCAAAAGACAGATGATTATCGGGTT
The DNA here is from genome assembly GCF_003675385.1 of Mucilaginibacter kameinonensis. Classification (GTDB taxonomy): domain Bacteria; phylum Bacteroidota; class Bacteroidia; order Sphingobacteriales; family Sphingobacteriaceae; genus Mucilaginibacter; species Mucilaginibacter kameinonensis. Next base: position 36,214 of record NZ_RCWZ01000009.1, on the reverse strand, counting down.
ATCGAAGATGCGCTATGCTCTTTTGTCCAAAATTCCGCTCCAAAATTACGCGAACAGGGGTCACTTTGCGGACAGATACAAGTATTCCTGATGACCAGCCAGTTTGAGGTTACCCACAAAATAAAAGCTATTTCGACAGTAATAGACATAGCCATACCGACTAACATCACTCAGGAACTATTACGATACGCTACTGAATGCTTAAAAAGGCTTTACCAGCCTGGTTATCCTTATCAAAAAGTTGGGGTATATATGACCCGGTTTTCACCGGCAAGCAGCGGGCAGCTGTATCTTTTGGACGATCCTGAAAAGCGGAAAAAGTTAGCAGATGTAAGCCGTTTAGCAGATAAGCTCAATAATCGTTTTGGAAAAGATTTTGTACGATTTGCAGCTATGGGTTATGAGCAAAAATGGAAGATGAGGCAGGAATATTTATCTAAACGTTACACCACCCGGATCACTGAATTATTGGAAATTGGCGTTCACCCATTTTTTATTCAAAAAGATTGAGTTGGCTATCATCATCATTAGCACCTGGTTTATAAGTTTGATCACGGTTCATTTCATCATCAGGAATCGTAGTAAGCACGTCGAGATAATCTTTAATATTTGGCAGGCTTTTGCTCAGCCATAATTTTTCCTGTTCTTTAGTTAGTGCAACCGGCATACGGTTTTTGGTGTGAACCTCGGCCACTTGCTCATTTGCCACATTTGTAATTATAGCAAAAGAACGGTAAGCAGAACCAGTTTGGGGGTCGCGCCATTCAGACCACAAGCCAGCCATTGAAAATACTGTCCGTTCTTTTAATTTGAACATCCAATGCTTTGTGCGATCTGCGTCTATATGTTGAGGTTCAGTAAAGCCACTGGTTATAATGATACACCGCTTGTGACTATTCATCAACTTAGACCATAAAGGGCTTTTAAGTAAATTTTCCTTTTTTGCATTAAAGGTCGATCTTGTCATCATGCAGGTAGGAGCATCCCAGGGAACCAAACCAAAATGCATTTGTTGTAACCGCTCTGGCTCGTCTGCCGTAATCACCCAGGCTTCATCCGTTATGCGAATATCTTTTTTTACAGGCTTTGCGATACAATCTTCGCCAATTTCCGCCACATAAGCAGAAGTTAATTCTTCCTCAGTAACTTCGAATGTTATACGGGAACACATATTATAATGAAGTCAATGGCGATTGTGATTTGATGAAATTAACAATTTCATACTCCGTATCGAGATCAAGATCACTGTTCATTTCCCAATCCGACTTATCTTCTGTAAAACAGAGGCTGGCGAGGTGTTTTTCCGTGTCGCTCTCTATTATAAGGTATACATCGGCATTCTCGAATCCGGTTTGCCCGTGATTCCAATGTTCGGGAATGATTGTTACATTTTTAACCGTTCCGTTAAGGTTGATACCAACTATTTTATGCATGAGCTATATTTTACTTTATAATACAGCAATATAACGTGATTTGTTTATTTTGCCTCTTATGGAATTTGGACGTCTCGACCCTAATCAGCTTTCTGATATTGACTTTTCCCTGCCAAGTGACCCCCAAGGCACACTAAACGTCTTAGCCAGTTCAGAGGTGGCAATACCTACGAAAATTTATATAGGATGTGGCAGGCGGGGACATAAAACATGGATAGGGAATTTTTATCCCTCTAAGATTACGGAAAAGGACTTTTTGAATGAATACGTAAAGCATTTTAATAGCATAGAATTAAGAGATACTTTTTACCAAGTTTGCACAGTAGAGAAGATTGCCGCCTTAGAAGCACAGACTATAGCTAACCCTGATTTTCTTTTTTATCCGTTAATGCCCCAAAGCATTAGTCATATTCGCCGCCTTAGAAATGCGGAGGCCATAACCATTGAACATATAAACAGTTTAACCGCTTTCGGTAAAAAGTTGGGGCCTTCACTTTTGCAGTTAGGAGAACATTTTTCGCCTAAAAATATCGCTCATTTAGAGGACTATTTAGTTGCGCTTCCGGAGCATTTTGATTTATTCGTTGAATTGAGAAACAAAGCCTGGTTTGAACAAGATATATTAACAAAAGTCATTGAAATATTTAAGGCTAAAGATATAGGTTTTGCTATTACTGATACGCCGGGTAGACGAGACGTACTACACATGAACCTCACTACGCCACATGCTTTTGTAAGGTTTTCGCCATCGGGAAATCCAACGGTAGATAAACGCAGGTTGGATTTTTGGTGTGAAAAAATCGATTATTGGAAAAGCGCGGGACTAAGATCGTTAGGCTTTTTTATCAACCATCCCGAACCTCATTTTGAACCCGAACTTTGCGAGTATATGATCCGTAAGCTCGGACTTTAAATACCTGCGGTCATAGCTTATTAAATACCGCATTAATATTTATTTTTATACATTGACTAAAGTTCTAAATTAGCTTCATAAAAAAGCATCGATTCGATAATAATTCCTTTATGGATATAACGCAAAAGACACCTACCCTTGATTCGCTCACCATCAAAGATCATAACTATGATTCTAAAATAGAAGCGTTAAATATTTTGGCGATCTTAAAAGTCAAAGACTACCTTGAAATAGCAAACACCATCAAAAACAATAATGAGCTGCAAAGAAAGAGGGTAGGAAATCCATCAACCGTGTATGCACTGCTAAAAGAGGACTTAAAAAATGGATGTCTAATACCATCAATTGTACTTGCTTTAGACGATCAATCAGAAGCGGTATTTGATATCCATGAACCCGATTATAAGAAAGTAAAGGAAAACATTAGCGAACGCTCTGAATCTATAAAAATATTAGATGGCCTTCAAAGGACTAATACATTAATTGATTTGTCTAATGATTTAAAGAATAAAGAAGGTAAAGATGCTGAACAAATTACCAATGATTTAGCTATCCTAAATGATTTACATGAAAGAAATATTCGAGTAGAGGTTTATTTAAATGTTAGTAGGTTTGGAATCCTTTATAGGATGTTAACTCTTAATACTGGGCAAACACCGATGTCATTAAGACACCAAATAGAAATATTATATTCGGACTATTACATTAAGGAAAAAGACGGAATAGTTTTAACCAGGGATGCCTCAGAAAGCAGACCACCGAAGTTAGGTCAATACAAATTTAGTGATGTTGTTGAAGGTGTAACATCGTTTATTGATGGTTCTGAATTTTCTTTAGATAGATTTGATCTTTTGAACTACATCAAAACCCTGAAAAAACTTTCCTCTGAAAAAAATACCGGAGACATTTTTGATTCATTTACAATCACTTATCATAAATTATTGACAGAACTTGTTAAAAAGTCTAATAATTGGGAGTTAAATTATGAAACCTTAACAGAAGAAAATCTTTCTTTTTTCCCAGTTCAAAAGGTAGATGATAATGGAAAAGAAACACGTCTTTCACCTTTCGGCCGAACAGCACAAGATATTTTTTTAAAGGCTCAAATTTTTACTGGATTAGGTGCTGCATTGAGCTTTTTAAAGCAAAAGGACGTGATATCCGATATTGTCAATTTGCACGGCTTTATAACAGAAATTAAATTTGCAACAAGCTCTAAAGAGGCGTTTGATACCTTGGTTGTAAGATTAGAGCAAATAAGAAAAGAATCTAAGAAAATTGGCGAGAGCCAACGTACCTTTTTTAAGTTTTTCTTTATATCACTATTCAACGAAAATGATCAAGATTCATATTTAATATTTGAGAATGCTGTTGATTCAGCTTACCGAAAAACCGTGTAAACTTTTATGGGTTTAGTTTTAACTGATAATTCAAAAGCCCATTTTGAAATTACTTTAAAAAACTGGGATGCGTCAACGGCAGGTGAAGGGACGTTAATCAATGATGCGGGGGACACATTTATTATTAAGTATCCTTTACCGCTTGTAAGGCCGAAGGAGGATTTTTCTTCATGTAAGATATTTTTATTAAAAAACCGGTTCGGATCAAAAGACGATAATTGTTTCAATGTTGAAATTAATAACCAAAGAAAAGGAATCATTTTTCCCATTTCGATCTTTTCCAATTCTTCAATTTTACCACCAATAGGCGATTCCAAAGAATCCGACTTTTTTTATCGCTTTTTGCATATTAGTTATTACCATTTACTCAGCGCAGATCTTGTCATTAACAAGATTAATGAGGTAAATAATCTGTTTGACCCCAGTTCGCTAAAAATTCAAGATTTTTATGATGATGAAACGGTAGTATTATTATATCATGATACTAAGGATCAGCTATCAGTTTTCGACCTACAGATTTATTATCCGCAGCTTTATAAATTAGGATATGCCCCAATTATAAAAGAGACCGATTATTCTGAAATTGAAATTGTAAGTATACCACTAAATGAGACGTTGCTTTACTCGTATAGTCTTTTTGACAGTATCAAACTAAAGAGTATTGACAATGGTTTAATTGAAGAAAAATACATATCTCAGCTTTTCGAGAGCACATTGAAAGCTGCAATTCCTCCATTATCCAAATTCATTTTATTATATCAGGTTATTGAATTGTTGATTGATAAGATTGCCATTGAGTACTTTAAAAATAAAGCTCCTTTTAGTTCTAAGATGTCAGCCTTAATGATAAATACGATGTCCGCGACCTCATTTAGAAGCGTCATGGATAACGTAACTTTGATAAATAAAGATATTAATGCTGCCATTGATATAAAGAAAGAAGATACCAGGATAAACAAGTTATTCAATGAAAAATGCAAGCTTGAAATTTCTGATTTTCCCAAGTTGGAATCCTTAAGTAAAACATTGCTGCCGGAGAAAAATTGTGAAACCTTAACTGAACATGTCTATGCTTTACGGAATAAAATTGTGCACGACTATCACAATCTTAGCGGTCAATTTGCTGATATCGACGACTTATTACGCAATTTGAATATTGAGTTTGAAAAATTAATTTTTGAAGTAATTGTAAAATATGAGAATTGTTAAGTACTGAAGTTTCCGATAAGCCTAATGGTTTCACGAGTGAGGAGCTTTAGAGCTAAAAGTAAACCGGATTTGGTTTTTGTTAGCGAGTAATCGGATTGAACCCGCCTTTTTTTGTCAGTCAGTATCTTATAAATAAATAAAAACTTTAAAAGATTGTATATATGAAAAATGAAGAAGATTACCTGTTTGAAAAAGCTGATCGCGAGTGGCAAAAGCAAGAAGAACAACAAGCAAAGTGGGATGAACATGAAAAATATTTAGAAAGCTTATCAGATGAGGATAGAGAAGAGCTAAGATTGGCTGATGCAGAGCGAAAAAGACAAATCCGAATTAAGCGTAATAGGCTACCATCTTAATTCCCTGGCCCTACAGGTTAAATATCAAATTTTAGAAATCCCGGTTTATATACTTCAAGTAAAGCATCAATGCCATTTCTAAAGGGATCTTCGTCGAGGCCTTCTATATGATTAGTGATATTCTCATACGAAAATTGCACCTGGTGCCCATTTTCAACTCTTTTTCTAAGCACAATACCGATATAGTCTAATATCCGGTTTAATTGTTCAAGATGAACTACTTCTACTATTTCTGCCATAATCAAATATATTCATTGTGGTGCTAACTAACGCTATCTGAATTGTTTATTACCCATTACACAAAAACGAACGTTTTAATGTAATCTGCCGGAACCGATTAAAAGTCGGTTTTTTTGTGCCAAAACCATTACACAAAACTATTACACAAAACCGATTACACATTATTAATTAATTATTACCTTTAATTGTAAACTTATGAATGCCAAAAATGATTATGCCGCGTTAACCGCAGAAGCTGCAAGAATTAAATCCGAAATGTCCTTGCTGGATTACTTTTTCACCTTAGAAAATATCGGCACATTACGTTACGAGGGCAAAAAAGGGAAGGAGTACTTTTTTGGCTTTGACCACCAAAAAACGGGTTCAATCAGTATAAAAGACAAGGATAATCTTTGGTACGATCATGCCCTTGGTGAAGGTGGCGATATAATAAAGGCTGTACAAAAATTTGAAAATAAGACATTTGTTGAAGCTATTAAGCGGTTATCCAATAGCACGGATATCATTGCCGATGGGTATCACGCCTTCTTTAAAAAAAACGGCGAAACAGAACTGGACATTGAAATAAAAAAAGTACTCGACACGGTGCAGCATCCCGCTTTAATAAATTATTTGCATAGCCGGGGTTTAGGAATTAAAGATGTGGAGGGAGTAGCAAAGGAAGTTCACTGGTCAACCGGAAAAGATCACTTTTTTGCAATTGGTTTTCAAAACGCCAATAACGGTTACGCCGTTCGGTCGAGCGTGTATAAAGGCAATTTGAAGGGCGGTGGAATCTCCACTTTCACGGTGGGGAGCCAACCGCAAAGCATAAAATTATTTGAAGGTTCTATGGACTTTGCCAGCTATAGGCATTTATTTCCTGATGAAAGTTTCAATGCCATTTTGCTTAATGGAACCGGTAACCTTACAGAGTTGCTTTGCGAGAAAATTAATACCAAATCCATTGAAAAAGGCATACCAGTTCATACGTATTTTGATAATGGCCGTGATGGAGTAGGGGGCAAGCATGCAACCCAAAAAGCTATCAAGCTTATTAAAGGTGCCACCGACCAGAGTTCCTTCTACGCTGAAAAAGGATTGAATGATATTAACGATTTTTTAATGGCGCAGCGCGGCGAGTATAAAATGAAAAGATGATGGATGCAGATATTTTAGCGGCGTTGTACGGGACTGGAATGAAACAGCCCGCCCATCAAGCAACACTCACAGATGTAATCTTAACGGCCGCCATCGGCGTATTACTTATCACAGCTTTGGTTTTTGGATTGCAAAAGTGTTTGAATGATTATATTCGGGAATTAGAGCAGGAGTACAAATCATTAATAAAATAAAGCGGCTTACTATATGATTTTTGGCTATAAAAGGGTTTCAAAAAAAGATCAAAATTTGCACCTGCAAGATGATGCTTTAAACAATTATAAATGTGATAAAGTATTCTTTGAAAAGGAAAGTGGGGTTAAGTTTAGAAAGGAATGGGAAGCCCTTTATACACAACTTAGAAGTGGTGATACGGTTGTTGTGTGGAAGATCGACAGATTAGGCCGTACAGCCTGGGAACTAATCAAACTAATGACCGAGTTCAAGGAAAAAGATATCCGTTTTATCTCGATCAGTGAAGGTATCGATACAGCTACACCGATGGGTAAGATTTGGTTTAGCCTAAATGCCATCCTTGCTGAAAATGAACGAACCGTTCAGATCGAACGGACTGTAGCCGGTTTAAGGGCTGCTAAAGAACGTGGCAGGGTAGGGGGCCGTCCCAAAGGTTTAAGCCCTGATGCAGAAAGCAAGATGAAGAAGGTGAAAAAGCTATACGCAGCAAAGGTTAGTATAGCGGAGATCAGGAAAACGCTTGATATAAAAAGCAATAGCACCGTTTATAAGTATATCAATTATCATTAAATGCTATCACACGAATTGAGGCGCCGTCCTTCCTTAAACAAAACAATTTATAGAATGATAGCAAAACTTTGTGCCGGCCGCAAGATCTGAAACCGGTTTTGATAGCAAATGGTCAACCAAGAGATCTTCAAGTTTAATTATTTTGATAGCATTTTCATATACTGAAAGCAACTTGAATTAACCGGCAAAAAGAATAACTTTAATCAACCCTAAACCTATGAAAAAGACAGAAAGCCCTTTTGCTGATTTTAAGGAATCGGCATCAAACATTAAGAAATTTAAACCATCAAATGAGCTTTTTACGCTTATGCTCAAAGATGGACGTATAATTCACTATACAACCAATGAGCCAAAGGCTTTTGAAAAGTGGTTAAATGAAAACAAGATTGAAAATATAAAAGAAGATATCATTTGAAAATGCTATCAATTATTCGCCGGAGCATGCCCAGGCCCGGCCAGATCAGTGTTACAAGTGATAGCATTTTTGAGACCGGCTACCAGGCGCTGCATGGAATTTTGATAGCAGTATAATTTTTTGTCGCGAACGATCTAAATACGGGAACCCGTAATTTTAATTATTTATTAGTTTTTAGTTTCCCGGCATGATAGAATACCAAGAACAAACCGAAAAACAATCCATTACCGAAATGGTGCTTAAAATATTTGTGGCTCATTTTTTACGTAGGAATCTTACCGCTTATGAAATGATCAATGTCTTTAAGTTAGTCGAGCAAAACCCTGACGGCAAAACGAGGTTAGATAGTCTGTTAAACGGGAAATACACAACTGATTTAACGAAAGGACAAATTGAACAAGCAATTGAATATTTAAGTGACTTTGCTGAATCCAACCATATCTACATTAAAAAGAATTTTCTTTTGCAGCTTTTGTCAAACTTCTACCAAAAACAACGCGAAAAAAACCAGCTTAATGAAAGGGTAACCGCTTTAGCCGAAGCCGGGTATTTAAACCCCACTCTTACTGCCGGTGAAATGATTTGCGTTTTTGATTTAATAGAACATAATCAGGACGGTAAAGACCGAATACGCAGACTTATCGAGGAAGATTGTACCACTGGTAAGTTAAGCGAATTGCAAATTCAGCAAGCAATAGAGCTTTTAAATGATTATTCTAAAAATAATATATAGCAGACCTATTATTTGGTCTTTATGGTCATAAACACTTTGGTGTATCTTGGTTAGCAAAAATACTGGCTGCAGCCAGGCTGCGACTATTGCATTGCTATCATTTTAATCAGCTGGAGCTTTTACCTGGTTAAAACTATGATAGCATTATTCATTGGCCGGTCGATTGATCAGCGACTACATTGCTATCATTTTCTTTTTGCTGTATTATACATATAAAAACTTTGTGCCCTTATATCCAACCTTAGCTTTTGTAACCTGTTATATTAATAATTACCCTTAATTCCTTAAAAAATGAATTGTATAGTTGAGGTATTAGATACCAACCCCAAACGTGATATTATTATAAACGCCAGTAAAAACTTATCTATTGAAGTTTTTGCAATGTTTGACGAATTTTCGTTTGACGCAAACGAGGTACAATATTATGGTGATGATCACGGCGACCCGTTAATATTTCAAACGGTAGGATATTCCGGTCAGGAGCAAATGGATATTGAAATGTCCATATTATGGTATGCTGCCAATTTATTGGATTATCCCGACATCGAGTTGCGAACCGAAGAATAACGCTCAAAACTCTACTCCGTCTAAATCTGCATCTTCGTGATCTTTAATAAAGGAAGCAAGCTGCACAATTTCTGAATATGACAAATCCATATCGCTATGTTCCCAATGCTCGTGGGCATCATCAAAAGCGATATATCCGTGACTTCTATCTTCTTCCCAAATTTCATAAGCCCCTGTAAAACGCTTTTCACTTTCTACATAATCAGGAACTATAGTTATAGTCTTTCTGTTGCCTTCGGGTGTGTCAATATCAAGAACAACCGGCGTTGTAAAATATCCCATATCAGTGTTATTTGAACTTTAACTTATTTAACTAACAAAAAAGCTGCCGTAATTATCTCACTACTTTGTTTTGCCGATAAAGCCACTATATTTGCTTCTATAAAAATAATCAACTGGTATACCTTACCAGTTTATTGTGATAAGGTTTAGGTTAAAAGCCGTCTGAAGCAAGTTTGGACGGCTTTTTATTTATATCAGATTACAACATGATAAATGATAGCATATCAATACAGGAGCGCCCGCTGATCAGGTCAGATCGGCAGCCAAAATGATAGCAAAAACTATTTTTATTACCAGGCATCGCATATAATTATGATAGCATAGCCCCATTTGTGGTATCAGTTAAGAATAAAGGAAGGTGTGAGTATGATAAAGGTTTCTCTTGTAAAGTTTCAAGAATTAAACAGGTACCCGATTTTCCTCAACTTGTCTAAGAAGTATTTCTAAGCCTTCACTACGAGACATTTTATTGCCAAATTCTTTTAAGGATTGCTCGTCGTGATAAATACCGTTTGGGTCGTTCCAGGCGAGCCATTCAATAATATCCTCACGGCTCATGCCATTAACCAACAAGAGCAATTTATCTTCTGAAAGTGTCGTTAAAGACTGATAATCGTAACGTGTGTTAGCCCAAAAATTCATATTTAAAAATACGAATTATTCAGAAATATCAAGAATAAAAATTAACTTTTAAACAAATTTTACCGGTAATGGCGGATACTCATTCAAAGGAAACACGCAGCTTTAATATGTCCAAAATCCGCAGTAAGAATACTAAACCGGAACTTAAGGTGCGTAGATATTTATTTTCGCGCGGGTTTAGATATCGTCTGAACGTAAAGGAACTTCCCGGAAAACCTGATTTGATTTTACCCAAATATAAAACCGCGATATTTGTACAAGGATGTTTTTGGCACGGACATAAAGATTGCAGATATTTCGTTGTACCGAAAAGCAATGAAGGGTACTGGCTGCCAAAGATAGAGAGGAACATTACTCGCGACAAAGAGGCCGCAGAAAAATTGACAGGATTAGGTTGGCGTGTTTTAGAAGTATGGGAGTGTGATTTAAAAAAGGGTAAAATTGAAGACACCCTACAAAACCTTGCAGCTACCATAAAAAATACTGATGAATGAATTTAGAAAGCAAAAGCACTTTTAAAGTAAAGGTTGAATATGTTAAATACGAGTGGTTAAAAAGTTTAGCGTTAAAAAACTTAGGCATTAAAAATATAAATCATTTACGCGACCGGTTTGAAGGGCAGGTATATTTTAATAATTTTTTGGTACGCTCTTATGGTGAAATAGCCCTGGAAAGGTTTTTGGGAACGCCGCACATTGATGCGGGCCGGAAAGAAGCTGACCGGAATTATACCCCAGCCTTTAATTTAAATTCCCAAAAGATAATCGTTGTTGCCTTTGGCTTTGGAGAAACCCCTAAAATACCTAAGAGGGAATTTGATATCGCAGTATTTATATTGGTTAACCTGGAAAACCGAACATGTGATATTTTAGGGTTTATGAACCGGCAAAAACTAATTCAATTCATTGACAGCAAGTTACTTTCCCCTTTGGACGAGAAGAGCCATTTAGGGGTGTTTAAAACTTTTCACGAACTATTACCGATTAATGAATTAAGTTTATACTGACTTACTGTTTTTAGTGCTAATTATATTAGTACTTTTGATTAAAATAAGATACATGATGACACAAGAAAAACCTAAAATTATTTCATTGTTTTCAGGTTGCGGTGGCCTTGACCTTGGCTTTCATAAAGCAGGTTATCAAACGGTATGGGCTAACGATTTTGAACATTTTGCTTGTGAAACATTTAGTTCATATTTCGGCAATGGAATAATTGTGGAAGGCGATATTGAACAAATTGATCCCTATAAAGATAAATCTATCCCGGATTGTGATTTAATTTTAGGCGGGTTTCCTTGCCAGGATTTTTCGATGATTTGGAAACAACCGGGCCTTAACGGCAAGCGTGGGAATCTTTATAAAAGCTTTTTGCGTTTTGTTGATGCAAAAAAGCCAAAGGTTTTTATCGCAGAGAACGTTAAAGGGCTGTTAACGGCAAACAATAAAAAAGCTATTCAGCAAATTATTAAAGATTTTGAAAGCATTATGCCTGGCTATATTGTCACGCCTAAGCTTTATAATTTTGCAGATTATGGAGTACCACAGTTCCGCGAACGGGTACTAATAGTAGGCGTTCGTATAGATACAGGATTTAACTTTACCCATCCAGCACCGACACACGGCCCTAAAGGACAATATCCTTACGTAACTGCCGGGGAAGCTATTGCAAATGCTAATGATATCCCCTTTAATAATGAACACATGAATATAGCCGAGCGAACTAAGGAATTATTAAAACTCATTCCCGAAGGAGGCAACTTTACAAGTATTCCTAAAGAGCACCCTCTATATGTTAAAGGCATGATTAGTCACGTTTATAGGCGGCTTAAATTAGATGAACCATCAAAGACTATAATCGCCGCCGGTGGCGGGGGAACCCACGGCTACCACTGGCCGGAACCGCGTGCATTAACGAACCGCGAACGCGCACGCTTGCAATCATTCCCGGATGACTTTATATTTAAAGGAACTGTAGCAGATGTTAGAAAGCAAATAGGAAACGCAGTGCCGCCAAATGGGGTATTTGCTTTAGCTAAATCTTTGCTACCGTTGTTTACGGGTAATTACCATCATGCTGATCTTGAAAAGAAAAGTGCAGAGTTTCAAAGTATGACATTAAAAGAGCGCCTTGATCTAAGTATAGCAGTTTAATTTTAATGGAATTACTATTATCAAATTTTCAACCAGCCTTTTTTCCTGATTTTAATACCTCGCGAAGTTATTTTGAAACTGCTTTAAGAGATTGTGCAGATTTAAAAATAGCGAGTGGCTATATCTCGTCAGATTCTTTAATGGATTTGAAACGAGTAATAGAGCTTAACAAAAGGCCAACTTTGGAGCTTTTAATAGGTATGCATTACTTTGATGGTTTTACTGAAAATCAGTATGACGCTGCATGTATATTGAATGATTATTTGATTAGTAACAATTTGGGAGGTGTCTATATTGCCGACACTCTTAAATTTCATGGTAAAATGTATTCTTTTATCATGCAGGATGCCACTAAAACTGCAATTATAGGATCTTCCAATCTTGGAAGTTTGTTTGATAATGTTACTAAACAGTATGAAACAGATTTTCTCTTAAAAGGAGATGATTCTATTGTAATTCATACATCGGTTAAAGAAATAATAAATCGAATAGGGGCACCATTACGCAGTGTTACTATCACTGATTTCCTAAAGTTCAACAAGCTGTTGGATAATAATTTAGCTGTTGAGAAGGTTGATAGCAGCGATTTGGAGGATATAAAAGACAAAAGGACTTCTACTTATTTTGATATCGAAATAAAATCCGAAGAAAAAAGTAATTTAAATTGTTATTTCGGAAAAGGCAGGGACAACGGCAGGTATGTTAAGCCTCGATCATGGTATGAGGTAGAAATTATAGTTTCTTCCACTATTTTTAAGCAGCCAGGTTATCCCCGCGGAGAAACCTTTACCGTCTTTACCGATGATGGTTGGTCTTTTCGATGTACCACCAACGGCTCCAACTATAAAAATCTTAGATCAAAAGACGATTTAAAAGTATTAGGGAAATGGATTAAGGGACGTCTTGAAAACAGCGGAGCTTTGAGAATGGGAGGACAAGTAACGAATGAGGTCATTGCTAAATATGGCCGAAGCTTTATGCGCTTGACTGCAACTACAGAACCAAATATTTGGTATCTTGATTATGCCCAGTAAAATGAATCATTTACAAACTTATCTATCGATCATTGGTCTACAATCTTCTTCGCTTAGAGACACAGTCGAGGAAACCAGCAGGTCGGTTTATCAGCTTATTGAAGATCGGTTTGATTACAGATCACATATAACAGGATTGCTTTTAGGCAATGTACAAAGCGGAAAGACAGGGCAATTGCTTGGTGTTGTAACCAATTTGGCAGATAGGGGATTTGAACTTTTTGTTCTTCTTACAACGGATAACATTTATCTTCAAAAGCAAACTAAGGAAAGAACCGAAGCATCACTACCAACTTTTAACGTTTATGGAGAGGACGATGACGTTCCCTTTCTAAGCGACAGGCTGGTAAAACCTCTCATTGTTGTCCTCAAAAAAAACAGTAGCGTTTTAAAAAGGTGGCGTAATACTTTTGCATCGTCAGGGTATTGCTCAGGTAGGCCAATAGTAATTATCGACGATGAGGCTGATGCAGCCAGTCTTAACACGTTGGTTAATAAAGATAAGGTAAGTACCATAAATAAGCACCTTGGCGCATTAAAGGAACTTTCCGCAAGTAGCCTATATTTAGAAGTTACGGCTACCCCCCAGGCGATATTGCTTCAAAGCAATATTTCGGGATGGAAGCCCGCTTTTATTTATTATTTTAAGCCAGGAAGCGAATATATCGGAGGGGATTTTATATATGCCCAACCAAAACCCTATTGTATTCAATTTACCGATGAAGATGAACTCGGCGCAATCAAAAATGAAGAAGGCTATATACCGGAAGGGTTAAAAGTCGCGCTTTTTTCATATCTCATAGTTTGTGCCCACTACCACATAAAAGGCGTAAACACCTGCAATTTTCTTGTGCACCCAAGCGTAAAAATTAATGACCATTTAACTTTTTCAAATGTTCTTGGTGAACACTTAAACGAGTTTCTTTTAGCAGTAACAGATGATACCGAAAGCTTTATCAGACCGCAGCTTGAAGCTGTTTGGAATGATTTAAGAACAACCAAGCCCGATATTGAAAGTTTTGAAGATGTATTCGAAGCCGTTGCTTACCTGCTTGAGAATGAGTTGATCACAGTAATGACGATGAACTCGACAAGCGCAATATCTATTAATTATCAAGTTGGCTATAACATTATTGTCGGTGGCAACAGCCTCGGTCGCGGTGTTACTTTTCCTAAGCTTCAAACTGTATATTATTGCCGAAAAGCGAAAACCCCACAGGCCGATACTTTTTGGCAACATGCTCGTATGTTTGGATATGATAGAGACAGGGGGTTATTAAGAATATTTTTGCCACCCTCGCTTTACAATCTGTTTAGTGAATTGAATATATCAAACAAGCTGCTTATTAATCAGATTACCCATGCTGATGTAAAAGATATTCAATTATTTTACCCTAAAGGTGTTCAGCCAACCCGTAAAAATGTACTTGACAATAAGGCCCTTAATTTAATAATGGGAGGGGTTAATTTCTTTTCATCATACCCAAGGCAAGATAATGGCTCCATTGTAGATAACCTTGTAGATGATTATGATGAAAAAGAGCATTATCATGTGGTTAATTCAAGTGTACTTGCCGAATTGCTTAAATATGTCGGTGACGAAGCTAATGAGGATTGGGATAATCAAAAGTATATAAACACAGTAAGCACCCTGGCTACTAAGCGACCCACCACGCGGTTCGCTCTAATTGTTAGGAAAGGCAGGGATATTGGTAAAGGCACAGGTACGCTTCTTTCTCCGACAGATAGAAGAATAGGCGATGGACTTAAAAATTGGGTCGTTTTAACCTTATATAAGGTTAATGGTTCAACAGATAAAGGCTGGTTAGGTGCGCCTTTTTATATACCAAATATCAGGTTACCTGATGGGGTTTGTATATATGATACTATTGATATATAAATTATGCCAGCAAAAAAGAAAATTTTAGGGGTACCCCAAGTCAATGAATTAGTAAAACCGACTGTTCAAGCATTGTTGAGCTTGGGCGGTTCAGGCAACATTCAAGAGATAAATGATAAGGTTTATGATTTAACTAAGCTGCCCGAAGAAATATTAAACATCCCACATTCTAAAGACGGCAGAACACAAATAGATTATAGATTAGCTTGGGCGAGAACCCGTTTGCGATTACAAGGTTTATTAGAAAATTCATCAAGGGGTGTATGGACATTAACAAACCCAAACATCAACATTGATGATTTGGACATTGATGAAAATCAAAAAAAATTCGATAGAAATAGAAGAACAACTACAGATAAACTTAAAGATTTGCCTATTGATGAAACCTTTGCAAATTCTGTTGAGGGAGCGGATGATGAAAATGCAGATTGGAAAGAAATTTTAATTAAAAAACTTTATACAATTCGCCCGGATTCTTTTGAACGACTTGCTCAACAGATGTTACGCGAAAGTGGGTTTATTCAAGTTGAAGTTACAGGAAAAACTGGTGATGGTGGAATTGATGGTAAGGGCATAGTAAGAATAAGTGGATTTCTCTCCTTCCATGTAATTTTTCAATGTAAAAGATATAAAGGCTCGATAACTCCAAGTCAAGTAAGAGATTTTAGAGGAGCTATGCAGGGTAGAACCGACAAAGGAATATTCATTACGACCGGAACATTTACCCGTGATGCTCGCAAAGAGGCCACAAGAGAAGGTGCATTTCCTATTGATCTAATCGATGGTAATCTTTTATGTGATAAACTAAAAGAATTAGAATTAGGTGTAAAAACTGAATTAGTTGAACATGTTGTTATAGAAAACGGTTGGTTTGATTTACTTTAATATTATTTGTGATTGAATGAGTTTATATATCCCTCTAAGCTATCTGCTATAACATTTAAATCCCCTTTTGCAACAGCATGTTGAGGGGTAAATAATGGCGCATGCAGGTTCTTTTGTAAATCGCTTAAATTGGTAACGTATATAGAATCTTCGAGGTCAAACGGCGTTGGATCTTCCGTAACGATATAAACGTCATTTGGATTTTCATCTTCAAAAAGATTTTCAATTTTGCAAATTTGACCTATAGCGGTGGGAGTAATTATGATATCCTGCATAACTCAAATATATATTTTTTAGTTCTTTGAACTTGTAGACTATAAGTCACAACTCGACTATAATACTTTGATTTTTATAGTCCTATTTTGTTTCTAATGTTTAAATGATAGCAAAAAATTAACCGTTAGACCTCTGCAGATCGGAAATATGATAGCATTTTTATCACAATAAGATCTTCCGGACTTTGCTTATTGATAGCAAAATATATTATAAAGATGCACACTACTGGGCATCTTTATAGATAGTCACGAAAGCTTATACTTATCCGCTATAGCTTGTAAAATCAGGTTTTTTACACTTTCGCCCCGGTTTGCACTCATTATTTTTAACGCTTTTAGCCAGTCCTTCTTCATCCTTAACGGGTAAGCTGTAATTTCTTCACCTTCCTCTGTCTCAGCTTCGGTTTTTCTTTTTGCTGTTTTTGCATCATCACTGGGTGGTGAAAACAAAGCATTCGCACCGGTAAGGTTTTTCTGATTTTCTTCGATGTTTCCAAAATTCTTCTTTGCCATAACCTTATATTTTTGTTAAAATTTCTTTTACTAAGTTTTCGTAATCTATTGCTCCGTTTGATGTTGGTGCATATCTAAAAATATCTTTTCCTTGGGTCGGCGCTTCCGCCAGGGCAACATTTACCCTTATTTTTGTTGATAGCAGCTTGTCCCCAAAATGTTTCTGTACGCTTTCGGTGATATGTTCTGTTAAAAGTCTTTTAGGGTTGCATTTTGTTATAAATACCCCTCCAATAGTCAAGTTTTCATTGTAATGCGCTCTTACATCTGATATTATAGCAACCATTCTATCTATCCCCCTATATGCATAAAATTCGGCTTCAAGTGGTATCAATACAGTATCAGCAGGCACGAGGGCATTAATAGTAAGCATTCCCAAGGCCGGAGGGCAATCGATCACCACGTAATCATATTTCGCCTTTAGTTTCTTAAGCAGGTTTTTTAAAATACTTTCCCGCGCCATTCTTGACACAAGTTCAAGTTCGGCTCCCACCAATTCTAACGAGGATGGCACGAGGTCTAAATATTCATTGATTTTTACGATTGGCAAGTCCGCACCGTCCCTGATACTATTGTAGATGGATGACTTAACATCCTTTATGCCGAAGCCTTCTGTTAAATTAGTTTGCGGATCAATGTCGATTAAAAGCGTTTTCTTTTTTTGAAGTGCAAGCCCGGCACCAATATTTGCAGCGGATGTGGTTTTGCCCGTGCCCCCTTTGTGGTTAAGTATAGCAATGGTTTTCATATCAAAATTCTTTATACAATGATACGTAAATATCTTTATATATTGATATCTTGATATAAATATATTAATTTTTTAATTGCCGTTCAAGTGCAGTTATGATTTTATCTTTTGAATGTAGCAATTCAATATATAATGCACGTTCGGCATTTAATCTTTTGATATCTGCCTTAAGTAGTTCTATAACCCTGTCCTTTGTATCGGACGAATCGTTAGGGTCGGATGTTGAACTAACCGCTTCGGGCTGATCGGGAGGGGTTTCAATATAAAACATTTCACCTCGGTTGTTTTCTAAAAATGAAAGATTAACCTTGTGAACATTGATCAACATCAACTTAACCGGTTTTGATATTCCGTTTTTTCCTCTTTCAATATCCGAGTAACCACCTTGTGTAAGGCCAAGAGAATCCGCAAAATCTTTTTGACTATAATTTAAGGCTTTCCTTATTAGCCTCAATTGCTCATTCTCATTAATACCCATAAACCTTAACCATTCAATATCTGTTTAAATATAGCAAAACCGTAATTAGGTACCGTTCCGACAAGACCTGCTTTATTCCTTCACAATCGGGAGATTTGTAAGCGGTGTGTAAAGATATAAAAGTATCTACATTTTTTTATAGCTGTAAACCAACCCTGTCCGTATTGGTTAATGTATGTTAAAGTAAATAATATATAATTAATAACTAATATTGAAACAAATCATTTAACCTATGATTAAAGCCGACAGAAACCTTAAAGCATTAGTGATAAACATTCTCACAAATTCATTTGAAAACAACCTAAGTGTAAATTACATCGTTAAGCAGGACGAGAAACGCCAGGAGCGTATTAAAGCGCTCATGGATTATTCGTTTGAAATATGCTTTATGCACGGTGCAGTCTATTTATCCGACGATAAAAAGGCGTGTGCGTTAGTACTTTACCCTGATAAAAAGACCTTCTCAATTAAGGCAACCTTACTGGATATCGAGTTGGTAATTAAAGCCATTGGTATATCCCGTGCAGGTAAGGCCATGAGCCGGGAAAGTTCGATTAAGAGCAATTACCCAAAAGAACCAATCTATTACCTATGGTTCCTGGGGGTCATGAACAATGATCAGGGCCAGGGCATAGGCAGCAAGCTCCTTACGGACATAATTAAAGATAGCCAGGCGCAACAAAGGCCGATTTATTTAGAAACATCCACAACAAAAAACATCCCCTGGTATCAAAAATTTGGATTTTCTATTTATAACGAATTGGATTTTGGTTATAAACTGTTTATGCTTCGGAGGGGTGACGAGATACCAATCGTATGAAAGTCTTTAATACAGACATGGAGCTTGTAACATTTATCTTCATAATTTTTGAGGCAATAATGTTACTCTACCAGTTGTTGTTTTTTCTGCAAAGGCCCTTTGAGAAAAAACGGAAATATTACATTATTCTATTAATACTATACCTTATCTATAATGTATTTGGTGGTTTATATCCCGACCCCAATAATACCAGCGTCCCCCTAATGGTGCAGAATGCACTTGCCTGGGGAAGTGGTGTTGTTTTAGCCTGTTTCCTGCCTTACTATTTTTATAAGGCGTTTAACTTGGAAAGGTTGAAATTTCATGCGAGATATGGAGTATTGTTATTCCTATTGGCTCCATTCTCATTGTTTTTTGGGCTTGATTACTTAATCAATCATAATATAGACAGGGCTATAAAACATGGTGTAATCATACCATGCGTGTACGCAGTGATTTGTGTTATCGCGATGTATCGCTCCATCAAAGAAAAAGCAGATCAGAATGAAACAGATAGTAAGGAAATGTATTTGAGTTTAATCTCAATAGCGCCTTGGGTTTCTATGCCAATTTTATCTTATTTCAGGGTAAGCCAAATACCCGAAGTATTAGTGATGAACGGAGGATTTCTTGTGATTACCGGTGTCTTTATATTACAAGCAATTAAAGAAACACGAGAAAACAATATACGCTTACAAACTTTACTTACTACTGTAACCGATAGTGAAGTTAAAGAGGATTTATTTTTACGGAATTGCCAGGCATTTAATTTAAGCCCGAGAGAAATTGAGGTTGCAGCACTTATCGCAGATGGTTTGAAATACCGTGTAGTGGCCGAGCGGTTATTTATCCAGGAACGAACAGTTACCACGCACGTACAAAATATGTTTTTAAAGACCGGTGCTAAAAACAAGTTAGAGCTTGTAAATTTACTTAAAGGAAAATCCTAAATATTTAAATATCTGAATAGTCGTATATACGTATAGTTGCATAGTCAATTATACGTATTTTTTTTGCCCCTTATAAATCAGCAATTTATGAGTAAATACGTATAATCACGTAGTACACAAAACGCTACTTTTTTACCCGCAGAATAGTAGTTTCTACGTATTTACATCCTCTTTTTGAAGCCCCATATTTGTTATATCTATTCTTGAAAAACATAAATGGAGCCTTACATTCCGGTAGTGACAGTATTAGTCTACTATGTATTAATTGCTGTCATCGCTTGTATACGGGCATCAAAAAAAAGGCCAAAACCTTAATACCCCTAACTTTTTTCAAGCTTAGCTTGTTTATCAGATAATTTTATTACTCTGATATACAATTAGTTGTTTCATAAATATAGCGTTTTGATAAATTACCATTGTAAAATATAGCAAAACCGTATATTTGTATATCCGAATATCTGATTAGATAAATATTCAGATAGGAACAAACAAGGTCTTTGACATTGGGGGAAGAAGCGTTTTCGGTGCAGAGCCGAGAATTAAAGTGCAGTTGAACTCACTCTTTATTCATCGTGAATGATAAAAGACTGTTTTTAATGAACCATAGGCAGCCAGTTTTGGCAGGTATGTAGTTACCTACGTGAGTATTCCCGACTTAATATACAGGCAGCGTTAATGAGTTAACTACTGGTGTCAAAGCCACTGCCTGTACTTAGGGTCAATCCCTCAACTTTTTCTTTTTGCCGTACCCCTATCGGCCATCCAATTAATAAACCAATCCCATATCCATATATCTGAATATCTGTATATACAGATATTCCAATAGCCGGCTATTGCATAGTCATATATATAGCTATTCAAATATTTAAATAATTGAATATTGAGTTTGCCAGGCCCCTAATGGAGTGTGACTAAAATTAGAATCAATAAATGATGTGCGTAAACCCGTTTACGACATTTGATTAGGTTAGGAAGCAGCAAGAAAAATGTTGTTTTTCTTACTGCAAGATGTGTTTATGTGTATCGTAAACCCCTACGGGTTCCCGAAACACAACACGTTCTTGCCTATCCTAAAATTCATTCGTACCTCATAAATTTTAAAATAGGGGTAGAGAAAAATTCGCAACTCATTTTTCGTAAACCAACTGCATAAGCCTATGGCAAGGAATAAAGGAGGCAGGCCGCCAAAGCATGAAGGCCAAAAAATCAAGCAAGCGCATTTACGATTAACAGAAGATCAGCATAAAAAGCTGATCGAGTTAGAAAAGCAGATCGGAGTAAACCGCACCGACCTTTTTGTAAAACGTGTTTTAGAAAATCAGGATTACATCGTTACACAGGATGTGATCAGACAGCTTGCAAAAGTTGGTGCCGAAATAGGTAAGATAGGCAGTAATATAAACCAGTTGGCTAAACACGCCAACACAGTAATTAAAAATCAAGACTTGCCACCACAGGTTGTTTCCCAGTATAACAGCTTATTAGACCTTCATTCAATCCAAGAAGCTGAACTATATAAAGTGTTAAGGCAAATGTATCGGGTAATGAAAAAATAAATGGTAGCGAAATTCCTGAATAGCAACAGTTCCTTTAATGGAGTAAGCTATAATACAAACAAGATGGATAAGGATAAGGGAGAGTTAATGAAAACTGAAAACTTCGGTTATCTGCAAGGTATTCCAAATGTAATGCCGGAGGAATACAAGAATTATTTACGGTCATGGTCAAATACTAATTCTTCGATAAGGGATAAACAAATGCATCTGGTTTTATCAGCAGAGGGCCGGGAGTATGATAAAGGCCAGTTAACAGATATGGCCGATGCTTTTATGAAAGCAATGGGCTATGGCGAAAATCCTTATATGGTCGTATTTCATAACGATACGGCTAATAATCACGTCCATATTGTCAGCAGTCGGATAGATCATAATGGTGCAAAGATTGATGACTCTTTCGAGCATAAACGCGCTATGGAGGTCATGCAAAGAATTATCAATAACGATATTAAATACGCTACAATCGACCTGGTACAAAAAACCTTTGATTACAGTATTTCGACGGTAGCCCAGTTTAAACTTCTTTTTGAGCAACAAGGTTATTCGGTTTTTTACAACGACAACGGAATGACCTTGCGTAAGTATGATGATATCCAGCAGATCATACCGATGCAAAAGGTTAACTCACTTATTGCAGAGAGTAAAAAGGACGATGGCCGGATGCTTCAACTAAAAGCCATTATCAATAAATATAAGGGCCGCGCCGATGCTACGGTTAATACAGTTTATGAGCCGTCCAAATTCGACCATTTAAAAAAGCCTATCGGTTACACATCCGATTTGTCAAAACTGCTTAAGCAGATGTTTGACATTGACATTGTATATCATGGGAAGGACGGCAAACCACCTTACGGTTATACTATCATAGATCACAAAAGCAATTCTGTTTTTAAAGGCAGTGAAATTATGCCATTGAAAGAATTTATTGATAATACGCTCCTTAAGACACGGCAAACGAAAACCAATGAGCCTATTCGCCTTAAAGTTGATGGGTTCAAAGAAAAGGAAGCCTCTACAAAAATTTTTGGTGGCAGTTTAGGTATGGTTTCTTTTGCTACCATACCCGCCGAAAGGCTGGCCTTAATAAATGTTTTACTTAAATCATCCTTACATGAGTTCAACTTTTTGAATGAAGGACTTAGCTACCACAAAATGGAGCTTCATTCTGATAACAAGGGACTGTTTATTTTGGATAGGAGCAACAATATACTGATTGACGCAAAGCGGGTTTTAAGCCCATCTGATTATGCGTTAATGGCAAGGCGTTCCGGTTTAAGGTTACCGCAAAAAGAAAAAGAACTAATTATTAAAACCGATACCAGTAATGCCTACTCACTAAAGGGCATCCTAAAGAATCATGGTGCCGCGAACTATCAATTTGAAAAGGATGCAAAGCCAAGTTATTTTATTGAACTGCTAAAACAGGACGGAAAGCCAAGAATAGTATGGGGATTAGACCTGGAACGCGCTATACAGGAATCAGGTTATAAAGTTGGCGAACTGGTACAACTTAATTACAAGGGTTATAATGAGGTGCAAATACAAGTTCCTGTTAAAGATGCGGAAGGAGCAACCACACACTATGAAAATAAATTAGTTAAGCGCAATGACTGGGAGGTTTCAGCGCCCGATGAACGATCAGAAACAAGCCGGTTCCAAACCCAAAACGTCAATGATCAGAGCGCAGCTTCATCCGGTGAATCATTGTATCAACAAGAAAGTGCCTTATTAGATGCTATTATAGGTTTTGAGTTAAGTATCGCAGATGATATCGACGATGAACAAATCAACGGCAGAAACAGGCGCAGGGAGAAAAAAGCAAGAATTAACACCAGATAAATCAATTTTATGATAACACTATTCGCAAACCAAAAGGGGGGAGTGGGTAAGTCCACCCTTGCCGTTTTATTCGCAAACTACTTGTCATTAGTACAGAATAAAGAGGTTGTTTTATTTGATATGGACAACCAACGGTCAATCTATAATAAATTTCAAGCTGCACAAGTTTTGGAGAATAAACCCCTGTACGAAGTCGAAGCAGCCGAAATGGAGCAGTTTGCTACTATAAATTCCATCGTCAGGGAAAATGAAAACCTGGTTACTATTTTGGATGTGGCTGGTAATATTGAAAATGACCACCTCATTCCTGTTTTTCAAGGAGTTGATCTGATAATCTGCCCTTTTGCCTATGATGAATTTTCAGTAGGAGCGACTATCGATTTTTCAGAAGTGGTACGTACACTTAACGAAAAAGCAAAAATCATTTTTATACCTAACCGTATCAAAACTAACGTTAAATATGAAACCCTTGAAAGTGTAAATAAGGTACTGTCAAATTTTGGGGCAGTTACAAAGCCTATCCCTGAAAGGATAGACTTCCAGCGCATAACCACTTTTGAAACCCCGCCAAGTATCATTCAGGTTGTGTCTCCGGTATTCGATTTGATTTTTAATGAGTTCATACATAAATATGCGCGGTCATGGGAGAAGGTATAAAATCAATAACCGAGCGTGTACGAAAAGAAAGAGAACAAAGCTTAGTCAGGGGAGCCGGTACAGATGTTGAACAGCCAGCACCCAACAGCCCCCCAGTCGATGAAATTACCGAAAATGGCCGTGCCGAGTTAACCGATCTAATAGGGCAAATAACCTCTGCAAAGGTTTCCGGGCAAACTAAAATGTTAATCAGGTTTGATGATAAACATATGCCCATACTTAATATGCTTCAACCGGCTTTAAAAGTCAACGTAGTGCAGTTTGTCAATTTTTCAATTGAATACTTTTTTGAAGCACATCCCGAAATTAAAACATTAATGAAGAACGCAATTAAAAATTCACTTAAAGAAATATAACTATGAATTGGTCAAAGTTTACAATCATACTGATAGTCGCCTATGTGGCATACTATGGGTTTAACATCATACTTGATTTAATCAAAAGCAAAAATGTACGCCCGGTATCTACCGATGGTGATGTGCTCACCTTTAGCGAAGATGTACAATCTATCCCAGTTGAACATCAAGAAGAACAAGCCGTAATTCCAATATCAACTTTTGATGATGATTTAGAAAACGGCAGTCTAAGCGCTGTTTGGGAAAGAGAAGAACAAGACACCGAGGAATTAAATATTGTTTCGCATAACATAAATAACTCCACAGGCGGCATTACCCAAATGTCCGAAGTCATCAAGCTTGCGCAAACTAATACAATTGATTATAAACGCTCCCTTGTTTTTTAGCTATGAGAAATTATAAAAAAATCCACTTTATCAGGGCTGCTACATTGACAGCCCTTTTTTGTTGCCTTACAATTTCATTGTTAGCCCAAGAGCCACCGGGTATTCAAGAATTTGGCGATGCAACACGAATGGTAAAAAGCCAATATCATGCTTTAACCGCAACGGCCTCAATACTCGGTGCCATTTTTGGCTTGGTCGGCGGGTTGAGGGTTTATAATAATTGGCAATCAGGTAAACATCATATAGATGCCCAGGTAATGGGTTGGTTAGGCGCATTTATATTTCTTCAATTAATCGCTGTCATAATTGGTGGTATATACGGCATTTGACATAATGCTATCATACCGAGGCCGGAGCATCCGCAGACCAGGCCCGCCCACATTCTAAATTGATAGCAAAATTTCAAACCGGCTTGCAGATCCTCAGCTCATTTTGATAGCATTTTGTTTGGCTGCAGCCAACCAGGTTCAAACTAATTGATAGCGAAAGGCTATCATCAACTTCACAATCCACAAATTTTATTCAATAAGTATTATTCAATTTTTTAATCCATTAATTTTTATCTGTTATGAAAATCTCTAAAAAAGTAAAACAAGCATTCGCAGTTGCAACCTTAATCGCAGTATCTGCAAGTCAATCAATGGCACAGGATGGTGTTACCGGCATTAACGCCGCCAATACCTCATTACGTCAATACGTTGACCCGATATCTACGCTTTGTCTTGCAATCGGGGCGGTTGTTGGTATTATCGGCGGTGTCCGCGTCTACGTGAAATGGAATAGTGGTGACCAAGACATTAACAAGGAACTTATGGGCTGGGGTGGTTCTTGCCTATTCTTAGTACTGGTTGGTGTTATCATCAAGGCATTCTTCGGTGTGTAATGGCAAAGCAATTCAACATTTATCGGGGGCTTCAAAAGCCCCTGATTTATCGTGGTTTTCAAGGAAAATTCATCGGATGGGGTATAGCGTCCCTGATCATTAGTTTGGTAGCAGGTGGAGTAGTAGGCAGCTTAACCAGTATGGCCTATGGAGGACTTATTTGCGTGGGGGGCTTTGCCGGAGGGCTTTTTTTTACCGCCCAACAGCAAAAGAAGGGGCTACACTTTAAAACAAGGCATACAGGAATATTCAAGTTAGGTACTGATTTTAGAAAATTGAGAAATGGCACAAAAACGTAAAACAGAGTTCACTTTACCATATTTTGGTATTGATGAAAGTGGGTTATATCCCACCTTATATAATCTAAAAGGCGATTATTCGGTAATATTCAGGCTTAATAATCCTGTTCTTCAATATTCAGCCGACCCAGGCGCATACGACAGTTCGCATCAACTATTCGTAAACATGACAAAAATTTTGGGTGAAGGGTATGTGATACAAAAACAAGATGTTTTAACCAAAAAAATTTATAATAAAGCAGATAGCACGGAATATTTACAGCAGAAATATGACGAGCATTTTAACGGTAGGGAATATACTGACCTCACTACCTACCTTGTCATTACGCGCAAGGCTAAGCGAGGTTCTTTTTATACTTACAATAAGAAAAACTATACTGATTTCGAGCAAAATATTGGAAAGTTGGACGACCTGCTTAAAAGGAACAACTTACAACCTCAACTCTTAACCAGGAACGAAATTGATCTTTACGTGAAACGTATACTTAGTATGAATTTTAGTACTAACCATGTTTCACTCAATAATATGCGCGCTACAGATGTGGAAATTCAAATGGGCGACAAAGCCGTGCGCAGCGTCCCACTTGTGAATATTGATACCATTGATTTACCCGAAAAGGTTTCAACCCATATCGAGCGAAACGACAAAGACACTTTAAAGGGTTTCCCCATTGACACGATGGGCTTATTATACAGTGTGCCCTTATATCAAACCATCGTATATAATCAGATAATTGATATACCTGCTCAAAACATTACACAACGAAAGTTAGAACTTAAAAAAAAGCGACATTCAGGTATTCCCGACCCCGCAAATTTGATGTGCGTAGAGGATATTGATAACCTTTTGGTAGATATAGCCAGGGAAAACCAAATGCTTGTGTACTGCCACTTCAATATTTTAGTATGCGCATCACTGGATAATATCCAACAAACTTGTAATTATATTGAAAGTTCACTATTTCAACAAGGCATCATCCCCAACAAAAACGCCTACAATCAAATGGAACTGTTCAGAACGGCATTGCCTGGCAATACGGTAGAGTTAGAGGATTACGACTTATTCTTGACGACAGCAGATGCAGCCCTTTGTTTTTTTTTTAAAGAAGCCCTAAGTAAAGATGAAGTGAGTGGCTTTCAAATTCGCTTTACTGATAGACAGGGCATACCAGTCGCTATTGACCCCGCAGATTTGCCGATGCGAACAAATAGGATTAATAATAGAAACAAGTTCGTGCTTGGCCCCAGTGGTTCCGGCAAATCGTTTTTTATGAATGCCCTGATTGAACAGTATTGCATGTATAACTACTCTCCAAACCCTAAATGGTTAATGGACGTTGTAATTGTTGATGTTGGACACTCATATTCCGGTTTATGCGCCTATTATAACGGTAAATACATCACCTATACCGATGAAAAGCCTATTACGATGAACCCTTTTGCAATCAGTGAAGGCGAATACAACATTGAAAAGAAAGATTTTCTAAAGACCCTAATTAGCCTCTTATGGAAAGGTGCAGATGGCACCGTAAATCAGGTTGAAAGTGACGTAATCGCACAAGTAATATCATCCTATTACAGCAATTACTTTACAAAGCCACTTTTTGCAGATATTTCCGATGCCGAAATTAATGCGATTTACGATCAGGTAAAGGCAGAGATGGATAGTACCGACTATTCAATCCGGGCGAAGGAGTTAGTAGAAAAGGATATTGAATATATGAAAAGCAAAGCCCAGGAATTGACTAACAATTTTGTCGGCAGCGATGATGACAAAGTAACCTTCTATGAGGCGGAATATAACCGACTTTACAAGGAAAACCTGGACGATACCATTGAATGGCTAAGGGATGCCGATGTAGATCAATTGCAATCTGAACGTTATCATGAAGCAACACAAAAAGCAAAAGAAGAATTTAAAAGGAAGAACGTTGTTGAGTTAAACTTTAATTCCTTTTATGATTTCGCCTTATACAAAATTCCCGAAATCAAAAAGCAAGAAAATATCCCTTTTGATGTTGACGAGTTCCGGTTTGTTTTAAAGAAGTTTTACAAGGGCGGTGAGTTTGAAGCGATATTAAACGAGGAAGCAGATAGTTCCCTATTCACCGAACCATTTGTTGTTTTTGAAATAGACAGTATAAAAGAGCACAAAACCTTGTTTCCAATCGTAACGCTCATAATAATGGATGTTTTTATTCAAAAAATGCGTTTCCGAACCGAGCAGCGAAAGGCTTTAATTATAGAAGAAGCGTGGAAGGCCATCGCTTCGCCGCTTATGGGCGGCTACATTTTATACCTGTACAAAACAGTGAGAAAGTTTTGGGGTGAGGCCATTGTGGTGACACAGGAACTGGGCGACATTATCGGCAATACAGTAGTTAAGGATAGTATTATAAATAACTCCGATACTACCATGTTGTTAGATCAATCAAAGTTCAAAGACAACTTTGATGAAATCGCAAAATTACTGTCTATCAATACCCATGAGCGTAAGAAAATATTAACGATTAACCAACTGGATAACCAAGCAAATAGAGGCAGGTTTAAAGAGGTTTATATCAGAAGGGGCGCAACTGGTGAAGTTTACGGCGTAGAAGTTGCCCTTGAACAATATTTGATATACACAACGGAAAAGCCTGAAAAGAGGGCCGTTGAATTTTACAGTAATTTTTACGGAAGCTACCGGG
The DNA here is from genome assembly GCF_003675385.1 of Mucilaginibacter kameinonensis. Lineage (GTDB taxonomy): Bacteria > Bacteroidota > Bacteroidia > Sphingobacteriales > Sphingobacteriaceae > Mucilaginibacter > Mucilaginibacter kameinonensis. Next base: position 7,718 of record NZ_RCWZ01000009.1, on the reverse strand, counting down.
ATGGCATTAATAATTTTGTGAAGGACTTAAAGCAATCAGGATTAAAACTACCCGACTTTTTCAATAAGGTTAACAGCTTACGTAGGCCAATCTTCGAGCAGCCCAAAGGCGAAGTACTACAATTAGTTAGTTAATCATAATCCATTTATTTATGAAAGCAAAAATTTTATTAATGCTTTTACTATGTCTTATAGGAAGCATTGTTAAAGCCCAGGTACTCTATGTTGACCCGGTAACTTCCGCTGCCCAGGTAGCGCATGCTGCAATTATAAATTCCCAGTTAAACACCACGAAAGACAAGTTAACACTTGTTGAGCAGGGGCAGCTTGCCGTTACCGGCCAGTTAGGGATAGTGAATGATATGCAATCAAAAATTTACAAGGGGCTTTCGCAGGTATCTTCAATTCTAACGAACCTGGCAGATGTTCAGGAAATATCAAGAATCACCATCGGCATGACAGATGATATCAACAAGGGGTTAGCCGTTGCAGCAAAAAACCCAGTATTGCTTGTGTTTGCCCAAGAACAGGCCAATTATTTTTATACACGTGCTGCAAAATTAGCTTTAGAGGTCAGCGAGTTTGCCTTGAAAGGTGGAGGTGACAACCTGATGGATAGCGGGGAACGCGCAAAACTCGTAAATAAAGTGTTGACCGAAATGCTAATCCTAAGATCATTGACCTATGGCATGTACCGGGCAATGTATTACGCCCAAATGCGAGGTGTGTTGCGTTCACTAAACCCTTTCCAGGGCTATGTAAATATCGATCAGCAGATCATGGATGATATACTTAATAAACGCAAGTACTTAAAATAATGCCGTATGAAACGAATTATATTTATGTTGCTTGTGGGGGGTATCTCTCTACAGGCTAAGGCGCAGTTGAATGTGCCTTTATTGCACCAATTGGTTGACAATAGCCAAACAGAAAACAAAAAGCAAATTGCTGCCAAAGATGAACAGGGAAAATCAACCGCCATCGAAGCGAGCAACCGCAGCTTAACCACAACCTTAAAATCCAAATATAGAACGTTACAGGAGCGCTTCGCCAAAATGAGTATTGTTTTTGATGCTGCAAATATTGGAATCAGCGCTACCCCCCTTGTAAAAGAAATTATCAAACAGCAACAGGTAATCGTTACCTACGCTCAAAGCGACCCGGTATTAATACCCGTTGCTATGGATAGTGAGGTCATTTTTGTACAACGGGCAAATTCACTTGTTAATTATCTAATCGGGTTGTGTGCTACCATTGGCGACATCAACCAAATGAAGGTAAGCGACCGCCGGATTTTGTTTCAATTTATCATTGACGAATTAAAGACTATATCTTATTTGTCAGGCGGTGTGGCCCGGTCATTACAAGCAGCAGTTATTAAAAGCCGAGGCACAGACCCGTTTTCGGGGTACGTTAATCAGGAAATGGGCATTGTCAACCAAATAATGGCTAATGCCAAAACCCTTGCCAAATGAAGCCGGTGTATCTACTCATAGTTTCGCTTTTCTGGGTAAAAGTCAGCTATAGCCAAAGAATCGTTTTTGACCCTGGGCATTTGGAAATTGTTAATTCAAACGCAGCCACAAGGCTTGCCGCCGAAATAAATTACCATAATTCACTTGAACAAATCCACAAAAACACGGACGATATTGCTGTTAATCTTTCAAGTGTGGCATTGGTTCAAACCATGATACACCGCTCTTTAACGGAGGTTAACGAGGCGTTAAAAGATGGCATCCAAATTAAGCAATTGAGCACCCTGATCAGCAGCATAACAAAATATAGCAATCAGGCACTTGATTTGGCAAAGGATAATCCCGAATTAATGTTGTTCGCCCAGTCTGCAACACAACAAATGAGAGACAGGGGAATCAAAATCGTTACCGAAGTTTCAACAGTAGTCTTACAGCAAAAAGAGGAACTAATGATGAATTATAATGTTCGGGATGAACTCATACGAAAGGTCGTCAATGAATTACAAATAATGAATGCCCTTGCGTATGGAATATGGCAAAATATGTATTGGGCAAAAGAGCGCGGAATCATTAAAAGCCTTAACCCCTATCGCCAATACGTATCAAAAGATGATGCCATCATGGATGATATATTACGCAAACGTCAAATCATAAAGTAATGAACAAATCTATCTATCTACTCATATTGTTTGCAGGAATCGGCTATTCCTGCTTTGGTCAAGGGATAATACATGATCAGGCAATTATCAATCAGGAAGAGCGAATGGTATATAAGCAATGGGATAAAAACAAGTTTACACCTGAATTTAAATGGTATAAACCAAATTCCTATTATGCTTATTCGCTCACATGGTTGCTACACCTTGGCTATAAGAATGGGCCGGATTTACGCCCGCTTCGTGCCGGTGGTGAACAAACCCAACGGCTTGCTTTGGCAGCGGCCATGCAGGTTACGAATAACTATTATAAAAAGGAATCCGACACCTTAAGAAATACTGCTATTGCGGAGTTCGCAAACTACTCTGGCACCGTTTCAGCAACAGACCCACTATACATACTTTTCTATAAAAAAGAGTTATCCCCTTTAGATGATATTGTAGGAAATGCCTTTAAAGACGTACCGGCTAATGTCATTCAATATATGGCTGAAAGTGGCGCATATAATTGGTACTTAACAGAAATGAACAGCTTGAAAGAGCGATATGAAAATGCAAAGCGAGTTGATATCGACCGGGGACAGCGCATTTTATTGTATCACCGCATTATGTTGGAGCATAGAAAGCTGGCCGACAACTGGAAGTATAAGCTATCAATGGCGGAAACGATGTTGGATTACCAGGCCAAAATGAAAAATAAAAACCAAAATGCCGGTGATCTTTTTAGCGGCTCAACAAAAAGCGAGGATGATCGAATGAACGAAATATTAAAAAACCGTAAAACACTTAAGCCATGAAGAAAAAGTATATAATGTTACTTATCCTGATAGTCGGGGTATTTTTTAGTTTGGGTGTAAAAGCGCAAACGCCTGTCCCGCCTGATCAGTACAAGGATGCAATTGGCTTCCTACAGGGAAACGATGTTTACGACCGGCCAGTAATGAAGTTTTTTGAAGGAATGCGTGATTATGCCTTTGGTAACTTTGCGGCTTTTATCTATGATGCACAGGGGTTAGCATGTATTTTTATGCTAATGTTTTTCTCTATAAAATCATATGAAATGATGTCTGGTGATAAGCAGTTAGAAATAATGCCGCTTTTGAGGCCATTTGGTTTGATGATGGTTATCATGTGGTGGGGTGTTTTTTGTAGAGTGCTTGCCTACCCTACCGACTTAGTTGCTGCAAAGGCCGAGGCCATGTTTGGAGAACAACAGGACGAAATTAACGCCATGCGGCTTGAAAGGGCAGGACTGATGATACAGGTAGGCGATCAATTAATGACCTTTCAGGCGAAAACAGAAATAGCAGCGGACGAGGCTAAAGACACCAATCAGGGCGTGGGTAAGCAAATAGTTGAAAGTGTTAAAGGTTTCTTTGCCGATAACATCTATAACCCCATCGTTGAAATGAAAATCCGAATGCAAACCAGCTTACAATTATTGGTTACACAGGCTTTGGAATTAATCGCGATATGGATTTTGCGAATTTGCGTTTATATCGTTTTTATGCTGCAAATTATCTACTCTACAGTCTTAGTTATACTTGGGCCGTTTTCTGTAGCTGTAAGCGTTTTACCGGCCTATAGGGATGCATTTAGCACATGGGTTGCCCGTTTTATATCCGTTAATTTGTATGTAGGAGTAGCGTATCTAATCCTTTATATAGTTGGAATGCTTCAAAAATATTCCCTCGGCGTAGAAATCGATAAGTATAAATCCTTAACGGGAACAACCGGTGATGCAATGGAAAAGATGGCATGGTTTGCCGGTAATGGGATTTTGAGTTTTGGGCTTGTTATCGTTGCTTTTTTAGTCGGCGCAATTGCCATTACTACAGTACCAAGTATCAGTACCTGGATTATTTCTACTTCCGGTATTTCTTCTGCAACATCTACCGCAGCGCGAACCGGCTCACAAGTTGCCCGAATTGCTTCCAAAGCAATTTTAAAATAATGCTTTAACATAAACACATTCAAAGGCTTGATTTATCAAGCCTTTTTTATTTAATCGAAATTTTATGCTAATCAAAAACATAGAGAATAAAATAAGGCTGTCCTTATTTATTGCCCTCGGAAGCTTTGCTACTTCCATCATAATATGCGTTGTGGTCTGTATTTCTTCTTATAAGCAAGTAAGCAACGCGCGTCAGAGTATTTACATATTGGACAACAATGTCCCCATTTTGGCAAAGCAAACCAATATGCAGTTGAATCGGCCTGCTGAATACCGGGCAAGTATTGATTTATTTCATTCAATATTTTTTTCTCTCACACCTGATGACAAATTTATTGAATATCAAATGAAGCGGGCTATGTACCTGGTTGACGAATCAGGGATGTTGCAATACAACAACCTTAAAGAAAAAGGATTTTTTAACTCAATTCTATCTTCCAGTTCAGTTTTAACTATACAGACCGATAGCATTCAGCTTGATATGATTAATAAGCGCTTTGTCTATTACGGTAAGCAGGTCATCGACCGAAGAAGTTCAACCGTCACAAGATCACTTATCACGACCGGTAACCTTAAAGATATACCGCGCAGCGATAATAATTCGCATGGGGTTTTAATTACAAACTGGAAAACACTTGAAAATAAAGACTTAAGCAATGTTCAGAAAAATCAGTTCTAATGTTGACCCTGATGCAACAGTTGCAAAGGAGATACGCCGGGAGTTTGGGCAATACTTTGACCAGGCAGCAGCTAACCGGAATAGATTTTTACAGGCTTATCCGAACCAAATTTTTATTGGAATGGTTGTGATGATCGTTCTTTCAGGCATAATATGCTTTTTGGTTTTTACGCCCAGTCAAAGGCAGAAAGAAAAAATGCCTGATGTATTAAAAGGAACCACACATGTAGGCAATGAGGTTTCTACCGGTGTAGGGCAGATCATTGACCTGGGCACAAGGATATCTAATTTGAACGACTTGCGAAAGCAGGTCGAGGTAGTGTTGAAAAAGCCCAAATTATCCCATGATGATACGCTCTTTTTAGAAAAAGCTATTCAACAGTTGGAACCAACCATGAGAAGTAAAACCCTTAATCAAAAGAAGTGATGACAATAGATTTTAAAAAACCAAAGTATATCATTCCATTAATTATACTGCCATTTGTTTTCCTTTTCAACTTTTGCGCTCTATCCTTTACGAAGGAAAAGGGCAAGGTGGTTGAAAATAAACCCGAATTACAATCGAACGTTGCAGGCGTTTCGGATGATATAAAAAAGAAGGATTTAGCTGATAAGCTTGATGCTTTTAAAGATCAATATAAAAAAGGGGATGGGTATACCGCCGTAAATCCATTAGACGAAGACCCTACAGCTACCACAGACTTGAAGGGCCACTATAACGAACGCGAGAAATACGTCCTGGACAGTGTAGAGGCCGCATATAAACAAAAGTATAATACACCGGTGTCATCGGGCCGTAGTGGTTATTCAGGCAGAGGGCGAAATGCCATCCCGCAAAGCATGTCAGCATATGAAAATCGGGACAACGGCAATTCATTAAGTAAAGAAGATAAAGAATTGGCTAATGCCTTATCTAATTTAAAAGGCACAGGAGGCACAGGCCATCCACAACCGAGCGCACCATCTGCTAAAGAAAAATACGACGATCCAATGTCTTTATTCCGGGAGCAAATGAAGGTAATTGATAGCGTTGGAAAGGCGAACGACCCCGAATATAAAGCCCAAAAACAAAAAGAGGAATTACTAAATAAAGTCGATAAGGAAGTAGTGAAGCTGCCTAAACTTGATGTTGCTAAAGCCTCTAATTTAAACGATGCGTTTAATACGGTTCAAGTTGAGAAAAAGAATGATTTTATCAAGGCGATCATAGATCAGACTGTAACTGGCTATGCCGGTTCAAGGGTGCGTATCAGGTTATTGGAGGATATCAAGGCCGGAAAACACTTGATAAAGAAAGGCACCTACATCTATGCACTCATATCGGGGTTTGATGCCCAACGGGTAAAACTAACCGTAACCTCTGTTATGACCGAAGATAAAATATTGCCGGTCAAATTAGAACTCTATGATTTAGACGGTATGCAGGGGTTATATGTACCCGCATCTGCTTTTCGAGCATTCACTAAGGAAGTTAGCGACTTGGGTTCAAGTATTCAGATGCAGCAAGACCCATCAAGTGCAAATCAACTTTACATGAGCGCCCTTTCAAAGTTATTTACTTCAACATCTACAGCGGTATCAAAGCTTATCCGACAAAACAAAGCGAAGTTAAAATACAGCACGTTCGTGTACTTAATTGACCCTGACGAATTAAAAGAAAAACAACAAACCTATTAATGCAAAGCCACATGAAAAAGATACTTATATTATTATCAATCGTTTCCCTTTTAGCTTCTAAAGGCTACTCACAGGAAAAAATCAAGGACGGCACCTTACAAAAGAGTAAGCTTAAAAAGATTTATATAACAGACGGTGTATCATTGCATTTTGTCTCACCCGAGCCAATCCAATACGCGGATATTTCCACCAAAAGCATGTTGGGCGACCTGCCCGTTAAAAACGTTTTACGTTTAAAATTTATACCTGATAGTATTAAGCAATACGGCTTCGTTAACCGCAGCCTGGGGATAGTTACCGTTGTCGGTGAAAAGTTCATTGGTCAATACGATGTGTGGTATACAAACAACCAGGATAGCGTTCAGACGCAGATAGAAATTCAGCCACAAAACACCAATCCGTTAGATGTCGGCAACATTACTATGTCACAAAACGATCTTCATAATTATGCTTTACAAGCATTAAAGCAAGGTACGAAAACACATGCAATCCGTTCGTCAGCCTACGGAATGGATGCCCAGGTGAATAACATATATACTGTAGACGATTATGTTTTTATTGATGTGACGTACACAAATAATACTAATCTTAAATACGATGTGGACGAGTTCAGGTTTAAGATCGATGATAAGCGCATTACCAAGGCTACAAACGTACAATCGGTTGAAATTAAACCAGCTTATCAGCTTTATGATAAATCAGCATTTAAAAGAAAATACCGTAACGTTTTTGCATTCAAAAAATTCACATTTCCAGATAACAAAGTTTTAGCTATTGAACTTACGGAAAAACAAATTTCAGGCCGTGTGATCACCTTACAGCTTGATTATTCAGATGTACTTAACGCAGATACCCTATAATGAAAAAGGTATTATTTTTTGCCTTTATGTTTATGGCAGCCATAAATGTTAGGGCGCAGAACGGCACAAAATTTTTCAGCTTGCAAGGCGGTTGGGTCGCTAAAAACGCTTATACCGGTACGATCAGCTTTGATATCAGTACGAGGTATTTTAATCAAAATGAAATTTTTGGTGAATACTACCAAAATTACAAGAACCATGATATTAAAACTATTATGGGGGGATTTGTCCTTAAGCCCGTTTTGTTTAGAAGTGGCAATACGGCAGTCAGATTTAGGCTCGGAGCGGGCCTCGGTTCGACAACTCAAAAGTTTGTTGCAGCCCCGCAGCTTGGTTTAGAATACGCGCAGAGTATTGGCAAAGGCTTTGACCTTTTATTAACAAACAGAAATCAGGTTTTATTTTGGGGCGACCACCG
>NZ_RCWZ01000008.1 GCF_003675385.1 Mucilaginibacter kameinonensis | reverse complement strand
GCCAGAGCCGATGGTACTGCGGTAAAACGTGGGAGAGTAGGTCGGTGCCACCCTTTATCACCTTTAATGGTGCAACATTGCAAAAGCCTTAGCTAATCACTAAGGCTTTTTGCATTTAAAAGGCTGTTTTATCTACTACTAATACCTGTGACCAGCACAGTAACGTCCTAACCCGGCTACTCACTACTCACCAATCAACCACTCACCATCAACCCGCGTTAGGGATAGCAGCGGATACCGGCCCCGCGCCTAATGCCTGCAGGCGTATGAGCGCATAGCCCGGCCGAAGGAAACGCCCTGATAAAACCCAACCATTTACCACTCTCCAATCAACCACTCACCATTTATTTGTGAAAGTAATTTTCCTATCTTAGTGCATATACCTAAACAATATGCTTACAGCAGAACAAGCCGTACTTTGGCAAAAGATCCTCAATTTTCAATTGAATGATCCTGAAGCTGCTTTTAAATTTTCGGAGCGTTTGGCCCGTGAAAACGGTTGGAACCCCAATTATGCTCTCCGTGTTATATCCGAATATAAGAAGTTTATTTTCCTTTGTTGTATATCTGACAATGGTGTAACACCATCCGATGCTGTTGATCAGGCCTGGCATCTGCATCTAACCTTTACACGCTCATACTGGATTGATCTTTGTCGTGATACGCTTGGCCGGGAAATTCATCATAACCCTACAAAAGGAGGGGACAGTGAGGCTGTTAAATATGATGCTTGTTATACGGATACCAATAAACTATACACGGAGGTATTTCAACAATACCCTCCGCCTGATATTTGGCCTGAAAATAATGCCCGGTTCTCAGATATAGACTTTCAACGGGTTAACAAACGGCGTAATTGGGTAATTCGCAAGCCCAGGGCAAATAAGATATGGCCGGTACTTTTGATTTTTACTTTCGGTTTCGGCGTGATAGCGATGAAGTCGGGCGACGGGGGGATGTTTGTTTTATGCTTTTTAGCGTTTTTTATTGTTCTTCTGGTAGTTGTTTTTAAACGGGAGAGTTGGAACAAAAATGACGCAGGTGAAACTTCTGGTTGTAATACCGGAGGTTTTGGAGCTTACGGTGATCTGGATACAGGCCATCATGGCCACTCCGGGCATGGCTGCCATAGCGGTTGTAATAACCATAGTGGCTGTGGCGGGCATAGCGGATGCTCCGGATGTTCGTCATCAGGATGCAGCAGCGGACATTAATTAATTTATTATTTGTTTAACGCTTCAAATATTTCGGCACTAAGCAGCCCGCTACCTCCGCCAAAATGTTGCACTACCTTAATGTTGGGGTTTCTGTTATAAAAGTACTCGTTTAGTTTTCCTTCCGATCTTTCATCAACTCCACCGCCCATCAAAACCACTTTAAAGTCTTGCGTAGGGAACGCCGCAATGGCTTCCTCATCGCTGAGGCAGCCTGTTGCGTTCCAGTGAGGATTATTGTTCACGAGTCTTACTACAGTGGCCAGTATTTCGGGGTGCCGGCCAATTACCAGTATCTGTGTCTTTTCCATGATCTTAAAATTTCATTGGTACATCTATCAGTAAAAACTCAGCATCGGTACCGGCCTCAATGGTAAATTTATCAGTATCCCAAATGCCCAATGCATCGCGACTGCTCAATGTTTCGCTGTTGATAATTACCTCTCCGCTTAAAACAAAAGCATAAACACCGTTACCTTCTTTTTTGATGGTATATTCAGTCGTCAAACCTTTATCAAATTTCCCTAAATGAAACCATGCATCCTGGTGAATCCATACACCGGCGCCATCGGGATTGGCAGATAGTATCTGTTGCAGTTTATTATGCCTGTCTTCAAGATTTAACGAGATCTGATCATAACGCGGTTCAACATTGCGTTTGTTAGGATAGATCCAGATTTGTAGAAATTTAACTTCGCTGGTACGGTCAAAATTATATTCGCTATGGAAGATCCCGGTACCGGCACTCATAGCCTGGATATCACCGTTTTTAATAACAGCCACATTGTTCATGCTGTCTTTATGCTCCAGGTCACCTTCCAGCGGAATGGAGATAATTTCCATATTATCATGCGGGTGTTTGCCAAAGCCCATGCCCGGATCAACAGTATCGTCATTTAATACCCTTAAAGCACCAAAGTTCATTCGTTGAGGATTATAGTAACCTGCAAAACTGAATGATTGATAACTGTGCAGCCAACCATGGTCTGCATGGCCACGGGTATTAGCTTTATGTAAAATGGTTTGTGCCATGATGTGTTTCCTTTAAATTGTAACACAAATTTAAGGGGGGCATTGCCTGGCGGCACTTGATGTAGGTTAAGAAATTGGTGAGTGGTTGATTAGGTGAGTGGAGAATAGTTATTTATGGCGTATAAACCACTCTCTAATCAATCCAATCAACCATTCACCTACTTCTTCCTCACCATCACACTTTTCATCCGGCTGAAAAATTCTGGTGTTACACCAATGTATGATGCTATTTGCTTTTGGGGCAGATGATCGATCAAGGTGGGATAACGTTTGCAAAAGTTGTTATAGCGTTCTTCGGCAGTTAAGCTTAGGCTATCAATTAGTCGTTGTTGGCTGGCTACTAAGGAGTTTTCGGTCAGGATCCTGAAAAAATGTTCAAACTTAGGGATCTGTGTATATAGCTTTTCCTGGTTTGCCTTAGAAAGCAGAAGCACATCAGTGTCTTCCAATGCCTCGATGTTCTGGATTCCGGGCTTTTGCGAAATGAGGCTGTACATATCAGCAATCCACCAGTCGGCCGGGGCAAAACTCAGCACGTGTTCAATGCCGCTTTTATCAACCGTGTATCCCCGCAAGCAACCGGCTGTTACAAAAGCCGAATATTTACACACTTCACCGTAAGTGAGCAAAAATTGCTTGCGTTTTATTTTTTTCGGCTGTAAATAGGCAGTGAAAAGTTCCTGCTCTTCGCGGGTTAAGTGGATGTGTTTTTCGAGATTATTTAGTATCAGATCAAGCGGCATATGCAAAAATGTGTTTTATTTGGCTCATTACCGAAGATTGACCAATTAATCTATCCGGTTTTTTACAGGATGGGGCATGTATTTAATAAATTTTAAATTAGCTTTATCAACCGCCAAACAAGCCATGCCAAAATATGCGCATGTTATGCTTATAAAGCGGTATGGATAGCGAAAAATTATCAATATGATTGTGAATGGCTTTTTAAACGAGGCCTGAAGCATAAACAAATAAACCTGGAACGCATTACCAATTACTGCGTTAATTGATTTTAAAGATAAATTTTATGGTGAAAAATTATTTTTTAACGATCTGCCTGTGTGTTATTGTGGCTTCATTTGCTAACGCGCAACAAAAATTTAATGGGCTTGACGTTGGGCTCGGGAATCTTTACCGTACGTCTGATGCCAAAACAAGATCTATCAGTCCGGAAAATTTTACGGGTGAAAAAGGTAAAGGCGGCATGGCTACAACCGGAACCGGCGCCAATGCCTCGCGCGATTTGGGCCAAACCTGGAAAGTAAGTCCAAGCGTTATCATCAAAAAACATACAACATTTACTGTTGCCGAAATTAATGGTTCGGGAGCAATTCAGCATATCTGGATGACACCTACCGGTAACTGGCGCTATTCCATTATCCGTTTTTATTGGGATGACGAAACTACCCCATCGGTTGAGGTGCCGGTAGGCGATTTTTTTTGTATGGGCTGGGGTAAATATGCGCCGGTAACTTCATTGGCAGTGGCCGTAAACCCGGGCAGTGCCTTTAATTGCTATTGGCCTATGCCGTTCCGTAAAAAATGCCGTATCACCATGGAAAACATCGATGATGAGGATATGGTGCTCTATTACCAGGTTGATTATACGCTGACCGATGTACCTGAAGATGCAGGTTATTTCCATGCACAGTTTCGTCGCGTAAATCCATTGCCTTATAAAAAGGATTTTGTTTTAGTAGATAGCATTAAAGGAAAAGGACAGTACGTAGGTACTTATATCGCCTACGGCTCAAATAAAAATGGCTGGTGGGGCGAAGGTGAGATCAAGTTTTTTATGGATGGTGACACTAAATTTCCTACCATAAATGGTACAGGTACTGAGGATTATTTTTGCGGATCGTACGATTTCGACACCCGCCATAGAGATGCCGACGGTAAGGAAAAGCCGGGTACCGAATACACCGAGTTTTGCAGCCCTTACAGCGGTTTGCCACAGGTGATTCGGGGCGATGGGCACTATAATATAGCTCAACGTTTCGGCTTGTACCGCTGGCATATTGTTGACCCTATCCGCTTTGAAAAAAGTTTGAAAGTTACCATACAGGCGTTAGGCTGGCGGCATGATGGCCGTTATATGCCTTTGCAGGATGATATAGCCTCGACCGTGTTTTGGTATCAAACCGGTGAGCATGGCCCTTTCCCTAAATTTCCCTCAAAAGACGAATTGGAAGTAAACTGATGAAATTATATAAACTGGCAAAAGGCAGCTTACTGCAACATAACGGTTCATCATACATTATTGATGATGAATGGGACAAACTGATCAATCGCGATGATTTGGCCGCTTACCTGGTATCGGTTACTACCGATACTACAGCTTTAAGTACCGAAGTAGAGGCCGAACATTTAAATGGCAACATATTACCGCCGATAGGCAGCCAGGAAGTATGGGCGGCCGGTGTCACTTATTTACGCAGTCGTGATGCGCGGATGGAAGAATCAGAAACAGGTGCAAGTTTGTATGATAAGGTTTATGACGCGCCCCGGCCCGAGCTATTTTTCAAAGCGCTTGCACATCGGGTATCCGGTCATAATGGCGAAGTTTATATCCGCAAAGATTCGGAATGGAATGTACCTGAACCTGAGCTTACGCTGTTTGTAAACAGTAATGGCAATATTCAGGGATACACCATTGGCAATGATATGAGTTCGCGGAGTATTGAGGGCGAAAATGCCTTGTACTTGCCGCAAGCCAAAGTATACGAAAAAAGTGCGGCTCTTGGGCCTTGTTTATATGTTACTTCATCTCCTATTCCTGGTGAAACCGTGATCAGTATGAACATCAGGCGTGCTGGTGAGCTTGTTTTTGAAGATGAAACCACGGTATCTCGTATTAAGCGTTCATTTACTGAGCTTACCGGCTATTTATACAGTGAATGTGATTTTCCTTACGGATGCTTTTTAATGACAGGCACCTGCCTGGTACCACCGCCAAGCTTTACTTTACAGGCCGGTGATGTGGTAGAGATCAGCATTGACCACATAGGCACAATGGTAAATGTGATTGGTTTAAACCCTAAACATAAATAAGCGGTATGGTGCAGCTTTTAAAAAAGTCATCATTAGTTTTGCTGCTCGGCGGTTTGGCTGCATGTACTATGCGCAACCCTCAACTACCTATGAAAGGAACTTTTGGATCTGATCTTGATTTTTTAAAGGCCAAGGATAGTGTTATCGTTTTAAAAGATAATAGTGGTTTGGGGCAGGTTATTGTCTCGCCTAAATATCAGGCAAAGGTTTTTACTTCGACTGCTGACGGTTTAAATGGGAAAAGTTTTGGCTGGATCAAGTATGAAACGTTCGACCTGAAGCAGCCCGATCTGCACATGAATGCTTTTGGTGGAGAAGACCGTCTGTGGCTCGGGCCGGAAGGAGGGCTGTTTTCGCTGTTTTTTAAGCCGGGCACCAAAATGGAATTCGACAACTGGCATACACCTGCTGCTGTTGATAATGAAAGCTGGGAGCTTATTTCATCTTCGGATAAAAAGGTATCGATGAGCAAAAGCACACATCTGCAAAATTACGCCGGTACCGAATTATCAATAAAGCTGGAGCGGGATGTTGAGATCGTGGAGCCCAAAGCAATACAGCAGCTATTAGGTATTGATGCCGATACATCTGTAAAATCGGTTGGCTTTAACACTGTAAATTCCATCATTAATGCAGGGGATAAAGCCTGGGACAAAACAACAGGTGCACCTTGTTTGTGGAATTTAGATATGTTTACCCCTTCGCCAAAAGTGGTGATCGTAGTTCCGTACGATGAAAATGCTGCGGGTAAAGTTGCTACAACCAATTATTTCGGTGAGATTCCGAAAGACAGGATCACGTATAAAAACGGAATACTATTGTTTAAGGCTGATGGCAAAAGCCGGGGCAAGCTGGGTATTCCACCTCATCGGGCAAAAAATATGGCCGGTAGCTACGATGCGGAGAATGATGTTTTAACAATAACTATGTTTGATGTGGATAGCACTGCATCGTACTTAAACCAGGAGTGGAAGACGGATACCGCACCTTACAGTGGCGACGCGGTAAATGCCTATAACGATGGCCCACTGGCTGATGGTAAACAAATGGGGCCGTTTTACGAAATAGAAAGTGTATCACCTGCCGCTTTCCTGAAACCGGGCGAAAAGCTAATACATAAACACAGCGTATTCCATTTTACAGGTGATAAAGCCGCATTAAATAAAATAGCATTAAAAACGCTGGGGATTTCCTTAGATGACATCTCGGCAGCATTTAAATAACAGATCAATATATAACCAACCAATAAATACTCAATGTCAAAAAACAAAGCCCTGTTCGCAGTAGCATTAATTACCTCCCTGTTCTTTATCTGGGGATTTGCACTCAATCTTAATCCGATACTTATTCCACACTTAAAAAAAGCCTGTCAGCTTAATGATTTTCAATCGTCACTAATCGATTCGGCATCTTATATTGCTTATTTTCTGTTGCCAATTCCTGCAGCACAGTTTATGAAGAAATACGGCTATAAAGGCGGGATCCTTTTAGGTCTTGTGCTGTTTGCCACCGGCGCATTTTTGTTTTATCCGGCCGCCGCTGTACGCAACTACGCATTTTTCCTCGGTGCATTGTTCGTGGTATTTTCGGGTGCGGCTTTTTTAGAAACAGCTGCAAACCCATACATTACTGTATTGGGTGATCCAGCCGGAGCGACAACCCGTATCAACTTTTCGCAATCATTTAACGGACTGGCCGCAACGCTTGCTCCTTACCTGGGCGGTTTGTTCATATTGTCGGGCAAAAATTTAACTGAAGCCGAAACAAAAAGCATGTCGGCAACAGAATTGAACAATTACTTAAATAAAGAAGCATCATCTGTACAGCTACCTTTTATAATAATAGGTATAGTTGTATTGGTGGTTGCATTCTTGATCTATAAAACCACTTTCCCGCCAATTGTTGAAGAAACAAGCCATGAGTTGGAGGACGATAAGCGTTCGCTGATGACCAGGATTGGTGAACTGTTGAAAGAAAAACAATTGATGCAGGGTGTATTGGGAGAATTTTTTTACGTAGGTGCACAATCATGTATCAGCAGCTTTTTTATCCGCTTTTCAGAAAAGGTAGCAGGTTTTGCTGAAAAACCGGCATCTTTCTATTTATCGATGGCTTTGCTGAGCTTTATGATTGGTCGTTTATTAGGCACAGCACTTATGCTGATTATTAACCCGGTTAAGCTGTTGATCACTTATGCAATTATCAATGTTGCATTATTGTTTGTGGCCGTATCTGTACACGGTGCTTTGGCGGTATACGCTTTAATGGGCGTGTTCTTCTTTATGTCCATCATGTTCCCTACTATATTCTCGCTTAGTATCCGCGGCCTTGGTGCTAAAACCAAATTAGGTTCATCACTGGTGATCATGGGGATTGTTGGTGGCGCTATCTTCCCGCCAATTATGGGTCGTATTTCTGATTTAACCAACATTCAAACATCTTATTTGGTACCTGTGGTTTGCTTTGTGTACATAGGTTATTTTGCGATAATAAACCTTAAAGTAAAAAAAGTGGAGATGGTTACAGCTCATTAATATATCTATCATAAATAAAATGAATTTACAACTTACAGATAAGGTAATTATAGTTACCGGCGGCGCCAAAGGCATAGGCGAGGGCATAGTGAAGGTGTTGGCAGCTGAAGGTGCTATTCCTGTTGTTTTAGGTCGTAACGAGGCTGATAACTTGAAAACAGTTGAAGCTGTTAAAGCGGCAGGGCACAAAGCCCACCAGGTTGTTGCAGAGTTGACAGAACCCAGCGCTTGCGAAAAAGCGGTAAAAGAGGTTGTAGCCAAATTTGGCCGTATTGACGGTTTGGTGAACAATGCGGGTGTAAACGATGGTGTTGGTTTGGAAAGCGGCGATTACGAAGGGTTCATGGCATCGTTACATAAAAACGTGGTGCATTATTACCTGATGGCACACCATGCCCTGCCCGAACTAAAAAAATCAAAGGGCGCTATCCTGAACATTACTTCAAAAACTGCTGATACCGGTCAGGGTAATACTTCGGGTTATGCAGCATCAAACGGTGGGCGTAACGCGCTTACACGCGAATGGGCTGTAGAGCTTTTAAAATATGGTATCCGCGTAAACGCGCTGGTAGTAGCCGAATGCTGGACGCCGCTATATGCTAACTGGATTAAAACCCTGCCCGATCCGGAAGCTAAGTTAAAAGAGATTGAATCAAAAATTCCGTTGGGTAACCGTATGACCACTGCCGAAGAAATTGCCAATACCGTAGCGTTTTTATTATCGCCGGCATCAAGCCATACTACCGGTCAGTTAATTTATGTTGATGGCGGTTATGTGCATTTAGATAGGGCGCTGGCTAACGCGTAAGGAATTAAATAATCATCGAATTGATCCCCCGTTGACCGTGTCCTCACGGTCAACTTGTTTATAAAAAAAAGCGTCCGTGAGGACACGAACGCCGGGTATGATTTAGAAGACTTACGAAGTTTTTAAAACTTCGTAAGTCTGATTTCTGCAATTTCCTACAACGAAAACCCTTTTAAATACTGCTTCGCATAAGTTTCGCCCCAGTCTTTCATGGCGTTTTGCAGTACAGTAAGAAAGCTTTTATTATTTCCAGCTTTCCCTTTTTTGGGTGCCATGAGCGATTTTTCGTCTACCGGTTGTTCGGTAACTTTGGTGGCAAACCAGGTAATGTTTTCATGCGGTAAGGCTACGCCTAATATCATGCCGGGTAAACCATTAAATGATTCCGGCCCGCCGGAAACAGGGATTTCATCGGTATAAAAAGCTACTACATAAATAGAATCAAGTATGAGCCCGTTTGCCCGGCGGCAGTTATAGCCTGCAATCTCCCGGCTTTCGCCGGTAAGTTTCCATTTAATATGCCTTGTGGTATCCTTTACCAGGAAAGTTTCTTCAAATACCTTTTTTTGGCTGGTGCTTATTCCTGTATTATAGTCGGTGAATATGGTATTATTCTGCACGGCCATTGGCAGCTCATCGCCAAAATTGTTGGGCGTGTATTCCGGCTCTATAGGGGTAAACAACGTTTGATTATTGCCAAATTTTAAGGTGCTTTTCAAAACCTTAAACTGTGGTTTGTTTTTCTTGTATTGATCAAACATGGGTTGGTACCAACTTTCATTATCCTTATTGATCAGTTTTTGTAGCATGGCCCACATGTTTGATGATTTATCATATTCAATGGTACCGTGAAAAGTGAAGTGCTTATTGCCCTGTGCCCGCAGCAGGCTTGCGCTTAATAATAGTATGGTTGTTAAGGTTAAAATCTTTTTCATGATAGGTTATTTTTTAGGTGCTCCGCCGCCAACTTTGTTAAAATCCCAGGTTAGTGAAAACATAAAGTATCTCCTAATGGTGGTATAACGCTCCTGGGTAAGTACATTGGCCGATCCAGTACGGTTATAACCGGTATTTTGGTTTAGCAGGTCATTACCCGTAACAGAGGCTTTTAAAGCATCTTTAAAGAATGTTCTTGAAATGTTCGCGTTCCACAAAAATCTCCTGAAATCCTGCGGGAATGATTTTGTTGGCGCGTTATAAGTGTAGTTACCGTCCGAGCCAATCTGGAATTTCCCCGGCAGATAGATATTGAATCCTCCGTTGGCATTAAAGCCGCGACCGTTATTGTTCAGGATGGTGTTAAGCGATGACGAGTTAATAGTATAAGTAGGCCCTGCTGATACCCATGCGTCATACTTCTTTTCCTTATATTTAGATAGCCTGACGCTGCCCGAATAGCTATATGATTTGGTTTCGTTCAGTACATCGTTAGACATATTGTAATAGGTATTACCATTGGCATAAACCTCCAGGCCTGCATTAATTCCTATTCCCGGAATCTTCCTTTCAAAATAAGTATTCACCCAGAAATTGTTTGTCGATTTATTTTTTAGGTTTGATGATTTATAGGTGCTGATACCGGTTGTAGTATCGCGCATAACATTGCTAACGATAGGGTTGCTGGTAGTTGAGTATGATCCGCTGATCCAGATATATTGATTACTGATCACCTTGTACGAGTTATAGCTGATGTTATACCTGTTGGTGAAAGACGGCTTTAAATCGGCGTTACCCTCCTGTATATTCAGCGGGTCGGTGTTTATTCTCACCGGCTGAATTTGATCGATATTAGGTTGGGTGGTATTACCATTATAGCTTACACGGATGCTTGATTGCTTGGAAAACTTGTACTGGAAGGAAGCCTGCGGATACCAGTTAGTAAAATTGCGCACCAGGTCAGCGATTCGTCCAAACTCATCAACCTGTTTAAACTTTACGCCGGCTACCTTAGTGCCAAAGTTAAACGAGTATTTTTGCTTTTGCATATTAAATACCGCGCCTCCCTGGTTTGAAAGCTGGTTGAGTTTATAGTCGCTGCTGTAAACGCTGTCTAAAGCGGTGTAAATAGCAGCCGAGCTAACCGGTTTGTTAAACGTGCGCCTGTCGGCGGTGGCATTATTAACCGCTAAGGCATAGCTCAGGGCAAGGGTGAAATCCTTGGCCAATGGTTCGGTATAGGTGATGTTGGTATTGATATTGGTGCTTTTGGTTTTATTTACCTTGTACTGATCAATGGTGTCTTTGTTTACATAGGTACCAACAGAATCATAGAATTGGGTGTTTGACTTTAAGAAACCTTTGGAGTCACTTTCGTTATAAGCAGTTCTGAAGTTTACCGAAAGTGTACGGCTTTTTTTCTTGAATTTTTTGGTGTAGAAAGCATTCGCGTTAAATACTTTGCCATCAACATTGGCGCTGTTTTCACGATCATTGCTGTTGATCAGGCTGCCATCTAAACGGCGGGTTTGTGTAGCGAAATTGCTTCGGGTATTACTGTTTTTTAATGTTCCGTCGGCGGTAATCTTCAGGTTCTGCATCGAATCGATCTTTACCTGGTAATTTACATCCAGCTTTTGGCGAAACATGTAATTATGATTGTTTTGGTCGCTGTTAACATTTGATATGTTACCCGGGAAGTTGTTTTGCTGCTGGGTGTTCTTGGTACCGTCAACAGTAAGCGAACCTATTTTATAGTTGGTGTTTATCGATTCCTTATCATTATTCCATTTAGTATCATAATGTGCGCCACCGGTACGGGCTACAGGTTTACCTTCGCCATTGTACCTGCCATCGAAGCTATCAAGGTCATCACCACCGCCGAAGATATAGAAGCCGCCGTCGTCGCCAAACTCCATGCCGCCACCGCCGCCGTACTTGTTATTGTCTTCCCAGCCTAAACCTGTTTTACCGGTATTGCCAAGCGTGCCGTACACCGAAAACTTCTGTTTGCCTTTAAAGCGGTTAAATAAGGCCTGTCCCTGGTAATAACCATCGGTGCCTATACCGCCGTCAAGTTTGCCGAAGTAGCCGTTCTTTTTATCTTCTTTAAGTTTAATGTTAATGGTTTTATCTTTCACGCCATCATCAATGCCGGTAAATGCGGCCTGGTCGCTTTTTTTATCATAAAGCTGTACCTTATCCACCATATCGGCACGAAGGTTTTTGGTAACAAGGGTAGGGTCATCCCCAAAAAATTCCTCGCCGTCAACCAATACTTTTTTTACAGTTTGGCCTTGCGCGGTGATTTTACCGTCTTTGTCTACCTCGATACCTGGTAATTGTTTCAGTAAATCTTCGACTTTTGAGTTAGGTTGGATATTGTAAGCAGCCGGGTTAAACTCGGTAGTATCTCCCTTAATTTTGATAGCCGCGGCTTTGCCTTTTACAATTACTTCTTGTAAAAGCCTTTCTTTAAGCAGCATGCTGATACGACCGAAATTGTGAGTAGTGTGTGCCGAATCCAAAGCGAAACGTTCAACAAAGTCGGCATACCCGGGATAGGTAGCCACCAAAATAAACTTGCCTTTGTTAAGATTGTTGATGGTAAATGTACCATCGTCCTTAATGCGGGTAAATTTTTGCAGGATAGAATCTTTGGCTGTGATTACGCTTACGCTGGCGTTAATAAGGTTTGTGTTAGCTACTGTGTCGGCCACTTTTCCTTTAATACTATAACCGGTTTGGGCAAAGGAGGTATTAAAACCCAGGCAAAGCAGGAGTACTCCAATAAATGTGATTTTCATAAGGTTCGTTATGAAAGCCAAAATATAACTAAATGGTTAGTTATGCAAGCGATTTAACATTTTATACTGTAGATTTAACATTTCATCGCTGAAATTTAACATTTGGTCGTGGATGGAAGTGTTAAATTTTATTTAGCGAAGTACTTGCATGGTGTAGACCGGCCGGAGGCCGGGAAATAGTTGCTACTCGCGAGGACGCGAGCGGCTGCGTTAGGCATATAACGTTATGTCATTGCGAGGAGGAACGACGAAGCAATCTCGTAGCTATGCATATCGGACACGCATTGGCTACGAGATTGCCGCGCTTCGCTCGCAATGACATGATTGAGAGTGCGATTAAGCCTATTCATACCGCAACGCCTCAATAGGATCCAACCTTGCTGCTTTCTGTGCCGGGTAATACCCAAAGAAAATCCCCGTAATGGCACAAACCACAAACGACAGCAGCACCGATGATTCAGATACGATAGTTGGCCATGATAAGGTGAGCGTAACCAGGTTTGATGATACAATACCAAGCACCACGCCAATAATACCGCCTGTAATACTGATCAGGATAGCTTCCATTAAAAATTGGAGCATAATATCTTTTCCGCGAGCACCGATAGACATGCGCAGACCTATCTCGCGGGTGCGCTCCGTTACCGAAACATACATGATGTTCATGATACCTATACCGCCTATCACCAGCGAAATGCCCGCGATTACCGTAAGTAATACTGTGAGCAGGCCGCTGGTTGAACTCAAGGTATTGATTAGCTCGGCCTGGGTACGAACGGTAAAATCATTATCCTCACTGTCGCGTAAACGGTGCGAATCGCGGAGTATCTGCGTCATTTCGGATACGGCTGCATCGGTTACCTGCTCACTGGCGGCCGAGGCATAGATATTTTGGTAATAGATAGTAGCCAGGATCCTTTTTTGAATAGTGGTATAAGGCGCTATCAAGATATCATCCTGATCCTGCCCGAAGGCGTTTTGCCCTTTAGGGTTAAGAATGCCAATGATCTGGAAAGGGATTTTATTAAAGCGGATCACTTTTCCTATCGGGTTTTCGCCGTTGGGGAATAAATTATCGATCACTGTCTGCCCGATCAAACAAACTTTGGCTGAAGTTAAAATGTCATCTTCCGTAAAAGCTATACCATCCTTCAGGCTTAGTTTACGGATATCTAAATAATCCGGACTAACACCCTGAATAGTTGTAGGCCAGTTTAATGCGCCGTTGATGGCCTGTCCTTTTGACGTTATTGATGGAGATAGCTCGGTGATATACTGAGCCTTTTTTAAGGCCACGATATCTTTTTGAGTAAGGGTTTGAAAGCTTGATCCGGCTATCCTCACACCGCCGTTAAGGTTACTGCTTGGCAACACGGTGATCATATTAGAGCCCATGCTGGATAGCTGGTCGTGGATACTTTGTTTTGACCCCTGCCCGATAGCTACCATCGCTATTACGGAGGCTACACCGATGATGATCCCGAGCATGGTTAAAAAGGCCCTCAGCTTGTTGCGTTGCAGGGCTTTGTAAGCTATCCGTATCAGGTTAAAAAAATTCATAGCTGCTTCGCTTTAATAATCATCGGTAATAGGTAAGCCCGCAAGTACTTCTTTTGCCGAACGCTGATCGGTATTTCGGGTGTCCTTCTGGATCCTGCCATCACGTAATTGAATGGTACGGCTGCTGAACGAGGCAATGTCCGGCTCGTGCGTTACAAACACAATGGTTTTTCCCTGCTGCGAATTCAATTCCTGCATTAACGACATAATTTCGTACGATGTACGGCTGTCCAGGTTACCAGTAGCTTCATCGGCCAGGATCATTACAGGTTCGTTCACCAGTGCCCTTGCAATGGCTACACGCTGCTGCTGCCCGCCCGAAAGCTGGCTTGGGGTATGATCCAGGCGCTCGGCCAGTTTTACGGCTTCCAGCGCGTGGATGGCTCTGTCGCGGCGTTCACTTACGCTGATCTCCCTGTTATATAAAAGTGGCAGCTCCACATTTTCTAATGCCGATGTACGGGGCAGCAGGTTATAGGCTTGGAAAACGAACCCTATTTTGCGGTTGCGTAATTGTGCCAGCTCATCGCGCGAGAGTTTTTTTACATCTACGCCATCCAAAAAATAATCACCAATAGAGGGTTTGTCCAAACAGCCTAAAATATTAAGCAGGGTGGTTTTGCCGCTGCCGCTGCTGCCCATGATGGTTACAAATTCACCAGCTTCTACTTCAAAAGAAATTCCTTTAAGCGCACGAACGGTTTCGCTGCCCATCTGAAACTCGCGTTTCAGTTCGCGTATATCTAAAATCTTTTTGCTCATTACCGGCGTCCTCCCCCTCCGCCACGCGGTCTTTGCGGCATAAACGGACTTGCCCCCGGTTTAGCTGCTGCTGTTGATGAACCGGATGATCCGCCGGTAACACCAGTGATTACAGCGTCATCAGCTGTTAAGCCCGAAAGCACTTCAACCTGGGTATTATCATTCAAACCGGTCTGGATTTTTTTGCGGACTATCTTTTTACCCTGCAATACCCACACTATGGCCGTTTGTTTATTTACGCCACTGCTATCCTTGCGGCTTTTGGCAGTATGCAATGCCTGAGAATTATCATTGGCACCTCCGTTTCCGCCGCTTCCTGATGAAGCATTTCCACCTTGTCCGCCACTTCTTTTCTTGTTCCCTTTATGTCCTACTTTACCTACTATCTCATAATCTTTCATTAATGCCGAATCGGGAGTAAAGCTCAATGCTTTGGCCGGGATCAGCAGGGCATTATTCACCTCCTTGGTATAAATGATGATGCTTGCCGTCATGCCGGGTTTCAGTTTCATATCGTCATTAGGAGCATTGATAATGGTGGTGTAAGTAACCACGTTTGACGATACCGATGGGTGCAGCCTGATATCTTCTACGGTACCGGCAAACTGGTCGTTAATAAAAGCATCTACCGTAAATGAAGCACGGTCGCCCGATTTTACATCACCGATGTCAGCTTCATCAACATTAGCTTCAACTTCCATTTTGGTGATATCTTTTGCCAGCACAAAAAGCGTTGGCGTACTAAAGCTTGCTGCAACAGTTTGGCCTACGCTTACATTTCGGTTAAGCACTACACCATCAATGGGCGAATAAATATCAGCATATGATAAATTCTTTTCTGCCGAACGCACCTGCGCTTCAGCGCTTTTAACCTGGGCTTTTGCCGCGTTCAACGTATTAAGGGCTGTATCATAATCGGCCTTGCTAATAGCATCTGTTTTAAATAATAAGTTTTGCCTGCCGAAATTATTTTGTGCAAATACCAGCTGACTTTGGGCATTAAGCAACGTTCCCCTTGCCTGGTCAAGCGTGGCCTGTAACAGCGATTTATCAAGCTCGGCAATAAGCTGGCCTTTCTTCACTTTCGAATTGAAATCGGCATAAACATATTTAATAATGCCCGATACCTGGGTACCTACTGTTACAGTATCAACCGGCTCAATGCGGCCTGTGGCGGTTACACTTTGGGCTATATAACCTTTAGCCGGCTTTTGAGTTTGCAGCACAACAGGCTCCTCTTTTTTCCTGATGAACAGGAACCAGATGAGCACCAGTGCCACCACTATGCCTGCAATAATGAGTATATTTTTATAACTGCTTTTCATGATAAACCGGTATTATAATGTAATAGGTACTCCCCTGTAAAAGTCATAGATTTTTAATGTGAGCAGGGCGTTATATTTGGCCTGCACAAATGATTGCTGCGCCTGTACAAACAGGTTTTTCTGCAACAAAAAGTCGACGGTATTGGCTACGCCAACTTTAAGTTGTTCGCTGGCAATACGGTAGCTTTCCTTGCTGAATTTATATTCTTCGGCAGCGGCACTAAACTGGCTGCGCGCGTTTTGTACATTGATGTAAGCCCGCTCAACAGTTTGCGAAAGTGTGATCTTGGTGTTTTTCAGATCAAGTTGCGATTGCTTGACGTTGATCCTGGCTTCTTCAACCTGAGTTTTAACAACCCTTTTGGTGAATATGGGTATGGATAGATTGACCCCAAGTTGCTGATAAAAGTTATTATTGATCTGGTTGCCGAATGAAACACCTTGTCCGTTGGCATACCCCGTATTAAGTGAAGCACCGGCAGTAAGTGTGGGTTTATAACCTGCTTTGGCTTTATCTACGTCAAATTGTGCAATTTTAACACCTAACTCACCATTTTTAACCTCGGGACGATTTTGCAGGGCTGTTTGCTCGGCTTCAGGGAAGGAGGATACACTATCAATAGGTGCCATCACTGTATCGGGCTTCATAATATCAAAACTCAGATCGGTTGGCAGTACCAGTAATTGTTTCAGGGTAAGCAGATCATTACGGACGGCGTTTTGTGAATTAACCAATGTGTATTGATCAGTTGCTTGTTGTGCCTGTAACTGGATCAGGTCCTTACGGGCTACGCTGCCCACGTTATACCGTTGTTGCTGTAATTTAACCTGCGCCTGAGTGGTACTGAGCAGATCGGTGTTATAAATAACAGATTCCTTATCCAGCAGTACGGTAAGATAAGCCTGGGTTATCTGCAGTACTATATCATTTTCCTGCTGGAGAATACTCAGGTTAGCCGATTGTACCTGCAGGTTTTTTTGAGAAATGTTATTATTAATATAACTGCCGTTGTACAGCGTTACGTTGGAACTTAAGCCATACGAGCCGGAAACGTTGTAACCCGAATGCCTGCCGTTATCGCCATTGCTGAAATTATTGCCGTGCGCAAAGGTTTGTGACCCCGTAGCCGAAAGATCGGGCAGGCGGGCGGCTTTGGCCAGTAAATACTCCTGCTGACTGGTTTGCTGCGAAAGACGCAACGAGTTGATCTGGATGTTGTTCTTTTTGGCATAGTCGATACACTTAGCCAGGTCCCATTTAAGTGATTGCCCAACCAGCGTGCTATCCTGCGCGCGGAGCTGCGAACTGACTGCGAGCAAAAAAAAGAACGTTATGATATGTTTTACTTTCAATGGCATAGTTTTAAAATTATACCTGTAGCGGCTAATACCTGCTCATTTTGCAAGTAAGAATATCGCCTTTGGGCAAAATGTTTTAGTATGACTACGCTTACACCCGTAAGTAATGTATTATTTTTATTACTGTAAGTGGCTGATAAGTAGGTTTGTAACCAATAAAGCGCCTTTGAGCGTATTTGAAGCGGGTTTAGTGTGGTTATGTAAAAAGTTTTTTACGGTAGATAAAAAAAGAGTTTCGGGGGCTGATAAAATGAATGCCGGTACAATAAGTCATAGTCGAAATGATGAAAATCTACATCGCCCGATACCCAAAAAATCTATATTTTAGCACATTATTCTAACCTACAGCGCTGCCCGATCAGCGAGTTTAAACATGTATTGTAAATGATAAAAAAAAGTAAGGTTTTAATGCTTTCCAAAAGGGCATATAAGCTTGTATTGCTTTTTGTTTTACTGCTGCCCGCGATGAAAGGCATGGGGCAGGGTTTACAATTCGGTTCAAACGATAGCCTGATGAGCAAACGCACCTCGTACCAGGTTTTTAAAGAAGATTTACCTACTTTTCATGATCGTTTGGTTATCGGGTTTGACCTTTCATTATGGGATAACCAGCATCTTGGCTATATTTTAAATTTAACCGACGATAAGGGCAACTCGTATAGTTTGAGTGCTATTTACGATCAGGGCTCGTTCCTTAATTTTAATATTGACAGCCGGAGTAATAAGCTCAACATTCCGCTTGCCAATGCGCTGCTGAAAAGGCGTAAATGGTTTAAGGTTATTGTTGATCTTGATTTGAAAGGCGATAAGGTAGGAATCTCGGTAAACGGGAAATGGTACCGGGCCAATGAACTGGGTTTTACCGGTAAAATAAAGGCTAAGATCACGTTTGGTAAAAACGAGCATTATTCAGATGTGCCTAATATGGCCATTAAAAACCTGGTTGTTAGCAATGATGATAAAACCTATACTTTTCCGCTTAATGAATGGGCCGGGAATGATGTTTTTAACAGCGATGGCGACAACTTGGGCTATGTGGATAACCCCGCCTGGCTTATCAACGAATCCTATTATTGGAAGCAAAAGTTTGTACACATTTTTAATGAGGTGGCTGGTATCAACTTTAATGAAAAAAATGAGCAGTTCTTTATTTTCAAAAGTGATTCGCTCATGTTTTATGATGTTGAACGCGATGCGGTCTGGTCTAAACCGTTTAAAAATAAGCTGGAAGTGCCGTTGCATTTGGGCAAGAGTATCATAAACCCTAAGGAGAATAAATGTTATCTGTATGAAGTACTCCGTGCTTCGCAACCGGCGCCGAGTATTGCATCCTTCAACCTTGATAGCCTTAACTGGGATTACTATGGTAAATCTACCATAATGGAACAAAGGCACCACCACAACATTTTTTACGATAAAGATTTCAATAACTTTTACCTGTTTGGTGGCTATGGGTCTTTCAAATACTATAATAACTTTTTCGAATACGATAAGGTAACCGATAACTGGCAAAAACAAAGCTTTACCGGCGATGTAATTAATCCCCGGTTTTTCTCAGCGTCGAGTGCTGCCGATCAAAATAATGCTGTTTATATCTTCGGTGGATATGGTAATCAGTCAGGTAACCAGGTAGTAGGAGGGATGCATTATTATGACCTGTACAGGGTAAATCTTGCCAATCATACCATTAAAAAATTATGGGAGATCAAGCCCGATGAAGAAGCATTTGTACCGGCTAATAATCTCATTGTTTCAAAAGATAAGCAGTTTCTTTACGTGCTGTGCTATCCGCACGAGCGGCCAAAAACAAGTTTGCGCCTGTATAAATTTTCAATAAAAGATGGTTCATACCAGGTGGTAAGCGGCACTATTCCAGTGGTATCTGAACGTATTGAAACAGATCATAACCTGTTTTACAACGCTAAACAGGATGTGTTTTATTGTACAACGCAAGAGTTTGAAACCCCATCCCGGTCAACCATAAAAATATTCGCGCTTACTGCACCACCTGTAAGCCAGGCCGAGTTTGCAGCCGCACATCAGCCTAAAAGTAAATCTTTTACTTTGTACAGGGTACTGGGTGGAGCATCTGCATTGATTTTACTGGGTGGTGTTGTGGCGTTTTTCCTAAGGAGGAAAAAGGCCGATGATGAATCTGCACCTGCAGCTCCGGAAGAAAGTATTGTTGAAGAAGTTAGCGAAGTAGTTGTAGATAATAAAGCCAACGCGGTTTACCTGTTAGGCGAGTTCACCGTATTTGATAAGAATAAGCGGGATATTACTTACCTGTTTAGCCCTAAGATTAAACAGTTGTTCATCCTCATTCTGTTAAACAGCCGAGAAAAAAATGGGGTTGTATCTAAAAAGATCTCGACTACACTTTGGCCTGATAAAGATGTGGTTAAAACCAAAAATATCCGTGGCGTAACCATCAATCACCTGCGTAATATCCTCTCGGATATTGAGGGGCTTGAGCTCGCGTTTTTGAACGATACCTATAGTTTTATTATTACAGAAGGTTTTTACTGCGACTACTTTGTAGTAAGAGATGCACTCAAACAAACTAATAACGTTGAACCGGCCGTGTTTAATCATTTTGATTTGGTTTCCCGCGGCGGGCTGCTACAGCATATCCTGGAAATATGGCTTGATGACTTTAAACAGGATTACGAAGAAGCGCTGATGCCTGTTATTTTGCCGGTGATTAAAAAGGTTTATGATGCCCAGGATTATAAGAAAGCGTTAGAAATTTCGCGTGTTGTGTTAAGTATCGATCCATTTAACGATATCGGCATTAAGTTTAAACTCAAAGCCCTGCGCCGAACTAAGGGTATTGAACATGCCCGGAAAATATACGAAGAGTTTAGTGCCGAATATGAAAAATCATTAGGTGAAGAATACCCTGTTCCTTTCGAAAAGATTTGCTCCAATAAGTCAGACCAACGTTAATAATAAAAATTAATGAGCCTGATAACTAAGAGGTTTTTATAAAAGATGAATGTTTTATGAATAAATTCTACTAAGTATATAGATTTAATAGAATATTTATATATTTGCAACAGATTAGTTTGCAAATGGGGTTCATTTTTAAACTAAATGGCAGGTGCTGGCCGGCAGCAAACGGATGGTTCGACTCCACCCCTGCATCTCTTCTCCTCTCATGATTTATGTTTTATAATTGGTTAGCAAAAAGAGTCTTCCTGCCCATCAGGAACTCTTTTGCCTTTTTGGAGAAGTTTCTATATAATAATTGTCATTTTGAACGAGGAAAGAGGAGAAATCTTATACCATATGTAGGCGAACTAATTAGGTTGGATTTTCATGGCGTATAAGATTTCTCTTTCGCCCCATGTTTATGCCCTCGCTTGCTCAATTGAAATGACAATTTCTGATGAGAAGAGATGAAATCTGTCACAATGCAAATTTTAACCAAAGTGTCTGCCAAATCATACTTTTCCGGATAAAATACTTATTAAAAAAATTTAAAAAGTTCTTTTAATTCAAATTTTGTTTTACTAAGTTTGTATTGATAATGCACAGCATATTATTATACGCACTTTACTTTACCCTCATGTCGGTGAGGATAAACATTTTTGTTAATTGGTTTGATAAAAATCCTCGCCCATGGCGGGGGTTTTTTGTATAGTGACTTTTTTAAACTTTAACATATAACATATAGGTTCTGAACAAATTATGGCACGATTAAATTTATTGGAAGAGACGCGTTACGAGAAGTTACCTGTGAGCGTGTACAACAACCAGCAAGAAGCCTCAGTGGCAGTAGCGAACCGGATAGCAGATCTGATCCGCTCAAAACAAGCCAAAGGCGAAAAAGCGGTATTAGGACTTGCCACCGGTGTAACTCCTATCGGCGTGTATGCCGAACTGGTAAGGCAACACAAAGAAGCAGGCTTAAGCTTTAAAAATGTGATCACTTTCAACCTGGATGAGTACTACCCGATGAAACCCACAGCAGCGCAAAGCTATGTGACATTCATGTACGAAAATTTGTTCAGCCATATTGATATTGAAAAGGAGAACATCCACATTCCCGACGGTACATTGGATAAAGACGAAGTTGTAGCATTTTGTTTAGCCTATGAAAAGCAGATTGAAGAACTGGGCGGGTTAGATCTTCAGATCCTGGGGATCGGTCGTACCGGCCACATTGGTTTTAACGAGCCGGGTTCTGCACCTAATTCAGGTACCAGGATGGTAACTCTTGACGACCTGACCAGGCGTGATGCTGCCCGCGATTTCGGTGGTAAAGCTGATGTGCCAACTAAGGCCATCACGATGGGTATTGGTACCATCTTCAAGGCAAGGGAGATCATCCTGATGGCCTGGAACAAGAAGAAAGCCCCGATCATCAAAAAAGCGGTAGAAGGCGAGATCTCTGGTGAAGTACCTGCAACTTACCTGCAATTATCACAGCATGTGGAGTTTGTACTTGATGCAGATGCGGCTTCAGAATTAACCAGGTTTGATACCCCATGGTTGGTAAAAGATTGCGTATGGGAAAATACGCTGAAAAAGAAAGCTGTTATTTGGTTAGCAAATGAGGTTAACAAACCCGTGCTAAAACTAACCGAAGAAGATTACAATAATCACGGTATGGCACAGCTTGCGGTAGAGCAAGGCCCGGTATACAATATAAACATAGATATCTTTAACCAGATCCAGCATACCATTACCGGCTGGCCAGGTGGCAAACCTGATGCTGATGATTCGCAAAGACCGGAAAGGGCATTACCAGCCAAAAAACGTTCAATCATTTTCTCACCACACCCGGATGATGATGTGATTTCAATGGGTGGTACATTCATCCGTTTGGTAGATCAGGGCCATGATGTGCACGTAGCTTACCAAACTTCAGGCAATACCGCGGTATGGGATGACGATGTGTTAAGGTATATGGAATTCGCTATCGATTTCACAAAAAGTATTGGTGAAGACACTGCTCATCTTCAAAAATCGTACGAGGATATGCGTGCTTTCTTCCCTACCAAACAGCCTAACGAAATTGATACCCAGGAGATCAGAAACGTAAAAGGTTTCATTAGGAAAACAGAAGCGATTTCAGGTGCAAGGTATGCAGGCTTACATGATGATCATATCCACTTTATGGCCCTACCATTCTATGAAACAGGTAAAACCAAAAAGAACTCAGTCGGCGAGGAAGATATCCAGTTGACTATTGAACTGCTTCAGAAAATTAAACCACAACAAATCTTCGCAGCGGGTGATTTTGCCGATCCTAACGGTACCCACCTGGTATGCTTTAAGATCATCCTGGCGGCATTAGACAGATTAAAAGGTAAAGAAGCCTGGGTAGAAGACTGCTGGTTATGGATGTACCGTGGTGCATGGCACGAGTTTGAAACCTACGAGATAGAGATGGCTGTACCATTGTCGCCACAAGAAGTAATTCGCAAACGTAACGCGATCTTTAAGCACCAGTCGCAGAAAGATACTCCGGTGTTCCCTGGCGATGACGCAAGGGAGTTTTGGGTAAGGGCAGAAGACCGTACCCGCGACACGGCTCAACGCTACGATCGTCTTGGTCTTGCCGAATACGAGGCGATGGAAGCGTTTGTTAGGTATAAATTCTAATTTTAGTTCATGGATTATTTAGTTCATGGATCATAGTTAATAGATCAACAACCATATTTTTCCCAGCGTCCGTGTCCCCACGGGCGCTTTTTTTATTGAAGATAGTTGGCCGTGGGGACACGGCCAACGGGGAAAATAAACCAATAAAAAAAGCCTCCCCGTATGGGAAGGCTTTCAATATTAAATCCAAAATCAAAATTCCGATATCCGAAATTAAGATGCCATTTGTTTACGGATGATGTTTAATGCACCACCTGCTTTAAACCACTCAATTTGCTGCGCATTGTAAGTGTGGTTTACAGGGAATGATTCGGTTGAACCATCTTTGTGGTGTAATACAACGGTTAACTGTTTGCCTGGGGCAAAAGTAGTTAAGCCAGTAATATCGATGATATCATCTTCCTGGATCTTATCATAATCGTTGTTATCAGCGAAAGTGATACCCAGCATACCTTGTTTTTTAAGGTTGGTTTCGTGGATACGGGCAAATGATTTTACCAATATGGCACGTACACCAAGGTGACGTGGTTCCATAGCCGCGTGCTCACGTGATGAACCTTCGCCATAGTTTTCGTCGCCTACTACTATCGAACCGATACCTGCTGCTTTGTAAGCACGCTGAGTAGCCGGAACAGGACCGTACTCGCCGGTTAATTCGTTTTTAACGCTATCGGCAGTAAGGTTAAAGTAGTTGATAGCACCAATCAGCATGTTGTTTGAAATGTTATCAAGGTGACCACGGAATTTCAACCATGGACCGGCCATTGAAATGTGGTCGGTAGTACATTTACCTTTAGCTTTGATCAACAGTTTCAAGCCTGTAATGTCGGTACCTTCCCAGGCTTTGAATGGCTCAAGCAATTGTAAGCGTGATGAAGTTGGAGAAACGATAACTTCAACTTTGCTGCCATCTTCGGCTGGTGCCTGGTAGCCTGCATCTTCAACCTCAAAACCTTTTACCGGTAATTCGATACCCTGAGGCTCATCAAATTTAACCTGTTCGCCGGCTTCGTTAGTTAACGTATCAGTAAGTGGGTTGAAAGTTAAATCGCCCGCGATAACAAAAGCGGTAACAATTTCTGGTGAAGCTACGAAAGCGTGGGTGTTAGGGTTACCATCCTGACGTTTAGCGAAGTTACGGTTAAACGAAGTGATGATAGAGTTTTTACGGGTAGGATCATCAGTATGACGAGCCCACTGGCCGATACATGGTCCGCAGGCATTAGCCAATACCACACCGCCCATTTGAGCAAATGTATCAAGGTAACCGTCGCGATCAACAGTGTAACGTACCTGCTCAGAACCCGGAGTGATGGTAAACTCGGCCTGAGTTTTTAATTTTTTATCGATAGCCTGCTTAGCGATAGAAGCTGAACGGGTAATATCTTCGTAAGATGAGTTGGTACATGAACCAATCAAACCAACCTCTAATTTGGTAGGCCAGCCGTTTTCTTTAACAGCGGTAGCAAATTTAGAGATAGGCCATGCCAAATCCGGAGTGAACGGACCGTTTACGTGTGGTTCAAGCTCGCTCAGGTTGATCTCGATAACCTGGTCGAAATATTGCTCAGGGTTAGCGTAAACTTCTTCGTCGCCGGTTAAGTGCTCAGCGATAGCGTCAGCTAAGTCAGCGATATCAGCACGTTTAGTACCTTTTAAGTAAGCGGCAGCTTTTTCGTCGTAACCGAAGATAGAGGTAGTAGCACCGATTTCGGCACCCATGTTACAGATAGTACCTTTACCGGTAGCAGACATTGAACGTGCACCTTCGCCAAAGTACTCAACAATAGCACCTGTACCACCTTTTACGGTAAGGATACCAGCAACACGTAAGATTACGTCTTTTGCTGAAGTCCAGCCAGAAAGTTTACCGGTTAATTTAACACCGATCAGTTTAGGGAATTTAAGCTCCCATGGTAAGCCGGCCATTACGTCGCAGGCATCAGCGCCACCAACACCAATAGCAATCATACCTAAACCACCCGCATTAGGTGTATGTGAGTCGGTACCGATCATCATACCACCAGGGAAAGCGTAGTTTTCTAACACTACCTGGTGAATGATACCTGCACCGGCTTTCCAGAAACCGATACCATATTTATCAGATACTGAAGCCAGGAAGTCATAAACTTCGCGGTTAACGTCAACAGCAGTGCTTAAATCTTCAACAGCGCCAATTTTAGCTTGTATAAGGTGATCGCAATGTACGGTAGACGGAACGGCAACCTGCGGGCGACCAGCTTGCATAAACTGCAAAAGGGCCATTTGCGCCGTAGCATCCTGCATAGCTACACGGTCTGGTGCAAAATCAACATAGTCCACTCCACGACCGAATGCTTTTTGAGCATCGCCTTCGCTAAGGTGGGCATATAAAATCTTTTCGGTTAAAGTTAGGGGTTTACCGGTCGCTTTACGGGCAGCCTCAACGCGGGTGCTGTAGCGGTCGTAAACCTTTTTGATCATATCTAAATCAAAAGCCATTTGTATTTGATTTTTAGGTGAAAAGTAAAAGAAATTGACGTTAAGCCCATTAACTGGCCTTAGAGCGGCGAATTTACAAAAAATAACATTTGAAAGCGGTTAGTGCTTTATACAAATGTTATTTGGATATGTTCTAAATAAGTGATTGGAGGTTAGTGGCAGGTTTTAGTAGCAGTGGCAGTAAGGATTGGTTAGTTGCAGGTTTTAGTGGCAGTTACGTAGTTTAAATCACTGCTATTTCGAACTGCAACTGCTACTAAAACCTGCCACTAATTACTTCAACTGTTTCAAAATCTCCTCAATAGCCCTGTCCAATTGCGGGTCTTTATTTTCCAGCCTGTCGGCAAAATCTGTTTTTACATAGATATCTGGTGATACACCGTTTTTTTCAATATCCTTGCCATCGAGGGTATAGCATCCCCAGGCCGGGATACGGTAAAAAGAGCCATCAACCAGGCCTTTGCCGCTGGTGAAAATAATCCAGCGGTAGGTTTCTGTGCCGATGATCTTGCCCAAGCCCAATTGTTTAAAGCCCTGCGATGTCATTTCGCCATCGCTCAGGGTTTGTTCGTTCATAAGCAGGATAATTGGTTTTGCTGCCGGAGCAAAGTTTGATTGCTGTGCTTTTTTGCCATCACGATAAGCCCATTGCAAATAAGGTTTTTGCGACAGAAATTTCAACACATTATCATGCACGTTACCGCCGGTATTATACCTCAGGTCAAGGATGAGGGCATCCTTGTTATAAGCATCATCAACCATATCCTCCAGGAAATCTTCCAATGCGCCGTCGCCCATGTTTTTCATGTATGAGTAAGCTATGCGGTTTTTGCTTTTTTCTGCTACAGTTTTGGCGTTGGTCTTGATCCAGTCGTCGTAAAGGTTACCCGACAGGTCACCGGTTGATTCGGGGTGTAGCTTTACCTTAATTTCTTTACCTCCCCGGTTAAAGGTTAGTTCAATTTCTTTGTCAAGCGATGGTTTGCTGAAGTAATAGTTACGGTCTTGTTTTTCATCAACGGTAACGCCATTAACTGCTTTTAATATATCTCCTGGCTTTACGTCAACACCTGCTTTATCGGCATTACTGCGGGTGGCTATGCCGCTAACTTTGTATGGCGAATCGTTATCAAAAATGATCCCCGTTTCCATGGTGCGGTAGGAGAGTGTTTTCTTTTCCTCACTGCCATTGGAATAAAAGCCTTGGTGCGATGAGTTGAGTTCACCAAGCATATCATTCAGCAACAGGCGAAGATCCGCGCGGTTGTTTATGTAAGGCACAAAAGCTTTATAAGTATCATGCACCTTTTTCCAGTCGGCCCCATGGAAATTTCCGTCATAATAGTTTTCATCCAAGCCTGCCCAGGTTTCATCAAACATCTGCGCAAACTCGCCGGCCATGTTGCGGGCGAAGGTGTAGTTGAGCTCTACCTTATCTACTTTATTGGCATCAATATTTAGCGTATAAACATTGCCGCCTGCCAATAAAAAGTATTTATCGCTGTTGCCAAAAATGTCAAAACTGCCAAAGTCGCCACCGCCAACTTTTTCTGTTTTAGGCTGCTCAAAGTTTTCGAGGGTTGTGCGATAAAGCGCTGCCTTACCTTCGCTATGGTTGGATGCATAGTATACCAGCGTTTTATCGCCTTTTTGAATTACATATGAACCTTGAGCCTGCCCAAATTCCGGACTGATGCGCTCAAGGCGTTTCATAGGCTCTTCAGTATCTATGGTAATATCATCCGGTGCTTTCGGTGCAGGCTGCTCAGATAAAGGTTTCTTTTTGTTAGACGATTTTTTGTCCTTATCCTTTTTGTCTTTATCATCGTCTTTTTTCTCCTCTTTAAATAAAGCATTGAACTTATCCATCTTAAACGGATCATCATATTTTTGCAAAGGCATCCGGTAGATGTGGGAATCTTTTGAACCATAAGGGTATTCCGGCTGCGTACGCGATGAAGTAAAGTAAATATACTTACCATCCGGCGACCAGAATGGCGCCGCTTCAGTAACACCGCTGTTGGTAAGGTTGGTGATCTTCCCGGTTTTTATCTCGTAAACAAAAACATCCATTTCAAAATTGCGGTATGCGTTATAAACCACATACTCGCCATTCGGCGAAAACCTCGGCGCGAGATTTTCAAAACCCCAAAACTCATCGGTAACGATAGTTTTTGATGTAAGTGTTTTTGTGTCTAAAAGCTTCAGCTCGTTTCGGCCACTCAAGTAAATAGCTTTTGATCTGTCCTTATTCATGCTTAGCATACGATTGCTGCCTTTATCGGTAGTAAGCTGTTTTTCGTCTCCCGTACCGTCGGCAGCTATGGTGTACCAGTTTGGAAAGCCACCCAGCGTTTGACCAAAAATTAAGGTTTTATTGTCGCTTAGCCAGTCAACTTCGGTAACACGTTCGCTGGTGTTACGCTCCAGTTTTTTTATGAATTTGCCTTCAGCGTCGCTTACAAATAATTCACCGCGTGATACAAAAGCCAGTTTTTTACCGTCTGGCGATAAATCCGCCGCTCCAATTTTGCCGCCTGTTTCAAATGATTGATCTTTAGGCAGTACATTATTGCGGAACAGGTTTAACGTTAGCTTTTGCGTTTGTTTAGAAGCGACATCGTAAACAAAAATCTGGTAATCTTTTTCAAACACCACCTTGCTGCCATCGGCACTTACCTGCGGGCGTTTAATGGACGTTGGGAACTGGGTTAAAGCAGTTTTTTTACCATCGATAAATGTGTAAAGGTTATATTCCTCATTACCCTCGTCGGATACAAAATAAATGTTGCCTTTCTGATCGATGGTAGTCCAGAAATCCTTGCCCTGCCAGTCGGTATATTTTTTATAAGCCTTGGTTTTAGGATTGTACGATTGGATATCGGGGTTATAAGCACCTTTATAGTGCTTGCGGGTTGGAAAATAGATACTTTCCCAGGTATTGCTGAAAAACAGTTCACCGGTTTGCGGATGCTCAACTACCCCGTGTATGGTATTGAAGTAATGGCCAAACAAGCGCACCGGTGTGCCGCCGGTGGCTGCAACCTTGTACTCGCTAAAACCATTGTAACGGGTAGAGTTGAAATAGATAGATTTAGAATCCCAGGTCCATGAATCCACATTGTCGGCCGCGTCATTAAAGGTGATCTGTTTAATATCGCCGCCGGCGAGGGGCATTACATATACATCGGTGTTGCCAAACTGGTTTGACGAAAAGGCCAGCCATTGTCCATTTGGAGACACCCGTGGATTACTTTCATCGCCCTGCATCGCGGTTAATCTTGTTGCAGCGGGGTTGTTAATATCGGCTTTCCACAGGTCGCCTTCGTAAGTGAAAATTACGGTCTTGCCATCGGGTGTAAGGGTTGGGTTGGATGTGAAATAGTTTCCGGCGGTTTGTGCTTTAAGATTTGTTTGACACAATACTGCCGAAAACAATACGATGTATAGTTTCTTCATGTGGTTTAAGTGTTATGAATAAATGTATTTTTGAGCCATGTTAAAAGTGGTGCACCTCAATACGTATGACGGTAATGGCGGCGCAGGCAGGGCCTGCATGCGCCTTAACCGGGCATTACTAAGCCAAATTATCGATTCTAAAATTATAGTACATTATAAATTTGGAAATAATCCTGATATCAAGACTTTTAACCGTAGTATTATCCAGAAATCATATACAGCCGCTACTATTATTCTTGAACGGATTTTGGCTAAACGGTTTTTAAAACCCGATAGCCGTACACCGTTTTCCTTCACCTGGTTTGGCCGTTCGGTAATTAAACATCCCGATGTTAAAAATGCTGATGTTATTCATCTGCACTGGATCAACCATGGATTTTTAGATCCTAAACATTTAGCCGAGATTAAAAAGCTGGGCAAACCTGTGGTGTGGACTTTTCATGATAGCAACGCCTTTACCGGCGGATGCCATGTGCGCTACACTTGCGATCATTATCAGCAGCAATGCGGTAATTGCCCGCTGTTGATCAATGCCGGAGATAATGATATTTCGCACCGCATCTGGCAGCAAAAAAATAAGGCCTACCAGCAACTCGGCTTTAACATCATAGCACCAAGTTTATGGATGCAAGCTTCTGTAAACAAAAGCAGTTTGATGCAGGGGAGGGCTGTCAGTAATATCCCCAACACGCTGGAGACCGATATTTTTAAGCCTATTGATAAAAAGCTGGCAAAACAACAAGCCGGATTGCCAACTGATAAATTCATTTTTTTAAGCGGATTTATGCCATCGCGCAAGGATTTGCATAAAGGTACCCAATACCTGCTGGAGAGTATGGAATTGCTTAAGCAGCGTTTAGGTGCAAATACTGATCAGGTGGAGTTGGTGGTGTTTGGTAATCGTGGTACAGAAAATCTGCCCGACTTTCCTTTTAAAACCAGTTTTTTAGGTACCATCAATAATGATGAAAAACTGGCCCTGCACTATGCCGCGGCCGATGCTTTTTTGATTCCCTCGCTCGAAGATAATTTGCCTTACACCGTGATGGAAAGCCTGAGCTGTGGTACTCCGGTAATTGCGTTTACTACCGGCGGGATCCCCGATATGGTACAGCATCAATACAGCGGTTATTTAGCTACCTATCGTTCGTCCGAAAGTTTTACTGACGGGATGGAGTGGATCATTAAACATCCTGAAAAGGACAAGCTGAACCAGCAGGCCCGGCAAACCATTATGGATAACTTTTCGGAAGAAGTGATCGCTAAAAAACATATCGAAGTATATCAACAATTACTGAATAATGGAGGTGACGATGTTTAATCCCCGGTTAAGCGTTATCACCATTGTTTATAATAATGTTAGGGATATTGAGCGTACTATCCGGTCGGTAGTTGATCAAACTTATACTAATATTGAATATGTTGTTGTTGATGGTTTATCCAACGATGGCACTTTACAGGTAATTGATCGATACAAAAGCCAAATAGCAAAGCTCGTCAGCGAAAAAGACGAAGGGATTTACGACGCCATGAACAAAGGCCTTGCTTTGGCTACCGGCGATTACGTGATCTTCATGAATTCGGGAGATGAGTTTTATGATCTTGAAACTGCGGCCGCGGTGTTTGCTTCGGCAGATGATGCCGATATCTACTATGGCGAAACCGAAATGATTAACGATGAAGGCCATAGTTTAGGGCAGCGCCGGCATAAAGCCCCGGCTAAGTTTACCTGGCGTGGTTTTAAATATGGCATGAGCATTAGTCACCAGGCTATTTATATCAAGCGTTCGCTGGCCGAACCTTACGACCGTCGTTATCAATTAAGTTCGGATATCGACTGGATAATCCGTGCGGCAAAAAAGGCCAAAAATATTGTCAACGTTAACCGTTACGTAGCTAAATACCTGGTAGGGGGCATGTCGAAGAAAAAGCATCGTCAAAGCCTGATGGAGCGCTTTGACATCATGAAACGGAATTATGGCTTAATCCCCACTGTTTTTAACCATTTTGTTATCGCCTTTAATTTAGGCTGGTACTGGTTGAAGAACAGGAGGACGAATGATTAACCGAATATAACAATTTAAGATCTGGCGCAAGTATGTAGGGCCGTTTGTGGGCAATCGCTACTTGTGCCTCGACGATGGCACAAGTAGCCTTTACGCAATTCCCATCCCTTCATACTTGCGCCAGTAAAAGAGTTGGTTGAGTAAATCCCACAAAAAAAGCGATGAGCATTGCCCATCGCTTTTTTATTTCTAAGCTTAATGCTTATGCTTTTTTATCAGCCGGTTTTGTAGCCGGAGTTTTCTTTTTGTTTTCGGTATAAGCGGCACCACCTAAGGCAAGTACCAGCAGGATTGAACCTGCTAAAGAGATATTCTCGCCGGTGTAGTAAGATGCCGGGTGGAATATAAACTCAATTTTGTGGTTACCAACAGGGATCTGTGCGGCACGTAAAAGATAATCGGCACGGAAATAAGGTTTTTCAACACCGTCGATATACATTTTCCAGCCTTTATTATAGTATACCTCAGAGAATACTGCTATTTGTGATGCAGTAGAACCGCTTTGGTAAACCATGTGATCTGGTGAGTAGCTGGTAAGCTCAATTTTTCCTTCACCGGCTCCGGCACCTAAAGTTTTTTCGTCGATAACGCTTTTGTATTGTTTATCAACAATGGCCTCATCTTTGGGTGTAAAGCTGCTGATGGCAACCATTTCCTGGTCGGCATTATCAGCATATTTAATGCTTTTAACAAACCATGCATGACCGCAGGCAGTTTGGTTTACCTGCATACCTACGTTTTGTGTTTTAGGATCAGAATTGATGATGTATTTAACGTTCATCATATCCAGCACATCCTGGTTGATACTTTTGGTTAATTGATTATCAAATAATTCTTGCCAGCGTTTTAACCTCGCTGCAGAATAGCCACCTAAAGATTTGTAGAAAAACGGGGTAAAGCCATCACCAGGAAGATACTTCGTAGCGTCAAATACATGGAAATCAGGGTCTTTATCTTTCATGATAAATTGGTCAACCTCGCGTGGCTGCGGGGTTTCGTTGTCCTGTTTTGGAGCAAAGCTATCTGTGTTTAAATACCGTTTGTCGATACTCCAAAGGTCAACAAGAATCAACGCTAAAAAGCCGAGAGATAGGACAGTTGGGTTAATCTTCTTTTTAAGGAAAGCCCAGGCCAAACCAAATGAAATGACGATAAATATAAGTGAGCGGATAGCATCTGCCTGTGCTATTGATTCCCTGTCTGCAATTAATGCACGGGTAACGGATGCTCCATCTAATTTAAATTGCTGAGCTATTTGAGAGATAATACCAGCAGTTTGTTCGCGAACGCTGAACGATAGGAGTAATGAAGGTATAGCTGCAACAACAAGTGTTATACCTCCTGTAATATAAAGGGCAATCTTGAGTTTTTTGAATAAGTTTGCCTTGTCTTCATTCACTATGGCCTCGTTAACCGCCAATACGGCAAGGATAGGGAAGCAAAATCCGGCAACAGCCAATATTGATTCTACTGCACGGAACTTATTATAAAGCGGGAAGTAATTAAAGAACAAATCAGACAGGTAAGGCCAGTTTCGGCCAAAAGATAGTAACATGGTTACAACAACCGCGCCTAATAACCACCATTTGATACGGTTTTTAACAATCATTAAGCCCCACACAAACAACAGGCAAATTACAGCCCCGAAATAAAACGGCCCTTCTGTGAATTGTTTATCTCCCCAATAAAGCGGTAAATATTGAGCCGAAATTCCAACTACTTGATTAGGGTCCACGCCCGTACCGCTTAAAGCCTTAACTACATGTGATTCAGGGTCAATTGATCCCTGGCTACTACCGCCATAAGCATTAGGGATAAGGAACGTTAAACATTCACCCACGCCCTGGCTCCATTCGTAGGCATAGTCACGAGGCAAACCGTTGTTTGGTTCTGAGGCTTGCCTGGTAAGGTTTGATTTACCGCGGATGCTTTCGCTGCCATAATCGGCAGTACTCCATAATATAGATGCGTTTACCGCCACCGCCAGTGCAAGCGCTGCTGCTATATATCCAACCGATTTAATGAAATCATTTAAGGTTTTATTTTTAATAGCGTGGTAAAGTTCAATACCCAGCATGATCAATAGAGCCAGCATCAGGTAATAGGTCATTTGTACGTGGTTGGCCCTGATCTCCATGGCCAAAAACAACGCGGTAACCGAAAAACCTAACAAATGCTTACCACGAAGTGTGAGGATAATACCCGCAAGTATCGGCCCGAAAAAGGCTATAGCAAATGCCTGGTTTGAGTGACCGGCTACCAAAAGAATGATATTATATGATGAAAAGGTGAATGCCACCGCTCCCGCCGCCGAAAGCCATGGATTTACCTTTAATACAATGAATAAAAAGTATGTGCCCAATAAAAACAACAATACTGTACCTATTGGCGCAGGGAACGTTCTGTTGATAATATCAACAATATGGGTTGTTAAGTTGGCTTTATAAGGTGCCCAAACCTGGTAGGTAGGCATGCCCCCGTAAATCTGATTGGTCCAAAGTATGGTGGTATCTTTGGCCTTATAATCATTAATTTCTTTTTGGGTTGATTGTGCCCTTGTAACGTCATTTTGCCCTAACGTTTTACCCTGAAATGCCGGGGTTAAATAGATAAAGCAGATCACTAAGAAAATTGCAGCTATGGCAAAATGAATGCCGTTACGCTTAAACCAGTTATTCATTTAAATTTTTTGAAATGGATATTATATTCCTCAAAAATAGAAATTACAATGAGAATAGGAATTATAAGTTTTGTTAAGGAATTTGTTAGCAGTGTTGTGCGTACCGCAAAACAAAATATAAGCCTATCATTACAACAAGGCTCACCACGTAGGCTATGACCTGGGGTTTGTCATAATCTTCGCGGTATTTACGAATGGTAAAGTAATTATATACAGCTAAAGCCGCCAAAACCACCCAGAAGAAAGTGTTAATGCCGGCACAGGAAGTAAACATTTGGGTGGACAGGCCAAATACTATAAAGTTGGTGATAATAAGTGTTACCGAGGCGGGCGTATTATTATGGTTATGACGCCTGTTAAATACCGGGTTAGTGTCCATAGTTTATTGATTTAGGTTATTTTACTTCTTCGTAATCAACAAACTCACCTTCGCTATCGGGCACACTGCCTTTTTTAGGCTGCGGAATATGATCAATCCTGATTTTGCCATCAGGTTTTGGACCCTCGTTATAATTACGTTGTTGTTGCTGATATTGTTGTTGCGCTTTATTTACCACGCTTTCAAAAAGGAATGGCAGCAGGTAACGCGCCAAACTGCGTACTATGTATAATATACAGATAGATATGATCAGGAAACGAATAAGAATCATACTGTTAATTTTGAGCTTACAAATATAAGGTATATAACGTTAAAAATGTTTTATTATGATTTGAGTTGATAATGTGCAAATTTCAAATGTGCAGATGTGCAAATTAATGGATATGCAGATTATAGATGTGCAAATATGCAAATGAAAAAAACAGCTGCTAATTCTATCAATCCAAAAATCCGATAAATCCAGGTTCAGACAATCATCTGCACATTTGGAATTTGCACATCTGAAATCTGAAGCCTAAAACTTCTCCTCCATCATTTTTTCCAAAGCAAACATTTCGTCGCGTAGCTTGGCTGCCAAAAGGAAATCCATGTTTTTGGCGGCGGCAAGCATGTCTTTTTTAGTATTGTCGATTGATTTTTTCAGATCGGCTTTGGTCATGTATTGAACAATAGGGTCGGCAGCAAGGGTAACGGTATCCGTTTCTACGTAGGCTTGTTGTACCCCGCCTTTAAAGTCAACAACCGATGTTTGTTCCATAATTTCCTCGCGGGTTTTGCCAACAGTTAGCGGTGTAATGCCATGCTGCGTATTGTAGGCAATCTGGATTTCCCGGCGACGGTTGGTTTCATCCATCGTTATCTGCATCGAATCGGTTATGGTATCGGCATACATGATCACCCGGCCACGGTCATTACGGGCAGCGCGACCGATAGTCTGGATCAATGAACGTTCCGATCTTAAAAAGCCTTCTTTGTCGGCATCTAAAATGGCCACTAACGATACTTCAGGTAAATCCAAACCTTCGCGCAATAAGTTGATACCTATCAGTACATCAAATTCGCCAAGGCGCAGGCCCCGTAAAATTTCCACACGCTGCAGGGTTTTAACCTCTGAGTGGATGTAACGGCATTTAATGCCCAATCTGTCCATGTATTTGGCCAACTCTTCGGCCATACGTTTGGTAAGTGTAGTTACCAACACGCGATCGCCTTTTTTAATGGTTTTATCTACTTCGTCAAGCAGGTCATCTACCTGGTTTATTACCGGGCGAACATCGATAACCGGGTCAAGCAGTCCGGTAGGGCGAATAACCTGTTCAACCACAACACCACCCGATTTTTCCAGCTCAAAATCGCCCGGGGTAGCACTTACGTAAACAGTTTGCGGCGCCAGGTTTTCAAACTCCTGGAAATTAAGCGGACGGTTATCCAAAGCGGCCGGTAAGCGGAAACCATAATCAACCAATGAGATCTTGCGCGAACGGTCACCGCCATACATGGCCCTGATCTGCGGAACGGTTACGTGACTTTCGTCAATCACCATCAGGTAATCTTCCGGGAAATAGTCGAGCAAGCAGAATGGCCTTGCACCAGGCTTGCGTCCGTCAAAAAAGCGGGAATAGTTCTCGATGCCAGAGCAGTAACCCAGCTCACGGATCATTTCCAGGTCGTAATTAACCCTTTCTTCCAAACGTTTAGCTTCCAGGAAACGGCCATCGTCAATAAATTGCTTTTTGCGGGTTTCCAATTCTTCCTGTATGGCCCAGATAGACTGCAAAAAGCGCTCACGGGGTGCTACGTACAGGTTGGCGGGATAAACCACCATGTGGGCCATTTTTTCGATGGTTTTGCCGGTACCGATGTCAAAGGCACTTAACTCTTCAATGTCATCGCCAAAAAATGAAATTCGATACGCGTAATCCAGATAAGCTGGAAAAATATCCACGGTGTCACCTTTTACCCTGAATGTTCCGCGTTTAAAATCGGCAGTGGTGCGGGCATACAAAATTTCGACAAGACGGTGCAAAAAAGCATTCCTGCTGATACGGGTACCCACGGCAAATTTGAAAACCGAATCTGCAAAGTCGTCCGGGTTACCCATACCGTAGATGCATGATATGGATGATACCACGATAACATCGCGCCTGCCCGACATTAAAGCCGAAGTAGTGCGTAAACGAAGCTTTTCTATCTCTTCGTTTATCTGCAGGTCTTTTTCTATGTAGGTGTTTGTGGTAGGGATAAACGCTTCCGGTTGATAATAATCGTAATATGACACAAAGTAGTTTACCGCGTTTTCGGGAAAAAACTGCTTAAACTCGCCATACAGCTGCGCCGCCAGGGTTTTATTGTGGCTCAGGATGAGTGTGGGCTTTTGTGTTTGTGCTATAATATTGGCAACTGTAAACGTTTTGCCCGATCCGGTAACACCCAAAAGGGTTTGATACTGGTCGCCATTGTTGATACCTTCAACCAGCTGCCGTATAGCTTCGGGCTGATCGCCGGTGGGTTTATATTGAGATGTTAATTGAAAATCCATGTTGTTATGTAAAAATACAAATAATCCAGAAACAGGGTTTGTAAATCAAAATAAGTACATGGTAATGACAACCGTATGTCAACATTGTTGTGCCGGGGGAGATAAAATAGAAAGTTATGTCATTGCGAGCGATAGCGTGGCAAT
This sequence comes from Mucilaginibacter kameinonensis, assembly GCF_003675385.1. GTDB lineage: Bacteria > Bacteroidota > Bacteroidia > Sphingobacteriales > Sphingobacteriaceae > Mucilaginibacter > Mucilaginibacter kameinonensis. Next base: position 125,215 of record NZ_RCWZ01000008.1, on the reverse strand, counting down.
CTCGTAGCTATGCTTAGCGGCTTTGCATACCGCACAGGCATAACGACGAGATTGCCGCGTCGCCCCATTGCACGGCCCTGTCTGCTCCTCGCAATGACATGGTTTTTAAGATGATTTTAACTCGTGACCAGTGGTAATCATTTACATCTCCGCTTTCAACCGCAGTGCCCTATCCAAAAAACTTTGCTGTTTTAATTTTTCTTCAGCTTCGGTAATTGCCTTCATCAGGTTGTTTTGGGTATCGGCAATTTCGGCGGCGGCTGCTTTTATAATTTCCCAAACCGGTTTCATACGTTCTATAAGTTCCTGGCCTTTTGTTGTTAACATAATAAGCCGCTTCCTTTCGTCGGCCTTATCTTTTTTTGAGCGGATGAGTTTTTCTTTTTCCAACTCTTTTAACAGGCTTATTGTTGAAGGATGGGTGTAGCCAATTTCGGCGGCAATTTCAACTACGCTCAGCATCGGCTTAAAATGCAACGTATAAATAACCGGGAACCATTTGGGTTCAAATTCAATATTGTTGGCTTTGTAAATGAGTACCCCTTCTTTACGCAGCTGCTCGGCCAAACGCTGCAGTCTTGTTGAGATCGCTAAAATTCCCGATTCGTCAATTACATTCATTATTCCGCTATTAGTTGTTCAAATGTAACTCATAAAAAATAGTATCCGCAGCCATAAGCGGGAATGATTCTGGCAGATCGTTTTTGGCAAGCCGTGTAAAGCCATTTCTTTCATAAAAGCGATGAGCGGCTTTCAACACTTCAACCGTACCTAAATAAATGGATGTAATATTGTTTTGCCTGCAATAGGCAATAAGGTTATCCAACAATAGTTGCGCAATGCCCAGCTCCTTGCCGCGATAATCTTTAAGCACAAACATTTTGCGGATAGCCGCGGCATTATCGCCAAAAGCAATCAGAGCTATGGTGCCAACAAGCTGTTCGTTGTAGTTAGCGCCCCAAAAATTGCCGCCGGTTTGGTGGTAGTTGGTTTCAATATCCAACAAGTCGGGTTGGGCTTCAAGTGTAATGGGCACGTTAAACTCTATTTGTTGAATTGGCAAAATGATATCAATGATCTGCTGGCAATAGGTATTGTTTAATGAGCTTATAATCGGTGTAGTATTCATGACTTTAATATTTATGTACAAATCTACGTAGTTGACTACATATATTCAAAATAAAATTTATTACTGACGACCCGATATGACATTTAATAAACAAATAATGATGCTATTGCCGAAAAACGCTTAAATTTAAGCATGATTTTCATCCTCAATAAAACCGATACCATTGCCAACCAGTTTCTGGCCGAATTGCGGGATGCTGTTATCCAGCAGGATAAGGAACGCTTCAGGCGAAACCAGGAGCGGCTGGGCGCCATACTGGCTTATGAGCTGAGCAAATCATTACATTACGAAACAAAAGAAATTCAGACCCCGCTGGGCACCGCCAGCGTTAACGTACTTGCAGACGAGCCGGTATTGGGCATTATATTGCGGGCCGGTTTGCCGTTTTATCAAGGCTTTATGCAGTTCTTTGATCAGTCGTCATCGGCGTTTATCACCGCTTATCGCAAGGTGAAACGCAATGGCAGCTTCCTGATCCAGGTTGATCATATCGCTACACCTAACCTTGATGATAAGATTTTTATTTTGTGCGATACCATGCTGGCTACAGGGCAAAGCGTTGTTGCCGTTTGCAAGGAGCTGATGGCCCAATACTCTATAAAAGAACTGCACATTGCCGCTGTAATTGCCAGCACCGAAGGGGTAGCTCATGTAAAAGCAAACCTGCCCAAAGCCAAAATTTGGGTTTGCGCTGTTGATGATGAAATGACCAGCAAAGCTTATATAGTACCTGGCTTGGGCGATGCAGGGGATCTGGCCTTTGGAGAGAAATCGTAGTCCGATTTCGGATTTCGGATTTTCGATTTCGGATTTATTTTGATTTCGAATTTACTCTGATCTCGGATTTCGAAGTTTGGATTTCGGATTTAGTAGGATTGAATTTCTTAATTTTGAATTTTTAATCAGGGAATAAAAAATTCCGAAATCGAAAATCCGAAAATGAATAATTCCGAAATCGAAAATCCGAAATCCTATATAAAGTATAAACACATCTTCTTTGACCTCGACCATACCATCTGGGATTTTGATAAAAATGCCGAAGAAGCCTTGCAGGAGTTATATGTGATCCATCAACTTGCAGAAATAGGCTTGGAGTCTGCCGAGTTATTTATCGAAACTTATACCCGTAACAATCACCGTCTTTGGGCACAATACCATATTGGCGAGATCACCAAAGATGAATTGCGCGAAGCCCGTTTCAAGTCAACTTTTACTGATCTTGGTCTGCACCCCGACCTGATGCCGCTTGATTTTGAGGACGAGTACGTAAAACTTTGTCCTACTAAAACCAACCTGTTTCCGCACGCGCACGAAACCTTGCAATACCTGCAATCGAAGTATACCCTGCACCTGATCTCGAACGGATTTAAAGATTCAACCCGCATAAAAATAGCCGGAACTGACCTGGCAAAATATTTTCAAAACATCATCATTTCTGAAGATATAGGCGTCAATAAACCCGATAAAGCGATATTTCAGCATGCGCTTGATTTAGCTGGTGCATCAAAAGCCGAAAGCGTAATGATAGGAGATAGCATAGAGGCCGATATTCGCGGGGCGCTGAATTTTGGCATGGACGCCATTTATTTTAACCCTTTTAACCTCGAAAAGCCGGATGATGTAACCGTGCAGATTGCTCATTTAAAAGAGTTAACTTTACTTTTATGAGTATTGCTAAAGAACGTAAAGCCATTGACGCAGCCCTTGACGAATACCGCAAACAACTGGATATTATACCCGATGAGTTGTTTGATGTTGCTCCGCCAAATGGCGGCTGGTCGTTTGCGGAGGTGTATAGTCACATTATGCAGGCTACGCTTGGTTCATCAATAGCGCTTGAACGTTGTACGCATGGCAATTGCGAACCCACCAAAAAAGGCATTAACTGGGAAGGTAGGATCTTGCTGCTGTTGGGTAAGTTTCCGCCCGTTAAAACAACAGTTCCCAATACGGTTGGTGATAAAATGGCTGCCAATAAAATCAGTAAGGAAGATGCTAAAAACCTGATCATAAAATGCCGCAAGCGGGTTGATACTACCATGCCGCTTATTGCAGGTTCTTCGCCGGCCAATAAATACAGACATCCCCGCCTCGGAATGCTTAATGCCAAACAATGGTTTAAGTTTATCCGCATCCATTTACAGCACCACTTAAAACAGCTCGACAGGATAAAAAATAAATTTAGTACAGCAAAGTAACCTTTTACATTTAATGTAGTCTTAACAGTAGGATAATGTTAGATTTCAGACATTTGTAAAAATCTTTGTAATGAATTTTGAGTATGCTTATTTGGTAGTTATAGGGTTGCTGATACTTGTCGGCTGCTTCTACGCAAGTCCATATGAATTGACAGTTAACGAAGATGAGGACGACGAGTAATCGTTGCTTTATTAATAACATATTGTTTTTTCCGGCTAACCAAATCATGCCGGCCTGTAAAATAGCCCCTTAATTTAATGGCAAAACGCGAAGTTGATATTGTAGTAATATCTGATGTGCACCTTGGTACTTACGGCTGTCACGCAAAAGAATTGCTTAAATATTTAAAAAGCATCAAGCCCAAAATCCTTATCCTGAACGGCGATATTATTGATATTTGGCAATTTAGTAAATCGTACTGGCCCGAAGCACACATGAAAGTGGTGCGCCGTATCCTTAAGTTTGTTACTGATGGTATCCCGGTTTATTATTTAACCGGCAACCATGACGAAATGCTGCGCAAGTTTACCGATTTTAACATGGGCACTTTTCAGCTGCTTGATAAACTTGTGCTTAATATCGACGGTAAAAAGGCCTGGATTTTTCATGGGGATGTTTTTGACGTTACCATGCAGCACTCTAAGTGGCTGGCCAAATTGGGCGCAGTGGGTTATGATACGCTTATTTTGATTAACAGTTTTGTGAACTGGTTCCTGACAGCTATTGGCAGGCAGAAAATGAGCTTTTCGCAAAAGGTGAAAGCCAGTTTTAAAGAGGCTGTAAAATTCATTAACCAGTTTGAACAAACCGCGGCCGACCTGGCTGTGGATAAAGAATACAGCTATGTAATTTGTGGTCACATTCACCACGCCGAGATCAGGGAAATTACATCAACCCAAAATAACGGTTCGGTACTTTATCTAAACTCGGGCGATTGGGTAGAAAGCCTGAGCGCGTTGGAGTATAACGACGGTAAGTGGGAAGTATTCAGATATAAGCCTGATGATTTCAATACCGATGCGGATGAAGAAGATAAAACCGATTCGGAAGATTTGAACGCCATGCTTGACGTTAAAAACCTGCTGGAGCGTTTTAAGCACGAACACGATTAAATTACACGGCGAAAACATTTTTCTTTACTAAATTAACCCCCTGAATATTGGCGGAGGTAAATCAGCATGTCTGCTACACCTGCACCGCGCAATCATCATCCTTTTTGAAAAGAAATTATTTTAATGAAGATACTGTTTGGTATACAGGGAACAGGTAACGGACATATTAGCCGGGCAAGGGAAATTGTACCCCTGCTGCAACAGTACGGTGAGGTTGACCTGCTGGTGAGCGGCACCGAAGCGGAAGTTTCGTTATCTCAACCCCTGAAATATAAGTTTCATGGCGTAAGTTTTGTATTTGGCACTAATGGTGGCGTAGATAACTGGGCCACCTGGAAAATCATGAACCTTCGTCAGTTTCAGCGCGATTTACGGAGCCTCCCCCTGAAACAGTATGATCTTATCATCAACGATTTTGAACCTGTAAGTGCCTGGGCCTGCAAATTGAGAGGCGTGCCGTCTGTTTCATTAAGCCATCAGTGTTCATTTGTATCGCCCAATACGCCGAGGCCCGAAAAAAAGGACCCTTTTGCGCAGTGGCTTTTAAAAAATTATTCGCCTACCACTTATCATGTGGGGTTCCATTTTGAGCGCTATGATACGTTTATCAATACGCCCGTGATCCGCAGCGAGATCAGGCAGATGGAAACTTCTGATCTGGGGCATTATACCGTTTATTTGCCGGCATATGACGATAAAACCCTGCTGAAGTACCTGAGTACACAAAAAGAGGTTAAATGGCAGGTGTTTTCAAAACGCCAGAAACAAGCCTATCAGTCTGGTAACGTGGAGATATTCCCGGTAAATAATGAGGCTTTCAATAAAAGTTTGGCCAGCTGTACCGGCTTGCTTACCGGCGGTGGTTTTGAAGGCCCTGCCGAAGCGTTGTTTTTGCAGAAAAAGGTAATGATGATACCCATGAAGGGGCAATATGAGCAGCAGTGCAACGCGCTATCGGCCTCTAAACTGGGCGTTCCGGTGGTGAGTGAAATCAATGAAAAATTCACAGGCCATTTAAGTAACTGGATAAACGACAGCAAAAAAATCATCGTTGATTTTCCTGACGAAACAGCCGCTATAGTTGATAAACTGGTAAAGCAATACGCAAGAGTTTAAAGCATTGCAACGTAAGCTGTTTTTCTGCTAATTTTGCAACCGCAAATACGGCCGCATAATATGATCAATCTTTTCCGGAACTATAATCCCCTTAATATTTTATGGCTGGCTATTTTGCTGTTCGTGCTCCGGGTGGGTTATATGGCACAAGTCCCCGAAAAGGTTGAATTTATTTTTGTTGAACCATTTGCCCGGCTGCTGGTCCCGGTAAAATATGAATACGCTTTTTCGCCACTGTTGAATGTGATAATTGCGGGCGGGCTGGTATTCGCGCAAGCATTATTGCTTAATTCGCTCATCAATCACCATAACTTATTGGGCAAACCAACTTTTTTACCAGCGTTAATGTATGTTACGCTTGCCGGTTTGTTTACGCCTTTTTTAACATTAAGTGCGCCGCTTATATGTAATTTTCTGCTTATATGGATGCTGTATAAATTATTCAACCTTTATAAGGGTGAGGATGTTAAATCGGCAACTTATGATGTAGGCATGATCGTAGCGGTGGGCTCGCTTGTGTATTTCCCGTTTATTTATTTGTTTTTAGCTATCTGGGTGGCGCTTATTGTGTACCGGCCGTTTAACTGGCGCGAGTGGGTTATTTCGATACTGGGTTATGTAACCGTATTTTTTTTCCTGGCGGTTATCTATTTCCTGAACGACATGCTGCCCCGGTTTACGCATATCTGGCTGCCCTTAGGTAAAAAGTTTCCGGATCATATCAGCATAAACTCTTATAACTACCTTTTGCTGGCGCCGGTTATTTTGATATTGGTGCTTTGTTTTTTTAAACTGCAACAAAATTTCTTTAAAAGTTACGTACAGATCCGTAAAACATTTCAGTTGTTGTTTTTCATTTTTCTGACTACGGCGCTTTCATTTTATCTTAATTCAGAGTTTCGCCTGAGCCATTTTTTGCTTTGCGTGGTGCCGGCAACGGTGTTTTTTGCCTATTATTTTTTGTATGCAACAAAGCGCTGGTTTTATGAAATACTGTATCTACTGTTGTTTATCAGCATTATTTATTTTCAGTTTAACAAATTTTAACTTTTACATTCGTCCTTATTTCGGTGGTTATGTTAGTTTTGTAGCCTGAAACTATAATAACAAGCTATTTAGGTTCACCCCATTTTAAAAGTAATACTGATGAAGTTTGGAGTAGTTATATTTCCCGGCTCTAATTGTGATGAAGATATCATTTATGTATTAGAAAAGATAATGGGTCAGCAGGTAGTAAGGTTATGGCATAAAGATCATGATCTGCAAGGTGTTGACTTTGTTGTTTTACCCGGTGGTTTTTCATTTGGCGATTACCTGCGTTCAGGCGCTATTTCGCGTTTTTCGCCAATTATGCAGGAGGTGATCCAGTTTGCAGCAAAAGGTGGTTACGTAATGGGGATCTGCAACGGTTTCCAGATCCTGACCGAAGCAGGTTTGTTGCCAGGTGCTTTATTGCACAACACCAACCGCAAATTTATTTGCAGCAACATTTACTTAAAACCACAAACATCACAGTCGCTGCTTACAGCGCAGCTTGATCCTCAGCAACCATTAAGGATCCCGATTGCACATGGTGAAGGTAATTACTTTGCTGATGCCGATGTAATTAAAGCCCTTAATGATAATGACCAGGTAATGTTCAGGTATTGTGATGAGGCCGGTAATATCACTGCCGATTCGAACCCTAACGGCTCATTGGAAAACATAGCTGGTATTACCAACCTAACCAGGAATGTGTTTGGTTTAATGCCACACCCTGAGCGTGCTGCCGATAGCTTGTTAGCCAATGAGGACGGTTTAGCTATTTTTGAATCAATATTATCAATAGTTAGGGCCTGATGACCAGTCTGGTTATCGACATTGGTAATACCCTCATCAAAATCGCGGTTTTTAACCTGGATGTAATGCTTGAGGCGAACCAATATGAATCCATTGACGAGCCAGCTCTTGATGGTTTACTTAGCAAATACAACCCTGTTAAGGCAATTGTATCATCGGTAAAAAAAAGTAAAGAAGCCTGGCAGGCTATACTGGGGCAAAAAATTCCGCTGATTCAATTTAATACATTTATGACCAGCGGAATAAATAACCATTATTTAACCCCCGAAACCCTCGGCCCCGATAGGCTGGCGGCTGTTATAGGCGCGTATCACATGTTCCCGGGGCAAAACAGCCTGGTAATAACCGGAGGGACTGCCATTACTTATGATGGTGTTGATGCCGAAGGGAATTATTTTGGCGGGAGTATATCGCCGGGCTTAAATATGCGTTATAAGGCTTTAAATAATTACACGGCAGGTTTGCCGCTCATTGAGGCCGACGCTGATTTTGATGCGGCATACGGTAACAATACAACAACCGCCATCCGTTCGGGAGTACAAAACGGAATAAAATATGAGCTTACCGGTTTTATTGAAAGTTATAAAACCGTCGGTGAGCAACTGAACATTATATTAAGCGGGGGCGACAGCATTTTTTTTGATACTCTATTGAAAAATAGCATCTTTGCCCGCTACATAAAAATTGAACCGTATTTGGTTTTAAAAGGATTAAACGCAGCTATACAAAAGCATAATGATTAAATATACCCGGTTTTTTATAACACTTTTATTGGCTGTTGCCGCTTTCTCTGTACACGCGCAATCAACGGCAACTTCAAGCTCTCCATATTCACGTTACGGTATTGGCGATATTGATCCTCAACTTATGGGCCAGAATATAGGTATGGGCGGTATAGCTGTTGCTACCAACAAAATAGGTTTTTTTAATAACATCAACGTTATAAACCCGGCATCATACGGCGCCGTTAACCTTACAACTATTGATGTGGGTTTATATGCCAACTTTTTAACACTGAACCAAACAGGAGCGGCAAGTCAAAAAAACAGCAATTTCAGGCTTAATCATATCGCGTTCGCTATTCCTACTTCAAAGCGTTCGGCATTAAGCTTTGGTTTGTTGCCATACAGTGAGCGTGGTTACAACTATAAAAGAACGGTTAATAAAATGGGAAATTCAGGTTCGCCTGCTGATACCAACGTAACCAATTATAGCTACAGCGGCGATGGTAGCTTATCAAAAGCATATTTTGGATATGGTTTTGGTATAGGCAAGCACTTGCTATTAGGTGCAAACGTATCATACATATTTGGTAACATTAAAGATATTGCCACCACCGAAATCCCTAATCTTGCAGGTGCAATAAATTCAAAAATTGAATCGAGCAATGCCATTGGTGGTATCAATTACGATTACGGTTTGCAATATTCATTTGATTTTTCTGAAACAAAACACCTCGTTTTCGGCTATTCGGCTTCGGCGGGTACAAAGCTACATACGCAAAGCAGTTTTGTTGTTAGCCAGTATTTTAATGACGCCAACGGTAACCAGGACATAGCTGCCGATAGTGTGGTGAGTACAACCGGCCCAAAATCAAAACTGAAACTACCGCAGATCAACAGGTTCGGTATCTCTTTTCAAAACGATGGAAAGTTTCTTGTTGGTGCCGATTACTCTATGGGTAAATGGTCCGACTTATCAATTGCCGGTGTAAACCAGGGCTTACAGGATAGCAAAACATTCAACATAGGTGGTTCATATACGCCTAATATCTCAACCATCAGAAACTACCTTGCCACTGTTGATTACCGTTTAGGTGCTCTTTATGATGAAACCTATATGCACATCAATGGCCGTACTATTAAAAGGTATGCCGGTACTATAGGTTTGGGCTTACCGCTTCGCTCAAACAACGGTAGTTACTACAAAATCAACATCGCTGCAGAAGTTGGTCAGCGTGGTTCATTGGTTAACGGTTTGGTTAAAGAAAACTACGTTAACATTCACTTGGGCTTTACGCTTAACGATAAGTGGTTTACCAAGTATAAATTTGACTAATTCGCTGTCATGAGCCGCTCTGCAGTTAACATACCGGTATTATGCCTGTTATTGTTGCCATTGGCGGCTTTCCTGTCCTCGTGCGAAAACGATCTGAAAAAAGTTAGGGAAATATCGGCTAATGAAGTTGATACCGTGGCCCAGCGCACTACCGGGCTCGATGTGATCATGAGCGATTCGACCAAAGTGGAGATCCATCTTACGGCGCCGCTTATGGTTGAGTATCAGATCAAGAAGCCTTATAAAATTATGCCTAAAGGTGTCAAGATCGATTATTATGATCGGGCCACAGGCGATTTTGCGGGAAATATCATTGCCGATACCGGCATTCAGCGGGAGAAGGAAAAGCTCATAGAATTTCACGGCAACGTGGTTGCAACCAATGCCAAAGGCGAAACCTTTAAATCAAAAGAATTATTTTGGGACCAGGTAACCAAACGTGTTTACTCCAATAAACCGGTACAAGCCACCCTTAGCGGAGGCAATGTCATGAACGGTGATACCTTTGAAAGCGATGACAAGCTATTAAATCCTTCCTTTAAAAGTAGTACGGGCATATTTCATGTGGATGAAAAAGCGACACAATAATGACTTTTTTTAACGAAAATTTTGTGTTATAGAATTTTAGTAAAAATTGTATCTTGCGCCCTCTTTAAAAAAGAATAGAATAATTATAAATGTAATATGGGTATAATGGGTTTTTTGCGCGAAAGAATGGGGAAGATTCTCGCATTCTTTATTGGCCTCGCGCTGCTTGCATTTATTGTGAGCGAAGTTGTAAGATCGGGCGGTTCCTTTTTCAGGGACGATAGTAACGAGCTTGCCGTTGTAAACGGCGAAAAAGTGCCCTATGACAAATTCAACGAAAAGCTGGAGCAAAATTCAGCGCAGTTCAAACAGCAGGGACAGAGCATTTCTCCGCAGATAGCAAGCTATTTGCAGGAAACTACCTGGAACCAGTATTTAAGCCAGATGCTAATAGGCAAAGAAATTGAAAAACTTGGCCTTACAGTTGGTGACGACGAAATGAGCGTGATGATTGGCGACAATAATCCCGACCCTCAGATTGCCCGTCAGTTTGCCGATCAGCAAACAGGCCAGTTTGACCGCAGCAAGTACAACCAGTTTAAAGCCTACCTTCAATCAGGTAAAGCCGATCCTGCTCAAAAAGAAGCATGGCATAACTTTGTTGTTGATTTAATTGAAGCTAAAAAAGCAACCAAATACATGACATTGGTTACCAATGGCCTTTATGTAAACTCGCTTGAAGCTACTGATGACTACGAAGCAAAAAACAAGCTGGTTAACTTTAAATATGTATCACTTGATTACGCTTCAATCCCCGACGCTAAAGTTACTTTAACCGATGGAGATTACAGCGCATATTACGATGCTCACAAAGCTCAGTTCAAAACTCCACAGGAGTTAAGGGATTTTGAATACGTTACTTTTAACGCCGCTCCTTCAAAAGAAGATTCAGCTGCAGTTAAACTACAGGCAGAAAAATTAGCGAACGAATTTAAGACAACTAATAACGATTCGCTTTTTGTTCAGATCAATGCCGAAACAAAAGCGCCTTTAGCTTATCAGCGTAAAGGTAGCCTTGATCCTAAACTGGATACAACCATGTTTAGCGCTGCCAAAGGATTCGTATACGGCCCTTACATTGAAAACGGTAGCTACAAAATAGCAAAACTGGTTGACAGCAAAACTACTTTTGACTCAGTTAAAACAAGGCACATCCTGATCGACCTTGCATCTGCAGGTGGCGAGGATAAAGCAAAAGCTAAAGCCGATTCAATCAAAAAATTAATCCAGGGCGGTAAGTCATTTGCCGAATTGGCAACAACTTTCTCTGCCGATAAAGGCAGCGCTGTAAAAGGCGGTGAAATTCCATCATTTGATGCCAATGGCGTTATGGGTGGTGGCCAGGGCGCATTAGTTCCTGAATATTACAATGCTGCTTTCAAAGCAAACAAAGGCGATATCCTTGTTGTAAAATCGCAATTTGGTTACCATGTTATCCAGGTTGAAGATCAAAAAGGTTCTGTAAAACTGGTTAAAGTTGGTGTGGTTGATAAACCTTTAACTGCAAGCAGCAAAACCCAAACTGTAGCTTACAGCAAAGCACAAGCATTTTTAGCTTCGTTAACATCTGATAACTTTGAAGCTGAGGCTAAAAAAGAAGGTTTAAAATCACGTACTGCCGAAGATGTTACCGCTATTGCTTCTGGTTTGCCAGGTTTGGATAACGCCCGTGATGTAGTTAGATGGGCTTACAAAGCCGAAAAAGGCGATATCACTGATAAAGTATTTACTGTAGGTGACCAATATATCGTAACCCGCCTTACCGAGATCAAGCCTAAAGGTACCTTAGCTCTTGAAGCTGTTAAAAAGCAAATTGAGCCAATGGTGCGTAACGAGGTTAAAGCAAAACAACTGAAAGAGAAATTTGATTCGGCCCTTGGTGGTGGCTCTTCTATCGATCAGGTTGCTCAAAAAGTAAACAGTAAAGTAGTTCCGGTTGAAAACATTGTTTTCGCTAACCCGATCATCCCTGGCCAATCTGCAGAATACAAAGTTATTGGTTCTGTATTTGGTTCTGCGGTTAACAAAATTTCAAAACCGGTTGACGGTACTCAAGGTGTTTATGTGTTTGTGGTTAATGGTTTCACTAACCCACCTGCACTTGGTAATGCCGTTAAACAAAAAGAACAAATTGGCCAGGCCTTGTTACAACGTTCACAAGGCTTAGTTCTGGATGCATTAAAAGATAATGCAATTGTAAAAGATAACAGAGCTAAATTTTTCTAAATAAAATTTAAAGTAAATTTGTATCCGGGAGTAGCGTTAAGCCGTTCCCGGATTTTTTGTTTTATATAGTGCCTGTTATTAGGGGCAAATAATTAATATTTAAAATCAAGCTAAGCAGCTTTAGGCTCCACGCATTCGGCTTTTGGCTTTCATGATAAACGGTATGGATATCCAGGAAAACATAGTAAATAAGGTAGCGCAGAGTGGCTTGGTTACCTTAGACCCGGCAGACTTTTATCCTGCAGGGGATCGCGTTATATACGATATAAAAGATAACCTTTTCCACGGCCTTATTTTAAAGGAGAAGGATTTCAGGGACTTTATAAAAGAACATGACTGGGCGCAATACGAGGGCAAGAACGTAGGAATTACCTGCTCTGCCGACGCTATTGTACCTGCATGGGCGTACATGCTGCTTGCTAATCGTATGGCCCCTTACGCCCGTGAAATAGTTTTTGGCGATAAGGAGGTGCTTGAAACTGTACTTTTTGAAAAGGAAATAGCCAAAGCCGATTTTGAACAATACCGCGGGCAACGCATTGTGCTGAAAGGTTGCGGCGATACGGAAGTGCCAACATCTGCTTATGTGGAGATCACTAAGAAGTTAACCGCTGTGGTAAAAAGTCTCATGTTTGGTGAGCCATGCTCAACCGTGCCAATCTATAAGCGTAAGGACTAAGTTTTTAAGCTGCAGTACGCAATAAAAATAGGTTTAAACCATTTATAATAGCAGTTGTCTTATCACCAGTCCCGCAAAAGGGACTATTAATCAATGAAAAAACTGCTGATAAATAAATATTTTTTTACTATACTGCTTTTTATAGTCTGTTGTTCCGGGGTATCTGCCCAGGAGTTGAAGAAGATCAATGAATCGATTTTCAAGGCTGGCGAACAACTGGATTACAAGATGAAGTATGGTTTTTTTACCGCTGCCGAGGCTACCATCAAGGTAGAGGCCAGCGATAAAAAATATAATGATCGCCCAACCTTCCATCTTGTTGCTGAGGGTAAAACCGCGGGCTCTTTCGACCTGTTTTACAAGGTGCGTAACCGTTATGAATCATACGTTGATCAAACAACGCTGATGCCTTATTTTTATACCGAGAACAGGAGGGAAGGCAAATACAGGCATACAGATAATGTTACCTTTGATCAGAAGGATAAAAAGGTAACGGCGAATAAGGGAACATTCGGGTATAAGGGAGAGTCTTTTGATTTTGTATCGGCCTATTATTTCGCCCGGGCTATTGATGTTTCAAAGCTGCACGAGGGTGATACGTTTGATCTGCAATACTTTTTGGAGGATGGCTTTCACAGTATGCAGATAACCTATGTGGGTACCGAAACGGTTGAGTGTTCGCTTGGTAAGTTTAATTGTCTTAAATTTAGCCCAGCAATTATTCCGGGACGTATTTTCCGGAAGAACAGTAAGTTGTACCTTTGGGTAACTAATGATAAAAACAGGATACCGGTAAAAGCCCATGTTGAAGTGCTGATTGGTAGTGTAACGATGGACCTGAAATCGGCATCGGGACTTAAGTATCCGTTAAACCCTATTAAAGATTGATTTTAAAAAGATGATTGAGGTTGGCAATGTGTTACTGCACGAAGATGTAGTAAAGGAAAATTTTGTATGTAACTTAAATAAGTGCAAGGGAGCCTGCTGTCTTGAAGGTGATTCTGGTGCCCCGCTTAATGCCGACGAACTTGATATCCTGAAAGAGATCTACCCTAAAGTGAAACCTTATCTTACTGCAAAAGGCATCAAAACCATTGAGCAGGACGGCGTATATGTAACCGATTTTGAAGGTGATTATACAACTCCTTGTGTTGATACCAATAAAGAGTGCGCTTACGTAATATGGGAAAACGGCATTACCAAATGTGGTATTGAAAAAGCCTATGAAGAAGGTGCCGTTAACTGGAAAAAGCCTATCTCCTGCCATTTATATCCTATCCGTATTACCTCATACCCCGAGTTTGATGTTTTAAACTATGACAGGTGGAATATCTGCAGCCCTGCATGTTCATTTGGCGATGAGTTGAAAGTACGTGTTCACGAATTTTTGAAAGATCCGCTTATCCGTAAATACGGTGCCGATTGGTACCAGGAACTGGAAGATACCGTAGCCGGAATTTAATTGTCCGGTACCTTATTTTAATATCCTTATCAGTCATTTAACAGTAGCATTAATCGCTGCCTGTCTTATATATTAAGCGTTATGGACGTAATTACAATAAAATTGGATATTATTGTATTGCACAATACATGTACGCTATTTATTAATGAAAAAGGCTTTAATAACAGGAATAACGGGGCAGGATGGCGCTTATTTAGCAGAATTTTTGCTGAAAAAGGGTTATGAGGTGCATGGAGTTAAACGCCGCTCGTCATTATTAAATACAGACAGGATTGATCATTTATACCATGATCCGCATGAGCCTAATGTTAAATTCAAGCTGCACTATGGTGATCTTACTGATTCAACTAACCTGATCAGACTGATACAGGAAGTTCAGCCCGACGAAATTTATAATCTTGCCGCCCAAAGCCACGTGAAAGTGAGCTTTGAAACACCCGAATATACTGCTAACGCTGATGGCGTTGGCACTTTACGCATTCTCGAAGCAGTCCGGCTTCTTGATCTTACAAAAAAAACGCGGGTTTACCAGGCTTCCACATCCGAGCTATATGGCCTGGTGCAGGCGGTACCGCAAAGCGAAACTACCCCTTTTTATCCTCGCTCACCGTACGCTGTAGCAAAACTATATGGTTATTGGATTGTAGTTAACTATCGCGAAGCTTATGGCATGTATGCCTGTAACGGGATCCTTTTTAATCATGAAAGCCCGGTACGGGGTGAAACTTTTGTTACCCGTAAAATTACACGTGCGGCATCCAAAATAGCGCTTGGCCTGCAAAATTGCCTGTATGTTGGCAATCTTTCGGCGCAACGTGATTGGGGGCATGCCAAAGATTATGTAGAAGCCATGTGGCTGATGCTGCAGCAGGAAACTGCCGAAGATTTTGTAATAGCGACAGGTGTAACAACCACCGTGCGCGACTTTATCAGGATGGCATTTTTGGAACTGGGTATAGAAGTTGAGTTTAGCGGGAAGGATGAAAACGAACGTGGCGTGATCATTGATATTGATGAGGAACGTGCCACTACGCTTGGATTGAATTTGGATGCCTTGAGATTTGGGCAGACAGTAGTTAAGGTTGATCCCCGTTATTTCAGGCCAACGGAAGTTGATCTGTTAATTGGTGATGCTGCCAAAGCGTATAATAAATTGGGCTGGAAACCTAAATATGACCTGCAGGCGCTGGTAACCGATATGGTACTTGCCGATCTGCATTTGGTAAAAAAAGACGAATACCTGAAAAAAGGCGGTTTTAACACGCTTAATTATTTTGAATAATCAACGACCAAAACATATAACCTACATATGAAGAGAATATTTACAAGCATAATCTTACTGTTTTTGATAAGTGGATTGGCGGAAGCACAGTCCGAATATCAATCTTACAATTACCAGTTTTACCAAAAACTTAATGAGGATGTTTATTCAACCAAAACAAGGGTACATAGTTCACTAAAGCCTTTTATGGTTGACGATTCGCTTTTGAAGGAGCACTACGATTCATTAATGAACCTGAACGGGCTTAAAGGTCGTTTTTTTAACGAGCATCAGATTGATGTGAAAAGCAGCAATTCTACTTTTTACGCCGATCTGTTACCCGATTTTAATGTCAGCCGCGATTTCTCCGGGAAAAAGAATACTAATTTTGGTACGCTGGGCATCCAGTTTGGCGGAACTTTCGGTAAAAACTTTTCCTATAATGTTGCCGGTTATGAAAACCGTGCCGTATTGCCCAATTACCTGCAAACTTACGTTAACCAGGTTGGCATAGCTCCCGGACAGGCGTATGCGGGTATTTATGGTAACGAATACCGTTGGTCATACATCACAGCCAATGTTTCTTATACACCGGTAAAGTTTTTGAACATCAGTGCCGGTCGTGATAAAACCTTTGTTGGCGATGGCTACCGTTCATTGTTATTATCTGATTACGCGTCACCATACCCTTTCTTTAAGCTGACCGCAACACTGGGCAATGTGCGGTATATGGCCATGTGGACTTATTTCGATGATCCGCTTTCCATAAAGGTAGATAATGGCGACAGAAAGAAGTTTGGCGTGTTCCATTACCTGGACTGGAATGTAACCAACAGGTTGTCATTTGGTTTCTTTGACGCCGTGATTTGGGCTGCCAAAGATGATCTGGGCAATAAGCGGGGATTTGATTTTACTTATGTAAACCCGGTGATATTTTTAAGGCCTGTAGAGGCCTCAAATGGTTCGCCGGATAATGCTTTGATTGGTTTTACCGCCAAGTATAAATTAACAGATGGCATTACCGCTTACGGACAGTTTGCGCTTGACGAGTTTGAGTCATCAAGCTTTTTTTCAAGTAAGGGCAGTTCGCGTAATAAATATGGATTTCAGTTGGGTATAAGGGGCGCAAATCTGTTTAATGTTAAAGGTTTAAACTATTTGCTTGAAACAAATAATGTTAAGCCTTATACCTACTCAGAACGTGCTTCAGTGATTAATTACACTGAAAACGGTGAGCCAATCGGGCATCCATGGGGCGCTAATTTTCGGGAGGCTGTAGGCTTGCTAAATTATTCATATAAAAGGTTTGACTTTACAGGGGAGATTGACTATGGCCACTATGGCCTCGATGTTAACGGCCTAAACTATGGTAAGGATCCTTATCAGGGTTATCGGGATCCGGCGAGGCTATATGGTAACTATACAGGACAAGGCTTAACCACCAACATGGTTTATCTTGAAGGAAAAGTGGCTTATTTAATTAACCCTAAATATAACTTGAGGTTTGAACTGGGTGGTTTAATTCGCAGGGATAAAAATGATCAGTTTAATGATAAAACATCTATGCTGACTTTTGGTATCCGCAGTTCATTCCGTGCCATATACAACGATTTGGCAAGTTATAAGGCTCATTGATAGTAATTAGAATTTCGGGATAGACCTTTACTTTTAGTATATTTGATTATGATCAGGACAGTTGTTAAGCCAAGTAATCGTAATATATCAATCAGCTTACCAGAAGAATTTGTTGGCAAGCAGGTAGAGGTTATTGCATTTACCATTGAGGAAGCGGATAATACTGCGGAAAGTATGGACAATATATCTACTCATTTTGCTACTGAGACAGTGTTAGCTAAAAGCTGGTTGACAGCAGACGAAGATGAGGCATGGCAGGATTTGTAAAAGGGGACATCGTAGTTATTCCATTTCCTTTTTCTGATTTATCGGGCAGCAAGAAAAGGCCTGCCTTGGTATTAGCTGACTTGCAGGGTGATGACATTATTTTATGTCAGATAACAAGTCAGCAAAGTAAAGATGCTTATGCTATCGCTATTGATCAGACAGATTTCGCGAGAGGATCTTTACCTGTGGCTTCAAATATTCGTCCTTCGCGTATTTTTACAGCTGATAAAAAGATAATATTACGCACGGCCGGTACATTAAAAAGCGCAAGCTTGATAAAGGTTTCAAATGCAATTGTTAAGCTATTAACATAAAGTATGACCGATTATCACATCGGCTATGCTTTGATTTTTCGAAAAGTAAGGCTTATTCTCCCGTTTTCTGTATCCGAGGACGGAACAGCGTGATGCCATTTTGTTTGAACTTCTTGTGTCATATATATCAGACTACCCGGTGTTAGTTCGTAATTCACAAACTCGTCTTTGTTTTCGATATTGCGAAATCTTAAAGTGCGAGTTTCTCCTACAGAAATTATAGCCACTCCTGTGTTCGGGTATAGAATATCTGTTTGGTCGGAGTGATAACCCATTTTAGCCTTCCCGTCTAAATAATAATTTAAGAGGCAGTTGTTAGCGGTAAAATTAATGAAAGGGGTTAGGCTATCTACAATAGCTTCTAATTGGGGCAGCAACTGTTGGTAAGGATAGCTAATTTGCGAATAGTTATAGGATTCCCCATAGCTGGCCGTTTTACGGGCAGCCATTCGCTCGTCCCAACTGATATTCGTTACCAGGAAATCAAAAAGTTGGACGGGATCGTTGATGAAATTTTCAATATAAAGTATCCCGTCCATATGTCAAAAATGATATGTCCCTATTTTGAGAATGCGAACGTTAAGACGCGATAGTATTCATGCCCCTTTTTTCGGCCATGTTGCGTACCTGCTCGGCTATCCCGTTGGCATTAAAACCACAATCGGCCCAAAGCTCGGGCTGGTCGCCGTGTTCAATGAAGGTATCCGGAATACCCAGGCGTTTTACCTGTATATTGGTGTAACCGTTATCTGCCATAAATTCAAGCACCGCGCTACCCGCGCCACCTTCAATACAGCCATCCTCAACGGTAATTACTTTATTAAACTTGCTGAATACATCGTGTAATAAAGTTTCGTCAAGCGGTTTTACAAACCGGAGATCGTAATGGGCCGGGTTATAACCTTCGGCATTAAGTTCGGTAATTGCTTTAACTACTTCGTTACCGATGGCGCCGATAGAAAGGATTGCCACGTCGTCGCCATCACAAACCTTGCGGCCTTTGCCTACTGGGATTGCTTTAAACGGACGCTGCCAGTCAACCATAACACCGTTGCCACGAGGGTACCTGATCACGAATGGCCCCATGTTTTCCTGCTGGGCAGTGAACATCAGGTTACGAAGTTCTTCCTCATTCATTGGGGCAGACACAACCATGTTTGGTATGCAACGCATGTAAGCCATGTCATAAGCGCCGTGGTGTGTAGCACCGTCAGCGCCGGCAAAACCGGCACGGTCAAGGCAAAATATAACGTTGAGTTTTTGTATAGCTACGTCATGGATCACCTGGTCATAAGCCCGCTGCATAAAGCTGGAGTAAATGTTACAGAACGGAACAAGTCCCTGGGTGGCTAAACCCGCGGAGAAAGTTACGGCATGCTGCTCGGCAATGCCCACGTCAAACGCACGGTTTGGCATAGCCTTCATCATAAGGTTTAATGAACAACCTGAAGGCATGGCCGGAGTGATCCCCATGATCTTTGGGTTTTGCTCAGCCAGTTCAATTATGGTATGCCCAAACACATCCTGGAATTTAGGAGGTTGAGGCTTGTCGTATTTAGTTTTCTTGATTTCGCCGGTAATTTTATCAAACAAACCGGGGGCGTGCCATTTGGTCTGATCTTTTTCGGCAAGGGCATAACCTTTACCTTTTACCGTGATACAATGCAGCAGTTTTGGCCCTGGAATATCGCGCAGGTCTTTCAACACTTTTATCAGGTGGTTTACATCGTGCCCATCGATGGGGCCAAAATACCTGAACTTAAGTGCTTCAAAAAAGTTACTGCGTTTAAGCAGGGTGCCTTTAATGCTTTTTTCAAGCTTTTGAGCGATTTTAAACGCATCAGGGCCAATAGATGATAGTTTGGCCAATACATGCGCAATATCGTCTCTGAAGCGGTTGTATGGCTTTGAGATGGCGATGTCTGTAAGATATTCTTTCAATGCGCCAACGTTAGGATCGATGGCCATGTTATTATCGTTCAGGATCACCAGTAGGTTTGAATTCTCGATACCTGCGTGGTTAAGGGCTTCAAAAGCCATACCCGCAGTCATAGCGCCATCGCCAATTACAGCTACGTGCTGCCTATCGGTTTCACCTTTGTATTGAGAGGCGACAGCCATACCCAGCGCCGCAGATATTGACGTTGATGAGTGGCCTACACCAAATGTATCATATTCACTTTCCGAACGTTTTGGGAAACCGCTGATACCACCGTGAATACGGTTTGTATGAAACTCATCCCGGCGGCCCGTAAGTATTTTATGGCCATAAGCCTGGTGGCCAACGTCCCAAACCAACTGGTCGTAAGGGGTATTAAGCACATATTGTAGAGCTACCGTAAGTTCAACTACACCCAGGCTGGCGGCAAAGTGCCCGCCATTAACGGATACCACGTCAATAATATACTGGCGTAGTTCTTTGCATACCTGTTCAAGCTCATTTTCGTTAAGTAGCTTTAAATCAGATGGATAATTTATTTTTTGTAATAAATTCCCGGCCGGTACCTGCATTGACATTCGTAAGGATATTTAACCTGCAAAATAAGGTAATTATTGTTAAAATAAGGACATATAAATGTATTAATTGTTTTGCGACTGCGCCGAATGCGGTGTAAAGAGCAATAATAGCCTCATGGCTACAGGCTATAAACATTTAGCTCACAGATGCTACCGCAAATTATTATATTTAGCTTTCCTCAAACCATTGACCTTGTTATAATTTATGACTGATACAAATGCCAGCCCGATTTATTGGTCGGCCCCGCAAAAAATAGCTTTTAGGTTTATCCTGCAGCTGTTTACTTTGTACATTATTTTTAATCCAAATGGTGTATTGCCGTACACGGAAGTTATCGCCGAATACTACATTAAACCGTTCCATACGCTGATTCCATGGCTGGCCCAACACGTTTTGCATTTAGGACAACCCATAACCGTTTTTACTAACGGCAGCGGTGATACTACTTACGATTACCTGATCATTTTGTTTATAGCAACTGTTGCAGCAATAGGAACCCTAATATGGTCAATTGCCGACAGGAGGTCCCGGAATTATAATAAGCTGTTTTATTGGTTGTGCGTTATTGTAAGGTATTATGTGGGTATAACCATGCTTAGTTATGGATTTGTAAAGGTTATCAAGCTGCAGTTTCCCTCGCCGTCACCTGGTCGCCTGGTGCAATCAATAGGTAATGCGTCACCTATGGGATTGGCCTGGACATACATGGGATACTCAAGGGGCTTCAATTATTTTACTGGTATAGCTGAGGTAAGCTGCGGGCTATTGCTGTTTTTTCGCAAAACTACCACGCTGGGCGCTGTGTTGGGGCTGGTAGTTGCCGGTAATATTATGGCCATCAATTACTGCTTTGATGTGCCTGTTAAATTATTGTCGACCACACTTGTGCTTATGTCGCTGTTTCTTCTTTCAAAGGATGCCAGTAGGCTTATCAACTTCTTTTTCCTCAATAAGACCGCGCCTCCGTCGGAGATTGAACCACATCGTTTCCGGCTTAAATGGAAAAATGTTACGCTTTCCGTTTTTAAATATATTTTGCTGGTTTATCTGTTGGTGTCAAATATCAATGATGATATCAAAGCAGCCACGCAATACGGCGATGCTGCTGTAAAGCCGCATCTTTATGGCATTTATGATATTCAAACCTATGTGTTAAATAAGGATACTGTTGCTCCCTTAACTACTAACATCAACCGCTGGCGTAAACTGATGGTAGGCGCTTCGGGCCGTGCCATGGTGAAAAAGATGAATGACAGTACGGAAAATTACACTTTTAGATCAGATATTAAAGCGCATACCATAGTGATGTTTACTGATGCCGATACGGTAAATAAATACTACTTTAATTATGCGGAATCCGGCAAAACCAATTTGATTTTGACCGGGAAGTACGGCATTGATTCGCTTCATATCAGCCTTGAAAAATTTGATCTGAATAAGTTCAGGCTGAATAATCGTGGCTTTCACTGGATTAATGAATATCCGTACAACAAGTAAGGGTTTGGTAAAGGCGGCTGATTTGTAATTATTTGATGTTGTAAAATGTTTATTTTTGACCCTTTATGACCGACGATAGTTTTGCCATTAGGTTACCCCAGTTTGAAGGCCCGTTTGACCTGCTGCTGTTTTTCATTGAGCGCGATGAACTGGATATTCACGATATCCCAATCGCGAAAATCGCTGATGATTTTCTGAACTACCTGCACCAGATGACGAGCCTTAATATGGAAATTGCCAGCGAGTTTATTTTCGTTGCTGCAACGCTTATGCGTATCAAGGCCAAAATGTTATTGCCGCGTTACGGTACCGAAGAGGCGGGTGATGATCCGGATACCAAAGAAAACTTGATCAGGAAACTCATCGAATACAAAAAGTTCAAGGAGGTTTGCGAAGAGATAAGGCCCATGGAAGATGAGCGCTTTAAACAGGAAAGGCGCGGCAATATCAAGCATGACCTTGAGCAAGTTGAAAAAGTGGCCGTTCCAGGCGAAGAACTATCTGAACTAACCCTTTACCGCCTGATGGTGGTTTATGAGCGGATGCTCCGCAATTTTACGCGCCGCAGCGAGGAAGTAAAACACACGGTTGTCCAGTATCCCTATACTATCGAAAAGCAAAAAAAGGCGGTTGCCGATCTGCTCCGGATCAATAAAATGCTCGACTTTAAGGCTATAGCCAAAGAGTCTGAAAACAAGGTGCATTTTGTATACAACTTTTTAGCAGTGCTTGAAATGCTGCAGCAGGATTTGATAGACATTCAGATAGGATTAGGGTATAATAATTTCTGGATTTCGCCTAAAGGCGAGCTGGAAGCAGAAGGCTAAAAGCCTAAAATTCGGCGCTTTTTTGAAACTGATGTAGAAGCTTTATGCTTTCAATTTTTTAAACATATAAATTAAAAATGTTCCGGATCTCAGCCCGGAACACTGTTACCATTCGGTAATCAACTAAATCACCAATCTCACGCTGGCGATACCTTGATACTTATCACAGACAAAACTCATTTATCTAATAAGCATTTGTTTTTTAATTTAATGACCGGTACTCCTGTGGTGTATGGCCTACTCTTTTTTTAAACAGGCGGGCAAAGTGTTGCGGGTATTTAAATCCTAATTCATAAGCCACCTGGTTGATGGTTTTATTTCCGTCAAAGATTTTCTCCTTTGCCATGTCAATCAGTTTAGCCTGGATATATTCCTGGGCAGTTTTGCCGGTTTCTTTTTTAACCAGATCGCCAAAGTAGTTTGCCGAAAGGTTCAGTTGCTCTGCACACCAGGCAACGGCAGGCAAACCAATAGTTTGCGGCTTGTCTGATCCAAAGTAATCGTTCAACAGGTTTTCGAACTTTGCTAAAATGCCTTGATGCACATGATCGCGAGTGATGAACTGGCGGTCGTAAAAACGGGTGCTGTAATCCAAAAACAATTCAATATTGGCAATAATCAGGTGTTTGCTGTGCTTATCTACGCCCCGCTCCAGTTCATAATCTATTTTGGAGAAACAATCTAAAACGATGTTCCTTTCACGCTCGGACAGGTGCAATGCCTCGTTCGACTGGTAGCCGAAAAAGCTGTATCCGTGGATTCGCTTGCCTAACGAAGTGCCGTGTATGAGATCGGGGTGGAAGGCCAGGGCATTACCTTTTGGCTGATAGGTTTCGCCATTGCTGTTTATACCGGCTACCTGCCCCGGCGCAAGTAAAACCAATGTTCCTTCCTGGTAGTCGTAGGTATTTCTGCCATACACCATATCGCCGCATTTAACATCTTTTAAAAACACAATATAAAAGCCGAAATACATTTTAGAGCCCTGCCTTGGATCGGCTTTGGACAGATCGACAACACTTACCAATGGGTGTTTGGTTTCGTTGTTGTTAAATGCATTATATTCACTTATTGTATTGAAACGGCGCATGCTATCCATATTCACTCTGTTTTAATTTTCGAATTTACGCTATTAATCAATGGGTTGACACTGCAATTGCCCCAATCAGTAATAATGGTATAAACATCCGTAATCTGTATCCTGTTTCTACAGGCAAAAGGCCTCAACTTTGTCTTAGTAAATATCAGCTATGCAAAAAGTTAAATTAAATAATGGTGTCGAAATGCCAATTCTTGGATTTGGTGTATTCCAGGTAACGGATCTGGCAGAGTGTGGAAGAAGTGTAAGCGATGCCATTGACACAGGCTACCGTTTGATTGATACCGCAGCGTCTTACATGAACGAAGAAGCTGTAGGCCGGGCTATCAAAGCAAGCGGTATAGCCAGGGAAGAATTATTTATTACTACAAAGCTTTGGATTCAGCGGGACGGTTATGCCGGGGCAAAAAAGGCTTTTGAAAGTTCATTGAAAAAGCTGCAGTTAGATTACCTGGACCTATACCTGATGCATCAGCCATATGGCGATGTGTACGGCGAATGGCGGGCAATGGAAGATTTGTATAAAGAAGGCAAGGTAAGAGCTATAGGTGTGAGTAATTTCCACCCCGACAGGTTGATTGACCTTATCGTCCATAACGAGATTGTTCCGGCTGTAAACCAGGTTGAAACACACCCTTTTCATCAGCAAAATGAAGCGCAGCAGTTCATGATTGATAACAGGGTACAAATAGAATCGTGGGGCCCATTTGCCGAGGGCAAAAACAATATTTTTCATAATGAGCTATTGCAATCCATTGCCGGGAAGTACAATAAATCAATAGCCCAGGTTATCCTCCGCTGGCTTACGCAAAGGGGGGTGGTGGCCATTCCCAAGTCGGTACGCAAAGAGCGAATGGAAGAGAATATCAACATCTTCGATTTTGAACTGAGCGCCGAAGATATGGATGCTATTAAAACATTGGATACTAAAACAAGCAGCTTTTTTGACCATCGCGATCCGGCAATGGTGAAATGGCTTGGAGAAAGAAAATTGAATAATTAAACCTGCAAAAAACCATGAAAAAAGTATTGTATGTATTGATGTTGTTGGGAGTTGTGGCTTCTAACCGCGTGATGGCCCAAACGGCCGCCATCTTCACAAAAGGCGAATTGTCTAAAACCAATAACCATACAGGGGATGTGTGGCTCAGGGAATTAAATAAGGCCGATAGTGTAATTGATTGCAATATAGCAACGGCCACCTTTGCGCCTGGTGCTAAACTCGACTGGCATATCCACCCGGCCGGGCAAATTCTGATGATTACCGAAGGCACCGGCTATTACCAGGAAAAGGGAAAGCCAATTCAGGTGGTTCATAAAGGGGATGTGATTAAATGTGTTCCCGGTGTAGCCCACTGGCACGGCGCATCGCCCCAATCAGCCTTCACTTACATTGCGGTTAGCACCAATGGGGCAACAAATAAAACCCAATGGCTGCAAAGGGTAACCGACGCGGAATATAACAGCGCGAAATAGTTTATTAATACCAATAAATCCTGTAAAATCATGAGAGCATCAATTATCACATTATTCCTGCTAATTGCCGGGGTGCGGTTAGCCGGTGCGCAAACACAAAATACATCGCCTGCACCTACAAAAGCTGAGCAGGAGATCATTAACCTGTCTAAAACCAAATGGGCCTGGATGGCCGACAAAAATGTTGATTCGCTAAATGTGCTGTTTGATGAAAAAGCCGTTTTTGTTCATATGGGTGGAAGCTGGGGGAAACAACAGGAGCTCAACGTAATCAAATCAGGAGGGATCTGGTATAAGAAAGCAGACGTTTACTCCACTTCAGTAAATATTTTGGATAACACAGCCATCCTGTTAAATGATATCGACTTGCTGGCGGTAGTAGGCGGAAACGAAGTTGTACATGCTTTCATGGTGACAGAGGTATACGTTAAAGAAAACGGTAAATGGAAGATGGGATCCCTCACTTTTTCACAATTGCTACGGCCGGTTAAGATAGAAGTGCCGGCCAAGAAATAAAAATCGGGCGTATGAAAAAAGTGTGTTTTGCTTTGATTTTAATTGCGCTCTGCAGTATTTCTGCCTGTTCTAACGCGCAATCTATATCAACAAAAAAAGTGCTGATTGTATACCTGTCCCGCACCAATAACACAAAGGCCATAGCCATTATCATCCACGATGAGGTTGGGGGAAAACTGGTAGCATTGGAACTGGAGAAGCCGTACCCTGAAAACTACCAGACCATTGTACAGCAGGTTGCCAAAGAAAATGAAACCGGCTATTTGCCGATGTTAAAAACAAAAATCGATAGTATCGATCAGTATGATGTGGTGTTCGTTGGCTTTCCTACCTGGGGAATGAAATTGCCGCCTCCTGTAAAAAGCTTCCTGAAGCAATATGACCTGAGCGGAAAAACAAGCGTTCCATTTAATACCAATGCCGGTTATGGCATTGGCAGCACTTTTGAAACGGTAAAAGAACTGTGCCCCAAAAGCAAGGTATTAGATGGCTTTACCACCAAAGGCGGCATTGAACGCGACGGCGTTTATTTTGTTATACAGGGCGAACGGGAAAAACAGGCACATGAGGAAGTTAAGGCCTGGTTGAGGAAAATAAAAATCCATAATTAACAAATCGTTTACATGTGCTTAAAATGAAACTTTGATGTATTCATGAAATAAGATACGTAAATCCTACATATATCAGCCTTTACCTGTTTTAAGCTTGGTGTCTATTTCGCAGTAATTAGTTCGTTGTAACGAGTTGAGTAGCAAATAATATTGTGTTTACTTTTGAATAAGTAAAATCTAACATTGCTTACCTCTCAAATCTCATATCTCATATCTCAAATCTATCTTTTTCGCTAACTTAGCGCCGTTAAAAACACACAATGAAAAGAGACAAACTGATATTTAAGCTATTGGATGAAGAGCAACAACGCCAGGAAGAGGGCATTGAGCTTATTGCATCTGAGAATTTTGTAAGCAGGCAGGTTATGGAAGCTGCAGGTTCTGTTGCAACCAACAAATATGCCGAAGGTTTACCGGGCAAGCGCTATTATGGCGGCTGCCAGGTGGTTGACGAAATTGAAACCATAGCTATCGAGCGCGCTAAGCAATTGTTTAATGCCGAGTGGGTTAACGTACAGCCACACTCTGGTGCACAGGCAAACGCAGCAGTTATGCTTGCGGTATTGCAGCCGGGCGATAAAATATTAGGTTTTGACCTTTCTCATGGTGGTCACTTAACGCATGGTTCGCCTGTTAACTTTTCGGGTAAATTATATGAGCCTCATTTTTATGGGGTTAATAAAGAAACTGGTTTGGTTGACTATGACCAATTGAAAGAAGTTGCCCTGCGCGAAAAACCAAAACTGATCATCGCCGGTGCTTCTGCATACTCACGTGATTGGGATTATGAGTTTATCCGTAAGGTAGCCGATGAGGTTGGTGCTTTGGTATTGGCCGATATTTCACATCCTGCCGGTTTAATTGCACGTGGTTTGTTAACCGATCCGCTTCCGCATTGCCATATTGTTACTACCACTACCCACAAAACATTACGTGGCCCACGCGGTGGCTTAATCATGATGGGTAAGGATTTTGAAAACCCATGGGGCCATAAAACTCCAAAAGGCGAAATCAGGATGATGTCGTCATTGTTGGATATGGCTGTGTTCCCGGGTACACAGGGTGGTCCGCTTGAGCATATTATTGCTGCTAAAGCCGTTGCTTTTGGCGAAGCTTTGAGCGAAAACTACATGAAATACATTGTACAGGTTAAAAAGAATGCCGATGCTATGGCCGAGGCATTTGTGAAATTGGGCTACCAGATCATTTCTGGCGGTACCGATAACCACTTAATGCTTATCGACCTGCGTAATAAAAACATCACCGGCAAAGCAGCAGAAAATGCTTTGGTAACTGCTGATATCACCGTGAACAAAAACATGGTGCCTTACGATGATAAATCACCATTTGTAACTTCAGGTATCCGTGTGGGTACTGCCGCTATTACAACCCGTGGCATGAAGGAAAAACACATGGAGCACATTGTGGAATTGATAGATGCTGTAATTTCTGATCCTGAAAATGAACATTCTATCAAAAAAATCCGTAAAAGGGTTCACAAGTTAATGTACGATTTTCCGTTGTACAGAGATAAGGACTCAGAATAAAAAATGACACCAAGGCAGGAAGATCCATCAAACATAGAAGATAAGCGTTTAGCCGCGCTCCAATCATACCATGTTTTGGATACCATGCCCGAAAAGGAGTATGACGCTATTACGCGTTTAGCTTCTTATATATGCCAGGCTCCTATAGCGTTAATTACGCTGCTGGATGCCGACAGGCAATGGTTTAAATCAACATACGGCGTCGACGCGGAGGAAACACCCCGCGCCGACGCTTTTTGTAACCGCACCATCCAATCTGACGCGCTTCTTGAAATTCCAGATTCGAAAGAAGATGAAGAATTCAGAGATAACCCTATTGCCAACGGAATGGGCGTACGCTTTTACGCCGGTGCGCCACTGATTAATCCCGATGGTCTCCGTTTAGGCTCATTATGTGTAGTTGATACCAAACCCCGCAAGCTTACTGTCGAACAGCGCGACGCCCTACGTGTACTGGCCGATGAGGTAATGTCTCACCTGGAGCTCCGCAAGCAAAAGCTTAAGCTGGAACAAAGCCTTGCCGTTCGCGAAGAATTTTATGACCTTTTTGATAGTTCGCCCGATATCCATTGCATTATGGACAGGGATTTTAAGATTGGACATATTAACCGCGCGGTAAAATCTGTTTTAGGTTATTCCGCAGACGAGGTATGCGGGATGCTTATCTGGAATTTTTTTCCGGAGGAGGCGCGTGAACAATCATTGGCCGTGCTGAAAAAGGGGATCAGCAAACAACAACGGAAGTTTGAAATTGAAACTCCAGTAATTACTGTTGAAGGGGATAATAAGTGGATAAGCTGGTCGGTAACTTTTAAAGACGATAAATGGTTTGCCAGCGGGCGAGATATTACCTATCAGAAACAGGTGGCCCAGGATCTTGAACTGCTTTCATTGGTGGCCAGTAAGGTGAGCAATGGGGTAGTGATCAGTGATGCCGATGACCAGATATTATGGACAAACGACGCGTTTGAAAATATAACGGGTTATGCTTATGCAGATGTTAAGCAACTTCGCCTGCGTGATGTTATAAAGGGGAAGCCGTTAAGTCCTGAGGCTATGGAAAAGCTGGAAGAGGCTATCCGTAACAAGGTATCGTACGAGGTAGAACTTTCTTTCAATGCAAAGGATGGTTCGCCAAAGTGGATTTCGGTAATGAATTCGCTCATTTATAATACCGATGGTAGCGTTGATAAATCCATCAGGGTAATTATAGATATCACCAAACGTAAACTGGCCGAACAGGAAGTTGATATATTATCGTTCGCGGCACGTAAATCACCAAGCGGTATCCTGATCCGCGATGCCGAGGGTAAGGTGATCTGGATGAACGAGGCCCTTGAAAACATAACAGGCTACACATTTACCGAAATGCAGGGCCGGGCCTTTGGCACCATGTTGCTGGGTGAGGATACCGACCTGGAGGTTTTTAAAGATGCTGTTAAAGCAGTTGAAGAAAAGCGTTCGTACGAGGTAGAGATCAAGATCTATAAAAAAGATCAAACTCCTATCTGGGCTTTCCTCTCAAATAGCCCTTTGCTTAACGAAACCGGCCAGGTTGAACGGCAGATAGGGGTGATGGTTGATATCAGCGAGCGTAAAGCTACCGAAGAGCAGTTGAAGCAGCTGAGTTTAGTGGCAAGCAATACCACCAGTGGTGTGGTGATCAATAACAGCGATGGTAAGGTAGAGTGGGTTAACCGCGCGTTTGAAAATATTACAGGTTATACGCTTGCTGATGTAAAAGATGTGCACCTGGGCGATATATTGAAGGGGGAGCTTACCGATGTATCCATCATACAAAAAGCCAGGGAGCTATCCCGGCAAAAACAATCATTTGAGGTCGACCTGCTGGTTTACCGCAAGGACAGGCAGCCTTTGTGGATCTCGGTTATCAACTCTGTTATACTGAACAGTAAAAACGAGGTTGACAAATACATTGAAGTAATCATCGATATTACGGCAAAGAAGAAGGCCGAAATTGAGCTTATTTCAGCAAGAGAGGAAGCAATACAGCTTAACCGGGCCAAAGATATGTTCATATCAGTGATGAGTCACGAAATCCGTACGCCGCTGAATGCCGTAATTGGTATGTCGCACATATTGCTGGATGATGACCCTGCCGAATCGCAAAAGGAAAACCTGAATATCCTTAAGTTTTCGGCCGAGAACCTCATGACGTTGATTAACGATGTGCTGGATCTGACTAAAATTGAAACAGGCAATGTTGAACTTGAAAAATCCCCGGTTAACCTGCGCGAACTGGTTAATAGTATAACAAGTTCGATGCAGTTTAAGGCTGCCGAAAAAAAGATTTATATTAGCAAAAGCGTTGAGGAGGTTGTTCCCGATGAGGTGATTGGCGACCGGACACGCCTTATCCAGATATTGCTTAACTTAGTTGGTAACGCGGTTAAATTTACGAACAATGGCGGCGTTAACATCGATTTAAAGGTTATTCAGGAAACGGAGCGGGATGTACGCATCAGGTTTGCCGTAACTGATACCGGCATTGGTATCCCGGCAGACAAACTGGGTACAATATTTGAACAATTTAAACAGGCCGATGCCGATACTACCCGCAAATATGGCGGTACCGGTTTAGGTTTGGCTATCAGTAAACGCCTGATTGAATTACATGATTCGCGGATAAACGTGGATAGTGTACCGGGAAAAGGTTCGACATTTTGGTTTACCATTGGATTTAAAAAAGCTGATATAAAGCAACAGAGAAAAAATAATAACGTGGAAGAAGGACTTAAAATAAACGTTTTAGTAGTAGACGACAACCAGATAAACCGCTTGCTTATCAATAAAATATTAAAGAAGTGGGGTGCTCATGCCGATTTTGCTGAAAACGGCATTGAAGCTATTGAAAAGGTTGAAGCCAACCGCGGCTATAACGTAGTGCTAATGGATATCCACATGCCCGAAATGGGCGGTTTGGAAGCCACAGGCATTATCCGTTCTAAAACAGATCCTTATTTCAAACAATTGCCAATCATCGCACTTACCGCTTCCATGCTCAGCAACCAAATGGGCGAGATCAACAACGCCGGTATGAATGATTACATCCTAAAACCTTTCGACCCGAGGGTGCTTTACGATAAACTAAGCAGGTATCAGCAGCAGTAGGTAAAAAGCTATGTCATTGCAAGCGAAGCGTTGCAACCGCACGGAAGCACGGCCGCTCTGTATAGCATGCGATTGCTTCGTCGTTCCTCCTCGCAATGACATGGAAAATAAAGCTTTAATACACTTCTACACCGCATAAGCAATCGCGGCAATACTCAATTTTACTCCGGGAACTTTCAACAATTCCGCTCCGCAGGCCTCAAGGGTTGAGCCGGTGGTTACAATGTCATCAACCAGCAAAATATGTTTGCCCTCAAGTGCGGCAGGATCTTTAACAGCGAATACATTCTGCATATTTTCAAACCGGGCAAAGCGCGACCGTTGGGTTTGTGTTTTGGTAGCCACCGTTCGCACAAGGCTATGTTCATCAACCGAAGCATTTAGTTTCTCGGCAAGGCCATGAGCAAAGCAGGTACTTTGATTATAACCGCGTTCGCGCAGGCGGCGTTTGTGCAAGGGGACAGGGATAATGAGATCAGTCGAGCTGAAAATGTCATTTGAAGCCAGTTGCGCGCCGGCAATAGCGCCAAGGAGGTTGCCTATCTGCTGCATGCCCTTATATTTAAAATGATGCATCAGGTTCTGGATCTTGCCACCTTTATGAAAATAATAAAGCGCATAGGCAGCCTCAACGTGTATTTTACCCCAAAACTGCTGGGCCACAATGTTGGCAGGCTGCTGATGAAAATTGGTAAAAGGTAAATTAAAACGGCAATCGCTGCAAATAATGTGTTCCCCTGCCACTAAACTTGCCTGGCAAGCCGGGCAAAGCTCCGGAAACAGCAACGCGGCAAAATCGGCAAGGTAGGCACGCAGTAATTTCATGCCCTCAATTTAAGGCGGATTTTTTAAACTTCGGCCAGTTTATCTTTTTCTTTGATGGCAAGCTGTCCGCAGGCAGCATCAATATCTTTACCGCGGCTTCGGCGCAGGTGGGTGTTGATACCCTGTTTGGTAAGGTAATCGGCAAATGCTTCAACCTTATCTTCGCCGGCGTTAATGTAGCTTGCAAAGGCAATGGGGTTATATTCAATGATATTAACCTTGCAGGGCAGGTGCTTGCAAAATTTGGCCAGCTCCATAGCATCCTGAATGCCGTCGTTTACACCATCAAAAATAATGTACTCGTAGGTTACTGGGTTTTTGGTTTTGGCGTAGTAGTATTTTAAAGCTTCGGCCAGGGCCTTTAACGAGTTTTGCTCGTTGATAGGCATAATGGTATTACGCTTTTCGTCGTTTGCGGCATGCAGGGACAGGGCAAGGTTAAACTTCACCTGGTCGTCGCCCAGCTTTTTGATCATTTTGGCAATACCGGCAGTTGATACGGTGATACGCTTGGCTGCCATGTTAAGCCCATCTTCGGAGGTGATGCGCTCAATTGATTTCATCATATTGGCATAGTTAAGCAGCGGCTCGCCCATACCCATGTAAACAATATTTGATAAAGGCTGACCGTAGTTTTCACGCGCCTGCTGATCAATCAAAACTACCTGGTCGTAAATTTCGTCGGGGTTAAGATTTCTTTTACGCTCCATGTAGCCGGTAGCGCAAAATTTACAGGTGAGGCTGCAACCTACCTGTGATGATACACAGGCTGTCATACGGCCGGGGGTGGGAATCAAAACACCCTCAATTAAGTGGTTATCGTGTAAAATAAAAGAATTTTTTATAGTTTTATCAGCACTAACCTGTGAAGAATTAATTTTTACATTATTAATTACAAAATTTGCATCCAGTTTAGCACGGAGTTCTTTTGAAATATTGCTCATCTCGTTGAAAGAAAAGCAAGATTTTTTCCAAAGCCATTCATATACTTGTTTTGCCCTGAAGCCTTTTTCATCCATGCGGATGAAATGCTCCTGTAAAGCATTCAGACTCAGGCTACGGATGTCAATTTTATCTTTTGTATTGTTCACAGTGCAAAAGTACTTAAATTTAAAAAAATCTATCTTTTTTTAAAGTCATTCTTTTTGGCTGAATAAAAAACAATAACTAAAAGTTAATTGTACTTATTTTTGCAGGATAGTTTGTTTTGAAAAACGTTATGTGTTACGATACCAAGTTTAAATTTTAATGAAAAGTTTTAGAGCCGATTACGTTTTTCCTATTTATGCCGATCCGATTAAAAATGGAGTAGTCACTGTTGATGATCATGGTAAGATCATATCCGTTTCCGATAGCAGCAAGTCCCCCGGCGGGAATGTACAGCAGGTAAGCGGTATCATCTGCCCCGGCTTTGTCAATACCCACTGCCATACCGAACTTTCTCATTTAAAAGATAAAGTAAAACCCAAAGGCGGTCTGGTAAATTTTATAAAGGATATTCAATCTTTACGTAATGCCGATCAGCAGGAGGTTCTTGATGCCATAGCTAAAGCCGATCAGGAAATGTATGATAACGGCATTGTAGCCGTTGGCGATATCTCCAACACCAATAACAGTGTTGCGATGAAAAAGCAAAGCAAGTTGTACCACCATACCTTTGTTGAAACTTTTGGCTTTTTACCCGAGAAGGCCAACGAGGTTTTTGAAAAGGCATTGGCTTTGGTTAATGAATTTAAACCCGGCTCATGCTCGGTAACGCCCCATGCTCCTTATTCGGTATCAAAGGAGTTGTTCAAGCTCATCAAGAAACATAGTGATACTGCCGACGATAACCTCATCAGCATTCACAACCAGGAATGTGAGGATGAAAATAAATTTTATCGTTATAAACTTGGCGCCTTTTTAGAGCTATACGAGCATTTTGGTATGGATATATCCTACTTTAAGCCCCAGGCCCGTAATTCGGTACAATCCATCATTCCGCTGCTTACCAATAAACAAAAAGTGTTGCTGGTGCATAATACCTGTACCAACCTGAAAGATATTTATTTCATCAAACGGTTTGACAGGAAAATTAATTGGTGTTTTTGTCCTAACGCCAACCTTTACATTGAGGGGCGTTTACCTAAGATAGATCTTTTTGTTGATCAGGGCTTTAATATTACCCTGGGTACCGATAGCCTCGCATCTAATAATAAATTATGTATCCTGAGCGAGATGCGTGCCATTCAGCAAAAATTCCCGTCGATAAGTTTACCTCGCCTTGTTGAATGGGGTACCCGCAATGGTGCCGAGTACCTGGGTATCGACGATGAGAAAGGTACACTCGAAGTTGGCAAAACCCCCGGCCTTAACCTCATTAGCGGTTTGGATGGGTTTAAGATCACTCCCGAAACCAAGGTGAAGAAATTGATATAAAACGAAAAAACCGGCGGAAAGCCGGTTTCTTTGTTTTATATCAATGCATTTTTATGTCATTGCGAGCGAAGCGCGGCAATCTCGTAGCCAATGCGTCTCCACTCTGTATCGCTACGAGATTGCCACGTCGCCTCGCGCTTTTGCCTTATCGCTCCTCGCAATGACATGAATTTATATACTTACCCCTTACTCACCGGTACCGTCAAATGGATGGTAACTTCGGGAGGGGTTCCGCTTCTGTCGATGCCGTATTTTGGAGGCAGCACTTTAAAATCTCCTTTAAATACGCCTTCGTTGCCTTTATCTTCAAATGTAAAATGGATAGATTCAGGGTTGGTTTTGCCTTTCATGGTTAATTTACCATTGGCCACATAACCATTGCCGCTTTTTGATACCGAGGTCGATTCAAATTTAATTGTCGGGTAATCATCGGCACCTAAGGCCGATTTTACGTGACTGGTTTTAATGAAAAAACCAGTTGCCGCTGTGGTTACATCAATGGTAGCCGAAATTTTAGCAGCCTCGGGATGGTCCTTGTCAAAACTGATCTCGGCTTTTAGTCCGCTGAATGAGCCGCTTACCCTGTGCCCTTCAAAAGTTACCTGGGCTTCGTCTCCCTTAACCTTCCAGTTGCTAAAAATCGCGAATGCCGAAAAAGCTGTAAAAGCGACGATCAGCGCGGAAAAAATAATTTTTTTCATAAAATAGATTTTTTAATGTTATGTCGATCCCGTTTAAATTGTGATACTTTTACTGTAAGTACGCTTGTTAAGTTAAACGGGTTGCTTAGCAGGAAAAAAGTTAACTTTGCAACAGTTGTACATAATCTGTTAACGTTTTCAGATAACACAATTGTCAATACCGGTCTGTTAGCTTTAGGCTTTGTGCATTAAGCTTTCGGCTTCTATCAAATATCTATAAATACTGATGATAAAACATCTTAATATTACAGTTAAAGGCAAAGTGCAGGGCGTTTTCTACCGTAAATCAACCAAAGCGGTTGCCGATCAGCTTGGTGTACGTGGTTTCATATTAAATGAGCCTAACGGCGATGTGTACATGGAAGCCGAAGCCGATAATTCCACACTTGATATGTTTCTGGACTGGTGTAATGAAGGTCCTCAGGATGCCGAAGTAAGCGCTGTTGAAAGCCATGAAGGCGAATTGAAAAACTATCGTAATTTTGAGGTTGTTAAAAGACGCTCATAAATAAATATCATCATTGTCTACTATAAAAAAATTTGCCGGGCAAACTGCTATATATGGTTTAAGTACCATTATTTCCCGGATGATCTACTTCGTTCTAACGCCTATTTATACCCGCACTTTACCGGTTAATGCCAACGGTATTTTTACGTCTGTTTATGGAAGCGCTTCTATCATCAATGCCATTTTGGCTTTTGGTATGGAGACTACCTATTTCAGATATCTTCAAAAGCGTTCGGATAATAAGCAGCAGGTTTATAATAACGCCTTTGGGGTTGTTATTATGGTGTCAGTGCTATTCTTGATTTTTTGCTTGCTGTTTTTAGATCCCATAGTTAATTACATGCAGGCCGGTGTAGCAAAAGATCATGCCGACTACACTTTTTATGTAAAATGCTTTCTGGTGATCTTAGTGCTGGATGCTTTTTGTGTTATTCCGTTCGCGCGTATTCGTGCCGAAGGCCGTCCGGTTAAGTATGCCGTAATTAAGTGCTCAAACATTGGTTTGGTAATGGCGCTCAATCTGTTTTTTCTTTTCGGGGTTCCGTTCATCTTAAGTCATCATTTACCTGGTGCAACTTGGATGGCTGGTTGGTACAGGCCAAACTGGGTTGGGTACGTATTTTTAGCCAACGCCATAGCAAGTGGCCTTACCGTTTTGTTGTTGTTACCCGAGGTAATACAGCTGAAATTGAAATTTGACGGCACTATGTTAGCAGAAATGTTTTCATACAGCTGGCCTGTATTGATAGCCAATATATCGTTTATCATAAACGAATCCCTGGATAAGGTGATGTTGAAACAGATGCTGCCTCAAAGTATTGCTGATACGCATGTTGGTATTTATGGTACCTGCGCTAAAATAGCATTGTTTTTGAGTCTTTTTGTACAGGCTTTCAGGTTGGGAGCCGAACCGTTTTTCTTCAGCCATTCCAAAAACAAAAACTCTGGCGAAACCTATGCCCGCATCATGACTTACTTTGTAATTATGATAGCGGTTATTTGTGTAGCGCTTACCGCCAATGTTGATATCCTGGCAACTATTATTGTTGGGAAGGAAACACATGTAATAAAACATCACATAGTTCATAATCCGTTTTGGCAGGGTTTGGGCGTTGTGCCGCCGCTATTGTTTGGTTACCTGAGCCTTGGTATTTATATGAATCTTTCGGTGTGGTATAAATTATCTGATCAAACCCGATATGGCTTATATATATCAGGCATAGGAGCAGTACTTACCATAGCGTTAAACTGGTTGCTGATCCCTAAATACAGCTACATCGCTTCGGCATGGATCTCCTTTGCGGCTTATGCAACAATGATGGTACTTTCGTATTTATGGGGGCAAAAAAATTATCCAATCCCTTACAACATAAAAAAGAACCTTGCGTATATAATTGTCTCAATAGTGTTTGTTTTTCTGTCGTTTACGGTATTTAAACGTAATATTTTTGTTGGTAACGGGCTTTTATTGTTATTTGCGGCCGGAGCTTATTACTTTGAACGCAAGGAGTTAAAAGCTATATTTAAACGATGATCATCAGGGTAATTAATAAATCAAAAAATAGTTTACCGGCTTATGAAACCGCTCACGCGGCAGGTATGGATTTGCGTGCCGATGTAGAAACTGTCGTAGTGCTTAAACCAATGGAGCGTAAACTCATTCCAACAGGTTTATATATCGAATTGCCCGAAGGCTTCGAAGCGCAAATCCGCCCGAGAAGCGGCCTGGCATTTAAGCATGGTATCGGCATTGTTAACTCGCCGGGTACTATTGATGCCGATTATCGTGGTGAGATCAAAGTATTGCTGATCAATTTTTCGACTGAGGATTTTGAGATCAATACCGGCGATAGGATAGCCCAGATGGTAGTTGCCAAACACGAACGTGTTAACTGGGAACAGGTAGAGGTGCTTAATGAAACCCAAAGGGGCGAAGGTGGCTACGGACACACAGGGAAAGTTTAGAGCCAAGACTTTAAGAGTTAAGAAACAAGAAAGAAATAGAATCAAAACTATTAGAGTAAAGACGCAAGAAGAATGAAGAATAAGGAAAAGAATATTAGGTTGAACGGTATGCAGAAAGCACGTTTGTTTTCTACTCCGTTTCTTGCTTCTTTATTCTTGCCTCTTGCCATTTTGCCGCTGTCCTCACGCGCTCAGCATAAAAAAGTTGCCGATAATAAAACGCTTGCATATGCGGGTAAGGTAATGAGCTATCAGGATAGCGCCCTGGTTAAGCAGCTCTTCTTTTCGGCCCTGCGCGAAAAAACAATCGAGAACTATAAGCTTGCTACCGAAATGTTCGAGCGCATTTTGCAGGCCGATCCTGCTAATGATGCCTCGATGTATGAGTTGGCAAACCTTAAACGTCAGCAAAATGATTTTGCCGGCTCTGAGCCACTTTTAGAGCAGGCAGTAGCGCTTAATAAAGATAATGAATGGTATTGGGCGGCACTGGCTGATAGCTATGAGAAAACCAATACCATTGATAAACTCGAAAATGTTTTCAATCAGCTTATCAGGCTTAACCCCGACAGATCGGAATATTATTTTGACAAGGCAAACGCGTTAAATATCCTGAAAAGGTATGATGATGCGCTAAAAGTGTATGATCAGATTGAAAAGCTTTACGGCCCGAGCGATGACCTTTTAGCCAATCGCCAAAAGATCTATTTAAAACAGGGTAAAGTTGATCTTGCCGCTTCTGAATTGGAAAAGCAGATAGCCGCCAATCCTAATGAAATTCGCTATTATCTGGCGTTGGGCGAAATCTATAACTCGAACGGGTTTAGTGACAAAGCGCTTAAAATATTACAACAGGCCGAAAAGCTTGATGCGCGGAATGGTTTAGTTCATTTCGCTCTTGCCGATATCTATCGTGATAAAAAAAATAACGAAGCCAGCTTTAATGAACTTACACAGGGATTCGCTATTCCTGAAATAGGTATCGACCAGAAACTGAATATCATTTCGGGTTATTTCCCCAAGTTTCCGGATGCCAGTG
Source organism: Mucilaginibacter kameinonensis (assembly GCF_003675385.1). Classification (GTDB taxonomy): domain Bacteria; phylum Bacteroidota; class Bacteroidia; order Sphingobacteriales; family Sphingobacteriaceae; genus Mucilaginibacter; species Mucilaginibacter kameinonensis. The sequence goes on along the minus strand of NZ_RCWZ01000008.1, from coordinate 86,651 downwards.
CCAAAGCGAGCGCCCTTGAGCTGAGTCGCATTTTAACTATTGCACATCCGGGTGATGCCAGGGCTTTTGCTATTTATGGCGATATGCTGATCCAGAATGCCAAATACAAGGAGGCAAAACCGGTGCTTAAAAAATCGGCACAACTTAATGACCAGGTTTATAATGTTCAGGAGCAACTTGTACGGTTGGAATTGGGCGATAATGATCTGGATGCCGCCATAAAGGATGGCGAAAACGCTTTGTCGTTATTTCCGAACCAGGCCTGGATGAATTACCTTGTTGGCGTGGCCTGGGCGCAAAAAAAGGATAATAACAAAGCTGTTGGTTACGTTAAAAACGCTACTTCATTAGAACTTCAGGATAAGGAACTACTTTCGTTAAGTTTTTCATTATTGGGCGATTGCTATCATGAGTTAAAGAATATTAAAAGTTCTGACGAGAGTTATGATAAGGCCTTGACCTACAATCCGGATAATGCATTCACTTTAAACAATTATGCTTATTATTTATCGTTAAGGAATGAGCAATTGGAAAGGGCGGCTACTATGTCGGCACATTCCAATGAGTTACAACCTAACACAGCATCGTTTGAAGATACTTATGCCTGGATACTGTTTAAACAAAAAAAGTACGCCCAGGCAAAAGAGTGGATGGAGAAGGCCCTGGCGCATGATAAAGAAAATAGTGCGGTTAAGTACGAACATTATGGCGATATATTGTTTTTTGTTGGGAATACCGATGCTGCCGTAACTAACTGGAAAAAGGCTAAAGGCTTTGGTGAACAATCACCTGTTTTAGATCGTAAAATAAATGAAAAAAAATATAGCGAATAGTTTACTTATAGTTTGCTGCCTGTTGGTAATGGCAAGCTGTAAAGCACGTAAGCAAGTGTTGGTTGCCCGCAAGGCCGATTCGACAGCGAAGCCCAATGATGTTGCCAGTAAACTGGCAGCCATACGGGCAAGCCAGGTGAATTTTACCACATTTGCAGGTAAGGCGAAAAGTAAGCTCAGCATTAATAACAACAGCAATGATGTTACGCTGAACATCAGGATTGCAAAAGATAAAATGATTTGGGTTTCTATTACCGCCGTATTAGGCATTGAAGCCGCCCGCGCGGTAATAACGCCCGATAGTATCCTGGTTATTAACCGCCTGCAAAGTGTTTATATTAAAAAGCCGTTCAGCTACATATATACTTATGCAAGTAAACAGGTTAATTATAAAACGCTGGAATCATTGCTGATTGGCAATGCCGTGCCCGAGCTTGTTAACGAGCAGGCCAGCATTGAACACGCTGATGGTAACACTACGTTGAGCGGCGTGCTGAATGATCTGGTTTACAAGCTGATACTTGGTCCGGATAATAAGGTTACGCAAACCAATCTGGATAATCAGGGCCAGGCCCAATCGCTACAGGTAACCAATAATGCCTTTATCCAGGCAACAAACAGGATACTGCCATCACAAATAGATATAGCTTCAGTAGTAAAAGATAAAAAAATACAAGTTAATTTGCATTATACTAAGGCCGATTTTGAAGTACAGCAAAACTATCCTTTCAGCATTCCTGAAGGATACGAGCCTGGCAAATAATTAATAAAGTTTATTTGATGAAGTTTTTTAAAGCAGTTTTCTTTTTATTATTGGTGTTTGCAGCGGTTACAGTACGTGCCCAAAGCAGTGACGAATTAAAACGCCGAAAAGCTCAGCTAAACAAAGAGCTTGAACAATTAAATGAAGATTATCAGGAAACTTTAAATAATAAAAAGGCCTCTTTAAAGCAGTTAAGCATCCTCAAGGCGCAAATAAACCTGCGTCAGGAAAAAATTGAGAATATCAACTCGGAGGTAAGAAATTTGGATAACCAAATCTCTGAGAGTAATAATAACGTACGTAGTTTACAATCACAGTTAGACCAGCTTAAAAAGGAATACGCGGCCATGATCCTGTTTGCATACCGCAACCAGAGCGCGTACAATAAAATGATGTTCCTTTTTGCGTCAAAAGACTTTAACCAGGCTTATAAACGTTTAAAATATTTACAACAGTTTGGTACATACCGTGAGCGGCAAGCCAATTATATACAGGGAACGCAAAAGGAGCTGCACGTTAAGATCAATGAGCTTGACCGAACAAAAGATGAAAAAAATAATCTTTTAAAAGATCAGCAAAAAGAAAAAGAAACGCTGGGTAATGAGCGCACCAACCAGGTTAAGCTGGTAAGCGATTTGTCGCAGCATGAGGGGATCCTGAAAAAACAACAAAAGGACCTGCAGGCTAAGATTGTAAAAACCAACCGTGCTATAAACGACGCGATCCGGAGGGAAATTGAGGAAGCAAGGCGGAGGGCTGAAGAGGAAGAAAGACGCCGTGCGGAAGAAGCTGCAAGGCTTGCAGCTGCCAAGGCAAAGGCCGAAAATAAACCGGCTCCTGCCGCACCTGCTCCGGCTAAACCAGCTGCCGCACGCAGTACATCAAGCGTGTTGAATGCTACGCCTGAAGCAGCCCGATTGTCAAACGACTTTTTGGGTAACCGTGGTAGTTTGCCATGGCCGGTTGCTAATGGTATTGTAACGCAGGGATTTGGTATTTATACAACCCCTGAAGGTATCCGCAGTGAAAGCAATGGTCTGGATATCCGTACCAATTCGGGTAGTGCGGTAAGGGCTATATTTGACGGTACCGTTGTAAAAGTAATGGACGTGAGCGGTACTTACCTGGTGGTTATTGTACATGGTGAATACTTTACCGCATACAGTAATTTACGCTCGGTTAGTGTTGCAAGAGGGCAGAAAGTAAGCACCAAACAAGCTATTGGTGTGGTGGCAACAGATCCATCGACAGGCGAAACAGAGGCTCACTTTGAAATTTATAAAGGAGCTACACCTGTTAACCCTAAGATCTGGCTGGCGCCTAACTAATTAGTTATGAACGATAAGAAATTTTAATTGTATATATTTGTATCCTTAAACAGAATGCTATGTTAAGTTCAGTTTTGTTATTTTTAAATATTGGTACAGGCGAGATGGTACTGATACTTTTTGCAGCATTGATGCTATTTGGCGGCGAAAAACTGCCTGGCCTGGCAAAAAGCCTGGGTAAAGGCATCCGCGAATTTAAAGACGCATCCGAAGATGTTAAGCGTGAGATCAATAACCAGATCAATAATTACGAAGACAAAAAGCCGGAACCTAAAAAAGAGGAAACTCCGCTTTTAGATGAAAAAGCTTCAGAAGCCCCTGAAACAGCCGAGCATCACGTGCCTGTTGTTGAAAACAATGTTCCAAACACCATGCCGATGAGCGGTTACCATGTAAATACTCCTGCCGAGCCGGAACATGAGAGCCATATTAATCTAACTAAAGCTACTACTGAAAATCATTCGGAGGCAGAAAAACACGAAGAGTACAAATCTTAATATAATTTAATCATACATAAAAACTTAAAATCATGGGTGGATTAGGCGCACCAGAAATTATTCTGATCATCATTGCGATACTTTTATTATTCGGCGGTAAAAAAATCCCTGAACTAATGAGAGGCTTAGGAAAAGGCGTTAAGGAATTTAAAGACGCGCAAAACGGCGAAGGCTCATCTTCATCATCATCTGAAGAAAAAAAAGCTTAATTCCCTAATAGGGATTAGGTTTTAATGCCGCTTTTACTTAGTATATGAACTTATCTGTTGATTTATTTCTTATTTCAACAGATAAGTTTTTTATTTTAGCCCCATGGCTAATATTTATTCCACTTTAACCGAGATAAAGAGTGGGTTACAACGTGCGGAAATTACTGTTGAAGGTCTTGTAAAAGGCTATTTGATCGAGATTGAAAAAAATGCTCATCTGAATGCTTTTAATGAAGTGTTTGCTGATGAGGCTTTACTTGCCGCACAACATGTTGACAATAAAATAAAAAATGGCACTGCCGGTAAGTTAGCCGGTATGGTTATTGGCATAAAAGATAACATCTGCTACAAAGGGCACGAGGTTAACGCCTCCTCAAAAATTCTGACTGGTTTCACCTCAATTTTTTCATCAACTGTAGTTGAACGCCTGCTGGCCGAAGACGCGGTGATTATTGGTCGTTGCAATTGCGATGAGTTTGCTATGGGCGCTACCAATGAGTCATCATATTTTGGCCCGGTAAAAAACCATGCTGATGAAACTAAAGTGGCGGGCGGCTCGTCGGGTGGTTCGGCTGTAGCTGTACAGGCCGGGATGTGCCATGCGGCATTAGGTACCGATACCGGTGGTTCGGTAAGGCAGCCGGCCTCTTTTTGTGGCGTTGTTGGGTTAAAACCAACTTACGGAACAATTTCAAGGCATGGCATTATCGCCTATGCATCATCGTTTGACCAGGTTGGCCCAATCACCAAATCGGTTGAAGATGCCGCTTTATTGCTTGAAGTACTCGCCGGGCCTGATGATTTCGACAGCACACTATCGCAAACTCCGCCTACTGCTTCATATACCAATCTTCAAAAACCGGGTAAAAAGAAGATAGCTTATCTTCAGGAAGCTATATCAAGCCCGGGTGTTGATAATGAAGTAAAAGAAAACCTCATACAATATATAGATAAGTTGCGTGCCGATGGCCACACGGTTACCCCAATAGCATTTGAACTACTGGAATACCTTGTGCCGACCTATTACATCCTGGCGATGGCCGAAGCCTCATCAAACCTGGCAAGGTATGATGGTGTACATTACGGCTATCGCAGTCCGCTGGCTACCGATCTGCAATCCACTTATAAACGTTCGCGTTCTGAAGGCTTTGGCAAAGAAGTAAAGCGCCGCATTATGACGGGCACCTTTGTACTAAGCGCCGGATATTATGACGCTTATTATGCCAAGGCACAAAAGGTACGCCGACTGATACAGGAAAAAACCAACCAGATACTGGAAGAGTACGATTTTATATTGGTGCCATCGGCTCCTGAACCGGCCTTTGAAATAGGTAAGGAAGAGAAAGATCCGGTGGTAATGTATCTTTCTGACATATTTACCGTACAAGCCTCTTTAACCGGTGTTCCGGCTATATCAATACCTACGGGCAATAACAGCAATGGTTTGCCGTTAGGTTTACAGTTATTAACAAAGCACTTTGGCGAGCAGCAGCTATTAGATTTTGCCAAATATTTTCTTGAACTGTAATAAAAATGATATTTTAGTAAAATGCTGATGCTTTGGGCATTATAAATTAATCAAATCCCTGAATAAATGAAGAGATTATTTACGCTGACCATTTGCCTCTTATCACTCCAAATTTTACAGGCCGAATCAATAACAACCAATTCGGCAAAAACAGTTAAGCAAGTAAACCTGGTAACCAGGGTTAACTCAGATGCTATAAATGCTGATACCACCATTTTACCGGTACTTAATCAGCCAATGCCCTTAAGTTCATACGGTGGTATGTATAAACGCAGGTTAGATTCTATCCGTAAGGATATCCAGCTTGACTATAATGAATATGTTCAGGCCTATATCGACCTGTATATGCACAACCGCGATGAAATGGGACAGGTTGCCGGCTTAACCAAATATTACTTCCCCATTTACGAAAAAGCTTTCCGCGAGGCCGGCATCCCCGATGAAATAAAGTTCCTGTCTATTGTTGAATCAAAGCTTGATCCTAACGCGGTATCAAGGGTTGGAGCAACAGGTCTTTGGCAGTTTATGGGTACCACCGCAAAAATTTATGGCCTTAACATGGATAACTATGTTGATGAACGCCGTGATCCTATCCAGTCGAGCTATGCTGCTGCTGCTTACTTAAAAGATGCCTACCAGGAATTTGGCGACTGGCTGCTGGCCATCGCATCGTACAATTGCGGTAAAAGCAATGTAGAGCGCGCTGTTGAAAAAGCAGGTGGCGTAACTGATTTCTGGAGTATCCGCCAGTACCTGCCAGTTGAAACCCGGGGCTATGTACCGGCTTTCATTGCCATGAATTATGTAATGAACTATTTTAATAAGCATAACATTGTGGCGCAGGCCTGTAACTTCTCTACACGTACCGATACGGTGATGGTGAAAAGGGTAGTGCCTTTGAGCAACGTTGCCCAGGCACTTGATGTTAGCTTAAGGGAAATCACTATCCTTAATCCATCGTACCGGATGGCTGTAGTTAACGGAAGCCCTAAAACACCACGCAGGCTTATTATTCCGCAAACTGCAAAAGGTAATTATGCTGCTTTGTACAATGTATTAAACGGCGTTGATGCTCCAATATCAACAGTTGCGGCTAAACCGGCTACATATGCTGCTGTTCAATATTCAACTGCTAAATCTGAGCGCCATATTCCAACCCATCATAAAGTAAGAAAAGGCGAAACCCTTGCCTCTATAGCTGATAAGTTTGGCTGCGAAGTATCAGATCTGAAGGTTTGGAACCATCTTAAAACTAACCGCGCACCGGTAGGCGCTATGCTGAAAGTATCAGTTGGTGAAGTTGCCGCCAATGTGCAGGATGACGGTGGGTATTCGAAGAATTAAGTTTTATATTAGTATATAATAGAATTATAAAAGGCGTCATTGCGAGGAACGAAGCAATCCCCGGTTAGCAGGTCCGCCCTGTATAGTTTGGGATTGCTTCGTTCCTCGCAATGACGCCTTTTTGAAGAAAGTTTATTAGAAAATAAGAACCTTCCGCAACCGATGTCTGGGATGTAAACAAATCCGCTATCCGAAGACTCTGTCTTCGGATAATTAATCCTGTAGTTTGCAACTACAGGATTAAAATAATCCGATGTCCGAAAGTTGAAATACAGCTTTCGGATTTGTTTTTTGCCCGCTTTTGAAAGTTACTTTGGAAATAAACAAAATACATGTCATTGCGAGCGAAGCGTGGCAATCTCGTAGCCAATGCATGTCCGACTTGTATAGCTACGAGATTGCTTCGTCGTACCTCCTCGCAATGACATGGCTTTTTTCCGCTGGTCGAAGACGCCGCTGTTCGAAGACTCTGTCTTCGAACGATTATGCCTGTAGTTTGCAACTACAGAATTTAAATAACCAAAAAAGCTTCGTAGATTTATTTCAACCAATCACTCATCAACATGGAAAAGCCAAAAGAAAATATTGATGAATACATCGCCGGTTTCCCGGAGGATGTTCAGCAGAAATTACAGTTGGTACGCGCCACGATAAAGGCAGCCGCTCCGGATGCTGAAGAGGCTATCAAATACGCTATTCCCACGTTTATCCTTAACGGCAACCTGGTACATTTCGGCGGCTTTAAAAATCACATTGGTTTTTACCCGGCCCCACAGGGTTTGGAAGAATTTAAAGAAGAACTTTCGGGCTATAAAGGCGCTAAAGGTTCGGTTCAGTTTCCGTTAGATGAGCCGATTCCATTGGAACTGATCACCAAAATTGTAAAGTTCAGGGTACAAAAGAACACGGAGAAAGCAAAAAAGAAAAAGTAGATTTTTGCTAAATACAATCTTTTAAACGCATCTTATCAAAACATTAACCGTATTTTATCCTCTTTTTAACATAATCGTAAAAAGGGGCTTTTTTATGCTTGTTCCGTAAAAAGAATTGTAATTTTGGGCGCTTCAATTTGAAAAAAATGAATAAAACTAACCGAAAACAGGACGCGCTGAATTACCACTCTCAAGGCCGTCCCGGGAAGATACAAGTTGTACCTACCAAACCAACAAATTCGCAGCGCGACTTAACTATGGCTTACTCTCCGGGTGTAGCCGAACCATGTTTGAAGATTGCTGATAATACCGAAGATGTTTATAAATATACCGCCAAAGGCAACCTGGTAGCGGTGATCAGTAATGGTACTGCCGTGCTTGGTTTAGGCAATATTGGTCCTGAGGCCAGCAAGCCGGTAATGGAAGGTAAGGGCCTGCTTTTTAAGATTTATGCGGATATCGACGTATTCGACCTTGAGCTGAACGCCAAAAGTGTTGATGATTTTGTAAATATAGTTAAGGCACTTGAACCCACTTTTGGTGGTGTAAACCTTGAAGATATTTCGGCCCCAACCTGCTTTGAAATTGAACGCAGACTAAAAGCCGAAATGAATATCCCGGTAATGCATGACGACCAGCATGGTACCGCCATTATATCGGGTGCGGCTTTGATGAATGCCTGCGAAATACAGGGTAAAAAGCTGGATAAGATAAAGATGGTAGTTAACGGTGCAGGTGCCGCCGCGGTATCATGTTCAAAAATGTACCTGTCATTAGGTGTTAAAAAAGAGAACCTGGTGATGTTTGACATCAACGGCGTTTTAAACCAGGAACGTACCGATCTTGATGATATCAGGATGGAGTTTGCCACTACCCGTACCGATGTAAAAACACTGGCCGACGCCATGAAGGATGCCGATGTGTTTGTTGGTCTTTCGGCAGGTAATGTAGTAACGCCGGATATGTTGAAGACGATGGCCAAAAAGCCTATCGTTTTCGCTATGGCCAACCCGGTGCCCGAAATTGATTATGACCTTGCAGCCGGCACCCGCAACGATATCATTATGGCAACTGGTCGTTCAGATTTTCCTAACCAGGTGAATAACGTGCTTGGTTTCCCGTATATCTTCCGTGGAGCGCTTGACGTTAGGGCAACGGCTATTAACGAAGAAATGAAGATTGCCGCTACACATGCTATTGCCGAGATGGCTAAAAAGCCTGTTCCGGAAGCGGTTAACCTGGCGTATAACCTTACCAACCTTAAATTTGGTAAAGATTATATCATCCCGAAACCAATGGATCAAAGGCTGATCACCGAAGTATCTATGGCGGTGGCAAAAGCAGCTATAGCATCTGGTGTGGCCCGTAAAGTGATCACCGATTGGGATGCTTACCAGGAAGAATTAAGGTCACGTTTAGGCACTAATGACAAGTTATTACGTAACCTCACCGCCAAAGCAAAACAAGACCCTAAACGTGTTGTATTTGCCGAGGCTGATAATTATAAAATCCTGAGATCTGCCCAGATTGTAAAAGAAGAGGGTATTGCTACTCCTATTTTATTGGGTAACGAAGCAAGGATCAAAAAGATTATCCAGGATAACGACCTTGATTTAGGAGATGTGCACATCATCGACCCGCGCGAAGGCTGTGAGCACATGGACGAGTACGCTGAGTTTTTATACAATAAACGCCAGCGCAGAGGGATAACCCTGTATGAGGCTAAAAAGCAATTGGTAGACCGTAACTACTACGGCGCCTGCATGGTGCAGTTTGGCCGCGCCGACGCGCTGATCTCCGGCTTAACCAAAAACTATGTAACCACAGTAAAGCCTGCACTACAAATTATAGGTACCGAAGAAGGAGTGAACCGTGTTGCAGGTATGTACATGATGATCACCGCTAAAGGTCCGGTATTTTTTGGTGATACCACTGTGAATGTAAATCCTGGTGTTAATGACCTCGTGGATATTACAGTGCTCATAGAGCGTTCAGTAAAGCAATTTAATATCAGCCCAAGGATTGCGGTGTTATCATATTCAAACTTTGGTTCAAATGAGGGCGAGGTTCCTGAAAAAACACGTGAGACAGTAGCTATCCTACATGAAAAGTATCCGGATATGGTAGTTGATGGTGATATGCAGGCCAACTTTGCGCTTAATGCAGATTTGCTTGCGGATAACTTTCCGTTCTCAACGCTTAATGGAAAACCGGCAAATACGCTGATCTTCCCTAACCTGGAATCAGGTAATATTGCCTACAAACTTTTACAGGAGATAGGTGGAGCCGAAGCGGTAGGCCCTATATTGGTTGGCTTGAAGAAACCGGTACACGTACTGCAATTAGGCAGTTCGGTGCGCGAAATTGTAAACATGGTTACCATTGCTGTGGTTGACGCACAGGCAAAAGCCGCTGCTAACAGTTAATATTTAACTTAATAAATAAGTATATCTTTTGATAAAGACGCTGGCATTGAAACGCTTAGCGTCTTTATTTTTTTAGCTGAGGATACCGCAGCTTTTTGTTTGTCATTATATTAATATAATGACGCCGGAATTTTATCTTTGGATAATCACTGTAGAGGCGGTTTAGCCTGCAAAATCTTTGTTTTAATAAACTTAATAAAGTAATAATATATGTATGATTATATTAGTGGGAAACTAATGTTTAAAAGCCCGTCGTATGTGGTTATTGATGCAGGAGGGGTAGGGTATCATATCAATATTTCTGTAAATACCTATTCGGGCATAGGCGAAGACGAAAAATGCAAACTCTTTGCGTGGTTACACGTAAAAGAGGACGCGCACACCCTTTATGGTTTTGCTACCGAAGGTGAGCGCAGGTTGTTCTTACATTTGATCTCCATTTCGGGCATAGGGCCAAATACGGCAAGGATGATGTTATCATCCATAACCCCGGCCGAAATCCAGGCGGCTATTGTAAACGGAAATGTTTCGCTGATCCAACGGATAAAAGGCATCGGCCCCAAGTCGGCCCAGCGTATTATCTTGGAGCTGCAGGATAAGCTGCGCAAGGAAGGCCCGGATACATTAACCGTTGTACCGGTAAGCCAGACCGTTAAGGATGAAGCCTTGTCGGCATTGGTGATGCTGGGTTTTGCACGCAACACAGCCGAAAAAGTATTGGATCAGGAGATTAAGAAAAATAATGGCGAATTAACGGTTGAAGAGCTTATTAAGTTCGCTTTAAAAACTCTATAATTACGGATATATATCTACTAACTTTTGACCAAAGTATTTACTTATAAGACACTTATAAGTGTGTTGTTCATTGTGGTGTTCGGGGGGCTGGGTAATGTGTATGCACAACAAAAGCCTACTCCTGCGGCCAAAAATGATACAACCAAATCAAATGTACCAATAAACCTAACCGCGCCACGAAGCCAGCGGATGAGGGAAGGTATTTTCAATGCTGATCCGGCCAATTTGGTGCGTACCATTGAATATGACCCGGCCACAAACCGTTATATTTTATATGAAAGAGTAGGGAACCTGCTTTATCGCCCGCCGCAATACCTCACGTTTGAACAATATTTAAGGCTTAAGGAACGATCAACTCAACGGGGGTATTTTCAGCAACTGGCCGATAATTATGCTTACGACTCTCAGCAGCCGGGGTTTATACCGCCCATTAAAGTGAGGAGCCGTACGTTTGAACAGATCTTTGGAAGTTCGGTGATTGATATCCGGCCGCAAGGATCGGCAGAGATGATATTGGCGGGGCAAGTAAATAAAAATCAGAACCCGCTTTTTAATACCCGCCAACGCAGTCAGTTCAATTTTAATTTCGATCAGCGCATCCAACTGAATGTAACCGGTAACATAGGCGATAAATTAAAGATCACTACCAATTACAACACCGATGCGCAGTTCCAGTTTGAAAACCAGATCAAGCTTGACTACACAGGTTCGCCGGATGAGATCATTCAAAAAATTGAAGCCGGTACGGTTAGCATGCCGCTCAATACAACATTGATTACCGGTAGCCAGGCGCTTTTTGGCGTTAAAACCAAACTGAAATTTGGCCGGTTAGATGTTACCAGTATCTTTTCGCAACAGCGGTCGCAATCAAAAACTATCACCATTACCAATGGCTCTCAGCAGGGCGAGTTTAGGTTAACACCTGCGGATTACGAGGCTAACAAACACTTCTTCCTATCACAATATTTCAGGAACAATTACAACCGGGCCTTAGCCAACATCCCGATCATTAGCTCCAATATCAACATTACTAAAATTGAGGTTTGGACAACCAACCGTACCAACGTAACAACTGACTCCCGCGATATATTAGGCTTTATTGATTTGGGCGAAAATAACCCGTACAATAAAACAAGGATTGTTGGCGGTGGCAGCGCCTTACCTGCCGGTTTTAAAGGCCCTGGTTTTGCACAGCAGTCCAATAACCTGTTATCGGTTTTGCCTCAAAATGCAAGGCTTACCAACTCTAATGATGTCGCTAATTTTTTCCAGGGATCGGGCAGTACAGATAACTATTCAAAACTAACCTACGCCCGTAAGCTTACCGATAAGGAGTACACCCTGCACCCGCAGTTAGGTTATATCTCCCTAAATTATCCTTTAAATAATGATGAGGTACTGGCAGTGGCCTACCAGTACACAGTTAACGGTGTACAGTACCAGGTAGGTGAGTTCAGTAGCGACGTTGCTGTTAACCCCAATACGCCTAACGTACTCTTTGTAAAGTTGCTGAAAGGCGAGTTGCTGAAAACCAACCTGCCAACCTGGGATTTGATGATGAAAAACATTTACTCCCTTGGTGCTTTCCAGATAGCCCCAACCAATTTTAAGTTAACTGTTACCCGCCTTGATGATAAATCGGGTATCGAAAAAACGGTAATGGAAGAGGGGCAAAATACCAAAGGTAAATTATGGTTGCAGATAGCAGGGCTTGATAACCTGAACCAGCAAAGTGATAAAAAGCCAGATGGTTACTTTGACTTTTTGGAGGGCATCACTATCGATTCGCAAAACGGACGCATTTCATTCCCGGTAGTGGAACCTTTTGGTTCGGATCTGGCCGCACAATTTACCCCCGGCGAAACCGACCTGACTAAACGATATGTTTACCAGGCCTTGTATGATTCAACCAAAACCATAGCGCAGCAATATTTCCCGGCTTTAAACAGGTATGTTATTAAGGGTACGTATACCTCAACAGGTGGTTCGGAATACCAGCTGAACGCGGTTAATATTCCGCAGGGTTCGGTAAATGTTACTGCCGGTACCGTAAAACTACAGGAGGGAAATGATTATACGGTTGATTACAATGCCGGCCGGATCAGGATCCTGAACCAGGCGCTGTTATCGTCCGGACAGCCTATTACTGTAAAATTGGAGAATAATGAGTTGTTTGGTGTTCAGCAAAAATCGCTGTACGGTACAAGGCTCGACTACCACGCCAGCGACAAACTTCAATTAGGCGCTACTTTGATGCACCTTACCGAGCAGCCGCTTACCCAAAATGAAGTAGCGGGCGAAGAATCTATTTCAAATACAATCTGGGGTTTTGACGCTAACTACAGTTCAAACTCACGTTTCTTAACAAGGCTCGTTGACAAGATCCCCGGTATTCATACCAAAGTGCCATCATCCATCAATTTTTATGGCGAGTTTGCCAAACTGATGCCGGGTAGTCCCGGAGCGTTGAACTTCGCAGGTTCAAAAAATGGAACATCGTATCTTGATGACTTTGAAAATAGCCAGTCGGTAATTGATGTTAAGGCCGCCAACGCCTGGCAAATTTCGGGTACCCCGCAACTGTTTACCGAATCGACTTTGTTTGATAACCTGAGTTATGGTTACAACCGTGCGAGGCTGGCTTTCTATAATATCGACCCTATATTTTATACCAATACAGGTTCTATCCCAGTGTCAAGAAGCGAGCTTTCCAATCACTACGTAAGGCAGGTGATTGAGCAGGAAGTATTTCCTTACAAGCAATCGGCCACCGGCCAGCCGCTTAGCCTGGCCACGTTGAACATGGCTTTTTACCCAACCATTCGTGGCCCTTACAACTATACAACAACAGGCATTAATCCCGATGGGACCTTACAAAATCCTAAAACCCGTTGGGGCGGTATGTTCAGGAAATTGGAAACCAACGATTTTGAATCATTAAACGTATCATACATTGAGTTTTGGGTGCTTGATCCATTTATTTATAAACCAAACTCCGCAGGTGGTGATCTTTATTTTAACCTGGGCTCTATCTCTGAGGATATCTTAAAAGACGGACGCAAAAGTTTAGAGAACAGTTTACCTGTAGATGGTGATATGACCAAGGTTGATGAAACCAATTGGGGCCGCGTATCCAAGCTACAACCGGTTGTTAACGCTTTTGATAATAATCCCGATGCCCGTAAACTGCAAGACGTTGGTTTGGATGGTATGAACGATCAGGACGAGCAAACTAAATTTGCGCCCGTTGTACAACAGATAAAGGGTCAGCTGAACGCGCAAGCTGCAAATACTTATGCGGCCGACCCTTCATCTGACGATTATCAATATTACCAGGGCCCCGCGCTCGATCAGGCCCGCGCCGGCATTCTTGACCGTTACAGCAAATACAACGGTACCGATGGTAACTCTAAAACGGCTCAGCAATCGCAGGCCGAACTTGGTTTGCAAAACTCGGCCTCAACCTCACTGCCCGATGGCGAGGATATTAACCGCGACAATAACATGAGCCAGGAAGATTCGTACTTTCAGTATAAAGTGTCTATGCGTCCGGCCGATATGGTGGTGGGTCAAAATTATATCAGCGATAAAGTTACCGCACAGGTAAAGCTGCCCAATGGTACAACGCAGGCTGTTAACTGGTACCAGTTCCGGATCCCGATCACTGATTATCAGTCGAGGGTAGGCAACATCCAGGATTTTAAGGCCATCCGCTTCATGAGGATGTTCATGACCAACTTTGCCGATACAGCAGTACTTCGTTTTGCTACGCTTGAATTGGTACGCGGTGAATGGCGTGCTTTCAATACCGAGAAAAATCCGCTGAATGTAATTGCTGATCCGGCCATTCAAAACCCGCCTATAGACAATTCGACCATTGACGTGCAGGCGGTAAATATTGAAGAAAACGGTAACCGTACACCTATTCCTTATGTGGTGCCACCGGGTATTAACCGCCAGCGTAATTACAATAACCTGCAAACCAATACCAAGCTTAACGAGCAGTCTTTATCGATCAACGTAAAGAGCCTGCGCGATGGTTATTCAAGAGCCGCTTTCCGCACGTTTTATAATGACCTGCGTAAGTACAAACGCCTGCAAATGTTTATCCATGCCGAAGGTGATTATTTAAAAGATAATGACCTGAACGCGTTTATCCGCTTGGGAGTTGATTACCAGGATAACTATTACGAGTATGAGCTACCTTTGAAAATAACCCAGCCGGGCACCAGCGATCCGGCAGCTATCTGGCCCGATGTTAATGAAATGGACCTGGAACTTGATCTGCTTGTACGTGCAAAACTTGCCCGCAATCACTCCAATGTAGCATACAATCAGTTGTTCAAATATACTGAGGGAGATAAGGTAGTTTATATCAAGGGACAGCCCGACTTAAGTAAACTGCGTACCATTATGCTGGGCGTACGGAACCCTTATAAAGGCACTAATGCTATTCCGGATGATGGTTTGGATAAATCGGGAACAGTTTGGTTTGATGAGCTGCGCCTTACCGACTTTGATCAGCGCGGTGGATGGGCGGCCACCGCAAGGATTGATGCCAAGCTCGCCGACTTTGCCGATATCACCGTATCGGGCAGTAAAACAACCATTGGTTTTGGTACTTTGGATTCAAGGCTGAATGATCGGAGCCAAAGCGATGATCAAACTTATGATGTGTCGGCTAATGTTGAACTGGGCAAGTTTTTCCCGGATAAAAGCGGTATCCATATTCCGGCGTATATCAATTTATCATCGCAAAGGAGCATGCCGCAATATGATCCCGGCGCGCCGGATGTTGAATTGAAGGCATCGCTTGCAGCCGCTACCAGCACAAAAGAGCGCGACTCTATCCGGAACGCGGCTATTGATATTACTACCCGTAAAAGCATCAACTTTACCAATGTGCATAAGGCCAGGACAAACCAGAATGCCATTAACCACATTTGGGATATTGAAAACTTTAACGCCACTTACGCCTATACCGAATACAACCATCATGATTTTGTGACACAGAATGATGTGGAGAAAACGTATAACCTTACACTCGCTTATAACTATACCAATCAGCCAAAATATTATAGTCCGTTTGCCAAGATCATTAAAAGCAATATGTTGGCCTTGTTCAGGGATTTGAACTTTAGCTTGTTGCCGTCGAGGTTGAATTTCAGTATTAACTTTGATCGTTTTTATTCCGAGAACACCCTGCGGGATAACGATCCTAATAATTATATCCCTATCCCTACAACTACATTCAACAAGTATTTCAACATAACCCGTGTATATGGCATCGGCTGGAACTTGTCGAAATCTTTACAAATGGATATCGATGCTACCAATTTATCGGTAGTGGATGAGCCTGCAGGACGTATCAATGGTTTAAAGCGCGATACCCTTTGGGATAACCTGAAGAAGCTTGGCCGTACTACCAACTATAATCACACCATCAACTTTAATTATACGGTACCTATCAACAAAATTCCGGGGTTGGATTGGGTATCGGCCGTGGCCCGTTACAGCACACACTTTAACTGGCAAACGCAGCCGCTGTTTGCTATTAACAGCACCAATTATGATGTGGGTAACAGCATCCAAAACTCAAGGGCTATTCAGCTTAACCCAACTTTGAACATGGTTTCGCTGTATAATAAGTTCCCTTTTATCCGCAAGGCAAATAATCCCAATAAAAAGAACAACATTCTGATTGGCTTGCTAACCAGTGTTAAAAACCTGAGCGCCACCTATACCCGTACGCAGGGCACCTTTTTACCGGGATACTTACCACAGTCGGGCTTTTTTGGCGCAGATGGAAGCGCTCCCGGGTTGGGCTTTTTGTTAGGCAGCCAGACAGATATCAGGGTCAAGGCGGTTGCCAACGGCTGGATCACTAAAGATACCCTGCAAAATCAGCTGTATACCACGTCGCTCAATGAAGATATGCACTTTAGAGGCATTATAGAACCCTTTAAAGATCTGCGGATTGAGCTTACCGCATTTAAAACGCAGGATCATAATTACCAGGCCAATTTTAAATACCTGGCATCAAGCAATAGTATTGAAACGCTGAGCCCGGTTACATCGGGGAACTATAGCGTATCATTCCTTACCATTGGTACTGCCTTTGAATCAGCAAAGGGGATTAACAATGTATCCAGCACCTTCCAGAAATTTTTGGATGCCCGTACTGTGATATCACAAAGATTAGGGCGTACCAATCCAAATTCAAGCGGCGTTACCGACGGCTATGCCGATGGTTATGGGCCCAATTCACAAAACGTACTGGTACCGGCGTTTTTAGCTGCTTATGCGGGTAAAAATGCTTCGGGTAGTAACCTGTCGCAGTTTCCTAAAATCCCGATACCTAACTGGCAGGTTACTTACAACGGCTTAAGCAAGATCTCCTGGTTCCAGGATATTTTTGATTCATTTGATTTGAGCCATGGCTACCGCTCATCATATAACGTAAGCGGTTTTACATCGTTATTGCAATACCAGCAAGCCAATGGAGCTTCATCTGCCCGTGACCTGAACAATGATTTCCTCCCGTTATATCAATTTTCGCAGGTTACCATTTTTGAACAATTTGTACCCCTGCTGGGTGCGAGTATGCGTTTTAAAAATAGTATGACCGCCAATGCCGAGTATCGACAAAGCCGTTCGTTAAGCTTGAGTATGCTCAACAGTCAGCTGGCACAGCAAAATGAAAAGATCATTGTTCTGGGCTTTGGCTATCACACTAAAGATTTTCATTTCCCGTTTGGCTGGTTTGAAGGTATCCAGCATAAGGACGTAAACTTTAAGCTTGATTTTTCGCTTCGGGATAACAAAACACTCATTTACCGTGCAGATGTTGAATCGGCCGAGATTTCATCAGGTGCGCAGAACATAACCGTTAGGCCGTCTATTGATTATGTGATCAATCAGCGTTTTAACCTGAATTTATTTTACGACTCGAACCTTACCAAGCCTTACACTTCGCAAACCTTTAATACGTCGTTCACCAACTTTGGCATTAATTTGAAGTTGTTGTTGCAGTAGGACTGAGCGAAACGTGATGTATAATGTCAAAGCGTCATTGCGAGGCACGAAGCAATCTCCGATTTACAAGGCCGCTTTGTGTAGTTCGCGATTGCTTCGTGCCTCGCAATGACGCTGTTTATGATCTCTTTCAAAAGGTATACCGTCTCATCAGAGGTCTCAGAGAGGATTCTGATAGCACGCGCGTTGTACCAAGCTTAAATTTTTTCTATCATTAGTATATTTGTTAATATGGATGCATTGATTGTTTACCCAAAGAATAAGGAACAGATGGCAGCTTTAAAGGCAGTTATGAAAGCCATGAAAATTTCTTTTGAGCAAAAAAGTGAAGTTTACCCCGATTATGTGATTAAAGGTGTCAAAGAATCCTTAAAGCAAGCAGAAGAAGGTAAGCTAACTCCATATATCGGATTTAGAGACGTGCTTAAGGTTTTCCGTTAATTCAAAATTTCAGTAGGAGACACCTACGGAGTCAAAAAGGTATATTTTTATTGCTATAAACACGTTGCCCCGCTGGGGCTGGTAAATGTTTATTATATAATCTGCATGCTTGATGAGATGTTGGGCCTCAGAGAGGCCTCGTGTTTATAGCCGAAGTTCAAAGAAAGGGTGGACTCCAGCGGAGTCTCGTAGTCGTAAACTTCTATTGTCCCTCAGGCTCTCTGAAACGACTCAAAGGGGCTTCATTTTCAAATCTTCGAACCGGACAATTTTCAAATCAAAACTTCCCCTGATCCATCAGCTTCTTACGCTCTGCTTTTCTTTTCTGGCGTTCTGCTTTATTCTTTAAGCGCTCCTCTTTGTTTTTATTATGCTCGTCAATGCGGTCTTTGGTGGCTTTTTGTTTTTCCTCATCAAGACCGATGCATGGCTTTATGCCGGTAAGCAGCGTTTTCCAGATGGTTTTAAAAAATGGAGAATCTTTTGGGCGTTTATAGATTACTAATGATGAGGTAAGCTTACCCTTGTCATCCGGGTTGCTGCGCCTGATCACAAACAGGTTTGCAAATATCGACATGATCGATTTTCTTTTGAAGCGGTCGTTAGCCGTGTCGGGCTTTAGCAAAACCACCTTTAAATCGTTATATAAAAAATCAACTTTTCCTTTAAATACTTTGCTGTTGGCCTGGATATCAAAACTGAATTTTTTAACGCTGCCCGATGTCATTTTTACCATGGCTAACGGCATTGTGGCTGGGTTTAGCCGGCTAAATTCCATAGGTCCTAATGTGCCTTTGTAGCTGAAGGCAGCATCATCGTCAGTTAAATTAAATTTCATTTGAACATCGAGCCGGCCGCGGTTCATGAAATATGTTGTCAGATCAATAGTGGTAAAATTATTTTTGGCTATGGCCGATGGATTATTGGTAATGTTATAAATATTGCCGCTGGTATTGTTAAATGCAACCGTACCTGTTTTCTGTGACTTTTTATCAAATTCATTATAGATCACATCCATATGACGGAGTTTCAGGGTGTCGATCCGCAGATCAAGATTTAATTTCCTGATCATCATGTTAGGAAAGGTTTTAACCTTATCCGTTAGTGAATCGGGCTTTTTACCAGGGTTAGTGAAAGCGGTTACCTTGCCATTGGCCAGGGTTAAACTTGATGCAGAAACGGTACGGTATTTATGATAATTTAAATAATCAAAATTATTGAGCTGTACAGAATCGGCCAGCAGGCCCAGCCGGTCTTTTTGACTTTTGCCAAAGAATACATCTGATTTGGCCGGTTGCATGGCAAGCCCTTCGATATTAAGCTTTGAAGTAAGCGTTGAAAGTTTAAGATGCCTGATCTTATAGGTATATAAGCCGCTCGGCGTTTCTCCGGTGTAATTATTTACTTCGGTTATAATATCCTTACAGTAAAGCAAGCGCGATTTATCGTACTGCGTAGCCGAATCTATCAGTAAATCGGTAGCGCTAAAGTTCAGCTCTTTCAGCCGGGAAATAGCTACTTTATTGCCCGAGTAATCTTCATATTTTAAGTTAACATCATTCAGTAAAATAGTACCGATTTGGATACATTTCAGGCTTTTGGAAATACGCTGCCAGGCGGTACGACGGTCTTTAACAACAGTATCTTTAGTATGGTTTAGCTGGTAGCTTACGTTCAGTTGCGGCTCATTCAGGATGATCTGGCCAATATTTAATTTTTTCTGAAAATACAGGCTAAAGGGATGCACGTGGTTAAGCACCAATCGCTTTACCTTAAGTTCAACCAGTGTATTTGGCGCCAGGCGTAAGCGTTTTTTTTTATTGTAAACAGCTGTATCCGGCTTGAGCGTTATATTATAAATGATAATTTTCCCCTGCAGGATATGCAATTCCGCATCCGAAAAATCGGCTTTATAAAGGCTGTCGCTGCTGCTTAATACAACATCCTTTACTTTTCCGGCCAATATGGGCGACCAATACCTGTTTACAACTACGGCCAGCAGCAATATCACGATTACCGGTATCAGCACAAATTTAAATGTCCTTTTTTGCCACTTGTGCTTTAAAAAATTTAGCGCCATTTACCGGTTATTAATTTTACTTGTGTCTTAATGCTTTAACAGCAAGTTAGCAACTTTTGTTATAGTGTTGGTGGCCGGATAGGTTATTTTTTGTTAAAACTCATACTTAATTCATCGTTCGTCAGGAATCGTTTCAATATGGTTTACAGCTGCGAGGATAGCTAATGTTGTGGTTTTGCTTAACCACGAAGCAACCCCCGGGAATTTCATGGCGTTATATCTAAACAATAACCATTATTAACATCTAATTAGGACTCCCGATGAAAACAAAAATGTACTTAGCCCTGACGGGCTCAATTGCCTTAACTTTACTAACGGCATCGTGTAAAAAGAATCACGACAACAACCCAACCAAGTCTACCGTTGTTACCGGTGTGCAGCTTACTTCAAACAGCACTTTTGGTAGCATTATTACAGACAACAACGGCCGCGCGCTTTACTTTTTTTCTGACGATGCTGCTAACGTTTCAACCTGTACCGGCGGCTGTGCTGTGGTTTGGCCCGCCTTTTACAAAGAAAATCCATCAATAGGCACCGGCCTGGCGGCTACCGATTTTGGTGTCATCACCAATACCGATGGAAACAAACAAACCACCTATAAAGGCTGGCCTTTGTATTATTATTCAAAAGATGTTGCAACTACAGACGTTAACGGCGATGGCGTGGGCAAAACATGGTTTATTGCTAAAGCGGATTATAGTGTAATGGTTTCTTACGCGCAGCTGATAGGCAACGATGGAAACCAATACACCAGCAAAGGTATTGCCGGTACCGAAAACTCGCAGTACATTACCGATGTTAACGGCCGTACTCTGTACATGTTTACAAAAGACGCGTTTAAAACAAACAAGTTTAGCACCGGCGTTGCGGCGCATGATGCAAACTGGCCAATTGATGGGGTAACTGCGGTTCAAAACGTTCCATCAATTTTAAACAAGGCCGACTTTGATGTGATCACCGTATTTGGGCAAACACAGTTGGTGTACAAAGGGCATCCGCTGTATTACTTTGGCCAGGATAATGGCATTAAAGGTAGTACCAAAGGTGTTAGCTTCCCTACTCCGGGTGCGGCTATATGGCAAATCAATAATACCACTACCGTAGCTTTAACACAGTAAGCTTAACTGAAACCGAATTTAATGAACGGGTAATACAAGCGTATTACCCGTTTTTTGTAAAGTAACCCATGATTTTATTTAATACTGACAATATGTCATTTAGGTATTTAAATTTTGTTTATTTTTGCAAACTAATTTTTTATATAAATGATGGATTTGCTTATTCCGGATAAAACACATGATGAGAGCAGGCAGGGTGAGGCGTTAATGTTAAAAGCCGAAGCAGCTAAAAATAATGGCCGTAAGCTTTATATTGAAAGCTATGGCTGCGCCATGAACTTTTCTGATAGTGAGATCGTAGCTTCTATTTTAGCCGAGCGTGGTTTTGAAACCACCTCCGACTATAGCGTTGCCGATGTTATTTTCATCAATACCTGTTCTATCCGCGAAAACGCCGAACAACGTGTACGCAACCGTTTAAAAGAGTTCACCGTTGCCAAAGTAAAAAATCCGGGCCTGGTGGTAGGCGTATTGGGCTGCATGGCCGAACGTCTGAAATCAAAATTCCTGGAAGAAGAAAAATTAGTTGATGTGGTTGTTGGTCCGGATGCTTACCGCGATTTGCCAAACCTGATTGACCAGGTTGATGATGGCCAAAAAGCGGTTAACGTATTGTTATCACGCGAGGAAACTTATGCCGATATCAGTCCGGTGCGTTTAAACAGCAATGGCATCAATGCCTTTGTATCCATTATGCGCGGATGCGATAACATGTGTTCGTTTTGCGTAGTGCCATTTACCCGTGGCCGCGAACGCAGCCGCGATCCATTATCGATAGTAGCCGAATGCCGCGATCTGTTTGATAGGGGCTACCGTGAGGTTACCTTGTTAGGCCAGAACGTAGATTCATATAAATATTCAACCACCGGAGAAGAAGTTATAACTACAAACTTTGCTAACCTGCTGGAGATGGTAGCGCTGATAAATCCTGATCTGAGGGTTAGGTTTTCAACCTCGCATCCGAAGGATATTACCGATGATGTGCTTTATGCCATCAATAAATACGATAACATCTGTAATTATATCCACCTGCCGGTACAATCGGGCAATAGCCGCATCCTTGATCTGATGAACCGTACTTATGACCGCGAGTGGTATATCAACAGGATAGACGCTATTCGCCGTATCATCCCTGATTGTGCGATATCAACCGATGTAATTACCGGTTTTTGCAGCGAAACCGACGATGAGCATAAGGAAACGGTAAGCATGATGGATTATGTGAAGTACGACTTTGCTTACATGTTTAAATACAGCGAAAGACCAGGTACTTTGGCTGCAAAACGTTATGCGGATGATATTCCAGAAGAAGTGAAGCAAAAGCGATTAACCGAAATAGTAGCAAAACAGCAGGAATATTCATTTTACAGGATGCAGGCCCGCATAGGCAGGGTAGAGCGCGTGCTGATAGAAGGTTTTTCTAAAAAATCTGATAAAGACTATTGCGGCCGCAGCGATCAAAATGCGATGGTAATTTTCCCGGTTGGCGAAAATTACAAGCCAGGTCAATACGTAAACGTACTTATCGAGCGCAGCACAACGGCTACCTTGATCGGTAAAGTGGTAGAGTAGAGGCAAGAAATCAAGAGTCAGGAATCAAGAAATAAGGTTAAGACTAAGCTATATGAGGCATAATTTTAAGAGTTTGAAGATTTGGCAAAAATCAATGGACCTTACAGATTTGACCTATGATTATTGTAAAGCGTTACCTATTGAAGAACGATATAACCTGATTGACCAATTAAACAGATGCTCCTGTTCCATTCCGTCTAACATAGCGGAAGGTTCAGGTAAAAGAACTAAGGCGCATTTTGCCGAATTTTTGACAACGTCCCTTACTTCATCTTTTGAGGTAGAGACGCAATTATTAATATGTGAACGACGGGGCTACGGCTCTAAAGATAAATTAAAGGAATGTTTAGATTTTGTTGTTGAAGTTCAAAAAATGATATTCTCTTTCAGAGAATACATTTTGAATTCTGATGATGAGTAAAAGCATCTCTTACATAAAAGACAAGATGTATGTAAGAAGCTAAATTTGAGATGAGAGAACCCTCCGTTCAGATCTTGCTTCCTGACTCTTGACTTCTTGAATCTTTTTTAACATGGAAGTACAGGAAATTAAACAACGCTTCGGGATCATTGGCAACTCGCCATTGCTTAACCGGGCTATAACTATAGCAAACCAGGTTTCGCCTACAGATATTTCGGTGTTGATTACCGGGGAGAGTGGTAGTGGTAAAGAGGTTTTTTCGCACATTATACACCAGATGAGCCCGCGTAAACATGGGCCTTTCATAGCGGTTAACTGTGGCGCTATACCAGAAGGTACTATCGATTCAGAACTTTTTGGCCACGAAAAAGGCGCTTATACGGGTGCTGTTGGCGAACGTAAAGGTTATTTTGAAACTGTAAATGGCGGTACCATATTTTTGGATGAGATTGCCGAAATGCCCCTGGGCACACAAGCGCGCTTGTTAAGGGTGCTTGAATCAGGCCAATATATTAAAGTAGGCTCGTCAAAAGTTGAAAAAACTAACGTGCGCGTTATTGCAGCAACTAACGTTGACGTGTACGAGGCGGTAAAAAACGGCAAATTTCGTGAAGACCTTTATTACCGTTTAAACACTGTACCATTAAAAATACCACCATTGCGCGACAGGAAGGAGGATATCTTTTTGCTGTTCCGCAAGTTTACCGCCGACTTTACCGACAAATACCGTACGCCGCCAATTCAGCTGGATGATGAGGCGCAGCAGGTATTATCAAACTATTCGTGGCCGGGTAACGTAAGGCAGCTAAAAAATATGGCCGAACAGTTGGCTGTTTTGGAGCGTGACAGGATCATTACCGCGCAAACACTGCTTACTTATATCCCGCATGAGGCCGGTGCACGCAACCTGCCCATGCGAGTTGAAAATCAGCCTAAGGAAGATTTTTCTGAACGCGATATATTGTACAAAGTACTGTTTGACATGAAGCGTGATATGGTGGAGCTGAAGAAACTGGTGGCCGATATTATTGAACATGGTGGCGTTTCGCCGCATTATGCCAATAATCCGCAGACCTTAAACCAGCTTTATCGCGATATTGAGCTGCATGGTAATGCCGAGCCACAATTTACTTTACAACAACCCGTTAATACCGTTACAAACAGCAGTAGCAACAACAGCAATACTATCGACGGCTTTAATATAACACACGATGCCGAAGAGGTGGAAGAGTCGCTGTCGCTGATTGAAAAGGAATCGGATCTGATCCGTAAGGCTTTAAAGAAACATAAGGGCAAACGCAAGCTTGCCGCTAACGAACTGGGGATCTCTGAGCGTACTTTATACAGGAAAATAAAAGAGCTAAACTTATAAAATTGATGAAAAAACTTTTGGGAATTATTTCTGTGTGTGTGCTGGTACTTATATGCCCATCATGTTACACCCTCAAAAATCAATCAATCCCGCCCAGTTTGAAGACCATTAATATACAGTTTTTTGAAAATAACGCAGCTTTGGTGGTAAATAACCTGAGCCAGACCTTTACTGAAGCGTTAAAAGACAGGGTCCGTACACAAACCAGCCTAAGCTTAGTCCGCGGCGAGGCCGATGCAACCATGTCGGGCGCTATCACCGGCTATTCTATCGCTCCGGCATCTATTCAGGCTACTGCAAATAATGTGGCTCCAATTGCTGATGCTAACAGGCTTACTATCACCGTTAGGGTTAAATTTTCATTTGATGCCGCGAAAACTCCGGCAGATAAAAAGCTTAGTTTTGAGCAAAGTTTTACTAAGTTTGCCGATTACCGGGGGGATATTTCTTCGCAGGAACAAAACCTGATACAGCAAATTAATAAGCAGTTAATTGATGATATTTTTAACGCAGCCTTTTCTAATTGGTAGGCAATTTGTATTTTCAACCACGTGGATCAATATTTGAATAGCAGGCAATACGAAATATTAGATGAACTGTTGGCCAATCCGGCCGAGACAGGTTCTTTTTATGGTTATAACCTGCAGCAGTTGGTTGATGCCTATCCTCAAAGCGGGATTTTGCGCGCATTGCTTGCGCATGCCGGTACAAATAAGGATGTGCAGAAGGCGGCCATTTACTATCAGCCTGTTTTACTGCATAAACTGATTCACGAACCCGATGGGCTTGCTCCAATAAATACGTCGCAGATAATTAACCTGGTTAATGCTGAACCAACTGTTAATACTCCGGTTACCGAAAACTATTTCAATATAGGTTTGGCTGATGATCAGGAGGATGCTTTACCGCCGACACCTGAAGAGGCATCATCCGGTTCAACTGAGGAAGCAACCAGTTTTGATTTCACCATTGGCGAGGAGCCTAAACAGGACGCTATAACTGATACTCCGGCAATAACTGAACCAGAAGCCGTTGTGTCTGCTCATGATATAGATGACGAGGTTTACGATGAAATTGTTGGGATTGAAAGCATAAGTATCGCTCAGGCTAATGCGAACGAGCTTGTTAACCATGTTGAGGCAGAGCAGGAACCAAGCAATAAAAATGAAGACGTTGCCGATCCTGAACTTCTGACGCCGCCGCCGGTTCCAACGGAAACCAGGCCGGTGAAAGACGATGTAACTGAAAAATGGATCATCGGCAATATCGCGTCAACCGATTACTTTTTATTTGATAACTCTGTTGCTGATACACGCATTGAGGATAAGGCCACAGCGCAGGAGTATGTTTCGCAAATGGCAGAGATCGGAGCTCCCGAACAGCCGGAAGTTGTATCAAAATATCATGATGAAAAAATGCCGTATACCTTTATGTGGTGGTTAGATAAAACCCGTAAAGAATACGCATCTACTTATCAGCCTTATAATATTGAAACCATTGCACCGGCAAACGCTCCGGTTGCCTCGAATGATCGGCCTGCCGACGCTTTACAGCATCAGTATTATGAAAATATCTTCCACGCACAATCGCTGGAAGAACTGGAGAAAACCCCTCAGCCCGATGTTCCGGAGATAAAAAGCAAGGAAGATCTTATTATTGAGAAATTCATTAAGGAAGAACCTCAGATCAGGCCGCCATCAATTGAGAAAATTGATAATGAGAATAAGGCAAAGAAAAGTTCGGAAGACAGAAATGACCTGGTAAGTGAAACTTTAGCGCAGATTTACATCGATCAGATGCTATATCACAAGGCTATTGCAACTTACAAAAAATTGATGTTGAAATTCCCGGAAAAAAGCCGTTACTTTGCAAGCCAAATTGAGCAGTTAGAAAAGAAAACTAATTAATATAAAGAAATGTATATCGTTTTAATCATTGTTACCGTAATTGTATGCGCTCTGTTAGGGCTTATCGTACTTATCCAAAACCCTAAAGGCGGTGGTTTGGCATCAAATTTTTCAAGCTCATCACAATTAATGGGTGTACAAAAAACTGGCGATTTCTTAGAAAAAGGTACCTGGGTGTTAGCTATAACCCTTATGGTATTGTCACTGGCTATTAACGTAGCTGTAAAAGGTGGTTCATCATCAAGCAATAATGATAACCCGGCTTTGCGTGAGCAAATTGAAAAAGCTTCAAAACCAACTAACTCGGTTCCATCAGCAACTCCGGCGTTAACACCATCTGCTACACCAGCTCCTAAACCAGCAGACAGCAGCAAAAAATAATAAAGTAATTAACTAAGATATATTGAAAGCCCCTGGAAATATCCAGGGGCTTTTTTGTTTTAAGATACAATCTTCACCAGCACATAATTAAAAATGTCATTTCGATAGAGCAGGGGAGGGAATAAGCACCGGGGCGAAAGAGAAATCTTATGCGCTGTGTAAGCTAACATGCGCGACGTATAAGATTTCTCCTCAAACCATTGCACACTCCCTGCCGGTTCGTCGAAATGACAAAACTGTTTTATTCAAACATCAGAAGATAGCCCCCCAACAAAAAAACGCCCCTGACGAAAATCAGGGGCGTTTTTTGTTATACAAGTTATTCCGGTTATAATATCAGGATCAATACTAAAATAATGATGATGATAGCACCCAATGAAAGGTAAACGCCGCCACCGCCAAGGGCATTAGCTTCTTTTTTCATGCTTTTAAGCTCGGTACGCAATTCTTTACGCTCTTCTTTGTTAAGCTGCGATTTGTCCATTGCTTTGATCTCGTTTACACGGGCTTTTATCTCCTCAACACGGGCTTGCTTTTGCTCGGTTGTCATGGTTGAAATCTCTTCTTTGCTTAGCGGAGTAAGCGCGTGACTATCGGCAGCAAAAGTATTCAAGGCTGTAAATGACAGCAATAAGGTGAGGGCTAATAAATAAACTTTCGTTTTCATAGTTTTAATATTTAAGTGATTTCTCTATGAAAGAGAAAAACTGTGAAAAATGTTTTAACCAAATCTAAATTTTTTGTAACGCCAATGTTTACAAACAAATAAAATAGGCCGACTCAAACACGTGCCCTACACTTAGTTTTTGAATAGCTTCTTTCTCTTTAATATCAACGTGTTTACCCTCGGTATCAGCACAGCCTAACCACGGCTCTATGCAAACAAAATCAGCTCCAGGTTTGGCCCATAAACCAAGATAATTGAAATGCGGAAACTCAAGCGCCAGGGTTTGATCATGCTTATCACTTTTGATAGTTATCATGCGCGATTTCACATCTTTAAAAACCAGCGCGTCGTCATTAAACAGATCGCGGGTTAAATAAAGTTTTTTATTTGGAGTAGGTACCGGATGTGTTACGCCATTAAAAAAGCCGTCTTTTGATAAAAGATGGGTGTTAAAATGTTCTTCGGTTTCAAACTCAAGGTAATAATCCTCATAATTTTCGCCCTTGTTGAAAGGTATATTAAAAGCAGGGTGCCCTCCAACCGAAAAATATATTGATTTTTTATCAAGGTTGATCACTTTATAGGTAACACGGAGAGCATTGTCAATAAGGTGGTACAGGATCTGAAAGTCGAATTTAAAAGGATAAACTTTTAATGTGTTTTCGCAATTAGGTAACGAGTAACTTGCTGATGTTTCATCCGACTCCAACAAAAAAAACTCCGACTGCCGCGCAAACCCATGGCGCGACATGGCATACTTTTCACCACCTACCAAAAGCTCATTATTAATGAGGCCGCCAACCACCGGGAAAAGGTTTGGTGCATGCCATGGCCAAACTTTTTCATCGGCCTGCCACATGTGCTCAACGCCGGTGGCTTTGTTAATAAATGAACTTAGCTGTGCGCCTTTGGTGTCAATAGCTACTTTAATGTGCTCGTTTTCTAAATGAGTGATCATAGGAGTATAATTAGTTATCTGAACCGGAATTTTAAGAAATTATTCGAATTTCACGAATTTTCAATTGCTATTAAATTTAATTCGATAAATTCTTTAATTCTAAAAATTCGAGTTCAGACACAAGTTAACAAATCAATCATCATCCTGTTCTTTTTTAGGTTCTAAAATTACAAAGGCGCTCCTTTTTGGCGCAGGCATGACAGACGACTCGCCTTTTACGTACTTCCAAACTACCTCGTTCAGCTCAATATCCGGTGCCGCATCTTCTTTAGCAAAATTAAATAGCTCGGAGCGTTTGCTGCTTTCGTTTACAGCTATGTTGCGCTGTTCCAGGTCAACCTGTGCTGCTTTGGCTGTGTAAGGTGTAAAGTCGGGCTTGCTGGTAAAGCAATCATATAAGGGCATAGCTGCGGCATCATACTGGCTCATTGGAGGAAGGCCTAAAATAAGCTCCATGGTACGCAAAACGCCCGAGGTTGAATACATGCCGTGAATCACCGCGTTACGCTTTACATACGGGCCGGCAACAAATACAGGCGAACGGTGAGCGTCGATATGGTCGGGGCCGTTTTGGGCGTCATCTTCCAAAATAAAAACTACCGATTCTTTCCAGATAGGGCTGTGCGATAAATGCTCAATAAACTGGCCTATGGCAAGGTCATTATCAGCTACTGCTGCAATAGGAGATATGGCACCTTTACGCTGCCCGCTGGTATGGTCGTTCGAAATACGTACTGTATTGAAATGCGGTACAGCGTTTATGGTCAATAACGAATCAAAATCATGCGCCCAGATCTCAGTACGTTTTACATCTTTAACATTTAAATCAAATCCCGGCGATTTTGGGCAAAAATGTCCTTCAAGCGATTTTAAGTTTGCCTTGCCCGGGTTGCCATCGCTCACAAACTCGCCGTAAGTACGGTAGCTTACGCCAGCACGCTTACAGTAATCCCATATAAAGCCATCGCGCGGATAGGCCGCTTTGCGGGTACCTTCAAAATCATAGTTACCACCGCGACCACCATAGCTGGTTGGCCAGGTTTTTTCCACAAAATCCGTAGCATAAGCTGCCATGCTCCAGTTGTGGCCGTCGGCACTTACCTCGGCATCAACGTAAAAATTATCCAGCAGCACAAACTCGTTTGCTATGGCGTGGTGATTAGGCGTTACTTTATTGCCGAAGATACATAGCGATGTATCACCGTTGCCCTGCGGCATATCGCCTAAAACCTGGTCGTAAGTGCGGTTTTCTTTAATGATGTAGAACACATATTTAATCGGCGATTTATCACCTACCCGACGCGGGATCGGGTTACCTTCTTCGCCCTTGGCTGTTTTTTCAACTTTGGCAGTAAAGGGCGTATTGGCGTAAACCTGCTTGGTGTAAGTTTTCAGCTCGGCATCGGTTGGGGTATTGATAAAGGATAACGTACCTTTAAATAAGCCACCGATATACTGCTCGCGACTATTGATTGCGCCTTGTTTGTAACCGCTGTTGTCAGTTTTTTTAACCGGCTGAGGTCCTCTCGGATTAGCCATTGATGAAAAGCCCTTACCGTTTGACACCAGGATTTTATCACCTAACATTTTTACGTTGGTAGGGTACCAGCCAACCGGGATAAAGCCCTTGCTTTTGCTGCTGCCGGGGACAGTAACGTCAAATACGGCAAGGCAATTGTTATCGGCATTGGCTATGTACAATGTTTTTCCGTTAGATGATAGCGCGAGCCCGTTACTGGTTGAACCGGTGAGGCGGGTAGGATAAAGGGCTGTAGAAATAGTTTCGACTATTTTATGTGTAGTTGTATTTACTACAGACACCGCGTTGTCATTGGCGTCGGCAACATACAGAAATTTCCCTTTTTTATCTAAAAGCAGTTCGTTGGGGTGGCTGCTGGTTTTGATAGTACTTAGGGTTTGGGTTGTAATGTTATAAAAGCCAAGCATATCGCCGCCCCATAAAGAAATATAAAGCGTTTTTTCATCCGGAGATAAAACGCAGCTATAAGCTTCGGCCGGAAGTTTTACCTGTTTAAGGATATTTTTTTTATCAGGATCGATAATATAAAGGGTACTATCTTCTTTGGTAACTGAATACAGGCGGCTGTTGCTTTTGTTGGTTACCAGGCCTGTAGGGCATACCTTGTTTTTAGGCCAGGCATTTGGCGCTAACTTAATGGTATCAGGTGTTCCCAGTTTGTTATTGGCGATGTTGAATACCAGGATCCAGTTATCGTTTCCGCCCGATGCATACAATTTTTTCTCGTCGCGGCTGAAAGCAAGGCCATACCATGATTTTTTTACTACCACTTCGTCAAGCAGTTTTTCATTTTTAGGGTCGATCAGTTGTACCGATTGGGTGCTTTGGCCGTTATTGGTAACTGCCAGTAATTTGCCTGATGACGACAACTGCATATTAAGAGGCAGATCGCCAAGAGGCAGTGAACGCCCGGCGGGACTAAGCTTCCATCCGTTAGGTAATAATACCTGTCCTGTTTGCTCGATTTTACCCGGAGTTTGGGCGAACGATTGTAACGCCGCACTTAAAAGGGTAATGCCGGCAATGAATTTTAGTTTCATAAGAAAACGATTGTAGCCAAAATTACAAATTCGTTTTATTCTGAAAGGCTTATTAACGGAAACTTAACATGACTTTTGAACTACAGATTTCCTACAGAATTTAAAATGGTTATTTTAGTAAACTTGAAATGTTGAACAAAAGTCCCTGCCATGTTTAATTTATTCAGAAAGAAGCAAATACCACTCATAATACATCAATATAAAAACTTGATCATTAACCTTCCTGCGCATTGGCAATATGAATTTGAAGGAGAAAATCAGGAGGCTTGTTTTGATCCGAAATCGAAAAGTACCCTGCGTTTTAATATTATTGAGGTAATCCCTCCACCGGGAATAACTGAAGAAGAAAATTTGAAATTTCTGATCGCTGATCTGTCTTATGCAACCACAGTACATGGAAACCTTTTGGCAGGGCCTGCTTATAAAGAGTCGGACGATAATGGTACGATGATTACGCTTATTACCTGGCGATTGATAAAGCCTGAAAGAACGATGGCGGTTATTACCTATACTGTTTTATCTGCTGAGAAGGATTCATCATCAGAAAATGAAACGCTTAAGCTGATCCGAACATCGTTGCTAAATGCACGATTAACATAGTTAACAAGGTTTTAAAGTTTAAAAATGCTATATTGAACATACTTACTACTTAAACTTTATATCTATGAAAACTATCAAAATCTTCGCCTTTTTTGCGTTTATGCTGGTCATGTCCTTTAAAGGTTTTTCACAAACTAAAACAGGGCAGGTTTACCTGATCCGGGTAACGGGGTATGCAGGATCGGCGGTTAATTACAGGTTTTATGTTGATGATAAACTTGTCTGCAAAATGAAAAATAAATCTTTTTCCATACATGATATAACTCCCGGTCTGCATACGGTTAGCGTAGTTAGCGGCGGCCTGTCAAATGGAAAAAAATCGGCACCATTAACAATAACTGTTGAAGAAGGAAAAGTGAATTATGTAAGTGTTGTTAGTACCGAAGCCGGATATGTAAACAAAATAACCTGCCAGGAAATTACCCAAAACTCAGCGGATCCGCTTTTAGCAAAGGCCAAACAGAAAAAAAATTGTGAAACAGCAGAGTAAAAGCCGTTAATTAACCAACTGCTTTTTAAACTGGTTAGGACTGATACCTGTTTCCTTTTTAAACAACCGCGAAAAATATGGCAAGTTCTCAAAGCCGAGCTCGTACGCTATTTCCGAAACGCTTTGGTAATCACTTTTAAGGCGGTTTTTGGCTTCGTTTACCAGGTAAATATGTATCAGTTCAATAGCCGTCTTTCCTGTTTCCTGCTTAAGCAAATCGCTCAGGTAACGCGGCGACAGGTTGAGTTGCGAGGCTAACGCGTTAACAGATGGCAGTCCCTGGGTTAGCAGCAATCCATTTTTAAAATAGGCGGCTAACACTTCATTAAATTTCGATACAGTTTTGCCCGAAAGTTCGGTGCGGTTAATAAACTGGCGTTTGTAAAACCGTTGCGAATATTTCAGGATCGAATCTATATGAGTAAGCATAATATCACGGCTGTACTCATCGGTATTGTTGCGGTATTCGGCTTCTATCTTGTAATAAAGGTCCCACATGATCTGCTCTTCTGAGGGCGAAAGGTGCAGTGCTTCGTTTGCTTCGTAATCGAAAAAAGCATATTTGCTTATTTCAGTATGCAGAAAGTGCCCGTTCAGGAAATCCTCGTGGATGAACATGATAAACGCGTCTTCATCATATTCAACACTGTTAAACTGAATTACTTGCCGGGGTTTGATAAACATCATGCTGCCGTTATCATGATCATATTTGGTGCGGCCATACATGATCTGCCCTGCTTTAAGCTTTTTAAACCCGATCATATAAAAATCGGATGTAAATTCCCTCTCGCCAAACCCGCAGGTATGGGTACACCTGTACAAACTGAAAAGCGGGTTCTCCGGCATCGGAAAACCGTTAGACCGGTGCATGTCGGTCAAATTTTTAAAATGCTGCATGATGAATAAAGTTAAACAAATCTACGCCGGAATACGGCGTAGATTATGTCAGGATAATACCATTTATATTATTTACCGTGTGCTGCCGAGGCAACTTCATTCCAGCTGTCCCATTCTGCAGTACGGCCTTCATAAGTTTGTTTAACCCAAGGGTAAGCGTATTTACCAAGGAATAAACGCAATGGAGGATTATCGCTGTCAATCAATTTAAGTACAGCATCGGTAGTTGCTTCTGGTACACCGAAAATTTCGTCGGTTAAACCAGCCTGGAACGCAGCGCGTACAGCATCATACTCCGGCATTGCCACAGTTTGCGCGGCAGAGGCTCCTGCCCAGTCGGTTGCAAAGCCATTTGGTTCAATTAATGATACTTTTATCCCAAAGCCTTTTACTTCGGCGGCCAATGTTTCGCTTAAACCTTCCACTGCAAATTTAGAGGCATTGTATATGCCCAATACAGGCAGGGTAATAAGCCCCAGCACGCTTGAAAGCTGAATGATATGGCCGTGACCTTGCTCACGCATAACCGGTAATACGGCTTGCGATAACCATAGCAAACCAAAGAAGTTGGTTTCCATCTGCTCGCGGGCTTCCTGCTCGGTGGTTTCTTCTATGCTGCCAAATAAACCGTAACCGGCATTATTGATCAGCACGTCAATACTGCCGAAATGTTCTTTAGCTTTGTTGATAGCTGCAAAATCAGCAGCGCGGTCGTTAACGTCTAACTGTAGCGGTAAAATATTGTTGCCATATTTGTTAACCAGATCGTCCAGCGAGCTTAAGTCGCGGGCGGTTGCTACTACTTTATCGCCTCTTTGCAATAGTGCCTCGGCCCATAATTTACCGAAGCCACGTGATGCGCCGGTAATGAAAATTGTCTTTGCCATTTTTGTTGTTTTTAAATGATAAGACAAAATTAGATCGATTGGGGCCGCGCGATTTATACAGAAGTAGGGAACACTGATACATTTTTACGCAGGCGCTTATAATTGGTAATGGGAGTGTCATTAGCGTAAAAAATAAGCGGCAAAGCTTATCAAATTAAAGAGCTTCCTGGCTCCAATACCCATTCGGTAGGGGCCTTACCAAACTTTTTCTTGAAGGAGTAGGAAAAATGAGCGAGGCTTTCGAAGCCAAGGTCGAGGTATATAGCTGATGGCTTTTTGCTTCTTTTTTCTATTAAATGCCGGGCTTCTGTTAACCGTTTTTCCTGCAGCCAGTGCCGGGGCGCCATACCGAATATTTTTTGAAAATCGCGCTTAAACCCGGCAAGGCTTCTGCCTGTTAACCTCGCGAATTTTTCGACAGGGATATTGAAATGGAAATTGCTGTGCATAAACTTTTCCAGGTCCATTTTATAAGGCTCCGAAAAATCAAACAGGAAATTCTTTAGTTCGGGCATCGTATTGATAAGGAGGTACACCGCCTCTTTTACTTTTAATATGCCCATGGTATTGGTGATCTGCTCGTTCGGGTGATGGACGTAGGGGATCACCGATTGAAAAAAAGCATGAAGGAAATCATTTTTAGGAATAAGTATGTTAGGCGGGCCAGCATACTTATTCCCTATTTCTATTTGTTCGTCAAGCGCGATTTTCCTGAGCAGGTCTTCTTTTAAACAAATAACAATAGTTTGATACTCCTCACCATCAAGTGGTGTTTTAGTGAGTTCGCCCAACTGATTTCTATGGATCAGCAGCATCTCGCCTTTTTCCATCGAAATTTTCTCGCTCGCTGTCTCCATCGTAAAACGACCAGAAACCTGCAATACCAGGGTAGTATGTTCCAGGAATGCTACTTTATCTTTTCTCATTGCCGAGAGGTAAGAGTAAAAGAGCACGCCCGGAATAATTTCAGTTGGGTTAACCATTACGTAAAGATATAAAATGAGGAGGGCTTATGGTAACAACCTATTATCGCTGCAAATAGGTGCTGCCCAATATTGCGCCGGGCGCAAAGGTTGTATTAAGCGTGTCTATTTCAGCAGCAGTAAACTCAATGCCCATAGCTGCTATGTTTTCGGGCAGGCGCGAACGGCGGCTCATGCTTACCAGTGGCATCATATGATCGCCCTGCGCGTTAACCCAGGCTATGGCTACCTGCGTAGGCGTAAATCCTTTATCTTTTGCTATATGTTTTAATACCTCAACCTTTTCCAGGTTTTTAACCAGGTTTTCGCCCTGAAAACGTGAAAAATGGTTGTGATAACTATCGGCCGGAAGTGGGGCTTTCATGTCGCCGGTTAGCAGACCTTCGGCTGTATTGGCAAATGCCACAACGCCAATACCCAGCTCTTTCGCGGTTGGGAGCAGGTCGCTTTCAATTTGCCTGTCGGCTAAAGAATAACCTATTTCCAACGCAGATACAGGGTATACGCTATTGGCTTTGCGCAATTGC
Organism: Mucilaginibacter kameinonensis; assembly: GCF_003675385.1. GTDB lineage: Bacteria > Bacteroidota > Bacteroidia > Sphingobacteriales > Sphingobacteriaceae > Mucilaginibacter > Mucilaginibacter kameinonensis. The sequence goes on along the minus strand of NZ_RCWZ01000008.1, from coordinate 51,080 downwards.
TCTGATGTAATTTCAGAAACGCCGAGGTGACGTACTTTTCCTTCTTTAATGAGGTCGGCAATGGTGCCAATTACATCTTCTACTGGAACGCTGTTATCTAAGCGGCATGGCTGATAAAGATCAATGGTATCTATACCCAGGCGTACTAAAGAGTAGTTTATGAAGTTTTTGATAGCTACCGGGCGCAGATCCAGCCCAAGCCATTGGCCGCCATAAAATATCGCGCCAAATTTTACGCTGATAAAGGCATCATCCCTTCGGCCTTTAATGGCTTTACCTACCAGCAGCTCGTTATGGCCTGCGCCATAAAAATCGCCTGTGTTCAGAAAATTAATGCCATTATCCAATGCCTCCTGAATGGTGGCAATACTTTCATTTTCGTCGCCGGCACGGCTTCCCCAAACAGAGGACATACGCATGCAGCCTAATCCAAGTTTTGAAACTAAGGGTCCGTTTTTGCCGAGGGCTATTTTTGATATTGTTGTCATCGTTGTTTTGTTTTATAAATTAACAATACAAAGATGCAGCTTGTTCGCCTTGGGCCGATTTCTTCTACGGCTCAAATTACTTACCTGTATGGCTCAGTTATGTGATGCGTATACTACTCGAGTTAATATTGATACTAAAGCTGATAGGAAATATTATATCCATTGCCGTTGACTTTAGTCAACGGTGCGAAAATGCGCCTCAGCCGGGCTTTAGCCCAATTAATCAGGTTGCATTTGGCTAAAGCCCTTTGTTTTTCCTATTATTCCTTTGACTAAAGGCAACGGCAATGAAGTAAATTATTGGATCGGATCTAAACAGTTTTAAGACTGTCGTGCTCTTCGTAGAAATTTCACTTCGGATATAAGTGTTGCCATAAAAATTAGGCTACCGCCTAAAAGCAAACGCCAGGTAAACCCTTCGCCCAAAATGAAAAAGGCGGCTATGGCTCCAAATACCGGTTCAAAAAGATAAATGATGGATACCCTTTCGGCGCTGATATGCCGCTGCGCAATGTTTGATACCGTGTACATATATGCGGTAGAGAACAGAGAACAGTAGGCAATCCCTATCCAGAAAGTATTACTTGCCGGCGACCAGTTTGTATTAACATCGCTTACAGCAATACAACCGGTAAATAATGCACAAGCGGCAAACATCGGCACAATGGTGTTTACTATATCTTTTGACCGGGAATGCGTTTCTACCTTGATGAGGTAAACAGCAAAGGCAACGGCCCCGGCAATGGTATATAAATCGCCAATGTTAACCGAAAAATCTTTATTGATTGAAATGATGGATAAGCCGATTAGAGCAATAGTTGCCGCAATCCAGATTTTGGCCGGGGCGACGGTTTTGTACAAAATAATTTTGAGTAAGGGAATAATCACCACACACATACCCGCCACAAATGAGCATTGCGAGGCGGTACTGTACTTAATACCCAGTGTTTGAAAATAGATGCCGGCAGTGAGCGGAACAGCTAAAGCAACCCCTATTTTTACAGAAATCCACTTGATTGCTTTTAAACGTTTCCAAAAGATGATGGAAAGGATCGTTGTAGCAGCTAAGAAACGATAAAACAAAAACGCGGATGATGATGCCTGCCCAATGGCCAGTTTAGTCACCGAAAATGAGATGCCCCAAAACGCGGTACCCAATATCAATAAAACAAGCAGTATATTTTTTTTATCCATCTCTTATCAGTCTTTTAATATCTTTTTCATCATTAAATCAATCTGCTCATCAGCACCTAACCGGAAGATATGCTGATCAAATTCCACGAAACCATTCTTTTTATAAAAGCTGATGGCCCTCTGATTTTTTTCCCATACCCCAAGCCATATATATTTCGCGTTGATCTCGTTTGCTATCTGGATAGCCTTGTTGTAAAGCAGCTGGCCCACTTTTTTACCATGAAAACCCTGCAATACATAGATCCGTTCGATTTCAAGCGCGTGGGTATCTTTAATTTCTGTTTGCGCCTGCCCCAGGTTTAACTTCAGGTAGCCAATTACTTCGCCGTTTAGCACTGCAAAGTAAAATTGAGATAGCTCATTACTTAGTTCGAAAGTCAATCTTTCTACAGAAAAACTCTCGTTGAGATAAGCATTCATATCCTCTTCGGAGTTAACGGCCGAAAAAGTTTCAAAGAATGTCTGGATACTTATTTGCTGAAGTTGAATGACATCGGCTTGTTCAACCTTATCAATCGTTAAATTTTCCATAGCACAAATTTACTGTATCGTTATATGCTATAAAATGCTATTTTTTGATCCATTAATGCGTAAATTGCATTAATGGATTTTCAGCAGATCAGATATTTTTTAGCCTTAGCACAGGAGCTTCACTTTTGGAACACGGCCGGTAAAATGAATATTACCCAATCGGCACTTAGCAGGCAGATCCAGTCGCTTGAAAGTGAGTTGGGGGTACTGTTATTTGAGCGTAATAAACGAAATGTTAAACTAACCCCGGCAGGTAAGTTTTTAAAGGATAAGTGGGAGGTGGAGCTGAACGAACTGGAATTTATTCATCAGTTTGCCCGTCAAATACATTTGGGCGAAAGGGGAACGATAAGGATAGCCCATCCTGATTCTATTTCCGCGTCGATTATTCCTGATATTATGGCGAATATCTCGAACGCGTTCCCCAAACTGCAAATAGAACTGGTACAGGTACTGTATGAAAATCAGCAGGAATTTTTACTGAACTATAAAATTGATCTGATCATTACCCGGGATATGAATAGTGCGCCCGGTATCCGGTCGGAGAAGATTTATACCGATAACCTGTCGATCGTTGTTCCGGAAAATCACCCATATCGCACTATAGACGATCTTTCTAAAGAAACACTCAGTCAACAAAAATTTATACTGCCAATAAAAGATGAGGGCAGCAGCTATAGTGATATTATTCATCAAATGTTTAAGGCGCTGGAGGTTGTGCCTGATGTTTACCTGCATTCAGAATTTGGGTCGACGATTATAGCGCTGGTGCGGAAAGGCCTTGGCGTGGCGATACTGCCCGATTCCTATATGTATCATGAAAGCCCGGGATTACGGTTTATTAAACTGCCTTTTAAAACCGATCTGTATCTTAACTGGCGTGCCGAAGACCATAATCCCGTGTTGTCGAACGTGCTTAAATTGATTTTGAATTAATAACAAACCATTGGGCGGCGGCCTCATGAAGTCCATTCAAATCTGATGTTTGACCGGAAGCCCAGGCGATGATGCCGTCGGGACGGATCAACAAAGCGTTTAAACCCAATTGGTTTTTCGCCTTGCCTGAAACATAGCTGATCTGGATGCTGTGTTCGGCTGCAAAGGTTTTAAGCGAATCATTGCCATCAAAATCAAGCAGGATGCCTTTACCATCATGCATTAATCCGCCAATGGTTGAACCATCTTCAAACTCAAAATTGGGAACGCTGTGCCCTGTTAGCGGATGATTGCCGTTAAGCTGGTAATGTGTATGGATACCCCATACCCGGCCTGCAAAATAGGTAGCGCCGTCGCGCGTATTGATCAAATCACGGATAACGGCATTCAGCGCACGGGCACCTGGATCAGGTTTCATAATAGCTACCTGGGCACGCGACCAATCCAAAACCTGTGCGCCAATCGGATATCGCTCGGTATAATAACTATCCAGCAAGCCCTCCGTAGCCTCTTTCCGGATAGTTGCCGCAAGTTTCCAGCCCAGGTTCATGGCATCGCCCAGGCCAAGGTTTAATCCCTGCCCGCCCAGCGGCGAGTGGATATGCGCGGCATCGCCGGCTAAAAGTATCCTGCCGTTACGGTAAGTTGTGGCCTGGCGCGCGCGGTCGGTCCAGGTGGTTGCGGTGTGAAGCGTGTTGATGGTAACATCGGTGTTTGATACGCGGCGCAAAACCTCCTGAACATGTTCAAGCGTAATTGGCTTATCCGAACCATGAAATGCCCCGCCATCAAAATCCTGGATCACCACGTAACCCGGTTGCGACTGCATGTACATGCCTCGTTCTGTCACGTTCCGTCCCGGTTTGAGCTTTTCGGGGTCAGCTATATCAATCCGGGTGGTATAGCCGGTAAATTCGGGTTCGGTACCGGCAAATTCAAAGCCGGCCAGTTTGCGCACAACGCTCCGGCTACCGTCGCATCCTACAAGCCATTTAGCTTTAAAAGATTGATGGCCCGCCTCAACAGTAACTTCATCGGCATTTTGCTGAAAGCCGGTAATGGCGAGCCCGCGCTTGATCTCCACACCCAGTGATTCTGCCCGGCGGGCGAATATCGTTTCAAGTTCCTGCATTTCAGAAATTAAACTTGTTGCGGGAGAGCCTGGCAGGCGGTATTGCCATTGTGAAGTGTCAACATTGCCTTCCAGAAAGGGAATGCCGGCAAAATGCCCTACCTGGCGTTGGGCTCCCTCTTTGGCATGCAAGTGAGGGTTTTTAATGCGTTTATGCACCTCAAGCTGTTCAAGCAAGCCCCGGTGATAAAGCGCCTCAATGGTAGGTGCCGAGAGGCCACGAATGCCGAAAGGCAATTGCTTTAAAGGAGTATTGGGGGCTTCGGCTTTTTCCAGTATCAGGACTGAGCATTTGGCCAAAGCGAGTTCGCAGGCAAGGAACAGTCCTACAGGCCCTGCTCCGGAGATGATTACATCATATGTAGATTGATCTTGTGCTTTCATTTTAAATAAATTGATGCACAAAATTGTGAAATGCCGCTGGATCAGGATTGTATAAACGCGACAAAATCATTGCTGCTTACTGCCTGTTTCCTTTTATTGGCTTTGCGGGCAAAGGCAGCAGGCGTGGTGCCGCTGTAGCGCTTAAATTCGCGACTCAGGTGCGATTGATCGGTATAACCTAACTCATGGGCTAAACCCGCGAGGTTGATATCCGGATTATGCCATAATTGGTTTCGCACTTGTTCAAAACGAATCAGCGCGGATACATCCTTAACTGTATGGCCGGACGACTGCTTAAAATTCCGTTCCAATGTACGGACAGTGGCATGGGCCGCCTCTGCTACTTGGCTCACGGGCATGGTGCCATTTGCCTTCCGCATGGCAGAGCCGGCTTTGGATAGCATATTGTTTGTAGCAAGTTGTAGACGTGTATCAAGGAAGTACTGCTTTACTACAGTTATCGCTTCATCTACCTTATCGGTATTAACCAACTCATTCAAAGAGGGTTGAAGCCGGGCGACAGGATGTTCAAACACGTGCATACCACCTTTGCCGGATGGCAGGTCAAGCAGATCAAATACCGTCCAGGGAAAAAAACGCACGCCGATGATCTCCAACCGGTTTTTTGTGTAAAAAATAGCCGGTTGATTGAGCAGTCCCATCATAAACGGGGAAGGCAAAGGTTGCAAGCCGCCTTTGTATGAGGCACTAAAAATGCTGTCGAAATAAAAGATGATTTCCACATAGCCATCAGGTTGTACTTCAAAGGCTGATTGTTGTTCGCCAAAATCGCCGGTATTGTACCAAAAGCATTTTATAATATCCTTAAGCTCTTCGGGAGGTTCAAATTCCTGGTGCTGCATTTTTAAAGATAGGGTATTTTGTTTGCAGTAGGTGTTGATAGCCGGATCCTGAGCTACAAAATATCATCAAACAAAAGCCTCAGATCTCTCGACCCAAGGCTTCTGCCTGATTTACTTAATCACGGTAACCTTTAAGTATGTGGCGTTTATGGACGTACTGTTTGCGGTATCGCTTTTGTTTTGACTGTTGAACAATGCCTCCAGTTCCTGCTGCAGTTCTGCGCTTTTGTTATTTTTTTCGGCGGCTTCAAAAGCATTCATGGTAGGGCCGTAATAGTTTTTGAAAGCCTCAACAAACTTTATTGGGCTATAAGGAGCCTTGAAAGTAAAAGTCTCTTTAGCAAAGGAAATATTTTCCTTCCTGATGCCCGCGTTAACGAAGCGCTCTATCACACTTTCTTCAACTCCCCACAGCATCGGACTGATAAAGCCCTCGGGTGGCGGCGGCATATAAGCCGAACTGATTTTGAGTATCTGCGCTACCAGGGTAGGGTCGCCGGGAATCCAGTTGCCCATAACAATTTTACCGCCGGGACGTACCACGCGCACCATTTCTTTTGCAACATCCAAAGGTTTTGGCGCGAACATGGCGCCAAATATGCTAACCACAAGGTCAAATGAATTATCTTTTAATTGGTTCAGGTCACTTGCATCGCCTTCGCTGAATGTACATTGGGTTAGCCCTTCTGCCTTGGCACGTGCGTTTCCTGCTGCCACAAGGTTCGCGGCTATATCAACGCCCGAAACATCTGCGCCGAGCCTTGCCTCCGGGATGGCGGTTGTGCCATCGCCGCACCCGAGGTCAAGTACCCTAAGGTTTTTGGTGATTCCTAATTTACTAACCAGCTCTTCGCCACTTTCGCGCATAGTTGCCGCAATTTGTGTGAAGTCGCCTTTTTCCCATAGTGCTTTGTTGGGGTTCATAATGTTGGTGATTTAAATATTTGATTTTCAAATTGTTTATTTGCATTTAGTAATGTCAAAGGTAGCTTTGAAAGCAAAAGGGCGTTTGTCTGAAAAGTCCAGATAAATGACTTTGAAGTCCAAATGTGATAAAATTTAGGTTTTAGGAGTTTTATGAAAAATCTGTATGAAAGTGTGCTGCAGCATCCGAATTATCACCGGCAGTTTAGCTGTAATGATTCACTAATCACCATATTCAGCTGCCCTGCAGAAGCGCGTTTGATGAAGAACAAGTTTTCGACGCTTTGGACGCAATTCAATTACCTTTTTTATGTGGTGGAAGGTAAAAAGATCTGGCATACATCTGAAGGTTCTTACAGTATTGAGGCCGGCAATTGTGTATTTGTGAGGAAAGGAGCTTTTGTACTGGAGCAGTTTTTTGATATCGGCTTTTGCCTGGTGCTGTTTTTTATTCCGGATGATTTTATTTGCCAAACACTCGGTAAAAAATTTAATCCGCCTGTTAAGCAATCCAGCCACCGGCAGGTGATCAGGCTAAACTCCTCCGATACGCTGGCCGGGTTCTTTCATTCTATGGCTTCCTATTTCAGCGAAGCAAGGGAGCCCGCGCAATCATTACTGGAATTAAAATTTAAAGAACTGATTTTAACCATAGCCGATAACCCCGTTAACGCCGAGTTGTTATCTTATTTCTGTACGCTGGTAAACGAGCCAGGCACGGCGGCCCTGGAACGGATCATGACTGATAATTTTCGTTATAATCTGAAGATAGAAGAATTTGCCCAGCTCAGTAATCGCAGCCTCTCTGCATTTAAACGCGACTTTCAAGCCATATTCAATACTACGCCAGGCAGATGGCTGCTGGAAAGGCGTTTATTTTATGCCAAAAGCCTGTTAAGCATTAATAGTAAAAAAGCGGTAAGCGATGTAGCTTTTGAAAGCGGGTTTGAAACATTGGCCCATTTTAGCAGGGCGTTTAAACAACGCTTTGGTATAACCCCGTCGTCGATGGCTGGTATACCGGCGGGAGCAGAAGTGGCCACGGAAGAGTAAAAAAATAAAAAGCCTCAGATCGTACGATCTGAGGCTTTGATCTAACCTATCAATTCAGGAGTTTGATCCTTATCCCTGCATTTATCACAGCGCCATCCAGCGGCGCGTAAATGTCTTTAAAGATCGGGCTCGACATAGAGCCGGTATAGATTGTGCCCCATCTGCTCTGCCGCTGATCGGTCAGGTTTTCGCCGTTAATGAATATATCGAAGTGCTTCCACATTTTTTGTACCAGCAGCCCGAATGTCCAGTACGAACGGCCGGTGGTACCATCGCCCAATAATTGAGAGCCGGTGTAAAAGCCTTCTATACCTGCGCGGAAACTATTCTCAATTTCATAAGTCATATCCGTATTCAGCTGGTGTTTAGGCGTTAATGTTTGCGCTGTTGCCAAGCCGTTAAAGTGGCGCTGAACATCGGTATAGGTATAACCCAGGTAGATACCCAGTTCGTCCATGAGTAGTTTCATATTGGTTTCGGCGCCTTTGCTTAATAGGTAGCCCGGCGCGTTGATGAAAGCATTATGCTGCAAGATCAGCGGGTCGTTTACCCGGGTCAGGAAAAATAATTGATTAACCTGCAGAAAGGCATCACCTAAAACGCCCTTATAATTAACGTCCCAATTCGCGTCCGCCGAGCGCTCGGCTTTGGTTGCTCCTGTGTTCAGGGGCTGTAAATAACGATAGCCTTGTTCTTCGGCATCGTCATTAAATATGTCGGGCATCTTATAACCAAGGCCACCGCCAAGGCGGCTGGTCCAATGTTCGTTCAAGGTGAAAAGGGCATTTACGCGGGGCAATAAAAACAAACCGTTTGATGGCGTAGCAGGTGAGGGAGAGTTCCCATCAAGCCGCAAACCGCTTTCAACCGCGAACCATTTTGCCGGTTTAAAAGTATTTTGTGCAAACAACCCGTAGGTATCGCGGCTATAACCCAGATTGGCGCTACCTTCTTTTGGGGTTAAATGATCTGTCCAAACATCCGTTCCGGCTACCCAACTGGCAACTTTGCCATTACGCACATAGTTTGCCTCTGTGTAAGATGAAACCTGAACGCCCCTGAAATTGAATTGAGGCTGACTGAGCTTACGGTTAAAATAGCCAGCAGCATTTTTGAAGTTGAACTGACTGTTGCTATCGAGCTTATGGGTATAAGAAAATTGCGAAGACAAACGGTCGCTGATGTTATGTTCAAAATACTGATGCAGGTTATCAGGGTGGCCACGAAGAACCCGCATATCGCCACCTTTGCGGTCCTCGTGCAATATATTTACACCAAACCACAGGGAATCTTTACTGCCCGGCTTCCAGAAAATCCTGGGGTTAAGCAAAAAACGGTTGGTTTTAGGGATTGCCGAAAAACCGGTGCTGCCAGGATCATAAACTCCGTTATAATTATAGGCACCGAAAATGGTTGTACCTACTTTATGCCATTGCCGGCTATAAAACCCGCTTGCATCAGTTCCTTTAGCCGTGTTTTGGTTAAGCAGGAAGTTGAGCTCCGGCTTTTTGCCCGGAGTTTTGCTGATCAGGTTTACCAGGCCGGCTATAGCGCCGCCGCCATATAGGATAGAAGCGGAGCCTTTGATGATCTCTACCTGTTTCAAGTTTAGTGGCGATACCTGTACCAGGCCCAGTCCGCCCGAAAAGCCATCATAGGTTGGCAGACCGTCCTGCAGTAATTGTGTGTACCGGCTGTCAAGGCCTTCGATACGGAAACTGGCAAGGCCGCTCACCGCCGAAGTGGCTTGTATATGCACACCTGTGATTTCCCCCAGCAGCATTTTAATATCGCCGGGGCGCATGGTGCCTTTTTCGTCAAGCTCTTCGGGAGGTAAGGCTTCAATGCGCGTAGGTATGTCACTGCGGTTTCGCCCGGTGCGGTTGGTTTGTATAACCACCTCGGCCAGCTCGCCGGCCATCGGTTCCAGATAAACTTCTACCGTTTCATCAGGTGACTTTAACGGAAATGCCAAAGTCTTATCTGCCGGCAAGTATCCCACCATGCTCAGCTTTATCTCGTATTTGCCGGAGGGAATATTCTTGATAATAATATGACCGCTGGTGTCGGAAACACCACCTTTTTTAAGATCGGCGATATAGGCCGTGGCGCCGGCCAGGGGCAATTTGCTCTGGTCGTCTTTTACAACCAGGCGTAAAGTATGTTGTGCGTGTGCCGAAAATGAAAGCAGCAGCACAACCCATAAAAGTAGTTTGCGCATGAAAAATTAGCGTGTAGCGTTTAAAAAAATAAATAGATAGAAATGCGGGGTGGCTTACGCTAACGGAGGGCGGAATAAGGATGGGTGATAATCACTTAAGGCAGCAGGCAGATAAACAGCATGATGGTCGGGTTCTGCCGGGGCTGGTAATAACCTGATCAAAGGCACACCGGGCTGGATAATGGTAGCGAAAGCGGCCGAACGCTGAAACTGGAGATCGCCTGCTTTGGATGGCTGGTCATGCTGATTATGACCCAACAGATCTTTGCCGTTCAGCAAATAATCGCCGATGAAATCGAGTACACCTTTTTCGTCGGGCGAAACCACTTTTTCATACGCATGATACATGCGGGGCAGCTCTTTCAGCAGGGAAAAATCGCCCAGTGGCAAAGCTACGCTGCCAAAGAGTAAGAGCCCGGCCATTAAGAAAGCTATAATCCTTCTGATCATCGCGCCTAAGATAAACAGCAATTCTGAATAAAATCGGGTGGTTTTACCGGGGTAAGTCATGAATAACGTTCATGATTTATTAAAGCGATGACAAATTTTATTGGATGGTGTTTACATCACGAAGCAATTGATAGTGCGTTCAATTGACCCCGTAAATTGTAACTTTTGTCTCAGTTGTAAGATGTTCAGGTATTTTAATTGATTTTTATCTAACTTTCGTTTTATTTTGTTGAATCCGTTTTCCGGTAAACCGGAGATCAACCAATTAATTTAGCTATTTATCTTCCCGGGACGCAGAAAGTGACGAGATCAATGGGTGCAATAAAGGATTTCACGGCCGCCGTTAAAGAAACAGATCTTTGGGATCTTTTCAGAGCGGGTAACCGGGATGCCTATACCGAACTGGTGAGCAGGTATGCCAAAGCCCTTTTTAACTATGGTTACCGTTTTAACCAGGATGAAGCTTTTATTGAAGATTGTATACAGGACCTGTTTTTTGATCTTTGGGAGGGGCGGGAGCGTATTAACGCCACGCCGGCGGTAAAAGGCTATCTTTTTAAAGCTATGCGTCATCGTGTTTTTCGCGAACAGGCAAACTGGCAACGAAACCAGGCGCTTGACGAATCCTATGATTTCCTGGTTGATTTCAGTATTGAAACCCGGCTGATTGCCGAGGTTGATGTCACATTACTTAGCACACGGGTACAACAGGTGCTCAACGAATTACCGCCGCGCCACAGGGAGGTACTTTATCTTCGCTTTTTTGAAGAACTGGATTTTAACGAGATCGAACAGATCATGGGTATTAACCGCCAATCGGTGCATAACCTGTTGCAACGCGCCTATAAAAGCTTCAAAGCCAACTGGGCGGTGTTTGTTTTTGTATTGATGCTTATAAAAACTTCTAAATTAATTCACTGATATTTAGTGTTTTATAGAATAAATTAAAATTTCTTCATTTTTTTTGCCAGCAAGTGAGTATTCCCGGGCGGTTTTCTGATATATAGGGTGTAACCAACTGTACACCGACGCTCAGATGACCGATTATTCGAACTTCGAAGTTGAAGACTTTCTGCATGATGATTTTTTTATTGACTGGGTTTTGAAAAAAGAACCGGATCATGATGCTTTTTGGGCAAAATGGCTGAACCAATACCCGGAAAAACAAAAGACTATTGATGAAGCGGCGGCGATAGCCGGATCGTTCAGGATCAAGCCCCTGAAAGTTAGCCTGTCTGACGAGAAGGTAAACGCAATGATTTCCGGTTTGCAGCAAAGGATCAGCGTGCCGGAAAAAAAGAAAACCGCTATTTACCGGACAATGTGGGTGAGGATTGCCGCGGCCATTTGCGTATTTGCTACGGTTGGTACCTGGTTTTACCTGTCATACTATAAAAAGATTAATCAGGGCCCGGTAATTGAGATTGTCAATATGCTGAATGTCTCTAACCAAAGTCATGTGGCCAAACTGATCCGTATGAGTGATGGGAGCCTTGCGGTTATAAAACCCGGATCGTCATTACGATACCCTGCTACATTTGGTGATACAAGGGATGTTGTGTTAACCGGCGAAGCTTTTTTTGAAGTACACAAAAATCCCCATAAACCATTTCTTGTCCACAATGGAAATATAGTTGTTAAAGTGCTTGGTACCAGCTTTACGGTTAAAAGTATAGCCGGAAAACAGGATGTTAAGGTAGTAGTTAACACAGGACGTGTTTCTGTATACGATGGCGCCGCGGATGATAAAGACCCGGATCGCCCTAAAGAAGTTATTCTTACCCAAAATCAACAGGTGGTTTACTCGGCAGGCAAGCAGAATAATGAAAAACAATTGCTCCCCCGTCCGCTCATCTTGTCGCAGGTACGGGCCCCTAAAGAATTTACGTTTGATAATGCCCCTGTTATTTCAGTTATAGAGAAGATCAATAAAGCCTACGGCGTAAACATTGAGTACGACCGCGAGAAACTGGAAAAACTTACCCTGACAACTTCCATTTCAGAAAAGCCATTGGATGAGAAGGTAAGGATCATTTGTAAAGCATTAAATATGGAATGCAGTTTTAAGGACGGACGGATCATCATAGGTTCGCCGGATAACAAACTTAGTTCCGGCAGATAATCAATTAGTACAATTTAAATCAAATTATGAAGAAAAGCAGATCACCTGACATCAACCCTCAATAAACAAAAACCGGCAATATTTGCGGTACTGCCGGTTAAGTTGTTTGCCCCATTTTTCACACGTTCAAATGTTTCTTGGCCCAGGGCCGAGGTGGGGCTTTTTTTGCCAGTTACCAAATCAATAACTAACCAAAACTAAAGTATGAAATATAAACCTATACTCCTAAAAATAATGAGAATTACGCTTGTACAGTTAACTATAATTCTTACATTATTCGGAAGTGCTTTTGCCAAAACTTCAAGGGCCCAGGCGGCTCTTGAAACCCGTGTTTCGATATCAGAATCAAATAAATCGCTTAAAAGTGTTTTGCGGACGCTGGAAAGCAAAAGTCATGTTTCCTTCACCTTTGTTTCAGAACTGATCAATGCCGATCAAAAGGTTAATTTATCGGTAAGCGACCTTAAATTAAGCGAAGTGCTTGATTTGCTTTTATCGCCAATTAATCTCAGTTATGAAGCTTCGGGTAATGTCATTGTGATCAGCAACAAGGATATTCAGCAAAACGTTATGACTATTATCCGCCCGGAAATAGATTTATCACGGGCACCTGTAAAAGGTAATGTGGTTGATGAAAAAGGCCTGCCGCTTCCGGGTGTATCTGTCAAAATCAAAGGCACCCAAACCGGAACAGTGACCGACGTAAATGGCGACTTTTCTTTAAATGTGGCTCCGGGTACGGTGTTAATAGTAAGTTATATCGGTTTTGAAACCCAGGAAGTTACTGCAGGTGCCGAACCGGTGAAAGTTAAACTGGTATCCAGCAGCAGCAGCCTTAACGAGGTTGTAGTTGTAGGTGCTACGTTTAAAAAATCAGATTTAACCGGCGCGGTAGCCAGTATCGAATCAAAAACGCTTGAAGAAAGGCCGGTTACCAACGTGGGTGAAGCGTTGCAGGGCCGTGTTTCCGGTGTTTTTGTAAGCGGAGGTTCAAAGCCGAGCGATGATGCCAGCATCCGTATCCGTGGTATCAATACCATTAACTCAGGCTCAAGCCCGATATATGTGGTTGATGGTTTGGTTATGGAAAACAACCTGGGCGGCTTTAAATCTATTAACCTGAATGATGTTTCATCGGTTCAGGTGCTGAAGGATGCATCTGCTACCGCTTTATACGGTTCAAGAGGTGCCAACGGCGTTGTGATCATCACTACTAAAAAAGGTAAAAGAAAAGCAGGCGACGGCACGGTTACTTATGAAGGCTGGGGTGGTTTTACAAACATCATGCGCATGCCTTCAACCATGAATGCCAATCAGTTATTTGACCTGCGTACCGATGCCTACGCCAATGGTTACCTAAAAGATAATCCGACCGCCAACCGCCAGGACTATATCAACAACACACTTTTAAAAACCAATATAGCGTTTTCGCAGCAGGAATTTGATACCCATAACAGTGGTCAGAGTTTTAACTGGCTTGATCAGGTAAAACAAACAGGATATCAGCAAAATCATTCGGTTGCGTTTTCGGGTGGTTCAGAACGTGGTACTTTTTATTTAAGTATGGGTTACGCGGGCACAAAAGGTATTATCGATGAAACCAAACAGAATAAATATACCGGCCGCTTTAATGCCGAATATGATGTTAAACGCTGGTTAAAAGTTGGCACCAATACCGGTTTTACCCGTACTGATGATAACATACCTACCGATGATGTGTATAATAAGGCGCTTAACGGCAACCCGCTTTTAAATTATAATCCTTACAAAGATCCGGCAACCCGTTATAACAGCGATTATCTTACGGTATATTACCGGTCGCACGGAGAACAGAATAATAACGATTTCAACCCTTTCAACTCGCTTGACATCACCCGTCAGCAAAACAGGAACAGGTTGGTAACATCAAATTATCTGAACATTAACCCGATCAAAGGCCTGGATATCCGTTCAACTTTTGCAGTTGATTATGCGCAGCAAACCTTCTTTACGTTTACCCCTAACAATATCCAGGAGGCTATCCGTAATTATAACGGCGATGCGCGTGCAAAACACGAGCGCTGGAGCGATCTTTACTGGCAGTGGGATAACACGGCTACCTATAACACTACGTTTGCCGGAAAGCATCATTTTACCGGCTTGTTAGGTACAAGTACCAGCAAACGCAGCTCCAATTATACCCTTGCCCAGGGCGATCGTTTTGCCAGCAATGATCTTTTATACTATGACCTTGGTGGCGCGGCAGCGGTAGAAAAATCGGTACTTGGATCGGATTTCTATGCCTATTCATTGTTTTCGGTAATTGCCAGGGCTAACTATGATTACGACAACAGGTATTATTTAACAGCAACCGCCCGTCGTGATGGTTCATCAAGGTTTGCGGCTGATAAACGCTGGGGTACATTCCCTTCAGTTTCTGCTGCCTGGGCTGTTACCAATGAAAGCTTTTTTAAAGGTCAGAAGGTTTTTGATCTGTTGAAACTTCGTGTTGGTTACGGTGTGGTTGGTAACCAGGATATTGGTAACTACGCTTACCAAACGCTTTATGGTTCAAGGATTGATAACGGCAACGCATTGATCGTAAATGACGGCCGGAGAGGCAACCCGAATATCACCTGGGAAAAGCAGAAGCAAGCCAATGTAGGTTTGGATATGGCGTTCTTTAAATCGCGCTTAAACGTAACCGCCGACGCGTTTTACATCAACAACGACAACTTGCTGCTTAACCGTTCTTTAGCCACCACAACCGGCTATACGCAGGAGTGGGAAAATATCGGTCGTATCAACAACAAGGGTGTAGAGTTATCCATTAACGGTCAAATTGTTCAAAGTAAAGACTGGAACTGGAACCTCGGCGGTAATATATCCTTCACCAGGAACAAGGTTGAAAAACTGTATGGCGGCGCTACTGAGATCTATAATCTGTACGAAAACGTTATCCAGCGTGAAGGAAACATCTTCCTTGGTCAATCGCTGCACACCATTTATACCTATGTTTCGGGTGGTATTGCGCAAGAATCAAACCGTGCCGAATGGCAGGGGCTTAATTACAACGGAAAAACAGTTGGCCTTGGCGACCTGTTTGCCAAAGACGTATCTGGCCCCAACGGCGTAAAAGACGGTGTTGTTGACCAGTATGACCGCCAGGTGGTGGGTAAGTCAGATCCTAAATTTTTTGGTGGTTTCTCAACAGATTTTTCTTATAAGAACTTTGCTTTAAACGCGGTATTTGTTTACTCGGTAGGAGCAAAAAAGGTGAGCAGCTACTATGAAGGTTTGATTAACAGTTATGGCGAAAGCATGGCTTCAACAGACCTGCTTAACCGCTGGACACCTCAGAACACGAACACTAATATCCCGAAAGTGATTGCTAATACCAGCTATAACAGGTATAACCCATCGGATTTGGATTACAGCATACAGAACGCATCGTACCTGCGCCTTTCAACCTTGACCTTATCTTATAATTTTTCGGATAAGCTGTTAAGCCAGTGGAAGGTAAACCGTCTGCGTGTTTATGCAACCGGTTCAAACCTGTTCCTGGTAACCAAGTATAAAGGCATAGATCCGGAAACCGGGGATTATGGCTATCCGCCGGTTAGAAGCTTTGTTTTAGGCGTCAACTTTGGATTTTAAACCTGAATGATTATGAAAAAGACATTATTTACCATATGCCTTGCAGGCGCGTTATTAGGTACTGTTTCCTGCAAAAAATTCCTGACCGAGGATAGCCTGACCAAACTGGATGAGTCGAAGGTGTATTCTGACGTTAACCTCATCGAGACCAGCCTGAAAGGGGTGTACTCGAACTTTAAAAACTTTCGTACCGATGAGCAGGGCCTGATCACGATGATGGGTACCGATGAAACCCAGCAGGGCGCTTTTCAGATG
The DNA here is from genome assembly GCF_003675385.1 of Mucilaginibacter kameinonensis. Taxonomy (GTDB): domain Bacteria; phylum Bacteroidota; class Bacteroidia; order Sphingobacteriales; family Sphingobacteriaceae; genus Mucilaginibacter; species Mucilaginibacter kameinonensis. Next base: position 34,891 of record NZ_RCWZ01000008.1, on the reverse strand, counting down.
AAAAGCGATCCGCAAAAGGGAGGCCTCGACAGGTACGACCTTAACCTGAACTCTTTATTGCCTCACCTGGCCAATCAATGGAATATCCGCTGGCCGGTGGTTAATGAATCGGCCAAGATCATTAATGGTTTGGAGAAACTGAATGCAAAAGCCGGCACCCGTGAAGGCAACTTGCTGGGTGAAGCCTATTTTGTTCGTGGTTTTGTTGACTTTGAACTGGCGATGTACTGGGGTGAGATACCAATCCGCGATATCAGCAGAGAATCTACGTTGGGCTTCAAACGCCAACCGCTTAAAGATGTGTGGACATTTATCATTAATGACTTTACTAAAGCCTCTCAATTGTGTCCGCAAACCAACGCCGCCGGAAGGGCTACCATTGGTGCTGCTTTTGCCATGCTTGGAAAGGCATATATGTCGGCCCCGGAGAGTACCGGTTTAAGGAATTTTGACAGTGCAAGGCTGGCCTTTGAGCAGATGATGGGCAAATACTCGCTGGTGGCTTACAAGGATCTGTGGGACTATACTAAAAGTAATACCGCCGAATCTATATTCGAGTTTCAGTTTAGCCCGGTTTATCCTAACAACAATAAACTGCAGTTCCAGATTGGCTCACGTGCAGTACAGGCAGCCTTTGGCGATGGCTGTTACTATTCGGGTTATGATAAGATTGTGCCAACCGTTCATGCTTATGAAACTGTTGCCAATGGCGGTATTTGGGAAGATGGTGACTTACGCAAGGACGAAAGTATCCGTTATGATTTCACCTATTATGGAACCACACCTACTTTAGACCCGATCCTTTGGGAAGACCTCGGAACAAATTACGACGAGCTGAAACCTCACGTAAAAAAATATGAGGATTTCCGTACGGATAAACATTCCGATCAAAAGATCAACAACGAGTGGAACTCAGGAAAGAACATTCCTGTGCTGCGTCTCGGCGATATCAAACTTTGCTACGCGGAATGTTTGAACGAACTTGGAAAAACCAATGATGCAGTTAACGTGGTGAACGAAGTACGTACCCGCGCCTGGGGCGGAACCTTGCCGGCAGATAAACGGTGGACAGCCCTATCACAAGATGCTTTCAGAACCGCGATCATGGATGAGCGGATCCGCGAGCTATTTGCAGAAAACTGGCGCCGTATTGACCTTATCCGTACCGGTAAGTTTATCGAATACGTAAAGACACGTAATAAGTGGGCAAAAGAATCCGGCTCATTACAGGCCTTTCAAATGCGTTACCCGATCCCTGACGTAGAGATGAAGCTAAACGATCAGATCACCCCGGAGGATCAGAATCCCGGTTATAAATAGGCATAAAAAAACCCGGCGCGATAGCGCCGGGTTTTTTTTATTATTGTTGGAGTATTATAGGTATCGTTCTATATTCTCGATAGCGAGTACACGATGTTATCTAAATCAGATGTATAACTTGTATAAATTTGATTATGCTTTTGCGAGTAAAGTACATAAACGGTGAACATAAATAAAGATAAACAAAAAAAGCCACTCGAAAGAGTGGCTTTTTAGAGTCGACACGCAATAGTTCGACCCTTTATGATGATTTACAAGCGGTGATGGATGCAAATGTTATTATTGAAAAAAATTAGATTTTACGATTTAGTAAAACAGGCGTAAAGTTCCCTAAATCGTAACTTCTTGTTCAATACCTATACGATTTTCGACTTCAAACAACTGATAAACTGGAATATCTGGATTTAATGATTCAAAACTTACTATGATCGAATACGGCACCTTAGTTTTCATGTCTTTTTCCCAGCTTAAATGCCCAACTACTGCTAATGAAAATTCGTCGGGTAGTTGATTTGAGCTAATGACAGTCCAATCCTTTTGTGTGGTACTGTCTTGACGTTTCATGTTTCGCACAATACCATTATTGCCACGATCAAAAATAGTCCATTGCATGCCGTTTCTCCCACCTCCATTACTTTGCGGATTGTCAATAGACTTGATTACCCTATTACAAAATTCACTATAAGATTCGTCCGGAGTGGATATTTCCCATGTCAACCAGGTAGATAAGTAAGATTTGGTAAGCTTTCTTGTTCTTCTGACAGGTGCCTGAAAATTTAGAGTGACCTCGATCAATATTTCATTATCGAAACCGGGACGGTTAATTTCAGACGGCACTTTGACCATAAATGTGTCGGCAGATTTTGGTGTAACGAAACCCTCAGATAAAAATGTGATGCGGTTTGTCGTATTTTGGGTAGCCCTTTCTAAAGAAGGGATGCCATAACCCATACATTTTATATCCGTTAAACTGGGGTTTCTCCATTTGTCTTCCGGCAATCTTGCAGACTGGACGATTAACGCTTTATAAGAAATAGTGGATAGTTGCGGGAAACTTTTATTTAGCCAACCTGCGATATGTGCAACTTTTGGAGCGGCGAATGAAGTGCCTACTGTATGCTTGGCGACCGCTGCATGTCCATTCCTTGTGGAATATACTAATTCGGGGCTTACGGATGGATCGTTGGTGATTAATCTTTGTCCTAATTTTTCGTGTACAAAATCGCCGCCGTATTCTACTACATCTGGTTTTACCATTTCCCACATGCCTAAACCTGTTCTTGTAAATGATGACGGTTGATTAAATTTCCCAAAGGATTTTTTATCAGCATCATCATATTCATCAACACACACCGATCCAACAGTCAAACTGAATGCAGAAATACCGGGATTTGAAACCTTATTGGAAAGTAGTGAATGTAAAAAATCAGGATAATTTAAGCCATCTGCTAACATTTCAGTGAGGCCGGGGTGTCCAGAAAGCAATGAGGATCTGAAAATATTCCCGGTAGCAACGATGAATAATTTATCCTGCTCATAACTGATCTTATCAAGGGTGGCTGCCCAAGGTGGCATGTGTGAGCCAATATAAGCTCTATCTTCAGCAACTGAGAGATTAAAGACTCTAGTAGTATTATACCTTGCGGCAACATCAAGCATTAATTGAGCCGGATCGGTCCCTGTTACTAGTTTGTTTTCATGGTCTAATACTCTGGCATTTTGTATCCAAAAAGGGAGTTGATGGGCACCTGTTCTTGGAATTACGTTGGAATAGAGAACGGCTCCTGCAACTTTGGTGCCGTGGCCCCCGCCTTCAACTTTATCAGTCACATCGGGATCCTGAGCGATAAACGAATGTGAACTGGCAAAATCTATTGCGGCTTCTAAAAGCCGGTGTCTTTCCTGAATACCGCTGTCGATCACGCATATTTTAGGATCATCGGCCTTAGGCGGTATTAGTTCAGGGTTGATCTCTTCAAAACCTTCATCCGTGTCGGTAGGTATTTTATAAGAGTTGATCTCGCCAAGCTCATAGAGATACTGAAATGAAAGGGCAATATCTTTTAAACCTTTACCTACAATCCGAAAAGAAGCATAAAAGCTATCATTAAAATCGACAAAATCACTTATCCGTTCTCCACTGTATAACTCTATTAGCCTGTCTAATTCGTCTTGTCTTCTAAAGCCCTCATCTTCCCGACTGATCAAGACACGGTTTCGCTCTGTTTCCCATTCCGTAATTTTTAAATTATAAACTTCATCGGATAGCTCTTTTTTCTCCGGATAATTATCAACAAAAGCATAACAGGCGATACCCGCATAAACGGTATATTCCTCATCATCACGTATCTGATCCCATTTTTGGTTGAGTTCTGGAGTTAAAATATGTTCAATACGCCAGTGTAATCCATCATTGATTTCCCATAGCTTCGCGGCGGTATCTTTATACCGCCCCTGGTGTTGTAGAAACTGATTAATTTTATCTGATAACGAAGTGAAATCATCCATTGAAACACCGATAATATACCCGTTTTCTTCTTCGGATAATATTTCGATACCCCAATGGCGTAAAGACTCCAGGGTAAAGGAATCCAAATCTACGCGAAGATAGATCGGTTTTAGATTGGAGTTAAAGAGTTCCGGCAAACCCTCTCGTTCACGATCTTCAAGGTGCTGTTCCCAGGCAGCTTTTAGGTTGGTGACCTGAGATTGCAGAGCCGCGCCATGACCAGCACGGTTAGTTAAATTTTGTGTTGTTTGATCGGCTTTTTTATTACTTCCTCCCCTAGGAAAATTGTAAGCCCCAAATAGTCTGCGACTAAGCGGTAAATGAGGAAACTCGGCCATAATAAGGTATCAGGATTTGTTATATAATTGGTTCTCAGCCAAAGATATAACAAAATGTTCGTTTCCAACTACACCATTTCCGTGTATTACGGAGTTCTTGGCTGCGTCATTTGCGATTTTAACGACTAATGCTGCCGAAAATCCTACCATGTCAGATGATAACTTTACCCAATCAATTGTTTTTTCAGTTTTTATGCTCGACAAAGTACCTTTTAATATTCTCAAAACTTCTTCCTGACCTGGTTTAGGGATTTCGATAATATCATCGAAACGACGAAAAAGTGCTTTATCTATGGAACCTTCAAGGTTTGTAGTAGCGACGATAAGACCGGGACCATCGTAGTCTTCCAATACATTAAGAAGGATATTAACTACTCGGTGCATTTCGCCTACATCTTGTTTATTACCTCTTGATTGTGCAATAAAATCAAATTCGTCTAACAATAACACACATGGGAAAGTAACTATGGCCTCGAAAAGCTTTTTCAAATTAGAGGCAGATTCACCGAGATAAGAGGATATGATGGCTTCAAATCTTACTTTTAAAAACGGCAAACCAATATTCCAGGCAATCCGCTCTGCACTCATACTTTTACCACAGCCGGGTGCACCATGAAAAAGTATTCTTCGACGAGGTTTAAGGCCATATTGGGCTAACCGTTCTCGAGCGACATATTCCTGCTCGATCCTCTTGATCTTTGATTCTATCTCATCCGTTAGAATCATATGATGCCGGAGCTGTTCGCGCGATATTTCCAGCGCAAGTGGAATATTATACCTCTTGTCAGTTGGAATAGAAACAGAGCCAAAAATATTTTTTAACTCCCCGCGAAAACTTTGATTGGTGTGAACATTTTTCTGAAGAATTGTCTTTAATCTTTCTGCTAGTTTCTCATGGCCTTTTTTTCGTTCATCAGCTATGATAGTTTCAGCAACCTTGACAATATCGTCATTGTAATCGCCGTCTATCGAACGGAAAAGCCTGACTAACAAATCTTGATTCATTATAGAATGGGATTATTTACTAAGCTACAAATATATTTAACTAATAGAGAAAATCTTTGTTCCCGGCGAAGACAATTGTTAATGTTACTGTAAATCACTACGATTGAATTCCTATTCATCACTAGATGTATCTAAATCCATCGCAAGTTGGTCCCATCCCTATACATTAATTAATATGTTAACTTAACTGTATTAACTATACTGGAAGCAGACATCAAAGAACTAATGTACCATGATTTCCATTAAAAGATAACAATGGAAGAATTAAAAGAAATAGACATTACCAGAAAGCACGATCTCACAATTGAAGAGTTAAGAGCATATTGCCTATTTGCTAATTTTACTGATGGCCAACTAATAGAGATTATAGCAACCATCAAAAAACTAACGAAGATAGCCTTCAGCATTCACTTGAATCAAAATAACACCAATGATTAGTTGGAGTAAGACACAGCATTTTTTATTCAGGAGTTCTTGATCTCTCTGTAATAATATTAAGTTCGAACTTTAACTGCCTGTTTTATAGTAAATTATACAATCTTAGGCGGATCGGGTAACCGGAGCGGGATCGAACATATAACATATTAATTATCAGTAATTTATATGTTATATAGGAAGTCGTGAACAATTATAAGAAAACGAAAAAGCCTTGAAGGTACTTCATTCTCAATAGAGAAGTTCGAACTTCAAGGCTTTTGCCGGTTCCAGTAGCGGGGAGCAGGATCGAACTGCCGACCTTAGGGTTATGAATCCTACGCTCTAACCATCTGAGCTACCCCGCCGTTTTTATGTATGTAACTCTTTTTGTGGTTAGTAAAAAGAGTGGCTTTGCTTTAAAACAAGTGGCCGTCCCTAAAAAGGTTTGCAAATATAGCAGAAATTCGTTTTCTTTAGAAAAAATGTTAAACATTTTAATTTTGTTCCTCTTTTTTAAGTGTAAACCGAATGTCCGAAAAGAAAAAATTTACCATTGAGTACGAGATAAAGTCATCTCCGCGTATCCTGTTCAGCTTCTTAAGCGAGCCTAACGGCTTGTCTCAGTGGTTTGCCGACGAGGTTAATATTCGTGACCATGTTTATACTTTTACATGGGATGATGAATCGCAAAAAGCCAAACTTTGCTCCGTTAAGGAAAACAAATCTGTACGTTTTAAATGGATTGATGATGATGCGCAGTATTATTTTGAAATGGAAATACTGCAGGATGAGCTTACAAATGATGTAGCGCTCGCCATTACCGATTTTGCCGCCGAAGATGCCATTGCGGAAAGAAAGCTGATCTGGGATAACTCTATCGATTACCTTATAAGTGTATTAGGCGCCTGATAAAAACTTTATTTTAGCTAATTTTGTACGCTTAACTATGTTTTGCACGTTAATGGGTTTAACTGTGCGGCTAACTGGTTTTGCCCCTGTTAATTGCAAATAGCACTAATGAAGAAAATCCACCTTTTACTCCTTAAATCGTTTATAAGGCCTTTTTTGGTTACACTTTTCATAGTGATGTTTGTGCTGCTGATGTTGTTTTTGTTTAAATACATTGACGACCTCATTGGCAAGGGTTTTGCCTGGTATACTATACTGGAGCTCATGATGTATAACTCGGCCACCAATGTTCAGATGGCGCTGCCCTTATCCATCCTGCTTTCAACCATCATGACCTACGGCTCGCTTGGCGAAAACTATGAGCTGGTAGCTATCAAGGCTGCCGGTATTTCGTTAAAACGTGCCATGTATCCCATGATCACTGTGGTTACCATACTCAGTATTGCCGCGTTCCTGTTTTCGGATTATATGCTGCCGGTGGCCAACCTAAAATATTTCTCGCTGCTGTATGATGCCCGGAAACAGAAATCGGCAGATTTACTGCCGGAGGGTGTATTCAGCAACAGTTTCCCGGGCTATACCATTCGTGTAAAACGTAAAGATCCCGATGGACAGCGTTTGTACGATATCATGATCTATCAAAAAAGCCCGAACGGCGAAAATAATAATATCGTGATGCTGGCCCGCGAGGGCTCCATGTTCCGTACCATGGGCGATAAATACCTGGTATTACGGTTGAAGGATGGGGTAAGGTACGAAGAATCGGCTCCGGAAAATGCAACTTATAATACCCGGCAGCGCCTCCTGCGTCAGCGTTTTAAGGAAACAGAAACTAAATTTGATCTTTCTACTTTTAAGATTACCCGGACAAATGAAAGCGAGTTTAAGCAGGCATCACAAATGATGAACGTTAAACAGCTGACACATTACCTGGATTCGTCGCAGCATTCTGTTGATAGTAATGTGATGGTGAATTATAAGCTGGTAACACCCTATATCAAATACTATTCGATACCAACCCAATCAAAGGTTATTAAAAAGTATAAGGAGTTTGATCCTAAAAAGGATGTTTTTCAGGGGCTTACCTTATCTGAGCAACAGATGAGCCTCAGCAGTGCCGCGTCTGAGATAAGATCAATTAAAGATGTGATCAAAAACCGGAGCGACAGGTATAAAGGCGATTCTGAAAATATCCGCAGGTATTTTGTGGAGTACCAGAAAAAGTATAACCTTTCGGTTGCTTGTTTGGTACTGTTTTTAATTGGCGCGCCGTTGGGTTCCATCATCCGCAAAGGGGGCCTGGGTTTGCCAGTGGTAGTTTCGGTTGTGTTTTTCCTCATCTACTATATTATTACCACCATTGGCGAAAAATCAGTTAAAGGTGGGGACATCAATAAGTACCTGGGTATGTGGATCTCCATTATCACGCTGTTGCCTATAGGGTTGTTCCTTTCATATAAGGCGGCTACAGATTCGGCCATATTTGATATGGAGATATACAAACGCTTTGTAAACCGCATAGCGGCAAAATTTAAGCACAAGGCAACCCACCGCAGTCATTAGCGGTATTATTAATAAACGCCATATTATAGAAGCAATATCATTTTACACAACGCCGACCCAAGTCTTGGTAATATGCGTTAAATTTGATTTAGATTAAACAAGCGTTTAAACGCACCCCAATAAGCAAGTATATAATGTTAAACACCATACAAGAAGCGATCGAAGAGATCAAAGCCGGTAAAACAATTATCGTAGTTGATGACGAAGATCGCGAAAACGAAGGCGACTTTTTAACGGCCGCCCGTAATGCCACCCCCGAAACAATTAATTTCATGGTTCGTCACGGTCGCGGCCTGGTTTGTGCTCCTATTACAGCGCAGCGGGCACGTGAGCTGGATCTGATGCCTATGGTAAGCCATAATACCACATCGCACGAAACTAACTTTACGGTTTCGGTAGATTTGCTTGGTCATGGTTGTACTACCGGTATCTCTGCAAGCGACAGGTCAAAAACTACTTTGGCACTTATCGATCCGGCTACTAAACCTGAAGATTTGGGTCGCCCGGGGCATATTTTTCCGCTGATAGCTAAAGATGGCGGCGTACTGCGTCGTACAGGGCACACTGAAGCAGCTGTTGACCTGGCCGTTTTAGCGGGTTTTGAACCAGCAGGCGTTATCTGCGAAATTATGAAGGAAGATGGCGAAATGGCCCGCCTGCCCGATCTGTTGGAGATAGCGAAAGAATTTAATCTCAAAATAGTATCCATTAAAGACCTTATCGCTTACCGTTTGGAGCATGAATCGATGGTAAGGAGGGAAGTGGCTGTTAAAATGCCCACCGAGTGGGGAGATTTTGATATGATAGCCTACACCCAGGTTGATACCGGCGAAAATCACCTTGCTTTGGTAAAAGGTACATGGGAACCGGGCGAACCTATTTTGGTACGCGTGCATAGCTCATGCATGACCGGTGATATTTTCGGTTCATGCCGTTGCGATTGCGGTCCGCAGCTGCATAAGGCTATGGAGATGATCAGCAAAGAAGGTAAGGGCGCCATAGTATATATGAACCAGGAAGGCCGCGGTATTGGCCTTATCAATAAATTGAGAGCCTATCATTTGCAGGAAAACGGTTATGATACTGTTGATGCAAACCTGAAGCTTGGCTTTAAAATGGATCAGCGCGATTATGGTATCGGCGCACAGATCCTGCGTAGCCTGGGTATTACCAAAATGCGTTTGATGAGCAACAACCCTAAAAAACGTGCCGGCCTTATCGGTTACGGTTTGGAAGTTGTTGAAAACGTACCTATCGAAATTGCATCAAACCCACATAACGAAGCTTACCTGCGCACCAAACGCGACAGGATGGATCACGCTATTATGCGCGATCATTAATTTTTGAAGCTTAAAGCTCAAGGCTAAAACAGATAATAGAACAAAGGCTTAAAGCACTCCGCTTTAAGCCTTTTGGTTTTAAGCATTTTCTGGAAAGCTGTTTAAAACGATTTAACAAAATCGATACCCCAACGTCATTGCGGGGCACGAAGCAATCGCACAGAGACAGGTAACGACTATTGTTGTAATGAACTTACATCGTCGCGCTCCTGGCCGCGCGGGGCCAGGTACTTTTGTCGCCACAAAAGTACCCAAAAAGGCTTGCAGCAGAAAGGCTTCTTTGCGCACATCCTACCCTAAGTCCACCGCCCGGCCTTTGCCCTGCAAAACGAACAGAACCACGGGCTGCAATTATTTTGCCCCGATTCGCCCTATCTCCAGCTTCTGCAAAAACTTGCTATACCCCTGCAGCCGCACATTCCCCGCATTGTTCTGCCCGTTTTCACCCGAAGCTGATCTGCTGCGAAAAACATTTAATTATGTCATGGGTAGGAACGAAGCAATCCCTTGCTTTTTAGCTTTACTGGTCTTCATCTTCATCCGGTTTTGTGGCCGGTGTTGTTGTAGTTGAATTAGGAATAGGCGCGGGGGTAACCGGTGCAGTTTTGCGGCGGCTCTGTCTGAATATGTTCCGGATAAACTCACCAAAGGTGTCAAAGTCACGTTGGTAAACCAAACCAAAACCGTTTACATACTGCGGTGCCAGTACGTCTGTAAGGCTGCTTAACGTTACGTTATTTAGGGCCCTGTATGAATACCTTGCCGTCAAATTGCCGTCACGGCGTATTTTGTACAATGCTTCAAAGTCTTTGGTAAGACTGTTAAAGCGTTGATTAAACAGATTATTGTTATTGTTATTGAAGATATCGTTTGAGCCATTATTGCTAAATAAGCTTCCGTTAAATGATAACCTGCTATCAAAGAAACGCAGCGAAGCGCTGGCCTCGTTAAATGAACGGATATTTAAATCGAAGTTTTTGATGTTTGATTGCGATATCAGGCTGTTCAGCTTGTTAAATGCAAACTCGCTCACGGCCTCGCCCGCGGTGCCCAGCACCTGGTTGGTTAAGTTGTTACTGTTTGATGTAAAGTTACGGCGTACAATAATACTGATAGCCTGCTGGCTTCTGTTATTGGCATCAGCAAGATAGGTTGACAGATCGTCCTTAACTGATGGATCGGTAGGGAAGTTAAAGTCAAAATCAATATTGGGTTGTAACAGCGATTTGGTTAGGATAAGTTCGGCCTGTACCAAAGTTTGCTGTCCTGAAGTTGGTGTTTGCAGGCCTGCTGCTGTGTAAAGCGGCGCTTTGCTGGTACGTACTTCATACAAGGCCTTAAGGTTGATCTCCGCGTTTGACGGGTTACCTGTCCACCTGATGGTACCGCCCTGGCTTACGGTAAAGTTTTTACTGATAAAGTTTTTGGCAGTAAACTCAAACTTACCCGATGATATCAGGAAGTCGCCATACATCTCAAAATCGCCAAGACTGTTAATATTCAGCTTTAAATTTCGGGCAACACCGCTGCCTTCCAACTGGCCGTAATCTGTAGCAATTTTTACGATAGTTTTTTCGTCGGCACTTAAATCAAAGTTTAGGGTAACACCATTAAACGCGCGTGTTTTAGGTACAACTTTGGCAGTATCGCTGTGGCTTACAAATTTAATAAAGTCGTAATCGCTGGCGGTTGATGAGGTGTTAAGCGGGATATTGAAAACGGTACCGGCGTTGGTGCTGGCTGTGATATCAATTTTCATGTTATCAACCGGGCCGTTAAAGCTGAACGTGCCGGTACCATAAGCTGTACCAAAATAAAGGTGGTTATCCTTAAACGTGGTGTTCAGGGCCATCAGGTTATCAGCCTTGAGCGTTACATTAATATCCGGGTTATTCAGGTTGTTGAGGTTCACGGTACCATTGGCGGTTCCGGTACCTTTATGAATATCCTTAAGCACCATATCCTTAATGGTGATAATACTGTTATTAACATCAAGTTTGTTATTAACGGTATACGCGGTTTTTAAATAGTTAACAGTAAGGCCGGTATTAACAAGTGTCACTGTTCCATTAAGCTGAGGATTTGACGGTTTGCCCGTAAGCTTTAGGTCCGTTGAAACATGGCCTTTCACATCCGAAACCAGGTCTTTGATAAATGGTTCAAATATGATGGCTTCGGTTTGGTTCATCTTGATATCAAAATCAAGGTTATCATCGGTTTCTTTACCAAACGAGTAGGTACCGCCAATATTCATGGTTTCCAGCCCGCGGTTAATAATATTCATATTAACATCGGCCTGTTTGCGGTCGTTTCCGAGTGCTGCAACCAGTTTTACATCACCCACCAGTGTTTTGTTCATGGTAAGTGAGTCGACAGTTAAGTGCGAATCTACCCCCGGCGATTTAAGTACCGAGCTCATGTTGATATCTCCGTTAAGATATCCCTTTAAGTTTACCCCGGAGGTACGTGTTAACTGGTTAAACGTACGCATATTAAATTTTTGGAACTTAAGCTTTAACTGATCGGCCGGGTTGTCGGAAATAAAACCGTCGATAAATACTTTTTGCGAACCGTTTGACAGCTCAAAGCCCGATACCTGGGTTTTACCATCAAGTAAGCGGATCCGTACCTGCTCCTGGATCTTCCATTTCTCTTTTTCCAGTATCACATCTGATGGAAGCAGTTTTAACTTGGCCGTAGTATCCCGCCCAAATTCAACCAGGCCGTAAAGGTCCAGCTGGTTAACCGCGTTTTTATCGGAGAGTTTAACGTTAAAGTTAAGGCTGTCGTTTTTCAGGAAGTTGGTAATGTTGATATCCTTAATAAAAAGACTATCGGTAAGGTCAACCCGCTTCAGGGATAAGTTGAGGCCGAGCATACTCTCGGTTGTGTTTTCGTCGATAATGAAATCATGGAAAACCGTTTTGCCATATTTGAGCGTTTTGATATAGCCTGATAAGGTAGCCGTTTTCTTTTCCGAATTAAACTGCCCGACAAAGGTGCCCTGATCAGGGATTTTCAGATCAGGCAGGAATATTGCCGTAAGCGGGTCGAGGTTTTTGAGGTTAAGGTTAAAATCAAACTCCTCCGGCTTGGGCGGTACTATGGTTGTTTTGATAGAAGGGATGTACTTTTTAACGATGGTTTTAAAGTATGACGGCAGGGTAGCCAAATCGTATTTTCCTTTAATACTGCCATCGGCAAAGTCAGATTTTAGCGCGATAGTACGGTTGTTACCAAAACCTTCGGCAGACAGGTATAAGGAATCAACCACATAGTTATTCCGCGGATCAACAACTCTTGCAGGCGAAAACAGGATATTGCCCTGCAGGTTGGCCAGGTCATCACCTTTAAACTGGGTTTTAAGCAGTGTGGTTATGGTTAAAGTATCTTTAGTAAAGCCAAGTTTGTTCAGGTTGGCATCTTTGATATCGGCAGTAAGATCATAAGTAGGCAAGGCGGGCTTAAGATCAACCTTGCCTTTCAGGTCAAGCTTTACATTTCTGTCGTTAATGGTAATGTGGGCGTTGGCCAGTTTATTGATAAAAGTACCCTTAAGGGTGAGTTTATTATAGGTGTAGCCAGAATAGGTGACCGAAGCTATCCTCGCGTCCACTTTTTCGGTAAGGCTTTTAAGCTGATCGCCGCTGCCTTCAATGGTTGACGAAAATGTGGTACGGCCCAGGTCTTTTTCATCAATCAAAGTACCCATATCAAAAGCATAGGTATTGATCCTTCCGCTATAGCTTGGGCGGTCGTTTTTATCAATTTTAAGGTTGATATCTGAATCAAAACGACCAAGCGCTGTTTTAAAAACACCATAAGCCACAAAGTCATTTTGTGAACCTGTGAACCTGCCTGTGAAATTAAAATTGCCAAATTTGGATAGGATAGCAGGGGCTTTTTCAGTAGGAGTTCCCGAAAAATGACTGATCAGGTAATCAAGGTCTTTTTTGTTTGACGCAACCTGTTCAAATTTCAATTCTAGGAAAGCGTTATCCCAATCGGTAAGGTTATGCAGGTTAAAATCTCCCTTAACAAAGGTTGCTTGTCCGCCGGTAATGGTTACTTTTTTAGCGTTGAGGTTATTTACATAGCCTTTAGCCTGCCCATCGATACCCAGATCAAAACTTACTTTTTTAAGCGCGCTGGTAAAGTAGGCGATATCAGATGATGAAATGCGCGACGATTTAAAGTTGGCGTCCATGTGCACCTTGTTCTCAAAATCATCAAAATCATCAAATGTTTTAAACTTCATCCGGAAATAATCTTTCAGATCTGAGCGTGGCGTTTGAATGGCCAGGTGCTTCAGCATGATCTGGTTAGTATCAATGGTAGCGTCTGAAGCAAAGTGTTTTACCGTAAAACCGCTTTTTTCATGCAGGCTCAGACTTTTAATGTTGCCTTTAAACAGGTGGTTTTTTAAGTCCATACCCTGTATCTCGGTGCTGAAATGCTGAACATCAAGGTCATTAAAGTTAACACCTGCAATTACGGTGTCCCTGAGGCTGTTTTTATATCTGAAATGAAAATTCTTGATAGCGATGGTGCCAAAATTGAGCGTCCAGGGTTTGCCCGCAGGCGTTTTGGTGGTATCGCCCGAGTTAAAATAATCTATAACAAACTGGAGATTTGTTGTACTGTCCTTTTGTTTTTTGAGGTAGAAGGAACCGTTATCCAATTCGATATTGGCAAAGTTGATGGTGCGGCGCTTGATACTGCTGAAAAGGTAAAAATCATCAATATCAACAGCCAGTTTTGGAGTACTTAAAAGAGTATCCTGTTTTTTATCTAAAATGTAAAGGCCCTCAATCACTACCGAACGAAACGGCCTGAGGTAAAGGCTTTGGATACTTACTTTGGTTTTCAATTCGCCGGCAAGGTATGCCGCCGCTTTTTTTGCCGCCCAGGTTTGTACCGGCTTAAACTGAAACGTGAGTAAAAGTATGCTCAATGTCAATAAAATGAACAATACCAGGCCCAGGAATATTTTGAGTACTTTTTTAATAACTTTGCCTTTTAAACTATTTAATGATTTGGTGAATTATTGATTTAGCAAGTTCTTTACTATCCCTCTACAATTTTGCAGAAAGATGGTTTGCCGCTAAATAATAAATCACTGATTCGCTAATTCAATAACTCAATAATTAAACAAACGTGCCCGTAATTTTAGGAATCGAATCATCATGTGATGAGACCTCAGCTTCGGTTTGTGTTGATGGTGTGATCATGAGCAATGTTATTGCCAATCAAACCATACACGAGGCCTATGGAGGCGTTGTCCCGGAGTTAGCCTCAAGGGTTCATCAGCAAAATATTGTTCCGGCTGTTCAGCAGGCATTATTTAACGCAAAAGTAAGCAAAAATGATATTGATGCGGTAGCTTTTACACGCGGTCCCGGACTTTTAGGTTCTCTTTTAGTGGGAGTTTCATTTGCTAAGGCTTTTGCCCTGGCTAAACAGATCCCGCTTATTGATATTAACCATATGCAGGCCCATATCCTGGCCCATTTTATAGGCGATAAAAATCCATCGTTCCCCTTCCTTTGCCTTACGGTATCGGGCGGGCACACACAAATTGTGCTGGTGAAAGATTATTTTGATATGGAGATCATAGGCCAGACGCTTGACGATGCCGCCGGCGAAGCCATGGATAAAACCAGTAAAATTTTAGGCCTGCCGTATCCCGGTGGACCGCTCATTGACAAGTACGCACGCCAGGGAAACCCGGATGCTTATAAGTTCCCCGAGCCGCAGATACCTGGGTATGATTTCAGCTTTAGCGGTTTAAAAACTTCTATCCTGTATTTTATCCGCGATAACGTAGCTGCAAATCCGGATTTTATCAGCGAGAACATGGCCGATATTTGTGCTTCTGTAGAGAAACGCATTGCTACCATTTTGCTTAATAAACTGCAAAAAGCAGCGCAGGCTTATGGTATAAAAGATATAGCTTTGGCGGGTGGTGTATCGGCCAATACCGGTTTGAGGTTAGGCTTGCAGGCCATGGCCGAACAGAACGGTTGGAACAGCTTTATCCCTAAAATGGAATATTGTACAGATAACGCCGCCATGATTGCCATAGCCGGTTATCACAAATACCTAAAAGGCGAATTTATAGGGCAGGACGTTGCCCCAATGGCAAGGATGGCCTTTTAGATAATAGACCATAGTTCATGGATCATAGTAAATAGCGATGAACTATGATCCATGAACTATGATCACAAAACAACGATATGAACGCATCAGGATATATTTTTTACATTGTTTTTGTTATCCCATTAATAGCCGCTATGGTTTGGCTTATACGCCAGGATAAAAAAAAGGGAAAGATTGGGCTTATTGTGCTGGCTGCACTGGTAGTTGGAGTTTTGATCTACGTTTACCTTAACCGTGAGGCACTGAACGGCATAAAACCATAAGAAAAAGCCGTTAAATTTTATTTGAAGAGGTTTTAGGTAGAGGCGCATCACATGCGTCTCCCGTATAATAAGCCGGCTTGCAAATCTTTAGCTGCAATAATTTACAGGTGTAAGACGCATGTGATGCGTCTCTACATTAAACATTAATTATTTGCTTTCATTTCTTCATATTCTTTGATCAGCTTTTTGGTAGCCCTGGCAAGATAGGCCGTTGTCAGCAACTGCTTCAGGTCATCGGGCGATACGGTTTCGAGGCGTACCAGCATGTATTTGTAGTTTTGATAATGCGGTGTAATGAAAAAAGTATGCGGATCAAGCGCTATCCATTTTTCCCGCTCAACGGTATGGATGGCCAGTAACTCATCCTTCTCTTTTATATTGCAGAAAATCTTGTTATTAACATAGAAAGCCGGGTCTTCAAAGCACATCTTATGCGTAACACCCGGTAGTGGCAACAGCGTGCTTTTCAAGTACTGTAAAAAGATGTGCATATCGGTAGCCATAGTTAAATTTTATTTGAAGAGATTTTAGGTAGAGGTGCCTCACATGCGTCTCCCGTATGATAGGCCGGCTTGCAAATGGTTAACTGCAATAATTTACAATTAAGACTCATGTGATGCGTCTCTACGTTAACCTTTAATTATTTGCCTTCAATTCTTCATATTCTTTAATCAGCTTTTTGGTGGCCCTGACAAGGTAGGCTGTTATCAGCAATAGCTTCAGGTCATCGGGCGATACGGTTTCAAGGCGTACCAGCATGTATTTGTAGTTTTGGTAATGCGGCGTAATAAAAAAAGTATGCGGATCGTGTGCTATCCACTTTTCACGCTCGGTGGTATAAATTGCCAGTAGCTCATCTTTTTCATGTATGTTGGCGAAGATCTTGCCGTTAACGTAAAACGCCGGGTACTCAAAATGCATTTTGGTAGTAACACCTGGCAGTGGCAATAAGGTGCTTTTCAAAAACTGCAAAAAGATGTGCATATCGGTAGCCATAGTTAAAGTTAATAAGTTTTCCCCACAGCATTTAATAAAACAGTAATTTCGGGTTGAAAACAGCGTGGCCATGAATAGCAGCACCCTCCGCAATTTATACGGTAATATCGATATCTATTTGTTCGATCAGTTATTGAAAGGTCGTTTTGATAATTGCCACACCGTACTTGACGCCGGTTGTGGCAGCGGGCGTAACATTACCTATTTTTTGCAGAACGGGTATAAGGTGTACGGCGTTGACCAAAGCGAGCATGCTGTTGAATTGTCCAAACGCCTATCGGCCGATTTGTGTCCCGATAATTCTCCCGATAATTTTAAACTGTCGGCTGTTGAAAATCTTCCTTTCGACGATGCTCAGTTCGACCTGGTAATTTGCAGCGCGGTGTTGCACTTTGCCAATGATGCCGAGCATTTTGACAATATGCTGCGTTCGTTATGGCGCGTGCTGAAACCCGGCGGTTACTTTTTTGCAAGGCTGGCATCCGACATCGGGATCGAAACCCTGGTGCAACCCCTTGGTAATTACCGCTATCTGCTGCCCGATGGCTCCGAACGTTTTTTGGTAAATGAAGATATCTTGCTGGAGTATACCCGCGAACTGGCTGCGCAACTTTATGAACCTATCAAAACCACCAATGTGCAAAACCTGCGCTGTATGACAACCTGGTGTATGCAAAAACTAAACGCATAATTGCTGCCAGGCTTTTTCCTTTCTCTCCGTCTACGTCATTTACCGGTTCATCGATACAATATACCTGTGTATCGATACACAAAGTGTTAACGGCAATTTCGCTTGAAATATTTGCGTTAAGCCTACAATAACGGGTTAAACAACGATTATTATTTAACGCTTAACACACCACCTTATGATTATTCTGCTTTGCGGTTTATCCGGATCGGGTAAAACTACCCTTGCTCAAAATGTCAAAATACGACTATCTGATACTGATGTTCCGGTTGAAATTATTGATGCCGACGTATATCGCCAAAAGCTGTTTCCTAATTTAGGTTATACTAAGGAAGATCGTTTCGAAAACATCCGCAGGCTTGGCTTCATCGCCGGTAAATTATCCGGACATGGCGTAGTAACTATTATCAGTGCTATAAATCCCTATGATGTTATCCGCCGGGAACTGATAGCCACATACCCTGATGTCAAGCTTATACATATTGATTGCCCTGTTAAAACGCTGATGCAAAGAGATACCAAAGGCCTTTATAAACGCGCGCTGTTACCCGAAGGGCATCCTGATAAGGTAACTAATTTGAGCGGCGTTAATGATCCTTTCCAAATCCCGTCGTCGCCCGATTTGTATATCAACACTCATATTACAAAACAGGGAGATGCTACAGAAATATTGGCTGGTTTTATTCTTGAAAACTATCAGCAGGCGCAAATCAAACAACTATACCAAACCGGTCGCTATTAACTAAACCATGATCAATACTACAGTCAAGTTCACACCGAGGCAAACATTAATTATTGCCGGCATGCACCGTTCAGGGACATCGCTTGTAACAAATTGGCTTAGCCGTTGCGGGCTGCAAATTGGCGAGCGCCTTTGCGGTAGCGGTACAGGCAATGTTGACGGGCACTTTGAGGATATGGAGTTTTTGAAGCTGCATGAAGAGATCCTTGATCGTAACAGCCTGGAAACATCGGGGCTGATTGACAAGAAAGATATTGAGATCCCGCTTTACCAGTTGGAAAAGCTGAAAGCGGTTATCGGTATTAAACAACAGCTTTATGAACAATGGGCCTGGAAAGACCCGCGTACCTGTTTGTTTCTGGATACCTACGCCAAGTTGCTGCCCGGCGCCAGGTACCTGGTGATTTTGCGTAACTATCAGTCGGTGGTTACCTCACTGCTCAGGCGCGATTTTGTTTACGTTGATAAAAAATACATGGCCCGTAAATATATTCAACGATTGGTTTGGGTTCATGTCAGGCGGGCCAGGCGACTTAAGGCATTTTACCATGACCATGCCGAAAACTATTTAAAAGTATGGATCAGTTATAATGAAGCCATCCTGAACTCGCTCAAAAAACTTCAGCCAGATGATTACCTGGTGATAAACTATTCCCAACTGCTTGAAAATGACAGCGAGGTTTTTTCATTTTTAACTGATAAATGGAAGTTTTCACTCAATTATTTTGATTTTAAAGATGTGTACAAACAGGAGCTAATGAATAAAGCCGATGATATCAGCGATTTTGTTGCCGATAAAACCCTGCTGATAAAGGCTACCTACTTGCTTAAACGTTTGGGAAGCTATATGCGGGGCAGCGAAAGCTTTCCAGGTAAGGTATAATTTCCCCATCTGTAAGAACTGTTTATTCTTACAAAATATTCTTCACCGTTGGTTTTAACCAACGGTGAAGAATAATGAAAAATCCTGGCTTTAGCCCAATTGTGCAAGTGGATTTGGGCTGAAGCTCTCTCATCGCTATCTATTACTCCGTTGGTTAAAACCAACGGCAATGAAATTTATCTATTTGTAAACGATATTCATCAATTCTAAACGTATCTAAAAGAGCCTCTTGATATTGTCCTGAAAATTCGTTATATTATAGTATGAATATTATAACAGAATTTTACAATCAGGGCCTTGAACATTGGCCCAAAACAGGGCAACACATCCTTGCCCATCAAACAGATCAGGAGATTGTAGTTTACCAGGCCTACAAAAAGAGCATCTCGAGGTTCGCCGTCGAAAATCAATTTTTGGGTGGAAGCGAATACAGCTACAACCGCATGTCGTGGATTAAGCCCAATTTTTTATGGATGATGTACCGCTGCGGCTGGGCCGAAAAAGAAAACCAGGAAAGTGTACTGGCTTTGTGGATCCAGAAAAAAGATTTCGAGGCTATATTAAATGAGGCCGCGATCTCGTCCTTTAATCCCAAATATCATGACAGCCACGAGCAATGGCGGGCCGATTTAGCTGATAAAGAAGTACGCCTGCAATGGGATCCGGATCATGACCCTTACGGACGTAAACAGGAACGCCGGGCAATACAATTAGGATTAAAAGGGGAGATGCTTGAAAACTTCGGCAAAAAGCAAATTTCCCGCATTGAGGATATTACCGGTTTTGTAAAGCAACAAAAACAATCGCTGGATACCGGCAGACTTCATGAACTGGAAATACCCCTTGAACGGTTTTACAAAACAACCAATGACGCTTTGAATAAGCGGGTTGGTATAGATTGATAGTTGGAGCTCCCAGCCTCTAATAGCCTTACCGGCAAACAGCCACTCTCTTCTTAAACTTTCCCATCCGGGAGGGTAAAGCAAATAAAAGCCTCGCTTTTACTCAATTTTAAATAACAGGTTAATTTTACAGTATTTTAATGATTTACGGTTACCATTCTGTTTAATTGTTAGGTTCTCTTTATCAGTTAAATAACTACTATTTTAAAACCTTATTTGTAATTAATCTAAATAAACATACCTTTGCGCCCGAATCCGGGCTTGCTGGTCGCCAAAACTTCATGGCCGGGATTCAATTAATGCTGATCCTTTAATCAATTTATTATTTAAGTAAAATATGCGTTTTACAATTACCCCTATTTGCGCGTTTGGCAAGTCTGCCGTAATAAACGTTAAAAATAATTTCTTTAAAGCTTTTACCTGTCTGCTGATGATTTTGCTGTTGGGTAACAATGTAAAAGCTCAAACAACTACCGGTTCAATAAAAGGTACCGTAAAAACAGCTGACGGTAAAGCTGCCGAGTTTGTGAATGTAGTTTTAACCAATGCGCAGTTTGGTGCCACCGCCGGGCAAACCGGGCATTTCACCATTAAAAATGTTCCGACAGGCACCTACACCATTGTTGCCAGCTTTATCGGTCTGCAAACCCAAACCAAACAGATTACCGTTACCGCGGGCGAAACCACCACCGTGAACTTTGTTTTATCCGAGGGCGCAAAAGACTTGCAGGAGGTTTACGTAAAAAGCGCAAAACACAACAAATTCCTGAAAAAGGAGACTGAAGATGTTGCCCGTTTGCCGTTAAAAAACCTTGAGAACCCGCAGGTATATAGCGTAGTGACCAGCGAGCTGATGAAAGAGCAGGTTGTAACCAGTTATGTAGATGGTTTTAAAAACATCCCGGGTACCGGTGTTCCTTTGGTTTACAACAACGGGCGCACAACCTTATTATCACGCGGTTTTGTTACCGGTAACTTTATCCGTAACAGTGTTGCTGGTTACAATTTTAACAGCATTGACCCAGCCGACATCGAAAAGATTGAAGCTATAAAAGGCCCGACCGGTACATTGTACAACAGCAGCCTGGCATCATTTGGCGGTTTATTTAACCGTGTTACCAAACAACCTAATGAAACGCCACGCACCGAAATTGCCTATCAAACCGGCAGCTTTGACCTTAACCGCCTTACCGCGGATGTTAATATGCCTTTGAATAAAGATAAAACGGTGTTGTTTCGCGTGAACGCCGCGTTGCATAATGAGCATAGTTTCCAGGATGCTGGTTTTAATCGCAGTATTTTTGTTGCCCCAAGTATCACTTACATCGTTAACGACCGCTTAACTGTTGATGTAGATGCTGAAATAGGTAATTCAAATGCTACATCGGCATACAGGCTTGCTCCGGATGCCAAAGGGAAAATTTATAATATCAAAGATCTCGGTATCGATTATAAACGCTCATTCGCTAACAACAGTGTTGATTATCTGAGTAGGCAGATTGATCTTTACTCGCTGATCAACTATAAAATTTCGGATCACTGGAAATCGCAAACCATGTTCAACAAAACCTATTCCTCTACCAAAGGTTATGTTACGCAGTTAAGTCTTGCCGATACCCTGATTAAGCAGCAGGCCATTAGCCAGGATTATCCTTATTATATCACCAATGTTCAGCAAAACTTTATCGGCGATTTTAAGATCGGTTATTTTCGTAACCGTATAGTTGCCGGTCTGGAATATTATAACCAAAGAAGCAATTGGACAAACTATACAGTTACCCTGCCTGGTATGAGCTATAAAAACCCTGGCGCTGCTTACAATAACTTTAATGTTGATAAAATATCGTCGCTGGTAGCGGCTTTAGCTCCCAACGCCAATTCGTACGTGCAAAATAACCAAAGTTCATACGCGGCTTATGTTTCGGATGTGTTTAATATTACCGAAAGATTGAACGCGATGGCCAGCCTCAGGATAGATAGGTTTGTAAACAAAGGCGCTTATACCCCGGCCAATGGTAAAACTACAGGCAATTTTAGCCAAACGGCATTATCGCCAAAATTTGGCTTGGTTTACCAGTTAGTTAAAGACCAGATCTCATTATTTGGTAACTACATGAATGGGTTTAATAATGCTACGCCTACTGCCACGGCCTTTGATAATTCAACTTTCAAGCCTCAGTATGCCAACCAATGGGAAGGCGGTGTAAAGGTTGATGCCTGGGATCATAAAATAAGTTCAACTGTAAGTTACTATAATATTAATGTAACCAATACCATCATGGACGATTTGGAGCACCCTGGTTTTATAACACAAGCAGGTACACAATTGAGCAAAGGTATTGAAGCCGAAGTTATAGCCAATCCGTTTAGTGGCTTTAACATTGTCGCCGGTTTTGCTTATAATGATAGCAAAATAACTAACGGCGCTGCTTCAGTTCAGGGTTTACGCCCGGCTAATTCCGGCCCGGCCAGGTTGGCCAATTTATGGATGAGTTACCGTATTATGCATGGCAGCGTTCAGGGTTTAGGTTTTGGTGTGGGTGGCAATTACGGCAGCGATTCGTACCAAACCAATACGCAAACATTCAAGTTTACTATACCGTCATATACTACAGTTGATGCTACGGTATTTTACGATCAGCCTAAATACCGCGTAGGCTTTAAACTGGATAACCTTACCAACGAAAAATACTGGTCGTTCCGTTTGGCTCCGCAAAATCTAACCCGCGGAACTTTGAGCGTGAGTATCAAGTTTTAAAAGCGATAATCATTAACAGGAAAGGCTTATGTACCCTCAGGGTCTCTCGGAAAGGATCCTGAGGAGACATAAGTGCTTTGTCGTTTGATGAGCAAGGCGTCTTGTTTTGCCCCTCTGGGGCAAAGGATATTTCTATATTTTTTATGCTACAAACCTTTTGCACCTCTGGTGCATCTGTCTTTCAAAGCATCTAAAACTAACATGATCTTTATTAAATTGTAAAAATCCCCCGGAGGGGGAAAAGGTTTGTAGAAATGATGTTTCCTCGCCCTTATCCGAACCCCAGAGGGGTTCAACTTATACTGATTACTCCACTGGCAATAGACATTTGACTATTAATTTTGCAGGTTAACTTAAACACCGAGAGGCCCAGGGGAGACAAAAAAACTCAAATCAGGTGTAGCATTCTTTTGTGTATGCCCGTATTATCCGTATACAAACCAAACTTACACAAATATGAAATTACCTTTAACCTTATCATTCCTGTTATTATTGGCATGCTTAAAATTATCCGCTCAAACCAAAGCCATTCAGTTTGGTATTAAAGCAGGAATTGCAACAACTTCGTTATCGCGCACTCCCGGTACAGATATCAAGCTTGATAAGGCCGATAAAAGCGGGTTCGGTTATTTTGCAGGAGCTTTTGCCAGCCTCAATTTTAATCGGTTTTCTTTGCAGCCCGCTGTTATTTTCAATTCATCTGTAAATAAAACCACCGAAAATGTAATAAGCGGCGACATCGTTTACCGCCAGTATGGTAAATGGCATTTGTATTACTTACAGGTGCCCGTTAACCTGGTATATAATATTCCGGTACAGGGGGGCAATTTTTATATGGGCGCTGGCCCATACATAACCAAAATTTTATCGGGTAGATTTACACCAGATCCTAACCCGGCTTTACCCTATGCATACGGAGTACCGAATTTTCCTCCCTTTAATGCAAAATTCGGCAATGATAACTTTAGTAATTTTAAATCGTTTGATTACGGCGCGAACGCGGTTGCCGGCTTTGCCCTGAATAACGGTTTTATGATCAACGCTGTTTATAACTTAGGGATAACTAATATCCAGGGAAATGACAGGTATCTGTACGAAAACACAAAAACCAGGAGCCTGGGTATAGCGCTGGGCTATAAATTTTAGGCCCCGTATATTGGCATAACTCAAACTTTCATAGCTGAAAATTGTATTTCAACTATGAAAGCATTGGTTTTTGAGCAGGCGGGCAATGCCGCTGATGTAATTCAGCTAAAACATTTGGCTTACCCCAAACCGGCCCCCGGCCAGTTACTTGTTAGGGTAAAGGCCAGCCCTATACATCCGGCCGATCTGCTTTTCATCGAAGGGAAATATCGCTATAAACCTGCGTTACCTCAAATAGCTGGCCTGGAAGGTGCAGGTTATGTAGAGGAAGCTGGTCACGATAGTATTATCCCCAAAGGGAGCCTTGTAGCATTTAGCAAAATAGGGGCATGGGCGCAATACGTGATAGTTGATGAGCAGGATGTAGTATTATTACCCGATACTTTCCCAGTACAAAAAGCAGCTCAGCTCACGCTCAATCCTTATACCGCTTATGGTTTAATACAGGAAGCAAAAGTTAAAAGTGGCGATTGGCTACTGCTCACCGCAGGCCACTCTACAGTATCGCGCATAGTAATACAACTGGCCGCCGAGAAAGGCATTTGCGTAATAGCCACCGTACGGCACGAAGAGCAAAAACAAGAGTTACTGGCGCTAAAGGCCGAACAGGTAATTGTTCCCGCCCCGGGGGAGCTTAAACAAACCATTAATGAGCTTACTAAAGGCAAGGGGATCAAAGCCGCAGTGGATGCGGTTGGTGGTCCCCTGGCTACCGAAATAATTTCGTCATTATCTCCCGGCGGACGCCTTATTGCTTATGGATTACTTGATCCTAAACCAACATCTTATTTAAATGCCGAGGTCGTTTTTAAAAACCTGATGATTAAAGGATTTGGTGTAAGGGGCTATGTTGAAGGCTTATCGCACGAGGAAAGAACACATATGATCAGCCATCTGGTACACTCTATTGGCCGGGCCGAATTTAAGCTTTCGCCGGCGGCAACCTACCCGGTTGATGAGTTTGGGCAGGCTTTGGCTTATGATAAAGGAGGGAAGGTTTTATTGGAGTTTTAACAACAAAATAATGTATTAAAATAGTTAAACAAATCGTAAATTTAGCATTAAGCGCACGGGTTTCGTACGTACCTAAATTGTTTGTTATGAAAACTATATTAATACCCGTAGATTTTTCCGACACCAATACCAACGCCATTAAATATGCAGCCGATATTGGTTGTGATATGCCGGTAAAGAAAATTATCCTCCTTAAAAGCTATTACACATCGGTATATGAACAAATCCTTCCCTCCCCAGACTATTTGCTGATAAGCCCGGATGATATTGAAAATGAACGGCAAAAAATTGAAGTTGAGCTTAAGGAGCTCATGAAAAAACTGAAAAACCGCTGTCATGAAAATATAGAGATCGAAACAGTAGTTAGCACCGAACCAATTATCAGGGCCATACATGATGTAGTTGAAGATCAGCATCCCGATTTGATGATTGTTGGGGGCGATATGGGGCACGAACTAAGCATGATTGGCGAGCAGGTGATCGAAATTGCAAAAAGCAGTTCGGTAAAAGTATTGATCATTCCACCCAATTGTAATTATCAGAAAATAGAGCAGGCGTTGGTGCCCTGTGATCTGGAAGCCGTTGCCCGGCTTGGCGTTTTACAAGGACTTAATACCTCGCACAGTTGGCTTAACCCCAAACTGATGCTGCTTTATGTCGACCCGAAAAACAAACACATCGGGCGCGAAGAGGAGTTTGAGGCTTCGGTAAAACAACTTGTAAATTGCTATGAGTGTAAGCTTCACTACTCGGACGATAAAAATATTGTACGGGGGATACTCAATTTTGCCAAAGAGCAATCTGTACAACTGATCATCGCTTTGCCGGGCAAACATAGCTTTTTCTATAATTTAACCCATAGCAGTATCACCGAGGCCTTGTCAATAAACGCTACAAACCCGGTGCTGATACTTAAATAGCATTTGTAAAGTTTTTATCAATCTTGTTTTTTGTTTAGGTGTAGTTGCCTTGAATTGCCAATATTTACAGCAACTAAACTGATAAACATGTATAAACTCAAAGTAATAACTTCTACCGTACGTCCGGGCCGTAAAGGGCCTGCTGTTGCCAAATGGATAACTGAGGTGGCTAACAATCATGGCTTTGAAGCCGAAATGGTTGATCTGGGCGAGCTTAATCTACCCCTGATGAACGAGCCTGTTCACCCCGCCCTTAAGCAATATGAACACGAACACACCAAACAGTGGAGCGCTAAAATTGAAGAAGCCGACGCTTTTATTTTTGTGACTGCCGAATATGATTACAGCTATCCTGCACCACTTAAAAATGCCATAGAATACCTGGTACACGAATGGGCTTATAAGCCAAGCGGCATTGTGAGCTATTCTATAGGACCGTTTGCCGGTGTAAGGGCGGTTATGAGTTTAAAAACAGATCTGCTTTCGTTAAAGAATGTTGCACTTGCCGAAATGGTCAATATTCCTCAATTAAATCAGTTTGTTGACGAGGATAATAATTTTACTGCCGATGAAAGGCTGGATAAAAACGCCAAGATCATGCTTGATCAACTGGTACGCTGGACTAAAGGCATGAAAGCGATACGGGAAGATAAATAGCATTCGTAGTTAAGATCTTTAAATCCCCTGTCATAACCGGCAGGGGATTTTCGTTTTAAATAATGAGGAAATTTTTGATGTAACATGTTGACAGTAATTGTATTAAATTTATGCTGATCATACTGTATTATTATTGGCTATGGAAAATCAATTGGAACAGATCCGCGATCAGCAAAAGCAATCATGGAATAAATTTTCGCCCGGATGGAAGAAGTGGGACGAGTTTAACATGCGTTTTTTAAAACCCATGGGCGATGCTATTATTGATAACCTTAAAATAAAAGATGGATACAATGTGCTGGACATTGCCGCCGGAACCGGCGAACCCGGCTTAACCATTGCTGCTTTAACACCTAATGGAACAGTAACCGGAACCGATCTCGCCGAAGGTATGCTGGAGATAGCCAGGGCAAATGCCGCGGCTAAGGGAGTAAAAAATTACAAAGCTCAAATTGCCGACGTAACCGAACTACCTTTCGACACAGAAACATTTGACGCTGTCAGTTGCCGCATGGGGTTCATGTTTTTTCCGGATATGCAATTGGCTGCCAATGAAATTTACAGGGTGTTAAAGCCCGGTGGCCGCTTTGCCACTGCTGTATGGGCAGGCCCCGAACAAAATAACTGGGTTACCACCATTATGAGTGTTATCCAAAAGCACGTGATATTACCAGCCCCGCCTCCGGGTTCTCCGGGAATGTTTCGCTGTGCAAAGCCGGATGTTATTGCCAATTTGTTAAAGCAGGCGGGTTTTAATGATATAACACCAATTGAGCTAACCGGACAGGTAGACTACGGAAGCTTTGACCGTTACTGGCAAATGATGATGGAAGTTGGCGCCCCAATAGTAGCTGCCATGTCGCAGGCCGATGAGCCGACCAGGAATAAAATAAAGGAAGAGGTTGCGGCATTGTTCCAATCGCAAAATACAGGTGGAACAGCGCAGCTCAATTATGGTGCACTTGTAATTAGTGCTCAAAAATAATCTTCAGATAACTTTGATGTAATCTGAAATTTAACATTGAGGTTAAATTAGAGATATAATTTTACGTTAATGAAACCGCAATATAAACTTAAGCTTGTCTTATTGTTTGCTACACTAATGTTTGTGGCCAAGCCTTTTGTTGGTTTCATGATTTTTAACAGGCAACATCCTCCGGTAAAAATCAACATCTTCCTACTCGATAAATCATTTAGCAAGCGGATCATTCAATACCGCTATGGTAGCCTGTCCATAATGACGGCCATTCAAAAAAAATTGGCACACCCCGTTGTCAGTTTACGTTTAAGGCTCTCCTTCTTTTTACTGCTGTTATACCCTTTTCTTTTCGGGTTCAGGAAGCGGGTTACCTACCGGCATATCAGGTTCTTAAACCTCAATAAAACTTTATCCTCCCCGCTTTATCTGGTCAACCGGCAAATTATTGTTTAACGGATGGCAAAGCCGTGTATTATTAGTAATTGATAACCTATCTGCGGCAACTCTATTTTAGTTGATCATCGGTTTATTTTATCCGGCTTCCGGGCCGTGTCACCATTGTTTATCCGCGGTTTTAAGTGCGATAAACTTTCATATTTATTAAAATGCCACTTTCCTATTCATATACCAATTTTGACGATAACGATAAAGAGTTATCAAATTTTGCCAAGGCCCTGGCGCTGCCGGTAAGGGTAGCCATTATCAGGATCATTATTGAACATAATAATGTGGTAAAGCGCGAAATGCTTTACGAGATCCCCTTCAACATCGAAACCATAAACAAACATGTGGCCGAACTTAAAAACCTGGGCATCCTGAAAGTTTACGGGATAAAGGGCAATGTCAATTACAGTATCGACGAAAGCTTGTTCGATCAGATGGCTTACCGTTTTTCTATGTTGTTTAAAAGTGCAAGACATCTGTTTGTACAACATATCAATACCGATTATGAGGTTGCGGAAGTTACCCCGGCGGTTAATATCAGCAACACTATGCCCATTTTAAACCACTTTGGACTTTTTATTAGCCAACAACGAAATTTACTTAACATAACACAAATGGCATTGGCCGAAAAACTGGATTCAGAGGTAGAGATCTTAAACCAGATGAAACTGGGAGAGCTTGCTTTTAATCCCGAAAAACTGATGCTGCTTGCCAACGCGTTTAGTATTGCGCCTACGGTATTAAAGCGTGAATATTACAGCTACAGGATTGCCGAGCTTGTTGACGAAAGCGGTTGCAATGAATCATTGCTGGATAGTGCCAAAGAAAAGATCCATCAAATGCACGCTTCCTGAGCTTTTTGATTTACAGTGATTTAATATTGAGGTTAAGGCCCGATAAAACCTTTCTGCGTATATTTAGTTAAGTATCAACTATAAAATGGCATACTTAATTTAAACGCATGGAAAATTTTACAATGCTGCAGTTTTTTGAATGGTATTACCCCGCCGGAGGCAGATTGTGGAATCAGTTAAAAAATGACGCGCAAAATCTGAAGAAAAAAGGGATCGACTCGGTTTGGTTGCCACCGGCTTACAAAGCAGCAAGCGGTGGCTATTCGGCAGGGTACGATGTTTATGATATTTATGACCTTGGTGAGTTTGATCAAAAAGGTACCATCCCCACAAAATACGGCACTAAACAGGAATACCTTGACGCTATTGCTGCCGCGCAAAAAGCCCAATTAAAGGTTTATGTTGATGTGGTGCTAAATCACATGGGCGGTGCCGATGAAATTGAGAAAGTGAACGCCCGAAAGGTTGACCCGGCTAACCGTAACGAATTTATAAGCGATGTTTACGAGATAGGGGCGTACACCAAATTCACATTTCCTGGCCGTAAAGGCAAATACTCCAAATTTATATGGGACTGGCAATGCTTTTCGGGTATCGACTATGATGCCTATAAAAAGGAAACCGCCATCTTCAGCATCCAAAACCAATATGGCGAAGGCTGGGAGGATGTGCTTGACGATGAAAATGGTAACTACGATTACCTCATGCTTTCAGATATTGACACCCGCAACCCAAGTGTGAGGCAGGAGCTCAAAAACTGGGGCAAGTGGTATTTTGAAACCGCTAAGTTCAATGGCTTCCGGCTCGATGCTATTAAACATATGGATCATGGCTTTTACAACGAATGGCTTGACTATATGCGCAATGAGTTTAAGCATGAGTTTTTTACCGTTGGCGAGTACTGGGCTTTTGATCTGCCCAAACTATTAAAATATATTGAGGCAACAGAAGGGCGTATGTCGCTTTTTGATGCGCCATTGCATGATAATATTCACCAGGCTTCAAAAGCAGGTAAAGATTATGATCTCACCACAATTTTTGATAATACCCTGGTAAGTGCCAATCCCGAGCGTGCCGTTACACTGGTTGAAAATCATGACACCCAGCCGCTGCAATCGTTAGAGCAGCCGGTTGATGCCTGGTTTAAGCCGCTTGCCTATGCGTTGATTTTGCTGCGTGAAGCCGGTTATCCCTGTGTTTTTTACGCCGATATGTACGGCTCAAAATATACCGATAAAGGCGGGGATGGAAAGGAATATAGCATTGAGCTGCCAATAGTTGCTGAACTGGAAACCTTACTTTATGTAAGGAAAAACCTGGGCTACGGTACCCAGCGCGATTATTTTGACCACCCTAATTGTATAGGCTGGACACGCGAGGGCGATACAGACCATGAAGACTCGGGATGTGCAGTTGTACTATCAAACAGCGAGGATGGCTACAAAGAAATGGAAATTGGGGCCGGGCATGCGGGTAAGGTGTTTGTTGACTATTTGAACAAGCACGATGGTGAAGAAGTAATTATTACTGCTGATGGCTGGGCCGAGTTTAAAGTTAAAGCGGGAACGGTCTCGGTGTGGGGAATTAAAAAGTAATTTACATTAAACGGGGTTAACATTTTATACATTTGTTAACCCCGTAATAAATACAGCTATGAAATACGAAGAAATTCCCTTGGTAAATAATGAGGCCATCCATAATTTTGAACTGCATGTCGAAGGCCACCGCGCTTTTATCGATTACAAACAAAAGGATGATAAAATTTACCTGATCCATACCGAAGTACCGGTTGAACTGGAAGGTAAAGGTGTGGCGTCGGCTATAGTCGAAAAAGCATTCAACTATATCGAAGAACATAACCTGAAGCTTGTTCCTCTTTGTGTTTACGTTGCATCATATCTTAAGCGTCACCCGGAGTGGTCACGAATACTGGCTATAGCTCCGGGTCATTAATATGCGTGTTTTAGTTACTGGTTCATCGGGCAGGTTGGGGGCTGTTACGGTTAAACATTTATGCTCGCATGGGCATGATGTTACCGGTATTGATGAGATCTCGGCCGAAACTACTGATGAGCAGATCGATATCCTGAACAAAGAGGCCGTTTTAGCCATCACCAAAAACATCGATGCAATTGTTCATACTGCCGCCATCCATGGTAAACACTATGAATTGAACTATCCCCGCGAGGCATTTATCGATGTAAATATTTAGGGCACGCTTAATTTGCTCAATGCATGTATAGCCAATGGGGTGTCAAAGTTATTGTATACCAGTACAACATCTATTTATGGTGATGCGATGGTTGATGACAGTCGGGCTGTTTGGGTTGATGAAGAGTTAATGATTAAACCCCGCGATATCTATGATATCACCAAACAAACTGCCGAACAGCTTTGTAAAGATTTTTTTTATAGCGAAGGATTGCAAACATCGGTTTACCGGGTTGGTCGTTTCCTGCCAGAGGCTGATAATCTTAAACTAAATCATCGCCTTTACCGCGGGCTCGATGAACGTGACGGTGCCGAAGGATTACGATTAGCCCTGGAGAAAACTTTTCCGGAATTTGAGATCTTTAATATCACCAGCAGTTCGCCTTTTAAAAAAGATGAACTGGTTCAGCTCAAGCAAAATCCTGCCGAAGTAATAAAAAAACACTATCCGCATGCCGAAGCTATTTATAAAGCAAAAGGCTGGGAGTTTCCGAAAAGTATCGATAGGGTTTATGTAAGCGAAAAGGCCAAACGGTATTTGGGTTATGAGCCGAAGTTTACGTTTGATTATCTGTTGAATGATCTGAACGTAGACTGAGATTTACGAAGTTTTTAAAACTTCGTAAATCTGGTTTGGGGAGTTTCCCAACCACTCACCTGATCAACCCAATCAACCGCTCACCACCTAATAAGGCGAAGTACTAACCGCCGTCCATCCGCCATCAACCACCAGGTTTTGCCCGGTAATGTGCCTTGCATCGGGAGATACTAAAAACAACACGGCATTTGCCACATCTTCAACCGTAGCCGCGCGACCCATTGGTGTAATGCGGGCCCATGTTTTTTGATACCCGGCATCTTCCAGGGTACGCTCGGTTAACGTAGCGCCGGGGGCAACGGTGTTTACGGTAATTTGATGCTGCGAAAGTTCAACAACCAAACTTTTGGCCAGCATTTCCAAAGCTGCTTTGGTCATGCCATAAGCCGCAAGGTCCTGGTGGGCCTGGTGCCCCGTAACCGACGACATGAACAGGATACTTCCCCCGCTTTTTTGTTTTACAATTTGTCTGGCTGCCCTTTGCGCCAAAAAGAAACTGCCCTGTAGGTTAAGGTTCATGACACTTTGCAGCGATTGGGCCGGATAATTCAAAAAATCGCCAAACAAAGTGATGCCTGCGTTGGCAACAGCAACAGTGAGTTTGCCATAGCGTTGCACGGCTTCATCAACCATTTGTTGTATAAAATCAATATCTGAAGCATCTCCGGGCATCGGATAGCAATTACCGCCAAGGCTGTTTATAGTATCTGCGGCGATGGTAGCCAGTTCTTCGCTCAAATCGTTCAGTAATACAGCAGCACCGGCGGTGCTTAATTGTTTCGCTATTTCAAAACCTATCCCTTGTCCTGCCCCGGTTACTATGGCTACCTGCCCGCTAAATTTATTCGTTATCATTTTTTAGATTGATATTAATGCGAATCCCTCAAAACCTCACTACCTGAACTTCCCTTTAAAAAATCCAGATCGGCACCAAGGTGCGCCTGCTCAACGTGGGTTTGGTATAAATAAGTGTATCCGCGTTTGCTGATATTGTTATTTAATAACAGTTTCGATTTTCTTTCGACAATTTCCTCGTCGCTTACTTCAAGGTGCAAAGTTCCAGCCGGTACGTCAAGTTTAATCATGTCACCGTCCTGTACTATGGCCAGCGTTCCGCCGATGGCAGCCTCGGGCGATACGTGTAATACCACCGTACCAAAGCCGGTGCCGCTCATCCGTCCGTCCGAAATGCGTACCATATCGGTAACGCCCTGATCAGCCAGTTTTTTAGGGATCAGCATATTGCCAACTTCCGGCATGCCTGGATAGCCTTTTGGTCCGGCATTTTTTAATACCAGTATACTGTCTTTATCCACATCCAGTGCCGGATCGTTGATCCGATGGTTAAAATCCTCAATATTTTCAAATACAACCGCCTTGCCGGTATGCCGCATTAAAGCGGTACTTGCTGCCGATGGTTTAATCACCGCCCCGTTTTGGCAAAGGTTGCCTTTAAGTACAGTTATACCTGCTGTTGGGTTAAAAGGATTATCAACCGGAGCTATGAGGTCACGATTAAAACATTCGCTGTTTTCATAGTTTCGCGATATCGGATGTCCGCTTACGGTTATCGCATCGCTGTTAAGCCGTTCATGAAGTTCTTTCATCAGGGCCGGTAAACCTCCGGCATAATAAAAATCCTCCATAAAATACTTGCCCGATGGTTGCAGGTTAGCCAGCAAAGGTATTTTACGGGCAGAGGTGTTGAAATCATCCATATTTAAATCAATACCAATACGGCCCGCTATGGCCAGCAGGTGAATAATAAAATTGGTAGAACCACCAATGGCCGCATTAACGGTAATGGCATTTTCAAAAGCCTGCCTTGTAAGGATGTCTGAAGGTTTCAGGTCTTCGCGCACCATGTCAACAATTCGGTTGCCGGATAAATGCGCCAAAACTTTTCGCCTGGAATCGGCAGCGGGGATGGCCGCGTTCTCTGCCAGTGAAAGCCCCAGCGATTCCACCATGCAGGCCATGGTTGATGCAGTACCCATTACCGCGCAATGCCCCTGGCTCCGGGCCATGCAGGCTTCGGCGGTATAAAGGTCCTCGTCGTTCATTTGCCCGGTTTGATGATCGGCAAAAAAGCGCCAGATATCTGAAGTGCCAATATCCCTGCCCCGGTATTTGCCGGTTAGCATGGCCCCGCCCGAAACAACAATAGTGGGAATATTAACACTGCAGGCACCCATCACTAATGCAGGAGTGGTTTTATCACAGCCGCAAAGTAACACAACACCATCCAGCGGGTTGGCGCGAATGCTTTCCTCCACATCCATACTTACCAGGTTTCGGTATAGCATAGCAGTAGGTTTAACCAACGTTTCGCCTAACGACATTACCGGAAACTCGACAGGGTAACCACCTGCTTCGTAAATGCCGTTTTTTACAGATTGTGCCAATTCCCGGAAATGAGCATTGCAGGGTGTAAGTTCCGACCATGTATTGCAGATCCCTATCACCGGCTTCCCTTGCAGCTGATGTGCCGGAATGCCCTGATTTTTCATCCACGCACGATATATAAAGCCATCCTTGCCCTTTTTACCAAACCATTGCCGGCTCCGTAGCGGTTTATCCTCCATAAAGATGTATTGTGTTTAAACTGGTTATTTAACAAATATAGATTTCTATAAATCGTTTT
This sequence comes from Mucilaginibacter kameinonensis, assembly GCF_003675385.1. GTDB lineage: Bacteria > Bacteroidota > Bacteroidia > Sphingobacteriales > Sphingobacteriaceae > Mucilaginibacter > Mucilaginibacter kameinonensis. Next base: position 632 of record NZ_RCWZ01000008.1, on the reverse strand, counting down.
AGGTTATTGTAAATGAAAAGTTAGAAACTCTTTTAAATAACGCTGCCATACAAAGCATCTTTAATGTTAACCGATTGGAAGAATGCGCCAGAGTTGCAAAAGGTTTGTAAAAAATCAAACGGCTCAAATGTGGCGCGCCGGAGGTCAATGTTATTAAATTAAGAGATTGACAGGCTGCACCAGCGGTGCAAAAGTTTGTAGAAAATCAGAGGGATTAGATTTTTAGTGTGCCAGAGGTACACAACTTAGCGTTAGGTGAGTTATCTGCGATTATCTGTCTATATATTGTATAATAGATGTTGCGAATGCTAAACCCGGTGTTGATGATTTCCGGTTTTTTTCTGAGTGCCAACTGCCTGCTCATAACTGTCAACTGAATTAAGGGCGTTCCCTACGGCCGGGCTATCCGCTCATACTGCACGGGCCTTATCCACGGGCCGGTATCCGCTGCTATCCCTAACGCGGGTTTTATGGTCAGTATGGAACTTTTTCTCCTTGAGGAATAGCGAGTTAAAGAAAGTGCAGGGCGAATAGTCAGAAATAATTTGGAGGGGAGTAAAAAGTGACTACCTTTGCAGCCCGCAAACGAGGAAGCGGGGTTTGTTCTTTAAAGGTTGAAAGTGAATGAGGAA
>NZ_RCWZ01000007.1 GCF_003675385.1 Mucilaginibacter kameinonensis | reverse complement strand
GCCAGAGCCGATGGTACTGCGGTAAAACGTGGGAGAGTAGGTCGGTGCCACCCTTTATCACCTTTAATGGTGCAACATTGCAAAAGCCTTAGCTAATCGCTAAGGCTTTTTGCGTTTAAAATACTTTCATATTCCTACTACTGCTACAGCTATAACCGCCATCTAACCTAATCAACTACTCACCCCTCACCTCATCTGATAATGTCATGTTGAACTTGTTTCAACACCTCATCTGTTGAGCCGTGTGCCATTCCAATCGTCAACCTGTGCTGTGGGGGGCTGGAACAAGTTCAGCATGACATAGGGCTTTAAATTATAACAGCGCAACCCAACCACTCACCACTCTCCATTCAACCATTCACCTTAGGCCCGCGTTAGGGATAGGAGCGGATACCGGCCCGCGCTTAAGGCCTGCAGGCGTATGAGCGTATAGCCCGGCCGAAGGAAACGCCCATTATATTATTTAATAATTCCCGGACAAATGGTAATGCTTCTACAAACCTTTTGCACCTCTGGTGCAGCCTGTCAATCTCTTAACTTAATGACATTGGCCTCAGGCACACAAAATGCCGCTTGTGTTATTATATAAACGTTTGCAGCTATAGTGCTACCCGAAAAACTTACTATGCTCCTGCAATTATTTAATTATAGATTGTTTTGCCGTTTTTGCCCGACACTTACTGATGATCGGGTACCATAAAATTGATAGGATATTATACATACCGAACCAACAAAAATTACAAGTTAACACACATACTTTTTATTGTGGTAATAATAACTTAGAATCATTTTTTTATGTTTGCGCTTCCAAAAATAGCCTCATGGAATTTGAAAAATTAGCAGCCCAAATTAAATTAGAAATAGCCAAACTGGATACCACGCCCGAGCTTGATAAGATCAACAAAGCTTTTGACGAGAAGATCCGTAAAGTGGAGGAAGCCCGCCGCGAAAAGTTGGCTACCGTGCCCGATAATGCTGTAGAACGTAAGAAGCTTATTGCGGCACTGGAAGCCCTCGGCGAGAAATATGTTGAGCCGGCTAAAAAGAAAACCAAAGAGTAAGGCTTCTGGTTCAAAAAAATTTAAAAGGTCTGCCGGGTTTTGGCTGGCCTTTCTTGTTTATTGGCGGTAAGATGTCCTTCTGCTTGGGGAATGGTATTGCGGCCAGTGTGTGGCCAGTTGCTACCTCCCCGCCATGTCGCCATTGTCTACCCTCCCTTTATGTTATTGCCGCGTCGAGCCAGGATTCACCAACGTCATTGTGAGGAACGAAGCAATCCCCGACTTGCAGAGCAGCTATACGAGCAGCCCTCTGTACAGTTTGCGATTGCTTCGTGCCTCGCAATGACGCGGTAGAGAGGATCCGTCTTGCCTCGTAATGACGCGTTAGAGAAGAGTATTGCTTCGTGCCTCGGGATACCGTAGGAGGACACTACGTAAATCTGCCCTATAACAAAAAGAGCCGCCTTTTAGGGGCAGCTCTCTTGCTATCAAAAAAAAAGATTTTATTCGTTAACCACACCCATTGAGCAAAATTTGTCGATACGCTCGGCAACAAGCTCATCGATATTGCGTTCTGTGAGGGTTTTGAGGTCTTTTAGCAGTTGTTTTTTCAGGATACCGGCCATAGCAACAGGATCCTGGTGTGCACCACCAAGCGGCTCTTTGATCACACCGTCAATCAGCTTGTTCTTCAACATCTCTGTTGATGTTAATTTAAGTACTTCGGCTGCACGTTCTTTGTTTTCCCATGTTTTCCAAAGGATGGTTGAGCAGTTTTCGGGCGAGATCACAGAATACCAGGAGTTATCCAGCATCAGTACCTTGTCGCCAATACCAATACCCAGCGCGCCGCCCGATGCACCTTCGCCAATGATAACACAGATCACAGGAACTTTTAGTACAGACATTTCGAGTAAATTGCGGGCAATGGCTTCACCCTGACCGCGTTCTTCGGCCTCTAAGCCAGGATAGGCTCCTGGGGTATCAATCAGAGTAACAACCGGTTTGTTGAATTTCTCGGCCATTTTCATGAGCCTTAATGCCTTGCGGTAACCTTCGGGGTTTGCCATGCCGAAGTTACGGTACTGGCGCTCCTTAGTGTTACGGCCTTTCTGGTGACCGATAAACATTACTGTTTGGCCATTCAGCGTGCCGAAGCCGCCAATGATAGCTTTATCATCGCCTACGGTACGGTCGCCATGCAATTCAATAAAATCATCGCACATCAGCTCGATGTACTGCAGGGTATACGGCCTTTCGGGGTGACGCGAAATTTGTACTTTTTGCCAGCCTGAAAGGTTGTTGTATATATCTTTTTTGGCTTCTTCCAGCTTGCCTTCCAGCTCGGCAACAGTTGCCGACATGTCGAGTTTGTTTTTTTCCTCAACCTGTTTCACCTTCTCTATCTGCTGCTGTAGCTCAGCCAGTGGTTTTTCAAAATCAAACGTAATCTTCATACACTTTATTTGGAGGCGCTAAATTAAGCAAATCAAATGGTATATTTTCAATTATGAGCGTTGAGTGTTTCTAACTTGGTGATTTGCTGTGGCGCAAGGGCGTTTCCCGTACTTAAACAGGCCTGTAAAATGGCATTCCGGAGCTCGCCATAATACAATCCTGAGCGGTTGGCGTAAAATATAATGCTGCCGTTATCCGTTCCTTTTTTCATCAACTTATCCAGGGTGGTTTCGTTGGTGACTATAAAATTGCCCATCTCAACCCGTTTGCGGTGGAGTTCGGTAGCAAGGGCGGTGATTTTGGTAACCTGAATGGGGCTCAAACTAAGCTCTTTCTTAAACTTCAAAGCGGCATCGGGCATGGGGTAATGGTTAAGCCGGGCTACCTGTTCAATATCGTCAAATAAATACTCGCCGGTAATTAGTTGGGTAAACTGTTTATCGTTCAGTGTTTTTACAGGCGATTTTTTCAGGGTGCTATCAGCCTGCTGGGCATTGGCAGTAATGCTGAGGATTAGGGATATGAGGATGAGGGGGATGGTTTTTAGCATAGGGGGGATTGTATCTTATGTTGAAGGCTATTCGAATAACGCTAAATTTAGCAATAATCTTATATGGCGCATAGTTTACTCACCCGGCCTGCGCTTCGCTGTGCCACCCTCTCTTCGCCTTTGGCGGAAAGAGGGTAAGGAAGGTAAAAAACTAAAATCCCCTCTTTGCGGAGCAGAGAGGGGTGACAAGCGTAGCGACGTCGGGGTGAGTCAATACTACTCCACCTTCACAACCTTGGTTCTGGCCGAAATGCCGTTTTCATTAAACGCTTCTATCTGAAAATAGTATGGCAGGCTTTTGTCCATCCCATTAAAATAGTACTCGTTTTTACCGTAAACCATCATGTTGTTGTACAGCTTATCGGGTGCTATGCCAAAGTAAACGGTGTAACCGGTGGCATTGTCGTTGGGTTTCCATTTAAGCCAGGCATTGCGGCGTTCGCTGTCACCACGCAGCACAATCAGGTTTTGCACGGTATCGGGCTTGGCACCGGCACCTTTACCAAATACCCTTAAGCCGGATAGGGCAAACTTACCTGTTGGCATGTGCAGGTTCACCATTTTTATATAGCGGGCTTTGGCTGGGGTTTTTAGTTCGATGTAATCGTGAGGTACGTCTTTACGGTTTTTGCTTTTGTCGATAAGGGGCTGCCATGTTTTGCCGTTAAGCGATGAGTAGATGATGTATTGGTGATACACGCCTAATGATTTCCCCATAAACTCCGCATCCTGGTCGGCATAGTTTATCTGTATGGCGTTTACCGTGCTTACCTCACCCAAATCGGTTTTGAGCCACTCGCCTTTGTTGGCTGTTTTGGCGCTCCAGTAGGTTTTAATATCCTCATCCACCGCGTTGTTGGCAGCATATGCATCAAGGGTTGATGAAACCTCGACAGGTTTATTGTAGTTAAGGATCATCCAGCCGGTAAAATTACTTTTCAGGTGATCTTCGGGCCCGTTGGATAAGTAGTGCGGATAATCGCCATAGGCAGTGTTGCTGTACAGCACACCATCCTGATCAAATCCGGCAGGCCAGAAACCAATGCGGCGCTCAAAGTTATTTTTTACCGAGATGCCCATGGTGCTGATATGCCAGTAATTGCCATACTTATCGGCCCAGGTGGCACCATGACCTGCGCCTTTGGCAAAGCCACCGGGTTTGTATGAGAATGGGTTATGCTTTTGATAAGTGAAAGGCCCCAGCGGATGATCGCCTACAAAAACGCCATCGCCATAGCCGCTTTGCTCGGTGCCGGGAGCACCAAATTGCAGGTAATATTTGCCTTTATACTTGTTCATCCATGAGCCTTCGATAAATGGCAGCAGGAATACATTATCATTATGTTCGCCAAAGCGCTCCCAGCCGTGCTCTTCGGGGTTAAGCTTCACCATTTCTTTTTTAGGGCCGATGGGCTCGAAGGTATGCCTGTCTATCTCCTGCCCGTAAAGCGGCAGCGTATTGCTGGAACCATGATAAATATAAACCCTTCCATCATCATCGGCAAACATACCGGGATCCCATGCACCTACTTTAAAATAGTCTTTGGCGGCTTTCCAGTCGTCATGCGTAGGGTTGGTGCTCATCCACAGGGTAAAATCTTTATTATAGGTAGATCCTATCACCAGCAGGGTATCGCCCAAAACTAATGTAGCGGGTGCGCAAAGCTCATCGCCCTTTACTTCATTATAGGGGCGGACAAATTTGCGGTAAACAAAGTTCCAGTTTAGCATGTCATCGCTCCACCAGTAACCAAACTGGTTGGTAGAGAAGAGGTAATATTTACCTTTGAAAAGGGTCATGGTTGGGTCGGCAGTGGCGCGGTGCTTACCCCAACCGGCAAAGGTTTCAAAGGGGGTATAACCATAATCAAGGTTAAGCGGGTTACAATAAGTAAGGCGCTTTTGTTGCGCATTGGCGCTCATCGCGCAGCAAAACATCAGGATGAGCAGATAACGGGTAACTGTTTTCATAAAAGATACTAACAGGTTATAATGGTATTACAACAGGGCGCTAATATCAGTTTTTAAACAGCAATAAAAATGTTGTGTACTACTACATCTGTTTCACATCATAAAATATTTTATTAATGTGTGTTAAAAATACAATTAATTCGTACTTTCATCAGCACAAGCCAATTATCTTAAATACCGCTTTTTATGAACAAGAAATACCTGCTGTTCGTTATCGCGCAAATAGTTTTTGCCGCGTCTGCGTTTGCTCAATATCCTAAAATGGATAAGTTGCTTTACGGGGTAGCTTACTATGACGAATATATGCCTTACGAAAGGCTGGACAAGGATGTGCAAATGATGAAAGCCTGCGGCATTAACGTGGTGCGCATAGCCGAATCTACCTGGAGCACGGAAGAGCCGCAGGACGGTGTTTTCGATTTTACGCATATCGACAGGGTATTAAACGCCATGCAAAAAGCCGGGATCCACGTTATTATAGGTACGCCAACCTATGCCGTACCTACATGGATGGTTAAGAAACATCCCGAAATACTTGCTATCACCCCATCTGGCCAAAACCAGTACGGGCCAAGGCAAAATATGGATATCACCAATAAAGATTACCGTTTTTACGCTGAGCGGGTTATCCGCAAAATAATGGAGCATGTGAAGGATAACAAGGCGGTGATAGGTTACCAGGTAGATAACGAAACCAAATCGTACGGTACGGCGGGGCCAAATGTGCAGGCGCTGTTTGTTAACTACATGAAGGCGAAATATAAAACACTGGATAACATTAACCACATTTTCGGGCTTGATTACTGGAGCAACCGCATTAATAACTGGGACGATTTTCCGTCGATGGTTAATACCATTAATGGTAGTCTTTCATCGGAGTTTGCCAAATTTCAGCGCCAGCTGGTTACCGATTATTTAGCATGGCAGGCCGCTATAGTGCGCGAGTACAAACGCCCCGACCAGTTTATCACCCAAAACTTCGACCTGGAATGGCACGGTTATTCGTTCGGTATCCAGCCCGATGTAGATCACTTTGCAGCAGCCAAAGCTTTGGATATTGCAGGCATAGATATTTATCACCCCAGCCAGGACAAACTTACCGGCGTGGAAATTTCTTTTGGGGGCGATGTAGCCCGCTCTATGAAAGGTGGCAAAAACTACCTTACTATCGAAACCGAAGCGCAGGGTTTTCCACAATGGGTGCCATATCCTGGTCAGCTGAGGTTGCAGGCTTTTAGTCACCTGGCATCGGGTGCCAACATGGTAAGCTACTGGCCATGGCATTCTATCCATAACTCTGCCGAAACTTATTGGAAAGGTTTGTTAAGCCATGATCTTGAACCTAATCCGGTTTATGACGAAGCTAAAACGATAGGCAAAGATTTCGACAGGTTAAGCAGTAAACTCATCAACCTGAAAAAGAAAAACGATGTAGCAATCCTGTTCAGCAATGAAGCGCTCACCGGTTTTAAAGCTTTCGGCTTTGGCTGGGGAACGCGAACCGGCTATAATGATGTGTTACGACAGTTTTACGATGGCCTTTACCATATGAACGTAGGCTGCGATTTTGTAGACCCAACAAGCAAAAATATTGAAGACTATAAGCTACTCGTAGTGCCCCTGCTTTATGCGGCGCCCGATAGCCTGCTGAAACGCCTGAACACCTATGTTAAAAACGGCGGCCATATCATTTACACCTGTAAAAGTGGCTTTGCCGATGAAAATGTAAAAGTGCGCACCACGCATCAGCCCGGCATTATTGACGAGGCTTGTGGTATTTACTACAGTCAGTTTACCGAACCAAGCAACGCCTCGTTAAAAGCAGATGACTGGAACCTGAAACCCGAAGATAAAAAGCTAAACACCTGGATGGAGCTGATTACCCCAACTACTGCGAAAGTGCTGGCTTATTACGATCACCCGGTTTGGGCCAAGTATGCAGCCATTACCCAAAACAAGTATGGTAAGGGCGTAGCTACCTATATTGGTACGCTCACCACCAGCGCCGTTACCGATAAACTGCTTGCCAATGAGGTAAAATCCATCGGCTTATGGGGTGCCGATCAGCAAATAGCCTGGCCTATTGTAACCAAACAAGGGGTAAATCAGAGTGGTAAAACGGTACATTATTATTTTAATTATTCAGCCAGTGAAACCAGCTTCACCTATCCTTATAATAATGGCAAAGAGCTGTTATCAGGTGATAATATCAGCAAAGATGCCAGCTTAAAACTGGAGCCCTGGGGTATCAAGATCATTGAGGTAAACTAATTATGGATTGGCTTTCCGGGTACGGCGAAGGAAGATCAACGCGATTAGGCCGATAAAGCTAAAAGCGCCCAAAATCCAATAGCCCGCCACTTGCGATGGGTTCACCGTTTTTTGGTCGGTAGTTTGTTTTACGCCGGCATCGCCGCTGGGTACGCTGGTTTTATCGCTATCCTGCAAAGTGCCCGTTCCTGTACCCGATACAGTGGCAGTTCCGGGTGCGCCCTGGCTCACCCCGTTTCCGGCACCCGCGCCATTGGCTTTGGTAGTGGCTGATGACGTATCTTTGGACGATTGTGCCGATACGGGGACAGTAACAGCTAATGTTAAGCCTAATAACATCATGGCCAGTTTTATCTTCAATGCTTTCATAGCGTATAGTTTTGATGCAGGGTAGTTAAAACAATAGCTGTGCCAGTGATGGGGGATAGATATTTATAATCACATTTTAGAAGTTGTGTACCTACGGCACACTAAGAATTTCATTATTTTGTTTCTACAGACCTTTGCACCTCTGGTGCAACCAATCATGCTGTTAACTTCTAATGCAGCCAATCAATCTCTACGTTGTGATTGTCCCAGCGGGACAACAGGTCTGTAGAATATGTTATCGCAGATATTTCAGAGCTCCATAGGAGCTCCACTTATGAAGCATTTTATTCTGGCAATTTGAAAATGTATCGCTCATCAAACTCGATATTAAAATCCTTTAAAATCTGTTGATATTCTTCTAAAAATGTTTTCTTTTTATGATGCTCTTGTTGATTTGCGATGTAGTTGGCAACCTTACTTACTTGGGATCTGCTGTGACTAAAAGCACCATATCCCTGCTGCCATTGAAATTTGCCGTGCGTTAATCTTTCTCTATTGATCCATTCAGAAGAATCACTTTTGACTGTTCTTATCAAATCCGAAATTGCCTGGTTAGGATTTAAGCCAACAAATAAGTGTAGATGGTCTGGCATGTTATTAATGGCGATGATTTTATGTTCTTGTTTTTGAACAATAGAAGTTATGTATTGTCGTAATCTTTCTGCCCATGTTTCGTCAATTAAAGATGCACGATATTTTACCGCGAATACAAAATGGATATATAATTGGGTATAGGTGTTTCCCATGTTTATTGATAAGGCTAATAAGTTAAAATCAACAGTAGGTTTCAACTCAAACATACATTTTTTCTTCAAATCGCTTGCTACTCGGAGGCATGTTACTGTTAAACTTTACATTTGCTACCATGCAAACCCTACCCTTCGAAGACCAAACTTTTACCAAAATAACTGCAGGCCAACTCAACGGCACCACTTACGAAAACTGCAAATTCATCGGCTGCGATTTTTCTAACGCTCAATTTGCAGGCATCACTTTTGTTGACTGCCTGTTTGATACCTGTAACCTGCTCCTTGCAGAGTTAGGCAACACTGGTTTGCAGAATATCCGCTTTAAACATTGCAAAATAAGCGGGGTAAACTTTGGCAAGGCCAACGACTTTTTATTCGAGGTACATTTTGAAGATTGCATTTTGGATAATGCCGTGTTTTACAAAAAGAAGAACAAGAAGGCTACGTATACCGATTGCTCCATGATCGAAACCGATCTGACGGAAGCCGATCTGACCGATTGTAAGTTCAATAACTGTAATCTTAAAAACGCGTTCTTTAGTCGCACCGTCCTAAAAAACGCCGACCTGAGTACCTCCTACAATTTCATTATTGATCCGGATGACAACATGATCAAGAAAGCGAAGTTCTCGCTTCATGGTTTGCCCGGGTTGCTCAATAAATATGATATCCGGATAGGATAGCAATATTTAAACGTCCCATCACGGTCTCTCATAGAGGACCCTGATGTATACGCCATACATCTTCGCTATTCCTAATATCCTATTGAATACTTAATTAAAATATGATATCCGGATAGGATAGCAATATTTTATCTGTTTATTAGTTAATGTTGTTGATTATAAACCTTATGCAAAAACTTATACTGTTTTTTTCTTTGTTATTGATAAGTACCGGAGCTTTGGCCCAGCGCGATACAGCTGCTTTTACCAAATTCAACAGTTTTAATAACGCGGTTTTAAACGGCGGCATAAAAAAAGTGGAGGCGCAGAAACAATTCGATATGGTATTAAAACGAATTGCTTTACTTGAAATGCTGCGTGCCGAATTCATTCAGCCCAAACTGCAATGGGTATTCCCGCTTAAAGGGTATAACAGCAGCGCGATAGGCGGCACGCACGGGAATGGTTATTTTGATAAAGGTTACCGTTATCTGGATGGAAACAAACACGGCGCTCATCCCGCCCATGATATTTTTATTAATGATAAAAACCAGGACTATATTGATGACCATACCGGTAAGCCTGTTGATGTGCTTAGTGTTGACGATGGCTGGGTGATAGCCTGCTGTAACGAATGGGAATCAAACAGTAATATGCGGGGCGGCAAGTTCATCTGGATCTATCATCCTAAGGCGGCTGTTTTTACCTATTATGCCCATAACAGCGCCATTTTTGTTAAACCTGGCAGCTATGTTACGCAGGGGCAGAAAATTGCAGAGGTTGGCCGTACAGGTTATAATGCTTATAAAAAGCGCTCGCCAACACACCTGCATTTTTCGGAATTTAAACTGGTTGACAGGATTCCCGTACCTTTTAATCCATATGAACAGTTAAAAAAAGCCCGAACACTATGAAAGCCATGATCGCCTGCCTGCTGCTGCTTTTGAATATAAACATTCTCCCGCCTCCGGATAATGTAGTTAAAAGATTTGCAGTACCCGCAGGCTATCATCGTATCATGGCTTCACCCGGTAGCTTCGGGGCCTGGCTGCAGGCTTTACCCTTAAAACCTGCTGGTACGTCAACCAAAACTTATAAAGGGGATATTGCCCGGACAGACATTTACACTGCCGCCGTAATCGATATGAGTGTGGGTAACCAGGACCTTCAGCAATGTGCCGATGCTGTGATGCGCTTACGTGGCGAATACCTTTATCAACAAAAAAAGTATAGCGACATTTCTTTCAACTTTACTAGCGGTTTTAAATGCGACTATGAGCACTACGCCAAAGGCTATCGCTATAAAAACGACCATTGGGTTTTAAAAGCCAAACCCGATTATTCATACCAAACGTTTTTAAATTACATGAACCTGGTGTTCAGCTATGCAGGTACTATATCATTGCAAAAGGAGCTAAAAGCGGTGTCAAACTCCAATGATCTTAAGCCGGGAGATGTCTTTATTCACGGCGGTTCGCCTGGGCATTGTTTTATTGTACTGGATGTGGCGGAAAACGCAGTCCATCAAAAGCAGTTTTTACTGGCGCAAAGTTTTATGCCTGCACAAAATATCCAGGTGCTGCAATATGGCTCACCATGGTTTACGATGGATCAGCACAGCGGAATACTTTATGGCGAACTGATCAGCAAGAATTATTTGAAGCGGTTTTAGGGCATCAATAAATATCAAAATGTCATTTCGACGAACCTGTTGGGGTAAGAGCAGGGAGGTGAGGAGAAATCTTATACGCCATGCTGTAAAACGCTTAACATCTTAACATGGTGTATAAGATTTCTCTTTCGCCCCTATGCTCAAGTCAGCCCTTGCTCTATCGAAATGACATTTTTTATATAAGGCAAGGGGTAATTACCGTTTCTCCACCCTGTCATAAAACCCGCCGAAGCTGTTCATTTTTACAGCATCCTCATTGAAAAAATCGCCGGGGAAACCCAATTCGATAGCGCTTACCTCGTTGAGCTTTTTAAAATGTTCGGGAGATAGTTTGGTATCAATTGCTTTCAGGTTATCCTTTAGCTGATCAATTTTTGTGGCACCTACGATGGGGATACAGCTGAAATCCCTGTCCATCATCCACTGTAGGGCAACATGACTTTCGGACACACCAAGCTCTGTAGCTATGTCAACAACGGCTTCGGTGATAGTTTGCGCCCTGTTGTTACGACGGTTACTTTCAGCTTTCACACGGCCTTGTTCGCCACGCAGGTATTTGCCTGTTAAAGCACCGCCGGCCAGCGGGGCCCAGGGGGTAACTGTCATGCTATAGTGTTTCGCCATCGGGATCAGTTCGCGCTCGGCCGTGCGGGCAAGTAAACTATATTCAACCTGTAAAGCAATGAACTGGCTCCAGCCCATCAGTTCGGCCAGGGTGTTTCCCTTTGATACTACCCAGGCTGGGGTATCACTGATAGCTGCATAGGTTACTTTACCCTGTTTAATCAGGTCGTCCAGGCCACGCAACACTTCATCAATAGGGGTGATGTTATCCCAGATGTGCAGGTACAGCACATCGATAAAATCAGTTTTTAAGCGCTTTAGACTTTCCTCCACACTCCGCATCATGTTTTTGCGGTTGTTGCCTGACGCGTTGGGATTGGTGGTATTATCTTTTAAAGTGTATTTGGTGGCCAGCACAAAATAATCGCGATCATGATTGCCAAGGTATTCGCCGATGATCTTTTCGCTGGTACCCAGTTTGTACACGTTGGCTGTATCAATAAAATTGCCGCCTGCTTCGGCAAAGGCATCCATAATGGCAAAGCTGGCATCTTTTTCGGCTCCCCAGCCACCTTCGGTACCGAAGCCCATAGCCCCGAGGCATAGTTCAGAAACTTTAAGGCCCGAGCGGCCCAATAATTTGTAATTCATATATGGTGATGTTTTGTGTATTATTAAAAAAATATGTCATTGCGAGCGAAGCGTGGCAATCTCGTAGTCAATGCATTACAACTATACAGATTAATCATACCAGTCGATACTTAAATCTCCCCAAGATGGATTAGTCGCTACTATCAAATCAATTTTCTTTTGTCTCGATCCTGCTTTTAATTGTTTTTCTCTGGCTATAGCATTATCTATCCACTGAAACTGTTCAAAGTAAACTAATTTATCGCACGAGTACTTAGCCGTATATCCTTTATATATCTTTCCCTTGTGCTCTAATATCCTGTTATGTAAGTCACTCGATACACCTACGTATAATGCCGTATTAGCTTTGTTTGTTAAAATATAAACGAAGTATTGGTGTATCTGCATTGTATAAGGCGTTGCACGAATCTAAAAGATTGCTTAAGGCTTTGCAATTATAGTTTAAATTATATCAGACGATAGTTATAAAACTCATGTCATTGCGAGGAGCAGCATGGGGACAAGCGTGGGGCGACGCGGCAATCCCGTAGCCATTGCATGTACGATCTGTATAGCTACGAGATTGTTTCGTCGTTCCTCTTCGCAATGACATATTATAATAGCCTAATTGGGTGCGAAGCTCGTCTTCCCAAACAATCCCCCGCTCTGTTTTGTACTATTTAATACATCGCTAATATACCAAATTATGAAAATCATCACCCTTCATACCGATATCGACCTTAACCAGTTATACCTGCTACTACACGAAAAACTAAACCCTTTGTTTCAGGAGCAACGACAAAGTGATTTAAATTTTACAGTGGAGCGTAAAGGCGAAGAAGTGACCATTTCGTTGCCCGCTGTTTATGATGGCGTTCTGTTTAGTATTGTGATCAATGGTCATGAACTTTGGATCACCCGTAATGAGCATTATGTAGATGATGTAAATTCCCTTACTATCGAATCTATTCTGAACGACCTGTTTGGTAAGGTTGCCGGCAATTTGGGTACAGACCTGGTGCAGGAGGGATAAATACGCTAATGGTAGGCAGGTTGAAATGAGCTAAATAATTTTTAGCTTTAACAGAAAAACATCCCTATGCCTAAATTTTTCAACCTGCTCATTCTTTTTCTGTTTGCCGTATTCACAACACAGGCTCAAAAAATCCCCGAAAAAAATGGCGAACCGGTAATTGTTAACCGGGATACTCTGTTTAAGTTTTATGCCCCACAGGGATTGTTTGATCCAAAGGAACGGGCCGGAATTGTTACCAAACGTATTGAGGCCCTGATGAGCCGGATAGATTTTAATGCCGATTCGTTAACGCTCAAAAATGATACTTCCATATCCCTGATAACCTACAGCGGACAAATGATCATGGGCATTAACGATGCCGATGCCGCTTACTCCGAATTAACCCGGCCGCAACTGGCAGCGAGTTATCTGGCTATTCTTAAAAGAAAGCTGGGCAATGTTTTTGAAAGCAATAGCCCAAAGCAATTGATAACCAATGTGCTGGAAGCGGTTGCTGTTATCATATTGCTTATCGTATTGATATGGGTTGTTAATAAAGGATTCAGGTGGATAAAACTAAAAAGTATACAAGGCTGGGAGCGTAGGGTTGAAAAGCTGGCGGCAAAAGGGGCTCCGGTAGCTTATGCTTCGCGCTTGCTCCCCTTTATCAGCGGATTGATCAATATCGGGCGCTTGCTTATTATCCTGTTGCTGGTTTACCTGGCCTTGCCGGTGTTATTTTATATTTTCCCTTCGTCGCAATCTATAGCTACGCAGCTTATTGGTTTTGTGGTCGATCCGCTGAAAAGTATCTTGCTGGCCATTGTTCACTTTATACCTAACCTGCTTACCATAACCGTTATTTATTTGGTTACCCGGTACATTGTGAAGCTTGTAAAATTTGTAGCTACCGAAATTGCCAATGGTGCTATCTCCTTAAAAGGTTTTTATCCCGAATGGGCTATCCCTACCTATAATATCATCCGGGTGCTGATGTATGCTTTTATGTTTGTGGTGATATTTCCCTATCTGCCCGGCTCTCAATCCAAAGTATTTCAGGGAGTGACTTTTTTTATTGGTGTGCTATTTTCATTGGGATCATCATCGGCTATATCTAATATGGTGTCGGGGATTGTGCTTACCTATATGCGTCCCTTTAAAATTGGCGACAGGATAAAGGTTGGCGAAATTATGGGCGATGTGATTGAGAAAAACCTGCTGGTAACCCGTGTGCGTACTATTAAAAACGAAGATGTAACCGTGCCTAATGCCTCCATTTTAAGCGGGGCTACTGTTAACTATACCTCGTCGTCAAAAACTTTGGGATTGATATTGAACACCAGCGTTACCATTGGCTATGACGCGCCCTGGCAAACTATTCATAGCCTGCTCATCAGTGCTGCAGAGGCTACGGAGGGGATCCTTGCCGAGCCTAAACCATTTGTGCTGCAAACCGCGCTAAATGATTTTAACGTAAGCTACCAGATAAACGCCTATACCGATAAGCCCGGTAAAATGGCGGTCATCTATTCTGCTTTATACCAAAACATACAGGATAAGTTTAATGAAGCAGGCATGGAGATCATGTCGCCGCATTTTACAGCAGTGCGTGATGGAAGCCATATCCAGATCCCCGAAAACTATGTAGCCGAAGGGTACAAAAAGCCGGGGTATAAAATAGAGCGGGAGGAGTAGCGTGAATTGTGGGCCAAGCTTAATAGACGTTATAAAAAAGACGTCATTGCAATGTATGAAGCAATCCCAAGCTACACAGGGCGAACCTGCCTATCGGGGATTGCTTCGTACCTCGCAATGACGCGCGGATAGATTTTCTCCTTAAAATTATTTGATTGCTTACCCGTTTATCCAGGTAAACTTGTACTCCAGCATTGGGTTCTTCATGCGTTCGGCTACACGTAGTAAGCGGGCCGGAAGGTTTACCACATAATCGCGGGCCTTTTCACCTGCTTCATCCAGGCCTGTTATGCTTTCGATATGCCAGTCGGTAAGTAGTTCTTTCAGGATATCAACATAGTCGATAGCGGTGTAGATACCTAAACGTTGTGCAGCATCGGTAAAGTGACCAAAAGTTTGACCAACCTTTAAACCAACTTCACGCAGGAAGTGGGCAGGCATCACAATCTTTTTGCGCATCATATCTTCAAAAGCTATCATAGCCTCGCTTGGGTCTACCTCAAATATTTTTTCGATAAAGTATTTGTAAGCTTTGGCATGGCGTGCTTCGTCAGATGCGATAACACCGCACATTTTTGATAGCAGGGGATCACCGTATTTTTTTGCCTGTGAAGCTACACGGCGGTGAGATACATTGGTTGCCAACTCCTGGAAAGAAGTATATATAAAGTTACGGTAAGGGTCATGACCGGTACCGATATCAAAGCCATCGGAAATAAGGTATTGGGTAGAGATCTCCATCATGCGCATATCCACACGACCAGACAGGTACAGGTATTTGTTCAGCAGGTCGCCATGACGGTTTTCCTCACCAGTCCAATGGCGGGTCCATTTCATCCAGCCGCCTTCTTCGCTGTCAGATACACCTTCAACCATGGTAAGCCATGATTCGTAGGTAGGCAGGGCCTCTTCGGTAATGGTATCGCCAATTAAAACGGCAATCAGATCGTATGAAAGACCAGCAGCGCTTTCCTGTAATTCTTTGATCTCAGTAAAGAAAGAATCCCTTGAAGAATCGGGCAAAAAATCAGACGGTTGCCAGATGGTGTCAATCGGTTTCAGGTATTCATGTATTTTTTCTAACATGAACTTTTCGATGTGCACCATTACTTCTCTGCGCTTTTCTTCAAAAAATCTCATAACTGTATATTAGTGAGCAAAGGTAACTAAATTTGTTACATTAATGTTTAAAATTTCACTGTGTGGCGCTAATTGCGTCTTTCATACACAGGGGCAAATTCTCTATAGACGGCCTGCTGGCAAACAGCGAAAAACTACTATTATAATCCCAAAGTATGCCAGGAATATCAAGCCGCTTTAAGGCTTTACGAACCGCTTTGATGTAACGGCACCGACTATCCAGATCTGCGTATTTATTATACACGCCATATTCGCCACATATAACAGGAACATCATATTTAAGCGCCCAGTTTTTAACAATTTGTAATTTATCATTTATTGATTGTTCGTTACCATCGCGCGGGTATATATGGTAGTTACTTTCGCCTGAAGTATTTTTTGCTTTGGGATTAAGTGCAGGAAAATTTTCCGCATTGTATGGAAATGATACCCCGGTGGTAGCCGCCTGGTCGCCCACCCAGCTTGCACCCTGATGGGTAAAAAAGAAAGGTTCGTAGAAGTGAAAGGTGTAAATAATATTTTCATCGGCAAGCCTTTCAAACCTGCTTAACTCGTAGATACTGTTATAGTTTGAAGCGCCAACAATCAGCGTACGTTGCTTGTCTATTTTACGGATGGCAGTTACGATATTGTACGCGGCATCTTTCCACACTTTGGGGTTGATATGGGGCGGCTCGTTGTAGATCTCGAAATAAAGGTTGTTATAACTTGCAGATTTATACCTTTTGGTTAATTTTAGCCACAAATCAATTATCAGTGGTGTTTCGGTAAGATAATTATTATCGCTTAAACGGCCATAATGGTAATCTATCACCAGCCTAAATCCGTAAGTTTCGCACTGCTCAATAACTTTATCTATGTAGGTAAACAGTTGTGCATTTGTTTTAGGATTAAAGGAAGTAAAAGCCACAGGCAACCTGATGCTTTTAAAGCCCAGTTTTTTGAGCAGCAGAAAATCAGATTTTTTAGGCGCGTTTTGAGCCAGCGAACTTTCATTCCAGGTTTGCTCGAGCCATGAAATACTGATGCCATTATTTAGATTTTTGGCACGTTGAAACGCCATTAAACGCGCTTGTTCAGGATTTGGACGGCTTTTTGCAACGGAGGTTATTGCTATTGACACCAGCAACAACAAACTTGTTTGAATTATCGTATAACGAATATTTTTATTAACCAATATTTTAACCGGATTAATTCAACAACGGCCTTAATTTTTAATTACAATTCAAGATAACGAATAATGTTTGTTCAAATTACTAACGAAGAATTAATTAGAGAGACCTCAAAAAAAGCATGGTACCAAACCAATAATATAATCTGGACAATTATATTCTTATACCCGCTTTTCAGCATTGTTGATTTTATCTACGCTACAAATTTTTGGCTGCAGTTTTTCATTATCCGCATTATAACCATCCTGATCATATATGGCCTGTTTAGCTATTTTCAGCATAAACAGTTCAGTTATCGCATATTGCTGCATATCAGCTTTTTTATGCTCTCGGTCACGGCAGCTATATTGTGCAACCTGGTAAATATTCAGTTTTTGACCATTTACTTTATGTTGTTTGCTACTACACTGCTGTTTTTTAACCTGCAGGTGTTTTGGGAGCCGTTAAATTCTATCATCCAAACCTTAATGGCATTACTGTTACTTGCCATTTTCTTTAACCTGCTGAGCGAATACAACCTTGATCTGGTTTTAAGCAACGGCGGGCAGATCTTCTTCATCATTGCGGGTATTTCCTGCTTAATACCTGGTGCACGTTACAAAGTAATTCAGCGTGAAGTGCGCTCGCAGATCATGATCGAAAAATCAAACGAGCAGCTTAAACAGCAAAACAAGGATATCGCCGAAAAAAATAACCTGATCGATTTGCAGTATGAGCAGCTCCGTAAGCTTGATAGTCAGAAAAATAGCTTCATTAACATAGCCGGGCACGACCTTAAAAACCTCATTGGCTCTATAGTAATGAGTAACAACATGATCAAGGAAGAGGATTTCAGGCTCAGTACCGATCAGAAAGAGTTTGTTGGCTATATCTCCGAATCGGCCGAGAAGATGCAATACATGCTTAATAAGCTGATGGATGTTAAGGAGATCGAATCGCCGGAGATGAAGTTTAACATGGAGATCTTTGATATCAACGTTGAAGTAATGCACGTTTACAAAGGCTTGTATGAAACAGCCCAGATGAAAAACATCCACCTGGTAGATAATATCCTGAAACTGCCCCTGAACGTAAGGCTCGACAGGGTGTTTACCGGCCAGGTGTTTCAAAACCTTTTATCAAACGCTATTAAGTTTTCGCAAACCAATAATACAGTTAAAGTAATAACCAGTCTGCAGCGTCAGAAATTTGTTTTCGAGATCATTGACGAAGGTATAGCCATTGGTCAGCAGGAACTGGAGATGATGTTCAATAAGCTTAAAACCCTTAACGACACCCATGGCATGACCGAAAGCCGCTTGGGTTTGGGTTTATCAATTGCCAAACTGATGACGCAGGAAATGGGCGGCGAATTAACCTACCGCAGCGATGACAACGGCAATTATTTCAGAGTAGAATTTTACGTAATAAATTAATATTTATACCCAATGAATAAGTTTTTTACCTTATTAGCCTTTATTTTATTATTCAGCACGGCTTCACAGGCTCAGGGCAACAGCATTGCATCCTTTAAAGCTTATGGCCATGAAGATGACATGATATATGGCATGAGCGGTGCAACTTCATTTTATTTCAAGATCACGCCTTTGGTTGAAATGAATGGCAGTAAGCTGGTGTTATTCTTTGAACCATCGCAGGCACTGATAAAATCGCATTCATACATTAACCTGGTTATTAATAATAAACCGGCGTACAGCAGCCGTTTAGGTCCCGATTCTATTCAGAAGATTACCCTTAACCTGAGCCGTGCCGACCTGAGCCCTGATAAGTTCCTGAAAATTCAGGTTAAAACGCTGCTTACCATCACCGACGATCAGTGTAAGGACCTTGATAACCCGGCCATGTGGTTAAAAATCAAGAACTACTCATACCTGAGTTTGGTTAAAAGCAATAAAAACTTCTTCGATAACGTAAATATCAGCAACTGCTTTGATTCAAAAAAAGCGATTGTTTATCCTTCAAACCCAAGCCTGCATGACCTTAAGGCTGTGGCCTGGGCTTATTCGAGGTTAAAAAAGACCCAAACTCGTGAAATAGCGGTTTATGAAGAAAGCAAACTGCCCGATAGCGTGCGCAACTACATCAGGGTAGGTACTGTAGATAAACTGCCTGCAGATCAGCGTGAATTGGTAAAAGTTACACCACAGGCTTCGCAAGGGTTGTTTTACCTGCACAAATCGGTGAGCCTTATAACGGATACAATTACCCGCATGATTGATATTAAAGGTCAGCTTACTCCTGTTAAAACAGTAACACAGGAGCAAGCCCCTAAAGAGATCCTGTTTGTTACCGGTGGCGATCCTACAGGTTATGAAAAAGCCATTACTGCTTTGGGTAATATGAATATCCTTAACTCAACCTATGGCGATTACCTGCTGATTGAAAAAGCCGAGAATACCTTCTTTAAAACCATTGATGAAAACCGCTCCAAATTATCGCTGAAACAAATTGGTGGTGTAAGCGATTTTCTATCGGGTATTGGTTCGTTAAAAAGCGCTTACAGCTTTAAGAACAGTGATTTTAGCTTCACCCCTAAAGAAGTGGAGATTCGTTTTGTAGCTAACTACAGCGGTCTTGCCCCCGGCGACCGTGGTTTCTTCAATATATACCTGAATGGTTTATTGATCAGCAGTGAAAAGCTTGATGCATCGGGTAAGCTGAACAGCTCAATCACCATTAACCGCTATCAGCACCATAAATACAATACGCTTGAGGCCGAATTCAGGTTTTACCCAACCAATGGTAACTGCCGTAATAGCTTCACCAACTTTTTTGCCGAGGTTGATGTGGACAAGTCATACCTCGAATCAAAAAATCCGTTTATCACCAGCGACCTGAGTTTTTACCAGTATCCTGAGGCATTTAACAGCGGTACCACCAAAATTGTGGTAAGCGAGCAATACGCCAAATATGCTGCGGCTGCTATGGGCGAGATCATTTATGAGCTTAACAATAACATCAACGCCAATAACTTCCCTGAGTTTGTTTACTCTAAAGACATTGATGTTAACGAACTGAAGAAAAATAACATCATAGCCCTGCTTTCAAAAGACGACAAGATCCTGAAGGAGTTTGCCGATGCGCCAATTCAGTTTGATAAAGATTTCAGGTTGTACTATACCGATAACAATAAACCGGTTTATTCCCTGTCGGATACGGTATCAAACGGTTTGGCCCAGATCTTTTACGGGCGAAGCAATAATGCCACACTGGTGCTTACTGCAACGGGTAGTCACGTTGCCGAAGCTTTTCTGGCGGTATCAAAATCAATTACCGAGCAGCTTTCAACCCTGTCGAGCAACGTTTGTATCTCTGATGTTAACTCTAACAAATACCTGTTCAACATCAATAAATCAAGCGAAAACCTGGAATATATTGACACCAAAAGCGGCCTTACCCGTTTCTGGGACAGCTATAACCTGTACATTTTGTTAGGCATCCTGATCCTGATCCTGCTTTCGTTCCTGTATGTGCGTTCGAAAGTTCAAAAATCGCAAGATCTGTTTAACGATTAATACCTCACCCTGCCCTCTCCAAAGGAGAGGGTTTTAAGAAAAAAAGCTTAGAGAGGGCTTAAAAAAAAGAGCTTCCTCTCCTTTGGAGAGGGCCGGGGTGAGGCTCTTTTAGCTTTTGTTTAGACACCTTATATGGATACACTGAGTATTTCTATTCCTGAAATTTTGGTTGCCCACGGATTTATTTCGCCGGCCGACCAGGAAAAGATCCACGCTTTTTCGGAAAGATCGGGTATGTCATACCTTAAAATAGCCCTTAACTTTGGCTATGTTTCCCGTAAAAATTACGAACGTGCTTTAGGCAATGCCGGCTATCAGTTTGCCGACATCCGCAATGAAGCCTTCGACCAAAATGTTCTGGACAAGGCAGAGCTGAAATTTGTGAACGACCAACTGGGCCTTCCGCTCCGTATCGAAAATAATAAGGTGGTTACCATCATGGCCGACCCTGGTAATGACCTGTTCCTGGATTTTGTAAGGTTTACCTATGATCTTGAACCTGAAGTTATTGTAGCGTCTGACCTTGAAATTACCTGGCTAAGCCACAAGCTTCTGGGTGATAAATATGTTAAGGCGGCAGTTTTTGACCTGGTTAAACGCGATCCTAAAAGTTCGGCATCAACTACTTTCACACCAACACAGCTCGCCCTTATTTTTGTTTTATGGGCGATTATCGCCATTGGCCTGTTCCTTAACTTTAAAACAGTATCCATCGGCATTAACCTTATCATTAGTTCGTTTTTCCTGGTGGCGATTATCTTTAAGCTGTTTTTAGCACTGGTAGGCTCGCGCTTTGAACTGCATCAGGCTGTTACCAAAAGCGACCTCAGAAACATTGTAAATGATGAGCTGCCCATTTACACCATATTGCTGCCCGTTTACAAGGAAGATAAACTGATTAAGAAACTCATCTGGAACCTTCAAAGTCTCGACTATCCGCGCGAGCAGCTGGATATTAAACTGGTTATTGAAGAGGATGATGACAAAACGCTGAACGCGGTAAAAAATCTCGACTTTCCATCGGTGTTTGAAGTTATTGTGGTGCCTTTCCACATGCCTAAAACCAAGCCCAAGGCCTGTAACTACGGTTTGCATTTTGCAAGGGGGCAGTACCTCACCATTTATGATGCCGAGGATATCCCCGATACCGATCAGCTTAAAAAAGTGGTGGCCCTGTTTAAAAAGCTGCCCGAAAACTATATCTGCATCCAGAGCGCCCTGAACTACTTTAACCGGAACGAGAACTTCCTTACCCGTATGTTTACCCTGGAGTATTCGTACTGGTTTGATTATATGCTGCCCGGTTTGGATACGCTTGATATCCCCATCCCGCTTGGCGGTACCAGTAACCACTTTAAAATGGATGCGCTGGTTGAGCTTGGCGCCTGGGACCCATTTAACGTAACGGAAGATGCCGATCTTGGTGTTCGTGCTTATGCCAAAGGTTATAAGGTAGCCATCGTAAACTCATCTACCTACGAGGAAGCCAACAACAACTATTGGAACTGGATCCGTCAGCGTTCGCGCTGGATCAAGGGTTACATGCAAACCTACCTGGTGCACATGCGTAACCCCGTGGCCCTTATAAAAAGGATAGGTTTTAAAGGCTTCCTGGGCTTTAACTTTTTTATCGGCGCCACATCTGCAACATTCCTGATTTACCCGGTGCTGCTCATCATTTTTGTGTGTTACCTGATATTTGATTTTTCAACCATCCGCAACCTGTTTCCGGATTGGGTGCTGTTCATGTCGATATTTAACCTCATGGTGGGTAACATCCTCATGATCTATATCAACATGATGGCCGTATTTAAGCGCCGTTATTTTGAGCTTATTTTGTTTGCTATAGCTAATCCCATTTACTGGCTGCTGCATTCGGTTGCTGCCTATATGGGTTTATATCAGCTTATCACCAATCCGTTTTACTGGGAAAAAACCAACCATGGTTTAAGTAAGGTTAATAACCCAACAAACGTTGTTAAATGAAAATTGCTAAAAGTACATACCTGTTTATTTTTACCCTTGCACTGGCAGGCTGGTACCTGTTTATAGGTATCTACCTTAACCAATTGGGCTACTATAACCAGGAGAGCCTGTTTTATATCGAAAAAACCAAAATAGTATTTGAGGGGCTTGGCAACCGCCTTAAGGTAATGGGCCTCACTGCGCCGCTGTTACCCTTTTACTCCACTTTTATATTCTCTTCGATAAACAGTTACCTGGCGCCGGTAATGGCATCGGCAATAGGTACGGCAGGTTTGTTCTACCTTATTTCACGCTCGTTTTTAATCAGGGTTAAGGACGATTTTTACCTGTTTATGGTAGCCATTCTGTTTGTGCTGCACCCTGGCATTATTTACATGGCCTGCTCGGGCAAAGCCATTTACCTGGTAGTTACGTTTTTGTACCTATTTTTCCTTAACCTGCTTAAGTTTTACCGCTCCAATACTACGTTTCACGTATCGGTAGCCAGTATGTGTTTGGTAACACTTATTTTTTGCGATTATCGCTTTATCTGGCTTACGCTGTTTTTTATTCCGCTGGTGTTGTCTATAACGCTGGCCAGCCTTAACCTGGGCGAAAAGGAATCCATTTTCAGGTTGTTCATGAGCTTCAACAGTCCCTCGTTAAGGCGTAAGCTCATTAATAAAACCTTTGCCATTTACGTGATATTGTTTATACTGCCGATAGCGTCGTTGATATGCTACAAGCTGCTTAACCAAACCCACGCCAGCGATCTTAATTACTTTATTGAAAGTCCGCTGGCTACCTGGAACGTTTTGGTTGATAAGCTTAATTACGATACCGTAGCCACTGCCGTGAATTATCAGCTGCCCGAACTCAGCATCCTGGTATCATTAAGGGTAATTTATTTTTGCCCGCTCATTTTGTTTGGCATGTACCTGCTGCGCGAAAGTACCTACCAGGTATTAACCGTTATCACCCTGTTTGCTTTTGTAGAGTTTTTGCACATTAAGTACGATAAGCTGTTCCTCACTTACCAGTATTATCTTATCTTTTTATTTGTGTCGTTACTGTGTATGGTGTTTAAGGTTCACACCATCAAAAACAAGCTGGCAGTTAAATTAGGACTTGCCTTTGTGATTGTATTGCAACTATATACCGGGTACATTTTTTTAACCCATTCGCTTATTACCGACGAGCGCCGCTTTATTACCACGCTTAACCGCTTGAACCCGAATACAGATCAAAGCGAAAGCAAGGAGATGGCGGAGTATATCAACAAACTACCCGACGATACGCACATCCTCATGGACGATGCCGTATCATACCCCATTGTAGCATTTACCAATAACGTAAAAAAGTTAACCCTGCCGTACCAACTTGATACGTTCCTATCGGCCATTGAAACCCCATACAAGTACGACGACTATATCCTGATAGCCACCGCTAAAAACCCGTTCACCGGCTACACCCAGCTCAATGATAAATACATCCCCGAAATCCGTAGGCTAAACAGCGGCGTAAACTACAAACGCGTTTACGAAACCGATAGCTGGATTTTGTATAGGGTGGTATCATTGCAATGATCAGTTTGCAGTTGGCGGTTTGCAGTTTTTTTAGTAGCAGTGGCTGTGAGCAGTAGGCAGTAGCAGTTGTTTTCAAGTTGTAGCAGTGGTGGCAGCAGTTGCCCTGGGCAAAAAAAATCCCCTCTTGAGAGGGGGCGCGGTGGAGATGTGCGGTAGCAGGGGTGTGTCTATACGCGCGACAGGTAAATGCTTTGCTCAGCACCCGGCTTAGCGAATGGGATGTTGAAACAAGTTCAAGATGACGAAATTTAATAATATGTCATTGCGAGCGATAGCGTGGCAACCGCATGCTATACAGGGCAAACGTGTACAATTGCCATATTGTTATTCCTGTCAAATAGAATTACACAACCCCTTAACCCCGAAATCAAAAATCCCCATTCCGAAATCAAAACAATGGCGTTCCCGTTAGCTAACGGGCCGGGCCGCCAACTGGCGGATACAAATCCTCGCCCTGGGCATTGCGCGCGAAGGCCTGCGCGGGCTGTGGGTTTTCCGTTGCAATCCCTAACGCGGCCGGGGCCCAAGGCCGAAAGTGAGGGGGATACAGATGCCAGCTTTGTTTACCGTTTAGCCCTGTATGCGGGCCACAAGGTACAACCTTGCGGCAGCGTTTTTGATTTTTTTGCTACTGCAAGGCTGTGCCTTGTGGTCAGTTTGCTAAGTGTTGGATTAGGTTGCGGTAGCAGGAGGAGAAACAACTTATTAAGTTCTAATTAAAGAAATATTTTTTTCCAATTCATATTTAAAATCTTTTACATTTATAAAATAACCTCATTTCAATATAAATGCAAATCAAAGAGTTCACCGTTAGGAAATTATACGGGTTTATGAATAAAGATATCTTATTTCATAAGCGAATATCAATATTAGTTGGAATAAATGGGTCTGGAAAAACAAGTATATTAAATTTAGTTAATTGGCTATTAACGTTAAACTTTGAAGAACTGTGTTTGATTGAATTTCAAAGTATTATCTTAAAATTTCACTATAAGGATTGTGATTATAATTTCTCTTGTGAACAACATGAGCTAAAAATCGTGTTTAAACTGACAAATTTAACACAATCTAAAAGTTACCCACAGATTGATGCTAAATTTTCCGTCCACCCAAGTAAGCTTACCAAAAACAAATCATTAAGAGATTCTATCAGAGGAGAATATAAAGGACTAAAGCCAGAACCTCGTGAGGTGGAAACTTGGTCATTTATTGTAAATGAATTACCTTCTCCAATGATTATAGGATTGGATCGAAACCTTTACACACAAGAAGGGAGTGAGCTTAGAGTACAAGAAGAATATAGTAATCTCGAAAGAAATAGGTTGCGCGAAAAGGCAAAAAACTCTTCTCCTATTGATAGAGTAAAATCCGAACTTATCAAAAACTATAACCTCTATAGAAATAATGTTCTCGAATTTTATTCGTCTATTAATAGAAAAATTATCCTTTCAGCATTTGACAATATAATAACAGATGAAAATCTTTCATCTATAGTTGGTGCGTCAAGACCAACGATTAAAGAAATTGAGATACTTCAAGAACAAGTCAAAGAATTTCTAAGAGAAAATCAAATAATAATGTCCCGAAAACAACAAAAACATAAGGACATTAATGAAATAACAAAGGTTGACGAATATTTCAAAAATCTAAAAAATATACTCAAAGATAGGGAGGGGCGAACAGAGAGCTATGATTTATTATACCTCATTAATGTAACTCAATTTAAAAAAATAAATGATTTAGTAATTGAATTTAAAAAATATGAAGAAGTAACTATTAAGTTATATAAGCCTTTAGAGGAGTTTTTAGTCACAATAAATAAATTCTTAATAGATTCCTCAAAAGAACTTTATTTCGATAAAAGAACATCTCAATTATTTTTTAATATTATAGACAGTAAAGGTCAAAAAATCGATAGCGACCGAGATATTGAAAACTTATCGTCAGGCGAAAAACAAATTTTGATTTTATTAACATATATTAAGTATAACCTAAATTTAAACTTATTCATCATAGACGAACCCGAACTTTCTCTACACCCTAAATGGCAAGCAGAATTTCTTGGAGCAGTGGAAAAACTGATGCCCAAAGACGCCCAGCTCATTTTGGCCACTCATTCACCTGAAATAGTAGGAGAAAACGAAGAATATTGCGAAGTATTATTACCGTATAATTGAAATGATTTCGAAAGCAGACAGTCTCCCTAAAAGATCAAAACAGGGGTTACAGGGGCAGGTTATTTTATGGGCACAATTTAATGACCTTACAATTTATATTGAAGATGAATTTCAAGAGAATTTATACTTCCAAATATTGAAAAAAATTTTTCCAACTATAAGACTCGAAAAAATATTCCCATTAGGAGGTAAAAAACCCGTTCTTAAAAAAGCTAAAGTTTCTCTCACAAATAAGAAAAAAGTTTTTATAGTGGATAAGGATTTTGACGAAATTTTAGACAACAAAGAGGCTATTCAAAATGTTTTCTACCTTGAAAGATATAGCATAGAAAACTATTTATTTGAACAAGACGCCATTGTTGAAATAGTTAAAGAAGAAAATCCCCAGGTTAAAACGAAGGAAATAAGGGATAAATTTAAAATCACGAATTTTGTCGCCGACGCCTCACATATGTTAGCCGAATTAAGTGCTCATTTTTTGCTAATAAATAAATTTGAACTTGGCTTGAAATTTCTAAACATTGACCCCAATAGAGATTGCGATTTTAAGTCAACACCTAAACAAATTAAGTCTAATACTGTCAACGATTTTTACGAAAAGGTAAAAATCGAGTTAGCCAAGAAAAAACCTCGGTTGAAATACTCAACACAAATACGCCTTGCAAAAAGACATTTTAAACCATCAAAGTCATTAATAAACATCCCCGGCAAGTACTTAGTAAATTTACTCAAATTTATGTTAAGGAAACTATTCACCTTCGTTCAGTGCTCAAGTGATAGCTTTATATATAGATTATTTAAAAATTGTAATTTGAACTCGCTGTCATCTCTAAAGAACTCAATTGAGTTGTATGCATTTTAAACAGCAAACTATTCTGGTTAATTTGTAATTTAATTCGTACCGGTATATCCTTTTCAACCGCTATCTGGCGCGAGTATGCAGCGCTGCCAAACGTCCGGCGTACTCGAGACTTTTTTAATTAATAGGTCACGAGTACCCAGCCCATAAGCCCCACGCTGCCTACTCGCGCCTTTATAAACAATTTACAAATGCCCATTCAACATCCTATTCACACTTCCAACACTCATGCCAAGCCGCTCGGCTATCTGTCGTTGGCTCAAACCTTCATTGCTTAATTTTTTAGCCTCGCGGTTCATGCGTTCACGCTCTTGCCTGGAGGTATCGCGCAGGTGGTTTTTCTCGCAATCGTTACCCGTAAAAACAAACTTTAAAAAGCCATTGTGCCGTTCCAGTTGGGCAAGGCATACATTGTCGGTACCATAAGTTTCGGCGGTGCTGCGCTGCTTAATCTGCTTCAGGTATCGCTGGCCGGGGGCGGAGTGACTTTCGCCCATGGCAAAGGCGCTGTCGCAAAAATTGATGAGCATTTTACTGCCCTGCAAATCATTGCGGCTAAGCGGCAGGCGGGGGTTACGCTTGGGCGTATGGGCCAGCACCAGGATGCTGATACCGTGGCGGGTTTTAAGCTTTTTTAGTTCCTTCATCAGGGTGAGGGCGGCCCCGGCGCTCTCGGTTCCGTTGCGCAGGCAGGTAATGTTATCAATAATGAGCACTTCGGCACCGGTACGCTTAATGCCCCGTGTTAAAGCCTCAATCACATACTTGTCGAGCTTTTGGTAGTGCGAGCTGGCACGGTTAAACTGGTTGTATTCGCCGCGGTAAAATTCGGTGGCAAAGTGATAGCGGTGTTGGCCGTCGGTATAGCGTTGTTCAAATTGCTTGCCGGTAAGCTCAAAATCAATATACAATACCGGAGAGGCATCGGCCCCGAGCGCAAAAGGGGCAATAGGCTCACCGCGACTGATGCTGTCGGCCAGTTGTACAGCCAGCAGACTTTTGCCCATATTGGTATCGGCAAACAGGATGCACAACTCGCCCTGCAGCCAAAAGTTGCCAAACAGCATTTGCGGCGTTTCGTGTTCGGTTTCCATCACCATCCACTCATTGGCCGGGTAAATATCAAATAGCTCAACCACCGCATCCGGGTCCGAAATTACAACCTGCCCCTTACGCGCGGCGGCATCCGCCATATCCCTCACATGCTTTTGAATAATTTGAACAACCAAAGGTTTCTCCGAAGTATGGTCCATAAAAACTATTGCCCCGTCCCGCAGTTAAAGCGGTACAATCCATCGCTATTTGCCGCAAACCTGCCGGCAATCATGAAGGGCACTCAAATTTATCCACTAAAAAGTCCGCTGTTGGTGGCATCATTTTGTCAGTGTTCAATTTTTAAAAACGAGGTGTTCAATGTTTTTTAAATGGATATTGTAAATGGTTGATTATCAGTAGTGATTTGTTCAAATAGTGTTTTTGAATAAACTCGATGATTTGCAAGTGTCTGATTATTAGATGTTCAATTTCGGGACAAAACGTAAAGTGTTTACACTTTCAAAAATTGAACAGTGTAAAATCGCAAAATCCACTTGTAATAAAAATTAAATCCACTTGTAAGGTTTTTTGTGGTTTATAGCCTTTTAATAAGTGCGGAAAACTTGCGGCGAATTAAATTTATCGTATAATAAAACACTCTCAACTTTCTATCAGCAGGCTTGTAAAAATCCCACCAAAGCATATTTAGACGATCTTCTACTCGCTGACTGCGAATATTGAGCAAACGTCCATTATAGTGCCATGGTTTATGATACCCCCAATAATGTATTACGGCAATATCGGTATCAAGTAAGCCATTTCTATAGCTAAACTTAAAGTGATTTAATTGGGAATAAATATCAACGTCAGGAGCGGGAACGTTGTATTTATGATCTAAATGCAACTGCTTATCGTTAGCCCAATTGCTATAAAACGAATGTAAAAAACCCTGATCGCTTCCGTCATTAGATTTCAACACCGGGACTAAAGAATACATTTCACCAGCAAGTGTTTTGTCGGGCACAACAACTAAAAGACCGGCATTAAGGTCTTTCCAATCACTACAGCCGGGATTCAACGCACCAGCTACAACTGACGACATGTGAGGGGAATTGAAAAGAGTTTCGATATTACTACACACCAACATATCAGCATCTATATAAACTATTTTATCAAACTCCGCTAATTCAAAGATTCGTAGTTTGGTATACATATGCCTAAAGTTACGCTGGTCATTTTCTAACACATTGGGGTTTTGGATTCTTTCAACGTGTTTATGTTGAATGTTTAGTTTATCTAATATCGAAAGGGATTCATTAGAGACTAAATCGGTTGTTAGTACCAATAAGGGGTATTTTTTATTAAATATACTTAGTGAGTTATATAACGCTATAACGCCTGGTAAAAAACTGTCTGTTCCTAAAAATGTAACAAAAGAATATTTTTTTATCTCCATATTGTTAACCGTACTATGATAGTATGGAGTAACAAATATATAAAACAAAAAGCCCCGCCATGTGGCAGGGCTACTTAATTAATTTATTGAACTATCCAGTTCGTGCCATTAAAAAACACTTTAACGACTGTTGAACCTCCGCCAGATACCACCGCCAAAGGAGTTGGCGAATTTGCGTCTGTAACATATGCCTCCATACCTATTATACCAGCCGGAAGAGTAGCAACTGTATACCCCTTAAGTTGTAAAGGAGCTGTCAACTTAAGCACCCCATCGCTACCTAACGTCATAACATCGGTGTACGCACCAAATGCACTCTCTACACTCGCCGCGAATGCAAGTACAGATGAGGTTACGCTACCAGAAACCGGGCGCAATTCGACTATAAACTCCTGAACCTTCGATGTTGATGAGCCCGTATTCCAAGAGTTAGCGGCAAGGTAAATACAAGGCGCGTTTCTAACAGGTTTGGCCTCCGAAGCTTGAGTGCCAGCAGCGAGATATACCCCTTTGAAGTGGCCCGTATCGGTATTGGCTATTATTGCAGCAAGGGTGGTAGCAATTATAGTATTGATATTCATTTGGCCTGTGTTGTCTACAGAAAACAAATTGCTTGCTCCACTACCTGATATATTACTAAAAGTTACGCCTCCCCAACTATTAAACTTAAGGCCGTCAGTCGCACCCCCTATATAATTAATTGCTCCACCTGACATTAGGTAAAGAATTTTAGGAAGCAGCTTGGCAATATCAGTCGGAGTAGTTGGATTTCTAACTTGCACTCCCGCGCCTGCATCGTCTTCTAAAAGCAAAGACCCTTTATCCCAAGCGGTATTTCCATTTGCATTTGATGCATTATGGAGGAAGTTTAAATCAGATGCGGCCTTTGAATAGGCTGATGGCTGATGAGTATTTAAATGCCCCCCGTTACCCTCATTGGTATTAACCAAATTTGCAATCGAATAATTAGCTATTGCACATTTCAAATGCGCAGTCGGGGAACCACCTGAACCGTCATTACTACAGCCATAGTATAAGTATGTTTTTCCATTAACTTCAACCAATGTTGCATCGCCTACACCACCTGTATTTAACCCAACGCCTTCATCGGCAGAGGTTCTTGTATAAACAGGGTTTCCGCCATTTCTTGGTGTCCATGTTATCAGGTCTGTGGATGAAAAGCTATAAATATCGCATGGCAATTGGGTTGCTGCGCCTCCATGACACCATACGTACCAAATAGAACCGACCTTTGTTAAATATGGGCCTCCAAAGTTTAGCGTTCCACTATTGCCTAATACAGGATTCGCGCTATGCTGTGTCCATGTAATGCCATCTGTGGAATGATAGTACCCAATTGTAAATGGGTCTGTGCCTCCCGAATTAGCTTCTAAAAGCATTTGCCATATGGCACCATCATAATAAACCGACGAATTAGCTATGCTATTACCATTCCATGAGCCGCCAGCACCACAAGTAATAACCGCCGCAGTGCCCAACGTCCAGTTTATTCCATCAGGAGAAGTATATCGGTTCATGGTTTTATACGACGATGACGATGAAACAGCATACATGTAATATGTGCTACCGACTTTAACAACAGAACTGCGAGCATGTCCTGTAACGCAAAATGTCGTGCTGCGTGTCCATCCCAAACCGTCTGTACTTTCAGCATAGGCAATATTTGGAGATGAAGCGCCAGCCGTAAACCACATCTTAAAAACGTTTCCAGTGGCGGAGGTCAAAACTTGCGGATTACCCTCGTATATTACCGTTGCTTCTAATACTGATACCTGATCTGCTACCAAATCACCTGTCATCACTGTACCAAACTTTTTCCAAACGCCACCCATCATATTAGGGATATTTAGCGTACTTCCCGATATAGACGCGTTTTCATTTGTGCCAATTGAAGTAACGGCCGTAATGCCACCACCACCGCCACCCGATGGCGCATTAATCCATTTTACATCACCGTCGGCATTACTGTTTTTAGCCAATATCTGCCCGGCTGTGCCGCCTGTTGGGATTTTAAACAATGCTGTGATTTGAGCCTGAAGCTTACCAAATGCCTGTAATATGTTGTCTGTAGCTGCAACCGCCGTAGAACTGCCAAACCCGATACCGGTTAAAAGGGAATTTAAAACCCTTGAAACGGTGAAGTACTTATTTGTTGATCCTTCGGGTACAGCATCGGTTGTACCTGGTGACGCGACGATTTGAATATAGGTTGAGCCGCTCCAACGATATTCGTTATTGTTGTCGGTGGTGATATAGATTTTACCAGCTTCGCCCGGTGCGGGCAATGCCGCGAAATTGGCAAACTCCATAACATCATCAACGTAACTGGGTAGCTGATCTGCCGAAACTTTGCCGGTTTCATCTAACCCGGCATAGCCGTTAGCTTGGTTTTTGTTCGCCACGTTTTCGGCAGTATAGCCAATACCGCCGCTTTCAGCCAGTTCATTAATTTGTATTTGTAAATCCTCATCGGCATTCGCACGGATAGTTGCTTCGCTTTGCAAGTCTTCAGATGACACCTTCCCGGCCAAGGTAGATGATAAGTTACCAATCTTATTGATTGGTATAGTATCTTCATCTTTATGCCAAAATGAATCAATCCACGAAGCAAACTGCCCCGCTGTTGGTTTTGCACCTCTTGTAAAAAATGATTTTAATTGTGCTCTTGTCATTGTTTTTTTATGCTAAAAAATTAGGGATTGGTTCAATAAACATTACCATTTTAACCGGCGGAATGATGGGTATTGGGGTCGGTGATGCTTGCCCGGTTGTTTTCGTACGGCCAAAAAGTCTACGCCATAAGCCACGCCCACTACCCCCATCTAAGTGGTTTGCCTCAATCTGTTCATCAGTGGTGTCAGTACCTGAAACGTATTGCTCGTGGTCGTGTTCAATCAGATTATCCAACGTCATTGCATGACCTTCAGCCCCCGCGAGGTCACCGACTTCAAAACCGTCAACGTCCGGCTTGTGTCCCATCGCTAATCTGCCGCGCCAATCTTCTACTTCGCGCCATCCGGTTGGCAAAGGCACGGAAACGGGTTTTCGCCACAATCTCATGCTTCCACCATCTATCTTATCAGGTGCTGTAAGCCATTCAAGGCGGTCAAGCCTTGCCAGTATGCCTTCGGCCGTATTTCGTTTGAAATTTGCCCATAAATAATTAGTAACGCCATCATCGCCAAACTTTGCAACGCGCTCAAACTTTACTGTGCGGGGGGTACCATCCTGATAAGAAATAGCCGTTGCGGTTTCTTGTATGATTACTTTAGTCTGTATAGCGCCACCCACGAAAGGCAAAATTTCGCCGTTTATTACAACGACACCATTAGTAACAGAGCCGCCCGCAACCGTGCAGCCTGAAAGTATAGCAAGTGATCCGGCTAATGCCGCTGTTGATGCCGCCGTGCTAATGCAATCCTGAATAAATTGCATAACGCCCTGATCGAACGGGAACCCGCCGGGCTGTGTAAAATCGTATCTGTTCATGCTGTACGGTATATTAAAAATCGTTTACTGACCAACTTGTAATATTTCACAAGCGCGGTCATTTCTATAATATCTTGTGGGGAAACCGGGACTGCATAAGGCACGTTAACTATAAAATCCACGCCCGTATCGCCGTAGTCGCCGGGATTGTGTAACGGTACTGTGCCCAGGTATAAGGGCTTATTTTCGTCAGGCCTAAAGATGTATACCCGGTCGAATGAAAAGCCATCTGTAATTGTTATACGCCGCTCTGTAGCGTCGAACCTGTCATTAAGCAACGCACGAAGGCTAAATACCCGGCCGTCGTGTGCAAGGTTGTACAAATCGGCATTACGCTTATTAACAAGGCGGTTGTATATCAACACAAACGGGCTGCAAAGTGCCCGCAACCAGGCAAAGGTTATCGGCTTACGTTTAAAGTTTGGTATCTCACTTAATACCAACCTATCGTAGTTTATTCCAAAAAGCCTGTCGTAATTAGGCATATGCGCGGTAGTTTATGGTAAAACCATCATCAGTCACGCGCAGGTATCCCGCATCGGGTATAACCCGTTCGTCAATTTCGGTAAATGGCCGTATCCCGTACTGTGATTGTGCGCTAAGTATGCCTACCAACACTACACCATCAACGCTTTGCAATTGATCTGACAGCCTTGTTTTAGCAAATTCACCATTGAATTTAAGCGCCTTTAAATAAGCTTTAATAGCGTCATTAACCGGTGTTGTAGCATTACCATCAATCCGTGCGCCAGTACCGTCTAATACCAGCGGATCATAAAATATGTCAATAACCAACTTTAATGCATCGGGTGGCAGGCTATCGATATTAATTCGCACACCTGCATCTTTAGTATCGGCTATGTATGCCTTAAACGCCAATATTTCGGCATCGCTTAACTGTGCATAATCGCCATCAAGTAGCTTAACTACTTTGATGCGCATCGACCCGTCATCATTTTCTTTTACGGCCGCCTGCGTTATTATCTTTTGCGCAGCAATTTGCGAAGCATCAAGCCCAACATTTAAATATTGATCCGTGTCGGGTATTAAGGCCTGACCGTACTGAAACCTTAAGGCAAGGTCGCGGTACCATTTTTCTGTGTGTGGCTTTTTTGTTGCCAACACATCTTGTACGTTAGCATCCCTGAAATCAAACAGGACATCAATTGTCCATGCTACATAAGCGATAATGTATGCCCATAACTTGTAATCAGCTACGGCGCTGGTATGGTCAAGGTCGCTTAACACTTCATCGCCATTTACCTTAGTAATAATTTGATTGTACCAGTAATCTACCGTTTGTGCCATTTTTAACTAACTATAAAATCATATTCAATTGCCCAAAACTCCACGCCTTCAGGGGCTAAATCATCTATCTGCACGGCAGAGGTCGCCGGGCTGATATTGTACTTTCGGAAATAATCGGCCACCGCAAAAACTGTAACATCACCGGCATCTATAAGCTGGCCGGATGTTAAAGCATCTGTGATGCCAATACCATTTAGCGCAGCCAGTATAAACCTGTTTTCGGCAGTGCCGCCATACTGCACGGCGATATCGCCCAATGTTTGGCCTGCTTTAACTATCTTGTTATTTGGCATAATCACCTACAATATTTAATAGCCCGTTTACAAAGCCCATTGATTGAATCTTAATGCCATCATCGCTAAAACGAAGGCGTATTTCTCTTAAAAGCGCTTCGCCTTGTGTATCACCTTCGTCATTTAAAAACTGAAAGGTTCCCACGGTTGCAGTAGGCGCTTGTTTATACTCTCCTTTTTCGGCCAGCAATAGTTTACGTTGCTGTTGCTGGTTACTTTCGCCCCGCACAAAATCACCGTTTTTAATCAACAGGTCGTCGTTATCATCCATCAGGTAATCAGTCATCGCAATTCGCCGTTAAATATTCCTACTACCGGATTTGTACCGGCTGTTAAACCATTCGTATAAACTATTTCTGCCGTCTTTATGTAATCTTCAAACTTATCGGCAAAGGCATCGATAAAAGCGTCTAACGCTGCGTCCCGGCTGCCTGTGGCTTCATATGTGGCAGTGTAAACCTCTTTAAGGTCTGTTTTTAGCTTCGCCGTGTTTAAACTCATTTTAAAAGATCATTAATTCTGTTAATCAGCAAGGTTAAAGCCGCCATATCTTTGGGCGCTGCAATACCCATAACCGCGTTAACGAGGTCGGTTAAAATCTTATTTAGTGTTTCAGTTCCCTTGCTGATAAGTACACCGTCGCTATTTAACTTAAAAACTGTTGCGCCCGTAGTTACCCGGTACATGGTTACCTGATCGCAGGCAAGTACGATATAATCATCATCGCCCAGCTTGCCCACTACTACAGCAGCTCCAACGGCGGGCAATACTTCAATACTTTGATTTTCGCTAACCACGGCGCGTAAACGCACTTCATATTGCGGCAATTCATTTAGCTTGATGTCGCATGTAAATGAATCACTGTCAACAGCTATAACCTCCGCATCGTAAAACCCAACGGGGCCGCCCGCGTGCGCCTGCTCTAAAAACGACTGCCGTAGTTTGCTAATCTCATCCATTCAATCGATAGGTTATTTGCGCTTTTCGCTCAGCGCCGTTCACTCCAAAACGCACCTCGGTACCGGCAACGAAATAAGTACCTGCACGGGCACCGGCGAAACGCTTGTCCATGATTGTAGCCTTCCAGCCTGGCTTGCAAAACGGCTGTAACAAACCGCCTATAGTACCTTCGTAACCATCGTATTTTAGCTTTTTTAGATATGCTGCCGCCTGATCTTGCAGGTATTGTTTATCATCGCTAAAAGGGATAATCCTTTCCACAATAGCGCCGCCCGGGTCGCCAGCTTCATACAAAACGTGTTTGCCGGATTTGCCACGGGTTTTAAGCCGGACGCGTACCTTGTTATCGCTACCAAGCCTTTGTTTTAAATCGGGCTGATCTACCGGGCAGTTATAGCCTAAATTGTATACTACTTCAGAAAGGCCGGTCAGGCTTTTGTTCCCGGCAATGTCGGCGGTGGTGCGCCCTTCCTCAATGCCCGCATACAATACGTTATCATCAAAGTAAACCGTCAAAAGCATTTTATCTTTCAGGTATTCCAGCACTTTTAAGCCGCTTTCGTTTTTTATATAGAAACTGGTCAAGTTGATTGTTGGGATATCAGGACTTAACACAATGTCGGTGCCCTGTATAATGCGGGTTAAAACCTCTTTAACTGTGGTTTTTTTCCAACTGGCTAATATGTTTTGGTTTCTTAATTGCCAGGCGTAACCCTCCATTTCAATTGTCACCGGCGTGGTTAAATTAACACGTCTTACAAAGCCTCTGAACTCATTACGCAGGTCGCCGTTATATCCCAAATCAAAAGCCACCGGGTCACCCTCTTTAAACAGCTTAGCCGTTTCAACACTGTTACCGGGCATATTTTTTACCGGCCGTTGAGTGCCGAGGCCAATTACATTTAAAGCATCGTTAATGGCGCTATTAATTGGTATCACTTGTCCCAATCCCGGTATTTTAAGCACGGCAGTATCAACTACTACGTGGATATTTTTTTTAATCACGAGGTCGTTAATACCACCCCTGAATGAGTAGCGGCCTATCTTGCTAATGCTATTTAAGGTAAAAGCCATTATTCAGGTTGATAATAAAGGGTAAAAATTGAATCGCTCTTAATCTGCAAGGCGAAGTCGCGTACCCCAATAACCTTCGGCTTTTCAGGAATGGATAGCTTATAAATTAGTACCTGGTCGTTGCTATGCAAAAAGATGTCAGACACCGCAGATTTTAACCTAACCGGCTTCGCAAAATCAAACACATCATTAAGCATTTTTAGCTTTTCGTCGGGAAACTGTTCGTAATCGCCAATCAAAAAACCTTTGATGGTGATAACCCAATCTTTTTTGTTAACAATCTGCTTTGCCGTGCCGCCCAACTCCGACATTTCGACTTCTTTTACCGTCAATTCTCTGTCGAAGCCGATAACCGCAAACGGGAAATAGTAATCCACGCCATCAACCTCTATAGTGATGGGCGAAAAAACTTCTCGGCCTATCATATCAGATTGACCGTAAAGCGGTGTTCCGTAAATATTCGTCGTTTTACGTGTGGCCGGTTGTATGTTAGCTAAATCCCCCTCAACCGGCGATGGCGGGAAGCCCGGCACGTGTGCGGGCTTATACCCATATAGCTGTTTAAAAATATCAGCTATATCAAAAACGGTATTAAGGTTTGCGTAAGAGGGTGACATTAGTTAGGATTTACGGCCGCGTTTCCGCTATTAATAACCTGGTTAAACATTTGAATGAAAATTGCCCGTATTTCGGCAGCTCCTTCCGTTACGCTGGCCGCATGTAATGTAAGTTCGTCTATACCCAGTTTAGCTATATTAATGGTTTGGTTACGAACGCCACCACCGGCAATACCTTTGGCCGAATCCGCAACACCGGCAGGAACGCCACCGCCGCCAGCGCCAGCAGTACCACCGCTTAATGAATCCATCCAGCTTGATTGCTTTTGACCGGCATCTTTGCGCTTAGTTAAACCAACTTGTTTCCATGAGTTGGCTATTGACTGCATTGAATTAGCGGCCGCCTTTAAGTTTTCGGCGCGCTGTGCTGATCGTTCCCTTTTGAGTGCATCAATTTGCTTGTCGGCATCGGTAGTAATGTGAGCCGTTAAAACCTTTTTAGCGCCGGTAAAATCACCACTAAGCGCCAGTTTCATAGCCTCAACAGTGTTGCTAATAAGCTGGCCTACAAACTGAAATACGCTCTTAGCCTTCAGGTAAAAAAGATCAAAGTAGTATAACCACTGCTGAAAGTTCTCTTTAAAGGCCACCCCAACTATGCTGAAAAAACTTGTAATAATTTGCCAAAGTGCTTTAACACTTTTACCCCAACCGTCGTAGCTTTTAACTAACCAAACAACTGCGCCAACCAACAAGCCAATTACCGCAATAGGCCAAAAGGCTATTGCATTTAATATACCCTGCCAAATAGCTGCCCTTTGCGTCCATACCGTATATAAGCCCCACGCTATCGTCATAGCTCCAATACCGGCAGCTATTCCATACATAAGCCCCTGATTGTTGCCCAGCCAGTTAAGCACATCAATCATACCGGCGGCAACCGGAAGTAAGCCCATGCCTATGGTGCCTGCAAGTGTTTCCATAGCCCCTTGAAAAGCCAGTATCTTACCTGTAGGTGTTTCGCCCATACGCTTCATACCATCATGAAACCGCCCCATCGGCCCCGTAGCGTATTGAAAAGCCCCGGCAACATCCTGAAAGGTTATCTTACTCTTTTCAACATCTTTTCGCAGGTCGGCCATTTTGCGGCCTGTTTTTTCGCTGATCGCCTGCAAAGGGTTAAAACCTGCATTGATGTATTGTAACAGATCCTGCCCGGTAAGCTTACCCGCACTTGATGTTTGGGAAAACACCAGGCTTAAGCTTTTCATTTTTTCGGCATCGCCCATTGCAACATCGCCCAGCATCTTTAAATCGGGCATAATGTCTTTGGCAGCAATACCAAAACCAAGCATGGTTTTAGCTTCGCCGAAAACCTCGTTACCATAGATGGTGTCGTTCGCAAACCCCATCAAATTGTTATGCAGTTTATCGCCTTGCTTATTACCCGCCATCACCTCAAAGCTGGTACCGGCCATCTGCCTGTCCATACCTTTTTTAAGTGCATTACCCCCTAACGCTACAGCGGCAGTAAAGCCACCTAACAGCAAGCTTTTGCCAAAAAGCCCTATACCACCGCCACCACCCGACGGGTTAGTAATGCGGTCGCGCTGGCGTTCAAGGTCGGCTATTTCGCGGTTCGCCCTTCTGATCTGTCGCGTATCCAATGAAATATCACGCGTACGGGTTAGTTGATCGATACGGGCGCTTAACTGATCGGCCGACATACCAATGCGGTTCATGCGCGAAGAAATACGGCTAAATGCGCCGTCGGCATTGGTAGCCAACTGGCGCATTTGTCCCGATGCCAAGTCACGTATTTTTACAAGAAATTCAACCAGGTTAGCCATTGTTATTTGATTGTTCGGCTTCGCGTTTTCGTAAATCGTTTATTTGCATGTATACTTCTGCCCAACGTTCGTCGGATAGTTTAGAGGGGTCATAAGTGGTGTAAAAGGCTATTGTAGTATCTATGTACCCTAAATAGTTGGCTTCAATTTCACCACGGGCAGCCTCTATAATTTTTTTATTTCCGAACCTTTGATGTCAAGTACATTTTGCACTTGCGGCATTACACTGTAAAATGCCTCATCGTCAATTTTTATTTGCTCATCGCCACCCAGCCAAAGCGCATCCAGCACTATTTCGGTATAGGTAACCGGGTCGGTCTGCTTTGAAGTAAATTCACGCATTTCGTCGCGTGTGGGTTTGCGCATATAGCCCTTATACAAAGGGACTGGCTTTTTAACCGGCGGCTTGCCTTCTTCGGTAATGGTTTCAAATTCGCCGCTATTTACAACCAACTCAAAAACGCCCGTCGGGTAATCTTTTTTCCAAGCTGCCAAAACTTCGGCCGTAACGTTTGCCGCACTTCTCGGCATAATAGATGATGATTTCACTTTAAAATGGATTTAAAAGGATTTTAAATAGTTGTTAAAAGAGGTTTAAAGCGACTTTACGCCCAGCGCTAAAAATGGCACGTCAACTTCCATCATTTTAGCGCCCTGTTCCATTGCCTTTTCCCATTCAGTAAACTTGATGCCCGAAATGATATCAGTTTCCTGCTTACGACCAAAAGCGACTTTGTAATTGAAGGTTGCTACAACGAGTTGGTAAGGAACGTCGCCAAAATCATCGTACCCGGCTTCGCGGGCGGCGGTGTTTAGCCTGTCTATTTCCGACTTTAAAAGCTTGATACTGCCGTCAACCTTTTTATTACCTGATTGGATACCCACAGCCTCGTCACCGGCAGCATGCAGGTGTTCGCTGTCGGTAGACTTTTTGTATTTGAAGCCGCGTAACCCGCGAATGGTAACACCTAATACAGCAAGTTGCGCATGCTTCCATTCAAGTTCCTGACTGTTTACATAGTTTGCCATTGCTTAGTTATTTTGCGGGTTATAGAAACCCAGTTTAATGTTGATTAATTTACTATACCCTTTGCGCCGGATACCGATGTTAACTTTGAGTGTTGACGTTTGGGTGATCTGCTGGCTATCGTCGATAAATACAACAGGGTCGCCGCTCATACTATCGGCCATGTTGAGGTTAAGCGCGTTCACCATCGAAGCTTCAAGCGCCTTTAAAACTACCGGCTCAATATTGCCATTGTCATCCAAATCCACATCGTCGTTAATTTCATTAACATAGGTTTGATAGGCTACAATAGCGGCTTTATCAATCACCCGGCCATAGGCAAGCGCGTTATAGTCGTCGGTTTCGGGGCAGGCCATGGGGTCGTTACTGATAAACAAGCCGCCTTTTTGGTCGTACTTTTTAACCGTGATGTATCCCATATCTATAAGCTGGTCAAGCTGCCTGTAATACGGGTCAGTAGGCGCATCAATATTTGGCAGGATGCTTTGCGAACCGATATAGTAATTACTAACCGGCAAATCGCCATCCTTAACCCGGCCGATATTGACATGGGGAGCGGTTGCAGCTATACGGCCTAAAACCAAGCCCAGCGAGGTAACACCATTGTTTTGCACACCACCAATCACAAAACCGACATTGTTTGCGGTTAAGGATTTAGGGCTATCAATAGTAGCGTTTGTAACGTCATTAACGCGGGCTGCAAGTAATATCCTTACCGGCTTATGCGCGTCAAACATGGCCTGCGCAAATACTTTGGCATTTGGAACGGCCGCCGCCACATCGCTATCAAGAAATTTAACAACCGGTGGCACGTATGATACAGCAGGGGTACGCGCTACGCCAACCACCCTGATTTCACCATTACCAAAATCCATTAGCTTTTTAAGGCCGGTAGTAACCGTCACATCGCAAAGGTTTACTAACGTGGTTGTGTTAGCCGCCAGCATGATATAAACCGGGCATCCACGGGTACCGGCAATGCTGTAAAACTCAGTAACAAACTGGTATGCTTCCGGCTCCGCTGCCAGTGTGATACCTTTAGAAACGGCATCATCAACACTTACAACCTTTACAGGGGTGAGCAATGGCAGCAAGCCAGTGCCAGCGCCGGTTAAAATTACCCCGGTAATATTATCGTTGGTGGCAGTGCTGCCACCTAACTGGCCATTGGCCAGCTGCACATTTACACCTGGTATCATTAGTTGTTACCCCCTTCGGTTGCTTTTGTTGCTTTAGTGATTAACCCTTTTTGGTATGGTGTCCTGTCGGCTTCAGGAGTGGCGAAGGCTATCGCTAAAGCATCCTTCGGCGCTTCATCTGCTGGTGGCTGATTCGATGGCGGCTGATTCGATGGCGGCTGATCTGCTGGTGGCTGATCTGCTGGTGGCTGATCTGCTGGTGGTACGTCTGCCGGTGGCTGATCTGCTGGTGGTACATCTGCCGGTGGCTGATCTGCTGGTGGTACATCTGCCGGTGGTACGTCTGCCGGTGGTTGATCTGCTGGCGCTTCGTCTTTTTGAACGGTATCCAATATAAATACCTGTTCGCGGGTAACCTCGATGTAGTCGCGCACCTTCAATTTTTGCCCGTGGCTATCTGCCATATTTTCGGCAAAAAAGGCCTGTGCATCCGAAGTGATATAAAATACGTCGACAGACGGGTGCGTGTCGAAAAGACTTTTCACATCTGCCTTGTACAAATCACTGTTTGCACAAATAGCATTTGAAAACTCTGTTGTAATTGCTGTCAGTTTCATTTTATGATTATTGAGTAATGAAAATTTGTTTGAAATACAGCTCCACCACGCTAACGGCTTCGCTCCAGGTGACTTTACCGTCACTTACTACCATGATAAGACGGGCGGCCAATACGTGATATAAAGCGTCTTTATCAGCATCATCACTGAATTTCACCTTGCTTAAAAGCTTATCAAGCATTACCGCATTATCCGGTGTTGTATCCAATAGGTTTTTACTGAAGGTTAAGCCGGTAAGCAGCGCCGGTATTGCCTGGTTAATTTTATCCTTTACAGCGTTATCTATTCCGGTTGGCGTAAAGTCAATTACAAGCCCCAAAATCGGGTTATTTACCACGGACTTTACTTTATTAACCACGTTTATAACAAGGTCTATTTCGGTAGTGGTGATGGCTATATCGGCCGGAAGCTCCACAGCTACATTACTGTTACCAGTGAGTTTTTTAAAAAGGACAGCGAAAAAACCGCCTATTGCTTTTAGTATTGTTGGCATTGTTATTAAATGGGGGTTATGAATAATTTTTGTTCTTTAGCCCGGCGTTTAACCAGTGCATCACTGATTACCTTTTTACCGGTTTTAGGGTCGGTTACTTTTGTCCAAAGGGCAAATTGAGCGGCGGCACCACCATAATCGCCCGCATTTAATTTTCTTAACAGGGTACTTGATGGCAGGCTACCGGTGTTAAAATGGAAGCTTAAAAGCGCGTCGTACTGGTTTTGGTTTAATGGTACAGTTACCACCCTGTTAACAGTGCGCTCAAAGTCTTTCAGAATTACGCAAAGCAGGTCGCTTGCACACTCTTTATTTACCAGCCTATCGCCTGGCTGTATCCGTTTTGCATTTGCGTAAAATGTGCAGCCATAGCCAATAGTCCACACACCGGCAATGTCCTGATATGCCGTAAGCCTTAAGCCCTCAAATGATTTAATGAGGTCTAAGCCGCGGGTACTGATTGCATATTTATTTACGGCCATAGTGAGGTTATTTTGTCTTTAATTTTATTGATCCACGCGGTTTTGTCTTTGCCATCAATTACGGCGAGGTTTTCAAGTATGGATACTATGTTTTCCTGTGCTATATGGATAATCAGGAAGTTTTGAAGCCAATCGAAGCAAACCGCCATAACCGTTTCCCCTTTGGCGGCATAGTTTTGCGACCAGTGGTAAGGGATAGCTATAAGTACCAGGTAGATAAATACCTTAAGCGTAAACCGCGATAGCCTGAAACTGCTAAACTGTTCTTGCCTGATGCGTGAGGCAACTATACCACTAACCAGCTCTACCACGAAGGCCAGCAGCATACTAACCAGTGCTGCCGTTTGAATACCAAGTGCCAAAGGGATTTGCGGAAAGAAAGCGGCTAACCATGCAAGGCCGGGATAGGTGCAGCTTACAAACAATAGCTGCCGGGTTATGCAATATTTAAATGACGGCGCTACGCTCTGAAAAAAATTGGTGAAGCTGTCGTAATCATACGAGGCAAGCATTTTATAAAACCAGTCTTTCATTATTCCTCAATCAACCCGCGCCGCCCCTGATCGTATCCGGGGACTATTAAGGCGCGGGGTTCTTTTTGTTTGGTTATTTGTGTTGATTAGGGGTTATCAGGTATTAAGCGGGTGTACCTTGAATCATGGCACCAACACCCAAATTATCAGCCCTACGGCGGCGGCCACCCATACGCAGCAATGCGCTGTATATGTCACCGTAGTATTCGGCGCGGTCGGGGTTTTCAAAAAACTTCACATCACCCAGTGCGCGGGCTACCGCATCTTTTTGCCATACCAGCGATACGGCACAGTCACCGGCTGCACCGGCAGCGCCTAAGGCTTTAATAGCATGAGCGGAATTGGCTACCGCCACGTTGCTACGGTCAAGGATGTCAAAACCGTATAGGCGGCCTAAGGTACCTTCGGCAGCGTTGTAGTATTGCGAGAAATCGCGGTATTGCGTGTTAGTGAGGCTTGAGGTAAATTGGTCAAGCATGTTACTTTCAAACATCACCTGTCGACCGGCTTTTGGTATGTTGTTTTTATTAAAAAACAACTCCCATGCTTTTAAATCCAAATGGTGTGTCCCATAGCGATTACCTGTAGCAGCATCAGTAGTTGCGGCTACCTGTATTGGAGTGTCACCACCACCACCGGTAGTATAAAGTTTTGTTACATTACTAACCGTTTCGTCAAGCCATTTTAAAATAATATCATCGGCTACAAACTCAACTAATGTCCCGGCATGATCACCGTAAACGCTATCGATTTTATCGTAT
Organism: Mucilaginibacter kameinonensis; assembly: GCF_003675385.1. GTDB lineage: Bacteria > Bacteroidota > Bacteroidia > Sphingobacteriales > Sphingobacteriaceae > Mucilaginibacter > Mucilaginibacter kameinonensis. The sequence goes on along the minus strand of NZ_RCWZ01000007.1, from coordinate 146,605 downwards.
GACAGTTCGTATTTATCTGCATCAGGAATATGTGTTGGATCGGTAGTATACTCATCCAGTACGTAAACGATGTCAGTATCTGTACGCCTTACTGCTGCGGCCGGAAACGAACCACGATTTTTAGTTACAGATGGCTTAGCGCCTGGTTGTGGAATATGCACCACCTTACCGGCTAATACTTTATCATCATCGCTAAATGCGCGTTTAATAAATGCGTTATCTTTCCAAAATCGTTCGATTATGTATTGCGCCCAAAGCTCTACCTGTACACCGGCTGTAAAAGCCGCGGGTTTATTTGGTTGGAGTTTTGAAAGCTGGTAGAATACAAAGCCAGCGCCGCCAACAGCCACCGAAGCGGTTAGCATATCGGTGTGGGCGACTGCCGCGAAGGCGTTAACAGCCAGCGAGGCAAAAAGAATAAGGCCAATGGTGGCAACTAAAAATTGCTTGAAATTTTTCATTTTGTTAATTAATAGGGGTATTGTTTGGGGGTGTTAAAAGATTATTTAAAGGCCGTTAAGGGCTACTTCTTTTCGGTTTTAATTGGGAATTTTTCGGCGCGCTTGTCTAAATACGCTTGCTTATCAAGTTGCTGCAGGCGCTCCAACTTGCCTGTTTTCCACAGGTCGTCGTAGCTTAGCTTAATCAGCTCTTTTACTTCTTTGTCGCTGCCTTCGCTGGCTGTGCTGATTTGTTCCTCTACTGTTTTAAGTACCGGCATACCTTCCAGCAATTCTTTTGTGCCGTCAAAATCAACCTTAGCCAAACGAATGTATTTTTCACGCTGGCCGGGCAGGTATTTGTTTTTATGGTCGTCGGCCAGCTTAATTACTTTGGCTTCGTTCTGATCTGCTTTAAGCTGCGATACTTCATCCTTCAAAGTCTGCTTTTCGCCCTTAAGCGTGTTTATGTCAGTCGCCTGGGTAGCATTAAGCTGTATCATATCATTCACGGCCTTTTGCACCTGTACTTCGGTGGCGGTTTCATCCAGTTTAAGCGAAAGCAAAATGCCGTTCAATGCTGCGCCTGTCAGTTGAATTAATTTCATGGTGTCCTTATCGTCGTTTTTAGTTTGTTGTAGTGAGTTGAAAAGCTTGATAAATCCATCTTTATCCAGCCCGGATAATTCAATCCTTTTTTCGTCATGCCCGTATAGTTGACAGGCACACGCATCATCATTGCCGCCAATGTCCACGCAACTGATATCGGTTACTTTCCACTTGGTTATAGTGGGGCCGGTTTGGCCGGGTAACATCATTGAAGGATCTTCTGTCCATTCAAGTGGTATAGCGCCCAACGAAACCATATTTAAAATGCCAGCTTCGTACTTATTGTACAGCTGCATAGCAAAAGGGTCGTTTTCGTCAAACTCCAAATAGCAACTCCATTCGTCGCCGTGCAGCTCTATTTCTACAGCACATCCCGGCGGCAGTATTTGGCTTTTATCGTTGCTAAATGCCCGTTGGTGCATCCATAGAAGTATTGGATTTTTCAAATATTGAACCCAATCGCCCCCGTCCGACATTACGCGGTACTTGTAGCAATTAAGGCCGCTGGTCGTGATTACATACCGCTTAGTCGTACGTTTCATTTTTTTCGGTTGAATACGCCAGCGCCCCTGTTAATTGCCTTTTTTTCATGTTTCGTTTTTTAGTTTTTCATAACCGTTTATTGGTTTCGTTGGGACAAACGTACAGCGGTATTTCGGCCATAAAAAACCGCGTTTATGAATGATTAAAGGGGTTTTATGGTATGATTAAAGCTGCGTTAATCATCCAATTACCGGGTTATATAAGAGGTAAAAAAGCCTGCAATTTTGGGTGTAAATCAACCCCAAAACATGGCCGAAAGGAAAAGTAGAGCCGACCTTGAAAGGTTAAAGGAACTGGCAAAAAGGTATTTTATTGACGACAATCTTTCCCAAAAAGAGATAGCCGCAAAAACGGGCATATCAGAAAAAACGATTGGTAAATGGGTGGCCGAAAATGACGGCCTTTGGGAAAAGCAAAAGAAAAATTTATTGCTTACCCGACAGGAGCAAATGAGTTATTTACTTGATGAACTATCGGAACTAAACGCCGCTATCAGGAAAAAACCAGCCGGGTCGAGGTACGCCGACAGCAAAGAGGGCGACGTAAGGCGCAAGCTTGTAAAAGACATTAAGGAACTGGAAACCAAAACCAGCAAACCCGAAGCTATAAGCGCCTGCATAGCGTTGCTAAATTTTGCCCGTAGTGTGTCATTAGAAAAGGCGCAAGCCCTTGCGCCTATAATTGATGGTTTTATTAGATCGCTTTATTAATGGCTTTAGCAGAAGATAGAAAAGCCCTTGATAAATGGGATGAGTATGTAAAATCACTACTCCGCGCCACGGTAATTGACGTTAACGAAAGTGAAGCCGACAAGCTTAAAAGGAAGGAAGATTTAGAGAAAAAAGGGAATGAAGAAAAGTGGTTTAAATACTACTTTCCTAACTACTATTATGCCGAACCTATGCCGTGGCACAAGGCTGCAAGCCGCCGGGCAATTTACAATAGTGAGTGGTACGAGGTAAGGGCATGGAGCCGGGAACTTGCCAAGTCAGCCCGTACCATGATGGAAACAATTTACCAGGCATTAACCGGCCTTAAAAAATCCATCCTGCTTATTAGTTCAAGCGAAACGGCGGCTATAAACCTGCTAAAGCCTTACAAGCTAAATTTCGAGAATAACCAGCGGATCATTAACGATTATGGTAAGCAGGAAAATTTCGGCGATTGGAGCGAAAAGCAGTTTATTATAAAAAAGGGCTGTTCGTTTTTGGCTATCGGCGCAGGCCAGTCACCCCGTGGTTCGCGTAACGAGGAAGTAAGGCCGGATAAAGTTATCATGGATGACTTTGATACCGACGAGGAATGCAGAAACCCCGATACCATTGACAAGAAATGGGACTGGTTTGAGCAAGCGGTTTACGCTACCCGGTCAATCAGTAACCCGATGCAGGTGATATTTTGCGGCAACATCATTGCCGAAAATTGCTGCATCAACAAGGCTATCAAGATGGCCGACTACTTTGAGATTATTAACATAAGGGATAAAGACGGTAATTCAACATGGCCGAACAAAAACACCGAACCGTTAATAGACCGGGTACTATCAAAAATCAGCTACGTATCACAACAAAAGGAATACTATAATAACCCTATCACCACCGGCAAGGTGTTTAAAAAGCTGCATTACAAAAAAATACGGCCACTTAAGGAGTACAAATATTTAGTAGCCTATACCGACCCGTCATACAAAAAGAAAGGTGACTTTAAGGCCACCGTTTTAATAGGCCGATGGAAAGACGAATACCATGTGATACGCGTATTCTGCGACCAGGTATCGACCGCACAAATGATCGACTGGAACTATGAAATATATAAATGGGTTAACGGGCAGGTACCCGTTTACTTTTATATAGAATGGCCGTGGATAGACGAAATGTTTATTCAGGAATTAGCGCAGTCAAACGCCAAACACGGCTTTAAGCTTGTACCCAAAGCCGATGACCGCGACAAACCCGATAAGTACCACCGTATCGAGAGTAATCTTGAACCGCTCAACCGCGAAGACATTGAAAAGAATGTTATACCACGCCTATACTTCAATATCGACGAAAAGGGAACGGTACACATGGATAACATGGAGGGGCAGTTTTTAGCCTTGTCGCCTACCAGCCGTGCACATGATGACGGCCCCGATGCCGTGGAGGGCGGCGTGTGGATAGTTAATAATAAAGCCACCGGCGACCTTTCAAAAATGCAAGTAATCAGACCACCACGAAACCCCAAACGATATTAACTATGCCATTTTTAACCAAAGCCGATTTAACCACGGATATATACACAGAGGATATAGACGCGATAACCGAAGGCAACGACGACGACGTTACCGCCGCCATAAACAAAGCAATAGCCGAGGCACAGGGCTATTTTGACAGGTACGACGTAGATGCACTGTTTGCCCGCACCGGCGATGAACGCGACCCTATATTAATAGGATCGCTAACAGCAATGGCCTTACAGTGGCTTACCCGCAAATGCCCGGCAAACCAAAACGTCAAACAGATAAGGGAAGATGCCACCACCGCCCGCGTGTGGCTTCGCCGGGTTCAAGCTGCCGAAGTAAAACCGAGGGGATGGCCGTTAATAGCGCCGCCTGAAAAGGCTACCTTTTTTCACATGAGCAGCAACCCAAAACGCGGCAACCATTTTTAATTATTTAATACCCCTTTAAATATGCCAATAACAAAAAAAGCTACCGTTACCGCCGACGGTACACAACCCAGCATCGCAATAACCAAGCTGGACATAATGCCAATTGTCCGCGAAAATCAGGACATCGTAAAATGGCGAAACTATACCCGTAGTGCCGAATCACGGGTGCCGCGCCGCGCCCTGCTCTACAGTTTATATTTTGATGTAATATTAGATGCCCAGGTGATAAGCGTAACCGGCAAACGCCGCGATGCTATTACTACGGCAGGGTGGCAATACGTAGATAAAGACGGGCAGCCAGTACCCGAGATCAATGAGCTGATAGATAGCATTGGTTTTGCCAAATTGCTTGAAGAAATTATAGATAGCCGTTTTTGGGGTTACAGCATGGTTGATTGCAATATTTTCAAAGACGATGAAAATACATGGCAAATGACCGCTACCCAGTTCGACCGTAGGCACATGCGCCCCGAATTGGGGATGGTGGCATTCAGGCAGTACGATGACGAGGGTTTTAGCATTCGTGAAGGTGTGTACACTCAAACAGTTTTAGAGGCGGGCGAGGAAAAGGATTTGGGGTTATTATTATCGGCAGCACAGTACGCCATTTACAAACGCGGCGGTTTAGGTGATTGGGCTACGTTTGTTGAGGTTTTCGGCAATCAGATTTTAGACGCACAGTGGGATGGTTACGACGAAGATCAACGGCTATTACTTTTAGATGCCATTGAAAAAATGGGCAACAATGGCAGATTGGTGCGTCCTAAAGGCACCGAGGTACAATTTGTGCCCAACCAAAACAACGCTACCGGTGCTTTACAGGAAGGTTTTGAAAGATGGCTGGATGAACAAATAGCAAAGGCGCTGTTAGGTAGTACCGAAACATCGGGCACCAGTGAGCGCACCGGCTACGCCATCGGCAAGGTACATGCCGACCAAGACGAAAAGAAAAACGAAACGGATACCGATTTTGTACGCCGTATCCTTAACAGCCGTTTCAGGAAGATTTTAAAAGCCTTTGGCCTACCGTATGAAGGTGGTAAGTTTATCATTCCCGAAAAAAAACAAAAGCTTTCCCTTACCGATGAGATTAATGTTTACGTGGCAATGGCTACAAAATTAGGTATGCCGGTGGATCACGATTTTATATATCAGCGCGTAGGGATGCCGAAGCCAGCCGACTACGACGCGCAAATGAAGGAAAAAGAGGCTCAAAAGGCCTTTAACGCGCTAAATACGCAGATTCCGGACGATGATGACGACGAAGAAAGTGCAGATACCCCCCCGGCTAAAAAGGACAAAAAGGCCAAAAAGCCCGCTGGTGTGAAGCTCACTTTTCGTCAAAAGCTGGCTTTGCACATGATGGATTTTTTCGGGTAGCCCCGGAATTAACGGGGCACATTAAACTCAAAGATTTGTATAGTGATGATTGCGATTGCGGCGAACACCACAACCATAAACCAAACACTATATTACTGGCCGGTGGCTATCGGGATATATTGAACGATTTTTTAAAGCAGGTACATAGTGGGGAACTAAAGCCCGGCAGCATACAGCCCGACTATTACAACAACCTGGCTACAAAACTGGCCGGGGCTGTTGCCGAAGGGTTGGGCGGTAAGATATTCGCGTCGGACGATGACCGCAATGCACTGAAGGCATATTTTGACCATAATATTTACGTATTTAGCGGCGCTAAAAGCCTTGTTATGCTTAAGGAGTATAACAGGCTATTGCTTGATGATAAGGGGCAGGTACTGCCATATAAAGAGTTTGAGAAGCGGGCTTTAAAGGTTGACGCGCTGTACAATAAAACCTATCTCGAAGCTGAATACGAAATGGCGGTGGCATCATCGCAGATAGGTGCAAGCTGGCCGGGCTTGATGAAATTTAAGCTATTGGAATGGAGTACTACGGGCGGGGAAAACGTTTGCCCTATTTGCGGCGGCTTTGACCGGATGATTATAGCCAGCAATAACCCAGTGTTAAACAGGCTTTGCCCCCCGCTACATTTTAAATGCCATTGCAAATTTATACCGGCAGCAGATACCGACACACCTACGCCCGAAGATCATATCAACAACGTAGAAAAGGCAGCCGATATAAAACCCTACTTCAAAAATAACCCCGGTAAAAACAAGGTGATTTTTACGGATGGGCACCCATATTTTAAAAACTTAGGCAACAACAAACAGCGCGAATTGGATGCCGAGAAAAATTATAACATGCCATCGGGCGAAAGGATTTACGCAACCATTAACCTGACATCATACACCGAAGCCAAAAGCAAAGAAGAAGCTAACAAGTGGTGGACAGATACAGCAGGCGGCCAGCGTAAAACCATTGATATTATAGCGCGCGACGGTATTACCGTAAGCATGGATAACAGGTTTAGAAACCATGTTTTAGAGGAAAATAAAGACAATCGTTACCGCTTCCTGCCGCCGCTGCCGGATATTTTGAAAAACCCCGACGAAGTATGGAGTAACAAAATAAAGGGGACTATTCAAACAGCTTATATCAAGTATTACAAAAATTGCCCTATAGTAATAGTAACTGATTCACGAAGCAATGTAACTGCTATTACAGCCTACGAAGTACAGAAAAATGGGCGAACAAACTTTGGCGCGCTTGCCAATATGAGGAAAGGTATTTTGAAATATAAAAAGTAAAGCCGTTTACACAGTTCCGGCAGCGGCTAACCAAACAGCGCCCCGCCGGTGCATAAACGGCTTATTTATAACACAAATATAAAGATATTTTATAAAAAATGGATAGTGCCACTTTTGTTCGCACAAGCCGCCGAAAGGCTGCACAGATCGCAACATATGTGAATGATATAGCCCCGGCAATGGTGGTACGCAAAACGTTGCGGTTTGTTGACGGCAACTTCAGGGCGCAGGGCTGGCAGGGCGAAACCTTTAAAAAGTGGAAGGATAAACAAAGCATTGCAGGCAAACGCAGGCAGGGGCAAAACCTGATAGTAACCGGCAGGTTAAGGCGTGGCGTAAACTATACCACCAACGGCCGGGGCGAAGTTCGTTTTTACAATAACGTTCCTTATGCCAAAGCACATAACGAAGGTTTAACCATAAACGCCACCGTACACGTTAGCGCCTACACACGCAGGCGTTTTTACACCGACGAGGTTAGCGCACCCGGTGCCCGTAAAACCAAATTTGCAAGAACGCAAACAGGCGAAAGCGAAGTAAGATCGCATACCCGTGTAATGAAAACGCAAATGCCACAACGCCAGTTTATGCCCTATGAAGGCCACGGCAGCCCGGTACTGGAAAACTCTATAAAACGTGACCTTGAAAAGGATTTTAACAAGATTTTAAACGCTTAACAACATGAGTGAATTAACAATGGATGCCATATTGGCGAACGTATTTTTAACCGTACAGGAACGGTTAGCCACGCTGCCCGAATTAAAATTTATAGATCAGGACATGGGGCAGTTGGAATTTGACGACAGCGACCAGCTTTGCCCTGTTAAGTTTCCGTGCGCTTTATTCGACCCGGTAGAAATACGTTACACCGATAACAGCGAATATAGCCAGCAAGGCGAAAGCGTACTGGAAGTGCGTTTAGGAGTAGCCGCCTATACAGCAGCAACGCACTATTACCAAAACGATAGCCATAAAATAAACGCGTTGGGATACTTTAACTTAGAACATCGGGTTAACCAGGTATTACACGGGTGGAGCGATGAGCGATATTTTAACCCGCTTAGCCGGATCAGCGCCCAAACCGAGCGCAGAAAGGATAACGTAAGGGTACGGGTATTGCGGTACGCGTTTGGCTTTGTAGATAATACAGCCATGAAGGTAAGAACGCTACAGGCGCGGCCGGACTTGGAAGTTATACCGAATGTATTACCTTAAGTATTATATTTGGCTATGAAGAAATTAATACCTATAGCCTTATTACTATTTTCGTTAGCAGCCTGTAGCGATGACGAAAAAGCAAATAAAAAACCCGAATTGTGGCAAGCATATACAGTTGCACAGGTAGCAGTTAAAGCACATTTAAAAGACCCCGACGGTGCGGAATTTATTGAGGGCAATCGAAAAGAAAAAGAATACCCTGACAGCAGCTACGTGTTCCGTGGCTATGTAAAAGCTACTAACGATTTGGGATTAAAAGCGCCTATTGAATATAATGTTGGCATCAAATGGAAAGGTGGCGACTGGATGAGCGACACGAGTTGGACAATAAAATTTGGCACAGTAGGAGGAGATAATTAACAAAAAGGCCGCTTAGTTAGCGGCCTTTTTGTTATTGTGGAGGTATTGAGCCTCTTCGTTTTGGTGTAATATTTTTAGTAAGCGAAGTCTCCACGAATTGCCCCGATTTTAGTTCAGCATCTAAAAACCACTTACATGTCCATCCACCATTAATGTGATAACTATCCACCGTCATTTCGGGGCCACCTGATTTAAGTTGAACCACATCTCCCGGCTTTAATTTTTCTGTTGTTTCTTCCATATTATTAAGGTTAAGTTTATTGAAAATTCTTTATTTGATATACCAGCTACCTCTTACGTTTTCTAAGTAGTGATGTAAACGGCCGGTATTTGCCTCGTAGTCCCAAACTTTTTGATTGAACGTATACTGGTATTCTTTCCCGTTTCTGTAGCCTGTCATCGTTATACTATCGGTTTTGATAGAGATATTGAAACGAATATTGTCAAAAAGATCACTGAAATAATCGCTTAATTCCTGCTGAATAGTGCCGAGGCTTATATATATAGACATATTTAAATTATTTATAAAACGATGAAAAATAATCGTTTTATAAATAATAACAAAGCACTAATACCAATTAAAATGCGGGATAAGTTTTTGCAGGTATTTGCGGTCGGCCTTGTCTGATTTGAGTTTTTCGAGGGTGTCGCGTTCCTCCATGATTATTTGCGAAATGGTGGTTTCGCCTAAATAAAATTCGTGGTTTAATTCCTCTACGGCACGTTCATATTGCAAACCCTTTATTTTATAGTGGTAATACAGGCGACACACGATATCATGATCCCTACGGGCTTTAAACACGCCTTTAACGTGCTTAACAGTGCTACGTTTAAGAGGTTCAGAAAGGATACTTGCAACTAATTGTTTACCGAGCGCCATAGATTAATCAGGTGCCATAAAATTACCCAATACTTAAAAACTTAGCAAAACAAACCAGCGCACATTATATTTGCCATATGACTATTGAGTTTGACGCTACGTTTGGCGAAGAAGTAAAGCTGGTTACAATTGGCTGGGATGAATGGGGGCACAAAGGTTTCAATATTCATTTAAATAAACGCTATCAGGGCTACATCATTAACCACAACGGCAAATGGGATCACTGGTTAAAGGTCAAATATCCTCAACATGATTTTACCACCGATGACATTCAAATAATCATTGAATTGATAGAGGAACACCCCGACTTTAAAGCCATTGCAAAAAAAGCTTTAAATACCCTTTAATTGCCCTGCTTCCGTTAGCATTTCGCTTAATAAATGTGTTAGGGTATACACCTCATCTGCATTAGGCGGCGTTTCAGGGTTTTGGTTTCCCATTAAGTGAAGCAATGACCTGTACAGGTGTACATAATCATCACGGTCGCCATTTAGTGTAATAATAATCTTTCTCTCTTTCTGCTCAAACGCTACCATAAACCCGGCCGGTTAATCAATTTAAAATCTGTTTAAGGTTCATTAGGTAGATGTATAAGCCGGGCAAAAAAAATGACGCAGCTAATACCTTAAAGCCCATCAAGGGAGTCGAAGCCCTATACACGCAGAAAGATACAGCCACGCCATTACTGGCGTACTATTTGGCTTGTGCTGCGTGTATCTGTAATTTTCGACTTTTAGATGATGGGCAGCACTTTAAAAAGTACAATTTCTTTTACCTTACAAAGTTAGGGCTTTTACGGGGATGAGTAAATAGGGTTTCAGTAATAAGAATAATTAATTAGTATTTTTTATCTTGGATATAATTATGGCAAGGATATTTACATCAAAACAAAAGGCAATTGAACTTATTAGCAACAGAATAAATGAGCTAAATAGCTATCAAAATTTCAATCACGTGGCCTGGAAAGCACGAACGGTGTCTGATTTAACTGAAATATTCGGCCCTGCAAGTAACCAGGTTTTTAACGCGCAAAGACTTAACTTTTTTGAAATTGTTACAAATGAAAACCAAAAGGTTATAGAAAACTTTAGGCAATTATTGCGAGGCTATGTCGAGTTTATAAAAGACCACATATTAGACGCCCCGGTGAAAGTGGCGGAACAAATAGATTGGGAAAAACAGTATCACGAAATGCATAGCATTGTAATTCAAAAAAGTGAGAATTTCGATTCCCTCCATAAGATTGTAGAAAGTAGAAACTCTGAAATAGACGAATTAGAGTTGGAAATCGAGAGGCTTAAAAACAACGTGTTTCAAACAGAGAATGTCACACCATTACGCCTTTGGCGATTTTTTATAAATTTACCTTGGGAAAGCGTTACCATAATAGGTGGGGTATTAGCGGCCACTTTTGGTTTGGGTATATGGTTGGCGCATTTGCTTAAACTATAAAATGAGCCCCTTTTTAAGGGGGCTCATTTTTGCTTTTTGTTTTACGCTGCTTTTGCCTTCGTGGCTTAAGCTTTCTGATCAAATCAACTGCGTTACTGCTCAAAGTAACAACACCTGAAGCGCAACCAATCAGCGCGGCGACATCATTAATAATGCCCATAAAAATTTTGCTCAGAGTTTTAACAACCTCAAAAACCCCGGTGACAATTGTTAACCAAACAAATTTGTTTGATAATTTTGGTATATACCTTTTTATGACATACCTTTGTCACGACAAATAAGAACTTTCAAAGTATACAAAATTGGCCGCTTTCCCAGAGTGGCCTTTTTTGTTTTCTCTTCGCGTAGCAAATATAACCATTTAGCCTACTGATTATCGGCCGTTTGATTCTTAATTATGCTAATAAAATGTGCAAGTTTTCCACAAATACCCGTTACAAAGGGGTACCTTTAAATTTCAGCCCATTTGCATGTTGAAAAAAGGGACGAGAACAATTTAAAACACATTCAAACACCGCACTTATCAGCTAACCTAATTAACCACTCCGCAAACTTTATCGGTGTAGCTTCGCGCTCCTTCTTCGTTATGATCTTAGCGCCGGTGCCATTTCGCGCAGGTCTAACTACATATTCTATGGCATCAAATGAAATTGGAATAGGCGGCAATTTATCGGGCGTACAGCCTACAATGTAAAGCAGTGTTTTCTTTTGCGCCTTGTGTCCCCACCAACTTTGGTTAACACAAATAGAATACCCCCCCCATGTGTCTCTTTTACCTGGCATTGGTAACGGCACTTCATTCCATAGGGTTGAGCCGTAAGGATGTTCAAGTACACCTCCGTGTTTACGCACCATATCAACCGCGTAAAGCGCTAATTTTTTTTCGTCCGGCCGGGGCTTTGCAAATTGAGATAAGCGCCCCCATGCCCGACAAGGCGGGTGCGCCACTACCGGGTTACCTCCCGGCCATTTCCTTGCGTCGCGTTCAATATCCTAGCAATCCACATGCAGGGTATTGTATATTGATTTTGCTTGTGTAAATAAAATTGATACCATTAATCTAACTCATCTAATTGGTAGTACACGGGGTGAGTTTTCCCGTTGATTGTTTCAAATTCTATCACCACCATAGGTTCATTATCGTAAATAGCGAACTTAGGGTGGCTCATTATAATGCGGTTTTCGTAGCCGGGTATACACCTAACACCTAAAATATACACTTCGTTATCTGGCTTTTTAACACCAAAACGCCCCAAACTTTGCTCTAAAACCGTCTGAACAGGTGGGGGTATATGCATAATTATTTCACGCGGCTTGTACATTTTGGCGGCAAAATAGTCGCGTCCACGCGCAATCATTTCAACCAAAACGTGCATTTCTGCACATTCAGGCTGATAATAAAGGCGGGGAACGCGTTTGATCTGCATGGCTTTAAATACCCTTTAAATACTTTGTGTAAACCTGATTAAAGGCGCTCACAGCCTTCACAAGGTCGAGGTAAAACAAACCATCCAGCGGAGCGCTAAACATGCTTTCGCACCAATCGTTAACCCGCTTCATATCTACCTTAGTAGTACCTGGCTTTTCCCAATGCATTTCGTGGGCAAGGCTTATTATTTTACGCTTCATTTTGTCGGCTTCGCTGGGTGGCTGGCCTACCAACTGTTCGAGGTGGGCAAACAGTAGTTGCGTATCCTCATAGCCCATAGCGGTTAGGCTGTCGGTTTGGCCGTCCGAAAAGCTAAACACCAAGTCCTTTTTATTTTCTTCGGTAAGCCCGGCTTTTGCAAGCAATGTCCGGGCTTTTTTGATTTGATCTTTAGTCATGGTATTCGGGATATGCCATGTGTGGCGGGTTAGCATCAAAACTATAAGCCGGGCGGTTATTTATATCAACAAGGTAAGGCAGCGGCTTCATTACGTCCCTTAGTTCAATTAAGGCTATCGGGTTTAGGTAGGCAACATTTTTTTTAACTGTAACACTATTTGCAATTGTATCAATCTGCAAATTTGTTATACCGATAATTTTTAAAGCTTTCGCTAAGTGTTCAATCGCTTCGTAAAGCGGCATGTATTTGTCGGGTATTGTTTCGTTATTCATTACTGTTTGCTCCAATCTGTTTTATAGTATTCACGTTTTAAAAATCCTTCGGGGTTGGCTTGTGCTACGCCGGTGCGCGACAGGTAAGCTTTATAAGCCGGTATACATTTGAGGTAAGCAAGGCGCTTAACGTCGCTTAATTTGTTCCAAAATGGTTCGCAACGGTGGGGGTGTATCTTCTTACCATATTCGGTTATGAAGTTTTCAAAACTCAAATCTTCCGACACCTTCCGAACGGTGAAATATTGCTTTGCGTTAAGCGCTGTTAAATCGGCCTCCTCACGGGGTAGTTTTTGCAGCAGGGTAACCAATTGCTTTTCGTCTAATTCGGCATCCAAAACGCTGTAAAACACCATTAAACCGGCATTATCGTAATCAAACTGCACACTGCCTTTGTAGTGGATTGAGGTTAAAATATACTTACTCATTTGCAAATACCCCCTCCTGTTCGGGCGTGTTTTGCGCAGCTTTGGCAAGCTTTAGCGCCATTTTATCAAGCCTATCGAAGTACTTATGTTCAAGCAATCGGGCACGTTCTTCCCAAATAGCTTGCGGGATATTGCCGCCAAAACGACTTTTAGGCCATATCATGAAGTTTTTAACAAAGAGTTTAACGTCACATAGATATTTTATATCCTTAGACGATTGCGTTTTAGGCTCACTACCCAAGCTCCACATAATGAGTATGATGATTTTATTTTTCAGCTTCTTACGCATGTATAAGAACTGTTCGGGTGTCATTTTCCAAACATCAATACTGTCTATAACAGCAACATCAGGTGAGCCGCGCCTACAGAAATATTCTACCACTTCTTCAAAAGTTGCATTTGCAGCGAGTATAATTTTACCGCTATAATGGTCTATTATTCCTTCACGCCTTAATGCATCCTGCATAGTAGCGCTATGCCCTTCTTCGAGGCTGACATATGTTGCACGTAACCCACAATCACAAAGAGCCTTCAATAGCCTTAATATCCCCGTTGTTTTCCCGTTCCCGCTACCACCCCAAATAGCGCAGCTGAAATTTTTATCAACTAAGCCGATGGTGTTTTTCCAAATTGTTTCTAAGTCTAAACGGTCAAATACCATCTGCCCAACCTGGAACATTCCTTTTGTCTCCATTTATCTAATTAGTATGTCGTAAAAAAATTACTTCAGTGTTTTTGTCAATTGCTTTCGGGTATTTGGGGTTTGTGTTTGGCGGCAGATACCATAGCTTATAAGTGCGGTATTCGGTTTTCTTTTCGTCATGCTCTACCATTTCACAAACCGTTTTGGCTTTGTCGTTAGCCTTGTAAAAGCGGTCGCCTACCCGTAGCTTTTCCGCTGTAGTTCGGGTGTTACGCTCCATTATTCGTACATGGTATTAAGCCCGAACTTTACCGCCTGCATATGTTCAAATACTGCCCCTTGGCTATCTTTCCAGTCCGGTAGCATATAAATATGGTCGGCCATATTTAACAGCGTTGTAGCCTTCCGCATGGCCGTTTGCCAGTCTTCTTCGGGGCCGATAAAGTCGCAAGGATTAAGCACGTGAAAACCTTGTGCGGTTAGCCTTTCTTTTGCGGCTTTAAATTTAGCCTCATACTCTGCAACCGGCAGCCCGGTTACTTTTCCGGCGATATAAACCACCTGGCTTTTTGATTTGGCTAAATGGGTGGTTAGTTGTATTAGAAAACTTGTTTTTGTCAATAGCTTTAACATAGTTTAAAGGGTGTTTAAAGGTTAATTAATAGTACCCGGCCGGGGATGCGAACCCCGGCATAGCACCATGCCGGGTTAAAGGTTTTTAAGTAGCCGGATACAGGTAGCGGCGGTTTGGATAGCTTCTTTTCTAACTTCCTCAACATAACCACCTTCGTATTTTTCTTGTAGGGCAGCCCTTACAAGCTCTCCACTTTCTTCTGCCACAATAGCGGCCGCGTGTATCCTGTCTTTAGGCCATTTAGGATGTTTAGATTCTGCCCTATTTACCTCTATGAGGATTTCGTTTACTACCTCTGATAATCTCATGTTGTTATGTGTTTAACTGGCTTTATTGCCATTGTACCCGCCCCAGCCTCGAACCGGGGTGGCTGCCTGCCGGGTTAAGGATTGATGAAAAAATCGAAGGGGATTAACTTGCACTCCAATTGCTTTAAATCAGCTTTCGGAAACTGCTTTTGAACTTTGCCTTTTACTAAATCGTAAGCTTTTTGACCTGCTATTTGAGCGTTCGCTGCAACCACCAATCCTTTTACTACAGACGGTTTGTATTTTATTTGAGGCTGGCCGGGTTCAAATGCCTTTAGGCGAACGAAATACATATTTTCTTTTGCCATGATTATATATTTGAAAAGTTTAAGTGAACATCAACGTAGTCGCCTTTTTCGTTACGCACATAGAGGCTGAAATACTGCTTACTTTTAGGCTTGCGAATAGCCTGCCTAACAAATGCCATAGCCTGTTTATATCTTACATCGGGTATGTTTTCTTCGTGGCGTAACAGGGCTAAAATCCGCTTACTATCCAACCTGCCATCGCGGGTACTAAATGCATCCATGATGATAGTTTTAAGCCAGTCGCTTGCAGATGAAAGGCCATCGTTAAGTATTTCATCCAGCTTGTTTTTAGCCAGCATTAACAACCCTTCGTCAAAGGCAATAGCCTCATTTACATTGATCTCAATTTTAATAGAGCGGTCGAAATTGTAACGGGTGATATTGCCTTTGCCTTTGCTTTTATTGTTAATTCCTCCGTTTTCGTTTAAAAAGGCTTCGTATAATTCAAAAGCTATATCAAAGCATTTCTTCTTATGCTTTTCGAGTACAGTCCGAAGGGACAACCGCTCTTTAGCCAGTACCGATAATTTGGCTTCTGCAAGGCGTTCGCTTTTGTTGATCCTGTCTAAAGGTATCAGGTCGCCGCTTTCGTTTACCCACTTCTTATCGGCCGGTTTCTGTTGTTTAATTGTTAATCCTGTCATGCGTATCGTTTATTGAGTTCATTAATTTGGTTACTGATAAATGTTTGCTCATAGAGCCACTGGGTGCCGAAATTGCGGCTGTTGAAGTACACGTAATAGGCTTTAGCTTCAACATCGGTAAGGGATATGCTATATCCCCGCCCTTTTAATTTCGATTCCAGTTTTGAGCGTAGCTTTTTGAAAACTTGCGTTATTAAATCCTTTACAAGGCTTTCGGCTACGTCAGTTGCAGGGGTTGGTAGTACCTCACTTACAAATAAGTTGTAAAGTGCCTCCGCTTGCTGTATTGTGAGTTTTAAAAGCATTTTAAAGGCATTTAAAGGATTGTTAAAAGCAATCGGGAATGATCACCGCGCAAATCGGCATACAACTTTAGCCAGGCTTTTAGCTTGCTTAGCGCTTTAGTGATATTTTCGCGGTTCATGTTAAAAAAGTCGGCGATTTCCTGATGCGTATAACCTGCCTTTTCCATCAGGGCGAAGGTGATGTAACGGCGCTCTGTTGGCTTGCGGCGGTCATCACTAACGTCTTTCAGGTCGTCAATCAATACGCCTAACTGATCTGCTGCCTGTTTAGCAAGTAAGGCAAGTGATTTCTTTTGTATTTCTATAGTTTCGGTGTTCATTTATAGTATGTGTTTAATTAGCGGTTTTACTGTTTTAAAGACTTCCTGTAGTATCGAACTGTGAGGGGTAAACTCAAATGTTTCAGGATTGTGCATGGCATCGTACAACTGCATTCGTTCGTCCAAATCACGTTTGCGTATGCCATCATAAGCCACAACCAGGCTTTCGCATTCATCCACAAAGGCCATATCTGTTTTATGCCAATGGTTACGCCACCATGCCCAAAAAGTCGGGTTGCTCTGCAAGGCTTTGGTAAGCGTGGTATCACCTGTGTGCATTTGTAAGTAATCATAAGCGGCAAACATTACCACGCTGCCGTACTGCACTTCAGTAAGTTCAAGCAGGTGCATAACCCTTTGGCGGGTGGCCTGCTGAATGGTTATTTGTTGCTTTATTTGGCTCATATTAGTTTTGAAAAATATCTTATATGAAAAATCTGTTGCTCTGTTCTCATAGCTGATAACCAGTATCGCATGTGGAACTTTTTGCTAAGCTTTTTTTTAAGCTTACGTGGTAAGCGAAATTTCTTATCTGCGTGAACTATCAGGGGTTTGTTATACTTACTCATGCTGCTTCCTCCTGATTTTTCATATCTTCTAATTCGGCTTGTTTTTGTTTCCAAGCATGCACCAGGCGTTCAACACGGCGCATATCTACAACGCCGTTTTTGATAGCGGCACCGTTGGCAATAAAGGCAAGTGATTCGGTATCTGTCACCCCGTTGGTTTTGGCTACCAATATGGCATCATCATAATCGGGCGTAGGTATTTCGATGAACTTGCCACCCAATCGGCTAAGTATCTCATTAAAGCCGATAGAGCCACGCGCTTCGCCCAGTTCAATACGATCGCGCAGGTTGTGGGTACCAATCAAAACAATACCGCAACGCTTCCAAAGGGCGTTATACAGGTCGATAAACAACAGCAATAAGCCGTTTCTAACCTTCTCCATTTCATCTATAATGATGATAGGCTGTTTGTATTTGTCGACACGTTCTTTGATGATAGAGGTTAGCAGAGATACAGTACCGGCATTTGATTTAATGCCCATTGATTGCAGTATTTTAGCTAACAGTTCCTTTTCGGTCATGTGGCGTTCGCACTTCACATAAAACACGTTTTTTTCTTCCTTCACGTAGTTGTCAAGCATGTCGGTTTTGCCGCTGCCGGGGGTGCAAACCAGCCCGAACACGTTGCCGTGCATACGGGCATCATCAAAGTAGCCGCGAAGTTTTATGGCCGGGCGGGTATCGGCATGGTACCAAATTTGGTCAAGCCTCATGCCTAATTGTTTGGAGATTTTAACCCACATGGCATCACCTAAACCGTCGTCTTTGCCCGCAATGATCTTGCTTACGGTGGCGTTTGATACTTTCAGTTTAGCGGCTGATTTAACCTGACTGCCGGAGTGCGACACATGTTTGTTTAATTCGGCGCGAATTAGTTCTTTTGCTATGTTATCCATTTTTAATTAGCTTTTAAGTGTTTAACTGGCCGGATACGTGAGGGTGTCCGGCCTTTATTTTTACATTTCGTCGTAAATACTTTGGGTTATTTGTGGCGCTTTTGGCCGGGCTTTATGCTCTATCTTCACGTTTTCGTACTGATCTTCATAGCCACCTATTTGCTTTTGCGCCTTGTGGTTAATTGCTTTAACCAGTACACCGGCCTGTAACACACTTTGCGCATCTATTTCAGCACGTTGTAGGCGTTCGTCGCGGCTGGTTACATAGTCAACCATCTTTTGCGTAATGGCTTTCTTTTCTTCCTTGCGTTCGTGGAGGCGCTGGCCGTCGCCTTCTTGCATATCAGCTACCGCCGATGGTTGTAACACGTATTGGCCGGTTACAAAGCGGATACCGTTGTGATCCGTTACAAGTACCTGGCTCAAATCTGCCGGGTCGTAATACACATCAACCTTTTTGTTAACACATTCCGGGAAATACTTAGCCGGTATATCAAAGCTGTATTTGATATTGTTAAGCTGGAAGTTAAGCCCGGCCGGTTGCAGGCGTAACGATTCGCGCGGGTCGCGTAGTTGGTGTTTCGCGCCCAATATTTCTATTTTGCGCTCAATACTTAAGCGTTTCTTTTGGCTCATTGCGCTTTCTTGGAAGCCTTTAAGCCAATATTCCTGCCTGCTTAAATCGGTGCCCGGCATTGGGGCATGCCTCATTTGGTTGATGGTCATTTCTACCACGGCAGGCGCGTGTTTTTTATCGGGGAAGTTGGCACTTCGTTTTTGCAGCGCTTCGGCGTTAGGGCGGGCATTTGCGCCGCGCGCTGTAATGTTGGCACCCGAATAGTTAGGATACATTTTGAGTATTTTATGCAACGGATTGCTAAATACCCTTTCAATGTATTTGGATTGAGCAACAGAAGCGGTAAAAAACGTGGTTTCGCCACCCATCTTTAAAAATGTAGCCAAATCGCCTTTTAAAGCCGGGTCAATACTCCATTTATCAGATTTAATCTGATGCCATAAGTATGCGTCGCCGGTAAGCTCAACAATGTGAGCCATAGCGTTGCGATAGGCTTGCTTTATCAGTTCAATAGTAACCGTTTCGCCTATGGCATAGCCTAAAACGTAATCATTGTAGTTGTCAACAACCACGTACATCACCGGGCGGTAATAGCGGTTGGTATTTTTGCGGCCATTGCTGTAAGTGGTTTCAGTGAAGTATAAGTCTAACACGTTATCATCACTGTTTACATAAATGAGCGGCGCGGTGGGACGGGCTTGCTTAATTTGCTTGTTGTATTTGTTGTAGGCAGCCGCTTTACCTTCGCGGGCTATAACAACCTCGTGGTAGTTATCACGGCGGCGATAGCCCACAGCTTGCGGGGTTATGGTTTTGCGGCCATTTTCAAGCGCCCAATTATTATAGGCTTGAGATATAACCACATCATCATGTTTGTTATCAAGCGCAATAAGGTGCATCAGGGTATCTTCGGCCTGCTGATCTTTAACCTTTTTGCTATTGTCGTTGCCAAAACGGTATTCTTCTACCAAATACCGGAATCCTTGCACTTTATAGTGCTTAATCTTCTCTTTTAGGCGGGTTTCATTAGGGGGTAAACCCACTTTTTCGGCTTTAATAACATCGGCTACGATAGACCAAAAGGCAGCCATTTTGATATTAAAATCACGTTTTAAAGCCTGTTTATCGGTGGTATAATGGCTTATAGCATCGATATAGGTAGCCGCTTTGGTGTATTTGTCGCGGTACGCTTCGGGCAAGTTCAATCCGCTGGGCAGCGTGTACCCCTTGCCATTGGTATTATTATAAAAGTCGAATGCTTTTTGGTTCCAGTTGATAGTTACCCAGTCAACAAGCGGCTGTTTAACGATATACTCGTAAGGGTTGCCGTATTTTTCTATGATCTTCTTTTTACGTTCGTCCGATAGGCTTTCGTAATCTATCAGTACTTCTCTACCTAAGCCACCATACCCGTAAACGGTTATGGTACCCCGCTGACGAGATTTATTATAGTTCTCTACAGACATAAAGCCCGGTACCAACTCATGGTATTCAAGGCAGAGGTTATTTAATTCGTTATACTTCATTTGGCTAATTAGGGTGTTACAAGCCCCGGCCTCGAACCGGGGTGGCTGCCTGTCTGTAAGGGGTTTAATATTTGTCGATTAAGTGCGGATCAACGATGTTTAGCACAATGGCCGCTATCGAGAACAATGCTATTGATAATGCGATGAACTGAATGAGTGTCAGTTGATTGTTCATTAGCGCATGAGGAAACATTTTGATTTCTTTGATAATTAGCTTTTTCATGATTTTAAGTGGTTTGAGGGTTATTTATTTATGAGGGCTTTTTTGCTTTCGATTATTTCACCTACAAATTGCAGTAGTACCGCCTGGCCGTCAATAAGCAGTTCATTGCAGTATTTAACCAGGTCGGTAGCCGGGGTATCTGCTGTACGGTCGCCGGTACGAACCTTTTTAACATAACTGGGCGACACGCCAACTATATCAGCAACCAGTTTTGCCGTAGGTGCAGGTAACACCAGCGTTGTAGATTTTTTATTACAAGTGGATATTATATTTTTATCTTTGGTCATAATAGTGTTCCTTTGCGGTCACAAATATTAGAACTTAGTCTAATAAAAACAAATATTTAATAGAATTTATTCTACTATTCTTGAAAACATGCCTGAAAAACGCCTTATTGATAGGTTTATTGAGTATCTGACAGCTAAAAACATTAGCTTTTATCGTGCTGAAAAAGATTTAGCTGTCGGAAATGGCTACATTCAAAAGGCAATTACCCGCAACGGTCAGTTTGGAAGCGATGTGATTGAGAAGATAGGGAGCGTGTACTTAGACATTAATCTAATATATTTGATAACTGGTACCGGCGGAAGTGCGATATTAGAATATAATCAAGCTAATACCCCATATTCTATGAGTGCCTTTAATGACCAGTCGGCACCATTCAATACAGATACCCCTACTATCATCGGGAAGGCTATTGCAAGCAAAAACGAAAATCCTGTCCACCCTACTGTCCATCCTCCTGCTATTTTGCACCCAAAAGTGATTACTGTTGATAGTAAGGGTAACGAAAACATTTTGCACGTATCGATAAGGTCGGCGGCTGGTTATTTGGCCGGTCATTCAGACCCGGAGTACCTTGAAAAGCTACCGTCGTTTAGGCTACCCGGCCTCACTGGAAAGACTTACAGATCATTTGAAGCGGATGGCGATAGTATGGACCCGACAATAAAACACCAAGAGATGGTAATAGGGGAATGGGTTGAAAGTTTGGAGGATATTAAAGATGATCGGGTATACATTATAGTGACCAAAAACAGCCGTCCAGTAATAAAAAGGCTGTTAAACCGCATAAATTCGTTAGGTTTTATTATAGCCAAGTCAGACGCTACTAACAATAGACAGCTATACAAAAACTATACTATAGACCCTGATGACATATTGGAAGTGTGGTACGCCAGGTTTCACGGCAGCTTCGATTTTCAAGCTCCGTCAGATATGTGGAAGCGAGTTAACAACCACGAGGCAGATATCACCGTATTGCAGGATACAGTAGATAAGCTTATGAGCGTCATTAAAACGGCAGGTTTGTTAAACGAATAGAATCCACCCCTTTAAATGCCTTTAAATTTTTTCGCAAAATGGAAGGCAAATTAACCCTAATTGTACAAGTCGTTTTTACAGCACCTTGTAAAAACCGCCTTAATCGTACTAAAAACGGACTTTTTTATATTCTAATTGTTACAAGTGGTTTTAACCCCCTTAAGTGTGGTTTTATTGAGTATTCCATAGAGGAACTTTTCTTGCGCTCGTTTGTAACGAGCGCTTAACATGGTCTTGCGATTGCATCGCACGATCGTTAATTTAGCCTAAACCTCTTTTTCACAATGTCACATCAATACAGGGTCAGAAACCATGAAGAAATTCATTTTATAACTTTTACGATAGTAGACTGGATTGATGTATTTATACGGCCCGGTTACAAGCAACTTATTATTGACTCACTTATTTATTGTCAGAAAAATAAAGGTCTTGACATATACGCATTTTGTTTGATGAGCAATCATCTGCATTTGTTAGTATCCGCTGTGGCGCCCAACAGGTTACCCGACATTGTGCGCGACTTTAAAAAGCATACCAATAAACAGATCATCAAGCTCATTGAAACAGAAAATGAAAGTCGCAGAGATTGGATGTTATATCGGTTCAAGTACCATGCAAAATTTGACGACCGTATACAAAATCATAAAGTATGGCAAGATGGTTATCACTCGATTGAATGCGACCGGGAAGACATACTTTTCCAAAAATTAGATTACATTCATGACAATCCGGTCAAAGCAGAGATTGTAAGCTATCCTGAACATTATATTTATAGTTCGGCGGCTAATTATGCCGGGCAACCGGGTTTATTGGAAGTTACCTTATTGGAAAGAGGCTTTATAACTGTAAACTTTTAGTTTGCTTACGTTACAAACGTAAGCCCATGTTAAGCGCTCGTTACAAACGAGCGCAAGAAGTTGCGTAGCTGTATGACATGGCTTTTATTAATATGATCGTTAAATTTGATCATCAATTAAACCGTTTGTTATGAATACTGAAGAATCAAACAGCCCCTTTGGTAAACTGGGTAACCCGGCGCGGCGTGCATTGGCTAATGCGGGTATTACATCGTTGCTTGAGTTATCAAAACTAACCGAGAAAGAGTTTTTGCATTTGCACGGCGTGGGCAAAAGTTCGGTGCCGATAGTGAAGGAGAAAATGAAAGAAGAAGGTTTAGGCTTTAAGGAATAAATAAGTGAACCCCTGTGCCTTCCCGCACAGGGGTGTAAAGCTTACAGTATATAATACACGTTTGCTTTAGCGGCGGCAGGTTGAACTGCTGCCTTTTCACTCTCATGTTTATCGTTAAGCATCTGCTTCAAATCGCGTTCAATGGTTTGCGAAATGGCAGTTGTTGGGGTGTCTGTTGGTTTGCTTTCAAATGGGTCTTGCAGATGAATAGCCATTTTCTCTACCAGTAAAAATGCTGCTGCTATAGCTATGATCAGCGGTACTTCAAACATACCGAAGAACTCGATAAGGCCAAAGGGCAGCAGTATGATGAACAGGTACAGGCAAAAATGAATATATAAGCTATACGTAACCGGGAACACGGTGTTCTTGATCCGCTCGCATTTACCCATGGCATCGCACAGGCGGGTAAGCGTACCATCTATCTGCACCTGCTGGTAATCATTAAGCCATCCGTTTTTGTAGGCCAGCCTTAAATCGAGCCCGTGCAGTTTTAACAAGCTGTTAGGTACGTTGCTAAAGCGGTGGGTAAACTTCACTTCTTCGTCAACTAACAGATGGGCGTTTTTGGCATAAGGGTCTTGCTTGCGTAAAGATTGACTTAAGCCGTAGCACCAGGCTATCTGGCGGTAAACAAAGCGCTTTTTAAAACCTTCTATTTCTTCGCAGTCAGCTTTATCGCCATCTAAAAAGCTGATCAGCTCGCGGGTAAGTGATCTCGAATCGTTCACTATGGCTCCCCAAATGCTGCGGGCTTCCCACCAGCGGTCATAAGCCTGGTTTGAGCGGAAGGCCAGCAACAATGATATGATGGTTGCCAATATAGCCGGAACAGCAATAGGGATTGAAATGCGGTATTCAGGGAAAAAGCGATGGAACAGGGCGATAGTTATGGCATAACCGGCAACAAGTAAAAGCTCGTTCTTGATTTTTCCCACCACATACTTTACCGGGATATTTTCTTTTAGTAACATAGATAAATGTTTTAAATGATATTAATAAATATTAAACCTCCAGCAGCTCGTGCTCTGCTTCGTTCTTCACTAAGGTTAAAGGCTGTTTAACCTCAGTTTTAATGGTAACTATCTTATACCCGCTGCGCTGCATGAGTATAGTAGGGTCGAAACTGTTGGGTGTTAACCTTGCGTAGCTATGATTTTCGGGCATGGCAATCAGTTCGGTTTCTTTTGCTTCCAGATAGTTTTTGAATACAGCTACGGTGTTGCCATAAAAAAAGTCGGGCGTAATGTTCTCTATCTGATCTGCATAGTCGTTTTTCAGCATGGTACAGCCCGCGTAAAAATCGTCGTCAATTAACTGGTATTCCCGGCTGCGGCGGGATAACAATAACAGATCGGATATAGAGTCGGATAGTTGCAGGAAGTGAACAAGCGATATATTCAGTTTTTGTTTTGAATAGCGCTCGGCTAAAACAGGTATAATGTTTAATGATGATAAGGTGAAATCAGACGGGATAATGATGTTTAATGTTTTCATGATGATACCTTTTTTGTGTTTACTACTGTTTGTTGATACAATAGTAGGTACCGGGCATTAAAGCGGTTTAAGAAAGAAATTAGAATGTGATTAGAATTTTTAAATAATAAAGAAAGTTAGGCTGGTTGGGTGAAGCAAAGGACTGCAGGGAATAATATCCACCGTCATGCCGAACTTGTTTCGGCACCCCATAAGCCGGGTAGGCGATTTGCTTAGCTGGCGGCTCAGCCTGTGGGATCCCGAAATAAATTCGGGATGACGCACGGGCAAAGCTACTAAATTTTCTACACCTCGCCACCGCGCCATTGCGAGGTACGAAGCAATCGCGAACTGTACAGAGGGATTTGCATAGCTGTGCTGTAAGCTGGGGATTATTGATTGTGGTTTGCTTTTTATGGGTATTAATGAGCGCCCTTAAGTCGGTTATCTTAGTGTTTTATAAAAACGTATTTGTGAGTTATTACCTATTAAGTTTTCGTTTTGTGACTATGGGCGTTGCCTCCGGCCCGTGCTATCCGCTCATACTGCACAGGCATTAGCCACAAGGCCGGTATCCGCTACTATCACTAACGCGGCCCCCGCACAAGCAAATCTTAATGGCATATACAGATATCCTCCGTCATGCCGAACTTGTTTCGGCACCCCACAAGCCGGGTAGGCGATTTGCTTAGCCGGCGGCTCAGCGTGTGGGATCCCGAAATAAATTCGGGATGACGCAGGGGTAAAGCTACTACTTTTTCTACCCCTTATAAACCGGCAGCATCACCCTGATATCGGTACCTTCATTTTCTTTGGAGATAATGCCGATATTACCCTTATGCAGCCTTACAATGTTCAGCGCCAGCGGCAGGCCTACACCATGCCCCTCATACTTGCCTGTATTTGATGCGCGAAAAAATGGCTCAAAAATATGCTGCACATCGCTTTCGGGGATACCAATGCCCTGATCCTTTATGCTAAAGATGATGCTGTTGTTTTCGGTATACACCCTAAGCGTTACCGGCTTGTTTTCAGAATATTTACAGGCATTGAGGCCTATGTTACTTATAGCCAGTTTAAGCAGGTTGATGTTTCCTTGTGTTACCAGGCTATCCACATCATCGGGTAGCGACGAAAAATCGATGCTGAGGTTATTGGTGGGGATAATATGGTCTACAGCATCTTTTACCATAAAGGCCAGTTCATCGGCACGGATCTGTTCCCAATTCTGCTTTTTACCGTCGAAACCGCTTTGTGCCAGACCTAATAAACTGGTGATAATGTCCTGCAAGCTTTGAGTGCCTGTCAGGATTTCTTTAAGGTTTTTATGCAGATCGGCTCCCGGTGTATCAATGTTTTTGAGCGAAAGTTCGGCTTCGCCCTTAATAATCGCCAGCGGGGTACGCAATTCGTGCGAGGCATTGCTGATAAAATTGTTTTGGGTTTCAAAGGCGGTTTCCAGCCTGTCGAGCATGTTGTTGAACGTTTGGGTAAGCTCGGCTATCTCATCTTTACCGCTATAATCTTCCAGGCGTAAGTGCAGGTTGCTTGCTGTAATGGTATTTACCTTTTTTATAATCTTACGTACCGGCTTAAAGGTATGGTATGAAAACCGGCGACCGATAATATAAACGATTAATATGGAGCTGAGAAAGCAGATGATCAATACCTGTTCAAGGTCATTAAGTTCGCTTAGGCCCGATGGGTTGGTTGCCGAAACAACAATAATAGCATCGCCTTCCGGGAAATGGAATATATTGCCGGCGTAAAATACATTGTTGGCTTTAAATCTTGATTTTCCGTTGTAGAGGATATTATTTATCAGTTCGCGGGGAACGCCTTTTACAGTTTTGCCTTTGGTATAAACTTCGGGTTTAATAACGTACTGCTTTTCGGCAATGAGGCGTTCAAGATAGCGCTGCCTGATCTCCTTGTACATGCCAAGGCTGTCGCGGTCATTAAGGTGATGGATTTGGGATGAGATGTTTACCCGGGTTTCAAGCCGTTTATAAAAATCATCAAACGTAAACTGGTGTACAAAGTAAAAAACAGCGCTGCTCAATATCAATATTACCGATACTGTTAGGCCAAAAAACAGCAGCGCTACTTTTTTCTGAATGGTCATGCCGCGTTATTTTTTAAAATATAACCCATGCCAATAACCGTGTGGATAAGCTTATTGTCAAAATCCTTATCCACCTTTTTGCGCAGGTAGTTGATATACACATCAACCACGTTGGTACCCATGTTAAAATCAATGTTCCAAACGTGCTCCAATATTTCGATGCGGCTAAGCATGTGGTTTTTGTTTTTAGCCAGAAACTCCAGCAGGCGGTATTCGGTAGCGGTAAGGTCGATGATCTTATCGCCCCGTTTAACCGATTTTTCGTCGCCGTTGATGACCAGGTCGGCAATTTGGATCACGTTTGCAGGTTGCGCAAGGTTTGTATTGCGACGGGCGAGGGTACGGATGCGGGCGTTAAGTTCGGCCAGGCTGAAAGGCTTAACCATGTAATCGTCGGCACCGCTGTCAAGGCCTACCACCACGTTTTCGGTAGTGCCCAGGGCGGTAAGCATTAGTATGGCAGCGTTTTGGTTAGCCTGCCTTAAGCGTCTGCAAACCTCAATGCCATTAATACCGGGCAGCATGATATCCAAAATGATCAATTGAAAATCCATTTTCATGGCCATATCCAGCCCGGTTGTACCATCAAGGGCAACACTTATTTCGTGACCTTCGGCAGTAAGGTCGCGCTGGATAATGGATACCAGTTTGGGTTCATCTTCAATTAACAGGATCTTCATTGTGGCAAATATATATTACGCTTAGTATAAACAATAAATAAGCATGATGTTTTAGTTAAACTCAACAGGAATATCGGTAAACTTCGGCCAGTTATTGGTAAGCTACTGTATTGGCACCTCTGTCCGCAAGGTGCCGCCCCCGCTACCGGACGGACACCATCCTTATAAACTTCAACCAGTTATGTGATGTTTTAGTTAAACTGATCAGGAATATCGTTAATTTAAAGCGATAATAATTGTAAGCCAGCTTATGCCTAATCCTTTCAAAATCATCAGCAACGCGATGTGCCTTGTGCTTCTATTAGGGGTATTGGGCTGCCATCATGAAAGCAAGCCGATACATAAAAAGCCACCTAAAAAATTGGTTAAGGCAAAAGCAAAGGAATATGTAGAGGTTAAATACACCGAGCCGCAGCTTATTGCTTTTTTTGATAGCGTGGGTAGGTTGCCTGTTGAGCCTTTAGCTAATAAAGCTGCTTTTTGGGCTGATTCTGTTTTTGAGAATTTTACTGAGCCGATGAGCAGGGTGCTGTCTGATGCTGATTTCACGTTATTGAAAAGCTGCATACGTAAGGGGATGATAAAACCAGTTGATGCCAGAAGCATATTTGGCGAACTGAAAGTTGATAGCACTTGTACATCGAAAGGACTGTTTGATTCTGTTAAAAAAGGAAATGTTTATTTGCAATATTATCCTTTTGGAGGTAAGAAAAGCAAGTTTGACGAATTTGGAATATTAGTAGGGGATGCGGGACATTGCGACAGCTCAGAACTGTATTTTTTTAAGGGTAATAAAATAATAGCAAAGCAAAGTGGCTACAGCAGGTATACTGATAATGTACAATACTTTAAAAATGTGGATGGCGAAAGTATAGTTTACCGGCGAATGGAATTTAATGAGGGTTCGGGTATTTGGTGGTTTAATTCTTTCTTTTATAAATACGATGGCGATAAATTAATCCCTGTATTAAATGAATTAATGAATTCAAACTTGTTACAGCCTTCGCCATGGGGCATTCGTGAAATTTGGCTGGAATCGACCATTCAACATACCAACCCTTTAGTCATGAAGTTTGTTTATCATCAACAATTTCAGGATACCGCCGAATATGATCATTATGTAGCTGATCCTAAACGAGGGCCTATGATAGTTAATGATTCAACATTGGTAAGATATGCTTGGAATGCGAAAACAAAAAAGTTAGAAGCGCAGTTTGAATCATCTAAAATAAACAGGCCTCAAATATTGTCATGCTACCTTATTGATAATGAGCTTTTGTTTATAAACGCCTATCATCAGCGGTTAAAAAAGATGATGCTCAACAAAAAAAAGAAAAGGTATATACTTCACTATTTGAATAACATAAAGAATTATCAAAACGAACCTGGTGAAAAGTAAGGAGGCGCTTTCTAAACGTCGACCCAATAAAATAACACGATAAAATAAGAGGGATGAGCTTGATAGTTAGTTATGAGGATGTTGAACAAAAAGGTACTGATGCCGGCGGTGATATAATTTATTATTACCAGAACGAACCTTTAACTGGAATAATTAAAGACTATAAGGATGGTGTATTAGTGGGTGAAGCTGAATTTACAGATGGGCACAGAGGAGGTATTCAAAGGGAATATAATTATCCCAGCGGAATATTAGTTGAAGAATATTTTATAAAATTTAACAAACTGGAAGGTTCGTTTAAAAATTGGGATGACAACGGCATTTTGGTAAGCCACACTGTTTGGCAAAATGGAAAATGTGTACAAACGGTACTGTAACGACAGGCACTGGTCAAGGCAATCCTTCACCATCCCGTCATTGCGAGGTACGAAGCAATCCCCGATTGGTAGAGCGGCTAAGCAAATCCCCAGTACAGTTTGCGATTGCTTCGTGCCTCGCAATGACGCTTTTTGTTGGCTAAACTTCAACCAGAAATTTATTAAACAAAAATGCCCGCCTTTTAAGTTAAGGCGGGCATTTCAAATATAAGAACAGAACTTATCTCTTCCCTGTCACTCCAAATTTCTTTTCAAAGCCACTCAGTTGTGTATTGAATTTGTTGAATAGTTGCGGTTGCTTGTATTGCTTGCTAAACTCAACCAGGCCACCTAATATCTGCATAGAATATTGCAGATCACGGTTTTCGAGGTTTGTTTCGCCTTTTTGCAACAGGGCATAGCTGTAATTAAGCTGATTGTTTACATAATCATCAACCAGGTTAGCCAGTTTGTTGCCTAACGGAATGTCGTTTAGGCGGTAAGCGTTTTCGATCATGTAATATTTGCGTACCGCAATCTCCAACGAGTTGATGGTGGTTGGCATTACCTCATCATATTTCTTCAGCACTTTACGGGCCGAATCAGGTTTACCTGCTTTCGCCAGATCATCGGCCAGGGTTGAGTAAAGCCTGGTGA
This sequence comes from Mucilaginibacter kameinonensis, assembly GCF_003675385.1. Classification (GTDB taxonomy): domain Bacteria; phylum Bacteroidota; class Bacteroidia; order Sphingobacteriales; family Sphingobacteriaceae; genus Mucilaginibacter; species Mucilaginibacter kameinonensis. The sequence goes on along the minus strand of NZ_RCWZ01000007.1, from coordinate 117,093 downwards.
TAAGCGGGTAAAACATGGTCATTGATTCATGATCAAGGTAGCTGGCGTTTTTCATATTGCCCCACCTGTATTTGGTCATCATGTTTTCGTACATTTTACCGGTATTGCTGGCTTCAAGCGGCCCAACAGCTGTATCCGGTTTCAGCGGCAATAAACGATACGCAAAACCTTCATTATACATATACTTATCCAAACCAATCATGTTGCTGTTTGGCACGGTAACCGAAAAATAAATCGGGCGTTTCCAATCATTATGGGTCAGGATATCCATCATGGCTAATACATCTTTGGTTACGTAACGACCGTTAAATGTCCAGTCCATTTCAGGTGTTATCCTGTCTTTATCGGTAGCAGCAACAGTACCGGTTTTAACAACCTCATCGGCATTAACCGTTAATTTGAATTTGTTGGTTGGCAGATAGTTGGCAACATCACCATTATTATACTCAACCATAGCTTCTTTTTTATCAGAAGTGATGAAGTCAAAAACATCTTTTAGTTCGGTTGCTTCGGGAATCTTCTGGTCGTTGAAATAGATCACGTCGCGTACACCGGGTTTAAACTTATCGTTAGACATGCTGATAGGCAATGGCTCCGACTCATTCATCTTGTTTTTCATACCGCGGATGTACCAGTCGGTACCCAGCAAGCTCAGGTTTACGATTCGCACATCCGGACGGACGTTTTCAACCTCCTGAATGTACCAAAGCGGATAGGTGTCATTATCGCCATAAGTAAACAATATAGCGTTTGGCGCGCATGAGTTAAGATAGTTATAAGCCATATCATGCGGCGTAAGCTTGGTGGAGCGGTCATGATCATCCCATTCCTGGTTAGCCATTAGTAAAGGGGCAGCCACAAGGCAAACCACTGTTGAGATGATGGCGCTTACCCTGGCGTTAAGTTTTTTACTCAACACATCGGCAATACCTATCACGCCCAAACCTATCCATATTGCAAAGGCATAGAAAGAGCCGGCATAAGCATAGTCACGCTCACGAGGCTGCAGCGGGTCCTGGTTCAGGTAAAGTACAATGGCTAAACCGGTGCAAACAAACAGGATGGCCACAACACCTGCTTCGCGCTGATTGCGGGCAAAATGAAATACCGCGCCAAAAAGGCCTATGATAAGCGGTAAAAAGAACAGGCGGTTATAGCTTTTGCTTTCGGTAACCGAGTAAGGAAGGGGCTTGCTGAAATCCCATCCGCTGATCCACTCGCCATCGGCTCCGGAGCCAAGGCTTTGGCCGTCAAGGTCATTAGAACGACCAACAAAGTTCCACAAGAAGTAACGGGTGTACATCTGGTTAATTTGCCATTTAGCAAAAAAGTTAATGTTTGAACCGAAGGTTGGATGCTCGCTTTCGCCAAGGCCTGTCCATTCACGGTAAAATTCCGGGTGACCAGGTTTATCGCTAAACATACGCGGGAATATGGTATTGCGGTCATAAACGGTATTCAGCTTTTTGCCGGCAACCTCGTATTTAGTTGCTCCGCGACGGTAAATATTAGCACCCTCGGTTTGTGCTGTAGCTTCCGAATCAAAAAACTGACCGTACAATAATGGGGTATCGCCGTACTGGTCGCGGTTAAGGTAGCTGTTCAGGGCGAAGGCATTTTCCGGGTCGCTGTTGTTAAGGTTGGGGTTAGCTTTTGCACGTACCACAATCATCACAAATGAGCTGTAACCAAACAGGATAAACAGCAGGCAGATTAAAAAGCTGTTAAGTGCAAAGCGCTTTTCGCGGATTTTTACACCATACTCTAATAAGGCTAAAATACCTACGCTTACTATAAGGCCAATAATGCCACCGCTAATACCTAATATCAGCACAAAACATACCGCCGCTAAAATAATGGCAGGTTTAATAGGGTTTATGGTGTAATAAATACCAGCTACAATAGTGATGATCAATAAAATAAAGAATACCACAGCGCCGCTGCCAAAGCCCATACCCAGGGTATTTACAAAAAGCAGGTCGGAAAAAGCCGCGCCTTTTACGGTGTATTGTATCACTCCCCAAAGCACAAATGCTAATGCCACAACACTGGCCAAAAAGGTAAGTAGCGTACCTTTGGTAGTAACGCTTTTAGCCTTACGGAAATAGATCACCAGGCCAATGGCAGGTATCACCAGCAGGTTTAATAAGTGGATGCCTATAGAAAGGCCCATTACATAAGCGATAAAAACTATCCATCTGTTGGCATGAGGTTCATCGGCGTGGGCATCCCACTTTAATATAGCCCAAAATACTACTGCGGTGCAAAGTGATGATTGCGCGTAAACTTCAGATTCCACCGCCGAAAACCAAAAAGTATCCGACCAGGCATAAGCCAAAGCACCTACAAGGCCCGAGCCAATGATCAGGATCAGGTTGGTATTATTAAGCTGCTCCTCTGTTTTAACTAAAAGTTTTTTGGCAAGGGCGGTAATGGTCCAAAACAGGAACATAATGGTAGCGCCGCTGGCCAGTGCCGATGCCATGTTGGCCCAATAAGCTACTTTAGTATTATCACCCATAGATAACAGGGTGAATACTTTGCCTATCATAGTAAATAAGGGCGCACCGGGCTGGTGAGCTACCTGTAAGCGATAGATACAGGCAATAAACTCGCCGCAATCCCAAAAGCTTGACGATGGCTCAAGGGTTAAAATGTAGGTTACTGTGGCAATAATAAAGGCTACCCAGCCAAATATATTGTTGAGTTTTTTGTAATTCATGTTTGAATGCTATATAAAAAACAGGATTAATGCAGCCGAAAATAACAAAACTATTGGGATGTTGCCATCAAAAACGGGCTTTTGAAGCGTATTTGAATTTTATTTTGCTGTATTTGAGGTGTTAATGAATTTTTTTAAAATTCTATTTTGACTTTCAAATCTTAGCGCTATATTTGCATTCCTTTTCGGGGAGTAATACAAACCAAAGGAGATTGCCTGATAGTATAATGGTAGTACGACGGTTTTTGGTACCGTTTGTCTAGGTTCGAATCCTGGTCGGGCAACAATAAAAATTCGGATTTCGGATTTTCAATTTCGGATTTATTCTGATTGGAAAACTTGAAATCCGAATTGTGTTTTAAGGCGTTTGTGAAGCGGGAAGGCCTTATTTTAATAAGGCAGAGTAATCAATCCGAAATCGAACATCCGAAATTCAAAATCAAAGAAAATGCCCTTACAATTTAACCCGGTTAAATTATTTACAGGATCAGGCTCGCCGGAGCTTGCGCGTCTGATAGCTGATGCATATGGTCGTGAATTAGGAGAAGTTGTAATATCGCGTTTCAGCGATGGAGAATATCAGCCGCATTTTAACGAATCTGTAAGGGGGAGTGATGTTTTCCTGATCCAGTCTACCCATCAGCCTACCGATAATTTAATGGAATTACTCATGATGATTGATGCCGCCCGTCGTGCGTCAGCTCATTATGTAACTGCCGTTATACCTTATTTTGGTTTGGCCCGTCAGGACAGGAAAGATAAACCACGTGTTGCCATTGGTGCAAAGCTGGTAGCTAACCTGTTGGTTGCAGCCGGTATTAACCGTATCATGACCATGGATTTGCACGCAGCGCAAATTCAGGGCTTTTTTGATGTTCCGGTTGATCACCTGGATGCTTCTATCATTTTTGTGCCTTATATCAAAAGCCTTGGCTTAGGTCACCTTACCATTGCATCGCCTGATATGGGCGGTTCATACAGGGCCCGTAGCTTTGCCAAGTTTTTTAACGCTGAAGTGGTAATTTGCGACAAACGCCGTAAACGCGCTAACGAAATTGAAGCCATGACGCTGATAGGTGATGTTACCGATCAGGACATAGTATTGATTGACGACATCTGCGATACTGCAGGTACATTGGCAAAAGCAGCCGGACTTATCATGGAGCGTGGTGCACGCAGCGTACGCGCCGTTTGTACACACCCGGTATTATCAGGCAAAGCTTATGAAACTATCGAAAACTCGGCGTTAACCGAACTGATAGTTACAGATACTATACCGCTGAAACAGCAAAGCTCAAAAATAAAAGTGCTTTCAACTGCCGAATTGTTTGCTAAAGCGATAAGCAACGTAAACGAACACGGCTCGATAAGTACCTTGTTTAAGGTAGAGTAGTAGGTAGTTCATGGTTGATGGTTCATAGATCATAGTGAACATTTATCATGGAAAATAAAAAAGAATAAAGTAATTGGGAAATTAGGCCATGAACAATGATCTATGAACCATGAACTAAAAAAGGCTTTGTGGAAAGTAGAACAATGATCTATGAACCATGAACTAAATAAATAAACAAATAAATAAAAATGAAATCAATTGCTATTAGCGGTTCTCTAAGAGAGAACGTAGGGAAAAGAGACGCGAAAGAGCTGCGTTACAATGGCCAGGTGCCTGCAGTTCTTTATGGTGGTGCTACCCAGACCCACTTCTATGTGTCCGCAGCTGATTTGAGAGCCGTAGTTTACACTCCGGTTGTTCATTTCATCGATCTTGAAATTGCTGGTGTTAAATCACAAGCTATCATCCAGGACATTCAGTTCCACCCACTAACTGAAAAAATCACTCACGTTGACTTTTTATTGTTAGACGAGAAAAAACCTATCTCTATCGAAATCCCTGTTAAATTAACCGGTACTTCTCCAGGTGTAAAAGTAGGTGGTAAACTGGTTCAAAAATTAAGGAAACTGCGTATCAAAGCGCTTCCTAAAGATCATCTTGATGCTATTGAAGTAAGCATCGAGTCTTTAGAAGTTGGTAAATCAGTAAAAGTATCTGATATTAAATTAGATAACTTAACTATCACCAACGCTAAAGAAGATACCATTGTTTCTGTAACTACCTCACGTGCATTACGTCAGGCAGAGCAAGAAGCAGCTCAAGGTAAAAAATAATTTTGCTTAGCAAATTATCAAAACAGCGATAGGGAAACTTATCGCTGTTTTTGTTTATTTTGAAATAGAAAACGGCGAGGCTTTTTTAAAAGCGTAGGCTTGTGCGATTCCCCTCTTGAGAGGGGAGGAGGGGGGTGTTATTCAGCATAATGCATAACACACCCCTGCTACCGCACCGCCCAACGCGCCCCCTCTCAAGAGGGGAGCCAAAACCAAGCCCGTTCAATAATAATTAATCAAATTTCTCCGCTGATTAGCGGAGGTTAGGGGGCATGAAATATTTAATTGTAGGTTTAGGAAACATTGGTCCGGAGTATGCAGATACCAGGCACAATATAGGTTTTATGGTATTGGATGAACTGGCTAAGCAGGAGGGAGCAAGGTTTCAAAACTCACGCCTGGCTTACTATACCGAGGTATCGTTTAAAAGCCGTACCCTTTGCCTTATTAAACCTACTACCTACATGAACCTGAGTGGTAAAGCCCTTAACCACTGGATGAAAGATCTTAAAATCCCGATTGAGAATGTTTTGGTTATTGTGGATGACCTTGCCCTGCCGCTGGGTACCCTGCGCTTAAAACCTAAAGGCAGTGCCGCCGGGCATAATGGCCTTAAAAATATTGAGGCAGTGCTTGGCAATAGCAACTATGCGCGGTTGCGTTTTGGTATTGGCGATAATTACCCCAAAGGTCGTCAGGTTGATTTTGTACTTAGTGCTTTTGATAAAGATGAACAGCCCGAACTTCCCGCACTAATAGATCGCTCGATAGAAATGGTGAAGAGTTTTGCTACCATCGGTACCGAACTTACCATGACCCGTTACAATAAGTAACATGGCTGTTACAAACTAATATTTTAGTTAAATTCCCGTTCAAATCATGATTCGCGATGTAACGCGGCATGATGTTCTTACGTCTTGTAAACCTAAATAACCTTATGAAACAAATCTTACTAACGGTACTTTGCTGTTGCTTTTCCACGCTCTTATTTGCTCAAACAAAAACTCCCGCTGCTCCGGCAGTTCCCAATATTATTGTAAAAGGTATTATCATTGATTCGGTTATAAACAAACCCATGGGGTATGTTACCGTTGCCTTGCAGGATGCAGCTACCAAAGCTCCTGTAAAAAGCACCCTGGCAAAAGACGACGGTAGTTTTGAACTGAAAGCACCCGAAGGTAAAACATACCAGTTGGTAGCTGTATTTATAGGTTACGCTACTAAAACCATCCCGGTAAAACCTACCGGTAATACATTTAACGCAGGCAGGATCCTGCTTTCGGCATCAAGCAAACAATTGAAGGAGGTTACCGTTACCGCGGTAAGGCCCGTAATGAAACAGGAGGTTGACCGCCTGAGCTATGATGTACAGGCTGATCCGGAAAGTAAATCCATCACAGCTTTGGATATGATCCGTAAGGTGCCGCTGTTGTCTGTAGATGGAAGCGACAATATTAAGCTCAGGGGTAATGATAATTATAAGATCCTGATCAACGGTAAAGAGTCGGCCATGATGGCGAAAAATCCATCAGATGTATTGAAATCCATGCCGGCTGCCAATATCGAAAAGATAGAGGTGATCACCACGCCGCCCGCAAAATATGATGCCGAAGGTCTGGCGGGTATCATCAACATCATCACCAAAAAGAATGCAGATCAGGGCTACAACGTAAACATCAACACCGGTTACAACAGCGTTTTTGGCGAGCGTGCCAATGTGAACGTAACAGTAAAGCAGGGGAAATTTGGTTTTGCCGGCTATGCAGGATACAACCACAGACCTGTGCAAACATCAACTTTCGAAAACATCAGCAATTTTTACCATCCGCCGTCATCACTTAGCCAGACCGGTACAAGAGGTAACGGAGCCAATAACGTTTATGGCAGCGGCGAGTTAAGCTATGAAATTGATAGCCTGAACCTGATTACAGGTATGTATGATTTTTACGATGGTAAAGGTAAACAGCAAAACAACCAGGTTACCAGCATTAAGGATAGTGTTGACGCGGTTACCCAGTTTTATCGTTTATTCAATGCCGGAACCAGCACTTTTCATGGTTCGGATTTAGGCTTGAACTACCAGATAGGTTTCAGGAAGTATAAAGACCAGTTGCTTACCGTATCTTATAAATACAATAACAATAATAATGGCCAAAACAATGGTGCTACTGTAGCTGCCGATTCTATTGGTAAAGCACCTACCGATTACAGGCAATACAACAAATCGGGTTCAAAACAACATACTTTCCAGCTCGATTATATTCAGCCACGGAAAATATTAACACTTGAGGCAGGTGGTAAAATTATTTTAAGGGATAACTACAGTAACTTTTATACCGACCTGAAACAACCGGACGGAAGCTACAAAACCGATGATAGCCAAACCAATGATTTTACCTACAATCAGGATGTTTACAGCTTGTATAACTCATACTCGGTAAAGCTTAGTAAATGGGCTTTTAAAGGTGGCTTGCGATTGGAGCACACCAAAGTAAATGCCGATTTTTCAACCACCAACAGCACCGTTCACCAGGATTATAATAACCTTGTACCATCGGTATCTATCCAACGCTCGTTAAAAAGCAGCAGCCTTACCTTAGGTTATACCCAACGGATCCAGCGCCCGGGTATTTACCAGTTAAACCCTTATACCGACAGGACAAACCCACAGTATGTTAACATGGGTAACCCTAATTTGAAGGCAGCGGTTACTAATAACTTTGAACTGGGGTACAGCAATTTTGCCAAGGGCTCTATTAACCTGAGCACCAATTACTCTTTCGCCAATAATACTGTACAAAACCTGGCTCGGGTTGATTCGGCCGGGGTTACTACCAACACTTACGACAACGTGGGCTCCAACAAAAACTGGGGCTTTGATGCTAACATCAATTATCCTATCACGTCTAAATTAAATGTGAATATCAATGCCGAGTTGTTGTTTGTTTGGCTGAAGGGCTACTACAATGGTTCGTTGTACAAAAATAGCGGCAACCAGGGGCATATTTTTACTTATACCAGTTACAAGTTTGATGGCGGTTACCGCGCAGGTGTAAACATAGGTTACGACAGCCGTTATGTATTGCTGCAGGGAAAGGATAATTATTACTTCTTCAGCTCCATCAGCGGAACCAAAACCATGTTTAAGGAAAAGGCTACCTTATCGGTAAATGTTAACAATCCTTTCAAAAAATTCAACAAACTCGATTTCTATACCAAAACTCCTGACTTTGATACTTACACTGCTAACAACAACTTTTATCGCACCATTAACGTGAGCCTGAGCTACAAATTTGGCAGGCTTAACAGTAGCATTAAGAAAAATCAACGTGGTATTAACAACGATGATACCAGCAGCGGAAGCCGCAATTAAAGAATATACAATTAACCCGTTGGGTGACAGAAACAAACGTTAAAAAGTGTTAAACGCATATTTTTTGCTGTCACACCCGGGTATCTTAAACGTCTTATGACCAAAATCGCAATTATGAAACAATTTCTACTAACAGTGCTATGCTGTTGTGTCACGGGCATGGTGATGGGGCAGGCAGCAACACCGGCACCTGTTCAAAATATAACGGTTAAAGGTATCGTGATAGATTCGGCAGCCAACAAGCCATTGGGGTATGGTACGGTGGCCTTGCAGGATGCCGCTACCAAAGCGCCCGTAAAAAGCACACTCGCCAAAGATGATGGCAGCTTTGAGCTGAAAGCACCCGAAGGTAAAACTTATCAGTTGGTTGTTGCTTCGGTTGGATATGCAACTAAAGTACTTCCTGTAAAAATAACTGGTAAAACGTTTGATGCCGGACGCATTTTGGTAGCAACATCAAACAAGCAGCTAAACGAGGTAACCATCACTGCCGTAAGGCCGGTAATGAAGCAAGAGGTTGACCGCCTTAGTTATGACGTAACTGCCGACCCTGAAAGCAAGGCCATTTCGGCATTGGATATGATGCGTAAAGTTCCACTTTTAGCCGTAGATGGTGACGATAACATTAAGCTAAAAGGCAGCGGCAAATACAAGATATTGATTAATGGTAAAGAGTCGGCATTGATGGCAAAAAATCCATCGGACGTATTGAAGGCGATGCCTGCTACCAACATCGAAAAAATAGAGGTAATTACAACACCACCCGCTAAATATGATGCGGAAGGTTTGGCTGGTATCATTAATATCATTACCAAAAAAAATGCCGATCAGGGTTATAACGGTAGTATCAACATGCGATACAACAGTGTATGGGGGCCGGGTTATAACCTGAACATGACTGCCAAACAAGGTAAGTTCGGTGTTTCGGGTTATGCCGGTTTTGGTAATCAGAAACGTAATACCAATACATCAAGCATAAAACAAACTTTCTTTAATCCAGAATCAGAGATCCTGCAAACGGGAGAAAACTCGTTTGGCGGTAAATATCGCTATGCCAATGCCGAGTTGAGCTATGAAATAGATACCCTGAATTTACTTACAGGCTCGTTTGAATACTTTCATGGCGAATTTGACCAGGATGGTTCACAGCGGTCGGCTCAAACAAACGCTGCCGGCGCCCTTACCCAGGGATATAACCTGTTGAGCAACGGCTACAATCACGATCAGGGCCTCGACGCGTCTATCAACTACCAACTGGGCTTTAAAGGACATAAAGATGAGTTGCTGACTTTATCGTACAAATACAGCTACGGGCCAAGCAAAAACTTTACTGATAACCAGTTTTCGGACAGGGTTAATTATTATAACGCCCTTCAGCCCGATTTCAGGCAGTATAATAATGCCGGTAACCGCGAGCATACATTTCAGTTAGACTACGCCTATCCGTTAAAAAAGATCAGTATTGAGGCTGGGGGTAAAGTCATCCTCCGTAATAACTTCAGCGATTACAGGCGTGAGGATAAAGATTCAACCAATTCGGTGTACAACGTAAACGCGGGACAAACGGGCGAGTTTGATTATCACCAGGATGTGTACAGTGCCTATAACTCGTACCAGTTAAAGTTTGATAAGTGGACAGGCAAGGCAGGTGTACGTTTGGAGCATACCCAGGTAAATGCCGTGTTTACAGGTACGCCGCTTGATAAAAACTATAACAACCTTATTCCGTCGGTATCCATCCAGCGTTCGCTGAAAAGCAGCAGCATTAGTTTGGGCTTTACTCAGCGTATTCAAAGGCCGGGTATTTACCAGTTGAACCCTTTTATTGATAAATCGAACCCCAAATTTATCAGTACCGGTAACCCCGATCTGAAACCTGAGTTGAACAATACTTTTGAATTGAACTATAGCAATTTTTCAAAAGGATCTATCAACGTAGGTTTAAGTTATGCGTTCTCCAATAATGCTATCCAGAATGTAACAAGCCTTATTCAAAACAACATGGGCGATCATATTGATACAGTTACTTTTACTACATATCAGAATTTGGGAAGTAACCGCTCGTTAGGATTAAACTTGAATACCAATCTTTCCATTACTAAAAAGTTTACGGTTAATATCAACGGACAAATTTCGCACATCTGGTTAAAAGGTACTTATAACGGCCAGTTTTATAAAAATGATGGCTATACAGGTAACGCTTTCGCCAACATCGGCTATAAGTTTGACGGTGGCTACCGTGTTGGTTTGGATGCCGGTTTCTTTAGTGGTGATGTTACCTTGCAGGGTAAATCAAGCAATTTTATTTATAACTCTTATGTTGTTTCAAAAGAGTTCCTGAGTAAAAAGCTGACAGTATCCTTAGTAGCCAACAACCCATACAGCAAGTACCGTACTTTCCGGTCGACTACCCACACAGTTGATTTCGATCAGGAATCTTTATATCATAACCGCTACCGCCATTTCGCTATCAGGCTTAACTATAAGTTTGGTAAGCTGAGCAGCGATATTAAAAAGAACCAACGCGGTATTAATAATGATGATACCAAAGGCGGCGGCAAAAGCAGCAGCGGTGGCAATGGATAATTGTTAACAGATATTTATTAACAAGCTGTTCAAAGTCTCCGGACTTCGAACCAATAAGTCTGTAGTTTATAACTACAGGCTTATTGGTTTAAACCGTAAATTTACCCCATGAAAGTTTACGGAATAACCAATTGCAATACAGTAAAAAAGGCCCTCGACTGGCTTAAAGAAAATAAGGTAGCTTACGATTTTCAGGATTTTAAAAAGCTTGGTGTAAGCACCGAAAAGCTACAGGAATGGGATACTAAAGCAGGCTATGAAAAGTTCATGAATAAACAAGGCCTCACCTGGAAACAGCTTGACCCGGCAGTTAAAGAAAGCATCAAGACAAATACCGATGCGCTGCAATTATTACAGCAAAAAACCAGTATGATCAAACGTCCTGTTATTGAGGATAACGGTTTCCTTTTCTTTGGTTTTGATGAAAAGGTTTATGCCGATCATTTTTTGGGAAAGTAATTTGATTTTGAGAAAGCTTAATATTATGAAAACGCTAAAAAACATGTCATTGCGAGGAGGCACGACGAAGCAATCTCGTAGCTAATGCATGTCCGCCCTGAATAGCTACGAGATTGCCACGCTGCGCTCGCAATGACATACTTTTTTTAAGATATAATTTCATCTTCCGGACACTTGTTGGTGACAACACTACAACGGCGAGGTGAACGCCTAATAAAAAGGAAGTCGTTGCAGTTACTGCAACGACTTCCTTTTTATTAATTCATTATTCCTTTTTGAATACCGCTTTATATAACAGCTTAAGCAGCGCTTTCTTATCCCGGGTTGGGTTAAATATATATTGGGTTTTATTTACCCTTAAATAATCAATTTTTTCACCGTTATAATTCGGTACAACTTTTTCGCCGGTTGCAATGTTGGTAATGTTGTTTCTTAAGAAAAGCTCATCGGTAACCATGTTACTTAGCATCGGGGTGTAGTAGTAGCAATCCTCAAAAAAGTAATGCGTTACCTGCGACCATCTTGATGAACCTTCCTTTAAAACCGGCATGCCGCCATGCAGGATATTGCTCGACCAAATTAGCATATCACCCTTTTTCGCGTGAAAAATTTTCCTTTCAAAAGGGCTTACCTTTATAATTTCTTCTATAAAGTCTTCGTATTCGTTATAATTGTCATAGTTGTTGCTGGTGGCATTCTCTTTAATCTGAGCAAAATTGTATTCAGGTAAACGGTGTGAACCCGGGTAGTAAAATAGAGGGCCGTTTTCTTCATTTATATCTTCCAGTGCTACCCAAACACCACACATAAACTTGGCCGGTAACGAGCTAAAGTGTATAGTATCAGAATGGGCAAGTTGCTGTGTGCCCTCACTAAAATTTAATGTTTGAAAGGGGATAGGCTTCCTGCCATATAAAGTTTCCAGCAATTTAAGCAGGGGGGGATAAGCAGCTAAATCTTTGCAAGGCTCTGAAACCTCCCAAAAATCCTGGACCCTGGTTTTGGTGCGATGCGTTTTTATTGGAAAATTGGTGTCAAAAGCTTTGTTTTCTGTTTCTTGTTGAACTTTATCAATAAGGTCGGCAGGGAAAAAGTTGCTTAATGCCGTAAAGCCATTTTCGTGATAATCAATACACAATTTTTTTTCTTCGGCACTTAGATTTTTTGTCTCGAGGATCTTATAAAAAAACGGCGATTCGATCCAGGGGAAGTTCGATTTGATCATAGGTAATTAGGATGGTTATGGTTATTTATTTTTTAACCTTTACGTTTTCTATGGCACAAACGTAACATAAAAAGTTAAAGTATATGTTTTGAAATAATAATTAGACTTGCCGATGATAGACAACTTCTGGTTAAATCTACTTTACATATAGATATTGCTGACGAATTAAATTATTTAATAAAACCGTAACAATCGTTTTACCCGTCCCTTGCATTTACCTAATTTGTAGTATACTTGTTCTTTTACTCAATAGATTGACTGAACATGAAATTAAAACTGATGGCAGGTTGCAGCCTTGCCTTTATGTTGGCCGCGAGCGCCACTTACGCGCAACAGCCAGCGCCTCCCACCACTACAACACCCGCCGGATCTGTTTATGATTATCACGAAACTTTTGGTCCTGGGTTTTATACTAAAAACGGTACCGAATTTCGTGCAGCGAGCGGAGAACCAGGATATAAATACTGGCAAAACCGTGCCGACTATCAGTTGGCTGCCAAACTGAACGATCAAACCAATGAAATTACCGGTTCAGAAGTTTTAACTTACACCAACAACAGCCCGCAAACATTAGGTTTTATGTGGATGCAGCTGGATCAAAACTTGTTTAAGCTTGATTCACGTGGTACTGCCATCGTTCCGCCTGCAGGTAGCCGTAACTGGGGCCGTGGCGAGGCATTTGACGCCGGTTATAAAATTAAATCGGTTAAAGTTGCCGGCCTGAAAGGAGAATATGTTGATGTTAAATTCCTGATCACTGACACCAGGATGCAGGTTTTCCTTCCAAAGGAAATTGCAGCCAACGGTGGCCAGGCTAAATTGAAAATTGAGTATTCATTCGTTTCTCCAAACTACGGATCAGACCGTATGGGTTACTTGCAAACTAAAAATGGTAAAGTTTATACCATTGCACAGTGGTACCCACGCGTATGTGTGTATGATGATGTAATGGGCTGGAATACCCTGCCATACAGCGGTCCGGGCGAGTTTTACCTGGAATATGGTGACTTCGATCTGAACATTACTGCTCCTGCAAACCACATCGTAGTAGCATCCGGCGAATTATTGAACCCACAGGAAGTATATACCCCTGAACAATTGAAACGCTGGGCAGCCGCCGAAAAAAGCGAAAGCACGGTGATCATCCGCTCGGCTAATGAGGTTACCGATCCAAAATCACGCCCTGCCGGTAAAGCCGAATTAACCTGGCACTTTAAAATAAAAAACGCGCGTGACGCATCATGGGCTTCATCTGCCGCGTTTATTGTTGATGCCGCCAAAATGGATTTGCCAAGCGGAAAAAAATCAACCGCGATATCAGCTTACCCTGTTGAAAGTGATGGCAATGATGCATGGGGCCGCTCAACTGAGTATGTAAAAAAATCTATTGAGTATAACTCGTCAAAATGGTTTGAATACCCTTACCCTGCAGCTACAGCAGTTGCCGGTATTGTTGGCGGTATGGAATACCCTGGTATCGTTTTCTGCGGATCTAAAGCAAAAAAAGCAAGCCTTTGGGGCGTTAACGACCACGAGTTTGGCCATACCTGGTTCCCGATGATCGTAGGTTCAAACGAGCGTATGTACGGTTGGATGGACGAAGGTTTCAACACTTTCATTAACACCCTGTCTACAGCTAACTTCAACAACGGCGAGTACAAAAGCACCCGTGTGCCTGATATGCATGCTATTGGCAGCAACTTCACCAGGCCAGATCTTGAGCCTATCATGAGTCAGCCGGCTAACCTGAAAGAAAGAAATACAGGTACCCTGCTTTACTCAAAACCAAGCGCTGGTTTAGTATTACTGCGTGAGCAGATTTTAGGCCCTGAGCGTTTTGATTTCGCGTTTAAAACATACATCAACCGCTGGGCATTTAAACACCCAACACCTGATGACTTTTTCCGTACCATGGAAAATGCAGCAGGCGAAAACCTGCAATGGTTTTGGAGAGGCTGGTTCCTGAACGACTGGCGTTTAGACGTTGCCGTAAGCGATGTAAAATATGTTGACAACGATCCAACTAAAGGCGCGTTGATCACTTTAGATAATCTGGGTAAAATGGCTATGCCGGTTATACTGGAAATCAAAACCAAAAGCGGTAAAGTTGAGCGAATGAAACTACCGGTTGAAATTTGGGAACGTTACGCGTCATGGACATTCAAATATCCATCAACCGAAGAAATTGAATCGGTTACTTATGATCCGGACAAAGTATTGCCAGACTACAACCAGGACAATAACGTTTGGAAAAAATAATTTCCCTCTAAATTTTCTCTAAAGGAGAGACTTTATAGAAACGGCGATGAGTTAAAAACTCATCGCCGTTTTTTGTTGTTTATATCGGGGATTTGAGTGGCCACAATGTAACAATGAAGTTCGGCTGACAAACAATTAATGCCTCTGCTGTTAATTTTACAATATCAAACACAAACTATTATGAAAAACAAAGTATGGTTAATAACAGGCTGCTCAACAGGTTTCGGCCGTGAACTGGCGAAGCTTGTTTTACAGTTAGGTTATAAGGCCGGTGTTGCTGCGCGTAACACTGATGACGTAAAAGACATTGTTGAAGGTTATCCTGAAACAGCAGTAGCATTAAAACTTGATGTAACAAAGCCAGAGGAAATCAAAGCTGCTGTTGAAACCGTTACACAGAAATTTGGCACTGTTGATGTATTGGTGAACAACGCTGGTATTGGCTATTTTGGCGCCATTGAAGAGAGCGAAGATGAAGAAGTGCGCCGGATGTTTGAGATTAACTTTTTTGGCCTTGCAGCCATGACCAAGGCTGTATTACCAATTATGCGCGCTCATAGAAGCGGACATATACTTAACATAGCTTCTATTGGTGGATTGGTTGGTTTCCCGGCAGTAGGTTTTTATAATGCCACTAAATTTGCTGTTGATGGATACTCTGAAGCCTTAGCTAAAGAAACCAAACATTTAGGTATTAAGGTTACCGTGATTGCCCCAAGCGGTTTCCGTACCGATTGGGCTGGCCGCTCGGCTAATAACAGCAAGATCGTTATTGATGATTATAAAGAAACTGCAGGTACCAACAAAAACAATATCCGTGGCTACAGTGGCAAACAACCCGGTGACCCGGAACGCGCTGCCAAAGCTATTGTTGATGCTGTTGAAGCTGAAAATCCGCCGTTACGTTTGTTATTAGGCAAGGCAGCCTTAAAAGGCGCGCGCAACAAGCTTCAGGAATTACAGAAGGATTTTGATACCTGGGAAGCAACTACGGTAGGTGCTGATTTTCCGGAAGGGGAATAAAGGTTTTACTTTAACCTTTACAGATTTAAACATCTTCTTCATTTTAAAAATCCCCTCTTGAGAGGGGGCGCGTAGGAATGAGTGGCAGCAGGGGTGCGTTTCTGCATGCGATAAGCAAAGCACAGTAACACACCCCTCCACCCCTCTCAAGAGGAGAATCACACAATCCCGCGCTTTTTTCATATGAAGTCGACAACCTACTAATGTCTGAATTCAAGCCATAGACGATTAAACCTATATTAGGTCTTCAGTTTTTCGTAAATTACATTCATAAAAACCTGAAACTCATGGGACAGATTGTAATTGTAGCCTATAAGCCAAAACCGGGCAAAGAGGAGGCGCTTAAACAATTAATGAAAACGCATTTGCCGCGCCTCAAACAGGAGGGTTTGGTAACTGATCGTGAATCTATCATCATGGAGGCAACTGACGGTACCATCATTGAAGTTTTTGAATGGCTAAGCACTGAAGCTATTGCCAATGCGCATAGCAATAAAGCCGTACAGCAAATGTGGGGAGAATATGCCGAGGTTTGTGATTACGTTCCGTTAAACATGCTGAAAGAAACCAACGATATGTTTGCAGGTTTTAAGCCTGTTGATTGAGGTAACACCCTTTACCCCATCTGCAACCGTTCGCTCTTTAATTTCTTCTGCACGTCCTGCTTATAATTACGACCGATAGGTAGCTCGTGCCCGGCAACATCTATGCTATAGGCATAGAAAGAATCTATTTTGTTCAGCGCAACTATAAACGAACGATGGATGCGTACAAACCTGTTTTCGGGCAGCATTTCTTCCAATAGGCTTATCTTTTGCCGTGTGATATGCGTTTGGTTATTTATGGCCACTACTTTCACATAATCGCGCAGGCTTTCTATCCATAAAATATCATTGATATTTACCTTGATCGTTTTTCTATCTACCTTCAAATAAATGAATGTATGCGCATCGCTTACCGGCTCCTCATGAGCGATCAAGGGTTTACTTTTATGCTCGTTAAGTTGATAAATTTTATCGACCGCCCGCAAAAAGCGCTCAAAAGATATAGGTTTGAGCAGATAGTCAACAGCGTTTAATTCAAAACCGTCAAGCGCGTATTCGCTGTAGGCTGTGGTGAATATTACCTTGGGCGGATTCTTTAGGCTTTTCAGCAGATCTGTTCCTTTTATTCCAGGCATCTGGATATCGAGGAACATCAAGTCGATGGGTTTTTGTTGTAACAACCGGAACGCCTGAATACCGTCGGTACAGGTGGCGGTAACCTCCATTTCGCTAAAACGCGCAAGGTAGTTTTTCAACACCTCAATGGCATGCGGCTCGTCGTCAACTATGAGGGTACGTATTTTCATGCGGTTACCATTTGTTGTGTTGCGGATTGTTTTACGGTTTTCAGATCGAGATCGAGCGCCACAAAAAATGTGTCATCTTCGTTTACAATCTTCAGCCGTGACGAATGAGGATAAAGCAGGTCGAGCCTTTTGGTTACATTTTTTAAACCGATATGCCCCGGCGTGTTACTTGTATCAACAGGATGATCAGGTTTGCTGTTGGCAACCTTTAGCTTAAAGTGATTTAGCGTTACACTTATATCAATATTGATCCAGGTAGCGCCAACCTGTTCGCTGGTGCCATGCTTAAAAGCGTTTTCGATAAAAGGCAATATCAGCAGCGGTGCTATGGTTTTATCTTTTAAATTACCGGTTATGGTAAAGTTAATATCTATGCGGTCTTCGTACCGGAGTTTTTCCAGCTTTACATACTGCTGCATCATAAACACTTCCTTCTCTAAAGGAACTTCATTATCGGAGCATTCATAAAGCATGTAACGCAGCAGATCCGACAGGCCGATAATAGCTTGTGGTGATTTTGGCGAGTTGTTAAGACTTAAAGAGTAAAGGTTATTAAGCGTGTTAAATAAAAAATGCGGGTGTACCTGGGCTTTCAATGCGTTGAGTTCAGCTTCAAGCGCGGCCTGTTTACGCTCATACCACATTTTAAACAGCTTAATGGCAATCACAAAACCAGTAAACAGGTTGGTGCCTTTAAATGAATTTACCAGGCTTTGTCCATCCATTAACTGCTCAAAAAACGGACGCTGGGTTGAGGCTATGTAACCGACATCAGTAACATGCATCACCCGGATGAGGTAAGGAGCAACAAAAAAGATCCCTATTGTACGACTGATGAACATACATGCAAACACCAGCGGGATCAGCATCAGGAAAAACATCACATAGCGCTTTTCAAAAACATATTTGGGGATCAGCCAATAGGCAATGGCATAATAATAAGCAATTTGTATAGGCATATACAAAACGTTATTACGCATAGATACCCAAAAATTGGTTTGGAACGAATAAAGTGTAGTGATGAAAAACGATACAATCACCCAAAATATCACATGCTGCCAAAAGCGCGGCAGTCTGACATTGTTGAGTATGATATCGAAGCCATTATTCATAATGCTAATTTACTGTAAAACAGTTTAATTGAATGATTTCTTAACCAGAAGTGCGACAAACGGCAATCAACTAATGACGAACAGCCGGGAATAGGGCAGTTACCATAGCTTTTTGCAGTCAAAAGTTTGTTCGTCGTGTTAAAATGCGGTTTATCGTAACTGGAAGGTAGTGTGCCTACATTGCTTTTAAGCCATTTTAAAGGCGTTTAATTTTAGTTTATAAATTAAAAATAAGGCCATGAAAAAGTTAATTATCACAATTTACATCCTGGCATTTGCAGCAGCTGCAGTGCAGGCTCAGAATAAAATAACAAACACCCACGGTTTTTGGGTAATAGAGCATAACGCCAATTTACCCCGCGTACAAACCGTTAAGTTTTATAACGATAACAATAAGCTGATGTATGAGGAAACGGTTTACAGCAAGCTTAATATCAAAAAGAAAAAGACCCGCCTCGCGCTTGATCAGATATTGGACAGGCTAAACGAGCGCACCGCATATATCGAAAACAAAAACCTGGTAATGCTAAGCCTCAATTTAAGGAATTAAGATTTTTTTAAATATACGTTTAAGAAAACCGGTAGCCAACGCGAGGTATGGCGCCGGTTTGTTTTTTTAATATTCCAGGTATTTCTCCACCCGGACGGCTACCGAATCTCCTTCAGCATATTTCCCTGTTTCTTCGCTTAAAACCCTCAAGGTAATATTGCCATGCTCAAGGATCAGATCTTCATAAAAACCTTTGAATAACACCTGTTTAACAACCCAACTGCGGGTAGCAGCTATTAATTTGATTTTGATCTGTTCGGGGTAAATAACCGCGTAGTCTTTTGATAATTCAATGCCGCAAAGTTTTGCTTCAGCAGCATTAAATATGTTGCAGTTGGTAAGTAGCTGGGCGGTATAAAGAAATTTAGGATGTTTATATAGCGCTTTCGGATTGCCATGTTCAACTATTTCACCTTTGTTAAGTACAATAAGCTCATCGGCCATCGAGAGTACTTCAGCAGGGTCATGCGATACCATGATTACCGTTAAGCCGGTTTCTTTAACAATCTGCCTGATATCATGCTGTAAGCCTTCCCTGAATGATGTATCAACCTGGTTAAAGGGTTCGTCGAGCAGTAATACTTCGGGGTGGGTGATAATGGCGCGCGCAATGGCTACACGTTGTTTTTCGCCACCGCTCAGGTCGGCAACCCGCTTATCGGCCATCGCAAACATATTAAGTTGCTTAAGTACCCTTTCAGTTTTTTCTGCTTTAGCTTTAAGATTGGTTGCGGGGAGCATGGCTGCTACGTTATCCCAAACCTTGGCAAAAAGGTTAAGATCATCGGTATGCTGGGTAACCATTTTCATGGCGTCATGACCGGGGATCAGCTTCTCTTCCGGCCCCCAGATGCGTTCGCCTTTAAAATAAACCGTACCTTCATCAGGAGAAAGCAATCCATAAAGCAATCGGAGTAAAGTGCTTTTGCCGCTTCCGCTTTCGCCAATAATCGCTGTGATTTTGCCCGGTTCTATAACCAATCCGGTCTTTTTTACACCGGATTGCTGCTTCCCAGGATATATTTTAGTTACGGCAACCGCCTGCAAAAAAGGAATATCTGACATCAAGGGCAAAGATAAGCGTTTGAACCATGATTTATCTGATTTAAGGATTATAAGATGGGGCAGTTCATCCACCTGTCATGGTAATCCCGGCAACCTAAAATCATGGGTCAGCATAATGGCTCTGGAGCTTAAAAGCCAAAAGTTAATCCAAACGAGAAGTTCCTCAGGCCTTTTTGATCGGGGCTGTTTTCAAACATATCGTTGAAGTAATATTTGGCGTACAGGCCCATGATGCCGTAGCCCATACGTACAAATACACCTTTGCGAAGTTTGGTAAAATGATAATCGTCATTGAACTTTTGCTTCCCGTTTTCATCGCTGATCTGTTTTACACGCCCGTTGAGTAAGATCCCAATCTCCGGACCGGCAACTAACCTGAAGTAATTTCCGCGGTCGTCTTCATGGCTACGGTAGTAAAACGACAGGGGGATACGTAGGTAACTTGATGAAAAACGGTTCTTGCTATAATGGATACTGTCCTGAACGTATGTTAACACAGGGGCATTGCGCTGTATGGTGATATCGTTACGCAGGCGGATATGCGTCCAGTCGAATCCGCCGGAAACATAGATCTTGAAAGCGCTGTTAAACCGGTAACCAAATTGCAGCACATCAAAACCAAAGTTGCTGGTTTTCCACTGGCGGTAGCTCAGGAACTTATTTTTGTCAGACAGGGTAAAGCTGCCGTTATCCACCAAAGTAGCAAAGCCAAGGTCGATCCTTGAAAAGGTTACACCGAATGAAAAGCCCGGCGCTTTGTGAGCATGGTAAGCGGTATCAGACCTGTCATTGTTAATATTAACCTGTGCAACATCATCACCAAAGCCAAGCTTTACTTTAACGTGTTTTTTGTGAGTAGTGGTGTCTGTAGCGCTTTGTGCAGAATCGGCAGGTGTGCTTTGAGCAAAAACAAAACTCGCGGCAAGGCACATTATGATGGTAAAAGTCAGGCGTTTCATATTATTGTGGTATATCTATCGTTCGCTAAAAATATTATTTGTCTTTGTCTTTTTTCACTTTAATAAAGCCGAGGTTTAGGCCAGTGATGGTGGCGTCGTCTTCGTCGGTATTGCTAAATTCAATCACTTTGTCTTTACGTTTGTCAACAGCGGCAATCACAACATTAAAAACATCGCCAAGGCTGCGGATCCGATGTTTTTTAACATGTTTTGCAGCTGCCGGAGCAGGCTGTACAGGTGTTTGGGCTATTAACACGGGCTGCGCTTTTTCACCGTTAATTATAGCTGATTTGGGGCCGATTGTTGTTGTTGAATCCGGGGCCGCGGTTTTAACAACAGGGTGATTTGTGGCAGGGTCGCTTGCAAATAAAGGTTCCGCTTCATGGGTAATTACAGGTAATGGGGCAGCGGTTGTTGGCTCCGGTATGGCTTGTGTCAAATTGTTTTTTGATTTAATTTTCCTCGTTTGCGCTATACTGTTAATTGATGCTATAACCGGATTTGCAGGTACTTTGTTTTGAGTTGGGGTTGGCACTGGCTCAACTTTAGGTGCAACGGGCTGTTTTATTGGTTCATGCGTTTTTGCTATTTCTGTTGGATGATGCTGGTCACTATGTTTAATTGGTTGTTTAGGAATAAACAGTATGCCCGCAGTAATCAGCAATATTACACCAGCTGCTGCGCTTAGCAATGGCAATAATATTCTTTTACGCTTATCCGCGTTTAACCCGGCGCTGATGTCCTGCCATACCCGGGCCGATGGCTGTATTTCCAGGTTATCAAGCTTTCGTTGAAACAGCCTGTCCAGTTCCTTATCCTGCATATCCATAACTTTTGCCCTCCATTTTAGCAATTTGTTCTTTCAATATTGTACGGGCCCTTGATAGCTGCGATTTTGAGGCACCCTCGGTAATGCCAACAATTTCTGCTATCTCTTTGTGCGAATAACCTTCCAGCGCGTAAAGGTTAAACACTATGCGGTATCCCGGTGCCAGTCGCTGTATCATGCCCATCAGCACTTTTGCATCCAGGTTGGCCGCTGCGAGCGGGTTAACTGACGGCTCGTGCCCCGCTTCTTCGATATCAATTACCTGCATCATTTTATGATGTTTGCGATAGTATTCAATTGAACTGTGAACCATAATGCGCCTAACCCAGCCCTCGAATGATCCGTCGCCCCGGTAATCATCCATCTTTTTAAACACCCTTATAAAACCATTTTGCAACATGTCTTCGGCCTCCATGCGGTCGGTTGCGTAGCGCATGCATACCCCCAGCATTTTTGAGGCAAACTGTTTATAAAGCAGTTCCTGCGCCTTCCGATCGCCGGCCCGGCAGCGGTCTATCAATTGCTGAATGGTATATTTAGGTTCCAAAAACATCATTTATAAGTAAGATGGCGGAGTGATGTAAATGGTTGCATGGTGGTGTAAATATTTTGATAAATAGTTTCAGTGGTAGAAAATCGAGTTAAATAGAAATGTAAGAATAGATATTTTATTTGATGCTTTTGTGTATATTTATTAAAATTTGTGTGTATGAGGACGAATGTAGATATTAATGATGAGCTAATAGCTAAGGCTCAGAAATTGGGTAATATAAAAACGAAAAAAGCTGTAATTGAAGAAGCTTTGAAATTATATGTAACAATCGAAAATCAAAAGAAGCTTGCTGAATTATGGGGAAAGGTTGAACTTGATGATAAGGCTTTTGAATAATGGACATCATTTTGGTAGATACGTCCGTATGGGTCAATTTTTTTAAAGGAATTGAAACAGAATCGAGCAAATACTTGAAGAATAATCTTGCGAATATTGTAGTAGCAACATGCCCTACAGTAGTACAGGAAATCTTGCAAGGTATTGTTTCTGAATCAGAATTGAGGAAAGTAAAATCTTACTTTGATAGTATGACAAAATTGGTTGAAGATCCTTATAAAATTGCTGTTCAAGCGGCAACTTTATATAGGGATTTGAGAAGAAAAGGGGTTACCATTCGTAAAGCCAATGATTGCTTGATAGCTTTATATGCAATAAATAATAAGATAGCTTTACTCCATGACGATAAAGATTTTCACTTTATAGCCCAGAACTCAACTTTAAGAACAGTAGAGTTCAATTAGCCTTTTATTTCTTCTCCCTATACCTTTTATAAATCTTAACGGCGATCATCAAAATCACACCTAAAGAAACTATTCCTACTACGCCAAACACCCAGCTTAAAGTATCTTTTTTTACAGCGAGGAAAACAATGGCAAATAGAAAAATGGTTGCGAGTTCGTTCCAAAGGCGTAACTGGTTTGATGTCCATTTGAAAATGCCTTTACGCATTTGTTTTATTTTGGATTCGCAAATGTGATGATAGCCTACCAGGCCAATTACGAAAGCCAATTTGATATGCAGCCATGGCATTTTTAACCATGCCGGATATAAATACAGCATGGTACAACCCGCCAATATGGTAAGCAACATGGATGGTTTGGCTATAACGTTCCATAGCCTGCTTTCCATAATTTCAAATTGTTTGGAGAGAATGGTGCGCTCGGGTTCGGGTTTATCCTGTGCTTCGGTATGATAGATAAACAAGCGCACAATATAAAACAGCCCCGCCATCCAGCAGACTACAAAAATGATGTGTATAGCGAGAACGTATTGGTACATATTATAAAATACATGTCATTGCGAGGAACGAAGCAATCGCGAACTTAACAGATCGGCCTGCATAGTTCGCGATTGCCACGCTATCGCTCTCAATGACATGCTGGTATTAGTTTCTGTATTCTTTTATCACTTCTATCGCGTACTTCACATTATCAAACGGGATATCGGGCATAATGCCGTGACCCAGGTTAAAGATGAAGCCGTTTTCGCCTTTCATACGGTCGAACAGGCGGTAGATGCGTTCTTTAATTACTTTTTTATCGGCATAAAGAATATGCGGATCAAGGTTGCCTTGCACCGCTACGCCTGCCGGTAAACGTTTTTTGATATCTAACAGATCAACATTCCAGTCGATTGAAATTACATCCGGTTTAGCTTCGGCCATTAACGGCGCGAAAACTGAGCTGCCTTTACAAAAGGAAATTACCGGGATATCTTTACGGTTTAGCTTGCTGATGATCTCGGCAATATAACGGTGACTAAATTCTTTATAATCATCCCATGCTAAAGCCTGTGCCCAACTGTCAAAGATCTGTACTGCATTTACACCAGCTGCAATCTGCATGTTCAGGTAATCGGCAGTAACAGTTGCTATTTTTGATAAGAGCTGATGGGCCATTTCTGGCTCATTGTGCAGCATAAGTTTGGTACGCTTAAAATCTTTTGACGATCCGCCCTCAACCAGGTAGCTCATTACCGTAAATGGCGCTCCTGCGAAACCGATCAAAGGAATACGACCTGCAAGGCGTTGTTGGATAACTTTAATAGCATCGCCAACGTATTGCAGTTTGTCTAACACATCTGTTTGCAGGTTGTCAATATCGGCCTGTGTACGTACCGGATTGGCAAACAGCGGACCAACGCCAGCGTTAAAGCTCAGGTCGCCGCCCATGGCTTCGCCTGTTACCAGGATATCTGAAAATAAAATTGCACCGTCAATTCCCAACAGGTCAACCGGTAGCATGGTAACATCGGCAGCAATCTCCGGTGTTTTACACATTTCAAGGAACGAGTATTTGTTTTTAATGTCCCAATACTCTTTCATAAAGCGGCCTGCCTGCCTCATCATCCAAACCGGCGGGCGTTCTGTTTGCTCCGAAAATGCCGCTTTTATTAATAACGAATCTCTCATATTTTGGTTAGATACAAGAAGTCAAGAATCAAGAGCCAAGAAGATAACGTGTTTCTTCCTAATTCTTGCTTCCTGACTCTTGCCGTCTTGTTTTCTTACTTCCTTGTCTCTCGACTTTTTTATCTTGACCCCTGACTCTTAAAGTCTTGACTCTTCTTTCCCGGCTCTTTTTTCAACTCCTGCTGAAGGCGGTTAATTACTTCCTTCATTTTGGCGGTTATTTTTTCTTTGTGCTTTTCGGCTAATTGCAGGTAGGCCTGGGCTTTTTCAAGGTTGCCGCGCCTGATGCTGATGTTAGCCACACTAACTAAGGCGGCTACGTGATCATTAACCGAACGTAGAGGGTATTGGGCCGCTATTTCATAATGTTTCTCGGCCTCCTCAAACTCCTGCCTTTGCAGGCATAAACCGCCGTATATAAATTCATAATATCCCCTGCGGTTTTTGCTGAGCCATTCGGGTTTCATGATCTCCTTTAATGATGCAGCTGTTTTGTCATAATCCTTTACATGAAAATGTTTGGATGCAACAATTAAAGTACCCTGTCTGAAATAATCCCAGATAAGCAGGATGATCATCATTGCCGCTACTGCTGCAAGCTCATAAACACGGAAATACATCAACACACCTAACGACAGCAGAAATATAAACGCAATAAAAATACGTATCCTGTTACTGAACATTAATGCTGGTTATCGGTAAATTTATAGCCTACACCGCGGATAGAGTGAAAATAAACCGGGTTTTTAGGATCTGGTTCAAAATACTTGCGGAAGGTTAGGATAAAGTTATCGATAGTACGGGTTGACGGATAAACGTCATAGTTCCAAACAGTTTCCAGGATCTGCTCACGTGATACGGCGTCATTACGGCGCTCAATCAACAATTTAAGCAACATGGTTTCCTTTTTGGTAAGGGCGGTAATTGAGCCATCTTCATTAACAAGTTCAAACGAATTAAAGTGGATGGTTTTATCACCGATTTTGTAGCTGTTAAACTCTTTCAGGTCTTCACCTTTCAGGCTGCGTTTTACCAGGTTGTTCACCCTTAAAATAAGTTCTTCAAGGTTAAACGGTTTGGTAAGGTAATCGTCAGCTCCTTTTTTCAGACCCGAGATCTTGTCCTCATTGGTGTTTTTTGCCGTAAGGAACATGATAGGTACTTCTGTATTTTCAAGCCTGATGGTTTCTGCAACAACAAAGCCGTCAATTTCGGGCATCATTACGTCAAGTATTACCAGGTTAAAACGCTCTTCTTTAAACAGTTGTAAAGCTTTTTTGCCGTTTTTAGCCGGAGTTACCTTGTAGCCTTCCAGCTCAAGGTTAAGCTTAATTGCTTCTAACAAATGCTCTTCGTCTTCGGCCAATAAAATCCTTTTTTTGTTTGGCATGCTCATATTCTAATTTAGGTTAATCCAAATGTAACTTCAAAAATACTACCAGCAGGGCGGTTATCCTTAACCCTGATGCTGGCCTGGTGTTTATCCAACACCTCCTTAACAATATAAAGGCCCAGTCCGGTACCTTTAGTGTTACGGGTTTCTTCGCTGCCTACGCGGTAAAAGCGATCAAAAATGCGCGTCTTTTCCTCGTCGGCTATACCGATGCCATGATCGGCTACCTGTAAATAAACTTTATCGTCTTTCGAAAACAGCTTTACCCCTACAGATGAGCACGGGCTTGAATATTTTACAGCGTTTTCTATCAAATTGGTCACAACCGATGTAAGGGCAAACTTATCGCCAACAATCTCAACCTTAGGTTCTATCTCAGCTTCGATGATCTGCTGGTTGCAATCGCATTTAGTGATCTGCAGGCGGTTAACAATGCTATCAACCAAAACCGAAAGGTTAAAACTGGCCTTAGGGAAGCTGTATGAGCGGTTCTCGATTTTAGACGCCAGCAGCATGTTTTCAACCATATCATCCAAGCGTTCAACGTCGTTTAACGATTTGTCGATAAAATCAAGGATCTGCTCCCTGGTCAATTGCCTTTTTTGAATGGTTTGCAGCAGGATCTTGATAGATGCCAGCGGCGATTTCAATTCATGCGTTACCGAAAGCAGGAAGTTTTTTTTCTGCTCCTGTAGTTTACGCTCTTTGTTAAAAGAACGGTGCAGGTTAATTGCGCCAATTAAAAATACGGCAACAAACATGGCCCCTTCGCCCAGGATCATGCCAGTGCGACGCGGTTGCAGCGTAACCAGCATATAGCCCCACCACACCAGTTCGGCAACGGCATAGGTGATGAGCGCGTAAAAAATAACAAATGACTTTTTCATTCGAGTTTTCAGTTTGCGGTTTGCTGTTGGCAGTATTTTTTCAGTTTGCATATTCAATTGCAAACTGCCTACCGGCAACTGCCAACTTATTTACCGTTAAATACTAAATCTAAACTATCAAATATAGCACGTTTTGTTTTCTCCAGGTCAATCTTGGTGTGTGCCGATGATATAAAACCAACCTCGTAGCCCGACGGACCTAAATAAATGCCCCGGTTAAGCAGCTCGCGATGGAATTTCTTGAATTTTTCCATGCTTGAAGCATCAATATCTTCGGCTTTACGAATATACTCTTTATCTGTAAAAGCAAACCAAAATATAGAGCCTATGCCAAACACTTTGAATTTATAATTACGGGCAGTAGCAAAACGCTGAATTGCTTCTACGAACTCTTCTGTTTTATTGTTCAGATCACGGTAAAAGCCCATGCGCAAAAGTTCGCTCAACTGGGCAATACCCGCACCCATAGCAACAGGGTTACCTGATAAAGTACCCGCCTGGTAAACCGAACCTTCTGGCGAAATATTACTCATTATGGCCGCTGATGAGCCATAAGCGCCCACAGGCATACCTCCACCAATAATTTTACCATAAGTAATGATATCTGGATTGATCTGGTAGTAACCCGCCGCACCTTCAAAGCCAACACGGAAACCTGAGATCACCTCATCAAATATCAGCATAGTGCCATTTTGGGTACAGATGTCGCGCAGGTATTGCAGGTATTCTTTTTCCTGCAATAGCAGGCCGTTATTTGCCGGTACAGGCTCAATAATTACAGCCGCAATCTGGTCTTTAAACTCTTCAAAAGCTTTAGCCAAAGCTTCTTTATCATTAAGCGCTACCACAATGGTTTCGTCGGCAACTGATTTTGGTACGCCGGCCGATGAGGTTTCGCCGAAAGTAACCAGTCCTGAACCTGCTTTCACTAACAGGGCATCGGCGTGACCATGATAGCAACCTTCAAATTTTAAGATCTTATCGCGTTTGGTATAACCCCTGGCCAACCTGATGGCCGACATTACAGCCTCTGTACCGGAACTCACAAAACGAATTTTTTCAATAAACTTATTGTTTTTCAGGATCAGCTCGGCCAGTTCATTTTCCAGCGCGGTAGGGGCTCCGAAGCTCATGCCATTTTGCATTACCTCAATAACTTTTTCCCTTACTTTGGCATTGTTGTGACCAAGGATCAGTGGTCCCCATGAGCAGCAGAAGTCGATGAACTCGTTGCCGTCGGCGTCCCAGATATGGCTTCCATCACCTTTTTGAATAAATAGCGGTGTGCCATAAACAGATTTGAAAGCCCTCACCGGTGAGTTTACACCACCTGGAAAATAAGTCTGAGCCTTAGCATAAAGCTCGGCCGATTTTTCACGACTGATATCGGGCTTGCCCGTAGTATTTACCGGTTCATCCTCTGCAGAAAACATCTTTTTTATTGAATCGAACATATAAGTTGAAATTCTAAACTCTGATTTTTATGTGACCGTCATTGCGAGGGACGAAGCAATCCCAAACTATACAGGGCGAACCTGCTAATCGGGGATTGCTTCGTTCCTCGCAATGACGGGATGATAATTAATGGTTATTAGCTTCTACCTTTCGCCTTTCACCTTTTCCCTTTCACCTCAACCTACAACCACTTATTCTCCAAAACCTCTTTGGCATGGTAAGTTAAAATAGCAGTTGCGCCGGCGCGACGGATGCTTGTAAGCACCTCGGTGATGGCACGCTGCTCGTTTAGCCAACCGCGTTGTATGGCAGCTTTGATCATGGCATATTCGCCACTTACGTTGTAGGCAGCAACAGGCAGTTCGGTATTATCTTTTATCAGCTTAATAACGTCAAGGTAGGGCAGGGCCGGTTTTACCATCAGGAAATCCGCGCCTTCAATCTCGTCCAGTTCAGCCTCAATCAGGGCTTCGCGCTGGTTGGCGGGGTTCATCTGGTAGGTTTTTTTATCGCCAAATTTAGGTGCCGAATTAAGGGCATCCCTGAAAGGGCCATAAAAAGCGCTGGCATATTTAGCAGAATACGACATGATAGACACATTGGTAAAGCCGTTATCATCCAAAACGTTACGGATGTAACCTACGCGACCGTCCATCATATCTGACGGAGCAATGATATCTGCGCCTGATTGCGCGTGCGCCAAAGCCATCTTGCCTAAAACGTCAAGCGTTTCATCATTCAGGATCACGCCATTCTCTACAATACCGTCATGTCCGTCACTGCTGTAAGGATCCATAGCTACGTCGGTAATAACACAAGCTTCAGGGAAGTTTTTCTTTACCTCGCGGATAGCACGTAAATAAAGGCTTTCATCTCGGTAGCTTTCAGTAGCGAACTTGTCCTTCAGTTCTTCGGAAATATTAGGGAACAGGTCAAAAGAGTTTAAGCCCAGTTTAAGGCAACTTTCAATCTCGCGCAGCAGGTTATCAATAGAATAACGGAAAATGCCCGGCATTGAAGCCACTTCACTTTTCTGGTTTACGCCGTCAATAATAAACAGCGGGAAAATCAGGTTAGCAGCGCTGACATGTGTTTCCTGCACCATCTGGCGTATCACTTCGCTTTTACGATTCCTTCTTGGTCGTTGTAACATAACTTTTAGTTCATGGTTCATAGTTGATGGTTCATGGTAGCTCCAGCAACTATAGCCAATTATTGTTTATAGTTCATTTTGACGATGTATAGATAGCTATGATCTATGAACCATCAACCATGAACTAACCTATAATCCAAACACTGCCTCTGCCAGCCCAACTTCGTCGGGTGAGTAGGGGAGCGTGTATTTTACACCCATTTCGTCAAACTTTTTGCCGGTTGATTTACCTATAGCCACTACCTTTTGGTATGGGTCCAGCAGGTTATCGGCAAAGTAGGCCTCTACGTTTGATGGACTGGTAAACACCATCACGTCGGCACCGCTGGCTTCAACATCTTCTTCCAGTACAGTTTCGTAAACCGGCAAGTCGATGATCTTGGTATCGGCAGATAAGCCTTGTTGTATGCTCCTCATTGGGCTTTCGGCGCCTGGGAACAGTACTATTTTACCATTAGCCAGTTTGGCAAATTCTTCGGCGACTTCGGCGGTATCAGTACCTTCACCAACATAGTCGGTAAAATGACCTTTACGGCGCAGCATTTCTTCGCTGCCACTGCCCATCACGCCAAATTTTACCTTTTTAGGGAATTGAGGGTTTAACTGGAAAAAGTATTCAACAGCATTTTTGCTTGAGAAGAATACCCAGTCGATATTTTTTAATATGTATGAGTCAAAACGGGTAATCACGGGCACTGTACGGATCAGCGATCGATCTTCAATCGCAATGCCGTGTTTTTCAAGCGCTTTACGGAAATAACTTTGTTGGCCAAGTTCGCGCGAAATAAATACACTTGCCGGGTGTTTGCGGTCTTTCGCAAATTTAGCTACTACTTTTTCTGCCAGGCCTTCGGTAGTTGGCGCTTCTAAAAATAGCCTGTCCGGAAATTCATCACCTTCGTTGGCTTTAGAAGTAAATACCTGGAAAAGGCCATCTTCCTTACGGCAATAACAGCCCAAAGGCAGGTGACAGCCACCACCAAATAATTTTAATACGGTACGCTCAACAGCAAGCTCCTCAGCAACATTGGTATGGTGTAATGCTTGCAGGGCTTCAAAAAGCTCATGATCATTTTCGCGGATCTGGATAGCCAGCGCGCCTTGTGCAGGTGCCGGGATCAGTTCAACCGGGGTGATCTCTTCCACATGAAACTCGCTCAGGTCAAGTCCTAAACGTGTAACGCCGGCTTTGGCCAGCATAATGGCATCATATTTTTCATCGCGAAGCTTACCAATACGGGTAGGCACGTTTCCGCGAAGGTCTTCAATTTCAAGGTCAGGGCGATGGGCCAATAGCTGCGCTTTACGGCGATTTGACGATGTGCCCACAATGGCGCCATATTTAACAGATAGCTTTTGGTGCACATCAACGCAATCTTTCAAGATCAACAACAGTTCAGCCGGATCTTCCCGTTCTGAAACTGCTGCGATAATGAGTCCCGGAGGATTTTCAGTTGGCAGGTCCTTATGTGAGTGGACTGCGATATCTATAGTGCCTGCTATTAATTCTTCTTCTAATTCTTTGGTAAAAAAGCCTTTACCTTCCAGCTTATCAAAGCTGAGGTTCAGGATACGGTCGCCCTGGGTTTTAATGATCTTTAACTCGGCGGTAATGTTAATGGCAGCAAGGCTGTCTTTAACGAAATTGGCTTGCCACAAAGCCAATTCGCTGCCACGGGTTCCTATAATCAGTTTTCTGTCCAAAAGAATGAATGTTTTACAGCTGCAAATTTAATTTTTTATGCCGATGATAAGGCACAACAACTTAACGAATTATTGTTAATTGCAACAAAATGACTGTAATGTGTGGGTTAGGTGCAGTGTAAATTTACCTTGCATATCGCATAGATGGTAAACAAGTCTCGCGCCCGGATATTTGTATGGTGATAGGATCATAATCGTCGTTGCCGACTGCCGCTGTATTGGGCAAAAACGCACACCTGTTGTAACGTTTCCGAACGATGTAATAAGCGGACATTGTTTAAATTATTGTTTTTCAGTATTTTAAGTAGGTGGCATGAGTTTTAGGCGTTCAGCTGTATTAAATAATATTTTAGGTTTAACATCTGCTACAATCACATACCTATGTTCAAAACATATTTTAAACTGGCTTACCGGAATATTTTAAAAGACAAAGCATATTCTATTATCAATATATCCGGTTTAGCGATAGGACTTGCCTCAAGTATCCTGATTTTGCTTTGGGTGCAAAATGAATTAAGCTATGATAAATTCCATAAAAATGCCACGCAGATCTATCGTATCAACAGTGATTTTGGCGATTCTAAAACGGCGGCAAGTTCGGCAGGAATGCCCTTTGGGTTAAAAGCGGAGATACCTACTGTTAAAAACGCTGCCCGGTTGTACCCAGGTTTTCCTTCTGTTTTATTTGATGTTAACAACCGGAAATTCCAGGAAGAGCATGTTTTTTATGCAGATCCAAATTTCATGGAGATGTTT
Source organism: Mucilaginibacter kameinonensis (assembly GCF_003675385.1). GTDB lineage: Bacteria > Bacteroidota > Bacteroidia > Sphingobacteriales > Sphingobacteriaceae > Mucilaginibacter > Mucilaginibacter kameinonensis. The sequence continues at coordinate 85,103 of NZ_RCWZ01000007.1, read as the reverse complement.
TCGTATCCTTTGTTAAAAGGAGACCGGGCCACTGCTTTAAACCAGGCAAATGGTATTTTAATAACACAGGATATTGCTACAAAATACTTCGGGAAAGAGAATCCTATTGGAAAAATAATCCGAAAAGATAACAAAGATAACCTGGTTGTAACGGGTGTTATGGCCAATATTCCGGGCAACTCCGATCTGCAATTTGACATTCTGCTTCCAATGGCTTTGATTGCTCAAACCAACAACGATCTGAAAAATAATGAATGGAGCAATTTTAACTTTTATGGGTATGTTCAATTAGATGAAAATTTCGATCCCTCTTCAGCTAACATAGCTAAACTTGAAACACAAGTTGGTCAGATTTTTCATAAACATAGTCCCGATACCAAGGCTACATTTAAGTTACAAGCCTTAACCCAAATACATCTTGCTCCTGAAAGATTAGGAGATTCGCCGGGCCACGGGAATTCACTGTATGTAAGCATCTTTTTTGTGATTGCCATATTGATACTTGTTGTAGCCTGTATCAACTTTATGAACCTGGCTACCGCGCGCTCAGCACGAAGAGCTAAAGAAATAGGCTTACGCAAGGTTGCAGGTGCTGTGCGCAGCCAACTGGTGATTCAGTTTTTAAGTGAATCGATATTTATTGCTTTTCTTTCCCTTTTGCTTGCGCTTGTTATCGTTCGTATGTTTTTGCCGGTATTTAATGATCTGGCTAACAGGAAGTTCGTCATTAATCTGTCGGACGCGAAACTTTGGTTTAGTCTTGCCGGTATTGCATTGGTAACCGGTATCATCTCGGGTAGTTATCCGGCCTTATTTCTTTCAGGATTTAACCCCGTTAAAGTGCTTAAGGGGAATATGAAGTCGATGGGAGGTAATTTGTTTTTCAGGAATACTTTGGTCGTAGTTCAGTTCATGGTATCTATTGTATTGCTGGTGGGTACGGTAGTTATCTATAATCAGCTTAAATTTATCAGGGACAGAAACCCAGGTTTCGAGAAGGCTAATCTTTTATATATGCCAATGACAGGTGAGATGTGGCATAAGCAGGAGTCTTTGAAAAATATACTAAGACAAACCTCGCTTACAAGCGATTTTACTACAATTACCGATCTGCCAACAGAGCTTGGCGGTTGGACACTTAACGTGAAGTGGAATGGCAAAGATCCGCGCTCGCAAATTTCTATCCCGGTAATGGCTGTCGACGAAGATTTTACGCGCACATTCAGAATAAAATTAGCCGCCGGCCGGAGTTTTTCATCGGCTTTTAAAACCGACTCGAATAATTATATGATCAACGAAAAAATGGCGAAGGTAATGGGCCTCACTGCAAGCACTGCTATAGGCAAACCATTAGCGGTTTGGGGCAATAAGGGTACAATTGTTGGGGTTGTAGAAGATTTTAATTTTAAGCCCGTTCAGCAAACCATTGAGCCATTGGTTATACCTTTTAATAAAGTTGGTGGCTATGTGGTGGTACGGACATTGCCTGGAAAAACCGAGGCTACTATTAAGATTTTATCAGTAATTAGCCAGCAACTAAACCCGGCCTATCCTTTCAAATTTGATTTTATTGATCAGGAGCTATCCAAACTTTACAAAGGTGAACAGCAGATGGGTAATATCTTTAACCTTTTTTCAGGTTTGGGTATCTTTATTTCCTGCCTGGGTTTATATGGTTTATCGGCATTTATGGCCGAGCAGCGCACCAAAGAGATTGGCGTGCGTAAAGTATTAGGTGCATCTGTAGTAAACCTGGTTTATTTACTATCATCAGGGATTACGAGGTTAATCCTCATTGCCATAGTGATAGCTATCCCGCTTTCCTGGTACGCGGCAAATAGCTGGTTATCGGGTTTTGCTTACCACATCAACGTGGGTTGGACCGTGTTTTTCGTAGCCTCTGTAGCCGCGTTAGCAATCGCCTGGATCACGGTGGGCTATGAATCTGTAAAAGCCGCTACGGTTAATCCGATAAAGAGTTTAAGGACGGAGTGATGGTGTGCTTATTAATGTTAACTTAGTTTAACAATTAAGCCGTATATCACAATGCTCCTGGCGAAAAGACTCAGCCTTTTATTAATAATACTTAGCCTGGTTTTTCCTGGAACAATTCGTTGCCAGGTGCAGGATAGTTTAAAGAAGCTGGCAGGTAAATATATACAGGCCAAACTTGATAGTGCTACAACAATTGAGCTTCAGGAAAAATTGTTTAATGCCGGGAAAAGCGCCATCCCTTTTTTGATCAACAAAATTGACTGGAACGAGAAACTTGTTTTTGGTGAGAAAGATGATTTCCAATCATCGTTTGCTAATCTCAAACGCCGCGATTATGTTGGTCTGTGGGCCATGTACTTAATCGAGCATATTCAGAAAGGGAGTTTAAACGGAAAGCCGGATGGAACTGTAGAGATAATATTTTATAAGCATCTGCAACTGGAGTATACCGATATGAAAGAGATGAAAGCTTTATACCAAAAATGGTGGGACAGGAATAAGTATAAATCTCCTGCGCAGTTAGCAAAAGAATGGAAGAACGATAAACGCCCTTTATCAGGTTCGTTTTATTATTGGAAATGATGGTGAACCAATGATTAGTGCCGGGCTTATAAAGCCCTTGGTATTTGAACTACCCAAATAAAAGCCTGCTACATATTGTTGTTGATGGATATAATATGTAGCAGGCAAATAACCATGTTTATTAGAGCTCTTTACTTCAGCATTGCCAGCATCTCGCCATTAGGTCGCTCGCGCGATGTATAATGTAAACTGAGTTCGTGATTGTTATTCTTCTTTTCCAGCTGCAACAAGTCTTTTACGGGTATCACCATAGCAAAATCAGAGGCATCGGCAAAGTCCCATTTTTTCAATGTGTTACCCTTTTCGTCCTGAAGGGTAAGGCTGCGCCCTGTACCCGGGCCTTTGGTTTGGCAATGGTTATATTTAATGCGCAGCTCATCGCTTTCATTAGCTTTAGTGAGTTGCAGTACCCTCAAATTCAGGGGCTGGTTAACATACTGTTTCAGAATGAGCTTGTTGTTTAAGTAGATTTCGTAACCATCCAGCCCAAATTTGCTTGCGAACCCCGATTCGGTAAAACTTAGCGTTATCAGCGTAAATAATCCTATAAACGCCTGATAAAATTTGATGTGTTTCATGATTAAAAAGTTTTAAATGAAATACTTATTTGTTTGTGCATGCAATATTAGGGCAACTGGAAATGAGGTCGAAAATTAGTAGACTAACAACCGGAAAAATAGATATCAGCCCTTTTATCCGTATCTTCCTCTATTATTTGCGCAGTTTGTCGATATAATTTTGCGGGCGAAATGCTTTTAGTTTCTTTTATGCTAAATGATATGAAACATCAAAATGGATGCGCTGGATAAACCACTTAAACTGCCGTTTTCAAAACGTAAGGTTACGTTAAGACATATCTTAATGCATGGCGCTTATTGGGTGCTCATCACCGGGTTTTTTATTTATGAAAAAAGATACCTCATATATAAAGCCAGTATGCCTTACTTTGTGGCCTGCGTTACCGGGCGTATAGTGTTGCTTATTATTATCGCTTATCTTAACCTGCAATATTTTTTACCCCGGTACCTGTTAAAAAGACGATATCTGGCTTATTTTACAGCAATCATCCTATCGGTTATTGGCTACTTAACCACGCAAAGCCTGTTCGATTTTTACTTATATGGTTATGTAGTTGGCCCCATGCGTAACAGCAACCTGATCGAATCGTTATCCTACAATTTTTTCAGCACATTATGGTACCTGGGCTTAATGCTTGCCTTGAAGTTGAGTATGGACTGGTATGGGCAGCAACTGGTTATCCAGAGAATTACCGTTGAAAAGCTAAATGCCGAGGTTAATTTTCTGCGGGCGCAGGTAAACCCGCATTTTCTGTTTAATATCCTGAATAACCTTTATGCCCTGACGCTTAAAAAATCAGAACTCGCCCCGGATGTAGTACTGAAGCTATCAGAAATGATGGAATATATGCTGTATGACAGCACCGGTGAAAAAGTGCCGCTGGAAAAAGAGATCGGCTACCTCCATAATTACATGGAACTGGAACGATTGCGTTTTACCGATGAGGCAGCCATTGATCTGAATGTTAGCGCCGAACCAAACGGATACGAAATAGCTCCTTTGCTTTTGCTGCCGCTGGTTGAAAACGCTTTTAAACACGGACTGGGCAAGCAAACCAAGGGCGGTTGGCTAAAGGTGGACATCGCCATGGAGGGGCATAAACTGGAGTTTATTATAGAAAATGTCAAACCAGTTTTAATGGTTGGCCATATTAAAGGTGGCATTGGTCTTGATAATTTGCGGAAGCGCCTGGATTTGCTTTATCCGAATAGGTATACGCTGCTGCTGGAAGATAGAAAAGATACCTTTTGGGCAAAACTGTTAATTGATTTATAATAGAGATAATGGAAGCCTTGCTGAAATATGTGGTAGTAGATGATGAACCGCTTGCGCTTGAAATATTGGATGGTTACCTGAAAAAAATTGATCACGTACATTCGGTATTCTTGTTTAGTAACGCGGGTGATGCGCTGCGGCATTTGCAAGATCATCGGGCCGATGTGTTGCTGTTGGATATTGAAATGCCCGAGATGACAGGCATCCAGTTTCTGAAAACGCTGGCAGATCCTCCGGTGACCGTTTTTACAACCGCTTATCGTAACTACGCTTTTGAAGGTTACGAATTAGGCGTAATTGACTTTTTGCTGAAGCCGATACCTTTTAAACGTTTTGAGCAGGCTATTAGCAAAATCAAAGAATTTCTATCGCTGAAAGCACAATATGACCATGCGGAGGAGCTTTTACCTGATAAGAGCACAGATTTTATTTTTGTTAAAAGTGGTGTTCAGCGTATTAAGCTTTATTTTAATGAGGTTACACACATCCAGGGGTTAAAAGATTATGCTATAATTTATACAAGCAAAGAGAAGATCCTGTTAAAAGGATCGATCAAAGCGATGCTGGATATTTTTCCGCCGAAACGTTTTGTGCGGGTTCATAAATCTTTTATTGTATCTATTAATAAAATAACCCGTTTAGAAAGTAACCGTATTATTTTGAGTGGCCAGGAGATTCCGATTGGAAGGAATTTTAAGGATGATCTGGAACGGGTGTTATCGGCACGATAAGGAGGGCATTGGCTGGTTGAAGTTTAGCGAAGCGTAACTTCGACCTAAAATAAGGCAAGCATTCTGCTTGCGTTTTCAAATGCTAAGTGGTTTTATCAAATATTAAACTATTCAGGACGAAGCTATGCCTCGCTAAACTTCGTCCTGAAATGAAGATTACGCAATTTTATAAAATAGTTGAAAAGTAAAAGTACCTATCGCTGCCACGGTAATTGTGGCAGAAGCACTGCCGCCTGTGCAGGTAACCTTGTTTGTACCATCAAAATAAACAAAGCCATATTCCGGAATAAACGGCAATGTAATATTTGCTGAAAGTGCAGAAGTGGTGACAGTTGCAGCGAGAGTGATTTGTTTACCCTGTTGTGCAAAGGAACCGGCTGATGCGGTTATATTGGGAGGCGTTCCGATATTCCATACCCCATCAATCCCACTTTCAGCAATCTTATAAAATGCGGCTCCATCGCAATACAAATAAAAAATTTCATTTTTGGGTATTATTACTGCCGGAGCTGTTTGCCCCGCCATTTTTACTCCCAACGGATAGGCTGTAGTGTTTCTAATAACGTAAGTTCGCTTAAAACTATTGAAAATTATATTTCTCGTCTGCGTAAGTAGATTACTGGAATCGTTGATCCTGAATAATGAAGAATTAAGTTGTTGTACTGTTATGTTGGTGATATCAGCATCAGCAGTAAAATTGATAAGTGTATAATTGGAATCAAATATGTTGTTCACATTTTTATTTAAAACAACATTTCCTGATGTATTAACCTCATCAAATTCGGCCGCTCCATAAGTTTTTACTATTTCGCAATTGTTAAAAACGTTATTTGTGGTTCCCGTATCTGCAAACCTCACAATAGCAAAAATTCCAGAGGTGGCATTGTTGATTATTTTGCTGTTATTAACTACATTATTTGTTGAAGCGCCGTTTATTAAAGTCGTATATATCGAATCGGATGAGTAAAAGTCGTTGTCAAATTTGTTTCCAGATGATCCAGATATGCTGACAGCGTAGTCTCCTGATACGATAAACTGATTATCAGAAAATAAGCAGTTGTACAGGTTTTTAAAATTGCTGCGCGCATAGCCTACACTTATATTGCCGGAGACTACCAGGTTGTTGATATTTAAATAACGGGAGTCACTACATTGCCATGAAAATGGTGAATATTTAATGGCAGAAGAAGAACTGGAAAAATTATTGTTTGATACCTCCCCATCATTCCATCCACCTGTTAATTCAATCCCGATTCTATAACAATCATTAATAAAGTTGTTATTAACCTGAAAATTCTTGCCACAGCCATCTAAGCTCAAGAAAATAGCATCAGCTAAGTCTGATTTGCCAATGTTATTTACTTTGTTGTTTGATATATTGATATTCTTGCATTTATCAAATTTATCAATTCCGCCATATCTGTTCATGATAGTTGTACCAATTCTCCCTATACTATCGTAATTACAATTGGTGATTGTCAGCCCGTCAATACTTTTAGCTGCTGAGGGGGCGGTATTAATATCTACATTACAATAAAAAGTTATGGCACTCGTGGGCGCATTAGGAACTGTAAAAGAGCATTCGGTAATCTTTAGGTCCTTAACGGAATTTTGATAAGAATACACTAATGCTTTTCCCAGATCCCTGTCCGAACTGCTAAAATTATTAACAAATGAAATACCTTTTATGGTCACATTGGATACATCGAGCAATCTTAGTATTGAATATCCAGTATCGGTAATTATTTCTGAGTTATTATTTCCGATTATGCTACAATCGCTTAGTGCCACAGCTATTTCGGTGTCTATATAATAAGATTGTGTCAAAATACCAGTTTTGCCATTCAAAGCCTGAAAAAAAGCCGTTAGGGCGTTTGTGTCATGGGTGTGGCCGTCTCCAACCGCGCCAAACATTTCAGGTGTTATAAAATATTGTCTTTTATATCTTTTTCCATCAGTGGTGACCAATACACTTCCGGTGTTGTCAGAAGAGGAGGTATCGGCTGCATCGTATATCCATTGACCTCCCCCATAATCAGAGGTGTTTAAAACGCTGTAATTATCGGCTGCAGTTAATGCGCGCACTTGTGCTACTGTAAATACTTGGTAATTCATGAAAGATAGGTTTATGATGATTAATATATGAGTTAGATTAGGTTTGGTTACTTTTTAAAGGTATCGAAAAGTACAAAAAAAAATAAACTTGCCTATTTGAAATAATATTAAAGGTATTTGATGCTGATATTATTAAATAAACAATTTATTAACTTGATATATTTTTATTCGGAAGGATTTGTCCGTTCAGACGAAGTTACTGACGGTAACTTTGGTCGGTAGCAGGAGCCACATTTTGGGCATAAGACGTATAGAAGAAAAACCCTGCGTTAGGGATGGTAGCGGATACCGGCCAATGAACTTAAGGCCTGCAGGCGTATGAACCAATATTTTATAGTGTGCAGTATAAACGCCGGATTTTTGTATGCTAATGATATACAGCGTTCGCTGGCTTAAGCTGAAAGCTTAAACCATTTTAGGACGAAGTTTAGCGAAGCGTAACTTCGTCCAGTGTTAATTAATTCTGTAAATTCTCAAATTCTGTAAATTCTGATTCAGACAGTATCAATTTTCATTGATTAATATATCCTTCGCCATGATCATGGGTACGCTGATATATTTTTTCTCCATGTAGTTGATCACCTTTTCTAAAATCTCGCGTGATTGCTCATCCAGACCTTGTACCTCGTCGGCAAAAACGGTGTTGATGGCATTGTTGCGGATCTCTTTGATTTTTTCAGGCACCTGGCGCATGGCTACTTCAATACGGCGCTGTTTAAGCTGCTGTACAAACTCGGCAATGTTTTGCTCAATAATAGCTTCGGCGTGTACCAGTTCGTGATAGCGTTCCTGCAGGTTCTTTTTGGCAACCTCGTTAAGGGAATGTACTTCGATAAAGTTAACCGGGAATTGCTCCAATACTTCGGGAGCGGTATCATTAGGGATGGCAAGGTCAACTATCGTTTTCCTGCCTGTTTCGCCGTTTAACAGCGATTGGTAAATCTCGGTAGTGATGATAGGCTCAACTGCTGATGTGCAGGTGATAATGGCATCAAAACCTTTATTGTAAGTTTTCAAAGCTTCCAGGTCAAAGGCCTCACCACCCAAATCGGCAGCTAATTTTTCGGCATTGGCCACAGTACGGTTAAATACCGCGAAGTTTGAAAATTTATGTTTTTGAAGATATTTGGAAATGTTGCGGTTGGTTTCGCCTGCACCGATGATGAGGATTCGGGCATTTGAGCAAAGATTAAGGTCTTTAAGCTTGCGGTAAGCCAGCGATACTACCGAGATTGGGTTTTTGGAGATATTGGTATGTGTGTAAACCTCCTTGGCTGTTTTTACCACGCAATTCATGATCATGCGCATGGCATCGCCGGTTAGGCCAGCCTCTTTGCAATGTTCATATGCCCGGCGTAACTGAGCAAGGATCTCTTTTTCGCCCACGATCAAACTCTCTAACGAACAAGAAGTACGTAACAGGTGAACCATGGCTTCCTGATCTTCGTAAATAGACGCGCTATTCATGAAAGTGCTCAACGAATCGTGGCAAAGCTCTGTGTTAAAGGCTTCTATGAATTTTTTGGCAAAGTCTTTATCAACCGCTTGTGGGGTTGTCATCACAAACTCAACACGGTTACAGGTAGCCAGGTAAAAAATTTCGGGGATGTTAAACTGCTCTTTAACCTGCGCAAGTTTATCTGTCAGATTTTCCTGGCAAACCACCAATCTACCCAATTCCTTCAGTTCAATCTGTTTGTGCGTAAAAGCTATTACCTTTAGATACTTCAAAGCAGTTTTAAAATTTGACCGAACAAAAGTATCACTATTCGGCACATCCTATGTCAACACTTTGTCAAACAGGCTTATTTGGAATGGTTATAAATTATAAAAACGGCTTGCTTTGCAGTATTTAAACTGTTTTGTGGTGCGTATAACAAAATATTTGTAAATTAAATCATGAATAAGTTTAAAAAAATAAGCCTGATAATACTTGTAGCATTTTACGTGCTTGCCGGCCTTAACCACTTCCGCGATCCTGGTTTTTACTACGCAGTAATGCCTCATAACCTGCTATATCCGAAAGCGTTAAATATGGTGGCGGGTGTTGTGGAAATAACACTTGGTTTATTACTTATCTCAACAAAAACAAGGTATTGGGCGGGCTGGGGCATTGTGCTTATGCTGATTGCCTTTCTGAGCGTGCATATTGGGATGATATTTGACGCGCCGTTTAAGGTTGAGGGGATGACAATTACGCCTTTTTTTGCCTGGCTCAGGCTTGCGGCACAATTTGTACTAATCTATTGGGTTTGGTGGCATACCAGCGATCGCGAAAAATTACTTTAAACCAATTGAGCTTTTGGATGTTGGGAGTACAGTGATGGGGCGGCTCATTGGTTTGCCCTGCACTGCAATAAACAAACTTTGTCATGTTGCATTTGGAAGCATCTTGTTTTCGGTATGTAGCGTAGCGTAAAAATACTGATCGTAACAAAAAACTATGGATCTGCAAAGTGTAGAACTACGTAACCTGGAAGTACAGGATTATCAGGAACTTAAAAAGTCGATGAAGTCGGCTTATATGGATATGGATGAGGACTATTGGGATGCCAATTCCATCAAAAAGCTCATTAAACTTTTCCCCGAAGGGCAGATCTGTGTAACCGTGAACGATGTGGTAGTCGGCTGCGCGTTATCGATTATTGTTGACTATCAAAAATTTGGAGATAATCATACCTATAAACAAATAACGGGCGATAGCACATTTAAAACCCACAATGAAAACGGCGATGTACTTTATGGCATAGATATTTTTATTCATCCTAACCACCGTGGTCTGCGTCTGGCCCGGCGCCTTTATGAGGCACGCAAGGCATTGTGCGAAAAACTAAACCTGAAAAGTATTATTGCTGGGGGGCGCATCCCCAATTATCAGAAATATCAGAACGAGCTTACTCCCAGGCAGTATATCGACAAGGTGAAATACAAGGAGATCTACGATCCTACACTTTCATTCCAGCTATCTAATGATTTTCACGTACGTAAAGTACTGAAAAACTACCTGCCGGAGGATAGCCGTTCAAAGGGTTTTGCTACGCTTATAGAGTGGAACAATGTTTATTATGAAGAGGTAAGCGATGCTATTAATCATAAAACGGTAGTGCGTATTGGGCTGGTTCAGTGGCAAATGCGCTCTTATAACAATATCAGCGAGTTGCTTAAACATGCCGAATACTTTGTTGACGCGGTGAGCGATTACCAGGCCGATTTTATCCTGTTCCCCGAGCTGTTTAACACGCCCCTCATGGCCGATTATAACCACATGGATACAGCCAAAGCCATGCGTGAGCTGGCAAAATATACTCAGCAGATTGTTGAAGAATTTGGCAAACTGGCCGTATCCTACAACGTGAATATCATAGCGGGCAGCATGCCTAAAATTGATGAAGAATCGCTGTATAACGTATCCTACCTGCTGCGCCGCAACGGTAGCATGGAGGAGGTTTACAAGATCCATCCAACACCATCGGAGATCAGCTCATGGGGCATCCGCGGTGGTGATGAAGTGCGGGTGTTTGAAACCGACGCCGGTAAGGTAGGCATCCTGATCTGTTATGACGTGGAGTTCCCGGAGCTGTCGCGCATTTTGGCTGGGCAGGATATGCAGATTCTGTTTGTGCCCTTCCTTACCGATACGCAAAATGGCTATAACAGGGTTAAGTTTTGCGCCCAGGCCCGCGCCGTCGAAAATGAATGCTATGTTGCCATAGCCGGCTGTGTTGGCAACCTGCCTAATGTGAACAATATGGGGGTGAGCTATGCACAATCGGCGGTATTTACACCATCTGATTTTGGTTTCCCAACTAATGGTATTCAATCTGAAGCCACGCCGAATACCGAGATGATAGTAATTGCCGATGTTGACCTGTCCTTACTGGACGAGCTGCATGAGTACGGCAGCGTACAAAATATTAAAGACAGGCGCACAGATTTGTATAATATCACTTTTAACGGGAAAAGGGTGTAAGGGAAACGATATTACAAAAAGCGTCATTGCGAGGCACGAAGCAATCCCCGATTAGCAAATCCGCTCTGTATAGTTTGGGATTGCTTCGTGCCTCGCAATGACGCTTCCTTTTGAATAGCTTGTGTTTTTCATTGCCGTTGGCTTTAGCCAACGGATCGGGTTAGCAAAGAGGGGCTTTAGCCTAATTACATTAGACAGCTCCCGAAATAATATCCCGGTTAATATTAACTTAGCCGCCATGATCAGGAAAGATAATTTTACCCTTCCCGGCGCCAAAGGCCGACCAATGCTTATTGATGTTACCTATGACGATGCTTTTAAAAACGTGCCGCTGGTAATTTTTGCTCATGGTTTTAAGGGCTTTAAAGATTGGGGCACGCATGATCTGCTGGCCCGGTACTTTGTCAAAAATGGCTTCCGTTTCCTGAAATTTAATTTTTCGCATAATGGCACAACGCCTGCACATCCTCAAGATTTTGCAGATCTGACTGCTTTTGCAGATAATACCGTCTCTATCGAACTGGAAGATCTGGATACCATCATTGATTTTGCCTGCAGCGGCGCGAGCATACCTGTTGCCGATGGCGTATACCTCATTGGCCATAGCATGGGTGGCGGCGTAAGTATCATCAAAACGGCCGAAGATCCGCGGATCAAAAAATTGGTGAGTATGGCTTCCATATCCGGTTTCCGAAATTTGTGGCCTAAACAAATAGAGGCACAGTGGCGCCTGCAAGGTGTTTTTTATTTTGAAAATAAACGTACAGATCAGCAAATGCCTGTGAAATCAACTTTGTTAGATGATCTGGATAGTAATCCGCTTAGGTTAGATATTTTAAAGCAGGCTGCTAAAATAACCCAGCCATGGCTAATTATTCATGGTGATGCCGATCCTACGGTACCCGTTAGTCATTCGCAGCAGTTGCACGAAGCTAATCCTACTGCCGAATACATCGTACAAAAAGAGGCTGACCATACTTTTGGAGGTTTGCATCCTTTTGACAGCGACGTCTTACCAGCTCCGTTAATTGAGTTTTGTGATACGGCAATATCATTCTTAAGTAAATAAAAGTTCTTCCCATTCAACCAATCGTAACTTTTTTGCGTTACTTATATCATACCTGACATAAGTACTATAATTGCTGTTATGAGTTTACCCGCATCGCGAAAAAAAGGACAAAAATATCAAAATACTATACCTACCGACGAAGCCGGCTTTGGCAAAATGATCCCTATTTTGAGGGAATACATGAATAATAAAGCTGAGAATACGCCTAAAAAAACTTTAGGACCGTTTAAAACAGATCCATCAGTTTATAACACGCCACCGGCATCGGGTTTACGCATTACCTGGATTGGCCATTCCAGCATTCTGATTGAGATAGACGGAAAACGTATCCTTACCGATCCGGTTTGGAGCGACAGGGTCTCGTTTTCGCAATCGTTTGGGCCAAAACGGTTTTTTAAACCACCGATAGCACTCCAAGATTTGCCCCCGCTGGATGCCGTGATCCAGTCGCATGACCATTATGACCATTTGGATAAAGCTACGATCAAATTTTTCGCCGATAAAAATATTCCCTTTTTCTGCTCGGTGGGGGTAGCCCAATATTTAACCCGCTGGGGCATGGCCGCCAATTTTATTACCGAAATGGATTGGGGTGATAGCGCGATGATCGGCAATGAAATTGTTCTTACGTCAACGCCATCGCGCCATTTTTCGGGCAGGGGAATTACTGGGAGGAACGAAACGCTCTGGTCATCATTTGTGATTAAAGGACCTGAACACAATATTTATTTTGGTGCCGATTCAGGGTATTCTCCTGAATTTAAAGCGATAGGAGAGGCCTTTGGCCCGTTTGATTTGACCATGCTGGAAATAGGTGCATACGGAAAATTCTGGCCCGATATTCACATGGGACCGGATAATGCCTCAAACGCGCATCTTGATCTAAAAGGCAAACTGATGATGCCTATCCACTATGGTACATTTAACCTGGCCCCGCACGCCTGGTACGAGCCCATCGAATGGTTGGTGCCTATGGCTAAACAAAAACATATCAATTTATTTGTCCCCAAACCCGGTGAACCAACGGAGGTAAAAGGTGCTTATAATTCTGATTGGTGGAAGGAATATCTATCTTAGAGGAATAAAAAACAATTAAAATATGTCATTGCGAGCGAAGCGTGGCAATCGCACTGAGGTAGGTCGGCCCTGCATGCAATTGCTTGGTCGTTCCTCTTCGCAATGATATGGTTATGTAATCGCTCTTCTCATGTCCCAATCCTACATTTTAGTCATCAACGGTAAACCCGAAGGGCCGTTTACCATCCCCGAGCTCAAAACGCGCGGCATAAAGCCCGGCGATTTTGTTAAGACCGATGACATGGTGGATTACAAGGAAGCCCAGGAAATTACCGAGTTACGGGAACTGTTCGGCTTTGCCCGGCCAAAGCTGCTCATGCAATATTACGGCAGCTTTGATCAGCGCTGGCTGGCATCAGCGCTTGACTGGTTTATAATGTTTGGGGTATTTGTAATGCTTGCGGCTGCGGCGGTGTTCCTGTTCGTTACTGATAAGCAGACCCGCATCTATACCTCTATCGGTATTATTGCTTTTACACCCATTGGCAAATTTATTTATCATGTGGTAATGGAAAGCTCGGTTAAGCAAGCTACTTACGGTAAGCAAATGCTTAATATAAAAGTAGTGGATATGGATGGCAACCGGATCAGCGTTGGAAAAGCCATTGGCCGTAACCTTGCCAAGTTATTTTCAGTATTAACCCTTTTTATCGGTTACTTGATAGCGTTTTTTAATAAGCAGCAACAGTGTTTACATGATATGATTGCCGGGACTTTGGTGATTAAAGATAGGTTGATATGATGGGTTTGAGCTTACTTTTGTTTTACCAATTTGTACCTTAATTTATCCAGAATCAATAAAGACGAATCTGCGTTGGGTTTGGTATCATAAAGCTTCAGCGTATCGCCATCAAACTTAAATGAGTAGCTGGCATGATGTTTTATATCATTCCTAAATCCGATCTCGTCAAGATTATCCATTGCGTCCGAGTTAAGGTCGATGTTTATGGTGTAGTTTTTAAAGCCACGAAATCCTTGCACTTTGCCATCAATACTAAACATTACCACGGAATTTGCTGTGGAATCTTGTAAATTATAGGTTCCGGCAATAAGCACCTTATTAATCAGGCGGTACATCCCATCTGCAATTTGCATTATCTCTTTGGAGTTTGCCCTGATAAATGGAGTGGTTTTAATCTGACCCTTATTATTAGGATAATAAACAGTTATGATAGTATCACGGTGATCAACAGCAGCACAAAGTTCGCCTGCTCCAAATATTAACGACGAAGGCCGCTTCCCTTTCTTAAATGATAACGTAACGTCACTTCCGTCATGATTATCCCAGCCAACGGGTACAATAATACTATCGCCTTTCATGTCTGCGGTATTATGCTAAAAGATGATATGCCGTCAGCTTCTTTCACTGCCGCCAATGGCGATCTTGTTTTTGCCACCTTATCAATATAGGTCTTGTTTACCCAGGTGCCTTGCAGTAGTGGCTTGAATTTTTTAATGAGTAAATTAGAGCTTTCGGCATTAGCCGTTATGGAAGTACTGTCTTGCTGCGTTTGTTTTGTATTGCTTTTGCACGAAAAAATCAAACAAAGTGTGGCAAGCAAAATATAGTTTCTCATGGTGAAGAGATAAAGGTTCTATCTGACTAAAGTATATAATTTCAATTTAAAGTGATTTACTCCACTATGAATTTATCATTTATGTGCAGGTAGTCTAATCCCAACATATTCACTAAATTTGCATTATATTAATTTCCATCACTGATGAATACTGATGCTGTTAAAGTGCTGCCCGGCCGTTATTGTAACTCATTAACCGAATATTCGCGTTTTATTACCCGCGAGGTTAATATTGGCGATATACCTATGGGCGGGAATAATCCAATCCGCATACAAAGCATGACCACTACCGATACCATGGATACCATTGGTACGGTTGAGCAAACCATTAGGATGGTTGATGCCGGTTGCGAGTATGTGCGTATCACAGCGCCCAGCATTAAAGAGGCCCAGAACCTGGCCGAAATTAAGAAGCAGCTTCGTGCCCGTGGCTACACTGTGCCACTGGTTGCTGATATCCACTTTACCCCTAACGCTGCTGAGGTAGCTGCCCGCATAGTTGAAAAAGTGCGTGTAAACCCGGGCAATTACGCCGATAAAAAGAAATTTGACCAGATAGATTATACCGACCTGGAATACCAGGGCGAACTGGAACGCATTCTCCAAAAGTTTGCGCCGTTAGTAAAAGTGTGTAAAGAATATGGCACCGCCATGCGTATCGGTACCAATCATGGTTCGCTGAGCGACAGGATCATGAGCCGTTACGGTGATACCCCGCAGGGCATGGTTGAATCGGCCATGGAATTTATGCGGATGTGCGAACAGTTGAATTACTATAATCTCGTGATCTCGATGAAATCGAGCAATCCGCAGGTGATGGTGCAGGCCTACCGTTTGCTGGTAGAAACTATGGTTGCCGAGGGTATGAACTACCCGCTGCACCTTGGTGTAACCGAAGCCGGCGATGGTGAAGATGGCCGTATTAAATCTGCCGTAGGGATAGGAACGTTAATGGAAGATGGTCTCGGCGATACCGTACGTGTATCCCTAACCGAAGAGCCTGAAGCCGAAGCCCCTGTTGCTATTGAGCTGGTTCGCCGCTATTCTTTGAGGGAAAAGGCGAAAGGCGAAAGGCAAAAGGCCGAAACTTTAGGTGAAGATAAAAATCTTTCGCCTTTAACATTTGACATTTCACCGGCTCAACATAATCCATACGAATACAAAAAACGCGAAACCTACGAGGCCAACGCTTTTATAGGCGGGCATTTGGTGCCGAGGGTTGTGGTTGACTTATCGAAAAAGAACCTGAAGGACCCGGCCGTATTGAACGAAGCGGGCTACCTGTACTCACCGCTGCTGGATAAATATAACATGGCCGAACAATCAGTTGATTTTGTTTACCTGGCCGATGAATTGCCTTCGTTTACCTTACCGGGCAACTTAAAACAGCTTTATAATTACAATACATGGCTTAAACTGGCCGATAAAACCAACTGTCATCCGGTGTTTGCCTTGCAGGAATATATTGGCGATGTCGACCGCTCTTCAAAACTAAACTTAGTAAGGTTGCAGCCAGCCGATATTGACTCAGATGCTTTCGGATCTATCCAGCTGGATAATTCGCTGGTGTTGGTACTGGAAACCGAGGCCTTGCACGGCATGGCCGAACAACGTGCCTTCTTCTTTAAAATGGAAGAACTGGGATTGGATGTACCGGTGATTGTGAAGAGAAGTTATTTATTTGAGTCCGGAAGTCCGGAAGCCGGAAAGTCCGAAAGTGAAGCTGATCTCAAATCTCAAATCTCAGATCTTACATCTAAATTACAACTCTACGCTTCAACAGACCTTGGTGCTTTATTGGTTGATGGTTTTGGCGATGGTATCTGGATTGATGCTCCTGAATTGCCTACTAATGTAATTACCTCTACCGCTTTTGGTATTTTGCAGGCTACCCGCTCACGTATCTCTAAAACAGAATATATTTCCTGCCCAAGCTGCGGTCGTACACTGTTCGATCTGATGGTTACTACCCAGATGATCCGCAGCCGTACCAGTCACCTTAAAGGATTGAAGATTGGAATCATGGGGTGTATCGTAAATGGCCCCGGCGAAATGGCCGATGCCGATTATGGCTATGTAGGCTCAGGTACCGATAAGATCACCCTTTACCGTGGTAAAGAAGCCGTGAAAAAGAATATTAGCTCGGCCAATGCACTTGATGAGTTGATCAATATCATCAAAGGTGATGGTAACTGGATTGATGTGGTGGCGGAATAGCTCTTTTATGTCATTGCGAGGAGGAACGACGAAGCAATCGCATGCTGTACAGAGCGGCCTTGCTTCCGTGCGGTTGCCACGCTTCGCTCGCAACGACATTTTTATTATTATCCCGACGGAATTTAGGAAGGAAAAACTTACGAAGTTTTCAAAACTTCGTAAGTTTTAGAAGATCATTTTATCACACCAAATACTCAAACAAAGTCTGGTCTTTATTCAATTCAATAACATTGAAACGGTGTGCATGCATGCGTTGTAACAAGGCCGGGTAGTCCTCGGCATTTTTTAACTCGATGCCTACCAGGGCAGGGCCGTTTTCTTTTTCATTCTTTTTAATGAACTCAAAACGGGTAATATCATCCCCCGGACCTAATACACTATTCACAAATAACTTCAAAGCACCCGGACGTTGCGGGAACCTTACGATGAAGTAATGTTTTAAACCTTCGTACAGCAGCGATTTTTCTTTGATCTCCTGCATGCGGGCAATATCGTTATTACCACCGCTAATGATGCAAACTACCTTTTTGCCTTTGATCTGTTCTTTGCAGGCATCAAGCGCGGCTACAGATAGCGCACCGGCCGGTTCAACTACAATAGCATCCTCATTATAAAGTTTGAGTATGGTGGTGCATATTTTACCTTCGGGTACCAGCAACATATCGTTCAGGATATCTTTACAGATATCATAGGTTAACGCGCCAACACGTTTAACAGCGGCGCCATCAACAAAACGGTCTATTTCATCTAATGTAATAGGTTTACCATGGTTTATGGCACCCAGCATTGATGGGGCACCTTCCGGCTCAACGCCTATCAGGTGAATGTTTGGAACGTTATTTTTAAGATAGGTGCCTGTACCAGATGCAAAGCCGCCACCGCCAATAGGCATAATTGCAACTTCAATGTCTGGCAGGTCCTGCAGTATTTCAACACCTACGGTTCCCTGACCTTCAATAACGCGATAGTCATCAAAAGGAGGGATGAAGGTCATTTGGTTTTTTTCGGTGTAGGCAAGGGCTTCAGCCAGGCAATCATCAAAAGTATCGCCGGTGAGCACAATCTCTATATTACCGTTGCCAAACATGGCGGTTTGTTTAACCTTTTGTTTGGGCGTTATTTCGGGCATGAAAATCACACCCTTAATATTTTTTTTGTTGCATGAAAAGGCTACGCCCTGGGCATGGTTACCCGCGCTGGCGCAAACTACACCGCGGCTCAATTCATCGTCATTTAACTGACTAATCATGTTGTAAGCGCCGCGCAACTTGTATGAACGCACAACCTGCAGGTCTTCGCGTTTTAAATAAACATCACACTCATATTTTGCCGAAAGACCGGCGTTATATTGCAGCGGGGTACGTTTCACAACGTCCTTTATCCGCTGGTATGCCGCTTCAAAATCAAGCTGGCTTTTTGTATCAGTTTCCATTGTTAATTTTTTACCAGTCGGTGCGCCATAAGGCCTTGCAAATCCTGGTCATTTATGTCAAGCTTACTATCAGCAAGCGTTAAAAAGTTATTGTAAACAAAAGCAAGTTCTTCCTTATCCAGCGTATATCCTAAACGCTCCAGATGGAATTTCAGAGCATGCCTGCCGCTGCGCGCGGTTAGCACTATTGTGGCGCTCGGAAAGCCTACATCTTCAGGGCGAATGATCTCGTAGTTTTCACGCATTTTCAGGAAGCCGTCCTGGTGAATACCCGAGCTGTGGGCAAAGGCATTGGCACCTACAATAGCTTTATTGGGCTGTACCGGCATACGCATTTGTGTACGGATCATCTGGCTCAGTTCATAAAACTTTTTAGAGTCGATGTTGGTATGCAAACCTAAGGTATGGTGTGTTTTCAGGATCATCACCACTTCTTCGATAGAAGTGTTACCTGCACGTTCGCCAATGCCGTTAATGGTACCTTCAATTTGGCGGGCACCGTTTTGTAAGCCGGCTATAGAGTTGGCAGTAGCCAAACCAAGGTCATTATGGCAATGTACGGAGATGATAGCTTTATCAATGTTTTTAACGTTCTCTTTCAAGAACTTGATCTTGGCACCGTACTGATCTGGCAGACAGTAACCATTGGTATCCGGAATGTTTACCACAGTTGCACCGGCGGCAATAACAGCTTCAACCATTTGAGCCAGGTAAACCACATCGGCCCTGCCTGCATCTTCGGCATAAAACTCAATATCCTCTACAGATTTCTTGGCATATTTAACTGCTTCAACGGCACGCTCCAAAATCTCTTCGCGGGTGCTGTTGAATTTATGCTTAATGTGCATATCAGACGAGCCGATACCTGTATGGATCCTCGGGCGTTTGGCATATTGCAGAGATGCTACAGCAGCGTCAATATCACCTTTGTTGGCGCGGGTAAGGGCGCAAACGGTAGGTTCTTTAACAGCTTTTGAAATTTCAACAACGCTTTGGAAGTCGCCCGGACTTGAAACCGGGAAACCTGCTTCAATAATATCCACGCCCAGTAGTTCCAGTTCCTTAGCTATCTCAATCTTTTCGGGGGTTGTTAACTGGCAACCCGGTACCTGCTCGCCATCGCGAAGCGTGGTATCAAAAACATAAACGCGGTTGGGATCGTGTAACATATCTTTTTATTTTGATTTGAGATGTTGGATAGGAGATTTAATCCCCTTATCCTTCATCGGTGTTTATTTCTTTGTTTTTTATCAAAAAGCAAAATTCAAGTTAGAGAAAAAAATCTCATATCTCAAATCTCACGTTTCCTATCTATTCTTTTACTGCAATAAACCGTAACCTTTTGTAATCGGCATACCATTCGCCGTTCTCATTATAAAAAGGTTCAAGTTTCTTGGTGATCTCGGCCAGGATCTGTTGTTTTTCATCCTCTGGGATACCATCTAAAAACTGAGCGCCAAACATCGTGATCCATTTGGCTACACCCTGTTCACCATCCTGAAGCGCGGTTTTGCGGTCATAGTGAATAACATACGTTACCCTGAAACCATGCTCCTCCAGTTTGGTGGTATATTCGCCTACCGATGGAAAATACCAAACTTTAACGTCGGCTTTTTCATGATAACCATGATTATGAAGTACCTGTTTAGTAGCTTCTATCAGGCGTTCAACATTGCCCTTACCACCCATTTCGGCAACAAACCTGCCGCCTTTTTTCAGACTGTTAAACACACTGCGGATTGCGCCGTTAGCGTCAAGCACCCAATGCAGGGCGGCGTTTGAAAAAACGGCATCATATTTTTGATCGGTGAAGAAATCGGCAGCGTTTTCAACCGCGAAATCAACATCAGGGTAAAGTTGTTTAGCCTGGGCTATCATTTCGGGCGAGTAATCGGTACCCTTTACTACGGCGCCTTTATCTTGTATTTGTTTGGTTAAATGGCCTGTACCACAACCCAGATCAAGGATGTGCTCACCTTGTTTCACATCCAGAAACTCCAGCACATCTTCTCCATATTTGAATACGAAAGCATGCTTTTGGTCGTATAAATCAGCGTTCCATTTCATAGTATCTTAGATTACACCGATGCTTTTGATTACACCGATTATTTTTCCAATTCCCTCCCAAGGGAGGGGTGCGGCAGGTCGTGTAGTGGCAGGGAGGGGTTTCTGTAACATGCATACTTTCCGCACTCTTATCTAATCCCTTCCTCCTCCTTCCCCAGGGAAGGAATCGCACTTGCCCGCGCTTTTATTTTATCCGGTTACCTCGTTAGAGGTAATTGATATTTTTTTGTTTCTAAAGTGCAATGCGATATAAACCACCCCACTTACCAAAAACAAGCTGTTAACCCATATCACCTTACCAATGGCATCTGCCGAAGCAGCCGTTACAACTATTACAACCAGGCTCAGGGCTATAATTACCCATAACATCAGCCTGCTGTTTGAGCGGATGATGGCATAAACTCCGGCTACCTGGGCTGCTATCGCAAACAGCAATACCAGGTTTTCGAGTTTTTCGTTATCATCCATGCTCATGGCCATCAGCATCTCAATAAAGGCGAATGTCCCTCCTCCGTTATTGGCTCCATAGCCACAGAAAAGGAACAATATCATCATGAAGATGCTGAACTTAGTCATCATGATATCAACAGTTAATTGAGATTATCTGCTTTCACGTTAAACTCAATTTTTCGTTCCTTCCCTTCTTTAAGATACCTCTCCACATAAATGGCGGCCATTATCAGGAAAGTTCCGTTTGTCCAGATTACAAGGCTTAGCGCTTCTCGTGACATAATTGTTGCTGCTATTACTAAACTCAGCAAAACGGTTACCCAGAGCATTAGCCTGTTATATGATCGCTTTATGGCTATAAAGCCTGTTATGTGTAAGGCGATTATCGGTAATATCAACAAAATCTCCTTGTCTAAAGCTCCGACAAAAGGTGCTATTATTACAAATAACTCTGCCATTATAAAAGGGCCGCCACCATGCCCTGCTGCAAACATGCAGAACAGGGACAATATCATGATGGCTATCTTTAACCTGGCCATGTACTAATCTATAAATATTCAAGCACTTTTTGGCCCATTGCCGTGGTGCCTAAGATTTTGGCGTTGTCGGTATTGGCATCAGCAATATCGCCGGTACGGTAACCGTCTTTCAGCGTTTTATCAATAGCGTCTGTTATCTTTTTGGCTTCCTCTTTAAGACCGAAGCTTATTTCAAGCATTAGCGCAACAGATAGGATAGAGGCCAACGGATTTGCTTTATCCTGACCGGCAATATCATGTGCCGAACCGTGAATAGGCTCAAAAAAACCTGTTCCATCACCTACCGAAGCTGAAGCCAGCATCCCCATCGAACCTGCAATTTGTGATGCTTCGTCGGTTAGGATATCACCAAAAAGGTTAGCGGTTAATACCACATCAAACTTTTTAGGGTTTTTAACCAGCTGCATGGCCGCGTTATCAATAAACATGTGCTCGGTTTCAACATCCGGATATTGTTTGGCAATTTCCTGTACCACCTCGCGCCATAAGCGTGAAGCCTCCAATACGTTTGCTTTATCAACAGAGCATAACCTTTTGCCACGTACGCGGGCTGCCTCGTAAGCTTTGATAGCGATACGCTCAACTTCGTAACGTGAATAGATCATCAGGTCGGAAGCGGTGTTACGATCTTCGCTGCGTTTTTTCTCGCCGAAGTAAACGTCGCCGGTTAATTCGCGGAAGAAAAGGATATCTGTACCTTTCAATATTTCGGGCTTAAGGCTTGACGCATCCAAAAGCTCATCAAACAACATAATAGGACGCAGGTTGGCATATAAGCCAAGCTCTTTACGGATCTTTAATAATCCCTGCTCCGGACGCACTTTGGCCGACGGATCATTATCGTACTTGATGTGACCGATAGCGCCAAACAGGATAGCATCGCTTGCTTTAGCTTTAGCCAATGTTTCGTCAGGTAGCGGATTACCGGTGGCCTCGATGCCCGCATGACCCATCAGGGCTTCGTCGAAAGTAAATTCGTGGCCAAAATCCTGACCGATTTTTTCTAAAACTGCTTTACCCCAGGTGGTAACCTCCGGGCCTATCCCGTCGCCGGGTATTACTAATATGTGTTTTTTAATTCCCATAACCCTAATCTCTGCCTAAGGCAGCGGTTTTTTGTTTTATAGATGTTTATTTTATTCGGGTTTTACGCCGCGTACTTCTTTTAGTTTCATCACCATTTGCTCAGCTTCATTTTCTATCCAGTTGGTATACTCATCAATAGCCAGCAAGCGCGATTCATCATCAATATAGCCTTCCTCAACCATTTGCTTTGACTGGGCGACTTTTGCCCAGATGCCCGCTTTGCCTTCAAAGTTATATTCGCCTTTTTGATAAACTTCATCGGCATTAAATACTTCGATATTGGTAAAGCCTGCTTCCTGTAAATACTCCGGCAGATCTTCGGCAATATGGTTATTCATGCCAGCATCGCCCCGCCACCTTAAAAAGGTAGCATAAAAGCGCTGCATACTTGCCGGCGGTTGCGGCTGCCATTGTAAAGCCTCGTGATTATAATCCAAAATGGATACTGTGCCACCTGGTTTTAACAGCGAATACATTTTCTTTAAAGCTTCAACCGGATTGCTCAGCCATTGTAACACACGGGCCGATACAATAAGGTCGTACTGTTCTTCCGGCTCAAAGCTGAACAGATCAGTGTAGATCAGTTCCATGTTTTGCACCGAAGCGTAAGTTTCCTTACCGCTCTGGATAAAATATTCGGTATTGTCAATGCCCGTAACATGACCGCTTTCGCCAACCAGCGCCGCAATATCTTTAGAGATAGCGCCTGTACCACAACCCACATCCAACACCTTCAGGCCAGGCCTGAGCAGGGGGGCAAGGGTTGCATAATCATTCGCTAAACTTCGTTCGTCGAATAATTTGGCGGTACCTTTACCTTCTCGCTGAATTACTTTATTGGTTGTTGACTGGTTCATTAGTTCATTTGTTCAATGGTTCATTAGTCTGGTCGGGTTTCTGACCCTTCGCCTTTAACCTTTCAGCTTTTACCTTACAGATTCAAACTCCTCAATCTTGCCTTTTTGGCTCAGGATGTAGTCGATATCATCATAGCCGTTTATCAGGCAGGCTTTTTTGTACGGGTTAACCTCAAAGCTTTCCTGTTCGCCGGTTGCTACAATTTTAATGAACTGGTCAACCAGGTCAATCTCTACTACAGCATGTTCATCGGCATAAACAGCGTCAAAGATCTTCTTTAAAAAGTCTTCGCTTACCTGCACCGGCAGCAGTCCGTTGTTAAGTGCGTTGCCTTTAAAAATATCGGCGAAGAAGCTGCTTACCACGGCATCAAAGCCATAATCGGCAATGGCCCAGGCAGCATGCTCGCGGCTACTGCCGCAACCGAAGTTTTTGCCCGCAACCAAGATCTTACCGCTATAGTTTGGGTTATTAAGCACGAAATCCTGTTTAGGATTATCGTCGCCATCAAAACGCCAATCGCGGAATAAGTTATTGCCAAAACCATCGCGGGTAGTGGCCTTTAAAAACCTTGCAGGGATAATTTGATCCGTATCGATGTTTTCGATAGGCAAAGGCACTACGCTGGTTTGAATGTGTTTAAATATTTTAGTTGCCATAATATTGTCTGAACTCGAATTTTTTGAATTAATGGAATTTTTCGAATCGAATAAATTCCTTAATTCAGATTTGGGACATATTTTTTATTCAATAATCTTTTAAACTCCATGCTTAAGCTGCCGAAGTTTATAAGTAAACCTGTTTGGATGTTATAAGCCTCGAGGTAATTTATAGCTTGAGCTAAATGAACGTTTTCTAACTGAGTAATAGCTTTCAATTCAACCATTATTTCCCCCTCAACAAAGAAATCCACTCTTCTTGTTCCGACTTGTTCGTTACGGTAAAAGATAGGCATCTCCATTTCTCGGACAAATCCAAGTCCTTCCAAACCCATTTCTATTTCTAAGGCTCGTTGATAAATTACTTCCTGGAAACCGTTTCCCAAAGCAGAATGCACGCACATGGCACAGCCAATTATTTTGCTGGTACAATCTTTAAATTCTTCAGGTGTTCGTTTTCTATTAACTTCCATTCTGTTAATTCATTCAATTCCTCTAAAATTCGAGTTCAGACCAATTCCTCTTCCTTCAGGAAAGTGCGAATATCCGTAACCACACCCGTAATAGCGCTTGCTGCCGCGGTTAGCGGGCTGGCAAGGAAAGTACGGCTGTTTGGTCCCTGGCGGCCTTCAAAGTTGCGGTTTGAGGTTGATACGCAGTATTTACCTGCAGGTATTTTGTCCTCGTTCATGCCAAGGCATGCGCTGCAACCTGGTTCGCGGAGCGGGAAACCGGCTTCGTTAAATATTTTATCGAGGCCTTCGGCTATGGCTTGCTGCTGTACTTGTTTTGAGCCGGGAACTACCCATACGGTAACATTATCGGCTTTGTGTTTGCCTTTTACAAACTCGGCAACCTGGCGCAGGTCTTCAATGCGCGAGTTGGTACAGCTGCCGATGAATACGTAATCAATTGGTTTGCCCAATAACGTTTCATCGTCATGCAGGCCCATGTAGTCAAGGGCTTTTTTATATGATCCCTGCTCTTTAGCTTCAAATGAAGCAGTTTCAGGAACGTGTTGTGTAACACCGATGCCCATACCCGGATTGGTTCCGTAGGTGATCATCGGCTCGATATCTTCGGCTTTAAAGGATAATACTTCATCAAAAGCTGCGTCAGCATCAGAATACAAAGTTTCCCAATAAGCAACTGCTTTATCCCACTCTTCGCCTTTAGGGGCAAATTCGCGGCCTTTTACGTAGTTGATGGTGGTTTCATCGGGAGCTATTAGTCCGCAACGTGCACCCATCTCGATACTCATGTTGCAGATGGTCATGCGGCCTTCCATGCTCAATGAGCGGATGGTATCGCCTGCATATTCAACAGCATAACCGGTACCACCGGCAGCCGAGATCTGCGCAATGATGTAAAGGATAATATCTTTGGCACCAACGCCTTTTTGCAATTTTCCGTTTACTTCAATTTTCATGCGTTTTGGGCGCGACTGAAGTAAACATTGCGTAGCCAATACCTGCTCAACCTGCGATGTACCAATACCAAAGGCAATGGCACCAAAAGCGCCGTGGGTTGAAGTATGACTGTCGCCGCAAACATAAGTACCACCCGGACGGGTGATGCCCAGCTCGGGGCCTATAACGTGAACGATACCCTGGTACGGGTGGCCTAAGCCATATAGCTCAACACCAAACTCTTTACAGTTTTTGGTGAGCATATCTACCTGGTAGCGTGAAAGTTCTTCTTTAATGGGTAAGTGCTGATCAATGGTTGGAACGTTGTGATCGGCAGTGGCCACAGTTTGTTTTGGCCTGAAAACAGGTAAGCCTCGCTGACGCAAGCCATCAAATGCCTGCGGACTGGTTACCTCGTGAATGAAATGTGTATCGATATACAAAATATCCGGGAACCCCTCGCTGCTGCTGACGACGTGCGCATCCCAGATCTTATCAAATAATGTTTGTCCCATTTTATTTTAGTTTTAAGTGGCAGTAGCAGTTGCAGTTTTGATTTGCTGCTTGCCCTTAGTTTTAAGTGGCAGTAGCAGCGGCAGTTGCAGTGTTTTACTGCTCCTTTAAACTGCTACTGCCACTAATATATTAAAAGTAGACAGTAACAATCATAGCGGCTTTACTGCCACTAAAAACTGCTACTGCCACTAATATTAAGCTTCTACAACCTGATTTTCAGGGCGTAAGCTGCGTACGGTTTTGCCTGCCTGCCATAATTCGCTTTCGCGTAATTCTTTTAGTTCGGCATCCAGTTTTTCGCGGTAATCTGGCTGGCTATTTGAATCGATAGAACGTTGTGATTCTTTACCGGTAGCAACACTTTCGTAAAGCTCTTCAAACACAGGTTTAGTAGCGTCACGGAATTTTTTCCACCAGTCAAGTGCACCACGTTGAGCAGTAGTTGAACAGTTTGCGTACATCCAGTCCATACCGTTTTCAGCAACAAGCGGCATTAATGATTGGGTAAGCTCTTCAACAGTTTCGTTAAATGCTTCAGATGGTGAGTGACCATGGCTACGTAATACATCGTACTGAGCAGCAAAAATACCTTGAACGCAACCCATTAAAGTACCACGCTCGCCGGTTAAATCGCTGTATACTTCTTTTTTGAAGTTGGTTTCGAATAAGTAACCGCTACCTACAGCGATACCTAAAGCGATAACACGATCAAATGCTTTACCGGTAGCATCCTGGAAGATAGCGTAGCTTGAGTTTAAGCCACGGCCTTGCAGGAACATACGACGTAATGAAGTACCTGAACCTTTAGGAGCAACCAGGAACACGTCAACATCAGCAGGAGGCACAATGCCTGTTTGCTCGTTGAAAGTGATACCAAAGCCGTGAGAGAAATAAAGGGCTTTGCCTGGAGTTAAGTGTTTTTTAACAGTTGGCCATAACGCGATCTGGGCTGCATCGCTCAATAAGTAGCAAATTACAGTTCCTTTTTCTAAAGCTTCTTCAATTTCAAAAAGGGTTTCGCCCGGTACAAAGCCATCGCTGATAGCTTTATCCCAAGTTTTGGTGCCTTTACGCTGACCAACAATTACGTTGATACCGTTATCTTTTTGGTTCAGGGCCTGGCCCGGACCTTGTACACCGTAGCCAATTACCGCTACTACTTCATCTTTTAATACTTCCTGAGCTTTTGATAAAGGGAACTCTTCGCGGGTTACTACGTTTTCTTCAGTGCCGCCGAAATTTAGTTTTGCCATTGTTTTTTGATTTTTGTGATCTCACCGATTGCAGGTGATTTCACCGATTTTATTGTATTAGTAATTTAAGTTTTTGTTTCTTTTTATTAATCCCGTCATTGCGAGGCACAAAGCAATCCCCGATTAGCAGATCGCTCTGCACAGTTCGCGATTGCTTTGTGCCTCGCAATGACGGGGTGGTGTTACCTTTTAGCTTTAGCCTTTCGGCTTTCAGCCTTAGGCTCTTACATCGTAAACACCTTCTCGCCCTGGTTCAGATATTCGTTTTCGATTACCTCTTCGCCTGGTTCAAGTCTTTCAAATTCGCGCAGTTTGCTGTTAAAGCCTTCGCTATCTTTAATGATAGCAACGCGGGCACTGCGTACAAACTCAATCAGACCATAAGGTTGTAATATGCTGATCAGGTTATCAGTTTCCTCGCGGTGACCGGTGGTTTCAAACACCGTGTAGTCCTTACGGATCACTACCGCGCGTGCACCGTTTTCGCGTAATAAACGCTCAACGCTAACCTTTTCGGCAATTACATCGGTTGATACCTTATATAACGCTAATTCCTGCCAAATCACATCTTCGTTGGTATGATAATATGCTTTTAACACCTCAACCTGTTTTTCAATCTGGCGGGTAAGCTTACGCACTACCTCTTCATACTCGTTAATCACGATATTGAAGCGGTGAATACTGTCAATCTCCGACGGGGAAGTATTCAGGCTGTCGATATTGATTTTACGGCGCGTAAATATAATAGCTATCCTGCTTAATAAACCAATTTGGTTTTCGGTATATATGGTGATATTAAATTCCTGTTTTTTTTCTGCTTCGCTCATGATTTTGTCTTTTTTAGAGGGCTTACTTTAACCTGATCTCGCTTACACTGCATCCTTGTGGTACCATCGGGAATACGTTATTCTCTTTGGTAACCATTATTTCTAAAAGGAATGATCCCGGTGTGTTTAGCATTTCATTTAATGCAGCAGTCAAATCTGCACGATCATCAACTAATTTGCCCGGGATGCGGTATGCTGCAGCTAATGCTACAAAATCCGGACTTTGAATATCAACAAATGAGTAACGGCGCTGATTAAACAATTCTTGCCATTGTCTTACCATCCCCAGGAAACGGTTGTTAAGGATGATAATCTTTACATCGATACCGCTTTGCATAATAGTACCCAATTCCTGACAGGTCATCTGGAAACCCCCATCGCCAATAATAGCTACTACTGTACGATCCTGAGCGCCAAATTTAGCGCCTATAGCAGCAGGCAATGCAAAGCCCATAGTGCCTAAACCACCGCTGGTAACGTTGCTGCGGGTATTGTTAAACTTAGCGTAACGGCAAGCTACCATTTGATGCTGGCCTACATCGGTAACAATAACTGCCTCGCCTTTGGTGATCTCGTTAAGTTGTTTGATCACCTCGCCCATGGTCATTTCAGGCGTGGTTGGGTTAAGCTCGTTATGGATAACTGCTTCAACTTCCTGACGGGTGTAGTCGTTAAACTTAGCCAGCCATTCAATGTGTTCTTTCTTTTCGATGGCCTTGGTCAGCAACGGAAGTGTTTCCTTGCAATCGCCCCAAACCGGTACGGTTGATTTTACGTTTTTGTCGATCTCGGCAGGGTCGATATCCAAATGAACAACTTTAGCCTGTTTTGCATATTTATCCAGACGACCGGTTACGCGGTCATCAAAACGCATACCTATCGCGATCAATACATCGCACTCATTGGTTAATACGTTAGGGCCGTAGTTGCCATGCATACCCAACATACCTACGTTTAACGGATGGTCTGACGGGATAGCGCCTGCGCCAAGCACTGTCCATGCTGCAGGGATACCGCTTTTTTCAACAAACGCTTTAAATTCCTGCTCGGCACCGCCCAAAATAACACCCTGACCAAACAGGATGAAAGGTTTTTGAGCGCTATTGATCAGCTCTGCAGCCTGTTGAATGTATTGCGGGCGAACAATAGGTTTCGGCCTGTAGCTGCGGATATGATCGCATGGTTTGTAACCTGCAAAGTCAAATAGCTGAATCTGCGCGTTTTTGGTAATGTCAATCAATACCGGACCTGGCCTGCCGCTGCGGGCGATATAAAATGCCTTGGCAATAACTTCCGGAATTTCGGTAGCATCAGTTATCTGGTAGTTCCATTTAGTAACCGGGGTAGTGATGTTGATCACGTCGGTTTCCTGGAAAGCATCGGTACCTAAAAGGTGCGCGAACACCTGGCCGGTAATACAAACCAATGGTGTGCTGTCAATCTGGGCATCGGCCAAACCTGTTACCAGGTTGGTAGCACCCGGACCGCTGGTGGCAAATACCACGCCCACTTTGCCTGATGTACGTGCATAACCCTGGCCGGCGTGAATGCCGCCCTGTTCATGACGTACCAGTATGTGGTTCAGTTTATCATTGTAATCAAACAAAGCATCATAAATTGGCATAATAGCGCCACCTGGGTAACCAAAAATGGTATCGGTACCTTCGGCTATTAATGCTTCCAATAATGCTACCGATCCTGAAACATTTACGGTTTCGGCGGCGGCGGGTGCGGTTAGTGTATCTTGTGCAACTTCCATACCTGTATTTTTTTATATTTATAGCACGTTTTGAGGGTGCTAAATTGATTTTACTCTCTTTGTCTCTAATTTGCTAAAATGAACGCGTTTAACCCGTATTCACTTTATTCATGGCTTTTTTAACGAGCCATTTTGTTCATTATTTACTATTCGTCGGTAACGCAGCCTTCAGCAGCGGTAGTTACGTTTTTAGCGTAACGGTATAACACACCCTTGGTAACCTTCAGCGCCGGTTTTTGCCATGCGGCACGGCGTGCGGCTATTTCTTCTTGCGGCAGCGAAACGTTTATCTTGTTTGCAATAGCATCAATCTCAATAATATCATCGTCTTTCACCATCGCTATAAACCCGCCATCGTAAGCCTCGGGTGTGATGTGACCGACGACGAAGCCGTGAGTACCGCCACTAAAGCGTCCATCGGTAATTAATGCTACTGAGCTACCTAAACCTGCACCAAATATGGCCGAGGTTGGTTTCAGCATTTCTGGCATGCCTGGCGCGCCTTTAGGGCCTACATTGCGGATCACCACAACATCGCCTTTTTTAACACGGCCGCTCTGGATACCGGCAATCAGTTCAAACTCGCCGTCAAACACACGGGCAGGGCCAGTGAAGCGCTCACCTTCTTTTCCGGTGATCTTGGCAACACTACCACCTTCTGCAAGGTTTCCGTACAGGATTTGCAGGTGACCGGTAGCTTTGATTGGGTTTTCAACAGGTTTGATGATCTTTTGAGTTTCAAATTCCAGTGCAGGAATCTCTGCAAGGTTTTCGGCAATGGTTTTGCCTGTAACTGTAAGGCAATCGCCATGCAGCCAGCCTTGCTCCAAACAATATTTCATTACAGCCGGAACACCGCCAATGTTGTGCAGGTCTTCCATCATGTATTTACCGCTTGGTTTCATATCGGCCAGTACCGGGATACGGTTACTTACAGTCTGGAAATCATCCTGGTTTAATTTAACATCAACGCTTTTGGCCATTGCAATAAGGTGCAATACCGCGTTGGTTGAACCACCCAGTACCATGATCACAACAATAGCATTTTCAAATGCTTCGCGGGTCATGATGTCTGATGGTTTAATATCTTTTTCTAACAATACCTTGATAGCTTTACCGGCCGCAAGGCATTCTGCTTTTTTCTCGTCGCTTAGTGCAGGGTTTGATGACGAATATGGCAAGCTCATACCCAATGCTTCGATAGCTGCAGCCATAGTGTTTGCAGTGTAAATACCACCGCATGCACCGGCACTTGGGCAGGCATTTTTAATTACGCCCATGAAATCAACATCATCTATCTGGCCGGCAATTTTTTTGCCTAAGGCTTCAAATGCTGATACTATGTTCAGGTCTTCACCTTTCCAATGGCCCGGTTTAATGGTACCACCGTAAACCATGATTGACGGACGGTTTAAGCGGCCCATAGCCATTATAGAACCAGGCATGTTTTTATCACAACCTGGCAGGGTAATTAAGCCATCATAATATTGAGCACCGGTAACAGCCTCAATTGAGTCGGCAATGATATCGCGGCTTACCAATGAGTAACGCATACCCTCGGTACCGTTGCTCATGCCATCGCTTACGCCAATGGTGTGGAAAATGAGCCCCACCATATCTTCATCCCAGATACCTTGTTTAACCAGTTTTGCCAGATCGTTAAGGTGCATGTTGCAGGTATTACCATCGTAACCCATGCTGGCCACGCCGACCTGTGCTTTGCGCATATCGTCGTCTGTTAAGCCGATCCCGTAAAGCATAGCCTGTGCTGCAGGCTGCGTTGGGTCCTGGGTAAAGGTTTTGCTATACTTGTTCAATTCTATAGCCTTGGTGGTATCTGATGATGAACTCATTTTATTAATTATGTAGACAGTTTTAGTACTTTAATTTTGTTGGTGATACTGGTTTACTTGGTATCGAAAATCAATATATGTAAGGTAGCCATCGCATCAGGCAATAGCAATAGTCGCCACTGATTTTTTGAAATAAGAATTATATTTTAATTAGTTATTATTATTGGAATTTTATTCTGTTTATTTATAATATAAAGATATAAAATTTTTAATGAAATATACCAAAGTTCAAAACGGTATTCGGTATGTTTTTTATGCATGCATAGTAAGTTGTCGATTTTCTGCCTGAAATGGGAAAAAGGAGAGGTGAAGTTAAGAAAAATAGGCTTGCACTCGCACGCTTAAACGTCTGCGCTTGAACGATAGTAAATAGTAGGCGTACACGCTCCCGAGGGATAGTAAGCGTGGACGCTTGATCTGCATTAGTTTTTAAATACCCCTCTTGAGAGGGGGCGCGGAGGATAGCGTGGTAGTAGGGGCGGATACGTCGATCTATCTAAGCAGAAACACACCCCTACACCCCTCTCAAGAGGGGAATCGCACGATCCCCCGTTTTTGTTTTTCAAGTCAATAGTTATCAAACTGGCGCTTAAATACAGGCGCTTATTACTCTTGTTATATTATAATGTATCTACATCACGAAATTATTCCAATTTAGAAATTAATAAAAGTAAGACGTAGCTTTGCTAATCGTTATTCTCCGTATGAAGGATCTCGCTTTTGAAATATTACCCATTGATTTGCTGGATGATTATCTCCGGCAGGCGCCTCAAACTTTGCTTCAAAGTTTTGAGCAATTGGCAGATAGTGAACTATCAAAAGGTTCCTTTAGTTTTTACACTTCTGTTTCGGCAGTTTTCTCATCAAAAATTGAAGGAGTGGATATTGAGCTTGATTCGTTCACAAAGCATAAAATGCTTGGTGTTCAATTTTTGCCAAAATATATCCAGAAAGCAGATGATCTGTACGAAGCATATCAGTTTGCCAAAAAGGCTAAACTCAATTATCATTCAGTTCAGGAAGCCCACCGTTTGCTTACCAAGCATATTTTAAAGGAAGCCCGCCGCGGGCAATTACGTGCCGGCAACATGCCGGTAACAGCCGCGGATGGAAAAGATGAATATATAACCTGCTCTCCGGGCCTGATAAAAGAAAAGCTTGAAATGCTTTTTAGTGATATTACCCTGCTGCTAAAAACAAAATTAACCGCTACCGAAGTGTTCTTTTGCGCTGCTATGCTGCATCTGGTATTTGTAAAAATCCACCCCTTTGAAGATGGTAACGGGCGCATGGCGCGCTTATTAGAAAAATGGTTTATAGCCGAAAAGCTTGGCCCGAAAGCCTGGTTTCTGCAATCAGAAAAATACTACTACGATCATCATCGGGATTATTATCACAATATCAGGTTACTCGGGCTTGAGTACGACCTGTTAGATTACTCGGCGGCTTTACCTTTTTTGCTGATGTTGCCTGATTCTTTTTAGCTTATTTTTATTCTGGCTGTTTAAAGAAAGTGCCTGATCCTGAATTATAAAAATAGGATTTGAATTTATTTTTTTTATACCTTTATACTAATCTAAATCTTATCAGCCTGAATGAAAAAACTCCTGCTTGTAGCCCTGCTGTTTTTGACGGTAAATCTTTCTGCTCAAACAAAAAAGAAACCCGTTGAAACAACTTCTGTAAGTAAGTCAGCTTTTATTTCTGCTGCTAAGACTACTATCGTAATTAAAGGAAACATTAAAAATTTTATTGGTGATATAGCTGGTATCCCGCATTATGTAGCCATTGGGTGCTGATGGAAAAATAGGGAAGAATAACAGTGCAAGGCTGTTTTACGGTGATGCGCTTATTGCCTGGGCCTGACAAGGCTTTGAAATAATATTTATGAACGTCGTCATGTATTGTGAGGTACGAAGCAATCCCCAGGGCAATTACAGGGTAGTTTTTTGCATGGGCCACTCTGCTAATAGGAGATTGCTTCGTACATTACAATAATGATGTTTACGTATAGCCCCGAAAAAAGGGTACAAAAAAGCCCGGATAAAACTTATCCGGGCTTTATAATTTTAATAAAATTGCTTATCGCTTATTTGTGCTGAATGCCTTCGGCTAAAACAGTTACTTTATTGTTTAATGCTTCCACAACACCGCCTTTAATAAAAAACACTTCTTCTTTAGCTGCACCACCGCGTACGGTAAGTTTGCCATCCTGAAGGGTGGAAATAATAGGGGCGTGGTTGTTCAGTATTTCAAATAATCCCAAAGCACCAGGTAAGGTTACCGAGGTAGCCTCGCCTTCGTAAACTTTTTTATCGGGAGTAAGAATTTCTAATGTCATGCTTTTTTAGATTCAAGATTTAAGAACCAAGAGCCAGGGTTTTGCTGTTCTTGATTCTTGAATCTTATTTTCTTGCTTCTTATTAAGAGTTAGCTTCAGCCAACAGCTTTTTGCCTTTTTCGATAGCATCGTCAATGCTGCCAACTAAGTTGAAAGCTGCTTCAGGGTACTCATCAACTTCACCGTCCATGATCATGTTGAAACCTTTGATGGTATCTTTAATGTCAACCAGTACACCTTTTAAGCCGGTGAACTGCTCGGCAACGTGGAACGGCTGTGACAAGAAACGCTGAACACGACGAGCGCGCGATACAACTAACTTATCTTCTTCAGAAAGCTCATCCATACCTAAGATGGCGATGATATCCTGAAGCTCTTTGTAGCGCTGTAAAGTTTCTTTAACACGTTGAGCTGTATTGTAGTGCTCATCACCTAAAACAGCTGGGCTAAGGATACGTGAGGTTGAATCCAATGGATCCACCGCAGGGTAAATACCAAGCTCGGCAATTTTACGTGAAAGTACGGTAGTAGCATCTAAGTGGGCGAAGGTTGTAGCCGGCGCCGGGTCAGTCAAGTCATCCGCAGGTACGTAAACGGCCTGTACTGAAGTGATTGAACCACGTTTGGTTGAGGTGATACGTTCTTGCATGGTACCCATCTCGGTAGCAAGCGTTGGCTGGTAACCTACCGCTGATGGCATACGACCTAATAGCGCTGATACTTCTGAACCTGCCTGTGTAAAGCGGAAGATGTTGTCGATAAAGAAAAGGATATCACGGCCTTTACCATCTTCATCACCATCACGGAAATACTCGGCAATAGTTAAGCCTGAAAGGGCCACACGTGCACGTGCACCCGGCGGCTCGTTCATTTGGCCGAACACGAATGTTGCTTTTGAATCTTTCATGGCTTCGGTATCTACTTTAGATAGATCCCAGCCGCCTTCTTCCATTGAATGCATGAAAGCGTCGCCATATTTTATAATGCCTGATTCAAGCATCTCACGTAAAAGGTCATTACCTTCACGTGTACGCTCACCAACACCCGCAAATACAGATAAACCTGCATAAGCTTTAGCGATGTTGTTGATCAGTTCCTGGATCAATACTGTTTTACCTACACCGGCACCACCAAACAGACCGATTTTACCACCTTTTGCATAAGGCTCTAAAAGGTCGATAACTTTAATACCTGTAAAAAGTACTTCAGTTTCGGTAGATAGGTCTTCAAACCTTGGAGGGGTTGCGTGAATAGGACGACCATTTGATTTGTCAAGATCAGCGATACCGTCGATAGCATCACCTACCACGTTAAATACGCGGCCTTTGATGTTGTCGCCTACCGGCATTTTGATAGCAGCTTCGGTATCTAAAACCTTCATACCGCGTAACAAGCCGTCAGTCGAGTCCATCGCGATAGCACGTACACGATCTTCGCCTAAGTGCTGCTGAACCTCTAAAATAACTTTTTGGCCATTGTCTTTAGTGATCTCTAACGCGTCATAAATTTTAGGAAGATGAGCGTCATCAGCGAAACTTACGTCAACTACCGGACCAATGATCCTTGAAATTTTTCCAATGTTTGGCATATATAACCTGGTGTTTTTTAAAAAATGCTTTTACTGAACAGCTACATACATCATTTGTAACAGGAATGTATAAGATGCTATTTCAGAGGCGCAAAGTTAAGATTTCTATCCAATTATTTAAATACTGAATCAAGTTTTTTAAACGATAATTTCAACATTGTTAATTAGTTGGTTTTAATGTTCAAAACTCAGCACAATTTTGCCTGTATGTGTACTGCTTTCCATTAACTTATGAGCGGCGGCGGCATCCTCAGCGCCAAATGTTTTATATATCACCGGTTTTATAGCTCCCGATTCAATCAGCGGCCAGATTTTTTGCTCCAGGTTTTTAGCGATCGCGGTTTTAAAAGCAACTTCTCTGCTCCTTAACATAGAGCCCGTAATGATGAGCCTTTTGGCCATTACTTTACTCAAATCAAGCTTCACTTCGCGGCCATTCATGGCGTTGATCATAACCAGGCGTCCTTCAATAGCCAGTGAATCGATATTACCGGGCATATAGTCGCCGCCGATCATGTCCAGGATCACGTTAACGCCAACGCTATGGGTTAGCGATTTGATCGCATCTTTAAAATTAGTTGTTTTATAGTTGATGGCTTTATCTGCGCCAAGCTGCTCACAAAAGCTGCATTTTTCATCAGAGCTCGCTGTTACATAAACGGTGCTGCCCAAAGCTTTGGCCATTTGAATAGCCGTAACACCAATGCCGCTTGATCCGCCATGTATCAACAGCGATTGGTGGGGTTGAAGCTTACCACGATCAAACACATTGCTCCACACGGTAAAAAATGTTTCAGGCAGTGAAGCAGCCTCAGCAAAGCTTAAGTTAGCAGGCACGGGCAGGCATTGGCCTTCGGGCGCTTTGCAATATTCGGCATAACCACCGCCTGTAACCAGTGCGCAAACCTTATCGCCTGGTTTCCATTGGATAACGGCATCGCCCACTTCGACAATTACACCTGTCACTTCCAGTCCGGGGATATCTGCAGACGCTCCGGCAGGCGGGGGGTAGTTCCCTTTGCGCTGAAAAATATCGGGCCGGTTAACACCTGCCGCCATTACTTTAATCAGTACTTCGTCGGCTCCATATTGGGGTTTGGGCCTTTCGGCAAGCTGTAAAACTTCCGGGCCGCCGGGTTGAGTAATTACTATTGCTTTCATTTTGTTAAATATCAGCATTAGTAGGAGTTATTTGACTTTTATGTCGACATTCATTTAGAGTAATTATACAAGCATATTAAACAATAGTATTAATTAAATTGTATAATTAAATTAATTGAGTTAAATTTGTTTGTTATTAAATTTTAATAACAAGAAAGCCCCCGGAGTCGTTACCTCCGAAGGCTTAAAATACAATGGCTTCGACGCCTCTAATGGAACTCAGACCTCTGATATGATATCGAAAGCTAAAAAGGCCTTCTTGTTGTATTGGAGGTTTTCCTTTGTATCTATAACAAATGTAGATAAACATATCCGTTTCCAAAAATTTCCTCCTAATAATATTAGCTAAATATGCGTTTTTAGCAACACTTTATTGTGGTACTTTACTTTTTGCTGACTAATTATAAATTTAGTTTAATAGTGTTTCAAAAAGACACAGGTAGCCGATGCTCTATTTGGCCTGCCCTTCATAATTGCGCAAGGAAAATATCTTATTCTTATAGCTATAAGCTGGATATAGGCTTCGGATTAAAACTAATTGTTATAAATTTATATCATCTTAAATTATTAGAAAGTTTGATTGTTTAACAGCTCAAATATCGTGGAACCCCGAAAACTCATAACATCACTCGGAGTAATACTGACAACTATTACCGGTGTGATTTTATTTTTTACAGAGTTTGATAAAATTAAAGGTTTCTTTTTTCCTGCCGGGATAGCTATTAGTGTTCCATTGTATGTTTTTTCGTTATTAGGTATTGGTATACTGGTGTTTTACAGCGTATATATCTTTTATTTCAAGGAAGTTACCAGTCATAAAAAAACCAAAACCGAATTGGAAAATGTGAAGGCGCTATTACTGGATTCGGAAAGAATGCGCTTGATTGATTTTGTGACCGGAATAGCCAATCAGGAAAAATTCAAAATAGATATCCAAAACAGGCCCAAAGAATTATTTCATCTGATCTTGATAGACTTAGATGGTTTTGGTGAGATAAATAAGAAACAAGGGTTTCAAAAAGGTGATGAAGTGATCAGGACAATTGCTCAGGACCTGTTTGCCAGGATGAGGAGGGATGAAGAAATCTACAAAAGGGATTATAAGCTTGAAAATAACTTCATGAAACGCATCTACCGAAAATATACAGGAGGAGATGAATTTATTTTTCTGATAAAAGGTCCGCAATATGAGTCTGTTGGTTTTTTAGCGAGGATTCAAAAGCAGTTGGAAGAGCTTAATACTGAATCTCCTGTTTTTTTAAGTTACAAAATAACCTTTCACGGCGCTATCGTGCCACTATATCCGTCAGATACCTATGAGCAAGCTTATGATAAGTTGCAAAGAGGGTTTGTGCAGGCTGCCGAAGAAAGTAACGGGCTACGGGTGTATTGGGATAAAAGTGAAGAAGATACATTTGTGAAATACAAATCTTTGTATGATAATGCAAGAAGGATTTTTAAGATCCAATAATTGGGGAGATGTTAGTTTGCTGCCCGTACTGCCACTTTTTACATAGGCACATAAGCAAAAAACAACCTCATATTACTTAATCCCCATCCCTCAAACTCTGAACCGGGTTAGCAGCGGCGGCCCTGAATGATTGGATGCTGATGGTAGCAAAGGCAATTAGTATCGCTCCCGAACCAGCTAATATCACCATCCACCATTGGATATTTTGGCGATAAGCAAAACCCTGTAACCACTTGTTCATGGTTAGCCATGCCAACGGCGCAGCTATGGCGAATGATATGATCACCAGTTTTACAAAATCTTTTGATAGCATGGTTACAATGGCAGTGATGCTTGCACCCAGCACCTTCCTGATGCTAATTTCCCGGTTGCGTTGCTCGGCGGCATAAGCCGCGAGGCCAAACAGGCCAAGGCAGGCAATTACAATGGCCAAGCTCGTAAATGTTATAAAAAGCTGGCCCATGCGTTGCTCGGTACGGTAAAGGGCATCGAAATCGGCATCCATGAACGAATAGTCAAAATGCTCATTTGGGGCAATGGTTTTCCATTTTTTTTCTATCCCCGCCATCAGGGCGGGCAGGTTATGGGTGTTT
The DNA here is from genome assembly GCF_003675385.1 of Mucilaginibacter kameinonensis. Classification (GTDB taxonomy): domain Bacteria; phylum Bacteroidota; class Bacteroidia; order Sphingobacteriales; family Sphingobacteriaceae; genus Mucilaginibacter; species Mucilaginibacter kameinonensis. The sequence continues at coordinate 46,054 of NZ_RCWZ01000007.1, read as the reverse complement.
ACGCGGATACTTAAACGCGCCAGCCAGTCGTTATCAAGCGCCATCACCAGCGGGGTAACATTATCGCGTAGCGAGCTGAAATTGAAATCTTTTACTACGCCTATCACATGATATTTTTTGATATCCTTGGCTATACCAGTAGTAACGGTTTTACCAATGGCATTATCGCCATAACCAAATACTTTCGCGGCGGTTTCATTGATGATCATCCCTGTCGAATCAGTTCTGAATTCTCCGGAAAACCCGCGGCCTGTTTTCATTTGCATGCCCATGGTGCCAATGTAGTCTTCATCTATTTTCCAGAATTGGGTAGATTGCCCTTCTTTCTTCTCGCCCGGCGATACGTAGTTTAAAACTTTGTTGTTGGCTGTAGGCAAAAAGCTGGTTAGGGTGGCGTTAACAACCCCGGATAACTTTTTAATTTCCTGTTTCAGTAGTTCGGGATGTTCAAGCGTGTTAACATTATTAAGGATAAGCACCTGGTTGCGGTTAAAGCCCAGGTCTTTGTTCCGGATATAATTAAGCTGATTATAAATAACCAGGGTGCCTATCACCAAAAATATTGAGATAGAAAACTGGAAAACCACCAGCGTACTCCGGAAGGCACCGCCTTTAAACCCTGTAGAGATCTTTCCTTTTAAAACGTTAATGGGCTGAAAGGCCGAAAGGAAGAAAGCAGGATAAGAGCCCGCTAAAATGCCAACGATAATAACAATGGTTAATAAGGAGGGAAGAAGCCAGGTTATGGTCTGTGCATTTATAGTTAATTGTTTGTTTGATAAATGATTGAATAAAGGCAATAAGGCCCAGGCAGCCATCACTGCTATAATGGCCGCAGTGAAAGTCACGATCAGTGACTCGGCAAGGAACTGGAAAATGAGGTGACTGCGGGATGAGCCTAACACTTTGCGTACACCAACCTCGCGGGCGCGGTTAGCCGAGCGGGCTGTAGACAGGTTCATGAAGTTAATACAAGCTAAAAGGAGGATGAAAACCGCCACTGCTGCAAAAATGTAAACGTACTGGCTGTTGCCGTTTGCGCCCAGTTCCATTACCCGGTTTGATTTAAGGTGGATATCTGTTACTGGCATCAGGCCCAACTTAAAGTAATTACCGCCTGCGGTAAATTTGCTGTAGTTCATGGTGCTTGAACCTTTGAGGCCCTCTTTCATCACGGCATTAAGCTTTGATTCGAGGCGGGGAACATTTGAACTGGGTTTAAGCAGCAAATAGGTGGCAAAGGCGGTTAACCTATTCCACGGAGCATCATTGCTAACCGGCCCGGCCGACAGTAAAAAGTTGGCCCTGAAATGTGATTGTACCGGCATATCTTTCATTACCCCGGTTATTTTGAGCGATGTGTTACTTGTTACCAAAAACAAAGTTTGCCCAACCACATTGCCGCGGTTAAAATATTTTTGAGCCATCGACTCAGCAATAACCACCGTGTTAGGTTCTTTCAAAGCTGTTTTTGCGTCTCCGAAGAGTAAGGGGAGGCTGAATACATCAAAAATATTGGGCTCGCTGTAAAAAGTTGAGCCATCTTCCCGCACAATTTCATCACCTTTTTTAAAACGGATATTGAGTGCAGGTGTTACGCGCACTGCTGTTTCAACTTCCGGGCATTCGGTTTTTAAAACGTTGGCAACCGGGATGGCGGTTATGGCATATTCGGTAAGCGTACCGCTAAACTTTAGGTCGGTATTTACCCGGTATACACGCTCGTGTTTGGTGTTATACCGGTCATAACTTAATTCATCTACCACATAAAAGGTAATAAGCAAGCAAATGGCCAAGCCCAGTGCCAGGCCTAAAATATTGATGAAAGTGAATCCCTTATTTTTAAGCAGACTGCGAAAAGCGGTTTTAAAATAGTTCCTGATCATACCATAAAGAGGTTTATGTCATAAAGCTATAACTAAATTTTTAGTTATTCAAGATAATTAACTAATTATTTAGTTTTAAGATTATTTAATCAAGCTTTATATAAAGGAAGCAAGCATTTAAACATCTTAATGTTAAAAAAGAACATGAGTTTACTTAACTCGTTTTATTTTCCTTTTTTTGTCACAAACAAGCAAATACTATGTCATTACAAATTGGCCAGCCGGCCCCTCAGTTTATTTTAATTTCATCAGCATTAAAAAGTGTTTCATTGGCCGATTTTAAAGGTCGCAAAGTGGTTATCCATTTCTTTCCTCTGGCTTTTACGGGTGTTTGTACCACGCAGCTTTGCACCATGCGCGATAGCTTTGGCTATTATGATGGCTTAAACGCTACTATATTGGGCATCTCTGTCGATTCGCCTTTTACCCTGGCTAAGTTTAAAGAAGAGAACAATTACCAGTTCGATCTGCTTTCTGATTTTAACAAAGAGGTATCTACTGCTTACGGCGCTATTTACGACCAATTTGTTATGGGACTTAAGGGCGTAGCCAAGCGTGCAGCCTTCGTAATTGACGAAGAGCAGAATATCATTTACGCCGAGGTTCTTGAGGATGCCGGACAGCTGCCTGATTTTAAAGCTATTGCAGAAATTGTAAAATAATTTTGAATAAAAATTTGCAACGAAAGTTTTAAAACCTATCTTTGCATTCCATTTCGGAACAGGCACTCGTAGCTCAATTGGATAGAGCATCTGACTACGGATCAGAAGGTTAGGGGTTCGACTCCCTTCGAGTGCACAACAAAGCCTGCAGCCCGGGATTTTTCCACCGCAGGTGCAAATTAACTGTAAGCCTTTCTGTTGTATTACCGAAAGGCTTTTAATTTATCAAGAGCATGCTAAATCTGGTTTTGTTTGGCCCTCCCGGAGCCGGGAAAGGTACTCAATCGAAAAAACTTATTGAAAAATACGATTTGATCCACCTTTCAACTGGAGATTTGTTACGTGGCGAAATTGCACAAGGTACTGAGTTAGGTTTGGAAGCCAAAAAACTGATGGACGACGGAAAACTCGTTCCGGATGCTGTAGTTATTGGCATGATCAGCAATAAGCTTGACGCTAACAAAGACGCTAAGGGTTTTATTTTTGACGGCTTCCCGCGTACAGTTGCGCAGGCCGAAGCTTTAGATCAATTACTGGAATCAAAAGAATCTGCCATTTCGGGTATGATAGCACTTGAAGTTGGTGATGATGAATTGGAGCGCCGCTTGTTGGAGCGTGGTAAAGAATCTGGTCGCCCGGATGATGCCAATCCCGAAGTGATCCGCAAACGAATTAAAGAATACAATGATAAAACCGCTCCTGTAGCTGGTTTTTATCAACAACAACATAAGTTTACAAGTATAAACGGTGTGGGCTCGGTTAATGAGATCTTCGCTGAAATTGTTGATGTAAACGAATCATATAAAAAATAGTCTTAAAGTCTTAAGACCGAAAGTCAGTAAAGTCCGCAAGTTAGGAACGTTAAAAATTCTTAATTTTGCGGACTTTACTGACTTTCGGACTTTCCGTCTAAATCAAAAATTATGTCTCAGGGTTCAAATTTTGTTGATTATGTAAAAATCTGTTGCCGCTCGGGCCACGGAGGTGCCGGTTCTGCCCATTTGCACCGTGATATATTAACTTCAAAAGGTGGTCCTGATGGCGGTGACGGCGGCAGGGGCGGGCACGTTATTGTTAAAGGTAACGCCCAGCTATGGACTATGTTGCACCTCAAATATCGTAAACACGTAATTGCAGGTGATGGCGATTCGGGAGGTAGCTCATTACGTTCGGGCAAAACCGGTCGCGACGAGATATTGGAAGTGCCCCTTGGTACAACCGTGAAAAATGCCGAAACCGGCGAAGTGCTTTTTGAGATAACGCAAGACGGCGAAACAAAAATTCTTACTCCGGGTGGCCGTGGCGGTTTAGGTAACTGGCATTTTAAAACATCAACACTACAAACACCCCGTTTTGCCCAACCCGGCGAAGATGGCCGTGAAGACTGGAATATCCTTGAGCTTAAAGTATTGGCCGATGTTGGTTTGGTAGGTTTCCCGAATGCGGGTAAATCAACCCTGCTTTCGGTAGTTTCTGCTGCTAAGCCCGAAATTGCCGATTATGCTTTTACTACGCTGGTGCCTAATTTGGGTATCGTATCATACCGCGGAGGCCGTTCCTTTGTAATGGCCGATATCCCGGGCATTATTGAAGGTGCATCGCAGGGAAAAGGTTTAGGACTTCGGTTTTTAAGACATATCGAACGTAACTCGGTATTGTTGTTTATGGTACCTGCCGATACATCACGTAGCATCAAAGAAGAGTATGACATATTACTGCGCGAATTGGAAGAATACAACCCCGAACTAATGCACAAGCCCCGTGTGCTGGCTGTAACCAAAACCGATATGCTTGATGATGAACTGCAGGCCGAAATGAAAAAGGAGATCCCTGATGGCATACCCTTTGTATTTATATCATCTGTGGCCCAGAAAAATATCGATCAGCTAAAAGACCTCCTTTGGAAAGAGATCAATGCCAGCGTTATTTAGCTTCCCACAAAATATAATCGTTACTCAGCATCGTCATTTTAAAGCCCTTATATCCCGGAAAGCATTTGCGCATAATGGTTGATTTTGGGCCGAGATAATTGGATGGCAACACAATGTATAACGGGCCGGCGTGGCCTTTGTATACATAATCATCATAATCAATTGCTACTTCGGGGCCGATATCTTCAACCGTTATGGTACGGTTATGTTCAATCTCCAGGCTAAGGTCAGGGCTGTTAAATACAAAAATGGCATTGGTGTTTTGTTTATCCAGATTGCGGATGTAATTTAACGATGGCTGGTCAATAAAAAGCTGCGCTATTCCTGAATACCCTCTCGCGCTGATATTTTTATTTTGGAAATAGCTCGGTACAAAATATTTATAGCTTGAATAGGCTATTACAAAGCACACAAAATAAAACAGGTATTTGAAGCCTCTTTGCAGTTCGCTTACCAGGTAAATGATGCCCGGAGCGGCAATAAGTCCTATTAATCTTAAGTGCCTTGCCTCGTATGAGATATTGGCCTGCCTCAGGAATGATTGCCCAAAAAACAGCACCGCTACCACATAAAACACTGTTAATAGCAGTGCGTAGTGTTTGTACGGTACTTTTTTCACAACAAACCTGATCAATAAAATGCTCAATAAAGCGCAAACCAAGACAATTATTACACCCCAAACGTAGGAGAACATAGGCGTATCGTCATGGAACAGCAATCCGTTGGTTAAATCATCTATAGAAAAGGCTGTTAATATTGGCGATGCCAGCGGAAAGCCAAAAGTTTCCCAGGCCAGCTTGACGCTCCCGTGTACTGTTGATGGGTTGCCGCCCTTAGAAAGGTAAAAATGATTGATGGTAAGTAATGAAAGTATCGCGGGGATACCTATCCAGATGCCGTTTTTTATCCAGGTAGCAAGGTCTTTTGTTCCTATGGAAAACCTGATCCATAAAAAGCAACAGGCGGCGGCCAGCATCCATAAAAATGATGATTTACAAATAAAGCCAATGATGCCGGCAGTAAACAGGAATACCGCCATTTTCAAACTGATTTTTTCAAAGGCTACGCATCCGTATAAAAACCAGCCTGTATACCCTAAAAGCAATACCTCACCTCCGTTATAAAATACATAAGGCGTAAAAAACGATACCTGGATAAATATGAACAGCACGCTTAAGGCCGATATCATAGGCGTAAAGCCGGCCTTTTTAAAGAAGTAGTAAAAGCCAAAAATTCCCGATAACGAAAATAACAGGGTTACTATAGAGGAAGCACGCCCGGTATTAACACCAAAAATCAGCTTAAAAAAATAAGGTACCAGGTATTGCCCCGGTGACCACCATGCTAAAAATTCAGATGTGTTTTTGCTGATATCGTTTTGGTTGGGTTTTACACTGATATTAAAAGCCGAGCCCAGTTCCATCGAGCGCATTACCTGGAAGCCTTTGCTTGGGTCAGGGTAGATGGCTGCCGGGGCGATGATCAGCATGACGCCCATAATGAAAACAATCCCGCTGACAACCAATAGAATGATTTGGTGGGCTTGTAGTTTTTGTTTCAGCATATAGTTATTTTAAGCAGATGATGTATAGTTAACTGATTTCGCGTGTCCGGATCTTTATCGCGGGATTACCCTGGTAAATACCGTACGCGTCAAGATTGTTTGTGGCGATGGAGCCACTGGTAAGTACCGCGTGCGATGCCGCTGTTATGCCCGGGTTTACCATGGCCCCGGCACAGATCCACACACCATCCTCCAAAATTATGCCTTTGGTTATCAAGTCAAAGGATTTTCTTTTGTAATTGTGGCTGCCGGTCAACAATATCGCCCCCTGCGACAAGCATACATTTGCCCCGATATCAATCAGCACCAGGCTATCTATCCATACGTTTTCGCCAACCCAGGTTTCATCGCCTATACGGAGGTTCCATGGATATTTAATATTTACGCAAGGTTTAATAGTAACGTGCTTACCTATCCGTGCTCCAAACAGTTTCAGGCAAAATACCTTAAATGCGCTTGAAGGTATAATGCTGGTTTTAAAAAATACAGCATTAAAATAATACCATAAAATACGTTTTAAAGCATTGCCGCCGGGATTATAAGGATAGTTATTATAGATTGAAAGGTCAGTTTTTAGCATCTGCGCCGGTAAGCTTATCGTACATTTAGTCCAAATATACAGGCTAAGCGCTATAATTTTGCAGGGAATAATATTAAAAGTGGTATGATGGCAATATGCTTTGTTAACAAATTCATAAAGGAATGCAGGTGGCGGATTAGATAATAGGAATTTAGTAAACTGCGTTGAGGTTTGATTTGAAAGCATTGCCCGGACGGTGTGCTTTACCATTTAGCTACAGTATTAAAGTTGTTACTGGAAAAATCTCAATTATTTTAATCATTAGTTAACCTTTTACGGCCATCTCCGTATAAATGCGTTGTAAACCCCTAAATGAATAGACCGGTCACTAAAACACATTTATAGCATATGCTTGAATTTCTACGCTCTTATCATTTTGTTTATAATGTGCTCATAGTCGTATTTTCAACACTGGTAACACTACTATGTATACCCTCAATTTTACATGTTGCGCGTGCCCGCCATTTGTATGATGATGTTGGCCATTTCAGGAAACAGCATGATCAGGGTATTCCGCGTTTGGGTGGTGTGGCTATTTTTGTGAGTTTTACCATTACCGCTTTACTGTTCAGCATCATTGATAAAGCGCTGCCGGTTAGTTACCTGCTAACAGCTTGTATCATTTTGTTTGCCATGGGATTAAAGGATGACTTGTCGGGAGTTAATTCCAGTACAAAGTTCTTGATCCAGTTTGTAGTTGCCGCTATATTGGTTATTCCCGGAGATATCCGGATCAGCAGCATGTATGGTGTGTTTGATATTTTTGCCCTGCCATATATTCCGAGTGTAATACTGTCTATATTGGTTATTATGCTTGTCATCAATTCATTTAACCTTATTGATGGTATTGACGGACTGGCTGCAACAACCGGCATTATTGCCAACAGTACTTTTGCTGCGCTGTTTATTTATATGCAACAGTACGAGCTGGCGGCAATTTCACTTGCTATGGTGGGGGCGGTACTTGGTTTTTTACGTTTTAATATTACACCCGCTAAAATATTTATGGGTGATACCGGAGCCCTGCTTATCGGCCTGGTAACGGCAGTAATGGCTATTAAATTTATTGAGTTAAGTAAGATCTCAACCGTTAAATTACCTTTTATATATACCGCTCCGGCCTTAATTGTTGCCATACTTATAGGCCCTGTTTTTGATACGCTAAGGGTTTTTACTATCCGTATCTTAAACGGAAAATCGCCGTTTGATGCCGACAGGAACCATATCCATCACCGCATATTAAAAATTGGTTTAACACATTTGCAAACCACTATGGTTTTAGCGTGCCTGAACCTTGTTTCGATAGTAATGGTGTTAATTTTCAATGGTTTAAATAACTCCTTGCTTATCGTATTGATATTTTTATTATCGCTATCCTTTAACTGGGCAATTACCTATTTTATCCGTTTAAAAAGACGCGGGTTCCTGATGTTCCGCAATTTTGGCGATTGATGCTCAATTGTAAGCTGCAGGTAGTAATCATACAAACCTGGAAATTAACCATCCATCTTCATTAACTTTGTTGCACTATAATACTTTGCAATGAAGATAGCTATAAACGGGTTTGGCCGCATTGGCCGCATATTTTTAAGGAACATTCTATCGCATCCCGAAATACAGGTGGTTGCTATAAATGACCTTACCGACACGCAAACTCTTGCCCATTTATTTAAGTATGATTCTGTTCACCGCGGATTTAAAGGCGAGGTTAGCGCTGATGATAACGGCCTTATCATTAACGGTAACCACATACAGGTACTTGCCGAGCGTGACCCGCTTAACCTACCCTGGAAAGCACTGGATATCGATCTGGTTATCGAATCTACCGGTAAATTTACTTCCAGAAAAGGCGCTGAAGCTCATTTAACTGCCGGAGCGCGGCAGGTTATTATATCTGCCCCATCAACCGATAAAAATGTACCTACTGTTGTACTTGCAGTGAATGACGGCCAGGTTGACCTTCAGTCGCCGATATTGTCAAACGCTTCATGCACAACCAACAACGTTGCCGCGATGGTGAAAATCCTTGACGAAAACTGGGGTATTATTGATGGTTATATTACGACTGTGCATTCCATGACCGGCGATCAGAACCTGCATGACGCGCCACATAAAGACCTCAGACGGGCACGTGCCGCATCTGCCTCTATCATACCTACAACCACAGGCGCTGCCAAAGCCATAACAGCTATATTCCCTCATTTGGATGGACGGCTGGGTGGTGCCGGCATTCGTGTACCGGTGCTTAATGGTTCGTTAACAGATTTCACCTGCAGCCTTAAAAAGCAACCTACCATAAACGAAATTAACGAGGCTTTTAAACAGGCGGCTGATGGGCCAATGAAAAACGTACTGGAATATACTGAAGATCCGATTGTGTCAACAGATATACTGGATAACCCGCATAGCTGCGTTTTTGATGCGCAACTAACCTCTATAGTAGGAGGGCTTGTAAAAGTTGTTGGCTGGTATGATAATGAAATGGGCTACAGCAGCCGATTGGCCGATCTGGTAGTTCAGATAGCCGAATTGAAAAAGCAGCCGGCCTAAGCCGGCTGCCTGCAATTATTTATTGTAAACAACTTTAGCGGTTGCAGATGTTGGATCTGTGTTTTTGCCGTTCATATAATAGTATGAAGAAAAGCTAATCACATCAGTAGTTTGTTTTAGGATATCATTTTGTGCTTCAATAGCAAGGTCTTGCTGTTTATAGGCTTTTGAAAATTTTATTGCCCTTTCTAATACCAGTTTGGTAAGCTGTTTACCATTAACAGTTGAGGTTGAAGCCGATTTTATAACCACATTGTTAAGGTTATCATCAAGATAGTTAGTAGCTACCTGGTTATCTTTGTTAACAGTAGTAAAGTCAAAATTGGCCAGTCCTGATTTTGAAAAATCTTCCTTGAAATGTACTGCTGATGACTTCTGATAATCATCAGCGTTTAGAATCAAATTAACGGTTTCGGTATAATTTAGATAAAGCGTATTGTCGCTTACCTTGGTAGTTACTATCTGGTCGGTTATATCAAGCTTTACTGTACCGGCTGCCGGAATGCTTGTATCCGTATTTGAGCCTCCGTCGGTACCTGAATTTGAACCGGTGTTTGTGCCTGTATTGGTACCCGTAGTTACACCAGTAGCACCTTTTGCTACTTCGGGTACGATATCAGTTTTTTTACAGCTGGCGAAAACGGTGATAAGGAAAATGTAGGTAATATATTTTTTCATTTTTGTTGTGTTGCTAATTTTCTTCTTTCAGAGGCAACAACTATGCCTTACTCCTGATTTGTTTAATAGTAAGTAATAAGCAAATCCTTTTAATTGAAGGTTGGGGTTAGTGGGCGAGGCAGCGAAACATTAACCTGCAGTTATTATTTTTATGGGATAAAAATTCCCCATTCGGGGAATTTTGCCAATTTTGCGGCTATGGTCAGGTTTATTAAAGTTGATGAGTTGCTTCATGTACGCAACGAAGTGCTGCGTGAGGGCAGACTTACCCTTGATGAATGCCGTTTTCCTTCAGATAATACTGAAGGCAATTTTCACCTTGGTTATTTTGTTGATGACGAGCTGGCCTGTGTGGCTTCTTTTCACCCCCAAAGCTATGGTGAATTTAATGGCGTGGGCTACCAGCTGCGTGGTATGGCAACAATAGAAAAGTACAGGGGGAAAGGTTTCGGTAACCAGCTGGTTAACTTTGCCCTGGTATACCTGCGGGGGCAAAAGGCAGATTACCTTTGGTGCAACGCCCGTAAAAACGCGATACGCTTTTATAGTGGCCTTGGCTTTGAGATTGTTTCGCCCGAATTTGAGGTTCCGGGCATAGGGCCTCATCATGTAATGTATGTTAAAATAAGATGAAATTTCGGCGGAATGAAACAGCTTTTTTCCATTTTAGTTAAGTATTTTGAATTAAAATGCTCAATTTGCGCCCGTTCATAACAAATGACCCTTTAATAGATATGAAAACAATAGATCAAATTAGTTTTGCCGGCAAAAAAGCCCTCATCAGGGTTGATTTTAACGTGCCTCTTGACGAGAATTTCAATATTACCGACGATAACCGTATGACGGCTGCTTTGCCGACCATTAAAAAAATATTAAAAGATGGTGGTAAAGTTATCCTGATGTCGCACCTTGGCAGACCGAAAGATGGTCCTACTGATAAATATTCTTTAAAGCATATCGTATCCCATTTATCAGATCTGCTTGGTCAGCAGGTTCAGTTTGCTGATGATTGCATCGGCGAGCAGGCTGTTGAAAAATCAAAAGCACTTGGTAATGGCGAAGTTTTGTTATTAGAGAACCTTCGTTTTTACAAAGAAGAAGAAAAAGGTGATGTTGCCTTTGCCGAAAAATTATCAAAATTAGGTGATGTATACGTGAATGATGCATTCGGTACAGCTCACCGTGCGCATGCTTCAACTGCTATCATTGCCCAGTTTTTCCCTGAAGCTAAATACTTCGGTTACCTGATGGCCGCGGAGTTGAACAATGCCGAGAAGATCCTGAACAATGCGCCTAAGCCGTTTACAGCTATTATGGGTGGCTCAAAAGTGTCTGATAAAATTGAACTGATTGAGCGTTTGCTTGATAAAGTTGATAACCTGATCATTGGTGGTGGTATGGCTTATACCTTTGCTAAAGCTGATGGTGGTAACATTGGTACTTCATTGGTTGAGATGGATAAACTTGATCTTGCATTGAGCTTAAGGCAAAAAGCTAAAGACAAAGGTGTAAACCTGCTATTGCCTTTAGATAACATCATCGCCGATGCTTTCTCAAATGATGCCAACACAGATATTGCTAAAACCGGCGAGATAAAAGATAACTGGATGGGTCTTGATATCGGTCCTGAAACTGTTGCTTTATTCAGCAAAGTAGTTGAAGAATCAAAAACCATTTTATGGAACGGCCCAATGGGTGTTTTTGAAATGGAGAAATTTTTAGGTGGTACTAAAGCCATTGCCGAAGCGGTAGCTAAAGCTACTGAAAACGGTGCTTTCTCACTGATTGGTGGTGGCGACTCTGCCGCTGCGGTTGCCAAATTTGGTATGACCGACGAGGTAAGCTACGTATCAACCGGTGGTGGTGCTTTGCTGGAGTACATGGAAGGTAAAGAATTACCTGGTGTAAAAGCAATAAACGACTAATACATACTAAAACGAATAAAAAAGCTCCGGTCACCGGAGCTTTTTTTGTTTAAACACTACCGGCGATCAACTTATTCTTTATAATTATCTTAACTTCAAATTGAGTTTTTCAATATTGTCTTAAGCCAATTATAAAGTATGGTAAACATTAACTCCGTAGGCACGGCTCAGCATACTTTTGATGCTATCGTTATCGGATCGGGAATTAGCGGGGGATGGGCTGCTAAGGAACTGTGCGAAAAAGGGCTAAAAACGCTGGTGCTGGAACGTGGCCGGAATGTTACGCATTTAAAAGACTATCCAACCGCTACTAAAAATCCCTGGGATTTCCCTCACCGCGGGCATTTACCTGAGGCTATAAAAAATGAAAACCCGATAGCCGGAAGGTGTTACGCCTTTAGCGAAGCAACAACCCATTTCTTTGTTAAAGATAAAGAGCACCCATATGTTCAGGAAAAACCGTTCGACTGGATCAGAGGGTACCAGGTAGGCGGGAAATCATTGCTGTGGGCCAGGCAAACCCAACGCTGGAGCAAGTTTGATTTTGAAGGCCCGGCAAGGGACGGATTTGCTACTGCCTGGCCTATTAGTTACCAGGATATTGCGCCATGGTATAGCCATGTAGAATTATTTGCTGGTATTGCCGGCAACAAAGACGGCCTGGAAACACTGCCCGACGGAGAGTTTTTACCACCATGGGAAATGAATGTGGTTGAAAAACATATTCAAAAGAGGATCATGGACGCATATAAAGACCGGCATGTTATCATCGGCAGATGCGCCCATTTAACTAAACCGCAGCACATTCATTTACAACAAGGCCGGGGCCAATGCCAGGCCCGGAGTTTGTGTGAGCGTGGTTGTCCGTTTGGTGGATATTTTAGCTCTAATTCTTCAACCTTACCCTGGGCGGAAAAAACAGGTAATCTTACACTCCGGCCTGATTCTGTTGTGCATTCCATTATATATGATGAACAAAAGGGAAAGGCAACTGGCGTCAGGGTGATAGATGCACATACCAAAGTAGCAACCGAATATTATGCCCGCATCATTTTTGTAAATGCTGCCACCCTAAATTCCAATCTTATTTTATTGAATTCAAAATCATCCAGGTTTCCTAACGGATTGGGAAATGATAATGATTTGCTGGGCAGGTATATCGCATTTCATAATTACCGAGGATCGCTGACTGCAACTATCGACGGGTATCTGGATACCTATTATTATGGCAGAAGACCGGCGGCGGTTATGATGCCAAATTTCAGAAACGTTTATAAACAGGAAACCGACTTTTTAAGGGGATATATGACGTTTTATACCGCCACAAGAAGTAGTTGGGGACATGCTGTTGACGGCGATCAGATTGGAGCAAACTATAAAGAAAATATCGCCGAACCCGGAGGCTGGAACGTGTACATGATGATGCAGGGAGAAACCATTCCCAAAGCTACGAATAGGGTGAGCCTGAGTAAAGACCAGAAGGATGAGTGGGGGATATCATTATTATCCGTTTCGGTAGATTATGACGATAACGATGTAAAATTATTGAACGATTTTTTGCAGCAGGGAGCTGAGATGCTTGACAAGGCCGGTTGTAAAAATATAGCTCCTAATGATAATAAACAGGCCCCTGGGCTGGATATTCACGAGATAGGGGGGATAAGGATGGGAACCGATCCGCAAACATCATTGTTAAACAAATGGAACCAACTGCACACATGCCCAAATGTGTTTGTAACCGATGGCGCCTGTATGACATCTACCGGGACTCAAAACCCTTCGCTCACTTTCATGGCCCTCACAGCACGGGCCGCAAACTACGCGGCAGATGAATTGCGGAAAAACAACATATAGTTTTTTTGATAATTTGATATGTTGTAGGTTTATTAAAGAAGCGAAGCGTTTCGATCTTCGATAATTATAAATAGTATTTTCGCTGGTATTGAAATCAAATAATTTACATATCCGGCCATTTAATGAAGCAGATCGTGATAAGCTTAGAGAAATCTACTTGCTTTGCCGGATCCAGGTTTTTCACTGGGCGGATAGTGCCTTATTTACATTAAACGATTTTGATGCCCATACCAAGGACGAAGATATATGGATAGCCGAATGTGATAATGAAATAGCAGGCTTTATGGCAGTTTGGTCGCCCGATGCGTTTATTCATCATTTATACGTTGATGCTGCTTATAGGGGAAGAGGTATTGGCAAGGCCCTGCTGGATTTGGCAGGTCAAACTTATCCTTCGCCGCTCAGTTTAAAATGCCTTGTTAAAAACGAGGCAGCGTTGCAATTTTACCGGGTTTTGCGTTGGCAGGTTGTGGAAGAAGGCCACGATGCTTTAGGCAATTATTTTTTAATGAAAAGCATATAATAAAAGGGCGTTTTCGGATAGAAAACGCCCTTTTATTATATGAACGGCTATTCGAAGTCTCAGACTTCGGATGACTATGCCTGTAGTCTAAGACTACAGCACTGGCTTTTGTTCTGCCTCCAGTTATTGAATTTTAACAGAGGTTACCACATCATTCGCGTTAGGCGATAGTGTGGTGAAATTAGGTGTATTTGCGGTCCGTGTCCATGAAGTACCAGTCGAATTATCGTTAGAATACATGGTTACCGTCCATCCTGTAGGAATTTTCATCGATGAAGCCCAGTTATCCACAAAGCCATAAGCCTGCAGTTGGGCAAGGGTATAGGTACCTTTAGGTATGGCGCTTGTAACTGTGCCCCCGTAATTGATATCCTGGTAAAAAGTTACTCCTGTAGTACTTGTTCCTGTATAAACTGTAGGCTTACCGTACAGCGCGTTTGATACGCTTGTCAGGTAAGTGTGCGAGTCGGCATTGGGAAGGTTGTAATACAGGTAAATACCATAATTGTTATTAACTGTTTGTGTAGCCAGTGATGCGGCAGTTGATGAGCTGGTGCTTTGAATGTCAATAGCGGCAGGGCCAAGGTTGGCGGCAGTTAATCCCGGAACGTTTGGCACTGAGTAGGTGCCATAAATAGCGTTCCAGCTATAGTTTACCTGCGAACCAACAGTTACACCATTATAGCTTAAACGTGAAGCTGCGGGTCCATAGTAATAAAAAGAAATGATTTTGGTAGGCATCAGGTTGCGAAGCGCGGTAACCAAATAAACAAATGAGCTTGCATTTGGCTGCCCGGTACCATTGGTGCCATAATCGGCATATTCATCGTCAAAGTCGATACCATCAAGACCGTAGGTAGTAACCGCGTTGCTTAGTTGCTGAGCGAAATCATTTGCGGCGGCCTGAGTTGGAAAATTGGAAATACCTGCCCCCTGGTGGTTACCCAAAATAGACAATAGTACTTTAATACCTTTAGCCTGTAAGCTTTGAATGTAAGTGGCTTTGTTGTTAAGTACATTGGTTACCTGTGGATTAAAGTACAAAACTGCCTTTTGAGTACCTGTGTCATAATTGATATTAGCCGCGAATATGATAGCGATATCAAAAAGTTGCTGCCCGGTTGACAGGGTGTAGTTGCCCACATTACGAATGTCGTTGTTGTTCACTTCCACGTAGCAAACACCTTTTGGCCCGGCTACGCCAATGGCATTGGTGCTTAGTTTTGAAGAGCCACCGGCTGCGTCGGTTGGTAGCGCGGCTTTTTCCTTTTTACAGGCGGACGTGACAAGCATTACAACACCGAGTAAGGCGGTCAGTGTTTTTGCAAGGGGCAGATTAAAATTTGTTCTCATAATTGTTGTGTTTGTTAAATTGTTTATAAAAGATAAATTGTTTTAGCATTTTGGTTCGCGTAACATCAGCCCATAGCACAGCCATAGGGATTTACTATCTCTTAAAAAAAGCTGTTTAAAATATTTAGGTTACCGCCGCGTTTTAGGTCCCCGCGTTGGTGTTATATCGGTTCAAGTGTATAGACCATTAAACGGGGGAAATTGCCTACAGGTTTTAATTATTATTTTATAAAAATTCCACCATAGTTAATAAAAGTATTTTTTACACTTACTTTTAACTTTAACAAAAACCTTTATTCTGTAACAAAAAAGCGGCTTTTATTAAATTAGGGTATCGCCTGTTGTCCTTTTTATTTTATTCGGCTACATTTGATTGACTGACAAAAAATTTATGAAGAAAACTTTACTGCTCGCTTTTTGCCTTTTGCTTTCCGCATTAGGTATTTACGCTCAACCCAAAGGGCCCGATGCCGATTATATCAAAGCCAATTACCAGAAATACGAATACCAGATCCCGATGAGGGACGGTAAAAAACTATTTACCTCGGTATATGTGCCAAAAGATCAATCAAAAAAATATCCCTTCATGATGGACAGGACCCCGTACAGCGTTGCGCCTTATGGCTCAGAACTGTATAAAGGTAGCCTTGGCCCATCGCCTCTATTTGCGCATGATGGTTACATCTTTGTTTACCAGGATGTACGTGGCCGCTGGATGAGTGAAGGTATCTACGAAGAAATGACTCCCGAAAAGGAAGATCACAAAACCAATAAAGATGTTGATGAAGGAACCGATACTTATGATACCATTGATTGGCTGCTGAAAAACATCCCGAACAACAATGGCAAAGTAGGGGTATGGGGCATTTCATATCCGGGCTTTTATACTACAACTGCTTTATTAAGCCGTCACCCGGCTTTAGTTGCAGCGTCGCCGCAGGCTCCAATTGCCGATTTGTATCGTGATGACGCTTTTCACAACGGCGCGTTTATGCTGGTTGCCAACTTTGGTTTTTATCCCGGCTTTACCAACAGACAGGATGATAAACCAACCCAGCGTCGCGGCAAAGGCTTTGATGCCGGTACCGAGGATGGCTATGACTTTTTTATGAAGATGGGTTCGATGAGAAACTCAAATGTTAAGTATTATAAGGATACCATCCGTCTGTGGAACGAAATGCTTGATCACCCTAATTATGATCAGCACTGGAAAGATCGTAACGTGTTATATCATCTCCATGATATCAAAACAGCGGTATTGGTAACCGGTGGCTGGTATGATGCCGAAGATTTATACGGCGCTATCAATACCTATAAAACATTGGTAAAGGAAAATCCTAAAACCCCGGTTTACTTTGCCATGGGGCCTTGGGTACACGGAGGCTGGGCCCGGGGCGAGGGTGATCATCTGGGCGATGTTGGCTTTGGTGGCTCTACCGGTCCGTTTTACCGTGAAAAAATTGAGTTCAATTTCTTCAGTCACTATTTAAAAGGTACTGCAGATTTCGACCTGAAGCCGGTATCAACTTTTGAAACCGGTGTTAACGAGTGGAAAACATATAATACCTGGCCACCAAAAGAAGCTACCGAGAAAAGCCTGTACCTGCTGCCGGGTGGCAAATTATCATTTACCGCACCAACCGCTGTAGCTGATAGCCATGATGAGTTTGTATCTGATCCTAATAAACCAGTGCCCTTCATCAACAGCATTGATATGGATATGAAGCGCGAATACATGACCGCCGATCAGCGGTTTGCATCACAGCGTCCGGATGTGCTTACTTATGAAACCGGTTTGTTAGATAGGGATGTAACTATTGCAGGTAATATCTGGGCTAATCTTAAAGTATCAACCACGGGTACCGATGCCGACTGGGTAGTTAAGGTGATTGACGTTTATCCTGATTCGACAAAAAATACCAAATGGGCAGGTAAAGATGTTTACCTGAGTGGTTATCAGCAAATGGTACGCAGCGAAGCTATGCGCGGTAAATTCCGTAATGGTTTTGATAAACCTGAGCCTTTTGTGCCCGGTAAAGTAACGCCGGTGAACTTTGAGCTGCAGGATGTGCTGCACACTTTCAAAAAAGGCCACAAAATCATGGTGCAGGTACAAAGCACCTGGTTCCCGCTTATCGACAGGAACACACAGCAGTTTCAGGATATCATGAAAGCAAAAGATACCGACTTTAAAAAAGCCACTCATAAGGTTTATACTTCAAAAACAACCCCGAGCTATTTAAAGGTTAGGGTTATTGAATAAAATACTGCAATGTAAGCGTAACAGCCTCATGTATTTACATGGGGCTGTTACGTTTTATACCACGGCGCCGTAAAGGTTAATAGTTAAACCTATAACCATGCGTAAATACTTTGTCTTTTTTCTGATAGCTTCAGCCTTATTGAGTTGTAAAAAACATAACCAGCAAGCTGGCTGCCCAAGCCAGGCCTGCACGCAGGAATTTGCTTCAATAACCGTGCACTTTGTTACCAAAGATGGCCTGCCTACACCAGGGAAAAATGTAACTGTGATAAATTTACGAACTCACGAGGCTATAATTGCCAAAGGTAACGGTGGTGCTGTGATACCATCTATCGGTCCTAACTTATTTACTATTGCTACTGATAATAATAAAAGTGAATTTTCGACTGAAGGCGATGATGTAGAACTTACTGCAACTGACGTAGTAACCAATATCACCAAGACCGCCACGTTTAAAATTTCGGGTGGCTGTAATTGTCATATCTCCAAAATATCCGGCCCGGATAAAATAGTTTTTGACTAATAGTTTCCTCATTTAATTAACGGCTGCGTAATAATCATTGCGCAGCCTTTTTGCATTTACTGTTATTTAAACTAATTATAAATAAAACTTGCAGAGAGGAAGTCTTTTTATATTTTTGCGCTTAATTAGACTTAATCTAAATAGAATGTTAAGTAACCTTTACTACTCCCTGCGCGCAATCCCTCTTTTAATTTTATTCCTGTTTTTAAATGTATCAGTCCTGAAAGCTGAAGACGAAGGCAATAACGGCAAAATAACCGGTGTTGTTAAAACCAGCGATGATAAACCGGCTTCATTTGTAAATGTTGCCATTAAAGGATTAAACAAAAGTACTACCACTACAGACAACGGATCCTTTGCCTTCCATAACGTTAAACCGGGCACTTATACCCTGGTTACTTCATATGTAGGCACCAAAACCGAAGAACAAACCGTAACTGTTACCGCAAATAAAACTACTGTGGTATCTTTTAAACTTAATGAAAGTTCGGCCCAGTTAGATGAAGTTGTAGTTTCGTCAACCAAAACTATCAACCGTAAAAACTTAAACATTGGCAAAATGAACGTATCGCCAATGGACCTACCACAAAGCGTTACAGTAATAGGCCGCGATGTACTTGATCAGCAACAGTCATTACGTTTAAGTGATGTTATAAAAAATGTGAATGGCGTGTATTTATATAGCAGCCGCGGTAATACCCAGGAAACATTTGGTGCCAGAGGTTATAACTTTGGAAGTAACAACATGTTTAAAAACGGTTTCAGGGTTAACTCTGGCGTTGTGCCCGAGATCAGCTCACTGGAGCGTGTAGAAGTATTGAAAGGCAGTGCAGCATTACTATACGGAAACGTGGCTCCCGGCGGTATCCTGAATATGGTAACCAAAAAACCTTTATTTGAGCAGGGCGGCCGGGTGTCTATGACTTATGGCAGCTATGATCTTTACCGCCCGTCGTTTGATGTTTATGGCCCTATATCTTCCAAATTAGCGTACCGTGTAAATGGTACCTATGAAAATGCTAAAAGCTACCGCGACAACGTAAAATCAGAAAGGGAGTATATCAACCCTTCATTCCTGTATAAAATAAGCGATAAAACAACCTTGATTATTGAAGGTGATTACATTAACTATGATTTTACCCCCGATTTCGGAACCGGACAAATCAACAACGTTATTGCCAAAGTTCCGCGTAATAGGTATTTGGGTGCTTCATGGTCAACCGGTAATACCAAACAAACTACTGCAACAGCAACTATTAACCATCAGCTCAATAGCCTTTGGAAGTTAAGCGGCGGTTTTTCATACCAACACTTTAACCGCTCATACCAAACAACTGAGCGTGTATTGCCAGATGCCAATGGCGATTGGGGCCGTACGCTGAACAAGGCTAAAACACTTGAAGATTATTACACAGGCCAGTTTAACATTACCGGGCAGTTTAATACCGGCATCATTAAGCATAATATTTTGGCCGGTGTTGATGCAGATTGGTACAGAAATACGGCATATACGTATGTTGCAACTGTAAAAGGGGTTTCAAGCTATCTTGACCAAAATAATACTTTTCAATCGGTCGTATATGACAAGATCAACATTTTTGATTTAAATAAATATACCCTGCGTACCGATATGCCTACAATGAATGCTCTTTATAGTGTTTTAACGCCAACCAACCGTTTTGGGACATATTTTAACGATCTGGTAAGTATATCGGAAAAAGTAAAAGTGTTAGCTGGTGTGCGTTGGTCGTACCAATACGCGTCGCCGTCATCAGTTGTAAACTATGGTTCATCAACCGCTGAGGCAAAAGGTAAAGAAGATAAAGCATTTTCACCGCGTGTAGGCATCGTTTACAAGCCAATAGCTAATACTGCCCTGTTTGCAAGCTACTCTAATTCTTTTGTAACTAATACTGGCACCGATATCAATAACAATCCTCTTGACCCTTCAATGATCGACCAGTATGAAATTGGTGTTAAAAATGATTTCCTGAATGGTAACCTGTCGGTAAACGTAACGGCATACCGAATTAAAAATAATAACCTGGCCCAAACAGCACCATTTGCTGCTGATGGGGTTACACCTAACATCAACACCAATATTAAAGTACTAAGTGGTGAAACAAGGAGCGATGGTGTGGAACTTGATATCGCCGGTCACCCGGTAAAAGGCCTGGACGTATTGGCCGGTTATAGTTATACCAATGCCAAGTACACTAAAACCGGAACCGCGATTGGCAGCAACATTGCAGGGCAGCCATTGTTGAATACTCCAAAGCATACCGCCAACACCAGCGTATTTTATACTTTTTATAACGGCGATTTAAAAGGCTTTAAAGTAGGTGCATCGGTTTATTACCTGGGAGATCGTGTTGCGGGTAATGCAAATACAGTAGGTCAAACCCAAACTATATCAAGGTTAGTTAATGTACCGGGCTTTACCACGGTTGATGCTTCGGTAGGTTATACTTATAAAAAGATCTCTGTCATTGGTAAGATCTCTAATATTGGCAACGTGCTTAATTACAACGTGCACGAAAACTATAGTATTAACCCTATACCGCCAAGGCAGTTCTTAACTACATTGAGTTATCGATTTTAATTAATTGAATTTAACCGGGCATGGGAACATGCCCGGTTTTTATGCTTATAAACTGATGAAAGTATTTTTCCGCACCATCCACCTCTACTTAAGCCTTGCGGCAGGAGTAATCATTTTTTGCTCGTGCTTAACCGGTACCATGCTGGTTTTTGAAAAGGAAATTCAGCAGGCACTTAATCCGCAGCGATATTTTGTAAAACCCGAGGATAAAAGGCTGCCGATATCTGCGCTGACCGCAGGCGTTTTAAAGCAGATCCCTAAATCAAAACTGGCAACTGTCACTGTTTATGAGGACCCGGAGCGTACTGTAGAGGTTGCCCTCATTGTACCCGAAAAGAAGGATAAGAAAGCAGTTGGTGCTCCCAAAGCCGAAAAACATGCCGGCGCGCATACCAAAAAGGATGCTAAGCCAAAGGATGCGGAACGTTCAAACCTTACCGCTTTTGTAAACCCGTATACCGGGCAAATAGTTGATCAGTTTAACCGCAGGCAAACTTTTCTGTATTCGGTAGAGATGTTTCACCGCTATTTACTGGGCGGTAAAAATAGCCTGGGCGATTGGGTGATCAGTCTCTCAACCTTGTTTTTCCTGGTGATTTTGATAACCGGTGTAATACTCTGGTGGCCTAAAACCAAGGTCATTATGAAGCAACGTCTTAAAATAAAATGGGGCGGCAGTGGCAAGCGGTTAACGCACGATCTACATATTGTTACCGGTTTCTATACTTCTATATTCTTGATCATTATTTCGGCATCCGGGTTGGTCATGACCTTTAAATGGGCAAACAGCACTTTGTTTTTCCTTACCAATTCAAAAGTTGTTGCCAAGGAAGATATCAAAGCCCCGCTTTCGGCTTATCAGTCAGGGGTTACCGCCATCTCTCCAGAAACCGCTATTGGCGCATTAGGTAGTAAAATAACTGATGCTGAAAATTTCACTATCCGTTACCCGAAGGATACAGCAGCGGTTTATACTTTTAATGTGCTCAAAAAAGGTTCAGTTGAACTTGCTACGGATACTTATTATATTGATCAATACAGCGGCAAAATAGCAGGCTCAGCTTTATATGCTGATAAAAGCCTTGGCCAGCGTATCAGAGGGGTTATCAAACCCATTCATACAGGTTCTATTTATGGCTGGCCTACCCAGGTTTTAGCCTTTTTGATCACCCTGGTTTCACTCATTTTCCCAGTAACCGGTGTAATGATGTGGCTTAACCGTACGAGCAAGAAAAAGAAAAAACAGGTTCGCGGCAGGTCGAAGGTATTGCCTGTTGAGGTTGCTTAAGCAAGAAAACGTAAGCATATAATAAAGTCACGTCATTGCGAGGTACGAAGCAATCCCAAACTATGCAGGGTGGCTAATCACTAAAACGCGATGTCATTTCGAACGAACCCCGCGGTAGCAATTGTGCGCAAGGGGTAAGGAGAAATCTTATACGCCCTGCATACTTTGCAGGCATGATGTATAAGATTTCTCTTTCGCCCCAATGCTCATTCTACCCGTGCTCTATCGAAATGACATTTCTCTTTAATGCACAGATATTTTTAAGCCACTTACTTCAACAACCCAGCCGGAATCTTTCCATCCACTTTTGGAAATGGAATACCCATGAGTTTAACCAAAATCGGCGTCATATCGCGCAGGTTCATTTCTTCTATCACTGCACCTTTACGGATGCCTGGTCCGTAAGCTATCAGTCCGGTGCGGATATTTTTTGTATCAGGAAAATGGCCATGTGTACCGCCCTTACCAGGCTTTACAGCATTGCCTGTAATAGTTGAACTAAATGCTGCGTCATGCTCGCCGGTAATTGCGAAAGCTACATTTGGGTTATAGCCGCCTTTGTTTAACTGTTCTCTGCTGATGATGCGGTAATATTGCTTCACGCTGTCGGGCTGGGCTTCCAGTATTGTTTTTACTTTATTAGCTGTAGCTTTATCAGCAGGATCTTTCAGGTACAGGTAGGCAGATCCACCAACTGCATTAAATTGCGCTTTCCAATCGCCAGTTTTCAGGTCGGTGATTAATCCGGCTTCTTTTAGCCACACATTGGGCGAGATCGTTTTCTTTACATCATAAAATCCGTGGTCGCCGCCAATAAGCAATACGGTGCTTTCCCATATACCGACAGATTTCAAAGCATCAATGATAATGCCCACCGCAGCATCCGCGTCGGCAACGGCTTCCTGTACCCGTGCCCCGGAACGTCCTTCGGCATGCTCGGCTCCATCAACAGAAAATACGTGAATGGTCATCAGTTCAGGCTTGCTTTTTTTGATCACGTACGCGGCAATTTTGGCAATGTTCTGATTTTTTCCTGCATCTATTTTGTCGACACCGCCAAACACTTCTTTTTTCACTTCTGCATAAAAGCCCTGCGGTAAAGAATATTGCTCACGCACCGCGTCGCCCAGGCTACCTATGTCGGGAATATTGTAATCGACAGGGGCATTGGCAGATACAGGCCAGTAAAGCGAAGCAACCGTCATGCCTTTGTCTTTGGCCGCTTTCCAAATGGTAGGTGCGTGGATAGAGCTATCCTGCCAGTAAGGCTGTTGTGGTGCACCATCGGGAGTAAATATGTTGTTGTAATATATGCCATGGTTAGCGGGTTGCACACCGGTAACAATGGTGGTATGCGAAGGATAGGTCATGGAAGGGAATACGCTGTTTACGCCTTTGGTGTAAGCGCCCTCTTTCATCAGCGCGTGAAGGTTAGGTGTTTGCCATTCGCTGTCCAGATAAAAATCCGGGCGAAACCCGTCGATGGTTACGAAGATAACGTGTTTGGCAGTCTGCGCCATCATTTGTCCTGTTGTGATAAACAGGGCGAGTAATGCTAAGGATAATTGCTTTTTCATGGTAGATATGTAGAGTTTCCGGGGAATTAAAAGCATTTAGCAACCGGAATGAAACGGCGGTAAAAGTGCCCCTAATTTTGTTAACTCCCTGTGAAGTTATAGTTACGTAATCAGCCTAACGGCTCCCTAACCATGATCCAGTAAGGGCAGCCGGTAAGCGGCTCAGCTACCTCTTTTGTTATTTGATACCCAATCCGTTCATAAAACCGGATATTGCGTGGGGTAAACGTTTCAAGACAGGTTGGTATGCTGTTTTTATCTGTTTCGTTAAGTGTTGTTGCTAATAGGCTTGTTCCCAAACCTTTCCCTTGGTGATCGGGCTTGATCCCGGCTATTGATAAATACCATGCGTTTTGCAACGTAGGGTCAAGTTGTTCGGTCATGAAGGATACTATGGTTGAATAGGCTTTAAGCGCCGGTTCGCCCATGCAGGTTTTTATAAACTCTTTCTTTAACAGGTTTTTTTTATTTTCTGTGGCCTGGTCTAACGGTCTGCTCCAAATGGCCGCGCCGTAAGGGATATCGCCAGCGATGGTCAACCTGCCGTACTTTTCACCTTCTGTCATGGAGTAATCCATGTATCGCATTAATATTTCCTGCTTGTCGTCTTCGTCGCCATAACCACCCCGTAACAATTCTACATAAAATGGGTCGGGAATGAGTGCTTCATATAAGGCTAAGGCCAGTTCTTTGTATTGATAGGTGTACATGCGGTTTGTTATATTCAACGGCTTAATATACAAAATATTAAAGCCATGCTATCTGTTGCGTAGTAGTGGTTTGTCTGTAGTGTGCTTTCGCGATAATTGGTTTTTTCTCCCACTTTTTAATCTATCAGTATTTATAGCTAAAACCCAATGTAACTATCTGTTTATTAGCGGTTTTTATCGGGGGTGAAATTTCTGAAAAACTTTAAAAAACATAAAACAGAGCCACCTAAAAATTGTTGAAAACTTTTAGTGGGGGAAAGTGGTAGAAAGTGGTAAAAGTATTTACTTTTACGTTACAAAATTGCCCAAGTCATACAATGTCGTTTTTAACCGGTGAATTTGAGTGTAAGCTTGATCCTAAATTTAGGATGATGATCCCGGCTGGCCTTAAGAAAAAGCTTCCTGAATTGGAATCTGAAGGCCTGGTGATCAATCGCGGGTTCGAAAAGTACCTTGTCATATACACTAAAAAGGAATGGGATAAACGACTTGAAGATTTGAGCAAACTTAATGAATACGAAGAGGATAATATAGCCTTTATACGATATTTTACCCGTGGCGCCACCGAGCTTATGCCCGATGCTGCCGGTAGGGTATTGTTGCCGAAATTCCTATTGGAATACGCAGGTATAAAAGGTGATGTTGTGCTGGCTTGTCAGTTAAATAAAATTGAGGTTTGGGATGCCGAAGCGCACCGCAAACTGATGGATGATGAGCCAAAAAGCTTTAGTGCGCTGGCAAAAAAAGTAATGGGTGGTAAAAATAAGGAGCAGGAATGAGTGAGTACCATGTACCGGTAATGCTGAAGGAGTGTATTGATGGGCTGAATATTGATCCGGACGGTACTTATGTGGATGTGACTTTTGGTGGCGGCGGGCATTCGCGCGAGATATTAAAACACCTGGGGCCAAAAGGCAGGCTGATCGCTTTTGATCAGGATGCTGATGCGCAACGGAATATTATTGATGATGAGCGTTTTGTTTTTGTAGATCAGAATTTTAGATATCTCAAAAACTTTTGCCGTTTACATGGTGCTATCCCTGTAAATGGTATACTGGCCGATCTGGGTGTGTCATCGCACCAGTTTGATGAGGCCGATCGCGGGTTTTCCATCCGGTTTGATGCCGAGTTGGATATGCGCATGAACCAGTTGGGCGAGCTGACTGCTAAGGATGTGGTAAATAATTATTCGGTTGCCGACCTGCACCGGATTTTTGGCATTTACGGAGAAATCCAGAATGCCAAATCATTGGCCGAAACCATTGCTACTGCAAGGTTAAACGTGCCGATAGTTACCATTGCCGATCTGAAAAATGTGATCAGTAACCGCATCCCGAAAGGAAAAGAAAATAAATACCTGGCGCAAGTGTTCCAGGCATTACGAATAGAGGTTAACCAGGAGCTGGAAGCATTAAAGGATTTTTTAATGCAATCGGCAGATGTTTTAGCGGTTGGCGGCAGGCTGGTGGTGATGTCATACCATTCGCTGGAAGACAGGCTGGTAAAAAACTTCATAGCCAAAGGCAAGTTCAGCGGCGAGGTGGAGAAAGACCTTTATGGAAACGATAATAAACCGCTTGATGCTGTAAGTCGCGGGGCTATAACAGCATCGGCAGAGGAGATAACCAAAAATAACAGGGCACGGAGCGCTAAATTAAGAATAGCTGTAAAAAAATGACCAATCGTTTACGTACAGAAATTCAGGAAGAAGAGGAAGTAGAAGAAGTTGTTGAAGAAAGGCGACCTGCAAGGGAACTGCCCGATAACTTTTTTACACAACTTTTTACCAAGGGCTTTCTTACAACCGAGAAGGCTACCAATGCTTTGCCCTTTGTTTTGTTTTTAGCCTTTTTAGGGATGGTGTACATTGGTAACATGCACTATGCCGAAAAATCGGTACGTGAAATTGACGCGCTCACCAAGGAGGTTAAAGAGCTGGGCTGGGATTATAAATCGACCAAGGCTGATATGGCATTCAAAAGCACGCTTACCGAAGTGGCCAAGCGTGCAGATACATTGGGTTTGAGTCAGTCGGTTGATCCGCCGGGAAAAATAACAGTGAAGGAGGTGGCAGATGGGAATTAGGACTAACATACTGGCCAGGGTTTATTTAGCCTTTGGTCTTGTTTTGCTTTTAGCCATTGCCGTTGTTGTGCAGCTTTGTCGCCTGCAATATGTTCAGGGCGATAAATGGAAAGCTATGGCTGCCGATCTTTCCGCTCAATACCAAACTGTTGAAGCGGCAAGGGGTAATATTTTTTCTGTTGATGGAAGTTTGCTGGCTACTTCGGTGCCGGAGTACGAGTTGCACATGGATATGCTGGCCGGTGGTATTGCATCGGATACGGCTTTTAATAATAATATCGACCTGCTGGCTGCAAAGCTGTCAGGTATGTTTGGTGATAGGTCTGCAAGGGATTATTCGCGCGTATTGCGCGAGGCCCGCAGGGATAGCTCACGTTATGTGCTCATCAGGCGTAAGGTATCTTACCAGGATTTGAAAAAGATCCGCCAGTTCCCGGTGTTTAACATGGGTAAGTACAAAGGCGGATTGATCGTTATTCAGAAAAATAAAAGGATCTTGCCATTCCAGTCGCTGGCGGCACGTACCATCGGTTACAAAAACGAAAACGTTAAAAACCCGGTTGGTTTGGAAGGAGCTTATGCTTCATATATCAACGGCGAAAGCGGCAGGCGTTTAATGCAGCGGATTCCGGGCGGCATCTGGATGCCGGTTGATGACGATGATGAAATAGCACCTAAAGACGGTGCTGATATCATTTCAACCATCAACGTAAATTTCCAGGATGTGGCACAGGATGCATTGAAGAAACAACTGGTTAAAAGCGCTGCTGATCATGGTTGCGTGGTGCTGATGGAGGTATCAACCGGTGAGATCAGGGCGATTGCCAATTACACGCGCACTAAAGATGGCGATTACAAGGAGCAGATGAACTACGCTATCAGTAACGCTATCGATCCGGGGTCAACCTTTAAGCTGGCATCGTACATGACCATGCTCGATCAGCATAAGATTGATACCAGCACCATAGTTAATGCCGAGGGCGGTAAATATAAGTTCCCGAAAGGGCCAACCATTACCGATACCGAACATGATAATTATGAAATGTCGGTTAGGCGTGCTTTTGAAGAGTCATCAAACGTGGCGGCGGCAAAATTGGTTGATAAATTTTATCATAATAACCCATGGCAGTACATCAACAAGCTGTACAGCTATCACCTGAACGAAAAGCTTGGGCTTCAAATTCAGGGCGAAGGCAGGCCGGTAATTAAAAATCCATCGAACCGCAGCTGGAACAAAAATTACAGCTTGCCTGAGATGGCTTACGGCTACGAAATGAATATTACGCCGCTGCAAATGCTGGCTTATTATAACTCGGTTGCTAACAACGGTAAAATGATTGCCCCGCTGCTGGTTCGCGAGATCAGGAGATTGGGCAATCCAATTGAGCAGTTTCAGGCAAGGGTAATTGCCGAGCAGGTTTGCTCAGAGGCTACTTTGGGTAAAGTAAGGGGTATGCTTGAGGGGGTGGTAATGAATGGTACCGGTAAAAATGTGATTAAAAACAAGCTTTACAGCGTAGCCGGCAAAACGGGTACTGCACAGGTTGCTAACGGAACCAAAGGTTATAAGGATAAAAAATACCAGGCTTCGTTTTGCGGTTATTTCCCTGCCGATCATCCTAAGTACTCGATGATTGTGGTGATCAATAACCCAACCCAGGGCGATTACCTGGCAGCGAAGGTTGCTGGCCCGGTGTTTAGGGAAGTGGCAGACAGGGTTTATGCTAATGACCTGGATATTAACCAGAATTCACAGACCCATTATGTAGGCAATACGGTATTGCCGCAGGTGAAACAAGGTAATATGAAAGCCTTGAAAAAAGTTTATTCAAAACTGGGCGTTAAACCTTTGTACGCATCAGCCAACAGCACAGTTGATACAAGCAATGGTATTCCGTTTGAGGAAGTAAAATATAAAAATGGTACTGTGCCGGCGGTAACGGGCATGGGGCTTAGCGATGCGTTGTACGTAATGGGTAACGCGGGTTATAAGGTAACTGTACGCGGAAGCGGTGTAGTTGCCAATCAATCGGTTACCGGTGGAAGTGTTATACCAAAAGGATCACGAATTTTATTAGAGCTGCAATGAGGTATTTAAGCGATGTAATTGATGGACTGGCCTTCACTGAGTTGCAGGGAAGCGCCGATGTGGAGATCACAGCGATTGCTTTTGATTCAAGAAAAGTAATCCCGGGGGCGATGTTTGTTGCTGTTAAAGGTACTGTTGTTGATGGGCACGATTATATCGATCAGGCCATTAAAAAAGGTGCTGTAGCGGTAATTTGCGAAGACCTGCCTGCTCATACCACCGGCGAGGTTGATTTCCTGATGGTGGCCGATTCGGCTGTGGCTTTGGCTATTGTAGCTGCTAACTTTTACGATAATCCATCGGCTAAATTAAAATTGGTTGGGGTAACAGGCACTAATGGCAAAACCACTATCGCTACGTTACTTTACCAGTTGTTCCGCGATTTGGGTTATAAATGCGGTTTACTATCAACTGTTGAAAACCAGATCAACGGCAAGGTGATCCCATCAACCCATACCACTCCCGATCCGGTTGAGCTAAACAATCTGCTTGCCGAAATGGTGGACAGCGGTTGCGATTATTGCTTTATGGAAGTAAGCTCGCATGCCATTTCACAAAAACGTATTGAAAGCCTGGTTTTTGCAGGTGGTGTGTTCACCAATTTAACGCATGACCACTTAGATTATCATAAAACCTTCCTGAGGTATTTGAATGCCAAGAAGGAATTTTTTGATGGCTTGCCGAAAGAGGCTTTCGCGCTTACCAACAGCGATGATAAAAATGGTAATGTAATGCTGCAAAATACAGCGGCGCACAAAAAAAGCTATGGCCTTAAAACTATGGCCGATTACAAAGCCCGTATCCTCGAAAATCAATTCAGCGGTTTACTGCTGCAAATTGACGGCGAGGAGGTATGGTTTAAAATGGTGGGTACATTCAATGCTTATAACCTGTTAGGGGTTTATGCTACCGCGATGTTGCTTGAACAGGATAAAGCTAAAGTGCTTACCAGCTTAAGCAAACTGACCGGCGCCGAAGGCCGCTTTGAATATATCACCGCGCCAAACAAAGTAGTAGGTATAGTTGACTATGCCCACACGCCGGATGCTGTTCAAAACGTGCTGAGCACCATTCATGATATCCGTAAGGGTAATGAGAAAGTGATCACAGTAATTGGCTGCGGCGGCGACAGGGATAAAACCAAACGCCCTATCATGGCTAAAACCGCCTGTGAATGGAGCGATAAGGTAATCCTGACATCAGATAATCCGCGTACCGAAGATCCGGCGCAGATCATCAAAGAAATGGAAGAGGGTGTTGACCCGGCATTTAAAAGGCATACGGTTAGCATCATCGACAGGCACGAAGCAATCAAGACTGCCTGTATGCTGGCTAACCCGGGTGATATTATCCTGGTAGCGGGTAAAGGGCACGAAAAATACCAGGAAATAAACGGAGTGAAAAACCACTTCGATGATATGGAAGAGTTGGAGAACCGGTTTAAAGATTTGGTGTAAGAAGATACTATTAGTAAAAGAGAAGAGCAATGTTGTATTACCTGTTTAACTACTTAAGCAAAAATTACAGTATCCCGGGGATAGGTGTATTTCAATACATCACCTTCAGGATGGCGATGGCTGTAATTACATCATTGCTGATCACTACGGTTTATGGCAGGAGGCTGATTGATTACCTGCGTTTTAAACAGGTTGGCGAAACCGTAAGAAATTTGGGACTGGAAGGGCAGATGCAAAAATCGGGTACTCCTACAATGGGTGGTGTCATCATTTTGCTGGGTATTTTAATACCAACGCTGCTGTTTGCCAAGCTTGAAAACGTTTATGTGATCCTGATGATAGTTACCACAGTTTGGTTAGGCGCTATCGGCTTTTTGGATGATTATATTAAAGTATTTAAAAAGAATAAGGAAGGTTTAGCGGGAAGGTTCAAGATCATTGGCCAGGTTGGTTTGTCGCTTATTGTTGGGTGGACAATGTATTTCAACAGCAGCATCATCATCCGCCAGGAGGTGGTTTTGCCGGTAAAGGACGATGCCCCGGTTGAGTTTCATATGAAACGTAATACTCCGGTTTATACGCAGGATGTGCATTCTACCAAAACAACCATGCCGTTTTATAAAAACAATGAGTTTGATTATGCCAAGGTGTTAAAGTTTTTAGGGAAAGGTTACGAGCAATACGCGCTGGTGGTGTTCCTGTTTTTTGTGATCCTGATCATCACGTTTATATCAAACGGAGCAAATATAACCGATGGCATTGATGGCCTGGCGACGGGTACTTCTGCTATTATAGGTATTACGCTGGCTATACTGGCCTATGTATCGGGTAACACGGTTATTGCCGATTACCTGAATATTATGTACATCCCTAACTCGGGCGAGCTGGTAGTTTTTGCCGGTGCTTTTGTTGGTGCGTGCGTAGGCTTTCTATGGTATAACTCATACCCGGCACAGGTATTCATGGGCGATACCGGCAGTTTGGCCATAGGCGGTATCATCGCGGTGTTTGCTATCATGATCCGTAAGGAATTGATGCTGCCGTTATTGTGCGGTATTTTCCTGGTAGAGAATTTTTCGGTGATCATCCAGGTGTCATGGTTTAAATACACCAAGAAGAGATTTGGCGAAGGGAAAAGGGTGTTTTTAATGGCCCCGCTTCATCACCACTATCAGAAAAAAGGGTTCCATGAAGCAAAAATTGTTACCCGCTTCTGGATCATTTGTATCATACTGGCGATAGTGACGGTGATAACGTTGAAACTTCGTTAGAGGTTAGTGATTGGAGATTAGAGGTTAGGAAAGAAGAAATTGGAAAATGGAACCGGTGGAGTGAAAAACATCGGTGAAATCAAAAAAGTAAAAATGGATCAGGACAATAAAATATCAAACCAATCAACTCCCTCTCCTTCGGATGGGGCTGCGAGGTTAGTTATCCTCGGTGCAGGAGAAAGCGGTGTTGGTGCTGCATACCTTGCGCAGCAGCAGGGCTTTGATGTTTTTGTGTCGGATTTTGGCGGCATTGCCGATAACTATAAAAAACAGCTCGAAGATTGGAAAATTCCTTTTGAAGAGAAACAACATACAGAAGAACTGATCCTGAATGCGGCTGAAGTGATCAAAAGCCCGGGTATTCCGGATAAGGCGCCGATCATCAAAAAGCTGCACGAAAAAGGAACGCCTGTAATATCGGAGATTGAGTTTGCCGGGAGGTACACTGATGCAAAGATCATTGGTATAACAGGCTCAAACGGTAAAACCACTACCACCAGCTTAACCTATCACATTTTAAAAGATGCGGGGATGAACGTTGGTTTGGCGGGTAACATCGGCAAAAGTTTTGCCTACCAGGTTGCTACCGAAAAGTTTGACTGGTATGTGCTGGAGCTAAGCAGCTTTATGCTTGACGATATGTTCAGGTTTAAGGTTGACATAGCGGTACTACTAAACATCACACCCGACCATTTGGACAGGTATGATTATAAACTGGAAAACTACGCAGCATCCAAATTCAGGATAACGCAGAACCAGACCGCCTCCGATTATTTTATTTATTGTGCCGATGATCCGGAAACAATAAAGGGAATGAAAGAGCGAACGTTCGGGGCACAGCTGTTGCCGTTTTCCATACAGCAAAAATTTGAACCGGGCGCATACCTGGATAGCAACGACAATATTGTCATTAACACAACACAAGAACATTTTACAATGTCAATTCAAGATTTAGCCCTGCAAGGCAAGCACAACATTTACAACTCCATGGCATCGGGTATTGTAGCAAAGGTGTTGGAGCTGCGTAACGAAACGATGAGGGAGAGCATGGGCAACTTTAAAAGCATTGAGCACCGCCTGGAGTTTGTTGCCAATATCTCCGGCATTCGCTTTATTAACGATTCAAAAGCTACCAACGTTAACTCAACCTGGTATGCCTTGGAAAGTATGACCAGCGATGTAGTGCTGATTTTAGGTGGTGTTGACAAAGGAAATGATTACAGCATGCTTAATGATTTGGTTAAGCAAAAGGTAAAAGCCATTGTTTGTTTAGGAAAAGACAATAAACGCATTCACGAGGCTTTTGATGATATGGTTGAAATTATAGTAAACACATCATCGGCTCAGGAGGCTGCAACCGTGGCTTATCACCTGGCAACCAAAGGTGATACGGTATTACTGTCGCCGGCCTGCGCCAGCTTCGATCTTTTTAAAAATTATGAAGACCGTGGCGATCAGTTCAAAGCGGCAGTGAAGGAATTGTAAAACAGTTCATAGTTGATAGTTCATGGATCATAGCGAAAAAATCTAAGCCATGATCTATGAACTATCAACCATGAACCAAATAAAAAGGAAATGCATAGGATATTAAACAATACAAAAGGGGATCGCTGGATATGGCTCATAGTCATATTGCTTTCTGTTATATCCTTGTTGGCGGTATACAGCTCGGTGGGTACGCTGGCATTTAAGCAAGGTAAAGGAGTTGAGATCATCCTCATGAAACACGTGTTCATGATAGTGGGCGGTATTGCGCTGATGTATTTTTCGCACAAGCTTGATTATCGCTATTACGCCGGTATCTCTAAAGTGATGATGATTGTTACCATCCCCTTGTTGTTGTATACGCTGGTTTTTGGTAGTCATATCAACAACGCAAGTCGCTGGATAGCCATCCCCGGAACCGGGTTAAGCTTCCAGACTTCGGATTTGGCTAAACTGGCATTAATAACTTACCTGGCCCGTACGTTATCGCGCAAGCAGGAAAATATTAAGGATGTTAAAGAATCCTTTTTGCCTATCATGGGCTCGGTTTGTGTGGTGTTTATCCTCATTGCATTGGCCAACCTTTCAACAGCATTGATGTTGTTTGGAGTTAGCATATTACTATTGATCATTGGCCGTATCAGTATCAGGCAGATAGCCATCACTTGCGCTGCAGGCTTTATATTGTTATTGGGCGTTATATTTCTTGGTCCGAGGCGGCATACTTACGTATCGCGTATGAAGGTGTTTATGCACCCCGAACTGGCTAAGGCTGATAAATCGTTCCAGAGCGACCATGCCAAGATTGCTATCGCTACAGGTGGTTTATTTGGCAAAGGCCCCGGGAACAGTACCGAAAGAAATTACCTGCCCGAATCATACTCCGATGAAATTTACGCCATTATTGTTGAAGAGTATGGTTTGGTAGGTGGTATAGTTGTGGTAGGAATTTATTTGTTCCTGCTATACCGATGTATCAAGATTATAACCAAAGCGCCAAAAGCCTTTGGAGCGTTACTGGCCTGTGGTTTAAGTTTCAGCTTAACCATACAGGCTTTTGCCAATATGGCTGTAGCTGTTGGTTTAGGGCCGGTAACAGGTGTGCCATTGCCGTTGGTAAGTATGGGCGGTACATCGATATTGTTTACCAGTATAGCCTTCGGTATTATCCTGTCGGTAAGTAAGGATATTGAAGAGCCTAAAAAAGATAAGACTATAAAAGAAGATAACGCAGGACCGAATAAAATTATAGTAGGAGAGATCAGGACGGCGTGAGTCGGTGATTAGTGATTGGAGATAAGAGATTAGTTGTAAAACAAGGTTAGGAATTAAGTTAAAGACGAAAGCATGTCAAAAAGGATAATCATAAGTGGTGGCGGAACAGGAGGACATATCTTCCCGGCTATCTCTATTGCCAATGCTTTAAAAAATATTGATCCCAATACCGAGATCCTGTTTGTAGGTGCTAACGGGCGTATGGAAATGGATAAAGTTCCGGCGGCGGGTTATAAAATTATCGGTTTGGATATCCAGGGAATTCAGCGCGGTTCTATTGTTAAAAACCTGATGTTCCCTGTTAAACTGGCTAATAGTGTGCGAAAGGCTATCAAAATCATTAAAGATTTTAAGCCCGATGCCGCGGTTGGCGTAGGTGGATACGCTTCGGGGCCGCTATTATATGCCGCGTCGCTGAAGGGGATCCCATACCTCATACAGGAGCAAAACTCGTATGCTGGTATTACCAATAAATGGCTGGGTAAACATGCCCAAAAGATCTGCGTGGCCTTTGATGGTATGGAGAAGTTTTTCCCTGCCGATAAGATTATCAAAACCGGTAACCCCATCCGTAAGGACGCGGTGAACATTGCCGGTAAACACATGCAGGCTTTGGAGTTGTACCATTTGTCGCACTTTAAAAAAACGATACTGATAACTGGTGGCAGCCTTGGGGCACGTACGCTAAACAACAGTATTATGAATGGTATTGATAAACTGTTGGCTGCCGATGTACAGGTGATATGGCAAACCGGCAAGTTTTATTATAAAAGCATCATCGAAAAGCTGGGCGAAAACTATCACCCTGATCTTCAGATCAGGGAGTTTTTAACCCGGATGGACCTGGCTTATGCCGCTGCCGATATTATTATATCAAGGGCAGGGGCCGGCACTATTGCCGAGCTGTGCGCCATTAAAAAGCCGGTGATCCTGGTGCCTTCGCCCAATGTGGCCGAAGATCATCAAACTAAAAATGCTTTGGCGCTGGTTCATGAAAACGCGGCCGTTTTTGTGGCCGACCGGGACGCCGAAGCAAAGCTGGTTGAAAGGGCACTTGAATTATTTGAAGACCGCGACCTGCAGAAAAAATTGAGCAATAACATTGGTAAAATGGCCATGCCAAATGCCGATGAAGTTATAGCAAAGGAACTTATCCAAATAATAAGTAACAATTAAATGATGGTCCTCCTCTTCCAAAGGGAGGAGGGCCTTTTTTAAAACAAATTAAAAATGGAACTGCACGATATTAAAAGAGTTTATCTCATAGGCATAGGCGGCATCGGTATGAGCGGTCTGGCACGCTATTTCCATCATTTGGGTTGCATTGTTTGCGGATATGATAAAACGTCGACTGATTTAACAAACCAGTTGCACAACGAAGGCATCCAGGTTGTTTTTGAAGACCATGCGGATTATATCCCCATGAGTTTCCAGAAGCCGTGCAGCGATACATTGATCATTTATACACCTGCGGTGCCAAAGGATTCACATATCGTTAACTATTTTAAAAGCCACGGCTTTGAGCTGTTTAAGCGTTCGCAGGTTTTAGGTTTGATCAGCAAGAGCTCGTTTACCATCGCTGTTGCCGGAACGCATGGCAAAACTACCACCTCAACCATGGTAGCGCATTTGCTAAAGGCATCGGGTAATGATTGTTCGGCATTTTTGGGCGGTATATCATCAAACTACCAAACCAATGTGCTGTACGGTAAAAACAATGTAATGGTGGTTGAGGCCGATGAGTATGATCGCTCGTTCCTTACGCTGTTTCCTGATGTGGCTATCATTACATCAATGGATGCCGATCACCTGGATATTTATGGCGATCACGCGCATCTGACCGAGTCGTTTAAGCTATTCGCCTCGCAGATAAAACCGGGCGGTACGCTGGTGCACAAAAATGGTTTGCCGTTAGATGGTGGTTATACTTACGCTTTTGAAGATGAAACTGCCGACGCGCATGCTTCAAACGTGAGGATCATTGACGGCGATTTTTACTTCGACTACAACAGTGCCGCGGTAAATATCACCGATATAAGAATGGGTATAGCAGGCACTCACAACGTGGAGAATGCTGTAGCTGCCATTGAAGCTGTGTTGAAGCTGAATATTTCGCCAGAGAATATTAAAGCGGCGCTGGCATCATTCAGAGGTGTTAAACGCAGGTTTGAATATATTGTTAAAACACCAGAGCATATCTACATTGATGATTATGCGCATCACCCTGAAGAATTGAGGGCATGCATATCATCAATTAAGAGATTATATCCGGCTAAAAAATTAACGGCCATATTTCAGCCGCATTTATTTACCCGCACCCGCGACTTTGCCGATGGCTTTGCCGAAGTGCTGGACATGGTTGATGAGCTCATATTGCTCGAAATTTACCCGGCGCGCGAATTGCCGATAGAAGGAGTTGACTCGCAGATGCTGCTTAACCGCATGCAACTGCAAAACAAAAGGATACTAAGTAAAGAGGCCGCGGTAGCCGCAGTAGCTGCCGAAAAGCCCGAATTGCTGTTAACTGTAGGTGCCGGTGATATTGACACGCTGGTGCAGCCATTAAAACAAGTATTAAGTAATGAATAAAAAACTCATTTGGAAGCGCCTGCTGATAGGTTGTGCCTGGGTAATATGCCTTGGTGGCCTTGTGGTGCTCATGAGTTTTATTGAAACAAAAAAAGCGGGTGTAAAATGTACTTCGGTAAATGTGAGCATTCCCGGCGGTCAGTATTTTATTGACAAGCAGGAGGTTGATCATATTATTGAAGTTACCAGTCACTCGCTGGTAGGCAGACGTATCGAGAATATTAATATCCAGGAGCTGGAGGATAAGCTTAAGGCCAACCCTTTTATTGAGTTTGCCAAGGTTTATACCGAAATGGACGGGGTATTAAGGGTTGAGGTAAGCCAGCGCCAGCCAATACTGCGGATCATGAACCGTTATGATATGGATTTTTATGTAGATCAGCATGGTTTAAAAATTCCGCTATCATCAAACTTTACCGCAAGGGTATTGGTGGCAAATGGTTTCATTGACGAGTTGTTTACTAACCGTGTTGATTCATTGCATACCAGGTTGGCGAAAGATTTGTTCAGGGCAGCAGATTATATCCGTAAGGATTCGCTTTGGGACGCGCAGATAGCACAGATGTATGTGAACAACGAGCGTGAGATTGAACTGATCCCGAGGGTAGGCAACCAAAGGATCCTGATAGGTAACGCGGATTCGCTTAACGTGAAGCTGAACAACCTCCAGGCTTTTTACAAGCAGGTGTTGCCAAAGGTAGGCTGGAATACTTATAAAGTGATCAATGTAAAATATACCAACCAGGTTATTGGTATAAAAAATGAAAATATAAAAGCAGATTCGATTAAAGCGGCTAAGACTGCCAAAGCGGATTCGCTCAGGACGAAAAGGGATACATCTCAAATTAAATTGTAATATGGACAAAAGCTCAACTCAGGAAAAAAGTTCGCCAATTGTAGTAGGATTGGATATCGGGACTACCAAGATATGTGCCATTGTTGGGCGCAGGAGCAAGAACGGGAAGATTGAGGTTTTAGGAATTGGCAAGGCCGAATCTGCGGGTGTGACACGCGGCGTGGTTTCAAATATAGATAAAACAGTACAGGGCATTCATCAGGCGGTGGATGTGGCAGGCTCGCAATCAAATGTGGAGATCAGGGTAGTGAACGTAGGTATTGCGGGGCAGCACATTAAAAGTTTACAGCACCGTGGCTTAATAACCCGTCGCGATCTGCAATCAGAGATCGGTCGTAAGGATATTGATAAACTGATAGAGGATATGTATAACCTGGTGATGCCTCCGGGCGAGGAGATTATCCACGTATTGCCGCAGGAATTTACGGTGGATAATGAGCCGGGCATCAAAGACCCTATAGGTATGGCGGGTGTTAGGCTTGAGGCTAACTTCCATATCATATCTGGCCAGGTAACCGCTATCAAAAACATTGTAAAATGTGTTAACAAGGCCAGCCTGGAAAGCCAGGAACTGATCCTTGAACCGCTGGCATCTTCAGAATCTGTTTTGAGCGAAGAGGAAAAAGAAGCCGGTGTGGTTTTGGTTGATATTGGTGGTGGTACAACCGACGTGGCTATTTTCCACGAAGGCATCATTCGCCATACAGCCGTGATCCCTTTCGGTGGTAATAGCGTAACCGAGGATATCCGCGAAGGATGTTCGGTAATGCGCAACATTGCCGAGCAACTGAAGGTAAGGTTTGGATCTGCCCTGGCCGATGAGAACAAGGAAAATGAGATTGTATGTGTTCCGGGTTTACGTGGCAGGGAGCCTAAAGAAATTTCGGTGAAAAACCTGGCTTATGTAATCCAGGCCCGTATGGAAGAGATCGTAGAGCATGTTTACTACGAGATCAAATCATCAGGGTACGAGAAAAAGCTGATTGCAGGTATCGTGATAACCGGTGGTGGCGCACAGCTGAAACACTTGCGTCAGTTGGTTGAGTTTGTAACCGGTTTGGATTGCCGTGTGGGTTACCCTACCGAGCACCTGGCTAAAAACGAAGTGTTGCCAAAAGGAACATACGAAGAATTGCAAAGCCCAACTTTTGCTACCGGTATTGGTTTGCTGATTAAAGGTATCCAGAAAATGGAATACATGAATGAAGCTATCCCGGCCGAGGTTAAAACGGCTAAGCCAAAATTTGATACAAAAAGTAAAGAAGGTGGTTTGTTAGACAGGCTGCTGAAAAAGAGTATAACATTTATTAAGGATGACATTAAGGATGAGGACTTTCTGAAATAATATTTATTCACAAGGAGTAAACTTATTCACATTGCTCACAAATGTGGATAAACCTTGTTGAAAAAGTGTTATTATTACGATGGTAAAATCTAATGTTGGGTTGAATTACATATAGCTGAAAACGAAGATTATGCATTTTGAAATGTTAAAAGAAAAATCGTCAATCATCAAGGTAATTGGTGTTGGCGGTGGTGGTGGTAACGCGGTAAACCATATGTACAGGCAAGGAATTACCGGTGTTGATTTTATAATATGCAACACTGATGCCCAGGCATTGGAGCTGAGCCCTATACCTAACAAGGTGCAATTAGGTGCCAGTTTAACCGAGGGCATGGGTGCAGGCTCAATACCCGAAGTAGGCAAAAATTCGGCTATTGAAAATATCGACGATATTAAACAGATGTTGGGCGTTAATACCAAAATGTTGTTCATTACAGCTGGTATGGGCGGTGGCACGGGTACAGGCGCAAGCCCTATCATTGCCAAAGCAGCGCGCGAAATGGATATATTAACGGTGGGTATCATAACCACGCCTTTCTCTTTTGAAGGTAAACGCCGTAAAATGCAGGCTGATGCAGGTTTGGAAGAACTGCGTAAGTATGTCGATTCGTTCCTCGTGATCTCGAATGACAGGCTTCGCCAGATTTTTGGTAACCTGACCATGAGCTCGGCATTTGCACAGGCTGATAATATATTGACTACGGCGGCCAAAGGGATAGCCGAGATCATCACCTTACCGGGTTATATCAACGTCGACTTTAAAGATGTGCGCACGGTAATGAAGGATAGCGGTGTATCTATCATGGGCAGCTTTAGCGCCGATGGTGAAAACCGTGCCCTTAAAGCTGTTGAAGGTGCACTGGCGTCGCCATTGTTGAAAGATAATGAAATTGAAGGTGCAAGGTATATATTGCTGAACATCAGCTCGGGCCTTAAAGAGGTTACCATGGATGAGATCAGCGTAATTACTGATTACATCCAGGAAGAAGCAGGCTTAGCTGCCGACCTGATCTGGGGTAACTGTATCGATGAAAACCTGGGCGAGCAATTATCGGTAACTATCATTGCTACCGGTTTCCAAACTAAAGATGAGCGCGAAAAAGAAAACAGCAACAAGAAAATAGTTTCGATGCTGGTTCCTGAAGAACCTCAACCAGTGCGCCCGGTTAATGAGTTTATTAAACCTGTTAAAGCGGATGCTCCTGCCGAGCCTTATGCTAAAGCCCCTAAAGAGGATGCTAAACAAGCCGGTTTATTTGACATGTTTTCCGGTAGCCGCCAGGAAGAACCTGCTGTTGTAAGGCATAGCTTAATGCATGAAGATTTGGAGGCTGATAATGAGCCGGATACTGCTGGTTTTACTTTTAAAATGAGCGAACCGGTAAGCTACGAGCAACCTGTAAGGGAACAACCACGCATGCCAGAACCCGAGCCAGAGCCTACTCCGGCACCGCAACCGGTTGGTGCTGATGACAACAAAACCAACGAATCGATAGAAGAGCAGTTGAAAAAATCGCGTGAGCGCATTATGAGACTGAAAGACCTGAGCATGAAACTGCGTACAGGTAATATCCAGGAGTTGGAAAATGTACCGGCTTACAAACGCAAGGAGATTGCATTGCAGGATACCCCTGCATCTGACGAAAGCCAGATTTCACGTTTTTCCCTGATGCAGGATAGCGAAGGTAACGTAGAGATCAGGAATAATAACTCGTATTTGCACGGCAACGCGGACTAAGGAGAGAGGCAAGACTGTTAGAGTCAAGAAGCAAGAAAAAATAGAAAGACCACAACAATTGAATGGGAGATCAACAAAGGAATAACATCTGAGCGTTGATCTCCTTTTTTTTGTTTGAATACTTTTATTGCTCCTGATTCGTTAATCTGATTTTCCTTTTGTTATTTCTTGAGTCTTGAATCTTTATATCTGGGTCTTGAATCTCACCATCTTGGTTCTTGACTCTTAATATCTTGCTTCTGTTCTCTCAGGTTATAACCTATTCTAAAAAGTTATAGCTATTGTTTGAAGGTGTTTTTACGGCTATATTTGCATTTAAATTTATAAAAACAATTCATTTTGGATTTATTTGACAAAATAACAAAAAGCTTAGGTGGGCCGATAGGTCAGCACCAGAAGTGGTCGCATGGTTATTTTTCTTTTCCTAAACTGGAAGGCGAAATTGGCCCTCATATGCAGTTTAATGGAAAAGAGCATTTGGTTTGGAGCCTGAACAATTACCTTGGCTTGGCTAACCATCCCGAAGTAAGACAAGCCGACGCGCAAGCCGCCGCCGATTACGGTATGGCTTACCCAATGGGCGCGAGGATGATGTCAGGAAACTCAATCCATCACGAGGAGCTTGAGAATGGCTTAGCCCAATTCGTTGGTAAACAATCAGCTTTTTTGCTTAACTACGGTTACCAGGGTATGGTATCTATCATTGATGCTTTGGTTGATAGGAATGATGTTATTGTTTATGATGCCGAATCGCACGCTTGTATTATCGATGGCGTACGTTTACACATGGGTAAACGCTTTGTTTACCAGCATAACGATATTGAAAGCTGCGAAAAACAGCTGGAGCGTGCAACCCGTTTAACAGAGCAAACCGGCGGTGGTATATTACTTATTACCGAAGGTGTTTTTGGTATGTCTGGCGCGCAAGGCAAGCTTAAGGCAGTTGCCGATCTTAAAAAGAAATTCAACTTCCGTTTACTGGTTGATGACGCTCATGGTTTTGGTACTATGGGTAAAACCGGTGCCGGCACGCATGAAGAACAGGATTGCATGGACGAAGTGGATGTGTACTTTGCTACCTTCGCCAAATCAATGGCCGGCATTGGTGCTTTTGTAGCTGCCGATCAGGATATTATTCACTACCTGCGCTATAATATGCGTTCGCAAACATTTGCCAAAGCATTACCAATGCCAATGGTGTTAGGTTTGAAAAAGCGTTTCGAAATGCTGAAAAGCCAGCCCGAGCTTCGCGAAAAATTATGGCTGATTGCTAATACCCTGCAAGCCGGTTTAAAAGAACGTGGCTTTGACCTGGGTGCTTCAAACACCATGGTTACCCCGGTATTTTTAAAAGGCGACTTATTTGAAGCGACAGCACTAACCCGCGATCTGCGTGAAAACTATGGTGTTTTCTGTTCGATAGTGGTTTACCCGGTAATCCCTAAAGGATTGATCGTGCTAAGGTTAATCCCAACAGCATCACATAGCCTGGAAGACGTACAGCGCACCCTTGACGCCTACAGCGCTATCGGCGAAAAGCTGAAAGCTGGGTATTACAAAGAGAACAAACTGGAAATTGCCTAACAGCATTTGATGATATATTTAAAAGCCCCGGAGATATCCGGGGCTTTTTTTGTGTTTTAGAATCTGATGTAGAGACGCATTATATGCGTCTCCTGTGAGCAAGGCCGCTATAGTAAATAGACACGTAGTTGCTTGTCCTGGCGGAGACGCATGTGATGCGTCTCTACATTTAAAAACCTTGTTAAAACGTTTTCTAAATTATTTTAGCAAGCTTTTTTGTTTAACTAAAACCTTTTCTATTTTTACGCCTACCATATCAAAACCATGAAATTAACCAGACGACATTTTATAAAAATCAACAGTGTTGCGGCAGCCGGTATCGGCTTGGGTATAACCCCGGTATTTGCTTCGGCTTTGGCCCCTGCCTTCGAAAGTCAACGCCCGAAACTGGCCGACCGTAAATTTACCAGCAAGGCTGTTGAAGCCATCATTAAAAAGGTTAAAGCCGATATCAAAGACCCTGAAGTTGCCTGGCTTTTTGAAAACTGCTATCCAAACACTTTAGATACTACGGTAAACTATTCTGAAAAAGATGGTAAGCCAGATACTTTCGTGATCACTGGTGATATAAACGCTATGTGGATGCGCGATTCATCGGCACAGGTTTGGCCGTACCTGCCGCTCATTAAAAATGATCCGGCGCTTAAAAAATTAATCCAGGGCGTATTAAGTCGTCAGGCTAAATGCGTGATCATTGATCCTTATGCAAACGCCTTTAACGAAGGCCCAACCGGTAGTGAGTGGGATAGCGACCGTACTACCATGAAGCCCGAGTTACACGAGCGTAAATGGGAGATCGATTCACTTTGTTACCCTGTAAGGCTGGCTTACAACTACTGGAAAATAAGCGGCGATACCAGTTTCTTTGACGAAAATTGGCAAAAAGCAGGTAAGATCATCCTGGCTACTTTTAAAGAGCAGCAACGTAAGGACGGGAAAGGTCCGTACTTTTTCCAGCGTAAAACCGAAACACAAAGCGATACTGCCCCTAACAGGGGGTATGGTAACCCGATTAAACCAGTTGGCCTGATCTGCTCTATTTTCCGCCCGTCGGATGATGCCACTATTTATCCATTCCTGATCCCATCAAACTACTTCGCGGTAGCAAGCTTAAATCAAATGGCCGAAATGTACAGCACTATCGGCCATGATAATGCTACAGCTGATGCCTGCAAAACCTTGGCAGCAGAGGTTCAGGCGGCACTTAAACAATATGCGGTTGGACATCATCCGCAATTTGGACAGGTGATTCCGTTTGAAGTTGATGGTTATGGGAACCAGTTGTTCATGGATGATTCAAACGTGCCGAGCTTGTTGGCTTTACCATATCTTGATTCGGTAAAGGTTGATGATCCGCTATACCAAAGCACTCGTAAGTTTGTATTGAGCGATAGCAATCCTTACTATTTTAAGGGCACAGCTGCTGAAGGTATTGGCGGTCCGCACGTTGGTATTGGCTATATCTGGCCAATGGCAATTATTATGCGCGGCATCACATCAACCGATAAAGCGGAGATTGTACAGTGCATTAAATGGCTGAAAAGTACCCACGCGGGCACCGGTTTCATGCACGAATCGTTCAATAAAGACGATGCAAAGGACTTTACCCGTAAATGGTTTGCCTGGGCTAACACTTTATTTGGCGAATTGATACTAAAAGTGCACGAGCATTACCCGGATATACTGCAGCAGACTTTTTAAACCTGTAAATATATTAATACCTGAAAGTATTTTAAATACTATGTTATAGTTGTATAGATAGCTATAGATATTATTTATACTTCGATATGATTTGTATTTTAATTATTAATCAAACTTATTTTAAAATATAAGTTTGATTTAAACTTTTTAATAGAAAATAAGAGGTGGCTCATAAATAGAAACTGGCAAAAATGTGGAAAAAAACCACTGCTAAGGCCGTATTTTTTGGCTTCAAAAGTTTTTAATTAACAAAAAACATTTTAGCTTAGCTTTAATTAAAACAATAAACCTCAAAATTTAAAAGGAGTAATTAAATGAAAAAATTTACTGAAGTAAAAGAGCTTGTAGCTGCTTTAGAGGCTGATGCCGACAAATTCTACAACAAAGGAAACAGCGCTGCCGGTACACGTGTACGTAAAGGCATGCAGGATCTAAAAAACCTGGCACAGGCAATCCGCCTTGAGGTTCAGGAAGCTAAGAATAAAGAAGCTTAGTAAGATTTTTTATCATCTTATTCCAATAAAAAACCCGGTCCATGGACCGGGTTTTTTATTTATAGATACTTTTCCTTTAAGGCTATAAAAAAACGTCGTACCTCGCAATGACGCTTATAGAGAATCCTTATCGCTTTTTACGCTTTTACCGCTACCGGGGCAAGCTTTTTAAGCTCTGTAGCAATGGCATCAGCCGTTTTTTCGCTTACTTGTACTAATGGTAGCCTAACTGTATCACCACAGATGCCCAATTGTTTCAACGCGGTTTTAACACCGGCAGGGCTGCCTTCGGTAAACATTAATCGGGTAAACTCTATCAAATCAAAATGTGCAGCATGTGCGCCTTTGTAATCGTTGCTAAGCAAGAGCCTGACCATGTCAGATAACTGACGGGGAAGGGCGTTACCAATAACAGATATTGCACCTACACCGCCTAAAGCCATCATTGGTAAAGTAACCGGATCATCGCCTGA
The DNA here is from genome assembly GCF_003675385.1 of Mucilaginibacter kameinonensis. GTDB lineage: Bacteria > Bacteroidota > Bacteroidia > Sphingobacteriales > Sphingobacteriaceae > Mucilaginibacter > Mucilaginibacter kameinonensis. The sequence goes on along the minus strand of NZ_RCWZ01000007.1, from coordinate 1,143 downwards.
AATAAACAGGAAATCTTCAGGTTTATCACGCACCAGTTGGTTAAACAGATCGAAATTGCCTGATGCTTCTTTGATACCTATGATGTTTTTAAACTCTTTTGCCAGGCGTACCGTTGTTTCGGCGCTAATCGTGCTGCCTGTACGGCTTGGTACATTATATAATATTATAGGCAATTTACTATTTAGCGCAATTGCTTTATAATGCTGATAAATGCCCTCCTGGGTAGGTTTGTTATAATGCGGACTTGCTGAAAGTATAGCATCATAACCATCAATATCAAATGATTTTATTTGTTCAACAACTTCATGAGTATTATTACCACCTATACCGGCCACCAGGCCAACGCGCTTATTTACCACTTCGGCAGTGAAAGCCCAAACTTGCTTTCGTTCAGCCTCGCTCAATGTGGCGCTTTCGCCGGTTGTACCTAACGATACCAGGTATTCCACCCCGCCATCAATCAAATGTTCAATCAGGTTTCTCAACCCGTCGTAGTCAATTTGACCATCCGCATGAAAAGGGGTTACCATAGCTACCCCTGTTCCGTAAAATATATTCATGAGTAAAATTAAAAGGATGCTAATATAGTGATTAGTGATTGGAGATTAAGGTTTTATTAGAGGTTTATTTTTGATAAAAGTGCCTTGGCGTTGTTTAAAGTTAGATTTTGGGGCGGGGAGGTTTGTCTGAACCTGAATTTATAGAATTAAAGAATTTCCAGAATACTATGAAATTCGATAAATTCTCTTAATATTCTCTTTTGGTGCAAGTGTTGTGTGGTTGTCTGTGGGTATGCTCACTTGTGTCTATCCGAAAGCACAAGTCTCCAATCTCGCATTCTTTGGCTCAAGACTTGCGCTAAATTGAAATTCGCTAAATTCTCTTAATTCGTTTAATTCGAGTTCAGACAAAAATAAGCTGTAAACTGAATTGGGGCGTTCCCGTCAGCTGACGGGCGGGCTTTGCGCTCATACTGCACAGGCATTAGCCACAGGCCGGTATCCGCTGCAATCCCTAACGCGAAAAATCAAAAAAAGTAAAACAAAGTATTTCAAAGTGCATTGCCCTCTAACCTCTAACCTCTAACCTCTAACCTCTAACCTCTAACCTCTAACCTCTAACCTCTAACCTCTAACCTCTAA
>NZ_RCWZ01000006.1 GCF_003675385.1 Mucilaginibacter kameinonensis | reverse complement strand
TTAAAGAACAAACCCCGCTTCCTCGTTTGCGGGCTGCAAAGGTAGTCACTTTTTACCCACCTCCAAATTATTTCTGACTATTCGCCCTGCACTTTCTTTAACTCGCTATTCCTCAAGGAGAAAAAGTTAAGCTATACCCCATCCGGCATACTATTTCGATATACCTCGCATCCAGAAAGCATTCATCATTTTGGTTTGATCATAAACCTGAGGCGCCCGGATAGTTATCACTTCCAATTGCTTAGGCACATCAAAATGATCATCGAAACAATAGGAATCCATATGCGGCTCCTTGTCAGATATGGCTGATACTTCTGCAGTTCCGGAAATTACAGACAATCCCTTCTTTAAATAGCTTAACGAAAATTCCAGCGATTTAATAATATCCGGGTTATTTTGAAATTGGTCCTCGTTAAGTTGCGAATGAAACAATGATGATGTCGAAGCATACAATTCATGATTAAACACCTGAAATCGGTAAAGCAAGTCCAAATCAAATCCGGTTGAGGGAGGTTCATTCCGGAGATGCTCGAACGACTTATAAAGATTTGCCGTATCTACAAAAACCTGTTTCCTCTTTAATTTATATTCAATCAAATTTACAGATTGAAGCTTAGTCAAACTCACCAAGTCTTCCAATAAATTAATATTCGAGGCCAGCGCGTTCTTTATCAAATTCCTTATTCTGTTAGTTTCCCACGACGGAAACAGAAAAGCAGCAACAAGAGCCATTCCTCCGCCCAACAAAACAGTATAACTTCTTTGTATCAGCAATGAATGGTTATTACCTCCCAGAAGATGCAGACCAATAATTGCGACAATGGTTATGAAAATTACGCTTACCAAATAGTTAACATACAGGAAACCTATATATCCGGCAAGAAAAGCTGCGATCAGTAAAAATTGGGCATGAATAGGAAGCCTCAGATTAAGCAAACCATATGCAATAAAAATGCCTGCTAAACTACCAGCTATTCGTTGTACGTTCCTACGCTTGGTTACACTAAAGCCTGGCCGGGCAATGATCACAATTGTGAGCAATAGCCAGTACGAATATTTACCCGGCAGCACGAATAACATCAAAATGTACGCCACCATACATAAGACTGTCAATCGCAATGCGAAACGAAAAATTGGCGAATGGTAACTGAGGTGTTGCTTTAGTATTGAAAAATCTATCCTCGGGATGCTTGAAAAACGGATAGCGTCCGTGCTATCGATTTCTTCTGACGAGCCACTTTCTGCTACGGCCAAAGTATTAATTAATGTAAGCTTGTTACAAATTTGCTCAATGTTTTTACAGATCGCATTAATCAGATCTGCCGTATTAGCGTCACCCATTTGGGCAACTTGTTTTAGTTGGGTTAAAACGGCATTATTGCTGGCAATGGGTATTTGATATCTCTTCTTTCCGGCCACGTGCAATGAAATTCCTGTCAGGTACAGTTGATCTGCAACATCCTCGATCATCCGCTTTATCTGCTCCAGTATATCCAGTTCCTGAAGGGTCTTACGTACAAATTCATAGTCGTAATGAATGGCTAATATTTGTTCATACAGATCTATTACTTCCGCGGTAAGTCTGATCAGTTTCCCCGACCGGTAGTCTTTATTGAAAACGGTAGTTTTTGACAACAATATTGTCCTGAGGCTCTCCTGCTTTTCACATACGGATAAGTGCCCGGGAATAATATCCTTATAGGCATCTGCTAATGGAATATCACCATTGTAAAATTCGGCCTTCTTTCTCAAAAAATGCGACATCGCAATCATACACTCACTTAGTGCGTTGTTTATGCTCCTGTGAGGAAAAAAGTATGTGTCGATACCTGTGCAAGCGGTATACCAAATGCCCCCGGATATAACCGGCAATGCAAATGAAAAAGGATCTACCGGCCTAAGGCCTATTGCAAAAACCATCATAATGAGTGCCAACGAGCCAATTGCATTGAGGTTGCCGCCATAGGCGGCCAGCATTGAAAAACCAAAACAAAAACTGATCATCAATAATGCAATCAACCAGGGCGAAGGCTGTGCAACGGCTGTAATGAAGGCGACTAACCCAAGTGTAAGACTACCCAGGATTAAAAACCTCAATCTATTTACACGTGGACCAGGCAAATCAGTGAGCGACACCAGCAACGTGCCAAGGCCCATATAAATTCCGGTTATAATTAGTCCAATATTAGCAAAAACAATTACCGGCGCAACTATCACGCTTGTGCAACGTACCGCGTTAACAACGTACTCGCCACGCAAAAGGCGCGAAATTTGTAGCCATTGTTTATGTAAAACTTGCATGAGATTGAGCCGGTTAAATTTTTTTGCAATGATAATAATTATTATGCATGCATAGTAATTTCTATTTATGTTGCTAAAAGAAAAGCCAATATGAAGAAGGTAAACTACGGGCAAGTGCAAAACATGAGGTTTATTTTTATCAGCAATCAGCTTTTGCTATCTTTAAAATGATTGGTGGATGATATGAAAAAAATAAACAATAATGGTAGCAGCAGTAAACATATATCTGGAATCGGTCAAGGCTATTTGCCCGGAATTAACCGATGATGAATTTGCGCTGTTTGTTTCGAAACTCACCATTAAAGAGCTAAAAAAGAAAGAATTTTTCCTGGAAACCGGGAAAATCCAAAAAGCTTTGGGATTTATCGCCAACGGCTTAGTCCGTTCTTTTTATATTGACGATGAGGGCAACGAGCGTACAGTTGGCTTTTATGCCGAAAGCGACTATGCCACACATTATCATTCGTTCATAGCCCGGCAACCCAGCCGGTACTCTATCCAGTGCCTGGAACCTGCCACTTTTGTTTGCCTTTCGTTTGACGATCTGCAATGGATCTACCGGCAATCTCCCCAATTTGAGCGCTATGGCCGCTTAATTGCAGAAGAAGTATTAAAACGACAACAAGCCCGCATAGAGAGTTTCATCTTCCAAACTTCTGAAGAACGTTATCTTGATTTCAGCCGGAACAAGAAAAGCTTATTTAACCGTGTCTCCTTATCTCATCTTTGCAGTTACCTGGGCATCGAGCGGCAGTCCCTTACCCGTATTCGTCAGAAATTAGCGCACCAATAGTTTTTTGGCACATATGTGTCAGGTTGCCCTCCTATTTCCTTAGCAGATTTGCATTGTCAATCAACAAGATACTGCAATGAAAAAGAATATACTACTCATCCTCGGGCACCCTTCAGAAAATTCATTTTGTAACGCGCTGCTCAATGCCTATCAAAGAGGGGCGGAAAGTGCCGGCGCCAATTGTAAGGTACTTTATATATCCAGGTTAAAATTTGATGTAAACCTTGCCGAAGGTTATAAAACCGGCGAGTATATGGAAGATGATCTTTTGGCCGCGCAAGAAATGTTTACCTGGGCAAATCACGTGGTATTTGTTTATCCAAACTGGTGGGGCTTTATGCCTGCCATTACTAAAGGTTTTATAGACAGGTTATTTTTGCCAGGCTTTGCTTTTAAACACCAATCAGGTAAAATATTCCCTGAAAAACTGCTGAAGGGGAAAAGTATGCGGCTGATGGTTACCATGGATACACCCAAATGGTGGTTTTACCTGATTTACCGGGCATCGCAATACCAAATCCTTAAAGACATTGTATTTGGTTATGTTGGGTTCGATCCAATCCGCTTCTCCACTTTTGGATTTATCAGAAAATCAACCGATCAAAAAAGGGAAAAATGGCTAAAACAGGTAAATCAATTAGGTAAAGAACTTAAATGAGATAGCAGAACTTATAGACCTCATCTTATTAATATTAAAAGGCTCTCTTTTGTAGAGGGCCTTTTAATATTAATCTTAGCTTATAGCTTACAAAAACGGATCAATCAATTTAATGCTTCCATCGGCATTATGCTGCAGCTCTGTAACCTTCACATTGCGCAAATGTGTTTTGCCTGATAACTGGGTATCATGGTAAAATATATACCATTTGTCTTTTATTTCAACGATGGAATGATGAGTTGTCCAGCCCTGTACCGGTTTCATGAATACCCCCTTGTATGTAAACGGCCCCAGCGGACTATCGCCTATCGCGTAGCAAAGCAAATGCGTATCGCCTGTTGAGTAGGTGAAATAGTACTTACCATTATATTTATGCATCCACGAGCCCTCAAAAAAACGACGGTCATGGTCTTTGGTTAACAGTGGTTTGCCAAGACTATCTAAAATTACAGCGTCCTTTACTGTGCCGTCAAAGGTTTTCATATCAGGTTTAAGCAGCGCCACCTTGCAACTTATAGCCGGCGCATCCTCCTGTTTTGAATCTGTCTTTGATCCATTGGCGTCATACTTACCGTTGATCCAACGTTGAAGCTGACCGCCCCAGATACCGCCGAAATACATATAAGTTTTGCCATCCGTATCGGTAAACACAGCGGGGTCAATACTATAGCTTCCGGCTATGGGTTCAGGTTCAGCTTTGAACGGCCCTGCCGGGTTTGCCGAGGTAGCCACGCCAATATGGAAAACATCCTTTTTATCTTTTACCGGGAAATACAGGTAATAGGTACCCTTTTTATAAGCTGCATCGGGAGCCCAAAGTTGCCGGCCTGCCCATGGTATATCTTTGATATCAAGTGCTACACCATTATCGGTCACCTTACCACCAACACTATCCATCGACAGGATATGATAATCCTTCATGGCAAAATGGTCGCCGTTGTCATTTTCGGGGATTCCTGCGTTGATATCATGCGATGGATAGATATAAATTTTACCGTTAAACACATGCGCCGATGGGTCGGCAGTATAAATGGAACTGATGAGCGGCTGCGACAGATACTTTACTTTTTTAGCAGTATCTGTTTTTGTACTGTCGGTTGTATCAGCTGTTTTTTTGGTTGATGAATTGCATGCGCTCAAAATGCAGAACGGTGCTAAACACATAATGGTTAACCTGGCTATAGTAAATTGCTTGCTCATTTACGTTTGGTTTATGTTGATGATTAATTGGTCATATAATTGTTGCCGCCGATACCCGGTACATAGTAAAATTTCGTGTTCCTGTAATAATCAAGCGGGTGTTGCGACTTTGGATATGTTGTCTCGATTGGCATTTTTGAAAACGTTTGAAAATATAAAACACAGGCATCGCGCCAGGTTATTGCCTCGTTCAGCTGCACCTGCATCAGTTGTTTTACTTCACTAAAACGTTCGGCATCTATCTTACCCTCCATTTTTTCCCATGTGCGACTCATTTGTTTAACGGATTCAGCTCCGGCATAATAGTGGTAAACCAACTCATCCCATAATGATCTGCCCGAAGACATTTTGTAGGTCCAGCTTAAATGGTGAAACCAGAGCAGGTATTCGTCCGGACAGGTTTGCAGGCTTTCCCAACGCGCTTTAACTTCAGGGGCATATTGCGTTAAAGCATTGCTACCTGTAGCGGTACGATCAAAACCAATCCCCGCCGAATCGGCCTTATGATAATAAGTTGCGTTCCAATCCGGCCTGCCGGCATTATCAACCCATGGGCCTGGACCATAATGTGTTGATACGCCCATGATATGGTGCAAACCCAACGGGGCCATATAATTCACTGTATTCTCCCTTGATTGTAGCATGAACTTTTTCACTGGTGATACAAAGTTTTCATCATCGGTAAAAGTCATCCGAAGCCAATCATCAGCAATCACAGCCGGAGATTGATCCGAGTTCCAGGCCGTCCTACCGAAGGCATACCAGTTAGCTTGCGCGAACGGATGGCCGCACCAGTTTAAATCAGCGCCAATATTGGCCACGCCTGCCATCCCGGTGATTAGTTTTTTGTTGAAATCGCCTCTGATTATCCGCGCAACGGTTGATCCTTTGCCACGCGTATAGGTATCTGATTGCAGACATTCGGCAAATAGCGGCGCCTCATAAACCAGGTGTGTTGAAAAACCGAGATATTCCTGTGTTAACTGAAATTCCATCATGAGCGGGGTATTAGGCATCGCACCAAATAAAGGATGAAAAGGTTCCCGCGGCTGAAAATCTATTGGCCCGTTTTTAACCTGCACTATCACGTTATCCTTAAACTTACCATCCAGTGGTTTAAATTCATTATAGGCCTGCTTGAAGCGGTCGTCCGGAACTTTATTGTCATAGACAAAAGCCCGCCACATCACTATACCATGATGAGGTGCAAGGGCGTCGGCCAGCATATTGGCGCCATCAGCATGAGTGCGGCCGTAGCTTTGCGGGCCGGGCTGGCCTTCGGAGTTGGCCTTCACCAAAAAACCGCCAAAATCAGGAATGTAGCTATAGATCTCATCGGCCTTATCTGTCCACCATTTTTTCACAGCAGGATCAAGTGGATCGGCAGTTTTCAAACCACCCAGCTCTACCGGACTACTAAATTTAACCGACAGGTAGATTTTGATACCATATGTTCTGAAAACATTGGCCAACGCCTGTACCTTCAATAAATATTGAGGCGAAAGGATCAGCGCATCGGCATTTACATTATTAACTACGGAACCATTGATACCTACCGAAGCATTGGCTCGTGCATAATCAATATACCGTTGATCAATTACGCCAGGTAATTTATGCCAGTTCCAGATGGATGAACCGGCGTATCCCCGCTCTACGGTACGGTTCAGGTTATCCCAATGATCCAATACCCGGTACATCATACGAGGATGGTCTGAAATATTCAGTTTGCTTATCGATTGATTTATCTGGATAAGTTTCAAAAAGTTGAAAACGCCGTAAATAACCCCAACATCTGAGTTAGCAGCAATGAGGATACATTTCTTTTGGCCGATAAGTGTTGTTTTGATCAGATATCCTTCACCGCCGATACTATCCGGAACGGCTATCGAAAAAGATTTTAATAATTGTGGTGTACCTATTATGATAGTTTGCCCGTTGATGATGCTTTTTGCATCGACAGGTTTCAATGTCAACATTTCATCCAGTCCGGTTAACAGCTCAGATTTTGCCGCTTTCAGCCGGTCAGATGCAGCGGGGAAGATCACGTAGCTCAATTGCTGCCTGTAAGCTACTGCCAGTTGAGGGTTACCTACCTTATTATATTCAAGCCATAGTTTATAGCCATTATCAGCAAAAGCACTGCTGCCCGTTTTGAGCAAAAGCAACATCAGCACGCACAAGTACTTTAATGAATATTTACCCATGACATTGTTAATTCAACTTTATAAGCATGAATATAATTTATAGCAAACGCATTATAATCTGATGAAATACACGCGCAAAACAGAAAAATATTCTACTTTGCTTTGTTTGGTTTATAAAAAGCAATCTCGACCGCAATCGATTGCAATATAAAAATCATTGTCAACATAAACAACAGTTACCGGGTGATAATTCGTTGACTATTCCGGGCGACCATTGATAAATATTAAGCTATAAAACATTGATTAATCAATTATTTACAACCGGGTTAATAAGTAATATTTTCTACATTTAGCCACCTAATAAACTTAAAGCTTACGCTTATCGAAGCCGAAGGGATAAATGAATCGACCCTGAAAACATCATTAAAAAACATGAACTCAAAAACAAAACTTGCCATTGTTACAGGAGGCGCGTCGGGCCTTGGGCTGGCTATCACCAAAAAATTTACCGAACAAGGCATCAAGACTATAATTATCGGCCGGGATGAGGCAAAACTGGCCTCGACGGTGAAACAATTCGGCGAACTCTGTCACTACAGGCAATATGATTTGAGTGATACATCCGGTATTCCGCAATTGGTTGCCGAAATTGAAGCTGAATATGGCATACCCAACATCCTGGTTAACAATGCCGGTATCAATCATAAAAAAGCTTTCGCCGAAGTAACAGATGAAGAATTTTCAAAAGTGATCCAAACCAACCTCATATCGGTGTTTGCAATAAGCCGCGAAGTAATAAAAAGCATGTTAAAGGCCGGCAGTGGGAGTATTGTTAATATCAGTTCGATGGCGGCGCAATATGGCATCCCCTATGTTATCGCCTACAGCGCTTCAAAAACCGCTATTGAAGGGATGACCCGGGCTATGGCTACCGAGCTTTCACCACAAGGCATCCGGGTTAATTGTATTGCCCCGGGTTTTATTGCTACCGATATGTCGGCCAAGGCGTTAAATAACGATCCCGCCCGCATGCAAAAAGTAATGAACCGCACTCCTATGGGCAAATTAGGCGAACCAGCCGATGTAGCCGAAGCTGTTTATTACTTAGCTACCGATAGCGCCAAATATGTGACTGGAGTTATTTTGCAGGTTGACGGAGGAAATTCGATAGGATTTTAGGCGAAAGACTTACGAAGTTTCGAAAACTTCGTAAGTCTGAAATTGTAGCCTGAAATCGTATATAAACACAAAACGCCCCGGAAAATCCGGGGCGTTTTGTGTTTTATGTTTGCTGTAATTATTCACTAACCAAATAGTTCCAACCGTGGGTATCAGGAGCGGTACCATATTTAATAGCATCAAGCGTATTAAATACCTTGTTCGAAAACTCGCGGGTTTTTGGATCGCTCAGGAAGTATTCCTGACCTTCATAGCTGATTGAGGCAACAGGGGCAATGGTAGCGGCGGTACCGGCGCCAAAGGCATCAGTTAACTTACCATTTTTTGCACCTTCAACAATTTCAGCTACAGAAATTTTGCGTTCTTCAACCGGGATACCCCATTCTTTAGCTAAGGCAATAACGGTGTCGCGAGTTACGCCATCCAAAATAGTGTCTTTAGCTTCGGCAGTGATCAGTTTACCATCTAACAGGAACATAGCGTTAGCCGCGCCCATTTCTTCAATAAACTTGTGCTCTTTAGCGTCAGTCCAGATCAATTGATCAAAACCTTCTTCGGTTGCTTTACGGGCAGGCAGCATAGAGCTTCCGTAGTTACCGGCAGCTTTAGCATAGCCCATACCACCTTCAGCAGCGCGGGTATAGTGTGTTTCGATTTTAACACGCAATGGTTTTGAAAAGTACGGACCAACCGGGCCAACCAATACCATATATTTATAAGTTGAAGATGGAGTCACACCCAAATACGGATCGGTAGCGAACATGAACGGGCGTATATATAAAGCATGGTTTGGCTGTGAAGGCACCCAGTCGCGGTCAAGATCAACCAGGGTAGCTATACTTTGCAAAAAGATTTCCTCAGGCAAAGTTGGCATACAAAGGCGCTCGGCCGATTTGTTAAAACGGATAGCATTTTTATCCGGACGGAAAACAGTAATTTTTCCATCGGCATGTTTATAGGCTTTCAGGCCTTCAAAAAACGCTTGTCCGTAATGAAGTGCTGAAATTGCAGGGCTTAGACCAATTTCGCCGTAGGGAATGACCGAGAGATTTTTCCATTCACCGTCCGCGTAATCGGCCACAAACATGTGGTCAGAAAAAGTTTTTCCAAAAGGTAAGTTGTCGAAGTCCGTTTGCTGCAAACGGGAAGCAGTTGTCCTGCTGATCTTGATGTCCAATGTCTCGGTCATGGCATTATAAATTAATAAATTATAGAAAATGGCAAGTTAGGCATTTTTATGGCCTATGCCAAAAAATTAAGCGTGTAATTGGTGATTATCACACATAAAAATATCATTTTGACAATATGATCGCAAAGCTCAAATGCCACTCAGCACATCATCAACCCAGGCTTTGCCCCAGTTATCTTTTTCCTCTTCGCTCCACACCCAGGGATAAAAGATCCGTTTCTGAAAACGCGGGGGCAGGTATTTTTGCCAGTTGGTGCCGCCGGTTGCCTTAATATCTTCCGGTTCGCGGTTAAGGTAACGCACCGCCGATTTATAATGCGACAATGGCCAGTTCACATTTACGTTGATATCCAATTGGCGCAATTCGGTCCGTAGCTCGGGGGTAAGTTCTGAGGATGCTTCAAACTGCTTGGCCAGCGTATTAAAATTATGCGAAACAGCCGCTTTCCCCAGCTCAATAAAAGTTTTTGAATATTTTTTTTCGAACTGTTTAAGTGTCAATGTTTTTTTTCCGGTAGATAGTTCGGTAGCTCCAAACTTCCAGTACAGGTACTCAAATTGCTCTTCGATAGTCGCGAGCTGTAGTTCTTCACGTTTATCTTTTGCCACCAGGTTTATAAAATCGGTCGCGTAGATCTCAATCATGCGGTACTGCCCCGACTGAAAACCACTCGCAGGCAGTAATGACATCCTGAATTTCAGGAACTGCTCTTTCTCCATCCCATCAACCATAATTTCGAACGAATGGGTTAACGCACCAAAATACCGGTTGATCCTTTTTAACCGCGCCGTAAAAAACTCGGCGGTCAGGGGGCTGACTTCGGCTATTTGTCTGCACTCATGCAGGGCAAGTTTAAAATACAGCTCCGTGATCTGATGATAAATAATAAAAATTTCCTCGTCGGGAAATGGGGTTTTAGGATTTTGTAAACTAAGCAGGGTATCCAGGTGGATGTAATCCCAGTAGGTTAAAAAATCGGCATAAAGTAAACCATCGAGATATGAATTCATATCCTGGCCCATGGCTTCATATTTTTCCTGCAGGCGGTTTAAGCGGTCTTCAATTTCGGGTGAAAAATGCATGCTTCAAAGGTAATAAAATAGTATCCGGCTAAAACATATCTGTATTAGGTTGTTATATGGATACAAACCTTATAATATTATTATGAAGATCAGGAAGATACTCATCGGCATTGATGAAAGCGAATTCTCACGTCATGCAGCAGCCTACGGTTTTGACATAGCACATACCTACGGCGCCGAGGTTGGTCTGGTACATATAGTTGAACCCATTGTAATGCCTGTTGACACCCAGGATGGCCTGCTCGGTACGCCTTTTGATCCTAATTTAAGCCTGCCCGACGTAGAATTAGCAACCATACAAGCCGAACGATCAGCTGCGTTGCTAAACCATGCGTCGAAAGAGTGGGGCGAAGGATTGGAAATAGTTCACTTCACCGAATACGGTTCAACAGCCGAAGGCATTATTGAATGCAGCCAGGAATTTAATGCCGACCTGATAGTTTTAGGCACGCACCGCCGTACCGGGATCGATAAATTCTTTTTAGGCAACGTTGCTGAACAGGTAATCAATAAATCATTGATCCCCGTAATGGTTATACCTTATATTGAAGCCAAAGATTAATATAAAAGCCTGAACTTAATGGTATGTTCAATCGCTTTTAACTCATTCAACACTTCGGTATCATAGCCTGTATTAACGTCGGTAATTACATAACCTATCTGGGGGTTAGTAACCAAAAATTCGCCCACAATATTAATATTATGGCGGGCAAAAACGTCGTTGATCTTAGCCAGGATACCAGGTACGTTTTTATGGATGTGAATTAAACGGTGGGCATTGTTAACACGCGGTGGCTGCAGATCAGGAAAATTGCAACTGGTATGCGTTTTACCCTCGTTCATGAAAGCCATTACCCTTTTTGGTAGAAAATCGTTGCTGTGCGGGTTATGCCTTGGATCGTCAAATATGATGATCCCACTCTCGGCAGCGGCATCGGCCAGTTTACGGTTGCATTTACCGAACACACCGATCACTTTTAACCTACCTGCATTTTGAACCTGCTCGGCACTTGGCTGATGTTCTTCATCGCAAAACAATACACCGGCTTCTTCAAGGTATTTTTCTTCAACACTTTCGCGGTGGCGCATGTTGTAGCCTTCCTTTTTAAGCTGGTCTAAAGCATCTTCATCAACATTACCTACAACCAAACATTTAATGCGGTTTTTAGGGTACGAAATAGCACGTGGCAGTTTATTAAGGTAAAGGAATTCGTCAAAGCTTGGAGTAACATGGTCGGCTTTTTCGGCTACTGATTTACGTTCGATGTTTTCAGTAAAAGCGAAGAACTTTTTGATCATGCCTGATTCCTTTAACTGGAAATCAGAATAACCATCACCAATGCCGTAGATATCGCCGGGCAATTGCAGCTCTTTCAACAGCTTTACTTTACCACCTTCCTGCGAAAGCGGATTTTCACGGTCATAACCTATGATATTACCTTCTTCGTCAAACTCAAACGTGTTGGCGTAGATGTTTTCTTTTTTAATATGATACTCGGTAACTACCGGGGTAATAAACTCTTTAAACCCGCCGGATACAATCAAAACCTCGTCCTGGTGGTTTTTAAAGAAGATGGTATTACGAGAAAACGAAGTAGAAACCTTCTTTTTAAGGTGGCTGATCAGCTGCTTTAAATGATCGCGATTGGCGTTAAGCAATTTCACCCTGCGCTCTAAACTTTCGGTAAAGGATAACTTACCTTCCATCGAGGCATTGGTTAAATCTTCAATCTGTTTGTAGATATCCTCGCGGTCGGGGCGATTTTTGAGAGATATACGGGCCAGTTCGTCAAGGGCCTCAACCTGTGTAAAGGTACTGTCGAAATCAATAATAAAGTACTGCTCCATCTTGCGTGCAAAGGTGCAAAAAAATTTGCTGAGGAAGTATAGAGAGTTTGTAGTTTAAATTTAGATATCCTACTATTCTTTATTAAAATAGGAAAAATCGCTTTAATATCAGGAGACACCTGCGGAGTCTGACTTGATTTTGTAATCTAAACTATAAACACGATACTCCTACGGAGTGTCAATATTATTTCTCAAAACTCCGTAGGAGTATCGTGTTTATAGAAAAAAAATCCAAACAGCAGGCTCCGTAGGTGCCTCCTGTCAACCGTTAATACAGACTATTTTAACGCCTCACAAATTTCCTTAACCGTATTGCTGATGGGTTTAAATTCAAAACCTATGGCTTTCTTAATTTTTGAATTATCAAACTCGCGGGTTAACGAAGCCGTTTGAGCCGATGTTTTATCTATAGCAGGAACACCACCTGTTAAAGCAGCTCCAACAGCCGCCAAGCGCCAGACCAGTTCCATCATCCAGGGTTTTGCATATATAGCCGGCGGCTTGATACCAAAGCCGTCAGCTATCTCGGTAACCATCCCTTTATAATCACGATTTTCGGCACTAATAATATAGCGTTCGGCCGAGATGCCGCTATTCATTAATCCAACCATGCTTTTGGCAACATCCTCAACATCAACAAAACCGATGGTGCCTGAGGTATAAAATTTTAGCCCTTTGCGTACGGTGTTGAATAATGCGCCGCTCCCCTGAGTACCGGCGCTTGCTCCTATAATAATAGATGGATTAACAATAACAGCGTCCAAGCCCTCAGCAATACCTCGCCAAACTTCCATCTCACTTTCCAATTTGGATATAGCATAGCCGTCATTCTCTGTTGATTGCTCCAGGTGATGATTTTCGGTGATCAGTTCGCCGGGTTTGGCAGTGCCAACAGCAGCTACCGAACTTACGTGTACCAACCTTATGCCATGCTCAATGCAAAGGTTAACCAGGTTGGCGGTTCCGGTAACATTGGTGCTGATCATCGGCTCTTTATCAGCCTGTTTTAATGATACCCAGGCAGCACAATGATAAACCTGCGTAATGCCATCAAGCGCTTCGCCCAGTGCAAAAATATCCATCATATCGGCATCAACCCAATCAATATTTTCCTGGTAAGGCAACAGCAATTTGGGCACGGTTGAGCTCGCCCTTTTAGTGCAGCGGATCCGTTGGCCGGTGGTAATTACCAAAAGTTTAGCCAGTTCGGCCCCAAGAAAACCGGTTGCGCCTGTTATTAAGATCATTCCTTTAAATGTGCAGATTTCAGATGTGCAAATGTGCAGATTATTTTTTGATGCGCACATCTCTGATATGAACTCCTTTACAAGACAATAAAACGTAATCTAAAATATCCGCAAATCATTTGCACATGTGCACATTTGAAATCCGCACATTTATAATCACATTTGCACATCTGAAATCTGCACATCTAAAAATTTGCACATCTAAAAATTATGTCATTAGCTGATTTTTTTACGCCGATTGATCTTAAAAAGATAGCTCCTAAAAAGGGCTACTATACCAGCCAGCTTGGCGATAAAATTGTGCATTACTCTGTCGATTTTCCCGACCTGGAAGAGAAAACAGATATAGCTATCATCGGTGTTATGGATGATCGCAACGCGGTTGGTAATCCCGGCTGCTCGCTTGGACCCGACTATATCCGCGAAAAACTTTACCAGTTAAACGAGGGCGGCTACTCGGTAAAGATTGCCGATCTGGGTAATATCCGTGCGGGCGAAAAAGTAACAGATACTTACTTTGCTGTGAAAACCGTAGTGGCCGAACTGATCAAGAAAGATATCATCCCGGTTATTTTAGGCGGCGGACAGGACATTACCTACGCCCAGTATTTGGGCTATGAGGAGCTTGAGCAAAAGGTTGACCTGGTGGTGATCGATTCGCATTTTGACCTTGATGAAGATAATCACGGCGAAAGCATCGAAACGACCTCAGCTTCCTATCTTAACAAAATATTCCTGCATGATCCTAATTATCTGTTCAATTTCAGCAACCTGGGCTATCAAACCTATTTTGTAAGCCAGGATAGCCTGCGGGTAATGGATAAGCTTTATTTTGATGTACACCGCCTTGGCGAACTGAGTGGCAACGTTGCTGTTACCGAACCAGCCATCCGCAATGCCAGTATGGTAAGTTTCGATATCGGCGCTATCCGGGCTGCCGATGCCATGGGTAATGCCAATGCCACACCAAATGGTTTTTATGGCGAAGAAGCCTGCCAGCTTTGCCGCTACGCCGGTTTTAATGATAAACTTACCTCGATAGGTTTTTATGAGTTTAACCCGGCATATGATAGCAACGGGCAAACCGCCTGGCAGCTGGCTCAAATGATCTGGTATTTTATTGATGGCTTTTATAACCGCAAGCGCGATTTTCCGCTTAACCCTAAATCGCAATACCTGATTTATAAAACCAGTTTAACTCATGAAGATCAGGAAGTGGTATTTGTAAAAAGTAAAAAATCCGACCGTTGGTGGATGCAGGTACCCTATCCTTCGGCAGGCTCGCCTAATGAGCGTTTTCATTTAGTGCCCTGCAGTTATGCCGATTATAAAACCGCTACGTCCGGCGAATTGCCCGATCTCTGGTGGCGCACCTATCAAAAATTAAACTGATATTCACAATTTTAACCATGCTCAAACGTTTGCAGCGTAGAGTTTTTATATATTTTGATGAAGAAATTATTTTTTTACATAGTTGCCATGTTGCCGGTAACGGCACTTGCGCAAACTAACGACACCTTTGTTATTAACGGTAAATTAGGGAATGTAAGCACTCCCGCTAAAGTATATTTATCATACCAGTTGGGTGCCAACAATGTTACCGATTCAACCAATGTGGTTAACGGGGCATTCTCCTTTACCGGCACTATTATCAACCCAGTTAATGCCACCATAGCTGTTAACTACAAAGGCTTACCGCTCGAAAAATTCATCGACGCTAATTATAAATATGCTGATAACGGTAGCCTTATTTCGAAAACGGCGGATGATCTGGATTTTTTCCTGGAAAAAGGCACGATCACTATTGCCAGCAAAGATTCTATCGATAAAGCACAGATCACTGGCTCACAACTTAATATTGATAACGTAAAACTACAGGCACAGTTAAAAGCCATCAACCAAAAAGGCGAAAAACTCATGGCTGAAGCTAAAGCCGCTACTCCCGAGCAGCAGAAATCGGCAGCTTTCAGAAGTGCCATGCAGGCGAGGTATAAAGCATTACAAACAGAGCAAAAAACAACATTGAAAAGCTTTATTTCGGCTAACCCCAATAGTTACTTAAGCCTGCTTGCCCTAACTTCGGTAAGTGGCCCGGCCCCGGATGTAAGCGAAGTTGAGCCATTATACAATTCGTTATCTCAAAATATCAGAGATACCGAGGCCGGTAAAATGATGAAAGCACAGCTTGAAGCCTTAAAAGTAACGGCCATTGGTTCTGAAGCTCCGGATTTTATCCAGAACGATGTTAACGGCAACCCGGTTAAACTATCCTCTTTCAGGGGTAAATATGTGTTGCTTGATTTTTGGGCATCATGGTGTGGCCCTTGCCGCCAGGAAAACCCTAATGTAGCGCGCAACTATGCAAGGTTCAAAAACAAGAATTTTACTGTAGTTGGGGTTTCTTTGGATAGGCCCGATGGCAAATCAGCGTGGCTGGCAGCCATTAAAAGCGATGGATTGGATTGGACACAGTTATCCGATCTTAAATTCTGGAATAACCAGGCTGCTGCTTTGTATTCAGTAACATCAATCCCTCAAAACTACCTGATAGATCCGCAAGGCAAGATCATTGCAAAAAACCTGCGCGGCGAAGACCTTGATGCCAAATTGGAGCAACTGTTTGGAAAATATAATTAATAGGGTGTCATAGCCAATTGATGGCTACATTCATTATTATGTCAAATTCACCATTGAGTTAGCCGGTTATTTAATAGCCGGCTAATTTTATTATATTGCGATATGAACTTGACCTCAATTAAAAAAATAGCTTTAACGGCAATTGCAAGCGCCCCTGCTTTAGCATTTGCTCAAGATGCCCAATACACCGTGCAAGGTAAAATTGGCGACTATAACGCCCCTGCGAAGGTGTATGTACAATACCGTAAGGACGGCAAAACAGTTGTTGACTCCACAGTATTGAATAGCGGAAACTTTAAATTTACCGGTAAAACAGGTACAACACCTGTAAGCGGTTACATTTTGTTTAACCCCAAAGGTACTGGCCTCCACAGCTCAGAAGATTATCGTTCGCTTTACCTGGAGCCCGGTACCATTACCGTAACCGCAACTGATAAAATTGCCGAAGCGAAAATAGAAGGCACCAAAACCAATAACGATAACGAAAAATATAACCTGGCCGAAAAACCAATTAACGATGCTTATGAAGCACTTTCGACCAAACGTAAAACCGCTACACCAGACCAACTGGCTGCTTTAAACGCAGAAGAAAAGAAAATAGATGATCAGGATGCCCTGGTAAATAAAAAATTCATCCAGGAAAACCCTGACTCGTACGTGAGCCTGAACGCGCTTGAATCATACGCATACAGTGCCGATTACGTTGATATTGCCCCATTATTTAACAACTTCAGCCCGGCTATTAAAGCAACCGAAGCGGGTAAGAAATTTGCAGAGCGCCTGCCTAAATTAAAAGCGGTAGCATTAGGCGCCACAGCCCCTGAATTTGCCGAAGCCGATACCGCCGGTAAAATGGTTAGCCTGTCATCATTCCGCGGAAAATATGTGCTGATAGATTTCTGGGCTTCGTGGTGCGGTCCATGCCGTCGTGAAAACCCTAACGTAGTAAAAGCATATAACGCTTACAAAGCCAAAAACTTTACCATTCTTGGTGTATCGTTAGACAGGCCAAATGCGAAAGATAAATGGCTTGCCGCTATCCATAAAGATGGCCTGACCTGGAACCATGTATCCGATCTTAAATTCTGGGACAGTAAAGCAGCTGACCTCTATGCCGTACGCGGTATCCCTCAAAATTTCCTGTTAGATCCTAACGGAAAGATCATAGGTAAAAACCTGCGGGGCGAGGACCTGGAAAATAAACTTGCCGAGCTATTTGGAAAGATCTAAACATACAACACTTTAAATAAAAAAGGTTCGGCAATCACCGAACCTTTTTTATTTAAGCCCTTCTTATTCTGTAATATTGAAATCCAAAGAATGACTTTATTTTACTGCCAGCAAATCAACCTTTTCTATTACAGGAGCAGAGGCAAGTAATTCCGGTGCTTTTGCCATTAGCGCCTTGGCTATTTCGCCACCTAAATGTGCTTCGCGACCTGCTTCTGCTTCAAACGTATCAAAAATACCGAAGGTTGAAGGACCTATCTTTAACGCATACCAGCTTACGGTATCCACTTCCTGTTGCGCAAGTGGGAGGGCACTTGTTATAAAATCGGCCACTTCCTGTTCTTTACCTGGTTTGGCTTCAAGCCTGGCCAGCAATGCAAATTTTACCATGTTTGTTTTTTTGAGGTGATGTAATTTATTATTTACCTGAATTAAATGAGATGTTCAGTATTGATTAACAATCAATTAGTTATTTGGTGCCGGTTGCCCCAAAATAAACAACAAGAACAACCGGGCAACCAAATACAACAATCACACTTAAATTTGATCCTTATGCTGAAACTCCGGCTTTAACAAGCTGTTCATTGCTTTGCGCAGCTTTAATACCTTTGGCATAGATACATGCGTGATATACGGATTATCCATATGTAACCTGTAATACCCCTGGTGATAATTTTCGGCAGGGTATAATACTTTAAACGGAACAACCTGTGTAACAATAGGGCTATTATAATGGTGACCGGCATTAACTTTAGCTATTACGTCCTCCAGCGTTTTCTTTTCTTCGGGAGTACGGTAAAAAGCTAATGAGCGATAATCATCACCTACATCCGGGCCTTGTCTGTTTACCGTTGTTGGGTCATGGGCGTAAAAAAATGCCTCGGCCAAAGCGGCATAACTTATTTCGGAAGGATTGTAGTATACCTGTACAGATTCAGCGTGACCGGTATTTTTACCACAAACATCTTCATAAGTCGGATTTTTTGTTGTACCGCCAGAGTATCCTGCCACCACCCTGTTAACGCCCTTTAACTCATACAAACCTTCCGAAAGGCTCCAGAAACAACCACCTGCAAAAGTGGCAACCTTTTCACCTGCTTTTGGGGTCGGTAGGCTCGCAAAGCCACTCTCACTGGTTTGGGCGTTGGCGCAACCAAATAATATCAGCAAGCCCAACAGGCATATATTTAACTTTTTTGTCAACATGATTTTTTTATTTAATTGTAATTATTTAGCCGGAACAAACTTGAACGCATATGAATCCATACAATAGCGTTTACCTGTAGGCGCGGGCCCATCATTAAAAACATGGCCAAGGTGTAAACCGGTACTGGCTTCAACCACCTCCTCACGCACCATCCCATATGATGTATCTTTTACAATTTTGATGGCTTTAGGATCGAGAGGTTTAAAAAAACTTGGCCAACCTGTGCCCGATTCAAATTTGGCGTCCGAACTGAACAACGGTTTTCCGGTGGCCGCGCTCACGTATATTCCTTTCTCATGGTTGTTCCAATAAGGGTTATGATACGGCTGTTCCGTTCCCTTATTTACCAATATCTCATAAGCCTCGGGCGTTAATACCTGTTTCCAGTAGCTGGCCGGTTTAGCAAGCGGGTACGTTTTAGTATCAACAACATTTTCGGTATGCGGCGCGCTTTGACTGCAAGCGTTGAGTGCAAACAACATCAATGGCATAATAAACAGATTTATCTTTTTCATACCCCTTTTGTCGCAGATATGAGCAGAACCTTACAGGTTTACTAAAATATTTCTGTCATTTAACTGATGTCGATATTCTTCACCGGCTACAGCTTTTCCTACCCAGATAAAAAAATAAAAAAGTTTGTAAGGATTCTTCCTTTCCTCCGACTGACGCACAAATCAAAGCATCAAACGATAGTATAAGCGACACATTTTTACGCAAACCATTACCACCACATTGATTTATGCAGAGCCAAAACAGCACAAATATCGGGCTTGATAACAGCGCCGCTCCCCGTTTATGGGTAACCCGGCATGCCGATTATCTTTATAAATACGCGTTAACCCGCATTAATGACCAGGAACTGGCGCGTGACCTGGTGCAGGAAACCTTTTTGGCAGGTCTTGAACGGCTTCAAAAGTTTGAGGGAAAAAGCACCGAACGAACCTGGCTTACGGCTATTTTAAAAAATAAGATAATTGACGTTTACCGCAAAAAAGCGTCGGCCTTTGTTAATGTACCAGGAATGACATCTGCCGAACAGGAAACCGACGATTTTTTTGAACCGGACGCGCATAACTGGAAACCCAACCACCGGCCCGCAGAATTTGGCATTGAACAAACAGATCTGTTAGAAAGCAAAGAATTTGAACTGATACTGCAAAAGTGCCTGAGAAAGCTGCCTTCGTTATGGCTTTCAGTTTTCACCATGAAGCATCTGGATGATGAGCCTACGGATACTATTTGCAGCGACTTGAGGATAAGCCCTTCAAACTTTTGGGTAATTATCCACCGTGCCAAACTAAGCCTTAGAGAGTGTCTTCAAAAAAACTGGATTTAAACAAAATGATATGGATGAATTAACTAAAATAGCCTATAACTGCAAAAAGGCTACTTATTTGATTGAGAAGCAGGATATAGGAGAAATCACCCTTCGCGAGAAACTGGAATTAAAGATCCATCTGGCTGGCTGCCGTGTTTGCAGAGTCTTTCAGCAACAGAGCGCCGCGATTAACCGCATGATCAGGAACATGCTCCATCGGCCTGTTGATGAAAACATCAAACTCGATGATAAATTTAAAAATCAACTACAGCACCTGATTGATGAACAATTAGATAAATAAAACCTATAGATAGAAACTATACTTAACACCCCACGTAATAGCCACACCACAAAAGGCAGTCGAAAGTTTATTAAGCTGCCTTTTTATTTATTAAGCTTCTGGCAATACTAACCGCTTTTTTATCACCCGGCGTAGGTGCTCGCTGTTATTGTCCCCCCATTGTCCGAGCTCGTTTACGATAGGCACTATTGATTTTCCCAAATCAGTTAAGTAATACTCCACTTTGGGTGGCTGCTGATCGTATACCATTTTTGCTACCAGCTCATCGTCTTCCAATTGGTTCAACTGGATATTTAAAACCCGGCGGGAGGCTTCGGGAATATTCTTTTGTAGTTGCCCGGGCCTGCTGATCCCTTGCGATATGTAGTACAACAGGTGGATCTTCCACTTGCCAAACACCACTTCACGTATCAGGTCAAGACCGCATTCTTCCTGTATAGGTAATTTCCGTTCGTACATTTCAAGTCCCCCTTTCGGTATTATTTAAACTACAAATTTCGGTAAGTACAGGGATAAATTTATCCGTATTGAATCATTTTTCCGTACTTGACCCGCCCCTGATACTTCATCAATTTTGCATTATCATATAAACATAAATCGACAAAAAATGATTGCAAAAGCAAATTTCAATATCGACCCAATTGAGTTTAAAGGCAAAAAAATATTAGTTACCGCCGGGACCAAAGGTGCGGGCAAAGCTATTTTTGACCGACTGCTCAAAGGCGGAGCCAGCATTGTAACCACCGCCCGTACTCAGCCTGCTGATATCAGTCCGGAACATTTTATCCAGGCAGATCTGAGCACAAGAGCAGGTACCGATAAAGTGGTCAGCGAAACTCTTAAACGTTTGGGCGGCATCGATATTCTGATCAACAACCTTGGCGGCTCAGAATCACCCGCAGGAGGAGTTATGGTGCTCAGCGATGAAGATTGGGAGGCCGCACTTCAAACTAATTTATTGGCAGCTGTTCGGTTAGACAGAGGGTTACTGCCAACCATGCTCAATCAAAAACATGGTGTGATACTGCATATTTCATCCATCCAGCGCAAAATGCCGCTTTTTGAAGCAACCCTGCCTTACGCCGCAGCCAAAGCTGCATTAAGCAATTACAGTAAGGGTATCTCCAAAGAGCTTGCCCTAAAAGGCGTGCGAGTTAACTCGGTAGCTCCTGGCTTTATCAACACCGGCGGGGCGCAGGGCATGATTGATAACCTTGCGTCACAAAACGGTGGCGACAAGGAAGCCGCCCTTAAAACCATTATGGATTCATTAGGAGGTATCCCTATGGGGCGCCCGGCCGAGCCCGAAGAAGTTGCCGAATTGGTTGCTTTCCTGGTATCAGACCGGGCAGCATATTTAAACGGAGGCGAATTTACCATCGATGGCGGCACCATCCCTATAATCTAAATTCCATTTATGATTGTGATAGCGGATAACATTTATCCGCTATTTTTTTACAATTGAAAGCGCTGTAGTTTACATACTAAAACCCAAGGTCAAACGTATTTATGCTAAATAGCACCTATGGGTTAAAATTTTAAACCCAAAGTAGCGTAATGCCTGCTGATTACGTAAAGTTAAAATATCAGTTTACTACCAATATTTTAGTTTATGAAAACAGTTCAGCGAAAATTAACAAGGCGGGCAGGCATTATCGGGATGGTGTGTTTGCTGGCAGCAACCCTCAGCTCGTGTTTAAAAGATCATAACAATTACGTTCAGCCGGAAGTGGCGCTCGTTTCCGTTATCAATGCCTCACCAGATTCTGATCCGGTTGATTTTTACCTGGAACCCAACAGGGCCAATAACTTCCCCATCCGGTATGGTCACGGCATAGATTACGTTAACGCTTATCCTGGTAAAAGAACGGCCACCTTTTATGTTTCGGGCACCAAACAAAAGGTTGCAGCCGATACCATCGATCTGACAGCAAAAAAACTTTACTCGGTATACCTGGCCAATACAACAGGCAAACGCGACGTAATTTTTGTTGCCGATTCCATCGTTCAGCCGGCAGCTGGCATGGCAAGTATCCGCCTGGCCAACTTAAGTGCCGATGCGGGCGCTGTTGATCTGGTTACTTCAAAAGACAGCGTTTTGGCAACCAACAAAGCTTACAAACAAGTTTCAAACTTTGTAACCATTAAAGGCAGTAATACTTACACCCTTAACATTCGTCAAAAAGGTACTACTACCGTATTAGCCAGCCTTACTAATGTTACCCTGCGCGCAGGTTCGGTATATACCATTTGGTTGCAGGGCATAGCCGCAGCTACTGATGATAAAAAATTAAGTGCAGGTATTCAAACCAACGTTTTCTATTATTAATAAACCTTTACCTATGTCGTAAAACCCGGCCCTGGTGCCGGGTTTTATTTTTTGCAGATCACCTATCAGGTTAACAATTTGATAATATAAACTTCGCCATATTTAAACCTTGCCGTTATACATTTAACCTGTTAATGTTTTTTTAATAAACCTCAAATTTCCGGAAAAGATGGATGAGCGCGTAGTGATTATAGTGCCGGCCCGCATGGCTTCAAGTCGTTTATATGGCAAAGTAATGCTGCCAATATCAGGTAAAAGTTTATTAGCCCGTATGGTGGAACGCATAGGCATGATCCAACATCAGGCCAGTATCGTAATTGCCACCACCGAGGGTAGCGAAGATGATGTTATTGCACAGGAGGCCGAAAACCTTAACATTGCATGCTACCGTGGCAGCCTGAGCAATTTGCTGGACAGGCATTATCAGGCAGCTAAATTTTTCAATGCCGACGTAGTTGTAAAAATCCCTGCCGATTGCCCGCTGATAGATCCGCGGATCATTGATAAAGTGTTGGAATACTTTTTCAGCAACAGGCAAAAGTTTGATTATGTGAGCAACCTGTACCCCGCTACCTACCCCGATGGTAACGACGTAGAAGTAATGACCATGGCCTGTTTGAAACAAGCCTGGGAAAATGCCGGTCGCCCGTATGATCTGGAGCATACCTCGCCATACATTTACGAAAACCCGCTTATTTTCAACATAGGTAACGTAACCTGGGAAACCGGCCTGGATTATTCCATGTCGCACCGTTTTGCGCTTGATCACCCTGAAGATTTCTACTTTATTGAGCGTGTGTTCAAAGAACTATACCCGGTTTGTAACCGTTTCTCATGCCAGGACATTATTAACCTGCTGAAACTAAAACCGGAGATCTACGAAATTAACGCCCCATACAACAGCACCAACTGGTACAACAAACACCTGAGCGAAGTAAAGCCTGAGTTTGCGATGGCTTAGTTGTCTGAATCAGAATTTACAGAATTTAAGAATTAATAGAATCCGTCTGCGATTCCATTATAATGTTTATCGCCTATTCTGAAAGCACAAGTCGTCCATCACACATTCCCCGAGCTCAAGACTTGCGCTAATGTAGGCGCTATAGTAGCTTATTCCTAAATTCTGATTCAGACAAAATAAATTTCCCCTCCTTGTCCTATTCCCCCATTCTCGTTTGATATAGAGGTGTAATTCATATATTTAATTAACCTTTAAAATCTAAAAAGATGGACGAATTCGTTTTAATTTTCAGGCACGAGGATGGCAACAAGGTAGCTTCTCCCGAACAGATCCAGATCTGGATGAAACAAACTATGGATTGGATTGGCGGAATAGCTGCTCAAAATAAGTTTGTGAGCGGCACCGGCCTGCCCTTTGCCGATGCTAAAATTGTAGGGCACGGCGGCGTGGTTACCAATGGCCCCTTTGGCGAAATCAAAGAAACCATAGGCGGCTTCATTACCGTAAAGGCAGGTTCGGTTGAAGAAGCTGTTGAATTTGCCAAAGGCTGCCCGGTACTACAGGGCGATGGTAATACGGTTGAGGTACGGAAAATTGCCAAGAATGACGGTGTGCATTAAAGATCTCTAATCATAAACCACATTAAAATCATGTCATTGCGAGTGAAGCGTGGCAACCGCATGCTATACAGAGCGGCTGTGCTTCCGTGCGATTGCCACGTCGTTCCTCCTCGCAATGACATATTTTAGCGATGCTAACTATCTATCCCAATGCAAACCCAGGAACTCATCCCACATTTATTCCGTACAGAGTACAGTAAAATAATATCGGTGCTATGCCGCCGCTTTGGGTTTGATCAGATGGAAACCGCAGAGGATATAGCCAGCGATACTTTCCTTACCGCGGCGCAGGCCTGGAGTTATAAGGGTATTCCGTCCAATCCAACGGCCTGGCTTTATAACGTTGCTAAAAACAAGGCAAAAAACCATTTACAGCGTAACACCATTTTTGAAAGCAAGGTATCTCCGGAAATAAAAACCGATGATGCTTATGAGCAGGATATCGATCTATCCCCTAAAAACATTACCGACAGCCAGCTACAGATGATGTTTGCCATCTGCCACCCGGCTATACAGCCCGAAGCCCAGATCGGGCTTTCTTTACGGATCCTTTGCGGTTTTGGGATTGATGAAGTTGCCGAGGCTTTCCTGGCAAGTAAAGAGACCATTAATAAACGCCTGTTCAGGGCTAAGGAAAAAATCCGCAACGAAAACATAAAAATTGAAATGCCTAATTTGGCTGAGATGGATAACCGCCTGGAAAATGTATTAACTACCATTTACCTGTTGTTTAGCGAGGGCTATTATTCGGTAAGTCAAAACCAGGTATTGCGTAAAGACCTCTGCTTTGAGGCCATGCGCCTTTGCCATATGCTTATTGAAAACGAAAGCACCAAAAAACCGTCGGTTAACGCCCTACTTTCGCTCATGTATTTTCACGCTTCCCGGTTTGAGGCACGTACCGACCAAAACGGCGGACTGATATTATACGACGATCAGGACACCAACCTCTGGAACCAGGATCTTGTAGCCAAAGGCGCCTGGTATTTAAACCAGGCCACTACAGGTAACCGCCTATCAAAATATCACCTTGAAGCCAGCATAGCTTATTGGCATACTCAAAAAACAGACGCTAAAGAAAAATGGGAAAACATACTGCAGCTTTATAACCGCCTGCTGCAAATAGCTTACTCGCCGGTGGCGGCACTTAACCGCACCTTCGCGCTTGCCAAAGCTAATAGCCCCCGAGAGGCTATTATTGAAGCCGAAAAACTTCAACTTACGGGTAACCAGTTTTACTATACACTTCTTGGCGAACTGTACACCAACATTGATAACAAACAGGCAAAATTCAACTTTGAAAAAGCCTTAACACTGATAAAAACACCTGCCGATACCGCTATTATTCAAAGTAAGATAGATAGGCTTACACAAATGCGATAAAAACAAAAAAGGAGCATATCTTTAAGATAAAGACATGTTCCTTTTGATTTAATACATTAAAACCTTATTGCCCTTACTTAGGCAAGCCGCTCAAAAACTCCAGTATATCCTGGCCTATTTCTTTGGCATGTGTTTCTAAAGCAAAGTGGCCGGTGTTGTAAAACTTAACTGTTGCGTTGGGATTATCTCTTTTATAACCTTCGGCGCCTGCAGGTAAAAAGAACGGATCTTTATTACCCCAAACAGCTAACAGTTTTGGTTTATGTTCCCTAAAGTAGGCCTGAAATTTAGGATATAACGCTACGTTGGTGCGATAATCAAGCATCAGATCAAGCTGGATTTCCACATTTCCGGGGCGGTCGAGAGTTTGCTGATCGAGGATATAACTTTCCGGAGCAATTAATGATGGATCGGACACACCTTCAAAATATTGAAACCTGGTCATCTTTTCTTTTACGAAATCCCTTAAGGCATCCCTGTTTTCCTGGCTTGGATCCTGCCAGTATTTTTGGATCGGGTTCCAGCCGCTGCTCAGGCCTTCTTCATAGGCATTACCATTTTGAGAAATGATACCGGTTATTTTTTCCGGATTAGCCAAAGCCAGTCTCAAACCGGTAGGCGCGCCGTAATCAAATATGTAAATGGCAAAACGTTTAAGGCCAAGCTCGTCAATAAAAGCTTGCATGGTGTTAGCCAAATTATCAAAAGTATATTTGAACTGGGTATGATCAGGCATATCTGTAAAACCAAAACCAGGCAGGTCCGGAGCCAGTACATGGTATTTTGTACCTAAAGTTGGAATCAGGTTCCTGAACATGTGTGATGATGTTGGGTAGCCATGCAATAATAATATAGTTGGAGCATCCTTAGGTCCTGCTTCGCGATAAAAAATATTTAAGCCGTTAGCTTTGATGTTGCGATAATGAATTTGATTGGTTTCCATGGTTTGTGTTTTTATAGTTGAGTTTTTTGTTGATTACGCATTAGCCACCGATACAAAGGTAGTAGCAGCCAAAGCGGTTATTATCAGATTTTTAATTTTCATTTGCTGTGTTTTGATGATTCAAAATTAATATCGATATTTGATTATTAAAAACGATTAATAATGATATTTATAATCATAAATTATGATTTATGAACACAAATGATCTCAAAATATTTGAAGCGGTAGCGGCCAATGGTAGTTTCACCAAAGCCGCCGAAGCCATGTTTACCGTACAATCAAACGTTACCGCGCGTATAAAAAATCTGGAAGAAGAATTTGGAGCAGATCTATTCACCCGTACATCGCGCAAGGTAGCTTTGACCAGCGCGGGCGAAACACTGATGCAATACAGCAAACAGATTGACTATTTAATGCAGGAAGCAAAAAAGGACATCAAAAAGTTTAGCCAGGTAAGCGGCAACCTTAAAATTGGCTGTATTGAAACTACTATGGCTTTTAAAGTTCCGGATATCCTTACCCGTTTTACCGAAGCCTACCCTGATGTGGACCTGGAGTTTAAATCGCAAATGCGCAGCGACCTCATCAATGACGTGATCAACTATAAACTGGACGCGGCCTTTGTATCGGCACCTATCAATTCGCCCGAGCTGGAGCAGCTGCACATTAAAGAAGAACAACTGGTGATCCTTGCCCCGGCCCATGGCCCCGAGCTAAAGGAATTGCTTATGAAACAGCCGCTTAAGATCATCGTATTTGACCAGGGATGTGTATTTCGTGCCCGGTTGGAAGCATGGCTCAACGCCAAGGGCATCATTCAATATAAAAGCATCATACTGAATTCGTTGGAGGGGATCATCAACTTTGTAGAAGCCGGTTTGGGTATCAGCATTCTCCCTGCCGAGCTGATTGAGCAATATTACTCGGGCCGTAAGCTTAAAACACACATGCTTAATAAAGAACTGGGTACCATGTCGACGGTGCTCATCTACCGTAAAAATGTACCGCAATCAAGAGCACTGAAGGCTTTTGTGGAAATGTATTGATCCGGGTACTTCTTATTAACATTCAAAACCTTAATTTGCAGTATCATTCTTACAGGTGATCATTACCAATTTTCTATAAATCTCAATTAGCGATGGAAAACAATATCGGCACAAAAGAAAACCCGATGGCCCTGAAAACGCCGCCATTAACATCAGATTATACCATGCACCTGGATACAAAAGATGGTAAACCGATATTGGTTTGTACCGTTGGCAAAACTGTGCTCCATTACGATTACCGCTGCCTGGCCGACCTGCATGCTATGCTAACCGCTTATGGCGACTGGATGGAGCTTGGCAGTGCCGACGAGCAAAAGCCGGCGAAAGAAGGAACTGTTGAGGCTTGGGCCCGTTCAGAAACCAATCCGGTTGGAGGCTGGTACGGATTAAAAAAAGGTCTACGGGGTCGTTTTGCCATGTATGTGCCGCCACTGATGGAGGCCTTAGGTATGGTTGAGCTAACACATGATGCCAAAGGCAATAAAGTAAAAGCAAAATAATAAGAACGGGCTGCTTTAACAAACAGCCCGTTCTTATTGGTATTTATTAGCGCTTATTCGCCCTTTGTTGGATCATTAACAATCCCTGCAAATAATATCAATCCGGTTTTCATTTCCCTGATCGCAAAAATAAATGGCTTATCTAAAATGATATTTTTTGTAGGTGCCGCTGTGAGCCCCATGCCTACCTCCGTTACGGCTGCGGCTTCGGTGCCATCCTCGTTCACATCGATATAGGCCTTATGCTTTACTTCGGTTATGGTAAGCCCGGTTGAACTGATCCGGCTAAAATCAGCCTGATCGCTGAAAGCAACACTCATTCCCAGTGATTTTAAGATCTCTTTTAAATCGACACCGTAGCTGAATTTAAATTTAGGAAGGGTGATATTTGATTTGCTGCCGGTAAGTTTCCCCATCAATGTATTCCACTTATCCGAATCGAGACCGAGGGCAAAGGCTTTTACATCGGCATCGGGCATGATCATTACCATACTGTACCTGCTGTTGCTATATGGCAGCTCAACCACGGTGGCTTCACTATCAAAAGCTACGTTAAGGTTAACATCATTATTGGTCATGAAACTGGCTTGCACAGTACTATTATCGGCAAGATGAAAAGATGTTTTATATGTTTTGCCAGCATCAAACCGGGTTTTCCAGGTACTTTTAAAGTAAATGGCATTAATAAGAAACATGTTGGCCCCGTCATTTATCTGATCTATGATCTTGGTGATCTTGTTATTGGTTTGCCCGCTTACCCAACTATTAATAGTATTTGCCGATCCTGTTTTATCGTTAAAATCAAGCGCTTCTACCTCGGCATTATAAAAATCGGTGTTGGTTTTTATAAATGCAGGCAGCGGCGTAAAACTATTAGCGTACCAGATGGAGTTGGCTATTTTAAGTGTTGTATTGGGATCAAGATCAGGAAGATTGGTGATCAGGTTGTGATGATAGCTATTCACCTGATCTTCGGTAAAACCGTCAAAATCCATTGTTTTACGAATATCGGTGAGCGTTTGCCCGGCAGCGCCATTACTGGTCATGCCAACAGCAAAGCTTACGCTCAATGGCGAGAGGATTAGATTTTGG
The DNA here is from genome assembly GCF_003675385.1 of Mucilaginibacter kameinonensis. Taxonomy (GTDB): domain Bacteria; phylum Bacteroidota; class Bacteroidia; order Sphingobacteriales; family Sphingobacteriaceae; genus Mucilaginibacter; species Mucilaginibacter kameinonensis. The sequence goes on along the minus strand of NZ_RCWZ01000006.1, from coordinate 261,967 downwards.
CTATTGGATACAGTTCCCAGACTTGCTTTAAATAGTTTTAAGGTAAAAGCGTTGCCAGGGCCAACCTGCTGTTGTTCAGTTGCCGAAAGTACCAGGTCTTTACCCGGGCCGTTATTAATTGGGCCATTACCGCCTTTTTTACAGGCGGCCATCGCTAAAATTCCAATGCTAAGTAAGGTTAGTTTGCGCATCATAGTTGATAGGTTTATAATTACATTACGAAAAGCAAATTACTTACGCTACAGGGAGTTAAAATTAATGCAGATAAAAAAGTATAACAATTTTTTAACTTCCGGAATTTTTAAAACACCGTAGTTTAGTCCCTTGAAATACTCATTTATACTGATGCGAAATCTACTTAAAACCGCGGCCCTCGCGCTGTTGGTATCAGCCGGGGCCAATGCCGCCGCACAAACCCGCAAGGCTGTTTTTATTATTGCCGATGGCATCCCTGCCGACGTAATTGAAAAGCTAAATACGCCTAACCTCAAACTGATAGCTAAACAAGGCACCTATCTTCGTGCTCATGTTGGCGGCGAAAAAGGAGGTTATTCGCAAACACCAACCATATCGGCCAATGGCTATAACAGTTTACTCACTGCTACCTGGGTAAACAAGCATAACGTTTGGGGCAATGATATCAAAGCGCCTAATTATAACTACTGGAATGTATTCAGGATGTTTAAGAATGCTTATCCCAACAAAAAAACAGCTGTATTCAGCAGCTGGACAGATAACCGCACCAAGCTTATAGGCGACAAATTACCTGAAGCCGGAAACATCCATCCGGATTATGCTTATGACGGTTATGAACTTGATACCGTTAAATTTCCGCATGATAAGGCCGGGAATTATATGCACCTCATTGATGAGCAAGTAGTATCATCTGCAGCGGAATGTATCAAAGACAAAGCTCCTGACCTTTCATGGGTATACCTGGAGTATACCGACGATATGGGCCATAGATACGGCGATAGCCCGCAATATTATGACGCCATTGAAAAGATGGATGCGCAGGTTGGCAAGATCTGGGCAGCTATACAATATCGCAAACAACATTTTAAAGAGGATTGGCTGATCTTTATCACAACAGATCATGGCCGCAGCGAGGCCACGGGAAAGGACCATGGTGGTCAAAGCACCCGTCAACGCTCAACCTGGATGGTTACCAGCTACCGCCCGCTTAACAATTACGCTAAATACTACACACCGGGTATTGTGGACATCACGCCATCAATCAACAGCTTTTTGAATGTAAAAGTACCGGAGGCACAACAACGCGAAATGGATGGCATCCCGCTTATCGGCGCTGTATCTGTTGCTGAGCCTATGGCCAACTATGTGCAAGGCTCGTTAGATATTAGCTGGAAAGCGCTTGACCCTAAAGGCAATGTAAAGATCTGGGTAGCTACTGACAACGTGTATAAAGAAGGCAAAGCCGATGAATACAAATTATTAGCTACCGTACCAGTTACCAATGAGCATGTACTGGTTGATGTTAAAAATATGCCTTCTAAGTTTTATAAGATTTGTATTGAAGGCGCTAATAACACGGTTAACCGCTGGATTGCATTAGATGATAAAAAATAGATAGCCCGATCCTCCAAAGCTAAAGCTTTATCGACTCAGCTCTGCTTCGTTAAACTTGTTCCCCCCTCTCTGCTTCGCAAAGAGGGGTTTTCTTTTTATTGTGTCCCCCTTCTTTTCAAAAAACATATTCTCTATTCAAAATACAAACCACTTGGTATTGTACACCCTGCCCTTGCTCCGTAAAATTGTGATATAAAAACAACCCAAAACCACAATGAGAAAGCCACCATTATGTATCCCAGATTTAAACCCGGCAAATAGCAACACACCTGATTTTAGTAATACAGGTACCATATGCCGATTATGGAACCGGTTAATTTATCGGCAAAACGAAAAATTACCCGTTGCTTTTTTGAAGTTAAAATGCATACATTAGTTTATCGCCTGATAGCGTTACACTGTTTGCCACAACCATTGACACCTTACCTAACCTATTTACTAAAATGATTTTTAAAACCAATATATGGGTATTTGTTTGCTGTGCTGTTGCTACACTTTGTTTAAATACACAAACCGCCCATAGCCAAAACCAGTTTGAAAAGGAACTCACTCAAAAAATGGATGATTTCCTGGCGCCAACGCCTCAAATTAATCAGCAATCATCACAAACAAAGGCTCAGCTTTACCCAAGCGACGCCCCGGGCGGTATCCTGATCCCATCTGGCTTTGGAGGGTACGGCACCTATTTATTCGGAGGCGTCGGCGCCACTTATCCCGAAGTATACAGGAACAACAAAGCCGATCTGATCACTTCGATAGGGGCATGTGTGGGTAATCCGGCGAAGGCCATAAACTTTGCAGCGGGCTTAAACATGACCGATGTACACAGGCTCAGGGATTTTTCGGCAAACTTCATTGTAAGCCGCTTATTATTTACCGGTACAAGCATTTCAGCGGGGGCATTACAGTTATTTGCGAATAAAAGGTTCTCCGACGCATCGGGCTCAACTTTCTACTTAGCGGTAAGTCATGCTGTACAAACTGTGCCGTCGTTAACACCAGGCTGTTCACGGCTTACTTATACAATTGGAATTGGCAGCGGCAGGTTTTATAAGAAAAGCCCCAAAGATATTCAAGCCGGCCGAGGAGAGCATGGCACCGCTATATTTGGTAGCCTCTCATACGAGTTAATCCGGCACCTGAACGTAAATGCCGAGTGGACGGGTATGAACCTCGGTATTTCAGCAGGAGTCAGACCTTTCCCGGTACCTTTAAGCTTAGCGATAGGTGTTGCAAACCTTACCCGGTACACCAACGACAGGGCCAATATGGTATTTTCTATTGGCTACCCACTTTCCCTAAACCGACGATAGGCCACACTTAGTAAAAATCAATTACTTCATTAAAAACATATTAAGCAATGAAAAAAATAATCATAGCAGCATTAGTCGCGTCCGCAACTTTGGCAATAAGCACTAAAAATGCGGCTGCACAGGGCAGAAACAATCAATCGGACTGGAACGTACCACCACCAATACCACCGGTACCTCCTATTCCCCCGGTACCTCCTATACCGCCAGTGCCGCCTATTCCACCGGTTCCGCCAATACCTCCGGTTCCACCTATTCCACCGGTACCGCCAATAACACCAGTGCCGCCTATTCCGCCAGTGCCACCTATACCGCCGGTACCGCCTATTCCACCAGTGCCACCTATTCCTCCGGTGCCGCCAATACCACCAGTACCGCCTATTCCGCCGGTACCGCCAATACCACCGGTGCCACCGATACCTCCGGTACCACCAATACCGCCGGTGCCGCCAATACCGGGTTTAAAACCCTTACATTAATTAGGACCGATGCATGGTAGTTATTTTAACTGCCGTGCATTAAAAAAACAAATTTCTATTTAACCTGAAAACATGAAACTTCAAATCCCAAAGCTTAAAATGAGCGTTATCCTTTTGCTCACAGGCCTATCTACTTTAAGCAAAGCGCAAACAGTTCACCGTACATTTACTTTCAAAAAAGGCGATCAGTTTCAGCGCACCGCCTTTTTAAGTTCAAACACAGTACTACAGCGTGGCGATCAAAAATTTAACATCAATAGCTTCTCATCAACAACCAAAGTTTATGATGTTGTTGATGCTACCGGGCAGGGATTTAATCTGACCGTTACTACCACACACATTGCCGATACCGTTGATGCTATGGGTAAAAAGCTGGCGTACAGCTCAGACACTCCTGCTAACGACAGCTCGGCCATTGCAAAAGTGCTAAATAATATTGCCGGTAAAGTAGCATCGGTAACCATTAATAAAAACGGACTTGTAACTGATGTTACCGACCCTGCACTTCAATTTACTAACGATACACTTACAGCCTTTACCGGCCTGCAACAGGAGCAAATTGTAAAAGGCACAACCCTTGGCCTGCTGGCTGATTTTGTGCTAACAAAATCCCTCAAATCTGGCTATGCCTGGGCCGATTCAACAATGATGAACGGGCAAAAAACGAAAAATACCTTTTGGGTAGATAAGATCAGCGATAAAACAACCACAGTTGTATTTGAAAGCGCCATCACAGGCGGCTATACCAATAGTAACACCAATGGCGTATATGTAATTGATAACCAAACAGGCGTAGTACTGGAACGAATGATGAAAAGCATTATAAGTGGCTATCAACTGCACAACCGTGTAGTTTACGCCGCGTCAAAACGCACAGCTTTTACCGAAAGCTGTTACAAAATACATTAGTCCCGAACGTAGGGGTACAATAGGGGCTATTGTTAAAAGAGCAGGCTATGCGGCTAAGCCAAACGCATATGCCTCTCTTTTTTGTTTTATCAGGTTTAATGAAGCTTCATTCTTTTTGCAGCAGCGGGGTGCAAATAGTTATTGTCACTCAGCCAGTCGGCCATGCGCTGGGGCCAGGTGCTGATGCTTTGCAACTTTGATCGGTACCCCATATTAAAGCCATGATCGCCCTGGGTATAAATATGCACTTCAACCGGTATTTTTGCTTCGCGATAACGCTGCAATAATTTTACTACCGATGGCGAGCAGCAAACATCATCATTGGCGGCTAACAAAAACGCGGGCGGTGCATCATATGGTAATTTATCAGGAATATAAAGCGGTCCCGGATAAATCTGGATTAAAAACGAGGGACGGGCATTTAATCTGTCTATCGGGTCTATAGCTTTCGGATCGCCTTTGCCTTCGCCATAAGCAACCATATCAACCACTTCACCACCCGCCGAAAAACCCATCATCCCAATGCGGTTGGTGTCCAGTGCATATTCTACTGCTTTACTGCGTACCAATCGCATAGCCCGGTAGCCGTCCTGTTTGGCATGTACATCAATTTTGTATGGCGATAGCGTATCTCTGCCCAAACGGTATTTCAACACAAAAACAGTAACACCTAAACTATTGAGGTATTTAGCCGGATCAACGCCTTCGGCAGTATATACCAGCAAGCGGTGACCGCCGCCAGGGCATACCACGACTGCCGAACCGTTGGCTTTATCCTTAGGCGGCAAAAACACAGTAAGCGAAGGATTGTGGATATTTTTTACCCAGTAATCTTTAGCTTGCTCCGGCTCGTTGCGACGGTTTTCAAAACCGGGCGCTCCGTTTGGCCAAAGTGGTATCACGACATTCTGCGCCATGCCCGCAAAAGGCAGTAACAGCATCAGCAGAAATAGGTATGTGCTTAGTTTTGTTTGCATAAAGTAAATATACTTCATAGCCGATGCTTTGGTATGAAAACACTAAACTTTTACGCGGCTTAATGGTTAAATTTGAATAGTTCATGGTTCATAGATGATGGTTCATGGTTTGAAAGTTAACGATTTGATAACCTGTTCTCTATAAAGCGATCCGTTCTATGATCTATGAACCATGATCCATAGACTAATAAAAAACTTATGGCAAATTTCCAGGAAATAATAGCATCAGAAACACCGGTATTGGTCGATTTTTCGGCTGAGTGGTGCGGGCCTTGTAAAATGATGCCGCCTATACTGCACGATGTAAAAACTGCGTTAGGTGATAAGGTAAAGATCATTAAAATAGATATCGACAAAAACCCTGCAGCAGCCAGTGCATACCGCATACAAAGCGTGCCTACCCTCATGATTTTTCAGAAAGGGCAAAGCAAATGGCGTCAAAGCGGTGTGGTACAGGCCAGGCAATTGCAGCAGGTGGTGGAGCAATTTTTATAGCCTCACCCCGGCCCTCCCCAAAAGAGAGGGAGTTTATAGAATTTAATATAACTATTCAAAAAGGCCTCTCCTTCAGAGAGGATTTAGGAGAGGTTTAACATGGCAACTATCGAAAGCATCCAGAACGCATACATTGATTATGTGTTAACCGAGGGCGAGCAGCCTAAATCGGTTTATATTTTCGCGAAGCAAAATGAAATGAGCGAAGCCGAGTTTTACCAGTTTTATGGATCATTTGAAGCTGTAGAACTGGGCATTTGGGCAGGCTTTGCCAACAAAACACTGGCCGAGATCCGCGCGCAGGAAGTTTGGGAAGGATACACCTCGCGCGAAAAAGCTTTATCATTTTTTTATGGCTTTTTTGAGCTGATCAAAAGCAGCCGCAGCTTTGCTGTTTACAGCATTAAAAAACAACCCAAAGGTTTTACCACACCAAAAGTATTTACCCCGCTAAAAGATATTTTTGAAGGCTTTGCCGATGAGATCATGAAAGAAGGTATTGAAAGCACCGAACTGAGCGACCGTAAATACTTCTCAAAAAAATACAAAGATGCGCTTTGGGTGCAATTCGTGTTTATACTCAATTTCTGGATCAATGATAACTCAGCAGGTTTTGAAAAAACCGACGAAGCCATTGAAAAAGGCATTAACGTAACTTTTGATCTTTTCCAGCGTTCGCCAATCGACAACCTTTTTGAATACGGCAAATTTTTGGTACAGAACGGCGGGATAAAGGATAAGATGGGATTTTAAGATTATGGCAGATGAAACTCCAGGAGCCACTCCCGAACAAAATAGTATACCAACTACCAAAGTACAACGGTCGGCCAAATTTGTGAAAACAGGTATTAAAATTGGCGGCAACTATATTAAGCATTACTCTAAAAAGCTGTTCAATCCTGATCTGGATAAATCAGAGCTAAATGAAGACAACGCGGCCGATATATATCAATCATTAAGCGAGCTTAAAGGCAGCGCGCTTAAGGTGGCGCAAATGCTCAGCATGGATAAAAACCTGCTGCCGCAGGCTTATGTTGATAAGTTCACGCAGTCGCAATATAACGCGCCACCGCTTTCCGGGCCACTTATTGTACAAACGTTCAGGAAATACTTTGGTAAAAACCCCGATCAGATTTTTGATAAGTTTAATATCCGCTCAACCAATGCCGCCTCAATAGGCCAGGTTCACCAGGCCGAGCTGAATGGCAAAAAACTGGCCGTTAAAATCCAGTACCCCGGCGTAGGCGATTCTATCTCATCAGACCTTAAACTGGTTAAGCCATTTGCCTTCCGCATGCTGGGCATGAGCGAAAAGGAACTGGATGTATACATGAAAGAGGTTGAAGAGCGTCTGCTTGAGGAAACTGATTACGAGCTGGAAGTGCGCCGCTCTGTTGAATTTTCCAACGCCTGCGCCAATCTTGATAATGTTGTTTTCCCCAATTATTACCCTGAGTTAAGCAGCAAACGTATTATCACCATGGATTGGCTGGAGGGTAAGCATCTGAAAGAGTTTTTGGCTACCAAGCCATCACAGCAACTTCGCGACCAGATAGGTCAGGCTTTGTGGGATTTTTATAACTTTCAGCAGCATGAACTCCGTGCTGTACATGCCGACCCACATCCCGGTAATTTCATGATCACTCCTGAAGGAAAATTGGGTGTTATTGATTTTGGCTGTATTAAGGAAATGCCTGAGGATTTTTATTATCCTTTCTTCTCACTTACGTCAACCAATTTACTGGACAATAAAGAAGAAACCATTAAGGCATTCCGCCAGTTGGATATGATTCACAGGGATGATACCCCGGCGCAGATCGAGTTTTACTATACACAGTATAAGGAAATGATCAGCTTGTTTGCTTTACCGTATATCACCGATACCTTTGATTTCAGTCAGACAGCATTTTTTGATCAGCTATATGGCTTTGGCGAACGTATTTCAAAAATGCCGGAGTTTAAACAGGCCCGCGGTGTTAAGCATTTTATTTACGTAAACCGCACCAACTTTGGGCTGTATAATATTTTACATGAATTAAAGGCAAAGGTTAAAACCGACACCTTTAAACCGCATGTGGTGCTGGAGTATTAATTCAGTTTGCAGTTTTGAGTTTGCAGTAAACAGCGTAAGCAAATTATTAATTTATATTTGACTAAAATCGATAAAACCTCCATGCCAATACTCCAAAACACTTTTGTACATCACGTACATTTCTGGCTTAAAAATAAAGCCGATAAAGATAAACTGATTGAAGGGCTCAACATCCTCCTCCCTATTCCGCACATCCGTGATATACATATCGGTGTGCCTGCTGATACCAACCGCGATGTGATTGACCGCTCATATGATGTATCGCTATTAATATTGTTTGATACCCCCGAAGCACAGGAAGCTTACCAGGTTGACCCTACCCACATTGTATTTGCCGAACAGTATGCAAAACCACTATGCAGCAAAGTTGTAGTGGTTGACAGCGTAAATATTTAAGGTTAAATTAAAACAGATAAGGCTAAATGATATATATTTAGCCTTATTTATTTTTAAACCTTATCATGTATTCAAGATTAACCTGCCTTATTGCACTGGCTATATGCCTTTCATTTTCAAAAGCTTACTCACAAACGGATACTTCGCATTACGATTTGGGAAGGGTAAAACTTGATAAAAAGTTTACTCAAAGTATTACCCTCAAAGGAGCCGATCTGCAGCGCCAACCCTTCGCTAATATAAGTGACGCGCTAAATGTGTGGTTTTACGGCACTTACACCAATAGCGCTTATGGAATATATGTAATTGACGGCAATATCATTAACGATGTAAATGCTTATAATATTAATGATATCGAAGAGATAACATTGGTTCAAAATGCAGTTGCACAGGCAAGCGGCGCTCCGTCGCAGCAACAAATGATATTGATAAAAACAAAACGGAGCAAACCCGGAAAATCGGGTATCGAAGCGGCTGGGCAAACCAATCTTATTAATGTGCGGAACATGTCAAATGTCAAAGACATTAACAGCCCTACCAATATTTATCATCAGTATTATTTATCCGGTTATAAAAACACAGATCTTGTCAGCACAGGTATTTCTGCCACATATTTAAGGGATGTTTTTCCTACTTTAACTACTTCGAAGCAAGCTAATATCAAAACACCATTAGGTTTTAACAGGTTTAAATTTAACGGATACGCCGACGTTAAACTTGGTTCAAATAACAGCCTTAGCGCAACTGCAACTTATGTACCGCAGGTTACACGCTTTGACTATGATAACTCCAACATTTATAATGACCCAAACACGGCTTCGCGGGCGCAAACAATTACGGCTTACCATGCCAAACAAAACCTGTTAAATGGTGGTATCAGGTTAAATTCGCAATTGGCAAAAGGCCTTAAAAATAATTTATCGGCTTCATACAGTTATTATAATTACAACGAGGATTATAACTACAACTATTATAGCAGCGACCTGCATAGCAGTACCGATGCCTATAGCTTCCATCGCAGAAACGTATTACTGCTTCGGGACAATTTAAGCTATCAGAAAACCATAGGTGATTTTAGCATTGAGCCGGCAGTTGATTTTAGCTATCGTTATTCCCGCGATTCTACCGCCAAGGCCACAAACAACGAAACATCCAGCGGAACCGACCCTTCATTCCCTTCCACTTCTACCGAGCGTACATATGCCAAACGCAAAGACTATCTGCTAACACCATCGTTAGGCATATCATTCAAAAACAGCATTAATTTACAGGGTGGCTTCGTAACGATATTGGATTCAAAAAAGAACCTGGCTATAGCAAACGATGCTGAGCTCAAACGGATCTTTCCCTATGCCTCAGCTTCGGTGAATGTTTCTTCCCTGGCAGGTATCAATATTGTTGGCATAAAACTTTACGGCTCTTACTCAAAACAGAGTATACTTTTACAAACAGATGGTGAGCATCTTACCGGCTTTAGCTTTGATGGGCCATTACAAATTTCATTAAACTCAGGTGGCTACCCTAACTTTACCTACGACCCGTTAAAATCCTATAATGTTTATACAGCCGGAGCCGATGTTAGTGTTTCGGCTTTGTTATCTGTTAATTACAATTATGAACGCGGGGGGCTTCAGATCCCTATACTTTATTATCTGCCGTATGGCGCTAACGGAAGCCAAAGCTATATTGGATACGTTGACTCAAAATATACGCGTAACCGCATTGGCATAACTTTCCGTGTTGTTGATAAAACGGATGCTCACTTTACAACAGGGCTTAATGCCACTAATATTAAACAACGCACAAATACTATTACAGGAAACCTTGCCACGGGCGATAAGGTGTGGACAGGAGGCTGGGTTAACCGTCTTGATATCGACCGTGTTTTTGCGGGTATGGATGTTTTATATCAGTTGGGCGGGGGAGGTTTTGCTAATCCGTATTCCAGCATTGATCCTATATTCGGGCCGAGTGATCACTCGTTTTCCCTGCAAAACGTTTACTTCGGTTATAAACTACAAATCAACAGGTTCAAAAATTTTGAAGTATTTGCCAACGGCCGCAACATCTGGCAAAACAAAAAATCAGAAATTACTGACAACCGCAGGTTTTACGGCCTCGGATTTAAACTGGGATTGTAAAACCGCCTGCCTTTTTTATTGTTTCACTAAGCATGAAGGTTTTGCTTGCTGGTGCAAATGGCTATATAGGTACGCGGCTTATCCCGGTTTTGCTGGAGAAAGGGCATGATGTGGTTTGCCTGGTGCGTGATAAGCGCCGCTTTCATGAGCACAGTGATTTTAGCAAGCAGGTTACCCTCATAACGGGCGACCTGCTCAAAGACTCAAAAATAGAGCCTTTTCCCGACGATATTGACGCGGCCTATTACCTGGTGCACTCCATGGCGCAAACGCAGGATTTTGCCGCGCTTGAAACCCTATCGGCCCATAACTTTGTGCAGGCCCTTGACAAAACCCGGTGCAGGCAAACCATATTTTTAAGCGGGATAACCAATGATGCCAACCTCTCACGCCATTTGGAATCAAGACGGCATGTGGAGGATGTGCTAAAAGAAGGCAAAGCGGCATTAACCGTTTTGCGGGCCGCCATCATTATAGGCTCGGGCAGCGCATCTTTCGAGATCATTCGCGACCTCACCGAAAAACTGCCTGTAATGACCGTTCCGCGCTGGGTTAATACCAAATGCCAGCCCATAGGGATCCGCGATGTGCTGGGCTACCTGCACGGTGTAATGCTGAACGAAAAATCGTTCAACCGTACTTTCGATATCGGCGGCCCCGACATCCTTTCATTTAAGCAGATGATGCTTACCTACGCCGAGGTGCGCAAGCTGAAAAGGTATATTATCACCATCCCATTCCTTTCGCCTAAAATATCATCATACTGGCTGTACTTTGTAACTTCCACAAGCTTTACATTGGCCCAAAGCCTGGTGAACAGCATGAAGAACGAAACCGTTATGCACGATCATCGTATTGATGATGTGGTGCCGCGCAAATGTCTTACCTATAAAGAATGTCTTGAACTGGCTTTTGTTAAAATAGAACAAAACTCCATAGTCTCCAGCTGGAAGGATGCCTTTAACCAGGGCTACCTTAATCCCGGCTTTATGGACCAGATCAAGGTACCGCAAAACGGCACGCAAGAATACAAGGTAAAAATGCCTTTTGAACGCCCGGCTAACGAGGTATTCACCAACGTGCTTTCGATAGGTGGTAACCGCGGCTGGTATTACTGGGACTGGATCTGGAATATTCGTGGTTTTTTGGATAAAATGTTCGGTGGTGTTGGCTCGCGCCGGGGGCGCACCAGCAATGTTAATATTGCCCCGGGCGATGTTATTGATTTTTGGCGGGTTTTACTGGCCGATCGTGAAAATAAACGTTTGCTTTTATACGCCGAAATGAAACTTCCAGGCGAAGCGTGGCTGGAATTTAAAATAATTGAGCGCCACGGCAAGCAAAGTTTAAGCCAGGTAGCTACCTTTAGGCCCAGCGGCTTGTGGGGCCGTTTGTACTGGTATGCCATGTGGCCCTTCCACCTGTTTATATTTAACGGCATGGCAAGGGAAATTGTGAATTACCACGAAGCAGCAGGTCATTGAGTCATTACGCTGCGCGTCATTGAATCATTGGCTGCGTGGTCATTAGCTTCGCGTCATTAAGTCATTGCTAAGCAGGTACCCAATGACACGTAGTAAAATGACACGAAGTAAATGGCCTAATGACTGCAAAGCAAAAATGACCGCGAAGTAAATGACCCAATGACCGCGAAGCAAAAATGACACAAAGTAAATGACCGCGCAGCAAAATGACTGCAACGCAAAAATGACACGAAGTAAAAAATGACACGAAGTATATTACTAACCGGCGGATCAGGATTATTGGGCAGGCACCTTACCACGGCCTTATTAGCTAAAGGCTATACTGTTAGTCATTTAAGCCGCAAAGCGGGTAATGATGCCCGGATAAAAACCTATGTATGGGATATCAATAAAGGTATCATCGACGAGCGTTGTATCGATGGCGTTGATACCATTGTACACCTTGCCGGTTCGGGCATAGCGGAGAAGAGGTGGACAGAGGCCCGCAAAAAAGACCTGATTGATAGCCGAGTGAAGTCTATTGAGCTGGTTTATGATTTGATGAAGCGCAAACAGCACCAGGTTACTTCTGTAGTTTCCGCATCTGGCATTGGTTATTACAGTAATCGGGGCGATGAGCTGATGTTTGAAACCAACGCCCCTACCCATGATTTTATATCTCAATGTTGTGTGTTATGGGAGGACGCGGTTAACGAGGTAGAAAAACTCGGCATCCGCACTGTAAAATTCCGTACCGGGGTGGTTTTGGATAAAAATGGCGGAGCGCTGCCAACACTTGCAAAACCTATCAAATTGTTGGTTGGCTCGCCCATTGGCAGCGGTAAACAATGGGTATCCTGGATCCACTGGCTTGACGTTGTGGATATGTACCTGTTAGGCATCGAAAATAAAGACCTCAATGGTGTTTACAATATGGTTGCGCCCAATCCTGTTACCAATCTACAACTCACCCAGGCCGTTGCCAAACATTTACACAAACCATTATGGGCGCCCAATGTACCCGGCTTTTTGCTCAAGCTTTTATTGGGCGAAATGAGCAGCATTGTATTGGGCAGTACCAAAGTATCGGCACAAAAAATTGAAGATGCCGGGTTTAAATTTAAATATACCGATCTGGATGCGGCATTAACTGATATTTATGGATCATAAAACACCTGTAACTTTATTCTGGTTCCGCCGCGATTTAAGGCTTGATGATAATGCCGGGCTATATCATGCCCTCAAAAGCGGCAACCCAGTATTGCCTGTATTTATTTTCGATAAGGAAATTCTTGACCAGTTGGAAGATAAAGATGATACCCGGGTTACGTTCATTTATCAAACCATTGAAGATTTAAGCGCCCAATTGCACAAACATGGCGGCAGTTTACTGGTACTCTATGATAATGCCGTTCATGCCTGGGACGAGCTGATCAAAACGTATAACATAGCCGAAGTTTATACCAATCATGATTATGAACCCTACGCCACCAAACGAGATGAAGAGGTACGCGCAAAACTTAAAAAGCATAACATCCCCTTCAAAACATATAAAGACCAGGTAATTTTTGAAAAGGATGAAGTGACAAAAGATGATGGCAAACCTTACACGGTTTATACCCCCTACCAGCGTAAATGGTACAGTGCGTTAAAGCCATTTTATTTAAAGGCCTATCCTACAAAAAAGTATCTCAAAAACCTTTACCAAACCAAGGCCCTATCTGTACCGACATTAAAAGAGATGGGCTTTGAAAAAAGCGATATGCCTTTGCCGGATAAAGGCTACGAAAGTGTTATTAAAGATTATAAAGAGCAAAGAGATTTCCCGGCCGTTAAAGGCACTTCGCATATTGGCATGCATTTGCGTTTTGGTACAGTAAGCATTCGTGAACTGGCAAGTACAGCTCATAGTTATCATGATAAAACCTGGCTCAATGAGCTCATCTGGCGCGAATTTTATATGATGATCCTCCATCATTTTCCGCATACGATGGACCACGCTTTCAGACCGGAATATGACCGCATTCATTGGGTAAACGATGAAAAACAATTTGACGCCTGGTGCAAAGGTGAAACCGGATTCCCGATCATTGACGCGGGCATGCGCGAGCTAAATGCTACAGGCTTTATGCATAACCGGGTACGCATGATAGTAGCCAGTTTTTTAAGTAAAGACCTGCTGATTGACTGGCGCTGGGGCGAACGTTATTTTGCCCGCAAACTACTGGATTATGAAATGGCCAGCAATGTTGGCGGCTGGCAATGGGCAGCAGGTTCGGGCACCGATGCCGCGCCGTACTTCAGGATCTTCAACCCCGAAGCCCAAACCAAAAAGTTTGACCCCGAACTTAAATACATAAAAAAATGGGTTCCGGAATATGCCGACTTCAGCAAATATCCAAAACCCATTGTTGATCACAGTAAAGCCCGCGACCGGTGTTTAGCAGCGTTTAAAAAAGCGCTGGCTAAGTAAATATTAATTAGAAACCGCAGACACAGTAAAATCAAAGTAGAGCACTGTATTAGCGCCTAAAGTTATTCCACCTGAGCCTGCACTACTGGTGCCAGTTGTACCGTAGGCAAATCTCGAAGGTATTATCATTGATATAGCTGCACCAGAAGTTTGTCCGGTTAAACCCTCCTGTACACCCTTTACAAAACTACTAACGGTAAGAGACGAAGATGTAGAGTTCGCGTCAAATACAACATCACTCAAAATTTTACCCGAATAGGTATAAGTTATGTATGAATCAAGATCAATCAGATCTGAACCAGTACCAGGCGTAGCCACTTTTATATACACCCCATCTGCTGTTTTGGCAAAACCGGTAAGGCCTTTGGATTTGATGTAATTAGTGATAATAGCATCATCATAAAGCTCCTGGTTTGAAACCACATTGATATAGTAATCCAAACTCTGATTACCGCCAATATGGGTATTGGCGTTGCTTGAACTACCGGTTCCATAACCATTAACGCCATAAGCCAAATGCGATGGAATGATAACCCTTGCCGATGTTCCTTTATATTTTATCAGGTTATGAACAGCCGTTTGCAGGCCTTTAGGCAAAGAACTACTGATATGGCCTAAATAGCCATAATAGTGGTTCTGGTTTAAAGAGTCAACAGATATAAACTTTCCGTCAAGCGTGCGAACCGTAAATACAAAAGAGATCTGATCTGAATAATCCATTGGGGTACCGCGGCCCTGAGATATTATTTTGTAGTAAATACCGGAAGTATCGCCACCGGTAGTATCACGAAGCATATCTGTAATGCCGTTTGCAGCTATGTAATTTTTTATCTGAGATTCGTCGTATTGTTTAATATCAGGGTCGTTCCTGTCTTTCCGGCACGACATAAAGCCTATAGAGATAAGTACTAAGAGCGTAAAAATTGTTTGTTTCATTTATTATAATTTGTCTTTTTAACCGCCAAAAGCGCTTTGCTTTTCCTGGCTTATATTATTCTTTTTTATCAGGCTTTATTAATTGGTTACGCCATACAACTGAATTTGAAAATCAAGTACCGAATTAGCCGGCAAATGTATCGAATCCTGCGCATATGGCCCGTAAGCATAACGCGAAGGGATCAGCAACCTCACCTTTCCTCCCGGTTTTATCTGTGGAATGCCTAACTGCCAGCCTTTAATTACAGCTCCCAGTACATAGCTGGGGTGAAACTGATCTGTTTGCGCAAACACAAAACCCGATGTCAGGACCTTGCCGGTAAAACCAACTGTAACCTGTGTCGAATTGGTATAAAGAACATTACCGGTTCCGCCTTCGCCGTCATTCACAATATAGTAAACACCTGTTGTATCTACCCGCTTAGCTTTAAGCGTACTATTGGCAGCCAAATAATCGCTGATTATCTTATCATCAATAGCGGCTTGTGCCCGGTATTGTACAGCAGGGTCGACAGATGATTTAACACATCCGAAAATAATGGTGCTTAACAGCAGTAAAACTAACAGAATCCTGTTCATCAATTCAAAAGGCAAATTTATTCTTTTAAAATAGAAAAACGGCAGCTTAACACTTTTTAACAATTAATAAAAAGCAGGCACCGTTTATAACATCCCACAGCGGATATTTTGAAGCTAAAACGTTCGATTTGAAGTAAAAGTGTACTACCGTCATTTTGCTTCGCAGTCATTTTTTGCTACGTCAGTCATTGCGCTGCGCTGTCATTGGTCATTGACCACTGCACCACAAGAAATTAACATTTAATGATACAAAGTAAAATGGCTGCATAGCAAAATGACTGCGAAGCAAAATGACTGCAACGCGTAACGACAGCGCAGCGCAATGACACGAAGTAAATGACTGCGAAGTAAATGACGCGCAGCAAACTCAGGGTTTATAATTAACTGTAAGCTTGTTGAGTTTTTTAAGGGTTTCGATGAGGTGCTGTTTATCGGCTTCGCTGATGTTGGCGTCAAGGTAGTTATTAAACTGCCTTACTATTACTCGGGCCTGGTGCCGTTTTTCTTTACCTAAGGGGGTAAGGTATATCTTAACTGAGCGTTTATCCCCCTCGTTACTTTCGCGGTAAATAAGACCGGTGGCTTCCAGCTGACTGAGCATGCGTGACAAGCTGGTTGATTTAAGCCCCAGCAAGGCCGCCGCCTGCGATACGGTAGTGCCTTCTTTTTCGTCGATATTAATGAGCAGGTAACCTATTGATTGTGTAAAGCCAAACTCCGTAACTAACTGGTTGTACCGGTTAGCCATGGTTTGCCACACTATTTTTATAAAATAGTCGATAGTTTCCTGGTGTTTTACATTATTATGCATGCCTACCAAACGTAAGAAATGGATATTGATTACGCAAATTTAGTTGCAGTGGCTGTTTGGACTGGTTATGATAGTGGCAGTTGCAGTAGCAGCGGCAGTTATTTAGTTGTTCATGCACAACCGTTCAGTAAATCGAGCAGCCATTTTATAAACATTTTACTGCTACTGTCACTGCTGCTGCAACTAAGCGGCCCCTGCAACTAAACTAACTATCGTTACCAACCCATCTTTGTATCATCCCCTCTCGGGTCTGCACCGCCTTCGTAGTAGCCCCATTTGGTTTTGATGATGGCATCAACCCTGCCGATGGATTGCCTGCTTACTATTTTGTATCCTTTACTTTGCAGTTTGCTCACAGTAACGCTATCAATACCGTCTTTTTCAACAGTTACCTCATCGGGCAACCATTGGCTGTGGAAACGCTTTGAAGCAACTGCCTGTTGCATACTCTGATTAAATTCAATTACGTTGAGTATGGTTTGAAAAACCGAGGTGATAATGGTTGAGCCACCGGGGGTGCCAACCACCATAAACAATTTACCATCTTTTTCAACAATGGTTGGGGTCATGGATGATAGCATCCGTTTACCTGGCTGGATACTGTTTGCCTTGCCGCCGATAAGTCCGTACATGTTTGGCACTCCCGGTTTTGAGCTGAAATCGTCCATTTCGTTATTAAGCAAAAAACCCGCCCCGCTTACAAAAATCCTTGAGCCAAAAGTGTCGTTCAATGTAGTTGTGATAGATACCGCGTTTCCATACCTATCAACAATAGAATAATGGGTAGTTTGATCGCTTTCATAACCAACAAATGAACCTGGTTGGATACTGGTGCTTGGCGTGGCAGCATCCCAGCTAAAAGTTTTCATACGGGATGTGATATAAGCCGGCCTGAGCAGGCTATCAACCGGCACTTTATAAAAATCCGGGTCGCCAAGATATTTAGATCTATCGGCATATACCCTGCGTTCGGCCTCTACAATAAGCCTGATGGTAGAATCCTGGTTATATCCCCATTGTTTAAGCGGATAAGGCTCAACCGATTTCAACAGTTGTAATAAGGCAATCCCGCCACTTGACGGCGGCGGCATAGTGATGATCTTATATTCCTTATATTGACCAATAAGCGCGTTACGCCAAACGGAATGGTAGTTTTTAAGATCGGCCTTGGTGATGAGTCCGTTGCCTTGTTTCATTTCAGCGACTAATAAATCAGCAACCGGGCCGTCGTAAAACCCATCGCGACCTTTATCTCGGATCTGTTCAAATGTTTTGGCAAGATCTTCCTGCAACAGTAAATCACCTTCTTTCCATTCGCCATCCTTTACCAGGTAGTTTTTACCGGGATTTAACTTTTTAAACTGTTCGGCGGCACTGTTCAGATCCTTCGCCAGGTGTTTGGTTATCTTAAAACCATTACGGGCAAGGTTAATAGCAGGTTGTACCAGGTCGGCCCATTTCAGTTTTCCATATTTACGATGAGCTTCCACCATGCCATCAACAGACCCCGGCACGCCCGAGGCCTTGTGTGTATACAGGCT
Organism: Mucilaginibacter kameinonensis; assembly: GCF_003675385.1. Lineage (GTDB taxonomy): Bacteria > Bacteroidota > Bacteroidia > Sphingobacteriales > Sphingobacteriaceae > Mucilaginibacter > Mucilaginibacter kameinonensis. Next base: position 243,775 of record NZ_RCWZ01000006.1, on the reverse strand, counting down.
CATATCAGGAATTACGTTGCCTGCCGAATCGAGGTACATGTTAGCATTGGCGGCAGCAGGGCCCTTCTCCCTAAAATCGAGCGTACTTGTTTTGCCATCACCCGCACGGTAAACCATGAAGCCACCTCCGCCTATGTTACCGGCCTCGGGTAAAGTAACGGTTAAAGCAAATTGAACCGCGACAGCGGCGTCAACCGCGTTACCTCCTTTTTTCAATATATCAAGCCCAACCTGTGCTGCATCAGGATAGGCGCAAACCACCATTCCGTTGTGGTATTGACCGCTGTTGTTCAATCCCAGTTGCCCCGGCGCACAGCCAGCCAGGGTGAAAAACATTACGGCAAAAAACAGGAACCGGCATTTCGGATTATTTGCTTTGAAGAAGTTTATAGTCATTACAACAATTTAATTTTCACTAATTTATATCATTCAGACACTTAATTTAACAATCCACCCCTATTCTTTCACGCTGGAAACCAATCCAATAGAAACAAAACAGGAATGTTTTTCCCGGGCTAATACCATAAAAAGTCAATTCTGCCGTTTATTTGCATAAAATATAAAAGCTCAAATTGAGTTAAACAAGCTGGTCACTTTTTTGTTACAGCTACAATATTGTCAATCATTAAATTCATCTGCATGAAAAAATTAACGTACCTTTTATTTCTTTCCGTTTCCCTTTTACTTATCAGCAAAAAATCACAAGCCCAGGACTATAAAACAGCAGTAGGTTTAAAGTTTGGCGCATACGAGATTGGTCCATCCGTTAAATACTTTATGGATAAAGGCACAGCGCTTGAAGGCATTTTAGGCATTCGCGATCATGGCGCGGTACTAACGGGTTTATACGAATTAAACCAGCAAGCCTTTAACGTTGATAAACTAAGCTTTTATTATGGCTTTGGTGGTCACCTTGGTTCGGTAGGCAGTGGTTACTACAAACGCTTTGGTGGCGATGACGAATACTATAATGGCAAACACATCCTGATTGGTGCCGATGCGGTAATCGGTTTAGAATATGTACTACCCTCTGCCCCTATCGCTATCAGCCTTGACCTTAACCCACGTCTGGAGTTGGCGAGAGGCCCCTTCTTTGACATTGCACCCGGACTGGGCGTAAAATATACCTTCTAAAAATTAATGGAAAGCTATCATCACCTGCTTAACGGGTGATGATAATTTTTTGTGAATAAACCTTCTGCCCCAGTAATACTTTTAACACATACACTCCCGGTGTTTGCCTGCTCACGTTAAGGGTGGTGCTATAAGGCCCCTGATCAATATTTTGCTGTGCACTTTGATAAACAGCTTCGCCACCGGCATTGATAAGCGATAGTTTCATAATGGCGGCTTCCTTAGCCGAAAACACCACATTCAAATTGGTACTTACCGGTACCGGGAATGCGCTTAATCCTATCTCGCTCTTATTCCCGGCGACACCTTCCCGCGCATAAAAATAATTATCAGACTGTGCCGCGCAGCCGTTAGCCAGAGTAACCTGTACCTGGTATTTTCCGCTTTGTGTTGGATTGTAAGTCACGGCTGTAGCCCCGCTTATAACGTTACCATCCAACAGCCATTGGTTACCATCATTAAAGCTCGAGGTGAGGGTGTTATTTGCCTGGGTGATAACCGGCTTACTTAATGTTACCGCTTTACGTGCGGCAGACGCGCAGCCCAGGCTTTGCACCTTCATATCGTAAAAATAGTAGTAGTAGTCTTTATATGCTGTGGTATCACCATTGGTTGCGGTGGCACTGTTGCCGGTAATACTAAATATATTGCCTATTTTGAAAGGATACCCCGTTACCCCTCCGTTGCTCCGGTATATGGTAGCCTGATCTGCAAAATCAACGGAGATCTGGTAGTCACCGGCAGCCGGTAACGACAGGTTAAGGTCATACACCTGCCCCTGATCATTTGGATCATCGGGCTGTGCACCGGCCAGCGGCGTAGTGCGCGTAGCAACAGCATCGATAGAAGTTGAAGAAACAATCTGCCCGTTAGCGTTAGCTACGTTAAAGGTAATCTTACCCGAATTACCAATATAAAGACGCGCGCTTTTAATGAGCACCGGCACCTTGGTATTTACAGTTATATAAGGCGTAAACTGGTTATATCCACCAGCCGTAAAAGCGCCTTTAGTGGCAGCGCCAATAGTTCCTTTAAAATCATTAATACCCGCGTAATAGGTATTATTAACCGGAGCCTGACTGGTTAAAGCTTCACTCCCTGCAGCTATAGGTAAAACGTCGTTAGCATTCTGATACCATAATACGGTACCGTCGCCGGTACCAAATAACTCGTATTGGCTGGTGGTGGCACAATAATAAGCACTCAGATCACCAATGATTGCCGGCGAATTAATCACCACATTAGCTGTTGTCGAGTTATTGCTACTAACCGGATCACCAGTAAGTTTACTGGTGGCAGTAATTGTGTAAGAAGCACCCGCAACCGCGTTAAACTGCTGACTAAAGGTAAAGTTGTCTTCGGCTAAGGCAGGCAACGAGCTTTTATAAGTTTCGTTATAAGTAGTTGTAAGGTTATTGGCATCGGTAATGGTAACCGTAATAGGAATATTATTGATAGCCGCGTTACCGAAGTTTTTAATTCGCACTGTGACAGGCGTACTTTCTGAGCATGAACCACTACTACCCGGACTTACGATAGAGATAACGCCCGCATCGATACTGGTTTGCAGAAACTGTACCCTGTAATCCTGTGTTTCGCCTTTGGCATAAGTACCGCAAGCTTTAATAGTTGATGCGTCACCTGTTTCGGTAAGTACAACCCGCATCAGGCTATATGCGCCGGCAACTACCGTACCGGGTACAGTGATATTGGTATTATAAGTACCCGCACCATTAATGATACCGGTTGTAGCAACCAGCTCGTTATCTTCAAAAACACCGTTGGCATTCCAGTCGATAAATACTTTGGCGGCTTTATTGAAATTGTTGCCGCAAGTGCCCAGCGTAATACTTAAAGGGTATGTTTTAGCCTGTTCAAGCTGCGCGGTGAGACTGGTGTAATCCGAATAACTTGTGCAACCTGCAGCAGGAGAATTATCAATATTAGCCAGTTTAAAGTTATCAACCCTCGAATCGGTACTTGAAAGCGGGGCCGAAGCGCAATAAGCAGTTCCGCCAACTCCTGTAACAATGAGCGAATAGGCTTGTGATCCGGATGATAAAGTGCCTTTGTGTGATACTGTAATGGTATACGCTCTGCCGGGAACCGAGTTAGGGATATATACCTGCTCAATATTATCACGGATGTTATCACCATGAGTCGCGGCAAAACCCGGTTTCTCCGGATCAAGCACCCAGGGAGTAAAAGTAGTAGTACCATCGCTCACCCTGATATCAAGATCATTCACCAGTTTAGGGGTACGGCTGTTGATTACCCCTTCCGTAGTGGCCGTGCCTTGCAGATCTGTCCAGGCTATGGTTGCAGCCAGCAGCCGGTTGCCCGATGCTATTACATTATAGGTTTGTGTTTGTCCCTGGCTTAACGTTTTTTCACTTACTATGCTTTTGCCACCGTTATCGGTTATTGCTTGCGCGGCTTCCGGCATGTTCAGTAAACCCCAGCCAAAAATATAATCGGGGCCTACATTTCCGGCGTCAAAAGCGGTATGGCAAACCAATCCTTTCAATGTAGCCGAACGCATAAACGCCCCACCGTTTTGCTTAGCATAATATTCCTGCAATAAATAAAGCGACCCTGTAACATTAGGAGCAGCCATTGAAGTACCCGACAGCGTAAGATATGATGTAGTGTTATCAACACCAACCGAAAGTACATTTACACCATCACCCACAATATCGGGCTTAATGCGACCGTCATCAGTCGGCCCCCAACTACTGAAGGGGGCAATCACTACATTCTCCCTTACTTTAGGCCCGTAGGGCAACGGGTAAACTGCTCCTACAGTGAGTATGTTTTTGGCATTACCGCTTGTGCTGATAATATCATAGCCATCGTTATTGCTGATACCTGCAGGCCGCGCACCTTTACTTACAAAGGTTTGATCGGTCTTGCTTTTATAGCCGTAGTAGGTTTCACCAACAGCCGGACCATTGCTTGACCGTTCATTACCGGCCGATTCAACTATAAGATAATATGGCGCGTTATATGCTATCTTATCCCAGTTGGCTGTTTTAGCATCATAAAAACCAAAGTTATAGTCAACCGTATCACCGGGTAAACCATTCCATTCCCAACGAGCCGCCGAATCGTTATAATCCCAACCGGCAACTACCCCATAGGAGTGATTTGACAGCAACAGGTTAGCGGCAGCGGCGCTCATGGTAGCTTCGTCATTATTAAAATCGTAGGATAGCAACGTTGTTGCACCAAATGACATCCCTTTGGCAGGCGCGTAAATTCCTTTGGCTATCATAGTACCAGCCACATGCGATGAATGATCATTTACAGATGCGGTAGTTTTAAGGGTAATGGTTTTACCTGCAAACTCCTGGTGGGCTTTGTAAACCGCACCGCCGTCCCATATGGCCAGTTTATTGCTTAAAAAATCTGACGAGCCGGATAAATTCAAGCCCAGTGAACCACCTGGTTGTAAGGTATTGGTACCTGTAGTAGCTGCCGCAGTGGTATTGTTATGTGTTATGAGGTATATCGGGAACCCTAATTTATTAACGCCCTGCAGGGTAAGCAGGTTGCCACTTTTTGTACGGCGTGATAGCGTCCAGCCGTGTGTTGCGGCCAATGATACTGCCTTTTTATAAGATACCTGGTAGTCTGTGAGCGCCTGCTTTGAGATATCATTCAGCTGAACCTTGTTTTTTTCACTGATCAAAGGTTGCTGGGCCATGACGTTTGTCGCCACAACTGATAGCAAAAAGCAAAACGAAATAATTGTGTAAAGTTTAATCATTGGTTTGAAAGATAGGCAATTTTAAGAAAAATCAGCCTCAACTAAAATAAAACCAACGCTGCTTTACAACATTCGTATACTTATTGGTTAAAGAGTGAAAAAATTAGCTGTTACGACAAGTATTTACCCACAATTGGCATTCTTCGTCCCATACCAAACGCTTTTGGCGACACCCTCAAAATAGGCGGGGTCTGGTAGCGCTTATGCTCTGCCGAATTGGTAAGCTTAATTACGCGTTTAACAGTGGCTTCGTCATAACCCATCCTGATGATCTCTGCCGATGAACACCGGTTTTCGATATACTCGGCCAGGATCTTATCAAGCACGTCATACTCGGGCAGCGAATCGGTATCCTTTTGGTCGGGCCTTAACTCTGCCGATGGTGGTTTAACGATTGAATTGATCGGGATGATCTCCTTATCACGGTTAATATATCGCGCAAGCTCAAAAACCTGTGTTTTGTACACGTCGCCAATAACCGAGATACCACCGCACATATCACCATACAAAGTGCCGTAACCTACAGCAGCTTCGCTCTTGTTACTGGTATTCAGCAAAATGTAACCGAACTTATTACACATCGCCATCAACAAAACTGCCCTGCTGCGGGATTGAATATTCTCTTCGGCAATGTTAAATGGCAGGCCATCAAATTGCGGGTTTAAAGCCGTTTCAAATGCTTCGGTAATACTTTTGATAGGCACAATCTCGTGCTTACAACCAAGGTTATCAACCAGATCCTGCGCGTCTTTTAATGAATGATCTGTTGAAAAACGAGAAGGCAACAACACAGCCATCACATTTTGCGGGCCAAGCGCCTCGGCAGCCAGCGCGCAAACAACAGCCGAATCTATACCGCCTGATAAACCTAAAATAGCTTGCTTAAATCCCGATTTATAAAAATAATCGCGGATACCCAGAATCACGGCCTGATGGATCTGCTCAATATCCGCCGGGCGTTCTGCTTTTATAGTTGTAGGATGATCAAAGCTCAGCGTATTGTCTTCGTTAAGCGTGTAATAGGCCAGGCTTTCCTCAAAATAAGGCATTTCATCAATCAGCTTTCCGGTATTATCAAACACAAGAGAGCCGCCGTCAAATATCAGTTCGGTTTGTGCGCCCACATGGTTAACGTACAATAAAGGCAGCTTGTAACGGCTGGCATTGTCGCTCAATATCTCAATGCGCTCTTCATCATGATTATAAGCAAATGGCGACGCCGCTATATTGATCATCACATGCGGATCTTGATGAATAAGTGTATCCATCGGCCGGGTAACATACAGCGGGTTTTCGATAGTATTCCAAAGATCTTCGCAAATAGTAAGTGCTATACGTTTTCCTTTAAACTCAATGCAGCTAAACTCGGTTGAAGGCTCAAAATAGCGATATTCGTCAAACACATCATAGTTAGGTAACAGGGCTTTGTTCACCACCGCTTTCACCTTACCATTCTCAATAAAATAAGCAGAATTGCTCAGGTCTTTACCTTCGGTTTTATGGTTAGGGGTTGGCAGGCCAATGATACAGGCGATATCAATACATACTTCGGCAATCTTTTTAGCAGCATCATCGCACAGGCCAATGAACTCATCAAATTCTAAAAAATCGCGCGAAGGGTAGCCGCAAACACATAGTTCGGCAAATACAACCAGGTCGGCCCCGTGGTTTTTTGCCTTGATGATATGGTCAATGATTTTATTAGTGTTCGATTCAAAATTACCTACGTGATAGTTGAGCTGTGCTAACGCGATTTTCATAAGTATATAATTATATTGATAGGTCTTGTTTAATCCTGAGTCAGGAGCCTTTAGTTCAAAGTCGAAAATCCCGACTTAAGGCTACCGACTATTGACTTAACAATAGTAGCAACATTATGCAAATAAAATTACTTTTGCCTTAAAGGATAAAGATGAACCCTACCCGGTATATAGCAAAGCAAATTTACTTAATTTTTTCCATCGGCCTGATATTAAGCGGCTGTAGCCACAACAAAAAAATTGATGTAAGCAATATCAATGTTGATGTTAAAATTGAACGGTTTGACCACGATTTTGATGCCATGCGCAGTAAACCCATGGCCCAGCAGGCCGCATACCTTCAAACACAGTATGGTAGCTTTTATCCCGATTTTATTGAACGCATTTTACAGGTTGGCAGTGCTAAGGATACGGCCTATTTTAAAGCCCTGCAGCAAGTATTCGCGGGCAAGCCCTATAACGATCTGAAGCATGACGCCGATGCCGCCTTCCCTAATATGGATCGGCAGAATGCCAGCCTTACCGAAGCCTTTAAATACATTAAATATTATTATCCGCAAAAACGCCTGCCGAGGGTATATGCATACATTTCGGGTTTCCAGGCCCAAACTACCATTGGTGACGGTTATTTTGGTGTAGGGATCGATCTTTTCCTTGGTGCGGATTCGCGCTTTTATCCCTCGCTCACCAATGCTTTTCCGCATTACCTTTCCAAATGGTTCACTCCTGACAATATTACGCCACGGGTGGTTGAAGGCATAGCGCGGGAGGAAATGTTTCCAGAAGATGACAACGACAAAGCTTTGCTTAATAAGATGGTGTACAATGGTAAGATCATGTATTTTATGGACAGAATATTGCCTGACGTAGCCGATAGCACTAAAATCCGTTATAGTACCGAACAACTGAAATGGTGCCAGGATTTTGAAGCCAAGATCTGGGGATACTTTTTACAAGAAAACCTGTTGTACGAAACCGATTACCAGAAAATTCAGAAATACCTTACTGAAGCGCCTTTCACCCCCGGCTTCGGTGAAAAGAATGAATCGGCCCCTAAACTGGCCGTTTGGACGGGATGGCAAATAGTGAAGAAATACATGGATAAGCATCCTGATGTTACCCTATCCCAGTTAATGGCGGATAAGGATGCTCAAAAAATATTGAACGAGGCAGGCTATCACCCCAAATAAAAAGCAAAAAAAAGCGCCCTCAAATTGAAGGCGCTTTTTATATAATTCCTTTTGCAGGATTTTACTTCATGATTGAGAAAACGCATTTCAAAGCAATCAGGATACCGATGATCAGGATAATGTTTGAAATAGATGTAAACATGAAGCCTGTGTTGGCATCGCCGGCAAAACGCAGGAATACGCCTACTATACCGATAACAATAGCTAAAGTTAATAATTTGTAGTGTCCTTCTGCGTTAGCATTTTCCATTGATTCCATGGTACCTATTTTTAATGTTTGCGCAAAAATAGAAATGTTTACCGAAAAAGCTATAAAGTTTTTATGATTTTATGCCGCTGGCGAACCATGCGGGGTGTTTACGTTTATAATAGCCGTACATTGCCCACAAACCTATACCTAAAGTTATAAATACCCACACGTTGGCCAACCCCAGGATCAGTTCAACAAAAAGTTGCCAGCCATTATTTAATGTGATAGCCAGACGGTTAACAAAAGGCAACTGATAGGCAGAAGGATCGTCATTAGCTATCATTTCCTGGTTGATAAAATTGCTCTGGTAAAAGCTAAGGGTAACAATGCTGTACTTTACGGCTTCATCTGTGCGCATATTGCCAATTTGCTGATCAACCATGTCGTCTTTAAGCAGCATCACGTTCACTGGGTTTTTAATAACTACTTTACCCTTCTTTTGCTGATCTACCAAATCCTGACGGTTTTTTAATTTCAGTTTTTCCGACAGATAGTCAAGCGTGCGGTCTTCAATATCCATTTTCCGGAGCGTAACATACATCCCCATATGGGCAACCTCGGTCATGAAGCCTTCGAGTTTTTCTGAAGGAACTTTTACCGCCATATCCGCATTAGTCCTGAGGGCCGAAACACGTTTAACCGAATCATTACTCACGCGGATATCTTCAGATCGTTCCACATCGGCCTGCATTTGATGGTGCATCACCATACCGCCGTTATGGGTTGTAAGCGCGGCTATAGCATCGCCCGTTTGTTGAACGTTTTTTACCTTAAACCGCATGTCGGCTGTTTTTACCAGCTTGGCTGGAGTTGTCGCTACCGAGGTACTGTCTGCACTAACCGCCACTGTATCGGCCGCCGATGCTCTGTCTTCTCTTAAGGGCTCGTACTTTGAACTACGCCCACATGCGTCCAGCAGCAACACGCCCGCCAGCAACGCCAGGAATAACTTTGTTTTCATAACTGTTTAATTTTCTTTGGTATACATTGATACCAGAGAGTGGCAAGAGGTAACCCTGACCGTTGATTTTTGTTATGATTACGTTGATTTCGCTGATTCGTCTGAACCGGGACTTTTTGGGTTAATCTGATTTTGGGGTTTTGCTTTGATACTGCCGAAACTTAATTATTACCTACCAGTGCTTTTTGCCCCCTTGGTTTAATATGAGCAAAATCTTCTTTTTTAGTAAAATATTCAAGACCTAAAATTAGGAGCGTCGAAGTAAGAAAGTTTATCTTTTGTGTTATTGGTAATAAATCCCAATCGCTTATGCCCCATAGGTAAACGCTGTAATAAAAAATTGCAAGGCAAATCACACACAAAACCTTAAATAGATGAAGCCTGGTTTTGAGGATAAAAACAGTGATGATAAATAAACACGTCCAAAATAAGCTGGTAGATATAATCAACATTAAATCGTGCCAGGGGGTTACGGTTAAAAAGGTAAACAGGACGTTAGCTATCCCCATGTATTTTATAATATAGGCCGAGTTTCTGTCTGGTATCTTTTTGGACATATTAATAAAAAACATTGCGTAGCTAAGAGGGAATAAAATCATCCCCGCACAGGCCCAAATTCTCGAAGCATTTTCTGCGCCATTTAACGCCCTTGTTCCAAACAGGTTACTGATGAAATTGTGTTTCCAGTCGAAGCCGACGGAGTACTCATTGTACATGGATCCGCCAGGGTAAACCGAGATGGCTATGATCATTAAAACTGAAGAAATGACAACTCCTATTAAAACTGAATATTTCTTAATCATCTGGGAATGCGGCGGTTTATAATTGATAATGAGATTCAATCGTTGGTATATTGTTACAGGGCATTTCAGCTTTCGGGCATCAAAGTATGCAACAAATTCGAAAGTATTTGCAACATGCCCGTAGCTTTCTTATTGGCGTCTTTTGTTTATTTGCATCGAGACTTTCACTCTTATCCTTATCAATGAAAAACCTAAAAATTATAGTGACAATAATAAGTTGCATGACCCTATTAGCATGCAACTTTAGCAAAGGAGTAAAAAAGGACTTTAATACTGGCTTAAAATTTAGCTACAACGGTTTTGGTGTAAACAACGTGTTATTGGTTGACCCGGCGAATAATGCCATGCGCGATAATAAGGTAAACCTTAATACAAAAATAGCCATTGTAGCGGTTGGCGTTGCAAACTATGGGCTGAAAGACGGTAAAGCCTATCCAGGAATGCAGTTGATAGTTACTGATAAAAAGGGAACCGCAGTTTTAAGCGCTACCGATCTCTTTGAAGGCACAACCGGTTACCCGCCCGAGCGGGCCACAGAGCTGCGAGGAGATATCACCATCGGTCGGCCCATGATAGCCGGAGAAACTTACCATGTGAAAATACACATCTGGGATAAGGTAATTCCTGCAAATGAGATTGATGCTGGGGCGGATCTTGTGGTGATATAATCTTTTTTATCGAAACTGAACGTACACTGGTCGAAGTTTAGCGTTCCGGTGTCAGTTAATGCCAGGCTTCGATCTACCATATACTAATATACTACCAACCAGCATTATCATTCCGCTCAATAACCATAACCAATACCCTAATCTATAACTAACAATTTCTGAGTAATTACCTGCTTCATCCGAAATTATGCGTTTAAAAACCAGGAAAGAAGCCATAAAAGCAACTGATATCGAACTGACAACAATTGTTCGCAATGGCTTATTCTTAAAAGAAAACCACGCACTGAATAAAAATGGGTTTGCCAACCAACTAAAGCCTGCGCCTCCAAAAATCAGACCTAAAGGCCCAATGAGCAAAGCCATTATCGAATCGCCGCAGGAATCTGTTGTACAGTAACAGTGTTGTGTTAGTGAAACTACATAAACACATATGCTTGAGTATAAAACAACAGACTTTAGGTTTAACTCCTTCATAAAGTATTACAATTACAACTTTAGCGTTTATTTCCCAGTAAACAAAAAAGGCTCTCCTCCCGGAAAGCCTTTTCTATATAAAAGTATTTTAAACTTAGTTGCCGCCTGAAAGGGCTGCTGCACCACTCACGATCTCGGTAAGCTCGGTAGTGATGGCTGCCTGACGGGCCTGGTTGTATGAAAGTTTTAATGATTTCAAAAGCTCACCGGCATTTTCGGTTGCTTTATCCATCGCTGTCATACGTGCACCGTGTTCAGATGCGTTAGAATCCAATACTGCACGGTAAAGTTGGATCTTGATATTTTTAGGGATCAATTGCTCAACAATTTCCTGTTGTGATGGCTCAAGGATGTAATCAACATTAGCTGCTTTTACTTCCTCTTTCTTCTCGGCTTTTGGCACCGGCAATAACTGCTCTGTGATCAGGTATTGTACAGCCGCGTTACGGAAGTGGTTATACACCAGCTCCACACGGTCGTAATCGCCGTTAACAAAGCCCTGCATGATAGCTTCGGTAATTTTTGAAGCATTCTCGAAGTTAAGATCCGAGTACAGGTCATTGTTGTTACCAATTACGTTGTACTTACGCCTTTGATAAAACTCCTGCGCTTTTTTACCGATGGCAACGATAGATACGTTACCGGCAGCAAGCTGCTTAGGATATTTCTCGGCAATAAGGTTGTTGGCGGCTTTAATAACGTTAGCATTGAAAGCACCGGCCAAACCGCGGTTTGATGATACCACAACTACCAATACACGTACTGGTTCACGCTCCTGAAGGTACGGAGAAGTGTTATCCTCCAAACTTGCAGATAAATTAGCCAGCAGGTCTTTCAACTTACTTGCGTAAGGACGCAGCTGAATAATAGCGTTGGTAGCACGTTTCAACTTAGCAGCCGAAACCATTTTCATAGCCTTGGTGATCTGCTGGGTTGATGATACAGATTTGATCCTGTTTCTTACTTCTTTTAAATTAGCCATTCGTTACGATGTGCGAATTTTAAATGTGCAGATGTGCATATTGCGCACCGCACCAGTTTATTTAATTAAAATCATTTTGAAGCGATATGCTGATTTGCACTTTTGCAAATCAACATATCTGCACATCAAAAGATTAATACCTTGCTGACAGTTCTTTGGCTACTGTTTCCAGTACACCGGTAAGCTGATCGTCAAATTTACCTGCTTTAAGGGCAGCTAAAACTTCCGGGTGACGAGCTTCTAACTGATCGGTAAATTCGGCTTCGAATTCCCTTACCTTGTTTACAGGTACGTTACGCATTAAGTTTTTAGTACCCAGGTAAATGATAGCAACTTGTTTTTCTACAGTTACCGGAGAGTATTGACCTTGTTTCAGGATCTCTACGTTACGGATACCTTTGTCCAACACGTTTTTGGTTGAAGCGTCAAGGTCTGAACCGAATTTTGAGAAAGCCTCAAGCTCACGGAACTGAGCCTGGTCAAGTTTCAAGGTACCGGCAACTTTTTTCATTGATTTGATCTGCGCGTTACCACCTACACGTGATACAGAGATACCTACGTTGATAGCCGGACGAACACCCGCGTTGAACAAGTTCGACTCAAGGAAGATCTGACCGTCAGTAATTGAAATTACGTTAGTTGGGATGTATGCAGATACGTCACCAGCTTGTGTTTCAATGATTGGAAGCGCTGTTAATGAACCGCCACCTTTAACGATACCTCTGATAGATTCAGGAAGGTCGTTCATTTGTTGTGCGATAGAATCATTTGCGTTGATTTTAGCGGCACGCTCTAATAAACGGCTGTGCAGGTAAAATACGTCACCCGGGTAAGCCTCACGGCCCGGTGGACGACGTAACAACAATGAAACCTCACGGTAAGCAACAGCTTGTTTTGACAAGTCATCATAGATGATCAAAGCCGGACGGCCTGTATCACGGAAGTACTCGCCGATAGCTGCACCTGCAAACGGAGCAAAGAACTGCATGGTAGCAGAGTCTGAAGCGTTAGCGGCAACAATGATAGAGTAAGGCATAGCGCCGTTCTCTTCAAGCGTACGAACAATGTTAGCAACAGTTGATGCTTTTTGTCCGCAAGCTACATATATACAGATTACAGGTTTACCTGCATCGTAAAATTCTTTTTGATTGATGATAGTATCGATACAAACCGCAGTTTTACCTGTTTGACGGTCACCGATAACCAACTCACGCTGGCCACGGCCGATAGGGATCATCGCGTCGATAGCTTTGATGCCTGTTTGTAATGGCTCGGTTACCGGCTGACGGTAGATTACACCTGGTGCTTTACGCTCAAGTGGCATCTCATAAGTTTGACCGGTGATTGGGCCTTTACCATCAATAGGGGCACCTAAGGTATCAACAACACGGCCAAGCATACCCTCGCCTACGTTAATTGATGCAATCCTGTTGGTACGTTTAACGGTATCACCTTCTTTAATATCATCAGATTTACCTAACAATACCACGCCCACGTTATCTTCTTCAAGGTTAAGTACGATGCCTTGCAATCCTGTGCCAAATTCAACCAACTCACCCGACTGTACTTTAGTTAATCCATAAACGCGTGCGATACCGTCACCCACCTGGAGTACAGTACCCACTTCTTCTAATTCAGATTCTGACTTGAAGCCGGCCAACTGCTGACGCAAAATTGCTGATACTTCGTCTGGTCTTACCTCTACCATTGTTTAAAATTTATTTAGAGTTTTACTTTTAATACTTAATTAATTATGCTTTTTCAGCAAATTCTTTTTTCATCTTCTTAAGGCTTGCAGCAATGCTGGTATCAACCTGCCTGTCGCCTACGTTAAGCACAAATCCACCAATCAGTGTAGGATCTACTTTGGTATCCAATACTACAGTGCCACCGATAGCCTTTTGTAATTCATCTACCAGTGTCTTTTCGTTTGCATCAGATAATGTTGTAGCTGATGTAACTTTAGCTTTGGTAATATTCCTTTTAATATTGAAAAGGTTGATATACTCATGGGCAGTAAAATACAAAACACCGCCACGGCCTTTGTTTACCATTAGCTTAAAGAACATGATGCTCACTTTGTTCACCTTATTACCAAACACCGCCTCAAGAATACTGATCTTCTTAGCCTGTGAAATAATAGGGTTAGCCAAAACAGCGGCCAGTTCAGAACTTCCTTTTAAAGTGTGTAAAAAAAGATCCATATCTGCCTTTATCGCATCAACAATGTTTTGTTCCTGCGCAAGGTCGATAAGTGATTTGGCGTATCTCGATGCTACTGTTACTTCTGACATTTCTTTCTAATTTCGGATTTCGAATTTTCGATTTTGGAATTTTTATTTTGAATTTCGGTTTTTAACTGGTTAGTGAATGCCGGAATAAATCCGAAATCCAACATCCCAAATCCGAAATCTTATAACTTCACTTCTTTCAATAATTGGCTAACCAATTCGTTTTGCTGCTGCTGATCTTCAAATTGTTTGCGAAGGATCTTCTCAGCAATCTCTAAAGATAACGTAGCTACCTGGTTTTTAACATCTGCCAAAGCGATAGCTTTTTGGTTGTTAATTTCAACGCGGGCAAGCTCAATCATACGCGCACCTTCTTTGTGTGCAAGTTCTTTAGCATCAGATACTATTTGATCTTTAGCTTTACGAGCTTCAGACAGGATCAGATCACGCTCAGCACGCGCTTGTTTAATTAACGATTCGTTTTCGTTAGTTAAACGGCTCATTTCTTCTTTGGCAGCTTCTGCTTTTAATAAAGCATCTTCAATTGAACGCTCACGCTCGCCAATGGCGGCCATGATCGGTTTCCAGGCAAATGCCCTCAATAAAATAAGTAAGAATAAAAAGGTTACGGTTGTCCATACAACCAAACCCCAATCAGGCATTACTAAATCCATTCTTCTATATAATTGTTGTGACTATAGTTCTAATTAATATTATTCATTCAAATAAAAACCGGTGTGTAACCAACCGTTACACAGCACGGTTTCTATTTTTTTAGGGTAAAATTATTTGTTACCCAAAAGTGCAACGATCACACCGAAAAGAGCAACACCTTCAACAAGTGCCGCAGCGATGATCATGGCAGTCTGAATTTTTGAAGCAGCTTCCGGCTGACGAGAGATACCTTCCATCGCTTTACCACCGATTTGACCGATACCAATACCTGCACCGATAACTGCTAAACCTGCACCTAATGCAGCAATACTTCCAACCATTGTTTTTAAATTTAAATGAATATAGTGTTATTATTAATTACAAATTATTAATGATGATGCTCTTCAACAGCGCTGCCAATAAACAAAGCGGTAAGCATTGTAAAGATGAAAGCCTGTAAGAAAGCAACCAGCAACTCAAGCACATCGATAAACAAAGCGAACGCTATTGATACCGGAGATACCCAAAGTGTCTGGAATATGAAAATCAAAGAGATTAATGCCAATACGATAACGTGGCCTGCCATAATGTTTGCAAACAAACGCACCATTAACGCGAAAGGCTTTGAAATGATACCGGCAAGCTCAACTATCCACATGATAGGATACAACCAGAATGGAACATCAGGAGCAAAAATGTGCTTCCAGTAGTATTTGTTGCCATTAACGTTAACCACAATAAGGGTAATAACCGCAAGTACCATAGTTACCGCGATGTTACCGGTAAGGTTTGAACCTCCCGGGAAAAACGGAACCATACCAATCAGGTTATTGATCAGGATAAAGAAGAACATGGTTAACAGCAGCGGCATAAACTTAGCATACTTGTAACCAATGTTTGGCAATGCAACCTCATCACGGATAAAGAGGATCAACGGCTCTAATAATGATTGCAAACCTTTTGGCGCTTTACCTACACGTTTTTTGTACGATCCGGCAACGCTAACAAAAATCAAGATCAGCAATACTACCGACATCCACATTGAAAACACGTTGCGGGTAATTGACAAATCAAAAATCTTTGCTGTTTCGTCAATGGTTTTACCATCGGCGCCTACAACTTTAATTTTGTCTTTAACCAAAGCATAATTGTGATATTTACCCTGGTGGGCTTTTTCACCATGCTCAAATTCTGAGGCTGAAAATACTTCCAGTCCGCCGTCTGTATAAAGTATAACCGGCAAACCAATAGCAACCTTGCCACCTATATGAAAATAGTGCGAATCGGCAATGTGTTCAAGGATGGCTTCATTAGGGTCAAACTTTTCGGTTTCCTTACTTTCAACACTTGTTGAAGACTCATTTTTTTCCTGTACAGCGTTAGCTTTTAACGTTACAAACAGCGAAAAAACGCTTAAAATGATACCTAAGGTGATTTTTTTTGAGTTCAAAACAGGGCTAAAATCCATTAGCAGAGAGATTTTTACTTTAATTTTTGGTTGCGCAAGGTACGTAATAAGCCGTATATTTCAAAGACGAGGTTAAAGAAATATACGTAAAAAAAATTGGCAACAAAAATCACCCCATTTACTTTGATTTTAACCAAAAAAAACAGGCAAAAAAACATGCAGGTCAAAAGCTTCACCATGGTAGCTGCAAGGAAGGTTTGAGCGTATATTTCTTTGTTAATTTTAGTTACTACCAGTATCGAAATTATGGTAATAAATGTAAGCCCGGTCACAAAACCAAATATGATCCAGAAGTGAGGATCAAGCCAGGCAACATGTACCGATTTGCTTACCAGCAATGGAGGAGTTGCTATAACAACAGCAAACAACAGGAACGATAAAATAACAGTACGCAGTTTCAATTTTTAACAGATCGGATAACGATGTATAACGCGATAAAAACACCAACAAGGGCAAGCGCGGCAGTAGCCCATTTTACTTCATGTTTACCGGCTTCATCAATTTTATAGCCGGCATACGTAAAAATGCCAATAACAACCACCATCTGAAAACCGATACTGCTATACTTAGCATAAGCGTTTAAAGGCTTGCCAACTTCATCCTCGTTATTTTGTTCATTTTTCGGCATGCGCAAATTTATTAAACCTATTGTATAATCTTTAGTATTTTAGCAATGCTTTTAAATCACCGTATTGCATTGAGGCGACTACCATCATCCTATAAATCAAACATCGGCATTTTTTTTCTGTCTGCACTAATACTGGTAGCGGTAGGTTGTTCGCTTGAAAAACAAAGCGGCTTTAACCGCACCATGCAAAACCTTACTGCCCATTACAATATATTATTTAATGCCAATGAAATTTTAAGGTTAAAGCAGGAGGCCTATGCTACATCATTTATTGATGCTTATAACGAGATCCTGAATGTATATCCCGATACCACGGCGCAAAATGGTACCCCGGATAAAGATCTGGAAGACGCAATTGTAAAGGCCAACAAGATCATCAGCATTAAAGAACAAAGCCATTACCTGGGCGATGCCTACCTGGTGCTGGGCAAAGCAAGGTATTTAGAGGCAAATTATTTTGATGCCGTTGAGTATTTTAATTATGTAACCCGTTCGTTTGGTAAACAGGCTAACCTGAAACAGGAAGCACTGGTATGGAAAGCGAGAGGGCTCATGTACCTCAACCAGCTGCCTTTAGCCAAACAGGTGATTGATTCGGCTGTACAGGATATCAACCCTAAGAAAAACATTACTGCCGATGTTTATGCTACCAAGCTACAGTATGATATCATTACTCAAAACTATGCCGAGGCTGAGGAGATGGCCAAACTTACTATAAAATATAGTTACATCTCTAACCTTAAACTTCGCTGGATTTTTATCCTTGGCCAACTCCAGGAGCTTAATTTAAAACCAGCCGACGCATATGAAAGCTATACACGGATTGTAAAAAGCAACGCCAGCTTTGAAATGGCCTTCAACGCCAATCTTAACCGCATCCGGATCCGCGATAATCAAAACGGCGTTAAGGTAAATAAAATCGATCTGCTTCGCGCCCTGTTAAAAAACAGCGACAACATTGATTTTTACGACCAGATCTATTACCAGATAGGCGAACAGCAATTTAAGGCAGGCGAAATTGATAACGCCCTGAAAAGCTATAAAAAATCGGTACGGGTAAGCACCAAAAATCAAAATCAAAAAGGCCTCTCCTACCTGCGCATTGCCGACATCAACTTTAAAAATAAAGCCGATTATGCAAATGCCCGGCTTTATTATGATAGCACCCTTAACAACCTGTCGATAAATTATCCGGGGTACCACCTTATCCGCAAAAAGGCCGATAACCTGCAAATCCTTACCCGCCTGCTCGAAACCATATCACGCGAGGATACCCTGCAAATGCTTGCCGCTTTGGATGAGAAAACCCGCGACGCCAAAATAGATGAAATGGTAGCCCGTAAAACCCGCCAGCAACAACAGGCGGCTATCGAAGCCAATGCAGGAGCAGCCAATAACGGAGCGATGTCAAACTCCTTCGACAGGAATAACAATTCATCTGCCCAAAACAATAGAACCAGCGGCAGTACTTTTTACTTTTATAACAACAGTGCGGTAAGCCAGGGATATAACGACTTCAAACGTTTATGGGGTAACCGTAAACTTGAAGATAACTGGCGCCGCAGCATGCGTTCAAATACAGGTATCCCGACAGCCAATACCGGTATTGGCTCACAGGTTAACGATCCGGATGCTCCTGTTGGTAGCGTTGCTTATAACAGTAATAATGTATCGGCAGGTACCTACCGGCAGGATCTGGTTAAAAACCTCCCGCTCACCCCTGCCCTGTTGCAGCAGTCCAATTTCAGAATTTATAATGCCTATTTTGAAATGGCGAATTTTTATCGAGATGTATTGGAAGATAAAAAGGAAGCTATTGCCACTTATGAAACATTGCTTGCCCGTTTTCCGCAAAGCAGCGACAAACCTTCTATCTATTATAACCTTTACAGGCTTTATGCTGATATCGATGCTGTAAAATCAACAGATTATAAAAACAGGTTATTAAAAGAGTACCCTGAGAGTGTATTCACCAAAGTTATTCTTGACCCGGATTATGCCCGTAAAATGGCCGATGTGGATGCCGAGTTTAATGGCTTTTATAACCAGGTGTACGATCTGTATTCGCAAAAGCAATACACACAGGTAATTGAGAAAGCCAATGACCTGCTCAATAAATATCCCAACAACCGTTACGCTGCACAGCTTTATTACCTGAAAGCATTAGCTGCCGGTCACATGGAGAAGCTCCCTCCTTTCCAGGCCGATCTGCAATTGATAGCCTCGAAATATCCGCAGGATAAACTTATCGCCCCGCTGGTTAGCCAGCACCTGGCCTATATCGACTCCAACAAAGCCGAAATTGCTGCACGCCCTGTCGTGCTGTTTAATGACGACCCTAACGAGATTCCTTTTACCCCACCGGTAGCATATCAAAAACAAACGGAGTATCGTCCGCCATATACACCATCGGCACAAAATGTAACGCCGCAGGAGCGCCTGCCCGAACGAGATACACGCGTAATAGCCGGCGCTAAAACATCTGCCCCGCAAATTCAACAGGCTTCAACGCAGCAACCTAAACAGCTTGCCTTAACGCAGATCCAGTTGCCGCAGCATAAAATGCCGGACACATCTCGCGATATTGCCGCTCAGCCTGCGCCAAAACAAAAAGATTCGATAGGAACAGCGCCCGCAGCCGTTATTACTAAAGCACCTGTAGTAAACTACATATTCAGTAAGCACGACAGCACCAATTACTACTTTGTGATAAATGTTGCCAGCGGTACAACTAATCTGGCTTCAACACGTTTTGGTGTAGGGCAATTTAACCGTACACGCTACACACGCAGCGAAGTTATCCACCACGTTAAAACCGTAGGCGACAATAACCAGTTGATATATGTTGGCCGTTTTTATACCCTTGATGACGCTAAGGATTACGCCCGCACCATAGTTCCCCTGTTGCCCGATATTATGAAGGTGCCAAGGGATAAATACAGCTTTTTTATCATTACCAAAGAAAATCTGGATAAATTAGCAACCCAAAGTATATTGGATAGTTATTTTGACTACTACCAGAAATTTTATTAGAAAATGAGAACCAATAACACAAGGTTTAACTCGAAAAATCAACTTCAGCCCGCAGATATAAGAAGATACAACTGGTACATCTGGCGTACCGTGATAGCCCTTTTCCTTTTTGTGGTTATCATGATAACGCTTACCATTTTTGATGTATTTGGTCAGCTGCCATCATTCCGCGATCTGGAAAACCCAAAAAGCAACCAGGCTACAGA
Organism: Mucilaginibacter kameinonensis; assembly: GCF_003675385.1. Classification (GTDB taxonomy): domain Bacteria; phylum Bacteroidota; class Bacteroidia; order Sphingobacteriales; family Sphingobacteriaceae; genus Mucilaginibacter; species Mucilaginibacter kameinonensis. Next base: position 223,564 of record NZ_RCWZ01000006.1, on the reverse strand, counting down.
GATCATATCTTCAGATAAGCAGGTATTGGGCACTTACTATATTCAAAACCGCTCAAACGTTACCTACCGCGAACTATCGCCAAACGTAATTAACGCTTTGGTCGCCACGGAAGACAAGCGCTTTTACGACCACTCGGGTATCGACTTCGGGCGCAGCTTTACCATATTCGCGCATTTGCTCATCGGGCAAAAACAAGGAGGCAGTACTATAACCCAGCAGCTGGCGCTTAACCTTTTTTCTGAACGATCTGCGAATCCTTTTAAACGTATCATTCAAAAATTACAGGAATGGGTTACGGCTGTTAAACTGGAACGTCACTACACCAAAGAAGAGATCCTGACCATGTACCTCAACACGGTTGACTTTGGCGCATATAACACCTACGGCATCAAATCGGCCGCGCGTACTTATTTTAATACTACTCCTGACAAGTTAACTCCAGATCAGGCCGCCTTGTTAATAGGTATGGTAAACGGCCCGGGTATTTACTCGCCTATCCGTCACCCGGATAACGCGCTCAAAAGGCGTAACCTGGTATTGAACCGCATGGTTGAACAAAAGGCTTTAAGTGAAGGTCAAGCCGAAGAATTTAAACGCAAGCCTCTTGGTCTTGATTTCCACCAGAATAACCACTTCGACGGCCTTGCGCCTTATTTCCGTTCTGTATTGAAGAAAGAGCTTCAAAAGATCTTCAAAGAACAAAATATCAACCGCCCGGATGGGACTCCTTATGATCTTGATCGTGATGGCTTAAAAATATATACCACTATTGATGCCACCATGCAGCAATACGCCGAGGAAGCACAGCGCGATTATATGAAAGATCTGCAAGCCCAATTTAATGATCATTGGCGCGGTCGCAACTTGTATAAGAGCATCCATAACTTTAAGTTTTTGCTTGATCAGGGTATGCAAAAGTCCGACAGGTATAAACAGTTGAAACAACAGGAAAAGTCTGACGAAGAAATTCAGGAAAACTTCCAGACCAAAACCATGCTCAACCTGTTTACCTGGCATGGTAATATAGATACCATGATGCGTCCTATCGACTCCATCATTTACTGTAAAATGCTTTTGCGTAACGCGCTCATGAGTATGGACCCAACAACCGGCTACGTTAAAGCCTGGGTGGGCGGCACCAACTTTGAGCACTTTAAGTATGATCAGGTAAAGAATGGCACACGCCAGGTAGGCTCGACAGCCAAACCATTCACCTATGCGGTGGCTATTGATAACGGCTACTCGCCTTGTATGAAAATCAACAACGTGCCTGATACCATTCGTGGTTATGGCGCACCATGGTGCCCGCGCTCGTCGCCATCTGAAACGTTACAAGGTTTCATTACTTTAAGACAGGCGTTGGCACACTCGCAAAACTGGGTTACGGCGCACGTTATGGGCGAGGTTAAACCAGAGCCTGTTGTGGACTTGATCAAGAAGATGGGTATCACCAGTGCAGTTCCGCCATATCCATCAATTTGCCTGGGTACATTTGATGCCTCTGTTTTTGAAATGACAGCAGCTTATTCGGCCTTTGCAAACCATGGCTTGTGGACCGAGCCCACTTATATTTTACGTATCGAAGATAAAAACGGCAACGTATTGTATACGCATACTCCCCGCGTTGTTCAGGCTATGAATGCGCAAACGGCCTATGTAATGACCTATATGCTTAAAGGTGTTATTGAAGATGGGACAGGTTCGAGGTTAACTTATAAATACGGTTTGCGTAACCCTATCGGCGGTAAAACAGGTACAACGCAAAACAACTCGGATGGCTGGTTCATTGGCATAACCCCACAACTGGTTACCGGCTTGTGGACAGGCTGCGAAGACCGCGACATCGCTTTCCAAAGCACACGCCTTGGTGAAGGTGCAAACAGTGCCCTGCCGATATTTGCCATGTACATGAAAAAAGTATACGCCAATGCAGCTTTAGGCATCAAAAAGAATGTTGACTTTGACGCTCCAGCAAACGGCGTGAGTATCATCCTGGATTGCGGAGCCTATAACCAGCAGCAACAGGGAACTACCGACGTAGATAAGAAATTAGGATTTTAATTATTTTTGTTTGATCAGGAGTATAACCTCCAGACGTCATTGCTAATCTAAAATATGTCATTGCGAGCGAAGCGTGGCAATCGCACAGAAGCATAGCCGCTCTGTATAGCATGCGATTGCTTCGTCGTTCCTCCTCGCAATGACATATTTTAGATTAACAATGACGTTTTCATTAAAACCAATAATTCAGTGATCGAGAAATTTGATTATAGAGCAGCTTTAAAGAACATCCCTCACAGACCCGGGGTTTATCAATACTGGGATAGTGAGCAGGAACTGATATATATTGGCAAGGCTAAAGACCTTCGCAATCGCGTTGGGTCGTACTTTAACCAGGATATCCATATCAATGCCAAAACACGGGTGTTGGTATCCAAGATCCGTGCTATAACTTTTACCATTGTTGATACCGAGGTTGATGCCTGGTTGCTGGAAAACAGCATGATCAAAAAGCATCAGCCGCGTTATAACGTGTTGCTTAAGGATGATAAAACCTATCCCTGGATCATCATTAAAAACGAGAATTACCCGCGCATTTTCTGGACACGCCGTATCATTAAGGATGGTTCCAAATATCTTGGCCCGTATGCTTCAGTAAGTATGATGCATAACATTCTGGACCTCATCAGGGAGACTTATCCTTTACGCACCTGCAATTTGCAGCTTACCCGCGAAAACATCGACAAAGGTAAGTTTAAAGTTTGCCTGGAATACCAGTTGGGTAATTGCAAAGGCCCTTGCCAGAACTTCCAGTCGGAAGATGATTATGATAACAGTATTGATGAGATCAAGGATATTCTGAACGGTAAGATCGGGGCAGTACTTCGTCGTTTAAAAAGCGAGATGGAAGCCGCCGCCATGGAAATGAACTTTGAGCTGGCGCACAGGCTTAAGCGCAAATTCGAGCTGCTTGAAAATTACCAGAGCAAATCAACTGTTGTGAATTCATCTATCACAGATGTAGAAGTATTTAGTATTGCCTCAGAAGAGAAACTTGCTTTTGTAAACTTCCTGAAGGTGATGAACGGCGCCATCATCCAAACGCAAACCATTGAGCTTAAAAAACGCCTGGATGAAAGCGATGAAGAATTGCTTACACTGGCCATATCCGAGTTCAGGAGCCGTTATAACAGCGACAGCAAGGAAATCATTGTCCCGTTTGATATCGACCTTGAAGATCATCCCAACATCAAATTCACGGTGCCCAAATTGGGAGAGAAACGTAAGCTGCTTGATCTTTCGCAAAAGAATGTTCAGTTCTTCAAAAAGGAAAAAATTGATCAGTACGAAAAGTTAAACCCCGAGGTACGTACCGAGCGACTGCTAACGCAGATGATGAAGGATCTACGCATGAACCAGTTGCCACGCCATATCGAGTGTTTTGATAACTCCAACTTTCAGGGTAAGTATCCGGTGTCGGCCATTGTGGTGTTTAAGGATGGCAAGCCATCTAAAAAAGATTATCGCCACTTTAATGTTAAAACCGTTGAAGGCCCTAACGACTTTGCCACCATGGAGGAAGCCGTACATCGCCGTTATCGCCGCATGCTGGATGAAGGGACGGAACTACCACAGCTTATCGTGATTGACGGTGGTAAAGGCCAGCTATCATCGGCCATGCACAGCCTTAAGTTGTTAGGTATAGACAAAAAAGTAACCGTTATAGGCATCGCCAAACGCCTGGAAGAGCTTTATTATCCAAACGACCAGTATCCGTTATACCTCGATAAAAAATCGGAGACCCTTAAGGTGATCCAGCATTTGCGCGACGAGGCGCACCGTTTTGGCATCACCTTCCACCGCAAAAAACGCGACAAAGGCACATTGGTAACCGAGCTTGAACTAATAGAAGGTATAGGCAAAACCACCGCCGAAAAGCTGCTGAAATACTTTAAATCGGTAAAGAAAATCCGCGAAGCCAATGAAGAAATGCTGCTTGAAGTAGTTAATCTGAAACAGGCTAAAGCTATATTGGCATATTTTAATACCGGAGCAGAGGTTGAACAAAGCTAATCTTAATCAGTATCAGGTTTTAGTTGCAGTAGCAGTTGAAATATCTAAAAAGATAAAGGCCCAGTTGATTGAACCGGGACTTTGTTATATATTGAGTTAGTGATTTTTATTACTGAGCGATGTAAAATGATTTTTGATCGCCATCCTGGTAAACGTGGATTGATTTTTTAACCACCTGGTTATTGCTATAGATTTCCATGGTATATTCACCATCGGCCAAACTGTTTAACACGTAGCCTTTGCTCACATCAGTTTTGCTTGGCACAATGTCTTTCAATAAAAGTTCATTGTCTTTATTGTAAACCTTTACAACTGATTTTCCGTTTTCAGATTTCGCGAAATTTATCTTCAAGCCGCGATCATGATCAAGGGCTTTAAAGCTTACAACTTCTTTTGCTTTCGGATTAACATCGGCATTGCCTTCGTCGGCTTTGGCTACTTTGGTAGCAAATACTCCTGCAGTTAATAATACAAATAAGGTTGATAATTTTATTGAGGTTTTCATGGCGTTAAGGTTTTAATGTTTTTAAATATGTTGTGTTGTTGTTTTCAATGATCAAATGAACAACATATATTTTGACTGCTAAAAAGAGTTATACCAGCTGTGGATATAAATAGACAAAGCCCTGAAAGCGCTCTGCAAACGCTAAAAAGGCACAATTCGTCGCAATTTCAGGAGTTGGTCGGGAATTTTAGGGAGTTGGTAGAAAGCTTTGAGCTATTGGTCAGGCGGGAGGTGAAAATAGCCTATAATGTGGAATGCCATCTTGTTAATGATTATCAATCAACCGCGTGTCATTTCGAACGAACCCGATTGGGGACGTGCGGGGCTGGTGAGGAGAAATCTTATACGCCATGAAGGGTCATTCTGCATGGCGTACAAGATTTCTCTTTCGCCCCGGCGCTCGTTCTCCCGCCCGCAGCTCTATCGAAATGACATTTTCATTTATTTGAAGAGATCTACGGATGATGAATTTTGTAGAGACGCATAACAGCACCCCAACGAAAAAAAACATAAAAACAAAACAGGCGATGAAAATTCATCGCCTGTTTTATAAAATCGCGTTTAATCTTTAACTATTAGTACTGCCAAAGGTTAAGCTCCCAGTCAAGAAGAGATTTTTTGATCCTTTCCGATTCGTAAAGCTTATCAATGCCCTGGGCATAATCTTTTATACGTTCATCTTTATCGTTGCTTTCTTTTACGATATAGCTGGTAAAGATCCGTTTGATAAATACGTCGTCGAAGCTCAAGCCTGTTGCGTCACTGGCACGGCTAACCACTTCTTTGGTTGCAAGTACCGGACGCGCTTCAGGGAAATATACCCAAAAAGCAGGCTGAAAATCGATATCAAGTGTACCGGCTCCTTTAGGTTTAATTAAAGGGGCGATACCAATAATGCGTGGTTCAAAAACAGAACGCTGTTTGTCAAATACCCAGTCTTCCTTGATGCGGAACTTTAATACGCTATCCGGGTTAAAATCTCCGGCTACCATGCTGGATGAGATTACGTTGTTATCCTTGTCACGCTTTTCAACTACACTGCTGTCTGAAGCTAAACGGCCACGTGCCTGAGCACCTGTTAACGGCGTAGTAAAACCGTCGCCTCCCGGATCATCCTTTTTACCTGGGGTTGGATCATACGCGGTAAGTTCCCCCCTCATGATCGCGTCAAGCAGTACGTCAATTAAACGTCCCTTTGGCGAAGCAAGGTATTGGTTCATTTTTTCGCGTACATCGATTTCACGCCACACACGTTTTGCAAAAGCTACGTCGTTTTCACGCAAATTAGGATATGGAGTAACCTTCGCGTTAAAGATGTTGCTTTTCTTGTAGTATCCATCAAGCGGCCTGTCAAAAGGCTTTGCAGCAATTTTACGTGCTGTATCAAGCGGCTGCTGACTGGTTACGTTATCCGGCTGAACCTGTACTGGTTTTTGCACTACCTGTCTGGTTGTGGTTGTCTTTTTTGCAGGCCTTTTGGTGCGTTTTTTTTGTGCATACGCACTTACGCAAGCCAGGCAAAGGATAACAACTAAAATTCTCTTTTTCATACGCGTTTAGTTTGCGGATAATACAATAGGATCAAGTGACCGCGGTGAATGATCAGGACCAACCGCTATGATATCCTTAAATATAACAGTAGTTCCTGGTGTAACTGTATTTAAAGCACTGTGCATAGCGCTGGTTAAGTCGCCGCCCGAGCCTGATAAAATAATAGCGTCCTGGCGTGGTTTAACAACCAACATAGTAAAGTGCGTTACATTAAATTTCGCGTCAAAGTCAAAGTTATCCAACTGAGCAAAAAGCCTGTCCTGAGCTTTGATATTGGCCGAACTGGTATTGCCACCACTTTTGCCGGCAAATTGAGGTTTAGGGTCAGGAATCCTTTTGATACGAAATTCCGTTGAACCTAATACCATACCTTTTTCGCCGGTAACAGTAAGTGTGGTTTTCCCAATACTGCTAACTGTAGCCGTATAGTGCCCACCCGATCCGCTTAGTGAACCATTGCTCATACGTAGGTTAATGCTTCCGGTAGGAACACCAGGAGCCGACACTGAGATTGGGTTAGGTACACCTATATAAAGCACGTTCATTTTATCGGGTGATACAACTGCTGATGGTTTTGCTACCATGTAAGATCCGCTAATAGGATACGGTTTAGGCGGTCCGTCAACCTGTTTTACTAACAACTGGCCAGTCCAGGTATGCACGCCTTCACCACTTGCAGTAGTTGTATAAGTACCAACACCATTACTGGTTGGTATCGATGCACCGCCTACAGTAATGGTTGGGTTTGAGTTTTGATCGTAAGCAGACAAATAAATTTCAGCCTTGTAAGGCTGTCCTGCTATTACATAATTACTTGACGGCACTACTACAGCTTTAAAAGCATTTAAAGTAACCTGCGCCTGATCAATTTTGCCTAAAATCTTTTTTACAACTTCGTTCTCAGCATTCTTATTATCGGTCTGGATTTTAGCCAAAGTTGTAATCGCAGCTCCAAGAGGGATACCATCGCCAAAATATGCTTGTTGCCATGTTTTTGAAGGTATACCTGAACGCTTAGGAGGGTCAATAGCATTAAGTGAGAAGTTCACGCCAACGCTATCTTTTGGACCTAATATCTGCATTAATCGACTCCGGGTAGCTTCTATCTTTTCCTTTAAAACATCCGCCTTTTTGTCGTTGATCATTACTTCAGGTGAAATATCAAGATTATCCCTTGCGTCGATATCATCTATTTCAGGGTTAATGCCTCCACCTTTTTTTATCAATTCGGCTTTTAGTTCTTCAACATAGGCATTTAACTCGTCAGTTGTTTTACTTGCCTCTTTAGCCCTTTTTAATAACTCCTGTGCTTTTTCCGGTTGCTCTTTTAATTTAGTCGCCTCAAAAGCGCTGTAAGTTGTTTGCAAACTGGTAGTAACGTTAGTTCTTGACGCATCCAGGCTTCGCGTTATATTTTTAAAAGCGTCAAGTAAGCTATCCGGTACGTTAAGGGCAATAAGGCCCAATAGTACCAGGTATAGTATACCTATCATTCGCTGTCTTGGGGTTTCCTTACCTCCGGCCATCTATTCTAATTCTTTTCTGGTAATCAATCAATTAATTATAATTAAACACGCGGCTGGTTCATGGCAGTAAGCATGTTACCATAAATTGAGTTTAATGATGCCAGGTTTTTAGCCAAACGACCAACCTCTTCCTTAAACTGCCTTGAATCATCCATAGATTCATTAAAGTTGTTCATGGTGAGCGCAAGGTTCTGGTAAAATTTATTCATTGATTTTAAGTGCGCGCTTGAATCTTGCAGCTCAAGCTCGTATACGGCATTAAGTGCCGACAAGTTTTTAGCAAGTTGATTAACCTGATCGTGATAAGCTTTTGAATCAATGTTTGAGTTTGCCATTTCGGTCAAATTAGCCGATGCTTTTTCAAATGACACGCTTAGTTTTTCGTAGCTTGCAGTAGCATCCTTAACTTTGCTTGTAAAAGCGATAGTGGCTTCGCCCGCGTCAGTAACGCGTGATATAGCGGCTACTTTATCACCAAATGAACGTAAGCCATCGCCAAGGCTGCGAACTAATTCCGGGCCTATTTTAGCGTCTTCCATCATTTTATCTAAAGCAGCGGTTGTTGAAGGCCCCGCATTAACAGCAGCACTTCTTATAGTTGCTTTTGGAAGTTCGCCCTGAAAATCTTCATTTAGTTCAGGGTAAACGCGAACCCAATCAATGTCCTTCTGTTCCCGCTGTAAACCCAGCAAAAAGAACAGCACCGCCTCAGTAAGCAAACCAGCAGTAATAAATTCAGAAGCAAATTTCCAGTGTTGAATTTTAAACAACAAACCGATAATTACTACGGTTGCACCCAATGATATTACGTTCCCAATTCCGAATGGTTTTTTCTTTCCAGCCATAATAATTCAGAAATAACTTTTTTTATTTTTTGATTTTGATTGTTGCTCGCTTAAGCTAATTTTTTCATTAGCGTTTGTCTGTAATATCGCGGCCCAAGTAGTGGGTTACGCAACGGAAACCGATATATGATTTAGCGGTATCCTGGTATTCATAAGATCTGGTTGAGTTTTGAAGGAAATATCCAATATCTTTCCATGATCCACCGCGCACAACTTTACGTTTCAGCACTTCAGGATCTGTTGATTTTGCTTCGTAATTAAAGGTTGGCGCAAGGTCATGCACAAATGTTGATGCCGATTCGTCAAAAGCCGACAGTGTCCACTCCGCTACGTTACCAGCCATATTATATAAGCCGTAATCGTTAGGGAAGTATGAACGAACCGGTACAGTGTACGCGCCGCCATCATCAGTATAGTTACCACGTCCCGGCTTAAAGTTTGCCAGTAAACAGCCTTTTGCATTTTTAATATAAGGACCACCCCATGGATAGTCGGTACCAATCCTGCCACCGCGTGCCGCGTATTCAAACTCAGCTTCAGTTGGCAAGCTGTAAGGAGCACGGTGTGCTAAACGACGCTTATCTTTATAAGCATCATTGTAACGGCTACGCCATGTAGCGTATGCACGGGCCTGCCTCCAGGTTACACCTACAACAGGATAATTACGGAACGCCGGATGCGAGAAATAACTTTCAACCATCGGTTCGTTCGCAGCGTATGAGAAATCGCTTAACCAAACCAGGGTATCAGGATACACAGGCACGGTGTCACGTAAAATGAAATCTGAGCGGTGTTTTGTCTTATCGTTATGGTGATCGGCAGCCTCACGCAGGGTAAACAGTGCATAGTTATATTTTAGCAAACGCACATCAACCTCGTTACGGTCAAATACACGATCATCGCCCTGATAGTACATCCCCTGCAATTTCTGAGCATTGCTTGCCTGGCCGCCTTTGCTGCTCCAGATAGGATTCCTTTTCACGTAATCCCAATTAATGAACTTTTTACCACCGTTGTTATTACCGGCGCCAGCTTTAGGCTGTATATAGTATTTATTATCGTTGATATAACTTGTTATCGCTATTGAGTCGCGAACCCAGTTCACAAACATTTTGTACTGACTGTTGCTGGTTTCGGTTTGATCCATGAAAAACGGAGAAACAGTAACCTGTTTGGTTTGTGCTATTTGTGCGAAAGTTACATCCTGATCGGTTTGTCCCATCAGGAAGCTGCCACCAGGGATATAAACCATGCCGTAAGGAACTTCGGCCCTGAACGACCTTGCAGGCACACCCACAACCTCTCCCCTGTCACCGCCACCGCGGCCACAACCACTTAATACACTACCTGCTAAAACTACTATTAAAAAGTATACCTGTTTCATTTTACAAATTCAAAATCAGTTATATAACCATAACACAATGCGACGCCCGAATATATCACATTTTTATGCAAAGCAAGCTATAAAAAACGATAATTTGGCCTCATGTATCGACAAGCTGTGTACTTTACTTACCAATACTAAACAAAATGCTGTATAATTAACAAACCGCTAACCAATTGTTTATATGACAATTAGTTAGCGGTTATACGGGTATATACTGCAAAAAGTTGCAGTCGGGTTAAATAAATTTCTAACTTATTTATTTACAAGCTTAACATACTGCTCAATGGCCATTGTCATTGAGGGCGCTCCGGGGGTTGGAGCAGGTATATCCAAAATTAAACCGGCCTCAAGCACAGCCTTATGGGTAGTTGCACCAAACGCAGCGATGCGTGTATTATTCTGTTTAAAATCGGGAAAGTTTTTATACAGCGATTGTATACTTGACGGACTAAAAAACGCAATAACGTCATAAAATACATCCGCAAGATCGGAAAGATCACTGCAAACTGTACGGAAAAGTACCGCCGGGGTAAAGTTATAACCATTCTCCAGCAAAAAGCGCTGAGTTTCTTCGGCCGCAACGTCAGAACATGGATAAAGGAATTTTTCAGACGAGTGCTTTTTCAACACCTCGGCCAGATCGGCAGCTGTTTGCTTTCCAAAAAATATCTTACGCTTACGGTACTGGATATATTTTTGCAGGTAAAGTGCAATGGTTTCTGAAAGACAGAAATACTTCATTTCAACAGGCACCTCAAAACGCATCTCTTCACAAATACGGAAAAAATGATCGGCCGAGTTACGACTGGTAAAGATCACAGCGCTAAAATCAGCGAGGTTAATCTTCTCTTTTCTGAAATCCTTTGCAGGCACACCCTCAACATGAATAAATGATCTGAAATCAATTTTCAGGTTAAGCTTTTTAGCCAGCTCGGCGTAAGGATTTTTATCATTTTCGGGCTTAGGCAAAGTAACCAGTATGCTTTTAACCTTTTTCTTTCTATCTTCCAATTCAGTGCTTTTAATAACCTAAATTTTAATATTCAATGCCTTTATTAAAATCAAAACAGGGCAAATTTCGAGGGCACAAAGATACGTAAATAAATAAAATTTATGAAATCGAAAGGTAGAAATTATATTTACGCTGCTCCTGATATATTGCCATATAAAGATTACTATCACTATTATTAGTGTGGTTGTTAGCAATATTGGGATATATTGTGCCCCAAGTAAGCTAAAACAAATAACCACCGGTAAAAAAACAAACGCGATGTTAAAGTAGGTAAGATGAAGGATATTAAGATATTCGCTCACCAGCTTATTAATATCAAACACAAAACCTAAAAACTTGAGTATTAAAAACTTAAGCGAGAATAATGCTATAATTACAATAGTAAGAAAAGTAAACAGCCCGCTCCCGGCTATTTTATAATAAACACCTTTATATGCAGCCAGTTGATACAGGAACAAACCAAAGGTAGCGCAAAACAGCAAAAACAAACCCAGGAATGCCCAGGAGCTAACGGGGCTCTCTTCTTTACCGGCTATTGAAAGTACGCGCTTGCTATAAAACGAGGTAAATACATTGCTTACATCTTTACTCAGGGCAAGGTTAAGAATGGCCGTGTAGAGCAACATGGCGATAATGATCACGATGATCCAGGGATCGCGCGAGGGGCGGTAATGCCCTTCCATCACCTTGCTTTTGGTTCTGGAGTGAAGATCCAGAAAACCGTAACCATGGTATAATTCGCGGGCAAAAACACTGTCTGCATATTGTGCGCGCATGGCGGCATCGGGAACCCTGAGATAACGCATGGCTACCGAGTCGGCCATAAATTTATCCCGGTTTTGCATGGCGTAAGCCACCGAATCAAGCACCGAATTGCCGGGACGAAAAGTACGTACAGGTAATTTTGCGGCCGTGTCTGTAGCAATTGAATCCTGTTGCGCAAAAGCGGCAACACTATTCAACAAAAAAAGCAGGCAACACCAAATAACCAAACGAGTCCTCAAAGCTTAAAACGGGGCTTATTATTTTTTGCAAAAGTAGGGTAATTATCTGAACGATAATTTCATGAACGAATATTTTTTTGAGCCTGTTTTAAGCGAAGTACCGCGCATATTTAACAGGATAATTTATTTAATGAAGCCTGTAGCAGCCCAAAATACCAGGTAGCCGGATTTGTCTTTACTCAGCGTAACTTCCTTAAGAACCCGCTTTGGATCGGGATGAATATTGAGAACGTCAATATTATGATGATCGCTTTCGGTCATCTTATTCCCAAGTCCCCATTTAGCCAGATCATGTACTGCGTAACTCAGGTTAGCATCGCGTTCGGGGATGTCATTATAATAATCGGGCAACAGAAAATCCTTAACCTCGCTGCCATCGGCATAAGTTAACTTAATGTGCAGTTGCGACGAGCCTTCTGAACTCGTAAGGCTCAGGTACAAATCCGTATACTTTTTATGAGGCACTTCAAAACTAAAACTATTAATACCGGCAACATTCCGGGTTTGATTTCCCTTATCGCCGTTTTTATAATGCAGTAATATAGCAGGGTGCGATGAGTTAGCCGGAATCAACGGATCATCGGGCAAAGCATGCGCGTTTTTATCGCCATTGAGTTTTGCTGCCGCCTCGGTCAAATAACCATCCCCTTTGCCACCACCATCAATACCGGTTATCCAGGTTTGCAACTTACCACCGGTAACTGTAGTTACAGGGCGGGCATTTAACAATTTGTGAATATCTATTTGAATGGTTTTATTGCCTTGTTGGCTATTGGCAACTCCGCCGGCCAACAAACAGGCAAATAAGAAAACAAAGTATTTAAAGGTCATGGTTTTATACTATTGGAACCTAAAGATAAAAAAAGCTTAAATGTCTGCTAATCCTCACTGCACAAATACCGGCTTTAGCCAGGATGGACAAGCTACATCAACAACACTTTCCAGGCATCCATTACACGGCCGTTATCTAACAAATGTTTGGCTTTTAAATGCAGGTTTATTGTACGGGTATGGCTGTCGATAGTGGCATCAAGCAGTTCTATCATTTCAACGGTTTTGCTAAAGGCTTCTACCTCCTCATTAGATGGTAGCGTTTTAACAAGCCCCAATAACCCCAAATTATTCCCGGTTAATATGTTAGAGTTTTTAACCTCTTGAGGAAAAGCATCTACGCCGATCCCTATTCCGGCACAATCTATCGGTTTGGCAATTTTAAATAAATTATCGCCGTTTACCCTGCAATACCAATCACCGCCTAAACGGGCCACCAGGTCTATTTTATGAGGGTCTATTTTGCCATTAGCATCTAAAATTTCTTCATTGATATGAATCCGTTTCACCTCTGCAATAACCAAATTACCAGCTCCTCCGTTTTTCCCTAAGGATATCACATCATTCACTACACATTCCAATTGAACGGTCGATTCCGCTACCCTGGGCGGCTTTACGGTCTCCGAATCCAATTCGGTAAACCCCGCTTTCGAAAACTCATTTACTTCTCTTGGATAATCTGTACTGGTTAAATAAGCCTGTTGAACCATATCGTAGTTCACGATATTAATCACACATTCAGGCACTTCCAAAACATTTTCAAGCGTATGCTTGGTGGTATTATCCCGCGCCCTGCTTGTCGGCGAAAAAACACATATTGGTGGATTGACACTGAACACATTAAAAAAACTAAACGGACTTAAATTAACCACGCCGTTTTTATCAATAGTGGATGCAAAACATATCGGCCGGGGTGCAATGGCAGCGTGTAAATAACCTTGCATTTCTGCGGGTGTTAGTGATGATGCATCAAAAGTTTTTAACCTCATTCAAATTTTTATTAACGTGAGTTCGGGACAAGAAAAGTATACAAAGGAAGGCGTGGTTTATGTTTTTGAAATAATTGACGGGTAAATAAGAATACAGCGAGTTTAAAGGTCATGGTTTATATAATTGGAGCATAAAGATAAACAAAGCTTAAATGTCCCGTAACCCTTATTGCACAAATACCCGCTTTAGTCAAAAAAATAATTGCATTACCTTTGCCGCATGGCAGGCATTTACATCCATATTCCCTTTTGCAAGCAGGCTTGCCATTATTGCGATTTCCATTTCAGCACGTCCTTAAAATATAAGGATGAAATGCTGCACGCTTTGATCAAAGAGATCAAATTACAAAAAAGCTACCTCAACGGCGAAACCATCGAAACCATCTACTTTGGCGGAGGTACGCCTTCTGTTTTGGATGGCGATGAGATCAGCAAGATCATCAACACCATTACCGAACTGCACACGGTATCGTCCGGAGCAGAAGTTACCTTAGAGGCCAATCCCGACGACCTGAAACCGGATAAACTCAAAGCTTTGAAGCAGACACCTGTAAACCGCTTCAGCATTGGGATCCAATCATTTTTTGATGAAGATTTGGCGTGGATGAACCGCGTTCACCGAGGACAGGAAGCCGAATCATCAGTCAAGCGTGCCCAGGACGCAGGTTTTGAAAATATCACTGTCGATCTGATTTATGGTTATCCCATGCTCAGCGATACTAAATGGAAACAAAACCTGGATAAGGTGTTTGAGCTTGATGTTCCGCACGTATCCACCTATTCCATGACGGTTGAACCCCAAACCGCACTGGCGGCCTTCATCAACAAAAAGAAACAGCCGCCCATGAACGAGCAGCAAAGCGCCGAGCAATTCATGGTGCTGATGAATGCAATGCAGGCCCACGGATTTGAACATTACGAGATCTCTAATTTTTGCAAGCCCGGCCAGTATTCGCGCCATAACTCCAATTACTGGAAAGGTGTTAAATACTTAGGTATAGGCCCATCGGCCCACTCTTACAATGGCGATACCCGCCAATGGAACATAGCCAATAACGCCAAATACATGCAGGCGCTTGAAACCGGAAAACTATCAGCCGAAACCGAGGAGCTAACAGAAGAGAACCGCCTGAACGAGTATATCATGACATCCTTACGTACCATTTGGGGGCTTGACTTAGCAAGGCTTAACCAGATAGCCAAAGGAGCATCTGACGAATTACTTAAAGCTGGCGCTGAATTTTTTGACAGGGAATGGATCAGCCAAAAGGACAATGTGATTTACCTGACAGCTACGGGCAAGTTATATGCCGATCATATTGCAGCGGGTTTATTTTTTTAAACCAAACAGCAAAATAACAGTCAATACATTGTTACAAAGCAAAATGATATTTAAATCTGTTTAGCTTTACTAATCGTATCTTTAAAAAGATACTTATCCTGACTATTAAATTATGAAAAAACTACTCATCGCGGCTGTTGTATTATTGGCTGTTGCCGTTGCTCCAAAAGCTTACGCTCAAAAAACGGTTGGCGGCGCTGTTATGTCGCCGGCTAAAAACATTGTACAAAATGCATCAGGTTCAAAAGATCATACTACACTTGTAGCTGCTGTTAAAGCGGCAGGCCTGGCGCCAACGCTATCAGCCGCAGGACCATATACAGTATTTGCACCAACTAACGAAGCATTTGCCAAACTACCGGCGGGTACGGTTGATAACCTGATGAAGCCGGCCAACAAAGCAAGCCTGATCAAAACTTTAACCTACCATGTAGTTCCGGGCAAGCTAAGTTCCACCGACCTGTTAACCAAGGTTAAGGAAGGTAAAGGCAAAACAGAACTAAGCACGTTAAGTGGTGGCACGATAACAGTAATGTCGCAAGGCACTAAATTATATCTGGTTGACGAAAAAGGAGGCAAGTCATGGATCACCATAGATGACGTTGCCCAAAGTAATGGCATTATCCACGTAGTAAACACCGTGTTGATGCCTAACTAATTTAGTTGGCAGTTGCCGGTGGGCAGTTGGCAATTATTTGTAGTAAATTTATTAAGAAATGCCGTTAGCTTGATCCGCTAACGGCATTTCTTTTATCAAAATTGCAACCCAAAAAGAAACTGCCAACCGAAAACTGCCTGCTGCTAACTGGATAAAGACTGTCATTAAAATTTCAAAATCCCCCCAAATTGTTTACATGTTTTTTACAAAGAATTAATTTTGCCCATTAATTAATTTGTGAAAATGAGTATAACACTTACACCTATTGACCGTGTAGACCATATAAGCAAAGAGGATTTTGTTAACAATTATTTAAATCCACGCAAACCGCTTATAATCCGCAAAGCGACTGAAAGCTGGCCAGCCCTTCAAAAATGGACTTTTGAATACATAAAAGAAACCGTAGGCGATCAAACCGTTCCGCTATATAATAGCGCTAAGGCCGATCCATCTAAAGCCATCAACGCATCGGCCAGCGAAATGAAGTTTGGCGATTATATCGATCTCATTCAAAAGCAACCTACCGACTTAAGGATCTTTCTGTTCGACCCCATAAAACATGCCCCAAAGCTGCTTGATG
The DNA here is from genome assembly GCF_003675385.1 of Mucilaginibacter kameinonensis. Classification (GTDB taxonomy): domain Bacteria; phylum Bacteroidota; class Bacteroidia; order Sphingobacteriales; family Sphingobacteriaceae; genus Mucilaginibacter; species Mucilaginibacter kameinonensis. The sequence continues at coordinate 207,259 of NZ_RCWZ01000006.1, read as the reverse complement.
ATTACCGTTCACCATCAGATTTAATGGGTGGCTTTCTTGATAAGTACCCTAACATGTTTTTTGGCGGTGCTGGTTCGGTAACATTTTTACATTACGATATCGATCTTGCCCACATCTTCCACACACACTTTAATGGCCGCAAACACGTAATGCTGTTTGACCAGAAATGGACGGAGCGACTGTATTGCATCCCCTTTGCAACCTATGCCCTGGAAGACTACGATATTGAAAACCCTGACTTCACCAAATTCCCGGCACTTGATGGTATTGAGGGCCAGGAAGCAATTTTAGAACACGGCGACACCCTATTTATGCCTACAGGCTACTGGCATTGGATGAAATATTTAACCGGTTCATTCTCCATATCCTTACGCGCCTGGGATAAATCATGGGCTATAAAAGCCAAAAGCTTATATAACTTAACCGTACAGCGCAAGTTTGACAACATGATGAAAGCCCGCTTTAAGAAGGACTATATGGATTGGAAAGAGGAACTGGCCGTTAAACGTGCTAATAATGCCCTTGCTGCAGGTAAGCCATAATATTGAATATCTTTATAATACTTTGGGGTTTATTTCGTTATTTTGAATGCTTATAAATAGTTAAGGAACAATATTGTAACTTTAACTTAAAATTAGCATAACCCCCGAAAGTAATAAAAACTACATATGTGCTTCATTCTTAACCCGATCGATACGGTTGGAAATATTTCTCCCGAAGACTTTAAGAAGAATTATTTAGACCCTCGTCGCCCGCTGGTTATCAAAGGGCTTACCAAAAGCTGGCCTGCCCGCGAAAAATGGACACCCGAATATTTAAAACAGGTTGTTGGCAACAAAGTAGTGCCGCTATATGACAACTCTAAGGCCGATCCATCAAAACCCATCAATTCATCGGCAACAGAAATGCCCTTTGATGAGTATATCGACCTCATCCGCAGTAAACCAACCGAATTAAGGATCTTTTTCTTTAATATATTTAAACAGGCACCACAGCTTTTGGATGATATCGTATTACCAAAAGATTTAATGGGCGGCTTTTTGGAGAGCATGCCTGCCATGTTTTTCGGCGGTTCAAACTCGGTTACCTTTTTACATTACGATATTGATCTTCCGCATATTTTCCATACCCACTTTGGTGGCCGCAAGCACGTGATCCTGTTTGAGAACAAATGGAAACGTCGCCTGTATTGCATCCCGAATGCAACTTATGCTTTGGAAGATTATGATGTATTAAACCCTGATGTTAAAAAATTCCCGGCACTTGACGGCGTTGAAGGTATTGAGGTTTTCCTTGAACATGGCGATACCTTGTTTATGCCTACCGGCTACTGGCATTGGATGAAATATGTTGATGGTTCATATTCGCTAAGCCTGCGTGCCTGGGACGCGAGCATTACCCGTAAGGCAGCGAGCTTGTATAACCTGGCCGTTAAAGGCGGGGTAGACAGCGCCCTGAAAATGGTATTCAAAGGCAAGTACGCCAAATACCGCGAAGGTCTGGCCGTGAAATGGGCCAACCGCGAACTGGCGGCTGGAAAGCCTTTTTAAGTCCGAAGTCTTAAGTTTTGGTCTTAAGTCATGATATTAAACGCGATGGATTTTATCCATCGCGTTTTTGTTTTTTAATTCCCTCCCTTGGGAGGGGCGCGTCAGGATTGCGTGTTGGCAGGGAGGGGTTATGCGATTTTGCAACGTCCAAGTATCTCGCTGAAACCCCTCCCTACACCCTCCCAAGGGAGGGAATCGCACAATCCCTTGCTTTTATCCTGACAACAACCTACCAACGCTCTAATCCCAATAGCTTTTTACCCAGCTCACTAAGCTCAGCTACAGGATTTTGTTTTTCACGTTCCATCGGATCGCCGGGAAAAGCATAGCCTTGCATAGCTTCGCGGCTTTGCCAGCTTTTGATGCGCCACTGCCTTAGCTCTTCGTTATCTTCCTGTGCGGGCATCATGGATATGTATTGGGCTATGCGCACTTTATCATTACTCTTATTTGGGCGGATACCATGTGGCTGCAGACTGTTAAATATCAGCAGATCGCCAGCCCCCAGTTTCACTTTTTCCGTTTCAAAGCCGGTGGTATCAGGTTTGTAATGGTCACGATCTTCGGGCTGGGTTAATTTCCAGGCATCATAAGTTCGGTACAATTCAGGGATGCATTGAAAGCCGCCCATATTTTCGTCCGTCTGATCGGCAAGCGCTAATACCCCTTGCACGTTTTGAGGTTTGGTTTCAGGATCATAATCCCAGTGGATAAAACCTTTATATTCAAACCCGGGGCGTAACGGAAAGTTCAGATTAGCCCTGTCGATAGTCACCCACAGTTTTTCCGTGCCCCAGATATCGGCAAAAGCAGCGTGAACTTTAGGGTACTGCCGGTTATCCCACATAAATTGCTGATTATAAATTTCAACCATGCCGGTATTGTTCAGCTCGGTCATTTGCATCTGAGCATTCGGCTTTTTATACCAGGTTTCCATGTCGCTGGCGTCTTTACCTTCATATTGCCACAGGTAATCGGCCAGTTTTTGAACCTGTGCTTTTGGTACAGCGTTTTTAATGATCACATAACCGTTGTCTATCCAAAATTGCCAGTCGGCCTCGCTCAGTATTTTCAGAGGTTCATTGTTTGCGCGCTTGTTCAGGCTGATCTGGCTCGATTTTGCAGTAGATGGATTGCCAGGGATCTCTTTATGGGCATTGGCGGGGGCTGTTGCCATGGTCATTGTTGCGTTTTCGGTCTTCATAATTTCGTTTTGATTTATAATTCAAATTTATGGCGACGTTGAGGACGGCTCATCCTGTACAATGATCAAAATTTGCTCTGCATTGACCGTTTAGTTATCTTTATAAAAACATAATACTCAATGCAGCATGGATAAGATCCAGTTAGAGAAGGTAGATTTTGAACCGGGCAAATCGTTCAAGCTCTTTTCACCCCGGCTCCGGAACACTTTCCTGTGGCATTATCATCCGGAATATGAACTGGTTTATGTTGAAGCCGATGCCGGGATCAGGCATGTTGGCTCCCATATCTCCGGCTATACACAACATGATCTTGTACTGATTGGCAGTAACCTCCCCCACCTAAACTTTGATTATCGCCTCCGGAGCGAATACCACCAGATAGTAGTGCAGCTGAAAGAAGACTTTATGGGAACAGCAATAGGCATGACTCCCGAGTTTTCAGCAATTGAACAGCTTTTCAAAAAGGCAGCCAATGGCATTGCCTTTCATGGTGATACCCGGACTTTAGCAGTGGAGAAATTAAAGCTATTACCAGGGATGGGCTCATTTCAGCAATTGTTAGGACTGATGGAGATCTTTAATATCCTGGCGGGTTCAAACGAATTTGCCATTTTAAACAACGACGAGCCAAACCTGCAATTCTTTTTAAAGGATAAGATCAGGATGGGCGCTGTTTATGAATATATCGGCAGCAATTACAACCTTAAACCAGATGTAAATGTGATAGCCGATAAAGTTAATTTCACCACGGCTGCCTTTTGCCGGTACTTTAAAAGGCAAACCAAAATGACTTTTACCGATTTTGTGAACCAATACCGGGTTGACGTAGCAAAGAACCTGCTAATGCAGGATAAAAACGTAACAGAAACCTGTTACGCCGTGGGGTTTGAAAGCTTATCTTATTTCAATAAACTCTTTAATAAAATAGTAGGTAAAAATCCCTCAGACTTTAAGAAGGACTGGGTTAGTAAAGATTGACAATAAATTATTTGCCCCGATCCTGATAATATTCCTTAACCGCCTCAGGTAAAAGATGCAGGTACAAATTAGGCTCTTCCCTGATCCTTGCAGCCGTTACGGGCACAACTTTGCAGGGTTCTTCATAAATAACACTTTCACAATCCAGAAACCGGCTCATGTAAGCGCCGTAGGCCTCGGAGGCAAATATTACATCAATGTGCGGCAAATTCTTTTTAAGATAGCTTGCCCAAAGCCTCGACATATTTTCTATTGATTCGCCCGCGCCGGGCAATATAGCTTCATCGTAGTTTAACAATACAGGCTTAACCTTATCATTATCCGCGTAAGTTTTGTCGAGCCAGTTAAGTCTAACATCACCCGGTATAGGTTCATCATCACTTGCTCCTATAACTATCATAAGCTCATCACAATGCTCAAGCGCATAACCTATCAAAGCCATATGTCCGATATGTAGCGGCAAAAACTTTCCAATTATCAAACCTCTTTTCATGTAGTACTATTTTTTGAGATCTAATCAAACCAATCTCTTATCTCCAACCACTAATCTCCTCAACTTGTGTGATCACAAACTATCTTCCACTCGCCCTTAATTTTCCTGAACCATAATGTAAAATAACCGCCGGGCGTATCCTTTTCGCGGGTTAGCTTCCATCCGCCTAAAACAAAGGCGTTGCTTTTGTCAAGCACTTTTACTTGTATGATATTGAAACTAAGCTGCCCCATAGCAGCTTTATCAGGATAGGTTTGTTTGTAGTGTTCCAAAGTTGTTTGCCAGCCATAAGTTGGGGTTGTTTTGCCCACAAAAACCAGCGAATCCGACTTCCAGTAGGTTGTCATGAATTCTTCAATATTGCCACGGTTCCAGGCTTCCTCCTGCGTATGCATTACTTTCAGGATGGCTTGCCTATCCTGCGCAAAACCATACGCGGCAACAAGCATAAACACAAAACTCAGTAATATTCTTTTCATATAATAAAGGTAGTTTTTTGTCTGAACCTGAATTTTAAGAATTGCCCGAATTAACAGAATTAAAAAGAAAAAATTCAATTAATTCTTCAATTCGATTAATTCCGGTTCAGACAATACAGTATATTTGAGTTTCATCGGCACTAAAAAAACAATTTCAACTATGGGAAATCAGGTATTAAGTTTTGGCGAAGTTTTATGGGATGCCTTTGGCGATGGTAAAAAAGCCGGTGGCGCGCCTATGAACGTGGCCAGGCATCTGGTACAGCAAGGTGTAGAAACAGCTTTTGCAAGCTCGGTTGGGATGGACAGCTCAGGCGATGCCTTAATAGGCTTTTTAAAAACCAACGATCTGTATTCAAACCTGATCCAGCAGGATGATGAGTTTCCAACCTGCGAGGTTACTGTACAACTTGACGAAAGTAATACCGCCACTTACATTATTCCACAACCCGTTTCATGGGATAATATAGAACCTTCTGCAGCGCTTACCAAAGCAGCGCAGGCAGCACGGGCCATTGTGTTTGGCAGTTTGGCCTGCCGTACGGCCACTACCCGCGAAACACTGTTAAACCTGCTTGACGAAACCCCGGCATTAAAAGTTTTTGACGTAAACCTTCGTCCGCCGCATTATACCCTATCAACCATTGAAACACTGGTTGCCCGTGCCGATGTAGTAAAAATGAACGAGGAAGAAGCCGACCTGCTTATTGGCGGTGGCAGCGCTCCTTTGCGTGACAAGATTGGTGAATTCCGCTCTAAATATCACAGCCAAACCATATGCGTAACACGCGGAGAGCATGGGGCATTGGTATGGCATGACCATGAATTTTATGATAGCCCAGGCTGCCCCGTAAAAGTAGCCGACACAGTAGGCGCGGGCGATGCTTTCCTGGCCACCTTTGTGTCTGGCCTGCTGGCAGGCAAACCTATGCAGCAAGTAGTAGATAAAGCCTGTTCGGTTGGCTCATACGTAGCCAGCCAGCGTGGCGCAAACCCGGTATATCCGGCTGAGTTGCTGAATAGTTTGGCATATATTTAGGATCAACTCTACCAGCGTCATTGCGAGGCACGAAGCAATCCCCGACTTTATAGGGGACCTGCTTAGCTGCTCTGCCAATTTGGGATTGCTTCGTACCTCGCAATGACGTGATGGAGAAGACGCCAAAGCATCCATCGCTAATTGTCATACTTACCTAACAATTTACTTTATCACTGCCACAGCAAAACTTTTCACCAAAATATTCCGTTCCTTTATGTACAGAAAGGACAAAATATGCGCGGTTTTGGATTTTCCAAATTTAAGCCCAACCAAATCCCTAAAGGCGGATTTGACGAATTATTAAAATTATTCCTCGAGTTGCTCAATTACACATCGGGCGATGCCGGCGAAGCTTTGGCCTGGCTTAACGAACTCGACAAACAATACAACCTCACCAACGATGATTATGGCATGGGCGATTTCATTGATGAGCTCAAGCAAAAAGGCTATCTTGATGAGGACAACCAAAACGGTGAATTTAAGATCACGGCGAAAACCGAACAAAGCATCAGGCAATCTGCCCTGGAAGAGATCTTCGGCAAGCTAAAAAAATCTGGCAAAGGCAATCACCGTTCACCACAATCGGGCCAGGGCGATGAAAAAAATGCCGAGCGCCGCGAGTTTGAATTTGGCGACAGTCTGGATCAGATAGATATGACCCAATCTATCCATAATGCCCAGGTTAATCATGGCATAGGCGATTTTATGATGACCGAACGCGATCTTGAAGTAGAGGAAATGGATTACAAAACCCTTACTTCAACCGTGCTCATGATTGATATTTCGCATTCCATGATCCTTTACGGCGAAGACAGGATAACGCCGGCCAAAAAAGTAGCCATGGCCCTTGCCGAACTGATCCGCACCAAATACCCTAAAGACACACTGGATATTGTAGTATTTGGTAACGACGCATGGCCTATAACCCTGCAGGATTTGCCTTACTTACAGGTTGGCCCCTACCATACCAATACTTATGCAGGTTTGGAACTGGCTACCGATTTGCTCCGCAGGCGTAAAACGCACAACAAACAAATTTTCATGATCACCGATGGTAAGCCAACCTGCTTAAAAGAAGGTACCAGGTATTATAAAAACAGCATCGGGCTGGACAGAAAAGTGGTTAATAAAACCCTTAACATGGCCGCTCAATGTAAACGGTTAAAGATCCCTATAACTACATTTATGATAGCTAAAGACCCTTATTTGCAGCAGTTTGTTCGTAAATTCACGGAAACAAACGGCGGCAAAGCGTTTTACAGCTCGCTGAACGGCTTAGGCGAATACATTTTTGAGGATTACATCAGAAACAGGAGAAGGACTGTTAGATAAGTCTTTAGTCTGAAGTCCGAGGTCGGAAAGTCCGAAAGATGATCGACCAACTTTTAAAAAACGTTCGGACTTGCGTACTTTCCGACTTCCAGATCACAATAAAAACACTTCCGGACTTTCGGTCTTTCCGACTTTCGGACTATAAAAAATAGAATGAGTAAATTATTAGATATTAAAACCCTCGGCCAATTAAAGCAAACTGGCTATAAAAGCCGCTCGGTTAAAGATGAACTACGTGCCAACCTAATTGAACAGCTTAAAAAACGCGAAGGCGGCTTTGAAGGCATCATAGGTTTTGAAGATACTGTTATTCCGGACCTGCAAACTGCTATCCTGTCGCGCCATAATATTTTACTATTAGGTTTACGCGGCCAGGCTAAAACACGTATTGCCCGCTTGCTGGTTAACCTGCTTGACGAGTATATTCCATATATTGAAGGATCAGAATTATTTGATGACCCTTACAATCCTATTTCATGGTTTGGGCACAGCATCATAACCGAAAAAGGTGATGATACCCCTATCGGCTGGATTCACCGTTCTGAGCGTTATACCGAAAAACTGGCGACGCCAGACGTTACCGTTGCTGATTTAATTGGCGACGTTGACCCAATTAAAGCGGCTACCCTAAAGCTAACTTATTCCGACGAACGCGTTATCCATTTCGGCTTAATTCCTCGTGCGCACCGTGGCATCTTCGTAATTAACGAGCTGCCCGATCTGCAGGCGCGTATCCAGGTATCACTATTTAACATCCTACAGGAGAAAGATATCCAGATCCGCGGTTTTAAATTGCGTTTACCACTGGATATCCAGTTTGTGTTTACCGCCAACCCTGAAGATTATACCAACCGTGGTTCGATAGTTACGCCATTAAAAGACCGTATTGAAAGCCAGATCCTGACGCATTACCCACGTTCGGTTGAAATTTCACGCAAAATCACTCAGCAGGAAGCTTCGCTTACCGACGATCAGCGTATAGCTATCGAAGCCGATGGCCTGGTAAAAAATTTGGTTGAGCAAATCGCGTTTGAAGCCCGCAACTCTGAATATATCGACAAAAAATCAGGTGTATCAGCACGTTTAACCATTTCTGCTTATGAAAACCTGATCAGTAATGCCGAGCGCAGGATGATCATCAATCATGAAAAAACAACGTTTGTACGTATCACCGACTTTTTAGGTGTGATTCCCGCTATTACCGGTAAAATTGAGCTGGTTTACGAGGGCGAACTGGAAGGTCCGGGCAAGGTTGCAAACATCCTGATAGGCAAAGCTATCAAGAGTTTGCTATTATCATTCTTCCCTGATCCTGAAAAGGCTAAAAAAGCAAAGGCCCCTAATCCGTACGCCGCTATCATTAACTGGTTTGGCGACGGTAACAATGTAGCTTTGGTTGATGATATGCCAATGCAGGAGTACAAAAAGGCACTGGAAGAAGTTGCAGGCTTGAAAGACCTGGTTAAAAAGGTCCACCCACGTCTGAGCGAAAGTCAGCAATTGCTACTCATGGAATTTGTACTTCACGGCCTTTCAGAGTTTTCACAATTGAATAAAGGTTTCCTTGATAATGGCTTCGCGTTTTCGGATATGTTTAACAGTTTGTTTAACTTGCAGCCCGATGACGATGACCTTGATATTGACGACGACCGTTACTAAATATATAGCGCTGATATGATTTTTAAAGCGCTAAGTATTTTATTCTGGATTATAATTGAGCTGTTGGTTGACCGGTATCTTTTACTGGGCATCCGCGGCGCATTTCAAAAATGGCGATTGCTGCAATCAAAAGCATTCGCCATTTTTTATTGGGCAACATCGGCACTTACCGTGGCTGCGCTTTTAACAGGTGGCTATATCATTATAGCAGGCACAGGCGTGCGTGCTGGGTGTTTGCTGGCAACATTTATATTGCTCATCTGCAAATTCACTTTTATATTATTCATTTTTGCCGATGATATCAGGCGAAAAATCATTCTAAAACGCAACAAAACTGCACCTGCTGCTGCCACTGCAACTAACTCTTCCACTACTAAGGAAACTGCCACTAACCAAGACACCATTCCCCGCTCGGAGTTTCTTTTAAAAGCAGGGCTGCTTGCCGCCACTGTTCCATTGGCTACAATTAAAATGGCAATGCCTAAGGGCTCGTATGATTATCATGTACTGTATCAAAACATGTATTTACCCAATCTGCCAAAGGCTTTTGACGGCTTAAGAATTGGGCAAATTTCAGATATCCACTCGGGCAGTTTTTATAATAAAAAAGCAGTGCTTGGCGGCGTTGAAATGCTGCTAAAAGAAAAAACCGACCTGATATTCTTTACCGGCGATTTGGTTAACGGCGAAGCCTCAGAAATGACCGACTATCAGGATATTTTCAGCAAGATAAAAGCCCCCCTTGGCGTTTTCTCCACCCTTGGCAACCATGATTATGGCGACTATGGATATTGGCCTTCTCTCGCCAACAAGAATAAAAATCACCGGGACGTGATAGCTACCCACAAAAATATGGGCTGGGATTTGTTACTTAACGAAAATCGCCGACTTAAAGTTGATGGTGAAGAAATAGGCATATTAGGTATCGAAAACTGGAGCGAATACAGCAGGTTCCCGAAATACGGCCGCATGGATCTGGCAACAAAAAACACCGATGATTTGCCGGTAAAGCTTTTGCTCTCGCATGATCCATCACATTGGCGTGCCGAGGTATTACCAAAGTACCCGCAGATAGATGCCATGTTTGCCGGCCATACCCATGGGATGCAGTTTGGTGTACGCACCGAACACTTTCAATACAGCCCTATTAAATATGTTTATAACGAGTGGGCTGGCCATTATCAGGAAAATATGCAACAATTATATGTAAATGTTGGCTTTGGCTTTGTTGGCTTAACCGGCAGGGTTGGAATATTGCCGGAGATTACGATATTTACATTAAAAGCAGGTCAGGATCCATCACTACTAAATTCTTAAAGGATCGGCATAAACCGCTACCCCGTTACCGATGAAGAAATTATTACAACCTGTATTAGATTTCCTGCTCTTCAGTAATATTTTCATGTCGCTATGTGCCGTAGCACAGGCATTGTTAACCTTCCACCTGATAGGGTCAAAACCGGTGTTCCCTGTTTTAGGTTTATTATTTACCTCAACACTGGGTATTTACAACTTCTGTATCCTGATCACAAAGCCTGCCAAGCCTCAACGTTCGCCATACAGAAGGGTACGCTGGTTCTTCGCGCATTACAGGCTGATGGTTACGTTTACCATTGTTTCGCTGCTGTCGTTGATTCCGCTGTTCTTTATCATCACCACCGAATCAAAGATCCTGCTCATATTTCTCAGCGTTTTATCCTTTGGGTACGGCTTGCCCTTATTTAGCGTGGGCGACCACAAATTCGGCCTGAGAAATATCCCAGGCTTAAAACCCTTTTTAATAACCCTGGTATGGACCATGAGCTGCGTATTGTTTCCGGTACTGGAATCAATGCACAACCACCTTACAGACATTTCCATGCGCGATACTACTATACTCATAGCCAAACGCTTTTTGTTTATAGGCGCGCTAACAATCCCTTTTGATATCCGTGATCTTTTTGACGACCGTAAAGTGGGGCTAAAAACCATTCCCGTAGTTTGGGGCGAGAAGAATGCCTACCTGTTTTGCCAGGTACTGCTTGCGGGCTACATTGTGCTGATGTTCCTGTTCAGGCAAAACGGGTTTAGTCCTGATTTTTTTGCGCTTACACTTACCATGTTCCTTACAGGCTGGCTCATCTTTAAATCGGCCTGGGAAAAGAATGAGTACTATTACTTTTTTTATATGGATGGCGTACTCATCCTGCAATACGTTATGGTGATAGCGTTCAGTTTCTTCAAATACATCCCTCACTAAAACATGGCTGCCAATTATAACAACTCGGCATGGTTTTATGACAGGCTTTCGAGGTTGGTATACGGCAAGGAATTAATAAACGCACAGGTATATTTATTAGGCTTTATTCCCCCGGCGAGTAAAATACTCATAGCAGGTGGCGGCACCGGCTGGATTCTGGAAGAACTTACTAAAATACATCCATCAGGCTTAGATATTACCTATGTGGAAATCTCGGCTAATATGACAGCGCTCTCGCAAAAAAGGCAAACCGGACAAAACACGGTTACGTTTATTAACGAGGCTGTTGAAAACGTAAAGCTCTCCGCTGGTTTTGACGTGGTTATCACGCCTTTCTTATTTGATAATTTTGTGGATGAAACAGTAGACCATGTTTTTAACCACCTGCAGGATCTGCTCAAGCCCGGCGGCCTCTGGCTCAATGCCGATTTTCAGCTTACCGGCCGCTGGTGGCAAAATGTAATGCTCCAAAGCATGTTTATTTTTTTTCGGCTGCTTTGCGGGATAGAAGCCAGCAGGCTACCTGCCATTGAAAAGCGTTTTGAGGCCGCTGAATATAACGTAATTGAGGATAAAACCTTTTTTGGAGATTTTATTGTGGCGAGGGTGTATAGGAAGTTATCCTCCTAAATGTCATTGCGAGGAGCAGCATGGGGTAAAGTAAGGGGGCGACGCGGCAATCTCGTCGCCAGCGCACATCGGCTCAGTATCTCCGATAAAATGGCTACGAGATTGCCGCACTTTGGTCGCAATGACATATTTTTAAAGACCTATTTACAAAACTGCAAACAGCACACTTAAAACTGCAAACTGAAACTACTGGTTATAAACAAACTTATACCCAATTCCCCTTACGGTTTGTAAATACTGCGGCGAATCGGCGTTGGTTTCTATTTTTTTACGGAGGCGTACAATGTGCATATCCAGCGTGCGGGTATTTACATCGGCGTTATAGCCCCAAACTTCCATCATTAGTTCTTCGCGGTTTATTACCTTGTTTTTGTTTTTCAGGAAGTATAGTAGGATCCTGTTTTCGAGGATTGTTAGTTCTATCTTACGGCCATCACGGATAAGCAGGTGCGTGTTTGGCAGGTGCTCCATATTGGCAAAACGGTACGATTCGGGCTTTTCGCTGTTAAGCGAAAATTTGATCTTGTTTTCGATCATCGCCACCATCACATCCATGTTATATGGCTTGGTGATATAATCAGATACACCAAAGTTATAAGCCTCGATCTTATCAACGTCCTGTGCTTTGGCAGTCATCATGATGATAAGTTTATCAAAGCCTTTTTCGCGGATATTGCCGCAAACTTCAGAGCCGGGTTTGCCGGGCAGCATCCAGTCTAACAGCACAATATCTGGCTGTTCGGCCAGGATCATGGCCTCGGCATCATTACCGTTACCGGCTTCCAATACCTTGTAACCTTCCGACTGCAAACGCTCTGCAACCAGGAAACGCAGGTTCTCGTCATCTTCAACCAGCGCGATTTTAATTTCTTTGTTCATATCTTAATTTTCGTATGGAAGCGTAACTATAAATTCCGAACCTTCGTTAACCTTACTGTAAACAGTTATATCGCCGTTCATAAAATTAACCAGTTCTTTACAAAATGCCAAACCCAGGCCAACGCTCCCGTTTTGATTGTATTGGTTCTCTATCCTGTAAAACTTTTTAAAAACGTTATTCAATTCATTTTTGGGTATTCCTATCCCCTTATCGGCAAATGAAAATATAATATTGCGCCTTTCATGCGAAATATTGATAAATAACTCCTTTTGCTGAGGGTGCGAGTATTTATATGCATTTTCAATCAGGTTCTGGAAAACACTCCCTAATAATACCGGATCGGTATAAAAAGTTTCAACTCCGTTGATTTTAAATTTAAGATTAAAATCGGCATACTTTATTTTAAAGGTATCAATATAGCGGCTAATAAAACTCTCTATATCAATTTCTTCTTCCTTAAGCGTAATGGATTTATTTTCAATTTGCGTAAATGAAAGTAGCTTATTCATCAGCTCATTCAGCTTATCGGCCTCTTCGTCCAGTATTTTACCGTAGTGGCGTCGCTGCCTTTCAGTTAATTCACCGTCGCCCCGCAAATTTGAACCTGCTATTTTAATTACACTTACCGGGGTCTTAAACTCATGGGTAAAGTTGTTGATAAAATCATACTGCAGCTTAAACAACTTCATGTTTACGTTCAGGTTACGGTAAATAAGCCAACCTATCAGCAATAAAAACAACGTCATTAATAGTACAATAGCCCCTATGGGCATGAAACGGCGGTTGATTTCGGCGGTTAAATAACCCTGCGCCGAACTGAAGAATAGCTTGTAATCAGAAAAAGCAACCGGCAATGACACTTCCGTTATGAGTTTATCCCCTTCGCTATCAACAGGATCATACACTACAGGCTGAATGGACACATTTTCGTAAAGTTCAGGATGCGTGTTTTTTACCTTCATCAGGTACGGGTCAAGGTAAAAGGTCATCATATTTTGCTTGTATGATGCCCCTTTGCTGTTACCCAGCATTTGCATATCGCGATAAATACGCACATCCTCGCGGCGCAGGATATTGGTATAACTTATTTTATCGGGTTTCACATCCCAAAATGCCTTAAAAAGCTCATCCTGGCTCGATACCTTCGATGTATCAGAAAAAGCGATGTAATTGCTTAATTTAACGGCCATTTCCCTGAAATCATCTTCGTTGGCTTGCGTACGCTGGCGCGAACCATTTACTTTACCATGAACATGCCAATACTGATAAATAGCCTTGACCGATATGCTCAGGTTATTTTTACGCACCGTCATATCGGTAGTCCCCCCTATCATGGCATCATAGAAAATAACCCTGCGCACAAAGCTATAGTCCTGAAAAACAGAGGCGGCATATTTACCTGCAGATGCCGAATCAAGAAAACCCTGGTATGAGGTTATCTCAGGGATCTTATTCTGAAAAAATTCATAATAAGGCTTAATGGTTTGTTCCAGTACGTCTACCTTTTTTGAGGCAAACTCATTCTCAACATACTTGGCGGTAAGATTATAGGATATAAACAGGGCTACCACAAAAGTTATGGATATGAACACCACGAAAATAGTGATCAGCGTAAAATTTTGCCGGTAAGCGTTTTTCTGTACTGCCATATAGGCTTAAGGTTTAACCCGCATGTTCTTATCCAAAAACTTCTCTATTTCTGCGTACATTTCCATACGGTTATGCTCGCTCCTGAAATAAGCGCGTTCATTGGGTTTTAAAAAGTATTTCACATCAACATTCCGTTTACGCAGCTCTCGCACAAACTGGTTAAGCTCACTGATATTGGCACGCTGATCTTTAGCACCCTGGAATATAATTAAAGGTACCTTAATTTTATCGGTATGAAAAACCGGCGATATAGCCCGCAATTGATCGGCATCGGTTTCCGGGTTGCCAACCATTTCGTACGTCATTTTCAAATAGGGCTTAACAAACGGAGGGGCATCCTTAATATAGGTAAAAAAGTTAATGAGCCCATATTGTACCACGGCACAATTATATAATTCGGGATGGAACGAAACACCGTAAAGTGCCGAAAAGCCTCCAAACCTGCCACCAAATATGGCAATCTTTTTAGGGTTGGCAACCTTCGTATCAATAAGCCAATGCACACCGTCGGTAATATCATCCTGAATTTTGCCGCCCACTTGTTTATATCCTGCACTACGGAATGCTTTACCATATCCTGTTGAGCCCCGGTAATTAACCTGGAAGACCGCGTAGCCACGATTTGCCAAAAACTGTACCTGGTCGTCATATCCCCAGGTATCACGTGCCCATGGCCCGTCATGCGGCATAACTACTACCGGGTAATTTTCGCTTTTATCGCCACGCGGCAGCGTTAAATAACCGTTAATCAGTAAACCGTCGCGGGCATGATATGAGATAGGCTTCATTGCGCATAGCTCTGCTGGTACAAGGCTCGAGTTAATATCACTCAGCTTAGTTAACTTACCGCTGCTTTTTTCAAAAAGGTAAAATGAGCCGGGGTTACGGTCGGTATAAGTGTTTAGGATAAATTTGTTTTCAGAACTATCGCGGTCAACAACTTTAATCTCATTGCCTTTAAGCTGCTGCTGAATAGTCCGGTACATCTGCTCCACATCGGGCGCCAGAAAATGCTTACGGGGCATAGCTTCGTCCCAACCGGTAAATTCAATGCGATGTTTGTTTTTTGAATACTCAAAACTGGTAACATCCGCCTTGCTGCAGCTAAAAATAGTACGCTCTTCCTTTCCGTCTTCGGCATTGATCTCCACTAGCGACATCTTATCGCGGTTTACGTTTGAAAGCGCGTAGAAGTAATTTTTAATTCCTGTAAAAGCGATGGGTCTTACCGTATTTTTAAAATTATTCTCGATAATGGGTTTGAAAGGTTTATCCTCATCCGAACGAAACAGGATAGTTTCGTTAACCCCATCCGAAGCCCTTTCCAGCCTGATCCGGCCATCGGCATCTGCAAACCATTCGGTAATGTTACCGGGGTTTTGCAGGTAGATCTTCATTTCGCTTGTTTTTACATTAAGGCGGTAAACATCAAAATTACCAGGATCGCGTTCGTTGGTTTTAATGGTGATGATATCCGGCTGCTGCCTGTTGCGGTTAACTAAACCTATACGCACATTACCCAGCGATAATATCGTGCGACTTTTATCAGTAGCTACATCAAAAGCATACATTTTAACCGAATCAGAAGCTATGATATCCTGCGAGAAAACAAGCTGGTTATTGTACGTCCAAAAGTAATCGCCCCTGACAGAATAATCATCAAATTTGGTTACCATCCGCTCTTTACCATCGCCCAATGATTGTATAAATATGTTCTGCTTATCCTTGTACGGTTTGAGATAAGATACATATTTACCATCAGGAGATATACGGTAAAAGCTCCTTTCGGGAGTTTTAAAAAAGTCAATAATAGGGATTTGCCTTACTTTGTTCCGGTTACAGGAAAAGAAAGCGATTATGCAACTTACAATAAGAAAATATCTGGCCCGGCTTAGCATAGCTACAAGTATCCTATTTTATTAATGCTGTCAAATTAGATAAATAACTTCGATGTTATCAAGATGTCACTATAATTTTACCCTGATATACCGTTATATAAATAATACGTTTAAACCAGCTAAATCAATTCTATTAATTGATTATTTTTGAACAGATGAGGGCTTTATATATTGTTATAATTCTTACTTTTTGCATTAGCGCCCGGCTACTTGCGCAGGATAACGAACTGCTGCTGGCCAAGCAATACAGCGCTAATGGCGAACCTCAAAAAGCGCTCGAAATTTATCAGAAACTATATAAGCAAAACAATGAGAATTATTACAGTGTGTATGTAAATACGCTGCTCAACCTCAAGAAATTTGAGGAGGCCGAAAGCATCACCAAAAAGCTAATCCGCCGCCATCCTGATGATCATCAATATGCCATTATGATGGGGAATATTTACACCCAGGAAGGCAATATGAGTAAGGCCGATGCTATTTATGACGACCTTATCAAAAGCTTACCGGCCGATCAGGGTGAGATTTCCGCGCTGGCATCCCAGTTTTACCAGAGCGCCAATATTGATTATGCCATCAAAATTTTTCAGCAGGGACGTAAGCTGCTCAAAAATGATAATGCGTTTACCTACGAACTTATTAACCTCTATCGTTTTAAGCGCGATAAGGCATCGCTTACCGAGGAGTATCTGAACTTTTTACCACAAAACCCCAACTTTATAAATCAGGCCGAAAACGCTTTTTCAAGCATATACGAAGGCAATGCCGATTACGATATGCTGAAAGTAGCTTTGCTAAGGCGCATTCAGAAAGATCCGCAGCAAACCATTTATGCCGATCTGTTAACCTGGCAATACCTGCAGCAAAAAGAATTTGGCCTGGCCCTTAACCAGGCGCTGGCTTTGAGCCGCCGGCAAAACGATGATGGCAATAGCATCTATGATCTTTGCCGCACCTTTATTGCCAACGAAGCTTATGACGAGGCCATCCGTGGATATGAGTATATCATCAGCAAAGGAAAAACATCGCCATTATATATTCCCTCAAAAATTGAGCTTATCAATACCAAAAACCTTAAGGTAACATCAGGAAAGTATTTACCGGAGGATTTACTTGGGCTCGAAAAAGATTATAACGACTTGCTCACCGAATTTGGCCGTAACAACAGCACAGCTTTCGCTATGCAAAAGCTTGCCAATTTGCAGGCATACAAGCTGCATAAGCTAAAAGACGCTCAAAAATTACTGGAAGAAGTAACTAAACTCAGCGATATCCGACCAACCTTACTGGCCGATTGCAAACTTGACTTAGGTGACATTTACCTGCTCAACAACCAACCCTGGGAAGCCACACTGCTTTACAGCCAGGTTGAAAAGGATTTTCCGGCTACAGCTATCGGGCAGGATGCAGTGTTCAGAAACGCGAAGTTAGCCTATTATACCGGCGATTTTACCTGGGCAAAAGGACAGTTGGATGTACTGAAAGTTGCTACATCGCAATTAATTGCCAATGACGCGCTTAACCTGCTGTTGTTAATACAGGATAATCTTGCTGCCGATAGCACCGGGGCAGCGCTTAAAATGTATGCCCGTGCCGACCTGCAGATCTTTGCCCAAAATCCGGAAAAGGCGGTTATGATATTGGATAGCATTGGCAAAAAGTTTCCGAACAATGCTCTGGACGATGATATCATGATGTCGAAATCACGCATCCTGATCCAGCAGAAAGATTATGCCGGCGCGGTGCCATTATTAAAGAAAATCCTTGAACAACACCCCTCCGACTTATGGGCAGATGACGCTGTATTTATGTTGGGCGATATTTATGAAAACCGGCTGAATGATAAAACCATAGCCCAAAGCTACTACCAAAAAATTATAACCGATTACCCCGGCAGCCTCTGGATCAATGAAGCGCGAAAGCGTTTCAGGCTATTGAGAGGCGATAAACCGGATGCGTCATAATTGGTCATTATTTCATTGAGTCATTATGTCATTGCTTTTGCGTGGATCTATCCTTGTACTTTAAAAATGACTTAATGACCAAATGACTCAATGACTAATCGAAAATGATTATTTTTGAAAATGATTGTATACAACGATACCATAATAATTGATGAAACCATTCATGACGAATGGCTTAACTATATCAAAACCATTCATATCCCGGCTATAATGGCTACTGGGCATTTCAGCTCATACCGGATCCTGACGGTTATTGATTCGCCTAACGAAGGGGTTACTTACTGCATTCAGTATAATGCCGATAGCATTGAACATTTTCAACAGTTTTATATGAACCACCTGCATAAATTCCAGGCTACCCACCAGGAAAAATTCAACGAAAAGTTTGTAATGTTCAACACCTTGATGGAAGAGGTAGAATAAAATTAAGCTTTTTATTACTATCTGCTTCTCTTCAAAAAGCAGATAGTAATAAACCTATTATTCATCGAGCGCGCCCGGAATCATTAAAAGTATAACGCATATGATTACCAGGGTGGCCACTAAACAAATTAACCCGGCAAGCAAAGCACGCCAAATAGTAAAAGTAGTTCCTCCAGATGCGAAATGCTCCTTCATTTGTTCGCCCTGAAATTTTTGTACAAGCAGGAAAGTACCCCAGGCATAAGCCAACGGAAATATAAATTTAGGAAAACGTTCTATACCTGAAGTAAAAATGGCCAGGCCGACAACTGCAATTAACGCTACAACGGCAATTATCCAGGTAGCGGTGACCTTTTCCCGCTGGTCAAACGCTTTATAATTTTGAGCTACTAAATACCCGGCTGCCAAAGGCCCAAACAGAAATGTTGTAATCCGGATTGAATTGAGAGTATAAATCTTAGCTTTTTCTTCTTTTTCTTCTTCGAGCTGCTCTACAGCCTGGTTGTATGGGATCATGAAAGGTTTAAATTAAATCAGGTTGTTAAAAAACGTCATTACAATGACGCTGTTAAACGACCTCCTAAGATAGCATTTCAAAAACTAAACCTCATCATCTATTACTACTTAGCAAACATAACCTTCATTGCCGTAACCTGTTTTATACAGCGCGCCGGTTTCTTTTCGTCCTGAATAATAATGCGGAATGGGCCATCGGCCGGAACCAGGGGTTGACCATCGACCTTATCGGCAAGAATAATAGTACGATCTGTAAAACCTTTGTCCAGTTCGGCAAGGGCAAAAAGCACCTGGTAACCATCACTGGCTTCTACTAAAAGGTATTTTGCCAGGTTTTCACCACGGAGTTCAGGGCCTAAAGTAACACCCGCTTTTGCCAGTATATCCGATACAAGTACACCCGAGTAGGTATGATCTTTACCGTCCTTGTCCTTACGGGTTACTGTTGTTTGTTTGTATTGCTGAAATTCAGCGTTGCCTATAGTAAGTGGTGTTGTTACTTCACCGGTCACTTTTATTACAGCTTCCTTAGTTGCGGTTTGGGCATTGGTTGTTAAACCGGCTATCAGTAACAACAGTACAATGGCGTATTTTTTCATGGATATGATGTTTAATTTTTTGTTGATTGATGCGGATTGCCAAAGCGCTTATCCGTTATAAAGGTAGAATCGGTAAGCATATTCAGAAATGCAATTAATTGTTTTTTTTCTTTAGGCAGCAGTTTCAGCGAATGCCCTCCCATTTCATTTGATTCACCCTGCAAAAAAGCGCTTAATGATACCGATTGCTTAATGTGTTCGCTGTAATGGGCAACCACTTCGTCAAGCGTTTTAAAGCGACCATCGTGCATGTAAGGAGCAGTCAAGGCTATGTTACGCAGGGTTGGCACTTTAAACCGGCCCCTATCGGTAACCAAACCCGTAAAGGCTGCCATACCTTCGTCTTTTGATATACTATCTAACCCGTTGTTATGAAAAAGCTCAAGGTAGGTTTTAGGGCCGCCATGGCAATGGGTACAATTGGCCCCCCGGATACCTTTTTCAGGATCAGGGCCATGGTTAAAAAGTTCCATTCCTTTCAGCTCGTCATCGGTGGGTTTATAAGCATTACGCAAGTATTGATCATAACGGGAATTGGCAGAGATCAGCGTCCGCTCAAATTGTGCTATGGCCTTTGCTATGCGGTCGCCTGTTATGGTACTATCGCCATAAACAATTTTAAACAAGCCGGGGTACAATAGGGTATTGCTTAACTTTTGTACCGATGCCTGTATAGATTGTCCCATTTCGTGCGGGTTAGTGAGCGGAAATAAAACCTGATCTTCCAGACTTGCAGCCCGGCCATCCCAAAAAAACTTCCGGGCCCATAGCAAATTAGCCAGCGACATGGAATTACGCGTCGCTAAACCATTATTAACACCGATACTTAAAGCGCGACCATCGGTAAATGCTTTTGATTGCTGATGACAGTTGCCACACGACACGGTATTGGTTGCAGATAGTTTGGGCTCGTAAAAAAGCAATCGCCCTAAATAAACACCTTGTTGTGTGGTGGGGTTATCAGCAGGTACATTGATCCGGTTACCAAAATTGGCGGGGTAATTAAAAATATAATCGCCCATGGGCACAACCTGCTCCATGCCTTTATAAGCTGTTAAGCCAACAATTGCAAATAAAAGGCACAGCACCAGGCAAATCTTGCCCATGCGTTGGAAAGATGATTGTTTATGCTTTATCTCGTGGTTGTCTTTCACTTTAATTGCTAATAAACCAGGGTTATGAAGACTTACGAAGTTTTAAAAACTTCGTAAGTCTGGATTTACCAATCGTAATTGCGAGGAACGAAGCAATCCCAAACTATACAGAGCGGATCTGCTAATCGGTGATTGCTTCGTTCCTCGCAATGACGCGGGGCTATAATAATGCTCTACTTTAAAATTAGTAGTTATAAATCAGGTTGGCAAAGTAATTTCTGCCCATTTCCGGGTAACCTTCAACCAGTGTGTAATTCCTGTCGAAAAGATTGTTTACGCCACCTTCAATAGCAAAGCCTTTAACCAATGTAATATGAGCTTTTACGTTGGTGAGGTAAAACGCTCCGGATATTGTGCCGTAGCTGGTGCTATACCTTTTTGAATTATACTCTTCAGATGCCAGGAAATACAGTTTAGCAAGCGGTGAATATTGCAACGAAGCGAAAACTTTATATTTTGGCACATCAGTAAAACGGATCTGCGGATTTGATAAATTATCGCGTATAATCTGCGTGTAATTTGCATCTACTCTAAATTGTGAGGAGATTAGATAACCAATAGCGAGTTCCCCGCCATAATATCGGGCACGACCAACATTTTGTACCTGCGATTGGTTGGTTTTGGTTACCGGATCAACAGCGACATTATTTACAGTTTGAATACTGTTATTGATCTGGCTATAGAAACTTGATGACTGTAGCGATAGTTTGTCATTAATAAGCAGGTGATAAGTTAGGTCGTAGTTTAACGCGTCTTCAGCTTTCAGATCTGGGTTAGGGATTGCGGTACCAAATTTGTAAGAGTAACGGTCTTTAATAGTTGCAAACCTGGTTTTACGCGCTACCGAAAAGCTTAATGAATTAGCATTATCAACATCGTATTGAATTAAGCCCTGTACGTTCCAGGCACCATTACTGTTGGCTGGCAAATCGCTGATTGTATTGTTGGTGTATTGCTGGGCCTGGGTGCTGCGCCTGTCGTTATAAGCCACGCCGGCGTTTACTTTCAATGCGGATGTTATATGGTAAGTGTCTTCAGCTCCGATATAGAAGTTATTATCGGCGTCGCGGCGTGTAGGTTCACCAATGTTATGTTCGCGGTGAACGTCCTGCTTAAAATGGGCGGCTACGCTGAAATTGTTATTTTTCAGATCGGTGTTTTCAAAAGTTACGTTGCCACCAAGGGTATAATCGTCATAAATACTTCTGAAGGCATAAGGCTTGGTGATGGTATTGTATGACGCGTTATCGTAGCTATCTATCTCGTTTTTAAACTGATCATAATACCAGCGGGTTTTAATCACGTTTGTACTGTTGAGTTTATTATTGCTCAATAAGTACAAACCACGGGTATCCCAGTTTGGCCATTTCCAGTAACGTGGGTTTTTAAATAAAGAGTTCTGAGTATCATCGCCGGCATAAACAGGAGTGCCTTTGGTGCCATGGTGATAGGTATAACCAACGGCATATTCCTGGGATGCTGTTGGGGTGAAGCCAATTTTACCGCTTACGTCTACGTCATTACTGTATGAATTATCGCGATGGCCACCGTCTTCGTTTTTAACAGGTGTAAATTTTGAAGATAGCGGAAAGTAGTCGCGCTTTAATTGAGAAGCCGATACCTGGTAATAAAACTTACCAAAGGTACCGCCGATGTTAGTATTTAGCCGGTATGCTCCACTTAAATAACCGGCAACGGCATTCAATTCAAATGGCTTAGCCGGCTTGCGGCTGATGAGGTTAATGGCACCACCTTCGGCATTAGGGCCGAAGAGTACAGACGAATATCCTTTAGATACAATGATCTCAGACAAATTAAAAGTGTTGTACCGGGCCAGGTCCACATAACCATCGTAAGGCACATAAAGCGGAACGCCATCCAAATAAACCGGTACCTGCCTGATATCAAAACCACGCACATTAATAGCCGATTCGTTTCTTGGACCCACCGCGGTAAGTATAACACCGGGCAGCAGGTTAAGCGCGTGAGAAACATCGTACCTGTTATACAAATTAAGGGTATGGATATTTAGCTTGCTTGACCGAACACTATCCTTGATACCGATAATATTTACCTGGCCAAGGTTGAATACGCTCTTGCTTGTATCTGCTGTTTGCCCGATAGCATTGCCGTGGCAAAACATAATTACAGCAATAAAAAACAGAGTTAAAATAGGTAATTGTTTTCTCATACAGTGATTTTCGTTATATTTTTAAAAGTATAACGCAAAAATGCAGAATAGATTCGATAATTTATTCAGACATCAATGCCAATTCTGAAATTTTCGCCTGCAAAAGCAATAAAACTTTTACTTTTTCCCGTTTTCTTCTAAAAACTTAAAGAATTTTTGCTGCAATTCTTTAAACTCCTCAATAACTTCCTGTCCAAAAGGCGTAAGCAAGGCTATTCCGCCTCCCTTCCCTCCTCGCTTTGAGATTACAAGCGGTTGTTTGAAACCATTATTGATATGATTCACCAGGTCCCAGGCTTGCTTGTATGACATTTTCATTTGCAGTGCAGCCTGCCTGATAGAGCCAGACTCATGGATCCGCTCAAGCAGTTCAACCCGGCCATGCCCCAGTACTTTTTCTTCGTCTATTTCTAACCAGATACGGCCGTTAAGTTTAAATGGAGGGATACTCATAGTTTGCGTCATTTATTACTCCCTTGCCTTTTTTTGCGCCCTTAACATCTGGCCATAGTCCATACGGCGCACCATGGCATTAACCGTACTGGCTATCCGGTTGGCACGGGTAGCTTCCGTTTTGGCGCTATCAATCCACTTTATAAAATATCCCCGGTGGCTTTCGGCAAGGCTATGAAAAAATTCACCGCCTTCGGGCTCATATTCTAAACACTCCTGTAAATCATCGGGAATAATATATTTGAAATCGTCATCGGGCTCAAGACGTACCCTCAGCATGGCGCCGCGGTGTTTATGGATGGATTTGCAGACTTCCCGGCGCAAGGCCATGATAAAATTGCCTTCACCCATGGGCATTAATGCCATTCCGCGTACTTCAAATTCATCAAGCTTACCTTTCACCCGGAATGATTTTTTATTTCCGGGCTTCATTTCCTGTGCTATATCAGCCGGAATTTCAATGTATGTCCACCCGGTTTTTTCGCCCTGTTCGGCAAATTGTAAAATAATGGTATTAAAATCAACCATAAGTATTATTTAACGGCATACTGTTATCATGATTCCTAAAAAATATGCGAAAATGTTAAATGTTTGTTAAATCGTCATATTTAGTGGCTTATGTTGTAACGTAATGCGTGGTAGGGATGTCTTATGAGTATAAAAACAATTTAGAATTTAAAAACCTTAAAAACAACAACAATATGAAAACTTTAAAATCAATCATGCTTGGCTTAGCCCTTTTAGTAGCAGGCACCGCAGCAAAAGCAGCAAATAAAATAGATGGCGATAACTTAACCAAAAATTATGCGATCAACACATACATTGATGCCATGACCCGCGGCAAAATCCAGGGCTTTAACGATGTGGTAGATCAGTCGGCAAAATTCAGCATGCTACGCGGCACTAAAGTATTAAGTTTTAGCAAAACCGAAGTAGTTGATTTATTAAAAGCCAACAAAAATACCGAGCAGGATTGCATCACCAGTACTTCAATTGTTGAAAGCAACAATGACCTGGCAGTAGTAAAAGTTGATATGAAATACAACACTTTTACCCGCAGCAATTATGTAACCGTTACCAACACCGGCAGCGGCTGGAAAATCACAAACGTGTACAGCGTTTTTAAATAAGCAAGTTTTAGTTTAGTGTTTAATATGTAAGTAGGTGAAGGCCCCGTTTGGTGCGGGGCCTTTTTTATTTTACCAGCGGATCAAGCACCTTTTGCCATTGATCATACCCCTTGCTGTTAAGGTGCAGGTAATCGTCATTAAACAAACTTGAATCGGGTTGGGTGGTACCGGGTTTATAAATAGACGGAACCAGGTCTACATAATAACTTTTGGGTTTACCTTTCAGGTAATTTTTCACCAGCTCATTTGCGGCGTAAACAACATCGTAGTATTTAGCCCGAACCGGGCTTGGTTTTATCGACATAAAATACACCTCGGCGTTTGGCAGCTTTTGATGAATGAGTTCCCAAAGCTTGGTAAATGAAGCCGCTACATCCCTGGCTGATTTGCCCGCCGCTATATCATTTTCGCCGGCGTAAATAAAAATTTTGCGCGGTTTATACGGAAACAGGATATAAGGCGTGTAATAATCAGCTATCTGCCACAATTCGCAGCCACCCACTCCCCTTCTGATAATTGGCTTGCCAGCATATCGCTGCTCCAGATCGGTCCACTTGCGGATAGACGAGCTACCGATAAACAAAATACCATTTGGCTTGGGAAAGCTTACGCTGTCCTGGTGTTTAAAAGCCCTGATCTCGTTGTCAAACGGGAAGCCCTGCTGGGCCGATACACCGGCGCTGAATACAAGGCCGATAAAGAATAAAAACAGTTTTATTTTCATTACGGGGTAGCTATGCGTTCTTCAAAAAATAAAAACGGCAATTGGTTTTCAATGCCTTTGATAATCCATACCGGACCATCTTCGGCGTGCAATATAATTTTTATTGACTGATTTTGCTTCTTTTCGCATTCGGCTAATACCTGCAAACATGAGCCACATGAGGTAATTGGCTTTACAATTGGAAATTCATCCGAATGCGCCGTTACAGCCATGGCCTCAATAGGATCGTCGGGATGATTGGCGCCCCAGTTAAACAGTGCTACACGTTCGGCACATAAGCCCGATGGATAGGCTACATTTTCCTGGTTGCTGCCATGTAAAATTTTACCGCTTTGTAAACGAAGCGCAGCCCCAACACGGAATTTTGAATATGGAGAGTGTGAGTTTTTTAATGCTTTCTGAGCTTCAAGGCATAGCTGCCTGTCGGCTTTATCAAGATCGGCCAATGACTCGTATTCATCAAAGGCTATTTTTATTTCGTGACTTATCATACAATATTCGCCCTTTAAAAAACAGGGGGAAACAAGATAAGGAAATTTTTCAATAAGAATCCTGATTTTTAGGATTATTTGATTTCCATGATATAAAAAGCCTGATCAAAGCCTCCCTATGTTACTATATTCAGGGGAATCCTTTAATCAGGCAAATCATGGTTCTTTATACTGCTACCGGCAACTCTTCCTCAGCATCAGCTTCTTTAGCTAATGTTGGATTGATGGTTTCATCATCCTTTTCAACCCGCAGGTTGTTTACAATGTGCATTTGACGGGTTGGTGTGTTTTTACCCATGAAATATTCCAGGAGCGCTTTAATGTTGGCATCCCTTAATATTACAGGGTCAAGGCGCATATCCTTGCCAATGAACAAGCCAAATTCGTCAGGTGAAATCTCACCCAAACCTTTAAATCGGGTGATCTCAGGCTTGTTACCTAACTTGGCTATGGCGTTGCGGCGTTCCTCATCGCTGTAGCAATAAATGGTTTCCTTTTTATTACGCACACGGAACAATGGTGTTTGCAGGATAGAAACGTGCCCGGCCTTCACCAGATCAGGGAAAAACTGCAGGAAGAAGGTCATCAGCAACAGGCGGATGTGCATACCGTCCACATCGGCATCGGTAGCTATCACAATGTTGTTATAACGCAAAGCATCAAGGCCGTCTTCAATATTCAGTGCATGTTGCAGCAGGTTAAATTCTTCGTTTTCGTAAACTACTTTCTTGGTTAGGCCGAAACAGTTAAGCGGCTTACCCTTTAAACTGAATACGGCCTGTGTCATCACATCGCGCGATTTGGTGATGGAACCACTGGCCGAGTCACCCTCAGTAATGAATAAGGTAGTATCCTGTTTACGTTCGTGCGTATCGTCAAAATGCAGTTTACAATCGCGCAGTTTGCGGTTATGTAAGGATGCTTTTTTGGCACGTTCGTTAGCCAGTTTCTTAATACCAGCAATATCCTTACGCTCACGCTCCGACTGCAGGATGCGTTTCAGTAAGCCATCGGCAGCTTCTGTATTTTTATGCAGGTAATTATCAAGTTCCTTTTTAACAAAGTCGTTGATAAAACCACGTACCGAAGGGCCATCCGGACCAACGTTTTGTGAGCCCAGCTTGGTTTTGGTTTGCGACTCAAACACCGGCTCCTGCACCTTGATAGCTATAGCGGCAACAATTGAAGCCCTGATATCCGAAGCGTCAAACTCCTTTTTATAGAATTCGCGCACGGTTCTTACTACCGCTTCGCGAAAAGCCGCCTGGTGCGTACCACCCTGGGTGGTGTTTTGGCCGTTCACGAACGAGTAATATTCCTCACCGTATTGCTGGCCGTGGGTCATCGCTATTTCAATATCCTCCCCTTTCAGGTGAATAATCGGGTAGCGCAAAGTCTCAGCATCGGTATTACGGGTAAGCAGGTCATAAAGACCTCGTTCCGAAAAGTATTTTTGATTATTAAAGTTGATAGTCAGGCCCGCGTTCAGGAACACGTAATTCCAGATCATGCTTTCAACAAACTCCGGGATAAACCGGTAATGCCTGAAAATGGTATCATCAGGAACAAAGTTGATAGCGGTACCGTTGCGTTGAGTGGTATCTTTTTCGCTTTCATCACGAATGAGCTCACCTTTGGCAAATTCGGCCAGTTTAGTGCGCCCATCGCGGTATGATTGTACGGTGAACGAGTTGGAAAGCGCGTTAACCGCTTTAGTACCAACACCATTTAAACCTACCGATTTCTGGAAAGCCTTACTATCATATTTACCGCCTGTATTTATTTTAGATACGCAATCGATCACTTTACCTAAAGGGATACCGCGGCCATAATCACGCACAGATACCTTATGATCGCTCATGTTAACCTCGATGGTACGGCCCGATCCCATCACAAACTCATCTATCGAGTTATCTACGATCTCCTTCAGCAGTACGTAAACACCATCGTCATAAGCAGAGCCATCGCCCAGTTTACCAATATACATACCGGGACGTAAACGGATGTGCTCCTTCCAATCGAGGGAGCGGATACTATCTTCACTATAATTAACTGGTTCTGCCATGTATATAAAGTAGAAAATTAAAACAGCGCAAAATACGCCTAACTGCAAAAATAAAACTTCCGGCTTAATTACCGGGAAACAGATATCAACTTATTAACATTGGGGATAGAATCCTTATAAAAAGCAGGGGCCGTGCGATTCCCCTCTTGAGAGGGGTGGAGGGGTGTGTTATAAGCATTATGATCGAGACGAAGAGACACACGCCAGCTATCATTCGTCTCCCCCCGCCCCTTCTCAAGCCAACGCGCCTACACAATTTTATTACCTCCTAATTCCCCGTAGGGGATACCTGTTTGTAGCAAAATAACGGCAACAAACCTTTGCCTCGTAGAGGCTACCCCCTCCAACATACTCCGCTCCGTCGGGGTAGCACCTACGGCGCAAAAACTGCTTTTAAGCTTTTCTACAAACAGGTAGCACCTGCCGGTGCATAATACCACATTGTTTATACGCAGCTATTCTCAAGTAGAAACTTATTTCCTGATTATCAGAAAATCTTACGGCTTAAACTTTAAACAATTACTTGCCCTGTCAACGTTTTTAAAAAACTCAGGGCCTTTATCATTGGTAAAGCAAACGGCCATGATAGTGCCGGTATGGTTACGCTGCAATGCTATCAACAAGGCGTATTTGTAATGTTTGGTTGCGGGCAGATCGAGCAGGTTTAGCAGGTATGATTTTCCGGCATCGGCTTTGTAACGTTTTAAAACAGTGGGCGGTATAGTACGGATCGGGTTTTCACGCTCACCCGTAAACGCAGTGGCATGGGCTTTACTCATGTTAATATATATCGAATCCGGATTTTCTGTTTCACGGTCAATATCATATTGCCCCTGCTCGTAGCTGGTATAGTTTTGCTTTTGGGATTTTACCTGAAACCACACTTCAAAATCCTGCCCGGGTAACTGCAGGGCGTAATCAAACGAAAAATCCTCATCATTGGGCGCTGGAATTTCTTTGAACCCTTTAGGTTGCATGTAAATTACATTGGCCTGTGCTACAAGTTTGGTAAACTCCTTAAACTGGTCGGTACCTGATGGATATTTTGAATAGCCAGGCTTAGCTTTCGTAGCGGTGTGTTTCTTGTTATTTTGGGCATATAGCGGCCGTGGATTTATCTGGGCAATACTTTTTATAAAGCACAGCAACGATAAAGCCATAAGTAATAAGGGCCGGGTTAGCTTCAAAATAGTTTTCATTTTAGGGGGTATGCAAGAAAAAATCCTTGCTTAACACCATAGGTAAATATATAAACAATTAATTAATCAAAATTCGCGTACCATTAATTAATTGTACGGTGCTTTAACGGAGAGATCAATTATTTAATTGTTATACCAATGATTTTTACGCTATCAATTTACAATTGTTACCTGTTAAAATCAAGACAAACGTAACAATTTTGATGCAATTACAAATTGTCTGTTCATTAAAATATAGTTTACCTCATCTCCACATCAACACATAATCCGTATCTTTACCAATCCAAAAGTTTTTATTGAATAATGAGTGACGATCTGCATCAAAACGATACACCAAACCCTAATGAAGAAAAACTACATACTGTTACCTCACTCGATGGGTTATATGAAAACTGGTTTCTTGATTATGCATCATATGTAATTCTTGACCGGGCCGTTCCGCATATTAATGATGGCTTAAAGCCGGTACAACGCCGTATCCTGCATTCGTTAAAGGAGATGGACGACGGGCGATATAACAAAGCCGCCAACGTTATTGGTAATACCATGAAATATCACCCGCATGGTGATGCTTCTATCGGCGATGCCATGGTTCAGATTGGCCAAAAAAATCTTTTGATTGACTGCCAGGGCAACTGGGGCGATCCGGTAACCGGCGACTCGGCTGCTGCTCCGCGTTATATTGAGGCTCGTTTGTCGAAGTTTGCACTTGATGTTGTTTTCAATCCGGATACAACCGTTTGGCAGGCCAGTTATGACGGTCGTAATAAAGAACCTATTACCCTGCCGGTAAAGTTCCCGCTACTGCTTGCGCAAGGTGCCGAGGGTATTGCGGTAGGTTTGGCCACCAAAATTTTACCACATAACTTTATCGAACTAATCGAAGCTTCTATAGCTGTATTAAAAGGTGAGCGTCCTAACCTGATGCCGGATTTTCCGACAGGTGGTATGGCCGATGCCTCGTTATACAATGAAGGACAGCGTGGTGGCAAGGTACGCGTAAGGGCTAAAATTATTGAGCGCGATAAAAAAACGCTGGCCATTACCGAAATACCTTTTACCACCACTACAGGAGGTTTGATAGATAGCGTGATCTCTGCTAATGACAAAGGTAAGATCAAGATCAAAAAGATCGAGGATAATACCGCTAAGGATGTTGAGATCATCATTCACCTGGCACCTGGTATTTCACCCGATGTAACTATCGACGCGCTTTACGCTTTTACTGATTGCGAGGTATCCATATCACCAAACACCTGTGTAATTCAGGATGATAAGCCGCGTTTCATGAGCGTGAACGATATGCTCACCGAAAGCACGTTCTTCACCAAAGATTTGCTTAAGCAGGAATTGGAGATCAGGTTAAAAGATTTGATGGAGAAGATCTTCTTCAGCTCCTTACTCAAGATCTTTATCCAGGAGGGGATGTATAAAAACCCCGAGTACGAAAACTCTGGCAATTTTGAGGTAGTGCTTGAAGTGTTGAACCGCTTGTTTGAGCCTTTCTTCCCCCAGTTTTATCGCACCATACAGCCCGAAGACTATAAAAAGCTGATAGATAAACCTATGAGCAGCATCACCCGCTTTGACGTTAAAAAAGCGGATGAGCAGATGAAGGCGCTCGAGAATGAGATAAAACAGGTTAAACACGACCTGAAACATCTTACCGAATACACCATTGCCTGGTTCCAGAAACTAAAGGATAAATACGGCAAGGACCGCGAACGTAAAACCGAGCTGCGCACCTTTGATAAGGTGGAGGCTGCCCAGGTAGCCTTGGCTAATATCAAGCTATACGTTAACAGGGCCGACGGCTTCATTGGCTCTGGTCTGAAAAAAGACGAGTCGGTTGAGTATGTTGGCGATTGCTCAGACATTGATGAGATCATTGTTTTCAGGGGTGACGGACGTTGCATCATCACTAAGGTACAGGACAAGGTTTTTGTGGGCAAAGACATTATCCACGTTGCCGTGTTTAAAAAGAACGATGAGCGTACCGTTTACAACATGATATATAAGGATGGCGAAAGCGGCATCAGCTATATCAAACGCTTCTCGGTAGTGGGCGTAACCCGCGATAAAGAATACGACCTGACCAAGGGTACCAAAGGCTCAAAAGTATTGTACTTTACTGCCAATCCTAACGGCGAAGCCGAGGTGGTGAACGTACAGCTTAAACCTCATTCCAAACTCAAGAAACTGCAGTTTGACGAGGACTTTGCTTCAATAGCTATCAAAGGCCGCGGTTCGATGGGTAATATCATTACCAAATACCCGGTCAAGAAAATCATACTGAAAAGCAAAGGTGTTTCAACCCTGGCCGGTCGCAAGATCTGGTATGATGAAATTTTAAAACGCTTAAATGCCGATAGCCGCGGTAAATACCTGGGCGAATTTGATGGCGACGACCGCATCCTTACCGTGCTTAGCAACGGCGTTTATGAGCTAAGCAGCTTCGATTTAAATAATCACTTTGATGATAAGATGATCCTTATCGAAAAGTATGATCCGCAGGCCGTATTTTCGATAGTGCACATCGAAGGTAAATCTAAAAACTACCTTGTTAAGCGTTTCGCATTTGAAAACATAGCGGTAGGCAAACAGGTAAGCCTGATCAGCGAAGAAGCCGGATCAAAAATGGTGTTGCTTGGTCATACCGCGCCGGTAATCAGCATGACACACCTGAAAGGCAAAGATCAAACGCCAGAAACCCTTGAACTCAATTTGGCAGATGTCATTGATGTTAAAGGTATGAAAGCCATGGGCAACCGACTTTCACAGCACCCGGTAAAATCAGTTGAATTAATCAGTGATGGCATTAAACAGGAAACTGAATCTGAAACAGCAGAAGCAGAAACTGAAACCACCGAAGAAGATGCAACAACATCAACAGAGGTAAATGAAGAACAACCGGAGGTTGTTCAAAACGATGAACCGGCAGCACCAGCCGATCAATCAGAAGAGGCACCAAAACCACCCAAAAAGATCGATTTTGAGATCACCAACCCCGACGACATCGACATGGACGACCAGGGACAATTAGGGCTATTTTAATATCAGGCCACCGGTAATAAAACCCGGTGGCTTTTTTATTTAAAACTACAGTTAAACCCACTTACGCGATACTCAAACTATTAGCAAAAAAATGTTTCTCCAGCTATAAACGCCCTTGTTTACAGCTGCATTTTCGTTATTTTTGGATATTACTAAATCCTATATCATAAACAGGCATGTACTTTGGCGGTGGCAATTATTATTATCTTATACTGATATTAGAGGCATTTTGTATCATACATAGCCTCAGGCGTGGTACTCAACAAAAATGGCTTTGGATCCTTATCATAATACCTGTTTTTGGTAGCCTGTATTACATCTATAGCGAAATACTCTCCAACCGTGGTATTCGCGCACCTAAAATCAACGTTGAGGCGGTTATAAATCCGGGGGCCAAAATAAAACGCCTTGAAGACGAGGTGCGATTTACAGATACATTTGCTAACCGTGTAAAACTGGCAGATGCCTACCTGGAAGCCGGTCTTACAGATAAGGCCTTCGAAATTTACAAGAATAGCCTTACCGGCGCCTTTGCCGAAAACGAGCACGTAATGGCACAGCTCATCGTAGCTTACTTTGAAAAGGGCATGTACAATGAGGTGATCCCAATTGCTCAAAAGCTTTATAAACTACCGCAATTTGCGCGTTCAAAAGCGCATATCCTGTATGCCAAATCGCTCGAGTTCACTTACCAGGAAAATCTGGCAGAAAACGAGTTTAAGCTGATGAAGGGCCGCTACTCCTATTTTGAACCCCGGTATGAATACGGCATGTTCCTAACCCGAGCAGGCCGGGATGACGACGCATGGCAAATTTTCACCGATATGCTCAATGAGCAATCGCAATTAAGCCCTGTTGAGCGCAAAAGCAATAAGATATGGTTTGCCAAGGCTAAAGATGAATTAAAAAAGTTATCGGCGGCGAAAAAGGCGGTGTAAGGTTTCCTTATCATTTAACACAGGCGAGTGTCATTTAGGCATTCATTTTTGTTTAAATTTAATAAATCGTATTTTTGAATATTCATTATGAATGAAAAACGCTAAAGATGAATTACAAAATATCATTCTCGGAGATGAATCGGTTGGCCGAACAAGTAAACTCAAAAAAACCCAAAGTTTCCTTAGAGCAAATGCGAAATCAAGCTTCAAATTTGAAAAACAACAGCAGCTCAAAAGCAAAGAAGCAACAGCACTAATAGCCTTTGCAGAAAAAGAAAGTCTATTTTACAAGCCGGAGATTCAAGATATCGATTTCATAAGCGAAGGCGCTGAACAAAAGGTATATCACTTTGACGATTCGCATGTAATAAAAACTAATGCAGGAATCTTCTATGAAACATGGCTAGACTATTTCAATAGCCTGCTTATCCACAATTACTTCTTTCCTGCCACAGCATATACTTTCCTTGGATTTAAAGAAATTAATGGCATACTAAACTCAGTTGTTATGCAGGAGTTTATTTTAACCTCAGAAACAACTGATCTTAACACCGTAAAAGATTTTCTGAGCTACAATGGTTTTCTAAACAAACGCAACAACGATTACTGCAATGCTGAACTGGGATTAATTTTCGAGGATTTGCATGATGAAAATGTGCTTTCCAACAATGGCATTCTATTTTTCATTGATACAGTGTTTTATATAACACCTAACTTCTACCGTCATCCTTAAGTCATACTGACATCCTGACACCATCGGGTTAAAAAATTGTTAAGCCACAAAACACAAGTAACCTTTTGCTGACATTAAAACAGTTTAGCCTGTCAATACTTGACATAATGCTTGCTTGGCATAATTGATGTTGCGTATCGGGCTGAAAACTTAAATAAAATAAAACAGTTATAACTATGTCATTAAACATTAAACCTATCGGCGATAGGGTTGTAGTAGAAGCTGCAGCAGCCGAAGAGAAAACCGCTTCAGGTATCTTCATTCCTGATACTGCTAAAGAAAAACCTCAGCGTGGAACTATCGTTGCTGTAGGACAGGGAAAAGTTGACGAGCCTTTAACCGTAAAAGTTGGTGATCAGGTTTTATATGGTAAATATGCAGGTACTGAAATTACCTATGAAGGTAAAGAGTACTTAATCATGCGCGAATCAGACATTTACGCGGTTCTTTAATCAATTAGTGAATTAGTAGGTTATTGAATTAGTGAATATTCCTGTTCAAACCGCTGGTTTAAAATCAAAGAAATTAAAAAAATAGATTATTGAAGGGCGAAATCAAATCAATCATTCGCTTATTCAATAATTCAATAATTAAAAATCATGGCAAAACAAGTTAAATACAATGTTGAAGCACGCGACGCACTGAAACGCGGTGTTGATATCCTTGCTAACGCGGTTAAAGTAACCTTAGGTCCTAAAGGCCGTAACGTAATTATCGACAAAAAATTTGGCTCACCAGCTATCACTAAAGACGGTGTTACTGTAGCTAAAGAAATTGAATTAAAAGACGCCCTTGAAAACATGGGCGCTCAAATGGTTAAAGAAGTAGCTTCAAAAACTGCCGATATTGCAGGTGATGGTACTACTACTGCTACCGTTTTGGCTCAGGCTATTGTAACTGCAGGTATTAAAAACGTTGCTGCCGGTGCAAATCCAATGGATTTGAAACGCGGTATCGACAAAGCTGTTGCTGCAGTTGTTGAAAACCTGAAAACTCAGTCACAAACTGTTGGTGAAGACAACAACAAAATCAAACAAGTTGCTTCTATCTCTGCAAATAACGACGAGGTTATCGGTTCGTTAATTGCTGAAGCAATGGAAAAAGTTGGTAAAGACGGTGTTATCACTGTAGAAGAAGCAAAAGGTACCGAAACTGAAGTTAAAACTGTAGAAGGTATGCAGTTTGACCGTGGTTACCTTTCTCCTTACTTCGTAACCAACGCTGATAAAATGGAAGCAGAATTAGAAAATCCTTTCATCCTGATCTACGACAAAAAGATCTCTTCAATGAAAGAATTGCTTCCTATCCTTGAAAAACAAGTACAAACAGGCAAACCACTATTGATCATCGCTGAAGATCTTGACGGCGAAGCTTTAGCTACTTTGGTAGTTAACAAGATCCGTGGTTCACTGAAAGTTGCTGCTGTTAAAGCTCCGGGCTTCGGCGACCGTCGTAAAGCTATGTTAGAAGATATCGCTATCCTTACTGGTGGTACTTTGATCTCTGAAGAAAGAGGTTACAAATTAGAAAACGCTGACCTTAGCTACTTAGGTACTGCTGAGAAAATCGTTATCGACAAAGATAATACTACAATCATCAATGGTTCAGGCTCTGCAGAAGAGATCAAAGGCCGCGTAAGCCAGATCAAATCACAGATTGAATCTACTACTTCTGATTACGACCGCGAAAAACTACAAGAGCGTTTAGCCAAATTATCTGGCGGTGTTGCTGTACTTTACGTAGGTGCTGCTACTGAAGTTGAAATGAAAGAGAAAAAAGACCGTGTTGACGACGCTTTACACGCTACACGTGCCGCTGTTGAAGAAGGCATCGTAGCTGGTGGTGGTGTTGCTTTCATCCGTGCGGTTGCTTCTATCGCCGACTTAAAAGGTGATAACGAAGACGAAAACACTGGTATCCAGATCATCCGTCGCGCTATCGAAGAGCCTCTTCGTCAGATATGTGAAAACGCTGGTATCGAAGGTTCAATCGTTGTGCAAAAAGTTAAAGAAGGTACTGCCGACTTTGGTTACAATGCACGTAGCGACAAATACGAAAACCTTATTGCTGCCGGTGTTATCGACCCAACTAAAGTAGGTCGTGTAGCTTTAGAGAACGCTGCTTCAATTGCTTCAATGTTATTAACTACTGAAGTTGTATTGGCTGATGATCCTGAAGATGCTCCAGCTGGCGCACCTCCAATGGGTGGTGGCATGGGCGGTATGATGTAATATACCCCTGCATTCCGCAAACTGCCGGAGTGTACCAAAATACATACTTTTCAAAACCCTGTCTGTTTTTGCAGACAGGGTTTTGTGCTTTAAAACAGGCTGTTATAGTCATAGAAAGGTAAAGCGATAGTCATTAATCAATCATTTGATTAATTTTTGAATTTTGCGCTTCAGCAAAAGCATAAATTTGCATAACAAATCCGATACAGCCCAAATCAGGCACAGGATTTGAATAATGCAGGTCATGAAACGTCTATCTCAAAAAACTAAACAAATACAAAGCACCCTGGTTGAATGGGTGTTATTCAAGGGCCCCGAGCTCTTCGTTTCCCTGTACAGTTAACAGATAATTATTAACTTTGCGCCCAGTTATGAAACTGGACGAATTTTACACACAGTTCCACCATTGGCTCATTAACCGCGGCCCCAATTATGTAGGTGGACTAATCATATTTTTTATTGGTTTATGGTTTATTAAGTTTTTGCGTGCGAGGCTTCGTTTGCGTATGATGAAGCGTGGCATTCATTCGTCGTTACAACCATTTTTCCTAAGCTTAACCATTACAGCATTATATGTTTTGCTCATTATCTGGGTAATGAACATCATAGGGCTGGAGATGAGCATTTTCACCACCATTATCGGTGCATTTTCGGTAGCGGCGGGTTTAGCCCTATCGGGCACCTTTCAAAACTTTGCCGGAGGTGTACTTATCCTGTTGTTAAAACCTTTCGAACTTGAAGACAGCATTGTAGCCCAGGGACAGGATGGCCGGGTGGTATCCATACAAATGTTTTATACCGTATTGATCACTGCTGATAACAAAACTGTCATTATCCCCAACGGTAAACTCTTTAACGAAGTTATTGTCAATGTAACCCGCGAAGGTCGCCGCCGCCTGGATTTTGAGATGCGCGTGGGTTACAGTAATGATATGGAGAAGGCAAAAGCCATCATGACAAATGTTGTAAACGCCAGTAAAGATATTCTGCATGAACCAGCCGCGCGCGTAGGTGTTATCAGCCTCGACAATGATTGTGTAAGGTTTACCATCAACGTTTGGGTTGATCCGGCTAATTTCCTTAACGCCAAGATCAACCTGCAGGAGCAAATGCTTAAAGAACTTGCAGCAGGCGGTATTAATTTCCCTAAGCCAGGGTTTTAGGCGTCGGAGAATCAGGAAGTCAAGATCCAAGAAACAAGAAATAATTGCATAGAATCAGGAAGTCAAGATTCGAGAAACAAGAAAGCCCAAAAAGAAAATTCTCTTTGGGCCTTCTTGTTTATTACGGTTCTCATCTTGATTCTTGAATCTCGACTTCCTGACTCTTTTCCTCTTGGCTCTTGAATCTTGACTTCTTGACTCTACAATTCTCAGAGTTTCTGCTTTGCTTTTATTTCCAGGTAGCGGTTCACCGTATTGATGGTAAGATTTTGAGGAGTTGTCAGTATGGATTGAATGCCGTGACTGGCAAGTTCTTTTACCATTAGCTTTTTGTCGTAGGCAAATTTTTCGGCTATGGTTTTTATGTAGATACCTTCAACATTGCTTGCAGGTTGTTCGCTCAAGGTACGTAGTTCTGTATTCTCAAAAAACACAACCAGAAGCAGGTGAAATTTGGCTATTCGTTTTAAAAAGGGCAACTGCCTTTGCAAGGCCGAGAGGCTTTCATAATTAGTGAAGAAAACGATCAGGCTCCGTTGCTTGATAACCCTGCGGGCTGTGACGTAAAGCGCTTCAAGATTAGTTTCTAAAAAATCTGTTTTCTCTTTGTACAACACCTCCAGTATTTTATTTAGCTGGGTGTATTTACTATCTGAAGGTACAACTGCGCCAATCTTCTCCGCTACGGTGATCAATCCGGCTTTGTCCTCCTTTAACAGGGCAACGTTTGATAACACCAGGCTGGCATTAATAGCATAATCAAGCAAACTCATACCTTCAAATGGCATTTTCATTGCCCGCGACTTATCAATTATACAATATACATGCTGCGCTTTTTCGTCAACAAAGGAGTTCACCATCAGGTTTCCCTGCCGGGCTGTGGCTTTCCAGTTAATGGTGCGATAATCGTCGCCGGCCACATAGTTTTTTACCTGTTCAAATTCAAGACTATGTCCAATTCGCCTGATCTTTTTTATACCGATATCAGTCAGCCGGTTTGAAATGGCCATGAGCTCATATTTGCGCATCTGTAAAAACGATGGATAAACTGCCAGCATTTCTGTCTGTTCAAAATTATACCGCCGTTCAATCAAACCCAGGGCCGATTTTACAAAAACACGGATCCAGCCAAACTCATATTCGCCGCGGCGGGTAGGCCTCAGCACATAATTGATCTGTTTACGCTCGTTTGGTTTCAAAGCAGTTTCAAACCAAACATCGCGCTTTTGAAACTGAACTGGGATCTCATCAATAATGCTTACGTTTATATTGAAAGCATAACGATTTTCGATATAAATGCTCAACTCATTCTCATCGCTGTTGCTCAATCTTTCGGGAGTAATACGCCTTGCGAATACGCCCTTGCTTGTTTTCAGCAGCATCAACAAATCAATCGCTAACAGGATGATCAGCACCCAGAAAAACAACTCTGGGATAACACCAAGCCATGGAAAAAAGAATTCGAGCAAAAACAGAAGCGCGCACACCCCAAGTCCGGTAAATAGCCTACCGGTTAAAAACAGGTTTTTATAAATTAAACCAAACAGTTTTTTCACAACCCTGGGTTAGCGTGGCACTTCAATTTTTTGAATCATCTGGGCTATAACAATATCCGGGGTTATGCCCTCCATCTCCCTGTCGGGTGTAAGCATAATACGGTGTCTTAACACCGGCGGTACTACATAAATAATATCGTCGGGGGTAACAAAATCGCGCCCATTGATTGCAGCCATAGCTTTAGCAGCATTAATTATAGCTAATGAAGCACGCGGTGAACCACCAAGTTGCAACGATTTGTTGTTGCGGGTTTCGTGAATTACTTTGGCGGTAAACTCTATCAGTTTATCCTCAACATGCAAAGCCCTTACCTGCTTCCTTAATTCATTAATATCAACGGCCGATAATACAGGAGCCACATGGCTTAGCTGATCGGCAGTTTTTTGCTGGTGCTGCTGGGTAACAATAGCTATTTCCTCTTCAAGTGTTGGGTATTTCACTTCTATTTTGAACAAAAACCTGTCTAACTGCGCTTCAGGCAGGCGATAAGTGCCTTCGTGCTCAACCGGGTTCTGCGTAGCCAACACTGTAAATGGTTCTTCCATCTTGTATTGATGTCCGTCGATAGTTATCTGCCGCTCTTCCATCACCTCAAACAGGGCCGACTGAGTTTTAGCAGGAGCGCGGTTAATTTCATCTATCAGGATAATATTGCCAAAAACTGGTCCGCGTTTAAATTCAAACTCAGCGGCTTTCGGATTAAATATCGATGTGCCCAAAATATCTGATGGCATAAGATCGGGCGTAAACTGAACGCGCGAGTACTGGGCATCGATAGCTTTGGCAATAAGTTTTGCGGTAAGTGTTTTAGCCACTCCCGGAACACCTTCAATAAGTATATGACCATCGGCCAGAATACCTGCGATAAGAAGGTCGATAGATTCATGCTGCCCGACTATGATGGTACCGAGTGTAGCTTTTATCTGTTCTACCGCAGCGCTAAGCTTGCTCAGATCGGTACGTTGTTCAAAAAATTCATTTTCCATATTTACCTGGATCGTGTATAAAATTGTTCAATAAGGTGGTTTGCTTTAATAAGTTCCTGATCAGATATAGGGGCCTGGCTTAAGATGTAATTGATAATACCAACCAGTTCACGCGTTTCTTCGATATCCATATCGGCACGGCTGGCCAGCGTTGCCGTAAATTCCGGATCAATTTTATTGGTTTGCAGCCTGTATTTCTGCCTGATGTATTCGAGCAAATAGGCTACCTTCTTTTGCGCTATGTTACTGTTGTCGCGGCGCTCATAATAAACCTGCCCTACTACAGTCACAAAACCCAGGGTACTGTTTTCAAGCGGTGTAATAACGGGGATGATACGCTGGCGGCGTTTCATCTGGTAAAGTACATAAACAATAACACTTATGAGCGAAATGAAGTAAGCCCAGCGTAATGGCTCCTTAGCAAACAACACCCTGAATTCCGATTCTTCACCATCCCGGCCAATGTTATAATATTCGTCCCAAATGATGGTTTTATTGTTTTTAAGGTATGATAATGCTTTGGCTGCGAACTCCGCGCCGTCGGGCTTCAAAAGGCTGTAATTGGTAAAAAGATTAGGGTCGGTACTTAAATACAAAGCCCCCTTTCCCATATTGAATTTTAAGACGGTGCTTTGATTGCGCGCATTCTGCACCAGCGAAATTGCCTTTGCTGTATCAAAAGCACTAAAATATTCTCCGCGAAGGTCTTTCTCTATAATATATTCTTTATGAGGATCAAGCCCGCTGTTAGTAAAATGAAGTGTATCGGGCTGTTCCCTTACCTCATAGTTGATATTCATTTCCAATTTAAATTTATTGGATAGTGTATCCCCAAAAGATGTAGATGAGATAAAAACATCGTTCCCCTGTTTAATAAAAGGGATCATCTTATCAAAATCGGGCGTTGTGATAGCCGCGTAATTGGAGATAATGATATAAGTTGCATTAGTTACCTTATGATCATGAAGCACATTATACATGGGCTCACGGTAGTTTTTCACCTTAGCACCAGGAAAAATATCAGGTAAACGATCGTATAATATTTTGCTCCCTAAGGGTATCTTAGCTTCCTTTAAATAAGACGGTGTCCAATCAATGGGTTGCGGCTGTTGATATTGGGCTACCAGGTAAATCACCAATATCAATGAAGCAATAAATATGTACGCTTTAAAATCCCTCATCCTAAGTTTTGTTTAAACTGCTTAAAAAGGGTATCTATTTCTGTAAACGACGTACTATCTACCCGGAAATCGCCGTACCATATATATTCAAACTGCCTGGTAAGTATTCTGAAGAGCCGCTTTCTTTCTCCCTCGGGCAATTCATTAAGATATGCCATATTGGTTTTGCCGGCCTCCCAGTTAATGATCCCGGCATCATTAAGCTGCTTTAAGCTATACAAGTACAGCAGCCTTACTGCAAGGCGATAATTATGCCCGGCAATAGCCTTTTCTATTTCGGCATCAAAGTTTACTTCATGAATATTTTCTATCGATTCGGAATAGGCAAAAGGTATATCACGCGCTTTGCCCCTGAAAACCGATACGGCGTTGATGCCAGTTACCTTATAAAGTATAAACAATACGAATACAATACCAATAGCCACTTCCAGGTAAAAATAAAACCTCCGCGATCCGGCAGCTGCAAACAACTTGCGGTCAATCATTTGCCAAAACCATCTCCAGAACCGGTTCCAAAGTGTTTCGCCCGGCAAATCGTCCTTGTTATATACAAATTCCTGATCCTTGAGATAGTTGTTTATTTTCTTCTCATTAAAGTTTCGCTGAGCAGGTAATTGTGCGGTATCAATCTTCAATACAGCCGGCGGAGCTTTTTTTTCCGGCGATTTCTTTCCGTTGTCATCAGCAAAACAACAGGCGACGGAAAAAATAATAAACGTTAAGGCTAAGAAAAGGCGGCGCATATCAATACTCTTCTTTAAGCTTAGCCGCTTCACCATCATCGCCCTTATCCGAGGTCAGGGGCGTCATGATACGTTCCATCAAGCCAATGCTTTCTTTATCTTCTACATAACTATAATAAGCTACCATCAGGCCGGTAACCGGCACAATATTTACTATTTGTACAACGCTCATACAAATGCAATAAATAATCACCACAACAGATGATACATTATATGGTAAAAATGTTAACGTTCCGCCCGAGATGATAAAGGAAGGAATAGCAAAGAGCAAATAAACGGTGTACACCAGGATAATAATAACAAAAATCACCCCGAAGGTGCTCCACCATTTCTTTTTTATGAGCTTAAAGCATTTTCCGAACGTGCGGCCAAAGCTGGAATTTTCGCCAATCATGATAGGGAAAAACAGGCTTAATACGGTCATAAAATAGCACATAGGCACCATTACACATATCAGGCCGGTAAAACCCGCGGCTACCGGGCTTACGAGGCTCATAGCCGCGGCAGGTAACACACATATGATTACAGTAGGAATTGCCATCAGAAACAACAGCAACATAGAGCCGGATACCCGCCAGAAATAATATTTGAAATAACCCCACACTTCATGCACGGTTGGCAATTCGCCCTTTTTCTGGTTATAGATAACTACGAAACTGGATACCGTTAAAGTTGACGCGATAACATTCAGGAAGCCGAATATCATTACCATAAAATATTCGATACCAAACGGGCTCCTGATGTATGAACCACTTCCGCCTAATGATTCTTTATGTGTATTAATTACCTTAAACTGAAGTAAAATAGAGAACAGTATATTTCCGGCTATAAAAAAACCACATAATATGGCATATGCTTTTAATAGTCCTTTCCAGTTTTGGATAATAAAAACTATGGCATCATTGATAATTTCGCCAAAATCACGCGACTGCCTTAATGTAATTTTCGGGATCATTAATTATTGTGACGGTTTAGTTTGCGGTTTAAATATATGGGGTAAATTACAATATAGGTAACAATAAATGCAAAAGATGCAAGCAATATAAAACAGCTCAGCCACTTGGGCATTTCTGTGTGCCTGGTGACAAAGCTCTCAAATATGGCAGCCATTACGATAATAGGTAATATACCCATCGTAATCTTAAGGCCATCAACAGCACCTTTTTTTAATGAAACCAGGCGGCTGTATGTTTTTGGAAAAATAATGCTGTTCCCTAATATCAGGCCTGCTGCCCCTGCAATAATGATACACGATATTTCAAGGGTTCCATGGATCCATATGACCAGTATCGACTGCAGGCCGAGTCCTTTACTTATAAAAAAGTATTGAAACGAGCCCAGCATGATACCGTTTTTCAGTAGCAGAAATAACGTACCAACAGAAAAGAACATACCGGCCACAAAGGTTAACACGGTTATAAAAAGGTTATTTTCGGCTATCTGAACAAACATTAAAAAGGGATCTTGATCCTTATAAACCCCAAAAGGATCACCTTTGGCTATATTTTCATTGGTCATGTTCACATAACCATCGCCCATGATCATGTTTACAAAAGTGTTATCATATTTTGCGGATAAAGCACCTATCAAACAAAAGGTGATAAAGAAAATGAAAGAG
This sequence comes from Mucilaginibacter kameinonensis, assembly GCF_003675385.1. Classification (GTDB taxonomy): domain Bacteria; phylum Bacteroidota; class Bacteroidia; order Sphingobacteriales; family Sphingobacteriaceae; genus Mucilaginibacter; species Mucilaginibacter kameinonensis. Next base: position 164,114 of record NZ_RCWZ01000006.1, on the reverse strand, counting down.
ATAAGCAGCTGCCTGCGATACCTTGCAAATACAAGGGGCAACTCCAGCATCCAAAACTGAATAAACCGGTTCCTGCTTTCTTTTTTACTTTTATATATGGATTGATGAAAACGTGCCGCCAAACCGTTTAGGTACTTGGTTGTACCTGAGTTTGGATAAAAGGTTTTAGAGTAGGCAAGGTCGTCGGTAATTATAATAAACTGCTCTGCTAAAACATCCGGATCATTAGTGGGAATGTTTTCAAACTCTTTCCACTTCCCGGTTCGCTGCTTAATAAATAAAGCCTCTCTCATTAAATTGCAGGTATAATTTTTTGTTTAAAATAACAACAAAAAAGTAATTGGCAATCAATTTAATTTAATTACTGAAACTTATATTTGTTAGGTATGCAGACAATAGCAATAAAAACAGCACAAAATATTGATATCGATTATGAGGTAGCAGGCCTTGGCGAACGGATACTGGCCCGCCTGATAGATTATGCGCTGTACCTTGCTGTATATCTGATTTATATATGGACAAACGGATCAAGTTATCATCCCTCTGTATTTTATAGTTTCACGCTGCCGCAAATATTATTTTTGATTTTTTATGGCTTTTATGACATCATTACCGAGCTATTGTTCAACGGACAAAGCTTAGGCAAGTACATTATGAAAATTAAGGTAATAAGCCTTGATGGGGGCCGCCCGCGCTTAGGACAATATCTGTTACGCTATATTTTCAGATTGATTGATTTTGGGTTAACTCTACAAATCGGTGCGATCATATCTGTTGCTGTTACCGAAAATAAGCAGCGCATTGGCGATATAGTAGCAAACACAACCCTGGTACGCACAAAAACACGCGCGGGCATTGATACATTAAACTTTGTAGATATAGAAGACGACTATCAACCTATAATTCCGGAAGCGGTAATGCTTGCCGACTCAGATATATCATTGATACACGAAGTACTTAATCATTTTAATAAAACCGCTGACATTATTTTTGTTGACCGCATGGCCGAACGCATATGCAAACAGCTTGACATAAGCATCCCTCATGACCTTACCTCGTACAAATTTTTAGTTGCTGTTTTGAAAGATCACAATTACTATGTGTTAAACGTTAGCCCGCAACTTATTTAACCCTATCTCAAAATACTTATTTGTAACAGTATATACTTTATTCTTTCATAACACTAACTGTAGTATCTTTGACACTGATGCAAAGAGAACAGATTTCGGTTTTTGATATGTTTAAGATTGGCATAGGCCCGTCAAGCTCACATACGCTTGGCCCATGGCGTGCCGCTCAACAGTTTGTACAGTCGCTTGAGCAACAGGGTGTATTGCCTATGGTGCAACAGGTTAAAATATTATTATACGGTTCCTTAGCCAAAACCGGCGTAGGACACGGTACCGATATAGCCATATTGCTTGGCCTGAGCGGTGATGACCCGGTTACTTTTGAGGTTGACCAGGTAACACCTAAAATTGCACACATCAAAAGCTCACATCAATTGATACTTGGCGGTGTATTACCTATAAGTTTTTATCCCGAAGATGATTTGCTGTTCCTGTTCAATGAAAGCTTGCCGTATCATCCCAACGCGGTAACCTTCCAGGCATTTTTGAGTAATGGCAAGGCTGTGTCAGAAACTTATTACTCCATAGGTGGTGGTTTTGTAGTGAAAGATGGAGCATCCGGCCCGGCCAAAGCCGAGGTAGATCTCCCCTTCCCTATTGACACCGCTTCCGACTTGCTTCACTGGTGCATCAAAACAGGGCTCCGCATCTCGGAGGTTGTGGCCGAAAACGAGCTGGCCTGGCGTAGCGAACAGGAAACCCGTACCAGGACCTTAAATATTTTCACAGCATTAAAAGAATGCATTTATCGTGGCTGCCATACTACCGGTCAACTTCCCGGCGGATTAAACGTGGCAAGGCGTGCCGCCAAACTAAACGCCAAACTCATCGGCAATAATAAATACAGCAATTACGATGAGTGGGTTGCAGCCATCAGAAACACAGGCGACAGCTTCAAAAATACGTTAGACTGGGTGAGTTGCTTTGCATTGGCCGTTAATGAAGAAAACGCTTCATTTGGGCGTGTAGTAACCGCGCCAACAAACGGCGCTGCAGGCGTAATCCCTGCCGTACTGCAATATTACATTGCCTTTTGCGAAGGCAATACCGAACAAAAGATCATCAACTTTTTATTTACTGCCAGCGAGATTGGCAGTATCTTTAAAAAGGGAGCTACCATATCGGCAGCCATGGGCGGTTGCCAGGCCGAAATCGGTGTATCATCAGCCATGGCAGCGGCGGCCTTAACCGAGTGTATGGGCGGTACTCAACGTCAGGTATTGATGGCAGCAGAGATAGCCATGGAACACCACCTCGGCCTCACCTGTGATCCTATAGGCGGATTGGTACAGGTGCCCTGCATCGAGCGTAATACCATGGGTGCCATAAAAGCCATAACCGCGTCGCAATTGGCCCTCCAAAGCAATCCTGAAAAAGCCAAGGTAAGTCTTGATGCCGTGGTAAAAACCATGTGGCAAACCGCATTGGATATGAACTCAAAATACAAGGAAACAAGTGATGGCGGGCTGGCAATTAATATTCCGATTAGTTTGCCGGAGTGTTAGAAGATATTGAATAATCAAACTCAGCACTGGTTGAAGTTTAGCGATAGCGTAACTTCAGCTTAAACTATTGAACTATATCTAAATATTTTACGAAAGCAGGATGCTTCCATTGTTATAGGACGAAGTTACGCTATCGCTAAACTTCGACCAGACAAGAGCAGTGACGCGTTTTTAAATCCTATTTCTAATTTACTTTTTGGCAAAAACAGCCCCTACAGCTACCTTCAACTTATCCACCCACATCCCATACATTTTACCGGAGGGATGTAAGCCGTCATCGGCAAGTAGGGAAAGATCATGTGCTGCCAATTTGGATATACCGGTTATCTCAACGTAATTAACTTTTGCGTTGCTGCTTATTTCACGGTTAATGTCGTTAAACTGATCTATCTCGGGACCTATCACTGCATCATTACCATGCGCATAAGGAGTAACACCATAATCCGGGATTGATAGTACAAACACATGCTCCCTGATGCCACCCGCAAATTTGATAGCCGTGTTTAAAACCTGTTCAAACTTAACGCGGTAGTTTTCCTGACTCAATCCGCCGTATTGATCGTTAACACCTATCAGCAGGGTAACCACATCATAAGTATTGCTTTTAATATCACTTTTATCAACAGCCTCAATCAATTGATCGGTTGTCCAGCCGGTTCGGGCAATGATAATTGGGGCATTTACTTTAAAACCTTGCAGCTGGTTAGCTAATTGGTTGGGAAAAGCCTGATCAATAGGAACAGACTGCCCAATAGTATATGAGTCGCCGAGGGCAAGGTATGTTAAGGTATCCTGTATCACTGTAACTGGTTTTGATGAGGGAGTGTAACTAACCGGTGCAGGAGTATTTTTGCCTGCACAGGCCGATAACGTGAACACTGTAAATAAACTTAAAATTATTCCCTTCATTTATAATATCTCCATACCAAAAAGTACGGAAATATGATGCTTCAGGATTTTTTTAACTTCATTAATATCAACTTCTTGCCCAAGTTCCTGCTGCATAGAGGTAACAGCCTTATCGTCGATACCGCAGGGTACTATGTTTTTAAAATAGCTAAGATCAGTATTTACATTAAGCGCAAGGCCATGCATGGTTACCCAGCGGCTGCAACGTACCCCCATGGCGCATATTTTACGGGCCCTTTCATTATCGGCATCAAACCAAACACCGGTATATCCTTCATACCTGCCGGCCGTTAAGCCAAAATCAGCCAGGGTCAGGATCACCGCTTCTTCCAGCGTACGCAAATACAGGTGAATGTCGGTAAAAAAATTGTCGAGATCGAGGATTGGGTATGATACAATTTGACCCGGACCATGGTAGGTAATATCGCCACCGCGGTTTATCGGATAGTAAACGGCGTGTTTTTCTTTCAGGCCTTCCTCATCTAACAATAAATGTTCAGGCTTACCGCTTTTGCCTAAAGTATATACGTGCGGATGCTCACAAAATACAAGATAGTTGAAAGTTTCATCGGCCTCAATAGTATCGTAAGCTACACCGGCACCTCCGTTTTTAGCGGCTGCTTCATACGCCGTTTCGCGGTTGCGGTTTTCAATTTTGGTTTTAACCGTTTCGCTGAAAATAGATTCCTGTTTATCCCAGGCTTGCTGGTAATCGATCAGGCCCCAGTCCTGAAAAAATACTTTTTTGTTTTTCATCACTCGCCCTTTACGTAGCCTATCATATAATCTTCATACTGCATATAGCCTACAGTATAATCGATAACATTATTTTTTTTATGCAATTGTGCATTTATCACACCGTGGTGTTCAAACTGAAACGGCTCAAGAAAAATATTATCGGCAAAGGAAACCTCTTTTTGGCCGTTGCATTTATAAACAGCCTCTTTGGCGCACCAGCAAACATATAGCTGTTCTATTTTTTGACTGCCACCTATAAAAGCCAGCTCTTCTTTACGCATAAACTTTTTGGCAATACGCTCAACCTTTTGCTTTATCTGTTCAATATCAATACCAACCTTATGCGTTTTACTGATCATTACAGCGGCATAATCAAAAGAGTGACTTAACGAGATATGATAAGGCAGGTTTACCAGGTAAGGTTTACCATGTTCATCAACCTTACAGTCGATATACTCGTCGGTGCGAAGCATTTTACGCAGCAATACACGGGTACCCAACCAGTGCAAATGGCGCTTGCCATTGCTCAGGCTCTCCACAAAATCCTTCTCCTGCTGATTAAGTTGTAACTGGCTATACAGGTCTGTAGCCTCCTCTTCGATACGCCAGAGTGCAAACTCGGTATCATCATCAATACGCTGCCTGTATGCTATTGCCATAAAAGTAAAATTGCAAAATAGGATGCAAACATATGTCAAAAAATATTAAATTGTATACCCGCAACTACATATTCATAATCTATTGACATATATGTGGTTTAGGGGTAGTTTCCGCGTTATCTCAACGCATTTCGCTTTCCCATATTGTTCACAAAAGCCGGAAGCAATTGGGCTAATTTTTATAATTTAGCGGCAGCAATAACCTGCCCGTATGATACTATCTGATAAGCGCATCCTCGAAGAAATTGAACAAGGCCATATTATTATTGAACCATTTAACCGCGAGTACCTGGGTACCAACTCGTACGATGTGCATTTGGGTAAATATTTAGCTACTTACCGTAACCGGGTGCTTGACGCTAAAGTTCATAACGAGATTGATGGCTTTGAAATTCCTAAAGATGGCTTTGTGCTTCAGCCTAACACACTTTACCTGGGCGTTACCATGGAGTACACCGAAACCCATCGTCATGTGCCGTTTTTGGAAGGCAAATCAAGTACCGGGCGTTTAGGTATCGATATCCATGCAACCGCAGGCAAGGGAGATGTTGGTTTCTGCAATACGTGGACACTCGAAATTTCATGTGCTCAGCCGGTACGAATTTATCCTGGCATGCCAATCGGTCAGCTTATTTATTTTGTGGTTGAAGGCGAGATTGAAACGCTGTACAACAGCAAAGCCAACGCCAAATACAACAACCCTACTACCCGCCCGGTTGAAAGTATGATGTGGAAGAATAAATGGTAGTTGCTTAAGTCCAGAGTCTCAAGTCGAAAGTCTTAAGTCATGAGCATAAAGCAAGACTTTTGACTTCAGACCAAGAACTTCAGACTTAGTACTTTTTGCGTATCTTGGTAGTCAACATTTTACTACCTATGAACTTCAAACGCCTATCGGTTGGAACCCTTATCATCTTACTTGTTGGTACTACTTTAGCTTTTATAAAACCCGACGATGAACTGGTAACAAAAATCGTCGCGCAGCTTGATAAATGGCGGGCCGAGTATCCTCAAGAGAAAGTTTACCTGCACTTTGATAAACCCTCTTATGCCATTGGTGAAGACATCTGGTTTAAAGCCTATGTTACTATTGGCAGTGAGCATAAACTTTCGGCTTACAGCGAAACCCTGAATGTTGACCTGATTGACGATAACGACTCGGTAAAACGTAGTCTTAAACTCCCTTTAACAGCAGGCTTAGCAGCAGGTGATTTTGCATTGGCAGATAGCATGTCTGAAGGAAATTACCGAATCCGCGCCTACACCAACTGGATGCGTAACCAGGGAGAGGCCTATTTCTTTGACAAAACCATAGCTGTAGTAAACGGCATCAGCAATAAAGTATTTACCAAAACAGCTTATAGCTACAGTACATTAAATGGTAAACAAAAGGTAACGGCCGTAATTACTTATACCGACCTTAACGGCATTCCATACGTTAATAAACCGGTAAGTTATGAGGCTGAAATAAATGGCAAATCTATCGCCAAAGGAAAAGGCGTAACCGACGATAAAGGCAACCTTACCGCCAGTTTTACCAATAACTCACCAGTTGCTATCACAACCGGGCACATCAATACCGAAGTTAAACTTGATGACAAGCGCACCGTGGCAAAAGCAGTACCTATCAAAACATTGTCTAATAAAGTTGATGTACAGTTTTTTCCGGAGAGTGGAAATTTAATTAACGGCATTTTTGAAAAGGTAGCTTTTAAAGCCGTTGGTGCCGATGGCTTGGGCGTTGATATTAAAGGCTATATCGCCGACGATCAAAACAACCAGATCTCGGCATTGGGCGAGAGTCATTTTGGTATGGGTACCCTAAATTTCGAACCCGAAAGCGGCAAAACATACAAAGCACATATTACCTATGCCGATGGCTCGGAGGGTATTTTTGATTTGCCTAAAGCAGTTGACAATGGCTATGTATTAAGCGTTAACAGCATGCGCGATGATAAAGTATTTGTGTCTATCATTCCGGGTAAAAATGCAGCAAACGGGACAGCATCCTTGTCGGGCTTATCGCTTATAGCACAATCGGGCGGAGAGCTTTGTTATGCTGGGAAAAGCAAGGATGGGGCAACATCCTTTTCGGCAGCCATTCCTAAAGACAAATTCCCATCAGGTATAGTGCAGTTTACCTTATTTTCAGCAACCGGCGAACCGTTGAACGAACGGCTTATTTTTGTTCAAAATCCCGACCAGCTTAAACTTGCAGTTACTTCAGAAAAACAAAGCTACAAACCGCGCGAAAAAGTAACCATCAGCCTTAATGCTAAAACCAGCCAGGACAAACCCATTATAGGTAGTTTTTCGGCATCGGTTATTGATGAGTCTAAAGTTAATACCGACGAGGCTAACGAAAGCTCAATATTTTCAACACTGTTGCTCACCTCCGATCTAAAGGGATATATTGAAAAGCCAAACTATTACTTTACCAATGTAAGCAATGAAACAAAGGCAAATCTTGATGCCCTGATGCTTACCCAGGGATACCACCGGTTTGAATGGAAACAACTGCTCGCCGGTAAATTTACGCCGATAGTTTTCAAGCCGGAGAAATCGCTTGAAGTAACCGGCCATCTTAAAACTTTTGGAGGCAAACCTGTCCCTAACGGTAAGGTTACCTTATTTTCGACAGCAGGAGGCACTTTTATTATTGATACTGTTGCCGATGCTGAAGGAAAGTTTACTTTTAAAGACCTTGTTTTCAGGGATAGCATCAAATTTGTCATCCAGGCGCGCACTGCTAAAGACCGTAAAAACCTCGACATTACCCTTGATAAAATAAGCCCTCAAGCTGTTGGCCCCAATAAAAACGCACCCGATATCCAGATCAATATTAACGACGGTGCATCAGCCTACCTTTTAAACAGTAAAAAACTATATGACGAGCAGGTAAAATATGGCATAGGCAACCATACCATCGTATTGAAAGAAGTGGTAATAAAAGAGAAACGGGAAAACCCTTTCAAAAATTCGGCAAACCTTAATGGGGCCGGCAATGCCGATCAAACGCTTACCAGTAAAGACCTGATATACGGAGGCATGCTTTCACAGGTATTGCAGGGCCGGCTTAATTTCGTCACGTTCAGAAACGGTATCCCATATTCTACCCGGAGCCCAAACACGCCTATGCAAATTATACTTGACGGCGCGTATGTTGAATCGGATTTTCTGGATAACCTTACGCCAAGCGATGTGGCTACTGTTGAAGTATTAAGAACAATTGGTACTACAGCAATTTATGGAGCAAGAGGTTCAGGCGGCGTTTTAGTTATAACCACCAAACGTGGCGGCGGAGATGCTGTTTATAATAAATATGCTCCGGGTATAGCCACCTATGCACCTAAAGGGTATTACAGAGCACGTGAATTTTATTCGCCTAAATATGATGATCCTAAAACCAATGCGCAGATGCAGGATCTTAGGAGCACCATTTACTGGTCGCCCGGTTTGATAACTGATAAAGATGGTAATACCTCCATGAGCTTTTTTAACGCCGACGCTAAAGGCACCTATCGTGTAATAATTGAGGGTATTGATGCTGATGGTAACTTAGGCAGGCAAGTTTATAGATATAAGGTAGAATAATATTATTTTTTTAGTGGATATTATTAATCCTTTGTGATATTTTAGAGTCATACAGGACACTTACAATCCTACTAAACCTTATGAAATATCTACGTGCAATCCCCTTACTCGTATTATTGCTGCTTAACTTAAAATCATTTGCTCAAACCGATAGCAGCTTTTTGAAAAAAGCCGTTGCACTATCAAACAAACAATTAACCGACAAACCCACTGAAAAAGTTTATCTGCATTTAGATAAGCCTTTTTACAATATCACCGATACCATCTGGTTTAAGGTTTATACGGTAACCGGTGCCGAACATCAATTATCAGATATAAGCGGCGTGGTACATGTTGAACTTATTAATGCCAAAGATTCTGTTGCCCGGCGGCTTAACCTGAAACTCACCAACGGTGTGGCCTGGGGCGATTTTGTGTTGCCCGGCAATTATAAAGCCGGCAGCTATCGCCTGAGAGCATACACCAACTGGATGCGAAACCAGGGAACTGTAGCTATGTTTGATCAGCGGATCCAGGTAAACGGCCGCCCGGTTTTCGGAGCAAATCACCCACAAAACCAGCCTGCTACAGAAAATAAACCTGACGTTCAGTTTTTTGCAGAAGGTGGAAGCCTGGTGAATGGTCTAAGATCTAAAATAGCAGTTAAAGTAATTGGCCAAAACGGACTTGGGCGGGATGCCAAAGGCTCAATAACCGACAACGACGGTAACGAAGTTGCTGAATTTGAAACCACGCACCTCGGTATGGGCATATTTGCGTTGCTTCCACAAGCAGGTAAAACCTATAAAGCGAAAATAACAACAGACGGCATTCCTTCTTTTACCGTTGATCTTCCCAAAGCTGGCGATGAAGGTTTTACCATGACAGTGAACAATCGGCTTACTGACAGTATTAATATCAAATTAACAGCATCTTCTAAAACCCTCGGGGCAAAGCAGCACGCTTACTACTACCTGGTTGGGCAGTCGGGAGGCAAGGTTTATTACACTACTTCTTTCAAACTTGAAGACCCCGGTTATTCATTCAAGATTGAAAAGAAACGCTTTCCATCAGGGATAGCCCAGTTTACTTTATTTGGTGCCGATGCAGAACCGCTTAATGAAAGGATAGCGTTTATACGCGCTAACGACACATTAAAACTTAAATTGAATATAGCCGCTCAAAAATTTGAGACGAGAAAAGCAGTATCTGTGGTTATCGAGGCCGCTAATAAAGCAAGCAAGCCGGTAGTTGGCGCTTTTTCTGTATCTGTAATAAACGAAAGCCGTATTCCTTTTAATCAAAATGCCGAAAGCACCATACTCAATAACCTGCTCCTGACATCTGACCTTAAAGGCTATATAGAACAACCCAATTACTATTTTAATAACATTACTGATAAAACCGAAAGCGACCTTGATATGCTCATGCTTACACAGGGCTATCACGGTTTTGAGTGGCGTAAAACATTGAACGCAAAGCAAGAACAACCAACTTTTAAGGCCGAAAGTTCGTTGAGCCTTGCCGGCTCGCTACAAACACCCGGAGGCAAATCGGTACCCAACGGCAAAGTACTGCTACTTGGCAACCGTGAAGATTTCTATGCCGACACAGTAACAGATATTAACGGCGATTTTAAGTTTGAAGATGTTGATGTTTCAGATACCTCCCATCTGTTGGTTCAGGCCCGCAAGGAAAACAACGGAAAAAACGTAACGATATTTGTTAAACAAGCTGACTATCCGAAGGTTGAGTCCACAACTGCCGATGGGCAACCTTCTTTGTTTGCCAATGTGCGGCAACAAACATATGCTCCGGATTTAGAGCAACAAAAAATTGATTCAACAAAAATCGCTACCTCTTTAAAAGAGGTAATAATTAAGGGAAAAAAAGCCGTGTCGCCAAATCAGTATAACAAATATGGCACCTTACAGCAACGAAGCGTCAACATGGCCAAATTGCGAAGCTATAAAGATGCCAATTTAAGTGGTGCTCTGCATTCGAGCGAACCCCTGGCCCGGATCGACCTGACAGGCAGTTACAAATATGATGCATTAAGCGGGGGAGATAGCACCAAAGGCAGCGTCGTTGTTGATGGGGTATACGTTGAACAACGTCAGTTAGACTTTTTACATGTGGAAGAAATAGAAAGCGTAGATTTAATGATAGCACCTACAGGTCCGCCTCTTATCGTTGTTAAAACAAAAAGATATGCAGGCACCGATACTACTGTATTAAAAGAGGTAAATATACGTGCAACAAAAACCAATAAATCAAATTATAAAGGCTACTCGGCCGGAAAATTAGGCGCTGCGCCCGACCAGATTATCATGGGTGCAAAACTAACCGGCTGCACGAAGCTTTCGGACTGTTTAAGAAGTAAAGTTATAGGCGTTACGTTTGATGTGCGGGGAACCCCCATAAGTATGCGCGGGAACCAGAAAATGGCTGTCATACTTAATGGCTCAGTATCGGATGGCAGCGTACTTGACAATATCAACCCAAATGATGTTTATAGCATTGAGGTATTGCGGGGGGCATCATATGCCGCTATATTAGGCTCTGAATTTCCAGGAGGGGCGCTTGCTATAACTACTCAAAATGGCGGCAACTACGTAACAGGAAGCAGCTCTTCGTCCGGAGTGATAACCTATCCTTTTAAAGGTTTTTATAAAGCCCGAACATTTTACTCGCCTAAATATACCGCCGCAAATATTAATACAACTGTTCCTGATTATCGTACCACAATTTTCTGGGAGCCCAACATTGTTACTAATGAAACGGGCGAAGCATCCTTCAGTTATTTCAACGCCGATACCCGTGCTATTTACCGGGTAACTGTTGAAGGCATTGATGCCAATGGTAATTTAGGAAGACAGGTTTACAGGTATAAGGTGGAATAGTTTAAATCGGAAGTCCGCAGTCGGAAAGTCCGAAAGAAATAAGCATTGCTTAGTCTTTCGGATTTTACTTTTTAATGAAATAGCTTCAAACAGAAGTCCGCAGTCGGGAAGTCCGAAAGATTTGAGCGATGCTTATTTCTTTCGGACTTTCTTTTTTTAAACAAACTTATTTGGAGCTTAGATAATATTTCTCCCAAAAATCAACCGATTTTGACATTTCGCCGGCTCCTCCCGCTGCTCCACGGCCCATGCCGCTGCCCATACCCCCGCGGCCGCCTCTTCCGCCGCGACCGCCACCCATACCGCCGCCCATTCCACCTCTGCCACCTCGACCGCCACCGCCAAAGCCGCCGCCATCATGATCGCCTTCTCCCGTACCACCACCGGTTGGCCGTTGAAAACCGTTTATTTTAAAATTGAAAGCCCATTCGCTCTTAAAAGTATCGCTACCGGCATGAAAAAAACTTAACGGAATAGCTGCCTCATAAACCAGGTCGCCATTGGCATCATAATTTATAGCGGTTTTAATACCATAGGTATTTGAGGTAGTGATCATATCACCCTCTATATCCTTAAATCCAATAACCTTAATATATCTTAGCTTAGTTATGCGTTCGCGCATCAGCTCATCACGGTCGGCCTGGGTAATCTCTCCATTATCATCTTTGGGTTTTGGAAATTCCAGTTTTTCACCGGGGGCGGCTAAGGGAAAAGTAAGGGTAAAACTATCTTTCTTTTTTCCTTTGGGATCGATAGTTAAAGTAATACCGGCATTCAGCACTTTCATTTTATCAAGCCTGTCACTCACCCTGATGGCGGCATACAGGTAATCCTTATCATTAGCCAGTGCATAATTTAACTTCTTTTCGTCGTTATAATAACGCAGACTATCGCCCCACTCCTTCAAGTCGCCGTCAACATTGATGTTAGCAGGCGGGCCTTGCAGATTGTTTTTTGTGTTTTGGGCAGATGAATGGTGAGCGGTTAAAAGTTGTGCAGCTAATGCCAAAGCAAAAGCCGGGTATGCCTTTTTCATGTGAAATTTTTTAGGGGTTTGTGTGTAACATGATTTTTAAGACCATGGAACACGATTTTAACACTTTTATTATTGTTTTTGAGTAAATTTGTAGTTACGTATGCCAACCGAAGTACAGGAAGAAACATTTACGCTCGAAGAGTTACTTGCAGGACTTAAAGAGACACATCGTTTAATACTCTGGAACGATGATTTTAACACTTTTGACCACGTGATCCACTGTATGATGAAATACCTGGATTACTCTGAACCACAGGCCGAAAAGATAGCCTGGAAAGTACATAATGAAGGCAAATGCGCCGTACTTGAAGGCTCTTTTACCGAAATGGAGATTTACCGCAAAATCCTTCAGCAAGAAGGATTAACAGTTTCTGTAGAATAAAACGCTAACAATAACCGGCATGATAAAAAGAACATTCATACTTTTTTTAATAGTCGGTTGGGCCAGCCTTACCGCCTGCGGCCAGGGGAAAAACCTGAAACTGGTATTTATCCGTCATGCCGAAAAGCCCGACGTAGGTGATAACCTTTCGTGCGCGGGCTTTAACCGTTCGCTTAAACTGCCTGAGGTATTAAAAGCCAAATTCGGTTTGCCCGATCATATTTATGTACCGGCAATGCACCAGGGCAAATCAACCCCGAGGTCGCGTATGTTCCAAACTATTTCGCCATTCGCTGTAAAATACAACCTTACCATCAATAGTAATTTTGAGGAAGAGGATGATAACGGCATGGCCAAGGAGCTTACATCAAAAAAAGGCACCATCCTTATTGTTTGGGAACACAATGAGCTTAAACCTTTGCTGAAAGCTTTAGGCCTTAAAGTTAAAGACCTGCAATGGCCCGACAATGATTTCGACAGCATATGGATAGTGACCTTCAAAAAAGGCAAACCATCCTTAACCCAGGATAAAGAAGGCATTACACCGGCTGCAGGATGTAGTTTTTAAACTCTATCTACCTCCCCCCACATGTTAATTGCTGGAAACATGCACTGGAAAATCATTTACCTTTATCAGCGCCTTCTTTGCCGTACCCCATCAGTTTATTTGCCCACGCTATAAAATACTTTACGTTTGGCGCATCGGTATGGCCTCCGTCATGCTGCCGCCAGGCCAGCTCTCCATTAAGTAAACCGGTATTTACAGGCGGCATTTTTTCAGTTTTGTAATCACTTGAAACACCAAGGTCCTTTGCGCCAAGCAGCTTAAATACCGGGCCGGCGGCTACAGTTGCCATATAACTCCCCTGTTGGTCGAGCCACTTGGCATCTCCCTGCTCAGGGATACCGTAGCTAATAAAAGTAAATCTTGGAGCGCATAAGGCAATCAGTTCATGGGCGTCTACCGGAATATCTTTTGCTGTTTTAACGCCAAACGTGGCCTCTGCAGCGCCATACTTCATAAAGTTACCGGCCATCCAATAATACTCGCCCCCGGTAAGGCTTTCAACCGCCTCGCCAAAATTGCGGCGGTGCAGCTTAGCTCCACCTTCGCCCGAAGAACCGATCAAACCCATCGCAAACCGTTGCTCAAAAGCCAGTGTCACCAATGCCGCTTTACCATAGCGGGATACCCCTTCAATGCCCACGTGTTTGGCATCTATGGCAGGCTCTGTTTCCAGGTAATCGAGGGCGCGTGCAGCTCCCCATGACCAGGCGCGCAAAGCCCCCCAATCCTCCGGTTTACGCGGCTGACCTTTGTTTACCAAACCAATAATTCCTTTGGTCAAACCTTCGGCATTATCCGCCTGGATCGAAGCAGGATCTATCAGCACGTATCCCCAGCCGTTGGCTATTAATTGAGTGGCTGTCGGCGGATCACCTTTCATCGTCGGAAAACCGGCCGATCCAAAGGGAGATTGTTCAGCTATCGGATTATAAGCCGGGTATTGTTCAAAAATAGTTTTCAGTTCAGGATGATCTTTTACCAGTAATTCTTTTAACGCGTTGTTAATCTTTTCAACATCAGCAGCAGGGGGCTGCGCCGGTGCTGGTAAAACACTTCTGCCAAACATCATCAACACCGGCACCGGGCCTTTGGCATTAGCGGGTAACACCAAAGTCATTTCAATATTTACATTGATAAGTGGATATGCCGCGTTATCAACGTGCCCTATCAGCTGTTTGGCAATCACCGGAAAGAAGCCAACACGTTCTTTATCGGTTACTTTTACCGTCCATGTTACTTTGGGTACATCGGCGGGGATACGACCGTAAACTTCACGCTCCATATCTTCCACAATTTCGGGACGTCGTTGCTTCCACCACATTTGGGGCGTAGTAACTTTCTTGCCGTTTTTTAAAGTAAGTACTTCTGGCAAATCCGGATAAGGGTTGGCTAACGATTCGTCATAATTGGCATGGTTCGGAGCCGATTCATCTCCACTGGGACCATTACGCAATGTTTTAATTCCCAATTGTTTCATCATATTCTGATGATCCTGATCGGCGGTAAAGTTTACCGGAGGGGTATTTTGCGCCTTTGCCATTATGGCATATGTGAGTAAGAAAAATAAAGTGGTACTTTTCATTTCTTCTTATTTAAAGATGGTTATCATTTATCGCCGGTACGAAAAGGAGATGCAGGCAGGCCTTCTTTGTTGTACAGGTTTGCGCCATCAGGGTTATCGGCCCAGGCATACCTTACATAAAGAGGAGCTAATATTTTATCATTCCAAACCAATACTTTATCTCCCTTAATAACAGTCTTTGCCCAAACAAACTTTTTATCCGCACCGGCTATCGCGAATTGCGATAGTTCTTCGCCATCCCATGCAACCAAACCCGCTCCTGTATTCTTAAAGGTAATCTCTATTTTATTGCCTTCAATTTTAGCCGAATGATAAATTGGCCCGGATGATACTACCTCTAAATCACCATAAGCCACATTTTCGGCAGCCCGGGCAAGGCGCTCACCTACTGTTTTTTTGTTGAGGGGATGAATATCGTTCCATTCACCGGCATCAATAGTTATAGCCATTCCGGTGTTGGGTAGCTCCAGGGCACTAAGCTGCCCCTCCCGCAATTGTGCCCAGTCGCTTTCGGCTGGTGAATATTGTACCTCATTAAAATTGGGAAGCTGAGCATAAATAAACGGCATATCACCCTGCTGCCATTTGTTGCGCCTGTCGGTAATCAATGCTTTTAACAATGTCCCATATTCGGTAGCCCGCGTAGCATTGCTTTCGCCCTGATACCAAACCATGCCTTTAATGGCGTAATTGATAACGGGTGCTACCATAGTATTATAAAGCCCGGTTGGCTCATTCTGGGCCGAAAACTCCGGTTTTTCTTTAGCTGGTTCAAATACCTGTCCTACTTTATATTGCCAGTCGCCACGAAGGTCGATAGTATCTCCGGCTATCGTCAAAAAATAGCGTTTATCCGGTACAAAACCGCCTTTATCTTCTGTGTTAACCACCCGCACCACAATGATATTTTTACCAGGCTTTAATAATCCTGCAGGTACAGCATATCGCCTTGGCGGATACCGATAAGTAATGCTCCCTACCAGCTGCCCGTTTAAATAGGTCTGATCGGCATCTATTATTCTGCCCAGAAAAAGTTTGCCCGCTTTACCCTGTATGGAAACAGGCAGGTTTATTTCTTTTCTGAACCATACCACGCCATTAAGATTTTTTACGCCTTGATCGGCCCAGTAACCTGGCAGCCAGAAACGATGCCAGTTATGCGGGATGTATGTGGTATCATACCATGGTTTGCTCCCACTCAAACCTTTATCGGTTCCATATGCCGATGTATTGAGCGGATCAACAGGTTGCGGGAGTGTTTTCATCACGCTATCCATAAAAGTGGTGTTACCAAACTGAATTATCCTGTCATTATACGGTTTGATATTTTTCAATCCATCGCTGCTGATCCAGGCTTCTATCGGTGTGCCGCCTACGCTTGAGTTGATGATACCTATGGGTACATGATATTTTTGATAGAGCTGCTTCGCAAAAAACCATGACGCAGCACCGAAGCTCAAAACAGTTCCAGGATCGGCCTTTATCCACTTACCGGGTAACAAGTCCGGATGTTGTTTAGTTACATCTGCCTCGGTTTTAACAAAAAAATTCCTGATCTGTGGGTAATTAGCCTTGGAGATCTCATCCGGATATCTTTCTTTTACCCGCTCCATTGGCAAAACCATATTCGACTGGCCCGAACAAAACCAAACATCGCCAATTAAAATATCATGGATAACGATCTGATTTTTACCGGTAAGTTCCATAGTATATGGCCCCCCGGCTTTCATCGACGAAAGCTTGACTTTCCATGCCCCACTTTGATCGGCAACTGTATAGTAATTTTTATGCTGAAAATTGATAGCTACCTTTTCGCCAGCATCAGCCCATCCCCAGATTTTTACTTTCATGTTCCGCTGCAATATCATGCCATCAGAAACCAATTGCGGCAAACGGATTGCAGCGTAAGCAGGCATTATAACACAAGCGCACAGCACGGCAAGCAATAGCTTTACTGACCTCATAACTCGAAAGATTGGTATTAACGGTTTATCTTACCAAAATAGTAAATAAAAAGCAATTACTCAATCGATTGCGCAAATCCATCTTTATTTACTTTAACTAATGTCTAATATCTAAATCATCAAAACAGATAAATTATCGGCCTATTTTAAACACCATAAGTTTAGTCAGTAAATGATCATAAGTATGCTGATTGTCTGCATTTCAATATTAATTTGTTTAACATCGCATTTATTAAAGGTGGCGGATGGCTAAAACAAGAAATATCAAACCCGAGCAAAAGATCTCATTCAAAGAACGGCTGTCTGCATTAAGCAACCTTCCTGAATTTTTCAGTTTGGTTTGGCAAAGCAGTCCGGGTAAAACAACGATGAGTTTTTTGTTGCGCATTATCCGCTCGGCCATGCCGGTTGCCTTGTTGTATGTGGGTAAACTGATCATCGATCAGGTGGTGTTGCTTAACCGGCACGGTGGAAGCCAGCATGAATTATGGAAATTGGTTATCATCGAATTTTTGCTGGCTATATTAACCGACGGCTTAAACAGGATGATAAGCCTGATAGATAGTCTGCTTGGCGATCTTTTTTCTAACTATACATCCATGCGCATCATGCGCCATGCGGCCACACTTGATCTCGAGCAATTTGAAGATTCTGTATTTTATGATAAACTGGAACGGGCAAGGCAGCAAACCGTAGGCCGCACCGTGCTTTTATCACAAGTAATGAGCCAAATCCAGGATTTCATCTCCATCGCTTTTCTGCTTACCAGCTTATTAACTTTAAACCCCTGGTTAATCCTGTTATTACTCATATCCATTATCCCGTCATTTATGGGGGAAAGTTACTTTAACAGTCAGAATTACGCGTTAACCAGAAGCCAAACCCCTGAAAGAAGAGAGCTGGATTATGTACGCTACCTGGGCGCAAGCGATGAAACGGCAAAGGAAGTTAAGATTTTTGGCCTTGCTGATTTTATCATCAACCGCTTTAAAACGCTATAAGATAAATTTTATACCGATAATAGCAAACTTGCTGTAAGACGCTCGGCCTGGGGCACCTTCTTTTCCGTTTTGGGTAGTATCGGCTATTATGTGGCTTACGGGTTTATTATTTACCAAACGGTTACAGGTAAATCTTCGGTAGGTACACTTACTTTCCTCGCCGGTTCGTTCCGGCAGCTTAGCAGCCTGATGGAAAATTCGTTAAACCGTTTTACATCGGTATCACAGGGAGCCATCTACCTCAATGATTTTCATGAGTTTTTTGAGATCAAACCAAAAATTACTGTGGCCGCATCTCCTTTACCATTTCCGAAACCGATAAAGCAAGGCTTCACATTTGAAGATGTAGGCTTTAAATATAACAATGCCGAATCATGGGCCAACCGGCACCTGAACTTTACCCTGCAACCCGGCGAAAAGATAGCACTGGTTGGTGAAAACGGTGCAGGCAAAACTACACTTGTTAAATTGCTTGCCCGCTTATATGACCCTACAGAGGGGCGCATCCTACTGGACGGTGCCGACCTGAGGGATTATGATATTGCCGATCTCCGGCTAAACCTCGGTATTATTTTTCAGGATTATATCCGCTACCAGATGAGTTTTTCGCAGAACATCGCTGTCGGAAATATTGATGAGCAGGCCAATATTGAATTGATCCGTAAGGCAGCGCATGAGAGTCTTGCCGATACATTGGCCGCCAGACTACCGCTGGGATATGATCAATGGTTAGGCAGGCGGTTTAACGAGGGTGTGGAACTATCCGGCGGGGAGTGGCAAAAAGTTGCGCTGGCCAGGGCTTATATGAAGCAAGCACAGGTGCTTATTCTTGACGAGCCTACAGCCGCTCTTGACGCCCGTGCGGAGTACGAGGTTTTCCAGCGTTTTTCGTCTTTAACCCAGGGCAAATCGGCAGTGCTTATATCACATCGGTTTTCAACAGCAAGACTTGCCGATCGGATCATTGTTTTAGAAAGGGGCAGCATTCTTGAAGCCGGCACACATGAACAACTCATGGCCAACAATGGCCGCTATGCCGAACTTTTCAACTTACAGGCTGCCGGATATCAATAAAAAATCCAGGGTTACAGATTAACCCAATTTTGTTTCACTGGTATATCCCTTATGCCTTTCAGTAAGCTTTTTCATCCAACACCATTGATTACCAGGCGACAGAAGGGCCATTTTCGTGTAAAACGAGATAAAACAACCAAACAATGAGAGTATTTGACTAATAGGTTAAATAAATAATAAGGCATTTTTATCTTGCTTTAAACAGCCAGTTATAAACAATCAAGTGTTAATACACACTTGCTCCGGTTCACTGATCCCGGATTTTAACAAACCATTACCTATTGCCTTATGATCATAAAAAAAGGTTTGCTTTTTCTCCTGCCCGCTATTTTTTTCAGGATGACTGTTTTTGGTCAAACAGCAAGTCCAAAAAGCCAAATCCCACCGCTTTTACAACAATTTGGAGAAAAATTTCCGCAGGAAAAAGTTCACCTGCATTTGGATAGAAATGATCACTCAAGCGGCGATACCTTACGCTTTAGGGCTTATGTAGTAAATGCTCAAAACAACCAGTTTACAGATCTTAGCAAAGTTTTATACGTTGATCTTTTAAACAGTCAGGATTCCCGTGTTATCGAACTCCGGTTTCCAATTAATGATGGCGGCGTATCCGGTTGGGTTGCTCTTCCTGACAGCATGGAAAGAGGCACTTATACTTTACGCGCCTACACCGCCTGGATGCGAAATTTTAAACCTGAATTATTTTATCATACCAGCTTAAAAATAGGAAACCCGGCAAATTCAAAACAGAGTATCCCCAGGGAAACCAAAAAGACTCGTAATGACGAGCTCCACAACATTCAATTTTTTCCGGAAGGTGGAGATCTGGTAAATGGTATTACTTCAGTTATAGCATTCAAAGCCATTGGCAGTACAGGATTAGGCGAGGACGTATCAGGAACAATTACTGATGAAAGCGGAAAGGTTTTATCAAACTTTCAATCTTCATTTGCAGGCATGGGCAGGTTTAATCTTAAACCGCTACAAAGCCATAGTTATGAAGCCAATGTCAGGTTTAAGGATGGGGTTACAAAAAAGATTATTTTACCCGCTGCCTTACCCTCAGGATATGCTTTGGCTGTAAATAATCAGGATAAAGCTAATGTGATTGTACAAGTGATGACCAGTGGCTTAAACACTACTGAACCGGTTTGGCTGGCCGCTCAGGCAAACAATAAGCTGATCAGCTTAACAAAGCTTGATCTTTCAGGTAACCAAGGCAGTATATCCATGCCAAAACGAACGCTGCCCACCGGCATTGTTCAATTCACACTTTTCAATAATCTTTCAGAACCTAAAGCCGAACGTTTGGTATTCATAGACCGGCATGATCAGCTCCGGTTAAATGCAGGTACGCCAAAAGTATCATCAACAAATTCAGTTATTCAAATCCCGATTGAGGCTACAGATCAGTTAGCCAATCCGGTTATCGCAAATTTTTCGGTTGCTGTTGTAAACCGAAAAACTCCGGTTGACAGCACAACCCTAACGCCTTCCATTTTATCCGATCTGCTGTTGACATCCGATCTTAATGGCTATATTGAATACCCTAATCATTATTTCAAAAGCCGGGAGCCGCAAATCAGCTTACAGCTTGATAATTTGATGCTGACGCAGGGTTGGCGAAGGTTTATATGGAAAGACCTTTTAGCCGGTAAATTTCCGGATGTGAGTTACCCGGCTCAAACACAACAAACATTAAGTGGCACAATACAAACAGGCAAAGGCTCAACTTTACCCAAACAAAATGTTATGCTGGTATCAAAAGGCGATTCGGCATTTACAATACGCACCGTGACCGATAGCAAAGGAAGGTTTACTTTTAATTTGCCCGACCTGCAGGATCAACATCAATTTTCGGTAATAGCATCTACAGATAGTAAAGATATCAATGTTATCCTTGATCAATTTGCACCTGCCGATTCAACTGGTTATGTTGTAAAGAAAGAATTGCCCAATTATGCTGCGCAATCCCCCTCTAATCAGCCCCACACCATCAAAAACGGAGCGCGTCAGTTAAATGAAGTTGTTGTAAAATCAAAAAAATTAAGCGCTACTGAAAAAGCTGTCGCCCCATCGGCAAATTTTAATGGTGCTGGAAACGCCAATCAAATCATCACCTATAAAGACCTCAACCATTGCGATAATCTGGAAATTTGTTTGGAGGGAAGATTAGTCGGTGTATATTTTAGAATAAAAAAAGACCCGTTTAGCCATGGTTATACAAAAGTGCCTTACAGCACCAGCGGTTTGAATAAACCAATGTTATTTGTACTTGACGGGGTTCCGATACAACCAGGCCAGATATCCTTAAACAGCATACCGGCAGGTAATGTGCAAAGCATTGAAGTATTGCGTTCAGGTTCACTAATTGCGGCTTATGGCCTGGCCGGTAGTGGCGGTGTATTAGTGATCACCACAAAAAAAGGCGGTATCAATTATAATGAGATGGATGAGCCGGAGGATATCACTGTTACATCAACACCTGGTGTAATTAACTTTACTTATAGCGGGTATCAAAAATACCGGGAGTTTTATGTGCCGAAGTATCCGGTAACTGATGTGGCAAAAAAGGCCTCGCCCGAAACTCTGTTATGGAACCCGGTAGTAAAAACCGACGATAGAGGACAATCGGTATTGGAATTTCCTGTTAGCGCTGATGTAAAAAATATAGCTCTTACGATTGAAGGTATTTCAGGCGATGGAAAAATAGGTTACCACTACCAGGAATATGCTATTAAATAAGCGTAACAGGATCATGAAGAAAATACTAACTATCATTTTTTGTCTTTTTGTTACTCATACCTTTGGCCAGCAGCAAATTAGCGGAAAAGTAACTGATGAAAAAGGCAGCCCGCTGGTAAATGCAAGCGTGTTTATTGCCGAATCGAAAAACGGCACTATGACCGATACCAGCGGCCATTTTAAACTCACATTGCAGGCCAAAGGGAATTTCAAAATTGTAGTTTCTTATATCGGCTATAAAACCACCGCCAGGGCATTAAACACCAGCTCTATTTCATCAAACATTGATTTTGCTTTAACTCCCGTAAGTCATCAGCTAAAGGATGTTATAGTTACTTCTAAAGCCAGTAATAACTGGAAACGTTGGGGAGCCATGTTTACAGAACAATTTATCGGCACATCGGCATTCGCCGCACACTGTACCATTACCAATCCCGAAATAATTGATTTTGATTATGACGATACCAAACAGGAGCTTCATGCCTATGCCTCCGAGCCATTAATTATCAGGAATGAAGATCTTGGCTATTTGGTATCGCTAACCCTGGTTGACTTTACATTTTACACATCAAAAAACGAAGTCGATTACCAGGGGTATTATCTGTTTAAAGAAATAGACGGAAACGATCGGAAGAAAGCAACCTGGGAACAAAACCGGCTAAAAGCTTATTCGTTGTCGTTTATGCATTTCACCCGGGCGCTATACAACGACAAACTGAAAGAAGAAGGATTTGAAGTGCGGCAATTTAGCGCGGGAAACATCAGGGAAAAAGAAAGAATTGAAAAACTCTATGCACAAAAACTTAACACATACCTGGACTCGGCAAAAATTGAGAAAAACAAACCTTTAGACACCAATCAGATAGCTTCCAAAATATTTAATAAAGACTCGCTGCGGTATTACAAAAAGATACTGACTAATAAATCCGAGATAAAAATGAGTGGGCCATTAAGGGCTAAAGACATTTCAGCAAAATCAGAGAACAACATTACCTTAAATTTTAAAGACCAGCTGCAGGTTGTTTATAAAAAGATCAAAGAACCTGAAGAATATTATAACTACCGTAACCACGCCGCCCTAACTACCGAAAGCACAACGGTACAAAGCAGCGGTATAAGTACAAGTCAGTTGGTTATGCCCAATAAACAGTATCCTTTTACTGAACTATTACTGGAGAAAGGTATCCCTGTGGAAATTACAGAAAACGGCTATTACAACAACACCAACCTGTACCTTAACGGCTTTTGGGGATGGTGGGAAAAAATGGCAACCAAATTGCCCTATGATTATGAGCCTAATTAATGCCTTTTATTCACCTGCAATGTGATATTGAGTTTTGACACTATCATAAGTAGCCATATGTGCGTTGGTGTTTCCTTGTTTATCCACAAAGGTTTCGCCCCAGCTAAAGGGCTCCCAAATAAAAGTGCCTTTAACCTTATTGCCGGGTAATGAAAACGCTGCGTCATTCACCTCGCGTTTGAGTTGTGAATATTCAACTACTATAACGTCTTGCTTATAACGGGTGTTAAGATCTGTCAGATTGTTCCGTAAACTGTCAGGTGTGCCATGCCATTCGGGATAATATGATTCGCCAATGATATCGAATTTAACTCCTCTTTTAAGCATATTATCAACAAAGTACCTCGACTCGGTATTTTGCCCGCCACAGGCAATGTGTAGCATAACTCTGATCTTACCGCTCACTTCTCTTACCGTATTTGTACCAGCCTTCAGGAAACCGGCCAGTGTATCCAGGTTTTTAGCGCGGCCATCGGGCCATAAAATACCATGATTAATTTCATTGCCTACCTGCACCATATCGGGCAGCGTACCCTGCTGTTTAAGGGCAATCAGGGTAAGCCGCGTAAATGCTTTTATAGAATCCCGTAATTGCTGGTTATTGAGATTTTTCCATGCGGCCGGCTTATATTGATGGGCTGGATCGGCCCAGGTATCGCTGTAATGAAAATCAAGCAAAAAGCCCATTCCGGCTTCCTTAATGCGCAAAGCCATCTTTTTGGTATCCACCAAACCACAATACCCCTTTGCCGAATAACCGCTATCGGCCTTGGGGTTATTAAAAACGCGAAGCCTTACGTAATTAAAGCCATGGTCTTTCAAAATAGTAAACGGGTCTTTGCTTACGCCATTATCATAAAACTTGCGCCCCTCGGCTTCCAATTGGGGGATAAAGGAAATATCGGCGCCCATAATCAGCTTAAACTTAACGGGAACATTTTTAGCCGGTGAAGGTTTATAAGCCGATAACGCCCCTATACCTATAATGCTTAATGCTATCAGTAATATTTTGTTTACGCTAAACCTGTGTTCCATATTAGTTGTGTTGATAACCAAATTTACATAGTATATTTAATCATAGTTCTGTAAAGGTTATAGAAATTGATCTACATTAAGATAACTACCCCATGCGTTATCTAATTTTGTGATGTTAAACGGCTCGCCGTTAGTTAATTATTATACAAGAAAACACATTATGAATTTTACAGCTTATCAAGAGCTATTTTTCGATATTTTAAACAGCCCTAATCCACCGGCTCCGTACGATAACCCGGATTATTTAAATTATACAAAGCTTAATTGGTCGCGCCAGCAACGCTGGCTAAAAGTTGGGGTATTAAATCCTGATCTGACTACCGCTATTGAGAAGATCAGTAAACCACAAACATGGACGGTAATTACAGAAGCCTGGTGCGGCGATGCCTCGCATACCATACCGTTCCTTCAACGGCTTTCTGAGCTTAACCCGCTCATTAAAGTTGATTACCAGTTAAGGGATTCGCCGCCATTTTTGATTGAAAGTTATCTCACCAACGGCACCCGGTCGATTCCGAAGATCATAATCTCGGATGAAAACAATCAGGACCTGGGCACCTGGGGCCCGCGACCGGCAGAATGCCAGCGCTTATACCTGCAAATGGTTAAAGACCACGTTGAAATGAGCGAGAAGAAGATAGTGTTACAAAAATGGTATAATGAAGATAAAGGCGTAAGCTTTCAGCTGGAGTTTTTGGATATTATAAATCAAACACTATGATTCTGGCCAAAAGGATAAAAAAGACGTCATTGCGAGGAACGAAGCAATCCCAAACTATACAGAGCGGCTCTGCTAATCGGGGATTGCTTCGTTCCTCGCAATGACGTCTTCTTATGTTTTGTTGTTATTTTACCTTCAACTCCTTACCAGCTATATCTTCCCAGCGGTAATAGTGAAAAGTTTTATCGGTACTCATCACCACAAAAATGCCATGCTTAAAAGTATCATTTAACGGAGTAGCAATCACGTCACTGCCATCGCTTTCCCTTGCGGCAACGTTCGCTATTTTCAGCAGTTGATGTTCAAAAGGATTTGCTTTGGTACCCTCTCTGCTAAAAATCTGAAAACGGTTAGCACCCTGGTCAGATACCAGGATATAGCCTGTTGTATCCGTTAGTTTGTAAATCGAAATACCTTCGTGATCGGCCTTAAAGCCGGAGGTGCCGAATATTGCCAGTTCCTGATCACCTTTTTCCGGATCCGCATAATACTGGCGCACGCCTACCTGCTCATCCGAATAGTAGATATAGCCAAGCTCGTTATCAACAGCAATTGATTCTATCTCTTTTTTGCCACTGTATTTACCAAACTTACGCACCAATGTAGCTTTCACATTTCCGGTGCCATCATCTTCAAGCAGATACTGCCAGATGTATCCGCCGTTTTGCGGACCATTTTTGCGGCCTACTATGGCGTACATCTTGCCATTTTTTGCAGTATAAATAGAGATCCCCATCAAATCGCGGTATTCCAAACCGGTTTCTCCAACAAAAGCATCGATACCGCCATTATCTACAGGTTTCATATCCGGCAATGAATAGATCCGGAGCTTGTGGGTCATGCGTTCGGTAGTAATAACAATATCCGTTGGTTTACCACCAAGCATTAAACCGTAGGCAAGGTCGACATTGTTTGGGCGTTTTAAACCATGCACAACTTTATCCTTAATGATTTTACCCTGCAAGTCGAACACGAACAGCGCACCTTCGCTATTTTTATCGGTGCCGATAATAAGGCTTTTAGACGGATCAGCGGGGTTAACCCATATTGCAGGATCATCGGTATCATACAATACCGGTTCGGTAATAACTACGGGTTTTATTTCGGGGGCTGTGCTGCCGGGGATAGTAAGGCCTTTACTGTTACGCACCTGGCTCTGACCGCAAGCGGTATTACCAATAGCAACAGCAAGTGCTACAAAAGCTAATTTGCTTAATTTATTCATTGATCATTATTAAAAAAATGATCCTGCCGGGGTACGCAGGATCATTGCGATGAGTTGATTTATTTTGTTCCGAAAGCGCCGATATAGGTAGCCGGATCAGGAGATACGTAAGTTATCCCGTTTACGGTAATACCGGCAGCATGATGGCGGGTAAAGTTGGTTACGCCGTGATTTAAGGCCGGAGAACCGCTTTGTAAATGGAAATCCCAGTTGGTATCAAAAACAGCATTTAATACTGGGGTTGATTCAGGGTAGTTCACAAATTTAGGATCGTTATCACCTGCTTTGGTACCTATCACTTCGTTAACACCACCAATAATATCTTTTGACGGCTGGAACTGGTTTACCGTGGTTTGATCATAACCATAGTAAAGGTTATTGCTAATCACGGTACGTTTATCTTCGGTAGATTTAGTATCGCGTTTAATACCAAAACGGGTATTGGCAAACAGGTTATTGCGGATATCTGCACGAACGTTGTTCTCCACCCACACAGAACCACCTTTGGCCGATGGCCTGCGCCAGCCGGTGTTCACCATGGTATTATTATAGCATATGATGTAAGCCTGCGGATCACGGTCGCCAGAGTTTGATAGCTTCAGGGCGTTGGTATTGGCACTGTAAACAAAGTTAAAACCAACATCGGCCAAACAGCCAGATTTAAAGTTCATGGCCTCACCACCGGTAACGCCGGTAGTGTAAAAAGTATTGTTGGCAAAAATGATCTTGCCACCTTCAATGTAAGTACAATCTTCCTGGAAGTTGCGCACAGTTGAGTTTACCACAATAAGTTTACCGTTCACATTTGAGAACCAAAGCGCAGGCAGGTTTTCGCCTGCAACAGCTTTATAAAGTCCCATTTTTACCGACGATGAACCGTCAGATGTAGTGTTGCCGCCGTACTCCAAAATAGTATGGTCAAGTACCAGCTCGGCACAGGTTTTGGCTGCCAAGATGCCGCCCCACATTTTTCCGAATTTTTTTGCATCGGTACGGTATGCCGGGTTTACGGTGATCCTTACCGGATTTTCGGCAGTGCCTAAAGAGTATAAGTTACCTTTTACTATAAACTCTGGTTTAGCTATGGTATCCATCAATACGGTTACACCCTCTTCAATAGTAAGTGATTTACCTTCGGGGATAATAATATCGCCTTTGATGATCTGCGTACTGCCTTTTGCCCAAACACCTGATACCTCACCACTTGCCGATCCATCAGCAGAGCTTGTATCAACATCAAGGTTAGCTTTTCTGCAACTGCTAAAGGCTATAGCCGATAGCAGCACCGCCGCGAATATTTGTTTTAGTTTCATTGTAATGCCTTTTATTTATGGTTGATAAATTATGTTAGAGTTTATAGCGAACACCTATCAAATACGTTTGCTTGTAGTAGTCACTACGGATCAAAGTTTGACCGTTTGCTACGATGTTATCATCTTTCAGTGTCGCGTTTTCAGGATTGGTACCTTTCAGGAACAACTTAGCCGGGCTGTTAAGCAGGTTGCCCGCTTTGATAAATACGCTCAGGTTGTTTTTGAAACGTTTTTCGGCAGATGCATCCATCTGGATAAAGCCACGTTGCCAAAGGTCGTTGTTCAGGAACTGCGATACGGTATTGATACGTGGGCCGGTATAAGATCCGGCAATTTGCGCATCCCAGCCTTTTTTGGTGTCTTTATACAAAAATGAAAGGTTAGCAATATGCTCCGACTGACCATATAGTGGCCTGGTTTGATTTACCGAAATCTTGTGGGTATCGCCTGTAGTGGCATCAGTTACATAAGTATCTTTAGGCGTAGTGATGCGCGAGTGGGTGTAAGTATAGTTTGCCTTTACACCAAACTTGTTAAAGAATTTGGTAAAATCAAGCTCCAAACCATAGTTCTTAGCTGTACCAAAGTTGCCCGGCACATAATAGGTATCCTGACCACGTGTGGCATCAGCCTGGAAGCTATACTCAATAGGATTTATGATCCTTTTGTAAAACGCTCCTGCTAACAATTGCATGCTCGCGTCCGGGAACAACTCATACCTTAAATCGTAGTTATCGGCAACGGCATGTTTAAGATCAGGGTTACCACGCTCATTATACTCGTCACCAATTCTTCCGCCCGGAATAAGCTCATAAAAGCCCGGTCTGTTAATTGATTTGAAATAAGAGGCATGTAACTGGTGTTTATCGCTTAAAAAGTATTTCAAGGTTAAGCTTGGCAATACATCAGTATAAGTTTGGTTACCGTTTGGCCTTGACTCACCCTGAGGGAACAGCATCCTGTAACCCTGGTCTGTATGTTCAACACGTGCACCGCCAACTACCTGGATGGTTTTTGTAGTAAATTTAAACATACCATAACCTGCGCCAATTTTTTCAGATGCATCATTGGTTAAAGAGTTATTTACAGCGCCAGCCGGGTTAGTTACGTTAAAGTTGAGCTGGGTATAATTTGTAAAATCGGTACCGTACAACGCACTTGGGTTAGCGGCAGTAAGGTTGTAGTTATTATAGAAGCTGGTACGTTCTTTATCACGATATAAACCACCGGCAGAGAAATCAACATTAACACCAGCAATAGGCGCGGTGTAAGTAAGGTCTAAGTAACCTGCTTTGTCCTCATCGGTATTGCGCTCCCAACGGTGGGTAAGCGATGTACCGTTTGTAAGATAAGTACGCCTGTCAACAAAGTTTTCACGTACACCATTTAAGCTGATGGTTGTGTTGTTAGGCACTTCGTTTTCGGCCGAAGAGTAAACTGCCGACCATTGTACTTTTAATTTATCGTTGAACAACTTATGATCACCACGTAATGTTCCGCTGTAAATTTGTTGTTCGGTAAAACGGCTGCGGGTTGAATAACCTAACTGCGCGTTTCCTTTGTCCGGATCATAATCAGTTGAAAAACTGGTAGATTTTTCATCACGGACTTGGATACTGGTCAAATTAACATAAGTATTAAAAAAGCTCAATTTATTGCGGCTATCTAATACGTAATCAATTTTTGAGAATACGCCGTAACGTTTTTGCTGCTCAGAGTACTCCCTATCGGCACGGCTGGTTACCGCGGCATACTCGGCTGTTGGAACAACTTTAGTGTTGTAAAATACACTGTTGCTACCACGATAGGTGTTCTGGTAACTACCGGCTACTAACACGCCCAATTTGTTGTTAAAAAAACGCTGACCTAATGACAAGCTACCAACAACATTTGGTGCAGGGTGTTTAAGCGTATAGTTTAAAGTTCCGGTACCAAAATCGGCCTGGGTTGCCTGATAAGCTTTACCATTAAGTTCATAAGGCGATTTGTGATTGATGCTTGAATAATCGTAGCTCATAAACTTACGATCTAAAAGCAACTGGCTGTAACCACCGGCAATATTGGCGTTTACTTCAAAACGCTCAGGAGCATCCTTCATTACCAGGTTAACAACACCGCCCACAGCGTCACCTTCAAGATTAGGGGTTAGCGTTTTATAATATTCCAGCCTTGATAGCAGGTCGGAAGGGAAAATATCAAGTGGTACGTAGCGATATTTGTTATCAGGGCTTGGGATTTTTATACCGTTTACCAGAGTATAGTTGTAACGTTTATCCATACCACGTAAAATAGGATACTGAGCGTCACCATTTGTATTACGCTCAACAGATACACCGGAAACACGGGAGATCACATTAGCTACCGTTAAATCCGGAGATACTTCGATGGCCCTGCCCGATACAATGTTCATTACCTGTGTAGCCTGTTGTTCGATACGACGGGCAGTTCTTTCGGTCGAACCATTTCCGTGAGATGATACGGTGATTTCCTGTAGTTGTTTGTTTGACTCTTCAAGGTATACTTTCAGATGCGGGTTGTCATCTTTAGATACTTCTACCTGTTGCGTTGTGGTTGTGTACAAAACATAAGATACCCGTACAGTGTAAGAACCTTTAGACACATTCTTCAATTCAAACGAACCATCCAGACCGGTGGTCGTGGCAATCTTCGTTCGATCGAGACTTACGGTGGCCCCCACCATAGGCTCGCCGGTTTTACGGTCATAAACATGACCTTTTAACTTTTGTGCGTTAGCGGCGGTAACACACAAAAGCAGGAGTAATAATGTTTGTAAGTATTTTTTCATTTTGCGAAACGATTAATGCAATTGTGATTTGCTTTTTGATGGCGCAAAAGTGTTTAAACCAACAATACATCTGCTAAAATATGCCGTTACAAAAAGGAAACAGCGTTACATGAGGCGTATACGCAACAGCAGCACAAAATTACAATTAGTTGATTTTCAATAATATAACAAAAACACAAACCTCCATTATCATTCAGTTACCGTTACATTAAGCTAATGTTAAGCTGCAAAAAGACAAAGAAATCAACAGCAATTAAACTACAGGGCCTGTATAAAAGTGGTAAGGTTTTCACCCTGATCAATATTGAGTTTCTTACGCAAACGGTAGCGGGCAACCCGCAAACTGTCAATAGAGATGCCTAATAACCCGGCAATATCTTTTGAATCCATATTAACCTTAAGCAGGGCTATCAAACGCAAGTCGGTTGAGGTAAGATCATTGCTCTGCTGCTTCAGTTTGTCAAAAAAACTTTGGTGAACTTGCTCAAAAGCAACGGTGAACTCTTTCCAGTGCTGCTCGTGGTTAAAGCTTTGGTTTATTTGCTGGATGATTTGCTGCATCTGCCGTTTCTGATCGCGCTTATCCTCTTTCACCATATCCTGCAGGGTATTGCGCATGCTCTCCAACAACTGGTTGTTCTTGATGAGGTTTAATGTGTGCGATGATAGTTCCTGCCCTTTAAGTTCCAGCTGCTGTTTAAGGCTTTCTTCCTGTAGCTGCTTATTCTTAAGTTCCAGCTCCATTAAATCGCGCTGGGCTTCAAATATCGACCGGTTTTGTTCGGCCAGGGCACGCTGGTCGCGCATTTTTAGGCGCTGCCTGCTGAAGGTTACAAAACCAAGTATAATCAACAGCAGGGAAATAGTAACTCCCGCAATGGTGACAATCTGGTTGGTTTTACGGATGTTATTAAGGCGAACAATCTCATCGCTTTTTTTATCCATATCATACAGCACCTGCAAAAATGAGGTTTGCTTCAAACTTTCTCTCGAATATACATCAAGCGAATACTTACGGCTAAGCTCAAGATAATGGTAAGCGCTATCCATACGGTTAAGCAACTGGTATGATTTCCCCAGGTCTCGACAGGACGCCGCTAACTGGTATAGGTTTCCTGTTTTTAATGATAGCGCATAAGCTTTTCGCGATTGCTGGATCCCCGCTTCATATTTGCCGGTTTTCCGTAAAATATCGCCGATGTTATTGATCACCTCAATGCTGGCAACCTCGTTATTGTACTTATTGTAGATCTCTAATGACTTTTTAAAGCAGGAATATGACGAATCGTAATTGGCCAGATCTTCGTGGATACTCCCAAGGTTCTCGTATATTTTCGCCTGCCCGTAATCGTCTCCTATGCGCTGGTAACTTTTCAGGGCCAGGCGCTGGTAGTAAAATGAGCTGTCATATTTGTGATGCTTCTCGTATAAGTGACCTATCGCTCCAAATATTTCGGCTTGCCCCTTTTTGTTGTTGGTCGCCTTGTAAAGGTTTAGCGCCCGGTTATATAGTTGAAATGATTTATCCGACTGCCTGTTGTAATAATACAGGATCCCCATCTTGCCCCAGTTTTCGGCCAGCAGGTCCTTATTACCTATCTGTCCGAATACTTTATCGGCATGCAAATAAAAATCAAGTGCCTGCGCGTAATGTCCCTGGTTAAAACAGATCTGCCCCATTTGCTGCAGGCTCATACCAGCAGTAAGGTTATTGTTATCCTGAATTGCATCGGCATGTATCTTTTTCAGAACGAGGAGTACAGAATCGGGATGCTGCTGTGCAAGTAACTGTAGTTTCTCAAACCGGTCCGTTTTGTTTGACTGAGCCCGGGCCGATGTGCCAGATATTAATACAAACAGGTAAAATGTAAGTTGAATAATCCTGATGTAGCGTTTAATCATATCTGAAAATTGAGCAGGTGCCATTGCAAAGAAGTCGCCCTCAGCTACCTGAGCATAAAAAGGCAAACAAAAAAAGCATTTCAATATGAACTTAATGTTAACCAACAACCATGTGTTAACTATTTTACATTCATTGGTTGGCAATGGCAGTTTTTTAATTCCCTCCCCCGGGAGGGGTGCGTTGGAATTGTGTGTTGGCAGGGAGGGGTTTATACAGCTTTGCTACGACAGGGACATCTCGCTAAAACCCCTCCCTACACCCTCCCAGGGGAGGAAATCTCACTATCCAACGCTTTTTTCTCTGTCAACTATGACCGCCTCAAAGTCTCTTACTCTTCGTCCTGCGTTTCTTTAAGTTCGTCTTCTTTTTTGCCTTTGCCCAAATGGATAATAGGTTTATCCTGGGTACCGGTGATAGTCATCGGGATTCCGAAAATACCGAAAGGCGGCAGTCCCAGCCTGAATTTCAGGTTCAGCTTGCCATCCAAACCTACCTGCCCTTCAAACCTTGGCCTGAAACCTGCAATACGCATTTTAGTGCGCTCAATGGTCATGATGTTGTTGGCTATGGTTGATTTGATATCAACCTTTTTAACATCACCGTGTCCAACGCTGTCGTGCCCGGTTTGTTTGCCTACAGCACTCAGTAGCTTCAACCCATATACCTTAACCTGTTTTACTGAGAGTACGCCACCGCCTTTTAATGACGGATAAACAGGCTTCATGTCGCTGTTAAGCTTGCCGGCCAATTTATAATCCAACGATACAACACCCTGCACATGCTCTGCCGAAGTAGCCATATCATGGAACAATTTAATCTCGCGGTAGGCACGTTGAATGTCAAACTCCTTAGCGTTGATGTGGTAGTCAAAAAACGCCTTCTGCGGATTGATGCTGCCATAAGTGGCATCCATTACTACAGGCGCACCAATCAGGCTGAAACCTGTTTGCTTAAGTACTATCTGCCCGTTGGTAATGTTCATCGCGCCTTTGGCATCACTGATATCCAAACCGTTATATTTTACTTTTTTAACATCAGCGGCAAAATTAAGATCGAGGTTAGATGGCACCAATATCACACCTGATGATTTGGTTGGCTTGGCAGAAGCGGGAACACCGGCAAAGGCCATAAAATCATCGGCTATGATCAGGTCACTCTTCAGGTTAAACTCCCCTTTTAACGGCGAGTTTGGTTGCATGGCATAACCTATCACGTTGGATAAAGCACCATCAAGCACCACTATCGATTTACCATAGTTGGCCTTAAACTGGTCGAACTTCATTTTATCCTGGTTAAAGCTGAATACGCCGTTGGTAATAAAAAATGGTTTCGGGAACAGCTCAGTTGTAAGTTTGATGTTTTTTACCCTCATGCTGCCTGAGTTGTCCAGCTTATCATAATGCCCCGTGGTGGCATCGCTTTGTTTCCCTTTCAGCTTAAAGTTGGTGCTTACAAAGCCATTTACATCATACCCTTTAACGGCAAATACTTTGTAAATTTTACCCAGGTCAAGGCTACCGCGTGAAGCTACGTTATAATCAAGGTCATCAAAATTACGCAGGTTAGCCCTCAGCAAAAATGGCTGATCTTCAAAATTGAACGATACCGGTTTAATATTCACCTTTAGTCCTTTCAAGGATCCGGTGTTGTTAAAAATATTTACGCTCACCTGCACATTTTGCATAGGGTGCGGATAGTATTTGGTTTGGATGTATCCATTTTTCAGGTTGATCTCCGCATTGGTAACCGGGAAGATCCGGCGGGCAGGAATATACCGGCCTTTGCTTTGCAGGTTAGCATCAAAATCACCACGGAAGTCAATGCTGTCTATAGGGTAAAACTGCTTGATATCATCTAAATGAAATTTAGCATTCAAACCGGCATCAATTAAGGCCCCAGCCTTATTGCTTAGTTTCAGATAGCCTTTTATGTAATTATTAAGCGCGTTAATGTTCAGGTTACGCACATCCATAGTGGCATTGGCAATGTTATGATCCGGACAGGCGGCATCCAGATCAAAGCTGATATTATTGATAGCTTGCGGCAGCTTGCTGTATTTAAAATACCCGTTCCTGAACGTCGACTTAAGTTTAAATTGAGGAATACTGGTTATCACGGTATCAACCTTTTGCCTTAGCCCTGTTTTCCTGATACCGGTAGTGTATTTACCTTCGGCCAGTAAATGTAAACCATACCTGCCTTTTACCTGGAATGGCTTAATACCAAAAACCTTGTACCATTGCTCCAGATCAATTTCGGTATTCACTTTAGCATAAATGTATGGCGATTTAATCCCCCTTACTTTCAGCACCGAACCAAAATAATCCTTACCAATATTAAAATAAACCGAATCTATATTTAATTTTAAACTGTCGGGGTTAAGACCGGGCAAACTTGCATCCATGTTCAGGTACAAGTTTTTAACCGGTGCAGGGGTACTCTTGTTAACGATGGAGCCGTCGCGCACTTTCATGCTGATACCCAGGTTAGGCATAATATTTTTTGAGGCGATGTACTTTCCGCTAAGATCAAGCTGGATGATGCCGTTACCGCTGATATCCATGTTATCAACATATTTGGCATATTCATCCGGTATGGCGGTAAAAACATCGCCAAGATCATTCTGATCGCTCCTGATCTTGAAATCCATATCATAGCCATCTTTCAGGAACTCAAACCGGCCTTTAAATTTAACCGGGAGCTTATTAATAAGCAGGTCGTTTTTTTGAAATGCGAAAGCCAATGATTTGGTATTAATACTGGTTACCAGATCGGCATTTACTTTTTTCTTAAGTACGTAAGCTTTGTTACCGTAATAAAAATCAACCGAAGCGGCATCCACATGGCTGTAAAGGTCAAAGATATCCTTACTTAAATCACCGCTGCCTTTATAGTTAAATTCCCGCGCGTTGATTTGCATGGGCAGCGAGCGGTCGTCATAAACCAGGTGGCTTTTATCTATCAGGATCTGCTCAATTCCCAAAGAAGCACTGGCGGTATCTGCTTTATCATCCTGTTTGGGGGGTGATGACTTATAAACGTTATAGTTAGCTTTGCCCGCACTATCCACCTGTATGTTGATCAACGCATGGTCAAGATAGATCTTGTTTACATTGATCTTGCTTTTAAAAATCGAAGAAAGGTCAATAGCCAATGAAATTTCTTTAGCTGAAACCAGCGTGTCATTCTGAAAAGGCGCGCTGCCGTTCAGCGCAAAATCGTTAAGTGTTAACGTTAGCGACGGGAACTTTTTAAAGAAAGACAAGCGTGTACTTGAAAATGAAAGTTTGCTGTTTACGCTGCCGGCTGCCCATTGTTTTATTTTTTGCGTTACTGTTTCGGGAAAAAGGTAAGGCAACAGGAACATCAACAGCAATAAACTAACAACGGTAATAGCGCTTATCTTAAGCGTTTTAACCAATATTTTTTTCAAGGGGAACGGCATATGAAATTATTATAGCTAACGAAGCATGAAAATAGTCATAAAACCTAATTATTAGATATCAAATTATGATGATTGTAATGTTAGGGGAAAGTGATCTTTGCGAAGGGGGCAGCGATAACACCACAGGCTAAAAATAGATATGTCATTGCGAGGAGCGCCAGGGAGGGAGCCTCGGAGCGACGTGGCAATCTCGTAGCCATGCAAAACGACCATGCTCCCGTGCGATTGCTTCGTGCCTCGCAATGACATGGATTTTTGTATTATGGATAAACGAAGTACGCAACCACTAACTTCGACCCAAACATCAAGTAAATATTTAAACAACAACGGGCTCGCAAATGCGAACCCGTTGTTGTTTAAGAGATTACCGATTGCTTATTTAGCTGCCAATTTATCTCTTAAAGTTTTCATATAATAACCACCAATTACGCTGCGCGCCTGGAAGCCTACCATTTTACCGTTGGTAGTTTCATGCCAGTCGCTTAGTGGTACGCGTGATGATGTTTCGGTAGCGAATTTATAAACTGGCGCAACTAAAGCGCTAAAATCTGCTTTGTTATCGGCCATAGCTGCTGTCCAAAGGATCCAGTCGCTTTTGGTATAGGTTTTACGGCTATCCAATGGTAAACCAAACTCATTTTGGTGTGCCAAATAAAATTTAAGCTCCTTATCATATACTTTTTGAGGGAACAATTTTAAGCCCAATACCTTATCCCAAACCATATTATATTTCTGGCTCCAGGTATCTTTGCTGTCAAACACCAAACCGTAGTGGTCGCCGGCGTCGGCTTTTTCCTGCCATTTTTTAGCCATATCCTTAGCCATCATCTTGTATTTTTTTGCGGTAGCGGCATCGCCCATCATACCAGCCAGTTCACCATAAGCATCTATAGCTACAATAGCTTTTACCGACAAGTTGGCATTATGAGCCAGGTGACCGGCAAAGTCATCGGTACACAATTGGCTGCCCGGATCAAAACCCGATTTAGCAAGGTATTCCGTCCAGATGGTTAAAGTTTTCCAGTGTTTTTTTGCATAGTTGGCGTTGCCTTCAACTTTTGCCAAGGCAGCGTTTAGAATGATCATATTTCCACTTTCTTCTACCGGCATATCCTCGCCATAAGTTTGACCGTTAGCCAATGGATAGGTACCCAAATCATGAGATGAGTAAGGTTTGTTCCATTTGCCGCTTTCGCTGAAGTAGAAGATACCGCTCATCATGCCCTTCAACAAATCAGGGTTGTAGATCAGGTACATTGGAGCAGATGGGTACGTAATGTCAACCGTATTGATTGAACCATTGCTGAAGTTCTCTTTAGATAAGAACAACAATTCGCCTTCAGGGCTTTTAACCACGTGGTGCGCGGCAATGCTTTGACGATACGCCATTACGCATAGTTTAGCATATTTTTCGCCTCCGGCTTTAACCGCATCGCCCCAGATCTGAGCATCAGTTTTTGCGCAGGTGCCCATTACTTTAGCATAAGTTTTGGTAGCATCGCTTAATACACCTTCAATAGTAGCGCCCGGGGTGTTTCTCCACCATGGCCTTAAATTGTTTTTAAAGTATTGGATAGCATAGATATCGTCATACCCAACCGAAATAAATTTAGAAACCGGGGCAGCAGTAACTTTACCAAATGGCAACACCGTACTTAACATGAATTGTTTACCTGTAGCTGTAGCTTCGCCTGTTTGAGCGCCCAGGAATGATGATACTGCGCCGCTTTCAGGAGTGATGTATTGTTTAGCACCCGCGGTTGACGAAGCTACATAAACATAGCCCCAGTCAATACGTACGTTATCGCCTTTTTTCTGCAATACAGGCTGTTCAACAGTACCTGCTTTTAATAATTTAAGCCCGTTCTGGCCGTATTTTGATGCAATAACTTCTTGTGCAGGTGTATTTACAGCAAGGTTAGTTGATATCCCCTGGTAAATCTGAACATCATGTGCTTTACCATCAGTTGATTTTAGCTGGTAAGTGATGTATGATACCGGGGTGGTAAGCAATTTCAGATCGCTCATAACCAACGGCGAAGTGAAAGTAAGTTTCAGGTTAACCTCACCTGCTTTAAAGTTATATACGGTTTGGGTAGCAGTAACTTTAACGCTGGTTTGTTCGGCCAGTTTAACGGCTTCATCATCCTTACTCAATACTTCCTCGGCCAGACCGGCATCAATAAATGAGCCGCCACCGGTGTTTTTGCAATGAATAGCCAAAACGTTCTCGCCTACTTTTAAATTTGATTTTGCACTGGCAGATAATGCAACAGTTTCAAAATCGCCATTAGCACCACCTTCGGTAGCAATCTGCTGACCATTAAGGTATACTTCGGCTTCATCATCATGATAGATTTTCAGCATCAAACGGCCTTTTGGTAATTCGGCAACATTAAACTTACGACGAACCCAAATGTCTTTACCTCTCCAGTCGGTGCCTTTGCCTGCACGCTCATCGCCAAACGGTGCAGCTCCGCTTTTCCAGGCCTGGTCATTGAAGCCCGGTTTTTCCCAGCCTTCTGCCGGAGCAGTTTCGGCCTGGTATTGGCTGGTGTATGATTTTTCGTCGGTAGCGGCTAAAATGGTTTTATAATTAACGGCCGATGCGCCCAAAAAACGGTAGTAGTTACCATCAACCTTAATAAGGCCCAATAATGATTGGTCTTTTCCTGTCCAGTGTTTGGTGGTCGATTCGTTCAGCTTATCAGTGTTTGACCAAATGCTGAAATAAGTGTTGTGCGTGATTAGCGGATAAGATGGCATCTTGTCCTGAGCCAACGCTGTTTGTGCAACAAACGATGCCGCCAGTCCGGAAACAAGCAGGTACGTTTTTTTGAAAATGCGATTCATAAACTACGTTTTACTTTTTGGTTTTAATATTTATTGTTGGGTTTTATTATTTACTCTTATTACCCGGCTTTGGAAAAACCTGGTGTGTATTTGCCCAAGTATGCCAAAGGCTATCCAGTTGGTGCACCTTTTCCGGGTGTTTTGATTTCAGATCGGTAGTTTCGGTTTTATCCTGCGACAGATCATACAAATGCCAGGTAGTATCATTACTTAACGATACCAGCTTCCAGTTTCCTGAACGTGCATACCTAGCCCCGAAATGTTCATTAAACAGCTCTTCATGACCGGGAGTTTGTTTGCCTTTAAAGCTTGGCACCAGACTAATACCTGTAGTTGGCGGAATGTTATGCCCTTTATAGGTTTTAGGATATTGGGCTCCGGCCAGCTCAACAAATGTGCTCATGAAATCCATCACATGGCCTACATGGTCATTAAACCCGCCTTTATTAATGGTAATTCCCTTTGGCCAGAAAGCAATCATCGGGGTATGAATGCCGCCCTCGTATGATTCGGCTTTCCAATACTCATAAGGGGTGTTGGCTACGTTTGCCCAACGAGGGCCGATAGATGAATATGTAGTTTCCGGACCCGGCAGCGCTTCTTTTTTTGTAGCATAAACTATTTTACGGCCATCGCGGGTTTCATTGGGGCGGTCAAATCCGGGACCATAAGCAGCACAGTTTTCAGCGCTGGCACCATTATCCGACAGGAAAACAATCAGTGTATTGTCCAGCTGACCGGTTTCTTTCAATGTTTTAATGATACGGCCAATGCCCTGATCCATCCCGTCTATCATGGCAGCATGAACAGCCATTGCCATAGCATCCCACTCTTTATCCGGGTTATTTTCCCATTGCAGGTCGCCCTTCCATCGGTCGGACAGCTTAGTTTTTGCGGGGTCGATGAGGCCAAGCTTCACCATTTTTTTGTACCTCGCTTCGCGGATGGCCTGCCAACCACCTTTGTACGTGTCTTTATATTTGACAATATCCTCAGGCTTTGCCATCAGTGGCCAGTGCGGTGCGTTTTCGGCAACGTACAAAAAGAAGGGCTTTAACGATTTAGCATAGCCCTTGATATAAGCTACCGCCGTATCGTTAATAGCATCTGTATGATAGTAGTTTTTGGGGACTGTTTTAATAGGCGTGGTGCCGCTAACCAAACTAAACGGATCATAAAAATCAACCACACCCCAAATAGTGCCGAAAAATTTCTCGAACCCGCGGCTGGTTGGATACTGGCTAATCGGCGAAAACTCAGGATAATTTTTATGATGATTTAACCAGGCCAACTGATCCTGGGCGTTAGGCTGGCCATTGGTATTTGACACATGCCATTTGCCCGACATTGCCGTATGATAACCGGCAGATTTCAAAACTTCGGCAAGGGTTACAGCATTATCGGTGATATGACCAAGATAGCCAGGCTCGTCTTCAGCATCGGTCATTTTGCCAATGCCTGCCTGCTGATTATATAAGCCGGTAAGTAACGAAGCCCTTGTTGGGCAGCAACGTGATGTGTTATAGAACTGCCTGTAGCGGATGCCATTTTGAGCAAGATAATTGATATTTGGTGTATTAACCTCACCGCCATAGCAGCCCAGATCAGAAAAACCCATATCATCGGCCATGATAACAATAATGTTAGGTCGTTTCTTTGGAGGCTCAGGTTGTTTGGCAGTTTTTGTTTGCCACGCAGCCGAAACAAGAGCTATTGTACCGGTAAAAAACAAACCGGCATATAGTTTATATTTATTCATAGGCGATCATATTACCTGCGCAAAAGCTGGTTAAACTTATGTTTTCAATAAAAAGCAGGAAGGTTAAAAATGGCCGGCGCTATTATGCATGAACATACAGCACAACGAACAGTTTTGCACGTTCCAAATTAAAACAATCCTTTTGCACAAAATGGCTCAATACTTGGTAAAATCGTATCAATCTTGAGACAAAATGCCGATCAGGCTAAAGGAACGGCATTTACACGGTACGACCCGGTAATCTGCAGCTTTATACTAAACTATGGGGTAGTTCAATTTATCACTGAACATTATACCGATACACCAACCGCCCTAAATTACCATCCTCATCAAATCCCTCAACAACTATGCGATATGAGCCTGTTCCATCGGCATTGAAATAATTAAACAACGCCTGGCCATTTTTATCTGTTACCAGCTCCGGTTGCCAATAAATAGTACTCCGCAAATCGGGGCGGTTACCGGCTTGCTCAAGATTTTCATATTTAGGTGAGTAAAATACACGCGCCTTATAAAATCCGGGCACCGATATTGGTAATATCCCGGTTGATGTGATTTCTTTTTCGGTAAGCCCCCCTTTTGCCTTTGTGGTTATCACGATTACTCCATGGCCCCCCCGCGCTCCATATATTGCCGCATTGGCATTGTAAAAAAGCTCTACTGTTTCAACATCCGAGGCGCTTATAAAATCAAGCGAACCTCCGCCAGGTATTGGGTTCGCCGAAATACGACTATCTATTGCCACCCCATCCAAAATTACTAAACCATCAAAATCACTCCTTAACATTGCGTATGCTCGTCCGCCGTGTACCCTGCTTTCTACCATTTGAGTTAACGAACCTGAAACAGGAAGCTGCCCCAGTTTTATCACCTGATCGGCACTACCCGGCCCTCCTAAAGCCGAAGAGCGATATTCATTCTTTTTAACGGCCTTGATCTTCACCTCTTTCAGCATTTTTATTTTGCTATACTTCAAATAATCATCTTGCCGTAACTTGTTATTTTCAAGATAGTTCGTCATTGATAAATTAATATCATTGGGTACGACGTTTAAGCCGAATGACGATACTGGCAGTTTTTGATTGTTTTTGTTATAAGTCAATCTTGTTGAGTTATCACCTTTGGCTGTAACAGCCTGTAAAATGAACCTGCCGGTATCGGTAAAGAACAAGTTACTGAATGCAAAATCGCCCCTATCGTCTACTGGTTGACTTAACACCGTTGTTGGTTGCGAAGAGATTAAAGAAACAGTGCCTTCATGCATGGCGCTCCCTCCCGAACGCTTTACATTGCCGCTTATTTCCAAACCCTTTTCAGGTTGGTATGCTATAGCCGGATAAGAGCCGCTTAATAAAGGCTTCCATTCAAAACCACGATAACCATTAGTAAGCATTACCAGATCCAGGTTTTTCGTTGTTTCGTCATTCACATTGGTAAAATAATAGTTGGGTTGTTCTACATTTCCCTTCAGATCTGAAGTTAACAACAGATCAGTTAGTATAGTATGTTCGGAATTTTCAACTACCGGAACTTTGCTTTCATCTATAACTGATACCGAAAAATGGCCAACTGACGGGTCGCCCGCTCTGTTCTTTGCATTCAGGCTGATATCAACCCTTTCCCTTTTTTTATAATCTGCTTTGGGGCTGTTAACGGCCAGGCTCAATTGATCATAGTTTTGCACAAAAATCAGGCGTTCACAAAGGGGCTCATTAACGGCAGAAAATAATGTAATGGTAGCTATCCCTGTTTTTAAACGCCGCTTTAAAATATCACGTGTTATTGTCTGACTATCTAACCTGCAGGCAATAGTTGAAGCGGTGCCGCCGGAATAAATGAGCAATGTAAATTCCTGTCCTTTATATTGCTTGTAAAAAGCATCAGCAGCATTTATTTTAACAATAGCACGGGGAATTTCACTATTATCAACAGATAAGCTAATTCCATTCTCCATGGGCATTGGAAGATTGACAGTGTTTTTTGTTCCGTTGGTATAATTAAGGTCGGCTTTATAGCTTTTACCCGGTTGGGCGTTCAGGTAAAAAGATCCCATACCCAAGTGCGATGAAGCAAATGTGGTTACCTGATTATTGTCATTATCGGTAATAATTCCGCTAACATTTACGCCTGCTCCGTCGGGGCCAATAGCCTTGAAGGCTATTTTAGATTGAATGCCGGTAATTATATTGCCACTTTCGGCAAAGAACTGCACATCAATTTTATTAGCGGCAATCGGCAGCGGCGCTTTGGTAGCGCTTTCGGCTATCTTATTACTGGTCGATCCAATTTTAATTCCCCGGTCAAAATAATTGTTACTGCCCTGGTTTTGCATCCATTTGGTATACGCCCGGATATGATAATTCCCTTTAGGCAAAGTATCCGGTAGGGCAAAATCCCCCCAGGCCACACCATCAGTTATCTGTAAATTAACAGCCTGATCGATTCTGTTTGCTGTATTGATCAACTCGGCATGCAACACACCGCTTATATCCGATAGCTCGTGGCGATCGCCGGCGGTTATATAAGCTTTAAAGTAAACTGTATCGCCGGCAGCATAGTAGGGTTTATCAAAATGCAAATAAACTTTTTCGGCAGTATATGAAGCATTGTAATTTCTAAGCTTATTTATAACATCGGTCAATCCTGGTTTTTCATTTACAGCCCGAGTGTTTAAAGGCTCATAATCAACTGGCAAAAGTTCGGCTACCCGGTTATTGCCCCATGCGCCGCTATATGTTACGCTATTAGGATCAAGCAGGGCCCCATTATCATCAAAAAGGGCGTAAGGCAGGTTAAAATTCAAAACCGTTACATCATGGTTAGCGGAACTGTTTATATTATTCATTTGCCCGCGTTTCGTAAAACGATGATCTTCATTATAAGTGATATGGAACGAATCAAAATCACAACCGAGGGCATGTACGCCAATTTGATCGGTTTTAACCATCATTTCATCCTCATTTAAAGGATAGGTCATCAGTATTGGGCGCCCTCTTTTGCTTAATAGTGATTTAGGCAGGTCCCGTCGTTCAGGGTTAGCATACTGCAATACACGAAACCCTTCCTCATCCAAATGTTTAGCCTGCAATGCACGTAAAAAATGCATAGCAGATCCTTTATAAACCTGCAATCTTGCCCTTTGCCAGTCTTTCTGTTGTGATGGCGTACCTTTTAACTCTTCAAACAGCACAGAACCCTCGTAGTGCAGTTTCCTGTTTGAAATGTCTTTATCATCATAAGTAAAATTTGTGATAAGATACTTTACCCGGTAACCAAGCCCACGATTTTCAACATTCAAAAAATCAACGGAAGATGCTGTCAGTGTTTTGGTGTCATCATCGTAGACAAAATCAAGCATTTCCGGATTCAGAATTTTACATTGATCGGCCAGTTCAGATTTACCTAAAAACTGCTCTTTAAAAGTTGTTAAATACTGCGCACGATTGGGGTCGGTGTGTTGTTTTACAATTACCTCCTTTAAAGCATAGGTTTTAGGCGACATGATAATATCGGGCAAAACCATATCACTACCAGTTACCGTTATGTTTTGCTTATAGGTTTCAAACCCAACAATGGAAACTACCAGCTCATATTTACCATTTTTGGCGTCGGCAAGGGTAAACGTTCCTTCGGGTGTGGTTTTTGCTCCAACAGTTGCATTACTTAAAAATACGCTTGCGTTCGCGACACCTTTTTTATCTGTTGCGTTGACAACCCTGCCTGTTATCCTGGTTTGAGCCAGGCACCAAAAGGGTGAAACCATCAAATAGTACAGAAACAATTTCTTTAACATAATGCAAACGATTTAGGTATGTAATAAAGTAAACAGCTGGCGCCGAAACTTTTAGTCGGTTTATGGTAATAATAAAGTTATTAAATATTATTACTAAAACCAACACAGCATTTTATGCTAACTTTCCGCTCTATCGCAAACATCAAAATGTATAATTCACTCACCGAAAGATTAAGAAACCAACACCTTGCTATAGCAGAATTGGTTGCAGGTACAAGCAACCAGAAGTTGGCTTCGCCACCGGCAC
Source organism: Mucilaginibacter kameinonensis (assembly GCF_003675385.1). Lineage (GTDB taxonomy): Bacteria > Bacteroidota > Bacteroidia > Sphingobacteriales > Sphingobacteriaceae > Mucilaginibacter > Mucilaginibacter kameinonensis. The sequence continues at coordinate 119,942 of NZ_RCWZ01000006.1, read as the reverse complement.
CCGGTAAATGGAGTGCTTTGGATAATATAGCGCATCTGACCCGTTACCAGAAAATATTTATAGGCAGAATACACCAGATACTTAATGAAGATGTCCCGGTATTTGATCGTTATAATGGTGACCTTGATCCTGAATTTACTCCCTTCAGATTAATGGACCTAACTGAACTGCTGGATATTATAAAAGTAGACAGAGCATCAATTTCCGATCTGCTGGCCGGGCTTACCGATACAGAACTATTGCGCATCGGCGTACATCCTAAATATGGCAGGCTTACCATTTCAAAATGGGCCGAGTTTTTTGTATTACATGAGGCCCATCACCTGTTTACTATTTTTCAACTGGTTAACGGTACCGAATAATTTTGCCCAACAAAAAAGGCAGCCTATTAGGCTGCCTTTTACATTTATTAAAAGTTTTTACTTACTGTGCTAACTTTACTTCAACACGGCGGTTAAGCACACGGCCTTCTTCGGTTGAGTTATCAGCAATTGGTTTGCTTTCGCCCCAGCCTTTTACAGTCAGGTTATCACCGTTTACACCACTATTAACTAAATACAATTTTACAGAGTTTGCCCTATCAACAGATAATGACTGATTGTGCTCGGCAGTACCTTCGGCAGAAGCGTTACCATTCAAAATGAATTTAGCTGACGGATCTAATTTAAGTTCCTTAACAATATGATCTAAAGTTTGGTAAGAAGCAGTCTTTAACACTGCCGAGTTAAACTCAAACTGGATATTGGTAAAATTATAGTCTGGTTTTTCCGGAGCCGGAGCTGGTGGCGGCGGTGGAGTTGGCGCTGGCTTCGGAGCTGGCGGCGGCGTTGCAGGTTGTGCTGGCTGAGCCGGAGGTGGCGTTTGCACCACGGCTTTTTTGGTTTTGCAGGCTTGGGTTGTGATAGCTAAAACAGCTATAGTAAGAGCTAATAAAGATGTTTTTAGAGTTTTCATGTTTAATGAATTTGCGTAAACATAAAAAACGTTGGCATAATGTTTATAGTGCCCAACCATAATTTTATGGTTAAATAACGCTTTTTACGTACAGGTGTAGATTATTTAATCAATAGTTATGCCATTTGCCTAATAAAAAGCATCAAAACAAATGTTACGTACCTCACCAGTACTGCTTTCCTCATATAATCAATTTATATTTGCTATAACTTAAAAGCGAAAACAACCTACACCTTGCATCTCATTAAATCAATTACCGATATCATTAACTATCTAAAATATCGGCTGCACGAAACCGACATTACCCTGTATGCCGGTGCAACAGACCTGGAGATATACGAATTTGAGATCAGCGCAGGTGTAAAGTTACCTGATGATATCCGGCAATTTTACCAGTTCACTAACGGCTTCATGTCGGATGAAGACTTGTTTCGCATTGTCCCGCTTAATGAACTTATTCACAGCAACTCTCTTTATATTGCTGAGTTCCTGATTTACAGCGATCTTTGGGAACTGATCATTAATCCTGCTGCAAATAATTGCTACGAAATAACGTGTACCGATAAAGATCAAAACAGTTTGGTATTAACCACTTCATTTTTTGAGTTCCTCCAGCACTTTTTAATAGGTGGTGTATTTGAAAAGGATGGTTTATATGACTGGACAAATGCAATCGCTGCTAAAAACCGGAAATAATATTAAAATCCCCCTTCAAATCCCCTACACGCTAAAAACACCAACCCAATTCCCGGGCCTATTATTATCTTGGCGCACCATAATAAACCATCGCCATGAAAAAAATATTTGCTGTAATACTAATTGCCGTTACAACGCTTTCGCAATTTGCTTTTACTACAGAACAAATCAAGCCCGATAAATCCCCTGCCGAAAAAATCGCCGAAAAAAACCTCAAAAAACAAATAATGGCCGAAGCAGCCTGGGCCATGCAGCAGCAGCCGGTTACGGTTACCGCGTCATCATCGCCCAAAAGCGCCGGCGGCAAGCACGATTTTTTTTCGGAGGCCGATTATTTCTGGCCAGATCCTAAAAATCCCGAAGGGCCATATATCAACCGCGATGGCATGACTAACCCGGATAACTTTGTTGAACACCGCAAAGCGATGATCCGCTTCAGCAAGATCATCGGCGCGCTGGCTTCGGCCTATAAACTAACCGGAGATGAAAAATATGTAAATCAGGCCGTGATCCACCTTAAAGCCTGGTTTATGGATCCCGAAACCATGATGAACCCGAGCCTGTGGTTTGCTCAGGCGGTTAAAGGGCAGTATACCGGTCGTAATTACGGCATTATTGATACCATTCACCTGATGGTGGTTGCGCAGGGTATTATCGTAATGGAAAAAGCCATGGATCCGGCTACCCAATCGGGAGTAAAAAAATGGTTTGCCGACTATACCAACTGGCTTATGACCAGTAAACCCGGCATGCAGGAAAGGGACGTTAAAAACAACCATGCTACCTGCTGGGCTATGCAGGTAGCCTCGTTTGCAAAACTTTGTCAAAACAATGCGGTGCTCGATTCAATACGGATACGTTATAAAACGATACTGCTCCCACGCCAAATGGGCACCGATGGCAGCTTCCCCTTAGAGCTGGAGCGCACCAAGCCCTATGGTTACTCCATTTTCAATCTTGATGCCATGACCATGTTATGCCAGATCCTTTCAGGCCCGCAGGATAATTTATGGAACTTTGAAACTCCTGATGGCAAATCCATTAAAAGAGGTATAGTTTATTTATATCCTTTTGTAGCAGATAAAAACAAATGGACTTTAAAACCCGATATAATGTATTGGGATAACTGGCCGGTTGCCCAGCCATTCCTGTTATTCGGTGCTAACGCTTACCGTGAAAATGCGTGGTTAACAACCTGGCAAAAACTGGATCATAACCCTCAGGTTGAAGAAGTTATCCGCAATTTACCTATCAGGCACCCGCTTATCTGGTTTTAAACCGGGTAAGCGATTTACTCAAAAGCTCATTTTCCCTTACTATAATAATATATAACTGTGAGTTAAGCGTATCACAAAAATATTTCTTTGCCAAAAAGGAGGATTTTCCCTGTTAAGATTGCACTACAAAAGCACTACTACGCTTGCGATCGAATCGTATTGAGGTTATTATTAGGTATTTATAATTAGATGTTTATATAATTTTACTCATACCAAAACATCTATTACACCTATTAACGCGCCCTTCCTGATATTAGTATATGATATTCATAAGTATCATGAATTTGGTTAACAGGTTTGTGTTTTATTGCCCGGCTTATTTATAAACCAAATAATACATCAAAAACCACTTAACAAACTTAACTTATGAGATCAAAATCTAACTCTTACCTCCTTGGCCTGTTCCTGGTCGCTATGGCTGCACTATCATCCTGTAAAAAGGATAACATGGACCAGTTTAAAACCGGGGGCGACGCTAACACCGACAACAGCAATAAAACAGTTGCGGTTAACAACGCTGTTCCTGTTGCTTCATTTAAAGTAATTGGTTACCTCCCCAGCTGGCAGGGCGACGTAAACGCGGTACAGTACAGCAAATTAACCCATGTTAACTACGCTTTCCTTACCCCAACAAACACCGGGGGACTAAATCCGCTTGACAACCTTTCAAAATTCACTACCCTGGTATCAAATGCACACAGTCACAATGTTAAAGTTATTATTTCTGTTGGCGGCGGCGGTGGCGGCGATGCCTTCCATCCTATTGTTGCTAATGCCGGATACCGTACCGCATTTGTTAACAACATGGTTAACTTCTGTAACCAATACAATGTTGATGGTGTTGATATCGACTGGGAATTCCCATCGGCAGGTACCGAAACCAATAATTTTTACCTGCTGCTGCAGGAGTTATCAACCGCTATGCACAACAGCGGCAGGGTATGTACCATTGCTTCTATCTCGGTTGGCGCAACTTATGTTACCAACAACATGTTCACCATCCTCGATTGGATCAATATCATGGATTATGATGATAACAACTTTCAGCACTCTACTTATCAATCGGCAGTTGATTGTTTAAGCTATTGGGCTGGCCGCGGTTTACCTGTTGCCAAAACCATACTGGGCGTTCCATTTTACGCAAGGGATAACCGGTACGATTACTCGACTATGAATTATGTTGATGTACTGGCTTCAGGCGGAAGCCCTAATTCGGATACTTTCCAAACTTTTGGCTATAACGGTATCCCAACCATTAAAAGTAAAACCACACTGGCGCTTAACCAGGCCGGCGGTATGATGATCTGGGACCTGGGCGGCGATGCCACAGGAGCAAATTCATTGCTTTCGGCCATTAACTCCGTTATTACAGGTGGTACTACTACTCCCCCAAATACCCCGCCAATCGGCACGGTAATTTCGCTGAAGGGCTTTAACGGTAAATACGTTAGCGGCGAAAACGGCACGCAGGCCATGACCTGCACCCGTACTACAGCCGGAGACTGGGAGCATTTCACGGTGCTTGATGCAGGCAGCGGTAAAATTTATCTGCGCAGCATGGGTAAATACGTTTCATCAGAAAATGGCACTCAAGCTATTACGTGTAACCGCACCACACCAAGCGACTGGGAAAAATTTGACTGGATAGTTACTACTGATGGCAAAATCACCCTGCGCGGCAACAACGGAAAATTCATCTCCAGCGAAAACGGTACACAGGCCATGACCTGTAACCGGGCCACTGCCTCCGGCTGGGAAGCTTTTGGGTTGAATCAATAGAAAAAAATTTTATTCAAAGCAGGGAATGAGCGATTCCCTCCCTTGAGAGGGTGTAGGGAGGGGTTTCAACAACATGCTGTAATGAGCAAAACGAACAAACCCCTCCCTGCCATCACACATTTCCGTCACACCCCTCCCAAGGGAGGGAATTTGAAGAATATCGCTTTTCATCCATTTACCAATAAACCAAATTATGAAAACAACTTTAAACTCCCACCTGCTATGGTGTATAGCAGTAGTTTTCTTTGCGCTTTCATCGTGCCGTAAGGATAATTTTTCAGCCAATCAGCCCAATGCGCCTACCGATAATGCGCCTCAAAAATCGGTGGCCGTTGAGGCAGTTCCCGGCTTTAAAGTAGTAGGCTATCTGCCAAGCTGGGCCGGAGCTGTAAGCGCGGTTCAGTTCTCGAAGCTTACCCACATCAATTACGCTTTTGTACCACCTACTCCATCGGGTGGCATTGGCGCTGTTGATAACGTATCTAAACTCCAAAGCCTGGTATCAACCGGTCATGCCAATAATGTTAAAGTACTGGTATCATTTGGCGGCTGGAACAACGGCGACGATAGCGCCTTCGAAACCCTGGCTGCCAACGCAACATCCCGCACCAATTTTGTAAACAACCTTGTCAGCTTTGCCAATCAATACAACCTGGATGGCATCGACATCGACTGGGAATATCCTGACGACGGCGCTTCGGCTAACAACTATGCCGCGTTGATGTCGCAGTTAAGCACCGCCCTTCATAACCAGGGTAAGCTGTTAACCGCGGCAGTAATATCCAACGATGGCTCAAGCGTATTGAACAGCGTATTTGGCTATGTAGATTTCCTGAACCTGATGGCTTATGATGGCGATGGTTCAAACCATTCGCCATATTCACTGGCGCAAACATCATTAAACTACTGGATCGGTCGCGGGTTGCCTAAGGCCAAGGCTATTTTAGGGGTTCCGTTTTATGGGAGGGAGCCTTACACTTCTTATGCCGATATACTTGCAGGCGGCGGCAGTCCTAATTCGGATACCTGGAACGGTATTAGCTACAATGGTATCCCAACCATTAAAAGCAAAACTACCCTGGCTATTAACCAGGGCGGCGGTATCATGATGTGGGAATTATCGCAGGATGTTACAGGCGCAAACTCCCTGCTATCAGCAATCAATTCTGTTATCAATGGCAGCACAACACCGCCATCGTCTCCGCCAATTGGTACCGTTATCTCGCTTAAAGGTTTCAACAACCTGTACGTAAGCGGCGAAAATGGCACACAAGCCATGAATTGCAATCGCGCTACCGCGGGCGACTGGGAACATTTCACCGTATTAGATGCCGGCGGAGGTAAAATCTATCTGCGCAGCATGGGAAAATATGTATCGTCAGAAAATGGCACACAAGCCATCACTTGTAACCGTACCACACCAGGCGACTGGGAAAAATTTGATTGGATAGTTACTACCGATGGCAAAATCACCCTGCGCGGCAGCAACGGTAAATTCATCTCCAGCGAAAACGGCACCCAGGCCATGACCTGTAACCGGGCAACAGCATCGGGTTGGGAAGCTTTCGGCTTAAACCAATAAAACTATTAACTGCTTATACAAAAGGCCGGGGCTATGATACTAAAATCATAGCCCCGGCTGTTTTTCAAAGGGATAGATATTTATATTTTTTATTGCTAATCCATGAAAAATGTCATTTCGATAGAGCCCGGGCGGGCATGAGCGTCGGGGCGAAAGAGAAATCTTATACGCCTTGATAAGCGCAAATGCAAGGTGTAGAAGATTTCTCCTCTCCCTCACCGCACACTCCTCAAACTGGTTCGTTCGAAATGACAATAGTATATTATTATTTTCATCAAATTTACTTTGCAAATCTCGGCAGCAGATTGGTGGCGGCACCCATCATTTTTATTTTATACCGATAACCTCCGCCAAAAGCGTCTTCCTCTTTCAAAAACTCGTGGTTCTTTTTACTGATCCAGTACGTTTCTGTAAAGTGACGCCCATTGTAGTCGCTTTCATTGTACAGCTTCCAGCAATCCACTTTATTACCATCTAAAGTTGATATTACCTCGCTGCCGGTTACTTTATAAAGCACATAAAGCGGCGCCGGGATTCTGGCTTCATAAAAAGGAATAGCAAAATTTTTGCCTTCGGCCAGCGGTAACATCTCAAAGGTTTCAATGTCTAAATTCCAGTTAAGGTTAGGGAAAGTAAAATCGAGCTTAAAGTTCTTTGCCTCGTTATTGGCAACGGTATCGACACTTGTAATTTTATCAGGAGCCCAGTTAAATGCTTTTGTCTTTTTGCCGATGGTTTCTGAATGATAAAGAGGCGCGAAATCGGCCACCTTGTTAATAGAATAAACAGAACGGTAAGATGAACTATCATTACCATACCAATGTTGGGTTACGGTTAATACTTTTTCGCCGTTACGGGTTTCAAAGTTTATATCGCGCAGCCAAAGCCAGAATTTCAGACTGTGGCTGTCTTTAGTATTTTGAAAATAAACAAGGTATTGCCTTAAGCCGGGTTTAAGCGTTGAGGTAAGCAAGCGCTTATCTTTTATGCGAATAGTATCGGTTTGAGCAAATACTTTAGGCGTGTGCGAAAGCAGCAGCAACAGGCTGATACTAACGGCTACGATCTTTTCAGCTAAATGTTCGGTTTTCATGATAATTTGACGGTTTGATAAGGATAATTTTCTGTTAATAATTCAAAACTGTCCTTTATCAACCGGCAAATAAAATCAGTTAAACCGCTGCCGCTTTCTTTTTAACCCGATACGGCATTTATTCAATAATGTGTCTATAGCAACGTTTATTGAACCATTAACGTCATTTATTGAATAAATGCAGGCAACGGTTTAAAGCCGGCATCAGCAAACAAAAAGCTTAGTAATTTTAAAAATGCAACTATTTAAAGCCAGGCCATCCATTAAAAAACTCCAGCTTTTGGTATGGATATCGGTATGTCTGCTCCTGTTTTTTTCTTATTTGCCGATGGATGGCGCAACCCAATCGGCTATGTACGCCAGCGTAACTACTGCTTTTTATGCCATCATTATATATGGAAACATATCGGTTTTGTATCCCCTGTTTTATCAAAAAGGCAAATATGTGTGGTATGTATTGCTGGTGATCATATTTATAGCGGCAATCGGCACGCTGCGAGGATATATCACATTATTACTCTACAACAGCTTCTTTGCAAAAGTACCTGAACCGGTAAGCATCAAAGCTATTACCAATTATATTTCGGGCGGAGTGCTTATTTATATGTTAAGCCTGATATTCCGGATAGCATTAGAATATTTTAAGCTGAAACAACAAACCGAAGAGATCATTATACAAAAAAGCCAGGCCGAACTGAACCTGTTAAAATCGCAGGTACAACCGCATTTTTTGTTTAATACGCTCAATAATATTTATTACGAAGCCTATCGCGAAGCGCCCCGGACGGCGGCATTGATAGAAAAGCTGTCGGATATCATGCGTTATTTTGTTGATGAAAGTCCGAAAGATGATGTAACTATTGGTACCGAGGTACAGTTCATTGAAAACTATATCGCCTTAGAAAAAATCAGGATCAGGCACGAAGTAGTGGTATTTTTTGAAAAGAATTTCAACTCCGATCTCAGGATTCCGCCCATGCTTTTGATGACCTTTGTTGAGAATATTTTTAAGCATGGCATTGATAAATCGAGCGAGCAAAACCTTATTGGCATATCTTTGATTCAGCAGGATGGTTACCTGTTTTTTAAAACCAATAATACCATTCATGTTCAGGCAGCAAGCAAACGCACTGCAGGTTTTGGCATTGCCAATTTAACCAAAAGGCTAACCATGCTATACGGCGCAGATTTTGACCTGAAAATTGACAACAGCAACAACACCTTTTCTGCATTTTTAAAGATCCCGGTAGCATGAACTTAAGCTGTATCATTATTGACGATGAACCCAACGCGGTAAACCTGCTCGAAATCCTGGTGCAGCAAAGTACCCAATGGCAGCTTAAGGCCAAGTGCTACAACGCGCTTGAGGCATTGGCTTTCCTAAAAACCCATAAGGTGGATTTTATTTTTCTGGATATCAACATGCCGCAGCTAACCGGTATGGAATTGGCCGGTCTGCTGCCGCCCCAAACTAAAATTGTGTTCACTACCGCCTATTCGGAATACGCTGCCGAGAGCTATACTTATCAAACTATCGATTACCTGCTTAAACCCATTACGCTGAAGCGTTTCCTGGCTGCCATGCAAAAGATTGAGGCTTATTTTGGTAAGGCAGAACAAATGACTCCCAAAACTCAAACCGCCGACGAAGGCTATTTCTTTGTAAAATCGGGCAAGGTATTACGCCGCATCCTTCTGGATGAGATCCTGTACTTTGAAGGTGAAAAAGAGTACGTACGCCTCGTTACCGGGCAGGAGCAACTGCTGATCTATCGCCGGCTTAAAGATATTGAAGAACAGCTTTCGGCTCCATTTGTACGGGTGCACAACTCCTTTATTGTAAACACCAAACAACTGGCAAAAATCCAGGATAATCACATCTACATAGCCGATAAACATATCCCTGTGAGCGAAAAATTTAAAGAAGGGTTTATGGCGATAATTAATAAAAGGATATTTTAGCTTTTGTAAAGCGAACCAGGCTTTACCCTATCTTATGAAATTTAGAAAATTATCCGGCCTGTGCCTTTTGTTATTTATCATATTTAATAAATCTTCTTTCGCCCAGCAAAAAGCAAGCTTTCTATTAGTCGATGAGCAATTGTTGATCAAATCGAAAAGCTTGTTAAAACAAGGAGATAAAGATGCATCTACCAAAATCAACGCGATGATTAACCGGGCAGATAGTGCACTTACCAAAGGGCCATATTCGGTTACTTTCAACAAAACCAAAACCGCGCCAAGCAACGATAAGCACGATTATGTAAGCCAGGCACCTTACTGGTGGGCCGACCCCGCAAAACCCGATGGCCTGCCCTACATTCGTAAAGATGGCGAACGCAACCCCGAAATTTATTTACTGCATGACCGCAGTCAACTGGGCGATATGTGTACCGCCGTCAAGCAGTTGGGCTTCGCGTATTATTATACCAGGAATGAAAAGTATGCGGCAAAAGCCAGAAGCTTATTGCAAACATGGTTTATTGATCCTGCATCCCGCATGAACCCCAACTTAAATTATGCGCAATATATTCCAGGCCTTAATGACGGTCGGGGCATAGGTATAATTGAAAGCAGGGAGCTTACCGCGATACCCGATGCTATTGCCATGTTAAAGGGCAGCAAGGCTATGGATGAGAAATTGGTAAATGATATAAAAGACTGGTTTAAGGCTTTTGCCGGTTGGTTGCAAACCAGCCCTAATGGTAAAGACGAACGTTCGCAACTCAACAACCATGGCTCATATTATGATGTGCAGCTTATCGATTACTCGCTTTTTATAGGCGATAATAAAACAGCTACAGAATTAATCAAAAACATCACTATTCCACGTATTGATAAGCAATTCACTCCTGAAGGCGCCCAGCCCCTTGAACTTGCCCGCACCAAATCGTGGGATTATGTGAATATGAACCTGTATGCCTGGTGCCAGATGGCCATTTTAGCCAACCATCTAAATATCGACCTGTGGCATAAGCAAACCGCAGATGGCCGGGGAATGAAAGCCGCTGTAAAATGGCTGATCCCTTATGCAGCCGGCGAAAAAAAATGGGAAAACCAGCAAATAGCATCTTTTGAATATGAGCAGTTGAAATTTATTATGGATAAGGCAAGCGCGCAATATCCTGATCTTACATTTGATACGGTGTTTAAGAAGTTTCCGAAGGGAATTGAAGTGGAGTGATAGCCTTAGTTGCGGCTTACCTGTTTAGAATGCTTTAGTTTACTCTCTGCACATCGGCTCCGGCCTATTTGTCCCATCATCTTAAAGTCATTTGAAATAAAAATACCATAAGTAAATAAACATTTACTTATAATTGTATAACAATTCAAATTACCCGTGTTATGAGGCCAAAGAATTTAGAGAAAGAGCAAGCCATTCGCACCATTGCCCTTGATATTATTGCCAACGAAGGGCTCGAAAACCTGAGTATGCAAAAGCTGGCTAAGGCGGCAAATGTATCACCCCGTACCATCTATATCAAATACGAGGATAAGGAAGACCTGCTGATCAAGCTTTTCATTACCGAAGTTTTAGGCGCTTACGAAGCCGCTATCCTGAAAGGGTTTGATGAAAAAGTGGATTTTGAAACCGGCATTAAAAAGCTTTGGGACAATGGTTTTCAATACTTAAAAAATAACCGTACACACTTCGCCTTAATTCTGTATGGTAAATCTTCGCCTTTGCTTAACAAAGCCTATCAACGGGAAAATATTCAGCAGGGCCAGTTCTTCGCTCCCATCCATCGCTTTATTCAGTCAAATGTCGAGGCAGGAATAATCAGCGATCTTCCTTTTGATGCTCAGCGGGCACTTATGTTTTCGCCCCTGCTTGATCTGGTGAACGAGTATTTTGATCATCTCAACAGACCTATACAAATCATTACCGATGAAGTAGTATCGGCCTGTTGTGATGCAGTAATAAAAGGTATGATGAAATAATTAAACAACATGAAAGCAATTAAAAACAAAAATATAGCAATAGTGGGCGGCGGCCCAGGTGGACTTACCCTTGCACGCATTTTACAAATGAATGGCGCCAACGTAAAAGTTTACGAGCGCGACGAGAACCGGGAAGTGCGTGTACAGGGCGCTACGCTTGACCTTCATGAAGAATCGGGTTTGAAAGCCTTAGATGTAGCCGGATTGATGGACGCCTTTAACGCTAACTATCGCCCCGGAGCCGATAAACTAAGAGTTGTAGATAAATACGCCAACATTATACACGATGAGCACGGAGCCGACGGCGGCTCGTACAATCGCCCCGAAATTGACCGCGGCCCATTAAGAAAAATCCTGCTCGATTCCCTGCAACCGGATACTGTGGTTTGGGACAGCCAGTTTGTGTCACTTGATGAACAGGACGGTAGGATTAAACTGGAATTTAAAAATGGCTCAATTGCTTATGCCGACTTAGTGATAGCTGCCGATGGCGCTAATTCAAAGATCCGCCACTACATTACCCCTATTAAACCATTTTATGCAGGCGTGAGTGTGATAGAAGGAGCTGTTTATGACTCAGAAAAGGCAAGTCCCCGGGTTCACGAGCTGCTGAACGGCGGTAAAATATTTGCCATGGGCGCCGAAAAAACGCTGATAGTAAGTTCTAAAGGCGATGGCAGCCTCGTATTTTATGCAGGTATTAAATCAACGGAAACATGGCTGCAGGATAGCGGGATTGATTTCAAAGATAAAGCATCAGTATTTGCCTGGTTTAAGCAGGAGTTTGCCGGCTGGGACAATATCTGGGATGAACTATTTGAAAATGCTGAGCCCGTATTTATTCCCCGCCCTCAATATTGCATGCCCTTAGATCAAACCTGGGAAGCCCTTAGTAACCTGACCATGCTTGGCGATGCCGCCCATCTGATGCCACCTTACGCAGGCGAAGGCGTTAACATGGCCATGCTCGACGCGTTGGAACTGGCCCAACACTTATTAAATAATGAGTTTGAAAATACCCGTGATGCTATAGCCGCTTACGAAAAAGCAATGCGCGCGAGAGCATCCGAAACCGCCGCTATGACATTAGAACAAACGGAATCATTGCACTCGGCTGGCGGGCTAAAAAATCTGGTGGCAATGTTTAATCCGGAGGGGTAATTTCAATCGGCAAAGTCGATAAGATAAAATCCAAAAAACAACGTCATTGCGAGGAACGAAGCAATCCCAAACTATACAGGGCGAACCTGCAAATCCGGGATTGCTTCGTTCCTCGCAATGACGCTTTTATAAACTTATTTTTCCTTAGATTATTTTAGAGAATCTACGAAACCGTCAATTCGCCACGCAAATCAGTTTCAAGCCACTCCCTAACCTGGGCCGGGTTGTCACTTTGACCAAGCAGGTACATCATTTTGGTAACAGCGGCTTCAAAGGTCATATCGTAACCGTTGGCCACGCCAATATCTTTCAGGTGTTTGCTGGTTTCGTAACGGCCAAGTTCTACGGTGCCTACCTTACATTGTGAAATATCAAGGATCACCTTGCCACTGTCGATAGCGTTTTTCAGCAAATCTATAAACCAGGCATCGGTAGTAGTATTACCCGCACCAAAAGTTTCCATTACTATACCACGCACATCGGCACTTAGTATGTTTTCGACTACCTTAGGGCTTATGCCTGGGTACAGTTTTAACACACCTACATCACTAACCAGGTTATTATGGATAATAAGGGCGCTTTCGTCTTCAGGTTGCCTGATGTCATTTACGCTAAAGCGTAAGTGCACTCCCGATTCGGCCAGTATAGGATAGTTTGGCGAGCGGAAAGCTTCAAATTTTGATGAGTTATATTTAAAAGCCCTGTTACCGCGGAAAAGTTTATAATCAAAATAAATACAAACCTCCGGCACACGGGCACGATCGTTCTTTTTGGCTTTAGCTATTTCAATAGCCGTCATCAGGTTTTCCTTCGCGTCTGTACGGATAGCGCTGATAGGCAATTGCGAGCCCGTAAAAATAATAGGCTTGCCTAAGTTCTCTAACATAAAACTCAATGCCGAAGCGGTATACGCCATTGTATCCGAACCGTGCAAAATTACAAAGCCATCGTTATCATGGTAGTTAGACTGGATAAGTCCTGCCAATTCACTCCATATTTCGGGGTTCATATTTGATGAATCGATGATCTCATCAAATGAATGTACTTTAATACGGCAGTTAAGCTTTTCAAGCTCGGGCACATTATCCATTATTTGCTCAAAGTTGATAGGCTTGAGCACCTTGGTAACCGGATCACTCATCATACCGATTGTCCCTCCGGTATAGATGATTAAAATTTGGCTCATTAATTAAGTTTATGCTGTGGTAAAATATTTAAACAATTTCAAATTCCGAACACAAGCCTGGAATTTTCGGTAGTGACCTCGGCCACTTTTTCAATGCTTGTGTGGTGAAGCTCGGCTACTTTCCCGGCGATATACACCAGGTACGAGCTTTCATTAGGTTTACCCCTGAACGGAACGGGCGTAAGGTACGGAGAATCTGTTTCTAAAACTATATGTTTTAAGTCAATTTCCTGTATTACTTTATCAAGTCCCGAGTTCTTGTAAGTAACAACGCCGCCTATACCGAGGTAAAAATTCAGGTCGATAACTTTCTGCGCTTGTTCAACCGTACCGCCAAAGCAATGGAAAATGCCACGCAGTTTTTCATCCGCTTCCTGTTTCAACACTTCGTACACTTCGTCAAAAGCATCACGGCAATGGATCACTATGGGCAAATCAAGGTTTTTAGCCCAATTGATCTGCTTTATAAAAGCATCTACCTGTTCTTTTAAATGCGTTTTATCCCAATACAGGTCAATACCAATCTCGCCAATGGCATAGATCTTATTTTGCTGATGGGCATCCATAATGGCCGATAGTTCGTCTTCCCAGGCTTCCTTTACATCGCAGGGATGTAAGCCAAGCATAGGGTAACAATATTGAGGATAGTCGTTTACCAAACCATAAACCAGCGGAACAGACGCGGCATCAACATTAGGTAAAAACAAACGGGTAATGCTATTATCGATACAACGCTGCATTAATGACGCGCGTTTTTCAGGAATGTTTTCGTAATATAGATGTGTATGCGTGTCGGTTAAAACCATGCTGCAAAAATAAACCTTGAATACTTAATAACGAATTTATAACCGTAAAGTATAAACCCATCTAACTAAAAATTGCTCCCTATAAACAAAAAACCTCCTGCTTTTAGGGCAAGAGGTTGATTATTATGATCTTTTAATATGATTACTTGGTTTTCTTGGCAGGATTAACCTTCACCAATTCAATATCAAATAAAAGGGTGCTGCCAGGAGGGATTGCGCCCGAACCTCTATCACCATAGGCAAGACCCGATGGAATAATGAAAGTAGCTTTTGAACCTTCGTTAAGCAAAAGCAAAGCTTCCTCCCAACCTGGTATTACACGGCCTTCGCCCAGTACCACACTAATTGGCTCATACGGGCGGCCAGGCTGATCTAAACCGGCAGCTTTGGCATTAGCTTCGATGCTGCTGTCAAATACTTTGCCGTTAAGCAGCTTACCTGTGTAATTAACCAGTACGGTATCGCCGTTTGCCGGTTTACTTTTATCAGTTGGGCTGGTAATTACATATTGTAAGCCTGATGCAGTGCTTGTGGTTTTAAGACCGTGTGAAGTTACATACGCGTTAGCAGCAGCTACTTCAGCCTGTTTTTGCTTTTCCAAAGCGGCATTTCTTTCGGCCATAGCTTCATTTATCGACTGGATTTTTTCCATTTTAATCACGAAGCTCAGAAAACTGCCTTTAGGGAAAAACGGCGGACGGGCTTCTTCATGACCTTTAAATATCGAATCGGCAGGGATTTTTACCAAAGCGCTGTCTTTAGCAGCCAAAAGCGGGAAAACATCCATCATATCACCTAAACCGCGCGACGGCTGGATCTGGGCCTGTGCAGGGTGCCCTGCTG
This sequence comes from Mucilaginibacter kameinonensis, assembly GCF_003675385.1. GTDB lineage: Bacteria > Bacteroidota > Bacteroidia > Sphingobacteriales > Sphingobacteriaceae > Mucilaginibacter > Mucilaginibacter kameinonensis. The sequence goes on along the minus strand of NZ_RCWZ01000006.1, from coordinate 104,623 downwards.
CGAAGCTATTATAAAGTACAGAATCTTTATCCGTTTTCTGGATAAAGTTAAAAGTGATCACATCACTGGTTTTAGGTTTTACCCCTGTGTTTGCGGTATAGATCTTGTAAAAAGAGCCCTTAGATGTTTTAAGCATGCCAACAACCTGTGGCGGTGTAACCGTTTTTTTTGCAGGAACGGTTTTTTTAACCGCGCCGCTTTTGGCTGCAGCAGGGCGTTTTTTTACAGCACCGGTTTGCGCATTAGCAGTTAAAGCCGATAGGCTTAATAAAGGTGCTATAAAATAAAAAATGTACTTTTTCATAAGCTATAAATAAAAAAGCCTTTCCTGCTTGTGCAGGAAAGGCTTCATAAGATAGTATAATTATTTTGTTGCCGGAGTTGGCGTTGGCATTTGCATTTGCGGCATAACCGGTTTCGGCGCGTTTGGATTTGGGTGAACAATATTTACAAGTTCAACTTCAAACACAAGCGGTGTATAAGGCTGCATTTGCGGGCTACCCTGGTCACCATAACCTAATGATGAAGGAACAACCAATACAGCTTTAGTGCCTTTGTTAAACAATTGGAAAGCTTCGTCCCAGCCTTTGATCACTTTACCTTCACCTACCGGGATGCGGATTGGCTGGTAAGGGTTCATCGGGTTGATTTGCATTTTTTCTTTAACAGCAACTTCTTTAGAGCTGGTTTCTAAAACCTTACCGGTAACAAGCCTTAAAGTATAGTTAATTACTGCGGTATCACCTACAGCAGCGTTTGCACCGGCACCCGGTGTAGTAACAGCATAGTTTAAGCCAGACGCGGTTTTGGTGAATTTCAGATCTTTATGAGCATCTAAGTAACCTTGAATTTTTGCAGGCTCTTTGCCTTTAAGGGCATCGGTCTGGCCTTTCATGTATTGGGTAACACGGTCACGGAAAACCTGCTCGTTAAGAGCACCTTTAGCAATAACTTTCTCTATTTTGATAGTATAAACGAGGTATTTGCCTTTAAAGCCCGGAGGACGTTGCTGGCCACCTTTAAATACCGAATCGGCAGCTATTTTGAATGTAGCACTATCCCCTTCACCCAACAATGCCAAACCAGAAACAATATCACCTTTCATCTGTGATTTAGGCATCAGCGTTGGGATAGGCTGGCCATTATCATAAGAATTGTTGATAATTGAATCTTTATCGGTTTTAAGGATCATGTTCAGTGTCATAAAGTCACCTTCCTTAACTTTAGGATTGCCTTTTGAAGTGTGGATGTTGTAAAGCAAGCCGCCATCGCCCTGCTTAAACCCACCGTTGCAACTTGCAAATCCTATAGCCGCAAGTGACAGAAACATCAGTTTTCTTTTCATCATTACTTTTTTACTGTATTAATAGTTTTTTATATTCAGGTAAAATTTGTTTAAACTGTTGGATAACGTGCTCGAGGGTATCATCTGAATGACCGCCCGCCGCATTGCGGTGCCCACCGCCGTTAAAGTATTTTTTGCAAATTTCATTAGCTGGAAATTCGCCTTTTGAGCGCAAAGAAAGTTTCACCCTATCGGTACGTTCAACTATAAAAGCAGCCAATCGCACATTTGCCATTGATAGCGCATAATTCACAACGCCTTCGGTATCGCCGGTTTCAACGTCAAAACGCTGAAGGTCCTGTTTACTCACGGCAATGATAGCGGTATTAAATTCTGGTAATACCTCCAGGCAATTCGCCAGGCAATGCCCTAAAAAGCGTAACCTGTTTTCAGACGCGCTATTATAAACCAGCTCATGAATGCGCCAGTTAACGGCACCCGCGTCAATCAGGTCGGCAACAATGCGGTGAACCCCGGACGTAGTATTAGGAAGCCTAAACGATGCAGAATCGGTCATGATGCCTGTGTAAAGGCACGTAGCTACATCCTTATTTACAAGTTCTTTATGGTGAAGTTCATTTACGATAAAATCATACACCAGTTGCGCGGTAGCGCAGGCATTGATATCCCAGTGCCTATAATCGTCAAAATCAGCCGGTTCCAGGTGATGGTCGATCATGATCTTATAAGCGCTGCTTTCGGCAACCAGTTCGCCCATATCATTGATACGGCTCAGGGCATTAAAGTCAAGGCAAAATATCAGCTTGGCATCGGCTATCAGGGCGGCAGCCTCTTCGCGGTGCTCGGTATAGACAATAACGTTCTCGTTACCAGGCAACCAGCTTAAAAAGTCAGGATAATCTGTAGGGGCAATAACCCTGGCATGATGGCCCTGCTGTATTAAATAATTATATAAGCCTAATGACGATCCCATAGCATCACCATCAGGTTTATGATGGGTAGTGATTACTATCTTTTGAGGTTGCGTTAAAAGGTCAGTAAGCGAAGCTAAATCTAACATCAATTCTTAAAAAAAGAGTTGCAAAGCTAAATAAATAAATGAAATACAAACCATCTAATTTAATTCAAAAAGCTTTATGATACAGTTACAAAAGCCTATTTTTGCGGCAAATTTTAAATAACCGCGTAAGTGTTGTTTAAAATTAACCCAACAAAGGCTTTTAGTCTATTAATAACCAAAAAAAGAAACAATTATTTCAATGAAAACTAACAGAACGTTTACAATGATAAAGCCAGATGCAGTTGCAGACGGCCACATCGGTGCTATTTTAGATATTATTACCAAAAATGGTTTTAAAATTGTAGCCCTTAAATACACTAAACTATCTGCAGAAAAAGCCGGACAGTTTTACGAAGTGCATAAAGAGCGTCCTTTTTATGCCGGACTGGTTGAATTTATGTCATCAGGCCCTATCGTAGCGGCTATTCTTGAAAAAGATAACGCTATTACCGAATTCCGTACATTAATTGGTGCTACTAACCCTGCGGATGCTGCTGAAGGTACTATCCGTAACCTGTATGCAAGGTCAATTGGTGAAAATGCCGTTCACGGTTCAGACTCTGACGAGAACGCAGACATTGAAGGAAACTTCTTTTTCTCGGCTTTTGAAAGGTTTTAATTAGCCTTATTTCGGGTGCAATCAGGCAATCAGCGGGTTGCACCCGAAATGTTTACGTTTTTCTTGGAAGTATGGTTACATTTTTTTTAACTTTACATTCACTACCTGAACATTATTACATTTAGACGAACCAAGAAATATCGAACAAGATGAAGCCGTTATTCAAATACATATTTTACGTACTGGTGCTGGTACTTTTAGTTATCGGTTCGATACTGCTTTATAAAACTCACCCTGAAGCACAACTTGCTTTTACAATTCCGGGCTTGTTCATCCTTGCTTACTCAAAGCTTACCGATGATATTAAGCTAAAGCACCACGGTATGGTTAGAGGAAGATAATCTCTTCTACAATAATACTTTTAGCTTCGTTATTTATTTTCTCGATGATCTGACTGCGCATCAGCATCAGTTCGTTTTTTATTACCGACGATTCAATCCTCAGGAATAATTTCTTATCCCGAACAAATAATTCCTTGGTACGATTGGCTACCGATTTACCTACCAGGTCAGGCCAGGCCGTAACAACACCGGTTTCATCAAAACGTCTTTTGATCTTGTACACATTAAGCATTTGCTCAATAGCCTCTTTCAGTGTTTTATCATTTGTTTTACGCATCAATCGCTCCTCCCTTAACTTTAAATAATTTAACGGGTACTCCTATTTTATTAAAAACGCTTTCAACACGCTCAACCCCGGTATCGGTTATAAAAACCTGGCCAAAATCATTGTTCGATACCATCTGCATCAATTTGGTAACACGTCCGTCATCCAGTTTGTCAAAAATATCATCAAGCAAAAGCAAAGGTTTAAAACCTTTTTGCTGATGCAGAAAGCTGTACTGTGCAAGTTTCAGCGCAATTAAAAATGACTTCTGCTGCCCCTGCGATCCAAATTTTTTCATGGCCATGCCGTGAATATTAAACTGCAGATCGTCTTTATGAATGCCGGCGGTAGTTCGCTCCAGCGCTTTATCCCTATCAAAACTTCTCTTTAATAAATTATCAAAACTATCTGTAAGCAATTGTGATTCATAGATGAGTTCGACCCTTTCGGCATTATCGCTCAAAAAATCATAGTGCTTATTAAATACCGGTACAAAGGTATCCATAAAGGCACGGCGCCTTTCAAAAATACGCATGCCCGAATCTGTTAGCTGCTCATCAATTACTTCAAACAACCCCCCGTCATAACGCCCGGTTTCGTTTACCTGCTTTAACAGCGCGTTACGGTTGGTGAGGATCTTATTATAGGTGATCAGCTCATCCAGATAATGGTTATCTGTTTGCGATATCACATTATCGATAAACTTGCGGCGCTCCTCGCTCCCTTCTGTTATAATACTGGTATCATTTGGCGAGATCATTACCAGCGGCAGCAGCCCGATATGATCGGCCAGGCGCTGATAATCCTTCTTATTGCGCTTAAACTGCTTTTTCTGGTTTCGTTTCACCGAACAGGCCACAGCTTCGGGCTGATCATTTTTATTAAACACCCCGGTAACAATAAAAAAATCGGCCCCTTGCTTTATCTGCTGACTATCAATTGGGTTAAAGTAACTTTTACATAACGAAAGGTAATGAATAGCATCAAGCAAATTGGTTTTGCCAGCCCCGTTGTTACCCGTAAAAGCATTAACCCCATCGCTGAAAACCAGTTCGACTTCATCGTAATTTTTAAAATTGATAACTGATAGTTGCTGAAGGTGCATGGGATGGCAAAGTTAGTGTTTTTTGGTGAGTGGTTGATGGTTCATGGTTGATAGTTCATAGTCATTAGTAGAATCTACGGGCACAAATCAGCCTCATCAAACACCTGAAAAAACTACCTGCAGCGGCTATGAACCATGAACTATCAACCATGAACCATCCTCTTTAAAGATTTAATACAAAAGGTATTGCCAGTAAATTTGAAAACCGTATTTTTGCAAACTTAATTTTAGAACAACAATGTCAAAAACCCAGGCGAACACCAAAGTTGCAGCACCAGAAAACAATTTTGGTCAGAGTGGCAATTTTGTACGCGAGAACCAAAAAAGCTTACTGTTTATTGTAGGGGCTATCGTCGCCCTTATTGCTATCTATTTTATTTACATTAAATTATACTTAGGTCCGCGTGAAGTTACTGCCGCTAACCAAATGTATAAAGCACAAGAGTTCTGGCAGCAAAAAAACTGGGACAAAGCCATTAAAGGCGATGCCGGTTTCCCTGGTTTTGAAAAAATCATCAGCGATTACAGCAACACTAAAGCTGCTAACCTGGCTTATTTTTACCTGGGTACAGCGTATTTAAATAAAGGTGATTACCGCAAAGCCGTTGACAACCTGACTAACTATCGTGGTGACGACAACATGATTGCAGCCGAGGCTTTCGGCAGCACCGGTGATGCTTACGTAGAGTTGAAAGACTACGAAAAAGCAGAAACTTATTTCAGCAAAGCGGTTGACAAGGCAAAAAACAAATTCTTATCGCCACTTTACCTTAAAAAGTTAGGTTTAACTTACGAGGCTCAAAAAAATAACAAAGAAGCTGCCGACGCTTATAAAAGGATAAAAAATGAATATCCTGAAAGTGCTGAAGCTCAAAATATCGACGAGTATATAGCACGCGCTGAAGCAAAACAATAATTTATTTCGGATTTGAGAATTTCGATTTCGGATTTATCAGGTAGTTAAATACCTTTAAATCCGGAATCGATTTTTTTTATAAGCAGATTTTAATCGTCAATCACAGCGCTTAGCAAATCCGAAATCGAAGCTCCGAAATTCGAAATCAAAATATCCGAAATCAAAATGGCTACACAGCTTAAAAACCTTTCCGACTTTTCAAATACCGAAATACCTTCGGCAGCACCGTATCGCTTTGGCATTGTTGTAGCCGAGTGGAACGCCGAAATTACCAATGCACTTTACCAGGGCGCATACCAAAGCCTGGTAAACAATGGGGCATTAGCCGAAAACATTTTTTCATACCAGGTACCGGGCAGCTTTGAGCTTACCTCAGGAGCCGACCTGTTATTGCAAAAAGGAAACCTTGACGCGGTGATTTGCCTGGGCTGTGTAATACAGGGCGAAACAAGACATTTTGATTTTATTTGCGACGCGGTAGCACACGGCGTAAGTAATGTATCTATAAAATATTCAAAACCTGTTATATTTGGTGTATTAACCACCGACAATCAGCAACAGGCTATTGACCGGGCAGGTGGCAAACATGGCAATAAAGGCGATGAAGCGGCTATCACCGCTATCAAAATGGCTGCACTTGCCGAAACATTAAACAGTTAACACTCGTTAAAGCAGTTAATTTAGCTCAACATGAAAAAATTAGTTTACATAGCACTTATAGCGGCGGCAATTGCAACAGTATCATCCTGCTCAAACAAATTGTGCCCTGCTTACGGTTCATATCCTAAAACAGGTCGTTAACAGTTAATTGTCATTTTTAAACCTGTTTAAACACATTGCAGAGTTTTTGTGTTATAATTACGTTATAGCATTTTAACTATTAATAATAATATGAACTGGATTTCGTTGGAGACGGCCGATCAGCTTATGCAGATCAAACAGCAGGAAGGCTATAGCCTTATATTTAAACACAGCACACGCTGTTCCATCAGCATGATGGCAAAAAGGCGATTTGAGCTTGACTGGGATAATCTTCCCGAAAATATGCCCCTCTATTTTTTAGACCTGATCAAACACCGCGACCTGTCAAACCAGGTAGCACAGTTGTTTCAGGTACATCATGAATCGCCGCAAGTACTACTCATCAAAAACGGCGAATGCATTCTTGACCAATCGCACAGCGGTATCTCCGTTGATGAAACTTTAGAAGTATTGAATTAATATTGTTCATGGATCATAGTTCATGGTTCATGGGTTCATAAAATGTTAGTGTTAGTACGTTACAGCAAATGATCATTTTGCAGTCATTTGCTGCCACTATGAACTATGAACCATTCCCCATCAACTAAATATTTAACTACATTTGCACTATGATTGAATTGCCGGTAGTTCCTGCTGTTAGCCAGCCTGTGCGTAAGCCCGATTGGCTTAGGGTTAAACTTCCTACAGGAAAAGAATATGCTCACGTACGCAGCCTTGTTGATACCCACAAGCTGCACACTATATGCGAAAGTGGTAACTGCCCTAATATGGGCGAGTGCTGGGGAGCCGGTACTGCTACTTTTATGATCCTTGGTAATATTTGTACCCGCTCGTGTTCGTTTTGTGCTGTAGCGACAGGCAGGCCATTGGCAGTTGATGTTGATGAGCCAAACCGCGTAGCTACTTCAGTAAAACTGATGCAGGTAAAACATTGCGTTATTACCTCGGTAGATCGCGACGATTTAAAAGATGGTGGTTCCATTATCTGGGCCGAAACCATTAACGCTATCCGCCGCGAAAGCCCGGAAACTACTTTAGAAACCCTGCTGCCCGATTTTAAAGGTAACTGGGATAACCTTGCCCGCGTTTTGGAAACCAGACCTGAAGTGGTATCTCATAACCTGGAAACTGTAAGGCGCCTCACCAAAGAGGTACGCATCCAGGCAAAATATGATCGTAGCCTTGAAGCATTAAAACATATTTCAGAAGCTGGCCTGCGCACCAAATCGGGCATTATGCTTGGCCTGGGCGAAACTGAAGAAGATGTTCTGGAAGCTATGGACGATTTACTTGCAGCCGGCGTACACATACTTACATTAGGCCAATACTTACAGCCAACCCGCAACCATCACCCGGTAATTGACTGGATCCACCCAGATCAGTTTGCCCGTTACAAACAATTTGGACTTGATAAGGGTTTTAGATATGTAGAAAGCGGACCATTGGTACGCTCATCTTATCACGCTGAAAAACATCTGTTTGAAATGTGATAATTCCTTTATATCTTCACCAAGTTGAGTAAAAAACGAAAAATATCGCTGTCGGAAGAAGAACTGGTGCTGTCATTACAGCACCGGGAAAAAATTGCCGTAGAAGCGCTATATGATATGTATTCGGCCTCGTTATTCGGGGTAATATCACGCATTATAAATGACACCGCTATAGCCGAAGATGTTTTACAGGAAACTTTTGTAAAAATCTGGCATTCCTTTTCAAGCTACAGTACTGAAAAAGGCCGTTTATTTACCTGGATGGTTAATATCGCGCGCAACCTTGCGATCGATAAGATCAGATCGAAAGATTTTAAGAACCAAAACAAAAACCAGGAGATTGAAAATAACGTAACTTTCATTGACGAGCAAAGGAACACAGTTTACAAACCTGAGTTAATGGGCGTTAAGGATTTAGTGCAAACACTAAAACCCGAACAAAAGCTAATTATAGAGCTGGTGTATTTTAAGGGTTATACCCATGTGGAGGCCGCCGAAGAGTTAGGCATGCCACTTGGAACCATTAAAACCCGGTTACGAATGGCTATCCTGGAACTCAGAAAACATTTTAATTGAAAGTGGAAGATTTAAAAGCATATATTGAATCAGGGATACTGGAACTTTACGTTCTGGGGGATGTTACCCCGGCCGAAAGGTTACAAGTTGAAGAGATGGCTTCAAAGCATCCGGCTATTAAGGCTGAGCTGGATGAAATTGAGCGGTCAATAGAATTATATGCTGAAGAAAACGCGATAGAACCATCTGAACAATTACGTAACCGTGTGTTAGGAAGCCTGCTAACAAATTTTGGCGACGATAACAACTTTCCGACGCCCACCCACGTACAACATGAAAATGTTGTAGCCATGCAACCTAACGCCGATAAAGGAACCAACTTTTATAAATACGCATTTGCAGCTTGCCTTGCTTTATTATTGGCAAGCGCCATAGCTTTATATAATCTTTATACCCGCCTTAACGACACCAATACCCAGTTAAGTGCCATGCAGGCGCAAAATCAGCATTTTAGCAATACAGTTAGCGCTAAGGATAGTGAACTGAACCTATTAAGAGATACATCATACAAATTGATACACTTAAGAGGTACTGCAAAATCGCCTGAATCAATAATGACTGTAGCCTTTAGTCCATCTAAACAAAAAGTAGTTATTGATATGGAAGGCCTAAAACTGCCCGCAAATGATCAAACTCATCAATACCAGCTTTGGGCACTGGTGGGCGGCAAACCGGTTGACCTGGGTGTATTTGATGCTACAGCTGATTCAAGCGGCTTCAAGAACATGAAAGCAATAGCCGCAGCTGATGCATTTGCTGTAACACTTGAGCCAAGAGGCGGTAGCGCAAGCCCAACACTATCAGAAATGGTAGTACTTGGCAAATACTAAAACCATAAATAGCCGCCTTTTAGGTTGCTCATAAATAAAAAAGCTTACATTTTTTTCAGATTTATTCCGAAAACGATGTAAGCTTTTTGTTTTTTATCCGTTAGTAGTTATATTTCGTGTAAACCTAAAGTTCACGGAATAAATTATTTAACATATTTTTAACGAAAACCAAAACCAATTATTAGTTTTTTTGTAACTAATAAGTACGTGTAAGCGTCTTATGATTAGTTAGGACATAAACGAGAGAAAAAACCTAAAATTCCTAACCCCCAGATTTGAGTATTTAGTTCTTTATAAGATCAGTTAATAGTTAATTAAAACGGGCGTATAATACTTGCGGCCGTTTTTTTATGCCCTTAATTTTGCCATGGTGATTGGCAATTGTGCAATAAGTTTACCCGGCAAAACAACATGCATCCGGTTAGGCAGCGCCAGTTCGTCACCAGCCTTACCGTGAATATAAGCTCCAATAATACAAGCCTGCTCCGGAGCATACTTCTGCCCAAGTAGCGCGGCTATTATACCGGTAAGCACATCGCCCATTCCCCCACTGGCCATTGCAGCATTGCCAGACGAATTAAAATAAGCTGTACCATTAGGTGTGGCCACAATAGTATAATCGTTTTTCAGCAGGATACACAGGTTTAGTTCTTTTGCCTTAACTATTGCTTTCTGTAGCCGCTGCCACCAGTTGGTATGTTCGCCAAATAGCCTGTCAAACTCTTTCATGTGCGGAGTTAAAACGCTCCCGGCGGGCAATTGAGTTAACACCTCCTGATTTTCTGCAAGCAGGTTCAGGGCATCAGCGTCAATAACTAATGGCTTTTTATAGTTTTTGATGATGGCTTTCAACAATGCCAGAGCATCAACATCTTTACCTAAACCAGGACCCACGGCAATTGAACTGAATTTATCCCATTCAATTTCCGGAAGTTCATCGCCGGTCCTCACTATCGCCATTATTTCGGGCTGATAGCTATTAAGCGCTGTTAAACCGCTTTCGGGGACACAAGCTGTTGTTAACCCGGCTCCCGCATGTGCAGCTGCCGATGAACTCAGCAAGGCTGCCCCCATGGTTTTGGCCTGACCTGCTACGATTAGGGCATGGCCGTAAGTACCTTTATTGCTAAAGCGATGACGGGGCTTGAGCATTTGCCTGATATCTTTTTCTTCAATAAACTGGTATGGTGATTTCAGGCTGTGCACAAACCTATCGTCGATACCAATATTTACAGCTTCCCAGCAATTGATATAGGGCGCAGACTCAGGCAGCAGGAAATTGATCTTGGGCTGCTGAAAGGTTATCACCAAATCGGCCTTTATGGCAACAGTATCTTTGGGCACCTCCCCTTCGGAAAAAAAGCCTGTAGGTACATCAACCGAAACAATTGTGCGCTCAAGATCATTGATGTAATTAACCAACCGCTCGTAATCGCCGGAAAGGGACTTGTTCAACCCGCTGCCAAGCAATGCGTCAATTATTACGGGGCTGTTATCAACGGGAAATTCTTCGCCCTTGCCAAGTTCGGTTATTGTTACGCAGGTTTGCTTTAACCTTTCAAAATTATGATTGAAATCGGCAGAGGCTTTATCAGAAAAACGGGCTATAACAACATGCAGGTTATTATAATGATGATCGCATAAAATACGCGCTATGGCTAAGCCATCCCCCCCGTTATTCCCTGTTCCGCAATAAAAAGTTATGGGTTCATTTTTATCGGGGAAACGATTTGCAAACCATCCCACAAAAGCCCTGGAAGCACGCTCCATCAGGTCGACAGATGATATCGGTTCATGAGCAATGGTATAAGCATCACCCTCGCGAATTTGTTCAGCAATTAATAAAGGAAGCATATATCCTAAAGTAAGGATTTATAAGATTTGTTTGCGGGGAAACTTATGTGAATAATTTTATTATGAAAACAAAGAAGCCATTCCGGCAGGATGGCTTCTTTGAATAACAGGTATATGATATATAACCTCCTTAAGGCTTCTTCCAAAACAAGTTGCTGTTGTTTGTATGATAGGTTATCACACTATACCTTTTACTAACCGATGTCTCAAACCTATCGGCTTTGGGATCTTTACTCCCAACAGGCAGCAGTTCCACATATGTAAAAACTTTACCTGGCGTAATGGTTTGCGAATTGTACTCGCTTACAACCGGGCATATCATTCTGTATAAATGCTCGGCTAAAAAGGTATATACATAATCTTCCTTTTTTGTTGGGATGTTGTGATAATTAGCCGTGCTGTTTAAGATGATCGGTCGGCCGTCAATTATACGTTGCCTTACTTCTTCTATGCTTAAAAACAAACCTTTCTCATCTTTCATATAGGCATTTTCCTGCGGGTCGATATAGATCCATTTATTTAGCGAATCGATATACAGCGCATTAACCACATGCCCGCCATGTGCTACAGGATAAGCGTCAGAAAAACAAATAACCGTTCTCGACTTAAAACCCATAGCTAAGAAAATATCATTCATCCCTATCGACAGCACATAACAGCCCTGCCCTACTTTGTGCGAGCGATAAAAAGAGATCACGTTCATGGCATTCAGCGAATCAATATTAAGCGTGTCCTGATGCGGTACCTGGTTATGAAACCAATTTAGTAAACGGATGGCCCTATCGGTTTGAGAACCTTTGCCGGCAACCGAATCAAGATTAAATGCCTGCCTCAAACCAATTAGTTGTGGGCTTAATTGCGATTGATAGGTAAAGTCGGGAAAACTCTGATGCCCTGCATTATCATATGGCGCACTTTTACTTAGTTGCTTTACGTGTGCAAAATCCCTGTAAGATTGTGCTTTAACTTGCGCTGAGGCTGCAAACAACAGGCAGGCAATTATAACTGATTTAACTTTCATTTGTATTTAAATTGTTGATTTTGAACAAATAAACACACATAAAACATCGCTTTTTATATTTTTAGCTGTAAGGGCAATCGTGTACCGTCAAAAGGGCATTTTAAACGACAAACTAATTTCAGGGAGATAAATTGCCTGTTAAAGGTTTTCAATCCGTTACTCGCAAAAAAATTGGCCGTACAAATAAAAATTCAGCATTTTTAACCATGCCGGTATTCAAACACATACTTTATAAAGACATCATAAGGCACAGTTTATTCTGGCTGGCGTACATACTGTATCAGGCGGTAACCTATAAATGGAACAATGTAGATGAACTTAGCTTTCAGCTACCTCCGCAGATTATAGGTATTACGGTACCATTAACCATAGTTATTACCTATATAAATCTGCTGGTGCTAATGCCATGGCTATATCGCAGGCGCAGGTATGTTTTATATGCCGTATTCTTTTTATTAATAATAACTATCGGCGGTGTACTTACAAGGCTACTCACCCACCTTTTTGTACTACCATGGGAACAGGTCCATGACCCGGCCAGATATAAATTGGAAATAAAAACATTTTGGATCCCAATACGGATAACACGCCTTTCATTTGAAATGGGAACAATACTTGCCATCACTATGGTATTTCAGCTTATGAGAGATAACATACTGCGTGAAAAACATTTAAGGCAGATAGAAAAAGAGAAATTTACCGCTGAGCTCAATCTCTTGAAAGCACAGATCAACCCGCACTTTTTATTCAATACATTTAACAGCCTGTATGCGCTCACGCTCAACAAGTCAGACATGGCGCCGGGACTGGTACTTCGCTTATCACAATTGATGCATTACATGCTCTACTCAACATCCGGTGATACGGTATCATTAAGCAACGAGATCAACTATTTAAAAGATTACATCAGCATTGAGCAAACCCGCTTTGCCGACAGGCTTGATATTTCTTTTCAGTGCGCCGGTGTAAACGCCGATGTAAAGATCGCCCCGCTTCTGCTCCTGCCTTTCGTCGAAAACGCGTTTAAGCATGGTGTAGAAGAAGGGTCGGGTTGGATAACTATTAATTTGAATTATTTAAATGGCCATCTTTATTTTAAAGTAGAAAACAGCTATGTGGCAAAAGTAATTCCTCCTAAACCGGGAATAGGTTTGGCCAATGTGCAAAAACGGCTTGAGCTGCTATATCCGGGTAAACATCACCTTAACCTTACAAAAAACGATGAATCGTTTGAGGCTGAACTCAAAATAGACCTATGAAAACAATAAACTGTATAGTTGCCGATGATGAAGAACTGGCCCGTGGTATTATTGACCGTTACATTGCCCAATTACCGCAGCTTAAACTTGTGGCGTCATGCGCTAACGGAGCTGAAACTTTTACCGCGTTAAAAAACAACAAAGTCGATCTGCTTTTTCTGGATATAAAAATGCCGCAGTTAAGCGGGCTCGAATTGCTTCGTTCCATAAAAAATCCGCCGCCGGTAATATTAACAACAGCCTTCAGGGAATATGCCCTCGAAAGTTTTGAAGTTAACGTAATTGATTATCTGCTAAAACCCGTTCCGTTCGATCGCTTTTTGAAAGCTATTGAGAAATATGAGAACCTCGCTAATCCATCGGGCAATGTAGATACCCAAACACCTTTTGTAAATGATGATATAAAAGAGGCTTTTATTTACGTAAAAGCCGATAAAAAAATGGTTCGGATGTTGCTAAAAGACATCTTGTTTATAGAGGGGCTTAAAGATTACGTGCAGGTACACACCACCGACAAAAAGATAGTTACCCACCAAACCCTCAATTATTTTGAAGAGAAATTGCCGCTCGGCCATTTCATGCGTGTTCACCGGTCGTATATTATTGCGTTAAACCATATTCAATCCTATTCGGCAAGCGAAATTGAGATAGGTGGCCGGTTTATTACTATTGGCAACACTTATGCAAAAACAGTGTTAAAACAGCTTGGCTCCGAAAATTGATAACAAAAAAGAGGCTGTCCTTTGGGGGGACAGCCATTCTTTTATCGAAAGTTGTAGGGGTTAAACACCTTGAGGCATTTGCTTCATCGTTTCGGCCAGGTCAAGCTCCAGGCCTTTGGCAACGGCCATACCTAAATTGATATCGGCCCTAAACCAGTGACAAAGCTGGCGGTTGATGATCATATCTTTTTTAGGCCCTTCAATACCACTCATTGAGTTTACAATGTTGGCGATCAAATCTTTTTTCTGTTGAGCATCCATCAGGCGGTAAAGATTGCCCGGCTGGGTATAATGATCATTTTCGCCTTCGGCATTACGGTCATACCAGTCGCCTACAGGGCTACCAAAATTCCAGGCCGGTTCCTTGTAGCTCTGATCAATTTCGATATCGTCAAAACTATTAGGGAAATAGTTAGGGTTCGATCCGCCATTACCGTTAACCGCCATCTGGCCGTCGCGCTGGTAATTGCTTACCAGGTAAGGGCATTTGTTAACCGGAATCTGTTCATAATTACCACCTAAGCGATAACGATGAGCGTCAGGGTATGAAAGGATCCGCCCCTGCAGCATTTTATCCGGCGAGTAGCCTACGCCATCAATAACATGCGCCGGTGCAAACGCAGCCTGTTCCACATGGGCAAAATAGTTATCCGGGTTTTCGTTTAATTCCAATACGCCCACGTCAATCAAAGGATAATCTGCGTGTGGCCATACTTTGGTTAAATCAAACGGATTAATGTGGTATGTTTTTGCATCAGCTTCAGGCATCACCTGTATTTTCAGCGTCCATTTCGGGAAGTCGCCATTATCGATAGCTGTTAATAGATCATGCTGTGCAAAATCAGGATTTTTTCCGCGCATTTCACCAGCCTCGGCATCGGTAAAGTTTTTAATGCCCTGCTGGGTTTTAAAGTGAAACTTAACCCAAAATCTCTCATTTTGAGCATTGATGAACGAGAAGGTGTGACTGCCAAACCCATCCATATGACGGTATCCATAAGGCGTACCACGGTCGCTCATCAAAATAGTTACCTGGTGTAAGCTTTCAGGGTTTAACGACCAAAAGTCCCAAACCATAGTGGCGCTTTTGCAATTTGTGTAAGGATCGCGTTTTTGGGTATGGATAAAATCACTGAATTTTTTAGGATCTTTTATGAAGAATACCGGGGTATTGTTACCTACCAGGTCCCAGTTGCCGTCTTCGGTATAAAACTTAATGGCAAAGCCACGTGGGTCACGTTCGGTATCGGCCGAACCTTTTTCGCCACCAACGGTCGAAAAACGCAGAAACAATTTGGTTTGTTTACCTATAGTATTAAATAGTTTAGCACGGGTGTATTTTGAAATATCGTGTGTAACTGTAAAAGTACCATAGGCCCCGGAACCTTTGGCATGAACTACACGCTCAGGAATCCTCTCGCGGTTGAAGTGCGCCATTTTTTCGTGTAGAATGTAATCCTGTAACAGGATAGGTCCGCGGGGACCGGCTGTCATAGAGTTTTCATCTTCCACATAAGGCCTGCCCGATGCTGTAGTTAGTTTCTTTTTGTTTGTTTCCATATTTAGTTGCGTTTGATAGTCCAAACCTCACGAAAATATTTCAATAGAAAAAATCAATAATTATTATCTTTGCATAGCATTTATCTATATTACATGACTATTACACAACTGGAGTATATTGTGGCGGTTGATACCTACCGAAGCTTTGTTTTGGCCGCCGAAAAATGTTTTGTTACCCAGCCAACGCTGAGTATGCAGGTACAAAAACTGGAAGATACACTTGGTGTCAAGATTTTTGACAGGAGCAAACAACCGGTAGTCCCTACTGAAATAGGCATTGAAATCATTAGCCAGGCACGTGTAATGCTGTCTGAAAGCGAAAAGATCAAAGAGATCATTTCCGACAGACAAAAGGAACTTTCAGGAGAATTAAGAGTTGGCATTATTCCTACCGTATCTCCTTATATCTTACCCAAAATCATTCATGGTTTTATCGAAAAATATCCGCAGGTAAAACTGATTGTGTGGGAACAAACTACCGAGGAGATCATTCAACAGTTAAAACTGGGCATGCTGGATTGCGGGATCCTCTCCACGCCGCTGCATGAAAGTAACCTTACAGAGATCCCGGTGTTTTATGAAAACTTTGTAGCCTATGTATCCAAAAACAGTAAGCTCTCTAAAAAGAAAAACATCGTTCCGGATGATATAGATATGGAGGAGATCTGGATTTTGAACGAAGGCCACTGCATGCGCGAACAGGTATTGAACATTTGCCAGCGACGTAAATCAACCCGCGGTTTTCAGCACTTTGAATACAACACCGGCAGCGTTGAAACCCTTAAACGCATGGTAGACCAAAATAATGGGGCCACCATCCTACCCGAACTGGCTCTATCCGAACTGAGCGAAAAGCAACTGGATAAAGTGCGCTATTTTAAATCGCCTGAGCCGGCGCGCGAGGTAAGCATTGTGATACAGCGCAATTTTTTAAAACGCCGCATGATTGAAGCTTTAAAAGCTGAGATATTGGAATTTGTGCCCAAGCGGATGAAGAGCAAAAAGAAAAAGGAAGTGATGGATATTTAGTCCTTTTTTATTCTTTTTATTTCTTTATCAAAATCGCTTTCAAAATTCTGGTCCTGAATAACCCGGAATCTTTCATATTCCTTTTCAGCTAATTTGACGGCGACTTCATGTTTTACCTTACCGGCATCTTTCAATATTTGATACTCATTAAACTGAAGAAAAGCGTCGAGACGGCTTATCCAATCGGTCATTTTCATGGGTATCTGTCTCGAAGCCTGTAATTCGGCAAAATCCAAATACATGGCAACCACCCGCTCCAACTCCTTGATCTCCTTCTCAATCAGATAATTTTTGGCAATACTGATATCTCCTTTTAATACTTTCCCAGCCGGAGCATTTTTCCATGTTTGTAAACCCATATGTGGTTTATCAGCGCTCGCCCTCTCCGCAATAATTTGAGCGGCAGTTTTACCCGATATAGCAAAATGCAATTTATTTTGAACCGTTTTAAAAAAGGCTTGAGTCACCTCTGCATCTTTACTGTAGTCGACACTGCATTGCTCGTAAATATCTGTAATCTTGAGATAAAACCGACGTTCGCTTGCGCGTATCTCCCTGATACGATCAAGAAGTTCATCAAAGTAATCTTTGCCGAAACTTTTTCCTTGCTTTAGGCGATCATCATCCAAAACAAAGCCTTTAACTATGAATTCCCTTAACGTTTTTGTTGCCCAGATCCGAAATTGAGTAGCCTGGAAGCTATTAACGCGGTAGCCAGCAGCAATGATAGCATCTAAGTTGTAGAAATCTGTTTCCCTATTTACATCTCTATTACCTTCTTTTTGAACTACTCGAATTTTTCGAGTAGTTGCCTCAAGTACAAGCTCGCCTGATTTGAAAATTTCTTTCAAATGGTATGTAATAGTATTACTTTCCACACCAAACAATTCCGCCATGCGCTTTTGTGTGAGCCAAAAAGTTTCGTCGTTAAATATAACTTCAACTTTCACGTTACCAGTAGGTGTACTGTAAATTATAATATCATTTCGCTTAGGCGTTTCGTCCATGATTTATGTCAGATAGTAAATCCTCGTTCGCTAAGTTAACAAAGCCAGAATAAAAACATTTAAACATCACACAAATCACTGAATATCAACACATAAAATCACTCTATTTAGATTTATTATAAATAATTTGCATTATAACACTTGCATGACTACTTTTGCGCAATTATTTATATTTAGTCTAAATAACAATGAATCAACCCCTACAAGCTTTCAAAAAGCTATTTCCTCTCACAATTTTAGCGCTATTGCTGCTTATTAATACACTCCCTACTCTGGCGCAGCAAGCAAGGGGTACTCTAAAAGGTAAAGTTATTACCATAAAAAACGACCCGGCCGAAAACGTATCGGTAACACTTAAAGGCACCAAGTTTGGTACTATTACCGACGAAAACGGACTCTTCGAAATCAAAGCTCCTGAAGGGAACTACACGCTGGTCATATCCGAGGTTGGCGCAAAAGGTCAGGAAAAGGCTGTAAGCGTAAAGGCAGGCCAAACAACTAATCTTCAAACCATAACTGTTGATAATACCGTTCATGGTTTACAGGAAGTAAATATCAACGCAAACAAAACCAATAAATTTAAACGCACCCGCAGCGAAGATGTGGCTAAAATGCCATTAGCCAACCTCGAAAACCCGCAGGTTTACAACACAATTAGCAGCCAACTGATCCAGGAACAATTAATTTTTTCTGTTGATGACGCGCTGAGGAATACCCCGGGTTTACAAAAAATGTGGGATGCAACCGGTCGCGGGGGTGATGGTGGTGCTTATTTCAACAGCCGCGGTTTTATTGTGCAAAGCTCTATTCGCAACGGTATTGCCGGTAAGGTTACCAACAGCGTTGATGCAGCAAATATTGAAAGAATTGAAGTGATCAAAGGCCCATCTGGTACTTTGTTTGGCAACGCGCTAACATCATACGGTGGTTTAATCAATCGTGTAACTAAAAAGCCTTATGACACCTTTGGTGGTGAGGTGAGTTTATCAGGCGGCAACTTCGGTTTTTACCGTGGTAGCGCAGATATCAACACTCCTCTTGATAAAGATAAAAAAGTACTATTCCGCTTAAATACCGCGTTTAACCACGACGGTAGTTTTCAGAATAATGGCTTTTCCCGCAATGTGGTTATTGACCCAAGCATCGTTTACAAAGCTAACGACAGGTTAACCATCAGTGCCGATGCGGAACTGTCTTACGGCAAAAACGTAGGCAAAACTATCTACTTTTTCCCTTATGGGTTAACAGTTGAACAAATGGGTTTCAGCAGTCCCGATAAATCAAATATTGATTACAGGCAAAGCTACCACGGTGACGGTCTTACTCAGATATCGCAAAACAAAAACTTCTATGGCGAAGTAAAATACAAGATCTCTGATGCCTGGACCTCACGTACCAACCTGAGCTATACACATAGCTATTCAGATGGCCATGGTCTTTATTATTATCTATTGCCAGGCGATATGATTTCACGAAACGACCAGGCTACCCGCAACAGCAAGGATGACATGTTCGAGGTTCAACAAAACTTTAATGGCGATTTCAAAATAGGCAAGTTCCGTAACAGATTTGTTGGCGGTCTGGATTTCTTCAGGGAAAATTCGCAGCAGTACTTCTACGGCAGTACACTTGATACTGTATCAGTAACCGGCAACCACAACTACAGCAATTTTAACGGTGCCGCGCTGGACGCCATGTATGCAGCAGGTAACATAGGTTTTACCTATCCGGCCATGTATAAACGTAATACTTATAGTGCTTATATTTCAGATGTATTTAACATTACCGATGAGTTAATGGCATCGGCAGGTTTACGTGTAGACAGGTTTGACAATAAAGGTAACTACGACCCGGTTTCACAAAAAACTTCCGGCGCTTATAAACAAACCGCGTTCTCTCCAAAATTTGGCCTGGTTTACCAGCCGGTAAAAGATCACGTATCGTTATTTGCCAACTACCAAAACAGCTTTAACAACCAAACCGGTACTACCGAAAACAACAAACCACTTAAACCTGAGCAGGCCAATCAAATTGAAGGTGGTGTAAAATTAGATCTGTTTGATGGCAAATTAAGCAGTACCGTAAGCTACTATGATATCAAGGTAAAAGATATTGTACGCCCGTCTACCGTAAACCCGGTGCTTTCTGTACAGGATGGTACACAATTCAGCAAAGGCTTTGAAGCCGAAGTAATCGCGAACCCAGTACCAGGATTAAACTTAACCGCTGGCTTTACTTACAATAATTCAAAACTCACCAAAACTGCCGACGCTACGGTTGAAGGTCTGCGGCCTGCAACAGCGGGTTCACCTTACCAGGCCAGCTTCTGGGCAAGCTACAAAATTCAACAAGGCGCAGTTAAAGGTTTAGGCTTTGGTATTGGCGGCAATTATGCCAGCGATAACAAGGTTATCAACAGCCGCACCTTAGGTGTATTTACACTGCCATCATATACTATACTGAATGCATCGGCATTTTACGATACCAACAGGTACAGGTTTGGCGCCAAGTTAGATAACTTTACTAACCAGAAATACTGGATAGGTTATGGCACTGTGAACCCTCAAAAATTAAGAAGCTTTGCACTGAGCGCCACCTATAAATTTTAATGAATGACGCCTTTTAAAAAAGCATTACTATTCATACATCGCTGGCTCGGATTTATCTCCGGGCTTGTGGTGTTTATAGTGAGTATCACCGGCTGTATTTTCTGTTTTCAGGACGAGATCCAGGATGCCATACACAGCTACCGTAAGGTTGAGGTACAAAACAAGCCATACATAGCGCCATCCATCCTTAAAGCGGAGGCGCTGAAAGGCCGCAAAGGCGCTACCGCCAGTTATGTTTATTATTATGGCATCGGGCGCCCGGCAGGAGTCTTGGTAACCGATAAGAAGGACGGTTTACTGTTTGTATACCAGAACCCTTATACAGGTAAGATCATACACACCGAAAGCCCTACTACAAATTTCTTCATCATAGTTGAGTACATCCACTTGTACTTGTTATTACCGGCCAATATTGGCACTTTGGTGGTAGGCATTTCGGTAATTATTTTTGTGGTGCTGATGATCACCGGTATTATACTCTGGTGGCCAAAACGCAAAAGCGATCGCAAACGCAGCTTCACTATTAAATGGGGCGGTCGCTGGAGAAGGGTGAATTATGACCTGCATAATGTTTTAGGCTTTTATGCAACAAGTGTGGCTATCATATTAGCCATAACCGGTCTTTCCATATCATTTGACTGGATGCGCGAAGGGATTTACGCAGCTGCTAATCTGGGCAAAGCACATCCAGAAGAAAAGGCAGTTTTCAAGTCGGATTCGTTACTGAATGGGAAAATAGATACTACCCAGGTTATCAACAAAGCTTACCTGGCAGCTAAAGCAGCTTCACCCAAGGCCGAAATGTTTTTAATTTATGACGATGCGACAAAGGCGGGCGCAGTTGGTGTAACCGCATATGCACAGGCCCTGCACTACTATGAAAGTGACAGCTATTCATTCGACAAATACACCGGAAAGCTGCTGAACCGCACAGCGCACGAGCAAAAAAGTGCCGGCATGAAGATGAATAATATGAACTATGATATTCACGTAGGTCAGATCCTGGGACTTCCGGGTAAAATTATCGCTTTCCTGGCCAGCTTAATTTGTGCCAGCTTGCCCATTACCGGCTTAATTATCTGGTTGGGAAAACGCAAAAAAACCAAATCAAAAAAGGTTAAATCAGTGGTGCATCGCCGCACTGTAAGGCAGCATTTGTCGGCCAAGTAACTACTTTCAAACATTATGTCATTGCGAGGAGGAACGACGAAGCAATCTCGTAGCTGTGCTTATCCATTTTGCATTAGCTACGAGATTGCCACGCTATCGCTCGCAATGACATGTTTTTTTTTAACTCAATCACTACCCCATCGTCCAACGGATGCCCGGTGCAAGTCAGGATCCAGCCTTGGGCAAGATCGGCATCAGTAAGCACATCATTTTTTACCATCTCTACTTTACCGCCGGTGCATTTGACCATACAGGTTGAGCATACCCCACCCCGGCAACTATAAGGTAATGGAATGTTGTTTTGCAGCGCAGCCTGTAATATGGATTGGTTTTCGCCTACCATAATATCATGCAGTTCGCCCCGGTATTTTATTTTAATGTTTTGCGGAGCGAAACTGGTAATACCACTTTTTACAGCAACCGTTTCAAGCACAAAATTTTCCTTGCGAATTTTGGCCTGATCAACCCCCATGTACACCAGATCAAAGCGGATCATGCGCATATACGCAAATGGGCCGCACAGGTAAAATTCGGCATCTGCCAAGTTAAAACGGGCATGTTGTTTAACCAGCTTTTCTACCTTATCGGTATTAAGGCGGTTAGCTTCACTGCTCAACAAGTGAATAATAGTAAGCCTTTCAGGTTGATCAGCCGCCAATTTATTAAGCTCATCCTTAAATAAAACAGATGCAGCATTTTGATTGCTATAGATCAGTACCAACCGGCTTTTGCCTTCCCGGCCAAGGATATATTTCAGCTGAGAAAAAACCGGTGTGATACCACTCCCGGCCGCAAATAAAAATATGTCTTTCTGTTGTTGATAATCGCTAATGGTAAAACGACCCGCCGGCGCAAGGGCTGTCAACTCATCCCCTTCTTTTATTTTAGTAAGCATAAACCTGGAGATTTCTCCATTGGTAATGCGCTTTACAGTTATTGCCAGGTAAGCTTCATCAGGCGATGAACTTAAGGAATACGAACGCCTGATCTCTTGCTGCCTATGGTTAAATATCAGAGTGATAAACTGACCTGCTGTGTACGGGATAGCCTCACCTTTTGTACTGCTCAAGTAAAATGTAGCAGTATCAGGAGTTTCCCATTTTACGCGTTCAACTTTTAGTTTTAAAATGTTTTCAGTCATCAATTAATAGCGCTGGTGTTTATCCTCAAGCATTCTGCGGATAACGCTGTTCTTTTTGCCGTAAGTATAGTATATAACCAAACCAATTGCAAGCCAGATGATCAATCGCAACCAGGTATCGCCCGGTAAAAATGTCATCATGGCAAAGCAAGTCAATATCCCCAATACGGGCACCAATGGAACAAGCGGCGTTTTAAATGGTCGGTGAATATTGGGCTGTTGTTTACGCAAAATAAGAACACCCGCGCAAACCATTACAAAGGCCAGCAGGGTACCAATACTGGTCATTTCGCCAACCACACGTATCGGCACAAAAGCGGCAAACAAGGCTATAAAAGCGCAAAGCATGATATTCGATTTCCAGGGGGTACGAAATTTAGGGTGCACTTCCGAAAATACTTTTGGCAATAATCCATCTTTCGACATAGAGAAAAATACGCGTGATTGTCCCAATAGGTCAACCAGGATCACCGAAGTATAACCTATCAATATAGCCAATACAATAGCCTTGCTTAGCCATTGGTAATGTGTTTTTTCGATGGCGATAGCAACGGGAGCGCCTGAACCTATAAACTCTTTATAATTGGCCATCCCCGTCATGACGTGCGCAAACACGATAAATAATACCGTACAGATCAGTAATGAACCAATGATACCGATAGGCATATTACGCTGAGGGTTCTTAGCTTCCTGCGCCGCGGTTGATACTGCATCGAAACCGATAAATACAAAGAATACCAGTCCTGCCCCTCTCAATATACCCGACCAGCCATAATCGCCCCAAACACCGGTGTTTTGCGGAATGTACGGATGATAGTTTTGCGGATTAATGAACGACCAGCCTACAGCTATAAACACCAGCACCACCCCTACCTTCAGGGTTACAATAATGGCATTAACCAATGCAGAACCTTTGGTGCCGCGAATAATGATACTGGTAACTAAAATTACTATTAAGGCGGCCGGTAAATTAATAATCCCGTTTATAACATCCCCATTAGCAGCCTTGGCCGTTTCAAAAGGCGAAAGTGTAAGTTGTGGCGGCAAATACAGATCAAACCATGATAAAAACTTAGTCAGGTATTGCGACCAGCTAATAGCCACCGTTGCCGCACCCACAGCATATTCAAGCGCAAGGTCCCAGCCAATGATCCAGGCAAAAAGTTCGCCCATGGTGGCGTACGAGTAGGTGTAAGCACTCCCTGCAACAGGTATCATAGCCGAAAACTCGGCATAACAAAGCGCGGCAAATGCACAACCTACAGCGGCTATCAGGAAAGATATAGTTACCGCCGGGCCCGAATGCTGACCAGCTGCTATCCCCGTTAAGGAAAATAAACCTGCCCCTATAATGATGCCTATCCCAATTAAAATCAGGTTAACCGGCCCCAATGAGCGTTTTAATGAATGTTCGCCTTCTTCCTTTGATTCGCGGAGCAGGGTTTCTATGGGCTTTTTGATCATAATATAAAAAAGTCCACAAAGTTAGTAGATTATGGGATTGATAGGGAGATGGGATATAATTAGGAAGTAAAAAATATGCTTCTTCATTCCGTCATTGCGAGGCACGAAGCAATCCCAAATAAGCAGAGCGGCTATGCATGCCTCCCTTTAACATCGGGGATTGCTTCGTGCCTCGCAATGACGGGTGGAGATTAAAACAAAAAAGCGGCAGGACCATCAGATCCTGCCGCTTTAAATTTATGCGCTTAAATAAATTAAGCAGTTGCTTTTGCGTAAAGCTCAGCAACGTGGTTCCAGTTAATAACGTTCCAGATAGCTGCTAAGTAATCCGGACGACGGTTTTGATATTTCAGATAATAAGCGTGCTCCCAAACGTCGATACCTAAGATTGGGGTACCTTTAACCTCAGCGATATCCATTAATGGGTTATCCTGGTTAGGAGTTGAAGTTACAGCTAATTTTTTATCAGCAGTAACAATTAACCAGGCCCAGCCAGAACCGAAACGGGTTGCACCAGCTTCAGATACTTTAGTTTTGAAATCGGCAAATGAACCGAAAGTGCTTTTAATAGCATCAGCCAAAGCACCTGTAGGCTCACCACCACCATTTGGTGATAACAAAGTCCAGAACAAAGTGTGGTTGTAGTGACCACCGCCGTTGTTACGCACAGCAGCAGGGAATTTAGAGATATTTTTGATGATATCGTCGATATTGCTATCGGCTTCCGGTTTACCTTCCAAAGCTTTGTTTAAGTTGGTAACATAAGCCTGGTGATGTTTTCCATGGTGAATTTCCATGGTCAGTTTATCAATGTGCGGTTCCAAAGCATCAGTAGCGTAGGATAACGCCGGTAGTGTAAATGCCATAATTTTAGTTGTTAATTTTAAAGTTTAATGTTTGTTGTGACGTAACAAATATAAGCGTTGACAGAAGTATTTGTTCTAAATAATTGTCATGTTTTGTTTAGTTCATAGTTGATGGTTAATGGTTCATAGCTATTTTCCATTACCATGAACTATGATCCATGAACTATTAACCCTTTTTCCTCTTCCCCTTAAAAAAATCTTTTACGAGCTGGCTGCATTCGGCTTCGCGGATGCCCCCGGTAATTACAGTTTTAGGATGGGTTATTTTTTGATTGATACGACCGAATCCCAATTTGTTATCATACGCCCCAAACACGATCTTGCTTACCTGGAACCAGTATGATGCCCCGGCGCACATAACGCAGGGCTCCATAGTAACGTATAAAGTACAGCCCTGCAGGTATTTTCCACCCATTAAATTAGCAGCGGCGGTAAGCGCCTGCATTTCGGCATGGGCCGATACATCATTAAGGCGCTCGGTAAGGTTGTGTCCGCGACCTATAATCCGGCCATTATAAACAACTATTGCACCGATAGGAATCTCATCTTCCTCAAACGCATAACGGGCTTCCTTTAAAGCCTCGCCCATAAAATATTCGTCGGGCGATATCGAGGCCTCATCCTCAAAACTGATATATCTCATTTAAATAAGTTTGCTGCCGTTTGGCACAGGTTTTTCAACAGCGGTTAATACGATATCACCGTTTTCGTCGGCAAAGCCGGTAACCAAAAACTCCGACATAAAATTGGCGATCTGTTTTTTAGGAAAGTTTGTTACACCTACTATCTGCCTGCCAACAAGTTCCTCTTTGGTGTAATGTTTGGTGATCTGCGCGCTCGACCACCGGATGCCGAACCCGCCAAAATCAACCCTTACCTTAAAGGCCGGTTTTCGAGCCTCAGGGAAATCAATTGCCTCCAATACAGTGCCTACGCGGAGTTCTACTTTTTCAAAATCATGCCAGGTGATGGTTTCCATGCCGGCAAAGGTAAAAAATATGCCTGTAGTTATAAACTACAGGCATAGTAGTCCGTAGACAAAGTTACAATCATATATATGTCATTGCGAGGAGGAACGACGAAGCAATCGCATGCTATACAGAGTGACCATGCTTCCGTGCGGTTGCCACGCTTCGCTCGCAATGACATACTTTATAATTTAAAGACTAATTATTTGTTGTACTTTATCGCATCGGCCCTGATAGTGGCTTTCTCGTTATTCCCATCTACCTGTAAAATGATAATGCCGTCTGCGCCAACTTCACGGGCTTTAATTGACAGGTCGTTTTTGGCTTCTGCTGCATTTGGGGTGTAAGCGATGGCCAGGTGACCTATTACTTTGTAATCCTTCTTCACATCTTTAGCATCGTAAAATACGTCTACTTTTTCCGTTGCCGGATAGGTGTCGCCAAGATAACTGGTTGTAGCGCATGATGCCAGGAAAAGGCTCAGCAGAACGATGAAATGGTTTAGTTTTAAGTTTTTCATATTGGATAAGTGTATATCCGTATGAGCGATAAATAAGCGAGAAGTTTAACGTGCTTCCGGTAACAAATTTGTTAACCGTTTAGAAACCCTTCTTTCTCGTTATCCCAGGCTTTCTGCTTTTACGCTCTGCCGGCTCAGCAACACCCTCGGCACCATAGCTACGGGCCATTTTGGCTATGCGCTCTTCCATGGTTTCGGTAGTGAGTTTTTCGCGGCCAAGGCTATCAACCATAATTGGGAATGCGAAAGGGGTTGGCCGCTCAATAACTTTCAAAATGATATTTTGCGTTTGGATGCGCTGTAAAGCTGCCCTTAACCTGAACTCCTCTAACTGAAAAGCAAGCGCTTCATTGTAGGCCTGACGCACCAGTAGGTTATCAGGTTCATATTCGCTGAAAACCTCAAACAGCAATGAGGTTGATGCCTGCAAATGCTTATTCTTAACCTGCTGACCGGGATAGCCCGTAAATACCAATCCACCAATATGCGCTATATCCCTGAACCGGCGTCGGGCCATCTCATTGGCATTAAGGCTATGTTGAATATCATCAATCAGGTTATCCAACGAAAAAAAGCTCGCATCTTCCAGTGCTTCCTCGATAGGGATATCCTCATCAGCCAGCAATTCAAATCCGTAATCATTCATGGCGATGGAAAAACTGGCAGGCTTTATTTTACTGATGCGATAAGCCAGTAACGATGCCATACCCTCATGAACCAGGCGCCCTTCAAAAGGATAAAAGAGCAAATGGTGCCCCTCTTTTGATTTGAATGACTCTATCAAAAACTCGTGACTTTGAGGCAGGTGCGATAACTTTTGCTGCAACTTAAAAAGCGGTTTTAAAGCTTTAACCTCCACATCGCGCTCAACACCATGAGCAACTTCATCCAGCTTAAGCCTGAACACTGCTGCCAGTTGCGATGATAAAGGCATTCGCCCGCCGTTCCAGCTTGGGATGATACCTTTTGTTGAATTTGATTTTTTAACGTAGGCCGTCATCTCTTTTACCCGCACAAACTCCAGACTTCGTCCGGCGAACCAAAAAGTATTACCTGGCTTTAACTTTGATACAAATGACTCCTCAATAGTACCAAGACTCCCGCCACTAAGCCACTTTACCCGGATGCTTAGTTCACTGGTGATAGTACCGATACTTAAGCGGTGCCGCATGGCCACCCGTCGGCTGTTCACTTTATATACCCCATTTTCAACCTC
The DNA here is from genome assembly GCF_003675385.1 of Mucilaginibacter kameinonensis. Taxonomy (GTDB): domain Bacteria; phylum Bacteroidota; class Bacteroidia; order Sphingobacteriales; family Sphingobacteriaceae; genus Mucilaginibacter; species Mucilaginibacter kameinonensis. The sequence continues at coordinate 76,947 of NZ_RCWZ01000006.1, read as the reverse complement.
AACCTTTAAAAATTCATCGTACTGCGCAAGTGTTTTGCCACCGCTGGTGATGAAATCAAGTAACTGCCCAAATTCGTTCCGGCTTAAATCGGCAAAGGCATAGGTGGTTTTAACTTCTTTAAAAAGATCTTCGGCTTTGAAACCGTCCGATACAGCAAGCGTAACCATGTACTGGATCAGCACATCCATGGTAAGCAGCATTGGATCGCGGCTTTCAAAGATCTTTGCCTTGATGGCCTCCTTCAATGCCGCCCCCTCCAATAACTCGAGCGAATGCGTAGGCACAAAATAGGCCAGCGATGTAGCTCCCGGATGGTGACCGCTTCGACCGGCGCGCTGCATAAAACGGGCTACACCTTTAGGACTGCCAACCTGCACCACAGTATCTACAGGACGAAAGTCCACGCCCAAATCCAGACTTGAGGTACATACCACCAGCTTCAATGCCTCGGCATGCAGGGCAGCTTCCACCCAGTTGCGCAGCTCATTATCCAGCGAACCATGGTGCATAGCCATAATACCGGCGTATTCGGGGTAATTATCTAAAATGGCATGGTACCAGATCTCAGACTGTGAACGGGTATTAGTGAAGATCAGTGTGGTTTTACTTTTGGCCACTATCTCCATTACCTCGGGCAGCAGTTTTAAACCGATATGTCCCGCCCACGAATAGTTTTCGATATTTTGAGGAATGATAGACCGGATATCCAGCTTTTTCTCCAGGTTGGCGCGTACCATTTTTACCTGCTCCTGTGGAAAATCATCACCTAATAAAACTTCGGCAGCTTGTTCGAGGTTGCCGATGGTAGCGGAGATGCCCCAGATTTTCAGTGGGCAGTGAGCAGTGGGCAGTTGGCGGTTTTTATTTTCATTCGCATTCCCCCCTGATCCGCCATTGCTTTCTGCAAACTGCAAACTGTCAACTGCAAACCGGTTATCACTGCCAACTGAAGCGAGGTTCTTTAGCCTGGACAACCCCAGCTCCACCTGTACACCCCTCTTAGTCCCCAGCAACTCATGCCATTCATCAATAACTACTACCTGTAGTTGATTAAATAGCTTAGGATATTCTTTTTGAGCCAGCATCAGGTGCAGGCTTTCGGGAGTGGTAAGCAGAACCTCGGGAAGCTTTTTTTTCAAAGCCTGCTTTTCTGCTGCCGGGGTATCCCCTGTGCGGGTAGCAATGCGCCAGGGCAAACCGATCTCATCGCAGGCTTCCTGCATGGCTTTGCGGATATCATTGGTAAGCGCTCGTAAAGGTGTTATCCAAAGCATCAGCAGACCATTGTTTTGTCTGGTTTTATAGGTCTCAGGATTAGCGTTAATAAAACCGGCTAAAAATGGCAGGAATAATGCAAAGGTTTTACCGCTGCCGGTTGGGGCATTCAACAACCCGGAATAGCCTCCGAGATATGCGTCCATCATTTCGGCCTGGAAAGGAAACTGCTCCCAGTTTTTTTCCATGTACCATTGCTGTATAACCTCTTGGCCTTTGCTTGTCATTATCCCTTTAACAAATTTTTTATTGTTTGGTTATAGCCTGAATAACCGAGCCAACAAAATAACCATTAAATTGGTTATAGTCATATGATCAAAAATAGCTTAATAATAGTTTCCACAGCTATTTGCCTTTTAGCTTGCGGAAACAACAAGAATAAACCGGCCACTATAGCCGATACTAATAAAATACCCAAGGATACCGTAGGCCAGCATCTCGGCGATAAAAACGATACTACTTTACATCATACCATGGCATCGGATACAGGCGCATCTAACACTTCTCAGTCTGATTGGCTGATAACACCCGGCAAAAGTATCGGACATATTGTTTTGAATGATGACGTTCAAAACGTGATAAATCAATTAGGGAAGCCCGACAGTTCGGACTCGGCTATGGGCAGCTCATTATTGGTTTGGTTTTCCGGCCATAATCCTTCGGGCAATCGCACCGCGGTTTTCACGCATCATAACATGGGCGGGAAAGACGAGTCGGTAAATCATGTGCAAAAGATTTTGGTGACTTCGACTAAACTTAAAACCGGGGACGGAGTTGGCGTAGGTTCATCCAAACAGGAGATCCAAAAAACTTATACCCTGAAACCAACATCAACCTATAACAAAGCCGGCGGCAAAGTGCAGGTGTATACCGATTTGGCTAAAGGAATATCTTTTGAAATAGATGGCAATGGTAAATGTATTGGCGTGGTAGTGCATAAAGCCAATGATACTGCTGTGGCTTATTTAAATATGCATTGAGATAGCGATTCAATGTAGAGACGCATAATTGCGTCTCCCGCATGCAAATCTCGATAGACAAACACAGCCGCTTGTCCTAAGGGAAGACGCAATTATGCGTCTCTACAACATAACAAAAGAGGCCTGTCCCAATGGGAAAGGCCTCTTTTACCATATTATCTATTACCTTACTTCTTTTCAGGCATTAAGATCAGTTTAATAAGATTTTTGCCGCTCAGGTATTTATTAGCGGCATCTTTTGTTGTTTGCGGGGTTACCTGTTCAAGACTGCTCACATGGGCCAAAATCTGATCCGGGTTTTCGCCATTTTGTGATGTAGCCGCAAGATAGCCTGCCCAGAAAACGTTTTGTTTAAGCTGTTGCTGGGTTGAACGTGCTTCTTCTGCAATAAACTTCTGGATATCTGCAGGCAAAGCACCATTCTGTTTAATCTTACCAATTTCTTCCATAGTAGCGTTGATCAGCTTATCCACATTTTCGGGCGCACAACCAAAAGATATGGTAAAGGTATAACGGCCTCCCGGAATTTTACGGTAGCTTGCCCTTACCCCCGGCGCGTAAACACCGCTTTCCTGCTCACGCAAACGCTCAATCAGTTTAATGTTCAGTACTTCTTCCAGCGCGTCAACCTGGATATTGTTGGCGTCGTTGTAATCATAATCGCCGCTGAATACCAATTGTACCGTGCTTTTATCGCCAACGCCTTTATTTACAGTTTTGGTGATCACACCCGCCGGCGGCTGAATATTCATATTTTTAAAGGTCTCCTTGCTGTTAGTTGAAGGTAAGCCGCCAAGGTAATGTTCAAGGTATGGCTTAACCGTTGCTACATCAAAGTTACCAACCAGTGTAAAGGTAAAACCGCTTGCATCGGCAAAACGCTTTTTATAAAAATCATAAGCCTTATCAAGCGTAGCCGCGTTTAACCGCGGAATAGTAGTAACCATACCTCGGAAGTTGTAATTGCTTAATACAGCCGATACCGTATCCTGGTAAACGCTTCCTGGGTCAAGCCCACGGGTACTCAATATCGACCTGGTTTGATCAATGTTGGCATCCCAGATATCTTTGTCCTTACGTGGCTGGGTAAAGTAAAGGTATATCAACTGCAGGGCGGTTTCAAAATCGGCAGGTGAAGAGCTTCCCGAAATACCCTGGGCAAATTCACTGATATATGGCGAAATGCTCAGGTTTTTACCGGCCAGCTTTTTATCAAGCATACCTTGGTTAAACTGCGCTATACCGCTGCCGCTGATAATAGACGCGGCAAGATTTACCGATGTAAATTCGTCATCGCTGGCTAATGATGTGCCACCAAAAGCATATCCGTTAATCAGGATCTGATCATTACGGTATTCGGTTGGTTTTAAAATTACTTTCAGACCGTTACCCAGGATAAGGGTAGTTGCGCCTATGGCTTCATCCGTGTCCTGTTTGGCAACTTTGCTGCCTTCAGGTATTTTGGCCAGCAAAGGCTCGCTCGATACGTTGTCAATATACGCAGTAACATTCTGACCGCCGGTAGCAATCCAGTTCAGCAATGTTTTATCATCGGGCAGATTGGCTTTCTCTTTGTCCGGCGCTTGTACTATCACTACGCGATTTTGATCGCTGATAAATTTGCCGGCCATGGCGTTCATATCAGATAAACTAACTTTATAGATATTGCCTATGTAGAAATTATACTCATAATCGATACCGGGTATAGCCTCACCGGTTAAAAAGTTGGCCTGGTATTCACGCACAAAATTAACTGACGGCGTTTTATCCCTTTCGCGATAAGCGTTACCTATGCCTACCAGCGCGTCTTGTTTGGCGCGTTCAAGCTCGGTTAGGGTGAAGCCAAATTTGCGGGCCCGTTCTGATTCGGCCACTACGGCTTTAACGGCTTTTTCAAGCTCGCCGGGCTTGGCAACAACCAGTGAAGTATAAGCATCCTGATCGCCTATAAAATTGCCATAGTTGGTACGGCCATATAAAAAAGGCGGATTAGGCTTTTGTAACAACTCATTCAAACGCGCGTTCAGCATCTGGTTAAATAGCTGTACCCTTACCTGCTGCATATAATCGCCGGTAGTTTTGGTAGGCGTACCCGGATGTTTAACAATGATCTGCGCTATGGTATAAGGATTCTCCGGATCGGTTACAATTTTAACCGCAGTACCGGGGGTAGCAGGAACTGAATATTTTGTTCTTGGTTTTTCGGCAGCCGGGTTTTTAAGCTGAGAAAAATTTTGTTTGATGAGTGCCTCAACGCGCTTCGGATCGAAATCGCCAACAGCGATTACAGCCTGCAAATCGGGGCGGTACCAATCCTGGTAAAAAGCTTTGATGGTTTCCGGCTTAAAGTTTTTAAGGATATCTTCTTTACCAATAGGCAAGCGGAGCGCATACCTTGAGTTATTAAGCAATACCGGCAATGTTTGCTGCTGCATACGTTCCTGCGCGTTTTTACCACGAAGACGCTCCTCCTCTAAAACAACACCGCGCTCTTTGTCAATTTCTGCCGGATCAAAGCTCACATAACCTGCCCAGTTAGCCAGTATGTTAAACCCTTTTTCAAACACAGCTACGGTATCTGTTGGTAAAGGCAACTGGAATACAGTTTCGTTAAATGAAGTATAAGCGTTTAAATCGGCACCAAATTTCACGCCTGCTTTTTGCAGGTAGTCAACCATCTGGTTTTTAGGAAAATCGCGTGTGCCATTAAATGCCATGTGCTCGGTAAAGTGTGCTAAACCCTGCTGATCGTCGTTTTCCAAAACAGAACCCGCTTTGTTAACCAGGTAAAGCTCGGCCCGGCTTTTAGGCTCGGCATTAGCGCGGATGTAATAAGTTAAACCATTGGGCAATTTGCCAATGATCACGCTTTGATCAACCGGTAAAACATCGCTTTTTGGGGCAATTGCCGGAGCGCCGGGTTTATTTTTTGGAGATGGAACAGGTTTCTTTTTAACCTGGGCAAAGGCACTGCCTGCCGAAAGAGTTAAAGCCAGCAAAGCCAGCGGAACGTATTTGTTCAGGTTCATTATAAAGTTTGAATAATCAGGGTGCTAAGATGCAAAACGAAAATCTTAGTTACAAAGTATGGTTCGGGAAATTTAATGTTTTGAAAGACTTTTTGAAGCAGGTTTCTTTGTAGCCGGTAAAACTTGTTCTTTCACTACAGGCGGGTCTGTTTTTTGTGCGAACTCCTCCTGAATCATTTGTTGTAACTCTTCTTTATGCGCTTCTACAGCCTCCTGGCCAACCATCATTCCCTTTTGCATTAGTGAAGGTAATTTTTGGCCAACTTTTTGGCCAACAGGCGAATTATAAAAAGTTGTTATCTGTTTCAGTTCGTCCTCGGTAAATTCATTGGCGTAAATAGCCATCATTTTATCCTTAAGTAAATCCCAGGTAAAATATTTATCCATAAAGGTTTTCATAACCTTTTTAAAACCAGCTCTTTTATCTTCCGGTGCCTGATTAGCTAAAGCATCAATCTGATTAGTAACTATTGTTCCAAATTGTTTATCAATACCAAGCGCGAGCAACATTTGCTGGGCTGCTGCCAGGTGTGTAGGAGTTAAGGTTTGTTCTGTAGTTTGCGCTTTTAAGCTTGATGAAAAAAACAGGATTACACCGGCAAACGCGATAAGTTTAAGTTTTAGGTTCATATTTAAATTTTTATAAAAATCTTTTTGAGGTAGAATCCCCACATCACTATCCATAAAATCAATACGGTAAATATAGCGCTTACCAGCGAAGCATTTACCGGCGAAAAATAAGGCGCGAAAAATGTTTGATAAATTGAATGGCCACCAATTTTAATCATCCCCATATAATGCGGAATAAAACCCGAAAGTACATAAGCCGTAATGGCATTAACACCGAATACCACAAAGGGATAAGTAAATCTTTTATACCCCTGTATGTCTATCAGCCAGTAGCTTAAGGCCAAGCCAATGGTGGCAAGTCCGCCGGTATATAACACAAATGAGCTTGTCCACAGGGCTTTGTTAATGGGGAAAAACAAATCCCAAAACAAGCCGGCAACAACAGCTATCACGCCATATGCAAACAGCCAGTTGGTTTTTACCTGGTCGTCGCGGTCTTTACGTTTAAGCCAGCTGCCAACGCGAATGCCAAACAGGGCTGTAGCTACTGCGGGTATAGTTCCCAGCAAACCTTCCGGGTCCCAGGTATGCGATTCACGCCAAAGATGATCGGGGCTAAATACCAGCCTGTCTATCCAGGCTCCCATATTGGTTTCCGGTTCGAGATTGGCATAACCTACTCCCGGTACCGGGATGCAGGTCATGATAATGAAATAGCCAATAAGGGCACCGGCAAAGATCCAGTCGCGTGTTTTTTGTGATGTTTTGAGATAAAGCACAGTGCTGATAAAGTACACCAAACCAATACGGGGCAGCACGCCCGGCAAGCGTAAATGCGCCAATCCGCCATCGGGATGAAAGATCAATTGCGTTATCCAGGGGATGAGCAGCAAGATCACGGTACGGCGCAGCGCTTTCAAAATAAGTTTACTGTGCGATACCGTAGCCTTTTTGCTTTCCATAGCATATATAACCGATACGCCAACCATGAACAGGAAAAACGGAAAAACCAGATCGGTAGGTGTACAACCATTCCACTTGGAGTGTTCAAGTGGGGCGTAGATGTGCCCCCAATCGCCGGGGTCATTAACGAGGATCATCATTGCGATGGTTGCCCCACGAAATACATCAAGAGATAGCAGGCGTTTGGGTTTTTCGGTTATGGTTGAGGTCATATTGGTCTATGATCAGGTTCAAAACTCCCCTCTTGAGAGGGGGGCGGGCAGGATGTGTGCTTTGGCAGGGGTGTGTTTCATCGCTTGAAGAGAAACACACCCCTACACCCCTCTCAAGAGGGGAATCGCACAAAGTCAGCGCTTTTATCTATTCCAATGGCCCGCGTTCTTCGCGGGCCATTGATTTATTTCATTAAAACATATATCGCTTAAACGCTTCCATAGCCTCGTATTCGGCAAGGCCAAGGCGGTCGTAGCGTTGGGCCGTGTCACGGGTACGGTCTTCTGCACGTACCCAAAATTCCCTTGCATCGTCACCCGGGAATACAGGCCTGTCTTTTTGCGACTGGTGTTTGAAGATCGCGTTACGCTTACGGATCACCTCCTGTGGAGATAATGGCACAGCCATTTCTATTTCATGAGTTTCAAACTCGTGCCATGCGCCACGGTACATCCACAGCCAGCAGTCTTCTACCCATGCTTCTTTGCCTTTTAATCTCTCCAGAGCAGCTAAGATGATCTTGAAGCATACCAGGTGGGTGCCATTAGGATCAGCAAAGTCGCCTGCCGCAAAGATTTGTTGCGGTTTTACTTTTTGAAGCAATTCGATAGTTAATTGGATATCTTCTTCACCTACTGAGTTCTTCTTGATCTTGCCTGTTTCGTAAAACGGCAGGGCCATAAAGTGGATATGATCGTCCTGCAAACCTGCATATCGTGCGCCTGAGATAGCTTCTGTTTTCCTGATAAAGCCTTTTACGTTCCTGATCTCCTGTGTGTCGATCTGGTTAGGTTGTTTGGTTGGGAAGAAAGCACGCATATCTTCATATGATTTTTGAAGATGAGCGGTGTCCTCGCCGATGCTGTTGGTAAAGTCAATCGCGAATTCCATATACCTCAATACATCATCATCCCATACAGCGGTGTTACCTGAAGTTTGGTAAGCTACATGCACGTCGTGCCCCTGATCTACCAAACGGATAAAGGTACCGCCCATTGAAATTACGTCATCATCCGGATGCGGTGAAAAAATGATTGAGCGTTTTTTGGCTGGCAGTGCCCTTTCCGGCCTTTGCGAGTCATCAGCATCTGGTTTACCACCTGGCCAGCCGGTTATGGTATGCTGAATCTGGTTAAAGATATCGATGTTGATATTGTATACCGGGCCCTGTTCTACCGCAAGCTGGGCCATACCGTGGTTGTTATAGTCTTCTTCGGTTAGTTTCAGTACCGGTTTGTTGATTTCATTAGCAAGCCAGATCACCGCTTTCTTTTTCAACTGGTTATCCCAAATACAATCTTTTACCAGCCATGGGGTATCAAACCTGGTTAATTCTGATGCAGCTGCCTCGTCCAATACAAATTCTACATGTTCTGACAGTTGCAGGTAAGTTGCAGGTACATCACCGGAGATTTCACCTTCTACCGCTTTTTTGATGATCGGGGCTTTCTTCTTGCTCCAGGCCATCAATATGATTTCCCTTGCTTTGAAGATGGTACCGATACCCATCGTGATCGCTTTGGTTGGCACGTTGGCTTTACCACCAAAATCCCTTGAAGCGTCACTTCTGGTCAGGTCATCTAAAGTAACCATCCTGGTACCTGAGTTAGGCGCCGAACCCGGCTCGTTAAAACCGATGTGACCTGTACGACCGATACCCAGGATCTGGAGATCTAACCCACCCAACTCTTCAATCTGCTTTTCGTAAGCCAAACAGTAGCCCGCTACCGCGTCTTTATCCAGTGTGCCATCAGGGATATGCACATTAGCTTTATCTATATCAATATGGCTAAACAGGTTTTCGTACATGAACGTCACATAGCTTTGGGCAGCTGTGGGTTTCATGGGGTAGTACTCATCCAGGTTGAAAGTGATCACATTTTTAAAGCTCAAGCCTGCTTCTTTGTGCAACCTTACCAGTTCGGCGTAAACCCCGATAGGGGTTACACCCGTGGCAAGTCCTAATACCGCTTTTTCGCCTTTGGCTTGTTTTGAGCGAATCAGATCTGCTATCCGGTTCGCTACTGCCACTGAGGCTTCGTGCTGGTTGCCGTACACGCTTACAGGTAACTTCTCGTAACGCGTCTCTTCCAATAAATTTAATCGTGCCATGAATTTTAGGAAATGTATTTGAGGTTAGTTGTTCAAAACAAATATATCAGATATTTACATAGCGCCACTATTATTTTAACTTTTGCAGCAGCACAAACAGTTTGCAACAGGGGTTAACACGACTTAACACTTTTCAAATATTTAATTTATAAATAACTTATAATCAATTATTTAAAACCATACAGGGGTTACACTAAAGTGATATTTTTGTTCAACTAACACAAGTGAATGTTAGTGCCAATTATTGGCGAAAGCGGGTGCTTATGAGACCTGCGTCATTTAACAAGCATCAGGCCACAAAACAAGTATCGTTTAGATGCTATCAGTTTGTTAACAGCATACCCTTGCTTCGTTAGCTATATTAATAACAAGTCATCGTTACTAAATATTTAAATGTGTTTACCCCTACTTTTGTGGGTTGTCGCACAAATTGTAATTTAAGCCCATGATACCATTAAACCATAACCTGCAACGCCTGTTCAGCATTGCTCAAAAACCATCAAAAATGGGCATTGGCCTTATGTCGGGTACTTCGTTGGATGGCCTTGATATTGCTTTGTGTCAATTTACAGGGCATGGTTTAAACAGCCAATTTGAGTTGCTGCAATTTATCACCATCCCCTACCCTGATGAGTTTAAGCAGGAAGTTCAGCAGGTATTTGCAAAGCGCAGTGCAAATCTTGAAAAAGTCACTTTATTAAATGCCTATATCGGCGCCTACCATGCAGAGTTAATATTGCAGGCTCTTGAACGATGGCGTATCGATCCCCAAAATGTTGATTTCATCGCCAGTCACGGCCAAACTATTTATCATGCCCCTGAACGCTTACATCTGCATAAAAACTATCCTAATGCCACCCTGCAAATTAGCGATGGCGATCATATCGCTGTAAAAACAGGGATATTAACCATCAGCGATTTCAGACAGAAACATATTGCGGCCGGAGGCGAAGGTGCGCCTCTGGCCTTGTACGGCGATGTTTTATTAGGCAATAAAACCGGCGAAAACCGGGTGCTTTTAAACATAGGCGGCATAGCCAACTTAACCTGGCTGCCCGGCGATGGCGATTTTAACCGCGTCATCTGCACAGACATCGGCCCCGGAAATACGCTTATCGATGCTGCCTGTCGCAAATATTTCGATAAGCCTTATGATGAAGATTCGGCTATAGCTTACAGTGGCAATGTGAATGAAGGGTTGTTAACAGCGCTTCTCTCTCATCCATTTTTTAAAGAGAAAGCGCCTAAAACCACCGGACCAGAATTATTTAATCTTGACATGGTTGCCGAAGCGCAACAACAATCCGGCAGCGGGCAAATTACCAATGAAGATCTTGTTTGTACCTTAAGCGCTTTCACCGCGGCATCCATAGCAAGTTTTATCGAGAACAATATCTGTGGCGATCATATTCAAATTTTCACCAGCGGCGGTGGCGCAAGAAACCCTTTTGTTATTGGTGAATTAAAAAAACTGTTGCCCAGCGTTTTAATAGAGGATAGCAGTTTGTTAGGTATTAATCCCGATGCTAAAGAAGCTATACTGTTTGCCTTGCTGGGAAATGAAGCTTTATGTGGTGAGCCAATCTGCATCGGAACAAACCCGGCGGTGTTGATGGGTAAGTTTTGTTTCCCTATTTAAATAAAAAGGAGGCTCCATCCGGAGCCAAAACACAATTTATATTTTGGCTACAAACATGATACTCCTACGGAGTTATAAATATAGGTTTTAGACAACTCCATAGGAGTACCATGTTTATAGCTTGATTAAATCAAAATATTTCGGGCTCCGTAGGTGCCTCCTATTTAATTTGATTCAACTATATAATTTAAATCAGGCCTCATCAGCAGGCGGTTCCCAAAGCTCAATGCTATTTCCTTCCGGATCGAGGATATGTACAAATTTGCCGTATTCACTGGCTGCAATTTCGTCAAGGATGGTAACTCCGTCTTTTTTGAGCTCAGCAACCAATCCCTCCAGGTCTTCAACAATATAGTTTATCATAAACTCTTTGGTTGAAGGGGCAAAATAAGTAGTAGTTTCCGGAAAAGGGTTCCAAACAGTGAGCGCGGTTTGATCGGGATCATCGTCTTTTCGCCATTGAAACATGGTTCCATAGGCGCTGGTTTTAAAACCAAGCTTTTGGGCATACCATTCATTCAATTGTTTTGGATCTTTACTTTTAAAGAAGATGCCTCCAATACCGGTTACTTTTTTCATGGTGGAAATTTGATTTTTAAGACTTAAATATACCTTTTAAATCAAGCCCAACAATAATTCCTAACCGTTTTTGAAAACATTATTTCAGCGGCCCATCTGCTGTTTTACAAAACGCCTGACACGCTGTAACAGCGTCCCTTTACGATTGGCCAGAAAATGTTTAATAGCCTTATAGGCCTGCTCATTTTCCTGTAGCACATCCGGAAATTGCGTTACCTGTTTGCGCGCCATTTGTACGTGGTACATATCTTCGTTATTGGAATGCACACCGGTACCATCGTGCCCTATATTTTGAATAAGCGACTGCGACGGGTTGAGCGTTAACCCATTCTTTAAAAAGATAGAGGCATACCACCTGATAGCCCAGGAATTATTTTTTCCAGCCTTAAATTGCTCAATCTGTTTCCAGAAATTCATTTTTCCTTCTATCGAAAAGCGGGCTATTTTGAGGTTATCAAACTGATCTATCAGCTTGTCAACATCGGGTTCAAAGTTTTTCCAGGCACGTGCCCAGGTTGCCCAGCCCCAACTGGTGGCTGCGCGGTAAAAGAAAGTTTCGGGCAGGGTTTTATCATGCAGGTTGTACATGTACGCGCCAATGTGCATTACCTGCTCCTGGTTGGCGTATTTAGCTAACGCGTCATTAAAATATTGCAGGGTGTATGGCGATGATAACAGGTCGTCTTCAAACACAATCACCTTACCATACTCATATACCAATTGCGTTACCCCACTAATAATGGACTCGGCCAAACCAAGGTTATGTTCACGCACGATAACCTTTACCGATTTAAATCCGCTCACATCATTTGCCAGTTGCCTCACCTGTTCAACCTTTGGTTTATCGGCATCGGTTTTGGCCGCGTCACAAAAAATATACAGGCGCGATTCATCGGCCAGTAAATTTTGTTGCAAATAACTGATGGTACGGCGGGTATGGTCGGGCCGGTTATAAACAAAAAGGGCTATCGGAGCAATATTTTGCATGGTTTGATTTCAGCAGACAGGATATTGAAATTAAATGCCCCGCATATAGCAGGGCATCTAATTGTAAAGACAAAATTATACTATAACCTCGCCATCGCCAACAAATAAAATAATTTGTTTTTAGTCTGCCGATTTTACGGTAAACGTGGTACGGCGGTTAAGCTGCCTGCCCTCGGGGTTATCCTTGCCGTTTGGCAATTTATTAGGCGCAATAGGCATTCTTTTTCCATAACCTTTAGCTTTGATACGCGATGATTTGATCCCCTGCAACAACAGGTAATCAACACAAGCCTCGGCACGGGCCTGAGATAATTTCAGATTGCCGGCATCGCTGCCTATCCCATCGGTGTGTGAACCCAGCTCGATCTTTATTTTGGGATTATCGTTCATAATGGCAACCAGTTTATCCAGCGTGTTATATGAATCGGCCCGGAGATGGGCGTTACCAAAATCAAAGTAAATGTCATTAATAACTATTTGCACATTAACCTTATAATTCTGCAAACAGATATCCGGGTTAATGAGTGTGTCAATACCCGGCCTTACTATCGGGGCCGGCACAACTTTAGTGAAATATCCTTTTTGTGAGATCTCCAGCTTATAGCTTGGCAATTTTTCCTTCACCTGGAAAACATAGTCGCCTTTTTCATCGGTAACTTTAGCAACCAGGCCCATTTTCACGTTAGGATCTTTTAAAATCACCCTTGCACCTGCCATACCGGTATTGCTGCGGCAATCGATAACCCGGCCACTGATGTATAAGAATTGATACTGACCGGTGAATAAGCTTAAACAACAATCTGACCCACGGGCCGAACTCAGGTAAAATTTGTTGGCGTTGGTAGGATCAATACTGTAATAAAGATCATCTTTAGATGAGTTAACCGGGTAACCCAGGTTAACCGGAGCCGACCAATGGCCAAAATCGCCATCGCTGCGGTAAACATCAAAACCGCCCATGCCTATAAAACCGTTCGAGCTAAAGAACAATACCTTATCCGGACCATCATAATATGGTGATTGCTCATCATAAGGGGTATTTACAACATCCCCTAAATTGCTTACTGTTTTTGGCTGCCCGGCATCATCTAGGTTACTTTCCCAGATATCATCGCCTCCTTCGCCACCCGGCCTGTCTGACGAGAAGAACAGACGTTTACCGTCGGCACTAACAAAAGGATGTTTAGAATTATAGCCTTCGGCGTTAACCGTATTATTTAACTTAACTGGCTGCTGCCATTTGCTGTTTACCAATTGGCTTAAGTAAATAGCAGATACCGTTTTCCCATTCTTTTTATACCAGCGGGTGAGGTACATTTTGGTACCGGTGCCGTCAAGAGCGGGTGTGGCATATTCGATCTGGCCTTCTTTATCAAATACGTTAAAGTTTGTAGCCAGGGCTTTTGTCGAGTCCAAAATAGCCGAGCTGTAAATCCTGTTGGTATAAAATTTATCCTTATCAACCATACGTGATGAGGTGAACCAATACCGCCCTAAATTTACGGTGAGGGCATAATCGCCCTGATCTTTATTCAGAAAAACCAATGGCGATACATCAACGGCACGCGGATGCTCCATTTGCTTCAAGGCGTACTCGCAGGAAGTGATTTCTTTATTAGCCAGCTTGGTATATTTAGGGTCCTGGTTAACACCTGCAAATTGCCTCAACTGCGGCAGGGCCTCATCATATTTACCATTTGCCTGCAGGCAGATCCCATACCACAGTGGCGTTAAAGGATATTTTTCAACAGATCCTTCATTGCTCATCCTGGTGTACCAGATAGTAGCATCCGTAAAATCTTTATACAAACGGTATGATTCGGCCAATTGATAGATGATGTATTGATTGGATGCGTCCTTTTTAGAGCTGCTTTTTGTGTTTGACACTAAAGGCACGCTTTTTTTTGATTCGGCGGAAGTACCATCAATAATGTGCTTGTAATAAAATGCGGCAGTATAATACTCATGCTTGTTAAATGCAGTATCTGCCAGCGCCTTGTAGTTTTTCGCTTGTCCAAATAAAACTGCCGGAAAAAACGATAGCAAAAAATAAGGTAATAGTTTTTTCATATTATATCCTTGGGCAAATTGGAGCCGGCGAATCAGTATAGCGGCTAAATATGTAACTTATTGATAATTCAAATCCACCACGGCCAGATGTAACTGCGCGAAGGCCTGAAGTATTAAAATCATAGCTGGCGCCAATAACCATCTGGCGTATATGGTAGCCGATATTGGCAATAGCGGCATCCTGTAAGCGTACCATGCCGCCAAGTACCAAACCGTTATCGTCAGAAAACTTCAGCTCAGAGTATACACCTCCCGCTTTGATCTCGCCTTTGCCCTGCTTTATATAAACAATGTTGGGGATCAGGTCAAAAAAGTCAGAAGCCTTGATGCGGATACCGCCATGTGCTGTAAAGCGCATAGGCAATTTGCTGTTAATGCCGCCTGCCGCAAAAGGATCTGTTACATCATTGATGTGGTTGACACTAACGCCGCCAAAAAAATTGGCTTTGTTCATCGGGTCGGCGTTGTAATAATAGATACCGGCACCGGCATCAAATACCGTTTTTGACGAATAGCCAAAATTTTCATAATTGGGCAATGTTGGATCGTAACCGGTATTGGGATCATACTGGTTATCTGACTGAAGCTTATTAGGGTCAAAACTGCGACTGATAACACCAGCCTGCAGTCCAAAGTGCAAACGCTGGTTACCATCACCCGATAATGCTATGCCATAACCAAATGAACCGGAAGCCGTAAAGTAATTGTAACCCGCTGTACCTGCCTTTTGATCAAGCACATTAAAGCCAATACCAACCTTATCATTCGGTTTAAAATCGGCAGATACACCGGCCGTGCGGTAACCGTTGTTGATATTTGTCCACTGATCTCTAAAGTTAGCCGATAAGCGCGTATCGCCATCAAAAACACCGGTAAGTGCCGGGTTTAGCCAAAGCGGATAAGCGTAAAACTGTGAAAAATGCGGATCAACCTGCGCCTTCACTTTTCCTGCAACTGCAAACTGCAGCGCTATGGTAATAATAAGTAGTGCTTTCTTCATCGTAATAGCGTAATTGTTCCCTTTTTAGTCAATTGCGCCCCATTATTCATTGTTGCTTTTAAATAGTACACATATACACCCACGGGCATCAATGATCCTTTAAAATAACCATCCCATCCTTTATTGACATCGGTTGATGTAAACAACAGCTGGCCCCACTGATCATATACGTAAAATGAAAGTGTGCTGATATTTTTGCCATGTACGTAGATGATATCGTTATTTCCGTCGCCATTGGGGGTAAAATTATTGGCCACGTATATGATATTGTTATTGTCGATAGTGGTAGCCGTAACAGCTGCCGAGGCCTCACTTAGCGTACATGATGTTGCACCCAAAGCTTTAACCGTAATAGTTACCGGCTGATTAATACCAAGATTACTTACCGTATGCGTTAAACCGCCGCTGCCTGAGCTTGGTGTAGTATAGGTTGAACCATTATCGGTACTTACCTGGTAGCTGGTAGCGCCATTTACCGCTTTCCAGTTAAAAGTTACACTTGATGATGTAACATCACCAACAGTTACCACAGGCGCATCAAGCGGCTTAGTCATTTGTACCTGCACCGGGGTTCTTCCGTTGGTATTACATCCGGCAGTATTGGTTGCCTCTACATAGTAAGTTTTTGCCGCGCTCAGCTTAACGGTAACGTAAGTATTGCCTTTAGCAAGCAAAGTGCCACCGGTAGGCGCGTCATACCAGGATAAAACTGCCGCGGCATCTGAAGACGATGCGGATAATGTAGCACTTGTTCCTGGGCAGATACTGGTACTTGTACTGTTTACCGTAACCACCGGTAAGCCAACCACAGATAAGCTTACAATACCACGCGACGCAGAAATACAACCTGTTGTATTAACAGCCTCTACATAAAACTTTATTCCTCCTGTTACATTGCTAAGTGTGTAACTGCTTCCGGTATGTATAATATTAAGATCTGTTGGACTGCCATACCAGTTGTAAACAACGCCGCTTTGCGCGTTTTGAACGGTAAGTGTTGCTGCCGAACCTGTACATGCATTAACTATACTTTGAGCAAAGCTCGGAACATCCGGCGCAGGAGTAACTGTTACCTGCACGGTTGTTAACTGACTGCTGCAAGTACCGTTTGATGCTTCAACATAATACTTTGTGCTGGCAAATAAAACCGGTGTTGTAAAGGATTCACCTGAACCCACCAATGTATTCTTAGCCGGCGAATCGTACCAGTAATATTTTGCCGCACCCGGTGGCGAGTCTAAGGTTATTACAACCGAAGTGCCGGAACAAGTGCTTACAGCTTTAGTTAAGGGCGGCGGCGGCTGAGGAGCCGGAGAAACCTTAAATACAACCACATTACTGATTAAAGATGTTGTACATGCACCGGATGTAACTACACGGCGATAATAAATATCACCGCTCAATGTTGGCGGGTCGTAGTTTTTGGATGTTGCCCCGGCAATATCGGTAAATGTTATGTTATCTGTTGATGATTGCCACTGATAAGCGTAGGTACCATCACCACCTGCAGCGGTGGTACCGGTAATAGCAGTAGGGTCTCCGGTAGTACAAAACTGGGTAACCGCCGGTGCCGAAATAGTATTATTGGTAACCGCGCTTATAGGCCTTACTGTAACATCATAAAACGAATCATAAGCAATTACGCCGCCGGTAGTAATTTGCCTGCGCAAACTATACACTATACTTGTTGTACCAGTATTGGTAAGTGAAGATGTAATATAATCTTTCAGGGTATTGGTAGATGGCGCGCTAACCCAGCTCCCGCCACGGTTTATTTGCCATAGATAACTATTAGGCGTTGGCGTTTTTACATCACCGTTAAGTACAGCCGCTGCAGCAGAACAAATGGTTATGGCCTGCAATGGGGCTGGGACTAAATTATCAGAGGTCAGTCGCGAATTCGCAATCCGCCCCTCTTTATTGATTGTCGACCCAGGAGCGGATACCCGGCTAAAACCAACTAAGGGGAAAAAGAAAAGGCAAAACATTGCCCTTAAAAAAGGTTTACACAAGCGAAGAGGCATTAGGGTGCATAGCTTAAATTAACGGATAATGATAATAATTATCCTTCACATTACTAAATTTTCAAAATATTTTAACCTGTAACAAAAACATTTTAAAGCCAGTCAAAAATGATTTAACTCAATCAGGGGACAATAAAATATTAAATTGTTAATCCAGGCTTCGTAAATACCGGTAAAGCACAACGGCATTTTAGTCTCTTTTACGGGATTGTTAATTATAATGTTCAATTTATCAAAAACTTTTAAACAGTATAAGATGAAGAAGCTGGTTGGAAGCCTGCGTAATGCCTGTTTTTCATTAGCCGGCAAATGCCATCTGGCCAATGAAGCAAACGGCGTAGCTTTAATATAAGGGGATACCAATAAGGTTTGTGCAAAAGTTTTGCTCATGTAATTTATTGCGATAGGTTAGGTTATTTAGTACTCAACGCGTCCTGATCATACTTTTTTCAGTACGCGATCAAATATAACATTAATATCCTCTGAAATTTTTAAAACATAGGCAAAAAATACATACACCACACCAACAATGGCCGAGCGGTAAACCATATCTAAAACCACATTTTTTAACGGCGGAAGATAGAGCCCTATCAGCAGGCAAACCGTAAAGATCATTAAGATATATAGGTGCGCTTTTGCAAAGGGCTGCAGATTGAACTTGATTTTAATAAACAGCCAATACGCAAAATTTAATAAAAACATGGTAAGCAGGTAAGATACGGCTGCACCCATCATACCCATACGTGGTATCAGGATCCAGTTTGATACCACACAAAGCACTACTGCCGAAACAATAAAAACAGTAGTAAGGCGGTAATATTTGGATACATTCATGATGTAACCGTTTAGGCCACCTGTCATATCAACCAAAAACGCCACACCAACAACAATAAACACGTTGAAATAAGGAGCATAATCATGTTTATGCAATAGCATTACTATAAACTGCCTGTTGATAACCAAGCCTATAAACAGCAGGCAGCCAATAAGCATCTGCACTACTGAAGTTTTGTAATAGATTTTACCAATTTTGGCAATGTCATTGGTAACCCACGATTGCGCTATGATCTGCAACGAAGTACGGCTCAGCGCCTTTGCCGGTAAACTGATAACTACGGCAATAGCGAAAAAGGTACCATAGATCCCCACATAACTGAACGACTCTTTCGTGAGCATGCTCAGCATAATGGTATCAAGGTTCTGGATCATTACAAATGAGCTGCCACTTAATACCGTAAAGATGCCATAGCTTAGAAATGTCTTTCGCTCGCCCAATAACTGCGCGCCAACGGCCGAAAACTTAAAGTGGCTGCCTTTGGCGATATAAACAAGCAATACCACTACTGCTACCAGGTTGGCAATAATGTAGATCTGCAAGAAAACATGATAATCAATCAGCTTAACGGCTATTAATAAGATAGCGACAGTTGTAAACAAGCGCAACCCAACCTCGCGCAAAAAAGAGGATAGTACATTTTTAAATACCGTAAGCGCCATGTTTTCGAGCACGGAGAACACCAGCACCAAAAACGATAAAGGAATGAGGTAGTAAAAATATTTAATAAGCAGCGAGGCACCGTCCTTGTCTTTATAGTTGCTGATAATTAAATCTTTAAAAATCACAAAACATACGGTAAAGGCCACAAAACCAATCAGGCACCAAACAGCTACAAAAGATGCAAAACCGCCATGCTTTTTATCATCACTGCGATAGTATGGGAAATATTTAAGGATGATATTACCTATACCCAATCCTGCAAACTGGGCATAAAGCAACGATATGGTTCCCATTAAAATAAAGAAACCGATCTCTTCTGTAGTAAGGATCCGCTGAAAAAGAATAGTAAGATTTAAGAAACCCAACGCAACCCCAGCATAAAGTATGAGGCTGTTGAAAAATCCCTGTTTCTGTAATAGGTTCATTTAGTTCGCTTTACTATTGATGCTGTTCTGAACAATGTTATCAAGCAAAGCCATACGCAGGTTAATATCGTAATTATCAATCATGTGGTTGCGTGCAGCTTTACCCATTTGCACGGCCAGTTCAACAGATTCTGCCAGGGTTATCATTCGTTCGGCCATTCCGGTTATATCATACTCATCAACCAGGAAACCTGTTTTACCGTCGACAACAGCTTCCTTAATTCCTGAATGCCGGGTTGAAACCACAGGAAGCCCCGATGATGATGCCTCCAATACAGTAACCGGGGTACCTTCTTTATCGCCATTGGCAGCAGTAACCGAATGTTGTACAAATGCCCGCATGCGTTTCATCAATTCCCTGATCTCTTCCGGCTTCAATACCCCGGTAAGCGTGATCTGCTCGCTAAGCCCAAGCTCCGCGATCAGTGCCTCGGTTTCATCAAACAGCGGGCCGCCGCCTGCCATCCAAAGCCTCGCATCCGGATGCTGTTCCAGGACGATCTTAAATGCTTTAACTAATGATTGCGGGGATTTTTTCTCTACAAAACGCCCTACAAATAAAAAATCTTTGGCCGAGGCCGATATATCAAGTAACGGAAAAGCGGCAGTATCCACACCGCACGAAGCGGTATATACCTTGTCGGCAGGCGCCCCCATTTCTTTCAGCGTCGCTGCCATATCTACCGACACGGCAATAAAAGCACTCGCGTACCTGAAAGCATCCTGGTAAAGTTCGGCGTAGGCGGCAACTGTATCATGATGATAAACATCGGCCCCATGAAAATGGATGATTAGTGGAACTCCTGCCATTTTACAGGCTTCTGTAACCGATGCGCCAACCATGCCGTATTCGGCAAAAACAGCGTCTATTTTATTAACTTTGAGATATTTATACAGGGCACGGGTACGTACCCCAATATTTTTCTTTTTAAAAATCCGCTTTTGGATCAGATAACTCAGCAGACCCAGTTTTGAACGGATCAGTGTTTTTCCCTCATGGTCATACAAAGGGAAGGCACCGCCGTACAGCACTTTTTTATTACCGGCCAGGCCATCTATATGCGCCTGAATGAAGGTTTCGGAAAAAGCGGACTTATTGGGCTTTATGATACATAAGTTATATGACCCGCTCATATCAACCTAACTTTTTGCGCACATAATACCGGCGGAAGAAGCTGCCTAATTTATAAACAGCCTTATTAAAGATCCTCCTGCTACGTTGAGATGCGGTTACCGGTTTCGGATGAAAAAATGCAGCCTCGAAATCGTCATTTTTTTCCAATACGATGTGCGCGTAGTCGCCTACGTTCCACACGTTTTTAAGTTCGTAAAAAATCACTTCGGTGCCTGTATCTGCTGCCAGTTTGCCAATAACATCAAAAGAGATATGCTCATCAACCGGCTGCATGGTTTCCGGCTTATTCACCAGCGACCACTTTAAGTTTGCTGGCGTAGGCACAGTTAAAACAATACGGCCCTTGTTCCGCAAAATTTTAGCAAGCGCGGCATGAACGGCCGGCCTGTCGGTAACAGCAATGTGCTCATACACATCCATGAAAATGATCAGGTCGAACTGCTCATTAAAAGTGTCAGTGGTAAGGATGCTTTCCTTAAAATTTAGTTTGCTGTCGCCAAAAAGCTTTTGCGCAATCTGGATAGACATGGTGCTGATATCAATACCTGTAATAACGGCATTAGGCCAGGATTTACGCATCCGCGAACAAATATTGCCCATACCACAACCTACCTCTAAAACTCGGGCCGGGCTTGATGGCGTAAAACGCTTAATGGTATCCCACCCAAACTCAATACGGGGGTTAACTACAATATAATCATTAAGCTTGTTTTTAACGTGCTCATCATAATAAGACACTACATTTTCGCGGTTCGGAGTTTCAATCATTACAGATACAGAGTATATAAAGCTATGCTTTGCAAGTACAAAGTTAATAAATAATATTAAAGGGGCTTTTGGGCAACAATAACATAGATAGCGCCATCGCGGTCGCGCTGGGCCTGTGTATTTATTTTGTTAAATAAGCCAATCATAGCCTGCATTACCAAAGCAAAAGGAGGAATCAAAAATTTGGGCAACTTAACAGCAATACCATCCTGAAAGAGTTGTAAGCCACTTGCCGCTAAACCCATGATGCCATAAAAAGAGTTGATCTTAAACCCTTCGGCTTCGATGGTTTTACGCAAACCGGCGCTTGTCCATCGCCAGTAATCATTAGGCGTTGGATGATAAAACCAATAACCATGTGTGGTAATAATAGCCGAGCCTCCGGGTTTCAAAATGCGCATAGCCTCCTGTAAATAACCTGATGGGGTATCTACATGCTCCAGCACCTGGTTACTAAGTACAATGTCGCAGTAATTATCGGGCAGGGTAGTTTTGCTGTCGAAGCCGATATGATGCTCGGCCTTAGGGTTCATTTCCAGGTCGATACCCAGGTATTTGCCTACTATCGGATCAATCAGTTCACGGTAAGGCATATCACCGCAGCCAAAATCGGCAAGCAGTAATGTTTTATTATCGGCGGTAAGTTGTTTTACTATTTCGATGGTTTTATCCCTCAATTGCGAAAGGGATACATAGCGGGTGTGAAAAACAGAGGGATATAATCGGTCGTTACCTTTCATGCGGCTAATTTAATAGTTTTACTTAGCTTTTCATGCGCTGGTTTTAAAGCAAAACAGGTTTCCCCGCATGAGGAAACCTGTTTTAACTATCGGCTAAATTGGATCAATTTGTAGCCTTATAAAGTTTTTTAATTTCTTTGTCGGACAGCGCCCTGTCATACAAACGCATATCATCCAACGCACCTTTCAGGAAATATCCCGGAGAAGGAACATCAGGATTATCTCTTCCAATATAAGCATCGGCCGTTATGGTTATATTTGGCGAAGCAATTCCGTTAAATGTAATGTCTTTTACGCCATCAATATAAAGCGCTAATGTGTGGGTAGGATAATTATATACCGTGGTTATCATATGCCAGGCATTTAAAGAAACCATTCCCTGAGTAAGCGTTAATAGCGGACTGTTATTCTCATTAAATGTTAGCAATCCTAAACCACCCTGACCGGTTGCAACGAAATCATATCCCGAAATAGACATATTCCACCCGTTGCCCAATTCAGGAATCCTTTTACCAATGATCTGCGAAGCGAATGAATAGTTATAAACGTCAAGTTTCACCCAGGTAGAAATGGTAAAATCAGTATGCGACAACCTAAGTGTTTGTTTATCCTTAACAACAATATAACTGCTGTAACCATTAAAATAATAGGCTCCGTTGGCATTGCCAAACCTATCGGCAACTTGCGTTAAATTATATCCGAAGCCATTATTACCATTGCCAGATACGTCGGCAGTGTTAGCCCCGAAAGGGTAATAGGCTATCATACCCACCGTAAGGCTATCCTTTACTGTTACGGTGCAACTTATTGATTTTGTTTTTTCGGCGTTACTGACAGAAACCTTTGAACTACCTTCTTTCTTTGCTGTAATTCGTCCTAATTGGCTAACGGATGCTACTGAGGTATCTGATGATACCCAAACAAGCTTTGTTGTGTCAAAATTTATTGGCCTGACTTTTACATCCAATTGTATAGCCTGGCCGGTATACATAGTAAGTGTATCTCTCAAAGAAATTTCTTTAAGGGTTTTGGTACTGTCTGTCACCGGCT
This sequence comes from Mucilaginibacter kameinonensis, assembly GCF_003675385.1. Taxonomy (GTDB): domain Bacteria; phylum Bacteroidota; class Bacteroidia; order Sphingobacteriales; family Sphingobacteriaceae; genus Mucilaginibacter; species Mucilaginibacter kameinonensis. The sequence continues at coordinate 53,889 of NZ_RCWZ01000006.1, read as the reverse complement.
TGGGCTGATCTGTAAGCTTGGTGCAGGATGTGTGTGCAAACGCAAATGCTACCACCAGTAGTAATAGAGGATAAAGTTTCTTCATGTGATAAGGTTATATTTTCAATTACAAATATAAACAAATCTATTCACATCAAAACTCCAAAAAACGTTGTGCTGCTGGTATAACATTTTGTAAATAAATTACTTTGCAGCGTATGCAACTTCATCCTGCTAATATCAATTGTTCTTGATAACAGCTCCTTTTATAACGGTACCTTCCGCTGCTTTCCTTTTTGCTTCGGTCTTGGTAGTGATCTGTATAACACCGTTTGCCCCCCTTTCACCATAAATAGCGGTTGCGTTTTTATCCTTCCAAACAGTAATGCTTGAAATATCATCGGGGTTAATGTTTTTGAGGACAAACGATTTTGACTGGGTTACACCATCAATTACATATAACGGCTGTGCCCCATTTTCAAAACCATCCCGTATTGAAAATGTAGCCCTGCTTGAATCTTTCCGTAGCTGCGCTGCCAGTGAAGAGGTATTTGCATCTCCGGTTACAACAGCGCCGGTTTTATTTTCACCGGGCTTAGTGGGTGTGCCGCCAGCAAGTGTAAAACTGATTGGCACGCTATATTGTACCCTTACAGCGCGACCGTTTTGAGTACCGGGTTTCCATTCGGGAGATAACTTCAGCACCCTTATTGCTTCTTCATCACAGCCATAACCTATTCCTCTCAGAACTTTGAAATCAGACAAAGAACCATCTTTTTCAACAACAAAAGTAGCAACCACCCTGCCCTGGATATTTTTTTCACGGGCATCTTTAGGATACCTGATATTAGTTGCCAGAAACTTACCAAACGCGTTTATCCCACCCTTAAACTCCGGCACCTGCTCAACTGCTGTAAATACCTGATCGGAACCGGGTTGAGCCGACGCTATTGAGAATTTTGCAGGTGTAGTAGTCTTTATGGTATCCTCGTCAGCGGCAAGTTTAAAACTGATAGGTACCGAATATTGAGTCCTCACAGTACGATTACCCTGCATGCCAGGTTTCCAGTTAGGCGATAATTTTATCACCCTTAAAGCTTCATTGTTCAAGTCATCGGTAATGCCCCTTACTACCTTTTCATTTGAAAGTGCACCATCTCTTTCAACAACAAAAGTGATGATCACCCTGCCCTGGATCCTTTGCGCGCGGGCGTTAGCAGGATATCTGAGATTACTTTGAAGAAATTTACCGAAAGCCTGTAGTCCTCCCGAAAATTCGGGCACTTTTTCAACCGAAGTATAAATAGGGGTAGTATCAGCTGCAGCTACAATGTGCTTTTCAGCACGGATTGGTTCATCAATGGTAATTTCTGTTACCTTACTGGCCGGGGTTGAAAAAACCTTATCAGCTTTAGTATTGATAACTGAAATGGCATCACTGTTATTAATAGTTGCTGACGAGAGGATCATCATCAAAATAAATAATGGGGCCGAAAGCCCATATTTAGCCAGCGATATCCGGTGCGATTTATTTTTCTGCAACATAATAATGCGTTCTTTTAATAAGCTTTTATTAAAAAATGAATTAACCAGGCCATGGGTTGGCGTATTAAAGGTTTGGCTTAAGAGCAGCATGGCGTAGTCGGCCTTGTCGGTACCGGCTTCAACCGCATGCCTGTCGGCAATAAACTCGTGGATATGTTTTATAGCCCTGCGATAGAAATACACTATTGGGTTAAACCAGTTAATGATCATCACTAATTCAATTAACAGTACATCAGCCGAGTGCCATTGCTTGGCGTGCACATCTTCGTGTGTGGCTATAGCTTCGTTGGCTTCACCATCGGCATTTAGTTTTACGGTCTTGAAAAAGGAATAAGATACCTGAGGTTCGGGCTGGCTGATCACTTTTTTTAGCTTAAACAGCTGCCATACCAATCTTACCGACAAAAACACAATACCTGCTACATATACCAAAAACAGGATCTCACCTATACTTACCGGCGATTCTTCTATCGGTTTAAAATGATAAACAGCCACCGGGCCGCTGTACAGCGTGTATTTTACCTGCTGGGTGATAAAGAGGTTTTGTACCCAGTCGGCCTGGATAACGGGTATCATAAATGATAACAGGGCGGCGCTTACCAGGTAAAGCCTGTTAAGCTGAAAAAAGGTTTCTTTTCGAAGCAAAAGCACATAAAACCCATAAAACAGCAACAGGTATATGTTTACCAGTAATAAATATTGCCACCAGTTCATAATTATTTATCTTTTAGTTTTTCAATCAGTTTCATGATCTCATCGGCCTCTTTCAGGTCGATCTTTTCTTTCTTTACAAAAAACGAAAGCATGCGGTTAACAGAGTTATCAAAATAGCCGCTCAGCAATTTATCAGCAGCAAAATTCTGATACTGCTCCTTACTGATCACCGGGTGATATTCATGACTTTTACCAAATGCCTCATGACCAACAAAGCCCTTGGTTTCCAGGATCCGGATAATTGTCGACACGGTATTATAAGCGGGCTTGGGCTCAGGTAACTGCTCGATAACGTCTTTAACATACCCTTTTTTTAATTGCCAGAGCACTTGCATGATCTGCTCTTCGGCGCGGGTTAACTCTTTAATTTCCATGTGCGTGCTTTTAAATTAATACCTCGTGTATTAATATATTTAATTGGTTAAACTAAGGTAAGGGACATATTTCAAATTTGCAACTAAATTTTTAGTTATTAATTTCCTAAACTTTAAATCACCATATTCGTTGTGTTGATCACATCCAATTATACATGAATATAACCTTCCATGGTGCTGCCCGTAATGTTACCGGTAGCAAGCATTTACTCCGTTTAAACGACGGCACCAGCATATTATTAGATTGCGGCATGTTTCAGGGCCTTGGCGAACAAACCGAAGAAATGAACGAACATTTTGGTTTTAATCCTAAAGGTGTAACGCACATGATCCTATCGCACGCACATATTGACCATTGCGGTTTAATCCCAAGGTTAGTTGCCGAAGGTTTTGACGGAAACATCTACTGTACATCGGCCACTATGGACCTTACGAGGATCCTGTTGCTTGATTCTGCAAAGATTCAAATGCAGGATGCCGAATATAGCAACAAGCACCGCGCCCGCAAAGGCCTGCCCCTGCTTTCGCCTTTATATACCGAGGATGATGTAATGGAAGCCCTGCGCCTGTTCAAGATTGTTGAATATGGCGATGAGTTTGCCATTACCCCTGCCGTGAAATTCAATTTTACCAATGCCGGGCATATTTTAGGCAGCGCCGCAGTGCATATCACCGTAACCGAAAACGGTAAGGACACATACATTACTTTCAGTGGCGATGTTGGCCGGTACGGCGATTTGTTGCTGAAAAGTCCGCAAACTTTTGAGCAGGCCAATTATATTTTACTGGAATCAACCTACGGCGATTCGCTGCATAAAGACCTCGGGCCTATCGAGGAATCGCTACTTGAAGTTATTAAACAAACCTGCGAGGTAAAGGGTGGCAAGGTAATTATCCCGGCATTCAGCGTTGGCCGCACGCAGGAATTGTTGTATGCCCTAAACAGCCTTGAACTGAAAGGCACCTTACCTGATATTCCTTATTATGTAGATAGCCCACTGTCGGAAAAGGCTACGCAGGTATTGATGAACCACCCGGAGGTTTATAATAAAAACGTGCAGGAAGTTTTAAAAACCGATGCCAATCCTTTCGGGTTTAAAGGCCTGAAATTTATTGAAAGTGTGGAAGAGTCAAAGGCGTTGAATAACGATCCGCGGCCTTGTGTTATCATCTCCTCGTCGGGCATGGCCGAAGCCGGGCGGGTAAAACATCACATCAAAAACAATATAAACAACCAAAAGAACACCATTTTAATGGTAGGCTATGCCGAGCCAAACTCGTTAGGCGGACGCTTATTACGCGGCGATCATGAGGTGCATATTTTTGGCGACATGTACGAGGTTAAAGCCGAAGTACGTTCGATCAAATCAATGAGTGCCCATGGCGATTATGATGACCTGCTTCATTTTCTGGCCTGCCAGGATCCAGCACGGGTAAAAACCATTTTCCTGGTTCATGGCGAGTATGACGTTCAGCAACATTTTGCCGGGAAACTAAAAGAACATGGGTTCAGGCATATTGAAATCCCGTATCAACACCAGAAGATCAATTTGGAGTAGCACTTGTAATTGATCGCCCCTACCAAAACCTCAAGGTCCTCTACGAGAGACCCTGAGGGAACGGAAAAATAAAGCAATGTCATTTCGACGAACGAGCTTGGGTTTGAGCGCATAGGGTGAGGAGAAATCTTATACGATATGCAAAGTTGCTATACTGGGCGTATAAGATTTCTCTTCGGCGCAAATCACGCAACCCTACCCTGGCCTCATCGAAATGACATCTTTTTCAATATTATACCCTCTACCCCTTCCTCACCTGCTTTATCACCGCTATAATATCCTCTTCACCGAAAGCGGCTTCCGCATCTTGGTAGGTTTGATAGGCGGTTTCGCCAAGCGGAGTGGCCAAGCCCAAATCTTTGGCCAGGCGCAGGTCTTTTGCGATATGCTTTAGGGCAAAAGCCGCATTATAATTATCATTAACAATGGCATCACCCTTTATTTTGACGAACGGACTGCCTAAAGCGCTATTACCAATCAGTGTTGTTAGCGCTTCTGCATTGATGCCGTTTTGCTGTGCCAGCGTTACTGTTTCGGCAAGGCCTTGCGCAACAATGCCAAGCAATGTGTTAATAGCCAGCTTAGCCACATTGCCCGCTCCCGTATCGCCAACCAGCATCACCAGTTTGCCCATTTTTTCGAGGATAGGTTTAGCCTGCTCAAATGCATCCGCCTCACCTCCTGCCATAATCACCAGCATAGCATCTTCTGCCTGTTTTACACTGCCCGATACCGGTGCATCCAGATAATGATTACCCTGCGCCTTACACGCGGCGGCCATCTCTTTACTAATAGCCGGCGAAACAGTACTCATGTTAATGATGATCTTGCCACTCACTTTCGCGGCCATCAAACCTTCGTCGCCGGTAAAAATATCATTGATGGCCTTATCATCAGATACCATAACAAAAACAACATCGGTATCATTCAATAACAATGCAGGCGATGTGGCAGTCCCGATACCCTGGGCTTTAAATCCCTCTTCCTTGTCCTTACTGCGGTTATAAACGGTAAGCGGATACCCGGCTTTAATCAATTGCTGTGACATGGGGATACCCATTTTACCCAAACCAATCCATCCTATTTTAACTGTATTCATGGTAGCTATTTTGTTTTTAACTTATATAGATTTTATTGATGCGAATTTACTGAATCCTTCAACCTGGAAATTTAATTCTGGATAAACGTTCGCACTCGGCAATAAACTTATCCTGAACAACCGGATCTGAAGCAGCCGGATGAACGGAACGTAACTTTTTATGATAGAAATATTTCCCGCTTACCAACACTTCAGGCTCATTGCTTGCAGCAAGCCATACCTGTGTCTTGGGGCCGTCTTCCAGGCTATCCGGAGCGCTTGGTCCGCCCATTTTGGTTGCCACCCAACCTGGTTCCAAGGCGTTTGAATACACATCGGGCCATTTACGGGCAGCGTAAAAAGCCAGGACCACATTGTGCAATTTTGAGTCGGCATAAGCCATATAACCATTCCAGTTACGAATGTTCCATTCCAGGTCGCGCAGTGAAGCATCACCGTCTTTATGCAAGCCCGAGCTGATATATACAAGTCGTTTCGGTTTGTTAATCAAACAGGTAAGGATATAAGGAGCAAGACTATTGATAGCAAAAACATGCGGCAAACCGTCCACGGTTGCTATCCGTCGCCCTTCCTGGTAGCCTACTGCTGCATTATGGATCACCGCGTCAAAAGCATCAAGCTTATTAACTTGTTCTGCAACTTTTATAGTTTCAGCGATAGAAGATAAATCGCCGGTAACAACGGCTTCTGCCCCTCGCACAGTAGCCAAAGCCTCTTTAGCGCGGGCTTTATTACGGGCGTGCAATACTACACTATGACCATCTTTCAGTAATAATTGAGCGGCCATCTGCCCTAACCCATCAGCCGATCCTGTTATAAATATTCTTGACATGTTTGTTCTGTTTTAATGATAAAACAAAGCTCAGCACTAAAGTAACCAGGGCATTTAACAAATGGTAAAAAGCGCGGTTTGTTTATTTTGTCCTTAACGGATGTTTTTGCGGATCCGGCTTAAAGACTGAGGTGTTACACCAAGGTAAGATGCTATATCAGTTAAAGGTACCCGCATAGCCACTTCAGGCTGGCGCTCCAGGAACAACTGATAACGTTCGGATGAATCATGCCCCAGATAAGCATTCCTTGTTTTTATTTTCTCCAGAAGCGTATTCTGCGAAATCTGTTCGATTATTTCTTTTAGATAGGGCAGTTTCTCATATAAAGCCAGCAAATTATTTTTACTGATAGCCAGCAATTCCGTATCGCAGGCAGCCTGGATACTTTCTTCGGCAATCATGTTATTATTGAAGCTGTACAGGATAGTGCAAAACTGATTGTCTTTTAAAAAGAAATAGGTAACCTCATTGCCTTTATCATTTTGGGCCATGATACGGAGCACACCGTTTGTAATAAAAAACAATTGCCTCGCCACATGTCCAAGTGGTAATAATGTATCCCCTTCCTTAAAATTCATCGGCTCAAAGGCTTTTACAATAAGCTCCTGATCATCAACCGGGATAGGTTTTAGCTGCTGTAAACGGGCAATAAGTTGCTGTGGCATGATACAAATATCGGGGAAAATTGTATAACCGTCATTGCGAGGTACGAAGCAATCGCGAACTGTACAGGTTAGACCTGCTTCCGTGCGATTGCTTCGTACCTCGCAATGACGCAATGATGAATGCGATCTGATTTTAGACTTTAATAACTCGCCTGTCCTATTTCCAGCTTGCTGATCTTGTTGTTAGCATCAACAGTAAACTTAAAATAGGTTTTAAAATCGCCCCACTGGTCGCTGTGGAATTTGCCGTAAACATGTAAACCATTCTGCTCTACCTTATCAATACTGGTAAAGCGCTCATGCCCCAAAGCCTTTTCAAAAAAGCTTTTAAAGTTCATTTTATTACCATCGTCAAAAAGTTGAGCATCGTTAGTGAATAAAGCAAACCAGGCTTGTTTATTACCGCTTTGCAGAGCCTCAATAGCTTGTTTTACTACAGCGTTACTTAATTTTTCGGTATTCATGGTTTTGATGTTTTGTATAGTTGAGGCAGGCGTTTTTGCAGCCTGCGCATTTACAGAGGCAGTAATTAGTGTACCGTATATGATATAATGGTTAAGCGTTTTCATGGCTTAGTAGATGTATAAATCAAATAATATTTTTTACCTGTTAAATAAAAACAACAGGTTATAGCTAAGACTATAACCTGTTGCCGTATGTTACCAAACTGATAATTAATTTGTTGCACCACCGTTTACCAGCAAATGCTGGCCATTCACGAATGATGAAAGATCGTTGGCGAAAAACTCGGCCACATTGGCCACATCTTCAACTTCGGCCAGGCGGCCCATCGGACAACTGTCAAGCAATTGTTTTCTTAATGCGGGGTAGCTATCAGCTTCGGCAAAGATACCTGAATGATCAACAGCAAATGGTATGATAGAGTTAACTGTTACACCACGGTGACCAATTTCTTTTGAAAGGATATCAACCAGGTAGCGTGGAGTGGTTTTGCTACCACCATACACAGCCATTCCGGGTACAGGGAATGAAGTGGTGCTTGAGGCTATGTAAATGATACGACCATTGTCTTCCACATTTTTAGCCGCCTGCTGCATGGTGAAGTAAGTGCCTTTAGTATTGATACCGAATACACGGTCAAACTGTTCTTCAGTAAAATCAACTACCGGCGTTTCAACAAGCTCGATACCGGCGTTCGCAACTACGATATCTATTTTACCAAAGGCTTCTTTAGCTTCTTTAAACAACCTTTCAATATCGGCCACTTTGCTGATATCGGCTTGTACAGCTATTACTTTTACACCCATTGCGCTGATGTTGCTTACCACTTCATCGGCAGATGCTTTATCGCGTGAATAATTGATCACGATATCGGCACCTAATGCCGCGTAACGTTCTGCAATTGCTTTACCTAAACCACGGGCTGAGCCGGTTATTACTGCTACTTTATTATTTAATGAGTTCATGATTTCTATGTTTTTGATTGTGATGATTGTTGTTGATTACACTTATTTTTTCTTGTTTCAAGGTTTCTTCCTGAATCTTGATTCCTGATTTCTTGCTTCTTGATTCCCCCTTTAGGGAGTTAGGGGGCTTAAGCCATTGCGCCATTCAAACCGATGATTTGTCCGCTGATCCATTTGGCGTCATCGCTGGCCAGGAAAGCAACCACTTTGGCAATGTCTTCAGGCTCACCCAGGCGATTAAAGGCGTTGAGTGAATTGAGACGGTCAATTAGCTCCTGTGATTTGCCTTTGGTGAACAATTCGGTATTAACAGGGCCCGGCTGTACCGCATTTACATTAATACCACGTGCTCCTACTTCCTTTGCAAATACACGGGTCAGTTGTTCAACCGCACCTTTAGTTGCTACATAGCTGCCATAAGTAGGTGTTAACACTCGGGTTTGGGTTGATGAGAAATTGATTACAGACCCTTTGTCGGCCAGTTTTGTAGCGGCCTCACGCAGAGTATTAAAAGTGCCTTTTACATTGATATCAAACTGACGGGTAAAATCTTCGTCGGTAGTATCTTTTATAAGTTTGGTGATCATGATGCCTGCATTGTTTACAAGTACATCAATTTTTCCGTAGTGGGCTATGGCGGCGTCAAACATGGCTGCTACCTCATCGGCTTTGCTCACATCGGCTTGTAAGGCAATCGCGTCACCGCCTTGTTGTTTTATAGATGCTACTGTTTGGTCGGCAGCTTCTTTACCGCCTGCATAATTGATAATTACTTTAGCGCCTTCGGCTGCTAATTTGTGGGCTACTGCTGCACCTATGCCTCTTGAGGCACCGGTTACTAATACTACTTTTGATGCTAATGTGTTCATGGTTTCCTTTGTTATTTTGTTAATGTTTTTGTCGTTGTTGATTGACAATACAAAGGTGGCAAGAGCAAGGCCCCTGAATGATACACATATCAAAGCATTACTTACGAATATCTAAGGTTGGTTTATGCAGAGCTCTTAATTGACGCGGTATTAAGTGCAATAAATAAAAAATGATTATTAATTGCGAAATATTTAAATTGCATTAACCAATTAAACCTGCCATGAATAAAGTATTGATAATAGCATTGCTGCTACTAAGCACAACCCTGCAAGCTGCCGAAAAAGGAATCAAATTTGAAAAAGGACTTACCTGGGCCCAGATCAAGGCGAAAGCCAAAAAAGAAAACAAGTATGTATTTGTTGATGGCTTTACAAGCTGGTGCGTACCCTGCAAAATGATGGCGAATGAAATTTTCCCTCAGCAAAAAGTAGGCGACTTTTTCAACAAGAATTTCATTAATGTGTCTGTCCAGTTTGACCAAACCAAAAATGACAACGCCGATGTTAAACTATTTTATAAGGACGCTAAGTATTTAGCGAGCACCTATAAAATTGCAGCTTATCCAACTTTTTTATTTTTTAACCCAGGCGGTGAATTAGTACACACCGTGGTTGGCGGCACAGCTAAAGCCGACGATTTTATAGCCAAAGCTAAGTCTGCCCTTGCCCCGGCAACCCAATACACACACCTTAAAAAGCTATTTGAACAGGGTAAACGAGACGCGGCCTTTTTGTTGACGCTTACACATTCGGCTCAGCAAACCGGCGACATCAACTTCATACCTGTTGTGGCAAATGCTTATTTACGCACCCAAAAAGATTTGCTTACCGAAGAAAATATAAAGTTGATAACCGTTGTCACTAAAAAAAGTACAGACCCTGGTTTTGCGGTGTTACTTCGTGATGCCGATAAAGTAGATATGGTAGCAGGCAAAGGCCAAAGCGCCATAGTTGTCAACAATATCGCTTTTGACGAACTCATACTTCCGCTGCTGCGCAAGGATGGTAAGAAAGTAGATAATGGGTTTATGTATTACTATACAGGCGATATAATAAAGGATGTAAACTGGGATGCAATTAAGTCTAAAATTGAGGCACGATATCCCGGACGAGGCAACGACATGATTGTTTGTGCAAAACCGGCTTACTACCAATGGACCGGAGACAAACCGCAATTTATCGCGGTCGTTAATGCTTATGCAGCCAGACCATCAGGTTTTGACATAAATATGCTCAATTCCTACGCATGGTCTTTATATCTTGATAGCGATAATCAAGATTATTTAAAAACAGCTGCCGACTGGTCAAAATCCACGCTCACAGGCGGCAATGAAAAAAACCTGAATTACCTGAACACTTATTCATGCCTGCTGTACAAAGCCGGAGAAAAAGACGCGGGTATTGCTGCATTTGAAAAGCTGATCAAAATAAATGGCAAAGAAAACGAAGCGTTAAACAAACAGCTCGACAAAATGAAAAAAGGCGAAAAGATCTGGTAGTGGAGGGGCGTAGAAAGCAGCTCAGGTTACAATCGGAAATCTTATACATCATGCGCAGCGTACAAGGTACTGTATGGCATGATGTGTAAGATTTTTTTGTCGGGGTAGTTTTCAGTAAAGTATCGGCAAATTAATAGTCTTCGGCATTTAAATGATCAATAAACGAATCCCCGTTTTTTGAAGGTGATTTCAATGGCTCATTTTCAAAATCACTTTTACGGCCAAGCATAGTAAAGTTCTCGGCCACAATTTCGGTAGTGTACTTCTTTATCCCTTCTTTGTCTTCAAAGGAGCGTGTACGGAGTTTGCCTTCTATATAAACCAGCTTTCCTTTTGACAGGAATTTAGCTGCTACTTCGGCCAGCCCGCGCCACATTACAATATTGTGCCATTCGGTTTGTTCAACCTTACGACCGTCCTTATTAAACGTTTCGGAAGTAGCTAAAGGGAAACTCGTTACAGACACCCCACCTTCTAAATTTCGTACTTCGGGGTCCTTCCCCAAATGGCCAACGAGTATTACTTTGTTTATTCCAGACATGCCCTAAATTAACGCAAAATTATTTTACAAATTAAAAATATTTTTTAATAATATAAAAATGATTTTCGGCAATGCTAATTCCGGTAGGTTTTGAACCTTGATTTTTACCCAGTTTTCATTCGTTTTGAGTGGCTGATTCTCAATTTTTATCAGCCTAACAAAAAGTCGCTGATGGGTAAGAATATGTTTATACACCGGCGAAACTTCTATTGCTTCAATATCATTACCAAAAACATCTAAAACCGCAGGTTGTTTCAATAATTCTTTTGTGCTTAAAAGCGTATCTGTTTCAACCATAGGCAAATCATACATATTCGCCCAGATATCCCTATCACCCCTTTTGTTCATTAAAACGGTATCCCCGTCGGTTACCAGGAAATAATTTAAAAAGCGTTCGCGCACTTTCAGGTTTTTTAATTTAACCGGCAGGTCGGCCACCGCGTTAGTATTAAATGCCACACAATCCATTCGTACAGGGCAAATATTACAGCCCGGAGCTTTAGGTTTGCACAGCATAGCGCCAAACTCCATCATGGCCTGATTATGCAGCCCTGGCATTTTCTTATTAAGAAAATCATCCGCTACCTGCTGGAATGTTTTTTTACCTGCAGTTGAGTTGATGGGCTCGTAAATACCCAGGTATCGCGCCAGCACACGGTAAACATTGCCATCAACCACAGCCTTTGCTTCATTTGCAGCAAATGAAGCTATTGCGGCCGCGGTGTATTCACCAATTCCCTTTAGTTTTATCAGCTCGTTATAACTATCCGGAAAACGGCCATTATGAAGCTCCTGCACCAGTCGCGCGGTTTTGAGCATATTACGCCCTCTTGAATAATAGCCCAGCCCCTGCCACAGTTTCAGGATCTCATCTTCATGGGCGGCGGCAAAACTGCTTACATCGGGGTATTTTTCAAGGAAGCGATAAAAGTAAGGCATCCCCTGTTCTACCCGGGTTTGCTGGAGTATAATTTCCGAAAGCCAGATCACGTAAGCATCTGTGGTGTTACGCCAAGGCAGATCGCGTTTATGCTTTAAATACCATTGAACTATTTCGTCTGTAAAATTCATCGATGTAAAAGTAAGTATTTGCAGCACCAGGAAGCCGGGAACCAGTAAACAAGAAGTTAAGGATACAAGGGATAGAAACCAGAGGTAAGAAAACTGCTACAGGAAATTCAGAAATCCGGGCCGGACCCGCTTAAAAAAGTGTGAAAGGTAAGTGTTGCCCAGCCCTATCAGGATGGTGGATTTGCACACTTTTTTTCACACCTCTTCACAACTGGCAAACTGTATTTTGCCAATGATTTATAAGGCTCTCATACTCAAAATTGTAACGATAGTGTAGGTTTTAAGGGCTGAACAAAAAAAAAAGGATAAATATTTCGCTGTTAACGGATAAAGCAATACTTTTGCAACCCCAAAACAGTTAAGTATTTATAAAATAAAATTAAGTAAATAAGATATGACTAAGGCAGAAATTATAACTGAAATCTCATCAAAAACAGGTATAGAGAAAGTAGACGTGCAGGAAACTGTTGAGGCGTTTTTCAAAGTTGTTAAAAGCTCAATGGTTGGCGGCGAAAACGTATACGTAAGAGGATTCGGTAGTTTTGTTGTTAAAAAAAGAGCTAAAAAAACAGCACGTAACATTTCAAAAAATACTGCCATCATTATCCCTGAGCACTTCGTGCCAAGCTTTAAACCAGCTAAAACTTTTGTTGAGAAAGTAAAGTCAGGTAATAAAACCAGCAAAAAATAATTATACGCCATCATGAATAAGAAACAAATAGTCGTTAGTGCAGCCGTAGTTGTTATTATGGGCTATTTGTATTGGTTGCCCGTAAAAGGTTTGGTTAAACCAAAAGACGATAAAAACAGCAAACCGGCCATGGCTACCTCTGCAGGTGCCGCCAAACCGGCAGCTAACGTTACCGTTGATATGGTATCGGCCCCGGCCAAAGCAGCTATTGGGGATGCATTGGCGGCTAAGATCAACGACCTTGAAGCCCAGTTAAAAAAAGCATCAGACGCAGATGCACCAGCTTTGCAAGCGCAACTGGCCAAACACTGGGACGATGTTAACCAGCCTGCGCCTGCAGCATTCTATTACCAGGCAGTAGCCCGTAAAGAAAACAAGGTGCAAGACTGGATAAATGCAGGTAACCGTTTTAATGATGCATATAAACTTACACAGGATACTTTATTTCAGCCCGCGTTTGTGAATAATGCAGCCGAAGCATTTCAAAATGCTTTGAAATTACAGCCCGAAAGCCTTGAAGGCAAAACCGGGTTGGGCATAGCTTACGTTAACGGCGCAGCCGGCCCTATGCAGGGTATAGCGCTGTTGCTTGAGGTTGTTAAAAAAGACCCGAACAATTGGAACGCTAACCTTAACTTAGGTATGTTTGCCATGAAATCGGGTCAGTATGAAAAAGCGGTAGGCAGGTTTAAAACACTGCTTGCGCAAAAGCAGGAACTGGAACCTACTTTCTATTTAGCCGAAAGCTATAAGCAATTAGGTATGAAAAAGGAAGCTATTGACGCTTACCAGAAATGCAAAGAAATGATGCCTGACCCTGTATTCAGTCAGCGCATTGATGGATATATCAAGGAATTAAATAACTAACACACATTTAAAAATTATTATTATGCCGAGCGGTAAAAAACGTAAAAGACACAAAATGGCTACCCACAAACGTAAAAAACGTTTAAGAAAAAACAGACATAAAAAGAAATAAGCGGCTTTAACCAAAGCTGAATTTACCTGCCCCCAACCGGGGCGGGTAACTTTTTATTTATTAGTGTTTTTTTACCCACTTATTAACACACGGTTTTTGCCGTTATAAGAAATGGAGTAGCAATTGATAAAAGAATTAATTATCGATTCATCCCCCAACGGGGCTACCATTGCATTATTACAGGATAAACAACTCGTAGAGCTTCACAAAGAACAGGTAAGCAACAACTATACAGTTGGTGATATTTACCTGGGCCGTATCAAAAAGATCATGCCCAGTCTAAATGCCGCCTTTGTTGACGTTGGCTATGAGAAGGATGCCTTTTTGCATTATCTTGACCTTGGTCCGCAGGTACAAAGCCTGCTTAAACTGACCAAACAGGTACGTAGCGGGGGATATCAATCTAAGCTATTGGATGGGTTTAAGCTTGAGGCCGATATCAATAAAGGAGGCAAAATCTCCGAGATATTGACTAAAAACCAGCTTATCCCGGTACAGATAGCCAAAGAACCCATATCAACTAAGGGGCCACGTTTAAGTTCCGACTTGTCAATAGCAGGCCGGTATGTTGTTTTAGTACCTTTTTCGGAAGCTATTTCAATTTCGAAAAAGATAAAAAGCAACACTGAGCGCACCAGGCTCCGTAAAGTAGTTGAGAGCATTAAGCCAAAGCATTTTGGCGTTATCATCCGTACAGTTTCCGAAGGTAAAGGAGTTGATGAGCTGCAGAAAGACCTGCTTGATCTGATCTCAAAATGGGAGCAGTTTATTACCAAGCTGCCATCTGTTGAGCCTTCAAAAAAGGTATTGGGCGAAATTGGGCGTACATCAACTATCCTCAGGGATATTTTGAACCCCGATTTTCAGCACATCTATACCAATGACAACAGTATGTTCGAAGAAATTCGTTCATACATTCATGAAATATCGCCCGATATGGAAAGTATAGTCCGCATGCACAAGCATAAGGAACCTATATTTGACCATTTCGGTATCGAAAAGCAAATCAAGGGCGCGTTTGGTAAAACCGTGAACCTTGCAGGTGGCGCTTACCTGGTAATTGAGCATACCGAAGCCCTGCACGTTATTGACGTAAACAGCGGTAACCGTACAGCCAGCAAAGAAAACCAGGAAGAGAACGCTTACCAGGTTAACAAGGAAGCCGCCAAAGAAATAGCAAGGCAATTACGCCTGCGCGATATGGGCGGCATTGTGGTGATCGATTTTATCGATATGCACAAACCTCAAAACCGTAAAGAGCTTTTTGATTTTCTGCGTGCCGAAATGCAGTACGACCGTGCCAAGCACACCATTTTGCCTCCGAGTAAATTTGGCTTAGTGCAGATCACCCGTCAGCGTGTAAGGCCAGAAATGAACATTGTTACCAGCGAGGTTTGCCCAACCTGTAACGGAACCGGCACTATAAGGCCAACCATTTTGCTGATGGATGACATTGAAAATAATTTCAATTATATCCTTACCGAGCAAAACGAAAAAGGGATTACCCTGTGCGTACATCCATATATTGAAGCCTACATTAAAAAAGGCATCTATAACCGCCAAATGAAGTGGTTTATCAAATATGGCCAATGGATAAAGGTTAAAAGCAACCCATCCTACCAGATCACGGAATTCCATTTCTTCTCATCAAAAGACGAAGAAATTAAACTGTAAAACTTTCAGAAGTGCAACTGTTTGAAAATGGCACAAATTAAAGATCTTTAAAAGAGCAGATGTTTGGATGAGCATCTGCTCTTTTTGTTTTCCCCTCTTCTATATTTCATCAAAATTTAGCGACAACATAACTAACACAGGTTAAATGCGATGCATACATTGCAATGTTTTAATCGCTATTTTTGAGATATGGAAATAGTTGACAGAATAAAGGAAGTTTTCGAACCACACTTCGAAGTCCTCAATGTTACAAGATCCGGCCCGGATAGCCTAAATACTGAAGCCTATATTACCATAGATGCACAGCACGAGGGAAAAACATATAAACGAATTTTTAGGGAGACTGAACTCGTACAATTAAACGCAGAAGGTAAGTTAGCAGAAACAATACGAGCGCTTTGCGCTGTGATACTCACATCAGAAGATTAGCCTCTAAAAACCGCCTCGATTTCTCGGGAAAAATTACTTTGAAATAATGCGCTTCATTATCTCGCCAATCCCCGGTCGCCTCGAAAAGTATATTTAGGTAAATCTTTATTTTATCATCGGCAAGAAGTGGCAGTTCATGATGAACCAACACAATCCCCATCTTCGCCATCCAATGAAAATCGCACAAACAATCATAAAGTGCGTTCCAATTGTTCCCGAAGTAGTCCGGAAATTCAAGTGTCTCGCTTAGCTTTTTTAATAACTCGTCTTCTCCGCTAACCCTGGGAAGATGAGCGATAAATTCACTTTCATCAAAATATTTATCGGGCTCATCTAAAAAAACAATGTTTCTCATAAGCATCTTTATTCGGCTACGCAGGGTACCCCTGGTCGAAGTTTAGCGCCAGCGTAACTTCGTCCTAAAATAAGGCAAGCATTCTGCTTGCCTACCTGAAATATTAAAAAAAGTTGGTCTGTTTCAGTTAAGCTGAAAGCTTAACCGGTTTTGGGATCGAAGTTACGCTATCGCTAAACTTCGACCAGATAGAATGTAATACTGGATCTCCCAAACAATATATCAAAAATTCCCTTACTTTACCATCGATAAAAAACCTGCTGCATTACCTATGCTTAAATATTTCTGGTGGTTTATAATAGTAGCCTTGCTACTTCCTGTGGCCTCCTGCCGCAAGCCCGGGAATGCTTCAACCGCTTTTTACTACTGGAAAACAAATTTCAACCTTAATAGGCAACAGGCAGCTTTACTAAAACAAACCGGCAACAATGCTTACATCCATTTTTTTGATGTAAGCTGGAACGATCAGGAAAAACGCTCCTACCCTAACGCCGTTGTGCAGCTTAACGAAATCCCGGCAGGCCTGAACATTATTCCCGTTATTTATATCACCAATAAAACCTTTGAAAACATTGCCGATACCGCAGTAACTACCCTTGCAGTACATTGCAATAGGCTGATTAATGAGCTGGCCGCAGAAAAGAAGATCGGCTATACCACTGTTCAGGTTGATTGTGATTGGTCCTTAAGTACCCGGGGTAAATATTTCAGTTTTTTAACTGCATTTAAAAAACTCAGCCAAAAGCAACTGGAAGCTACCATTCGCCTGCACCAGGTTAAATTTAAAGACCGTACAGGTATACCATCGGTTGACCGTGGCGTATTGATGTTTTACAATATGGGCAAGCTCAATGCCGGCCTGCATCAACCCAATTCAATTTACAATGAAGAGGATGCCGGTAAGTATATCGACTATCTCAGCGTGTACCCCTTAAAGCTGGATATTGCCTTGCCGCTGTTTTCCTGGGCTATCCATATCCGTGATGGCAGAGTTATACAGGTTTACGGAAAAATCGGGAGGCAACAGCTTGCAGACCGTTCCCATTTTAAACAAATTGAAGGGCAGGCTAACTACCGCGCTACGGCAAGCTTTTTCATGGAAGGAGTTTATGTAAAACAAAATGATATTTTTAAACTTGAAGAAACGGACGGAAACACATTGAACACTGCCGCCAAACAAATAACACAGCATCTACCTAAACAACAACATACAACCATCATCTACTATGAACTGGCCAACATCGACCTTTCAAAATTTAACCAGGAAACCATTACGCAAATTTCTGCTCGTTTTTAGTTTATGCACGCTAACTATAGCAGGTGTGATCTGGGCCTGCGCCGACTCATACGAGGAAGAATACTCTGTTTTTACACCCGAATATTTTGTCAACAAACAATACTCGCCCTTCTTTTACACCGGTAACGAGGTTTACTATGGCTTAGGCTATACCGATGGCAGCAACACCTGGTATAACGACAATATTGTTGACGAATGGTACGAGCATTTTAATCACCAGTTCAATAAAGCGTCGCTTCAATACCTGCTCCTTAAAGCCAGCGCGGGTGCCGTTGATTCTATCTATCGTAAATCTACCGGTTCGCTTAAAGCGCTACCTGCTAAATATCCTGCTATTGTTACCGGCAATATATCGCCCAAAATGCTTAACGCGTTTTACAGCTACCTTAGGCTGGCCAAAAATGCCGAGGCTTATTCTGTGAACGATCAGTATTATTCGTGGGATAAAGTAAAGCCCAATCATTCGCCGGTAAACCTGGGGCCAGCACTGGTGGGGGCTTATGATAAAGAAACCGATCCTTTTATTAAAGAACGTATCTGGTTTCAAATGGTACGTTATTACTATTTTCTGGATGAACCTTCGAACAGAACTGTGAAACTGTTTGATCAGTTTAAAGATCATTTTCCTAAAAACCTCATTTACTATCGTACAATGGGCTACGTAGCCGGGTATTATCACAGGCAAAAAAACTACGCGTTATCAAATTACCTGTACAGCCTCTGCTACGACTACACCTATAAATTGAAGATCCCGAGTTTCTGGAGTTTCCACCCGCAAAATGAAAGTGATTGGACTGCTACCCTGAAACTTGCCAAAACCCCGGAAGAAAAAATAACGCTATGGCATATGTTGGGCGTACAATACGATGCCGGCCGGGCTATAAAAACTATCGCGGCCATCAATCCCAAATCTGAAAAGCTCGATCTGCTGCTAAGTCGCCTCATCAATATCCGCGAGGTAGGAACAGGTTGGGGCAACACAACAACTGATTCGGTTAAGAAATCTGACAATGCGGGTAAACGTTTGGTAGAAGATATCGCCTCAAAAAACAATACCGCCAAGCCTTACTATTGGAACCTTGCCGCCGGTTACCTCAACTTTTTGGATAGCAACTATACCTCAGCCGGAAAGTATTATGCAACAGCAAAAAATCAATTTCCTGCCGGTGACAAAATGATTGTGGCGCAGGCCAAATTGCTGGATATGATGCTTTACATCAAAAGCCTTAAAAAAATGGATGCCAACGCCGAGGCTAAATTAATTGAGCCGCTTAACTGGCTTGCCAACCTACGCGATAATAAGCTTAAAATAAAAGATCTGCGGTTTAGCAACGCTATATCCGTTTGTAACCTGGCTATTTCCCGCCTTTATAAAAGACAGGATAACACTATCAGGGAGGTATGTTTTAACAATAACGCACAGGATTTTTACGCCGATAGCGCGAGAGTGCAGCACATGATAGATCTGCTGAACAAACCGGATAAAACTGCGTTTGAAAAGGCCATGCTTCGTTATTACCCGATAACGCTAAATAATTTATATTACCACCAGGCTATCATGCTGGCTTATCAGCAAAAATTACCGGAAGCTATTGCCCAGCTTAAAAAGATGACGCCTGAGAATTTTTTGCTTGCCGGCAACCCTTTTACCGGCAGGTTAACCGACTGTCATGATTGTGATCATGAAGCACCGCAAAAGCAAAAGTTTACGCCGTTGAGCTTTCTGCAAACACTTTATACCCTTGATAGCGAAATTAAGCAGGGCAAAAACGTTTACCGTAATGCTTATGCTGTGGCCAATGCCTATTACAATATCACGTACTATGGTAATGCAAGGCTGTTCTATGAATCGGATGTGGTAGCTACCGGCCCAACCGGCCGTTATTACTATGAAGACGAACCACGCATGGATGATAAACTGATCTCCATGCAGGTGGCTATAAAGTATTATCAGTTAGCCCGTAAAAATGCCGCCACCAATGAGCAGCGCGCCCGTTGTACGTTTATGTTGAGCAAATGCGCACTCAATGAAGTTTATAACGATCCTGGTTTTAACGGCTACGAAAAACTTTCCGAGGGGAAAATCAGCAAAGCGGTAATCGATGCTTACTATAACTATTTCGCCGAGTTAAAGGCAAAGTATAACCAAACGGCTTATTACAAAGAGGCGTTAAAGGAGTGCGGCTATTTCAAGACTTATGCCGATAAGAAATAGCACGATAAATGCAGATTATATTTAAATTACTAAATAATTTAGCATTTTAAATATAATCTGCATATTTGCACATCTGTAATCTGCAAATCTAAAATGGCAAAATCCAAGATCGCGTACTTTTGTCAAAGCTGTGGCTTTGAATCGCCCAAATGGCTGGGTAAATGCCCGTCATGCCAGCAATGGAACACGTTTGTTGAAGAGGTGATTGAAAAGGGCAATGCATCAGTACCGGCCTGGAAACCTGCTTCAACCAGTCAGCAGCGGGCCAATAAACCCGTGCCCGTAACGGAGATCACTTATTCTGAAGAGCATCGTGTACCTACTCCCGATAAGGAGTTTAACCGTGTTTTGGGTGGCGGCATTGTTCCGGGTTCATTAGTACTTATCGGCGGCGAGCCGGGCATAGGCAAATCAACCCTGATGCTGCAGCTTGCCCTCAACATGCCTAACCAAAAGGTGCTGTATGTGTCGGGCGAGGAAAGCGAACGACAGATTAAGATGAGGGCAGAAAGGTTAGCATCGCCCGAAGGGGGGCCTATCGGCGAAGGAGCCTATATCCTCACAGAAACCTCAACCCAAAACATTTTTAAGCAGATAGAGGCATTGGAACCAGATATGGTAGTGATAGACTCTATCCAGACACTACACTCGGCACATATTGAATCAACACCAGGCAGCGTATCACAGGTTAGGGAATGTACTGCCGAACTGCTTCGCTTCGCCAAAGAAACCTCAACTCCTGTATTTTTAATTGGCCACATTACTAAGGATGGCATGATAGCAGGGCCCAAAATACTGGAGCATATGGTTGATACCGTGTTACAGTTTGAGGGCGACAGGCATCATGTTTACCGCATATTGCGCACTATCAAAAACCGTTTCGGCTCGGCATCGGAGCTGGGCATTTATGAAATGATGGGCGAAGGCTTGCGGGAAGTATCCAATCCTTCGGAAATATTGCTCTCGCACCGGGAAGCCCCATTGAGCGGCATTACCATTTCTGCTACGTTAGAAGGGATGCGACCGATGCTGATCGAGACCCAGGCATTGGTTAGTGCGTCGGCCTACGGAACCCCACAACGTACCGCTACCGGATTTGATACCAAACGCATGAGCATGCTGCTGGCCGTACTGGAAAAGCGCTGTGGTTTCAGGCTGGGCGCAAAGGATGTATTCCTGAACATTACCGGAGGCATCAGGGTTGAAGACCCCGCTATTGATCTGGGACTTGCAGCGGCCATTATTTCATCGCATGAGGATATGCCAATACCCTTCAAAACCTGCTTTGCCGGCGAGCTCGGACTTTCGGGCGAGATCAGGGCGGTAAACCGGGTGGAGCAGCGCATTGCCGAAGCACAAAAACTCGGCTTCAACCAGATCTTTATCTCCAAATACAACCTCCCTGCAAGCGGCCAGGATAAAAAGCGCATGGACCTCTCGCGCTACGATATCGACATCAAGATCGTAAGCAGTATTGAGGAAGTATTCAGTTTGTTGTTTGGATAGAAGATAAGCTTAAAGCAGAAGGCTCAAAGCAAAAAGCAATTGCCCTGTACCTCGTGCTATCCTTATTATTATTTATTTAAAACTTGAGATTTGTTTTAAGCCATTGCTGTACCTCTTCCTGGCTGCTAATCTCTGCCGGAAGTTTATCATGAATCAGTTTTTCCATTTTATTGCCGGTATTGGCAAAACGATAGTCCCATATCATCATTAATTTGTTAATGAGATACACCATTTCGTTCCCCTCGTTTTTATTAAACACTGTATGATCTGGCCTGCCATTTACACGCGGATCATTCTGAATGTAAGCAGTCCATTTATAATCGGTGTAATGTAAATTTCTTCTTGAAAAAAGGATCATAAGCCGGGAATTTCTTTAAATGTACGGATAATTAAACGAACGGGGCAGAAATAGGGATTTAAAAGGGTTGGCGAACCCATAGCAGGTAATAATATTGATATTAATTTTTTGCCGATTTAATAGTAATTTCAGCGCAGATAATTTAAGTTGATGAAAAAATTACTACTATTTACCGCTGCCTCTGCGCTTGCGTGCAATGTTATGGCACAGCAGGAACCGCAAAAAGCCATTTACTATTCCATATCATTTCCTAACGCCGCTCATCATGAGGCCGAAATAAGTATGACCATTCCGCAGGCGCCGGTTGGTAACTTCAGGGTGCGCATGAGCCGTTCATCTGCCGGCCGATATGCAACACATGAGTTTGGCAAAAATATTTACAACGTTAAAGCCACCGATGTTGACGGCAAAGAGTTGCCTTTAACACAGGTTGAAGGTGATGTTTATGAAGTTGGAGAACATCCGGCCACTGTAAAAGTGAACTATACGCTTTTTGGCAACTGGACAGATGGCACTTACGCCTCTATTGATCCCAGCCATGCCCACCTGAATATGCCTGCCACCTTTATGTGGGTTGTTGGACAAGACAAACGCCCGCTTACCATTCAGTTTGATGGCCTGGATAAGTACGGCTGGAAAGTAGCCACACAACTTAAACATGAGGGTTCAAGTGTGTACAGTGCCCCGAGTTTGCAATATATGATGGATAGCCCTACCGAACTATCTAACTACAATGTTAGCAGTTGGGATGTGGTAAATACCGATGGTAAGAAAGAAAAAATAAACCTTGCCATGCACTCGGACGATAGCCAGGCGGTGATAGATAATTTCGGAAAAATGATCCAAAAGCTGGTATTGGAAGAAAAGGCAGTATTTGGCGAATTACCAGCCTACGATTTTGGCGAATATACTTTTGTAAGCGATGTAAACCCGGCCGTTTCCGGCGATGGTATGGAACATCGCAATTCAACCTCCATAACTATTCCTGCGCCCAAAGTAGAAGGCTTTGAAAACAACCTGATGGGCGTTTACGCGCACGAATATTTCCATAGCTGGAATGTGAAGCGCATCCGCCCAAAATCGTTAGAGCCATTTAACTTTGAGCATGCCAACATGAGCAGTGAGCTTTGGTTTGCCGAAGGTTTTACCCAATATTATGGCGAATTATTGCTTACCCGATCTGGATTTAACACCCTTGATGATTACACTAAAACCATTGCCGGTTTGGTTAACCAGATTTTAAACACGCCGGGGGCCGCTAAATATTCAGCCGCGCAAATGAGCCGTTACTCAGTATTTGCAGATGCGGGCGTATCTATCGACCCTAACAATAACGTTAACGATTTTACCAGCTATTATACCTACGGTGGTGCTATCGCATTAGCGCTTGACCTTCGCCTGCGCAGCGATTTTAACATGACGCTTGATGATTACATGCGCGCTGTTTGGCTTAACCGCGGCAAGGTAATGAAGCCGTATACCATCCCCGATCTGCAAAGTGATTTAGGCAAAGTAACCAACAACCCTAAATTTGCTGCCGATTTCTTTAAGCGCTACATTAACGGAACCGACAAAAATAACTACGAAGAGCTATTGGCAAAAGCAGGCCTGGTTTTACAGAAAGTACAACCAGGTAAAGGCTGGGCCGGTCCGCTGGCTGCTACCCCAGGCCGTGGTCGCGCGGGCCAGGTACGTGCAGCTGATGCCGAAGGCCTGCCAATACTTTCAAGTACAACTATAGGTACACCGGTTTATAAAGCCGGTCTTGATGCTGGTGATGTTATCCTGAAAGTTGACGGAAAAGATATTAAAGACCAAAAAGGCTTTGGCGATATTATTGCCGATAAAAAACCGGGCGATAAAGTAATCGTAAACTACAAAAACCGCACAGGCGCTCATGAAACCACCATCACCCTTGAAGAAAATCCAAACTTCGAGGTAGTAACTTTCGAAAAGGCCGGCAAACAATTAAGCAAAGAACAGGAAACCTTCCGTAACAACTGGCTGCAATCAAAAGTCAAATAACTATGAAGAAGATATCAATAGTAACAGCGGCATTATTAAGCGTTTCAGCTTATGGTTTTGCTCAGGATGTTAATAAACTCATTAACAAAGACGATGTAACCCGCATCATCAGAACGCTTTCGGCAGATGATATGCAAGGCAGGGCAACTTTTACGCCCGGCATCGAAAAGGCAGCCCAATTCATCGAAGGCGAATATAAAAAGGCTGGTCTAAAGCCAATGGAAGGTAACACCGGTTACCGTCAAAACTTTACGATGGTACGTTCAACCCCGGTAAGCTTAACGGTGAGCATCAATGGTAAGGCCGTAGCAGCCGACAGCGCGTTTGCCAGCAGTGCTGAATCATTTAAATGGGCAGGTGATAAAGACGTACAGGTAATTACAATTGGCCCCGACAAGGATTTCCGCACCGAATATCGTAAAGCGTTTAAAAGCGATACCAAAACCCTGTTACTGGTTGATCCTAAATTCAAAAGTCTGTTCGGGCGTATTAAGGGCTACCTTGGTGCCGGCTCAACCAATTTCAAAGGCAAAGCGAAAGCGCCAATCATATTTGTATCCGGCAAGTTTGATAACGTTACATCATTTGATGTAAACTGCGAAGTAAAAACCCAGGAGTTGCCACTGTTTAACGTAGCAGGTATCATCCCCGGCAAGACCAAACCAAATGAATACGTAGTATTTTCAGGCCACTATGATCACCTGGGTATTATCAAGCCTGATAAACCAGGAGTAATCGACAGCATTGCCAACGGTGCCGATGATGACGCTTCAGGAACAACAGCGGTATTAAGCTTAGCTAAATACTATAAAAAGCTTGATAACAACGCCCGTACACTCATTTTTGTAGCCTTTACGGCCGAAGAAATCGGCGAATACGGTTCACAATATTTTGCGAAACAGGTGGATGCCGATAAAGTAGTTGCCATGTTCAATATTGAAATGATTGGCAAGGCTTCAAAATTTGGTACCAACTCCGCATTTATCACCGGTTTTGAAAGATCTGATTTCGGTAAGATCTTACAGAAGAACTTAGAAGGTACCGCCTTTAAATTCTACCCGGATCCATACCCGGACCAGGATCTGTTTTACAGGAGTGACAACGCATCGCTGGCCGAAGTTGGCGTACCGGCACATACCATCTCAACCGACCAAATCGATATAGACAAACTATACCATACCGTTGGCGATGAGTTTAGCACATTGGATGTAGATAACATTACCTCAACAATCCGCGCGATAGCATTAAGTTCACGTACTATTGTTTCGGGACAGGATACACCGACAAGAGTGCCTAAGAAAACGGAATAAAGAGATTAGAGGTTAGTGATTGGAGATTAGTTGGACGGCAGCTAACGTCCGAATCAAAAAAGTTTTTTTAGTTCCCCTCTTGAGAGGAGGAGCGAAGGATGGAGCGATAGCAGGGGTGTGTTTCTACAATTGATTTATCAAAGTAGGAACACACCCCTCCACCCCCTCTCAAGAGGGGAATCGCACAATTCCTGCGCTTCTTAGTTTTCCCCCACATGGACAAAATACTCAAAATAGCAGTTGTAGGCCCCGAATCAACAGGCAAATCTACCATGTCTGAATATCTCGCGGTACATTATAACACAATAGCTGTGCCTGAGTATTCGCGTGAGTATTGCGCAAACCTCACAGGCGATTGCACCTGGCAGGACGAAGTGAATATGTTCCACGGCCAGGTGGCACTCGAAAACAAACTCCTTCCACAGGCCAACGGTATTCTGATCTGCGATACTACTTTTTTAACGGTAAAAATCTGGAGCGAGGAAATGTTTGGTAACGCCCCACAGGAGGTACTTGACGAATTGCCGCGCCACCCCTATGACTTATACCTGCTCCTGGATATCGACATGCCCTGGCAGGATGATCCCTTACGCAACTTCCCCACCAAACGGGAGTATTTCATGAACATTTGGCACCGCGAACTCCAGGCGCTTGATGCCAATTATGTAGTAATATCAGGCTTAGGCCAGGAAAGATATGATAATGCGGTAAAGGCGATTGATAAGTATCTGAACCTTGATTTTTAGGATTAAAGGATGACCGGGATTGATGTGCAGATTTGTAGATGTGCAAATTTCAGATTTGAAGATTGAATAAAGATATCCATGCGGATATTATTTGCACCAAACAGCTTATTCGCATAACCGGAATCGGCTCATCATACCACCTTTTCAATTTGCACATCGGCACATCTAAAAATTTGCACATCTAAAAATCCGCCCCAACTTAAAATTTTCAAAAAAATTATCAATAATTAAAAAAATATTTTTCACATACGTGCAACGTTGTAAAATGCGTTGCGTCTATTATCCTGAAGCTGGTCACAAATTTGGAAGCGATATATATTGACAAACATTACAACCTGGTAATTGAGTGCAAGCAGGGAAGCAAAAAGGCCTGCTATGAGCTTTACCGTCTGTATTCGAAAGCTATGCTGAACGTGGCCTTTCGGATAGTGGGCGATATTGCCGAAGCGGAAGATGTGCTGCAGGAAGCTTTTGTGGATGCCTTTGCCAAGCTGAAGGATTTTAGGCAGGATACCACATTTGGCCTCTGGCTTAAGCAAATCGTTGTTAACCGGTCAATCAATATGCTGCGCAAGCGGAAGCTTGAACTGGTTGAACTGGAAGACGGCCACCTTGAAAATATTGCCGACGATGAAAGCTGGGACGACGAAGACATACAATACCAGGTTGCCCGGGTAAAGGAGGGCATGAAATTACTGCCCGATGGTTACCGTGTTGTATTATCATTGTACCTGCTTGAAGGGTATGACCACGAAGAAATAGGACAAATATTGAACATATCAGAAAACACATCAAGAACCCAGTTTTTGAGAGCTAAAAGGAAGTTAATTGAAATTTTAAACAGGAAAGGACAAGTATCATGAGCAAGCGATTTGAAGATTTCATGCACGACAATAACGAAGAATTTAACGAGATAGAACCATCGGCAGATCTGTGGGGTAAAATTGAGGCGCAACTCAATTTTTTGGACGAGGAAGATCAGCAACCCAAAAAGCGCGAAGCAAAAACTTTTTCGCTGGCCTTCGTACTAAAAGTAGCCGCGTCGGTGATCATCGTAATGGGGATAGGCTTCGGCATATATATACAAAGCCAGAAAGGCGTAAAAAGCGTTGACTTTGCAGCCATCAACCCCGAGTATGCGCAACAGCGGGTGCATTACGCATCGCTTGTTGAAACCAAGCTTACCGAACTTAAATCAGCATCTAAAAACGATCCGCAGCTATACAAGGAGTTCAGCGCCGAGATAGCTAAAATGGATTCCACCTATAAAAAACTAAACAATGATTTAGCCACCAGCCCTAACCAGGAACGTGTTTTACGTGCAATGATCCGGAACCTGCAAATACAAACCGAGGTGCTAAACCAGCAATTAAATGTAATTGAACAGTTTAACCAGATGAAAAAGGAACAAAACAATGAAACTAAAAATATTTAGTCCGGCCCTGCTAACACTTATCGGCTTGTTAACCATAAGCACAGCAAACTTTGCACAGGTAAGTCCAGCAGCTCCTCCTGCGCCTCCGGCAAAACCGGCATTACCACCCTCGCCGCCGCCCGCTGCTGAACTTAATGGCGACTGGACACCGGCTACCAATAGCAAGGAGTATCAGCAAAAAATGAAGGAGCTGAACGCCAAGATGCGCGAATTGCAAAAGGAAATGAGCAGTTTGCGTGTACAGCAGCAGAAACAAATACACCTTAAACTGCAGAATATGCTGAAGCTGAACAAACAGCTTGCTTTCAAATTCAGGGACAGCATGAAGTTTAAAAGCTTCGACTCCTTAAAGTTTAAAATGAAGTTTAAGGATTTTGACAGCATGAAATTTGCCGACAAGTTTGAGAAGCTTAGCCCTAACGTAAACTTCGGTTTCAAAAATTTCGACCAGAATTTTAGTTACAATTACGATGGTGACGAGAGCTATGAAAAGCAGGTGCAAAACGGCGATATAGTTGAGAAAACCAAAACCTATAGCAAAAGCTACAGTATTGATGGTAATGATGTAATTAATATCGATAACAAATATGGTAAAGTAACTGTGTTTACCTGGGCAAAAAGTGAGGTAAAGGTTGATGTACAGATTGTGGTAGGTGCTAATGATGAAGATAAGGTGCAAAAAATGCTGGACGCGGTAAGCATCAAGGATAGCAAAGATGGCTCAGGTGTTTCATTCAGAACATCTATTAACCAGGGAGATAGCGACAATGATGGTGGTATCTGGGGATCATTATTTGGCAAAAAAAATGCGTTCCGTAAAATGGAGATCAATTATACGGTGTATATGCCTGCCAGGAACCCGCTTACCATCAACAACAAATATGGCAATACAGAGTTACCTGATCTTAGCGGCAAGCTCAATATCAATAACTCATATGGAAGCTTTCGTGCAAAAGCGCTGACTAATCCCGGCAATCAAATCAGGGTAAGATATGGCAGTGCCACTATTGAAACCCTAACAGGAAGCGACCTTGATGTGGCCTACGGTAGCCTGAGCCTTGGCGATTGCGATAAGCTGAATGCCGATGTAAGCTATGGCTCAGCAAAAATCGGCCGCATTACTACGTCAGGCAATATCAACGTAAAGTTTAGTGGCGCTTTAAATATTGGCGAGGTTGATAAAAATGTGAAAAACCTTTCTGTTAATTCATCATATTCAAGCGTAAAGCTGGGAGTAAACAATGGGCAGAATGCCGACTTTGACATCACTGTGCACTACGGCAGCTTTAATTATAACGGCCATGATGTTAACATCACCAGTAAAACCCCTGCCGATGGTGAACGTGGCTTTAACCCCACTAAAACCTACAAGGGCCATTTAGGCAAAGGTGGCAGCGATAAAACTATTACCATCAGCACCAGCTATGGTAGTGTAAGCTTTGATTAAACATTATAAATAACCCCATTTTAAACGGCGCATTGTTATGATCTAACAATGCGCCGTTTTTTATTGCTTTACCGGCTCTTGCAAATCTGCCACAGCCCTCATAGCTTTGGAGCAAACATCTCCCCTATGCACCACCAGGACAATGAAAAGCAAATCTTTAATACCCTTTATGACCAATACAAGCACCTGGGCTTGCCGCTTGAACTCATAAAGCATACCGATTTTACGGTTTTCAACCTGAAGGATATAAACCAGCCTACGCCGTTTAAATCGCCGTTGAGCAGGCTTAATTTTTTTGTTTTTGCCTTTATTAAAAGCGGGGATGGTGATTATACCATTGATGAGCATAATTACAAACTGCAGCCCCGTGCTATCTACTTTACCAATCCGGGGCATTTTCGCTCCTTTAACTGGGAGCACATAGGCGATGTTTACCTGTTTACATTGAGCGAATCATTTCTGAAGGAAAACGTACATGCCAATATTTTTGATGAGTTCTCTTTTTTGCTGGCCGAAATATTTCCGGCACGGGTAGTTAGTCCGGAAGTTTTTGATGAGTTTGATATTTTGTATCATCAAATATTGAGAGAGTATAACTCAAACAGCCCTTACCGCTATCGCATTATCGGCAACCTGTTTGTAGTGGTGCTGTTAAAATTTAAGGAATATTTCTGGCAGGATTATAACCCGATATATGAAGGAAATCGCAGTTCGGAAATTGTAAAGAACTTTAAACGCCTACTCGAGAAACACTACCGCGATCTTAGCAGCGGCATAGCCGAACAAGCCTTTCGCGTGCAGGATTATGCCGATGCACAAAGTCTGCATCCCAATTACCTGAGTAATGTCATCAAAATAAAAACCGGCAAAACCATCAGCACCTGGATAGCCGAAAAAACCATTTCCGAAGCCAAGGCGCTACTGCAAAATTCAAAACTTTCCATTAAGGAGATCGCTTTCAGGCTTGGCTTTTCTGAAGCAACCCATTTCAGCAATTACTTTAAAAAGCATACCGATACGTCGCCGGTTCTATTCAGGAAGGGCTATGGCACCGTTACTTCATAATTTGAATATTATTATTTCTCTAACTGTTGTTCATATCTTTAAGGTAACTATTTCAAAAGTTATAACAAGCGTAGCGTCACATACCCCCCTCGAAACAACTTGTAAACGGCTTACCTATTTGCGCCGTTAGGCGCTACCTGTTTGTAGAACATTATTTTGCATAATCATTTGCGCCGTTAGGTGCTACCCGGTATGCGCATACATTAGCGCCATGCAGAAGGGTAGCACCTAACGGTGCACAAATTTTGCCACCGATTATTTTGCTACAAACAGGTATCCCCTACGGGGAATTAAGAATTTCACAGACACATATAATAATGACACTAATACCAAACAGACGCAAACATGACTGACAAAAAAAGGGAGACCATTTGATCTCCCTTTTAATTTATTTTTCAAATCCTCACAATTATCTTCCTCCCAGAGGGCATTTAGCTTTCAGGTACTGTGTAAACAGGGTACGTAAATGCTATGTTGTGCCTTGTACTGTTTCTTCGTAATTTGAATTTTATGTTCCACTAAACTGCCGTTCATGCCTTTAAGGTAACTATCCAAAAGCTATAATAAGCGTAGCATCATATCCCCCCTCGAAACAACTTGTAAACGGCTTACCGATTTGCGCCATTAGGCGCTACCTGTTTGTAGAACATTATTTCGCATAATCATTTGCGCCGTTAGGTGCTACCCGATATGCGCATACATTAGCGCCATGCAGAAGGGTAGCACCTAACGGTGCACAATTATTTTGCTACAAACAGGTATCCCCTATGGGGAATTAAGAATTTCACAGACACATATAATAATGACACTAATACCAAACAGACGCAAACATGACTGACAAAAAAAGGGAGACCATTTGATCTCCCTTTTAATTTTCTTTCAAATCCTCACAATTATCTTCCTCCCGGAGGGCATTTAGCTTTCAGGTACTGTGTAAACAGGGTACGTAAGTGCTCTGTTGTGCCTTCGCCTTCTGATATCGAGTGTGTACGGTTAGGATATGACATCAGTTGAAACTGCCTGTTGTATTTTATCAACTCGTCAATTAACAACTCGGCATTTTTGTAGTGCACGTTATCATCACCAGTACCGTGGATATAAAGCAAGTTACCTTTCAGGTTTTTAGCATAAGTAATTGGCGAACCTTTTATAAATGCCGCACGACCAGCTTCATCAGTAGGTACGCCCATATAGCGCTCCTGGTAGATGTTATCGTAAGTAAGCTGTGAACCAACAGCCGCTACAGCGATACCGGTTTTGTAGATATCGCCATACTGGAACATCAGGTTAAGGGTTGATGATCCACCACCGCTCCAGCCGTGTACCGCAATACGGGTTGAGTCGACAAAAGGCCATTTGATGATCTCTTTGGCAGCCATAGCCTGGTCGCGGATGTTGATAATACCAATATTTTTGTAGATAGCTTTGCGCCATGCAGTACCTTTAGGGGCCGGAGCGCCACGACCTTCAACCGACATGTAAATATACCCGTCATCGGCCATACTGCCTTCATACAGCCTGTTATGGCCTGTACCCCAAGTATCGGTTACGGTTTGTCCTGCTGGTTCACCATAAACGGTAAACAGTACAGGGTATTTTTTATTAGGGTCGAAATTAGTTGGCTTCATCATCCAGCCATCCATTTCAATGCCATCAACCGTTTTAACCTTGAAAAACTCGGGCTTATTTTTAGTGTCTTTATCAACGGTTATTACAGTACCGGTAATATGTTTGTGTTCAGGCAAACTAACTACCTCGCTTTGCGGACGGGTGTAACTGTTGTTGAAATTATGCAGCGCTACTTTGCCGTTAGGCGAAATATCATAGCTATGCGTTCCCGGTTCATCAGCAGGCGAAACACGTTCGGCCTTACCACCGCTTAATTTTATTTTGTACAGATATTTTTGAGTAGCATTATCAGGCGATGCGATGAAGTATACATATCCCAAAGCTTCATCAATCATGTCGATGCCAATCACATCATAGTTACCTTTAGTGATCAGGCTTTCCTTGCCTTCGCGGGTTACTTTATATAAATGGCGCCATCCATCTTTTTCGCTCAGCCATAAAAAGCTTTTACCTTTTTCAATCCAGCCCCAACCCACAGGGTCGCCGCCAGCTACACGGGCTTTAACATCAATCCATGAATCATTGTGCTCCTCACGGATAGAACGAGTTGTACCGTTTGATACATTACCAATGAATACGCGGCTTTCGTTTTGCGCACGGTTCAATTGCTCCAGGATAATTTCGTTCGAGTTATCGGCCCACTCCATATTTGGAATGTAATGCTGCACGGCATCGCCCGGAACATTGATCCAGGTAGTTTTACCGGTTGCGGTATTAACCACGCCAACTTTGCATGAGCTTGGATTTTCACCTGCTACGGGATACTCAACAGGTACCACAAACGGATAAACCGAATCGGTAG
Source organism: Mucilaginibacter kameinonensis (assembly GCF_003675385.1). GTDB lineage: Bacteria > Bacteroidota > Bacteroidia > Sphingobacteriales > Sphingobacteriaceae > Mucilaginibacter > Mucilaginibacter kameinonensis. Next base: position 21,751 of record NZ_RCWZ01000006.1, on the reverse strand, counting down.
TGTTAAGCATCAGGTAAGTTTTGATCTTGCTGGCATCCAATTGCCAATATGCAATTGATTTACTATCCGGCGACCAGCGGAAACCATCGCGACAACCAAACTCTTCTTCATAAGCCCAGTCAAAAGTACCGTTAATGAGCTTTTGAGTACCATCGGTGGTTAATTGTTTAACCGAACCGTCAGCCAGGTCTTCCATGTAAATGTTATGACCGCTTACATAAGCCGCCTTGTTGCCATCAGGCGAAAACTTAGCGAACATCAATGATGATTCGGGCAGGTTTTTACCCAACTGCCAAAGTTTTTTAGTGTTTGAATCATAAACCCAGTAATCACCACGGGTATCATAGCGCCATACCTTTTTGGTGTTGGTGTTGATAAGCACTTTTTTGTTATCCTCACTCACGGTAAACCTTTTAACGCTGATAGGCGATTTACCTGCAGGGGTCAGTTCTTGCTTAGTGATAAAAACAGTTTTTTTAGAGGTGTCACGCGCGTCGATCATGATGATCTGTCCGCCGGTGATGCGGTAGTATTGGTTGCCGTCTTTTGTCCAGTTAACACCGCTATGCTGCGCGTGGGCCGTATTTTGCTGGATAATTAACAGTAGTGCGGTAAGGAAAGTTAATCCCGAACGGTAAAATTTCATATACATTAAGTTTGAATTAATAGAGCAACGCTATTTTTATTTATTAGATAACGTCACTGTAAATTTTGCGTTAAATTAGCACAATAAAGAAATCTAAAGCCCTCTGTAATGAAAAAAATACCTCTATTGCTCGTTGCCTGCATGTTACTTTTCACTTCGGTAAATGCCCAGCATGCCGACAGGAGCAAATTCATTAAAGACAGTTTAGATCTTTACATCAGCAAGGCCCTCACCAACTGGCGTGTGCCCGGCGTAGCCGTTTGTATTGTAAAGGATAACAAAATTGTGCTGATGAAGGGCTACGGCATTAAAGAGCTTGGCCTCATGAACAAGGTTGATGAAAATACCCTGTTCATGATAGGCAGCAATACCAAGGCTTTTACGGCTACCGCCCTCGCCATGCTGCAGGCCAATAAAAAGCTATCCTTAGATGATAAGGTAACCAAATACATTCCTGAGTTTAAACTGGAAGACAAAAACGCGAGCGAGCAGGTAATTGTACGCGATCTGCTTTGTCACCGTCTCGGTTTCCAGACCTTTCAGGGCGATTTCACTTTCTACAACACTAATCTTACCCGCCAGGATGTAATAGCACGCCTGGGAAGGCTAAAAGCCGCCTATCCATTCCGTACACGCTGGGGTTATACCAACGCGGCATTCTTAACAGCCGGTGAGATCATTCCAAAAGTAACCAACGGGCACTCATGGGAGGCTTATGTAAAAGAGGCTATTTTTGCACCACTGGGCATGGGTAACACTTTAGCTTTAAGTAAAGATCTGCCAACTTCTATAAACCGTACAGTACCTCATACCATTGTTGATGGCAGGCTCACCCCTATCCCCTATTGCCAGATAGACGGGATCGCGCCGGCAGGGTCTATCAGCTCATCGGTAAATGACATGAGCAAATGGGTATTGGCTTTGTTGAACAATGGCAAGGTAGGCCAGCGCCAGGTGATCCCTGCTGCAGCTATCGAGGCAACCCGTGTACCACAGGACATTGTTGGCAGCGTTCACCACATGAATGGTGAAAATAACTTTGAGCTTTACGGCCTGGGGTGGTTTATACAAGACTATTCAGGGCACCGCCTTGTAATGCATGATGGCGGCGTTAATGGCTACTTATCGTCGGTAACGCTTTCGCCGCAGGATAACCTGGGCATTGTTATATTAACTAATACAGATCAAAACCTACTCTTTGAAGCCTTGCGCTGGGATATCCTGGATGCTTACTTTAAACAACCATTCCGCAACTACAGCGAAGGTTACTTAAAGCAATACAAAGCCAATACCGCTACTGAACAAGCTGAGGACAAAAAACTGAAAGACTCTGTGCTGTTAAACCCCAAACCCATGTTGCTGCCTAACAAATACCTTGGCAAATACACCAACGAGTTTTATGGCAGTATGGAAGTTACACAAGGAGAGGGTAACAACCTTGAGATGCGCTTTGAGCATCACCCCAAAATGTACGCATTGCTAAAACCCCTTGGCGGCAACCGGTTCTACGTTACATTTTCCGATCCTACGTTAGGTAAGGCTGTATTTCCGTTCACCGTACAAAACGGCGAGGTTACTGGCGTACGCGTAAAAGTGGCTGATTTTGTAGAGCGGGGGGCTTATGATTTTAAGAAGAATTAGGGCGAGGGAAAGGGCTGTTATTTAACCCCATTTGATTGGTCAATGAGACTTCCTCCGGATTAAAGCAGCCCCTACTAAAGGTTAAAAAAAATGTCATTTCGACTGAGCTGTGGCGGGTCGAGCGAAGGAGCGAAAGAGAAATCTTGTACTCCATGTTTAGTTCGACTTGCGAGACGTATAAGATTTCTCCTCGTACCTCGTTCGAAATGACATTTTGGTTTTATCAATCGATATTCATTAATAAGGTACACAGCTTTTTAAGAGAGGTTTTCTTTAAAGCTCCATAAAAAAGCGGGATAACTTTTCCCGAAAGAAAAATTATCCCGCTGAAAATATCTGGGCAACTAACCGCTTATTGCAATACGATCTTACGGATGCGGTTGTTATAGTAATCAGCCACGTAAAGGTTATTGCTGGCATCAACTGTTATGCCCTGCGGCGAATTAAAGATACCTGCGGTGCCAACACCTTCTGCAAAGCCTGTTGTGCCGTTACCTGCAATAGTTCTTAACACCCTGTCTTTAGTGATTTCCAGGATTCGGCCGTTCTGATCAGTTATGAACAGGTTTCCGCTTTTGTCAAACGCGATAGCCGACGGGCCACCAACAAGGGTAGTTTGTTTATTACCGCCAACAAAAGTAGAAACAACGCCAGCCGGAGTAATTTTACGAATGGTGTGGTTAAGCGCCTCGGCAACGTAAATGTTGTTATTAGCGTCGATAGCTATGCCATTAGGCCTGTTGAAAGTAGCGCTGGTAGCTGTTGCATTGTCCAGGTAGCTTGCGCCCCTGCTGCCTGCAAACGTAGTAACAACACCTGCCGATGTAATTTTACGGATCAGGTTATTACCCATATCGGCAACAAAAATGTTTCCAGAGCCGTCAATTGCCAAACCACGCGGGCTGTTAAAAGTTGCTTTGGTACCGGTTCCATCTGCATATCCGGCATCGCCGCTACCTGCAAAAGTGCTTACTGTGCCATCCGGGGTAATCTTACGGATGTTGTTATTGCCATAATCGGCTACGTAAATATTGCCTGTTGCATCTGTAACTAAACTTTGCGGAGCATAAAACTGAGCTGTAGCTATTGGGCCATCAACGTAGCCAATAGCGCCACTGCCAGATAACGTGGTAACATCTCCGGCTGTAGTAACTTTACGTATAGCGCTATTAAATGAATCTGCAACATAAATATTGCCATCAGCAGCGCCTACAGTTACACCCTGCGGGCTGTCAAAAAAAGCAGCGCCGCCTAAACCGTCAATAAAGTCAGATCCGGCGTTACCTGCCAGTGTACTAACTGTACCACCAGCGTAAGTAGTACCGTCGCCGGTAGTGAATTGTATAACCTTACCATAACCGGTACCTGCGCTGTTTATAGCATAAGCACGGGCATAATAAGTTGTTTTAGGGCTTAAACCGGTAATTTTGGTTGTATAAGCAAATTGAAGTACGGTATCTGTAGTCTTTTTATCAGCCGTAGTTGGTGTTTGATTGGTTGAGCTATAGCAAACGCCATAGGTACCAAGGCTCACATCCTGCGTTCCGTTAAATAAACCGCCCGCATAGGCTATTGTTCCACTTTCAGCAGTAACCACATCCGTGGTGGTTAAATCCGGTACGGTTACTGGTGTAACGCTTCCGCTTTTACCACAACCTGCACCTGCCAAAGCAACGGCAACTATAAACGCGGCAAATAAAATTGTTTTAGTAAAGCTCTTTTTCACGAGTTTGTTTAAAAGTTATATAGTAAAGTAAGCAAAATTAACTTATCAGTACGTAGTAAATCACTTTAAAGTAACATTTTAACAAATATTAACATACTTATTACGTACCAAAACCTGGTATTGCCCTGCATTTGCCGACAAAACCGGTCAATCAATTTTTTTAACGGGCGTAAAGTAACCAAAAACTCAGCAACATTTTCGGCACGGATGTGTTAATAATTAACCATGAAAACAATAATGCTGTTTATATCGCTCCTGATAGTTAATGCGGCCACAGCACAAAAGCAAGTACCGTTACCGCATGGAATGATATTTGGCCAGAAACCCGATACCGTAGCTTTAATGCCGGCCTCCAAACTGGAAGCCTTTATGGGAAAAAAAACGCGGATCACTACTGCCATTTCAGGCAAGGTGATTAAAGTCACTAAAGAAAAAGGAGGTTGGTTTGAAATGGATGCAGGCAGCAAGCGCGTTATTACGGCTCACTTCGCCAATGCAGGTATAAATTTGCCGACCGCTCTTGCCGGTCGCACAGTAATAATTTCGGGGATAGCTGCCAAACAGTTCATTGCCGATGATCTGCAGCATATGGCCGGCGACACGGTTAACGGTAAAAAGCAGCATAAAACTAATACCAGTTCTGATAGAAAGGTCAGTTTTGAAGTAAAAGGTTTTATGATAGATAAATAAGCCTATTCAAGCTTAGTAAAAGAAAAGCTATAAATAAGCCTCAATCCGGCTACGGGTGTTGGCTGGCTGCCCCTCTTCATATAATCGCCATGAAAATTCAGATCAAGGGTTTGATGCCGTGCTGATAAGATGATAAAACCTATCCCGGCAGTGGCGCCGAAGCCGGAATAATCGGGATCAAGATGGCCGAATGCACCTGCCAATGTATAAATCTCTTTGCTGAAATAATATCTACCCGATAACCCGGCCAGCACACCATAGGCAACTTCGCCCCCCAGATACGGTGTTATACTTACAGCCTTTGCTATTTTAACTTCACCCTGTAAAAGGGCGCCAAAGCCATTACTATTTTCGCGGGAGGTGTTTAAGGAAAGACCAAGGCCAATAGCGTTTTTGGCTTGGGCATAAGTTTTCATTGTCCCACCAATCAGCAGAACAAAAAGCAGGATAAAGGTAGTTCTCAATGCAGGATATAATTAATCGTCAGGGTTAATATGTGATACATTAACCCTGACGACCAATATTAAGCATTTGTTACAATGAGCTGCCTTAATTTTTCAGAAACTTCGTTTTTATTTACTGCAGATGCTTCGCGTTTGCATTTCATATAATGCTCGCGGGCAATTTTTTCGGCCAGATCGCCGATAGTTTTTACATGCATCTCTTTGCCAAAACGGCCGGCCAGTTTTAAGCCTACACCAGCTACCACCATACCGGCAATACCTATAGCCAGGTGATAAAAGGCAAAAACAAAGCTAACCACCAAAATCATAGAAAACAGGTTGACAATCCATTGCTTGGGTTGAAGCAAGCTGATCTGGAAACCCATCTCTTCTTCAATAGCAGCTACAGCCTCAATACGGCTATCGCGCGGGAAAAGATCAACAAGTTTGGTTTGGGGCTTTATGATATCCTTATCGTGCCCTGCCGATGCATTGATGGCATTACGGAGTTTGTAAAATGCCTGCTGTGTGGTACAGCCATCGTTTGTTTTTTTTACTTTTTCGAGAACAACGTCGCAAAGTTTACCAAAGTTTTGTACATCGTTTGCCGATGCGTCGTTTAAACTGATGTTAAATGACTTTTCAATTTTCATTAAAACACCATCCATATCTTCAGGATCAACACTCTTCAGGTTGATGTCCTGACCATTAGCCGAATTAACTTTCAATCTATAGTAACTAAATACAACAATAGTGAACCTGCAATTAGGGTTGCAGGTTCACGTTATTAGCAATTAAACTACAAAGGCTGCAATTTAATGTTTTAATTATTTACTCAAGTACATTGATTTCTCTTTGTACAGGTGCCTGAAGTATGGGTCTTGCAGGTTAGGGATAAAGCGGATAGCCTCACCGGTTGATTTCATTTCAGGGCCAAGCTCCTTGGTAACCTCAGGGAATTTATCGAATGAGAATACCGGTTCTTTGATGGCGTAGCCCCACAGCTTGCGCTCGATAGTGAAGTCGCTTAGCTTGTTAACTTCCAGCATAACTTTGGTAGCTATGTTGATGTAAGGCACGTCATAAGCCTTAGCAATGAAAGGTACAGTACGTGAAGCACGTGGATTGGCCTCAATTACATAAACCTTGTCATCCTTAACCGCGAACTGGATGTTCAACAAGCCGCGTACGTTAAGTGCTGTAGCTATCTTCTTGGTATATTCTTCTATCTGGTGGATAACGGTATCCGAAAAATCGAACGGAGGCAGTACAGCGTACGAGTCGCCAGAGTGGATACCTGCAGGCTCGATGTGCTCCATCATACCAATGATGTGTACATCCTCACCATCGCTGATCGAGTCAGACTCGGCCTCAGCGGCGCGGTCAAGGAAGTGGTCAATCAGTACACGGTTACCAGGCAGGTTGCGCAATAAGCTTACAACCGCTTTTTCAAGGTCCTCATCGTTAATCACGATGCTCATGCCCTGGCCACCTAATACGTAGCTTGGCCTTACCAACACAGGGTAACCAACTTTGTGAGCAACTTCAAGTGCTTCTTCAGCGCTTTCAGCTACACCGTATTTTGGATATGGAATGTCAAGGTCTTTCAACAGGTCAGAGAAACGGCCGCGGTCTTCGGCAATGTCCATGTTATTGAATGATGTACCAATGATGCGGATACCGTGCTCGTGCATTTTCTCAGCCATTTTAAGCGCGGTTTGACCACCCAGCTGAACAATAACACCGTAAGGTTTCTCCAATTCGATGATCTCGCGTACATGCTCCCAGTAAACCGGCTCAAAGTACAGCTTATCGGCCATGTTAAAGTCGGTTGATACCGTTTCAGGGTTACAGTTAACCATGATAGCCTCAAAGCCTGCTTCTTTAGCGGCAAGTAAACCGTGCACACAGCTGTAATCAAACTCGATACCCTGGCCTATACGGTTAGGGCCTGAGCCTAATACGATGATCTTTTTCCTGTCAGATGCTACAGATTCGTTCTCGCCTTCGTAGCTTGAATAGTAGTATGGAGTTTTTGCAGGGAATTCGGCAGCGCAGGTGTCAACCATTTTGTAAACGCGGTGCATGCCCAGGGCTTTGCGGCGCTGGTAAACATCTTCCTCGGTTACGTTACCCAAAATGTGGGCAATCTGCACGTCTGAGAAACCTTTTTGTTTCAGCGTGTACAGGAACTCTTCAGGAACATTATTCAGTGAGTAACGGCGAAGCTCTACTTCCAGGTTAACCAACTCCTGGATCTGGTTTAGGAACCAGCGGTCGATTTTGGTTACTTTACGTACCGATTCGATAGGTACACCCAGGCTTAAGGCGTCATAAATGTGGAACAACCTGTCCCAGCTTGGATGCTCCAGGCTGGCCATGATCTCTTCCAGGTTACGGCTCTGGCGACCGTCGGCACCTAAACCGGCGCGACCAATCTCCAGACTTTGGCAGGCCTTCTGTAAAGCCTCGGTAAAGCTGCGCCCGATACCCATAACCTCACCTACCGATTTCATCTGCAGGCCAAGTTCTTTATTAGCGCCTTTGAACTTATCAAAGTTCCAACGAGGTATTTTAACGATCACGTAATCCAACGTTGGCTCAAAGTAAGCCGAAGTGGTTTTGGTGATCTGGTTTTCAATTTCATCAAGGTTATAACCTATCGCCAGCTTAGCAGCAATTTTAGCGATTGGGTAACCGGTAGCTTTTGAAGCAAGAGCTGATGAGCGTGATACACGCGGGTTGATCTCGATAGCGATGATCGATTCATCAGCAGGGTTTACCGAGAACTGCACGTTACAACCGCCGGCAAAGTTGCCGATGGCGCGCATCATCTTGATAGCCTGGTTACGCATTTCCTGGTAGCAACGATCGCTCAGGGTCATGGCAGGGGCTACAGTGATCGAATCGCCGGTGTGGATACCCATCGGGTCAAAGTTCTCGATAGAACAGATGATGATCACGTTGTCGTTGCTATCGCGCAGCAACTCTAACTCGTACTCTTTCCAGCCTAATACAGCTTGCTCAACCAATACCTCGTGGGTTGGTGAAGCCTGCAAACCACGGTTAAGGGCAGCGTCGAAATCTTCTTTTTTGTGAACGAAACCCGCGCCTTTACCACCCAGCGTGTAGCTTGGGCGAATAACCAGCGGGAAACCGATTTCCTGCGCACCTTCTTTACCTTCAAGGAATGAGTTGGCGATTTTTGATTTAGCAACACCTACGCCGATGTCAACCATCAGCTGGCGGAACGCTTCGCGGTTTTCGGTTTTTTCGATGGCGGCGATATCTACACCGATAACTTTAACGCCATACTTTTCCCAGATGCCGCGTTCAGACGCTTCGATACAAAGATTCAACGCGGTTTGGCCGCCCATGGTAGGCAGTACAGCATCAATCTGTTGTTCAGTTAAAATTTTCTCAATGCTTTCGCAGGTGAGCGGCAGAAGATAAACATGGTCGCTGATAACTTTATCCGTCATAATAGTTGCCGGATTGCTGTTAATGATAGAAACGGAGATGCCTTCTTCTTTTAGCGAGAGAGCAGCTTGCGATCCGGAATAATCAAATTCGCAAGCCTGGCCGATGATGATTGGGCCGGAGCCGATAATCAGAACGGATTTAATGGAGGTGTCTTTGGGCATAGGGCTTTTTTTTAATTCAAAAGTTCTAAGTCAAAAGTTAAAGACAGTTAAGCCTTTAAACGGTTTTTCCTATGCGCTGAAAGCCAAGAAATCCCGACTTCAGCGTCGGGGTGCAAAGATAGAATTTTAACAAACACCATTCATGTTTTTTTTCAGATTTAACATTACAGCAATTACACCCCGCTTTTTTTAAGTTTTAAGGCACTTTTTCATAAAACAATAGGCATATTATTTTCGTAGAATCTTACTATATTTACCTACAGCCCCGGCTGTAAAAATCCCAATTAAACCTGTAATTGCGCCAACCCGCAAATACTTTATATATTTAGGAACTATGATAAAGAAGCCTGTTTTTCCATTGCTTGTGGCTATTTTATTCCTTGGCAGCTGCGCTATGCTGCAATCAGTTGTTAAATCAACTTTCCCCTACACGGCTACTATGGTGATCCCGGCGTCGGCTAAGGTTGATGAAGCTCAAATAGCAGTAAGTACGGGTAACAGCTTTGACCAGGATTTTACTAAAGATGGCAACAACGCCAATAAAATAAGTGAAGTACGCATCATATCGGCCAAGTTGGAATCAAAGGACCCTACGGATTATAACATCGGCAATATCGCTTCATTAAGGGTTTACATGGGTAAAAGCGATGGCAGTGAAGAAGTGATGGTAGCTATCCGCAAAGATATCCAACCCAATGCCGGTAACAGCATTGTATTGGATATCGATAACTCGCATTTTTTGGATGTGCTTGTACGCGAACCCTCGGTACGTATCAGGATGGTTTATCGCCTGCGTAAAGCAGCCGCTACCGACGCGAGCCTGAAAGTATCATTGGGGATAGGATCATACCCGTCCAATTAAGCCGGGCATCTCCCAAAAACTATTTAATCAGTTTATTATCTGAATCGGGGAATACAAGAATTGGTTCGTAGTTGCGGGCCTCCTCTGCCTCCATATACGCGTACGACATAATAATCACGATATCGCCTACCTGTGCCAGGCGGGCTGTAGCACCGTTCAGGCAAACTGTGCCGGTTCCGCGTTCGCCTTTGATAACATAAGTTTCAAAACGAGCGCCGTTATTGTTGTTCACTATCTGAACCTTTTCGTTGGGGATGATATTTGCCGCCTCAATCAGGTCTTCATCAATAGTGATACTGCCCACATAATTCAACTCCGCCTGCGTTACCTTAACCCGGTGAATTTTGGACTTTAATATTTCAATTGTCATGACGCAAAGTTAGGAATATTTAGTTCATGGTTCATAGTTGATAGTTCATAGTATTTGTTAGCTGATTGTAAATAGTTTATGATTATTTCAACAAACCCGCTAACAGCAATTTTGCTAAAAACCATGAACCATGATCTATGAACCATAGGCTTCTAACTAATCAACACATTATCAATCAATCTTGTTTTACCTACACGGGCAGCTACCAGTGCCACAACGCTTTCAGATGCCGGGGTGGCGGGATGAAGTGTCTTGCCATCGGCTATTTCAAAATACTCCAGTTCAACGCCGGGTTCATTGCTGATCATTTGAGCGGCCTGCTGCTGTAGCGTGTCAATTTGATTGATATCGAAGTTTTCTTTAACCCAGTTGAGCGTTTTGGACAGGATGAGCGAATGCTCACGATCATACGGGGTAAGGTGAATATTTCTCGAACTCATGGCCAGGCCGTCGGGTTCGCGTTCAATAGGGCACATCACCAGCTTAACCGGCATTTCCAATGCCTCAACCATTTTACTGATCACCATAAACTGCTGGTAATCCTTCTGGCCAAAAAAGGCTACATCGGGCTTAACTATATTGAACAATTTATTAACTACCTGAGTAACGCCCTGGTAATGCCCAGGCCTGAATTTTCCTTCCAGCAAGTGCTCCAGATCGCCCATGTCAAAATGCCATTTCTCATTATCAGCATACATCTCGGTAACCTGCGGATTAAACAAAATATCGCAGTTTACTTCTTCTAATCGGCGGATATCTTCGGTTATCGGGCGTGGGTATTTTTCGAGGTCCTTAGGGTCATTAAACTGGGTAGGGTTTACAAAAATGCTGCAAACAACCTGGGTGCTTTGCTGCTTTGCCAGTTCAATTAAACCCAGGTGCCCTTTATGCAATGCACCCATGGTTGGTACAAAGCCAATTACTTTTACAGGCTTACGGTTAAAGTAATCTGATATTTCTTTTTTGGTGGTGAATATTTTCAATGTAACAGGTATTACAAAATCTGGCAAAGGTGTACAATTGCTTAAAAATAACCAAAAGTTACTTGCATAATTCGTTGGCAGTTTATATAATATTAGTTATATTTGCAAACTCAAATTTTTTGACTTCTTTACATTTTAAATACTGATTTAGTGATGGGTAAATCTAAGCTTTTGTTTATAACTCATGAAATGTCCCCTTTCCTTGAACTCACAAAAATTGCTGAAATAACACGCCAACTCCCGCAGGCTATGCAGGACAAAGGTTACGAAATTCGTATCCTTATGCCACGTTTCGGTAACATCAATGAGCGCAGGAACAGACTTCATGAAGTGATCCGGTTATCGGGTATGAATATTATCATTGATGATAATGACAACCCGCTGATCATCAAAGTAGCATCTATCCCGGCGGCGCGTATGCAGGTGTATTTTTTGGATAATGAAGAATATTTTCAGCGTAAACATGTATTTGCAGACAAAGAAGGTAAATTTTACGCCGACAATGATGAGCGTATGATTTTCTTCTGCAAAGGCGCATTGGAAACTGTTAAAAAATTAGGTTGGGCTCCGGATGTGATCCATTGCCATGGCTGGATGAGCGCGCTTGTACCTGCTTATCTTAAAACAACCTACAAAGACGATCCTACTTTCAAACACTCAAAAATCATTTATTCTATTTATGAAAATGATTTTAAGGAGAAATTGCACAATGACTTTACTACAAAAGCCATTATGAGCAATATGAACGAGCAGCATGTTGAGCCTTACAAAGGCGGCACCAACTCGGCATTATATGCCGGTGCTATCCACTACTCAGACGGTATCGTTTTGGGCAGCCCTGACATTGATGCAGATGTGTTAAATAATGTTAAAAACAGCAATAAATCGGTTTTAGAATTTGATTCTACCGCAGATTTCGAAAATTATTACAATTTTTACGACGAAATTACCAACGACGAATTGGTGGATGTTGCATAAGACTTAATATTATATATGAAATTTTTCCGATTAGACTTATTGACCCTGTTAATAAGTCTTTTTATTTTGAATAGTTGTAAACGCCAGGATGGTATTGGTTTGGGTATCAATGATCAAAACGAGATCAATGGTAACCTGGTAGTTGATACCAATATCGTTATCAATACTGTTGCTGATGATACCGCGTCGACATCGGGTATGACAAGAACACCGCTTGCCAACTTTGTTGACCCTGTATTTGGTACAACAAAAAGTATTGTTGCACTGGGCGTTAACTTACCAAATGGTGCAGCGTATTCTGTTCCGGCAGGTACCCTTACCATTGACTCGGCTATACTTGTACTCAAATATTCTGATGGTTTTTATGGCGACTCACTGGCTTCGCGTTATAAAATAAACGTTTATCAGCTTCAAAAGAAGGTTGAAAGCAAAACCTATTACAGCAATAACCACTGGGATGCCGATCTGAGCGCTTTGCTTGGTTCTAAAACCTTCACCGCGCGTACGCATGACAGTATCACTATTGCCCGTATCCGTGCCGACTCTACCGATACCGTACAGCGTGTTGCGCCTCAGTTGCGTGTACCATTGAGCAAAGCATTCATCTACAATAACCTGTTTAATGCAAGCGGTACAGTACTGGCATCGCCTACTACTTTCCAAAGTACAATAAAAGGTTTATACCTGAGCTTAGAAAGGGCACAGGCCAGCGACGCCGGTGGTATTATACAGCTTGACCTTGGTTCGTCTCAAATTGATGTTTTCTATAAAGTTGTTACCGCAGCCACGAGTACGACGACGAGTACCATCGACACAGCTTCGGTAACCATGCCGTTCTTTAACCGTGCCGCGGAAATTACGCATACTTACAGCACTACCATTCAGGCGGCACTTAATAATACAACAACATCGCAAAATACAGTTTACCTTCAGGGACTTGCAGGCTTAAGGGCTAAACTAAGTTTCCCTGGTTTGGATAAACTTGTTGACTCATCGGTAGTATTAAACCGTGCCGAAATCGTTATAACGCCACGTGCCGGTTCAGGTGTACCTTATGCGCCATTGCCTAAGCTAACCATGTATAAATTGGATATAGCCAAACAAAGGACATTAATACAGGATGCAAGTGCAAGCGATCCGCGTTCACAAACCAGCTTGTTTGGCGGCCGCTATGATCGTACCAAAAAAGAATACCACTTCCTGGTTACGGCTTTTGTTCAGGATCTGATCCGCAAGAAAACCATTGACTATGGTACTTATATTGCCCCGGTTGATACTACCCTTGTTAACACCACAACAGGTATTGACGTGGCACCATCAACACAAACGGCAGCCCGTTCGATTATAGTGGGTAGCGATAAAAACACACCGGGTTACAGTATCCGCATGAATATCATTTACACCAAAATTCACAAGTAAGATATCTCTTAATAAACAAAAGAATCCCCGCTTAGGGGATTTTTTTGTTTAAGGCAAATCCACTTTTTAAAATACTTTTTTAAGTATTTTAAAACTTCTCCTTTTTCGCAAAAAATCAAAATAATTATTGCTGATATGTGTTATATAGCTGTTTATTTTGCGGCGTTTAACATTTATACTTGATATTTTATGTGCGGAATTGTTGGTTATATAGGATTTAGGGATGCTTATCCCATCGTTATAAAAGGGCTGCACAGGCTCGAATACCGTGGCTATGACAGCGCCGGTGTTGCCTTGCTTGACCAGGATCTTAAAGTTTACAAAAAGGCTGGTAAAGTTGAAGACCTGGAAAATTTTGTAAAGGGCGTAGACCTGAAAGGGACAATTGGCATGGGCCACACCCGCTGGGCCACCCACGGCGAACCAAGCGACCGAAACTCGCACCCACACTCGTCTGGCGACAGGAAGCTTACCATCATCCATAACGGAATTATTGAAAACTACGGCATCATTAAAGAAACCCTCATTGCCAAAGGCCACGTTTTTAAAAGTGATACCGATACTGAAGTTTTAATACACCTGATCGAGGATATCCAGAATGCGACAGGCCTTGATTTAAAAGATGCAGTACGTGTAGCCTTAAACAAAGTGATAGGTGCATATGCCATTGTAATTATGAGCGCCGATGAGCCGGATCTGATGATAGCTGCGCGCAAGGGCAGTCCGATGGTGATTGGCGTAGGTAAAGGTGAATATTTCATTGCGTCTGACGCTACCCCTATTGTAGAGTACACCAAAAACGTGATCTACCTTAACGATAATGAAATTGCTTATGTGCATCGCGAAAACCTGTTGGTAAAAAATATCGACAACTCGGTACAAACACCATACATCCAGGAGCTTGATCTGAAACTGGAAATGCTGGAAAAAGGCGGCTATGACCACTTCATGATGAAGGAGATCTATGAGCAGCCCCGCTCCATCCGCGATTGCCTGCGTGGCCGTATTTATCCTCAGCAAGGCAAAGTTCAGCTTGGTGGGATTAAAGAATACACCGAGAAGCTAAAAAATGTTGACAGGATCATTATTGTGGCCTGTGGCACATCATGGCATGCCGGTTTGGTAGGCGAATATCTGATTGAAGAATACGCACGCGTACCGGTAGAAGTAGAATACGCTTCCGAGTTCAGGTACCGTAACCCTATCATAACCGAAAAAGACCTGGTAATAGCCATATCCCAATCGGGTGAAACAGCCGACACCATGGCGGCCATTGAACTGGCAAAAGAGAAAGGTGCTACCATTTTCGGTATCTGTAATGTGGTTGGCGCATCTATTCCACGCTTAACCCATGCAGGCGTTTACACTCATGCCGGCCCCGAAATTGGAGTAGCATCAACCAAGGCGTTTACAGCACAGGTAAGTGTGTTAACACTTATAGCGTTTTATATAGCCCAGCAGCGTGGCAAAATCACGCAAAGCAAAATGGTTGAATATTTAACCGGTTTAAACGAGATCCCTAACCTGGTACAGGAAACCCTGAAAACAAATGAACATATCAAGGAAATAGCTGCCCGGTTTAAAGACTCGAGCAATTGTTTATTCCTGGGCAGGGGCAGTTCATTCCCGGTGGCACTGGAAGGTGCTTTAAAGCTTAAGGAGATCTCTTATATACATGCCGAAGGTTATCCGGCTGCCGAAATGAAACACGGCCCTATCGCCTTAATTGATGATGAAATGCCAGTTGTGTTCATCGCCACTAAACATTCGTCGTACGAAAAAGTGATCAGCAACATCCAGGAAGTAAAAGCCCGTAAGGGGCACGTTATCGCTATTGTTAGCGAAGGCGATACCGAGGTAAAAGGAATGGCCGATTATGTAATAGAGATCCCGCAAACCAACGAGGCTTTTGTTCCGTTAGTGGCAACTATCCCGCTTCAGCTATTGGCTTATCATATAGCGGTAATGCGTGGTTGCAATGTGGATCAGCCACGTAACCTGGCAAAGTCGGTTACTGTTGAATAAGCCATTCCCAAACGATAATCTATTTTTACAAGCCCTTGCCCTTAACGGCAGGGGTTTTGTTATTTTTGGGAAGAAACAAATACCTGCTACCTATGAGTTTTGAAATTTTTGAACAAGCCGAATCCTGGATCTCCCTTATCACGCTTACCTTATTGGAGATTGTTTTAGGCATCGACAATATTGTGTTTATCTCTATCCTATCCGACAAACTTCCGGCCAGCCAGCAAAGCCAGGGCCGCCGGGTTGGTTTAGGCATGGCCATGATCACCCGCATCCTGTTATTGCTTTCTATCAGTTGGGTAATGACCTTAACAGCGCCCTTGTTTAACCTTAGTTCAATTTTTAGTATTACAGATGCCGAATGGGTAGAAAAACTGGCCATCTCCGGTCGTGATCTGATCCTGATCATCGGCGGTTTATTCCTGATCTATAAAAGCACCGCCGAGATCCATCATAAAATCGAAGGCGATGAAGAAAACGAAGGCGCGGTAAAAAAACATTCGTTTTGGGGCACCATATTACAGATCATGTTGCTGGATATCGTTTTCTCGCTCGATTCTGTGATTACTGCTGTCGGAATGGCCAGCCATGTTGAAATCATGATACTGGCCGTAGTTATAGCGGTAGGCATTATGATGTGGGCATCAAACGGTGTTGCCGCGTTTGTAAACAAACACCCCACCGTAAAAATGTTGGCGCTGTCGTTTTTGTTATTAATAGGCGTTTCGCTCCTGGCCGAAGCTTTTGAACAGCACATCCCGAAAGGCTACATTTATTTCGCCATGGCATTTTCTGTTTTGGTGGAGATGCTGAATTTGAAAATGAAAGCTAACAGGGTGAAGAAAGTGGAGAGCAAAAAGAATTAGAGAAATTCATCATTGCAAATTAATCTACGTCATTGCGAGCGAAGCGTGGCAACCGCACGGAGGCAGAGCCCCTCTGTACAGCATGCGATTGCTTCGTCGTTCCTCCTCGCAATGACATAGAGAAAAATCCATTTTTTTACATTGTCGCTAAAGCGCCACTACCATTGCTTTCCCAGCGTACTTAACCACTTTATCCGCCTTAGCAGTTAAAGCCACATCGGAGCCGTGAGCACCTTTAACCATTACAATATTAAAAGTGCGATTTTTCAGTTGGCCCGGGAAATAGCCTTTGGTGTCAGAGATACTCAGCTTATGGGTTTTATCATTCCAGTTTAAAGTGAACGTAGCCGACTGTCCTTTTTCATAATTATAGTTATCGTTCTCATCCTCATAAAACTTAAACGAGGCATCGGCACCCGGATAAATGCGAAGTTCGATATTGCTGTTTGGCTTCTCGGTAGCGTATTCAACATCCGGGCCCATAGGTATAATTGAGCCTGCTTTTACGTAAAGCGGCAATATTTCGATAGGCGCAGCAGCGCTGATGGTTTGACCGCCGTCAAGCAATTCGCCAGTCCAGAAGTTATACCATTTACTTGCCGCAGGCAGGTAAACCTGGCGGGCCTTGGCTTTTTTAGCGGCATCACTTGAAGTGTAAAGCTGCTCGGTAACAGGGTTAACCATAAAGGCCGGGCCAAACATATACTGGTCAGGAATACCATAAACATTGGCATCACCGCGGTAATCAAAAGCCAGCGAACGCATAATAGTATAGTTATCATTCGTAACACGACCTGCTAACGAATAAATGTATGGCATCAAACGGTAGCGTAACTTATCGAAGTTAAGCAGTATCGACCTTGTGTTTTCATCCCAGTTTTTGCTGAAGATAGCGCGTTCGCCTTTGCCGTGGATCCTGAATATCGGGCAGAATGTTCCGAACTGGAACCAGCGGGTAAAAAGCTCACGCTTATCAGGCTGCGACCAATCGGCAGGCTTCCAGTGATAGTGATAACCACCTATGTCTGATGTCCAGTAAGGAATACCCGATGTACAGGCGTTAATGCCCTGCGGCACCTGGTCTTTAAAATCGTGAAAGGTACACTCAATATCACTCGACCATAACGTCGAAGCATTACGCTGTTCGCCTGCAAACGACTGCCTCACCAGGAAGAAAGCGCGCTTGCCCGGAATATCCCTGCGCCAGCCTTCATATACACCTTTGGTATGCTGCAAAGAGTAAGTATTGAAATAATCAATGCCTTTACCAATGGCAAAATTACTTTGCCGACGGGCGTCCAACAATGCGCCATTATCGGGCTCACACTGATCTATCCACCAGGCATCCCAGCCATAGCGTTTGATGAGGCTATCGCGGGCCTGATCCCAATATAGCTCACGCGCTTTAGGATTGTGGGCATCGTAATAAGTATCAAAAGTATGGGTAACCACGTTATCCCAGGTAATATCGGTTAGGCCACCCATTTTATTCAGCGCGTCATAGTTAGGGGTACCCTTACCAAACACCGGCCAGATAGAGATCATGGCATGCAAATTTGCGGCATGTAAAGCGTCAATCAATTTTTGCGGATGCGGATAGCGCTCCGGCTTCATCACGTGCGAACCGATCGGCAATGGGTCCCAGTAGTACCAATCCTGCACAATCACGTCAACCGGAATATGGTTATTGCGATAATTATCTTTCACACTCAGGATCTCATCTTCGCTCAGGTACCTATCCTGCGACTGAAACAAACCATAAGCCCATTTACCAAACATAGGGGCTCTTCCGGTAGCGGTGCGATACAGATCGATGATGTGATCAAAACCGGGTCCGTAGAAAAAGAAGTAATCAACCTGTTTACCACTTTCTGATACATATTTAAATTTGGTATTATCTGCTTCGCCCCCGTAAAAATTACTGGCCGAATAGTTATCCCACATCAAACCATAACCTTTGGTTGATAGCATCACCGGGATAGCGCCTGTAAGATATTTAATAGCCAGATCCTGGTTGCGGCCTTTGTAATTGATAGACATGGAATCAAGCGGGTGACAACCCAACCCAAATAAGGCCTCATCCTTAGGAGAGTTAAATTGCGTAGTAACATTGTATGTATTGATTCCTGCAATAGTAGCAGGAGCCATCGATTTATTATCGTTGTCCTCAGCTGTGATCACATTACCTTTTAAATCGGTATAGGTAATAGCGTTGGTGGCTTTGTTTATTTTCACCTTCAACTTCGATGTGGCAATTACAACTTCCGCTTTCCCGTCAGTAACCTGGTAAGGCGTATGCTGTAGCCACTTGTTATTAACCACCAGCGATGCCTTGGCTTCAAAGGCATCAAATATGGTGTATTTTACCTCGATGATATCATCTTTACGGATGAGCACTTTCATGAGGCCTTTGTCGAGCGTAAAAGTAACACCATCGGCAGCTTTTTTAAACGATTTGATAACTGCCAAAGCAGGCATAGTTGACATACCTGTTAACAGCAAAATAATTAACACAATCGATTGCGTAAGTTTTGCACTTTTGTGAGATAATTGTTTAAACATCATGAGCACATAAATTGGTTTTATATTGAGTGTGAGATTGACACCTATTTAGACAGTGTGAATATAGCGTACTTTTTTTGAATTGGAATAATTTTTTTATAGCCTATTCTACGCAAAAATCAATTAATTAGTAAGACTAATTAGCGCTTTTACAATGTTCCTTTTATCAGAAACCGATGCAAAGAACAACGGCCCATTAGAGTTTTTAAACACAAAAACCCCGATGATTAAATCAGGGTTTTTAGGGCACTATCTGGGGCCTGGCTTCGTAAGCCTTATTATTGTTTGTTGAAAACAGTAGTGGTTCCGGATGTGGTTAGCTTTATTACCTTCTTTGTGTCGTCTATGGTACCTGTATAAGATTTTACGCTGTTATCGGCAAAAACAAGATCAAACGAGAACTGATACTTGTCAATTTTGCTGTTCGAGACTGTACCTGTTTGCCCGTCGACGGTTCCAGAGCCACCGAGTTTGTTGTCCTGGCCATCAAACGTAAATGAGTCGGTGTCATGTTGCCAAAAACCGATAAGATCGCCCAGAAGAACAATAACGCCGCCACCACCGCCGCCACCGTCACTACTTTTACCACACGTTGTGGTACAAAAGCCTGCAATAACGATCAAAATAACATAGAGGGGGAGATTTAATTTTTTCATGATTAAATGCTTTAGTTATTAATGATTACTAATTTTTTAACTGGCTCAGGAATAGTTTTACACGTTGTTCCATAACTGCAAGCTGATCTGTAATGGCCGGGACCTGTGTTTCTATTTGCGATTGGATCTCTTTTTTCAGCTTTTCCTTATCCTTATCGGACACTTGGTTCTGAAAATATTGATTGATCTGATTCTTAATATCATTTAAGGGGACTATCTTGTTTTTGCCGATGCCATAAATAAGCGTATCAGCTATCTCCCCAAACGTTTTGGAAAGCGCCGGATCGTCCCAGTAATCGCTCATCTTTTTTGAGTATGTGGGATAATTGACATATAATTTTTCAAAAGCCTGATTAAACCCATTTTGGGTTTGCGCATATTGTGTAAGCGCATTAACGTTAACAAAAGCATACACACCTATAAATTTAAAGGCAATCATTAAACTCTGCGCCTGTAGGATATAGTTTTGCAGGGCAGCGCTTATTTCGGGATAGAACAGGTCGATGCCATCCTGTTTCTCGCGGGCTGCTCTCAGATCTTCATTCGAGTAACCCAGTTTTTTAAGATTAGCCGCTATAGAGTCTATTTTATTCTGCAGTGCTTTGGTATCGGCTTGTCCCTTTTTGGCCGCGTCCTTTAATTGCGATAACGACGCCATATAGCTCTTGATCTGCCCGCTTGATTGGAAGCTTTCCAGTACTATCTGCGTTAACAGCGCTGGATTTTTAGGAATTAGCACCCTGCCTCCTATAGGGTAAAGTATGATGTAAGTTTTATCCGAGGTTTTAACCTCCACTTGGGTAGTACTGCTGTTAATGGCTGTAGTAAAAACGCCCGACTCATTTGTAGTTGCCGGATTGCCGTCGATAGTTATGGTATAGTTTTTAACTAAGGTGTTATTGTTTAACAGCTCGCCTTTGAACACCGTAGTCTGCCCATAACCGTTAAGGCCGGTCATACATAGACATACTATGCAAACAACAGCTTTCATAGCTTATTCAGTTGAAGCGTAAGCGGTACTTTAGACGAAAAAATCTGAGTACTGTTAAAACGTAGCTTTTTACCCATATAGATCCTTACCGGCAACTCGGTTCCATCCTTTATAGGTAATATTAAACTAAAATTGCCCAATTGATCTGCATTGGTTTTATACTGTCCATCTGCCAATACAATCAATACATCAGGAACGGGCTGTCCTTGTATATCTACAACCAAACCACTTACCTTTAAAGAATCCGGCTTCTTTTTGAGATGCAGTTCAATGGAGGTATGTCCGTCAACCGGGATAGTTACCTGCTGGCTTTGCCGGTAATAGCCGGCTACCGCAGGAGTAACGGTAATGCTTTTGCCTAATAAATTTACCGGCAAGTCGTTAAAGATCACAGAGCCGTTTTCAACTCTCGCCGAGTCGGGCTTGTTGAATAATACTTTAAGTACCCCGCCGTCTACCAGTTCATTTTTGCTCTCGTCTGCAAATACAATGAATTTTATATCGAACGAATCAGCAACCGGAGATAGCTTTAGGCCAAAATAGATAATCAGGCAGAAAATCACCGCGGGTCCGCCGAGCACTAAAGTTCCGTTATGCAACTGACCGCTATATTTCGCATGCGCCTTTAATGCCCCGAATAAAAAACCAGACGCAATTAAGGCCGCAAAAATCAGGAGAAAGAAATAAACCTGCGGACTCATATTTGCAGATTTATTGCTAAAGATCATAAGTGTTACCGCAGCCCCTACAAACAACACAAAACCCAATCCGGTTATGATAACCCAGCTTAAAGGCGAAACAGCTTTATTGGCTTCTGCAGGCATGTCGATAACAGGCTGTGTATTATAAAGTTAGTTATATTTATTTTATAATACGCAAATTTTTAACTGTTAGGAATTGTGGAGCCGCTTTTGGAGAGTAATGAGTAGTTGGATTGTTTGGATGTTCATATCAGGGCGTTTCCTTCGGCCGGGCTATCCGCTCATACGCCTGCAGGCCTTAAGCGCGCGCCGGTACCCGCTCCTATCCCTAACGCGGGTTGATGGAGGATTGTAGAATAGTGAGTAGTGAGTGGTTGATTAGGCGGATGGTTGTTATCGATGTTGGAGTTGTTGAGATAGGAAAGTATTTTAAATGCAAAAAGCCTTAGTGTGTTGCTAAGGCTTTTGCATTGTTGCACCATTAAAGGTGATAAAGGGTGGCACCGACCTACTCTCCCACGTTTTACCGCAGTACCATCGGCTCTGGC
>NZ_RCWZ01000005.1 GCF_003675385.1 Mucilaginibacter kameinonensis | reverse complement strand
GAATACTGGGGCAATGTGAACCCGGTAGGTCCGAGAGGTGTATATGATGAAGCCAAAAGGTTCCAGGAAGCCATCACGATGGCTTACCATACTTTCCATGGTGTAGAAACCAGGATCGTGAGAATCTTTAATACCTACGGGCCAAGGATGCGGCTGAATGACGGCAGGGTATTACCGGCCTTTATTGGCCAGGCACTAAGGGGCGAACCGCTGACGATGTTTGGCGACGGTTCACAGACCAGGTCATTCTGCTATGTGGATGATTTGATAGAAGGTATCTACAGGTTGTTGCTGAGCGATTATGCCCAGCCGGTAAACATTGGTAACCCTGATGAGATCACGATCAAACAGTTTGGTGAGGAGATTATCAAACTTACCGGTACCGATCAAAAGCTGATCAGCCTGCCATTGCCTACAGATGATCCAAAACAACGCCGTCCGGATATCACTAAGGCTAAAGCCATATTGGGCTGGGAGCCAAAGGTATCCCGGAGTGAAGGTTTGAAGATTACATTAGAGTACTTCAAGTCGTTACCTGAGCAGGAAATACATCATAAAGACTTTTCTTATTACTATAAGTAAAAGTTTTTAAAATCAAATGGTACAGTGATACACTCAGGGTATATCATTGTACCTTAAATAAATTATAATTATTACACCCTAACCCCGACATTACAAATGAAAAAAGTGGCATTAATAACCGGAATAACCGGCCAGGATGGCGCATACCTTACCGAACTTTTATTATCCAAAGGCTATGAGGTACACGGTATAAAAAGAAGGAGTTCTCTGTTCAATACCGACAGGATTGATCATTTATACCAGGATCCGCACGAAAAGGAAATTAACCTGGTTCTACACTACGGCGATTTAAGCGACTCAACCAATTTAATCAGAATCATACAACAGGTGCAGCCCGATGAGATCTATAACCTGGGTGCCATGTCGCATGTTAAAGTAAGTTTTGAAACTCCGGAATATACAGCTAATGCCGACGGTATTGGCACTTTAAGGTTATTGGAAGCTATAAGGATTCTCGGTTTTGAGAAAAAAACAAAAATATATCAGGCTTCAACTTCCGAGCTTTACGGTTTGGTGCAAGCGGTGCCGCAGTCAGAAACCACACCGTTTTATCCGCGCTCGCCATATGCGGTTGCTAAAATGTATGCTTATTGGATAACAGTGAACTATCGCGAAGCTTACGGCATTTATGCTTGTAACGGTATTTTGTTTAACCATGAAAGCCCTTTGCGCGGTGAAACCTTTGTAACCCGTAAAATTACCCGTGCAACCGCCAAAATAGCAATGGGTTTGCAGGACAAATTGTATCTGGGCAACCTTGACGCTCAGCGCGATTGGGGACATGCCAAAGACTACGTTGAAGCCATGTACCTGATATTGCAGCAGGATACGCCTACAGATTATGTGATAGCTACAGGTATTACAACTGCAGTACGCGAGTTTGTACGAATGGCCTTTGCCGAGTTGGGTATCGAAATTGAGTTTATTGGCAGCGGATTAAAGGAAAAAGGATATGTAATAAGCTGTAGCAATCCGGAATATCAGCTTGAAACCGGTAAGGAATTAGTTGCTGTAGATGAAAAATATTTCCGCCCAACTGAAGTTGACCTGTTGATAGGCGATCCAACCAAATCAAAAACACTGTTAGGTTGGGCGCCTAAATACAATCTGAAAGGCTTGGTAAGTGAAATGGTTGCCGCCGACGTGGATTTGTTTAAAAGAGAAAAACTGTTAAAAGATTCGGGTTATGCCATCAAGAACCAGTATGAATAGAACACCGGCTTTGTATCAAAGCCAATCATGTACAGTTTAATTCAGTTAACCAACATTAAAGTAAAGCATGAACAAAAACTATTACGCGATAATTTTAGCAGGGGGTATCGGAAGCCGGTTTTGGCCAATAAGCCGTACATCGCACCCCAAACAATTTATAGATATTATTGGCAGCGGAAAAACATTGATACAGGATACGTATCAGCGGCTTTCCAAAACATGCCCAAAAGAAAACATCTTCATATTAACTAATGAAAACTATACCCAACTGGTAAAGGAGCAGTTGCCGGATATAACAAATCAGCAGATCCTGACTGAGCCTGTAATGCGGAACACTGCGCCATGCATAGCATATGGATGTTTTAAGATAGAAAGCCTGAACCCGGACGCGGTAATTGTTGTAGCTCCTTCCGATCAGCAGATCCTTGATGAAGATGCCTTTGTAAGTTCGCTCGAAAAATCATTGGAGACCGCTGCAGAACACCAATGCCTGGTAACATTGGGTATCAAGCCGTCAAGACCGGATACGGGTTACGGCTATATTCAATATACAGACGCTGTTATAAACAATGATTTTCATAAGGTAAAAACCTTTACGGAAAAGCCAACCCTTGAGGTTGCCAAAAGCTTTATTCAAAGCGGCGATTTTTTATGGAACGCGGGGATTTTTGTTTGGTCGGCCAGGGCGATAGTGCAGGCATTTGAAACCTATATGCCCGATCTGCACAATATTTTTGCTGATGCACGGCCGGTGTACAATACAGAAAATGAAGCCACTCACATTAACCAGGCTTATCACCACTGTGTTAATACATCTATCGACTACGGTATTATGGAGAAGGCGGATAATGTATATGTATTGCCGTCTGATTTTGGCTGGAGCGATTTGGGAACCTGGGCATCTATATACGAATTGTCCGAAAAAGCGGAGGCCGGAAACGCGGTAATTCCAAATGAAAAGGTGATCATGTATAATTCATCTGATTGTATGGTAAATATGCCCGACGGTAAGCTTGTGATACTACAGGGTTTAAACAATTACATAGTAGTTGAAGCCAACAACACGTTGCTCATCTGCCCGCGCGATCAGGAGCAAAGCGTAAAACAAATTGTTGCTGATGTGAAAAGCAGGTTTGGCGTGGAGTATGTTTAATCCAGGAAAGCTGTTCAGGCAATAGCGAACGATCCCTCTTTTAATAACCGATAAGGTAATAAGGCTGTTTTCGAAAGATAACGGCCTTTTTTGTGTCCTTACGAATCGTTCCGGCAAATAATTACTGTTTCAACAAACCGGCAAAAAACGGTTTAAGTTCTTCCGCTAAGATTTGATGATCGGCTACGCTTGGGTGCCCGGAACAACCATGAGCCTCCATCGGCTCAAAAAAGAAAGTTGCAACAGGCCTGTCTTTCAGATAGGTGGTGTCAACAGTGGCTTTTATCCTGCTTAAACATCGTTGTAATATCTCCCTTGAGTTACCTTTAATCATCGGACTGGAAAGCAAGGCAATTTGAGCTTTTGGATATTTGGATTTAACCAATTGTACAAACTTTACATAGTCGTTAACAAAACGTATGGTATCAAATGGAGCCCTTGTGCTACCATCGCCATTGCTCATATCATTTGTGCCCAGGGCAATGCTTACAATTTTTGGTTGATAGGTTTTAAAATCCCATTTCAACGAGTCCTTTTCCTGGAAATTTGCGTTTTCGTATACCAGCGGCATAGAAGGAGAGTCCCTGTTCCAGGTACGGTAAACGCCAATACCGCTAACACTTGATAAAATAAAATTGGCATTTAATGCCCTTGCTACTCTTGGTCCATAAGCCATGTAGGCATTATGATGGTCCTGGTAATCACCGGTTCCGCATGGAATTTCCGAATCGTCAGCTGCCGCTCCGCAGGTAATACTATTACCTATAAATTCTATTAACGGAAGTTTGGGAGCAGATAAACTTTTAACGCCTTCGCCCGCGACCTTTGAAAATAGCAAAGCACCGCTGGTTGCTTCCGTTGCTTTATAAATCCAGATACGGTGTGAACCCGTATTTGGGGCTTTAATGATAATTGGCTCTTTTAAGTTTCCGTCAACCCTGATCCTTTTTTGATAAATCCCGTCAAGTTCATATTGTAGGTAATTATGACCACCGGCATCCGCAATGCTTACATATATCGCGCACTCATTCCCCTTAAAGCTAAAGCCAAAGTGAGCACCTGAAGTAATAAGTGCTAAGTTATGCTGATTATTGATGAGCGTACGCCCGATAGGTTGCAGATCAGCCGCGTAAATAGTATCAACTTTGGTTTTCGCATGGCTATGCAGTGAGCAAAAGATAAATAAGATAAAGGTAGACAGTATGCTGTTTTTCATCGCATCACAAGATTACCAATATCAGTTCATGAAACCAAATACATGAAATTTATCGGTATAAATTGCTGTAAAAGTATCAGCTAAGCTATAGGGCAAATAATATGAGGTAAAATAAAAGATGTTCTATTTTGTTGCTGTAACAATTTTCATGTCGTTGTTTTCTTTGTTCAATTCCCCGTAGGGGATACCTGTTTGTAGTAGCAAAAGAATAGATTTTGATTTTTGCGCCGTAGGTGCTACCCTTTTTGACATTGTTTTTTTAAGTAGTCGGTGAGCACCAACGGCGCAAAAGCTGTTGATGATGATATGTTACAAAAAGATAGCACCTAACGGTGCAGCGTTGGCGAAGTTCGGTTCCCAGAAATAATGAAGTGCAAAAAACTATTGCTGACTTTGCTGATATTTATAATGTAAATTCTTTAATGTTTCGATGGTCGCTTCATCTGTAGAGATACCGTAGCCTGTTACCAAGGTGCCTTTAGTACCGCCGGATGAAGCGAGTGCATAAACGATTGCTTCATCTGCAGGGTCAGAAGGACCTTCATAACGGTACAGGTCAACTATTTCAAATTCACTCACTGGAAATGTTTCTGCACCGGCTTTCAGATGATCTCCTTCAAGACTAAACTCGTGGGTATAGCCTTGTTCTTTTAATTTGCTTATTGCTTCGGTTACTGTGGCGTAATGAAATTTTTGCTCTTGCATGAGGTAGGATGTTTAGTTAAGTTGTAGCTAATATACAATTAAAGTACGCTGCCTGTTTCAGTAATTTCTGCCGAAAATGTTTCGGGCTGCACCAAAACAAAGCGTACCAGGCTAAACTCACGCTTAATACAATCGCGGATGCGGTCTATCGCTTCGTTGATTTGTTGGGTGTCGAGATCTTCCTTAAAAGCTACGATCAGCATCAGTATAATTTCATCGGGCGATTGATAGTTTGACAGCATGTGCATTACTTTTAAAACGGCGCTGTCGCGTTCAACCAATGCTGTAATCTTTACCCTTGATTCGGATGAAATACCTTCGCCCATAAGTAAGCTTCGGCTTTCGCGGGCTAATATAGCCGAAACGGCAACCAATATCAACCCTACCAATAAAGATGCTACGCCATCAAGTACAGGAATGTTGTAACGATGGTTCAGGAACATGCAGATGCCCACAATAAAAAGCCCTGCAACAGCCGCGCTGTCTTCAAACATTACCAAAAAAGTTGATGGGTCTTTACTTTTTACCACGGCATCCCACCAGGTTTGATCGCCCCGAATCGCGTTAAATTCTTTCAGGGCTATAATGAGCGATGAACCTTCAAATATGATAGATAATCCCAAAACGATATAGCTCATGGTAGGGTCGCCGAGTTGCTCAGGCTCGCGGATGTGTAAAATGCCCTGGTAAA
This sequence comes from Mucilaginibacter kameinonensis, assembly GCF_003675385.1. Taxonomy (GTDB): domain Bacteria; phylum Bacteroidota; class Bacteroidia; order Sphingobacteriales; family Sphingobacteriaceae; genus Mucilaginibacter; species Mucilaginibacter kameinonensis. Next base: position 1,071,110 of record NZ_RCWZ01000005.1, on the reverse strand, counting down.
TGGACAGCCCTCCGCCTAAACCAAATACCATAATAGAGACAATGAACGACCAGAAGTACAGCTCTTTTCCGTACCCAAAAGGATGTGTTTTGTCCGGTTCCTTACGGCTACGGTAAAGTCCGAATAATAGCAACAATTCATTGGCAGTATCAACCAGCGAATGGATACCCTCGGAGATCATTGATCCGCTTCGCCCGATAACGCCTGCTATGAATTTGGTTATCGCTATAAGCAGGTTGGCGATGAGCGCGCTGTATATCGATTTTTTTGATGAAGCCATGTTGCTCAATGGGCTATTATTTCAGCATCGCCAAGTTTTTTTACATATAGTTCATCAACCAAAATTACAATGATGGCTACTATTGGCACTGCCAGTATAATGCCCAGCACACCCGAAAGTGTCCCCATTACTACCTGGCTGATGATAGTTAATGCCGGCGGCAGGTTAATCATCCTGTTTTGAACTATCGGTACCACAATATTACTCACAATAGTTTGCGATACCACGTAAATAAGTGCAACTATTACAGCCGTGTTGGTACCAACGGTAAGGGCCAGCAGCACACCCGGTATCATGGCTATCACCGAACCTAAATTGGGGATGATCTTAAGCATGCCCGCAAACAAAGCCAGTATTAAAGCAGCCGGGATCCCCATAATGCTTAAACCGGTTGTAAGCAACACGCCCAATAACACCATAGAAAGCAGCATCCCCTTAAGCCAGCCTTTTAACGAAAGGCTGATCCTATCCATAATATCCTGTCCTAAAGGTTTTTTCTTGTCGGAGAGCAGCATTAAAATACCGTTCTTATAAACATCGGGATTGGTTGTAAAAAAGATGCTGAGAAACAGAATGATGTAAATATCGCCAAGCACCCCAAAACCTGTACTGAAAAAATGCTGAACGGTAACCACCACCTTGTCCGGGTCGTTATCGCCCGAAAAATAATCAAGGATCTGCTGTCCTGTTGGGTTTGAGGCCACTTTAGCTTTAAAATTATTAACCGTGTGTGGCAGCGTATCTTTTAACAATGCTATCTGGTGTTGTATGGTGGTGCCCATCAGGTAAAACAAGCCTATCACAATTAAAAATGAACCCACTACAGATATGATCATGGCATATCTTCTGCGCATTTTAGTATTACGCTCAATTAAATCGCCAAGGCCATGAAAGTAGGTTGCTATCAGTGCGCCGGATAATACCATTAGCAGTACGTTGAATGCTACCCTGGCTATTAATATCACTACTACTAACAGGGCAACAATGGCAACGGTATGCCATACTTTTTCAATGTAGGTAAGTTCTTTTTCTTTTTTTGGGGTCATAAAGCAGGTGTTTGTTCCATAAACACATTAATAAGCCTTAAATGTTTTGATTGGAAGCAATTTAAGGTTAAGGGGGATGTTAAGAGTTCGGGGCGAAGAAGCGGGGAATGTGCGATTCCCCTCTTGAGAGGGGCGGAGGGGTGTGTTACTATTTCTGAAAATCAATCGCAGAAACACACCCCTACTACCGCACATTCTTCCGCGCCCCCTCTCAAGAGGGGAGTTTTTAAATTAACTTCTTAAAATATTTTAAAAAGAAAGTGTAACAATTTAAATAAGTTTTTGTAAAATTATCTCGCCAACGGATTTTTAACGATATTTAGTTAATACCGAACCAAAATCCATAACCCTCTCAATTGATGAAAAAAAACTACTACATCGTAACGCTGATCATGCTTACGTTTTTTGTTATTTCATTTTTAACCAATATCATAGGCCCGTTATCTCCCGAGTTTATCAAGGATTTTAAATTGAGCGATGCGATGGCCGGCTTGTTGCCCTTCGCTTTTTTTATTGCTTATGGGGTAATGTCTATTCCGTCGAGCATGCTGGTTCAAAAGTATAACGAAAAGGCTATCATGGTTGCAGCCTTTGTGGTTGCTTTTTGCGGTTCGTTGTTACTTGCTGTTTATCCTAACTATCTCACGGCTATAATCTCACTGTTTTTAATTGGCTGCGGTATGGCGATGCTGCAGGTGGTGATTAATCCGCTGCTGCGTACATCGGGCGGGGAGGAGAACTATGCGTTTACATCGGTTCTGGCGCAATTGATATTTGGCGGGGCATCGTTTGTTAGTCCGCTGGTTTACTCTTACATGGTTAAAAATATGGGAAGCAGTAAAGGAGGCATCTTTCCTTTGCTGGAAGCGCATGTGCCTGCAACTATGCCCTGGATTTCGCTGTACTGGTTATTCGCGGTAATTTGTCTGGCTATGTTTGTGATCCTGTTGGTATCTAAATTTCCGAGGGTTGAACTGGCGCACGATGAAAAGGCCGGGCCCTGGAAAACACACGTCGATCTTTTTAAAAAGCCTGTTGTAATAGCCTATTTTATAGCGTTGTTTTGCTACGTAGGCAGCGAGCAAGGGGTATCATATTGGATGTCGCAATTTTTATTCGAATACCACAAGTTTGATCCGCAAACCACAGGTGCCAACGCCGTAGCCTACTTTTGGGGACTGATGACAGCAGGCGGGATCCTGGGCTTATTTTTACTTAAACTGATGGATAGCCGTAAATTACTGGTGATCTTCACTATCCTGGCACTTATCTTCCTGTCGCTGGGTTTATTCGGTGGACCGCAAACATCATTGTATTCATTTTCTATAGTTGGGTTTTTTATGTCGGTGATGTATCCTATCATATTTTCGCTGGCGCTGAGCTCTGTTGCCGAAGATCATGGTTCATTTGCGGGCATCCTGGTTACGGGTATTATTGGTGGCGCGGTTGTTCAGTTATTGATAGGCGGACTGGGCAGTTTGTTTGGCTTGCGCGAAGGCATGTTTTTCCTGTACATCACATTTGGCTACATGCTGAGCATCGGCTTTTGGGCCAAGCCACTGGTAACCAATAAAACCTTTTTTGATAATAAAGCATAAACATATACATGAGCAACATAAAAGTTATAGGCATTGATTTAGGAGCTACCAATATCCGCGGTGCTGTGGTTAGCAATAATGTGATTGGAAATATTGTATCACAGCGGATAAAAAGCGATGGCAGTGTAGATGATGTGCTGAACGATATTTATACCGTTGTTGATACCCTTTTACAAAACGATACCGCCAGCGCTATCGGCATTGGTGTACCCAGCGTTGTTGATGTGGCCGAAGGTATTGTTTATGATGTGCAATACATCCCGTCATGGAAAGAAGTTCACTTAAAAAAACTAATGCAGGAGCGTTATAATATCCCGGTTTATGTAAATAACGATGCCAATTGCTTTGCCGTGGGTGAGTTGTATTTTGGCAAAGGGAGTGGTGTAGATAGTATGGTCGGTATTACGCTTGGTACAGGTTTAGGTACAGGTATAATAGCCAATGGCAAATTGTATGCCGGGCATAATTGCGGTGCCGGCGAGATAGGGCTATTCCCATATATCGATAACATTCTTGAATACTATTGCAGCGGCTCATTCTTTAATAATGTATACGGGTTGGATGGTGTACAGGTATTTAAGGATGCCCAGGCAGGAGATAAACGCGCGCTGGAATTATACGCCGAGCTGGGAACCCATGTAGGTAACGCTGTTAAAATGGTGATGTATGCTTATGATCCCGAGCTGATCATTCTTGGTGGCTCTGTAAGTCATGCTTTTGAATATTTTAAAGAAACGATGTGGCAGGAGGTGAAAACCTTCGCTTATACTAAAACGCTTGAGCGTATAAAAATTGAAATTTCGGAGTTGCAAAACAGCGGTATTGTTGGGGCTGCTGCCTTGTATTACGATAACCAGAAATAAACCTATTTCTACCATGAAAAAAATATTATTAATGTCGGCAATGTTCCTGTTGAGTGTAGGGGCATTTGCACAGGGGCGACAGGAAAGCTTTAACCTGTTACTGAAAGATGACTGGCAAATGCAGTCAACAGTTACAGCGCCTGCAGCCGCTACAGAGGTATCGAAGGAGAACTTTAATACGCAAGGCTGGTATAAGGTAAGTGTGCCTTCGACAGTTTTGGCTGGCTTGCTGGCTAACCAGGTTTATAACTTCGACCCGTTTATGGGCAAGAACCTCGAAAAACTGGCCGATCCTAAATTGGATAAACCCTGGTGGTTCAGAAGGGAATTTACATTGCCTGCTGCCGAAAACGGCAAGAATGTGATCTTGCGCCTGCATGGCATTAACTATAAGGCTAATGTTTGGCTCAACGGCATCAAAATAGCCGATTCAACCCAAATTAAAGGCCCGTACCGAATCATCGACCTTGATCTGACCAAAAACATCAATTATACCGGCACCAATACGCTGGCCATTGAGGTATTAAGGCCATTTACTCCTAACAAACGCGACGGCGACCTGGCCATTGATTATGCCGACTGGATCCCGTACCCGCAGGATTATAACGGTGGCATTATCAATAATGTTGAGGTAAAAACATACAACAAGGTAGGCGTAAAGTTCCCACTGGTTACTACCAATTTTGACCTGCCTTCGCTTGCTGTTGCCCATTTAACGGTAGATGCTCAGGTAACCAACTACACCAATAAAGCTCAGGACGCGGTAATTAAAGGTAAGATCAACCAGAATATCTCCTTCGAAAAAAAGGTACATCTGCTGCCCAATGAATCAAAAAATATAAACTTTTCGCCGCTTGAATTTAAACAGCTTAATGTTAAGGATCCATCTGTTTGGTGGCCTTGGCAGTATGGTAAACCGAATCTTAACCGGATTGAAGTTGCGGCTGTAGTTGAAAAAAAGGTGAGCAATTCGGTATCAGAAAATTTCGGTATCCGGGAGTTTACTTCTAAGATTATTGATGATAATCAATCGCGTGAATTTATTATAAACGGAAAGCCTATTATGCTGAGGGGGGCGGCCTGGTCGCCAGATATTTTTCAGCGCCGATCTACCGAGAGGCAGGAACAGGAAATCCGCCTGGTGCGTGATATGAATATGAACATTGTGCGTTCGGAAGGTAAAATGGAGGATGATAATTTTTACGACCTGTGCGATAAATACGGCCTGATGGTGATGAACGGTTGGATGTGTTGCGGTACCTGGCAACATCCCGAAAAATGGGATGCCGCCGAGCGTAAAGTTGCCATGGCATCAGATAGCAGTGTAATGTACTGGTTGCGTAATAAAGCCAGCCTGTTTGTATGGCTCAACGGCAGCGACATGCCGCCTACAGATACTTCGGTTGAGCGCGATTACCTCAAGATTGAAAAGCAACTGAAATGGCCTAACCCGCTACTGGCAACCGCAAACGAAAGCAAATCGAAAGTGTCGGGTTACAGCGGGGTGAAAATGGCTGGCCCGTATGAGTGGGTGCCGCCAATTTACTGGGAAACCGATGCTACCAAAAAATTTGGCGGTACCTACAGTTTCGCTACCGAAATCTCGCCCGGGCCTTCAATTCCGCCTTATGAAAGTTTAATCAAATTTATTCCGAAAGATTCGCTGAACGTAACCTCGGCCGATTGGAACTACCATTGCGGTACGGGTTCGTTCGGTACTACTAAAGTGTTCACCAAAGCACTTTATGGTCGTTATGGGGAAACCTCATCTATTAAAAATTATGTAGCCAAGGCACAGGCTCAAAATTACGAAGCGCACCGCGCCATGATGGAGGCTTATGGATTAAATAAATACCAAACTGCTACTGGCGTGGTTCAATGGATGTTGAGTAACCCATGGCCGGGACTGATCTGGCATACTTATGACTATTACCTGTATCCTGCCGGGACTTATTTCGGTATGAAAAAGGCTATGGAGCCTTTGCACGTGCTGTATTCGTACAAAACAAAGGAGGTAGCGGTGATCAATTCATACCTGAAAACGTTTAGCGGGTTAAAGGTTAAGGCGGATGTTTACAACCCGGACGGAAGTAGCAAGTTTAGCAAAACGGTAACCGCTGAAATAGCTGCTGATGCCTCAAAGCGGTTATTCTCACTACCTGCTATTACTGGATTGGCTGATACTTACCTGCTACGTCTTGAGCTGAGTGACAAAAACGGCGAAATCAAAAGCATCAACTGGTACTGGCTCTCCAAAAAAAGCGATGAGCTGAACTGGAAAAAATCAAACTGGTTTACCACGCCACAATCTGCCTACGCGGATTATTCGGCCCTGCAATCTCTTCCTAAAACAAAACTAACTGTTAATCAAACCAGCAAAGTTGAGGGGGATAGCACTTCGTACGCTGTAACCATAAAAAATACAGGTAGTGCGGTGGCTTTCTTTGTTCATTTACGTGCTTTAAAAGGCCAGGGTGGTGATGATATTTTACCGGTAATTTTCAGCGATAACTATATTTCATTGGCTCCCGGCGAAAGCAGGATCATTAAATGTACTTACAGCAATAAAAATGCTGATGGGGCTACACCTTATTTATTAACCTCGGCCTGGAACCTGGATACTGCCGGAAGCAGTGGGGGCAGTGGTTTTGAGGATGGGTTGCCGAAGGAGTAAACAGTGAATAAATAGCTTTGGCCCGTGCGATTCCCCTTTTGAGAGGGGTGGAGGGGTGTGTTTCAGTAAGCGACGATAAATGCAGTAGAAACACACCCCTGCAGCCGCACATCTCATCGCGCCCCCTCTCAAGAGGGGATTTTTTCTCTTTAATTCAAATGCCCGCCCCGCAACTTAGCCTTATAATAGCTTGGGGTTATTCCTTCAATTTTCTTAAAGGCCCGGCTAAAGTAGTTAAGGTTATTGAACCCGGCTTTAAAGCAAGCTTCAGAGATACTGTTATGTGGGTTGTTCATCAATTGCTTGGCTAATTGCAGGCGCTCCTTAATAATATAGTCAACCGGCGAAATTCCCAGCTCGTGCTTAAACGCCCGGAAAAAGCTGGCTTTGCTCATAAAGGCCATTTGGCTTAGCGCATCAATATTAAGCTTATCACTTAAATGTACCCTGATGTATTCCAGAACATAGGCAAACCTGCTGCTACTTGATAGCTCATGCAGGTTATCGCTTACCTCATGCAGATTTTGCATTTGCATAATACGGATGAGCAATTCCTTTAATGTGAGGTTGGCCAGTACATCTTTAGTTAATGCGTCGCCGGTACTTATACGGATGAGTTTGTTGATGAGCTGGGCAAGTTCGTGATTATTAAAAAAGTGGAACTGGTTATAATTCAGCTGCCAGATCTTTTTATCTTCTCTCGGGTAGTTCTCATTTAAAAAATCAAGCGTGTTCGCTATTTCCTGGTGGTTTATGGCAAGGGCAGTACATTGCGATGGCTGGTTGATGGTAGCCTCCGGGAAATCAATTTTCATGGTAATATTTGGCGGAACTATAACCGTTTCACCGGGCAGGTAATCAAAACCCGGCTTATCAAACAGGTGCATTACCTTTTTGCCGCGCAACATACTGGTAATTACCAGGTCGCTGAAGGTTAAGGGCACAAGTTCGCTGCGCTGAAATGTTTCAAAAACATTGAGCTCGCACTGGTTCATGGTGTAAGCCTTGCGGTTTTCAACCAGGGTGTTCAGTTCTTTTCCGTGCGATAGGCTTAGTGGAGATAACAGGATTTTGTTATTCATAGCCGTTTATAATTTAAGCCAAATTAGGCATACTTATCCTCATTAACAAGCGGGCGCAAAAAATGCGAACATTGTGCTACCATTTGAGAGCATAATGCAAATGCCTTACAGCGAGCTAACTCTACATTAGCATTACCAAAAAACATAAAAATTATGAGCGCTGTTTCTAAACCATCCTTTAAGGATAAGTACGACAATTTTATCGGCGGCAAATTTGTTCCGCCAGTTAAAGGCGAATATTTTGACAACATTTCGCCTATTGACGGTAAGGTGTTCACCAAAGCCGCACGATCAGGAAAGGAAGATGTTGAACTGGCTTTAGACGCCGCGCATGCCGCATTCCCAACATGGGGCAAAACATCAGCTGCTCACCGGGCATCGTTACTGAATAAGATTGCTGATATTATTGAGGCTAATTTGGAGCAATTGGCTGTTGTGGAGTGTATTGATAACGGCAAAGCCATCCGCGAATGCCGCGCGGCCGATTTGCCACTGGTGATCGATCACTTTCGTTACTTCGCTGGCGTAATCCGTGCCGAAGAAGGAGGAATTTCCGAACACGATGAATATACCGTAAGCATTTGTTTAAACGAGCCGCTTGGTGTTGTAGGGCAGATCATTCCCTGGAACTTCCCGCTGCTGATGGCTACCTGGAAAATTGCCCCGGCGCTGGCTGCAGGCAATTGTTGTGTGGTTAAACCAGCCGAGCAAACTCCGACATCAATTATGGTATTGATGGAATTGATCCAGGATGTTTTGCCTCCCGGTGTTTTAAATATTATTACAGGTTTTGGTCCTGAGGCTGGTAAGCCGCTGGCTTCATCACCAAGGGTTGCAAAAGTTTCTTTCACCGGCGAAACTACAACGGGCAGATTGATCATGCAGTACGCCTCTGAAAACCTGGTTCCGGTTACTATGGAGTTGGGCGGTAAATCACCAAATATCTTCTTTGAATCGGTAGCCGATGCCGATGATGAGTTTTTTGATAAGGCTGTAGAGGGTGCCGTACTGTTCGCCCTTAACCAGGGAGAGGTTTGTACCTGTCCGTCGAGGATCCTGGTGCATGAAAACATTTACGACAAATTTATGTCGAAGGTGATTGAGCGTACTAACGCTATTATTATGGGTAATCCGCTTGACAGCACTACAATGATGGGCGCGCAAGCCTCTAACGACCAATATGAAAAAATTCAGTCATACCTAAAAATCGGCAAGGATGAAGGAGCCGAAGTGCTTTGCGGCGGCGAGATTAAAAAGTTAGATGGCGAACTGGAGGGTGGTTATTATATTCAGCCAACCTTGTTTAAAGGCAATAACAAGATGCGCATTTTCCAGGAAGAAATTTTTGGTCCGGTGGCTTGTGTAACCACATTTAAAACTACTGATGAAGCCATCGCGATAGCAAATGACACACTTTATGGTTTAGGTGCAGGTGTGTGGACACGGGATGCTCATGAACTTTACCAGGTGCCACGTGCTATACTCGCTGGCAGGGTTTGGGTAAATAATTATCATGCTTACCCGGCGCACGCGCCATTTGGTGGCTATAAAAAATCAGGTTTTGGTCGTGAAAATCATAAAATGATGCTTGGCCATTACCGTCAAACTAAAAACATGCTGATCTCATATAATAAGAACAAGCTGGGATTTTTTTAGTCCCGGCTTTTACCGATCCCCGTTCCTAAACTTACGAAGTTTCAAAAACTTCGTAAGTTTTTATGCATCCTGCAGATAAACTCATAACATGGTCAAAAGAGTAACCATAACCCCGGCGGCGTCCGGACTGATAGCCGAACTCAAATCGCGTTTTGGCGAACTCATGTTTCATCAAAGCGGCGGTTGTTGTGACGGCTCATCGCCCATGTGCTTTGAAAAAGGGGAGTTTAAGCTCGGCGGGAGTGATGTTAAAATAGGAGAAGTTGACGGCTGTGAGTTTTGGATGAGCAAAGATCAGTTTGAATACTGGCAGCATACCCAGCTGCAGCTTGATATAACCAAGGGGAGGGGTTCAAGCTTTTCCATAGAGATCCCCACCGGGTTCAGGTTTATGATCCATTCCAGGTTATTTACCGATGATGAGCTGAAGGATCTGGAGCCTGTTGGCTTTATTGAAGATTGATATTAAAATATTGTCATTGCAGAGAACGAAGCAATCCGGAACTGTTCAGGCCGGAATCTGCTCATCGGTGATTGCTTCGTGCAATGGCTTAAGAGGAACTACGTTGAATTAAGTAGGCTTAAGGGCAAATAATATTCCATCACGTCATTGCGAGGCACGAAGCAATCCCTAACTGTGCAGAGGGATGTGCATAGCCTCTCCACTAATCGGAGATTGTTTCGTTACTCGCGATGACGTGATTTTTACAGATAGTAAAATTTATTTCGCTGCCTGTACTTTATCCAGCTTGTCCATAATCTCTTTAGTATACTTGATAGATAAGGCCTTTTTGAAATAGTTTTCGGCATTGGCTTTATCGTCGCGGGCCAGAAAACAATCGCCCATACTGTCGTAAACATTAAAGTTTTTGGGGTAGTTATCTATATTCACCTGGAAAAACATCGCCGCTTTTTCATAATCCTTTTGTTGTAAAAACGCGTACCCTACACCATTCATTTCGGCTTCGGGAGGGTGCACGATGTAGCCCCTTTCTTTAGACATCAGGCTGTAATGTTCATCTATCATTTTCCTTAATTGAGCAGCACTATATTGTTTGTCGAAATACTGATTGTAAGGCTGGTTGCGGGGGAAACGATTGTTTTTGAAAATGAACCTTAAGCCGTCATATTCGGCATTAAACGGTACCGAATTATGATCATCGTCCGGGTAATACTTCTTGGCCAATTGCAGGTTGTTGGTTTTATTGAGGGTGAGGTTATCTGCAAGTTTCATGATCGACCGTATATGGTGCGATATTTCTGATGTGTCTCTTTTAACCTGCACAGTATCCAGGCCGGGGTTCATGGTATTGGCAAAGGCGAGGAATAGTTTTTTACCACTGAAATTCTTTTGTTTAAGGATTGTTGGAGCTTGTTTCAGTAAGTTATCATTGTCATAAAACATACTTGGGTCGATAGCTATATATGCATTGAAGACCTGCGGATGTTTCAATAACATATTAATTGCAGTTAAGCCACCTATTGAATGGCCAATCATGGTGCGATAGGGAGCCGTAGGGTATTTTTTGTCTATGTAAGGGATCAATTCATTTTCCATAAAAGCAGCAAAGTTTTCGCCGCCACCCGATGATTTGTCCATAGCGCTGTTAGTAGGGGTAAGGTCGCGGGTACGATGATGAGGAGTATTCAGGATACCAATGATGATCATTTGCGGGAGTACAGTATTCCCGGCGGTGGCGCTAAGTTCTTTAACCATGGTAACCAGCGACATAAAATGATCATCGGCGTCTAAAACGTACAAAACCGGAAATTCCGGTTTTGAAAAGTAATTGGTATCATATCCCGGGGTATACACCCAAAGCGGTCGGTTTTCTTTCAGGATGTTGGAATAAACGGTATCAATCCGACCCAACACTATGGGTTGCTGGGGTGGCTGTGCCTTTAGCAGATATGCTATTGTAAGGTGAAAGAGTATCAGAATAAGCTTTTTCATGTGGCTGTTGGTTTGTTGATTCAATATTACTGCAACATGGTCCACGGCGGAATTAAATGTGACGAATGCCTCTGTTTATATGATGGAAATAATTCGGAGTTCCTGTTCGTTTTAAAAAGGAGCGAAAACATGTATCAACAAGTTTTTGTTAGTTCTTACATCATCTATAAATAATTGCCGTGCTGAATACTTATAACACCGCCCGTAAAAAAAATAGTTTAACCAAGTTTGAGAAGGTGATCTTCGGACTAACATCCGTATTGACTGCTGTAGCTATTGTGCTGTTTTTTACCAATAAGGCTTATTTTGAAATGATCTATAGTGCCTACGGAGGATTTATCGGATATGTCACTGTTTTATTATTGCTGGTGATCTTTGGCGTTTCGGCGGTATACATTATCAGGCTTTCCCGCTACCGCAGTATCCAGTTTTGTATCGTTTTTATTTTAGCCGGGGTAGTGAGCTTATTTTTTATCGCCGAAAAAATGAGCCACCTGCCCGATCTGCTTCATATCTCCACGCATAAGCTTTTTAAAACTAACACCACCATATTACGCGCAAACGCAAGCGGGATAATGAAGATTAATGAAGTTGGACAAATTGCCCTGCATTGGGTTTTGATAGCGGCCGGAGTTTTTTACTTCATGGTACTTCCCTTTATATACCGGAGCAACTTCAGGGCTAAGCGGTTTATTGATAAAATTGGTATTCCTATTCCGCATCGTAACCACATTATAGCCATAATTGTATTGACGATATTAACGGCCTTGTTTTCTGCCGTAAATCAATCGGAAGTACTACCGCTTGACCTTTCCGCAATAGTTTTGCTGATATTGTTTTGTCCGGAGAATATCGGCGTTTTCAGGCGATAGTCATTTTTTTTTCGGCGCTTTATTTTAATGTTTTGCAGTATTATTAATCCGATCATTTACTGCAACTTTGTAATAAACGCACCAGTTAAAACCTTGTTAATATGGCTACAGTTTCATTGGGCAGCCCGGCGGGTAAGTGGATCATGGTTTCGGCTATACTGGCTTCGGCCATGGCCTTTATTGATGGTACAGCACTCAATGTAGTGCTGCCGGCCTTACAACAAAGTCTTGACGCCAAAGGTGCCGATCTGTTCTGGATCCTGAACGCATACCTGCTAATGCTGGCTTCGCTGATTTTAATAGGCGGCTCACTGGGCGATAAGCTGGGACGGAAGAAGATCTTTATGATTGGGATCTTCATTTTTATAACTGGCTCGGCGCTTTGCGGTTTTTCGCCGGGTGTGTTTTATCTTATTATTTTCAGGGTCATACAGGGGATAGGCGGCGCGCTAATGATTCCGGGGAGCCTTTCTCTTATTTCATCTTCTATTGATGCTAAAGAAAGGGGAAAGGCTATTGGCACCTGGTCGGCCATTACCACCGTGGTTACCATGGGCGGCCCGGTGCTCGGCGGCGCATTGGCCGATGCAGGCTTGTGGCGGTATATCTTCTTTATCAATATACCGATTGGAATAGTTGCCCTGCTCATTTTGTGGCGTAAAGTTGCCGAAAGTAAGGACGATCAAACAGATCAATCCCTTGATTTACCCGGCGCTATCTCGATAGCCTTAGGCCTTGCATTACTTACCTTTGGTTTTTTACGGATGCCCGCGGTTGGTTTTAATAACTGGCAGGTTTACGGAGCGTTGGGTATAGGATTGTTGTTGCTGCTGGTTTTTATATACATAGAAAGAACAAGCAAGCACCCCATGATGCCGCTGACTTTATTTAATAATAAAACCTTTAGCGGGATAAACCTGCTTACCTTTTTTCTGTATGCCGGCTTGGGTGGTGGGATGCTGTTTATGTCGTTAAACATGGTGCAGGTGCAGGGATATAGTCAACTGCAATCGGGGTTAACGTTTTTACCTTTTACTGTGCTTATGATCTCTATTGCACGTTATGCCGGAGTCATCGCCGATAAAAAAGGCCCACGTTTATTGCTAATTATTGGTCCGGCGTTGGCGGGTACCGGCTTGCTGATGCTATCATTTATCAAGCAAACCGCAGGTCCGTCTGATTACTGGACAAGTTTCTTCCCGGGGGTGCTTGTTTTTGGCTTTGGTATGTCATTGACGGTAGCGCCGCTTACGGCTACGGTTATGGGTTCGGTGAGCGACCACTTTTCGGGTACCGCGTCGGGTATTAATAATGCTATGACGCGCATTTCAAATGTCTTTGCCAATGCCATTTTCGGCGCACTTGCAGTTTTGTTTTTTTCTGGCGCTATGCAGGGCGAGATGAAGAAGCTTTCTCTAAATGATAAAGATAAAAAGGCTGTTATGGAACAATCGGCAAATTTGGGGAATGCGAAAGTACCAGCCAATATTGACGGAGCCAATAAAAAGGCAGTAGAGATTGCCTATCACAACGGATTTATTTCAGCTTATGGCAATATCATGCGTATCTGTGCTGGCTTAGGATTTTTAGGCGCGCTGATGTCTGTTATTTTTATCAGGAATGGTGCCGTTAAAAAGGAGTGATTGTCCTAAAGGGAGATGGATCACATGCGTGTCCCTTTAGGGCAATTTGAATACATTGCAGACGCGTGTGATGCATCTCTACGATGCATAAAATAAATCGATAAAAATTTCAGATTGATGTTGCAACCATTTGTGTGTAAGTATCGTCTATCCTGTAAATCCATCTAAAAATATTGTTATGCTAAATCTTATATCACCTCGAAATTTTGTAAAATTACTTGCCGTTTGCTTTTTATCTCTTGTTGCCGTCGGCGTATCTGCACAAGATAAAACCAAAACAATAGGTAATAAGCTGCGAACTGGTTCATCCAATACTTCTTTCGATGCTGTTAAAGGCAGACAAGTTGGCATTGAAATGAATGCAGGTAAAAACCCCGTTCAATTATTGAAACTAAGTTTTCATACCCAAAACCGTTCAAACGATAGCATCCCATTTAAAGTGAATGTTTACCAAATGGCCGGAAAACTTCCAAATGAAGCTAATTTGGTTAAAGACGAAATAAAAGGCTATATCAAAAAATATAACAATCAGGATAATCACCAGCTAATTACAGTAGATCTATCGTCATATAATGTTAAGGTAGCCGGAGATATTGTAGTTTCTATTGAGTTTTTAGAAACTAAAACCGGTTCAAATATTGGTTTTGCCTGTGGCTTGTTTAACGGTGGTACTTTTCATAAAGATACCGAAGCAGAGCCTTGGAAAAAGATCCCGGTTGTAGGCGTTGATTTTAATGTTGTGGTAAAAAAGTTGAAGTAGTCCCCTAAACCTCCCTAAGGGGCAGACTTTAAGATTAATAACGAAGAGTAAACGACTTTGCTGTACATCAAGTAGGCTAAGTATCTGTGAAACCTCAATTTCCCCGTAGGGGATACCTGTTTGTAGCAAAAATAATGGGTGGAGACTTTTGCGCCGTATGTGCTACCCTTTAATTGCATATCCGAAAGGGTAGCACCTACGGCGCAAAATATCTTTTATGAATATTATTGCTACAAACAGGTAGCACCTGACGGTGCATATTATCAAAATGCGGGTGTAGTTTTTGCCTTAATTAATCTTATTCAAACAACTCCTGCTCATCTGTATAATACGTTTTTCTTGAAGCTTCGCTAATCAGAATTGCCGCGCCGGTTGGACTGTGCTTTTTCTTTGAATTATGGATGTTCATGAAATCACGCACTTCGCCGTTAATAATATCGGGGTTTGATTTCAGAATGCTTTTCTCCGCATCTTCAAGTACCGATCTTATGGCCTGCACCAGGTCTTTCAGTTTTGCTTCCGGTATTTTACTGCTTACCGAAAACGGCGAAATACGGGCATGCCATAAAATTTCATCCGCGTACGCATTACCAATGCCGCGCAAAATCTTTTGATCAAGCAAAACTGTTTTGATATTGGTTTTTGTTTTTGCAAGGCGTTTTTTCAGGTACTCAACATCTGCATCAAGGGCATCGGGTACATCCTTTTTCTCGGGGTTAAGGGTGGGGGCCGCAATCCCCTGAAAGTCGGTTAATGTTAATCCGCTATCGTCATCAAAGTACAGTTCAATGATACTGTATTTGTTTTCGTTTTTAGTATCAAACAAAAATAGCTTACCATGCAACATCAGGTGCAAACCGAGCACATCGCCTTTGCTAAATTTAATATGGAGCTCTTTACCTTCGCGGTAAACTTTATCAAGTTTTTGTCCGCTTAAAACTTCACCCAGTTCATGTGCGCTAACATTTAGCTTTTTAGCGTTTGGGACTTCTATCTTTTTTACGGTTTTGCCTGCAAGTTTCTTTTGAAGGTTGTGGCTGAAAGCCTGAAGATCGGGTAGTTCGGGCATGGTATGTATTTTTATAGGTAACTTATAGTGGTTATTAATGTTTGTTATTGCGATAGTCCGTTAAATTTTTTAAAACGGTGTGCTGCTGTTTCAATAGCATCGTTTTGTGCTTTTGTGAGATTACCGAATGGTTTTAGCTCAATATCGATAGTTTTTTTGCCGATACTCCGGCCCCAGTTGCCCAGTACCTGGTTATTGAACATAATGGTTGGGAAAAAGGTAATCGCACCCATTTTATCCCTGAATTTAGCAGGTACCATGGCATCCCGGTTTTTATAGGAAATGAGTAATTCATCATACACGGGTAACAGATACGCGCCCGTTTTTTTTACTTTACTGAAATCCACATCAGTGCCCATCCAGTAATTTACTCCATCAACGTTGATTCCGTGCAGTTGTTGTTTGTTTTCTTCGGTGCCTGCTTTTGCATCGGCAACGGTTAATCCACTCCAATGCACAAAATCATTTATGGTAGCGGGGCCATGGCTTGTAAAATAACGAAGAACAAGCCGGGCCACTGCTTCGTCCCGATCAATGACCGGTGTCATGGGTGCACGTTCGTCAAACAGGGCATAGGTAAATTGTTTGCCCTGCCTGGCTCCACTGCAAATTAACTGCTCCAATTCAGCTTTCATCAATATGATGGTAAGCCTCAAATCGTCGGTAGCTATGTTAGCTTCATTAAGGGCTTTAGCTATTTCGGCGCGGGCTAACTGTTTGCCACCCTGCATAGCTTTTGTAAATACATCAAAGCTTTTATTGAAAATGGCCTCGGTAACTTCCTGCTTTCTATACATGGTAGCATTGCCCGCGTTGATCCGTGGCGCGGTGAGGCTAAGCATCCAGCGGATATCCTGCGGTAATACAAAATGCCAGGTTGGTCTTAGTACATGCGTTCTTAAAATTGAGCCTGTAGTCATGGCTTTTTCCACAGTTTTATCCGCGGGCGACTGCATTCGTAAACCAATTGCCCATTTAGCATAGGCGTATTCCTGGGCTTGCATAGCGCTCATATAGCCTATTACCTCTTCTGGCTTCTTAAACTTATTTTGATTAAGGCGTTGGTTATAAGCCCGTAGGTTAGCTTTGTCAAGATTAGTCATGTATATTTATTAAAAACGCTATTCAAAATAAATATATGTTTATGACAACAGTTTGTCAGCAGGAAAAATGATTTAATTTGAAAAATGAACAGGATAGGGTTTGATTTTTTCTTTGGAGGATTTGTACTCGGTATTGTTATCGGTTTGCTTTTACACAATATTGAAGTAGGGGTAGCAATAGGTGTAATATTGGGCTGCTTATTAGGCTTAAGGAGGAAAAGAAGTTGAAAAAAAAGCCTTACAAGGTTTTTACATTTTGTAAGGCTTTTATTAAAGTTGATTAAAAATCGTGATATAAATTCCTGAACGAACTTCTTAACCCTAAGGTGATCAGTGTATTTTTTGAATCTTTCAGATCGTTTTTTTCCTGGCGATATAATGCACCAAGTTCAACACGCAAATTGTACTTTGGGTTCAGGATATAGGCAACCGTGCCTTCGCCATAGTAAAGTTGTGTACTTATACCCTGACCAATGGTTGTGGTGGTGTTTGCCGACGGTATAAATGGTTTGGTAATAATTTTTCCGTTGTTATCAGTTTTTGTAGGGTCAAGACCATATTTGGCATAATTAACCTGCCCCTGAAAATCAAAACGTCCGACAGAGTAATTTAAGATTCCTAAAAGCTCTCTGAAGTTTGCTCCGTAAGGGTGGGCCAAAGGATCACCATAAAAAGAGTAGCTGCTTATCGGTTGTTGGCTACTGTAAGTGTAAGGTTTAACGGTATTGTATTCAAACAGGTAATTTAACCTTTTAACTTTGAAAATATCTGCACCGCGGATACCTAACTGCCATCCGTTAGTGTTATCGGTGCTGTTGCCCGAAAAGAAATCGCTGCCCTTGAATCTGTCAAATATGATCTGCCCATATAAAGCGGCTTTATCAAAGATCTTGTATTTGGCGTTGAAACCTAAATAAACATTGTCTTTTTGGTACCCGCCCGGCCCTAATGAGCTGGCAAATAAGATAGGATTTACAAAATTGGCATCAAACCCCGCCCGTTTTCCCTGATCATCAGCTTCCGGTGTTATCAATGCATTAAACATACCAAATGAGGCCCGTTTGGTTATATTCCAGTCGATATAATGGAATAATGCCCATTTGCGGCGGTTACTTCCAAATTTGTCGAATATAGGCTGTCTAAAATCCTCAATATAAGCCCAGGCTGCCATATAACGTACAGGGCCAAGATCGGCCGTAATTCTTAGCAGCGGCATATTGGCGGCAAAATCAGATAGCAGCACCGATCTGTATCCATCGCCGATAAACATTTTATCCTCGCCTAAAGTAATATTCAACTTGGGAGTTACTGAATATGAAAGGATCGCGGTTACATATGACCAATCCTGTGAGTTGCGTGGTTGACCGGTGTATTTTCTGGCATAAGCCTGGCCAGGTATAAAACCGTTGGTGTTTACATAGTTGTTGTAATAAGACGCAAACTTGGCCGAATTTTCAAAACCACTGGTGTAAAATGAAAACTTATTTCCAACCGTACCTCCTATTTGATAGCCGCGTACATTTAAATTAGTTGTAGTACTATTGGTAAAATCCCTTCCGGCTTGCACATCGGTAATGTAATCAGCGTAAAAGGTATATTCTTTAGCCTTTACATCAAAAAGGTGCTCGTTAAATAATTTACGTCCGCCCCACGTTTTACGATCTTTAACACCAACGTTCATCACAGAATCATAAGTATGCAGAATAGTACTGTCAATCAAAAATGGGCGTAAAGAAGTATGAGCCGAGCTTTTTACAGAATAAATATCCGAATTGAATTTTTGATACAACTGGTATGAATTAGGTAAATAAACCGATTGTGCCTTAGCTAACTGCGATATAAATAAGGCAGTTACGGCTATTATAATTGTTTTTCGGAAGTTTACAGAGTAGAGGTTTTGCATTACAACAAAATAAGTATTAATTGTTCTAAGATAAAAATTTCATTCATAAATAAGGGTATATACATATAATGCCCCAGGGTTGTTTCTTTTGAACTGTACAAAATGGAGATCTGTAAATGTGAGAATGTATTAAGTGTAGATGTACTGCCACCCCGAGCCTGTCAAAGGGTCACATGCAGAGTCCCTACCCACTATGCTTCGACAAGCTCAGCATGGCTCTCGTTAGTTATATCATGGTAAGTTAAATATGAAAGCGCATTAAAACAGGTTGATCGTTATGAAAGTTTATGTGTCGAAAATACTTTGTCGTTTGTCTGCGCATTTAAATCTGTGGTTAAATTTTGCTTAACTACAATGCTTCAAAAAGTTAATTATTGTTAAATTTTGTCACGCGCAGGTGTTTTTTTTTATTAAGTTATAAAAATCATGATATTTGCCGCGCTATTAAATCAATTGATATATTATTAAATGCAGTACAAAAAAATCAATAACCTGTTAGGTTGGCTTTGTTTTGTTATAGCCTCAATAACCTATATTTTAACATTAGAGCCATCTGTAAGCTTTTGGGATTGCGGCGAATTTATTTCATGTGCCTACCGTTTACAGGTAGCCCACCAGCCCGGTTATCCTGTTTTTGCCATGATAGGCAAGGTTTTGTCGCTGCTGTCATTTGGTGATAATACTAAAGTTCCATTTTTTACCAATATGGGTTCGGCTTTGGCCAGTGGCGCTACTATTATGTTCTTATTTTGGACAATCACTGCATTTGCCAAAAAACTCATGGTCGAAAAACGTGATGAAGCAATTGACGGCTATAAACTGTACGTGATCATGGGTGCCGGCCTTGTAGGCGCATTAGGCTTCACTTATACAGACACATTTTGGTTTTCGGCTGTTGAAACCATTGTATTCGCCTTATCTTCATTATGTACTGCAATAGTGTTTTGGGCAATCCTTAAATGGGACGAACATGCTGACGAACCTGGTGCCGATAAATGGATTGTTTTTATAGCTTATGTTATTGGTTTATCTATCGGTATCCACCTGCTTAACTTATTGACAATCCCTGCCATTGCAATGGTTTATCATTTCCGCAGGAGCAAAAAGGTTACTACAGGTAACGCGATAATTGCTTTCCTGGTAGGTGTTATAATTTTAGGTCTGGTTCAATATGGTATCAGGGGATACACTATCAAGTTTGCCGCTTATTTCGATTTGTTCTTTGTTAACTCATTAGGGATGGGCTTTGGCAGCGGTGCTTTCTTCTTTATCCTGCTGATAATTGTGGCATTGGTAATAGGTATCATTTACAGTATCCGCAAAAAGAAACCGGTGCTAAACCTGGCATTATTGTGCGTAGCATTTATCTATTTCGGTTACGGTTCATTCGCTTATATACCTATTCGCGCTACTGCTAATACCAATTTAAATAACTCGCACCCCGATAACGCGTTTACACTTTACGGATACCTTAACCGTATTCAATACGGTGAAGTGCCTTTGCTAACCGGTCCTATGTATGACTCACAGGTTACCGATCAGAAACAAGGAAGTATCATTTACCGTAAAGGTAAAACCCAATATGAAAATGCCGGTCGTAAAACCGACTACGTTTATGATCACACTACCGCCTTGCCGCGTATGTACAGTACCGATCCTAACGATGTGCAGTTTTACAAACAATGGCTACGGATTCCTGAAAATCAGGCGCCGACAATGGGCGATAACCTGAAATGGATGTTCAGCTGGCAAATGTACCAGATGTACTGGCGTTACTTTTTCTGGAACTTTGTTGGCCGTTATAACGATGCCGACGGGCAAACCAGCACTGAAGGTATAGACGGCAACTGGACAAGTGGATTGTTTGACGGTGGCAAACATTTGCCAAAATCGGTAACTGCCGCTACTACTTACACGCCATTATACGCCCTGCCGCTGATAATTGGTTTAATTGGTTTGTTTTTCCATGTTAACCGTCGTAGTAAAGACGCGCTGATTGTTGGTTTGTTGTTTTTCTTTACCGGTTTGGCAATTGTATTATATGTAAACCAGGCATCGGTTCAGCCGCGCGAGCGTGATTACTCGTACGTAGGTTCGTTTTATGCCTTTGCTATATGGATAGGGCTTGGCGTAATTGCCATTGCCGAATTTGGCCGCAAATACGTTGATGCTAAAATAGCCGCTATTGGCTCAACGGTGATCGGTTTGCTGATTTGCCCGGTACTTTTGGCCGCTAAAGAATGGAAAGATCATGACCGTTCAACCAAAATGACACCGCATGATATGGCTTACAACTACCTGATTTCATGCCCGCCAAATGCCATTCTGTTTACTTATGGCGATAATGATACTTACTCTTTGTGGTACGATCAGGAGGTTGAAGGCATCCGTCCGGATGTGCGCATCGTAAACCTGAGCTTGTTTACCGGCGATTGGTATATCCGCCAGATGCAGAAGAAAATGAACGACTCGGAACCGTTGCCTATAACCATGCCATACGACAAGTATAAAGAAGGAGTGAGGGATGTTATTTATTTTAACGACCAGAAATTGCCAGGCTTTCAGGAGATTAAAGAAGTGTTTGATTTTATTACCTCTGACGATAAAGCTACCCAGGTACAATATCAAAGCGGCGATTATGGCAATTATCTGCCAACTAAAAATCTTAAGCTTACCATTAACCCGGATGAGGTTATTGCTAACGGTGTTGTAAAAGCCGATCAAAAAGATAAGCTTGCTACTGCTATGGAATGGAAGTACACATCAAACTACGTAACCAAAGAGAATTTGGCCATGTTTGATATTTTGGCGCACAACCACTGGAAACGCCCAATCTGCTTTACTACAACCATTGGCAATGAGAACCTGATTGGTCTGCAGCCTTACTTGTACAAAGAGGGCTTCACCTACCACCTGATTCCGTTTAAACCAGATACTGCTTTACATGATCAGTTGAGCAAAACCAATACCGATGTAATGTTTGATAACGTGATGAATAAGTTTAAATTCGGTAAATTCAAAACTGCCAAATATCTTGATCATGAGTCAACCTCAATGTTTTATCCAGTAATGGTAACTACTTTCCTTGATCTGGCTCAAAACCTTGTTCAGGAAGGGAAAAATGATAAAGCCCTGAAAGTTGTTCAGAAATATGATGCCGAGCTTCCTGATCTTTATCCGTATGTAGATGTTGCTGGTCGTAAGTTGTATTTAACCCAACTGGCTTATGAGCTACATGACGTAGTATTAGGAAACAAGCTGGCTACCAATATTGATAATTACCTTACCGATCAGCTGGATTATAATGCTTACCTACTCACTCAGGACGTTAACAGCATTAACGGTAGAGATGTGCAGATAAGTATGCAGGTGTTGAATGGCCTGGTACAGTTTACCAAAGATAACCATCAAACCACGCTGGCTACTAAATTTGAAAACCAGTTAAAGGGCTATGAAACTAAATTCCGCGCTGTATTGGGCGGGCAATAATAGGTTTCATAAATATTTTATTCAACAAAGCCATCCCGGTTCGGGGTGGCTTTGTTGGTTTGATGAGTAAATTTTTCGCGCAGTATTCTTTTTGCAACGCTTTTTTTATCTATATAAATACCACGTTAAATATTAAAATAGTTACATCAAGTTGTTTTAGTTTTCTTTATTTTCAGAGCCTGTATACAAAAGCTTTTAAAATGCGTTTTACGTTTTCCCTTTGTTTGGTGATGTTGTTTTGGTGCAGCGGGGCTGCTTTTGGCGATGCACCTTCGGTACATATTTCGGCCAAACCTATCTGGCTAAGTGTGTTAAAACCGTATAATCAAAAACCATCTGCACGCACTATCGAGCGGGGCTTTTATTACGAGCTTATTGAAGAGCAGGTGCAGGTTGAAAAACAGGCCGACTATAACCACATTATACGTAATATAGTTTCTGAAACAGGGATCCAAAACGCGTCGCAGATTTCGGTTAGTTTTGATCCTGCTTATGAGCGGCTCGATTTTCATGATATTACCGTTTGGCGCGATGGTAAACCTTTAAACCGTTTAAAGGCTTCGGCATTTAAAGTAATAG
Organism: Mucilaginibacter kameinonensis; assembly: GCF_003675385.1. Lineage (GTDB taxonomy): Bacteria > Bacteroidota > Bacteroidia > Sphingobacteriales > Sphingobacteriaceae > Mucilaginibacter > Mucilaginibacter kameinonensis. The sequence continues at coordinate 1,048,539 of NZ_RCWZ01000005.1, read as the reverse complement.
CCGATGAGCAGGATCTTTCCAATTTTATTTATCAGGGAAGCTTTTCTGCGCTATGTATCCTGGATGATATCCGTAAAGGTGACCGTATCGAATACTCATATACGCTAACTGGCCGTAACCCAATACTGAACGGTAAGTTTTGCTCAAATATATATGCGCAGTGGTATACACCAATTGCGCATCATTATACTGCTATTATTGCATCGTCGCGGCGGAAACTGAATTTTAAAACTTTTAACAGTGTACCTAAGCTAACCATCACCGAAGCTAATGGCTTAAAATGCTATCAGTATGAGGGCTTTCAGGTGCCGCCGGCGCATGATGATGACAGGGAGCCGTCATGGTATGATGAGCGCGGTTTTATCCAGGTGAGCGAATTTGCCAGCTGGGCCGAGGTGGTGAACTGGGCATTAAGTATCAATCCTCCGGCGTTAAATATTAAAGGGGAGCTTGGCGAACGGATAGCTAAATTAAAAAAGGAAGCGGGCGACGACAAGGCAAAATACTTCCGGGCTGCAGTGCACACTGTACAGCAGGAGGTCCGTTACATGGGTATCGAAATTGGCGAATACTCGCATCGTGCCAATAACCCAGAGAAGGTATTTAAACAACGTTACGGAGATTGCAAGGATAAATCACTATTACTGGTATCTATGCTGAAGGATGATGGGATTGATGCAGCTATGGTTTTGGTAAATACCGATATGAATGAGCATGTTGAGCAATATATTCCTACAGCTTATGCTTTTAATCATGCCGTTGTAACCGCCAATGTAAACGGGAAACAGGTTTGGGTTGATGCAACAATGGATAACCAGGGAGGAGAAGGTACAGATATTTACTTTCCGCTTTACGGTAAAGGATTGGTTTTGAAAGAGGGAGGCAACGCGTTGACCACCATTCCCCCGTCAAAAGGTGGTAAGGTTATTGGCGAGGACATTTACAAGGTAAAGGATGCGAAATCACCTGTATTGTTTACAGTGAAGACTACCTATACCGGCGATGAGGCCGACTATATGCGTGGCAAACTGGAGTCATCTGGTATGGCCGAGACCGAAAAAAGCTATCTCGATTATTATTCCAAGATCTATAATAAGATCGAAACCAAAGATTCTATCGTAGTAACAGACGATTTGAAAGTGAATAAGCTTATTACCATCGAAACCTATAATGTGAGTGATTTCTTTAAAAAGGATTCAACCAGCGGTAAACTAACTGCCGATCTTTTCGCCAATTTTATTTATAATCAGTTTCCTTCTATAACCGGTCGCACCAAAACACCGGTAGCTTTAACATATCCATATGATGCCCATTATACCATCAAGGTAGTTTTGCCCGGTGGTTGGAATGTTAATGAAGATCATGATGCCATAAGCCGCGATTATTATAGCTATGCATCCAATTTTACAGCTAAAGGGGATACGCTGTTGCTTAATTATGGCCTTTCATTCTTGAAGGATAATGTGCCGGTTAATAAACTCGATGAGTTTAAAGCGGATATCAAAAAGCTTAACAGTACAAGTTTAGGTTACAGCTTTTCTTATACTCCGCCTGGAACCTCCAGGCCATCAACAATCAACAGCGCATTAGTTTTGTTGGTGCTCTTAGTAACAGTGGGTCTTATTGTACTTGGAGTTTGGTTTTATCAAAGGGAAACTCCGGGAATAGTTTTCGCTTACGGATCAACCTTTGTGCCGATAGGCGGATGGTTAATATTTATTGCCTTAGGCTTAGCTGGCACAGCTTTGCTCACCGGTTCAAATATGGTTAGCCAGGACTATTTTAGTAATCATATCTGGAATATATATCATGGCAGTAAGCATGAGCTTAACTTCAGGGTGTTGCTTGTTGTAGAAGCAATAGGCAATATCACATTAATGGTTTATGCTGTTTTTTGCCTTGTGCTGCTGTTAAACAAGCGCGATATATTGCCCGCCTGCATTACCGGTTATTTTGCTTTTGCCTTCGTGTTTTTCCTGGCCGATTATATTTTGGCGGCGAATATCAGCAGTAAACTTGCGGAAACAGCCCTTAACCCGCTTTTGCGGTCAATAGTTACGGCCGCTATATGGATCCCTTATTTTAAAAAGTCGTCGCGTGTGCATGAAACCTTTATTGTGCCTCATCCACCATATAACTATAGTTATGAGGGGCCGGGCGTGGTAGAAGAATCAGCGTCGTAAATGCTACTAATCAGGGAAGTTTATTTAAAAGAGAGTTTCACTTCGTCGTGATAAAGTATCGGTATTAGCGATATTTCGCCACATGATTTTGCATGTTGTTGTTCAAGTTGCTGATATTCAATGGTGTTGTTGTGTGGCATATGGTTTGCAATTGCAATACCATACATTTTCTTGTCTTTTGTATAAACAATGCCCGATAAATTAATGTTTCTCCCCGGTGCGTGGCTGCAAATAGGCATTTTTAAAATAAATTTGATTTACTTTTAACAACAAAAAACTACGATGAAATTTCAACCGCTGTTAGAACAGGTAAAGCAGTACGTTATATCTTATTTTGACGTGCATCATGATTCCGACTTAATTTACCATAACCTGAGGCATACCAAAGATGTTGTTGCAGCGGCCACCCAAATAGCTAACCATTATCAGCTGAGTGATGAGGATTTTTTTGTGGTGATCTCTTCAGCCTGGTTTCACGACACAGGGTATTTTACCGATAAAAAAGACCATGAAGCAAAAAGCGTAGGGATAGCCACGCATTTTCTGAAACAGCATAAAATTGAGCAACCCGTTATTGACAAAGTTGAAGGTTGTATTATAGCCACAAAAATGCCGCAAAGCCCAGCCAATTTGTTGCAGCAAATTATTTGTGATGCCGATTTGTTTCACCTAGGTACCGATGACTTCCGCGATAAGAATAAATTGTTGCGTAAAGAAATGGAAGCCATCAAAAAGCATGACATCGATAAAGACGAATGGCGTAATTACAACATCGAGTTTTTGCAGGGACATGAATATTATACCGATTACTGCCGTTTGCTATTGAATGATCAAAAACAAAAGAACCTGCAAAAACTGATAGAAAAACAGGCCGATGTTGAAGTGCGTGAAACTCCCGACCTGCATACTAACGATACCGGCAGCGGTACTATCATTACGCAGGAAAAAGATAAAGATCATGATGATGATCATGGTGGTAAAAAACACAAAAGTGACAGGCCTGATCGTGGTATTGAAACTATGTTCAGGATTAGCTCAAGTAATCATCAGCGTTTAAGCGATATGGCCGATAATAAGGCTCATATCATGATCACAGTTAATTCTATCATTCTTTCGGCTATAATCAGTTTGGTATTGCGTAAACTTGATGAGCACTCTAACTTGCTCATTCCAACTTTCATGCTGTTGTCAGTAAGCCTGGCTACTATGATCTTCTCTATATTGTCAACCCGCCCGTCAATTCCGCCGGGATTATTTACAAAAGAGGATATTGATAATAAGAAGGTGAACCTTTTATTCTTCGGTAATTTTTACCGCATGTCATACGATGATTATAGCGACGGTATGGAGAAAATGATGGACGACCGGGAATTCCTCTACGGTAGTCTTATCCGTGACAATTACTCACAAGGCGTTGTTTTAGGCAAAAAATACAGATTGCTCAGGGCATCGTACAATATCTTTATGTTCGGGCTTATCGTATCGGTAGTAGCGTTCATCATATCATCACTATTGTAAGCGGTCGCGCTATCGCAAAAAACAAAATCTACACCTATGGAATACTCATTTTTCGACAGGGACCTGAGCTGGTTGCTTTTCAATGAACGCATATTGATGGAGGCCGAAAGCGAAGAACTCCCTGTAATGGAAAGGGTAAATTTTCTTGCTATATTCTCATCTAACCTCGACGAGTTTTACCGCGTGCGTATGCCAGTGGTGATGGCCTTACATAAGCTTAACCTGCATAATAAAACAGAACAAACTGAGGATGTTTTGCATAAAGCCCAGGAACTTGTAGAGGGGCAGCAAAATCGTTTCGGTAAGGTTTTTACAGGTAGACTTATTCCGTTGTTAAAGGAAAATAATGTAAACCTGCTGTTTAATGAACCAATCCCGGTTTCGATAGCTGATAGGGTGAGCGATTATTTTTACAGCCAGGTACTGGCGTTCTTAAAACCTGTTGACCTGGTTGGTGGCAAAAAACAATTCTTCCCCGAAAATAACCGCCTTTACTTTTTGGTGAACCTTGGGCTGGATAATGGAAAAGAGCGGTCAGTGATTCTCAATATTCCATCGAACCAGTTACCGCGTTTCTTCAGCGTTAATGAGGACGGTAAGCAGTACATTGTCTTCCTTGATGATATTGTACGGTATAATCTTAACAAGATCTTCAAAACCGAAGAAATAAAAGGCTGCTACAGTTTTAAAATAACACGCGATGCCGAGCTTGAGTTAAGCGACGACTACAACGGTGATGTTCAGGAACAGATTGAAAAACAGCTTCAAAAACGCGATCAGGGTCTGGCAACACGATTCCTTCATCAGCCAGGGATCCCGTTGAGGATCTTGCACCTAATTGAGGATAAGCTGGGTGTACAGGGATCAAGTATTGTAGAAGGCGGTTTTTATCATAACCTGAAAGATTTGATGGGTTTACCTGTCGGTATTCCATCTTTAAAATATACTAAATGGCCTCCCTTGGTAAACAGGCAGATCAGTGCGGATGAATCCATATTTGATTATATCGACAAGGGTGATTGCATTTTCCATGCGCCTTACCAGTCGTACAACGCCATTCTCCGTTTTTTTAACGAGGCGGCTATCGACGAAACTGTCGAGGAGATCTCAGTGACCCTTTACCGGGTAGCCAGTGATTCGAGGATCGTAAACGCCCTCATCAGTGCTGCTGAAAGCGGTAAAAAAGTGAGGGTATTGGTGGAGCTGAAAGCCCGCTTTGATGAAGCTAATAATATCAAATGGGCCAAAAGGTTAAAACTTGCGGGCGCCAATATTATTTATAGTGATAAGGCCATAAAAGTGCACGCTAAAGTAGGCCTGGTGAAGCGTCTGGTTGATGGGCGGGCAAAATATGCGGGTTTATTGGCCACGGGTAACTTTAATGAAAGTACCGCTGCTTTTTATACCGACCATATCATGATGACGGCCAATCCGCAATTGCTGCGCGAGATGGATCTGCTGTTCATTTACCTTGGTAAAAAAGCTAAATCGGCAGAAGGGTATGATATAGATTTTAAACATTTATTGGTAGCTCAATTTAACCTGCAATCGAGGTTTATTGAGTTGATTGACAGGGAGATTGAACAGGCCCGGAAAGGCAATCCGGCAGGTATTACTATAAAACTTAATAACCTCGAAGAGCGGGTACTGATAGGCAAGCTTTATGAAGCATCGCAGGCAGGTGTGAAGATCAGGATGATAGTGCGCAGCATTTGCTGTTTAATACCTGGTGTACCGGGGATGAGCGAGAACATTACTATCAGGCGCATTGTTGACCGCTACCTGGAACACGGGCGTATTTTTATATTTCATAACAGTGGTAACCAAGAGGTGTTCATGGGCTCGGCCGATTGGATGAACCGGAACGTTTATCGCCGTATTGAGGTGTGTTTCCCTGTCTATGATGAGGGCATCAGAAAAGAGGTGATTGATATGATAAATATTCAGCTGGCAGATAATGTTCAGGCTGTAAATTTAAATGAACAATTGCAAAATATAAGGGTTGATAGAGCTGAACCGCAGGTACAATCACAGCGGGCCATTTATGAACTTTTACAGCAAAAAAAATATGACAGGGTTTAAAAAACAACCTGCTAAACTTAAACTGGCTGTTTTTGCAATAGCCATGCTTTGCGTTGCAACTATTTTTTTGACTATATCATGCAAAAATAAAGAGAAGGTTATCCCAGTTAGTCCGCCGGGATATGATTTGAATAAACCCGTCAAATACAAAATGCCTGATGATCTTACCGAGATATCCGGCTTTGCTTTTTATAAAGGGAAGAGCGATTCGGTTTATGCCGAGCAGGATGAAGAAGGCTTTCTGTTTAACCTGAAATTGGGCGATAAAAAAGCCAATTACACCAAGTTTGGCAAAAGCGGCGATTATGAAGACGTGGCCATCTGTCGCGAGCAAGTGATCATGCTTAAAAGCGATGGTACATTTTTTACTTTCCCGTTTAGCCAGGCGAGAACTAAACAGGTGACCAACGTACAAAAAACTAAAGGAGAGCTTCCCGAAGGCGAATTTGAAGCCATGTGTGCCGATGAAAAATCGGGACAGATCTACGTGCTGTGCAAACATTGCGCCGACGAAAAAACTTCAAAAAGCAGCAGCGGCTATATCCTGAAATTACAGCCCGACGGTACTCTGAAACAAAGCGGCAGTTTTGTAATAGATGTTAAGGAAATTGAACGCCTGGCCGATAAAAAGCGGGTGCCGTTCCGTCCTTCGGCAATGGCGAAAAATACATTTACCAACGAGTGGTATATCCTTTCGTCGGTAAATAAAATGCTGGTGGTTACGGATGCCAGCTGGAAAGTGAAAAATGTGTATCCGTTAAGTGTCACTATCTTCAATCAACCTGAAGGCATGGCATTTGATAACCAGCGAAACCTGTATATCTCAAACGAAGGCGACCAGTTAAGTGCCGGTAATATTTTGAAATTCGGCTTTATAAAATAGCTTTTGTAAAGCTTTGCTAATTTAAACAACATACATCTAACCAAACCCTATGATTAAAAAGTTACCCCTGTTTTTAGTTTTACTGTTGAGTTTTCTTGGTGTAAAAGCCCAGGATTCGGTGCAATACCGGATGATTCTGATTGGTGATGCCGGCGAAATGGATATGCAGCAAAGCGCTGTTTTAAAACATGCCGCAGCCCATGTTCTTAAAAACAAAACTTCGGTATTTTATCTGGGCGATAATATTTATCCGCGAGGGATGGGTTTACCAGGCAGTCCGGAAGAGGCTGAAACCCAAAAGATCCTGCAATCGCAATATCAACCTATGCGGGCAGCTGGTGCACCGGTATATTTTATTCCCGGTAATCATGACTGGGACAAGATGGGTCCGCTTGGTCTGGCCAAAATAAAACGGCAATGGGAATACATGGATCAACAGGGCGATAAATTGCTGAAAATGGTTCCTGAAAACGGTTGCCCGGATCCGGTAGAGATCAACCTCGGCAAGGATCTTACTGTGATAGCTTTCGATAGCGAATGGTGGTTGTATCCATTCAACAAAAGCAATCCAGGAGCTGAATGTGATTGCAAAACAAAGGATGACATTGCCGATAAGATCAAACTGATATTTGAGCGGAATAAAGATAAAGTGATTATACTGGCCTCGCACCACCCATTCCAGAGTTATGGTACACATGGCGGGTATTTTTCGCTTAAGGATCACATCTTTCCGCTTACCGTAGCCAATAAAGACCTTTGGATCCCGCTGCCTGTTGTAGGTTCACTTTACCCGTTTTTACGTTCTACATTCTCCAATCCGGAAGACCTTGGCCATCCTTTGTATAAGGATATGATTAAAAAGGTAGACGGCGTTTTTGCCGGTTTTCCCAACCTGATCCATGTGGCCGGGCATGAGCATGGCCTGCAGTTTATCAAAAGCAAACAAGTACAGATAGTAAGCGGGGCAGGAGCCAAGCAAACTTATGCGATTAAAGGTAAATACTCGCTTTTTGCTGATGCCACACAAGGCTATGTAACTGCCGATATGCTGATAGACAAGCGGATGCGGTTTACTTATTATATCGATAGTGATCAGGGTGTTAAACAGGTATTTACCTATACGCAACCCTATACATCGGTAAAAAACGTTCCTGATACACTGCATACGCCTATTAAGGTTGATAGCATGATTGTAAGGGTTCATCCTAAATATGATAGTGTAAGCAATTTTCACCGCCGCTGGTTTGGTGAAAATTACCGGAAGGAATGGGCCGCCGAAACCAAACTGCCGGTGATCAGGCTTTCAGAAATTCATGGCGGTTTAAAGGCCGAAAGCATTGGTGGTGGTTTCCAGACACACTCATTACGCTTAATTGATAAAGATGGTAAAGAATGGGTATTACGTAGTGTAGAAAAGCAACCGGAGAAGATCCTGCCAGACGAGTTCCAGGAAACCTTTGCCAAAGACTGGGTTAACGATGCCATGAGTGCGCAACATCCGTTCTCCGCATTGATTGTACCTCCTCTGGCTACAGCAGCCCGGGTGCCGCATGCTAACCCAATGATCGGCGTGGTATCGCCTGATCCGGTTTTGGGGCAGTACGCTAATATTTTTGCAAACAAGGTTTGTTTGCTTGAAGAGCGCGAACCGGGCGGTAAATCTGATAATACCGTAAAAATGATTGGCAAAATGTTGGAGGATAACGATAACACGGTAGACGGGGATGAATTTTTACGCGCCCGCCTGCTCGACCTACTCATTGGCGATTGGGACAGGCATGGCGATCAGTGGCGCTGGCGTGACGAGGACAAGGGTAAAGGCAAGTTTTACACCGCTGTTCCGCGCGACCGCGACCAGGTATTTTATACCAATCAGGGTGTGTTGCCAACCATAGCCGCCCAACCATGGATAGCGCCTAACTTGCAGGGCTTTAGCGGAGAGATTTACAGTGTCAAATATTCGTTATGGAAAACCATGTTCATGCAAAGGTGGCCATCTGTTCAGTACAGTCATGAACAGTGGACAAAAATTGTAAATGATTTTGTCGCTGCCGAAACTGATGAGGTGCTGGAGGCCGGGTTAAGACGCCTGCCAGAATCATCGTATAAACTGAGGCATGATGTATTGCTGAAGCAATTGAAAGAGCGTCGCGCTAACATCCCGGCCGAAATGGAATACTATTACAAATTCATCAATAAGATAGTTGATATCCATACCTCTAATAAAAACGAACTGGTAACCGTAAAGGATCAGCCTAATGGCAGCCTTAATGTGGTAATTAATAAGATCAACAAAAACGGCGAGGTTAAGGACACCCTCATGAACCAGAATTATCATCCCGATATTACCAAAGAGCTCCGCATTTATGTAAGCGGTGGCGATGATAAGGTAGTCCTTGATAATGCTACATCGCCAATTAAGTTGAGGTTTATTGATAGCACGGGTACCAAAAACTACAATATCGTAAACTCGGTTAATACGGTGCAACTGTATGACAGGGGAAAAAAGCTTACCATCACAGGTGATGAATCAAAGGTTAACAAGCATATCAGTAAGGATAGCGCTAATACTTCATACTTGCGTGTTAACCTGATGAACGTGATAGCGCCGCTGGCCAATATCTCTTACAATCCGGACGAAGGTGTACTGCTTGGGGCTGGTTTTAAATACACCCACCAGGAAGGTTTTCAAAAGCTACCTTATAATGATGTGCAAACCGTGTTTGCGAGCCACTCGTTTAGCACAAAGGCTTTCAAGATCAGTTATAGCGGCGAGTGGATCCACGCTTTTGGTAACGCCGACTTTTTAATGAACGGTCAGTTTGATTATCCGGATAATATCAACTTTTTTGGCCGCGGCAACGAAACACAGTTTATCAAGGTTGCCGACTACCGTAAATACCACCGCACACGCTTTACCAACTTAACGTTTAGCCCAGCTTTCAGATGGCGTAACGAATCGGGCACTTCATTAACCGTAGGCCCTGCGTTTCAGTACTATAATTTAAATATCGATGACAATACAGGCCGATTTATTACATATCCGTTACTGACAAACGCGCCTGACAGTTATACCTTTGACAAAACAAAATTACACGCTGGCATAGTTGTTGACTTTACCAACGATAAGCGTAATAATAAGATACTTCCGGCCTGGGGAAGCTTTATAAATATCAAACTTCAGGAGTTTAAAGGTTTAAATAATAACTCCACAAGTTTTGCTCAACTGATACCCCAGGTTGCTTTGTACAAGAGCCTGAACGCTAAAAGCAGTATTGTTTTGGCCGATAGGGTAGGCGGTGGTATTACCATTGGAAAAACCTCTTTTTATCAATCGCTGTTTTTAGGCGGACAGGATAATTTATTAGGCTACAGGTTGTACAGGTTTGCCGGTCAGCATAGTTTTTATAATAACCTGGAACTGCGTATTAAGCTAACGGATTTTGCCAGCTATATTGTTCCCGGACAGATAGGTGTTATCGGTTTTTACGATATAGGCCGCGTTTGGGAAAACGGGCAAAGCTCGGATAAATGGCACAACGGCACCGGTGCCGGCTTTTATGTAGCGCCTGCACGGCTTGCAGTTATTAAAGTGATTGCCGCTTACTCTGAAGAAGGATGGTACCCTTATCTTTCAACCAGTTTCAGATTTTAATAAGGGTAAATTGAAATTTTAAAATGCATACAGAAGTACTTAATATAAGCAAAAACGAATGCAGCATTTGCCAGGTTGAAACATGCCTGACATTTAACCCCTTCGTTGAGCATTTGAAAGAACGGATTGCCACCGAAAAAACGCTCAAAAGCGAGTTTTATCGCTACGTGCTGGGCCGTTTTGAGCATGATATTTGCATTGACCTGGACATGCGGCCATCTGACGCCGAAAAATACAGGGAAATGCTGGAGCTTATTTACTCTATACTCACCCCGCCAATAGCCAACGAAAAGGAATTTTACTGGGCGCTGAGCACACCGGTACCCGATAAGATCTTTTTCAGCACCGAAGCTTTTTATGATTTTCATTCAAGTCACCATTCTAACCTGTACGCGTTGAATGTGCCCAAGAATGATATGTTCAGCGATAGGCAAAAACGGTTTATTTATAACCTCATCCTTGAGCGGATGTATGGTTTTTCAACGGCAATGAAAAATGAGTTGCTGTTTTCATACGAGGATCCCGAAACAGGCCTTTCCAGGTATTTTAATATCGTGACTGATCCACGCTTTGTAGAGATTGAATTGAATGGCGAACTGCCGGAGCTTAGCTTTGATACTATCGAACCCTATTTACACTCGCATGCAAGCTTGGAGTTAATTGAGCAGGTATTACCGCTTAATATCTTTAAATTTAAAGGGTTTTCAATTATAAGTTTGACGGATATAACCCTTACTCACGCGCTTGAAAACATCCGTACCGAACTGGTTAATCACTCGTCAAATGAAGATGAGCAGTATGCGCACGTCATCAGCTCGCTTAAAACCCTTGCCGAAAGTCCGGGTATTGAATTTGGGTTGATGCCTTTTTTGACCATCAATAACGAACCCATTTTTGATAATGATGAATGCTCGAAAAGCATTTTGTTAAAAGCTGCCAAAGAGTTTAACCTTGCGGAAGAAACATTTGACGCTGTTGTGGATGATTATAATCAAAACCCAAGGCCAATTTTCTTTAATTCCATTACCGATGAAAAAATAGGTAAATTCCCTTTTTTGCAGGTTTTGAAACAGGCGGGCATTAAATCGTACGGCATTTTTCCGGTGTATTACAACAAGAAAAATGTGGGTATCATGGAAGTGTATTCTTATAAGGAAATTGTTTTTTATGAGAAACTGCTTTCAAAATTACAGGCTACAATTCCGCTGATAGCGCAATTGCTTCAAAACAGTATCGATCAGTTTGAGGCCCGTATTGCGGGAGTTATCAAACATAAATTTACTTCGCTACAACCATCTGTTCAATGGAAATTTAATGAGGTGGCGTGGAATTATCTTAAAGAAAAACGCAGGAAGAAAAAGAGCCCTGAAATTGAAACGGTATCGTTTAGCCATGTGTACCCGCTGTTTGGCGCTATTGATATCCGCAATTCAACAGTAGAACGAAACAGCGCCCTGCAGGAGGATTTGAAAAGCCTGCTGACAATACTTATTGATACCTTAAGGCACCTGAATGATCATATTCATTTAAGTCTTACGGGTAAACTGGTATCTAAATGTGAAGAATGGCTTGAACGCATCAGTGGTTACATTACTACCAATGATGAGTTGATGCTGGATACTTTCCTGCATAATGATGTTAATCCTTTCCTGGAACATTTCAGAAATAATTATCCTGCCGAGCGGGAAATTATTGACCTGTATTTTGATGCTATGAATGAGGAAACCGGGGCTTCATTTGAGCACAGGCGAGGCCTGGAAACTTCCATGCAGCTGATCAATACTTCTATCAACCAATATCTTGAACAGGCTCAGACAGAAGTGCAGGAATCGTTCCCCTGTTATTTCGAAAAGTTCCGTACCGATGGGGTTGAGTACGATATTTACATTGGGCAGTCGATAGCGCCGCAACGCGTTTTTGATACGCTTTACCTTAAAAATATCCGTTTGTGGCAGCTACGGTCAATGGCCGAGATAGCCCGGATGACCAATGATCTTAGCGAGCAGCTATCTCGTCCGTTGCAGACTACACATTTGATCTTTATCCATTCCAACCCGATAGATATCAGCTTCAGGAATGACGAAAGGCGTTTTGATGTTGAGGGCGCTTACAACATCCGCTACGAGGTGATCAAAAAACGTATCGACAAAGTTTTAATTGCCGGAACTTTCGAGCGCCTTACTCAACCCGGTAAAATAGCTATGGTGTATTTCAACCCGACAGAAGCTGCCGAGTATGATGAATACATCAGGTACCTGCAAGTACAAGGCTACCTGCTTGATGACCTGGAATATCTTGAACTGGAGGAGTTACAGGGCGTTAGCGGCTTGAAAGCCCTGCGCGTTGGGGTTAATTATCAATTGCCCTTGCTGACTAATTAATTTACCGAAATTTATAAGAAACCTTACGCCGTTATTGGTGTTATCACCAAAGTTGTTCGGATATTTAGATCAATTGAAAATGTTGGTTTAAAAGGCCATGTCATTGCGAGGAGCGAAACGGGTAAGAGCTTGGGCGCGACGTGGCAATCGCATACTATACAGAGCGGTTATACTCCCGTGCGATTGCCACACTACGTTCGCAATGACATGCTTTTTTTAAGAGCGTTTGAGCAAAGCGAAGAAGCTCCTTCGTGCGTCAGCATGACAATAGGTTATTAAATTTTCCTATTAAACCCGCCGCTATTCGTGCATTAATTAAAACTATTTTGTAATATGCATTATTCTACTGTTGCATTACTTACAAAACCACATGAGCGGCACAAAACTGTTCAAAGCTTTATCCTTTTTTTTAACGGCGGGCTTAATAGGCTTAGCCGGTCACATTTCTTACGCCCAAACAAGAGCAGATAGCGTTAAACTGGCTATCGAGCCATCATATAATAATGTAAGCGGGACTCATCAATTTTTTCTTGGCGATAATTACCGCAAACTCTGGGCTGCTCCGGTTACTTTGCCTGTATTTCATCTAACTACCGAAAAAGGTGGACTGAAGATATTGCAACGTGGCGGAGGTAAGCAAACCAAATCATTACGTCTTCAGGATCCAACCGGCCAGCAATGGGTGTTACGAACTATCCAAAAATATCCCGAAAAAGGGTTGCCTGTTGATTTAAGACCTACCGTAGCTAAAGATATCCTGCAAGACCAGGTATCAGCCGCGCATCCGTTTTCTGCACTTACGGTTCCGCCACTGGCCGAGGCCCTGGGCGTGCCGCATTCCAATCCGAAAATTGTCTACGTTCCGGATGATCCTACTTTTGGCGAATATCAAAAGGATTTTGCCAACCAGGTATTTTTGTTTGAAGAACGAGAGCCGCTTGATGCCGATAAAACCGATAATACCGAAAAGGTACAGCGCAAGCTGCAGGATGATAACGATAACCGCGTTGATCAAAAGACCGTACTTCGCGCCCGACTGCTGGATATGCTTTTGGGTGATTGGGACAGGCATGAAGACCAATGGCGCTGGGAAAAAATAGATGGCAAGCACGAAACCGTTTATGAACCCGTTCCGCGTGATCGCGACCAGGTTTATTATAAAACTTCGGGTGTTTTACCGTGGATAGTGGCACACCAGTGGCTCAAATCAAAATTTCAGGGCTATAGCGATGAAATCAGGGACATCAACGGATGGAACTTTAATGCCCGCTACTTCGACCGTTATTTTCTGAACCAATTGAGCGAAGACGACTGGAAACAACAGATAGCCTACGTGCAAAGTAAACTTACTGATGACCTGATCAAAAAAGCGGTGCGTTTGATGCCTGATACCATTTATCAGCTTTCGGGCTCGGAGATTATCCGTAAGATGATAGCAAGGCGCAACATCTTGCAAAAACAGGCGCTTGAGTATTATAAGTTCATTTCTAAATATGTAGATGTTCCGGCGAGTGATAAAACAGATAAATTTACCGTAGCTCACGAAACCAATGGCGATATCACCCTTACCATAAATAAGATTAAGAAAGACGGCAGCATTGACAAGGTAACCTACCAGCGCACTTTTAAACCGGATGTTACCAAAGAGGTTAGGATGTATGGTTTTGATGGTGACGATCTTTTCACAGTTACTGGTTCAACGCCATCGCCCATTATAGTGCGAATGATAGGAGGGGATGGGATGGATACCTTCGCGGTAGACAGCAGTTTGAATAACAGGGGCAACACCTATATTTATGACCGTTCAGATCAAAAAAATGTACTGCCTCCTTCATCGCTGGCAAAAAACCGGACATCGAGAGATACTGCTGTAAATAACTATGATAAAACCAGTTTTAAATTTGACAGGTTTGAGCCTATCATCCTGGCCAATTACAGTAACGATGTTGGTGTCTTGCTGATAGGTGGTTTTTCGTACGAGCGGCATGGCTTTAGGAAAGAACCATATGCTTTCCGCGAAGAGTTTTTGACCAATTACTCGTTGGAGCGTAAGTCGTTTTTATTTACCTACATGGCCGACTGGAAAAAAGCCATAGGCGAAAATGATCTGAAGATTAACTTGCTATCGCGTGGGCCGCATAACCTGAGCAATTTCTTCGGCATAGGGAACAATACGGTTTTTGAAAATAAAGACGACAGAAAGATCTCGTACTATCGTAACCGCTATGATTATGTTACGGGAGATGTTTCCCTGCACCGCGATTTTGGAACATTACACGTTAGCGCTGGTATTGCCGGTCAGTTTTATAACAGCAAGGCTTCAAATAATACCGAACGGTTTTTAAATGGTTATAATGCCGCGTTCCCGGATGAGCAAGTATTTGGCACCAAGGTTTACGGCGGTTTAACAGCCAACGCCACGGTGGATACCCGTAACAAACTCATTATACCAACGCAAGGCATATTATGGACAACTACCGTAAGCGGTTTTAGCGGTGGCGGCTCGGGCAGTCATAATACTTATGGACAGGTGTTATCCGAGTTTAGCTTTTATTTGAACCCCGACAGGGATTCGGTATTGGTGATTGCTAACCGTACAGGTTTAGGAACAACGGTAGGTAATGCAGCCTATTTTCAACAGTTAAAATTGGGCGGCTTCCAAAATTTCAGGGGATTTCATACCAATAGATTTACCGGGCGTACAATGGCCTATAACAACCTCGAATTACGCTTAAAAGTGCTTGACTTTACATCTTACCTGTTACCCGGTTCGTTTGGCCTGATAGGCTTTAACGATGTAGGCAGGGTATGGGTTCCGGGCGAATCATCAGACAGATGGCATGATGGCTATGGTGGCGGTTTATACATCATCCCTGCCCAGCTGGTGTTAATTGAGGCGGTAATGGGCTTTTCAAAAGAAGGATCGCTGCCTTATGTTTCTATTGGATTTAGGTTTTAAGGAAGATAAATTGCCGCGGGTTTCGAAAAACCTACCATGATATAATCAAAACTGGTGTCATGCTGAGCCAGTCGAAGCATGGTGGGGAGGGCCTCTGCGCGCGACCCTTCGACTGGCTCAGGGTGACAGCCCCTACTTGATTAATGTCGTTTCTCCTTTAGAGGCCAACGGATTTAAATCACTCAGCATGACACCCATTTTATTATGTCGTGCTGAACTTGTTTCAGCATCCCACGCGACAGGCGATTTGATTGGCAGACAGCTTATCAAATGAGATCTGAAGCAAGTTCGGGATGACGGCCTGATTAATAACCGCTAAAACATATGTTCCATTTTTTTACATTTATATCATAAAATAATTCCCCTTTACCGGCGGGCGGGTAATCGGGTTTTATATATTTGCATATGAATCACCTCATAGCCCCATCTATCTTAGCGGCCGATTTTGCCAACCTGCAACGCGATATCGAAATGATCAATAACAGCGAAGCCGACTGGATCCACGTTGATGTTATGGATGGTATGTTTGTTCCGAATATATCTTTTGGTTTCCCTGTTATAAGTGCCGTAAAAAAACATGCTACCAAACCGCTTGATGTACACCTGATGATTGTTGAGCCCGACCGTTACCTGAAAGCATTTAAAGATGCCGGAGCAGATAGCATCACTGTTCACCAGGAAGCTTGCCCTCATTTACACCGTACCATTCAGGCTATTAGGCAATTAGGTTGTAAGGCTGCAGTTGCCATTAACCCGGCCACTCCGGTATTTATGCTGGAAGATATTGTTGCCGATTTGGATATGGTTTTGATCATGTCGGTTAATCCCGGTTTTGGCGGACAACACTTTGTTGAGAATACTTATAAAAAGATAAAAGAGCTCAGGACACTAAGTGCCGAAAAAAATCCCGGTCTGTTAATTGAGATTGACGGTGGGGTAGACGCTAACAATGTAACAAAACTGATAGAAGCCGGAGCAAATGTGTTTGTTGCAGGTACTTCAGTCTTCTCGTCGGCCGACCAGCTGGCCGCGATATCAAAACTTAAACATCCCTAATTTATTATAATGGCAATAATTACTACCAGCCCTGTAGGGTTAGTTTAATTATTTGCAATCAAAGGGCCTTTTGTTGATTAATTGTATATTTTTTCAAAAAATGTAAATAATGTCTATATATTTTGTCAAATTAATTAACTTCGGCCCAACAAAATACAAACTTCCTAATAGTGTATTTAGAACCTACAATTCGTTAATTTTATGAAACATAATTTTGGTGCCGGACCTGGCATTCTACCACACGAAGTTTTAAAGCAAGCTTCAGAAGCAGTTATTGATTTTAATGGTACTGGACTCTCTTTGCTTGAAATTTCGCACCGATCAAAAGAGTTTGAGGCTGTTTTAGATGAAGCTGTAAGCCTGGTAAAAGAATTATTCAACGTTCCTGAAGGTTATTCGGTATTGTTTCTGCAAGGCGGCGCAAGCACCCAGTTTGCTTTGGCTCCTTACAATTTGCTGCCAGAAAGCGGTAAAGCTGCTTATGTTGAAACCGGCGTTTGGGCAAACAAAGCTTTAAAAGAAGCTAAATATTTTGGCGAAGTTCAAGTTGTTGCGTCATCAAAAGAGGCCAACTTTACTTACATCCCAAAGGATTTTGAAATCCCGTCCGATGCCGCTTATATCCACATTACTTCTAACAATACCATTTATGGTACCCAGTTACAGGAGTTCTTTAAATCGCCTGTTCCGGTGGTTTGCGATATGTCATCAGACATTTTCAGCCGCGTGGTTAACGTTGCCGATTTTGGTTTGATCTATGCTGGTGCTCAGAAAAACATGGGCCCTGCAGGTGTTACTTTGGTTATTGTTAAGGATGATCTGCTGGGTAAAACCGGTCGTAAGATCCCTGCAATGTTTAACTACCAAACTCAAATTGAAGGTGGTTCAATGTACAACACTCCACCGGTATTTGCTATCTACGTATCTATGCTTACCCTTAAATGGTTAAAGGCAAAAGGTGGCGTTCCGGCTATTGAGCAGGAAAACATTACCAAAGCACGTGTATTATATGAAGAAATTGACCGCAACCCATTGTTCAAAGCAGTGGCTGCTGTTGAAGACCGCTCAAAAATGAACGTTTGCTTCGTAATGGAAAACCCTGAGTTGGAAAAACCATTCCTGAAACTTGCCGAAGAACGTGGCATAGTTGGTATCAAAGGTCACAGGAGTGTAGGTGGTTTCCGCGCTTCAATTTACAACGCATTGCCAATAAGCAGCATCTACGTGCTGATTGACGCAATGCAAGAATTTGCTGAAAAGAATAAATAAT
Organism: Mucilaginibacter kameinonensis; assembly: GCF_003675385.1. GTDB lineage: Bacteria > Bacteroidota > Bacteroidia > Sphingobacteriales > Sphingobacteriaceae > Mucilaginibacter > Mucilaginibacter kameinonensis. The sequence continues at coordinate 1,030,552 of NZ_RCWZ01000005.1, read as the reverse complement.
TTATTTCATTAAGTCATTGAGTCATTATGTCGTTTTTATGGCAATGACTCAATGACCTGATGACCCAATGATATAATAAGATGATCAAAATATTAGCTAACGACGGTATCGACCCAATAGGAAAAAAAATGCTGGAAGATGCCGGCTTTTTTGTAGATACCAATAATATTCCACAGGATGAGCTTCCTGAAAAATTGAAAAACTATGATGCTATTACCGTACGTAGCGCTACTAAAGTACGTAAAGCATTAATCGACGCTACCCCTAACCTGAAATTGATTGGTCGTGGTGGTGTAGGTGTTGATAATATTGATGTTGATTACGCTAAAGAAAAAGGTATTGGCGTGTACAATACCCCGGCTTCATCTTCATTATCAGTAGCTGAGCTTGTATTTGCGAGCTTATTTGGCGCTGTGCGCTTTTTACCTGACAGCAACCGCAAAATGCCGGTTGAAGGTGGTACTAAATTTAACGATCTGAAAAAAGCTTACGCTAAAGGCGTTGAGCTTCGTGGTAAAACTTTAGGTATTGTTGGCTTTGGCCGTATTGGTAGGGAAGTAGCTAAAATCGCTATCGGTGTTGGTATGGATGTTTTGGCTTACGATCTTTTTGATTTCAATCCTGAATTGGATCTCGTTTTAGGTGGTGGTACTACTGTTAAAGTAGCTGTTAAAAAATCTACCCTTGATGAAATTATCGCTACAGCGGATTTCATTACCCTGCATACCCCATTCATCGACAAAGCCCTTTTTGGTGCCGAAGAATTGGCTAAAACTAAAAAAGGTGTTGGCCTGGTAAATATTTCACGCGGTGGCTTGATCGACGAGCTTGCCCTGGTTGACGCTTTAAACAGCGGTCAGGTTTCATTTGCTGCACTTGACGTGTTCGACAATGAGCCTACACCTCGCGCAGAGATCTTAACTCATCCAAAAATTTCCCTGACCCCGCACATTGGTGCTGCCACCAACGAAGCTCAGGAAAGAATTGGCGTTGAGCTTGCAAGCTTAATCATTGAGCATTTCAAAAAAGCTTAAGTAGGTCAAAACAATACAAAACAGAAAGGGATGTATCGCAAGGTTCATCCCTTTCTGTTTCACAAAAAAAGCTGCCGCGGTTTTAGCGTAGCGTAACCCGTGGTATAAAATTACTTGAGTTTATAACTCAAGTGGACGGTGTTTAGGGACTTAAGTTTAAAACTTAAGCCATTATTCACCACAGGTTACGCTGCGCTAAACCTGCGGCAGATAAGGAATATTACTAGATATTTGGGAACGGAAAACGATAGGCTATCTTCCGCTTACTTTTATTGCCTGTTTTTCGCCCAACAAACTAACAATCTTTTTTAGTTTATCAAGTTCTTTTCTATCTATATAAATACTGTACTGATCGACATTTCTTCGTACGGTGTGCTTGTCTTTCAAATTTGGCCATTCGGTAGGCCAGTTCATAGGTGTTTGGGGGGAATAGCTGTAGCTGGTTAACATTACCTCAATGTTATCCGGTAACCACTCTTTCGCTTTGGGGTCTTGGAAATTAGTAAGTTTATCAAAAGCGTTCAAAAAGGCTTTAGGTGTTTTTTGTCTTCCTATGCGTTTTGTGTTGAACAGGCTACCATAAACTTGTATGCCTTTTCGAAAGCTTAAATCCAACATCAATAGGTTTGTAGGTTGGTCTGATGCTGTAGTCCCTACTATATTAGAAGGAAGTTTTTTAAGGCTGTCGGTAACGTTCAGTTTTCGTAGTGTTTCTGGTATTTTATCTATAGGAACACTGGTTTGAAAATACTTGATTTTGTTTGCGATTGTCTTTTTATACAATATCTGACCATTTTGATAAAGTGCGAAAGTAGGAGCATCAGAACCAATAACCATTACCCATGGATCAACTTGGGTTAATACAACTAACGGTTTACCATATTCCGGCTTGTAAGCTTGGGCTAATGCCCGTGCTATTAAACAAGTAAGTAATACGAATAAAAATATCTTCTTCATGATAGTTTATTTACCATGATGCATTTAGCGGCAGAGTTCCATAAAAAGAATTAAAAAAAGCTGCCGCAGGTATTTTATATAATATAACTTACACCTTTCTCAGGCATAGTCACACCATAGCCTTCCTTTTCCAGGTCATTAGCCAATAACTGCATACTTTCACCTTCGCCATGTACCAGGAATATATGTTTTAGTTTTGCCTTGTCAATAGCTTTTACGGTATTCATGATGTCATCATGATCGCCATGAGCACTTAGTACGTCGGTTTGTTTTATGGTTGCGTAAACAGACAGTTCACGGTCTTTGATGTGTACAATGGAATCGCCACGCAACAAGCGGTGTCCTAAAGTTCCCTTGGCGCAATAGCCTATGAATAGGATGGTAGCGTAGTAATTCTGGATGTTATAAAAAAGATGGTCCTGTATACGTCCGCCTTCAAGCATCCCTGCAGATGATATGATGATACAAGGTTCCCAATAATTAGAGATCTGCCGGCTATCCTTAAGGGTTTCTACGTAGGTGAGGTTATCAAACTCAAATTCGTCACCGCGTTTCTGGTAAAATTCCTGAGCTTCCTGGTTTACATGGCTATGGTATTTCCTGAACACTTCAGTAGCTTGTGTAGCCATCGGACTATCCACAAATACCTTTACAGGAGGTAGGAGCCCGGTACTAAAGATCTTATTTAAAGTATATACCAATGATTGCGTACGCCCGATGCTAAACGCAGGGATAATTAAACGCCCCTGTTCTTTAATACAGGCCTTTTCAATAACCTCTATCAGGGTTTGTTCAACGGTTTTGTCTTTACTGTGATAGCGGCCACCGTAGGTAGCTTCTGATACCAGGAAATCTACCGGGGGCAGGGGCTGAGGATCGTTTAATACAGGGTAATTTTTCCTGCCGATGTCGCCCGTAAAGGCAATTGATTTTTCTTCGCCTTTGTCGTTTATTTTAAATACTGCTGCCGCAGCACCTAACAGGTGACCAACGGGTACAAAAGTTAATTCGATATCGCCGGTGATACGGAAAGGTTTGTTGAAGCCTATGGTAACAAAACGCTCAACTGTATCCATTACGTGTTTTTGCAAATACAACGGTTGCACGTGGCTGCTGTGCTTACCTCTGCCGCGCCTGTGGTGTTTGTTCCTTTCGCCAGCTTTCCGCATAAACAGGTTTACGGAATCAAGCAGGAGCAATTCTGTTAAATCGGCAGTAGGAGAGGTGCAAAGTATCTGCCCGTCAAAGCCCAAACGGATCAGGGTGGGCAGGTTTCCTGAATGGTCGATATGGGCATGGGTAAGCACAACCACATCAATGGTTTCGGGGTTAAAGGGAAAGTTTTCGTTGGATATTACACTGCGGTCCTTTTCATAATCCAGCCCGCAATCCACCAAAATTTTATATTGGCCAACCTCAAGCAAATGCATGCTTCCGGTAACCTGACGGGCCGCCCCGTGTATAGTTAGTTTCATTTTTTATAAGTGATACGCATCCCCGGGGCGGTATCGATAATTATATTACGTTATAAGTAATCTTTAATTTGTGAATATAGCAGTTTACACTCGTTTTACTGCGAGTGTAAACGGATTAATCGGCTATAAGTTCTGACATATGCCGAATTAATCTGAGCAAGCTAATCAGGCCTGGCTGCTTTCGAACTGAAGCTGACTTAGGTAACGATACAGTCCCTGTTCGTTGCTAATAAGTTCAGCGTGGCTGCCGCTTTCAATAATGTTACCTTTTTCAAGTACTACTATTTTATCGGCTTCGCGAATGGTTGATAAACGATGAGCTATAATGATGGAAGTCCTGTTCTTCATCAGCTCTTCCAACGCTTCCTGTACCAGGCGTTCCGATTCGGAGTCTAACGATGAAGTAGCCTCATCAAGTATCAGTATGGATGGGTTTTTAAGCAATGCCCTGGCAATTGCAATACGCTGCCGCTGACCGCCGGATAGTTTTACGCCACGCTCGCCTACAACGGTTTCATAACCTTCGGGGAATGATGAAATAAATTGGTGTGCATTGGCTCGTTTAGCTGCTTGTATGATATCTTCTTTTGTGGCATTTAAACGGCCATAAGCAATGTTTTCCATAATAGTACCGCCAAACAACAATACATCCTGCGGAACAATAGCTACCTGGTTACGGATATCAGTTAAGGAATAATTATCGGCAGATTTGCCATCAAACAAAATGTTGCCGCTTTGCGGATGATAAAACTGCAGAATCAATGAAGCCATGGTTGATTTTCCCGAACCACTTGGGCCAACAATGGCTACACGCTGCCCTGCATCGGCACTAAATGAAATTCCTTTTAATACGGTTATTTCCGGGCGGGATGGGTAAGCAAATACCACATCGTTAAATGCCACGTCGCCTTTTATGGTTTGTTTGACAGCATTATTGCTTTCAATCATTGAAATGTCTTCACCTTGTTCGCCAAGTATTTCCAATACACGTTCGCTGGCACCTACGGCTTTCTGCAAGTTGGCATATAAGTCGGGGAAGCTACCCATGGCAGCACCAACAAATATCGAATACATGATAAAGGTGGTCAGATCACCAACGTAAATTTCATGATTTGCAACCAGCACCGAGCCGTACCAAATAACACCAACAAAGGTTCCGAATAGGCAAAATACAATAAATGAGGCAAATGTGCCCCTAAATTTAGCGCCACGAACGGCTATGTTCACTACTTTACGTAATATTTTATCGTAACGATTAGCTTCATAAGCTTCGTTAACAAAAGCTTTTACATTAGCAATGCCTTGAAGGGTTTCTTCAACTATGGTATTTGATTCGGCTAATTTATCCTGCGCTTCGCGTGATAGCTTACGGATAAAGCGCCCGAAGAATACAGCAAAGGCAACCAGGAAAGGTAAAATAGCCAACAGCGCAAGCGTCAATTTTATAGATACAATAGCCAGTAGGGTAGTGCTCCCCACCATGATCACCAACTGGCGGATCATTTCGGCAAAAGTAGTGGTAAGGGTATCCTGAATCTGGGATAGATCGGCAGAAATGCGGCTGTTCAGTTCACCAACTCGGCGGTTGGCGAAAAAGTTCATGGGCAAGGTAATAAGTTTGAAGTAAGTATCGCGCCTGATATCGGCCAATGATTTTTCGGCTACCTGTACAAACCAAACCACCCTGAAAAACGATACGAATGCCTGGGCAAACAAAATAATGAAACCCATTATGGCTATGGCATTTAATCCGTGCGGCAGATATTTGTATTTATATATGCCTTGTGCCGCATCAATTAACGCACCCAAAATTGCAGGGAATGCCAGACCTACAAGGCTGGACAGGAACAGGAATACTAATCCTGCAATAAATTTCAAGCGGTAAGGTTTCAGGTAAGTGAGCAATTTTGCTACATTACGCAGGCTGCTCCGGTTTATTTTTGCTTTAGGTAATTCTGCTTCTGCCTTGCTGCCACTATTCAGTCGTCCTCTTGCCATGTATACGTTTTCGTGTTTAAGCCGCGAATTTACGCTTTAACACGGGTTTTTCGGAACATGAGTAACAAAATTGACGCACCCATGAAAAGTATCACTATCATAAATATGGTTTGGCGGGTACTAAGGCGCTGTTCTGATGCTGTTAACTGTTGTTTGAGCTTGCTGTTTTGTTGCTGTAAATGAGCAATAACTTTAAGATAATCAGAGTTAGCACTCTCGGTTTCGTGACTATGACTCTGGATTTGTTTTTGCAGAAAATCGCGGTACTCAAGCAGGATTTTAAGCTCTTTAAAAATGGCATCGTCCGTTTTGGCAATATCCATTAAAATGCCCGCCGACCGGCGGATGTCATCTTTGGTTTGAAAGCCAAAAATGCCCGTATGCTGCCCGAGACTTTGCTCATACTGCCCAAATTTTTGCTTACGGGCAGCCAGCATGTTGTTTATTTTCTGACGCTGTAACTGGTAGGCCACCGAGTCGGAATTAACGGCACTTTGGGCAAATAATGAAGTTGATCCTATTATTAAAAATGCAACAAGTAAAGCGATTTTCTTCATTTTATCAATCAGTGATTATTGAAATTCTATGATCACCTTATCGTTAAGGTTAAGGCCCAACAAACCACTTGCATTGCCTTTATTGATAGCAATTTCAAGGTGGTCGCTAATACCGAACAAGCAAAGTTTTTCGCCAACGGGTACTTCGTTATAATGCCAGCTAAGGTGGTTAATAGTTTCGTTACGCTTAAAGTTGAGCACAAAACGTCTGCCTTGCTGGACGTTGTTAAAAAACTCTTTGGTGATATTGGTTATCACATTCTGAAATGAATCGATATAAATCACTACGCCTTTGATCAGGTTTTTTTCGATAACAGGCTGTAAATTCATTTTGTTTTCGATATCATTTACAGGCAAACCTATTTCATCAAGCTTCCCGCCTTTGGCCAAATGGCAGGCTGTTTTTACGAACACGTCTGCCAGCGGAAAGTGCAGGAATTTTAGGTCCTGCATAATGTTGATCTCTACAATCTCTTCCGGTGCCTCATCAAACATTAGCGAAAAAATGCCATTATCTGCTCCTACAAAATAGTGCTTTTTATATCGAATGGCGAGATACTTGGTATGGTCGTTATAAACAGTATCAATACCAATAAGGTGCACGGTATCTTCCGGAAAATAGTGGAAACTGTTTTTAAGTATAAAAGCAGCCTGCTGTACGTTAAATGCGGCTACGTTGTTGGTAATATCAACAATATTTACTGTAGGCAACAATTTGTAGATACTGCCTTTTAACGCAGCCTGGTAAATATCTTTATCGCCTAAATCAGTAGTTAATGTTATAATTGCCATTAATTTTATAAATATTTATTGCTAATCTTGTAGTAGCATTTGAAGCTACAAATATTCAATTTTTAATTCATAAAAATCTGTAACTAAAAAATCAAATTAGTATTGAACGAGCTTAAGCTATCAATTGAAAACGTAAACCCTGCAGTATTGTGGGGCCCGAATAATGATCATTTTGAGATCATTAAGAAGCAATACCCCAAGCTTAAAATAGTTGCCAGAGGCAGTGAAGTAAAAGTTTTGGGCGATGATAATGAATTGAATATTTTTCAGGAAAAATTCACTCACCTGATAAATCATGTTGAGAAATTTGAAAACCTCAACATAACCGACCTTGAGCGGATCCTGGGTTCAAAGGCCAGCAACAACGTTGCAAATGCTGAGCCGGCTACTGCCGATAAGTTTGCAAGCGGCGAGGTTATTGTATTTGGACCTAACGGTATTATGGTTAGGGCGCGTACAACCAATCAGCGTCGTATGGTTGATAGCATTAACAAAAGCGATATCCTGTTTGCTATTGGGCCTGCCGGTACGGGTAAAACTTATACTGCTGTTGCTTTGGCGGTAAGGGCGTTAAAGAACAAAGAAATTAAACGTATCATATTAACCCGGCCGGCGGTTGAAGCAGGGGAGAACCTTGGTTTTTTACCGGGCGACCTTAAAGAAAAGATCGACCCTTACCTGAGGCCTTTATATGACGCGCTTGACGACATGATTCCGGCCGAGAAACTTAAGGTTTACCTGGAGAACCGTACTATCGAAATTGCTCCGCTGGCATTTATGCGTGGCCGTACCCTTGATAACTGTTTTGTTATTTTGGACGAAGCCCAGAATGCTACCGATATGCAGCTGAAAATGTTCCTGACCCGTATGGGGCCATCAGCCAAATTCATAGTAACCGGCGACGTAACCCAGATAGATTTACCTAAAAAACAACAGTCGGGCTTACATACCGCTTTAAGGATCCTGACCGATATTAAAGGCATCGAAATAGTATACCTGAGCGGTGAGGACGTGGTAAGGCACAAATTAGTAAAACGAATATTAGAAGCCTACGGGGATATACAGTAATTAGCGATTAGTTTATAGTTCATGGTTGATAGTTCATAGTAAAAATGCAAATCAGCTATGAACTATCAACTATCAACCATGAACTAAAAACAATGAACGCAATAAAAGAAACACATTTTAACTTTCCGGGACAAACTGCTTTTTATAAGGGGAAAGTACGCGATGTTTATACTATAGATAATAAATACCTGGCCATGGTTGTTAGTGACCGCATCTCAGCCTTTGATGTTGTACTGCCCGAGGCTATTCCTTATAAAGGCCAGGTGCTTAACCAAATTGCTGCCCGCTTTCTGGAAGCTACCAAAGATATCGTTCCAAACTGGGTTATTTCAGTTCCGGATCCAAGTGTTACCATTGGCCGTATCTGTGAGCCGTTTAAGGTGGAGATGGTGATCCGCGGTTACCTTGCCGGTCATGCCGCACGCGAGTATGCCGCAGGCAGGCACCACGTATGCGGTGTAGCTTTGCCTGAAGGGTTAAAAGAAAACGATATCCTGCCCGAGCCAATCATTACGCCAACTACAAAAGCATCTGTAGGGCACGATGAAGATATTTCACGCGAGGAAATCCTGGCAAGAGGTATTGTATCTGAAGAAGATTATGTGAAACTTGAAGCTTATACCCAGGCGCTGTTTAAACGCGGCACCGAAATTGCAGCTAAACAAGGTTTAATATTGGTTGATACCAAATATGAATTTGGTAAGGTTGACGGTCAGATTTACCTGATTGACGAGATCCACACACCTGATTCATCAAGATATTTTTATAAAGAAGGGTACGAAGAACGCCAGCAAAAAGGTGAACCGCAAAAACAGCTTTCGAAAGAGTTTGTACGCAGATGGCTTATCGAAAATGGTTTCCAGGGTAAAGACGGACAGGTGGTACCGGTTATGACCGAGGAGATTGTTAATTCGATATCTGAGCGCTATATTGAGCTTTATGAAAAGATTATTGGCGAGGCATTTGTTAAACCTGCCGAAGGCAGTGTACTAACCCGTGTTGAAACAGCAATTAATAACGCCTTGAGTGTTATGTAATTTTAAAATATCCATAAAATATTTATCTTAGCTTATTAAATTTAATAAGAATGAAATTTACTGTAGATAAACACGAGAAATATATATTATTGAAGCTTAATGAATCAAAATTAAATTCAATAGTAACTCCTCAGTTAAAATCTGAATTGATACTGATCAATACCGAAGGTCAGCGCAACATCATTCTTGACTTGTCGCAAGTTAAATATGCCGATTCATCAGGTTTAAGCAGTTTACTGGTTGGTCATCGCTTGTGTAAAAATGCTACAGGTTCCTTCATTCTGGCAGGTTTAAATGATGCAGTTGCACGTTTAATAACCATATCACAATTGGATAATGTTTTAACCATTGTGCCAACTGCCGAAGAAGGTGTCGATCTTATTTTTATGGAAGAGATTGAAAAAGAGTTAAAAAAGGAAGCAAGATAAACCATTTGATTGTTTACCTATTATGAAATTTGAGGTAACAATACTTGGAAGCAGCTCCGCAACCCCCATCTTTAACAGAAATCCCACTTCACAGGTGCTCAATATCAATGAGCGCCTGTATTTAATAGACTGCGGCGAGGGCACGCAGCAACAAATGCTCCGCTTTGACGTCAAGGCCAGTCGCATTGATCATATTTTCATCAGTCATCTTCACGGCGATCATTACTTAGGCCTGGTAGGTTTATTATCGTCCATGCACCTCAACGGGCGTAAAAAGGGGCTTAAGCTGGTTTGCCCCGAACCATTGAAGGAGATCATTGATCTGCAGTTAAGATATTCAGATACCGAGCTTCAATTCCCTATTGAATATGTTTTTACTAATGCGCAACAAAGGGAGGTGGTGATCAGCAATAATGATGTTACTATTGAAACCATACCGCTCGATCATCGTATTGCCTGCACCGGTTTTTTATTTAGGGAAAAGAAACGGCTCCGCAAACTGATCAAAGAGAAAATTGAAAACCTTGATATCTCCGTAGCCTATTACTCGATATTAAAAAAAGGCGGTGATTATACTGATGAGAAGGGGAATGTCTACAAAAATGAAGATTTAACTATTGATTCGGCGGAGCCAAAAACTTATGCTTACTGCTCCGATACGATGTATAATGAAAGCTACTTTGCCCAAATTGCCAACGCAACGCTGCTATATCACGAGGCTACCTTTTTAAATGATATGCTTGACAGGGCTGTTATAACCCATCACACTACAGCATTACAGGCAGGAGAGATAGCTTTAAAAACCAATGCCAAGAAGTTGCTTATTGGTCATTTTTCGGCCCGTTATAAAACCCTGAACGAGTTACTGGACGAGGCTAAAATAAATTTCCCCTCAACTGAACTTGCAATTGAGGGGAAAACCTTTTTTATAGAATAAAGCTGAAAGCTTAAGGCATAAAGCCAAAAGCAAGAATATTCTCTTAATCTTTTTTACCGCCGAATACTGAGAAGCTTACGTAGCGTTTTGGATGCGCTTTCAAATCAATAAACAGGTTATTGAGGTTGTTTGATGCATCAGTAAGGTTTTTGTACATTTTATCGTCGTTAAGCAATAAACCCAATGAACCCTGACCTGCGTTGATCTTAGCGATGGTTGCCTGTAAATCGGCCATGGCTTTGTTTGCGTTATCAAGCGTTTGTTTCAGGTTGGCAGCAGCCACATCATTACTTACTTTTTCAAAGTTGGCCGTCATGCCGTTAAGGTGTGCTGTACTTGTTTTTAAGTTGCCCGATACCACTTCGGCATTAGAAAGTATGGCATCGATATGGCTGCTTTGTGCCCCAACAAGATGATCGATCTTTTTGGTAGTTCCTTCAAGCGTTTGCAAAGAGTTGGCGATGCTCATGAAACTGCGATCGATGTTTTTCTGAAAGTTAGGGTTCAGGATCTTGTTTACAGCTGTTAAAGATGAATCAAGCTTAGTGATTAACAGCTCCGCCTTTTTTTGTATTGGTTGCAGGCTTTCTGCAAGGCTGCCCTGAATATCGGCTTTAAGTGTGTCTTTATCTTCGGCAGGTACATTGCTGTTCCCTAACTCAAAAACTATGGCTTTGCTGCCTAACAAATCAGTACTTTCAAGTTTAGCAAGGGTGTTTTTTGGTACAACTACATCCGGTTCAATTTTAAATTCAACTACGGTACGGCCGTCAGGCTGAAGTTGCATTTTAGAGATGCGTCCTATCTGGAAGCCGTTTACCAAAACAGGTTTTGAAACGGTAAGGCCTTCAACACTATTATAGATAGCGTAGTATTTATTTGATCCCGAAAAAATATCATTACCGCGTAAATAACTGTAACCTAATATGAGTATAGTAATTGCAATGGCCGTAAGTGCACCAATTTTGGTTTCGTTAGAGATTTTCATTAAGTAGAGTTTATGCGTTAATTGTGTTTAAGGTTATAAACCTGCAAAAAGGTTTATATGTTTTATTATGTACGTTTTATTTACGTAGAAGGTAACAGTTTAGCTTTATAATTATTGCGCAACCTGTTCCATTTCTTTTTTATAGCTTGTTAATGCGCGGATAATTGAGGCCACAATTTCGTTTTGCCCATCTTCCGAGTTGAGGTATTTCTCATCATCCGGGTTGTTGATATAGCCGGTTTCAACCAGTACCGATGGCATTGCGCTGTGACAAAGCACGTAAATACCTTGCTCCCTGATACCCTCACTGCGCCTTCCGTCGGTATCAGTAAACTCGCCATTTATTAAAGTAGCCAGTTTAATACTTTGCTGACGGAATTTCCTTTTGTACTCGTTAGTTAAAATGATGGTCATCGGATCGTTCGGGTCCAATGCGCCGCCATCAAGTTCACTTTCCTCACCAACCTGGTTTTTCTGAATAGCGCTTTCTTCTTCGCGGGTACGGTGCAATCCGTAAACCAAAATCAGCACACCTTTGCCCGAACGGTCGGGTACTCTTACCGTGCGGTAAACGGCTTTATGACGTTTAGTGCCCACTTTTTCGCGAACGGTTCTGTCAGATAATGAGTTACAGTGCAGCGATATGAAAAGCTGTCCCTTGTTTTCGTTTGCTATTTCGGCCCGGCGCTCAAACGAAACATCATCTTCGGTAGTACGGGTCATTACAGCTTTTACGCCGGTTAATTCTTTTTCTATAGCGGCCTGCAATTTAAAGCCAATAGCCAGCGTTACATTCCTTTCTGACGAATATGAGCCCGATGCACCATGCGAATAATGACCTGTAGAGGCTGATGGTTTACCACCATGCCCTGGGTCGATAATAATAGTTTTGATTTTAAAACCGGTGCTGTTTACAACAGTATCCGACTGAAGGGGATGACTATTGGTTAAATTAGAACTGTATGATTTAAAAGGAAAAAATGAAAGGAGAATCAGCAATACCCACAAACTATAAATCAATCTTTTCAATGCCTTATTTTTCATTATTTTTGAACGCTGTTAACTTTATCTGCAAAAATACTATTCATAATCAATTTTGAAATTCATAACCTTTTTTTTTCTGCTTGCAATTATATTAATAGTAAACGGCCTTGCTAATGCTGGTACCATTTTAAATGACCGCCACAACAGCAGACCTTTAAGGGATACTATTATCAAACTTGATTCGCTTCGTGATAAGAAACTTCTTAAAGGTAAAAAATCCGGTTCAATTACGCCACTTAGAAACGGCAAACCAGTAAATTCTTTACCTGCCAATGATACCACAAAGAAAAACAAAAGCGGGATTCAGTCAGAAATAAAAGCAACCGCCGAAGATTCGATCTACTCGGACAGGGAGCACCAGATTAACTACTTTTATGGCAAAGCCCGTGTAACCTATGAAGATTTTGAGCTTGATGCAGATTATATTAGGGTCGACGAAAAAAATCACCTTGTTTTTGCAAGTGGTAGCATAGATCCGCGGACACATCAATATATCCGCAGGCCTATCATGAAGCAAAAAACGGATAAGCCGGTTGCGTCTGACTCTTTACTATTTAACTATCAAACCAAAAAAGTAAAAATCTACAACCCTGCATCTGAGCAGGAGGGAAACTTTATTTCTGGCGGACAGGCTAAAAAGCTTAATGATGATGAGGTAGCATATCGTAACGTAATTTTCAGTACCTGCGATTTGCCTTATCCCGATACGCATTTTGGTATAGTAATAACCCGTGGTATAGGCGAAAAGAAACGTATCATATCCGGCCCGGCCTACCTTGAAATTGAGGGGATACCATTGCCGCTTGGGATACCTTTCGGCTTTTTCCCAAAGCCGGATACCAGGACATCGGGTGTTATTTTGCCAACCTTTGGCGAGGACAATACGCTCGGCTTTTACCTAAAGGGACTGGGATATTATATCGGTATAAATGATTATTTGGATTTAACCACAACTGGGTCTATTTATTCAAAAGGCTCGTACGAGTTAAGCAGCACGGCCCGTTACCTGAAACGATATAAATATACCGGTAACGTTACGCTGAGCTTTGGTTCGCACAATTATGGCCTGGAAGGTGATCCGGCTACTAAAGACGCGCATATTTACTGGTCGCACGTGCAGGACGCTAATGCCAACCCTGGTTCAACATTCAGTGCTTCTGTTGATGCTGGTACTTCAGGCTTTTTCAGAAATACGCCATCGGCAACTAACTATAACCCAACCGCGCTTGCTCAAAGTAGTTTGCGTTCAAGTATCGCGTATGGTAAAACCTGGGCCGGTACGCCTTTTAACTTAAGTGTCGGTATTTCGCACAGCCAGGATATAGCCCGTAAAACGGTAAACATCGAGTTGCCTACCATCGCGTTTGGTATGTCGTCAATAAACCCATTCGATTCAAAAGACAGGGTAGGCGAACAAAAATGGTATCAGAAAATTACAGTCAGCTACAACCTGGTAGGTACCAACAAGTTGAATGATATTCCGGAGGCCCAGTTGTTTAAAAGCGAAACCTTATCGAAAAGGTTGCAAAATGGTTTCCAGCATACCATTCCGGTTAGTTTGGGCCTAAACGTGTTTAAGTACTTTCAGTTTAATAACAGTATCAACTATACCGAACGCTGGTATTTTCAAAGCATTAACGAAAGGTTTGAAAGGGGAAGTATTGCCGGATCAAACCAGTTAGTTATTGATACCGTTCCTGGCTTTAAGCGTGCCGGGGAGTACAGCATTAGTACCGGCTTATCAACCAAATTATATGCTACCATGAACTTTAAGCATGGTAACCTGAAAGCCATCAGGCACGTGGCTACGCCATCCATAAGTTTCAGTTACCGTCCTGACTTCAGCGATCCGAGCTTTGGATATTACAAAACCGCTGTAAGTACTGCTACCGTGCCATATCCCTATACGTATCAAAAGTATTCTATTTTCCAGAATGGCGTTTACGGAGGGCCTTCGGCTGGTAAACAGGCGGGCTTGAACTTCTCGGTCGATAACACGATAGAGGCAAAAGTGAAGGCGAAAAGCTCGGATACCTCCGGTACCGATCGTAAGATCACGATTTTGCAGGGTTTGTCATTCTCTACATTCTACAATTTCGCAGCCGATTCAATGAAACTGTCGGATATCTCGTTTTCGGGACATACGGCCATTTTTAACCAAAAATTGAGTATCAGTTTTTCGGGGGTATTTAGTCCTTATGTTACCAAGGTAAGTGATTCCATTTCAAATAATACTATCGTAAAAACAAGTCGTTATATAAACAGGTATGCCTGGCAGGATGGTAAATTTCCTACTTTAACAGGTTTGAATATCTCAATGGGCGGTAGCTTAAATTCAACCAAGGCAACCCCGGGTAATGCGGCACTTAATACCATTGCCACTATGAATACCAGCCAGGCGCAACGACTGGCGTTGGTAAATAGCGATCCGAATGCTTACGTGGATTTTAATGTACCGTGGAATATCTCTTTGAACTATAGTTTCAGCTATCAAAATTACCTGAATAATAAAAACACAAGTAATACGCTCCAGATCTCGGGCGACGTAAACCTTACGCAAAAGTGGAAGATCCAGTATACTACCACTTATGATATAAAAGCGGCTAAATTTGCCAGCGCTACGTCGTTTTCCATATACCGGGATCTGCATTGCTGGGACATGGCGTTTCAGTGGATTCCGTTTGGGGTATATAAAATGTATAACGTAACTTTAAAGGTGAAAGCATCTATTTTGCAGGATTTGAAGCTGAGCAAGAGAAGCGATTACAATCCCCAATCAACTTTTTATTAATATAAAAATGCTGGCAGAAATAATTACCATCGGCGACGAAATACTTATCGGACAAATTGTTGATACGAATTCGGCCTGGATGGCTACCGAACTTAACAAGATAGGGCTTAGGGTAAAACAGATCTCATCAATAAGCGACGACAGGGAACATATCCTCAAAGCACTGGCCGAGGCAGCAAACCGGGCCAACGTGATTTTTATTACCGGGGGCCTTGGTCCTACAAAAGATGATATCACAAAAAAAACATTAGCCGAATATTTTGGCGTTGGTCTGGTTGAAAATAAAGAAGCCCTGGCCAATGTAGAACGTATTTTTGCTAAATATAACCGCCCGCTGCTTGAAGTAAACAAGCAGCAAGCCCTTGTTCCGGCCAATTGTCAGATAGTGCTTAACGAAAATGGCACGGCTCCGGGTATGTGGTTTAACCATAATGGGGTGATTTATGTGTCGATGCCGGGCGTGCCGTTTGAGATGATGTATATGATGGAAGAACAGGTACTGCCAAAGCTTAAGGCTACCCTTAAATTTCCAACTATTATTCATAAAACACTGCTAACCGTTGGCGAAGGCGAATCATTTTTGGCCGAACGCATAGCGGATATTGAAAACGATTTACCGCAGCATATTAAACTGGCATACCTGCCCAAGTTGGGCCAGGTACGTTTGCGTTTGAGCGCTTTTGGCGAAAACGAAGCCGCTCTGCAACAGGAAGTTGATGTGTTTGCCGCGCGCCTTATTGAGCGGATTGGTTTGCCATTTGTAATCGATAAAGATATCGCGCTTGAGAAGGCCCTGCTTGATATCATGGAAGCAAATAACTTTACTTTATCAGTAGCCGAAAGCTGTACCGGTGGCTATCTTTCACACTTGTTTACCCAACATCCGGGTTCATCGCATGTATTTTTAGGTGGAGCTATATCGTACTCTTACGAATTAAAGGAGAGTATTTTGGGCGTAAAGAACGAAACTTTATGGCAACACGGTGCGGTTAGCGAGGAAACTGTAAAAGAAATGGTAGAGGGTGCACTGTTAAATTTTAAATCGGATTTGGCAATTGCAATTACCGGCGTTGCGGGCCCTGGCGGCGGCACGGAAGACAAACCCGTTGGTACAGTGTGGATTGCAGTTGCGGGAAAAGGGAAGTCATTAATAAAAAAGCATATATTTGGTACCAAACGCCGCCAAAACATTGAGAGGAGTGCTATAACAGCACTGTCAATGTTGAATACTTTACTTACTGAAATTAAAAAGTAAAGATTTAAATATATAATTTTGGAGTTAAACTATATTCTACTGTATGGCCAAATACCAACTGTTATTGCCAAAAATGGGAGAGAGTGTTGCCGAGGCAACCGTTATCAAATGGATAAAAAATCCGGGTGATAAGGTAAATGCCGATGATGCGGTAATGGAGATCGCTACCGATAAAGTTGACTCTGACGTGCCCTCGCCTGTAGCGGGTAGGTTAGTTGAACAACTTTATAAAGAAAATGATGTGGTGCAGGTTGGGGCGGTTATTGCGATCATTGAAACTGACGAACCTGAAGCAGCACCTGCAATTGTTCAGCCTGAGTCAACTCCGGAGGTAAAACCTGCCGGGGAATCCAAAATAGCAGAATCAACTTATCACGAAACTGTTCAGTTTAAAGAGATTGAGAAAACTCCTGAACCAGAATTAAACGAAATTCAATCCGAAAGCTTAGCGGGCATTCCTGGCCTGGATCAGCTTGGGCAAAAAAGCTCACCTGCTTCGTTGTTTAAATCAGAAGGGCGCTTTTATTCGCCACTGGTAAGAAATATTGCCGCTCAGGAAGGTATCAGCATTGATGAGCTTGACAGTATTTCTGGAACAGGTTCTGAAGGCCGTTTAACCAAAGATGATTTATTAAACTACCTGCAGGCAAAAACTTCGACTGCCGCTCAAAATGGTCAACCTTCGGCGTCGGTTAGTACTCCGCCTGCCGAAGCTGTAAAAGTTGCCGAGCCGGTTAAGGAAGCACAGCCAGTTGCAGAAAAAGTAAATACACCTGTTCAGGATCCGCAGCCGGTACCACAACCAGTTATTCCGGCAAGTCCTGAACCTGTAAAAACGGAAGTGACGAAAACTGCTCCTGTTGAGCAGAGACCAGTTCCGGCTACTTCTGTAACTGGTACAGATGAGATCATTGAGATGGACAGGATGCGCCGTTTAATTGCCGACCATATGGTGATGAGCAAGCAAACTTCGCCTCACGTTACATCCTTTGTTGAAGCAGATGTTACCAACCTGGTATTATGGCGCGAAAAAGTTAAAAATAGCTTTGAAAAACGTGAAGGTGAAAAGATAACCTTTACGCCTATATTCATAGAGGCCGTAGTAAAAGCCATCAAGGATTTCCCGATGATCAACGTATCTGTTAATGGTACCCAAATCATCAAGAAAGCGGCAATCAATATAAGCATGGCAACTGCTTTGCCAAGCGGTAACCTGATAGTACCTGTAATTAAAAAGGCCGATGAGCTTAACCTGGTTGGCTTAACAAAAGCTGTAAATGACCTGGCAAACCGTGCCCGTATTGGCAAACTACAGCCTGATGATGTAAAGGACGGTACGTTCACCATCACCAATGTTGGCTCGTTTGGTAACGTTATGGGTACGCCTATAATTAACCAACCGCAGGTTGCAATTTTGGCTGTTGGCGCTATTAAGAAGAAACCAGCGGTTATTGAAACCAAAGAGGGGGATATGATCGCTATACGTCACATGATGTTCCTTTCGTTATCATATGATCACCGTGTTGTAGATGGTGCCTTAGGGGGCTCCTTTGTAAGGCGTGTGGCTGATTATTTGGAGAAATGGGATAGCAGCAGAGAAGTATAATTCTAAATGATATAAAAACGAAGAACGCCGGGCAAATAGCCCGGCGTTCTTCGTTTTAGGGATTGCCGTTGGGAAATTGAATTTTAAATTTTTACTAATGAAGCATATAAACAGCTTCGGGCCTTAAATCACGTTTATGGCGCAAATTCTGTGAAAATTCGTATTAACTTTGCTCTTGAAAATGGCTTACAAGTATATTGATAATTACCGCGAACAGGGTGCCCGTAAAAGATTGGTTGATGTTTTAAGAAAGAAGGGAATTGGCGACGAACATGTTTTAGAGGCTATCGGTAAAGTAAAACGCCATTACTTTTTTGATGAAACTTTCTGGAACCAGGCTTATAGGGACATCGCGTTTCCTATAGGCGAGGGGCAAACCATATCGCAACCATATACTGTTGCCTATCAAACCGAATTATTACATATTCGCAAAGGGGATAAAGTGCTGGAAATAGGTACGGGCTCCGGCTATCAAACCTGTATCCTGCTTGAGCTTGGCGCTACAGTTTACACCATCGAACGCCAGGAAAAGCTGTATCATCGTACTAAATTTATATTGCCCAGCGAAATGGGGTACAATGCCCACTTTTTTTTGGGCGACGGCTCTATTGGTTTGGCGGATCATGCGCCTTATGATAAGATCATTGTAACGGCCGGCGCGCCAACTGTTCCCGAAGTGCTTTTAAAGCAATTAAATATAGGCGGAATCCTTGTGATCCCGGTTGGTGACGAAGAAACTCAAAAAATGGTTACTATCCTGAAAGTAGGAGAGAACGACTACGAAAAAATTGTGCTGGATACCTTCAGGTTTGTACCGTTGGTAGGAGATAAAGCCTGGTAGTGGATTTGGGATTTCGAATTTTCGATTTCGAAATTGTGAATGGACAGATGTAGATATAATTCGAAATCCAAATTCTCAATTCCGAAATCAGATTTATCTTTTCATCACCCTATCTAATTCTATCTTAGTATCACGTTCCTTCATGGTTTCGCGCTTGTCGTAAGTCTTTTTACCCTGGGCCAGCCCTATCTCCAGTTTCGCAAACCCACGTTCGCTAATAAATAAAGCCAGCGGAACTATAGTTAATCCACGTTCTTCGCCACGGGTTTGGAGTTTTTTAAGCTCTTTTTTATTTAGTAATAGGATACGGTCGCGCTTGGCTTCGTGATTATAGAATGAGCCAAATGAGTATTCTGAAATGTGCAGGTTGCGTACATATAACTGATTGTTAATGAATGTGCAAAATGCGTCGTTAATATTAGCCTTACCTTGCCTTATCGATTTGATTTCGGTGCCGAGCAGCTGTATACCCGCCACGTACTTATCAAGTATATGATATTCAAAGTAAGCTTTTTTATTTTTTATATAGATGTTATCCTGGCTCATGATTATTAATCCGCAAACTTACAAAATTAGTTTGACTGTGGCTTTACTACCAGCACGGGCACGTTAACCATGTGCCTCACGGAATTTACGGTAGTGCCAAATATAAGATCCTTTAGCGCTTTGTGCCCGTGTGACCCCATTACAATAAAATCAACATTTTGATCTTTCACAATTTCGGCAATGGCACTGGCCGGGTTGCCGTAGCCAATTTGCCCCTGCGCGTTATAGCCAAGATTTTTCAGCGCGCATACATATTTATCCAGGTTATCAAAATCAACCTGGGTTTCGTTGTCCATTACCTCGCCGCCGTAGTAGCGGGCACCGGCGGTTTCAACAACGTGAATCAATGTATAACCAGCCTTTTTGCCGCCCTGCATAATGGCGTGACGAAGGCAATCGGTGTCATTTTTTGAAAAATCTATAGTTATACCAATATGGCCGTAAGTTATGGCGTCAAGCTCGGTAATAGCATTAGCTATGCCATGCGGAACATAAGCCGGCTTATCGTAATGTTTAAATAACAATGGTCTGATGAAAACATAGATTAATAGTACCCCTATGCCGATAACAATCGGAACCACAACGGCGTATATCCATACGGCCGAAGGATTACCCGTTACCCAGTCTATAATCTCTTCATAAACCAGTTTGGCATTCAGCGCAACAATTAACAGGGCGCTTGCCCATGCTAATGCCCTTGTTTGAAAATTGATGGCGAATTTGCCCATCCGTTTCCTGTCGGACGTAAAATGGATAAGAGGAATCACCGCGAAACCCAATTGCAGGCTCAGTACCACCTGGCTTAAGATTAATAGTTTTCCCAAGCCATCTTCTCCGTAGTAAAGTATGGTGAACACGGCCGGTACAATGGCCAGTATCCTGGTAAGCAGACGGCGTAACCAGGGCTCAATCCGCAGGTTAATATGGCCTTCCATAATGATCTGCCCGGCAAGCGTTCCTGTAATAGTTGAACTTTGACCAGACGCTATCAAAGCTATGGCAAACAGCGTAGGGGCAATGGCTCCAAAAATATGTTCCAATAGCTTAAACGCATCCTGTATTTCAGCAACCTCAAAATAGCCGTTCCTGAAAAACGCGCTTGCGGCTAATATCAGGATGGCAGCATTTACAAAAAAAGCGAGGTTGAGCGCTATAACGGTGTCAAAGAGGTTAAACTTAATAGCGGCCCTGAAACCTTCTTCTGTACGGGTGATTTGCCGGGTTTGTACAAGCGATGAATGCAGGTACAGGTTATGGGGCATTACCGTTGCGCCAATAATACCTATAGCGATATAAAGCATCTGCTGACTTATTTTATCGCCTTTAAATAGGTTGCCGGGTATAAAACCTTTTGCTACTTCTATCACATCCGGTTTAACGATAAACATCTCAACCAGGAAAGAGAGCCCTACGATAAAGATCATGGAAATGATAAAGCCCTCAAGTTTGCGCATGCCCTTGTTCATGAGGTAAAGCATGAGCACGGTATCGGTTATGGTAAGCGATACGCCCCAGATCAACGGGAGGTGAAAAAGTAGCTTTAAACCAATGGCCATACCAATAATTTCGGCAAGGTCGCAGGCTACGATGGCAATTTGGGCTAATATGTATAACCAAAAGTTAACAAAGCGCGGATAGGCATTTTTAGAAGCCTGTGCAAGATCGAGCCCGCGGACTATCCCCAACCGGGCAGCCAGTGACTGCAACAGGAGCGCTATCATGTTTGATACAAACAGTACCCAGATCAGCTTATATCCAAAGGCACTGCCACCGGCAATGTCTGTTGCCCAGTTTCCCGGATCCATATAGCCCACGCTCACCAGGTAAGCCGGGCCCAAAAAAGCCATCAGCTTGCGCCATCCGGTTTTATTTTCGGTGCTTACCGATCCGTGTACATTACCTAAAGATTCGTTGTGTTTATTATTCATAGGGCTATAAGCAGATTGTTGGCTACCTCGCGACTGATCTGCACTTCTTTATTGCCGGTTTGTACCACTACCGAGTGGTCGTATTCGATAATATCAGTGATTATGATTTTGCAGCCAATGGTAAGCTGTTGTTTATCGAGGTATTGTAAAAAAGATGAACTATGGTCGCGCACGCCGGAAATAACGCCGCATTGATTAATTGTTACCGCCGACACAGGCTTTAGTTCATGAGTATTAAAGCGGCCATTACAATCAGGGATGGGATCGCCATGCGGATCATGTGTAGGGTAGCCCATAAACTGATCGAGGCGGTCAATCAATTCCTCGGATGAAATATGTTCCATCTCTTCGGCAAGGTCATGTACCTGATCCCATTTAAAGTTAAGTTTCTCAACCAAAAAGTACTCCCACAAGCGGTGTTTACGGATAATACCTAATGCTATTTTTTCGCCGGAAGGGGTAAGGTTTACGCCCTGGTAAGGAGTGTAATTAATGAGGGCCTTATCTGCAAGCTTTTTTAGCATATCGGTAACCGAAGATGCTTTGGTATTTAGCGAGGATGCGATTTGATTTGTACTCGCATTGCCATCATTTTCAGTGAGATGATAAATGGCTTTTAAGTAGTTTTCCTCGGCTAAAGTATTCATTTAAACAAATCTAATAAAAAATTTAGACTAATCTAAAAAAATAAACGTTAGGAAATATGTTTTTGTTGAAGTACTTTAAAGAAAAATTAAATTTTGCGAAGCAAGGAAAATACTATATTTGCATACAACTATGGCCGCCGAATTAGATAAAATAGACCTACAGATACTCAAGATTTTACAGGAAAACGGAAGGATAACCAACCTCCAGCTGTCTAATGAGATAGGGCTTTCACCAGCACCTACCCTTGAACGCGTGCGTAAACTTGAGAACGCCGAATACATTAAAAGCTATCATGCCTTGGTAGATGAAGAGAAGTTAGGATTGGGGATCAAAACCTTTATCCAGATCTCACTTGATTTTCATCAGAAAAATACCATTCAAACTTTTTTGGATGAGATCAAGAATATTAAGGAAGTTACCGAGTGCCATCACGTAACCGGCCAGTGCGATTTTCTGCTGAAGGTATACGTACGTGACATTAAATCGTACGAGCAATTGATCATGGAAAAGATCAGCCGTATTACCGTGGTCAAAACATTCCAAACCATGATGATCATGTCGACCAGCAAAAAGGAGCCAATAGTGCCGCTGGAGTATTAGATATAAGAATCAAGAAGTCCAGATACAAGAGTCAGGATAGAATCAGGACGACAAGAATTAAGAGTCAAGAAGAGGAGATTTTAATATCTTTTATTCTTGACTCTTTTTATTTATTACGTTTTACAAATCTTGACTCTTGTATGTTTCCCGGCTCTTGTATCTTGACTTCTTGACTCTTGTCTTGCTGTCTTGATTCTTTCCTCTAATGAATCTGCCAGTCAATTTCTTTCTTTCCTTCTTTTTTCAATATTTCATTAGTTTTTGAAAATGGCTTGCTGCCAAAAAAACCACGATCTGCAGAGAATGGTGAAGGGTGGGCAGAGCGGATGATAAAATGTTTCTTTTCATCGATCAAAACCGCTTTTGACTGGGCAAAGGCTCCCCATAGTATAAACACAATACCTTCTTTTTTATCGGAGATGGTTTTGATCACTTCGTCGGTAAATTCTTCCCAGCCTCTTTTTTGGTGCGAGCCTGGGGTGCTCGCCCTAACGGTAAGTGTAGCATTTAGTAATAATACACCTTGTTTAGCCCATTCTTCAAGATTACCGTGCGCCGGGGCTTTAAATCCGGGAATATCAACCTGAAGTTCTTTATAGATGTTCATCAACGAACGGGGAATAGCAATTCCCTTTTGTACCGAAAAGGACAATCCATGAGCCTGATGGGCACCGTGATAAGGGTCCTGGCCTAATATTACCACTTTAACATCATCAAAATGGGTAGTGTTAAAAGCATTAAAGATGTCGCTGTTTTTAGGGTAAACAATTTGTCCTGATTCCTGCTCTTCTTTTAAAAATTGTTTAAGTTTTACCATGTAAGGTTTGCCAAATTCCTGCTGTAAAACCTCAAGCCATGATGGTGGTAATGCAATCGCCATAAATATTTATATAGAAGTTGGTTTAGCGTGCAAATAAACAGATATTTGCGTTAATATTAGTATCACAAATTATGTCAAATATTGTTCGGTTAATTATTGCTTGTGTAGTGATGGGTGCGGCGGTCGCGCTTTGTGCATTCGGTTTTTGGGGATGGGGTATTTTAGTTTTGTTGATAGGTGGTATTTTGCTGCTTAGCTTCTTCTTTAACGAAAACATGATCATTGCCCAGTACTTTTTACGTAAAGAAAATTCTGAAAAGTCAGAAGAATGGTTATTGAAAATCACTGATTACGAAAAGCAGCTGCATAAAAACCAGCACGGTTATTATAACCTGCTGATCGGTTTGATCGAATCTCGTAAGGCTCCGATGAAAGCAGAGAAATATTTCAAGAAAGCGTTGTCGTTGGGTATGAAAATGTCGCACAATGTCGCTTTGGCAAAATTGAGCCTTGCCGGTATTTCAATGGCTAAACGTAACAAGCGTGAAGCACAGATGTATTTATCAGAAGCTACAAAAGATGATAAGAACAAACTACTTACCGAACAGATCAAGATGATGAAAGGCCAGTTGGCACAGATGGATAAGCAGGTAGTAAGAGGGGGATATCGCCAGTACTAAAAAGAGAATAAAATAAAAGGAATAAAAAATAAAAGGGACGCGAAAATCGCGTCCCTTTTATTTTTCTTCAATGGCGCTGAAATAGTCAGGCGTCGCAGAGTGGTTTTGATAAGGCTGAACGTAGCTATCAGTATGATAGGTGTGCGTATCTTCAGATGGATTGGCTACTTCAACAAGCTTCAGTAAACTTCTGATGAACGACAGGTTGAAATTATTCCTGTTTAGTTTGATCAGGTATTCGTTTTCGGTTATCTCTAATATTGAGTTAGTCATAATGCGTATGAGTTGTATAATACAATATTAAAGAATAACTTAATATCGAAAGTTTTCCTTTTTTTATGATTTTGTTAACAAATTGTTATCCGGGATTGGATTTTGGGGCAGTGGAGAGGTAAATGGAATTGAACGGAGGTGATAATGAGATTATTATCACCTCCGTTTTTTGATTTTAGCAGAAAATCAAATTATTCAAACCAGGCCATAACAACTTCTTTAGTTGGCATGGTAATATCAAGTTTTAATTTTTTGCGCATACCGCCAAGGTCATTAAATACCTTGTTAGGGTTGCCTGCTTTTAGTTCTTCAACAGTGTTGAAGCCCATTTTATTTAATACGGGTACCCATTCGGCAGGCACACCAATGTTTATAAAATCATCGGCAGTAGCAACTTTAACTTTTTTCTCCGGGCGCATCTGCGGGAAGAATAATACTTCCTGGATAGTGCTCTGATTGGTCATTAACATTACCAGCCTGTCGATACCGATACCTAAGCCCGATGTTGGCGGCATACCGTATTCAAGTGCGCGTAAAAAGTCGTCATCCATAGCCATAGCCTCGTCATCACCACGACCGGCCAGGATCAACTGCTCTTCCAAACGCTCACGCTGATCAATAGGGTCATTCAGCTCCGAGTAAGCATTGGCAATTTCTTTACCGTTTACAAATAACTCAAAACGCTCAACCAGCCCTTCCTTAGTACGGTGTTTTTTGGCAAGCGGTGTCATTTCGATAGGGTAGTCCGTAATATAAGTAGGCTGGATCAGGTGATGCTCAACTTTAGCGCTGAAGATCTCGTCAATCAATTTGCCTTTGCCCATGCTTGGGTTTACTTCTATTTTCAACTCTGCACAAACCTCGCGTAAGCCGGCTTCATCCATGGCAGATACATCGATGCCGGTATATTTCAGGATCGAATCATACATAGATAGCTTTTCGTAAGGGCCTGCAAAGTTAATTTCGTTGCTGCCAACCTGTACAACCGGGATGCCGTGAACTGCTCTTGCTACAGTTTCCAGGCATTCTTCAACCATGGCCATCATCCATATGTAGTCTTTATAGGCTACATAAATTTCCATAGCAGTAAATTCCGGGTTGTGGGTGCGGTCCATGCCCTCATTACGGAACATTTTACCAAATTCGTAAACACCGTCAAAGCCGGCTACAATAAGCCTTTTTAAGTAAAGCTCGTTGGCAATACGTAAAAACAGCGGCATATCAAGGGTGTTATGGTGGGTAGCAAACGGACGTGCCGCCGCACCGCCATGTACAGGCTGTAGGATAGGGGTTTCAACCTCCATCCATCCCTGGGTGTTAAAGTAACCACGCATAGCGCTGATCACTTTTGAGCGGTTGATGAAGATCTGTTTGTAATCCGGGTTAACGGTTAAATCCACATAGCGTTGGCGGTAGCGTAACTCAGGGTCGGTAAAACCATCGTGGATGGTGCCATCGTCTTCGCGTTTAACAACCGGCAGTGGTTTCAATGATTTTGAAAGCACAACCAGTTCACGTACGTGAACCGAGATCTCGCCGGTTTGGGTAAGGAAAACATAGCCTTTTACACCAACGTAATCGCCAATATCAAGTAGTTTCTTAAATACAGTGTTATATAAAGTTTTATCCTCACCAGGGCAAATATCATCGCGTTTCAGGTAAATCTGCACACGACCGGTTGAATCCTGTAATTCGGCAAACGAAGCGTTGCCCATGATACGGCGGGTCATGATCCTGCCTGCAATTACAACATCCTGGTAGGCCTCGGGTTTATCCTTAAAATTATCAGCTATATCCTGTGCCCAGGCGTTAACATTAAAAGCTTCGGCGGGGTATGGGTTAATACCCAGTGCACGTAGCTCCTGTAAAGATTTGCGGCGAAAGATTTCCTGTTCGGATAATGCAATACTCATGTGATGTACGGTATTTTAATAAAGGTGCAAAAGTAAGGTTTTTAAATCTATCTTTTTAATCAAACATTTGATAGATGGTAAAGAAGTATGCGTGAGGAGTAAAGCGTTAACAATCCTACAAATCCACTACTTGTATCAAATATTTTACCCCCGCAAAATAATCGGGTAGTAAAACGTGTTACTTTAGCAAAACCAAAAGTAACCTGTACCGCACATGAAAAAACTATCCGTTATTATATTATTCTTATCGGCACTTGGGGGCAAGGCCGTAGCTCAGGATCAAACCGATCTTTATTCGCCCGATACTAAAGCGCAGTTGATCGCGAAACAATTCTCTTTTACAGAAGGGCCGGCTGTTGATAAAAAAGGCAATGTGTTTTTTACGGATCAGCCCAATAACAAGATCTGGAAATACGATACCGATGGCAAGCTTTCCGTTTTCCTGGATAGCGCGGGCCGCTCAAACGGCATGTATTTCGATAAAAAGGGAAATCTAATCAGTTGTGCCGATGCTGATGACCAGTTATGGTCTATCAGCCCCAAAGGAAAAGTAACCGTTTTGCTAAAAGACTACCAGGGCCATAAATTTAACGGCCCTAACGATGTTTGGGTACGCCCGGATGGCGGCATTTATATCACCGATCCATACTATCAGCGCGATTACTGGACACGCAAACAGTCTGATCTCGATGGTCAGAAACTCTACTTCCTGGCTAAAGGAAAAGCGCCTGCGGTAATTGTTGATGATAAATTTGTGCGTCCTAACGGCATCGTAGGCACACCGGATGGAAAGAATTTGTATGTGGCCGATATTGGTGATAATAAAACCTATCGTTATGATATCAATAAAGATGGCACACTATCAAACCGTACTTTATTTATAGCGATGGGCTGTGACGGAATGACAATTGACGAGCGCGGTAATATTTACATGTGTGGCAAAGGTGTTACCATAGTTAACCCTAAAGGCGAAAAGATTGGCCATATAGATATTGATGAACCCTGGACAGCCAACATCTGTTTCGGCGGCAAAAACAAAGATGTGTTATTCATTACAGCCTCGAAGGCAGTTTACACCTTTAAAATGAATGTAAAAGGTGTGGATTGATCTCGTGTCCTAACAATAGGAGATTAGCAAAATAAGCATGAAATAGCAAGTGTTCAACTTTTAAAAGTATGAACACTTGTTGTTTTTACCTGGGTTTTATTGCTTGGAAATCAATAGATTATAAATAGTGAAAAACGTGCAATAAATTAATTTGAACAGTTTGTTGTTGGTAGTCAATTAGTTGTGGTTTCGGGCTTTCAAAAGGTGAACACCCGTTTTTCAAAAGTTGAACACTTCCGAAAAGTGCCAGCAAAAAAGCCGGAAATATTTTACATTTCCGGCTTTCCTTTTTCAATTACCGCTTTTGTTATGAGCCAGAAGCGCCGGTATCTACCTTAACTTCAAGTGCTGTCCTAACCGAAGCAGGCAGAGTTGATAGCAGTGTATAACCAGTAGCGGTTTCAATATCCTTAATGGTAGTGATGTACTTAGTCCAGTCGGAATTGATGGTATTGATGTTAGGTGTGTTTACCGCGATAACCCTTGTTGAAGCGGTAACCCTTGCAACATCACCATCGCCTTTCGGGATGATCAGGGCAATTTTCCAAACATTGCTTGGTACGTTTACGTGACCACTGTTAATGGTGCTGGCAGTACCGTTTGAACCTGTGCCGCCGGTTCCATAGCTGCCCATAATAATGTATACCTCGTTACCGGCAACCACTTGCTCGCGCAGGTAGTTTTCAAGGTTAGCCCAGGTTTGTTGGTTGTTTTGAGGGGCCTGTGGTATCATATTGGTCATCAGGAAGGTTGATGCATTAGCATCTGTAGAGCTTGTACGATCGGCCGACGGACAATTATGCCCCCTGTCGAAACCACTGCCTGAGTAGCTATTGCTCTCTACCTGGTACCAGGCAGCAGGTAATCCGCTCCAGCCAGCAAAATCATCTAACCTGCCGGTTGCATTGGTGGTATTGGTTGCATCCAGGTGCCAGCTTACCCAGTTTGGTTCGCCTTTGGTAGCGTTGTATGATTCTACATAATACTTTTGATCTATCAGGTAATTATCCATAGACGCCAATGTTGAAAGCGCGTTTGATGGATTACCGAAAAGCAGGTTGCTGTTGTCGCCGCTTGTTGGTGGCGCATCCGCACCGGCGGTAACATCGCGCGGGGTTGATGGGCTTGTGCTGCCCGGAGTATCGCCGCTGCCGGTATCTGGCGTTCCAACAGTTATACCAGGATCGCCGGCACCTTTAAAAGTGATATCATCAATGTTGATACGGGTTGTTCCTGTTTTTTTGATCTCAAACCTAACTTTTCCTGTAACGCTTACTTTAAATGAATCGGTTACCAGCGTGGTATTGGTTTCAGTAATATCAGTACCAACCTGGGTATAGTTTGTTCCGCCATCTGTCGACATTAATAATTGCCATGTAGATGTTGCATCAGTACCGTATTTGCCATGTTTAATATACAAAGTAGTAAGACCGTTGATATCAAAATTCATGGCAATATCACCGGTACGGATCCTTACTGATTTTGTACCGTCTTTTAAATCAGCAGCAAGATTGCCTATCAATGCATCGTTAAAATTCCAGCTGCCCGTACTTAAGGATACATCTGCCGCTGCATAGGCGGTTTTCGCACCCTGTTCAAAATCCTCGGTAATAGTGTAAGGAGTGGGAGCAGGAGGAGTGGTTGTCTTCGTAGTATCGCCGGTTTTAGGCGGCGTCGGCGAGTTTTTAAGGTCTTTGGAACATCCGGCAAAGGTTAAAGCTAAACCCAGGCCAATAAGCAGGTTGTTAATTTTCATAATTGTTGTTTTTATGATAGATAAATACAAAGTACAGCCAATGCGTTTACGCTGTGCAAATTTTTTAAAACCAGGAAAGATTTAGGGGAGAAAAAAACAGGCCCGGCCAGTATACCGGGCCTGTTGGTATAAGATATTACGATTGCGGAACTACGAAATTTGTTCCGTCGAATACGAAAGTTTTGCTGACGTTTGAGGTTTTACCAAAGCTGTAAACAACATAGGTAACCACAAATTTTTGGTTTGGAAGTGCGGTAGTTTTAAATTTCTCTGTTAACACGGCTATCATAGCAGCATTCAGATCTGCATCGCTCCAGTAAGTAGCATCGGTTGTAGCACTGATGTTAAAGTCGGGGTATTTGGCAACGTTGTCCCTTGCAGCCTGGGTACCTACGGTGGTTTGTGTGCCAATGTAAACGTAATCATCTTTAACAAGGGTATAGCTAACGGTGCTGCTTACTACCCATTTGCCACTTGCACGCTCAAACGATAAAGTGCGCGGAGTTGAACCGGAAACCCAGTTGCTGCCATCAAACGCGAAGGCTGTTACTTTTTGAAAATCAGTAGTACCATCATAGTAGTTATAGCTTACATATTGGATATCGCCAACCTGTGCGGTTGCAGATATGCTTAAGTCGGCTTTTAATAATGCACCGATATAAGTGTTGACACTGCTCACATTATCGGTAGCAACAAACTCGTTATGGTTTGAGCGACCGATTGAGGCGTACTGAGCTGGCGACAAAAGATAAATTTGCTGCCAGGCACCATTTAAATACATATATCCAAATGTTTGTACAGATACACTGCCCGAGTAATAATTAAAAGTTAACACCGCCAGCTGGTTAGCTTTAGGAGATGATGTTTTAGGCCCGTAAGGCAACCATGAAAGTATTTGAGCAGCCGTAAAATCGGTGAACTTGTTGCCCGGTAACAGTAAATAATCAGCGTTGGTTAGCGTATACGCTACGTTTTTGTAAACACTGTCTGCAACTTTAACCTGTGGCGTACCTACGTTGAAAGTTACATCGGCGGTTGAACCATCGTCAACGCGCGGATATTCAGTGGCCAACAGTCCCGGAATGGTTTGTTTAGCGTCATCCTCTGATTGAAAAACGCCGTTTTTATAACCATATGATGAGGTATCAAGCTTTTTATAATCGGCCGCAACCAGTGTTTGGGTCAGCTTGGCCTTATGCAAAGGCATAGTATTTGGAATAACCGGTTGTTTTTGGCAGGCCGATAATGCAAGGGCTGCCAGTACCAGTATGTTAGATATCTTTTTCATTTTAATTACTTAAAATCTTATTAAAATTTAATTTTTAAACTGGTTACAAATGTTCTGCCTAAACCGTAGTAAACTAATGCGTTGGCCGCATTACCGGTTAGGTTACCGTCGTAAGAGTCGGCTATGTATTTGGTATTAAGCAGGTTGTTTACGTTGCCGATTAACACAGCATTCAAACCTGCAATTTTAAACCTGAATACACCATTAAGGTTCCAGATAGAATAGTTTGGCAATTTGTAAGGGTGCATATTGGGTTGACCAGCATTTGCAAAGTTGAAATCTGAATAGTAGTTACCATAGTAAAAATAGTTACCACCAATAGTCAGATCTGGCAATACATCAATATCGGCGCCTAAAGCAGCAGTAGTTTGTGCTGCATCGCCAACTTTAATGTCTTTTAAGTAAACTTTGTTAACGGTTTTAACAGCCTGTTGCTGTGAGTTATAAACTGTGGTCGGGCCAGCATCGTTGGTGTAGCGCCAATCGCCATAAGACAGCATACCGTTCAGCGTAATTTCTTTAATCGGCTTTAATTTCATCTCAAGCTCCAAACCCTGGTGTAATTCGTCAACGCCTGCCACGTTAACGGTATAAAGCTGATTAGTTGGTTGGTCAAAGTATGATGTAGCAAACGACTCGTCATTATACTGTGTTCTGTAAGCGTTTAATTTGGCGCTGAAATGTGCCAGTTTAAGGCCATATCCCAACTCATAGCTCAGTAATTTCTCAGATACCGAATTTGGATTGATGGTATTGGTGAACTTTTGGAAAACGTTATCAAAATAAGGCGCTTTAGTCATGTAGCCAACATTGGCAAACACGTTCATTGCCTCATTGATATTATAGTTGGCACCACCTTTAGCCTGGTAGTTGAAAAAGTTTACGTATTTACTGCTTTGGTTAGGGTCGCTGTTCAGGTAATTATAATAGTCGTTACGTTGGTTGCCGGTGCCGCTACCTGTTACAGTTACAAAGGCCGAGAAATCATCCTTTGAATATTCGGCCTGAGCAAACACGCCGCCTGAAATCACATTATCTTTATTGAAATAACCTATTTTATCGCCAACCATTGCGCGGTGTTCGGGGTTGTTAATATCGCCCGAACGACTGCCAAGATTGCTGCTTCCGGTATACGGATCATAAACATAATCGGCGCCTAACAAATCGGTAACAGTTTTATAATGGGTGCCTTTGTAATACCTCGCGTCGATACCTGCAGACAGATTAAGGTATTTACTTAATTCGGTACGGTAAGTACTGCGTAAACCATACCAGGTATGATCATTGTGTGATGAATAGAAATAGGTGCTTGCAGAACCGTCAGGGTTAGCGAAGTTCGCTTTTTCGGCAGCTGTATAATCATATGGCGAATATAGATTGCTTACCCTTGGCGCTTCGCCCTGGATACCACCGCCACCACCTGTGCCGTAAGTTGCATATAATACGGTTGATAAGCTTGAGCTTCCATTGATATTCCACTCATGATTTAATGAGAATAATGGCTTGCTAAAGTTGTTATTGTACGGATTGATTTGTTTGCCGTCTTTTACACCCAGCTCATAGTTCCAACGGATGCCCTGAGGCGCATTTTGCCAGTCAGAGATCAGTTCGTCTGGTCGTTGACCATGTGTTTGATTGGCACCCATTACCGAAAGCGATAAGGTTTGGCTTGGTGTAAGCTGTTTTGAAATGTTAAAGAAGTAGTTGTAACCTAAAAAGTTTAAACCATCGGCATTACCACGACCTTGAGTCCTGCTGCCCTGGAAGGTAGCAGCCCAGCCATTTTTATCTAAGCCGGTTGATAATAAAACGGTTGTTTTTTCATAACCATCGCTACCGATACCCTGAGAAATATAGCCGCCTTTTTCGGTCTCGGTACCACGTGTGGTGATATTGATTGTACCACCAAATGAAGGTACTATGATTTTTGAAGCACCTAAACCGCGTTGTAACTGCAATGAAGTGGTTACATCGGTAAGGCCAGAAAAATCTGACCAGTACAGTGAACCATTCTCCATATCATTAACAGGAATGCCGTTTATGGTTAAAGCCACGTTACCTTTCTTAGATCCGCTGTTGAAACCACGGATGTTGATGCGTGAATCACCGTAACCACCGTCGCCTTGAGTAGCCATTACACCAGGAACAATACTTAATAATTGCGGGATATCCTGGTTGCCCAGTTTTTCTTCAATAAAGCGTTGGTTAATGGTTGTTACCGCTACAGGAGTTTTACGGTCGATGGCAACGTCACCGGTTACCACAACTTCATTCATAGCACTTGCACTTGATTTAAGCTCAATTTCGCCAAGATTGGTGGTGCCTGAAAGCGTAATCTCTTTGGTTACATAACCGATATAGGAAACTACCAGCACAGTGCCGTCGCCATTTTCAAGGTTTAATTTGAAAGTACCATTAAGACTGGTTGATGTAGCTTTGCCTCCGCCTTTAACACCTACCGAAGCACCAATAAGCGGCTCTTTGGTAACAGCGTCAATAACTTTACCGGTATATAATGAAGCCGGCGCGTTTGCGGAAGTTTGCGCGTTTTTTTCCTTTACTACAATGGTATGGCCTACAATAGCATAAGTTACAGGCTGACCTTTAAATACCCTGTCGAGCACTTTTGTTAAAGCTTCGTTTTTTACATTTAACGATACCTTGTTGCTGCCGGCAAGCAGTTCGGTTTGCATGAAGATATCATAACCGCTTTGCTGCTCAATTTTGTTCAGCACCGTTTGAAGACTGCTGTTTTTTTCGGCTAAAGTGATGTTTTGGCTGAAACTTTTAGCGCTGAGATGCATGCAAACTGCAAATAACAGGACGGCGATAAGCTTAATCCGCATAATAAATTTCCTTTTTGTTTCCCGGTTCATCCGGAAAAAACCTTTGGTAGCGTTTTTGAATTTATTTACCCGGCCATCGTTGTGTAAGGGCACAGGAAATGTAGAAAAATCCATATTTTTGTTTTGGGTTGATTAGTTTAAAAAGTATTTAGTCGATATAATTTGGATGATGTTAGCCCCCAAAATATAGCCGGAAGTGGTCGCAACACTTTCGGTTTTTTTATGGGCCAACTTTTAGTAAACCGGCCTGGCCGTTTACCACATATTGGATTTTGTTATGATTTTACTATAATCTTCCTCCCGTTAATTGTGAAGTTTAAGCCGCTTGTTTTAAGGATTTCAAATATTTGTGACACAGGTACATTGCGTGAAATGCGCCCCATGTAATGTTTTTGCGCTGTTTTGCCCTGGTACTCTACATCCACATCATACCAACGGGATAGCTGGCGCATAATGGTTTGCAGATCGGTATTGCTGAAAACAAATTTTCCGTTTTTCCAGGCCACTGCCTCGTCAATGTTGGCATTCTCATTAATGTTGATGTTGCTTAAAGTGTTGACAGCCTGCTCGCCCGGTTTTATTTTAACCGATTGTCCAGAGTTGCCGGTAACCCTCACACTGCCTTCAAGCAGGGTAGTTTTAGTGACACCCTCATCGGCATAACTGTTAATGTTAAAATGCGTGCCTAACACTGTAACCGTTTGGCTCGCGGTTTTTACGTTAAAGGGTTTCGACGGATCTTTACTTACCTCAAAATACGCCTCGCCTGTAAGTTCAACCCTGCGCTCATTGCCTGTAAATGTGGTTGGATATTTCAGTGACGATGCAGCGTTTAACCAAACCTTTGTGCCATCGGGCAAAACAACCTGGTATTGACCGCCGCGTGGGGTAGCCAGCATATTCATAGCAATAGTCTCGGTAGTAACAGGGGCAGTAGGCCCTTGAGTTTCATGCGTAGCCTCGTAAACTACCTTGCCATCCTTATCTTCCCTGATCACCACATTTTGCTGATTTGCAATTTGCCCGTGTTTGGCGCTATCCAAAACTATGGTCGATCCATCGGCAAGCGTAAGTACAGCTTTGTTAGTTCCCGGGGGAATGTCTTTGTGTTGATTGGCCAGGTTTTGTGGCTGCTCTGCAGTTTGGCGTTTATTTAGGGTAATGGTTAATGCGGCCAGTAAAAGCACGGCTGCGGCGTATCCAACCCACCGCAGTTTGTTATTTTTGCGTTTAAACCCCGTGCTTTTGGTAATATTATGCCATGCTTTAGCTTTATCAGTTGCCGAAAAGGTTTCCAGCTCATTATTGAGCAGATGTTCATCGGTTAGTTTTTTGAATAATTCCTGGTTGCGGGCATCAGCCTGAAGCCATTGGTCAAGCTGGAGTTTTTCCTGGTCGCTCAACTCGTTTCGCATATATTTCGCGATCAACTGGCCCAGGTCAAAGTATGAGTCGTAATTATTCATTTTTCCTTTTCGTACATAAAGACACCTTCATTTTAAAAGTGGATAAAGTGAGGTGAATATTTTTTTAATTTTTTTTGAGAGGGAGCGACTGGATTAAAACTTGTTTGAGAAAATATCTGATAGGGGGCACCTACGGAGCTTTTACTTTTACAAATGCCTTGCTACAAACATGGTACTCCTCCGGAGTTTCAAAATGTGATTAGTACTCCGGAGGAGTATCATGTTTATAGTGAAAAAAAGGAAAATGGTGGGCTCCGTAGGTGCCTCCTACAAACAAGAATTTTTTTCAGCCGTTACCTGTGTATTTCAGTAACAGAATTGAAGTGTAATTAATTTACTTTTTAAAAAAGCTCAAACCAAGCGCTATAAACGCAGTAAACATTTCGGGTGAAAGTTTTACGCGCATCAGTTCAAGGGCGCGTTGCTTTTGTTTTTTAACGGTATTTACTGACATGTCCAATTCATCGGCAATTTCCTGGTTCTGTTTACCATCAAAATACCCCATGATTGATATGGTGCGGTGACTTTCGGGTAGTGAATGCAGGGCGGCATGGATTTCGGCAACAGCTTCGGCAGTGATGATGGCTTCAATTACCGGTGGTTCTTCCGGTTCGGTATTACCTTGTTGCTGAATATAGGCTTCAACAACTTTACCATGTCTTATAATATTTAAGCTTGCGTTACGAACGGTACTGTACAGGAAGTTTTTGATAGCTATCTTATCCTGCACAACACTTTCGCGTTGGTTCCAGTATTTAATGAAAGCATCCTGTACAATATCTTCGGCCTGGTCTTTATCTTTAATAAACTGGAGAGAGAAGTATACCAGCCTGTCGTAATATTGTTTGAAGAGAACATCCAGATCAACATTTTCTGCTGAAGTGGTAGCGTTATTTTTTTGCCCAAAAATTCCCTTTACGATACTCATTTGTTTTTCTGGCAGAAATAAAACCTGAACCCAACGAAACAGCACCTTTTGTGCCGATAAAAACTTAATCCAAAATTGAATTTTCTGTATTTAATTTAGGTTAAGTGTGTGTTAATAAATAGGTTTTTGATGGTAACTTTTCAGTTGCAGAGAACCTACAGAAATAATAGCATTGATGGCTATAGTTTTTAGCAATGTATTGATTGTCAGAATAAAAATCCCCTTATGCCAATATCGACATAAGGGGATTTGCAGCTTGCTGTTATGTTAACTTATTGCTTCGGCTTGCCATCAACATCAAGTTCAACAATAGGGTACCCCAATTTTTGTAAGCCCGGAGCAATCCTTGCTTTATCGCCAACAACTAAGATGATCATGTTGTCTGGGATAAGATATTTTGAAGCGAGCGTGTTGATCTCAGCAGGGGTAATGCTTGATAAGATCTTGTTTTGCTCATCAACATAAGTTGGCTTCAGATCATATTCCTGAATGCGTGATAAAAAGGCTGCTTTTTGCGCATTGGTTTCATAACGGCGTGCATCACTCTGACCTATCGAAGTTTGTGTAAACTTCAATTCATCAGCGGTAATACCTGTTTTTTGATAATTGGTGATCTCCTTCATGAATTCAACCACCGAGCTATCTGTAGCGGTAGCCAATACCCCGGCCGATGCGGTAAAGTCGCCGCCATATTTACCCGAGCTGAATGATGAGCGGGCACCATAAGTCCAGCCTTTCTTCTCCCTTAGGTTAAGGTTAATATGGCTGTTGAACGCGCCACCTAAAATGTAGTTGGCAATGTTCAGTTTATAGTAATCACCGGTTGCATCATAGTTAAGTTTATCAAGATAGCCGATCCTGATCTCTGATTGTGCTGCGCCCCGGATATCAACAAGATATAAAGTTGTTTTATCAAACGTCTTGCCCTCAACCGGGGCAGGAACTGTTACCTTTTTATCTTTCCATGAGTTTAAGAAAGCAAGTGCACTTTTTGCTGATGCTTCGCTAACATCACCCACCACCACAATTTTTGTTAATGACGGAGCAAAGTTTTTATCATAATAATCCTGAACATCCTGTAAAGTTATACCGGCAACGGTTTCTTCGTTGCCACCGGCTGCGTAAGTACGTACATTGTCTGTACCGTAAAGTATTTTGCTGTAAACAGTGCTGGCAACACCTGCAGGTTGGGTTTTCGCTTGCTTAAAGCCTTCTAACGTTTGTTTCTTAATCCTGTCGAGCGCGTCCTGAGTAAATTTAGGGTGGTATAACCTTTCTTCCAGCAGCGACATGGTTTTACCCAGGTTTTTGGTGAGTGATGATACCTCGGCACCAATCTGGTCTAAACTGGCGTAAAAGGTAATGCTGCTGCCCAGTTTATCCAATTCGGAGTTAAAATCTTCAGCGGTGTATTTCTGGGTTTCTTCGTTCATCATGCGGGCAACAATATTTGCCAGACCTGCCTTAGATGGATCATTGATCGCAAACAAACCGCCGCCTTTAATAGCGATAGTCATAGATACCGAAGGGATCTCATTATTTTGTGTGCCGATGATATTGATGCCATTTGGCGTATTGGCCGACCATATAGCCGGAACCTTAATAGCCGGGTTAGCACCAACACCAGGTTTTGCAGCACGGTCAAAACTATCTTTTGGTTTGTGGTAAACCAGGCCTTTGTAACCGTAGTCAGGCGCTTTGTAGCCGGTTGTATCAACGGTGAAGTTATCAGGGGCTACCGGCTGCAAGTTGCCGCCTTTAGGCAGTACGCTTAATATTACGGCTGGTTTGCCTTTAACGTATTGGTTGTAAACGCGCATTACATCTTCTTTTGTAACCGCACGGATGGCAGCCAGTTCGCGGCCAATTTGGTTAGGGTTACAGGTAAAAGTTTGCGCCTGCGCCAGTTCAGATACTTTACCGCTTACGCTTGACAGGCTGTTGATGTAATCAGCTTCAGAGCTTGCTTTAAAACGGGCCAGATCGTCATCGCTTACACCTTTTTTCTCAAATTCAACCAACGATTCATCTACCAGTTTCTTAGCATCGGCCAAAGTTTGACCAGGGAAAGGAACAACCCTGATGCTGATCTCGCCGGCAAGTTCTGTGTTAGATGAGCCCATGGTTGCCTGTGCAGCCTTACGGGTTTTTACAAAGTTTTTATAAAATATAGAGTTACGTCCCTGACCGATGATAGCCGATAACGCGTCAAGCGGTGACATATCTTTGTCATAGATTTTAACGCCCGGATAGCTTATTGATAGCAGCGGGAACTTAGCGTAGTTGTCCGTATAGGATACGTACCTGTCGGCTTTTAATACCGGTGCCGGTAATGACATATTTTTAACCATCGGGCCTCTCGGGATGCTGCCGAAATATTTGCTTACCCAGGCTAATGTTTGCTTAGGGTTAAGATCGCCGCCAATGGTAAGCGTAGCATTATTAGGGCCGTACCATCTCAGGAAAAAGTTTTTAAGGTCGTTTACACCTACTTTATTTAACTCCTCGATGTAGCCGATGGTAAGCCATGAATAGGGGTGACCATATGGATATAATGTTTTTGAAGCGTACTGGCCAACTAAACCGTACGGACGGTTATCATAATTCTGCCCGCGTTCGTTTTTAACCGTTGCGCGCTGAACTTCAAATTTTTGTTGTGTTACGGCGTCAAGCAGGAAACCCATCCTGTCAGATTCCAGCCAAAGCATTTTTTCCAGTTGATTGGCCGGTACGGTTTCGTAATAATTGGTGCGGTCGCGGTTGGTTGATCCGTTCAGGGTACCGCCTGCTTCGGTGATGATCTTGAAGTGGTCTCCATTAGCTACGTGGTCCGAACCCTGGAACATCATGTGCTCGAAGAAATGTGCGAAACCAGATTTACCTATCTCCTCCCGGGCCGAACCTACGTGATAGGTTATATCAACGTGAACAAGCGGGTCGGAATGGTCTTCGGCCAAAATAACGGTAAGGCCGTTGGGTAATACATACTTTTCATAAGGGATCACCAGCTCGGTACCCTTGCGGGTAACTTTTTCAATGAGCTTTGGCTGAGCGCCGGTTTGAGCAGCGGCATTAAAAGCCAGTACAGCAATTGATGGGGCAATCAATGCATGCTTTAAATGTTTGATCATTTGTGTTAATTGTTTAAGTAATAAGTCAGTCAGTAGATGCTTACTTCAGTAAGCATCGAAAGCTACTATATTAAGCAATTTTATACTACTGGTTAATATTATTGCGATGTAATTTGATTTGTGTAACGGATTTGTGACGGGTGCTCTGTGAGGAATTGAGCTCATGCATTGACAATTCCCTCCCTTGGGAGGGGGGCGTTAGGATTGAGTATTGGCAGGGAGGGGGTTATGCGACTTTGAAACGGCCCGGCACTCGCTGAAACCCCTCCCTACACACTCCCAGGGGAGGGAATCGCACAATCCCACGCTTTAAAAGGTTTCGGAATCCCTTTTAACAAAAATGGGCGCCAACAAGCGCCCGTTTTTGTTTGGTTAAATAATAACTTATCTCCAGCCACCACCAACAGCCTGGTATAAATTAACCGAGCTTAAAAATATATCACGTTTAATGCCGGCCAATTCAAGCTCGGCATCAAGTACGCTGCGCTGGGCAGTGATGATCTCGAGGTAATTGGCACGGCCAACAAGATATAGGTCGTTGGCAACAGAAAGGGCGTTGTTAAGCGCTTGCAACTCCTGTTGCTTAAACTCAAAGGCGCGGTTAAAATTCTCTATCCCGCTTAAATTATTGTTTACTTCCTGGAAGCCCGACAGGATGCTTTTTTGATAATTATACATCGCTATCTTTTGCTCGGATATCGTCCGCTCATATTCTGCTTTGATGGCTTTGCGGTTAAAAATAGGAGCGGTGATGCCTCCTAAAATGCCATAAGTAAACGAAGCTGGATCAAATAAAAGATTTGCCCTGAAACTGTTATAGCCAACATATGGAGTTAAAGTTAAAGTAGGGAAAAAGTTTGCCCTCGCTGCTTTAATGTCTGCATTCATTGCTGTAAGCTCCAACTCGGCGCCGCGGATATCCGGGCGGTTTAATAACATTTGAGATGGAACACCGGTACCGATAACTACAGGAAGCTTGGTTTTCATGATAGAAGTATCCCGTGTGACTTTGCCCGAATAGCTTCCGGTTAAAAAGCGAAGCTGGTTCTCGGACTCGGTGATTTGCTGGCGGGTGGTATATTCCATGCCTTTAGTACGGGACAACTGCGCCTCAAACTGCTGAACTGCCAACTCCGTAGCACGACCGCCAAGCTTTTGGATTTTAACAATTTCCAGCGCATGCTCCTGGAGTTTAATGTTCTTTTTGATGATCCCCAGTTCGGTATCATAAGCCAGCAATTGGTAATAAAGGCCCGCAATTTGGGCTGTAAGCGCGGTTGTTACTAAACGATACCCGCTTTGACTGGCCAGAAAACGAGCGAATGCCGCTTTTTTCTGGTTGTTCAGTTTGCCCCAGAGGTCAACCTCCCATGAGCTTTGAAAGCCCAGGAAATAGTTAGGCACCGGGTTAGGGATATGTTGATCGCTGTTGATGTTGTTTGAAAAATTGGTGTCGTAATTACCCACGCCATTCTGGGTGTAATCGCCATATTTTTCAACGCCCGCATTTGCAGCCAGATTTATGGTAGGTAAAAGCTTTGAAGCGTTGAACCGCAGATTAGCCCTCGCGGCCTCAACCCTTTGCAAGGCGCTTAACAAATCGGGATTGGCTTTAAGCGCTGTGTCGATAAGGTTAACGAGCCTTTGATCGGCAAAAAACTGACCGATGGGTAGACTTGCAACCGTGGCCGTATCCGTATTATTGTTAAATGTTGACGGCAGG
This sequence comes from Mucilaginibacter kameinonensis, assembly GCF_003675385.1. Lineage (GTDB taxonomy): Bacteria > Bacteroidota > Bacteroidia > Sphingobacteriales > Sphingobacteriaceae > Mucilaginibacter > Mucilaginibacter kameinonensis. The sequence goes on along the minus strand of NZ_RCWZ01000005.1, from coordinate 990,090 downwards.
TTGGCAGTTACCTCCTGGCCGGTGACCGGCTTGTAGCTTTTGCAACCGGCCATGATGACCAGTAAAAGTACCGTATTAAGTATATAGAAACTTGCTTTTTTTAGCATTGCAGATCTTGATTAATTATTAACGATATCCAGTTCATGATGAACTACTTCTGTAGCCGGCTTCTTCTTTTTGTTCCGTTCGGCCAGGCCCGCGAAGATCACGTACAACCCCGGAATAAGGATCAAACCAAAAATGGTTCCCATCAACATCCCCCCGGCCGCGGCGGTACCGATAGAACGGTTACCCATAGCGCCAGCGCCACTGGCCACGCATAGCGGGATCAAACCGGCAATAAATGCCAGCGAGGTCATGAGAATTGGTCTTAAACGGGAAACCGCCCCTTCAATAGCGGCTTTCAAAACGCTCAGGCCTTCTTTTTGCCGTTGGATGGCGAACTCTACTATCAGGATGGCGTTTTTGCCTAACAGGCCAATCAGCATCACCAGTGCCACCTGAGCGTAGATATTGTTTTCGAGCCCGGTGATCTTCAAAAAGAAGAATGCCCCGAAAATACCCGTGGGCAGTGAAAGGATAACCGGAAGCGGCAATAAAAAGCTCTCATACTGGGCGGCGAGCAACAGGTAAACGAATATCAAACAGATCACAAAAATGTAGATTGCCTGGTTGCCTGACAAAATCTGCTCCCGTGTCATACCCGACCATTCAAAAGCATAACCTTTAGGAAGCTTTTCGGCAGCAATGCGTTCAATGGCTTTAATCGCGTCGCCGCTGCTGAAACCTTTGTCGGCATCACCGGTAACCATAGCAGATGTGTACATATTGTAACGAGTAAGCTGCTCAGGGCCAAAGACTTTCTCCATTTTAATGAAGGTAGAGAACGGCACCATTTCGCCTTTATCGTTCTTAACCTGCAGGTTTAACACATCCTCCGGGCGCGATCTGTATTCGGGCGAGGCTTGCACCATCACCTTATACATCTGCCCGAAACGGATGAAGTTGGAAGCGTAAAAACTACCCATCAACGTTTGAAGGGTCGACATTGCCTTATCAACAGTGATACCTTTCTGCGCGGCCGTTTGCTGATCTACAGAGATCATGTACTGCGGAAAGTTAGGGTCGAAACTGGTAAATGCTCCCGCAATCTCCGGCGAAGCGTTTAGCGCGTCAACAAAGTTTTTGGTAACATCGGCAGCCTTTTGCAAATCACCCTGGCCGCTTTTATCCAGCACACGGATTTCAAAACCACTCGCGTTACCAAAACCCGGTACAGTAGGCGGGGGGAAGAACTGGATAGATGCATCGCCAATGTTTTTTGTTTTAGCGGTTAGCTCGGCAATGATATCATCTAACGACTCTTCACGTTCATCCCATGGTTTAAGGTTGATCATGGCCATACCGTATGATGCACCCGCTATTTCGTTCACCAAACTATAGCCTGAAAGGGTTGAAACCGATTCGATTGATTTCATTGATTTAGTTTTGGCTTCAATCTCTTTTAATACTTGTTCGGTCCTTTCGACGGTGGCACCTGCGGGAGTAGTCACGTTTACATAAAGCATGCCCTGGTCTTCAGTTGGGATAAAACCTGTCGGCAAAATAGCGCTGGTACCCCAGGTCAGTATGAAGAACCCTGCCAACAGTATTAACGTAATACCCTTACGTGGCGACAGGTAAGCCATGAAGGTTGAATACTTATTCTGCAATCCGTTGTATTTATTATTAAAGCCGCCAAAAAAGCGCTGCAACAGGGTTTTCTTTTGCGATGCAGGATTATGTTTAAGCATAATAGCACAAAGGGCAGGGGTAAGCGTTAACGCGTTAACACCCGATATCACAATGGAGATAGCCAGCGTAAGCGAAAACTGCCGGTAAAATACACCAACCGGCCCCGACATGAAAGCCACCGGCACAAATACCGCCGACATTACCAGCGTAATAGCCACGATAGCCCCGCTGATCTCGCGCATAGCGCTAACAGTGGCATCCATGGCGTTCATGTGGTTTTCGGTCATTTTTACGTGCACGGCTTCCACCACCACAATGGCATTATCCACCACAATACCGATGGCCAGCACCAATGCGAAGAGCGTAAGCAGGTTGATAGAAAAACCCAGCATCTGCATAAAAAACAGTGAGCCGATAAGGGCGACGGGCACGGCCAAAGCGGGAATTAATGTCGACCGGAAATCCTGCAGAAAAATAAATACTACAATGAAAACCAGTATAAAAGCCTCAACCAACGTACGTAATACTTCATGTATGGATGCATCCAGGAAGCGGGATACATCATAGTTTACGTTAAAGGTCATCCCGGCCGGGAAAGAGCTTTCTTTAAGCTCGGCCATGCGGGTTTTAATGTTATTGATAACGTCGCGGGCATTTGAACCGGGGCGTTGTTTTATCATGATTGATGCCGAAGGTTTGCCATCAGTGTTGGATACCATACTGTAGGTTAACGAACCAAATTCAACATCAGCAATTTCTTTCAATCTTAATACCGAACCATCTTCCTCGGCGCGGATCACAATGTTTTCATATTGTTTGGGCTCAAAAAACTTACCCGGATAGCGCAATACATATTGTAGCGCCTGCGGGGTTTTATCCGAGCTTTGGCCGGTTTTACCCGGTGCCGCTTCAACGTTTTGGGCACGAATAGCCTCTATCACCTCATCGGTTGATACCTTGTAGGCCATCATCCTGTCGGGTTTAAGCCATACACGCATGGAGTATTCCTTAGCGCCCATGATCTCGGCCCTACCTACACCTTCAATTCGCTTAAGCTCCTGCAAAACGTTGATATCGGTAAAGTTATAAATGAACTTTTCGTCCATGCTGGTGTCCTGGCTCATGATGTTCAGGTACATCAGCATGCTGTTTACTTCTTTTTCTGTGGTAACACCGGCTTTAATAACTTCTTCCGGCATTTCGTCAATAATGGTGGCTACGCGGTTCTGGACGTTCACCGCGGCCTGGTCGGGATCAACCCCAACGTTAAAATAGATCTGGATCACCGTTAAGCCGTCGTTACTACAAACGGTAGACATATAAGTCATGCCCGGCACGCCGTTAATGGCACGCTCCAACGGAGTAGCCACGGCTTTGGCACATACCTCGGCATTAGCACCGGTGTAATTGGCGGTTACGGTTACCGATGGTGGTACAATATCCGGAAACTGGGTAACGGGCAGCGTTATCAACGCCAGCACGCCCAGCATAGTAATTATCAATGAGATAACAAGCGACAGCACTGGCCGCTTTATAAAAGTTTCGAACATAGTTTGTTAGGGTAAGTGTACAATAAACCTGTGCCGCGCGTTTACGCAGCCTGGAAATGGAAACATGGGCAACCGATTACTTCATTGCCAGCAGTGAGTCTTTTGCCATTTTCCTTGGTTTAATGATCATGCCATCACGCACGTTTTGTGCTCCCTGAAACAAGATCCTGTCGCCCGCTTTTAAGCCGTCTTTTACAATGTAGTAGGTAGAAAAACGGGTTTGCGGCAAAAATGCCTGCATGTGCAGTTTATTATCCTTGTCAACTATGTATACGTAGCTTTTATCCTGGATATCAAATACCGATTGCTGCGGCACCATGATCACACTATCTGCCTTTGTGGAGATAAAAAGCTTACCGGTAGCGCCATGCCTTAACAGTTTTTGCGGATTTGGGAACTTTGCCCTGAAGTTGATGGAACCTGTTTTCTGCTCAATTTCGGCTTCTACGGTTTCTATTTCGCCCTGATAGGGGAAGTCCAGTCCATCTGCTAATACCAGCTTAACTTTATCACTTGTTTGGCCAGGTGCCGATTCTTTTTTGCGGATGTATTGCAGGTATTCATTTTCTGGGAAGCTGAAGTAAGCATACATCGAGCTGATGTCTGAAAGGCTGGTAAGCAAAGTACCCTCATCAATTAAACTGCCCGATTTAAGCGGAATCCTGTCAATGATGCCATCAAACGGCGCGTGGATATAAGTGTAGGCCAGCTGGTCTTCTGCACTTTGTACCATAGAGCGTGCTTCTTCAATGGTCGCCTTATCAGCATTCATTTTTGACTCGGCTACTTCAAGTTCTGATTTGGAGATTACTTTCTTGTCAACCAGTAGTTTAACCCGTTCTACCTCAAGTTCTGTTGCCTTTGCATCGGCCATGGCATTGCTCAATGCAGCCTTGGCTTTTGATAGGTTTACTTTAAACTCCTGGTCGTTAAGTTTAAACAATAGCTGGCCTTTTTTAACCTGCTTGCCTTCATCCACATAAATTTTTTCAAGAAAGCCGCGAACACGTGAACGGATCTCGATATTTTTTTGAGCCTGGATATCGGCAACGTATGATTTTTGAAGAACTGTATCTCTTGTATTTAAAGTAAGTACCGGCAATTGCAGGGTATCCGCAGCAGCGGCTTCGTTACTGGTCTTAGCTTTTGATGAGCAGCCCGTGACAAATATACCGGCAATTATGGCCAGTAAGGGCATATAAATAATTAACCTTTTCATTTTTTCCGAATTGGGGGTAATAGGCAAAGCAGTGCATATCACGTACTGTTAGCCAATGTTAAATTTGATTGTGTAAAAACAGGGATTTGCCGCAAAGGGCATTTGAACGGAAAAAAGGATCAGAACGGACTGAGCCTGAAGAGGAAATTATAATATGCAGGCAAAAAGCCTTTTATGGATTTATTTTGATTGTGTTGTTTTTCTACGGTTGATACAACATCTGCCAGTAGAAGCTGTTGCCCCGGTAGTAATGCCGAAGAATAATTTACCCTGCTTGGTAAAAAGCGTATAATGTTACGGGTGTGGGCGGCTTCGTTACCATCAGAGTCGGGGGAATCATCCTGTACTTCCTGCTGTTGAATTTGCCCTATGATCCTTTGGTGGGTAAGAGAAATTACATCGGCAGCCCGACCTGATTTTTTGTAGTGGGTTAAAATTGATTCGGCGTTAGCAGGTGCTACAGCTATTGCAAGCTGGAAAAAAAATAATGCGAAGAATATTTTTTTTATCGACGACCACATGATTGCGAAATTACCAAAATTTTTGAAGCTATAGAAATGACTTTGTATTTTTTTTGATATAAAATGACTTTATTTTTATTTTTTATTACTGTTTTTTAGCATTTTATCTTTTTCTATGTCAATTTATGCTTCAGAAATTACCTTAATGTTATCAGAACAGTAAAAACGGTTATTTGTTCGGGTTTTCTTAAAGTGCTTAATACAAGCACAGGCAAACTTTACTCGCTTAATAATTGTATTTTAGCTACATGCTGCATCACCTTATTATTCAATGTACCTGCTTATTGCTTGTTATTCTGTCTGTTGTAATGCTTGGGCAGAAGATAAAAATCGCCTATCCCATATTACTTGTACTTATTGGTTTGCCCCTGGGTTTCGTGCCGTTTTTGAAAGGTATTGAAATAAATCCCGATCTGATCTTTGTGATTTTTTTGCCGCCCTTACTCTATGAATCTGCCTGGAACACCTCCTGGAAAGATTTTTGGAAATGGCGCAGGATAATTTCAAGTTTTGCATTCCTGATAGTTATTTTAACCTCATGTTTGATAGCTTTTGTATCCAATAGTCTTATCGCTGGGTTCACCTTACCCCTTGGTTTCTTGCTTGGAGGGATAATTTCTCCGCCCGATGCTGTATCAGCAAGTAATATCCTGAAAAACATAAAAGTTCCTAAACGATTTGTAGCCATTGTTGAAGGCGAAAGCCTCATGAACGATGCATCAAGTTTGGTGATATTCAGGTTTGCACTCGCGGCTGTGCTTACCGGTAAGTTTGCTTTTGGTCAGGCTGCTTTAAGTTTTGTTTTAGTGATAGTAATGGGTATAGTTATCGGCTTGGCTGTGGGCTTGATTTTTTATACCATACACAGGTGGTTGCCAACCACGGCTAATATTGATATTATCCTCACGTTTATAACACCGTATGTGATGTACATGGCTGCGGAGGAGTTTCACTTTTCGGGTGTGCTGGCTGTTGTGAGCGGCGGTTTATTCCTTTCATCACAACGGCAGGTGATATTAAGCTATCGCAGCAGGTTGCAGGGGGTAAATGTTTGGGAAACAGTAGCTTTTGTGCTGAATGGTTTTGTTTTTATTTTAATAGGGTTGGAGTTTCCCGTTATTATAAAGGCGCTTGGGCCTGAAGGGTTAAAGCCGGCGATAAATTATAGTTTGATTATAACCGGTGTGCTGATACTGGCCCGCTTGGCAAGTACTTACGGTGCAACAATATTTACGGTATTTATCAGCCGGTACATCACTACCGCCGATCCGAGTCCGGGTTGGAAAGGGCCATTATTGCTCGGCTGGACAGGCATGCGTGGCGTGGTTTCCCTTGCCGCGGCGCTGAGTATCCCGGAGCTTTTACCTTCTGGTGCAGCCTTTCCTCAACGAAACCTTATCCTGTTTATCACATTCGTTGTCATCATATTTACACTGGTTGTTCAGGGGCTTACTTTGCCCATATTAGTAAAACTTGTGAACCTGCCCGATCGTGACTATACAGGTTCACATGAGCAGCAAAAACAGTTGGTTAGGAAGAAGTTATCAAAGTTGGCTTTACAGATACTTGAAGATAAATACGCCGACCGTTTAGACGGTAATGATATGATCAAGGCATTCAGACTGAGGCTAAGTGCCGATATGGAACTACTGAAAGATTGGGAAAAGGACAACAACGAACAGCGCGCCAGCGAATTTTACCACGATTACCGCATGATCTTAAATGATGTTATGGCTCAACAGCGCGATCTGCTGTTAACGCTCAATAAAAAAGAAAACATCAGCGACGAAATTGTAAAGCAGCAATTGGATCTGCTTGACCTGGAAGAGGAAAAGTTGAGGCAGCATTTTGAGGTGGTGTAAGTTTAGAAATCACCTTTAGAACAGGAGGCACCTACGGAGCCAATACTCGATTGATTTTCCTTACAAACATGGTACTCCTACGGAGTTAGGAAAGCGCACATAAAAAACTCCGGAGGAGTACCATGTTTATAGAAATTGTAGAGCTAACCTATGGCTCCGTAGGTGCCTCCTTTAACTGTCGATTTCAAATAGGTTTCCCGCCGTTTAAAGGCAATCATTTCTTTCGGGTATAATGGCTACTTTTGCCGCCTATACACATCATACTATCATGAATTGGGATAAGCTACTATCAGCGAAGCGCTGGGGTTACGAGGATAAATATATTGCAAACCATATCGATGCCAGATCGGAGTTTCAGCGGGATTACGACCGGATAATTTTTTCATCACCATTCAGGAGGTTGCAAAACAAAACCCAGGTATTCCCATTACCCGGAAGCATTTTTGTACACAATCGGCTTACCCATAGTTTGGAAGTAGCCAGTGTAGGACGCTCGTTAGGGCGTATGCACTTTAACCGGATGCTTAAGGAAGATCCCGAGGTAGAGAAAAAATATCCGCTTATCAGCGAGATTGGTAATATGATTGCGGCAGCTTGTTTGGCCCATGACCTGGGTAACCCTGCTTTTGGTCATTCAGGCGAATCTGCTATTTCACATTATTTTGCGGAAGGAGCGGGTAAAGATTACAAAGCAACTGTTACCGCTCAGCAATGGGAAGATCTGACGCATTTTGAAGGTAACGCCAATGCCTTACGGTTATTAACGCACCAGTTTGCCGGTAAAGGCCGGGGGAGTTTGGCGCTAACCTATTCTACCATAGCTTCTATTGCAAAATATCCGTGTTCATCTGTAGCCGGGCATAAAAAGGGAATCATCTACCGGAAAAAATATGGTTTCTTCGATTCTGAGCAGCAGGATTTTGAAAAGATAGCTAATGATTTGGGTTTGATCAGGGTAGAGGGTGATGAACTTATTTACAAAAGGCACCCGTTGGTGTACCTTGTTGAGGCAGCCGATGATATTTGCTATAATGTTGTTGACCTGGAGGATGCCCATCGCCTTAAAATACTCTCCTATGAGGAAGTGAAAGCATTGCTGATGCCTTTGTGTACTATCCCCAGAATGGAAGAGCGGTTGGAAGAGTTTGACGATAGCGATGCTAAAGTGGGCTATTTGAGGGCGATAGCAATAAATACTTTGGTAAATCAATGTTCAAATCTGTTTTATGAAAAACAGGAAGAGATAATGAACGGCGATTTTAATTCTGCACTGATGGACGCCATTGAAGAGCCTCTCCGGTCTGCCATGAAAGCTATTGAAAAGGTATCTGTAAAAAAGATCTACAACTATAGCTCGGTAGTGCAGAAGGAAGTCGCCGGTTACAAAGTCATGGGCGGTTTATTGGAAGAGTTTGTTCCGGCTTATTTAAAAAACAACTCAAAATACCACGAGAAACTGATAGAACTGATCCCTAAACAGTTTTTAACCAAAGCTGATGATGACTATTCAAAGATCCAGACCATCCTTGATTTTGTTTCGGGCATGACAGACCTGTATGCCGTTGAATTGTTCAGGAAGATCAAGGGGATCTCGTTCCCGTCGATGAGTTGATTATTATTTGCCTAAAAAAATAGTAAGACTTACGAAGTTTTTAAAACTTCGTAAGTCTGGTGGTTCGTAAGTCTGGCTTTCACGTGTTTCGTTTTCAATTTAATTCGCAAAATTAGCGCAGGAGCCTTATAATTGCCTTATGCCAAAAGAGATCCTGCCTGTACAGACGCATACCATGGAGCAATTGCTTGCTCCGCTTGGCATTACAAGTCAGCATAAAGGCTTGTATGTAACTTCGTTTAACCCGAGCGATGTCGAAGTGCCAATTCTGTATCCTTTCAGGTCAGATCATTTTTCTTTTACGCTGGTTCATGAAGGCGATTTTTCCATCAATGTAGGCCTGTTGGAGTATAATGTAAAAAAGGACAACATACTGCTAATCGCGCCTAATACCGTTCGCCAGTTTCTTAATGTTTCGCCAGATTGCAGGCTTACCTCTGTCATATTTACATCGGCCTATTTATCAGCAACCAGTATCCACACCAAAAATGTTGAAGCATTTGATTTTTTATCGTCGCAGGTTAGCCCCTTGCTGATTACAGATGAAAAGTCAATGGCCCCGCTTACAGCGATCCTTGATATCATTGAAAGTAAAATAGACATCTGCGATGAGCTTGCTTTTCGGGATGAAGTGTTATTGAATCTTTTCACCGGTTTTATTTATGAGGTAAGTGCCTTATATAAAAAGCAGGAAAAATTAGAAGGGATAAAAGGTACGCGTAAGGAGGAATTAACTTTTCGTTTCCTGAAAACCCTGCCGCAGCATTTCAAGACGGAAAGAAGCGTACAGGCTTATGCCGCCATGCTAAATATTACCCCCAAGTACCTTTCCCAAACTGTAAAAGAGGTAACAGGTAAAACGGCAGGCGAGTTTATTGATGAAATAGTGATCATGGAGGCAAAGGTAGCCTTGAATGATCCGGCACTGACCATAGCCCAGGTAGCAGCGTATCTCAACTTTGCCGACCAATTCTTTTTTAGTAAGTTTTTCAAAAAACAATGCGGTATCAGTCCCAGTAAATACCGCCAAACCCCTTAATAATTACCAGTCATTTTATTTGGATGGGTGCTGTTGTAATTTTAATTACAAAGCGATAGTATCGTTGTAATAGTACAATCAAAATTACTATTCTATTACAATCTTTTTATCGAAAACGACTTTTTGACATATTGCGCCATCTTTTAAACATTCTGCAAAAACGATAATTGGGGCAATTTTGCCCTGTCATCAATTTTTGGTGCAGCCGGGCATAATAGTGTGCCTGGTTAAATGCCGTTTGTTTTTATGCCAATAAGGGATACCGGTGCCGAGCAGTTAATTAAGAATACCGCCAAGCATATTTTTTTTGCCGAAGGCAGGCTACACGCCAATACCCAGGATATTGCCGATGCCGCCGGGGTGAGCCGCACGCTGTTAAATTACTATTTCCGCACCAAGGATGTTTTGATTGAACAGGTGTTTAAGGAAGCCATGCTTGCTTTAACCACCCGCCTTGATGCTGTTATGGCCTCCGATCTGCCGTTTAAACAGAAGATCGAAAACTTTATCGATCTGTTTTTAACCGAGGCCAACGCTTATCCATACCAGGAAACTTTCCTGATCACCGAACTCAATTCAAATAGCTGTAAATACACCAACGAGGTTAAGCCTCATCATATCCAGATATTCCTGGAGCAGATCAATTCTGAAATGGAAGCCGGCAACATCGAACGGATGAACCCTGTACATTTTGTGCTCAACCTGTTCTCGCTCATGTCATACCCGCTTATTATGAGTCCCATCTACAAAAAGGCTTTCGAACTAAGTAATGAGGGCTATGGCTGCCTCATCAACGAGCGGAAGAAGATGATCTGCAAAATGATTTTCCAATAAAAAATTTACCCCGTTATTAACGCATTTGTCAAACAGAATAATTAACACACATACCTGCAATGCCTTTTATATCAATTCAATCCAATAGCTACAAGTTTATATTTATGAAAAATACAGTTCAACTGCTAACCGGCTTTAGTGCCGCCTTAATTTTATTGTCGTCATGCGGCGGTGGTCAAAACCAGGGTGCTGCAATGGCCGCAGGTGGCCCGCAACCGCCACAGAGTTACCCGGTTTTTAAAATTAGTTTACATGATGCCACGCTGAACAGCGAATATCCCGCTACACTTCAGGGGCAACAAAATATCGAGATCCGCCCGAAAGTTGATGGTTACGTTGACCAGATCTATATCGATGAAGGCAGCGTGGTAAAAAAAGGCCAGCTGCTTTTTAAGCTCAGCGCCCCACAATATGCGCAGGAAGTAAATACCGCGAATGCAGCCATTGCTACTGCCGAAGCTGATGTAAGCTCGGCCGAGTTACAGGTTAACAAAACCAAGCCCCTGGTTGAGAAAGATATCATCAGCCACTATGAGCTTGAATCGGCCGAGTATACTTTGAAAGCCCGCAAAGCCGCGCTTGCCCAGGCAAAAGCCAGTTTAGCCAATGCCAAAACCAATTTAGGTTATACTGTAATAACCAGTCCGGTTGATGGCGTAGTAGGAGCTATTCCTTACAAATTAGGTAGCCTCATCACCGGTTCAACAGCACAACCGTTAACAACGGTATCAAACATCGGCAAGGTATACGCTTACTTCGCCCTGAATGAAAAGCAGCTGCTTGATTTTTCAAGAACTGTAAAAGGCAGCACCATGAACGAGAAGCTGGCCAACACACCGCCCGTATCACTTGTATTGCCTGATGGCAGTACTTATGCAGAAAAGGGTAAAGTTGAAACCATCAGTGGTTTAATCAATACCGAAACCGGATCGGCAAGTTACAGGGCTACGTTTCCTAACCCGATTGGCCTTATCCGCAGTGGTGGTAGTGCTACTATCCGCATCCCGCAAACAGTAAAAAACGCGGTGCTTATACCTCAAAAAGCGTCTTACGAGCTGCAAGGAAAGCATTTTGTTTACACAGTTGATAGCAAAGGGGTTGTTAAAAATACCGAGATCCAGGTTATGGATTTAACCGCAGGCCAGTTCTATGTAGTTACCGATGGCCTTAAAGCAGGCGATACCGTTGTTACCGATGGCGCTGCTACTTTAAAGGATGGCGCGGTTATCAAGCCTGAAGCACAGGAAATTGCGGCTAATTACGGAGAATAAAATAAATTTTATAGCAATAGCTGTGCTGTTTAGCCCGGCATCAACATAAATAATATGTTACGTACATTCATTGAAAGACCAGTACTATCTACCGTAATATCGGTAATCATAGTAATACTGGGTATTTTGGGCCTTACTACATTGCCCATATCCCAATATCCGGATATAGCGCCGCCAACGGTGCAGGTATCAACATCATACCAGGGCGCCAATGCCGAGGTGGTGATGAAAAGTGTTATCGTTCCGCTTGAAGAGCAGATAAACGGTGTGGAGAACATGACCTACATGACCTCTACCGCGAGTAATGATGGTAGCGCTGCCATTACTGTTTATTTTAAACAAGGTACCGACCCCGATCTGGCTGCGGTAAACGTGCAGAACAGGGTATCAAAAGCTACCAGCTTACTTCCTGCCGAAGTAACCAAGGCGGGTGTTACCACCAGTAAACGCCAAAGCAGTATGGTGATGGTGTTTTCCCTGTCGAGCGATAACAAAAGTTACGACGAGAAGTTTCTGCAAAACTACGCCAATATCAACTTGCTGCCGCAGATCAAGCGTATCAACGGTGTTGGTGACGCATCGTCATTTGGGATACAGGATTACTCCATGCGTATTTGGTTAAAGCCAGATGTAATGGCCACCTATGGCCTTGTTCCCGATGATGTGAACAACGCCCTTGCCGAGCAAAATATCGAGGCTGCACCGGGTAAAGTAGGGGAGAATGATAACCAGTCGTTCCAATATGTGTTAAAATATAAAGGCCGACTTACGAGTGTGCCCGAGTTTGAGAACATCGTAATCCGTTCATCAACCAAAGGGCAATTATTGCGCCTGAAAGATATAGCACGTGTTGAGCTTGGCGCGCAAAGTTATGCCAATGCTACTACCATGAACGGTAAGCCGGGTATAGCGATAGCTATTTACCAAACAGCAGGCTCAAACGCGCACGAGTTAATTAAAAATTGTGAGCAAACTATTGAAGCCGCTTCAAAAACGTTCCCGGCAGGTATTAGCTATACCTCCCTTTTCAGCGCCAACGACTTTTTGGATGCCTCGATAGAAAAGGTAGTGCATACGCTTATCGAAGCCTTTGTACTTGTATTTATTGTAGTATTCATTTTCCTTCAGGATTTCCGCTCAACATTGATCCCGGCCATTGCTGTGCCAGTAGCTATTGTGGGTACGTTCTTCTTTTTACAATTGTTTGGTTTTACCATCAACCTGCTTACCCTGTTTGCTATGGTGCTGGCTATCGGTATAGTGGTGGATGACGCCATTGTGGTGGTTGAGGCCGTGCATGCCAAGCTTGATCACGGTGCTAAGTCCGCAAAGGCCGCCACCATCAGCGCTATGAACGACATCAGCGGGGCCATCGTATCCATCACCTTGGTAATGGCTGCAGTGTTTATCCCGGTTTCGTTCATTACAGGCTCAACCGGCGTGTTCTATAAGCAATTTGGTTTAACGCTTGCTATCGCGATATTAATATCTGCGGTAAACGCTTTAACCTTAAGCCCGGCTTTGTGCGCACTGTTAATAAAACCGCATCCCGAAGGTGAACATCATAAAACAGGTTTTTTACAGCGGTTTTATAGTGCCTTTAACACCAGCTTTGATTCACTTACCCGCAAGTATAAAAGATCGGTAGGTTTTCTGGCGGCTAAAAAATGGCTGTCTATTGCAGGGATCCTGGTTTTTGCCGCGATATTCTGGTTCCTGCTCAAAACAACACCATCGGGCTTTGTGCCAAATGAAGACCAGGGCTTCATCATCGGCGACGTATCCTTGCCTCCCGCTGCATCGTTGGAGCGCACTACCGAGGTTATCGATAAAGTATCTGGTATGGTACGGTCGTTACCCGAAGTTGAATCGGTAATCCGTGTTGCCGGACAAGGCATTCTGAGCGGTGCGGGCGGTTCATATGGTTTGATCATGATCAAGCTGAAACCATGGGATCAGCGTACAGCCAAAGGATCGGACGTGAACAGCGTTACCGGTAAACTTTTTGGGATGACAGCCGGGATCAAAGGCGCTACTATCTTGTTTTTCGCCCCTCCAACTTTACAGGGTTTCGGTAACAGCAGTGGTTTCGAGTTCCAGGTACAGGACAAAACCGGCGGCGACATCGTGAAGTTTTCCGAAATAAACGGCAAGTTTTTAGGTGCGCTAAATCAACGTCCCGAAATTCAATATGCCTCAACTTTCTTTAATACCAACTTCCCGCAGTTTTTGGTTGATGTAAATGTGGCTAAATGTAAAGACGCGGGTATTACCGTAAACTCGGTATTAAGCGTTTTACAAGGCTATTTCGGCGGTGTTTATGCTTCTAACTTTAACGAGTTTGGTAAACAATATCGTGTAATGATCCAGGCTGATGCCGCATACAGGGGCACAACCGGTAGTTTGAACAACATGTATGTGCGTAATGCCAATAATACCATGGCGCCAATTTCAGAGTTTGTTACGCTGAAAAGGGTTTATGGGCCGGAGTCGATCAACCGCTTTAACCTGTTTACCTCTATTTCGGTAACAGGCGCGCCAAAACCGGGCTTTAGTACCGGTGATGCCATTAAAGCCATACAAGAGGTAGGTGCTAAAACATTGCCTGCCGGTTATGGATTTGAGTTTTCGGGCTTAACACGGGAGGAGATTGCCAGCGGCAGCCAAACCATTTTCATTTTTATGTTGTGTTTGGTGTTCGTGTACTTCCTGTTAAGTGCACAATACGAAAGCTATATCCTGCCATTCGCGGTATTGTTATCGTTGCCGATAGGTTTGGCCGGCGCGTTCATCTTCGCCCGCATCTTCGGGATCGAGAATAATATCTATCTGCAAATCACGCTCATTATGCTTATTGGTCTGTTAGCCAAAAACGCCATCCTGATTGTGGAGTTTGCCGTAGCACGCAGGCGTAGCGGCGAAAGCATTGTACAGGCAGCTATTGATGGTTCTGTAGCGCGTTTAAGACCTATTTTGATGACCTCCTTCGCGTTTATCCTCGGTTTGGTTCCGCTGATGCTTGCCTCTGGTGCAGGTGCCGAAGGTAACCGTTCGATAGGTACGGGCGCTGTAGGGGGGATGTTGATCGGTACCATATTCGGTGTGTTTGTGATACCGGTGCTGTTCATTATTTTCCAATCGTTGCAGGAACGTATCAGCGGTACGCCTGCCGAACAGGAAATAGAAGTTGAAGAGGAAACGCTGGCCTGATAGTAGAAATTTTAAAAAACAATTAAGAAGCAACAAAATGATCTATTCATATAAACGACAAATATTGGTTACGTTGGCAGCAACAGCGGTATTTGCATCGTGTGTTACAAAAAAATACCAGCAGCCGGTAGTAAATACCGATAAGCTTTACCGGGATACCGCCATTACCGATACCACATCAATGGCCAATATGCCGATGAACCAGTTGTTTTCGGATACGGTACTGGTAAACCTGATTCAGGAAGGACTGCGCGAAAACCTTGACCTGAAGACTGCCGTACAGCGCATCAACGAGGCACAGGCTACATTTAACCAAAGCAAGGCGGCCTACCTGCCAAGTCTGGAGGGAAGTATAACCGGTACCAGAGCAAAGACATCGGCAGCAAGCTTGAATTTTCCGCCGGAGTTTGCCAGTTCTTTCAACCTGAAAACTACAACTTACCAGGCGGCCCTGAGCACAAGTTGGGAAGCCGATATCTGGGGTAAACTGAGCAGTGCAAAAAGGGCTGCGTTGGCTTCATTATTACAAAGCGATGCCGCTAAAAGAGCGGTTCAAACCCAGTTAGTGGCAGATATTGCCAATGCTTATTATAACCTGCTGGCGCTTGATCAGCAATTGGCTATTACCGAGCAAACGCTTGCCATCAGGGTAAAGGATGTGGAAACCGTAAAAGCCCTGAAAGAGGGTGCGGTAGTGAACGGCGCGGCAGTTGTACAAAGCGAAGCTAACCGTTACGCGGCTGAGGTTACCATTCCCGATCTAAAACAAAGCATCCGCGAAGCTGAGAATGCACTGAGCATTTTATTGGCAAGGGCCCCAGGCGCAATCAAACGCTCAACCCTGAACGACCAGAAACCGGTAGCGGATCTGAAAACCGGGATTCCATCGCAACTGCTGAAAAACCGTCCGGACGTGCAGCAGGCCGAGTTCGCGTTCAGGAGCGCGTTTGAGAATACTAACCTGGCGCGTACTTACTTTTATCCGCAGCTTACCATTACCGGTCAGGGCGGTTTATCAACCCTGCAGCTGAAGAATTTCTTCGATCATTCCGTTTTTTACAATTTTGTTGGCGGAATTACCCAACCTATCTTTAATAAAGGCCAAAACCGCGCCCGTTTAAGAACAGCCCAGGCCCAGCAACAGGAAGCTTACTATGCTTTTCAAAAATCGTTGTTAACGGCGGGGCAGGAGGTAACCAACGCGCTGTTCTCTTACCAAAACGCCGTTGCAAAGCAGGGTTCAAGGGCTAAGCAGTTGCTGGCCCTCGAAAAATCGGTTGATTATACCAAGGAGTTGCTCCGTTACAGTTCGGCAACAAATTATACCGATGTTTTAACTTCCGAACAAAGTTTGCTTGCTGCCCAGTTAAGCAGCGTTAATGATCGTTTGCAGGAACTGCAATCAATTGTTAACCTCTACCGCGCTTTGGGTGGCGGCTGGAAATAGAACAATGTATTTAATCCCCTGTTAATCAAGAAGCCCGGTTTGCGCCGGGCTTCTTTTTTTGCCGTGGTGATTTTGACATATTTTGAAGTTGTTTAAACATTTATTATCTATGCTGACTAATTGATATTTATAAAAGCCTGTTACAATGCTAAACCTATAGTCATAATTGTAATTTGATTGTGATTAATTGTTTATTAATGAGTAAATTAAAGTATAATATGCTTGTAGCTACAAGGTTAAACCATGGGAAGTAAAGAACGGATATTAAGGCAAAAGGACGATACTCGCCGAAGGATACTGGACGCAGCGTTGGATATGATTAAGTGCGAGGGATGCGATTCATTGAGTATGCGTAAACTTGCCGATAATATTGAATACACCGCCCCCGCCATTTACGAGTATTTTGAAAATAAAGACGCGTTGTATGTAGAACTTGCGCGTACTGGTCACCTGAAATTGGTTGCCATGGTTAAAATAGCCAAAGATGCGCATACCGGAGCGGCACAGCAAATGGAAGCCATGTGGCTGGCTTACTGGAGTTTTGCAATTACTTATAAAGAGCTTTATCAGCTGATGTTTGCCGTTGGAACCGGCTGTTGCCCGGTAGAGAACCAGATTGGTGAAGCAAAGCTTTTTCCGGAAATGGTTTCGGATGTGATACGGATGCTTTATTTACCCCACGAAGCAAGTGACGAGGAAGTTCAAAAAAAATACTATACCTATTGGGCTATAATTCATGGTTTGATAGCGATTAGTATGATACAGCTTACCCATGACGAGAAAATGAACCAGGAGATCCTGATCGATGCCATCAAGGGGATCAATGCGCTGATAACAGGATAAAGTGATGATTGATAAGGAACGGGTTTTAATTGGGAGCGAAGAGCTTTTTCTAAAGGCAGGCATAAAAAGTATTACTATGGATGATATCGCCCGCCATCTGGGGATCTCCAAAAAAACAATCTACCAGCATTTCAGGGATAAGAATGATCTTGTTACGGCCCTGGTGAAAAAGCGGCTTGCAGATGATGAGGCGATGCTTTGTGCTATCATCAGTGATGCCGGAAATGTGATGGATGAGATGGTTGAGCTCACCAAATGTACAGGCGAGATCTTTTCAAGGGTAAATCCTGCTGTATTGTTCGATCTGCAAAAGTACCATCATGAAGGCTGGATGCTCTATCTGAAATTTAAAACAGGCTTCATGGTCAATATCATCGAGAAGCTTTTAAAGAAAGGTATCGATCAGGGTTATATCCGTCCTGAAATTGACGCCCGGATAATAGCCATCATGCGTGTAAACCAAATTGAGCTTGGCTTCAACTCATCTATCTATCCTCATAACGAGTTTAATTTGTGGGATGTGCAGCTTCAGCTTTTAAACCATTTTAATTATGGTGTTTGCACCATAAAAGGTATTACTGTGTTAAACAATCCCGATTAAGCTTATCGTTTGGGCAAAATAGTTTGGATGCCGTTTTCGCCCGCAATGATTGCCCTGCTTGCTATCTGGTAAAATAAGGAGTGCTCCACAACACCCGGGATCATTTTTACAAGCGTATTTAAATGAGCAGGTTCTGGTAATTCGGTAAATAGAACATCTACAAGCATATTGCCATTGTCTGATATCAGCGCGCCATCTTTTTGATTGCTCATACGTTGTGTAAGCGTAGTGGATGGAAAAAGCGCGTTTAGCTTTGCCAATACAATTTGTAAGGCTTGTGGCAGGATCTCAATAACAACTGGATAAGTTGCATTAAGCTGAGGCGAAAATTTTCCTTCATCGCCCAGCAAAATAAATTCATGCGCCATAGAAGCCAATACTTTTTCGGTAGTATGGATACCGCCGCCGCTTTTCAGGGCATTCAGTTCACTGTCAAACTGGTCGCAGCCATCAAAATAGATGTCAAGTTTACTAAGCAAGGCCGGCGACTGGATCCGTAAGCCGTGTTTGCTTAATAATTGGGTTGTTTTAAATGATGACGATGTAAATGTTAATGAAGCCACAAGCTCAGGGTTTTGAGCCAGCATATTAACCAGGTGTGCTATGGTGCTTCCGGCTCCTAACCCAATAGTTTGGTTGGGGCTTATTAAGGTTAAAGCGGCTTTTGCTGCTTCCAGTTTGTAATCAATCATGGCGCTAAGATACAGCACCAGCCGCTAATAACCCCGGTCAAATTATTCTTTTAGTCGTCTATGCCCTCCCACAAATATTGGGTATGATGGGCTGATATTGCATATGTTTTCATGTTGGTGTTTCTAATTATTATTTTATTATTCTGTACTGTTTTTAACGATCTCGGCAGCTGTTTTTATTCGTCGTATATTAATGCAGACGAATCAGCTGCAAAAACATTTTAAATTTTTTATTTAAAATTTCGTCCCTTGTGAAATACCTCTTTTTGCTTGCTTTGCTGAACCTGTCCTTTGTTTGATCCTGCCGGATAAGGCGCGGTTGTTTCGTCGCTGCGGGATAAGGTCATTACCGGCTGGTCGTCATTACCAACGGTTGTAAGTGTGCTCAACAGCTTCGATAAATTAAAACAGCGCCGTATAATAACGTGGATCACCTTGCCCTCAATCTGTAACACACCTTCAACCATGAGTAAGCGTGATTGGACAATATCTTTGCGGTATTTGTCAAAGATCTTTTCCCAGGCAACCAGGTTGGCAAATCCTGTTTCATCTTCAATGGTGATAAATAAAATGCCCTTGGCAGTGCCAGGCCTTTGCCGTACAGTTACCAAACCGGCAACTTTTATCTTATCCCCGTTTTTAAGATTAGGCAGTTGCGCTGTTGGGGTAACCTGCAGCATATTAAGCTGTTGGCGTAAAAAACTAACCGGATGCGCCTTTACGGATAAACCGGTAGCCGCATAGTCCTGTACCACGTGTTCGGCCTGGGTCATAAACGGTAAACTGATCTGGGTTTCTTTAGTACTTTCTGATGGTTGCCCGGCAAACAAGCCTATTGGTTTATCACTAAGTGCCGGTACTTCCCACAGTGCCGCGCGACGATCAAGGCTTAAGGACCTGAATGCATCAGCATCGGTAAGTTTTTCAATCTGGGTTTGCGGTACACCGGAATCACTTAAATGACTGATACTGGTATATCCCATACCCCGACCGGCTATGAGCGCCTGCATATCATTTTCATTAAGGCCCTTAACCTGCCTGAAACCTAAGCGCAATGCCCGGTATGCGCCGTCCTGTTCTTCAAGGGTGTTATCCCAAAACGAGTGGTTAATATCTACAGGTCGTACCACTACGCCATGCCTTTCGGCATCTATTACAATTTGGGCCGGCTGATAAAAGCCCATTGGCTGGCTGTTTAACAAGGTAGCCGCAAATACATCAGGGTAATGATATTTAAGCCATGAAGAGATATAAACCAAATGCGCAAATGATGCCGCATGACTTTCGGGGAAGCCATAGCTGCCGAAACCCTCCAGCTGTTTAAAAATGCGATGGGCAAAATCTACTTCGTAACCTCTTGCAACCATACCATCTACCAGTTTTTGACGAAACTGGCTTACCAAACCTTTAGCTTTGAATGTGGCCATGCTCCGGCGTAGCTGATCGGCTTCAGCTGCGGTAAACTCGGCCGCTACCATGGCTATTTCCATGGCCTGTTCCTGGAACAGCGGCACACCTTTGGTGCGGCCCAATATTTTCCGTAATTCTTCTTTGGGATAACTTTCTTCTTCTATTCCGTCGCGACGTCTTAAGTAAGGATGAACCATATCGCCCTGGATAGGGCCGGGGCGTACAATGGCAACCTCTATCACCAGGTCATAATATTCTCTTGGTTTAAGTCTTGGCAGCATTGACATTTGCGCGCGACTTTCTATTTGGAAAACCCCTAATGTATCGGCATCGCAAATCATATCGTAAACCTTGGGGTCTTCGCGCGGAACGTTCTTTAAATCATAGGTTTCGCCATAATGCTGCTTAATGAGGTCAAAACTTTTACGGATACAGGTAAGCATACCCAGGCCAAGTACATCAACCTTCAGAATGCCAAGGGCTTCCAGATCGTCCTTATTCCATTCCAGTTGGGTGCGGTCTTCCATTCGGGCATTCATTACCGGGCATATATCTGATAGTTTGCCCTGGGTAATAACAAAACCACCTGTATGCTGCCCCAACTGACGCGGAAAGCCCATCAACTGTTCGGTAAGTACCAATACTTTATGCAATGCCTTATCATCAGGATTAAGTCCCTGATCAATGATCCTTTGCCGGTCAAATGCCTCTTCCGAAAAATCCCAGATGGCACCCGATAAGCGGTTAATGGTATCTACCGATAAGCCCATAGCCTTGCCAACATCACGAATAGCGCCCTTGTGCCGCTCCTGTGTAACGGTAGCTACAATGGCCGATCGGTCGCGCCCATACTCGCTGTAAATCCATTGAATGATCTCTTCGCGGCGCTCATGCTCAAAATCCACATCAATATCCGGCCATTCATCACGCGCATCAGACATGAAACGGGAGAAAAGTAATTGCGTTACCGTAGGATCGACAGCGGTAATAGCTAAGCAATAACATACGGTAGAGTTAGCCGCCGAGCCGCGCCCCTGGTAAAGTATACCCAACTCGGCCGCTTTACGGGTATATCTATATACCCGTAAAAAATATGGGGCTAACCGTTTCCGCTCAATAAAGGCAAGTTCAAACTCTATTTGATCTTTGATACTATCGGGTACATTATTGTTGTACCGCTGCCGGGCGCCCTGCCAGGTGAATTTGGTTAACCGCTGTTGTGGAGTAAGTCCGTCGGTATTGGGCTCTTCGGGTTCAATGTACTTAAGGGTATCTAATGAAAATTGGCAGGCTTCGGCTATTTCGGCAGTGCGAGCTATGGCATCTGGGTACTGGCGAAACAAACGCTCCATTTCATCCGGGCTTTTCAAATACCGTTCGGCATTGGCATTGAGTTTAAAGCCGGCATTATGAATGGTGCATTTTTCGCGCACACAGGTAACAACGTCCTGAAGTTGTCTGCGGGCTGCTTCATGATAATGTACATCATTAGTTGCTACAATGGGTACGCCAGATTGAGCCAGCCTGTGAAGCCGTTTACCGTCATCAATATTATAAGCGCGTGAGGCAGCAAGATAAAGTTCATGCCCAAAAACTTCCTGGTACTCTTTTAGATCAGCCTTGAAATCTGCATCAAAATCAAAACGGCTGTTTAGCGATTCGGGAGGTATAGCTATAAACTTGATACCCTTAGCATATTCGTACACATCCTGTTTATACAAATGGCATTGCCCTTTTTCGGCCCGGAGGTTTCCCCTGGTAAGCAGCCCGGAAAGGCGCGACCATGCATCCATATCTGTTGGATAAGCAAGCAGGCTGGCGCCATCAAGCAGGTCAAGACGGCAAGCTGGAATAATTTTAATATTGACATCATCCGGCCGGGCGGCTAAGTGCGCACGTACAACGCCGGCTACGCTATTGCGGTCGGTAATGGCAACTTTAGTATGGCCCAGTGCCGCCGCCTGCATTACCAGTTCTTCGGGGTGCGATCCTCCCCGTAAAAAACTAAAATTGGTGGTTACCTGTAATTCCGAATAGCTCATAACCTGTTATGCAAAAAATCCGTGAATAAACCATTGGCCCGACTGACTACCCGCATAATGACCTGACCGGAATAGCCAGTACCGCCTGCCATCCTGATCTTCAACCTGGTAGTAATCGCGATGCTCACCCTCGTCAAACCACCATTCGCGTTCTATACGCTCGGGGCCGTCAGATCTTTTAATATGGTGCGTTTCATTTTTGTAGATGAACAGCATAGGCGGATAATCGGGGATAGGCGAGGTTACCTCTATCGGTTGCGGACGAGGGAGTAAAATAGACGGACGGGGACGATCTTTTCGCCAGCTGGTCTGCGGTTTTTCATTGATGGAGATGGCTGGTTTAATGCTCCGTTCGGGCCAGTAACGTTCCTGTGGCAGATAACGGTGAATGCTGCCCGCGCCAATTTTATTGGCTAACCTGTCCAGTAACTCAGCCAGATCCGTATCATCAAGTCCGCAACTTTCTGATTGCCATAACACTTCCTGTTCGGGATCTACATCGTCAATTTTTGGCGCTTCGAGTGTGAAAAGTTCAATGCCCAATGCCGGTTCCAGGGTGGGGATCTTGAGCTCGAACAGTTTGAACAGATGATCAATATGATGTGATGCGCGATTGGTGCCGATATCAGCACTAATCACATGCCCATCCACCCGGTAGCATTTTAAAATTGCTGTCCGCACACCTTTGCCTTCACCCTGTAAACGGTGACAAAGTTTTTCGAGCAGTGTTTTAATGGCTATTTCGATCCCGGTAGCTGTACGGATGGGTTCCAGGCAAGGTAACCTTTCTGAATAAGGTTCAATGGGATGCAATAATTGCAGGGGTTCATCTACATTACCTAAAGCCTGGTCAAGCCTCAGCAATAATTCCTGCCCAAAGCGTCGGCGTAATACCGAACGCCCCATACCCATAAAAGTTTTGATAGTATAAAACCCGAGCTTTTGCAGCCTTTCAATAACCAGTGGCTCAAGCCGTAGGGCAGAAGGTGGCAAGGGCAGCAATGCATCTGCTTGTTCGCCGGGAGGGATGATTGGTTTTACTTTGCCAAAGCGGGCTACTGCCCATGCTGTGCCCGGCGTATCTGCCATAGCGCCGCGAACATCATAACCCTTGCTTCTTAAGCGAGTAACAATCTCCTTTAAATATTCCCTTTCGCCTCCCCATAGATGGGCACAGCCCGAAATATCAAGCAATAGCCCATCAGGCAGATCGGCAGCTATCAACGGTGAATAACGGATACACCATTCGCCCAAAGCCTTGAGCAGCTTATCTGCCTGGCCGGGTATATCATCAATAACCTGAAGATCAACTATTATGGCTTTTGCATCAGCTGCGGTCATGCCTGTGGTTACGCCCTGTGCTTCGGCTAACGCGTTGGTAGCTGTAATCATAACCCTGCCACGTACAGGCGAGGCAAAAACAAAGGGCACCGCTTTAAATTCTGGCCGCCGAAGGGTGAACCAGTCTGTCAGTAAATGACGAAACCATAAAGAAACAAAGCGCTTGTTCATCATATCTCACTATCCGGCTATCCTTTCGTGTAAATTTACTTGCGCGGCTTTTTCTTCTTCTACCGGTATAAAATTCCCATCGATCCATTCCAGTTTCCAGCTGCCGGGATTGCCATTGCGTACCCTTAGTAGGTCAATCTGCCAGCGGGGAAAGCCAATGCCGGGCAAATCATCTTGGGGGTGGCTTGGCAGGGGCGTTATTTGCCAGCGGGCCACACAAGTTGTTGAGCCAAGCTTGCGCGGATCATTACGGAGTAAAAAACCGGTTACTTTGCTGTTTTCAACTGCCAGTTGCAAACGCCGGGATTGTGCAAAGCTGATCTCCCTTACTTCGGCTATTACGGCGGCGAGGCCTTCGCATTTCAAGGCTTCTTCCATTGCCCAAAGCAGGTCTTTTTCGCGTTGTACATCAATAAATATTACCCGGTGGGGTTCTACATCATAACTGGCTAATGCCGCCGGGAATAATTGCCTGTGCATGCTCACCCATAAACACACGCCACCTTGTTTCATTAATCGGGTAAGCAGACCGGAT
Organism: Mucilaginibacter kameinonensis; assembly: GCF_003675385.1. Taxonomy (GTDB): domain Bacteria; phylum Bacteroidota; class Bacteroidia; order Sphingobacteriales; family Sphingobacteriaceae; genus Mucilaginibacter; species Mucilaginibacter kameinonensis. Next base: position 966,156 of record NZ_RCWZ01000005.1, on the reverse strand, counting down.
ATCAACCCACCGGTAGCCGCGGTATGTTCGGGAGTGGGGCATATCATTTCATGTATTGTGCCGGTAGGGAAAACACCATTAGGAAAAGCAGCTTCCAGCGGGCCCAAACCAATACCCTTAGCTTTACCGGCCATAGTTGGCGTAAAGCCCTGCCAAAGCAAAATATCTTTTTGCAAACGGCTGATGATATCTTTTTTGGCTACCGGCATTACCTGTCATTTAATTCCAATCATAGCTTTAAATGCTGCTGATGAATTGGAATGACAAATATAATGCTAAAAATATTAGTATTTCCTAATTGATGGATAAATTTTTAAATGGTTGATTTTTAATCGAATATTGGGTGATGGTAGCTAATATTATAGCCGCCAAATTAAGGATAAAAAGCGGGGAGATAGTGCGATTGTTCTTGTGTGTTTGTTATATTAATAATTAGATAATTAAATAAAATTTTGTGTTAGCTCTAAATCCGCCACTTAGTTGGAACCAAGTGATCGCTGACTTAAGCAAGAAAAAGTGCGGGATTGAGCGATTCCCCTCTTGAGAGGGGCGGAGGGGTGTGTTTCTGCTCTGATAAGCTTGTAGCAGAAACACACCCCTGCTACCACTCATTCCATCCGCGCCCCCTCTCAAGAGGGGAATTTTAAAACCTTTGTTCCCCGCACTGGTCGAAGTTACTGCGATGTGTTTTTATTCAAAAAACAGGTTTGTCAATTTCTACATCCTTTATTTTCCAGGCTGTTTTTAATTGCTGTTTTGTTTTATCTAAGGCCGTTACGTTACTGGTGTTTTGATAGGCTAACTGAAGGCCGGTTAATGCCCAGCCATTGTTAGGATTAATTACCAGGTCTTTATTTAATACAGTTATGGCTTCATTATACCTGCCTGCTTTTAACAGGGCATTGCCCAGGTAATGTCTTGCAGGCAGCGGCCAGTCACGGGGTTCATTGTAGATCAGGTGATCTTCGGCAATAACGGCTTTTTGTAAAATATCAATGGCCGCACTATAGTTTTTTTCGGAGGTGGCGATGCTGCCCTGTAATATAAGGCTGGCAACCCCTGCTGACTCATATGCACTGCTGAAATTATCTATAGGGGCCTTTAATGACTGGTCTTTCATTTCGAGTTGCAGCATTTGTAGTTCATGCCTCGCATTGGTCATATTACCCTTGCCGCACCATGCCAGGCCTTTTGAAAAATGCAGTAATGCCGATGCGTAAACAAGAGAATCAACGGGCTTGGTATTTAAAATATCTGCCCATTTACCAAAGCGGACAGCTGTTAACACCGGCTGCATATAAACATACTGGAAAAAATTGCCATCGGCACCCTTAGCGCCTAAATAATAGGGTGGTAATGCTGCCCTTGCATCGTAAGCTGCAGCACGGGCGGTTTTGTAATTGCCGGCCATTTGGGCGCAATTTACTTTTAAATGGATGTTGTGGATCTTATATAATACGTCCCCGTTTGCTACAGGGCTGTATTGTTTCAGATAGGTATTAAAACCTGCAACAGCTGCTGTATTATTGGTAATGCCCTGCTCATAATTGCCGGTGCGGATATAAATATGCGAAGGCATATGCGTCAGGTGCGATACCAGAGGCATCAGGGTATCCAATAAATGGGCACTTTTTAAAGCCATTTGCGGAGTTGCGGAAGCCTCCATGGTATGGATATAAAAATGATTGGCCCCGGGATGTTTCGGGCAAATGGCTATAGCTTGTTCTAACAGAGAGCGGATTTGCGGGGTCCATGGTTTGGGTTTAAAATCATGAGTATAGAGATCCCAGGGGTGAAGTAACAGCAGGGCATCAGCATATAGCGTTAATACTTCGGCATTTTTGGGATATTTTGAATATACTGCCCGCATAGCATCAGCATAATTAATTCTTAACCGGTTTACGGTAAGGGCACTGTCGTTGCTGTAGCGCTGTTGCATGGCGCCAATAAGCTCTTTTTCGAGCGGGGTACAGTTGGTACTCAGCTTTTTACTTTTTTCGGCTGCATCAAGGGCATCGGCAGGCGGGATATAGCCGTTAGGATAATTAATAGTTGGGCCCAGGGCCAGCGATTTTCCGTACCAGGCCATTGCGCAGTCTGGATCAAAACGTGTGGCTTTAATAAAAGAAGCTATCGCTTCGATAGAGTGAAAGGCATAATACATGCTTATGCCCTGGTTAAAATAAAATTGCGCGCTATCTGATGCGGTTGTAATTTCCCATTGGTAATTACCCCAGCCTTTCAATGCCGGGATATCCGGAATACTATCCGCGCTGTTATACACAAAGCCGCATACTATCGCCCGCTTAGCGGTGCCTTTATACATAAAGGTTGTTAAGGCGCTTTTTTGATAGCGATAATAGAAGGACTGTGCCGTAAAGAAAACAACAATCAATCCAAAAAAGCTTTTGATTAAAAGGAGTTGATTTTTCATTGCAATACATTGAGAAGGTATATGCAATTTAAGATTTTTACTGAACTAATTCGCTCAATATTAGTTAGATTAGTGTGCGCTTTAATAAGGTTTTAAAATATGCATAACATAATAACCGTAGATGAAAATGAAGGGCAAACGCTTGCCGTAGTTGGTGATGCCTATAGGGTAATTATTTCGGGTAAACAAACCGGCGGTGCCTATGCCGTTATTGATATGCTGGTGCCACCAGGTGGCGGACCCGGACCACATGCCCACGCCGAAATGCAGGAGTCGTTTTATATTATTGAAGGCGAATTAGAATTTAAAACCGAAGCGGGCCCCTATATCGCGAAAAAGGGCTCTTTTGTAAATATCCCGAAAGGAGGTGGAGTACATTGTTTCAAAAACAAAAGTAATACCATGGCCCATATGCTATGCACTGTTATTCCCGCAGGTTTGGATGAATTTTTTGAGGAGATAGGAACTCCGGTTGCCGCAGGTACATTTTTGCCCCCGCCTGCTTTGACTGAAGATGATTTAACCCGGTTAAAATCTGTTGCAGAAAAATATGGCCAAAAGCTTTATCCTCCTGATTACTTAGGGTAAACAGATTAAGAGTTTACTTCCTGGTCTGTGCTGAGATAATTCCTTTCTTCAAAAACTTCAAGGTGGTTTTGTTCAATCGGAAAGGTGATCATTAATGTAACGCCATGGGTATTTTCAATCGCGAATTTTCCTTTTAGCTGTTTGCCAAGGGCTTTCATCATTTCCATGCCGAGTGAATTGGCCTGACAAAAATCAAAGTCGGGCGGGAGGCCGCGCCCGGTATCTGATACTTTTAATATGGCCTCGCCATTATCAGTCAAAGATAAGCTCACTAATATCTCTCCACCATCGGGATCAAAGGCATATTTTATGGCATTTGTGATGGCTTCGTTTAATATCAAGCCTATGGGTACAGCCAGGGCTGGGTCGAGGCTCAAAGGTTCTAATATCTGCCTGATTTTTATTTTCCTGAAGCTTGTATCAAATGAATCGCTCAGGTAATCTATCAGTTCTGCAATGTAGGCAGGCATAGATACAAGCGCCGCGGTAGTCCCACTGTACAATTTCTGATGCAGAAGCGCGATTGCGTTTACACGGTGCTGACTGCCCCTGATGGCTTCAAGGGCCACATCATTTTGTAAATAAGCTGATTGGGTGTTCAGAATGCTCATTACAATTTGCAGATTATTTTTTACCCGGTGATGCACTTCCTTTAACAGCCATTCCTTTTGCGACAGCAGGTCTTCAAGCAGGATGTTTTTGGAGGTGACTACCTCATTGTTTTTTTGCTTATGTAAGTTTTGCCTGAACAATAAAATAGCAATGATCAATAATAAGCATATAGCGCCGATAGTGAGGTTTTTAACCTGGTTTGCCTGCCTTAAATTAGCTTGCTCAAACTTGCTTTTTTCATTGAGGAGCGCAATTTGTGCTTCTTTTTGCCGGGTACCATAATCAATTTGTAACTGCTCTATTTGTTTACTTTTAGTGCTGTTAAAGATGGAATCTTTAATAGTATTGGCTGATATAAGGTGATAAATAGCCGATTGATATTGCCTTTGGGCAGTATCCAGGTGAAACCAAAGAATTTCATTAGTGCCAAGGTCATTATCGTTGCCTATCTTCTTCAATACATTTTGATTCAGCTTAAGGTATTTTAACGCTTCGGCAAATGCTGCAGTCGCGGTATAGTATTTAATGATGAGTTCATAATAGCTGCTGCGGGCATATATGTTAAGGTTGGGGTTGTTAGTTTGGCGGATAAGTTCATCACAGTAGCGCTTGGCTATAGCATACTGTTTTAACGCCAGGTAAATTTTAAGATAGGTTTGGCTAACCTCATCGCCTCCTTCATACAACTTTCCAGATGGGTATGCAAATTTTTGAGTTATCTGGTTTAAAAAGGCTTTGGCTTTTTGAGGTTGGTTCATGCGCAGGTATACATCAACAATATTGCCGGCCAGCAGGTATACAGTCGCGTTATCTTTTTCGGTTTTGGCTATCTCTAACGCTCGTGAAAAATAAGTAATCGCTTTGGGGTTTTCACCAAGTTTAATAAAGTCATATCCCAGGTTATTATTGATCTGGCATATCAGCCTTACGTTATCGGCGCTGCTTGCGGTAGCAATCCGTAGGGCAGTAAGTTCATAATCGATGGCCGTTCTATAGTCGCCCTGGGTATAAAATAACCTGCCCAATAAAGCGTAAAGCCCTTGTGTTTCTGAATAATGAGCTTGCTTATAGTATCCTAATGCCTTTTTTGCCTCACTAAATGCAAGTGTGTAATTATTCATCATCTGGTGCAGATCGGCCAGTAAGCGGTAACATCGTGCAAGTTCAACCAGATGATCTGTGCGTTCAAAGGCGCTTACCGCCAGGTTTAGATAATTGATCCGGGTAACCATGGTTTGCTGCAAAAAATCCTGGCTATAGTATTCTGATAGTTCAAAATAAGCCTTGCCAAGAAGTACCCAGTTATGAGCCTGCTTTATTTCCTGTATTGTTTGCTCAAGTAATGCCCTGCCTGCTTTAGGTTCGCCTTTTGATTTGTAAAATGCCGAGCGGATTAACGCTATTCGAAAATTAATTTCGGTTTGCGGAGAGCGGTGATTAAGTTGTTCGGCCTGATTAATAAAGTAAGAAGCACTGTCTAACTGTGCAGGATTGGGATGGCGTAACTGGCTAAAAAACTCCGCGAGTTGCAAAACAGATGAGAGGCGTTCGGTTGCAGTACCCGCAACCTCCTTTTGTAGGAGCAAAGAATCTACATGACGCCTGGTGATTTCCTGCGCCCTTGCCGAAATGATGCAAAGGAAACAGGGTATAATCAGTTTGCACTTTCGTATCAAGTCGGCTCTTCTCATTTTTGGTTGAGAGCCTGTATGCATCAATCTTTTTTTAAATTTAAGCATATTCAAGCGCATCTGCTAATTTTTAACAACAGTATTTGCTGTAATTTATTAATAGTCAATTGTTTTAATAGGGGCTGGATTTCATTGCCGGCCATAGCCAACAAGCAATTAAAGCTTTGTACATGTGTTGGGTAACAAAAATAAAGCTTTATATGCCCGGCCTTTAAAATTGAATTTTTACCATGGCTCCCGCAATGTATAAAGTACGGTTATTGTTGTGCAAGTTATCGATAATGTGAGGTATGAACCGAAGGAGTTTGTATAACAAGATATCTTTTTAATGTCATCCGGTTCAGAAGTCAACTACTTGAATTGAGGTAATCGTGAGCAGTAAGCAACATATACTATAAAAAGAATCAAAAGTATTAATAAACCAAACACTATACCTCCACTATTTTTAACTGGATCGTCGTCTGATGAATTGTTCTGAGGTTGGCTGTTTACCAATGAACCGTCATCTACTGTTGATTCTATCTCCTGTTCTTTGAACGAAGAACCGCAATATGAACACAACAGTATATCGTTGTCTATTCTGTCTAATTTAGCCCCGCAATTTCGGCAGTTACTTAATTGGATATTTGGGGTTGATGATGAATTGTAATCAGGCATTTTGAAAAACAGACAATGTGCTAATATAAAGTTATTTTAAGCTCTGATAATATATACCCGCAAAAAGTTAAACCGAATCATCTCTTATTGCTAAGTAAGAGTCTGTAGAATATATTGTTAGTTATTAGATGAGCGCGACACGGCAGGTGATAGGCCTGTATGTTTTTTGAAAAAATTGGTAAAATAAGCAGGTTCCTCAAAACCAAGCCCAACGGCAATTTGTGCAATACTCCAGTCGGTATGTTTTAGCAGGGCTTGTGCTTCCTTCAATATACGTGCAGAAATATGCTGGCTGGTTGTTTGCCCGGTGGTTTCCTTCACCGAGCGGTTTAGGTGATTGGTATGCATGGCCAGGCAATTTGCAAAGTCATTAGCTGTTTTTAGTTTGAGATATTGACCTGATGAATCGATGGGGAATTGTCTTTCCAGTAACTCCAGAAATTGATTAGTGATTCGGGCCGGGGCATTGATATTGTTTTCGGCAGGATTTAAAGGACTTATTTTTAAAGCCTCGTGCATCAGGATGCGTAAATAATTGCGGAGCAGATCGTATTTGCCGGAATATTCTGAATCCATTTCTTCCATCATTTTTCGCAACACGGCAGAAAAGAAGGCCTGCTGACTTTCTGTAAGAAAAACAATATGGCTGCCACCTGCTTTGAATAAAGGAAAATCCTGTATCTGTGGGCTGCCGGATTCAATAAAAGCATGTGTAAAAAGACAAAACCAACCGGTTTGGGGCCCTGCATCACTCTCCCATGAGCTTGTTGCAGATGGGCTGGAAAACACAAGTGCAGGCTTGTCTACCACTACCTCTTTATCAGTATAATGCATCTTTCCGTTACCTATAACAAGCGCTATTTTATAAAAATCGCGACGGCTGAACGGGCTGCGTACCATACAGGGCTTGCGCATAAATACATTAAAATGCCCCTGCCCGGTATTGTTTTCGGCAAATACTTTTTGATTATCTACAGGGTGGCGCCTGTAAAACTCTTCAAGTGTTTCTATCGTTTGCATAAACGAAGTTAAGGTTTATTTGATTATTATAAATATTTATGACTTTTTGATGATTGATAAAATTGCCTTTGTTTGATTTTTATAATTTCCTGTTTGAATACTATAATGGCGGCGGTAAGGAGCGAAGGTAATTTTGCTTTATGGAAACAGGTTTCAGAAAATGGATCATCGTGATAACGATCATCACATCAACCATCATAGAGCTTATTGATACCACAATTGTAAACGTGTCAATTAATACCATGAGCGGCAATTTAGGCGCGTCGCTTGAAGATACGGCCTGGGTTATTACTTCGTATGCCATTGCAAACGTGATCATTATACCCATGACCAGCTTCCTGGCCGAGAAGATTGGCCGAAAGCAGTATTATATCGGCTCTATTCTTTTATTTACACTTGCCTCGGCCTTATGCGGGTTCTCTCATAATCTTTGGGAACTTGTCGCTTTCCGCTTTTTTCAGGGTATAGGCGGCGGGGCTTTATTATCAACTTCGCAGTCGATATTATTTGAAACTTTCCCGGTGAAGGAAAGGGCAACTGCAAGCGGAATCTTTAGCCTTGGTATTATCATAGGCCCATCTATAGGCCCGGTAATGGGCGGCTATATCGTAGATAACTTATCATGGCAATGGATCTTTTATGTAAATATCCCTATAGGATTAATGGCCGCGTTGTTATCATATATTTACCTCAAACCCAGCAAGCCTTCGGCAGATGGCCGGAGTATCGACTGGTTTGGCATCTTTTTACTGGCAGTAGGTGTCGGCAGTTTGCAGGTAGTACTCGAGCGTGGCGAAACCGACGACTGGTTTGCTGCAACCTATATCATTATACTTACTTTACTCTCCGTTTTGAGCTTAGCGATACTGATCTGGTGGGAACTTCGGATAGAGCACCCGGTTATTAACCTGCGTGTATTGAAGAGTACCACTTTATCAATCTCTGCAATCATGACCTTTGTATTGGGGTTTGGCTTGTTCAGCGCAGTATTTGTTTTTCCGTTGTACGCCCAGCGTATTATCGGCTATTCTGCCTTTCAAACTGGTACAATGTTATTACCGGGAACCTTGATGGCAGCTATGATCTCGCCGTTTTTAGGGAAAATGCTCCAAAGCGGAATCCGGCCGCAATATCTTATTATTCTGGGTTTCGGCTTATCGGCCATTTTTGGTTTTATGATGTCGGGTTCTAATCTCGAAACCGGGAATGCCTATTTCTTTATTCCGCTGATTTGTCGCGGATTGGGAGCTGCTTTACTCATTGTTCCTTTAACCGCGCTGGCAGTTTCGGAGCTTAAGCCAGCCGACATTCCGCAGGGAGCAGCCCTTAATAATATGATGCGGCAAATGGGCGGTTCATTTGGTATAGCACTGATCAATACCTATATCGCACACCGGGCGGCCGATAACCGGATGTCTTTGATTACGCATGTAACAGCTTCCGATCCGCAAACTATAGCACGGCGACAATCTTTTATCAGCAATTTCATAGCCCATGGCGCCAGTTATTTACGCGCGCTGCAGCAGTCAATTGGTGCATTGGAAAATACAATAACCAGGCAAACTTTCCTGCTTAGTTATATGGATGCTTTCTTGTTACTGGCCATATTAAATGCCTGCTGTATTCCGTTGGTGATCATGACCATAAAAAAACGCGCGGCTGTAAAGGTGGGTAAGGTAGAAGTACCGGACGCGCACTAACTACACTTTTATAAGTCTTGAAATTACCGGGCCGGCTCACTGACAAAGTGCACCGGCCTTTTTATGTTGTATCATTCTGAAACAAAGGTTATAACGTCTTTTACTATATCCGAACACAGGCTGTCCGTATGCGAACAGTTTATTGAGCGATGGTTTGGTTTAATTTATTGATATATAGATTGTTATTTATTTGGCATGCATCTTATATAAGTTACTGGAAGTAAACCCTCTTTGCTCAATCACGGCTGCCAATTAAAATTATCGTTATGATCAAAAACTATTTGAAAATTGCCTGGCGTAACCTTATTAAAAACAAGGTGCATTCTTTTATCAATATCGCGGGATTGTCTGTTGGTATGGCGGTGGCCATACTGATAGGTCTCTGGATCTGGGATGAATTATCGTTTGACAGTAACCATCAAAACCGCGGAACCATTGCCCAGGTAATCCAAAACGTTACCAATAATGGCGAGGTGCAAACCTGGCAGGCGGTACCCTTACCACTTGCAGCAGAATTGCGGAAAAGCTATGGCAGCCTGTTTAAACAGGTGGTAAACAGCGCCGGCTATGGCGATCACATGCTTGCGCTGGACAATAAAAAATTAACCCGGACCGGCGTATTTATGGAAGCCGGGGGCCCCGAGATGTTCACATTGAAAATGCTTAAAGGCAACCGTAATGCATTAACAGATCCTACTTCGGTTTTAATTTCGGCGTCAACAGCAAAAGCTTACTTCGGCGATGCTGACCCTATGAACCGGACTTTGAAAATTGATAACCATTATAATGCAAAGGTAGCCGGTGTATTTGAAGATATGCCCCATAATGCAACATTTGCCGGCCTTGGTTTTATTGCACCCTGGGAAATGGGCTTTACCGCTAACGATATCAGATCGATGAGTGAGCCCTGGAGGCCCAACTTTTGTGCATTGTATGTGCAAACGCAACCCAATGCAGATCTTGCTGCTTTGTCTCTGAAAATAAAGGATGCAAAGCTGCGCAATGTAAGTGCCGTATTGGCCAAAAAGAAACCCGCACTGTTTTTGTATCCTATGAGCAAATGGCATTTGTACGATGAGTTTAAAGATGGCAAAAATACAGGCGGGCGTATTCAATATGTATGGATGTTTGGCATCATCGGTGTTTTTGTGCTGCTGCTGGCGTGTATAAACTTCATGAACCTGAGTACGGCCCGGTCAGAAAAACGGGCGCGCGAAGTGGGTATCAGGAAAGCCATTGGTTCGGCCAGGAGCCAGCTTATCTACCAGTTTTTTAGCGAGTCGGTTTTATGTGTAGCGCTGGCGTTTGTAATTTCTTTGGTGATGGTGCAGTTGAGTTTGCCTCTTTTTAATGAAGTAGCAGAAAAGCAAATGACCATACTGTGGGGTAGCGCCTTGTTCTGGTTATTGGGATTGGGCTTTACTTTATTTACCGGGATTGTTGCCGGAAGCTACCCCGCGTTTTACCTGTCGTCATTTCAGCCGGTAAAAGTGCTCAAAGGGGTATTCAGGGCAGGAAAACTTGCGGCCCTTCCGCGTAAAGTGCTTGTGGTATTGCAATTTACGGTATCAATAACGCTGATTATAGGTACCGTGGTTGTTTTCGGGCAGATCCAGTTTGCAAAAGACCGGCCGGTAGGTTACAGCAGGGACGGCTTGTTAGCTGTTAATCCCGGCACTGACCAGGTTCATAAGAGCTTTACTGCGGTAAAAAATGAGCTTTATAAAACCGGCGCTGTTGTTTCTGTCGCCGAAGGGGACGTAAACCCTACCCAAACTGCGGGCAGCACCAGCGCTATCGAATGGAAAGAGAAAGATCCGAACTTAAGTGTGGATTTTCAGCAAAACGGTGTTTCTGTTGATTACGGAAAAACCGCAGGCTGGCAATTCAAGGGTGGCCGGGACTTTTCAAAAGATTACCTGACTGATTCATCGGCCGTAGTAGTTAATGAGTCGGCAGTAAAGTTTATGGGGATGAAGAACCCGGTAGGTGAAAATATCACCTTTTACGGGCATCCTTTCAAAATAATTGGTGTCATCAGCAACATTATTGTTGATTCGCCTTACGGGCAGGTAAAGCCTTGCATTTACTTTTTTAATAAAGATGCCGCCGGCACAGTGTTATTGCGTATAAACCCTCAAATGAGTGCAGGAAAGGCTATCGAGAGTATACAACAGGTATTCAAACACTTCAACCCCGAACAACCTTTTCAATATAGCTTTGTGGATTCGGCATACGCTCAAAAATTTGGCAACGAACAGCGCATTGGTAAGCTGGCGGCGTTCTTTGCGGCCTTGGCCATCTTTATCAGCTGCCTGGGTTTATTTGGTATGGCATCCTTCATGGCCGAACAACGTGTTAAGGAAATTGGTGTACGCAAGGTACTTGGAGCAACAGTTTTCAATCTTTGGAGATTGTTAACTACCGACTTTATTACCCTGGTATTTATCTCGCTCCTGGTTGCCACACCAATTGCAATTTATATGATGAATAACTGGCTGCAGCATTTTGATTACCGGTCGGGGATTTCGCCATGGATATTTGTGTTAACGGGTATTACCGCGATAGTGATCACTATGATTACGGTTAGTATCCAAACCATAAAAGCGGCATTAACAAGCCCGGTTAAAAGTTTAAAAAGTGAATAATTGGGCTTAATTAATAGCACATGAGGTATATATTTATATACCTCATGTGCTATTATTGGGAGATGTAATTTTATTTCGTTTTGCCAAAAGCCGCCGCTTCCTGGTTTAATTGAGCGCTGCTGCTGGTTTGGCTGCCATTATGGATAATGATCCTGTATCTGAATGTTACAGATTCACCCTTCTTCAGGGTAAGGTTCTTTTCCGATTTTCCGTTGGTAAATACCTTTTCGCCTAAAGGATTGGCTGCAAATAGGCCATAACCCCGGGCATGCCAAAAAGTAGGGTAATTAGGATTTTGAGGATGGTCAATAATGGTGATACTTACCGAGTCGGTACCCATTTTGCCGTATACCTTGCACCATACGCCGCGGGTACTCCAGGCATCATTGCCGGTTTTACCCTCGCTGGTTAGATAGGTGCCATTAGCTACTTTATCGGCGCCGCCTTTTACTATGGTTATGTTGCCTTTATCGTCGGTGAATTTCTGGTCTGCAGGGTCAGGAATCTGCAGGTCGTGGGCCAGGCGAAGGCCAAGCATTCCGTCTTTAGCATCTTTAAAAAAGGCTTCCGTATCAGCTTTAAGTGTGGTTATACGGTCAATGATCCGGTCTTGCCCGTTTCCGCTAAATTCAAAACGGGTGTTCTCTTCCAATATCACGTGTTTTTGTTGATTTGTCCAGTTGGCGTGATAGGCCAGCACACCTTTTGTGCCGTTCTCCATTTTCAGAATGCGATCTGTACGGATCCAGCCATAACCGCTCTTTTTAGCGGCAGGTATAGCGTATGAGTTATTCCAAAAATCCAGCCCGTTCAGGTTTTCAAAATTAAACCAGAGGCCAATATGATGCGGGTGATCTGTAGGGTCGCCGGCGCGCGTAGCCAACGGGAAGCCGCGGGTTACCAGGGTGCCATTGGCCGAGTGTATCGGATAGAGCACCGGCTTTTCCAGCGTATCCGGATACAGGAAACTGGTAAAGGGTTTGCCACCTATCAGGATATCTATCTTATTGTCCGTGGCTTTTACCAGTTTTACAGGCTCGGCCTTTTGGGCTTGTACTGCCGGCAACAACAGCAAGTTTGCTGCAACGGCAAGCCCTAATTTTTTTATGATCTTCATTGTTGATGTAAGGTTAAAGCTATCTGTGTGTTAAAGCTAACACACAGACAGAGTCAGATAATGCTTATGACCTGGCTGCAGATCAATATTTAAACACCTTGCCGTTAGCCATTACCTCCTGGCTGGTTTCATCAAAAGTGGCTTTGTAGCCGGTATGTACGGCCGCGTTGGTCATGATGTTGGCTATCGAGTGGCTATAACCCGCTTCAACAGGAGCATTGGGTTGTTTGCGACTGCGTACGCACTCCATCCAATTGCGCACGTGGTTTGAGGTGAGTACATCGCCTCCGGTATTGGCAGATGCGACAACTTGTTCTGTATTGGCCAGACTAAGATCAGGCAGCAGGTTGGCTTTCATGTGCATGGCATCAGCCATTTTTTGTGTAAGTCCACCTTCGGGCGATACCTTATTGGTGATCAGGTTAAGCTCGCCGCCGTTTGAGTAGTAGATCTCGGCCGGATGCTCATCGCCATTATGCATGCGCGATGCAAAAGTAACCTGGAAACCGGTTGAAGGATCTTCAAGTGGCCCGTAATCAAATGCTGCAAGTATGGTATCCCAGTTGCGGCGACCATCTTTCCACATATAAATACCGCCATTGGCAACTACGCTGCGCGGGTGTTTTAAGCCGCTGAACCAGTGTACAGTATCAATCTGATGACTCATCCACTGACCAGCCAGTCCCGATGAATACGGCCAGAACAAGCGGTATTCCAAATATTTCCGCGGATCGAAATCCTCATAAGGACGGTTCATGATAAAGCGTTTCCAGTCGGTATCCTGTTCTTTTAATTGGCTCAAAAGTTCCGGTCTGCGCCACCGTCCCGGCTGGTTTACATTCCAGGTTAGCTCAACCATAGTGATAGGGCCAAATTTCCCCGAACGGATAAAATCGTTGGCGGCATGATAATTAGCCCCACTCCGGCGTTGGGAGCCTATTTGCACAATCTTACCCGATTCCTTTACTGCTTTTAAGGCAGCTCTGTTATCTTCCATGGTTTCGGCAAAAGGCTTTTCTACATAAGCATCACAACCGGCCTTTACCGCTTCAATGCAATGGCGCGCGTGCTGGAAATCGGCAGTGCTGATAAATACTGCATCTACCGTTTTGCTATCATATAGTTCTTCGTTATTACGATATGCTTTTACATCATGCTGCATTTTATCTTTCCACAGTGCAGCACCTTCTTCACGTCGTTTGTTCCAGATATCAGATACAGCTACCACATCAAAATTAAGTTCTTTATAGTGGTTCATGAAGCTGGGTACGTGTGAGCTTTTGTGCCTGTCCGAAAAGCCTACAACGCCAACCCTAACACGGTCATTAGCGCCAATGATACGTTTGTAACTTTGCGCGCTCCAGCTTTTTGGGGTAAGCATAATTCCGGCACCGGCTAACGCGGCCTGCCTGATAAAGGTACGGCGTGATTTTTCCATATAGTAGATAGTTTGATTTGCAGGTTGTTTTTATGTACCAAAAGCGATGACACTTAACTGGTGTAAGCGCCTGTTTTTTTGATAATTTAAAAGGTAAATTGGTTTAGCCACGCAACACATCCGCGTGGTTAAACCAAATATCGAAGAAATGGATTGAAATGCAATAACGTTTTTAACCGTTAATGTAACAATTATACTGCAAATATGCCCTGCTTATACGGTATTACGCCGATTAATGTGCCCTGCCTTGTTCACTTTCGGCACCACCGGTATCCCGTTTAGGAGCGTTATGGGTTAGGTTGCCCAGGTTATAAGTAAATGCCAGGGTTGCCACCTGTGTATCTAAATAGTTGTGATAGGTAGCGGTAGCACCCACAATATTGGTAATGGTGCCGCTTGGACTAAACGAGTGAAAAACATCCCGCATGTTTAGTTTGATAGTCCCTTTGTTATTCAGGATCTTTTTCTGGATAGCAGCATTGAGCATACCGGTAGGGATAGAAACAAATTGCCCGTATGTTCCGCTGGTATTATAAAAGCCGCTTAATTCGGCACTCCAGCTTTTGGATATGGTAAACTGGTTATTGCCATTGGCCGAAAACGTATATTTTGAAGCGTGAAGGTATCCGTTATAAAATGCGCCCTGGTAGGTGTTATTATACACTTCGGCATATAAGTTAACCGACCACCATTTAGCGGGCTGGAGATTTGTGTTGATCGAATAGTCCCATGTTTTTTGTTGCCCTATATTGCCTGTGGTGCTTATAAAGATCTTGCCGTCTCTATGAATAGTTTCATTTTGTACGTCGGTTGTGTAGTTGTAGGCAACCGCTATGGTGAACAGGCTTTTGAAACTGTAGGCCAGTTTATAGTTATCGGTAAACTGTGGTCTTAGGAAAGGGTTGCCTGAAAAATAGGTGTACTCATCCACAAAAAAAGTGAATGGGTTTAAGCTTCCGTAGCTCGGGCGGCCTATGCGGCGGCCATAAGATGCAACCAACACTTTGTGACCGGCTGTATCCAGATTGTACGATAAATAGGCGGTAGGAAAAAGATTGGTGTAATGATTGGCAAATGACGAGTCGGGCCTTTGGGCGTTCCCCAACTGGTGACCGATGCCATTGGTGTTCTCGGCCCGTAATCCCGTTTGTATAGAGAACCGGCCTACAGTTTTATTAAAATTAACATAGGCGGCATTGATGTTCTCTTTATATAAAAAACGATTAGTGTTGTTATAATCAATACTACTTTCGCCATTAATCACATTGAAATAATTAGCGGCATTGTCGGTATTTACGTAGCTACTTTTAATACCTGCTTCAAACTTGGCTTTACCTTTAAGAGGATGGGAATAATCGGCTTTGGCCGAGTAAATATTGATGGTTGAGGGCAAGTCGTCACGGAGCGTACGCGAATTGATTGAAGTACCATCGGGTAAAAAGGTGTCATTCATAAACAGCTGTTTACTGCCGGATAAATCGTTGATATAATCCAGGTCAAAAGTAAGGGTACGACCGGTGCTGTCATATTTATGAGTATAGTTTAGGTTGATGCCTTTGCTGTCAAATTTATTCCGGGACGAGTTAGAAGTAGTGATGCTCGAATCCAGGCCACCGTTTGGGCCATACGATAAGCTATATACCGGGCTGTTGTCATGGTCGCGCGAAATGGTGCCGGTAAACACAACTCCCCAGGTAGTTTTAGACGATACATAATAATCCATCCCAGCTTTGATGTTGGTATTGCTGCTTGAAGGCCTGAAGTATGAAATATCCTTTAATGACGAGGTTTTGGCGCCGTTATCGTCCAAATAGTCCCTGTCAATTTCCAGTCTCCGGTATGTGCGTTGCCCGTTGTAAGAAAGGTTGGCAAATAGGTTGACCTTGTTTACGCGGTAATTGAGATTAATGCTTTCATCAGTGCGGCTGTAATGCCCTTGCGCGTAATCAGCAGATATTACGGCATTGAACCCCTTGATGGTATTTTTCTTGGTTTTGATATTGATCACTCCCGCGTTTCCGGCAGCATCATATTTGGCCGGCGGGTTGTCCATCAACTCAATCTGATCTAATGCCGAAGATGGTAAAGACCGCAGGTAAGTAGCCAGGTTTGAGGCCGACAGATAGGTGGGTTTGTCATCTATCATTACCAAAACACCGCTTTTTCCCTTAAAAGTTATATTGCCATCGGCATCTACCTGCACACCGGGGCTTTTTGAAAGTACTTCCAGTGCGTTGGCGCCTGTATTGGATATCAACGAGCCCACGTTAACCACAGTACGGTCAATTTTCTGTTGAATGTATGATCTTTTTGCGGTAACAGCTACCTCATTCAGGGTTTTTCCTGCTGCCGCTAAAATAATTGGCGGTAAATTAACGGCTTTTTGCCGGCTAATAGTTGCCGGTTCGCTGCGGTAATTTTTATAGCCTATATAGCTTGCTTTTATAGTGTAGGTGTTTTCTTTTAGGTTTTGAAAGACGAAGCTGCCATCCTTGTTGGCAAATAGGGTGCCTAATACTGTTGAGTCTTTTGCAATAAGCAGGGTTACAGTTGCTCCGTCAAGCGGTTTTTTAGCGTCATCTAAAACACTTCCCGATATTTTACCACCTGTGGTTTGTGCATTGGCAAAGTTGAATATTAAAAGTGTAAAGAAGGTTAAAATAGATATCCGGATCAATCTCATTCCTATAAGACCGTGCTTTGGACAATATAGTTACAGGGAAAATTTACATTTAAATTGAAATTAAATGTGAAAGGGTTTAAAGCGATGTGTATGAATGAGGTAGGGAGAATTGGGGGTTTTATAAGTCGACGATAATTGAGCGCTGGTTTGTCTTCCTATACTCTAATGGTGTTTGCCCGGTTATCTTTTTAAAATGCCTGTTAAAATTAGAGTGGTTACTAAAGCCTGAATCATAGCAAACTACAACCATGCTGTAGTCGGTTTCTTTAAGCAAGCGGCATGCATAATTTATTTTTACCTCCAGTAAAAACTCAAAGTAACTTTTTTGAGTAAGGTTTCTGAAGTATTTACAAAACGCGTTGGGGCTCATGTAAATAATGGCCGCAACCTCTTTCAGCTTGATGGTTTTGGTGAAATTATTCAGGGTGTATAAATAAATTTTAGTCAACCGCTGTTCATCCAACTTATTGTAAGTATTTACAGAAGGGGCAGAGGTAAAACTGGTATGCTGCTGACTAAGGGCTATGCCATTAAATAACCTCATTAGTAAAGGTAAGTGGTCATACTTGGGTGCATTCATCAGCTCTCTTAGCTGGGCGAGGATCGTTTGATGTTCATTAGGATGGATGATCAGGCCACTCATACAATCGGCGAACAATTGATTGATCAGGTAATTTTCGGGGAGGGCCATAAAGGCGTTGCCGAAAGTGTCGGGATTAAAGTGTAAGGTAAGCAGCCGCACCGGCAATTCATACTTCCCCATTTTGGTTAAAGGTTTCAAATAAGCAAATGATTCAAACCGCAGCATGTGCGGAACGTTGCTCCCAATCATGATCATTGTACCTTCCACAATCTGCTCAATTTTTTCATGGATCATGATGGTACCCTTTCCTTCTATAACATAAATCAACTCTACCTCATTGTGGGCGTGCAGGTCATTCAAGCCATGATAAAGCGACGATTCCTTCAAACTGAAGGACTGTTCACTATTGCCTGAAATTCTGCTAAAGATAAAATCCATGTTATATTATATGAATATCTTAATTGTGCTCAATATAAGGATAATATAGTATCATTTTTAAATAAGATTTACACATGTACTCCATTGCTGCCAAAATACCTTTACTAAAAAAACAAACATTATGCAGCAGGAAAAATTCACCCTCAGGTTAGCGGAAGCCGCTATCAGGGATATTGAGGCAGTTGGCGGTAAAAATGCATCTCTCGGCGAAATGCTTCAAAACCTTGCTCCGTCAGGTATCCGGATTCCGGATGGATTCATTATTACAGCTTCTGCTTATCATCGGTTTATAACATTCAACCATCTGGATAACGTGATCCGTGAGAGGATCAACGCAACAGATACAGATAACCTGGAGCAACTGGCAGCATGCGGATTAGCCATCAGGACACTGATCAGCGATGGTAGTTTTCCTGACGAAATGACTTCGCAAATAAGCGAGGGATATAAACAACTTTGTTTACAGTACCGGCAGGAAAACGTTGATGTAGCAGTCCGTTCTTCTGCAACCGCCGAAGATTTGCCCGATGCTTCTTTTGCCGGCCAACAGGACACTTACCTGAACATTAGCGGTATAAAGAATGTATTAAAAGCGGTCAAAAACTGTTTCGCGTCACTGTTTACGGATAGGGCTATCAGTTATCGTAAAATGTTCGGATATGATCATTTCCAGGTGGGACTTTCTGTTTGTATCCAAAAAATGGTACGCTCCGACCTCGGGATGTCTGGTGTCGCTTTTTCCCTGGATACAGAAAGCGGGTTCAAAGATGTTATTGTTATCAATGGCTCTTATGGCCTGGGCGAAATGATTGTTCAGGGTTCAGTGAACCCTGATGAGTTTATCGTGTTTAAGCCTTTGCTGAAACGAGGTTTTAGCTCCATCATAGAAAAAAAACTTGGGCAAAAACATCAGAAAATGGTTTACGGAACAACGGCTGCTGAGCCGGTCAAAGTGGTTCCTGTTTCTGCTTCCGAAGCCGCATCCTTCTGTCTCAATGATGATCAGATTATTGAATTAAGCCGTTGGGTTGCCATTATTGAGGATTATTATTCTGTTCTTAAAAAGAAATGGTGCCCCATGGATATTGAATGGGCGGTTGATGGGATTTCGGGTGAACTATTCATTGTACAGGCCAGACCGGAAACAATTCATTCGCGCCGGGAGGGTGGTTCGGTAGTTTCCTATCAAATACATGATGAAAGCCGTCATGAAAAGATTTTGCTCAAGGGGATTGCCGTTGGTGATAAAATAGCCACCGGAAAAGTTCATTTATTGGAGGGTCTGGACAGGGCGGGAATTCAACACATCGATTTCAAGGAAGGCGATATCATGGTTACCGACATGACCGACCCGGATTGGGAACCTGTTATGAAAAAGGCTGCCGCTATTATCACTAACAAAGGGGGCAGGACCTGCCATGCCGCTATTGTTGCGCGCGAACTGGGTGTACCGGCTATTGTTGGCTGCGAAAACGCTACCGCTATTTTAAAAACAGGAATGAAAATTACGGCTTCCTGTGCTGAAGGAGAGGCCGGGATTATTTACGACGGGATCATAGCTTATGAAAAAACGGAGCAAAAGTTTACCTCCCTGCCTGAAATTAAAACGCCGTTGATGATGAATGTAGCCTCACCCGAAATGGCCTTTCATTACGCCAATTACCCAAGTTTGGGGGTGGGGTTGGCCCGAGAGGAGTTTATTATCAATAATTATATTAAGGTACACCCCATGGCTTTGCTTAAGCATGAAAGCATTGGCGACGCGGAACTTAGCAGCTACATAGCAGAGCAAACCAGGGGATATGCCAATGGCGAAGAGTTTTTTATCGAAAAATTATCATATGGCATAGCCAGGATAGCCGCAGCCTTTTATCCAAACAGGGTGATTGTCCGTTTCTCAGATTTTAAGACAAACGAATACGCCAATATGCCCGGCGGTAAATATTTTGAACCTGAAGAGGAGAACCCGATGATAGGCTGGCGCGGGGCTTCAAGGTATTATTCAGATGCTTACCGGGAGGCTTTCGGTATGGAATGTAAAGCCATACGGAAAGTGAGGGAAGTAATGGGCCTCAATAACGTCACCGTCATGATCCCATTCTGTCGTACGGTTGGGGAGTTGATGAAAGTTTACGAAACCATGGAAGCGTATGGATTAAAAAGGGGCGAAGAAGGATTGGAAGTTTACCTTATGGCCGAATTGCCATCCAATATTATCCTTGCGCAGGAGTTTGGCAAATACATAGATGGTTTCTCGATAGGCTCAAATGATCTTACCCAATTGGTGCTCGGGCTCGACAGGGATTCTGCCCTGGTTGCCGGTCTTTACAATGAACGGAATGAAGCAGTGAAAACCATGATCTCATCACTCATCCGCACTGCCCGGGATATGAATGTTAAAGTAGGGATCTGCGGTCAGGGGCCATCTGATTTCCCCGACTTCGCCCGCTTCCTTACCGAAGAGGGGATAGGTAGTATCTCGGTAACTCCTGATTCTTTTATGAAAACGGTAAAAGTGATCAGCGCCGCCGAAACCAGTCAAAGCAAGCTAAATGAGCCGGTTCCTGAACCTATTTTCTGAGCGCGCATTAAAAAAGAAACAGTGATGAAACCACAATTCAAAACTTTAGACCAGTTTATTATCGAAAAACAGGCTGATTTTCCTAATGCCAAAGGTGAGTTGTCGCGTTTGTTAAGGGATATCGGTATAGCTGCAAAAATAGTGAACAGGGAAATCAACAGGGCCGGGCTCGCAGGAGTATTAGGAGAAACTGATTACATAAACATTCAGGGCGAATGCCAGCAACGCCTGGATGTTTATGCCAATGAACAGTTTATAACCGCGTTAAAAAAAGGCCGGGAATGCTGTGCCGTTGTTTCCGAAGAAAACGATGAGCCTGTCATATTTGATTCCCCGGAACCAGGAAAAGGAAGCTATATCGTAGCTATTGATCCTTTGGATGGTTCTTCGAATATTGATGTAAATGTTGGAGTAGGCACCATATTTTCTATTTATCGTCGTGTTGGGAATGCAGCGATAAAGCCATATGATTTGCTTCAGGACGGAAATCGTCAGGTTGCAGCAGGTTATGTTATATATGGCTCTTCGACAATGCTTGTTTATACCACGGGAAATGGGGTTAACGGATTTACGCTGGATCCCTTTTTAGGCGAATTCTGTCTGTCGCACCTCGATATGATGATCCCCGATCAGGGTAAGATCTATTCTGTTAACGAAGGGAATTATAACCGTTTCCCTGAAAGCGTCAAACAATACATCAGGTATTGTCAGGAAGAAGATCAGCCCACCGGTCGGCCTTATAGTTCAAGATACATCGGCTCTTTGGTTGCTGATTTTCACAGAAACCTGATTAAAGGTGGCATCTTCATTTATCCGCCCATGATTGGCGCCCCAAATGGAAAATTGCGGCTGGTTTACGAATGCAATCCAATGGCTATGATCATAGAGCAGGCTGGCGGAGAGGCATCCGACGGGCAAACGCGGATCCTTGATCTCGAAGTAAGGGGACTTCATCAGCGTTCAGCCTTATTTATCGGCTCAAAAGCTATGGTAAAAAAAGCCATGGAGATGATAGAGTTATATAGCGAAGTGTACCAAAGTTGACTGGTTATTATAATTAACTATTAAGGACTGGCTAAGGTTGAGGCTTTAGCCAGTTATGTTTAAAATTGGGTAATTGTACTAATGACAGATAATACTTACCTTGTGTGGGCATTGTGTTGCAACCCAATTGTTAACCTTAATAATTAATATCTATCTAATGTTTGTATTTAAAAAATACCAAACGGCTGTAATTTTCAGTTGTCTGGTTTTTGCAACTTCCATGGCTTCGGCGCAGTCTGATAGCCGGCCTAAGCGTATCATTCAGCCGCTTGCATTTCAGCAGGTAAAAATAAACGATGGTTTTTGGAGCCCCAAAATGAAGGTATGGACAACCCAAACCGTATACGATGTTTTTGATAAACTGGAAGGGAAATATGAACCCGATCGTCCGGATATTATTGCCGAAAAAGCAAAGCTTGGCCGTACCCGCAACGCGTTTCTGAACTTTGACATGGTTGCACAGGGTAAAAAGAATACCGGTAATCATGACGGCCCGCCATGGTACGATGGCCTGGTTTACGAAACAATCCGCGGAGCCGCTGACTTGCTCGCGGAGCATCCTGATCCCGCACTGGAGAAAAAAATAGACGGCTACATAGATCGCGTTGCCGCCGCGCAAAATGCCGATCCGGATGGTTATATCAATACATACACCACACTTGTACGCCCGGATAAACGTTGGGGTACCAATGGTGGCGATGATAAATGGCAGCATGATATTTACAATTCGGGCATGCTGATGGAAGTCGCGGTGCATTACTATCGTGCTACCGGCAAAACTAAACTTCTTAATGTGGCTGTTAAACTCAGCAATTACATTTGTACGCAGATAGGGCCAGCGCCCAAAAGCAATGTTATCCCCGGTCATGGTGGACCTGAAGAGGCGTTGCTGAAACTGTACCAGCTTTTTAAAGAACAGCCTTCGTTAAAAAACAAGATAACCGCCCCGGTTAAGGAAGAGGAATATCTGGCCATGGTGAAATTCTGGATTAATGACAGGGGCAATTATGGCGAAGCGGACGGTAGCCATGCCCGTAAAAGCGATAGTTCCTACAACCAGGACCACATGCCTGTAATACAACAAAAAACCATTGAAGGGCATGCTGTAAGGGCAACCTTGCTTGCAACCGGCGTTACAGCTACCGCTATGGAAACCGGCAACGCCGCGTATGCCAATACCTCCGTTAACTACTGGAAGAATATGACCGGCAAAAGAATGTTTATTACCGGAGGTGAAGGTGCCATTGCCGATGGTGAACGCTTTGGAAAGGATTATTTCCTGCCCGAATCGGCCTATCTGGAAACCTGCGCATCCATTAGTGCCGGTTTCTTTAGCCAGCGGATGAACGAGATGGAAGCCGATGGTAAATACATGGATGAGTTTGAGCGTATCATTTATAACAATTTCCTTTCGGGCATATCGCTAAACGGACAGCAGTATTTTTATGAAAACCCGCTTGTGGGCAACGGCAACAAGCGCTGGGCCTGGCATGATTGCCCTTGCTGCCCGCCAATGATGCTTAAAATGGCCGGAGCTTTGCCTCAATACATTTATGGATATGATGGTAGCGATGTTTATGTAAACCTGTTTATAGGCAGCGACGCATCGCTGAAAATAAAGGGCGAAGATGTGTTGATCAAACAAACCACCGGTTATCCATGGAAAGGGAATGTAAGGTTAGAAGTTAATCCAGAAGGCGCTAAAACTTTTGCCATGAAAGTAAGGATCCCCGGCTGGGCCGAAGGGAAAGAAAATCCGTTTGATCTGTATTCATCGAATTTAAATGGGAAACCAACACTAAAGGTGAATGGTAAAACTATACCTGTTGATCCGCAAAATGGCTATTTAACTATAAGCAGAGCATGGAAAAAGGGCGATGTCGTTGAATTACAATTGCCGATGACCCCACGACTGATAGCAGCCAATGATTCTGTGCAAACCATCAAAAATAAACTGGCCATTGCATCGGGTCCTGTCATTTACGCTTTTGAAACCGTAGATAACCCTGCCCTGAAAAATTATACCCTGAATCCTAACGCAGGTTTGAAACTAAGCTATAAACCGGAGTTACTTAACGGTGTAAACGTTGTTACAGGTAACGTAAGGAATAGCGACGGTAAGCAGATAAGCATAACCGCGGTACCTTTTTATACCTTAGGTAACAGGCAACCCGGCTCTCCTTATGAAGTTTGGATCAGGAAAGACGGTAATCAATAAACAGCTCTTTAAACAAGACCTCTTAATTTTAGATCTTCTACATCGATGAGAAAATATTTTATCTGTTTAGCTGTGTTAGCCAGCTGTTTCAACCTACTTACCTTTAATGCCTGTAGTCAAACTGCGCAATTGGCGGCAGGTGTTCAGAAAGTGACTTCAGGAACAATTGATAAGTTTACGCCCTACAGCTTTTGTAGCGAACAGCCCATGAGCGCGGCTTTAAACGAGTTGCCTGCCGGAAAGCTGCCTTTTAGTATCGACGATATCAAAATAAAGATTAATGACAGGGGAGTAGTGGTGGAAGTGCCCTTAGATGACACCGAGCAACTGTACGGATTTGGGATGCAGATAGGCTCGTTTAATCAACGGGGATTAAAAAAACGCCCTATTGTTAATGATAACCCATTGAATGATCTGGGCTACACGCACGGCCCCACAACCTTTTACGTTTCAAGCAAAGGGTATGGTGTTTTAATCAATACTTCGCGTTACGCTACTTTTTATTGTGGCAATACCTCCAAGCTTAATAAAAGCAAAAACGACGGCAAAGAAAGTAACGGCGGTAATTCGGTTGAGGAATTATATAAAAGCGATAATAAAGCTTCGGGATCTGTAACGGTTGATATTCCCGGCGCCAAAGGGATTGAGGTGTTTGTTTTTGATGGACCCGATTTGAAAACCGCGGTACAGCGTTATAACCTGTTTTCGGGCGGAGGGGCCTTTCCTGCCATATGGGGGCTGGGAGTAAAGTATCGCGTTAAGGCAGATTTTAACCAATACCAGGTAGATAAAATGGCTGCTTACTTTCGTGATAATCATATCCCCTGCGATGTTCTGGGGCTGGAGCCGCGTTGGCAAACCGCTTCCTACTCATGCTCTTACGTATGGAACAAAAGCTTTTTCCCTACGCCCAATGAATTTATTGATTCCATGAAAAACAAGGGTTTTCATATCAACCTGTGGGAGCATGCCTTTGTGTCGCCCAAATCGCCGTTATATGAACCTTTAAAAAATAAGGCAGGTAATTACCTGGTTTGGAATGGTCTTGTTCCTGATTTCGCCGATACCTCAGCAAGTAACCTCTTTGCCAATTATCACAGGCAGACTTTTGTGCAACCGGGAATTTCGGGTTTTAAAATGGATGAGTGTGACAACTCAAACATCGCTTTTGGTAGCGGGGCCTGGAGCTTTCCTGAACTTAGCCAGTTTCCATCAGGTATTGATGGCGAGCAAATGCACCAGCTTTTTGGTTTGCTATATCAAAAAACGATCTATAGCATTTATAAAAAATTAAATCAACGCACTTATTTGGATGTTCGGGCTTCAAATGCCTTCGCTTCATCGTATCCGGCAGCTTTATACAGCGATACTTACCTGCATGACGAATATATCCGCATGATCCTTAACTCCGGTTTTGCAGGTATGATCTGGTCGCCGGAGGTGCGTGAATCTAATTCTATTAAAGATTTTATACGTCGCAGTCAAACGGCGGTGCTTTCGGCACAAACGTTGTATAATTCATGGTACCTGCAAAACCCACCCTGGCTACAGATCAACAGGGAAAAGAATAACAAAGGCGAACTGATGGACAATGCTAAAGAAGTTGAAGGAGATATCCGTAAACTGCTAAACTTTAGGATGAGCCTGGTCCCATACCTTTACAATGCCTTTGCCGATTATCATTTTAAAGGCATCCCGCCATTCAGGGCTTTGGTAATGGATTATCCGCAGGATAAAAACACGTTCAACTTATCAGATGAGTACATGGTCGGCAACGATATCCTGGCGGCTCCCTTAACCGAAAAGATGGATGAGCGCCAGGTTTATTTGCCCGAAGGTATATGGTATGATTATAATACCAATCAAAAGTACGACGGAGGCAAATCTTATACCATAAAACCCAGCCTTACTCAACTGCCTATATTCATTAAAGCCGGAACCATTTTGCCGCTGGCTAAACCGGTAGAGTTTGTTGCGCCCAATACCAAATTTGAAATTACCTGTTATGTATACGGGAATGGAAACAAGGCTTCTTTATTTGAAGATGACGGCCTGACTTTCAATTATGAAAACGATGCCTACAATACCGTAAACCTTGTTTGGAGTAAAGGCAAAGGAGAGGTTAAGCGCACAGGCAAATTCAAAAGCAGCAGGTATATCATTAAAAACTGGAAAGTGATTAACTAAGAGGTACTGACAACAAAAAGGGCTTGCACATTTCTGTGCAAGCCCTTTTTGTTGTCATCGTTTACGTTTATTTACGCTCCTTTTTGTTTCAATTTATCAAGCACCCGATTCCCTACCTTATTCCCCTGGATAATGCCATTGTCAATAGCATCCATAAAGTGGATTCCTCCCCAGAACCTGGATATAGCGGCTTCCTTAGCCGCCTGGGTAAAGGATGTAAAATGCCTTGGCGGTATACCGTAGCCTATTTCAACGTTATCGGTATACTTAAAATTATCGCCAAAATAGTGTGTGAGGATCACTGCCGATGCTGATGAAACTACCGAATGCCCGCTGATATATTCGGGAAAGGGAGGCGTTTGCAGTAAAGGTTTCCAATGCGGATCAATGTATTGGCGGATAGCGGTTTCGGGCCGGATGCGGTTGGTGCGATATTTATCGTCCCAGCAACAAATAAACGCGTCGGTTAAGCCTATAGCAACTACGGTATTTACCTCCAAAGCTTTTGAAAAGCTTGCTTTAGTTTGCTTGCAGGCAATATTGGTGATGCCCATCCAGTGTGCTCCCGGCGAGATTTTCTTTAAGCCAATGAGCATGTGCCCATCATTTTGAACCGCGAAAGGGTTACAATCCCAGAAGTTGGCGATGTCTTTTTCCTCCTGTTTTAAACCATCACCACTTTTAGTATAGCTCAATTGCAGGAACTTATAAAAAGTTGAATTTTTATCGGTAGAAAAAGAAATAGGCGGATCAGGCACAAATTGCGCCGCCGAATCGAGCGTAAATGGACGTACCGTATTAAAATAAGGTTCAACAGGCAGCATATAGGCAGGAGGGGTGAGGTCCCAGCTGCCGGGCGTATGCTTAAGTTTATAACGCGGGTAGTTGTTTATCTTCCGGTACCCATCGGCTTTAGCATAAGCCAGGATCTTTTTGCTGATGAATTTGGCATAGCTTTTTGAACTGTCAATCATTTCATCGCTAAAGCCAATTTTGCGGCAGGAATCTAAAAACGTGCCTTCGTTTTTAAGCATCAGGCTGCCTGATGGCTGAAGCTTTCCGGCGGTTTCGTACATGGCCAGTATCGCGCTTAGCTGGCTGTTATAGCCCGAAATTTGTTTGGGTGCAGCGATAGCAGGATAGTCATTCAGGATACCGTGCATGCTTTTAACCTGCTTATCGTTTTGTGATAAAACTTCATAACCGGCTAAACAGGTGTACGCAAAAAAACGGCATGCCAAAGGCGGATTGGTTACATCGTGGATCATTACATCGGCCATCTGACCAATCACCTTGCTAACATCACCGTTCCCTAATGGTTGGGGAGGGGTTTTATGGCAGCCTGTTATAACTAAACCAAGCAATGCTATAGATAAATACTTTTTCATGATTTGATTACTGTGGTTTATAAGCTTTCAGTTTGCCTTTATCCATGCTGAACAGCAGGGCATCGTTTAATGGCAGCACGCCCCTTACATCGCCTTTTAAGCTAAAGCCCGATTGCTGTTGGTTAACGTAACTATAACCGCCTTTTCCATCACCCTTAAGCAACACCCCGTAATTTGCATCGTACTTACCAAAGCGGATACGGGCATGGTTCATATTGCCGCAAAGTAACAGGTCGTTTTTGCCATCATGGTCATAGTCAAGCGTGGTTATGGTATAAACCGGGCTGTATTGCGCCTGGATTGGAAGGGTGGCTTCATGCAGTTTGCCTTGCCCGTTGCTTATAAAAAGGGTAGTAGCAAGATGATTGGCGCTCAGTTTTTTTACGCCCTGCAATTCTTCCGGGGTAAATATTTTATCCACCGTAGCGTCGGCATAGCTTTTATAATCGGGGAAACGGGTACGCATCATACTCATCTGATCCAGCATTTCATCGCGTGTTACATAAGGGTAACTTGTATGCTGAATGTAAAAGCAAAGAATAGGATCAACCGAGCCATTATCATCAAAATCTTTGTATAGTAATTCGGCTGGCTCAGTGTCACTGGCTTTGCATTGGGTGTTTAAGCCAAGGTTTCCGGCAACAATATCCGGATGCCCGTCATGGTTTATATCACTTACCTGGATACAGTTCCACCAGCCGGTATATTTTTTATCAAAGTATTTGGTAGTGGCATCGCTAAGTTTACCGTTGCTGTTTTCAAAAACGGTTAATGGCATCCATTCGCCGGCAACTATTAAATCGGGCTTTTTATCGCCATTCATATCAACCCAGGCAGCATCGGTCACCATGCCTATGTTTTTCAGCGTAGGACTATAAGCAGCAGTTTGATTGCTGAATTTTCCTTTACCATCGTTTATCAAAATATAACTTTCGGGTGTTTCGGGATATTGCCCCGGAATTACCCTGCCACCTACAAAAAGATCGGCAAAGCCATCGCCATTGATATCAGCCACTTTTACGCAGCTTTTGCTGCTTGCCATTTTGGGCAGAGCGTCTTTAGCTTTCGTGAAGTTTCCTTTGCCATCGTTAAGGTATAGCCTGTCCTGCAATAAAGCATCGTCAGGTTTATAGTCGGCATATCCGCCCGAGCAAACATACAAGTCGGGTTTGCCGTCATTATTCGCGTCGAAGAACACAACGGCGGCATCGGTACTTTTCTTATCGGCTTCAAAAGCAGCCGTTGTCTTGGCTATAAATTTGCCATCCTTCTGCTGCAAGTATAAAACTCCTGCTTTGTCGTCATGCCCGCCAACATACACATCCTCCAAGCCGTCGCCATTTACATCGGCTTTGGCCAAAACGGAGCCGGAGAATGAAATAGAGTTAATCAGCAGCGGCTGCCTTTTAAAATCATTAGTGGTATTATCGCTTTCGGCAGATGCTATAGGCGATGGGATTTCTTTAAACAGCGGTTTTACAGGTTGAGACGCTGGATTGGTACCTTTAGCATCTTGCTCGTTCAACGTGATCTGTTTATCGGCTTTTACATTGGTAAGCAGTTGTGAGCCGCCACGCTGCCAGGTAATCCTTAATGAATCTATCTTTTTATCCTTGCCCAAACCAAAATGCAATACAGGCGATACACTGGACTGGAAACCACGTGTTGGCATTTGCTCAAGGTACTGCCGTTTGCCGCCATTGTATATGGAAACTTTAGCACCAATACCTTGTGTATTACCGCCTGCACCTTTCAGGCTGATAGCTAAGTAATGGTTGCTGTTTTGTTTGGCTGTCTGGTTTTCATAAACAAAGGCTGGCTGATTGATATTGTTTACTACCAGGTCAAGGTCGCCATCATTATCCAGATCCACGTAGGCGGCGCCGTTACTGTTTGACGGCAGCGTTATTCCCCATTGCTGGCTGACATTTGCAAAAGTAGTATTGCCGTTATTTTTAAACAGGTAGCTTTTAACCTGCGATGAAGGCATCTGGTTTACGATATTTAACAGGTCTTGCCGCATAACGCGTCTGTCTTTCAGGTTATCGCCCATAAACTTTAAAAAGTCCATGTTGGTATAATCACGTGTGTAGCCGTTGCTTACAAACAGGTCTTTCCAGCCATCGTTATCATAATCGGCAAAGAGGGGTGACCAACTCCAGTCGGTATTAGAAACACCAGCCAGCTGACCAACCTCGCTGAAAGTATTATCACCGTTGTTGATCTGCATCATGTTGCGCATGTACTGGTAATAAAAGCCAACCCGCAGGTTTAAGTCAAACGCCTCATAATTGTCAATACCGAACAGCAGTTTTTGGCGCTTATTATCTTCTGGCAGCATATCCAGGGTATAAATATCCGGTTTGCCATCGTTGTTGATATCGGTAACGTCGTTCCCCATCGAGTAAAACGAAGTATGCCCAATCTGCTTCTGTAATTCGTCGGTAAACGCGCCTTTAGTATTATTGATATACAATCTGTCGGGTACGCTATAATCATTGGATACATAAATATCCGGCCATCCGTCGCCGTTGATATCGGCGATACCTGCAGCCAGACCGTAGGATAAAGGATTATTAACTATCCCGGCGTTAGTAGTGATATCCGTAAAACGGTTATTGTCATTTCTTAAAAGGCGAATCCCCGATTCGGCATCTCTTTTAGCAGATACATCCTTAACATAAATATCATCGATGATACTGATCCTCGCTGGGTTATGGTTAACCAGTAACAAGTCCAGATCGCCGTCGCGGTCGTAATCAAAAAAGTAGGCTTGCGTACTGAATGATGGGAAATCAAGGCCATATTCGGCAGTCATGTCTTTAAATATAGGATTGCCATTGGCATCGTT
Organism: Mucilaginibacter kameinonensis; assembly: GCF_003675385.1. GTDB lineage: Bacteria > Bacteroidota > Bacteroidia > Sphingobacteriales > Sphingobacteriaceae > Mucilaginibacter > Mucilaginibacter kameinonensis. The sequence continues at coordinate 936,278 of NZ_RCWZ01000005.1, read as the reverse complement.
ACCCTGGTTTATAAATAGCTGGTTAATTCGTTTTTCGGCCCTTACTTTTCCCGAATAGCAAAGGTAGAGGTCGAGTTTGCCGTCGCCGTTAACATCAGCCATAGTTACCCCGGTTTTCCAGGGGCCCGGGCGACCAGCTACGCCGGCTTCTTCAGTAATATCCTTGAACTGCATATGGCCCTGATTCAGGTATAGTTTATTGTCGGTCATGTTGCCGGTAAAATAAACATCAGGCAGTCCGTCGCCATTCAAGTCGCCGGTGGCTACACCACCGCCGTTATAAAAATATTCGTACATCAATACGTTGGTATTGAGGCCCTCGGTTAAAGTATTGGCAAAGTCAATGTGCGTTTGCTCCTGCGGGAGCAGTTTAAACAGTGGTTGGGTAGAATCAGTACCAGGCTCATGGCTACACCCGGCGGACATTACAAGGGTACACAATCCCCCCAATATTAAAAAAGTTCTGTTTTTTTGCTTTTTAAGAGATAGAGAGCGCCGGAATATCTTCATTTTGGTTTAACTACGGTTACGGCAATTGGGGCCGTTAAATTTGTTGTCAAGATAACAATTATTCGGAGTTTTATATAGGTTGGGAGATTAGTTCTGAAATACTTTTCAGAGATTCATTTAATCTTCACTATTACTGCCCGTGAGCAGAATCTGATGTTATTGTGCTGAATGATAGCACTAAATAAAAGTTTGCTTGTTGGTTTTCTGAAAAAAGACTTAACAACAAATCCTCAAGAATTTTATAAAAAAGAACAACAGGTAAATAAATATGTATAATTTGGCAATATCCTAAATCAATTTAGCAAGTAATTTGCAACGATAACAAAACCTATCAATGAACCAACCAATTAAAACCCTGCTCAGTTTAACTTTACTAATTATTTTCAAAGTAAACGCGCTACTCGGCCAAACCCAATCAGTTTACACCAGGTATGTAAATACTTTTATAGGTACCGCACCACTTAATGATCCTAAAATCCTGGGATACGAGTTGCCCAAAGGATGGCGGTCATGGGCCGGACTTACCTTTCCGGGTAGTTCATTGCCAAATGCCATGGTGCAGTTAAGTCCTATGACGGCTTATGGTTCGGGCGCGGGTTACCAGTATGAGGACTCGGTTATTTATGGCTTTACGCATACCAATAAAGGGCACTGGAATTTGTGTAATATCCCGATTTTGCCGGTATCAAATCCGCAGGGAAACAAATTCGGGTCAAGGTTTTCGCATAAAAAAGAAAGCTCGGCACCGGGGTTTTACCAGGTATATCTTGAAGATTACCAGGTAAATGTGAGCCTGACCTCGACCCTAAGGAGCGGTTACCATAAATATGAGTTTAAGAATAACATCAACAGGCAAATCCTTTTTGATCTGGGCAAAGCCAACAGCAGGGTATCAACCTGGCGTATAGAACAGGTAGGCCCGAACGCTGTACAAGGTTTTCAGGGCGGCGAAAACGTTTATTTTTATGCCGAACTAAACACCAAAATAAACAAATTAGAAAAGACCGAGGAAGGGCAACGTAGCGGATATGCGATGCTGTATTTAGCTGATGGAGGTTCAACCCCTGTTGAACTTAAAATCGGGCTCTCATTTGTAAGCGAGAAAAACGCTAAAGAGAACCTGGAGAAAGAGATAGGGAATAAAAGCTTTGATGTTATCCGTAACGAGGCGACTCAGACCTGGGAGAAGTTATTGTCCAACATACAGGTTAACGGCGGAACCGAAAAGCAAAAACGCATGTTTTATTCCTGCCTGTACCGTTCGTTTTTGTGGCCTGCATTACGCAGCGACGTAAACGGCGAATTTACCGATGCCAAAAGAAACGTAGTAAAAACAGGGGCGAGGTACTATACCGAACCATCGTTATGGGATACTTACCGGAATAAAGACGTGCTGCTGGGTTTGATTACGCCCGATGTAACGCTTGATGTTATTAAATCATTAAAGGATGTTGGCGATAAAACCGGTTTCATCCCAACGTTTTTCCACGGTGATCATGGTGCTTCGTCCATCGCGGGAGCTTACCTGAGGGGGATTGATAATTTTGATGTTGAAGGCACTTATAAATTGTTGCTAAGAAACGCCAATGTTGAAGGCGGTGCGCGTCCGTACATCACCGAGTATATCCAGAAAGGATATATCTCTGATCCAGACATTGCCAAACCCGAGGTGGAAACCAAAGCCAAAGCAGGCGTTTCAAAAACACTGGAATACTCATATGATGATTATTCGGTAGCACAGATAGCCAAAAAATTAGGTGATACCGCCAATTACCGCATTTTGATGGCGCGTTCAAAAAACTATAAAAACATGTTTGACCCATCTACCCGGTTTATGCGGGGCAGGTTGGAAAACGGCGAATGGATCAGGAACTTTGACCCTCAGCATCCGTATTATGAATACATGTACCGCGAAGCTAATGCCTGGCAGGTATCGTTCTTCGCGCCGCATGATATGCCGGGGCTGATCAAACTTTACGGCGGGCCAAAAGGATTCGAATCAAAGCTTGATTCGTTATTTACCCTGCCATGGAACCCTAATTATATTGCCCGAAACGTAGAAACTATGATAGGTCAGTATTGCCAGGGTAACCAACCCGATCATGAGGCGCCGTTCGCTTATATTTTTATTAATAAGCCGGCAAAATCCCAAAAAATACTCGATTATATTTTGAACAACCTTTATGGCATTGGCGACGAGGGACTGGAACTCAGCGGGATGGACGACGCCGGTGAAATGTCGTCGTGGTATGTTTTCAGTGCATTGGGTTTATATCCGTTTTCGGCAACCGATCCAAAATATATTGTTACCGCCCCGCTGTTTGATGAAGTGAAATGGACTACCAGCAACGGCAAAACTTTAACTATCAGCAAACCGGGAAAGGGCAGGGTTGTTACCTCGGTAAAAGTAAACGGAAAGGTTAATAACGGATATTTTGTATCGCATGATTTGTTTAAAACAGGCGGTAAAATATCAATAGCTACAAACTAAAAAAACGACTTTTCAAGGCCATAGCCCCGTTATTGTATTTGGTAACGAGATTGTGGCCTTGAAAAGTTAATAGTGCCTGATTTTACCGGAGAACTGTTTTTGATTTGTCGGCAACATGCCTTAATATTGTGCGTTCTTTCATGAACATCAATCTAAATGAGCAGGAAAACGGTAAATATCTTGATATTGAGTGTCGGAGTGCTCATGCTTCTGATCCGGCCTTATCTGGTTTACCAACTAACAGGCTATGAAAACAAAGGCAAAAATCCTGTTAAAACCATCCTGCTACAACGACTGATTAAGAAGAAAGATGATCACTATGAGCATTCTGAAAACTCAGCGGTCGAAATCCAAACCAGGAAGATTAATTTTAAAGTCCCGGTAAAGCCGGTTCCATTTTTGCGTCTCCGCAACTTAGTGTCAGCTTCTTATTTTAATTCAAACATCTCCGTTAACAAAGCGGACTTTACATTGCTCGTTAGGCCAGGAAAATATCTTTTAAATTTCTTATCCTGTTTTCGTATCTGATTAGTAGCTTATGATTATTGCCTGCTTATCAGATTGTACATGTTGTGCGATACCACAGCAATGCTTTTTCTGTTTGCAAAAAATTGATTTTTAAAAGCTTACTACATGAAAACAATATTTTTTACTTTTCTTTTTCTTGCTACGCTTGCAATTGCACATGCACAGCAATCAATGACATGGCCGGATAACAAAAAGGCAGCCATTATCCTTACTTATGATGATGCTTTGCCCTCGCAATTGAAAAATGCTGTACCTGAACTTAAAAAAGAGAAATTGACAGCTACTTTCTTCCTGACAAGTGATATCGACAGTACGTCGATACCCCAATGGCGAAACCTTGCTAAAAAGGGCTATGAGTTGGGTAACCACACTGTGTTTCACCCTTGCGCAGGAACGGATGACAACCCTGTTCCTTCTGATCATTATACCGCTTACCAGATCATTCGGGAGATTGAGGTAATGGACAGGTTTTTATACGCTGTAGATGGAAAAACCAAGAGGACATTCGCCTATCCATGTGCCGAAACTATTGTGGGTGGGAAGGATTATGTAGATTCTCTGCGGAAATATACCTTGGTTAAATATGCCCGGGACGGTGGCGACTCAACAGCTTTTATAACTGAATTTAATCATCTTGATCCTTTCCGCGTACCTTCTTATGGATTAGAAGGTGGCGAGACCGGGGCTCAGCTTATTGCTTTTGTAAAAAAAGTGCAGCAAAGCGGTGGTTTGGGTATAATAATGATTCATGGCGTAGGCGGCGATTATATCACCATCTCTGCCGAAGCCCATAATGAGCTTATCCAATATCTGAAAGCTAACCGAAAAGAGATCTGGATCCCCACTTTTCAGCAGGGTATGGATTACGTGAACAAACAAATTCCTTTAAAAGCACAAAAACTATAATAACAAACTATGAAAAATTTAAACAGGAGATACTTTTTTATTCCGGCTGCTGCTTTAGCCCTTGCTACATGCCTGAGCGTTTCGGCTTTTCGTGACCCGGAGGCACCCGGCATTAACAAGGTACAGCATGTGGTAGTTATTTATATGGAAAACCACAGCTTTGACAACCTGTGGGGCCAATTCAAAGGTGCCGATGGGCTTACATCAGCAAATAAAGAAAACGTTATCCAGATAGACGCGGAAGGTAAGCCTTATACTACTTTACCACCGGTGCCGCGCAGCAGCGCTTTCCCTACAAACCTGCCAAATACTTATTTTAATATTGACCAATACGTAGCTGCCGATCAGGCTACGCCCGACGTTACGCATGCTTTTTACCAGGAGCAAATGCAAATAAACGGCGGTAAGATGGACAAGTTTGCGCTATATAATTATACCAAAGGTTTAACCATGGGATATTATACTACTGCTAAACTACCGTTGTATGAACTGGCGACTAAGTATACGCTTTGTGATCACTTTTTTCACAGCGCTTTTGGCGGTTCCTTTCTTAATCACCAATGGTTGATCGCGGCTGCTTCACCAGAGTTTCCTAACGCCCCGGAAAATATCAAAGCACAGTTGGATGCGTCCGGAAAACTGATTAAAGACGGATCGGTAACGCCGGATGGCTATGCTGTTAATACTTCTAATTCTGTAAACCTGCATCCTAAAGGTGCCAATCCTGCAACTCTGATTCCTAATCAAAATGGCCCGACCATTGGTGATCGTCTTACCGATAAGGGAATTTCCTGGGCCTGGTATTCAGGAGGTTGGAATGATGCTGTAGCAGGTAAAGCCGACCCAACCTTCGCTTACCATCACCAGCCATTCGCTTATTTTACTAAATATGCCGAAGGTACTGAAGAAAGAAAAAAACACCTGAGAGATGAAACCGAGTTTTTGGAAGCAGCAAAAAAAGGCACTCTACCGGCAGTATCTTTTGTTAAACCTATAGGGCTTGAGAACGAGCATCCTGGTGCATCTACAGTTACAGCCGGTGAAAGCCATGCCGTTAAGTTAATTAACGCGGTACTGAACGGGCCAAATGCTAAAGACGTGGTTATAATCCTCACTTATGATGAAAACGGTGGTTTTTGGGATCACGTTGCGCCACCGAAAATTGATAAATGGGGACCAGGTACAAGGATCCCCGCATTGATCATTTCGCCATTTGCGAAAAAAGGTTTTGTTGACCACACTAATTACGAAACGGTAAGCATTATGGCGTTTATAGAAAAAAGATGGGGGCTGAAACCGCTTAACAGCCGCGATCAGCATGCCGATCCCTTAAGCCATGCGTTTAGCTTTTAAGGCTATTTCAGCAGGCCTCCTGGTTGTCACCGGGTTGGGCCTGCTGAGTTTTCATAATACCCCGGCGTCCGTATCTGAAAATGTGCGTGAAAAGCTGGTACTGCAGGCTGATAGTTTTTTGACAGCGGTGCACAGTTTGCAGTCGGCAGCAGCAAAAGGCAACAGACAGGTGTTGCAGCAGCGGTTTAAAGATGTACGTTTAGCCTATAAACGGATGGAGTGGGCTACAGAATACTTTGATCCCCTTACTTCGCGGCAGGTTAACGGGCCTCCGGTACCCGAAACCGAGCTTAGCGGCCTGGTTGTTCAGCCAGAGGGTTTGCAGGTCATAGAGCAGTTTTTGTTTCCTCATTTTAACCCTGCCTCACGGAAGCAACTTAACGCTTCGTTAAGTAAACTCAAGACTAACGCCGAAGCTTATCGTGATTATTTTATGCACGCCGATTTGCAGGACTGGCAGATCATGGACGCGCTCAAACTGGAGGTTTTTAGGATAGAGACATTAGGGTTGAATGATTTTGATGATCCCCTCGTTCATCAGTGTTTTGCAGAATCTGCTACCGCGCTTAAAAGTGTTGGGGTTGTTACGATGTGCTACGTACAGGATAATAACGATCCGTTGCATGAACTTTTCGATCAGGCTATAGGCTATCTTTCCAGACCTGTTGTTTTTGATCGTTTTGACCGGGCTGCATTTCTTACCCGTTATGCAAATCCCTTAACAAGGGCTTTAACCCATTTACATCAACAGTTAAACTTGCCCGATGTTCGTTACAACCGCTTGTTGAATCAGGACGCGGAAACCTTATTTGATACCAAAGCTTTTAATCGCAATGCTTATATCGCCGCCCCGGAGGATTCTGTTACCGAAAAAAAGATAGCGTTGGGCAAAAAATTGTTTTTTGACCCTCGGCTGTCCGGTACTTTAACCCGTAGCTGTGCTACCTGTCATCAGCCTGGTAAAGCTTTTAGCGATGGCATGGTTAAAAATTTGGATATCACGGGCAAAAAAACAATTTTCCGCAATACGCCAACGTTGATCAACGCGGCGCTACAGCCTGCTCAGTTTTACGATCTTCGGGCGGCTTCGCTGGAAGACCAGGTTGTGGATGTAATAGGTAACCGCGATGAAATGCATGGCGATATTAAGCTCTCGACCAAAAAACTGTGGCAGGATAAATATTATAGCGGGCTTTTTAATGACGCGTTCCCGATAAAAGACAGAACAGCTATCGATACAGGAGAAGTGATGAATGCTTTGGCAAGCTATATCCGAAGCCTTACCGCCTTGGATAGCCGGTTTGATGCTTATATGCAAGGCAATCGGCAAATACTTAACCAAACAGAGATCAACGGTTTTAATATTTTTATGGGCAAGGCGCGCTGCTCAACGTGCCATTATCTGCCTTTGTTTAACAGTACGCTCCCGCCAAGATATATGCAGATGGATGCAGAGGTAATTGGCGTACCAAAAATAAAAAATGGAAAAATAATAGACCCTGACCCCGGGTTGTTTGGCATCCAACCCTTAGACTTTAACCGCCACGCCTTTAAAGTTACCACCGTACGTAATACCAACAGAACTGCGCCATATATGCACAATGGTATTTATAAGACACTTGAGGAAGTAGTTGATTTTTATAATGAAGGCGGAGGCGCGGGAATGGGATTGAAAGTGCCAAACCAAACACTTTCTGCTGATAAGCTTCATCTTACAGCGAAGGAAAAAAAGGAGTTGATCACTTTCATTAAAGCATTGGATAGCCGTAATTAAATTATCCGCCATTTTAATGGCCTCTTTGTTATTTTATTTAAATGCCGTAGGGCTATATTTGCCGCCATGGAAATTTCAAAGCTTGAGCAGCTAACCAACCTGAGTAAAGGATATAAAGCTTATTTATATGATTGTGACGGCACCCTGGCCGATAATATGGGTGCGCACAAGGAAACTTATATCAAAGTTGCGGCAAACAAGGGGCATGTTATTGAAGGAGATATCATAGATGAACTTGCGGGCTGGCCGGTGGTCAATGTTATTGAGGAGATAAACAAAAAATACGGGACAGACTTTGATCCGCTTGAGTTTAAGGAATTGAAATATAAATTGTTCCTGGATGAATATATAGCGCATACTTTACCCATAGCCCACGTTGTAGATCACCTACGGGCTCATGCAGGGAAAGTAAAGATAGGCGTGGTATCCGGAAGCGGAAGGATTGCGGTAGAAAAGACACTGGAGGTGCTTGGGATAGCATCGCTTGTTGAAATCATGGTCTGTGCCGGCGAAACCGAGCATGGAAAACCCTTTCCAGACCCTTTTTTGAAAGCGGCGGAATTGCTTGAGGTTAATCCGGAGGATTGCCTGGTATTTGAAGATGGTGAAGCTGGAACCATAGCTGCCACGGCGGCCGGTATGAACTGGGTGCGTATTGATCAGCTATAAGCTAAGAAAATCAGACTTTTACTGCCCTTTTGCTTTTTCTTCTTTTTTGAAGTGGGCCCGCGCCTGTTTCAGACCGGTTGCGATGGCTTCGCCCTCGTTGCCGGTTGTTTTTAGCACTTCGTTTGCAATCTCGGTTGCCTTATCCCTTATTTTTTTAGGTTGATTTTTGTATGATGGCGGGTAGTCGCCGTTAAGCCATGGCATAATTCCTCCTTTTTTATGCTAACAATTTGCCGCGGGTTTTGTTAACCCATTATGAAAAATCCATTTAAAAAAGAAGATAATACAGGGCTTATTGTAGCAGTAGCGGCTGGCGCGTTGGTGGCTGGCGCATTAGCTTATTTATTTTTAACCGAAAGCGGGGCAGAGGTGATCCGGTCAATTAAGCATAAGTTAAAAGACGAAGCGAAAAATCTGGCTTCGGACGTTGTTAGTGCTAAGACCGGTATAAAGAAAAAGAAAATAAAAAAAGTGGCCGATCATATCGTTAAATAACATGCCTCCGAAATCAAAATTACCTTACGTTATTTGCCACATGATGAGTTCGGTTGATGGCAAAATCTTAACTAAAAACTGGGCTGATACTAAAACAGGTAAAAGTTCGGCTGGCTTGTACGAAAAGGTTCATAAAAAATATGACAGCCAGGCCTGGATGTGCGGTAGGGTAACCATGGAGCGCGATTTTGCAGATGGCCTGTACACTCACGATGGTGAGCAAACAAATGAAACTACCGACTTTGTAGCTGATGCTAAAGCCAAATCGTTTGCTATAGCGATAGATGCTAAAGGTAAATTAGCGTGGAAAGAAAACAACATCGACGGCGACCATCTTATTGAAGTGCTCACCACACAGGTTTCACAAGGCTATGTTGATTATTTGCGTGACCGGGGAATATCATATGTTTTCGCGGGCGACAAGGACGTTGATCTTACAGTGGCTTTAAATAAGATAGCAACCCTGTTCCCAATAAAAACAATAATGCTGGAAGGTGGCGGTAATTTAAATGGGGCGATGATGAAAGCAGGCTTAGTTGATGAATTAAGTTTGCTGCTTTTGCCACTGGCTGATGGAACAACTGCTACCAGTGTATTTGAAACCGGGGCCGTTACCGAAATGAAGTTGAAAAAGGTAAAAGAACTGCCCGGCGGTGTGCTCTGGCTAAACTACAAGATAAGGAAGGCTAAATGAACAGGTTTTGATCTGGTATCTAATTTTGGATAAAATTTGCAGATTTATTTGCTTTAATCGTTTAAAGCGTTAGATTTGTTTTCATATTCCAATTTAACCGAAATCCGTAGCCTTTCAACACAGTGAAAAAAGTTGTCCTAAAAGATATTGCGCAACACGTTGGTGTTTCCACCGCGCTGGTTTCGTACGTGCTTAACGGGCAAGCTGAGGAAAAGCAGGTAAGCAAGGAAAACGCAGAGAAGATCAAATTAGCCGCTATTGAATTAAACTACCAACCCAACCAGGTAGCTAAAAGTCTGCGGATTCGGAAAACCCATACCATTGGTTTAGTTGTAGCCGATATCAATTACCGCTTTAGTACCGGAATTACCCGGGCGATAGAAGCCGAAGCCAAACGCCTCAACTTTACAGTGATTTTTGGCAGTACGAACGAAAACCGGGATAAATTTACAGAGTTAACCAATGTGCTGGTAAACCGGCAGGTAGATGGCCTTATCCTTGTGCCGGGTGAAGACTCGCAGGAACAAATCCTGCATCTGCAAAATTCAGGGATCCCATTTGTGCTGATTGACCGTTATTTCCCTGAGATAGATACAAACTACATTGCATTAGATAATTATAAGGCCTCGTATGAGGCTGTAAGCTATCTTGTGGCTGCTGGCCATAAAAGGATAAGCTTTATCAATCTAAAAACAAACATGTTCCATTTGCAGGAGCGTGATAGGGGGTATTTAGATGCGCTGAAAGACCATCACCTTGAAAGCCACCCCGAATGGTTGATCCATGTTAAGGGCGACGATTTATCAAAGGAAATAGAACCAGTTCTTAAACCATTATTAAATTCTGGCAATAAGCCTGACGCCATTTTTCTGGCAACAGATCGTTTAACTATCGAAGCTTTAAAGCGGTTAAACGCGCTGGGAGTAAAGGTGCCCGAAGATATCTCCGTATTAAGTTTTGACGAATCGGACGCGTTTGATTTGTTTTACTGCCCGGTTACACACGGAAGGCAACCATTGGAAGAAATGGGGGAGGCCGCGGTAAAGACTTTGGTAAACCTGATCAATAACCAAAAGATAAAGAAGAAGCTGACATTCCAGGCGGGGTTTGTCCCGGGAAAATCATGCCGTGAAACATAGAATTTTTTTTTAGTCCGTTACTTTAATCGATTAAAGTAAAGTTTAAACCAGATAATCAATTTTAAAATTAAACAGTACAATTATATGAACCATTTTAAAATCCATTACTTTAATCGATTAAAGTGCAATTCTCCTTGATTAAAACTTTCAAAAAGAGCTTATCAAACCAACATTAAAACCAAACGAATTATGAAAAAAATTTTAATAATCATGTTCATGCTCTGTTACGTGGCCCTGTACGGTCAGCAAAAAGTAGTAACAGGCACGGTGACCGAAAAAGAGCGGGGGACACCGCTTGCCGGCGTTACCGTAAAATCGGCCATAGCAAGTACCATTACCGATGTTAACGGAAAATTTAGCCTTAACGCCACCGTAAACGGTAATATCACTTTCTCTTTTGTAGGGATGCAAACGTTTACCTACACCGTTAAAGCGGCTAACGAACCGGTGCTTATAGCCCTTGAATATCAGTCGGGCAACCTTGACGAAGTAGTTGTAACCGGTTATCAAAGCCAGAAAAAGGCCGATTTGACAGGCGCGGTATCCGTAGTGAAAATGACCGACATTAAGGATATTCCGCAAGGTAATGCCACCAAAGCCTTACAGGGCAGGGTACCCGGCGTGTACATTACCACCAACGGTTCGCCCGAAGGTGGCGCGACCGTCCGCATCCGTGGTATCGGTACACTGAATAACAACGATCCATTATATGTTATCGATGGCGTGCCGACCACACGTGGGTTGGAGGAGATCAACCAGGCGGATATTGAATCGTTACAGGTATTGAAAGACGCTTCATCGGCAACTATTTACGGTTCGAGAGCGGCTAATGGTGTTATCATCGTAACCACAAAACGAGGTAAAAAAGGGATCAGTCGCATTGATGTAAACGCTTCATCATCATTGCAGTACTACAATTCAAAGCTTAAAGTATTGAATACCCAACAGCACGGCGAGGCTTATTTTAAGGCATCGGTTAATGATGGTACCGATCCTAATAATAACCAGATCTACCAGTTTGACTGGAACAAGGATTTTAATAACCCGGTGTTAAATAAAATAATCCTGCCTGAGTTTATCGACGGCGCCAAAACCATGAAACCTGCCGATACGAGGTGGTTTGACGAGATAGGTCAAACTTCCTTGTTGCAAAATTACAATGTCTCCGTTAGCAACGGCGGCGAAAAAGGGAACAGCTTTCTTTCAGTTGGTTATTATGATAACAAAGGTATAGTTAAAGAAACCCACACCCGTAAGGCCACTATCCGGTTAAATACTGATTACAATTTCTTTAATGGTCGCTTAAAAATAGGTGAGAACTTCAATGTTTCTTTTATTAACGACAGGCTTATCGACGTAAACAGCGTGTTATTTACCGCGCTGGTTCAAAATCCAATTGTACCGGTTTATACCGTTACCGGCGGATGGGGCGGCCCCGCTGCCGGCATGACCGACCGCCAGAACCCGGTACGTTTAATCATGGATAACAAGCAGAACCAAAGTTATTTTGGTCGCATTACCGGCAATGTGTTTGCAGATTTGACCGTTATTCCTGGTTTGCATTTGAAAACCACCTACGGGGTTGATTATGACGGCCTTTATGAACGCACCTTGCGCAAATCATATATTTCAGGTTTTTTGGTCGATCCTTCTAATCTTGTTGCTAACTCGCAAAATTTTGACGGTAACCTCATCTGGCAAAACACTTTGACTTATGATCTTAACCTGAAAAAACACCAGATCAATGTGCTGGCTGGCCAGGAATCTATCCACTACATGAACCAGAACTTTTTTGGCAGCAGGCAGGGCTACGCGTTAGAAGATATTAACTACGCTTATCTTGATGCAGGTTCGTCAAATATCCTGAATGGCGGCAATGGCGGTGCTTATTCTCTGTTGTCGTTCTTCGGCAAGGTGAACTATACTTTTGATAATAAATACCTGGCGTCGGTTACTGTCCGCCGTGACGGTTCTTCAAGGTTCGGTGCCAATAACCGGTATGGAACATTCCCTTCGGCAACCGTTGCCTGGAGGCTGAGCCAGGAGGATTTTATCAAACAGATCCCTGCTATTTCTGACTTAAAACTGCGTTATGGCTACGGACGTACCGGTAATCAAACCATAAGTAACTATGCTACCAACTCTTTATATGCGGCTATCTACGGTACAGATCCTACTTTTACTGCAGACAGGGGAACTGCCTATGATATAACCGGAGCCGGTACGGGTACACTTCCTTCAGGCTTCGTCAAAATTCAGGAAGGTAATAATTCCCTGAAATGGGAGGGCACCAGGGAATCGAACTTCGGTATCGACTTTGGATTGTTTAACCAAAAGCTTTCCGGCTCGGTTGATTATTTCATCAAGAAAACTTCTGATATCCTTATTACCCCAGGTTATCTGGCAGTTATTGGCGAGGGCGGTACAACTACCTTTAATGGCGCATCTATGCAAAATAAAGGTATCGAAGCTTTGCTTACCTATGATGGGCAAATTAACAAAGACCTGAATTTCACCGTGAGTGGTAATATCGCAACGTTCAGGAACAAGGTTACCTATATCCCTTCTGAAGTAATTACTGCCTATCCGGGCAATGGTACAACGCAAACTATCATAGGCCATTCTATTAATTCAATTTACGGCTATGTTGCCGATGGCCTATTTACCTCGCAGGATCAAGTAACCAATTCGGCCGCGCAACCAGGCAAGGGTATCGGCAGGATCAGGTATAAAGACCTGAATGGCGATGGTGTAATTGATAATAAGGACATGGATTACATATCTAACGGTAATCCCAATTTTACCTATGGCTTGAATATAAACCTGGCCTACAAAAACTTTGATCTGGCGCTGTTTTTTCAGGGAGTACAAGGCATAAAAGTTTACAACTCTTACAAAAATTATACAGACTTTACTTCGATATGGCCGGGCACCAACTGGGGCACCAGAACATTAAATGCGTGGTCGCCAACAAATACCGGCTCAACTATCCCTGCGCTGACTTTGGTTGATAGGAATAATGAGGCCAGAACATCAACCTATTATCTGGAGAACGGCTCATACATTAAGCTGCGTAACGCGCAGATAGGTTATAACCTTAAAGATGCCCTACGCAAGATTAAAGTACAGCGGGCCAGGATTTATATACAGGCAAATAATCTGTTTACGGTGAAAAGTAAATCCTTTACAGCTACCGATCCTGAAAATCCGTCGGGCGCTTATCCAATCCCAACAATTACATCCATTGGCCTCGACCTGTCATTTTAACCCTAAATTTTAATGAGATGAAAAAATATTTATTACTGATAATCTGCCTGATAGGAACGTTGGTTTCCTGTAAAAAGGCGCTTGATGAGCAGCCGCAGGGCGTTATAGCCAGCGATCAGCTGAACACGCCGGTGAACATCGAAAAAATGGTTGTTGCCGCTTATGCATCTTTAGGCAACGAAAACCTGCACACTTCCAACAGCTTATGGCCTTGGGGCAGTATGCGCAGCGGCGATGCCTACAAAGGTGGCGATGGCGTTGGCGATAACAGCGAATGGAACGATTATGAAACCTTTGTAACCAACCAAAATACCAATGGCCTTACCGACCAGATGTGGGCGCAGATATACAATAACATTGCCCGCGCAAATAACGCCTTATTGCGTTTGGATAATGTTGCCGGAGCCGACTTTCCACTAAAAACAAGCAGGCAGGGCGAGATGAAGTTTTTGAGGGGTAACTATTATTTTATGGCGAAAATATTGTGGAACCTGGTGCCCTACATAGATGAAAATGTACCGACATCAGATTATATCAAGATTTCGAATACGACACTGTCAAGCGATCAGCTATGGGATAAGATAGCCGCCGACTTCAGGAGCGCCGCCAATGTTTTGCCTGCTAAACAGGCAGATGCGGGCAGGCCTAACAAATACACTGCCTTAGCCTATCTGGCCAAAACCCTGCTTTACCAGGCTTACAAACAGGATGATAACCACAACATGACCGGTATCGACCAGGCCAAGCTGAACCAGGTGGTAAGCCTCTGCGATAGTGTGATCAACTTTAGCGGCTACGCCTTAGCGCCTGATTTTGGTGATAACTTTTTAGAAGCAACTGAAAACGGACCGGAATCGGTATTTGCCATTCAGTATTCAAAAAACGATGGTACGCAGTTTGGCCGTATTGATATGGGGCATTCACTTACCTATCCAATGAACCCGGAGTATGGTTGCTGCTGGCAACATATCCCCAGCCAAGATTTGGTGAACAATTTTAAAACGGATGCAAATGGTTTACCACTATTCAGCGGTTATAATAACACGGACGCTACCAAGGTAGCGGATTTTTTGAACCAGACTTTCGACCCAAGGCTGGATCATACGGTGGGTATTCCCGGTCACCCGTTTAAGTATGTGCCTACTTTTGTTTACCAAACTTCCTGGGCACGTGCACCTGCTATTTACGGTTTTTTTACCAGTATGAAGGATGATGCCGCGGCTAACGACCCATCATTTCAAAAGATTCCGCCGTTTATGTCAAGCTCAAAAAACTGGGAACTGATCCGTTTTGCCGATGTACTGCTATGGAAAGCAGAAGCACTTATAGAACTGAACAGGCCAAATGAAGCGTTGCCGCTCATCAACATGGTAAGGCAACGGGGAGGCAATAGTACAGCGAGGTTAAAACAGGCCGATGGCAGTTTTATTTCTAACTATAAAGTAAGCGTTTATCAACCCGGTGTAAACTGTATCTGGACACAGGATTACGCGCGTCAGGCGTTACGTCGTGAGCGCAGGTTGGAGTTTGCCATGGAAGGTAACCGTTTCTTTGATTTGGTTAGATGGGGTATTGCCGATACTTACCTGAATAGTTATTTTGCAAGTGAGTCAACCAAGCGTACTTACCTGAAAACTGCTAAATTTACGAAGGGGCGCGACGAGTATTTGCCTATTCCGCTCAACCAGATCAATTATAGCAAGGGCTTGTACAAACAAAACCCTGGATTCTAAAAACAAACAAATATGAAGTTAAAACCTAATGTGCTGCTCATCGCAGTTATTGCAGCTACCGGTGGCCTTTTATTCGGCTTTGATACCGGCGTTATTTCCGGGGCATTACCATTTCTGAAACAGTATTGGCAGCTTAGTGATGCCAGTATTGAATGGATCACCACCACGGTGCTTGTAGGCGCGGTGGTAGGCGCTTTAACCAGCGGAAAACTATCCGATATCATCGGCCGCAAAAAAATGATCATCATTAACGCGGTCATTTTCACTGTTGGTGCCCTGGGATGCGCTTACGCGGCTAATGTAACTATGTTGATGATCATGCGCGTTATAATTGGTTTTGCCATTGGTATCACCTCATACGTGGTACCAATGTATATTTCAGAGATATCGCCTGCAAGGGTTAGGGGAGCGCTGGTGACATTAAATCAATTGATGATCACCTTAGGGATCCTGCTTTCGTACATTACCGATTACTGGTTATCAAACGATACCAACAATGAAAGCTGGCGCTGGATGTTCCTGGTTGGCTTTGTACCGGCGGCTATTCTGCTTTTAGGCATGTTCTTTTTACCCGAAACCCCGCGTTGGCTCATCAGCAAAAATCGCTGGGAGGAAGGGAAGAAGATCATCCTGAAACTGGAAGATCCTGATATGGTTGAAAGCACCCTGGCCGGTTTGCAGGAAGAGATCGCTATATCGGCAAAGCACAAAGTTTCATCTGCTGAAATCCTGAAACCATGGCTCCGCGCGCCGTTGATTATCACCGTGGGCATTTTCTTTTTTCAACAGTTTTCGGGGGTTAATACTATTATCTATTATTCGCCAATCATCTTTAAAATAGCTGGGATAGTGAGCAATACGGCCAGTATCGTTCCTGCTATCATCATAGGCGGGGTAAATGTATTAGCCTGTCTGCTCTCTGTATTCCTGCTTGATAAAGTGGGTCGGCGCAAATTGTATTTCATTGGTATTTGGGGTATGATCCCGTCACTGGCTTTATTAGGTGCCTGCTTTCATTTCAAAGAGGCGCTTGGCTCAAGCCTGCCGGTATTCGCGGTTTTAAGCATTGTTTGCTACATTATTTTTATAGCTATCAGTCTTGCTCCACTGGGTTGGCTCCTTATTTCTGAAGTATTCCCGCTTAGTGTACGCGGTGTGGGTATGAGCATTGGCTCGCTGGCACACTGGGGTTTTAACGCTATCATAGCCTTTACTTTCCTTAAACTGGTTAATAACCTGGGTATCGATTATACTTTCTGGAGTTACGCCATTATCTGCGTTATTGGCGCGGTGTGGGGATATTATTACATCCCCGAAACTAAAGGAAAATCGCTGGAAGCTATTGAAAACCATTGGCGCAACGGCGATGCGCCAAAAGATATCTGATCTATTTACATATTACTTATCTAACACTATATGAAAAAAATAACACTTGCCTGCTTACTATCTGTCATGGCATTTATGGCTAAAGCCCAATTGGGCGTCAAGTATGATCCAACCGTCCAGTCGACAAAAAGTATGCAATACTTTAAACCTAAAGGGAACCTTTTTGTGGGCGATTGCATTCCTTTTTCGAAAGATGGAACCTACTATTACTACTGGTTGCTGGATTCGGCACATCATAAAAGCCTGAACGGGCTGGGCGGGCACCAATGGGCCCTGAGCAAATCAACCGATTTGAAACACTGGGAGCAATTTCCGTTAGTGCTTAAAATTGATGAACCCTGGGAAAAATCCATCTGTACGGGATCGGTTGTGTACCACAAAGGGAAATATTATGCGTTTTATGCTACCCGTTTGCTTAACGATGGTAAAGTGAACGAGCAGTTGAGTTACGCCATCAGTAATGATGGTGTAAACTTTGAAAAGCAAAAGCCTAACCCTTTTTACACATCGGCACCGGGCTATAGTAAGCGGGACTTCCGGGACCCTAAGGTTTTTGTAGATGAGAAAACCGGCGAGTTTCATTTGTTTGTTTCCAGTTGGCAGGAAAATCCCGTAATGAAAAACAATGGTGGCGCTTTGGTTCACCTCTCATCAAAAGACCTGAAAAACTGGACGGTGCATGAGCCAATCCTAACCGGGCAACCATCTACTCCCGAATGTCCTGACTATTTCTTTTGGAAAGGTTGGTATTACCTGGTTTATAGCGATGGCAGTAACACATCATACGTAAAATCAAAAAATCCTTACGGCCCATGGGAAGCTCCACGCTACCAGGCGCTGAACGAAGATTGGTCAAATGTGGTTAAAACGGCTGAGTTTAAAAACGGTAGAAGAATAGCGGCAGCCTGGGTGCCAAACAGGTCTGAAAGTAAGGATGATAACCATGAAATTTTTGGCGGTAATTCCTTGTTCCGGGAAGTGTTCCAGGAAGCAGATGGCACACTGGATACCAGCTTTCCGCAGGAAATGATCCCTGAAACCGGCGATGCGCTAAATGTGAAAATCGCAACGGATTTGCAGGCTTCAACAATTGGTAATAATGGTGTAGCTATTAATTCGCCGGGCGGTGTTGGAACCGCTCATATTGAAGGCGTACCACTTAATTCCCGCATCACTTTAGAGGTTGAGCCAACCGGAGCTAATGAGGAATTCGGACTTTACCTGCGCTCAGGCGAAGGGGCAACCGGCGGTTACAGGCTTAATTTTTCGGCAAGTAGTAAAACAGTAAGGTTAGGCAATACCGTGATAGAGGGCGTTGATGGTCTGGATAAACCATTTAAATTAGATATTGTGATGAAAGACGGTATCATAGATGTTGATGTTAACCACAAACGTACTATTGTTAACCGTACTTATGAGCAGAACGGCAGTTTTGCCTGGTTTTACGCTAAGCATGGTAAAGTGAATTTTAAATCGATCACGGTAAGCCCACTTAAAGAAAATTAAAAATATATGCTGTTAGGATTTGACATTGGAGGCACAAAATGCGCGGTAATATTAGGTAAAGTTGCTGCCGATGGCGAGATCGATATTGTGGGCAAACAGGCAATGCTTACAAATAAGCCGGTTTATGAAATGATTGAACTGCTGTTTACTACAGCGGAAGAGTTATTATCACAACACAGTGTGCAGAAGGAGCAACTGGAAGGGATTGGTATAAGTTGCGGTGGCCCTTTAAGCAGTAAAAAAGGCCTGATTCTTTCGCCGCCTAATTTGATTGGCTGGGATGAAGTACCTATTGTAAAGATGACCGAAGAAAGGTTTGGGATAAAAACATTGCTGCAAAATGATGCCAACGCCTGCGCGGTTGCCGAGTGGAAGTACGGGGCAGGCAAAGGCATAGATAATCTTATCTTTTTAACCTTCGGAACCGGCATGGGGGCAGGTTTTATTCTTGACGGACGGTTGTATTCCGGGCCATCTGATCTGGCCGGTGAGGTAGGGCATATGCGCCTTGCGGATATGGGGCCGGTTGGTTTTGGTAAGGCAGGCTCGTTTGAGGGCTATTGCAGCGGCGGTGGTATAGCCCAGTTAGGGCAGATCAAAGCCCGGGAAAAGCTGCAGGTAGGCGAGCCGGTAAGCTTTTGTAAAAGTATCGACGATCTGCCAGGCATTACAGCCAAATCAATTGCCGATGCCGCTTTCAATGGTGATCCTGTAGCGATAGAAGTATATAAAATCTGCGCGGAGTATCTTGGTCGCGGACTTGCTTTATTGATAGATATTCTGAACCCGGAGATGATCATCCTGGGCAGCATTTACGGGCGTGCCCACAAGCTTCTTGAACCGGTTATGCTTGAGGTGATCAACAGGGAGGCTTACAAAGACTCTGTAAGTGCTTGCAGGATTGTTCCGGCGGGCCTGTCCGAAAATATTGGTGACATTGCCGCGCTGTCATTGGCGCTGATCAGTAAGGGTTTATAACCTGTCACAATTCGCTTCGTTCTTTATAATTATATTAATTGGTTAATGTATTTGATGAATCCGGTAAACCCGCCAGGCGACGGCAGCCGGGTTCATATTTTTAATCTTACTTCAATCGCCCGATCCATCCAATTAAAAGTGCCATAAATACGCTAAAAAATACCGTAAGCAGTATTGGGTAACTGATAGATTTGATCTGTTCATAATTTTATAACAGATAATCAAATTGGAAATTGAAATGTCGGATAAAATAGTAACAAAATTCACTATTGGAAATAAGGAGGGATTTGACGCGCTGTTGTTTATCAGTACAGCCATAGCCAAAGAAAAGTTTGCCGGGAAGATTGATGATCAGGGGCTTCAGGTTTATATCAACAGAAACTTCAATGAGAGCGAACTGTTGAAAGAACTGAATAGCTTATCTAATCAATATTTGATTGTTTATGTGAACGACGAGCCAGCCGGTTATGCCAAAGTAACATCAAAAGGTACCCGTCCCACTATTTTTGAGGGCAAAACTTTAGCCCGCATAGCGGATTTTGGGGTATTGGAGAAACATAGCGACCCTTTAATCCGGAAAGCATTATTCGAAAAATGCCTTGCCATATCAACTGCTCAGCAAGCGGTTTGGATAAGTGAATATGAAAATAGTCCCTACTTGGATTTCTTCGAAAGCTATGGATTTAAACGAAGTACGGACATCATTGCTCCACAAGAACTTCCGCTCCCGCCTGTTTATCTCGTTAAAGAGAAAATTTGATGTAGCCTCCATATTTTATATCGAGAATGCTTAAGATTATCATCTGTGTTTTAAACCTGGTTGAATTTTGTTGTAACGTGCCTGTAAGTTCGCTGTCTTTTAAGGTGAATATTTTTATTCATAACAATTTAATATAATTACAATATATTGATCCTTAAAAACCAACAGTCACTTAACCATGTTAAAAGAAGAAAGACAGAACTTTATCATGAAGCAGTTGAACCTGCACAACAAGGTATTATCATCAGATTTATGCGCAAAGCTAAATGTATCAGAAGATACTATCAGGCGTGATTTGAATGAGCTTGCCAGTAATTCACAAATCAAAAAGGTTTACGGAGGCGCTATGTCTAAATCATTTTCGCACAGTACGGGGGTAAGGGAAACCTATGCACAGGAAGCCAAAAGGCAAATTGCCAAAAAAGCCTTAACACTTATTAGTGATGGCATGGTAGTACTTTTAGGCGGGGGCACAACTATTATTGAAATGGTGCGGATGATACCCAAAGATTTGAGGTGCACATTTTTTGTTGTTAGTCCGGTGGTGGCCATGGAGCTTATCGAGTATTCGGAATGTGAGGTTGTATTGTTAGGCGGAACATTACTGCACGACTCCTACATTGTTACAGGCTCGATGGTTGTTAATCAGCTTGCGGATATCAATGCTGATCTGTGTTTTTTAGGAACAAATGCCATATCGATGGAAAACGGCATTACCGATGCCATATGGGAAGTTGTTCAGGTTAAAAAAGCTATGATCAAATCGGCAACAAAAACAGCTATTGTGAGCATAGCAGAAAAACTTGGTTCGCTCGAAAAAATGAAGGTCTGCAGCATAAATGAAATCAACTACCTCATAACCGATGCCAACCCCGGCGAAAGCGCGTTATCATCTTATTCAAAGGTACTTACTGTACTGTAACCACCTCTCCCGATAAAGTACAATTACCCCACATAATCTTACTAACAAGAATTTTACAATAAGCGTTTTTTTGAAAAAATACACAGGGAAAGCAACTTTTATGATGGTTTGAAATGCGGTTTTGTGCGTTATTTAATTTAATAGCGCACAAAACTTGCATTTTAACTTTACTTATTAGTTATATTTGGACACGGTTACTCATTTGTATGCGTGTTTATGCGTTATTTAAGCGGGTAATCTATCCAAGCCTTTATCTGTCATCGTATGCGTTTATCAGTCGTATTCGTGCTATTATTTGTGTTGTGTGCAGGAGAGGTATCCGCACAAACAGATTTTGTAAACTTTAAACGAGTAGAGTGGGAAACCAAACGATTGGCTCCCGGCATTCGTTTAAGGCAGGCATGGTTTAGGGGGAAAACGCTTTTTAAATCCAATCAATTTATCTCTGTTCTGGAGATTAAACCCAAAATCAAAAACAGGCTTAGCATCGCTTTTGAACCAAAAGTAAAAAGAACAACCAGCGATTTTGGTTCTGGCAGTATGGCCATCGCAGCTATCAACGGTACTTTTTTCGATGTGAAAAATGGTGGCTCGGTTGATTTTATACGGGCTGGCGGACAAATTATAAATGAAAATCATCTTGAAAAAAACAATACGCGGGCAAGGCACCAGCAAGCTGCGCTGGTAATAAAAAATGGCGCGTTGCACATTGACGAATGGGATGGCAGTACCGATTGGGAGAAAAACCTTGACGGCGAAGATGTGATGCTAACCGGGCCGCTGTTGTTACACAACGCTAAGCAGGCAAAGCTTGATTCCAACAGTTTTAATGTTGCACGTCACCCGAGATCGGCAATGGCGATAACGGATAACAACAGGGTGCTGATGATCACGGTTGATGGCCGTGACGCTAATTCGGCAGGAATGAGCCTGTTTGAGTTGCGCCAGGTACTTCGCTGGCTGCATTGCCGGGATGGAATAAACCTTGACGGCGGAGGATCAACAACATTATGGACAAAAGCCCAGGGCGTTGTAAACTATCCGTCGGATAACGGTAAGTGGGATCATAAAGGGCAGCGGAGAGTTGCCAACGTAATATTAGTTAAAAGGAACTAACAATATAACTCTACCACCACATGAAAACAGCAATCCTTGCTTTAATGTTGACCTTTTCCAGTTGGATAGCAGGTTGGCAGCAGCTCCGTTATGCGCCTGATTTATCACCGCCCGCGTCAAAAAAAGCGATCATTACAGGTGCCGATCAAACCGAAAAATATCTGCCGTATTTAAGCGGTAAGAGGATAGGTATGGTGGTTAACCCCTCATCGCAGATTGGTGATAAGGCAAGCGTTGACAGCCTGAAAGCGCTTGGTGTAAACATTGTAAAGATCTTTGGCCCCGAGCATGGCTTCAGGGGGGATGCCAGCAACGGCGCAAAGGTTGATGACAGCGTTGATCCTAAAACGGGTATCCAGGTGGTATCGCTATACGGTAAAACCAGTAAACCCAGCCCAAAAGATTTAAGTGAAGTTGACCTGATGATCTATGACCTGCAGGATGTAGGTGCCAGGTATTATACTTATCTGGCAACCCTGCACCGTGTTATGGAAGCTTGCGCTGAAAATGATAAGGAACTGCTGATACTTGACAGGCCAAATCCGAACGGTTATATGGTTGACGGCCCCGTACTCGATACGAAACTAAAATCAGGCATAGGGTTTCACCCGGTACCAATCGCCCACGGGATGACAGTAGGTGAGTATGCGCAAATGATTAACGGTGAGGGCTGGCTTGCCGATGGTGTTAAATGCCGTTTGAAAATTATTACGGTAGCCAATTATAAGCATAGTATGCCCTATACGCTTCCGGTACATCCTTCACCAAACTTAAATACCCAGCAATCTATCTTATTATATCCTTCGTTGTGCCTGTTCGAGGGTACCATTATCAGTCAGGGCAGAGGGACTTATTTCCCGTTCACGGTTTTAGGTAATCCTGATTTAAAAGGACAGTATGAGTTTTCATTTACACCAATAGGTATTAAAGGTATGAGCGAAACACCGCTGTTTGAAAACCAGGAATGTTTTGGCCTCGATCTCAGAAACTACGATACCCAAAAGCTGGTCAAAAGCAAACAAATTAACCTGAGCTGGCTCATTGAAATGTATAAAGCCTATCCTTACAAAGACCGCTTTTTTGATTTTAAGCAAAGCAAACAGATGGGAAACTTTGATAAGCTGGCCGGCACAACAGATCTGAAAGAACAGATCATAGCCGGTAAAACTGAAGACGAGATCAGGAAAAGCTGGGAACCTAAACTAAACCAGTTTAAGAAAATGCGCAAGCAATACCTGCTCTATCCCTGATCATATTGAAACTTAACAACAACTATATAAAAATCGCACCCCAAAGTTTTCAAATCAAACACTACTAAGACAAAACAATTCATGAAAAAAAAGCTACTTAACCTGCTTCTGGTTCTGTTGTTTTTTTGCGTGCAGGCCTTTGCCCAGCAAAAAACAATAATCGGAAAAGTAACTTCTGCGGATGACGGAAAACCGTTTCCGGGAGTTTCAATTAAAATTAAGGGAACGCCCAACGGGGTAATTACCGACAGTAACGGATCGTACTCCATTCAGGCTTCAGGCGGGCAGGTGCTGGTATTCAGCTTTATCAGCTTTGCTACACAGGAAGTAACCGTAAAGGATGCGGCAACTATCAATGTTAAACTTGGAGCCGATACCAAATCACTGAATGAAGTGGTGGTGGTAGGCTACGGAACACAAAAACGGGCCAACTTAACAGGCGCCGTTGCTACGGTAGATACCAAGGTTTTACAATCGCGCCCTATTACCGATGTTGCCCGTGGTCTGCAGGGTGTTGTGCCGGGCTTAACCATTACAACTGCTACCGGCGATTTGGGAACAGATCCTAAGATCAGGTTGCGTGGCCTGGTGGGCTCTATAAACACCGGTGCGGCAGGAGCGGCCCCGCTGATATTGGTAGACAACGTAGAGATCCCAAGCCTTCAATTGATTAATCCTGATGATATCGAATCTATATCGGTACTAAAAGATGCTGCATCATCCTCAATTTACGGTGCCCGTGGTGCTTTTGGTGTTATTTTGGTTACTACAAAAACTGGTAAACGGAACGGTACCAACAGGATCACTTACTCCAATAACTTCGCCTGGTCATCGCCTACAAAGCAGCTGGAATTGGCTTCTGCGGCAGATAACTCACAAGCTTCATTAACAGCGCTGCAGCGTTTTAACCCCAATACTTCATCATATAGTATCATAGGTTACTCTGTAGATCAGGCGTCCATTCAAAAAATGCGCGACTGGGAAACCCAATATGGTAATCAGAATTTAAGCCCGGAAATGGTTCAGGGACGTGACTTTGATATCATAGGTGGTAAATTATACTTTTATCGCTCATGGGATGCCGGTAAAATGTATCTGAAAGATTGGACACCACAACAGTCACACAATGTAGGTATCAGCGGCGGCAGCGAAAAGATCAACTACAATCTCGGGCTTGGATACCTTGGCCAAACCGGTGTGTTAAAAGTAAACCCCGATCAGTTTGATCGCTATAATTTTTCGCTTGGGGTAGGTGCCAGCCCTACCAAATGGCTTGATGCACGTGCCAAAGTAATTTTGTCGAGTACGGACACTAAAACGCCGTTTATCTTTTCGGCAAGTCAGTATGGCCCTTACTATTACCTGTACCGCTGGCCGGCAAACTATCCGTATGGCACCTACAATGGCTTGCCTTTCAGGAGCGCCGTAACCGAAGTACAACAGGCCAAAAGAGATGACGATAAAAACAACCTGTCGAGGGTTTCGATTGGCGGTACCTTAAAAATTTTACCAGGCTTTACTGTTGATGCGGATTATACCTATACTGGCACCAATGAGCATCTGCATCAAACGGGTGGTAATACCAACGCTTATGATTTTTGGTCGTTTAACGGTACGGCGTTAAACTATACAGGTTACCAAAGCGCCTCGTACAATAAAGCCAGGTATTATTCTTACTGGAATACCGTAAACACAGGTAAATTATTCGGTACCTACAACAAAAGCATTGGCGACCACTCGTTCAAGGCAATTTTAGGTTCGGATATCGAGCTTAACCAGTATACAAGCCAATCATCAGAAAGAAGAAACTTGCTTGATCCTAACTTTGGAGAGGTAAACCTTGCCACCGGCGATCAATTTGCCACGTCATCAGATGGGCATTACTCAACGCTTGGTTTTTTCGGGCGTATCAATTATGCTTATAAGGATAAATTCCTGTTTGAAGTTAACGGAAGAAAAGATGGTTCATCGCGTTTTCCGGTAAATCAGCTATACGGTTTCTTCCCTTCAGCATCGGCAGGCTACGTATTAAGCAAAGAAAACTACATGGATTGGAGTAAAGGTTTTCTTTCATTCCTGAAAGTGAGGGCATCATATGGTTCAATAGGTAGCCAGGTGATAGGCAGCAACAATTTCAGGTCGCTACTCACTGCCCAAAACTCTGGCTGGATATTACCGTCGGGCAATGCCACAACATTAACTACACCAACCGCGCTTTCGCCCAGCTTAACCTGGGAAACCATCCGCACCGCCGATCTGGGTTTGGATGCACGCTTTTTGAACGATGAACTGGGCTTAATATTTGATGTTTATAACAGGACTACCAGCAACATGATAGGCCCTGGTGTAACGCTACCGAGTTCATTCGGAGCCGCTTCTCCGGTACGTAATTATGGTGAACTGCAGGGTAAAGGCTGGGAGTTGGCTATCGATTATAATCATACATTTAGCGGAGGCTTCCACTTCAGCGCTACTGCAACACTGTCAGATGCCCAGGAAACCATTACCAAATTTGCTAATACAACCCTTGCATTGCCTGCGCCAATTGCCGGCTTAAATACATCATATTATAAAGGCATGAAGCTGGGCGAGATCTGGGGTTTTGAAACCGACAGGTTATTTACCCAGAATGATTTTTCGGGTAAAGACGCTGCCGGGCATTATATCTACGCGCAGGGTGTTCCATCACAGAGCAAACTTGAAAGCGGCTCATTTTACTTTGGCCCGGGGGATGTTAAATACAAAGACCTGAACGGCGACGGTGTTATTTACTATGGTAGTAATACAGTTGACGACCATGGCGATAAAAAGATCATCGGTAACTCAACCCCACGCTATCAATACGGTTTAAGGTTATCGGCAGATTGGAAAGGTTTTGACCTGAATGTATATTTTCAGGGAGTAGGCAAACGCCAGCTATGGGCCAGTGGTCCGGTGATATTCCCGGGTTTCAGGGCGGCTGAGGGATGGTATTCGTACCAGATGAATTATTGGACACCAAGCAATCCTAACGCGTTCTATCCAACACCAACTGATTATGGTGCCGCCGTTGATAAGTGGGATTATCAGCCTCAAACCCGCTATTTGTTAAATATGGCTTACCTGCGCCTCAAAAATTTAAACCTGGGTTATTCATTTAATAAAGCCGTTACCAGGCGCTTAGGCATTGAAAGGTTACGCGTATTCTTCAGCGGTGAAAACATCCTAACCTTCGATCATTTAGGTAATATCCCAATCGATCCGGAAGTCGACTTTTCACAAACCCAGATAGATAATGACCGCGCTGGTTTCGGTCGTGTTTATCCTTACAGAAAAACCTATTCAATGGGATTACAGGTAACATTTTAAAAATTCAGAAAGCAGATTATGAAAACGATAAAATATTTAATGTTAGGCTTGATCCTTGGTTCATTAGGATGCAAAAAGGCCGATGACTTTTTAACCAAACCACCGCTTGACCAGTTTACTGATGATACCTACTGGACAAGCGAGGGCAACGTTCGTACGTTTGCTTTTGGTTTTTATCCAACCTATTTTGTTGGCTACGCTTCAGGTTTTGACCTTAGCTGGGGAGGATATTTCTCTGGCGAAAGCTTGAACGATGATTTCGCTCCAACAACGCCTACTACTTTTACCAAAAATGTACCTGCAACAGGTGGCGGATGGTCATTCTCAAATATCCGTAGGGCCAATTTGTTTATTAACCGTATCCAAACCGTTAAAATGCCCGATGAGGCCATTAAGCACTGGACAGGTGTTGCCCGTTTTTTCCGCGCGCTGGAATATGCAAATAAAGTGAAGGCTTTTGGCGATTATCCATGGTATGGTAAAGTATTGCTGGAAACAGACACAAAAGAACTTTATCGCCCGCGCGATCCGCGTACCACGGTGATGGACAGCGTACTGGCCGATTTTAACTACGCTGCTACCAATGTACGTACGGTTGATGCAGGAACCGGTCCGCAGGGATTGATAGTGAACAGGTATGTGGTACTGGCCTTTATGTCGCGTGTGTTTTTGTTTGAAGGTGCATGGGAAAAATACCAGGCCAATAACCAGGCAAAAGCGAATGAGTATTTTACGGCG
Source organism: Mucilaginibacter kameinonensis (assembly GCF_003675385.1). Lineage (GTDB taxonomy): Bacteria > Bacteroidota > Bacteroidia > Sphingobacteriales > Sphingobacteriaceae > Mucilaginibacter > Mucilaginibacter kameinonensis. The sequence continues at coordinate 908,715 of NZ_RCWZ01000005.1, read as the reverse complement.
GCAAAATGGGCCGCCAACGAGGTGATCACTAAAGGAGGCTATTCTGTTGGCCCGGATTATCGTAAATTGTTTAACTCACTTGATTTGACAGGTAACCCGGAGATCATCCTGTACAGGAAATATCAAACCGGTTTACTGACCCACAGTTTGGAAAGCTACGTAAATAAAGAGCCACAAACAGGTGCTTCTAAAAACGCTTTAGATGCTTATTTGTGCAAGGATGGTTTGCCTATTGGAGTATCGCCATTATACAAAGGGGATAAAAGTATAGGCGATGTCATGACTGACAGGGACCCGAGGATCAGCGCTACGTTTGTGCCAACTGTAAGGTTAAATGGGGTAGTATCTAATTACTCCTCGTCTGGTTATGCCGTATTAAAGTTTTTTAATGAAGATATTAAGGACCTTACCGATGGTAACAGCAGTTTAAATGATACCCAGGCCCCGGTGATCCGTTATGGCGAAGTGTTGATAAACTATGCCGAAGCTTGTGCTGAGTTGGGAACTTTAACCCAAACCGATCTGGATCTGTCTATCAATAAATTGCGTAAACGTACCGGTATTGGTATGCCTGCTTTACAGGTAATTGGCGATCAGCCCGCAGTGAATGGCGCGGTTTACGATGATCCAAAACGTGATCCATCGGTGCCTTCATTACTTTGGGAAGTGCGCCGCGAACGTCGTATTGAGCTAATGATGGAAGGTTTCAGGAATGATGACCTTAAGAAATGGAAAAAGTATGCCTATCTTGATACGCAGGGCAACCCGGATATCAACTTAGGTGCCTGGATAAAAAGGGCCGACTATCCGAAAACCTTATCGGTGGCTATCCAAAACAACGCCGACGAGGGCTATGTAGTTCCGGCTACCAAGGCTGAAACACAAAGGATTTTTAATGATCCAAAGGTTTATTTAAGTCCGCTGCCGTTGGATCAGATCAAGCTTTATAAAGATCAGGGTGTTGATCTGAAACAGAACCCCGGTTGGCAATAAACATAATCTAAATTCAAACCCTTCCTGCCTGGCAGGGAGGGTTTTGTATAATTACTGAACCTATGAAATATCAAAAAATAGCTCTCATTTTAATAGTCTTGTTATTTACGGCAGCCATTGGCCGGGCGCAATCATTCAAGTTTGCGCTGGTATCTGATACGCATGTTAATATTGGCAACCCAACCGCGGCCGAAGATCTGCGCCGGACGGTGAAGGACATCAATAACAATAATGAATTAAAATTTGTAGTCATTACCGGCGACATAACCGAGTTTGGCGCCGATGATGAACTTAAACTGGCTAAGCAAATTCTGGACAGCCTGAACAAGAAGTGGTATATCATTCCGGGTAATCACGATGCCAACTGGTCGGAGAGCGGGAGCAATACTTTCCGTCGTGTTTTTGGCTCCGAAACCTTCGCGTTTAATTACGGCGGTTACCTATTCGCGGGCACCAGCTCAGGGCCAAACATGCGCATGGGGCCGGGGCAGGTGCCAAGGGAAAATATTGTATGGCTCGACTCAGTTTTAAACCGTACTACCCGGCAAACGCCGCTCATTTACCTGAACCATTACCCACAAGATTCGGCGCAGAATAATTGGTACACGGTAATCAACAAGCTCAAAACCAAAAATATCCAGATGATATTATGCGGGCACGGGCACAATAATCACACTTATACTTTTGATGGGATTCCCGGCGTAATGGGGCGATCAAACCTTAGGGCTAAAGACAGTGTTGGCGGCTATAACATTGTAACCATTACCAACGGAAAGGCCTCTTTTGAAGAACGTAAGCCCGGTATAGAAACCAAACCACAATGGGCTTCGGTTGATCTGTTTGATCATCACTTTGAAAAAGACACTGCGCATTACTATCGCCCTTCATATGAAGTTAATAAAGGAACTAAGGTTAAAGTTTTGTGGGCCTACCAGGATCAAAGCGATGTGGGTGCAGGCATGGCTATCGCCAACAATAACATCATCCTTACAGATACTAAAGGCTTGATATATGCTCTAAACAGAACCACCGGAAAACGTGTTTGGGCGTACGCTACCGGCGGAAAAATATATTCAACCCCAAGTGTATCCAATAATTACGTGGTGGCAGGTTCATCTGATAAATATATTTATTGCCTCAATGCAGCTACCGGTAAATTGGTTTGGAAAAACGCTGCCGAAAAAGCGGTTATCGCATCGCCGGCAATTAAAAATAATACAGTTTACATTGGCGCTTCCGATGGGCATTTTCGGGCTTTTAATTTAGTTACCGGCAAGCTGGTGTGGGACTTTGACCAGGTGAACGGTTTTGTTGTAACTAAACCGCTCATTTACCAGGATAAAATATACTTTGGCTGCTGGGCAAATGATTTTTACGCGCTTGACCTTGCAACCGGTAAACTGGTATGGAAATGGAGCAACGGTTCATCAAACCGCATGTTTTCGCCGGCTGCGTGCTACCCGGTAGCTGCTAATAACCGTGTGTTTATTGTAGCGCCCGATCAGTATATGACTTCCTTAGATGCCGCCACCGGAAAAGTTTTGTGGCGCGAGAAAATGCATGGCAAAAGGGTTCGGGAATCTATGGGCATCTCGGCAGATAGCGCCTTAGTTTACGTTAAAATTATGGATGGTCAGCTGCTCGGGGTTTCGACGAAGGCCGATAGCATGCAAATTGCCTGGACTGCCAATTTACAATTGCCTTATGAGCTTTGTCCATCGGCTATTGTAGAAGATGCGGGAGTGGTTTATGTGCCAACACATTCGGGTATTGCTTATGCGGTAGATCGTAACAGCGGTAATGTGTTGTGGAAGTACAAAGTATCCAATTGTTTGGTTAACCCGATATTACCGTATAAAAACACCGTATATGTAAGCACGACGGATGGAAAGGTAGATGCTTTGCAAGGTGCAAAATAGCATGTTGGTTATTTGACTCTGTTGATCTTCAATATTCTGACCCGGTTATACTGTTGCAGTAGCATAGGGTAGAAGTTATAAAAAATGTTGCTTATGGTGATGAGTAGAAATTGAAGATAGTAGCCTTTTATCACTGCTATCACGCTGGTTAGCAGAAAGAAAATGAAACACATTAGATGATAGCGTTCATACATCATCACGGTTTTAAGATAACTTGCCGGGATTGCGCTTTGACGCATAACACGATATTGCGGATCGTTTCTACGTTCCAGCCGGTTCGCAAAATCGCCATGCTGAACAAATTTGCGGATAAACCTGATACCAAAGCGCTCGTAAAATTTGGTGTTGCTGCTTAATTGTAAATGATCAGCTACTTTTTGAGGTAAGATGGCCGGAATAATACTCGCTATTAAAAACAAATAGAACAAGGCAGATAAACCTGCAGAAACCCAATAGGCTACCACCGCTGCAAAGCCAAGGATTGTCCAGAAGAAGTTGATGAGTTGGTTCATGGGATCGCAAGCTTGTATCTAACTAATATCGAAGTTTGAAGCTTTAATGTAAAATTAAAGGTGCACCTGATGAATTGTGACCAACGTTGTTACGGATATTAAAAGAGATGTATGGGTTTGCCTTTCTTGAAAATGATGACAAGTATTTATACCCTTTGGCTTTAATTCTCCGAAGGGGATACCTGTTTGTAGAAAAAGAAAACAGCAACCCTTTTGCCTCGTAGAGGCTACCCTGTCTAACTAATCCTTTTCGTGGGGGTAGCACCTACGGCGCAAAAGCATTTTAAATGTATTGCTACAAATAGGTAGCACCTGACGGTGCATTTCTTGGGACAAAAATATCTACCCTTTTGTCTTAATTCGCCGTAAAGGATATCTGTTTGTAGAAAAAGAAAATTACAACCCTTTGCTTCGTAGAGGCTACTCTGTCTAACTAAGCCTTTCCATCAAGGTAGGACCTGCGGCGCAAAAAATATTAAAAATGTTTTGCTACAAATAGGTAGCACCTGACGGTGCATTTCTTTGGACAAAAATATCTACCCTTTGGCCTTAATTCCCCGTAGGGGATACCTGTTTGTAGAAAAAGAAAATTATAGCCCTTTGCCTCGTAGAGGCTACCCTGGCTAACTAAGCCTTTCCGTGAGGGTAGCACCTACTGCACAAAAAATATTAAAAATGTTTTTCTACAAATAGGTAGTACCTAACGGTGCATTTCTTTGGACAAAATGTGATTTAGAATCGGGTCTAATATCAATAATAAAGCCATCCTACTTTCATAGAACGGCTTTGTTATTGCTTTACCTTATTGAATGAAAAACTATTGCCCACTCGTTGGAGGGTTTTTTCCGGTTTTGTTCTTCGTCAGGTTTTGCATCATCGCTTCAGCTACTTCGGTAAAAACTATCAGCTTTTCTTCACTGATGCCGGTGTTTGCCAGCTCGTTGATCTCCATAACTTTTTGTTCGATGTAAGGAATAACCTTTAGTGCGTTAGGAGACAGCGAGATAAGATGTTGCCGCCTGTCGGCCGGGTTTGTTTTTACCAATACTATTTTGCTTTCCTCCATCGAAAAAATGATATGAGCAACCCGCGATTTATCAATATGCAATAACTCAGCTAATTGATTTTGGGTGATCGGTTTTTGTTGTTTGGCTAACATGAGTAGTACCTCAAAATGATGATTTGCATCGATTGATGACAGTTCACGGGAGAGGTTCCTGGTATAAAGGTGATTGATCAGCCTTAAATTTTGCGATAGCAGTTCTGTATTCTTCATGATTTGCTATTGATTGTTTTGTTTTATCGATGCCTTGTACTCATTATGCGCGGCATGCGCTTGTGCAATATCATATTCCAGTTCGGGGTCAATATTCTGAGCTTCTACTTTCCTGGCTTTTTCCATCAATTCTTCATGGTGGGCTTGTAAATAGTCAAGCTGTTTTTTTCCGTAGGAAACGCGGGTGAACAGCACAAAAAGCACCGGAACAATGAAGATGGAAATGGTGGAAGAAGCAATCATTCCTCCCAAAACGGTTACACCGATTGTATTTCTTGATTCGGCGCCTGCTCCCGTTGCCAGCACTAACGGCAGTACGCCAAGGATAAATGCCAGCGAGGTCATGATGATGGGCCGCAACCTGAGCCTTACAGCTTCAAGGGTTGATTTGATGAGTTCTTCGCCACGGTCAACCCTGATCTTGGCAAATTCTACAATAAGGATTGCATTTTTGGCCGAGAGACCTATTAGCGTGATCAAGCCTATTTGCGCGTACACGTTGTTGGTGATGGTTGGCACTATGGTAAGCGCCAGGATTGCTCCAAACGCGCTTATCGGCACCGCCAGCATTACCGAAAAAGGTACCGACCAGCTTTCATACAAAGCAGCCAAAAACAGAAATACGAATATAATGGAGAAAAGGAAGATATAAACCGTGGTTGATCCCGCCTTTAACTCCTCATAGCTCAACCCCGAAAACTCATAGGTATAACCTCGTGGCAGAGTTTTAGCGGCTAATTCCTTCAATGCTTCAATGGCCTGTCCGCTACTATATCCCGGTGGAATGGAACCATCAACCTCCGCCGAGCGGAAAATATTAAAGTGGCTGATCAACGGGGCAGCTACTATCGGTTTATAGCTGATTACTGCACTTAACGGAAGCATCTGCCCCGCAGAGTTTCGCACATAATATTTATTCATGTTGGATATCAGCGCACGATAGGCAGTATCTGCCTGCACAACCACGTGATAGGTACGGTTATACAAGGTAAAGTTGTTGACAAACAAACTGCCCATGTAAGCCTGCATAGTCGAGAAAACGTCTGAGATGTTGATGCCCAGCTTTTCGCATTTTTCCCTGTCTACATTTAATTGATAACTTGGGGTATGTGCAGAGAAGTAGCTGTATGCACCTGCCGTTGCCGGGGTAGCTTTTGCCGCGGCTACAAACTTTTTAACCACTTTTTCAAAGGTGTAAATATCATCGGTGGAGTTACCCTGCTCAATCTGCATGCTAAAACCGGCCGCCTGGCCAATACCCCTGATGGGTGGCGGCTGCGCAACAACTACGTTCGCGTTTTTGATCCCGGCTTTGGCTATCTTCTTTTTAATAACGTCCATCAGCCCCGGTACACGGGTATCGGGAGTAGTACGGTCATCCCAGGGGGTAAGCATACAGAACATGGAACCATTGTTGGAATTTGCGCCGCCATTAAGAATGTTAAAGCCTGATATCGCAGTATAATGCATAATGCCAGGTGTTGAAGCCACAATTTTCATCAGCTTGTTCATCACATTAACCGATTGGATGGTTGAAGAAGCCTCGGGCAATTGGTAGGTAACATAAAGTCGTCCGCCATCCTCTGCAGGTACAAATCCTGATGGTTTTACTTTGAACAACAGGTAGGTACCCGCACAGATACAAACCAACAAGACGACAATATATCTTGCCCCCTTAATGCTGTGGTGTACGCGATTGGTGTATTTGAAAGTTATTCGTTCAAACATCCGGTTAAAGCCTCTGAAAAACCTGTCGAGCCAGTTTGATTTGTCCGTTACAGGCTTGGTGGGTTTTAATAATAGCGTACAAAGTGCAGGAGTTAAAGATAGAGCAATGAATGCCGAAAGCATCACAGAAATAGCAATGGTAATGGCGAATTGCTGATATAATCGGCCGACGATACCGGGTATAAAGCCAACCGGTACAAACACCGATGCCAGGATCAGCGCTATAGCAATTACCGGTGCCGAAATCTCCTTCATGGCATGATAGGTAGCCTCTTTGGGCGACATATGCTTTTCATCAATGTAGTGTTGTACGGCTTCCACCACAATAATGGCATCATCTACCACAATACCAATAGCCAGTACAAAACCAAACATGGTTAAGGTGTTGATGGTGAACCCTAATGGAATAAAGAAGATAAAGGTTGCCAGTATCGATACCGGGATGGCCAAAATAGGGATAATGGTCGACCGCCAGTTTTGGAGGAAAAGAAATACAACAATAGCCACTAAAATAAGCGCTTTGATCAGTGTACCCACTACTTCATCCATCGATACCTTTATAATGGTAACCGATTCAAATGGCACTACAAAATCAACATCCTTGGGGAAGGATTTTTTTAATTTGGCTAATGCGGCATAAACGTTCTCGGCAGTTTGCAGAGCATTACTTCCCGGTGATTGGTAGATTTGGATGGTAGAAGCCCGGTTACCGTCAACAAAGGCATTGCTGGAAAAAGTAAACTTGCCCAATTCAACCCGGGCTACATCTTTGAGGTGTACCAGCTGACTGGTGCCCGGAATGCTTTTTACTACTATGTTTTCATAGTCTTTCACTTTATTGAGCATGCCGTTTACTAAAATGCCGGTTTCAAAGGTTTGCGAAGCATCCTGCGGAGGTGCACCCACCGAACCTGCCGCGACATACACGTTTTGAGCATTTAAGGCCGCGGTTATTTCTGCAGGGGTTAAACCGTAGGATGCCATCTTATCCGGGTTCATCCAGATCCTCATACTGAAGTTATCTGTACGCGCGCTTACGTCGCCAACGCCCGGTACGCGCAGTATGGCATCCTGGATAAAGGTGCTGGTATAGTTATCTAAAAAGGTAATATTATGGCTATGCTTTGGCGAGTAAATAGCCACCAGCATTAACTGATCGGGATTACTGGCACGTACCGTTAACCCTAATTTACTTACTACCGATGGTAACAGGGGGGCGGCAATACCTACACGGTTTTGAACGTTAAGTGCTGCGATATGTACGTTAGTGCCTATTTTAAAAGTCACCCTGATGCCCATGCTACCACTGTTGGTACTGGTGCTGGTCATGTATTCCATGCCGGGCGTACCGTTTACCTGTTCCTCAATGGGAGTAGCTATATTTTGCTCTACTGTTTGGGCATCGGCACCGGTGTATGACCCGTTAACCGATACGCTTGGTGGCGATATGTTGGGGTACTGGTCAACCGCGAGGTTAAACAGGCATATCACCCCGGCAATCATCAGCACCAGCGATATCACGATGGCGGTTACGGGCCTTTTTATAAATGTATTTGAAATCATCCTTAATTAGCTTTATGTAATGCACGGGATTTTTCAATCTCATATTCCAATTCGGGGTCGATACTCTGAGCCTCTACTTTTTTAGCTTTTTCTTTCAGGTCTTCTTTATGGGCCTGCAGGTATTCCAGTTTTTCTTTACCGTAAGAGAAGCGGGTAATAAGCACAAACAATACAGGCACTATAAAAATTGCCAGTGTTGATGCCGCTATCATACCACCTAAAACTGTATAGCCAATTGTACGGCGGGCTACAGCGCCCGCGCCGGTTGCCAGTACAAGCGGCAATACGCCCAATACAAATGCCAGTGAAGTCATGATGATTGGCCGTAAACGCAGGCTCACCGCCTCCAGTGTTGATTTGATGAGTTCCTCGCCCATATCAACCCTAACCTTGGCAAACTCTACAATCAGAATGGCGTTCTTGGCCGCGAGACCGATGAGTGTGATTAATCCGATCTGCGCGTATACGTTATTGGTCAGGCTCGGCACCAGCACCAACGCCAGGATAGCTCCCATGGCGCCAATAGGCACAGCTAAGAGTACTGAAAAGGGTACCGACCAGCTTTCGTACAGCGCTGCCAGGAACAGGAACACGAAGGTGATAGAAAACAGGAAGATGTAAATGGTAGTTGAACCCGCCTTGATCTCCTCGTAACTCAATCCCGAAAACTCATAGTCATATCCTTCTGGTAAAACACGTTTAGCCAGTTCCTGCATAGCCTGGATAGCCTCGCCACTGCTATGGCCTTCTGCCGCGGAACCATCAACCTCCGCGGTGCGGAAGATATTGAAGTGGGAGATAAGCGGTGGCGCGTCAACTGGCTTGTAGCTCATCAGCGTACCTAATGGTACCATTTCACCACCCTGGTTGCGCACGTAATATTTGTCCATATTGGCTACCACTTTGCGGAAAGCAGTATCGGCCTGTACCACTACGTGGAAAGTGCGGTTATAGGTAGTGAAATCGTTGATGTAGAGGCTACCCATATATGCCTGAATAGTGGTGAATACATCGGCTACGTTAACACCTAACTTTTCGCATTTTTCCCTGTCTACCGTTAAGCTGTAGTTAGGTGTGTGCGAAGTATAGAAAGTGAACGCCTTGGATATAACCGGATTTTTGTTAGCCTCGGTCACAAAATTGTCGACCACCTTTTGAAATGCCTGCAAATTATCGGTAGTGCTGCGTTGTTCTATCTGCAGACTGAAACCTACGGTTGTACCAATGCCCGGCAGGGGTGAGGGTTGGATCACCTCCACATTGGCATCTTTTATTCCGGCCTCAGAAATTCTTCTTTGCAGTTCGCCTATGATGCCCGGCACCTGTTCGGTTTCTTTACCACGTTCATCCCATGGGGCAAGCTGGCAATAAATGGTACCGTTATTAGAGTTGCTGGCATTGGTTACCACGTTCAATCCGGATAGTGCCGCGTAATGCGCCACGCCCGGTGTTGAACCAATAACTTTCATCAGCTTAGACATTACCTCGACCGATCTTGCGGTAGACGATGCAGGGGGCAACTGATAGGTTACGTATAAATTGCCATCGTCTTCTGAGGGGATAAAGCCTGATGGTTTGGCCTGGAATAAAAAGTAAGTACCTACGCAGATACAGATCAATATAATGATAACAAAACGCGATGCTTTGATACTTTTTCGTACGCCCTCGGTATAGCTGGCGGTTACCCGCTCAAACCAGCTGTTGAATTTGAAGAAAAATTTATTAATGCCTTTTGCTTCGCCATCAATATGGGTTGGTTTTAGTAACAGCGTACACAGAGCCGGGGTTAGTGATAGGGCGATAAAAGCCGATATCATTACCGAAATAGCTATGGTGATGGCAAACTGTTGGTATAATCGGCCTACAATACCGGGGATAAAGCCTACCGGCACAAACACCGCTGCCAATATCAGCGCTATGGCTATAACCGGCGCCGAAATATCCTTCATGGCCTGGTAGGTAGCTTCCTTTGCCGACATGCCGTCATGATCAATATAATGCTGCACCGCCTCAACCACAATAATGGCGTCATCTACCACAATACCAATAGCCAGTACGAAGCCAAACATGGTTAGCGTATTGATGGTAAAGCCGAGCGGTATAAAAAAACAAAACGCACCGAAGATAGAAACCGGGATAGCGAGGACCGGGATCAATGTCGATCTCCAGTTTTGAAGGAACAGGAATACCACCACAGCTACCAATCCTAATGTTTTAAGTAAGGTGCCTACCACATCTTCCATCGAAACTTTTACCACGGTAACCGATTCAAACGGTACCCGATATTCGACATCTGAAGGAAAGTTGGTTTTTAATTTAGCAAGGGCGGCGTATACTCCGTTAGCTGTTTCAAGCGCATTACTACCAGGGGCCTGGTAAATTTGAAGGTAGGAAGCTTTGTGCCCGTCTACAAACGAATTGCTGGAGAAGGTAAATTTACCCAGTTCAACCCTGGCTACATCTTTAAGGTAAACCAGCTGACCGGTTGTCGGTATGGTTTTTACAATGATCTTTTCAAACTCCGATACCTTGCTGAGCCTGCCGTTTACCAGGATGCCCAGCTCATAGGTTTGACTGGATGCTTGTGGCGGCACGCCCGCGGTTCCCGCTGCTACCTGCACGTTTTGGGCGTTGAGGGCAGTAATAACGTCCTGAGGGGTTAAGCTGTAGGCCGCCATTTTATCCGGATTCATCCAGATCCGCATACTGAAATCGTCAGTAAAGCGGTTAATACTACCCACGCCCGGTACACGCAGAAGTGCGTCCTGGATAAATATGTTGGTGTAGTTATCTAAAAACGTGATGTTATGTGTGCCTTTTGGGGCGTAAATAGCCACCATCATGAGCATGCTTGGGTTTACGGCGCGTACAGTAAGGCCAAGTCTGCTCACTACGGCAGGCAATAGCGGCGTAGCAATGCTAACCCTGTTTTGAACATCAAGGGCTGCAACGTCAATGTCCGTCCCCATTTTAAAGGTTACGTTCATGCTCATTTGCCCGTTGTTTGTGTTGTTGCTTTGCATGTATTCCATGCCGGGCGTTCCGTTCACCTGCTCTTCTATGGGCGTGGCTACGGTTTGTTCAACCGTTTGCGCGTCGGCACCGGTAAATTGCCCGTTAACCTGTACAACAGGCGGCGTAATATCGGGGTACTGGTCTATCGGTAGCATGAGGATGCTCACGGTACCGGTAATGATCAATACTATAGATATTACGATAGCTGTTACAGGTCTTTTTATAAATGTATTAGCGATCATAGGATGTCTTCGTCTAAAAAATTATTTGTGTTTTAGCCTCACCACTAACGGGAGCCTTTGCCTCCGGCAGATGGCCCAACTTTATTGGCGGTGGTTATTTTTGAACCGTCATGCAATAGCTGCACACCGTCCACAATTACCCGGTCGCCATTGTTGATACCACTTTTGATGATCATGTTAGCCCCAATGGTTTCGCCAACCTGTACCTTTTTCTGCAATGCCACCAATCTCTTTATTTTGTTTTTTGCCGAATCGGCACCTGCTTTAGGATTGTTCATGAGGCTATCTTGTGCTGTGTATACAAAGTATTCGCCCATTTGCTCAACAACCGCTTTACCCGGTACCACTATCTGCGGGCCCGCCTCCTGGTTGTGTACGCGTACAACGCAGCTCATACCAACCCTTAACATCCCTTTCGGATTCGGGAATACCAGCCTTACGGTGATGGCGCCTGTTTGCGAATTAACCGCGCGATCAATCACGGAGATTTTTCCGTTTATGGGATAAAGGGAGTTATCTGCCAATAAAATAGTAAATAGCGAATCGGTTGGCTGATGTTTGGCTTGCTGCAAACGTTCAAATTTGGGCAGCTGCTTTTCGTTAACAACAAAATCTACAGCCATAGGATCATTGGTAGAAATGGTGTTTAACACGGTAGTTCCCGGAGTTACTACATTACCCAATTTAACCTGGCTCAAACCGATGGTGCCATCAAAAGGTGCATATACCTCGGCGTAATTCAAATTGGTTCTGGCTGTTTTAACTGCCTGATTTGCCGACTGAACCTGGCTTTTAGCATTTTCAAGCGTGATTACCGCATGGTCATACAATTGCTTGGCTACCGCGTTATATTTATTCAGGTACTCGTAACGGTCGGCATCTTGCTGGGCCTGTAATAGGGTGCCCTCAGTAACTTTACGGTTGGCAACGGCTGCGTCATAGCTGTCCTGGTAAATCCGTCTATCTATTTCATATAGCTTTTGTCCCTTTTTTACCTGCGAGCCCTCGGTAAAGAATATGCCGGTTACAGCACCCTGCACCTGGGGTAATAAAGTTACCTGGCTTAAGGCCGCTGTTGTTGAGGGGTATTGGTCATAATATAATACCGGTTTAGCCTTTACCTTGTAAAGGTTAACGGGTACTTCAGTATTTTGCGGTGGTTGTTTCTTTTTGCAGGCTGCAAAAACTACAATACTTATAAAAATGGCATTAAAAAATACGCGCTTCATGGTTTGGTTTTTTGGCATTAATAAGTGATATCTCCCATTGCTTTTTCCAGGTCAATTTTGCTCGATAGCAGCTGGAAAAGCGAGTTAGTGTAATTGATTTCGGCTGTGATCAGGTTTGATTCGGCGGTGATCACGTTAAGGTAGGCTACAACGCCTTGTTTATATTGCAGGTTAACCACGAAGTAAACACGCCGCGCCATGGCCACATTTTTGCGCTGTACATTGAAGCCGAACAGGTTGCTTTTATAGCTGGCCAGTCCAGAGGTATATTCTTTATACAACTGTGATTTAAGGTCAACCTCATCCCAATGAACTATCTGTTCCTGCAATTGCGATTTGTGTATATTGTGCAGTCGCGCAAAACCGGTGAATATGGGTATGCTCAATGACACGCCCACTATTGAACTTGGGTACGACCTTGAGAAAAGGTTGGAAAAGTTATTGTTGGCATATTGCAGGCTATAATTAAAGAAGCCTGAAATTGTAGGCAGATAAGCGTACTTGTAATAACTGGTAAGCTGCGATTGCAGGTCTTTACGGGTCTGGATCTGCTTATATTCTATCCGCTTTTCGTATTCCAGTTGCCGGGTAGTGTCAATCTGGATATCGGCCATCATCTGGACGGTATCAATGCTTACATTAAAATTCTTTTCGGGTTCATAACCCATAAGTTGCTTCAGGGCCGCATACTGGGGGATGATATTTTCATTGGCCTGTTTTAACTGGGCAACAGAGTTGTTAAGTGTAATGGTAGCCTGCAGATAGTCGGTTTCATCAACAATACCGCCTTTGTATTGGTGGTAGGCGTCACGCAAATTTTTGCCAAGCCTTGCGGTATCTTCTTTAAGCACATTAATTTGCTGCAGCGTAAGCAGCACATTATAAAATGATTTGCTTACAGCCGATACCAAAAATATTTTGGTGCTGTCGGTCACTTGCTGAGCTTGTTTTACCAGTAGAGGGGCACTTTTAGCGGCGTATAATAACACCGGACTTAAAATGGCTTGAGATACCGCCAGCTCCGGAATGAAAGTATTGGAATAACTGCTGCGTACGGTACCAGAGCCACCACCTGTAGTGGTAGTTCCTGTACTTGTGCCCACGCCGGTAGAAATATTTGAATTTGATTGCTGGATATAATGGATCAGGTTGCCGTTGGCATTAACTTGCGGCAGCCATGCGGCCAGGTTAATGGAGTTGGTTGTACGGGTAATATCCGTATTAATTAATGCTTTGTTTAAGGCAGGCTGATGTATCAGCGCATAATCTATGCATTGTTTCAGGGTTAGGTATTCGCCGCCATTTTTACCGGCATCGGTAGCGTTGGGGATAACAGGAAAGCCTACCGTTGCGGTATCCGGAACACTTTCAGGGGCAGGAGTTTGCTTCTTCTTTATATTTTGCGCCGAGGCTGCTAATGATAAAGAAAGTAAGCCTGCAAATAAAAACGGCTTTAGGCCATAAATATTTATTGGTATGCGCGTCATGGCAAAACAGGTTGTTAGGACGAATGGTTGTTAAACCATTCTGATTAAGTTTTAAGATGAAGATGGAATTTGAATGATGCGGATTTTATTGTCGTGTAAAAAGCAATAAAATCCGTATGGCTGCTGTTAAACCTTGATGCCTGTTGGCAGCTGGTCAGCAAATTCAAAAAGATGTAAGAAAAACTCAGATCCTGAGTGTACGCAGGCTGAGATAAGAAGAAGGGGTATGAGAATACACCGAAGCTAAAACGCTATCCGGTCTTCTGTTTATAGTAAACATCAAACTGCCGGTGAGCAGGAAGGCGAAAAACAGCACAAGCAATTTCGATGGAGCCTTAAGGTCTTTGCGGCTTTCGTCAACAGAATGAAAACTTCGCTGAAATTGCACCCTTGGCAAGTTGGCGTTCGTGTTCTTGTGTAGAAAATCGATGGTCGACGCTGAGTGAACACCGCTCGCGTAATTTTGCCGCGGGAGGTAAGCAAGGTGAACCCAACCCACAAACTGGTATATCACTAAAAGTGACAGTACTACATATTGCTTTATGGTTTGATTATACCTTTTCACTGCGTTGTTTAACTAAGGCAAAAATAGTTCATCACCCTAAAATGTTTTGTAATGATTTGGATACATGCTTATTGAACCAAAGAATCGATTGTTTTTATGGTGTTTGACTGCAAATAATCACAGTTAAATGACAAATGCCACTGTTGTAATGACCTACAATTTGAATAATTCACTGTTTAGGGTTCAAATCTCTATATCGTATGCAAATTATTCATCCGGATATGTATCTTAGCGCTTGGTAAAACGTTTTATTAAATGAAAAAAATATACTTGTCTTCATTTTTAGGGTTGGCGTTATCTGTCGGACTTTCTTTTTCGGCAGAAGCACAACTTAATCATCATGCTCCCGACCAGCCTTATTATCACGCGGCTGCTCCAAAAATCAACGACCTGATTGATACACGCCTTGACGTAAAGTTCGATTATCAGAGATCTTATCTAAATGGAAAGGAGTGGGTTACCCTGAAGCCTCACTTTTACCCTACAGATTCTGTAAGGCTTGATGCTAAAGGGATGGATATTAAAACCATTGGTATTGTTGAAAATGGCAAAGTTGTTCCGCTTCGTTATCGTTATGAGGATAGTCTTTCTTTAGCTATTCAACTAAACAGGACCTACACCGAAAAAGAACATTATACCTTGTTTATTGATTACACCGCCAAGCCAAACGAATTACACGATAAACCTGGTTTTAAGCTTGATGGAAAAGGCCTGTATTTTGTAAACCCCTTAGGTAAAGAGCCAGGAAAACCAACCCAGATCTGGACACAAGGAGAGGCTGAAAGTTCATCATGTTGGTTTCCTACCATTGACAAGCCTGATCAAAAAACAACCGAGCAGGTGAGCATGACGGTACCTGCAAAATATACCACGCTATCAAACGGTTTGCTCATCAGTCAAAAAAACAATGCCGACGGCACGCGCACCGATACCTGGAAACAATCTTTACCGCATTGCCCGTACTTGTTTATGATGGCGATAGGCGATTTTAAAATTTATAAGGATAAATGGCGCAATAAAGAGGTTTCTTATTACCTGGAACCGGCTTATGCGCCTTATGCTAAACAACTGTTTGGCCAAACTCCTGAAATGATTGAATTTTATTCAAAAGCTTTGGGCGTTGATTTTCCATGGGAAAAATACAGCCAGGTTGTTGTTCGCGATTATCCGCTGGGTGCCATGGAAAACAGCTCAGCTACTTTACATGGCGAGTATGTTCAGAAATCACCATGGGACCTGATCGATGATCCTAATGGCTCAGGAGGCACAACAATTGCCCACGAGCTTTTTCACCAATGGTTTGGCGACTTGGTTACCTGCGAAAGCTGGAGCAACGAAACGCTTAACGAGTCATTTGCGGTGTTTGGCGAAAAATACTGGAATGAAAAGAAATACGGCAAAGACGACGGCGATGCCAAACGGTATGATGAGCTACAGGCTTATCTGAATAACGCAACCGCATACAAGCAGCCTTTAACGCCATTTGTATATACCGATAATGAGGGAATTAACGGTGCTAATATTTATGATAAAGGCGGTTTGGTGCTCATTATGCTGCGTAACTACCTCGGAGACGATGCTTTTTTTAAAGGCTTGGGACTTTATCTGAAAACCCGTGGTTTTAAAAATGGTGAAGTACATGATCTTCGCCTGGCTATGGAAGAAATATCCGGAAAAGATTTGAACTGGTTCTTTAATCAATGGTATTACGGCGCTGGTCACCCGGTATTGGATATCACTTACCAATGGAACGAGGCTAATCATGAGCAAAAAGTATTTATAAGTCAAAAACAAGAAGGCCAAATATTTCATGTTCCTGTAGCTGTTGATTTATACGCAGGCGGAAAAGTGACCAGGCAACAGGTTTGGCTCGCGCAAAAAAACGACACGTTAATATTTAAAAGCGCTGTAAAGCCTGATTTAATTAACGTTGACGGTGATAAAGTGCTCCTTACTAAAAAGACAGATCATAAAACCCTGACCGAATTTGGCTATCAGTATCACCACGCACCGCTTTACCTGGATAGGTTAGAGGCTCTGAGCGCGGCTATTGGCAGTCAAACATCCACAGAAGGCAAGGATATTATTACCGCAGCTTTAAAAGATAAATATTATGGTATCCGGATAAAAGCTATCCGTGCGCTGAAGATGGATAGTGTCGAGGTGGCAAAGACAGCGTTACCAATCCTTGCTGATTTGGCACAGTATGATGGCAACTATCCTGTGAGGGCGGCTGCAATTGCTGTTTTGGAAAAGACTAAATCAAAAGACTATCTTGATATCTATAAAAAATCGCTTTCAAGTCCATCTTATACTGTTAAAGGCGCGGCTCTTGCTGCTTTAAATAGTATATCGCCTGACGATGCTTTTCAAACCGCCAAAAGTTTAGAAGCTGACGGGAAAGGTAAATTGGGCCAGGCCATTGTTAACGTTTATGCTGCCAATGGTTCTGATAAAGAATGGGCTTACGTGATCAGCGCCTTTGAAAAAGGATCGGTACAGCTGAAGTTTGATCTTGCACGTGGTCCGCTGCCGCAAATGATTGGTAAGCTGGATGATAAGCAATCGGTTTTGCAGGGCATCAATGCCATTAAGGGCATTGCTATAAGTTTCAAAAAGTATGGTATTGCACCAAAGCTTGTTGCATCACTGCAACAAATTGAAGACGCAAGGAAAAAACTTAACGATACCGCGTCTGCAAGTGCCGCTGAAAGTGCTATCAGCGAAATCAACCAGGCAAAAGGATAACAGTAACCATGATCTGATATTAAAAGAGGGATTTCCAAAAGGGAATCCCTTTTTAATGTGCATGCTGCATTTTTAAAGTTAACGGATTCGGGTAATTGTCGCTTTGATCTTCGGCAACATTGTCCAGGCATTTAAAATCTTTTTCAATAAGCAGGTACATCGCACCGGTGTTACTTTCATAACCCACCCGATCGGTACCTGTCCATTCAAGTGCCATGGTAACCGGCATGTACATGGTTATGGTACCATCGTCAAAATCTGCAGTTAAGGCGTTATTTGAAGAACGTTGAAGCGCATATTTAAATGTTCTGGCTCCAAATTGAGTAACTTCTTCCAGGTAGCCATTGGTGTCAAATCTTTCAACATCGGTTTTTGTCAGGCGATAGCGCAACGAGTTTCCTTTTATTCTGATCTTCATAATTGTTTAATTTTTTACGTTTACTACATCTCCTATAATAATAATGGCAGGGTAGGTGAGCTGATTATCTGCCGCGATAGCCTCCAGGTCGCTTACTTTTCCCTTTGCTGATTTTTGTTGTGGCAATGAGGCATGTTGTATAATAGCCGCCGGTGTATCGCCTTTGCCTGCCTTTACATAGGCCGATGCTATTTCGGCCAGCTTTTTCATTCCCATATATATAACAACTGTAGCGTTGCTGTGCATGGCGCAGGTAAGGTCGGCAGAGAGGTTACCGTCTTTCTTAGTGCCGGTAACCATCCAAACGCTTTCGCTTACCTGTCGGTGCGTAAGCGGAATGTCTTGTAATCCCGAAGCCTGCATGCTGGTTACGCCTGGTATATAATGTGTAGTAATGCCATGCTGCCGCGCATAAATGATCTCTTCAAACCCGCGACCGAATATGAAAGGGTCGCCTCCTTTTAATCTTACCACATTTCCTTTAGTAAAAGCATAGTGCTTTATTAGTTCATGAATGGTTTCTTGTGGTGTATAATCGCCGTAAGGTTGTTTACCAACATATACTTTTTCGCAATCGTCGCGGCTTATCGCGAGTAATTCCTTGTTAGCCAGATTGTCATATAAAATCACATTTGCCTGTTGCAAAACCTTAAAACCCTTCACTGTCATCAATTCCGGGTCGCCTGGACCTGCTCCGAGCACAAAAAGTTCAGGATTTTGTATTTTATTTTGCATTTTATTAAATTTTGTATCAAAAAATAGCTTTTAGAGTCTTTTTATTTTGCTGATTTTAATAAAAATGCAAAATCGTTTTAAAAATTACGCTCTAAAAATGATTTAAATTATAATTATAGCAGCAATTTACGTAATTAAATGTCAATATTTATGATTTATGTGATAAAAAAGTAAAATTAAATTTCCATTTGATGTTTTTTTAGGTTATAATTGTGATATAAATGATGTCAAGGTCGCAGCTGGGTCATTTTTAGTTTGAAAATTGCTTTAACATTTAAAAAATTTCAATATGTCAAAACCAACGGTCGTAGTAGTTGGTAACGGCATGGTAGGTTACAAGTTTTGTGAGAAACTTTTGGCCCGATCAGCGCAGTTCCAAATAATTGTTTTTGGTGAAGAGCCTCGTCATGCTTATGACAGGGTGCATCTCAGCGAGTATTTTAACGGTAAAACAGCAGAAGATCTGTCGCTTTCCACTTTGTCCTGGTATTCAGATAATGGTATCGCCCTTCATTTGGATGATCCTATCCAGGAAATCAATCGTTCCGAAAAAACTATCCATTCTTTAAAGGGTATTACGCTCAAATATGATTACCTGGTTTTGGCAACCGGTTCATCGGCCTTTGTGCCTGATATTCCGGGTATCGAAAAGGAGGGGGTGTTTGTTTATCGTACCATTGAGGATCTGGAGTTGATCAAGGCTCATGCGGTAAATGCAAAATCAGGCGCGGTAATGGGTGGTGGCTTACTGGGTTTGGAAGCCGCTAAGGCTTTAATTGATCTTGGTATTGCCGAAACGCACGTTATTGAGTTTGCTCCACGATTGATGCCAAGGCAGATTGACTCTGCAGGGAGTAATATGCTGCAAATGAAATTGAGTCAGCTGGGTTTGCATATTCATTTAAATAAAAGCACCGCCGCTATTGCTGGCGATAAGAAAATCCAGTCGTTGAGATTTAATGACGATAGTCAGTTGGCGGTGGATATGCTGGTGATTTCAGCGGGTATCCGTCCGCGCGACGAGTTGGCCAAATTGGCGGGGCTTCATGTCGGTACCCGTGGTGGTATTGTGGTGAATGAAAAAATGCAAACCAGTGATGATTGCATTTACGCTATTGGAGAATGTGCTCTATATGAAGGGATGATCTATGGTTTGGTTGCGCCCGGCTATGAGATGGCTGATATCGTAGCGGCTCATTTAACTGAGGGCGAGAAAAGTTTTTATGGTTATGATATGAGCACCAAGCTGAAATTGATTGGTGTTGATGTGGCCAGCTTTGGCGATGCTTTTATAACTGAGCCCGACTGTCGTACTATTTTGTTTGAGGATACCCATAAGGGGATTTATAAACGTATTAATATCACTAACGATGGCAAGAATCTGTTAGGTGGTATTTTGATTGGTGATGCAGATGCTTATAATATGCTGCTGCAAACGGTCAATAACAAAATTGTATTGCCTCCTGATCCCAAAGATTTGATATTGGGTTCAAGAGGTGGTGAAACTAACGCCGGAGCGGGCGTTATGAGTTTGCCGGACGATGCGCTGATTTGCTCGTGCGAGGCTGTTACTAAAGGCGCTATTTGCTCGGCTGTAAGTGATGGTGGTGTAACTGGTATTGATGGTATGAAAAAATGCACCAAGGCTGGTACCGGTTGCGGTGGTTGTGTGCCATTGGTGAAGGATCTGATTGCCGGTACCATGAAGGCTAACGGGCAATATGTTAAAAATGTTGTCTGCGAGCATTTTGATTACTCGCGCCAGGAGCTTTTTGATCTGGTGAAAATAAATGGGCTTAAAAACTACGATCTGGTGCTTGATCATTATGGCAAAGGTGATGGTTGTGAGGTTTGTAAGCCTGTTGTGGCCAGTATATTATCCAGCTTGTGGAATGATGTTATTGTAAAACAAGAAGTAATACAGGATAGTAATGATCGCTTTTTGGCTAATATCCAAAAAGGGGGCACTTATTCGGTTGTTCCGCGGATACCCGGCGGGGAGATTACGCCTGACAAATTGATTGTTATTGGTCTGGTTGCCAAAAAATATGGTTTATATACTAAAATAACCGGTGGGCAGCGCATAGATCTGTTTGGCGCGCACCTGAGTGACCTGCCTTTAATTTGGGAAGAATTAATTGACGCCGGTTTTGAAAGCGGTCATGCTTATGGTAAGGCACTCCGTACTGTGAAGAGTTGCGTGGGCAGTACCTGGTGCAGGTTTGGCTTGCATGATAGCGTGACTTTTGCTATCGAGGTAGAGGATAGGTATAAAGGCATCCGGGCGCCGCATAAAATTAAAGGTGGTGTAAGTGGTTGTGTGCGCGAATGTGCCGAGGCGCAGTCAAAGGATTTTGGAATTATTGCAACTGAAAAAGGTTGGAATTTATACGTATGCGGTAATGGCGGATCTAAACCGCAGCATGCTCAGTTGTTGGCTACTGATATTGACAAAGAAACCGTAGTTAAATATCTCGATAGGTTTTTGATGTTTTACATTAAAACTGCCGATCAGTTAACCCGTACCGCAACCTGGCTTAATAAGCTTGATGGAGGTATGAGTTATCTTAAAAATGTAATAGTAAACGATAGTCTGGGTTTGGGTGAGCAGTTGGAGGAGGAAATGCAGGCCCTGGTAAATACTTATCACTGCGAATGGAAAGAGGCTATTAATAATCCTGCTATGCGCAAACGTTTTGCTCATTTTATTAATGCTCCAGACGAAAAAGATCCTCATGCGCAATTTGAACCGATGCGTGAGCAGGTTCGTGCTAAGGAGTGGTAGTTTTTTAGTCTGAAGTTAGATTGGTCATTATTTAAAAGAAAACACAATGGAAACTGTAATAGCAACACAATGGATCATGGCTTGTTATGTTGATGATGTGCCCGAAAATGGTGGCTCATGTATCAAGCATGGCGATGAGCAGATAGCGATATTTAATTTTGCACGCCGCAATGAGTGGTATGCTACTCAAAATCTTTGTCCGCATAAGCAGCAAATGGCTATCTCGCGCGGAATGATTGGTAGCGCAGGTGAAAGCTGTGAGCCGAAGGTGGCCTGTCCTTTTCATAAAAAGACATTTTCACTGCTTACCGGGGAGTGTTTAGGTGAAGAAGAGTTGGTTTTGAAGACGTATCCGGTAAAAATAGCCGACGGAAAAGTTTTTGTAGGGATCGATTAAGAATTATAGGAAGTAATTCGTATCGGGCGCTGTTGTCAAGTAGGGCAATAGCGCTTTTTTATGCGCGATATTTCGGAATTTAACTGTTGCTTTTCCGATTTTGCTTGGTTTTGTTAATTCGATATAGAAGAAGTTGTGTGTTTTTGGGAGAAATGGGCGGGTTTTGAATGATTTATTGTGTAATTGTTACACTTTGGCTGTTTTTTATGATGGTGTGTGCTTTGTTTTTGTTGTTTTTTTAATGTGTTAGCTTAGTTGTTGTTTGGTTTTTGTGAGTTTGTTTGATTTTTTATTCTGTTTTAGAAGTTTTGTGCGTTTGGTTTTGATTGTTTATATGATTTGCATTAGTTTTTTATTTGTTTTTGATGTATAATGTTCGTTAAAAAATTGTTAAAAATGTATTTCTGTAGTTTTTATATGTTTTAAAATTGAGTTTTTGTCAAAAAAAACAATTTATACTAACTTTTATCATAAAAATTAACTTTAAAAATTGATTATTTGTACTTATTCATTAAATAAGTTATATTTATCATAATTAATTCAATCAAAAAATAGAAAAAAGATAGTGCCTATGATGAAAATCAAAAAAACATAAAAAAGCCCTGCCGGGAGGTCGCATTCCCAGACAGGGTTAAACAGTTTTTAATCGCTTTAACAAATAAAAAACCATTTCAAATGTACAAAAATGTATGTAATCAATACACTATTGGGAAAATTCTATTAATTATATCATGTTTTGTTTCTTATAATGCCTCCGCGCAGCTGTCTTTAACCGGTCAGATCAAAACAAGAGGCGAATTACGTGATGGTTATGGAACTTTAGAACCGATAGGTAACAAAAACGCGGCCTTTGTATCACAACGAACGCGGCTCACCTTTAATTACAAAAGCAGCAAGCTTATTTTTCAAACCTCGGTACAGGATGTAAGGCTTTGGGGCCAAGATGCCTCAACAATTACTATTAATGATGGCAACAGGCTAAGTCTTCACGAGGCCTGGGCCGAATTGATCCTCTCTAACAAAAAAGACACTTCTTTTAAGAAATCACCTGTCGATTATTTTGCTATTAAAGCGGGTCGGCAGGAAATCAGCTATGACGATGAACGCCTGCTCGGTGCTACCGACTGGATACAACAGGGGCGCAGGCATGATGCTATCGTATTAAAACTTCTTCAATCGGGCTGGCAGCTTGATCTGGGCGCTGCTTTTAATCAAAGCTCAGATGCTATTAACTATAACGGTACTTACTATACACCGGCAAACGTACCGGCCACCGTTAAAGATAGCAAAGGTAATTTAGCTAATACGCCCGCCGGACTTATTCCACTGGTAAATGCATCAGGTCTTAGCGCTAAAAACGGAAACCTGTCATTTCTAAATCCACCCGGCACCAACGGGCAAAATCAAAACTATAAAGCACTTGAATATCTCTACTTTGCAAAAAAATTAAACAAGACCAAAATAAGCGGTCTTTTCCTGGCCGATCAGTTTGCCAAATACAAGCTTGATTCGGTAAAAAATGTATCCGGTGAGGACGTTGGTTACATCTACGGTCGCCGGTTTAATCAGCCTGGTGTTAATACCCGATACACAACCGGTCTGCTTGTCAACCCCGTTTTCGGCAGTAAAGACGAATGGGCGGCAACCGGCGGGTTCTACTACCAGGGTGGTCATGACCGTGATGGTGCCGAGTTGAGCGCCTATACATTTACGACATCTTTATGCTATAAAGGCGGTAACCTCGCTTATACAGCAGGTTGGGACTACCTATCGGGTAATGATTCTTTTTCATCTTCAAAAACGGATCACCGGTTTGACCCGCTGTATGGTACCCCGCACAAGTTCTGGGGATATATGGATTATTTTTATGCCGTCAGCGGATCTCCGACAGGAGGCTTAAGTAACCCTTATCTTAAAATAAAATATCTTTCAGATAATAAGCGCTTTAGTACAGAATTGGCTAACCATTACTTCCTGCTGTCAAAAGATCAGAAAGGAACAGACGGGCAGCCTATTGATAAATATCTTGGTACCGAATTTGACCTTACCAACAGCTACAAGCTTAACAAATTTACCGTTGTTGATTTGGGTTTATCCTACATGGCGGCAACCCATAGTATGGAATATGCCAAAGGCTTAACGCCTGATGCTAACAAGCTGCACCCGTTTTGGGCATACCTGCAGCTTAACATTAAACCCGAGTTTTTGAATAAGTAATATAAACGCAGAAAGCTTAAGGCTCAAAGCCTAAAGCCCAAAAAGCTAAATAGATCAGAGTATAAACAAAAGCTTTCAGCCTGTGGGCTTTGAGCTTAAAGCTTAGAAAAAATGGAAAAACAACTTACTAAACTCAATATATTCTCGCTGAAAGGCATTCAAATGCGCACCTTTCACATTACGTGGCTTATGTTTTTTGTGTGCTTTTTTGGTTGGTTTGGCCTGGCGCCGTTAATGCCAACCATTCGCGCCGAACTACATTTAAGCAAAGGACAAGTAGGTAATACTATTATCGCTTCGGTAGCGGCAACCATCATTGCGCGCCTCATTATCGGTAAACTTTGTGATACCTGGGGGCCGCGAAAAACAGCTGTAAGGTTGTTGATCGTTGGTTCGTTACCGGTGTTCCTGGTGGGCCTGGCTCATGATTATACTTCATTTTTATTGTTCCGTTTGGCTATTGGGGTAATTGGTTCATCGTTTGTAATTACCCAGTTCCATACTTCTATGATGTTTGCGCCTAATATAAAAGGTACTGCCAACGCGGTAACCGGTGGCTGGGGCAACCTTGGCGGCGGGGTAACCAACATGGTGATGCCTTTAATATTTGCCGCAATAGTAGGAGCGGGCTATACCAAAGCCGAAGCATGGCGCTACGCCATGATAGTACCGGGAGTACTGATGCTGGCAATTGCTTTTTTATACTGGAAATTCACTAAAGATACCCCTAATGGTAACTATGATGAGATTGGCTATGCCAAAACCAATCCGTCAAAAACAGATTGGTCAATATTGGCCGATTGGCGTGTTTGGGCATTGACCATGGCCTATGCCATGTGCTTTGGTATGGAGATCACTTTTGACAACGTGGCTTCATTGCATTTTGTGGATACGTTTCACCTGTCGCAAAGCTCGGCCGGTTTTTGGGCCGGCATATTCGGGTTCATGAACCTTTTTGCGAGGGCATTGGGCGGCATTGTATCTGATAAAGTTGGCGGCAAATTTGGCATGCGTGGCAAAGGCCTGCTGCTGGCGGGTGTTTTACTGCTGGAAAGCATTGGTCTCATCCTGTTTGCACAATCGGGCAACCTTACCATGGCTATTATTTCTATGCTTTCGTTCGCGCTGTTCCTTAAAATGTCAAACGGTGCTACTTATGGTATCGTTCCATTCATCAACAGTAAAAATGTTGGGATGGTAAGCGGCATTGTTGGCGCGGGCGGCAATCTTGGCGGAATGTTGTTTGGTTTCCTTTTTAAATCAGAGCATATCACCTATGTACAGGCATTCACCTATATCGGTATTACGGTAATGATTGTTTCTGCCATTGTTTTGGTAACCCGTTTCCAAAAACAAGCAGTTACCGAACCTGCAAAAGATGCCGTATTAGCAGGAAGCGTAGCTTAAAGCCAAAGGCTGAAAGCTTTTTGAATACTAATAAAGATAAAGAACAAAAAACAAAGCTTTAGGCCTTAAGCCTTCAGCTTTAAGTTAAAAATGAAGCGCTCACAACAAAATACATTTACAAGCACCTGCTGTTATTGCGGGGTTGGCTGCGGCGTGGTCATTAATAAAGAAAAAAATGGCAGTATAACGCTTGAGGGTGATAAAGATTATCCCGTAAATAAAGGGATGCTGTGCAGTAAGGGACTCAACCTGCATTATACTGCCAACGATAAATCAGACAGGTTGCTGTACCCTCAAATGCGCTACAACAAAAGCATGCCCCTGCAAAGGGTAAGTTGGGATGATGCATTGGAGCGTACAGCAGCTATTTTTAAAACCTTCATTGATAAATACGGCCCTGATTCGGTGGCGTTTTACGCTTCCGGCCAATGCCTTACCGAGGAGTATTATGTTGTTAATAAGTTGATTAAGGGTTTTATCGGTAGTAATAATATCGATACTAATTCGCGCTTGTGTATGAGCAGTGCCGTAGCTGCTTATAAAATAGCCCTGGGCGAGGATACCGTGCCCGTTTGTTATGATGATATTGAACTGGCCGATTGCTTTTATGTAACTGGGGCCAATCCGGCCTGGTGCCATCCTATTTTATGGAGAAGGGTTGAGGCCCATAAAGCTGCCAATCCTGATGTGAAGATCATTGTGGTTGATCCGCGGGTAACCGATACCTGCAGCACTGCCGATCTGCATCTTCAATTGAATCCCGGTACCGATGTCACGCTGAACCACGCTATCGGCAGGGTGTTGATTGAGAATGGCGACATCGATATTGACTTCGTGAGCAATCATGCTGATGGTTTTGAGCAGTATAGCAAACTGGTATTCGAGCGTACCCTTGCCGAATCATCGGCTATTTGTGGTGTTAGTGAAAGCGATATCCGCCTTGCGGCCCAGTATATTGCCGAGGCAAAAGGCTTTATCACCATGTGGACAATGGGTTTAAACCAAAGCTCTGTTGGAGTAAATAAAAACCTGAGCCTCATAAACCTTAATTTAATAACCGGGCATATCGGTAAACCGGGCTCTGGGCCGCTTTCGTTAACCGGCCAGCCGAATGCAATGGGGGGGCGCGAGGTTGGTGGCCTTGCAAATCTTTTACCGGCACATCGTAATCTTGCAAACCCCGTTCACCGGGCAGAGGTTCAAAAGTTTTGGGGCGGAAAAGAGATAGCCGCCAAGCCGGGGCTAACGGCCACCGAAATGTTTGAAGCCCTCAATAATGGTAGCCTAAAAGCTATCTGGATCATGTGTACCAATCCGCTTACCAGCTTGCCAAATGTACGGCTGGCCGAGGAGGCTCTGAAAAAAGCAAAGTTTGTGGTGGTTCAGGAGATCAGCAATAAACCCGAAACTTTGGCTTATGCCGATGTGATCCTTCCGGCCGCGGCTTGGGCCGAAAAGGAAGGGACAATGACCAATTCCGAAAGGCGCATCAGCTACCTCAATAAAATACTTGATCCACCGGGTGAAGCTATGCCAGATAGCGAGATCATTTGTCGTTTTGCCCGTAAAATGGGGTATAAGGGTTTTGACTTTAAAAACGCTGCTGAAATTTATGCCGAGCACGCTAAACTTACCGCTAAAACCAATATTGATATCAGCGGACTTAGCTATGATATCATTAAACAGCAGCGGTCGGTACAATGGCCATATAAAAAACGCCAGGCAGCGCCGGGCACATCCCGTTTATTTACCGACAAGCAATTTTACACGGCTACAGGTAACGCGCAAATCAGCGCTGTGCCCGATAAGCATAGCAGCGAAATGCCTGATGATGATTACCCTTTTATTCTCACTACCGGCCGTATCCGCGATCAGTGGCATACCATGAGCAAAACCGGCAAGGTAAACAAGCTTAATCAGCATATTAAGGAATCTTTTGTGGAGATCAACCCTGCCGATGCTGCCGTTTTGGGTATCAGCGAAGGCGACGTTACTATTATTACGTCCCGTAGGGGCGAAGCAAGAGTTAAAGCGCGTCTTACCGAACAGATAAAGCAAGGCGTAATTTTTGTGCCGATGCATTGGGGCAAGATTCTCAATAATGACCTACACCGCGTTAACAATGTTACCAACGACGCCGTAGACCCGATATCGAAAGAGCCTGATTTTAAGTATTGCGCGGTAAAAGTTGAAAAATATAAAAAGCCTTTCCAAAAAATTGTGGTAGTGGGCGCCGGTGCCGGTGCACATGGCTTTGTACGCTCGTACCGCGAGTTGAACAAGGATGATGAGATCGTTATTTTCAGTAAAGAAGATCATCCTTTTTACAACCGCGTAATGCTGCCCGATTATATCAGTGGTGAACAACGTTGGGAGCAACTGGTAAAAATGACCGATGAGGAAGAGCCGGAGCTTAAAATACGGTTGTTACGAGGCGTAAGCATCGAAAAAATAGATCGTGCCAATAAATATGTGCTGGACAGCCGGGGCATAAAAACATATTATGATGTACTGCTGCTGGCTACCGGCAGTCGAGCTGCAATCCCTAAAAACGTGCCATCGTTACCGGGCATCTTCAGCATGCGTAGCCGCAACGATGCCGATAACTTTAAAAAGCACGTACCTAAAAACGGGCACGTGGTTATAGTTGGCGGTGGCTTGTTGGGTTTGGAAATGGCAGCTTCCCTGCGTGAGATAGGTATCACCATAACTATTATTCAACGTACGTCGAGGTTTTTAAACCGACAACTGGATGAGCTTGGCAGCAGGCTGTTGCACGAAGAAATGGTTGACCAGGGCTGCGATATTTTTTATGACGACGAAGTTCAACTGTTTTATGGCCGCAGTAAGCTAACCGGTATCGGTTTAAAAAGCGGGCGAAAAATTGATTGCGATGCTATGATCCTTGCTATCGGCACAACGCCTAACCTGGAAATTGCCAGGGATTGCGGCCTTGAAATAAAGCGCGGCGTAATAGTGAACGAACGCTTGGTCACCAGCGATCCTAACATCTACGCCATTGGCGAAATAGCCGAATTTCAGGGTACTTTATACGGCATAACCGCAGCGGCGGAACAGCAGGCGGCGGTTGTTGCCGGGTATATGAACGGTGACATTGCCAGTTACTACAAGGGCAGTTTGTTTATGAATATCATCAAAATTCATGGCTTTGATTTGTGCAGTATCGGTTTATCCGATTGCCCTAATGATAAGGATTATGAGGAGATTGTATTTATAGATAAAGCCAAACGCTATTACAAGAAGTGTATTATTCACCAAGACAGGCTGGTAGGCACCATTTTAATCGGCGATAAAGGCGAATTTCAGGAGTTTAGGGAGTTGATAGCTAACAAAACAGAACTGAGCGACAAGCGCCTTAAATTGCTTCGCAGTGGCAAAACCGCCGAACCTGTTTTAGGTAAGCTGGTTTGCAGTTGTAATAACGTAGGGGCGGATAATATTCGTAATAAAATAGCAAGCGGCTGCACGCAACTGGCAGATGTTTGCAGCCAGACAGGAGCTGGAACCGGATGTGGATCATGCCGGCCTGAGGTTAAACGTTTGCTGGAAGAGGCACTTCAGCAGCAATTAGTAAAAGCTTGAACCAATGGAGAATAAGCAACTGATTAAGATAAACCTGCCGGGAGGCGTAGCCTCTGCCGGCGATTTTTATGAAATGCTCATCATAGCTCAAAATGCAGGTGCTACACAGGTGCGTTTTGGTAACCGGCAGCAGCTTTATTTTGAGCTTGACGAGGCACGCCTTGAAGATCTGGAGTTTGATATGTTAAGCGCCGGTATTGATCATGAAGCTAACCAGGATGCTTATCCCAATATTACCAGCTCATATATTGCCGATGGTATATTTAACCAGGAAAACTGGCTCAAGGAAGGTGTTTATAAAGACATTTTCGATCTGTTTGATTATCAGCCCGAGTTAAAAATAAACCTGGTTGACAGTAACCAGACTTTTGCGCCGTTTTTTACCGGTAACCTTAACTTTATTTGCTCGCCGGTAAGTAATTACTGGTATTTGTATATCAGGTTTCCTAAAACCAATATCCTGTATTGCTGGCCTGTATTGATTTATTCGGACGATATTCCTGCCGTGGGTAAAGCCATACAACAGGTAATATTTGCTAATAAGGCGCGCTTTTATGATCAGGCCGAGATCAATCCTGAAGAGCTTTATCAATTGGTTATTGCCAGTCACCAATTTGTTATCCAGGAAATTGATCAGCCGCTGGTAATTCCGGAATTTCAATTGCCCTATTACGAGGGTTTTAATAAACAGGGTAACAAATACTGGCTGGGAATATACCGGCGTAATGAACTTTTCGACATTGAGTTTTTGAAGGAAATCTGTAACCTGTGCATGCAAACCAGGGTAGGACAGTTATATATCAGTCCATGGAAATCTTTACTGGTCAAAAACATTGAAGCTAAACACCGGCCATTATGGGGCAATTTGCTGAACAAATACCGGGTAAATGTCAGGCATGCATCAAATGAACTTAACTGGCAGGTAGAGGATATTTGCAGTTCATGTCTTGAGCTTAAGCAGCAATTGGTAAGCGAGTTTGAAGAGGCTGATCTGCGAACTTACGGCCTTAGCTTTGCCATAAAGCGTTCGCCTAAATCGGGTATTTATGGTTCGGTTATGATCCGTTCGCGGATGCCCGATGAGTTTGAGATTGTACATACCCGCGATTTTAACCATAACACCCGCGAATTTGTGGTATATAAACAAAGCGTTCCAAAAGCAGATCTCAGTAAACACCTGATTGCGCTGTGCGATATGTTTTACGAACAACAGTGCAATAACCGCTTGCCTTTGCAAGTAGGTACCAGCAATAACGACATTAAATCAACTAATCAGAAAACCGTTCACCAATGCAAAAGCTGCTTCACCATTTATGACGAGTTATATGGTGACCTGCTGAACGCTATAGAACCCGGGATCCCATTTGAAAGTTTAAATAACTATGAGTGCCCAACCTGTGGCTCAGAAAAAGAGAATTTCGCCGAGGTTATGTATGTGGTTGAATAAATACTCGGATGGCTTAAAATAACATCCGCTTTATACCCAGCTCCAGTCCGCGCAATTCTGCAAGGCCTTTTAAACGCCCAATTACCGAATAACCGGGGTAAGTATTATGATTAACATCATCTAATATCTTATGCCCATGATCCGGACGCATTGGTATCGCTGTATCATTCCGCCCGGTTTTTTCCCTTTTTATTTGTTCATCAATAACCGCTTTCATAACGGCAAACATATCTGTGCTGCCGTTTAGGTGTTCGGCTTCATAAAAGCCGCCGTCAGGCTCCTGCTTTACATTACGAAGGTGCAGGAAATGAATATGGCTGCCCAGGCGGTTGATAATACCCGGAATATCGTTATTGCCGTTTGCGCCTAATGAACCGGTACAAAGTGTCAATCCATTGGCTTCAGAGGGATACATATTAACGATATCAGTCAAATCCTGCTCATTTTTAACAACCCTCGGTAAGCCTAAAATGGCAAATGGCGGATCATCCGGGTGGATGCACATTTTTATTCCCAGTTTTTCGGCATGAGGTATTATCGCACTCAAAAAGTAGCTGAGATTTTCCTTTAGCTTTTGCTCGTTTACGGCAGCGTATTTTTCCAGGTATACTTTAAACTCATCTATAGTAAACACCTCGTCGGTTCCGGGTAAGCCGGCTAAAATGGTATTGATCAGGAGCTCACGTTCGCTTGCACTTAAGCTGTCGAGGTATGATTTTGCTACTGATTGCTGTGCCGGACTAAAGTCGTTAAACGCTTGTTCTCTTTGCAGTATATAAAGGTCGAAAGCTGCAAGTGCGGGTGCGTGGTACCTGAGGGCCGAGGCGTTATCTGGCAGACGGTAATCAAGATGGGTACGTGTCCAATCCAATACAGGCATAAAGTTGTAGCATACCGTATTAATCCCGGCATCGGCAAGGTTTTGCAGCGTTTCTATGTAGTTTGAAATGTATTGATCGCGATTAGCAGTTCCTATTTTTATACTTTCATGAATATTTACGCTTTCCACTACCGACCACCGGAAGCTCGCATCAGTGATCATCTCTTTTCTATGGCTGATTTCAGCACTGCTCCATGCGTTGCCGCATGGTATATGATGCAATGCGGTAACAATGCCGGTTGCCCCGGTTTGCCTGATAGCCTGTAAGGTTACCGGATCGGAGGGGCCAAACCATCTGAATGTCTGTTCTAAATTAGGCGTCATTTTGAATTTTAAGCTAAAGTATAAAGCTAATTAGTTCAGATATTACGAATCATTATTTCGAAATGTTTTTCAAAGCATAAAAAAGCGGCTCGCTAACGTTATAACCAAATGGCCCAAAATCAAAATAGGCATTCCCAATCAGCAGATCAGGCTTATTATCTCCATTGATATCACCTGCATCAAGGGTAACCGCCCGCTCAAATTTGATATCGGATGAAAAAGCGTAAGGAGCAAAAGTTAAACCTCCTGTGCCCTTTAGATATACGAAGCCCTCTTCCGGTTGCCGGGCATCAGTGAACAGGCTGATAGTCGCAATGTCGATATTACCATCGCCGTCAAAATCTCTTGCAATTGCCTTATAGCACCCGTTTATTGGGTAAAAATATTGCTGTTTGTAATTGCCTTTTCCGTCGTTTATAAAAATGTACACGCCATGATAGGGTTTTAATACCAACGTGGCATTCCCATTGTCGCCACAGGTGTATACAATATCTTTGTATCCATCATGGTTCATATCAACCATCTCAAAGTATGATGAACCATAAATAGCCGGGAACCTAAGCATTTCCTTAGTCTCAAATTTACCATCGCCTTTATTGGTAAAGTGAAAAATACCTTCTTCGCCCTGTGCAAAAAGCACATACAGTCCGGGCAGCTTACCTTCCTGATTGTCGATGTAGGCTTTAATGGCACCGGGTAAGGTACTTATAACATGTTTGGTAAAGTTGCCGTTGCCTATGTTCTCCATCCAGCATAACTCGCCCGTTAGGCTCCCAAACTCACAAATAACATAGTCGGTTTTGTTGTCTCCATTAATATCAGCAGCCAAAATCTGTACAGGCCTGCCGAGTTTACTAAAAGTAGGCTCGGGGGCAAGCTGCATTTTACCTTTAGCCGAAATCGTTAGCTGGGTTATTGTACCCAGTTTATCGCTGTTTGCACCCAGATCTTTACCTATTGTACAGACCACGGTATTGCCATGGTCAAAAAGGATATCAACCACCGGGCCGGTTGTCGCTATTGAATCAATGATTTTTAGCTGTGCCGATAGCAGATAGAGCTTTTTGGCCTGCCCATTGGCAACAAATACACGGGCTGGTTTAATGCCATTATCTATTTTTACATAGCTTCCCAATACCTGCTTGCCTTCAAATGATTGTTGTGGTTTTTCAACGGTGAAAAATGGTAGCTCTTTTTTTATAGGAAATCGCCTGTTTTGAGGCGAAAGCTTAATCGGAGCGGTGTTCATGTAATAATCCATAATATCCTGCCATTGCTCATCATTTAATACAGGAGTGGAGGGCACTACCAGGTCATCACCTTTGATCGACCCTACATATGATTCCCCGCGGTGACTTTTGATGCCCATACGTAAGCCCATTTGGGGGAATACATTTTTCCATTTAAACCTGTTGAGCAACGCGGGATCTGGCAGCATATGGCATGAAGTACAGTATTGTTGGGCTAATACCTTTCCGGCAGCAATGCTTTCCACTGTGGCTATTCGGAAACCATCTGCCTCGTTGGCAATTGTGTTGTCGTCTTTATCTGCATGTAAATACCAAAACAAACCAATAGCAACTGCTATCACCAAAATCACAATACCAACAATTACAGTTTTTGAAACTTTTGCAGGGCGAGGCTTATCGGGTTTATTAGTCATGAATAATTGAAGGTAAGAGGTGTGCTGAAGATACAATCATTAATTAAAAGAAGGAGGGTATAGTTATTTCTTTTTGGGACCTCATTTTTTTACAATTCACGTTAAACACATAACCCCAGGCATTACGCCCGGGGTTACATCGGTTTAGGAGTTAATTAGTTTAGTATCCTGGGTTTTGCACCAGTTTTTTATTCTTATCAATTTCTGTCTGCGGAATTGGCATCCAGTTTTGCCGTTCGAAGAAGGTATTGGTAAAAATCTTAACCGGCGTATAGGATAATCCCGAGCCGGCGGCCTCTATCTTCATACCATATTCAGGCGAGGTAAGTACACCGTTTGGCCCGGTTGTGATGAGCCACCTGCGGATGTCAAACCATCGCTTATCTTCAAACGCCAGCTCGATACGCCTTTCACGGCGAATGTACACACGCATTTCATCCTTGGTTAAGCCTGCTTTTACAGCTGGTAGTGCAGAACGGGCCCGCACTTTATTAACCGCGTCATAAACAGACGCGTCTGGCCCGGCGGCTTCATTTTGGGCCTCGGCATAGCTTAACAATACCTCGGCATACCGGAAGATGATGTAATTGGCAAAACTCGGCGCCAGGTTGATACTGGTTTGTCCGGTAATGCTTTCATCAAGCGTTTTACGGGCGTTATAACCGGTGTTGGTGATATCACTTGTAGAGCCAAGGTCAATCTGGTTACTGCCGCCTATGCGCGACTTAAATATATCGCCCTGCCATGGAGCTCCATCGTACAAAATAGACTGATAGAAGCGCTGCTCACGATGGGTGTAAGGAGCTTGCGGATTATAGCCTGAAGCCGCATCGGTAATCGGCAAGCCATTATCCATCGAGTAATCATCAACCAGGCCCTGAGTAGGCGCAAGGTTACCCCATGATTGCTGAACACCATTTACATATACCGGGCCAAGGTAACCCTCGCGGTGACTGCCCTTTGCGGGGCCTGTAGCATAGCCACGGGCAAAAATGGTTTCAACGTTCCAGTTGTTTGCCGATAAAAACTGATCGGCATAAGAAGTAGCTGAAGCGTTGAAAAGGCTATAAGTCCCCATATCCATTACCGATTTATTGGTAGCTGCCGCTTTGCTCCATTTAGTAGCATCATTAGCAGTATTCACCAACGGACTGGCTGCAAAAAGCTCAACCCAGCCTTTTAGTGTTAATGCTGCACCTTTGGTTGCACGGCCGCTTTCTGTAGCTTTTGTTGGCAAAACCGCAGCTGCTGCGTCGCAATCAGCTTCAATAAAAGCAACTGTTTCATCAATGGTAGAACGTGCGGTGAAAATGTCGCTTCCGTCCTGGTTGTTAAGCGGAGTGGTAATAATAGGAACTCCGCCGTAGGCTGTGAATAGCAGCGAGTAAAAATAAGCCCTCATATAGGTAACTTCAGCAACACGCTGTTTGTACCAATCGTCGGTGTATTTAGCTTTATTAGCTGCAGCCTGTTGCAGGAAGATATTACATTTCCTGATCTTGCCGTAGTTGCCTTCCCAGTCCCACATACCGCCGGGACCGGTGGGTACGTTACTTGGACCTATTGATCCGGCCCTTACAGTGGCCTGCCCGTTTTCCCACGCTGCACCGCAAAAGCTATTGTCGGCATATTGCTCGGTAAGCTGATAGTCGTTGTTGATATCCGGAATTTGATTATAAATATCGTTCACAAAAAGATCAGCGTTGCTTTGCGAACCAAATGTAGCAACGTCGGTCAGAAACCCCTTGGGCGTTACATTTAAGGAATCATCTTTCTTACATCCACTAATACTTACAACAAGTAAAGCAAGTAAAAAAAGCTCTCGGTATTTTATAAAAATCTGTTTCATCGCTTTCTTATTTTAGTTAAAATGTGGCATTTACACCTAATGAAAATACACGTTGCTGGTAGTAATTGGTGTTACTGCCACTGTTTTCAGGGTCGATGATCTCTTTTACATGCGGTAAAGAGTTAATCACGTTTTGCCCGGCAAGATATATCCTTATGGATTGGATCTTGTTTTTCAACAGTTTGTTTGACAACGTATAACCAAGCTCAAAGCTTTTTAACCTGATGTACGAATCGTTCCTGATAAACCAGGAAGAAGCTTGTGTATTATTTGATGTTGGCGTACCTGTAACCCGAGGATATAAAGCATTAGGGGTAGATGGGGTCCAGTGGTCATCAAATACCAGCTGTGAAGCCGAACCTGACGCGTTGAATGGAAACGCGAAGTAGTTGTTGATTTGGATACTACTGTTGCCTGAACCCTGGAATAATACATCCAGATCAAAGTTTTTAAATGTTAACCTTGGCTCCAAACCCCAAATAATTTCGGGAGTGTTAGGATGGCCTATCACGGTTTGGTCATTGGCATCTATTTTGCCATCCGGTTTGCCATCTGGGCCGCTCAAATCCGCGTATTGGATATCGCCTGCCTTAACCGGGCCGAAAGACGGAACAGGTATGCCTGCTTTTAATGATCCGTCTGGGTTAAAATCGGTTGTTTTGAAGTATCCCAATGCCTCATAGCCAAATTGAGTGTTTATAGGGCGGCCGGTTTGCCTTCTGTTTGGGTTATTGGCTGTAGCGCTTGTTTCATAAACCTGTAACAATTTATTCCTTGCAAAAGTGAAGGTACCCGTAACATCTAATCTTAAATCTTTTGAAAAACTATGGCCGCTTTGCAAGGTTAAATCCACACCATGGTTGCTCATGATACCACCATTTACAAGCCCTGTACCTATACCATATTCGCCAGGTAATGTATTGCCAATGCTTACAAGCATATTAGCACGCTTCTCATAAAAATAATCAGCTTCGATGCTCAGTAAACCTTTCCATAAAGTTGCTTCAAAGCCTACGTCGGTTTTAGTCGCTTTTTCCCAGGTGATATTTGGGTTACCCTGTAGCGACTCATTGATACCCTGGGTAGCACTGCCGTTAAGAACGGCCGAATTAGAGTAAGGGTTATAAGGGCTCAGGTATTGGTACGTCTGTATAGCACCACCGGTTCTTGGATAAGCACCCGATTTACCCCATGAAGCCCTAAGCTTTAAATTATCAAGCCAAAGCAGGTTGTCTTTAATGAATTTTTCTTCAGATAAGCGCCAGCCTGCTGAAAAAGCGGGGAAGAAACCATACCGGTGACCCGGAGCAAATAAGTAGCTTCCGTCATACCTACCTGCAGCTTCAAGCAGGTACTTTTTATCGTAAGAGTAGCCAACCCTGTAAACGTAACCAATTTGTTTTTGTCCGTTTGAGTAGCCATAGTTGGTGGCATCCGCGGCAGCCGGGCCACCGTAATTTAGCTCATCAATATCAAGGTTATAATTGTATTTGGTAGCGCCAAAGGTTTCGTATTTAACCCGGCGGCTTTCAAATACAGCTAAAGCTGTAACATCGCTCTTGCCAAATGAACCGGCGTATGATAGCAAGCCCTGAATGGTTAAAGAGTGGTTTTGGCTATAGTTTTCAGAGAACGTTGCCTTTGAGTTACCCTGGATACCTTGTTTGTAGGTGTAAGGGGTAGTAGTTACGTCAACGTTATAAAAAGGTATTGGCGTAGTATAAATACGTTGAACCGATGTGATATTGCCTGTAAACAGCGGATCCGGCCCGTTGTCGTAGCTAATAACACCTTTTAAGCTTAAACCTTTAATCGGAAGCTTCTGATCAATTGTAAATTGCGAAAGGACGGCAGTGTTTTCATTGAATTGATAGCCGCTGTGGTAAATTTCACCAATAAGCGATTGCCCGATATAACCCGACCATAATCCATTACTGTAGTAGATGGGGGTTGTTGGTGCCTGGCGCTGTGCCTGGCCTATAATGGTGGCGGCACTTTGAGATGGGAAATGCTGATCCTCAACATAACTGTTTACCGATAATGACACGGTAGTGCTTTTGGTTGCATTTGCTGTTAAATTTAATGAACCATTGTACTTGTTAAGATAGGTAGTACTCCACATACCATCCTGGTGAGTGTAACCTAAAGCGGCAAAATATTTGATATCCTCGGTGCCACCGGCCAATGTTACGTTATGATAAGTAATAGGGCGGTTTTTCTGGATAATTTGCTGTAGCGGATGCCCGTCCGGGTGACCGTCGGGATCTGAATGATCTTTAAATTTCTGTATATCCTCTGCTGTGTATGCCGGGGGCTGGCCATCGTTGGCATTAGCCTCGTTTCTTAATAAAGCATAATCGTACGATCCAACAAAGGTTGGTACTTTGGTTGGGTTTTGGATACCATAATAGCCGTTATAGGTTAATGTTGGTTTGCCTGATTTACCCTTTTTTGTAGTAACCAGGATTACGCCGTTTGCACCGGCTACACCATAAGGAGCAACAGCTGCCGCGTCTTTCAGTACCGAAACATTCTCGATAGTATTGGGGTCAAGACGGCTGAAATCGCGTGGTACACCGTCGACAATCAATAGGGGAGAACTACCGCCGGTAGAACCAATACCCCTGATCTGGATGTTTGAACCGTCGTAACCCGGCTCGCCGCTTCCCTGGGTAATAATTAAACCCGAGGCACGACCAACCAGGCTGTTGGTTAAGTTAACTACGGGCTTTTTAGCAATTTCGGTGGTTTGTATGGTTGATACTGCCGCGGTAGAGGAAGTTTTCTTCTGGGTACCGTAACCCACTACGATAACCTCGTTAAGGTTTTTGGCAGATGCCTGCAGTCTGATGGTAACTGAGGTTTGGCCGTTAAGTTGAAATTCGGTTTGCTCGTAGCCGATATAAGAAACTATCAAAGTAGCATTAGGGTCGGCGTTTAACGTGAAACTACCATTTACGTCGGTGACGGCGCCTACGGTTGTTCCTTTCACCTTTACGGATGCACCGATAATGGTTTCGCCGGTAGTTTTATCAACGATTTTTCCTTTAATGGGGGCCGGTTTATAAGCGGTGGCTGATAGGTTTGGCTTATTTCTGAAACGGGAGCGGTTTGCCGCATAGGAACTTGTTTGAGCAATTATCAGCAGGATCAGCGGGAAGGTGACTGATCGGGATATTTTTCTTAAAAATATTTTAACAGGTAAAAAATACTGCATAATGAGAGTTGATTAAGAGTTGAGATTGGAGCATTTGTTTAATGCATTGGGAGCTTAGTCCGATTTTCTTTTTACTTTTTTTGTCTTGCCATATTTTTTTCGGTTAGGTTTATAATTGGTTAATTAACAGGATAATAAGTGTTAAAACAACAGTTTAAATTTAGGGCGTAATAATATATCGCTATCAAAGAACAGGAGTTGCTTTTCCGTATTATTAAACCATAAATAAGCTCCCGCTCTGAGGCGTTTTCCTGGCTATATTATGGTTGATTTTATGGATCAACTTCAATGAAAATTGTACAAGCAGGTCGTAATAATAGTTGCGGTAGTCAAGCGCTTACCGCTAATTGGTGTCACAATTAACCGCTATTTTTTCAGAAAAAAAGGGGACAAAGCTGTAAAATAAAGGGGATAAAATATATAAGATCGCTGTTTTTGAAGCGAAATCGCATTTTATTAAGATGGTTATGATATAACAGTTAAATATTCCGGGTTAAAAAATGTCGCTGGAAATTTATTATTCGCTTTGAAGGTTTAATTTTTTTGATACACCCTAACGTAATCAATTTCATAACGTTTAGGGAATTTTGTAGCTGAAGGGTCGCCGCCATTGTCGCCGCCTATGGCAAGGTTCAGCAATATGTAATGTGGCTGCATAAAAGGATTAAACTGGCTTCCATCCTGATTAACCAGGTCTTTAAGCGCTACACGGTTAAGCAGGAAATCATCTACATATAAACTTATAGCTTCTGTATCCCAATCCATCCGCCAGATATGAAATTTTTTACTCCAGTTAGCTTTGAAAGTATTCAACGCTTTGGTGTTACTATACCATTTGGCCTTGTAAGGTACCGAAGTACCGCAGGCGATATTTGCCAGAAGTTTCTGCCGGTAATATTCCATGATATCAATTTCACCGTTAGATGGCCACGGCTTGTCTATACCCAGTGTCCAGAAAGCGGGCCATAAACCGGCATCAGTACTGATACGCCCACGCATGATAAAGCGCCCATATTGAAAATTATGTAAGCCGCTGGTATTTATACTTGAGGATGTATAGTTTATAAACTCCCTTTTCTGTTTCCAGTTGGTACTGTTGGGAACGTAATCGGGATTGGGTTGGTGCACCTTTTTCGCTTCTATTATCAGTTTACCATTGCGGCAAAAGGCATTTTGTGCCTGGTACCATTGATCTTCATTATTGCGCACAAAGCCGGTTTCAAATTTCCAGTTGGCAGGATCAGGCGTGCCGTTTGTATTAAACTCGTCTGCCCAAACCAGTTTATACCCACCGGTGGTATCCTGTTGGCATTTACCTGCAAAAGGACTGATCATTAATATTCCGGCAATAATTACTTTCTTGATCATCATAAACGAGCTTAATGGTTCAATTTCGGTGGTTTTCTTGAACAAATTAAGTGATATTCGGGAATGCCGATGGGGGGCAAAACAATAAATTAAAGGGGCTTTATCCTTTTGGTTTACTTTATGCCGATTTTTCAAATTCATTTAAGCGGTACGAAACCCGGAAGTTTGCCCTGTGCTTCTTAACAAACTCTGATGGATTAACACCAAATTGTTTATTGAATTGCTGCCTGAAATACCTGATATCGCTGATGCCTACCTGTATCGCGGCTTCATTGATGTTACAATTGGTTTGAATAAGCAGTTCGGCAGCCTTTCGCAGCCGAACAAACCTGATAAAGTTGTTAATGGATTGCCCGGTAGCGCCTTTAATTCTTTTAAACAGTGTAGGATAACTGATACCGATGGCTTTGGCCAAAGCATAAACATCAAAATTATCTTCGGTAAAGTTTTGCTCAATAACAGCTATGCAATTATTAAGCAGGTCTTTATCTTCCCCGGAAATTTTAAGTCCGGCATTGTCCTTGGTAACCTCTTTATAAAAATACTGATGAAGCTTTATCTGGTTTCTGAGTACACTTTTAACCCGGGCAGTAAGCAATTCCTTATCAAAAGGCTTGCGTAAAAAATCCATTGCCCCTTGTTCAATGCTTCTTACCATAATATCAGGTGTGGTATCGCCGGTGAGCAAAATAACGGGGATATGTTTTATCGCGGCATCTTCCATGATCATTCTGCACAGATCGAGGCCGTTTATTCCATCCATCACAATATCGCTTATAATTACATCGGGTATATGTTTTCTGATCAGTTCCAAACCAATAGCGCCATCTTTTGCCTCAATTACCGAATAATCGGCCGAAAATATTTTCCTGATATAGGTTCTTATCTGTTCATTATCGTCTATAATAATGATGGTGTGTTTTTCTTCTGCAAATAATTCAAGCTTCTGTAATTCAACGCTTTCTTCTGCAATGTCTTTGTTGTCAAGATCAATAAGGTCATTAACAAATTCATAATCAGGCGAAGTACCAACACCCATAGTTATCTCATCAGTATTAAAATGTTTTGCGCCCTTTTGAAGCATTAAAGTGAAGGTGGTGCCACCATCTTTGTTGTTTATGTAACTTATTGCACCCTTATGGCTGTCAATAAATACTTTAACAAGATACAAACCAATGCCAAACCCCTTTTTTGAACTGTTGCTGTCCTTTACTTGGTAAAACTTATCAAAAAGCTTATCCCCGGTTTCGGCATCAATACCGATGCCGCTATCACTGATTTTAAAGTAGACCTGTGTTTCATCTTCCTCTACAAACACATTCACATGGCCATGATCAGGTGTGAATTTAAGCGCGTTTGAAATCAGGTTGAACAATGAGATCTCAATTTTTTCGATATCAGCAAAAACTTCAATACGCGGACTTGTGCTTTCGAAGGTATAATTCAACTTTTTAATTTTTGCCTGATGGGCAAAGCAGGAAAATACCTCTTCGCACACCCTCACAAAGTTTATCTCACTTATAGTCAATTCTGCATTTTCGCTTTCAGTTTTTCTGAATAACAGCAAATGGTCCACCAGTCCTAATAACCGGCGGGCGTTCTTGTATACTGTACCGAGCTCATCAGCATTGCCTTTGTTTTTATCCAACAGATCTTTAATTGGGTTGATGATAAGCGTAAGCGGGGTACGGAACTCATGCGATACATTGGTAAAGAAAGCGAGTTTCTTTTCGTTAACTTCTTTTTCCTTTTCAACGTTCAACTTGGCAAGGTTAATTTCAAATTTCAGTTTTGCCTGTTTTTCCCTGTATCTGAAATAGATGTATATTAAGGCGAAAGCTATAATCATATAGGCGGCATAGGCCCACCAAGTTCTGTACCAGGGCGGGAATACAATTACCTTAATACTTATTTGCCCGGGCATCCAGTTTCCGCGGGTGTCGGTGGCTTTAATTCTGAGCGTATAATTGCCCTCATCTAAATGAGTGTAAGAAGCCGATTTGGTTTGACCCACGTAATTCCATCGGTGATCCCAGCCCTCCAGGTAATAAGCGTATTCAATTTTATCGGGGAAGGAGTATTCAAGCGCGGTATAATGTACGGTTAAAGCTGCCCGCGCGTAATCCAGCTCAATGGTTTTAAGATCGGCCAGCGATTGGCTTTTCATTAGCCCGGAGCTATCAGCTTCCGAATTGTTGATCTTTAAACTGGTAATGTGCAGGTCTGGCTTATGGTCTTCCACCTGTATACTATCCGGATCAAAAAGATTAAAACCGTTGATACCACCAAACGCCATTTTTCCGGACTGCAACCGTATAGCGGCGTTGTAATTAAACTGAAGGCTTTGAATACCGTCTGAAACTGTGTAATTCGTAAAAGTGTTTTTTGACGGAGAGTACCTGGTCAGGCCATTATAAGTACTGCACCAAAGGTTTCTTTTTTTATCTGTCAGGATATTTAATGGAGAGTTACCCGGCATACCGTTAGCTTTGGTGTACCTTTGATATTTCATATTTGAAAGATCGTATTTAAGTAAACCGCCGCCCTCTGTTCCAACCCACAGGTGATTGGAATCGTCGTCGGTTATAGCTCTTACTCCGTAGCCAATGTAAAAAAAACGATGCTTTTTGGTAATGGTATCTAATTTAATGAGCCGGGTTAAATCACCCACCCATATCGTGCCATGCCTGTCTTCAAATATGGAATGAACATTAACCAGGTTGCCATCAAATAGTTCAAATTCGTCTTTTGTTCTGTTGTATAGATATACGGAACCGCTACGTGTACAGGTGGCCCAAAAACGGTGTTTGGAATCTTCATAAAGTTTCCAAAGGTTTTTATCGATAGTGCCGGATAACGTATTATAACAGTTGTAGTGTTTAAACTTACCGGTTGCTTTATTGAATTGATCGATACCGCCATTGTATGAGCCAATCCATAATTTATTATCGAAGGTTTTAAGCACGCTGGTGATAAAATCAGAACTTAAGCCGCCACCGGTGGAGGTATGCGTATAATTGGTGTATTGGTTGTTTTTAGTATCCCAATAAGAAAGTCCGCCGCCATCCGTACCTATCCATAAATTGTGTTTCTCATCTTCGCAAAATGACAGGATGAAATTGTTGATCACACTGTTGCTGTTAAATGGATCATTGCTGAAGAGCGGGAATGGTTTTTTTAAATTATCTATAATGCTCACCCCGCCGCGTAATGTGGCTATCCACTTCCTTGACTCCCTGTCGTGATAAACGGTTGTAACAGCCCCGCTGCGCAATGAGCCTGCTTTATTGCCGCAAGTTATAAAGCTGAGCTTGCCCGTTTTAAAATTGAAGATATTTATACCCCCGCCGTCTGTGGTTATCCACAAATCACCCTTTTCGTCGATAGTTACATTAAATATATTATCGTTTGTAAGTTTACCTGCAACCGGGTTAAACTTGCTTATAGCTTTGGTATTTTGGTTAAAAATATACAGGCCGTTTTCGGTTCCGATCCATACGTTGCCTGCTTTATCTGCAAGCAAGCAAGTGGCGGATGTTAATTGATTATTAATTAAATTTAGATGGCCTGATT
Organism: Mucilaginibacter kameinonensis; assembly: GCF_003675385.1. Lineage (GTDB taxonomy): Bacteria > Bacteroidota > Bacteroidia > Sphingobacteriales > Sphingobacteriaceae > Mucilaginibacter > Mucilaginibacter kameinonensis. The sequence goes on along the minus strand of NZ_RCWZ01000005.1, from coordinate 865,555 downwards.
TAGTGTTGTAAAAGCAGAGCCCGTTATTTTTTGCAAATACCCACACCCCGGCAACGCCAGTACTCAAGGCTTGTACGTTATAATTATAGTTGTTATTGAGGGCCGCCTGAAGGTAAATTTTCCGACTCTTGTCATACTCAAAAAGTCCGTGCGCACTTGAACCGACATATACATTACTATCCTTGTCGCTGGATATATTGTTAATGCTAAAAGCAATTTTTGACTGACGTTTGCTATGGCTATCCAGGTAATATTCGGGGTGAAAATGGGCATCCTGGTAATCATAAAATGAAAGCCCCCGCTGGCTGCCTACCAATATTTTATCGGCTATGCCATCTATAGCGGTTATGTGGTTGTAGGGCAGTGATTTATCGTCGCCCCATTCATTTCTGTATATTTTAAATACATCGCTATCGTACCGGTTCAGGCCATCGTAGGTTCCCATCCACATAAAACCATACTTGTCCTGGTAAATACAGGTGACAGCGTTATTAGATAAACCGTTTTCGATGCCAAGATATCTTATCGGCCCGCCGGTTGTACCTAAGGTATGCAGGTAAGTAAAAAGGAATAATAAACTAAAATATATTCTCGGATTTAAAGCATTATTTATCCTGCTATACATTATCGGTTATTAAATTATTGGTTAATAGTTGGTAAGTAAAAATATCAAAATCATTGACAAAAGAAACCTGATTTTAATAATAAACGGGAATGTTACAAAAGTGGGAACGGCTCGGTACGGTTGACTGCACTTAGTGCGGCTTTGTTTTTTGAATGATTTATTTTACCCCCTTAAATATAAGGCTTTGTCCCCCTGATATCTAATAGTATTATTGCATTTTTGATGGAAATACCAATTTAAGCCAACTGCACAAGTTTGCTTGTAAAACCAAACCAATTCATATCACGCACAAAAATTATAAATACCTATGTTGAAACGCCGTCAAATATTCCCCATGCTGAGTATCGCAGTGTTATTCTGCCTGCCCTTTCTGTTGGCCCTTAAAAGCGCGGATGCTCCGCCTAAAGTTAAATGGGAGCAGCTTTTTAACGGGAAAGATTTAAAAGATTGGACTGTTAAGATCAGGAAACATAAACTGAATGAAAACTTTGGCAATACCTTCAGGATTGTGGATGGCAAAATACAGGTGAATTATGACCAGTATTCAAAATTTGATGAGCAATATGGGCATTTGTTTTATAAAAAGCCTTTTTCATATTACCTTATAGCAGTAGAGTATCGTTTTACGGGTGATCAGGTTAAGGACGGCCCCGGATGGGCTTACCGTAACAGCGGTGTTATGATACACGGGCAGGATCCTAAAACCATGGGGCTTGATCAGGATTTTCCTGTTTCTATTGAAGTACAGCTGCTGGGTGGTAATGGCAAGGATAAACGACCAACAGCCAACGTTTGTACGCCGGGCACCCAATATGTATTGGATAACTCTGTTGTTAAAAGTCATTGCCTTGATTCAAAATCCGCAACTTTTCATGGCGACCAGTGGGTTAGGGTGGAAGCATTGGTATTGGGTGACTCACTGGTTGTGCATTATGTAAACGGTGATGAGGTATTACGTTATCAGCGCCCGCAATTAGACCCGGTAGGTGGGGCAGAAGAGGGAGCGCTGTTAAAAAGCGGTACAATTTCTTTACAAAGCGAAAGTCATCCCGTAGAATTCAGAAAGGTGGAAATTGTTAATTTAGAAAAGTATGCGCATGACCCTCAAAAACTGGCGGGCGTGATACAGCAATTAACAGCCGAAAAACGTATCCCTAAACAATAAAAAAGAATCACCAATAATTTTACCTATAACCAAAGAAAGAAACAATGTTAAAGTTTTCCCTGACCCTGTTCTTATGTATGTCCTTTTTGCTGACGTTCAAATATTTTGTGAATACCGGCAATCATGAAGTAAAGCCTGCCAAACACAGTACTTCCGTTTCAAAACATTTAAATCATGCTAAAAGCGACTCGCTTCACTGGCCTGCCGGTTTTACCATCACCAGGTTTGCGGGACCGGATCTTACTCCAAGCCCGGCATGTTTAGCTGTAGCAGCCACCGGCGAGGTTTTTGTTGGCGTTGATATGATCGGTTCGCTGGGCAAAGACCCGGGGAAAGGGCGGATAATTAAACTTATTGATAGTGATAACGACGGCAAATTAGATAAGCATACCGATTTTGCCGATGTTGACGACCCCCGTGGTATACTCATCATGGGCGACCAGGTTTTTGTGCTCCATACGGTTTTCTCCAAAGAAACACTTAAAGCAACCGGAATGATCCTTGAAGTTTTTGAAGATAAAGATCATGATGGCATTGCCGATGGGCCTCCAAAACCACTTCTTGAACACTTGAGTAATGCACATATGCTGGTTGAGCGTGGAACAGACCACGCTACCAACGGTATCCGCATGGGTATTGACGGATGGATCTATATAGCTGTGGGCGATTTCGGTTTTCATGACGCAACAGACCGTGATGGTAAAAAACTTACCATGCTTGGAGGCGGTATTATCAGGGTGCGGCCGAATGGTAAAGAAATGGAGGTTTATACGCATGGGCTACGTAATATTTATGATGTAGCTATAGATCCATATATGAATGTATTCACCCGCGATAATACCAATGATGGCGGAGGTTGGAATATCCGTTTTTCGCATCAAATCCAATCCGGCGAATATGGATACCCCTTATTATTTCAGCATTTTACTGATGAGATTTTGCCGGCACTGGTTGATTTGGGCGGCGGTTCAGGAACGGGTTCATTGTTTATGGACGAACCTACCTGGCCAGAAAAATATAACCACGTACCTATGACAGCCGATTGGGGTCGCAGCGAGCTTTATATTAATAGGGTAACACCCGATGGCGCCAGCTTTAAACAAGCCGAGGAGCCATTTATTGAACTGCCGCAGATCACTGATTTGGATGTAGATGGCTCGGGAAGGCTTTACCTTTCGGCCTGGGACGGTGCCGGTTATTCGGGCAGTGCTTCTAAGGGCTATGTTATCAGGGCCATACCTAATGGCTGGGTATACAAAGCGTTTCCGGATATTAAAACGATGTCAGTACCGGATTTAGCAAATATGTTAAAATCAGAAAGTGCAGTGGCAAGGTTAAATGCATCGCAGGAGCTTATCACAAGGCCAGCAGATGAAAGCAGCAAAGCGGCTTTCGCGATAGCATCAGATGCAGGTGCCGCTTTATATGCCCGCGTAGCAGCTTTATTTACATACGCTCAAATTGCCCGCGAAAGCGGCACGACCAATCTGGTACAACTTACGCATGATAATGCTTTAAGGGAATTTGCCCTGCGTGCCTTAACCGACAGGAAAGGTGGAATAGACCAGGTTCCGATTGCGCCGTTTTTAAGCGGACTAAAAGATGCTTCGCCACGTGTACAGGCCGCGGCAATTATAGGTCTGGGTCGTCTGGGCCGTTTGGAGGCCGCTTCTGAATTGCTTAAAACTCCGGTTCCGGCAAGTTTTGTAGCTCCTGCAAAAAATACAGAGGGGCCGCACGCTACACCTAATTCGCCTATAATACTTCCGCATTTAGCTGTGCGGGCGCTTGTGAGTATGAACGCGGTTGACGCATGTGTTGGCGCGATAGGTACACCTAACTCAACACTGGCGTTGTGGGCACTACGTTATATGTATGATAACAAAGCGGTAAACGGTTTAATTGCTGCTTACCCTAAAGTCAAAGATCTCAAAACAAAGAAACAAATACTGGTAACCCTGGCACGCCTGTACAAGCAGGAAGCACCATATGACGCCTCATGGTGGTGGGGGACCCGTCCGGATTCACATGGGCCTATTTATAAAGGTATCCAATGGGAAGCTTCACCGCGCATCGAGAAATTCCTGACACTTGAACGAACCAAAGCCGGTGTAACAGGCAAACAGTTTTTTGCCGACCTGAACGAGCGCCATCAAATGGGCATCACTGCTTTTGGCGGTGAAGAAAAACCTGCTGCGACAAAAGAGGTTAAGGTTGACCTGGCTAAGATCCGAAATAAAAAGGGGCAGATAGGTAGTTCATCTATTGAGGATATTATGCTGATGCTTAACCAGGTTAAAGGTAATCCCGCAATAGGAAAGGCTTTGTTTACCCGCCAGGGCTGCGTTGCCTGCCATAGCCTTAACCGCGGCGAAAAATTGAAAGGGCCGTTTATGGGCCAGATAGGATCTATCATGAACCGTCAGCAAATAGCCGAATCCATATTGAAACCAAGCGCTTCCATATCGCAGGGCTTTGCTACCGTGATGATCACCGCAAAAGGCAATAAAAGCTATATGGGCTTTATTTCTGAAGAATCGGCTCAGAAAGTAGTGATGAGAAACATTGCGGGCGATGTGTTCACTATCAAGGCAAGTGATATCCTTAGCCGCAAGGAGTTGAAAACATCTATGATGCCAACCGGATTGGCCAGCGCATTATCTTATGAAGAATTTGCATCGCTGGTTACCTTCCTTTCTCAGCAAAAAAATTGATAGTTTATAATCTCGCAAAAACAAAGAAGGCTGATTTTCCTGAGGAAATCAGCCTTCTTACTTATAGCCTGCATATTATTAATTTAGATAACCTCTTCTTTACAAGGAACCAACAGGTGGTTCAAAATATCTTCAAAAGTGAATAGTTCATTAAGGTAATCCTTGGTTACTAAGGCCTTGGATTCGGTAAATAGCTGCTTGTAGTACCTGATGCCATCCTGTAACTGCGCCTTAAACTTATCCAGCTGTTTTTTTTTCTTATCGGTAAGGGTAGTTAAATGAGCCTTAATATCAGTTTGTAAATAATCAATATAAAGTTCAATCTCTTTAATGAACATATGCGGGCGTTTTACTTTATCAAGCAGGTCCAGCTTGCCATAAATATGTTTTACCATTTCATCAAGCGTGTATAACCTGTTGAAGTAGGCCAGGTTAGGGCCGGGGCATACAGCTACTGCCGGTGTTTCTTTAGGTTTAAGAATATCGTGTTTGATATAGGCCGATGTACATAGCCCTTCACAAAGGCAGATCTTTTCTGTAACCGAATCAACTTGTTGCTGCAACTCGTCTTCAGGCAGGTTAAGTGATTGCAATTGTTTGATTTTTAAGTTCTGGTATTCTCTTGAAGCCGTACAAATGGGCTGCTCGGTAAATTCGGTATTGGTAACCAGGTATTTCTTGGTGCAGGGGCTGCCTGGTCTGTTCATTTGCAGGCGTTCACGTCTTAATTGTTCCATGCTGTTTGGCCTGAAATTGTTGAACAATATGCCCAAAGGGGAGGCTTCGCTTACATAAAAATCATCGGTAGTGGCGTCGGCAAGCTGCATGAGTGTTTGTTCATCAACATTGGTAGTTTCCGGAACCAGTAAAAAAGGGCTTCCCCAGCCGGTTGCATCCACCTGGTAGTACTCCATCAGGAAATTATTTTCTTCGGCAGTGCCTATGCCTCCCTGTACGCTCAGGCGTTGAGCAGGCATGCTGCTGTTAATTCCTTTTTGACTCAATGCTGCATGATATAAACCAAAAAGTTCGGCAGTCATTTCGGCGCGTTTCTCTTTAAACTCTTCCAGTATTGGGCCGAGTAAAAAGCCTTCGGTGGCAAAGGCATGCCCGCCACAGTTTAATCCTGATTCTACCCTGAATTCCGACACCCATAGTCCTTTCTTCGCCAGAAATTTTGCCTGTATAAATGCCGAGCGAAAATCACTTACCTTGAGGATAATCCGCTTAGCGAAATGCCCTTCATTATCCGGCAAAAACTCATTGAAGGTTTCCAGGTAGCTGTAAAGTCTGGGGTTCATCCCGGCGGATAAGATAATTGAAGAATGAAGCGAGCTGTTAACAAAGCCACGTAAAGCCGCCAGCGCATCAGTGTTTTCATCGCCCAGGTAATTGCCATCGGCATCAAAATTCATCTTATCAACTTTCGACATGATGTTTACGTCGATAGCGCCGATAGTCATTTTTTTACGCAGGATGTTTTGAAAAATCTGCTTGCGTTCACCATCCGGATATTCCAGCATCAACTCATAACCTTGTTTAAGCTGTGATGAATCGGGCAAAAGTTCAAAGTAGCGGGTTATGTCGGTGCCCGGTTCAAACGGCTCTTTTTGTAGTTTTTCAAACTGCCGGGTTACCAGTTCATGAACAAGGTTTAAGTAAGCGGTGATCCGTTTGGCCCTGGCGTCGGGAACCGATTTAGGGATAGGTGTAAATGTTTGATTGCTATCTAATGTATGATACTCGCGCATTCTTTCAATCAACTCGTCATCAACTATCGAAATAACCGACGATATGCCGTAACGTGCGACCTTTAATGGGGTATCAACAGAATATCCTAATCCTAATACAGGGATATGAAATGTATGGCTCATGCAGATTTTTGTTTTGATGGAACATTAGTTCCGGTGCCAAAACTATGCAGGGTTCAATGCTCAAAAACTGACGGATATCACTTTTTAGGCAATTGCTCATCATTATTTATACGGCGTTTATGGAGCAGTTTTGAGCCCGAAAGCATATCAAGCATGACAGGAAACCCTACTATTGAAAAAATAAGCTGTTACCATTGCGGTGATGATTGTTTAACCGAAGCTTATACCTTGGATGATAAGCATTTTTGCTGCCACGGCTGTAAAAGCGTTTATCAGCTGTTATCAGAAAGCCAGCTTTGCAATTATTATACTTACAATGACCATCCCGGCGCTACACGTGCCCGTACTGACAGGCGTTTTGATTACCTGTCAGAACCGGCTATAGTAAGTCAGCTTATTGATTATACCGATGACCAGGTTACTATGGTCACGTTTTATATACCGCATATCCATTGCAGTTCGTGTTTATGGTTGTTGGAAAAGCTCCATAAAATTAATCCCGCGGTGCATTATTGCCGTGTAGATTTTTTGAAGAAACAGCTTAATATCCGCTTTGATCATCACCGCATAAGCCTGCAGCAATTGGTTGAGTTATTATATGATATAGGGTATGAACCATTGATCAGCTTGCAGGATGTTATTAAAGAACAAAGTGCCGCTACTAAAGATCAGCTGGTACAAAAAATAGCCGTGGCAGGGTTTTGCTTTGGTAATGTAATGTTGCTGAGTTTTCCCGAATACTTTGGCATATCGGCGTATGAACATTCGTTCAGGCTGTTTTTTGGCTGGTTAAATGTGTTATTCAGTTTGCCGGTGGTTTTTTACAGCGGCCGAGAATACTTTGTTTCTGCCTGGCAAAATCTTCGTCGTAAATCGTTAAATATTGATTTTCCGTTGGCGCTGGGAATTGCTGTGCTTTTTATCCGCACTTTTTTTGAAGTTGCCACCCATACTGGGGCGGGCTTTGCCGATACGCTTTGCGGGCTTGTGTTTTTTTTGCTGGTAGGTAAGTTTGTGCAAAAGAAAACCTATCACCATATATCCTTTGAGCGCGATTACCGTTCATTTTTTCCTGTAGCGGTAAACACCATTGTTGATGAAAAGGAGAAACCTGTTCCGCTTGCCGATCTGCACACGGGGCACAGGATATTGATCCGCAATAATGAGATCATCCCGGCTGATGCTATATTATTGAAAGGGCACGCGCTGATTGATTTTAGCTTTGTTACCGGCGAGTCCGTACCAATAAACAAAACCTGGGGCGAGATCATTTACGCGGGCGGCCGCCAAACAGGAGAAGCCATTGAACTTGAAGTTATAAAACCCGTATCGCAAAGCTACCTTACCCAACTCTGGAACAACGAAGCTTTTAACCATAAACAAGATAACCGTATGCAAACCTTTAACCAAAAGGTGAGCAAGTATTTTACTGTTGTTTTATTGGTTATTGCTATATCTTCTTTGCTGTTTTGGTTGCCAACAGATATAAACCGCGGGATTGCCGCTTTCACAGCAGTGCTTATAGTGGCCTGCCCGTGTGCGCTGGCTTTGAGTACGCCATTCACCATGTCGGCAGCGCTTAGCATTTTCGACCGGAACCTTTTTTACCTGAAGAATACTGCTGTTGTTGAACAGCTCGCGGCTATCGATACCATTGTTATGGATAAAACGGGTACCATAACTACAAGTGATAATGATAATATCCGGTTAAATGCCCAGTTAAGTGACGAAGAGCGCGAATTGGTTTACAACGTTTGTATGCACTCCAATCACCCGCTTAGCAGGATGATATGCCGGTACCTGGGAACTCACAAGCGTTTGAACGTAACTGACCTTTCTGAAGCTGCGGGCCGGGGTATTACCGCCTCTGTTAATGGGTATCAGGTACGTATTGGCAGCGAACAGCATGTTTCAGGGTATAGCAGGAATACATCGGCCGGTACAAAGGTTCATGTTGCCGTAGATGGTAACTATAAAGGATACTTTGCCTTTGCACATCAATATCGCGAGGGCTTGAAAAACATTAATGGCCTCGAAAATGATTATGAATTATACCTTTTGTCTGGCGATCAGGATCATGAGCGTTTTGAATTGATCCGTTTTTTTAAAACTACCGATAAATTGTTTTTTAACCAGTCGCCCCAGGATAAGCTTGACTTTACAGGCAAGCTGCAGGAGCATGGTGCTAAAGTAATGATGATAGGCGACGGGTTGAATGACGCGGGTGCCCTTAAACAAAGTGACCTGGGTATTGCTGTTACGGATAACGTAAACAACTTTTCGCCCGGAAGCGATGCCATTATGGATGGTCGGTCATTTGGCAAGCTTCCTGCGTTTTTAAAGTTTTCAAAAGATACGGTTAGGATCATTCATGCATCATTCCTGATTTCCCTTACCTATAATTTTATTGGTTTAAGCTACGCCATTACCGGAAAGCTCTCACCGCTGTTTGCGGCAATCCTGATGCCGGTAAGTACGGTAACTATTATTTCTTTCACCAGTCTGGCAACGCATTTCGCGGCCAAGAAAAGGAAATTATCATGAGCGTTATTTATTTTCTGATAGGGTGCAGCGTGGTGCTGGCACTCATTTTTTTGACTGCTTTTTTCTGGGCTCAAAGAACCGGACAAAACGAAGATTTGTACACTCCATCTGTGCGTATCCTGTTGGACGATTCGGAGGATGCCGATACCGAAAAGTGATATCTGTCATCTTTTACGCCAATCTCCATCATTCTGCCGCTTACACCAAGGCAATAGTTTTACACCATAATAAAAACACTTTATGCAGCCCGAAAAATTTTACTATGACAACAAGATCGTGCGGAATTTTGGCATAGCCACCGTGATCTGGGGAATAATTGGGATGACCGTGGGCCTCATCGTTGCTATACAGCTGTATAGCCCGGGGATGAACATGGGCAACCAATATACCACCTTTGGCCGTATCCGGCCGCTACACACCAATGCCGTGATATTTGCCTTTGTGGGTAATGCCATTTTTATGGGCGTTTATTATTCACTGCAACGTTTACTTAAGGCCAGGATGTTCAGCGATTTACTGAGCAATATCCATTTCTGGGGCTGGCAGCTTATTATTGTTTCGGCCGTTATTACATTACCGCTTGGGTTGACCACATCTCATGAATATGCCGAGCTTGAATGGCCTATTGATATTGCCATTACAGTGATTTGGGTGGTATTTGGTATTAATATGTTTGGCACCATATTTAAACGCAGGGAAAGGCATTTGTATGTAGCCATCTGGTTTTACATAGCCACCTTTGTTACTATTGCAGTATTACATATTGTAAACTCATTTGAGCTGCCGGTATCTGCCTTTAAAAGCTATATGGTTTACGCCGGTGTGCAGGATGCCCTTGTGCAGTGGTGGTATGGCCACAATGCGGTAGCGTTTTTCCTTACAACGCCTTATTTGGGTATGATGTACTACTTCTTGCCCAAAATGGCTAACAGGCCAATCTATTCATACAAGCTTAGTATCCTGCACTTTTGGGCGCTGATATTCATTTACATCTGGGCCGGGCCTCACCACCTGTTATATACTACCTTGCCTGGCTGGGCGCAATCTTTAGGTATAGCATTTTCCATTATGCTGATAGCACCAAGCTGGGGAGGTATGATCAATGGTTTGCTTACGCTGCGCGGCGCCTGGGATAAAGTTCGTGATGATGTTATCCTTAAGTTTATGGTGGTTGGTCTTACCGCTTACGGTATGGCAACTTTTGAAGGCCCCATGCTTTCGTTAAAGCAAGTTAACGCCATTGGTCACTTTACCGATTGGATTATTGCCCACGTGCACGTTGGCGCTTTGGGCTGGAACGGTTTCTTAACCTTCGCTATACTTTACTGGTTGATACCACGCATTTACAAAACTCAGCTCTACTCCAAAAAAATGGCTTCGTTCCATTTTTGGATAGGCACTTTGGGCATCTTATTTTATGCGGTGCCGATGTATTGGGCTGGCTTTACACAAGGCTTAATGCTTAAAGAATTTACACCCGAAGGTATTCTGAAATATCCAAACTTTCTGGAAAGCACCTTGCGCATTATCCCAATGCACGTAATGCGCTCTGTAGGCGGCGGATTTTATTTGCTTGGTGTAATTGTAATGGCGTACAACCTTGTACGTACAGCAATGCAGGGCAAACTGGTGGCTAACGAGGCCGCGCAGGCGATGGCTTTGGCACCATTGCCAAAAGCCGCTAAAGATGGCACATGGCACCGTACGCTCGAGCGCAAGCCTATTCAGCTCATGATAGCCGCTTTGATAGTGATATTGATAGGTACGTTTGTTGAGCTGATGCCAACGCTTACCATTTCATCAAATATCCCAACCATAGCCGCTGTTAAACCTTACACACCGCTTGAGTTGCAAGGCAGGGATCTTTACATCAGGGAAGGTTGTTCAAATTGTCATTCTCAAACAGTAAGGCCTTTCCGGTCTGAAACGGAGCGATATGGCGAGTACAGCAAGGCTGGCGAGTTTGTATATGACCACCCGTTTTTATGGGGATCAAAACGTACCGGCCCCGATCTGGCCCGCGAAGGAGGGAAGTATGGCAACGCATGGCATTATAACCATCTGATGGATCCGCGCCTGATGTCGCCAGGCAGTATCATGCCAAATTATGACTGGCTTTTAACCCAAACACTTGATACTACTACTACCATAGCTAAAATAAACGCGATGCGTAAACTGGGCGTACCATATGCGCCGGGTTATGAAAGGATAGCCAACAGTGATTTAGATAAACAGGCCAAAGAAATTGCGGCAAACCTTTATACCGATCACATCAAAATCAAGAATGATAAGGAGGTGATTGCGATCATAGCATACTTGCAACGTCTGGGAACAGATATCAAAGCCAACAAAACAGCCAATAAATAAAATAGCCATGTTTAAACAATTTACAGAAAGCGTTAACGGTACCCAGGTGTACCTGCTGTTTTCATTAGCCATATTCCTGGTGTTTTTTATTGTTGTATCTGTGTTGCTCATCCGCCTCAGGAAACAACATATCGACCACATGAGCGATTTGCCGTTGGAAGATGGCATTGGTGAATCATTTAATCCTTATCAGTTATGAAACATTACCGCATATTATTTCTAATACCGTTTATGTTATTGATGCAACCCGGTATGGCGTTTGCCGATAATCTGATCCCCGACGATCTGCAGAATGAGATAGCTTACTGGATCATAGTTGGTATGCTGTTACTATTTGTTGTAGCCATGCTGGTATTGCTCAAAACCTTTAAGGTGCTTGCAAGGGTAGTCCTTAAATCGCAGGGGTATACTGAAGAGCAGATAGCTGCTGAATTGGCTCCGGCTAAAAAGGTCAAGAAACCAAAAGCTGAGGTTTGGAACAAGCTGCTTTCGCTTAGGCCACTCGCCGAAGAGAAAGAACTACTTATTGCGCATGATTACGATGGCATCCAGGAATTGGATAACCCGATACCTGCCTGGTTCTCATACCTATTTTATGCCACTATCATTTTCGCAGTTGGATACATACTTAACTATCACGTTTTTCATTTCGGGCAGCTGCAATACGAAGAGTATAGCACCGAAATGGCACAGGCGGATATCGCCAAGAAAGCTTACTTGAGTAAAGCCGCCAATCGTGTCGATGAAAATACCGTGAAGTTAGATGCTGAACCGGGAGTAGTGGCCGCCGGACAGGTGATATTTAAGCAAAATTGTGTGCCTTGCCACGGCGATCATGCGCAGGGAGTTGTTGGCCCTAACCTTACTGATGAGTACTGGCTGCATGGCGGCAAGATCAATGATGTATTTAAAACCATTAAATACGGTGTACAGGCTAAGGGTATGCCAACCTGGGAGAAGCAATTATCGCCTAAACAGATCTCGGATGTGGCAAATTACATCAAATCATTACACGGTACTAACCCCGCGGGTGCTAAAGAGGCCCAGGGCGAAAAGGAAAGTGACGACGATGCTAAAGCAACAAAAAAAGCATAGCGCAATATTATTATTAAAATAATGGAAGGATTACTGGAGGGTAAGGAAAGCAAAAAGCGGCAATGGATGTACCCGTTGGTGCGTAAGGGCAGGTTTTACAAATGGAGAAGCTGGCTGAGTTATTTTTATCTCATCTTCTTTTTCAGCGGCCCATTTTTACGCATCGACGGGCAACCATTGTTGCTGCTTGATTTTATGAACCGGCATTTTGTGTTGTTGGGCCAGGTATTTTGGCCGCAGGATATTTTTCTGTTCGCGCTGGCTTCGTTGGTTTTCCTGGTTTGCATTGTGGTGTTTACCATAGCTTTTGGTAGGATATTTTGCGGTTGGATTTGTCCGCAAACCATTTTCATGGAGATGGTTTTTCGTAAAATTGAGATCATGATTGAGGGCGACGCCAATAAACGTAAAAAACTGGATGCCGGCCCCTGGACTAAGGAAAAGATCACGAAGAAAACGCTCAAACATGCTTTGTTTATACTGGTATCATTCCTGATAGCCAATACTTTTTTGGCTTATATCATCGGTAGCGAAAATTTGATCCGGATTATAATTGAACCGATTACGCTGCATTGGGTAGGTTTTGCCAGTATCTGGGTGTTTACCTTGGTATTTTACCTGGTTTATAGCCAGGTGCGTGAACTGGTTTGTACATTGATATGCCCTTACGGCAGGCTGCAGAGTGTTTTGATAGATCAGCATACGCTTGTTGTGGCTTATGATGATGTACGCGGCGAACCTCGGGGGAAATTAAGCAAGCTTGCCGATCCTTTTAATTTGAAAGGCGATTGTGTTGATTGTAGTTTGTGTGTGGCGGTTTGTCCTACCGGGATCGATATCCGTAAAGGAACACAAATAGAATGTATTAACTGCACCGCCTGCATTGACGCCTGCGATCAGGTGATGGATAAAATAGGTAAGCCCCGCAACCTGATAGGGTATTTTTCTGAAAATATGATCAGGCTTAAAGAGAAGCCAACTTTTACCGGCAGGATGATGGCTTATACTGCTGTGATCACTGTTCTGGTTGGCGTATTAAGCTATTTTATTTTTAGCCGCAGCGATATGGACATTACGGTTATGCGAAGTGCGGGTATGCTCTATCAACAACAGCCCGGCGGGTATATCAGCAATATTTATAATGCCGAGATCATCAATAAAACCGATAAAAACAAGCGCATAACTATCGTAGCCGATGACCCTTCTATCAAAATAAAATATATCCAATCGCCCGCTGTGGTAACCCGGGGCGGAACGGAGAAGACAGTGTTTTTTGTTATGCTGCCTGCAACACATATCCATACCGCCAAAACAAAGATCCGGTTACAGCTGGTGGCCGATAAGCGGGTTATCCAAACAGTGAGCACCAATTTTATAGGACCAGTAAATGATTAAGTAAATGAATTGGGGAAAAGGAATTATAGCGGGGATGGCGGCATTTATGCTGTTTATCCTAAGTATGTGTATCTATATGTTCAACGCACCGGTTGATGACTATGATCATCAGTACTATGAAAAAGGATTGAGTTTCAATAAAGATCATGACCGCGAAGAGCAAGTAAGTAAAGATCATGCTGAACCGGCAATCTCTCAAAGTGCCGACCGGCTTATGATAACTTTTAGCGAACCTATAACCGGAAAGGTAAGTTTTATGCGACCATCTGATAAAGCTTTGGACAGATCGTTTGAGCTTGATAGCAAGAACGATAAACTGTTTGAAATTGAGCTAAAAGACATTGCCAAAGGCCCGTGGCAATTAACATTTGAATGGGAAAGCGGTAAAAAATCATACTTGTATCATAAGGAGGTATATATTAAAAAATGAGCAATAACGAGATAGCGTTTTTTATAGGGCTGTTTGGCAGCGTACATTGTATAGGTATGTGCGGACCGCTTGCCTTTGCCGTCCCCGTTTCGCAAAATCGCTGGTGGCTTATTGTAACCGATAAAGTGTTGTATAACATTGGCAGGATAATCACCTATACCTTTTTAGGATTGTTAATTGGTTTGGTTGGTAAACAATTGTGGCTTTACGGTTTGCAGCAGGGGATAAGCTTACTGAGCGGCGCACTTATTATTATGGCCGGGCTCTCTCGTTTATTTAAACTGCGCCGGTTATCACAAATGAGTAGGTTTCCCGCTATATTATCGCCCGTTAACAAACTGCTGCAATATGCCTTGAAGCATAAAGCCGGTCATTTGGTTATTGGTTTGCTAAACGGCTTTTTACCTTGTGGCTTTGTCTACCTGGCGCTGGTGGGAGCGGTTAACAGTCCTTCGCCTGCAGATGCTGCAGCTTACATGTTTTGGTTTGGAACAGGAACTTTTCCGCTGATGCTGGCTGCTACGGTTAGCTCAGGTTTTGTTGGGCCGGCGATAAGGCGCAGGATCAACAAGATAATGCCTTATCTGATGGTTTGCCTTGGGTTCTGGTTTATTTTGCGGGGATTAAATTTGAATATTCCTTATTTGAGCCCTGCAAAGCAATCATCGGGTATTGGGGTATGCAAGTGATAATTAAAAAGGGGTGTCATGCTGAGGTTCTCGAAGCATGGTGGTGGGGCCTCTGCGCGCGACCCTTCGACAGGCTCAGGGTGACAGGCCTAAGAATGGCAATTACTATTCAATTGAATCCAGACTTACGAAGTTTTTAAAACTTCGTAAGTCTCTTTTACATCATATCGCCATACTAAATAACTGCGTAGCCGGTTTATTTGCCCATAATCGGGCATCGATTGCCATACAAATATTGCGTAAAAAGTTCTTGCCTGTTGGGGTAACCTTCAACCCCCAGGAGTTGAGCTCTATCAGCCCATCGTCGGCCAAAGGTTGTAAGCGTTCTATTCCTTCAAGTAACGGCTCACAGGGTTCGGTATGATGGTTCCAGGTGGTTTGGCCTGTACACATGATATCCTGAATATGCCTGCGGATCATCATATCATCATTGGTTAAGATATGGCCCTTAAAAACCGGAAGCTCGCCATTTTTTACAAGCTCCAGGTATTCCTCAACTGTTTTTACGTTTTGGGCGAAAGCATATTGGGAATCGCTGATAGAGGATACCCCTAAACCAATCAATAGCTGTGTGTGCTGATGGGTATATCCCATAAAATTACGGCGCAGGTTACCGTTTTGTTCAGCTAATAGCAATTCATCGCCGGGGAGGGCAAAATGGTCCATGCCTATTTCAATGTAGCCGTAGTGTTTTAGCAGAGACCTGCCTACCTCATATAACTTAGCCTTAAGCTTTGCATCAGGCAAGTCTTTTTCTGTAAACCGGCGCTGGCCGGGTTTTATCCACGGTACGTGCGCATAGCTGTAAAAGGCTATTCTATCGGGCATTAATCCGGCAACCTGTTGCATGGTTTCTGCTAAGCCAGGTAAGGTTTGCAGAGGTAAGCCATAAATGAGATCATAATTGATTGATGTATAACCAATACGGCGCGCCTGACCGGTAACGGCCTGAATCTGTTCTATGGTTTGATGGCGGTTGATGATAAACTGAACTTTAGGATCGAAATCCTGTATCCCCAGGCTCAGCCTCCTGAAACCAAGATCATACAAAGCCTGTAAGTGATTAACCGTAGTATTAGCAGGATGAGCTTCAAAGCTAAAACTTGCATCCGGATGGATATCTGCGTTAAGCAAAATAGCGCTGATCAGCGCTTTAAGATTTGCCGGACTAAAGAATGTAGGCGTGCCACCGCCAAGATGAATTTCGCGGATGAGTGGCTTTTTGCCAAATATATTCCTGTACATAGCCCATTCCAGTAGCAAGGCTTTAATGTACGGTTCCTCAACCCGATGGTTTTTGGTGATACGTGTATTGCAGCCACAGTATGTGCACAGGTTTTCGCAAAAAGGTAAATGGATATATATGCTGATACCGTCCTGTGTGTTACTTTCAAAAAAAGAGCGTTTTACTGTTTTTATCCATTCGTTATTACTAAATGCATCGGTATCCCAATAAGGCATGGTTGGGTAACTGGTGTAGCGGGGAGCAGCCACATTGTATTTGGCTGTAAGTGATTGTTCCATGATCTGAAATCTTAAAGCGTTGAGTGGATGGTATTATTCCGGCAACTGTTAGCGCATACGCAGGCTTCGCCGGAACACTTGTTCTGCCGCCACTGATCAAGGTTGCAGATGGTTTGGTCTGCTATTTCCTGCAGGGCTTCTTTGGTTAAATAGGCCTGGTGCGGAGTAACCAGCACGTTGGGGTAATTTAATAAGCTGTGCAATAGAGGATCTTTAATAAGGTCATCTTCATGATCTTCAAAAAATAACCCTTTTTCAAATTCATATACATCTAAACCCAAATAGCCAATCTTGCCGCTTTTTAGCGCCGCTATAACATCGGTGGTCCGGATGAGCGCGCCTCTTGAAGTATTGATAAGCATTACCCCGTTTTTCATGAGGCTGATGGTTTCGCTTTTGATGAAGTGTTTTGTGCCAGGATTAAGCGGTAAATGAAGCGAAATAATATCAGCGGTGGTAAGTAGTTCATCCAAAGCAACGGGTTTAATGTTCAGGACATCTGCGGGGAACGCCGGATCGTAAGCAATTACATTGCAGCCAAGTCCGTCAAAGATCTTCGCTGCAGCTTTGCCCGTATTGCCAAGGCCAATTAGTCCTACTGTTTTTCCTGAAAAGTTAAATCCCATCAACTCATCATTTCTGAAATCAAAATGATGACTGTGCTCATCGGCTCTGATGATCTGCCGATTTAGCGCAAATGCAAGGGCTACCGCGTGCTCAGCTATAGCCTGCGGCGAATAGGACGGGATATTTGATACACTGATGCCATATGCAGCCGCGACTTGTTTATCGATATGATCGGTGCCGGTTGAGCGGGTGATAATGAGCTTTACACCAAAGCCGGCAAGCTTTTCAATCACCGGGGCCGACACGTCATCATTAGTAAAAACAATTACGGCATCTTTACCTTCGGCAAACACGGCTGTATCTGGGCCGAGGGCATTGGATATTAAAGTAATGTCGTGTTTTTTTTGATTGGCTTTTGCCAGAAATTCTTTTTCAAAAGGCTTGATACTATACGCTACCGCTTTCATTTGCAATGATTTATCAAGCGTAAAATTAGGCTTGAACAAACGCATGCGGAATGATCCTGATCAGCAGAAAAAGTGATGCTGGTCAGTTTCTCATCTTTGACAGCTTGTTGATATCAAGGATGGTGATCACGCTACCTTTTTTGTCTATCAGGCCCTCGTCTTTAAAATCGGATAGCGTTCGGCTAACCGTTTCTGTAGCCATGCCTGCCATGGCGGCTAAATCTTCCCTTGATATTTTAAAGCTGTCAATAGCGCTGGTATATTGTTTATGGAGGCGCAGCATAGCTTCGGCCATTCTTTTTCTGACGGAGTGATAGGCCAGTTGCAGCAACTGTTCTTCCTTATCGCGGATGTTGTTGGCAAGCAGCCTGATAAATTCGCGTCCAACCTCGGGGTATAAATTCAATAGCTCATCCAGCTGGTCTTTAGGGATAAGGCAGAGTAAACTATCCTCCAGGGCTGTGGCAGTTTCGCTATAGGTTTCGTTTGATAGCAGAGAGTGGATGCCGAGGTATTCGTCGGTAGTATAAATTCCGGTCATCAGCTCTCGGCCGTCCTCGGCCATTTTTACGGTTTTTATCCTTCCTTTTATTACCAGGTAAAGGCCGTTACCTTTATCGCCCTCATAATAAATTACCTGGTTTTTCTTGAACTGCCGGGCACGTCGTTCTTCAATGATCCGTTTTAATTCGGCCAGTCCTTTGTTTTTAGATAGTAGCTGGTTTAAATTATCGAGCGATTTGCTGTAAAAGTTTTGTTGAGCCTCTTTCTTTTTGAGCCGGCTTTCAACCGCGCTCAGCAGTTCCATGTCATCAAACGGCTTGGTAAGGTAATCGTCGGCACCCATTTCCATGCCTTTGCGCAGGTCAACGCGCTCAGCTTTGGCGGTTAAAAATATAAAGGGGATGGCAGCCGTGACCGGGTTTTTATTCAGCATATACAATACACCGTATCCATCCAACTCCGGCATCATAATATCGCATAAGATAACATCCGGGATGTTTTTCAAAGCCAGGTCGACCCCGGTGCGACCGTTGCTGGCTTCAAAAACGCTGTAGCCGGCAAGTTCCAGTATTTCAACCACGTTTTCGCGGATATCGTTGTTATCTTCAATAATTAGTATCTTTTTGCTCATTGTTCGGGAAATGAAATGGTGAATATGGTGCCCTTATTAACGCTGCTTTTAAAAGCTACGCTGCCATTCATGAGGCGGGCATAGCGGGCAACAATGTTTAAGCCCAAGCCGGTGCCGGGAATATTGCCCGTGTTGTGTGCCCTGAAGAAAGCTTCAAATAAATGCTTCTGATCGGTTTCGGGAATGCCTATACCGTTGTCTTTTACGGTAATGATACAGCCGTTTTTTTCAATCTCGGTATTAAACTCAATAAAAGTGTTTTCGCCAGAGTATTTGATCGCGTTGGCAATGAGGTTGATAATGCAGTTTTTGAGCAGGTTTAAATCGAGGTTAACCCTGCTGTTGCTGCCGGTATGCTGGTAGATGATGTTCTGATCTTTTTTGGCTATCAGCTGCATTTCCTCCGTGATCTCTTCTGCCAGCTTTACCAGGTCAAAAGATGTTAATGAGGCCTCAACACGCCCGGCTTCAAGCTTTTCGTGCGACAGGAAATCATTCAATATCGTGGTAAGATTGCCCACCGCATTTTTGATCTTGTTGACGTGTTTACTGATGTTTTGACTTTGCAAATGGCCCGCGTATCGTTCAATGAGTGAGGCAGATAGCTGCACTGCACTTAAAGGCGTACGAAACTCGTGCGATGCCATCGATACAAAACGGCTTTTTAGCTGTCCTAACTCCTTTTCTTTTTCGAGCGAAATGCTGACTTCCTCTTTAGCTTGTTGAAGTTCTTTTACAGAGAGTTGTAGGGATTGTGTACGTTCATGTACTTCATCTTCCAGGTGTGACGCATAATCCTTTAGCTGTTCTTCTGCTTCCTTTTCGCGGCTGATATCGTGTATAAAGCCGGTGTATATTTTGCGCCCCGAGTATTTTACCTCGCTTACCGCAAGGCGGAAAGGGAATTGTGAACCATCTTTTCGCAATCCTGTAACCTCACGGCCAATACCTATAATGTGTGCCCGCCCGGTGTTCTGGTACCTGTTGATGTATTCATCGTGATTGTTCCTATCTGGTGGGGGCATCAGCATGGATACGTTTTTGCCGGTTACTTCGGCAGGGGTATACTGAAATAGTTTACATGCAGAAGGGTTGATCGATTCGATCAACCCTCTTTCATCAATTGTTATGATACCATCAATAGCGTTTTCGATGATCGCATTCAGTAATGCTGCACTTTCCATATTAAACCCATCGCCATTTTATGTGGCAAACAAATATCCGTACCCAATGCAAAGTGGAGCATAATCACCTTCAGTTTAAAAAGTGATATTGATCATTTTTTAAACTGAAGAGTTTACTTATAGATGGCCTGATCTTACGCCCATTCGGTAGTGAATTGTTCAAATTCCGATCTTAATTCGTTTACCGATTGCTGTTGCGCTAAACATTCCTGATTTAAGACTTCGAAGATTTTTAAAGTTTTGTCAACGGAGTCTTCATCCGCAGCGTCCGCTGCCAACCGGTTCAGGTTTTCACGGATCCGGTTTCTTAATTTGTCGATATGATTTTTGCGGGCAATTAGTACGGCCTTAAAATGCTCCGCCCTTTTTAAAAGATCCTTATCCGCACTGTCCTCTGTTACTTCGCCCAACTGCTCTTGTATGAGAAATAACTCAAAATGATAAAAATCAAGCCTCCGCAGCCATTCCTGGTGAAGAGGAGTGGTTTGTTTTATGTTGATTTGTTCCATGCCATAAGAGTAATGATCATGCGGCTTAAAAAAAATGACTTTCGTCACTTTTTTTATTGATTGATGTCATAAAGCATGACAGGGTGCTCATAAAACAGCCAGGTTATTGCTACCTGGCTATCTTAAAATCGTCATATTGTGTTGAAAGTTATTACTTTATCCGGTATCCAACTCCAATGCCAACTACCCAGGGCCTTATTTTAACATCCGCACCAATGTTTTTCAATACAGGTTCAAGTGATTGATTACCGGCAGGTGTGAGGTTAGCCACGTTTACGGTTGCATTAGTATTCAGGAAAAGTTTCTTCACATCAATATTCAGGAATACGGTTTTAGTAATGTCATAATCAATACCTGCCTGCGTTGCAAACGAAAACTTATTTTGATAATCTATCGCCTGTACAACCGGGCCTTTATCGGCATTATAAAATATGGTATAATTTGCACCCGCGCCTATGTAGGGTTTAAATGCTGTACCGGTTGGCAAATGGTATTGTAAAGTAAGGGTGGGTGGTAGCAACCAAACTTTGCCAAGGTTAATATCTGCCGAAGAATTGCCGCCTATAGCTGTAAGGTTTGATCCCTGCGTTTTTACTTTATGCTTTGATGTGCCAAGGATCAGTTCGGCCGAGAAGTTTTTGGCGAAGAAATAAGTAATATCCAGCTCGGGTACGTACGCGTTGCTTATATTGATATCGCCGCCTATAACTCCAATTTTGGCGCTTTCCTGGGGTAGTATGCCTATTGCCCTCACGCGGATATCCCATTCATTTTTCTGTTGGGCTAAGCCATTAAACGCACTAAACAGGCATAACGCCAACACACATAGTTTTAAAGTTTTCATAATATATGGATTTGAATTATGCCCCAAAACTATAGCTGGTATTTAGTCCGGTACATGACGGTAAGCAGGCTGTTTACTGATTATTGTCATTGCCATACAGTGCTAAAATGTGAGCGGGTAAAATGCTTATCAAACAATGATAAAGGTTACTTACTTAAGCAATCCTGGTCATATACTCATTAATAGGTTTAGCCTAATCTTACAGCTTTTATTTAGTTAACTTATTTATGATCATTTACCAACACTTTACATTTGATGCCGCGCACTTTTTGCCGCATGTTCCCGAGGGCCACAAGTGCCATAATTTGCATGGGCACACTTATCATTTTACACTTTATATTGCCGGCGATGTATTGGAAAAAGAGGGCTGGATCCTGGATTTTTCTGACTTGAAAGCAATTGTAGCACCCGTTATTGGCATGCTTGATCATACACTTTTGAATAATATTGAAGGGCTCGAAAACCCCACCGCCGAACTTTTGGCCACCTGGATCTGGAAAAAAGTAAAGCCTTTATTACCGGGGCTGAAAAAGATCGAACTGAAAGAAACGCCGTCATCAGGGGTGATTTACGAGGGAGAATAGATCTGATTAAGTTGTTTGATAGGAATACCCGGTATTTTATTGTTATACAGTTTGTTTTGGGTTTTTAATCACGTAGATAGATGACGATGGTCATTATTTTTAGCGCTGTAAACAGGCAGTTTTGTAGTGTAAAACATTCAACACTCAAAACATGAAAACACTGCTTGTTACCACCGATTTTTCAGCCAATGCAAAGCATGCTGCTGAATATGGCTATAAACTTGCCAAACAGATCAAAGCTAACATGGTACTATGTAACGCGGTTATCGTACCTGCCGAGATGCCGCAAGCGGGCGCCGTAGTATGGCCAATGGATGACCTTGAATTGTTATTGGGGGATAGTACTATCGGCCTTGAAAGTTTAAAAGCCGACTTGGAAAAGGCGGCTATTACTAACGGTTTTATCCCCGAAATTACTATTAAAAATGAACCGGGAATTTTGACTGATGTTGTGGAAAGCTATGCGGAAAGCCAATCGGTTGATTTGGTAGTGATGGGTACTCATGGCGAAGGGATGAGTAGCTTTTTATTAGGCAACCACTGTAAAAACATGATAGCAAATACCACCAGGCCTTTAATGCTTATTTCTCCCGATACTCAATTTGTGCCCTTAAAAAAAATAGCTTTCGCGACAGATTTTGCCGACCCGGAGAATGATATACAGAGCTTGTTTCATTTGATTCCGCTCGCCAAAATTTTAGGTGCCGAAATTTTGCTTACTCATGTTTATGATGGTGAAGAACTCACCGCTGAGTTGAAAAAGACGATCTCGGATTTCATGACCCATGTATCTAACAAAGCGAACTACCCGCACATTTATTATCGCAGTGTAAGGAACAGCAAGGTTGAAGCTGGTTTAAGCTGGCTTTGTGAACACGGGCAGGTGGATATGCTTGTAATGGTGCACAGACCTCATAGCTTCGTTTACCGCTTGCTGAAAAGCAGCCACAGTGAAAAAATGGCCGGTCGTATCACTATTCCGCTATTGGTTTTCCCCGCTGTGAAATAAACTGTTTTTAAAAAGCGAACCGGCTGCAGTTATACCCCCGTGTTTTGAAAAGGTATAATTGTAGCCGGTTTGTTTTTATAGCCTTGTTTCGATCTTAATCAGACAGAAACATTAATTAAAACGTTGATATTACCGCGTGTAGCCTTTGAATAAGGGCAGGTTTGGTGTGCGGCTTCAACCACTGCCTTTGCCTGGTCTGCTGTAAGGCCGGGAAGATAAACTTTCAAACGCGCCTGGAGGCTAAAGGCAAGGCTGCTTCCCTCGCCGTTTGTGGCCAAGTCAATTTCTGCTTCAACGGTAGTATCAGCCGGAAGCGGGATTTGCAAGCCCGCTGCATTGCGCCTCATAGCACCAATAAAACAAGCCGACCAGCCGGCAGCAAATAGCTGCTCGGGATTAGTCCCGCTGCCTTGCCCTCCCGGAGTAGACAGACTGATATCTAAACGGCCATCGGTGCTTTTTGAGGCGCCTTCGCGGCCGCCGGTTGTTTTTACTTTGCCTGTGTATAATACTTTATCCGCAACAATCTGCGCGTTATTGCTTACATCAATTACCGTTACTGATTCCATTTTATTTAGGGGATTTTAAGAGGTATTGAATTATTTAGTAAAGCTTTCGGCTTCAATTATCGCGTCAGCAAAAGCTTTCGGGGCTTCCTGCGGAAGATTATGGCCGATACCACCGGTTATGGTATGGTGTGCATATTTGCCTTTAAACCTGATGGCATAATCAGCGGGCTGGGGGTGCGGGGCACCGTTGGCATCACCTTCAAGTGTTACTGTTGGCACGGTGATAGGTGGGGCCATTGCCAGTTTCTTTTCAAGCTCGTCGTATTTTGCTTCACCTTCGGCAAGGTCCAGGCGCCAGCGGTAATTATGTATCACAATAGCAACGTGATCAGGATTGTTAAATGCCGGAACTGAGCGCTCAAATTCGGCGTCGCTGAATTTCCATTTAGGTGAAGCCGTTTCCCAGATCAACCGGTTAAAATCGCGCCTGTTGGCTTCATAGCCCGCGCGGCCGCGTTCGGTGCTAAAATAAAACTGGTACCACCATGATAGTTCTGCTTTTGGAGGCAATGGTTTCTTGTTTGCTTCCTGGCTGCCTATCAGGTAACCACTTACAGATACCAGGGCTTTACAACGCTCCGGCCATAAGGCTGCCATGATATCGGCGGTGCGCGCGCCCCAGTCAAACCCACCAATAATAGCGCTGTCTATTTTAAGGGCATCCATCAGCTCGATGATATCGGTAGCTAATGCAGCCTGTTGGCCGTTTCTGAATGTTTGTGCCGAAAGGAATTGTGTTGTACCGTGGCCGCGCAAATGAGGAACTATTACCCGGTAACCTGCTTTGGCAAGTATTGCAGATACCTCAACATAACTATGTATATCATAAGGCCAGCCGTGAAGTAATATTACGGGTTGCCCGTTAGCCGGACCGCTTTCGGCATAACCGATATCAAGCAGGCTGGTTTTTACCTGTTTAATGGTATCAAAAGTGCTGTTAGAAAAAGCAGTATCTTGTTGTGCCGACGAATTAGTATTCCTGGTTTCAGCTTTCAATAATCCGAAGCCACCAAATTCTGCTGCGGCAACGGTTAGCGCGGTGATACTAAGAAAGCGGCGGCGACTGAAGTTTGTTTTGTTTTCCATGATAAATATAGTTTTTGAATGTCCTGTTCAGTTGTTTTTGATTGTTTGTTATAACAAAATTATATCGTCATGATTGATATCGGAACGACAGATGCTATGAACCGGACAGATCAGAGTTTCAGTTAGACATTTTTACCGATGGATTAATTTTCACGGTTTTTTTCGTCGCTAATGCGGATGTATTTATCGATAATAAAAATACTCGCAACAAAAAAGTAGCGAATGATCCGGCATAACGACACGGTTAAATTAAGTCAGTATTGATTATTGTAACATATATGTTACTTTGGCGTTTATCGACTACCATAGATAAACATGCTTGTGGTATTTTTTTGTAAAAACCTAACTTTAGCGGGCGCAGTTATACTTGCGTTGGTTTACCTTATGAAGCTAAAATTTAACCGTAACCTGCAACTCGGCTATGGGTTTTCTATTATAACCTTACTTGTAGTCGGCATCATATCTTATATTACACTAAATAATCTTCTGAATAGTAATAAGGCTGTAGAGCATAGCACACTGGTTATCCAAAAACTGGAGCAGGCTATGTCTGTGATGAAGGATGCCGAAACCGGGCAGCGAGGTTATTTGCTTACCGGTAAAATCGCCTTTTTGGAGCCATATAACGGCGCTTACCAACGTGCAACCAAACTTGTTAATGAAGTGAGTGTACTCACTGCCGATAATCCGCAGCAGCAGGCAAATCTGGTTAAGGTGCATGATGTGCTTACTCAACGAATGGAAATTCTGAAAGAGTTTGTTTCCAAGAAGCAACAAAACCAACTGATATCCCCCATCGATCTGGAACGGGGGAAATCTGCCATGGACGCGCTGCGTTCTGCTGTTGACCGTGCAGAAAATGATGAGCGGACATTACTGGAGCAACGGGCATTGGTTTTAGAGAAATATACCTTTTTTGCCCCAACAGCTATTATTGCAGCGCTTGTACTGGCAGTTGCTATCTCATTGATATCTTATTTTAATATCATGCGGGATGTGCGGGAGAAAGACAGGCTTCAAAAAGAACTACAGGCCAAAGAGGAAGAAACAGCAGCTTTCAATGAAGAACTAACGGCAGCCAATGAGGAAATCACAGCAGCAAATGAAGAACTGACGGCTATTAACGAAGAGCTTTTTCAGACGCAGCACCAGCTCTCTGAAATGAACGAATCGCTTGAAGAAAAGGTAGCTACCCGTACCAGGGCACTGGCAGAAAGCGAGGAAGAAACCCAGGCACTTAATGAAGAGCTCACCGCGATAAACGAAGAACTGGCTGCGGCTAACGAAGAAATGCTTGCCACAAACGAAGATTTACAAAAAAGTCGGGAGGAAACCCAGCAGAGTGAGCGGTTATTTCGTTCCATTGCTGTAAATATTCCAAAATCGTTAATTCTGGTGATGGATCCGGCACATAACCTAGTTACGGTAGAGGGTGATCTGATGGATAAGTTAGGATACCACCGCTCCAGTTACAGAGGTGTGTCCATGGCATCTGTTACAACCCCGGATCGATATGAGGCAACAAAAGGTTATTACGATAGAATGCTAAACGGTGAACAGATCCGTACTGAGCTTAAAAGTCCTGCGGGAGAAGATTTTCAGGTTGATTTTGTTCCTCTGAAAAATAACAACGGAGCGGTTTACGCCGGCCTGGTGATAGCGCTTGATATTTCAGAACAAAAGCTGGCTGAGGAACGAAGTGCGAAGCTCGCGGCAATTGTTGAATCATCAGATGATGCTATCATAAGTAAAACACTGGATGGGGTAGTTACCAGTTGGAACAGGGCTGCCGAAAGGCTTTTTGGCTATACTGCTGAGGAAATGATTGGTCAGTCAATTTTGAAGATTTTCCCTGAAGAGCGTGTAGATGAGGAACCGGAACTTGTTATCCGTATTAAAAACGGGGAGCGGATAGAGCATTATGAAACTGAAAGACTTACAAGCGATGGTCGTATGCTGAATGTGTCCCTCACGGTTTCGCCTATATTTGACATTCACGGTAATATTACCGGCATTTCCAAGATTGCCCGGGATATTTCAGAAAAAAAGCAGGACGAACAGCGGAAAAGCGATTTTATAGGTATGGTAAGTCACGAACTTAAAACACCGCTAACGTCATTGATGGCCCTGATTCAGGTTACCAATATTAAGCTGAAAGGCAGTGAGGACAGTTTCCTGGCGGGTGCTATGGAAAAGGCAGAAATCCAGGCGCGAAGAATGAGTAGTATGATCAATGGTTTCCTTAATGTTTCCCGGCTGGAGTCCGGTAAAATCGCCATAGATAAAGAGTTGTTTGATCTGGACGAGTTGATCACCGAAGTAGTGGAAGAATACGAATTGACAGTTTCTTCGCATATCATTCATATTGATATTTGCGATCATGTACAGGTAAATGCCGACAGGGAAAAGATAGGGTCGGTTATTTCCAACCTGCTCAGCAACGCTGTAAAGTATTCGCCTAAAAATAAAGATATCGAGCTAAGGTGTGCCTTGGTTAATGGCTTCGCCGAAGTAAGTGTAAAAGATCAGGGTATGGGGATCAAGGAACAGGACTTGCCTAAAATATTTGATCGTTATTACCGGGTGGAAACCAGCCATACCCGTCATATTTCAGGTTTTGGTATAGGCCTTTATTTAAGTGCCGAGATCATCCGTAGGCATGATGGGCAGATCTGGGCAGAAAGTGAAAGCGGAACCGGATCTGTTTTTCACTTTAGTTTACCGATAGAACAGGCTTAATACTTTACCGGAGCCACCCTTCACTTTTCAGAAATGCGATAAGCTGCGGATTTTCTGCAGAAAGTATGGGGAGCCAGAGGTCTGTTTCTTGTCGTTTCCAGAAAATACCCTCTGTATTTCCGGGATCGGCGAAACTATACCGGTAACGTACCGCCCGGATATAACGGGGCGGTTTGTTGGGAAAAGGATTTATTGCAAATAAACTTACAGCGCCGGGATCATTATGAAGCAGTTTCCAGGTTAGGTTATAGGTCCAGGGATATTGATCGGCCGATGACATGGCTGCAAACCACATTTGCCAGTCCAGTCGCAGTTGGTATGGAGCTATTTGAGGTGGTCGCTTATTTGGTAAAACCGGTAACCCTTTATAGATATAGGGTTTCCATCGCGCTTTATTTCCGATGGTATCATCGCTTGTGCCTTCAAAAACTACATTATACCGCTCTTGCCCCACCGAGCCAAATGCCCCGTAAGTATTGACCAGTTCAAGCGGATCGAAGGAAGTATTCATCACCTGGTTGGGAGAAAGCAGGTTGAGCATAGGCTGTATACTTAGTAATGCAACAACACCGGCCACAACCCACGAAGCGGTAGTCATTGCTTTTGATTCGTGTGCACCGGCTATAGCGGCTTCAGCTTTTTTAACAAGCACGTTCGGAAGGATTTTTCTCCAAAAACTGTCGTCAAAACAAGCCAAAGCCGGGACGATAGTGAGCCAGTTTAAAAATGACAGGTTCCCGCTGACAGCAATAGCCAGTTGAAGCAAAATCATCACAATGCCTGCTATATGCCGGGCCAATTTTGGCCCGAAACTAAACCATGGAGCTATGAGCTCGGCTAACCAGTTAAACCATACGCCGATTTTTAAGAGCGTGCGCGGTAAAAAATGAAACCAGCGTGTGAATGGGCCGGGAATAGGCTGCGTTTCAAAATAGTAATAGAGTGCTGTTCCATTTCGCCATACCTGATCTCCGCGGTACTTAATAAGACCGGCACCCAACATGATCCTAAAAATGAGCCACCTGAAAAGTATTATAATGAGCAGGGGTGGTGGGTATTTGGGGAATGGCCGCATATCCCATATCGGACAGAGAAATATCGCCAGGAAACCGGTTTCGGCCAGTTGGATCTCCCAGCCGTACCCGTACCAGTCCTGCCCCGCGTGAACGAACGATAAATAAAGGACCCAAAGCACAGTAAGTAATGGCGCGTTGGCATAACCGGCAATTAGCACAATGGAAAGTAATAATCCGCTCCACGCGGCAT
Source organism: Mucilaginibacter kameinonensis (assembly GCF_003675385.1). Taxonomy (GTDB): domain Bacteria; phylum Bacteroidota; class Bacteroidia; order Sphingobacteriales; family Sphingobacteriaceae; genus Mucilaginibacter; species Mucilaginibacter kameinonensis. The sequence goes on along the minus strand of NZ_RCWZ01000005.1, from coordinate 837,174 downwards.
ATAACAAAACATCATCGGAATACGTAAACCAAAAAACAGAGGGCAAACGGATAAAGCCCGCTCCAGTTGAGCCAAGAGTCGAGCTGATATGGTTAAAGTAAAGCTTAACGGGTAATAATCCGTTTGAGCCAATTAGCGGAATAATCTGGTTAATGGCCACCAAAAAGGCTATAGCATATATGACGCCGAGCAGCCGGAGTATCATAAAGCGGGTTAACCAGTAGGTGGAAGGCATTGGTTATTGATTAAAACATGTTACAAACTGTGGTAGCTTTTGAAATTAATATTTAGAAATTTTGAATATAGTTTTGTTTGTCCGGATCGATCTGGTTTTTGAAGCGTATTAGTAACGCTTTTAACTTAGGATTAACGATGTTTTGGCAAAAGGGTTTGGATGGATCTTTATAATAATAGTCCAGGTAGTTTTCGCTATTGAGTTTGAAGGTTTGAAAGGGCAAAGCTTTGGTGATAACAGGTTGCTCAAACTCGGTCTGTAATGCTTTAATAGCTGCTGTTGCTGCGTTTAATTGTGCGTCATTAAAGGTGTAAACTGCCGATCTGTATTTGCCGCGCATGGTGTGTTCGGCTGTGCAGCTATGTGTGTGTAAATGAATAGCGACAAGCGTTTCGAGGCTGATCTGTTGCTGATCAAAATGCACGATGACGGCTTCAGAAGGCGTAGTGTTTTCAGCATCAGATGCTATCCAGCCTTGATCAACGCTGCTAACACCTTTAAGTGAACGGAAGATTGCTTCTGTGCACCAGTGACACGAACCGCCAAATCCAATTTTTTGCATGGCGTAAAATTAAGAATTTTGACACGGATGTTCGCTAATGCCAAACGATGTTGACGATGATCGGGCATTAAATAGTGTTGTTAGAGAGCTGTTTAGTTAGTTTACATATCGGTTTTATGAAAAAGAATAGTACCTGCCGTTGCCTTGTTACTTTATTCGCCGCATCAATTTTTATACTAATAGCACAACGCTCTTTTGCCCAGGCGAGTTTTACTTTTAAACTTGATGGCACAGCAAAAACCAGTGCAGGGGTATATACAAAAGATGGAACCCTGGTACGAACACTGTGGAGCGGAGTAACCTACAATGCCGGTACACAGCAATACAGCTGGGACGGCCTTAATGATGATGGTGTTGCTGTAGCAAATGATGCCTACGTGGTTAAAGTATTGTCGAACAATGTGCGATATAAATGGGAAGGTGTGATAGGCAATACATCAGATTTGTTTAGTGGTTCATCGGTACACCATGCTATTGAACGTATGTACGGTATGGCCATCAGCGGTAATAATGCCTATTTCGCGGTTGGGTACAATGAGCAAAATGGTAGCAGCTTTAGGTTTAACACCAGTACTCCTCAAAAAAAAATAGCCATACTTGGTAAAGGATTGTCTGCAAAATATGTGGCTACAGATGGTGTAAATGTTTATTGGGCGGCCAACGATGCAGCCGTTGTTAATAACTGGATGGTGTTTGGCACCAAAGTAGCCGGAGATGCTGAAGTTAGTTTTACCAAAGGTAAAACTCAAGGTACAAAATACGGCCGAAGTTATAAAAGCGTCATAGATTTATTAAATAATGATAAATCTGAAATTTCAGGACTGGCGGTTCAAAAGCGTGGCAAATACCTTTTTGTGGCGCATAAAAAACTTAACGAATTACATGTACTTGATAAAACAACGGGTACCCTTGTGCAAAGGCAATCATTTGATAGCCCATCAGGTATTACGGCGGATGATGCCGGGCACATCTGGCTCATCTACTCAAAAAATAGCAAGCGGATCATAGAAAAATTTACTGTAGGAGCCGATGGGAAATTGGCTTCATTGCGCATAGCGCCAGCAAGTTTACTTTATCCTATGGCATCCGCTGTGAGCCCGGATGGTAAAACCCTTGTTGTTGCAGATGGCGGGGATAGTCAGCAGTTAAAAGCATATAAGGCTGATAATGGTTCGTTATTGTGGACATATGGCACAGCCGGCGGGTACAAGACTGATCCTAACGTGCGTAATGAAAAGTTTTATTTCAATGAAGCCAAAGGTCCCGGCACTTTTATCGCATTCCAGCCCGATGGCAGTTTCTGGGTAGAGGACGCCGGCAATTTACGGGCACAACATTTTGCTGCCGACAGAAAGTTTATTGACCGTATCATGTACCTGCAAACATCTTATAGCTCTTTTGTCGACGGCAATGATCCCACGCGCGTGTTTTCTGATTATCTTGAATTTAAGGTAGATTATAGCAAGCCCCTGGCCCCCAATAACGGATCATGGCAGTTGGTACGCAACTGGGGATATGGCATATCTTCGGAATATGATGATAAATATAACAGGCTTAGGGGAGTTGCAACATTGAGCAACGGCAGAACATATGCCGTGCTGCAACAAAGGGTTAGCTCGCTCATAAGCTGGAAAGTAGTTGAATTGCCTAAAACCGGGCCATTAAGAATAACCGGAGCCAATTTTCCTAATGATAATACTCAATTATATCCTGATGGCTCGTTGCGTAAGGTTTCTACATTTAGGGCGGGGGTACCAACAGTTTTTACCAAAAAAGAACTTGTAAAATTTGCGGCCAATAATGATCCTGTTTGGGGCCCCGAAAGTATTATCGCCCAAACCCAACCTGCTTTGCCCGCAGACCCAGGTTTTCGCGGTGATAATACGTTATTAAGGTCGGGGGAAATTACATCATCCGGGATAGTAACAGTATTTGACGGTACCATTGCTGATAGCTGGCACCTGGGTGGAATAAAAGTTGGTGGAAATAAACTGCTTTGGCGAACCGCTATGAGCACAATAAAAGAGTATGCCGGTCCTTTTCCTGCTAACGGGGATTTTGATATTGGTAATCATACTAATAACGCAGGGTGTGTAGGGATTGCAAGTGGCCGCAGCGTTTTTTGGGGATATCACGGCGAATTTTGGAAAAACAGCCAGGTGAACAAATGGACACAAGTTTACGACAATGGGTTATTTGTAGGCCAGTTTGGCACCACCGGTCCTGAAACCGCGAACGTTGAAGCTGCAGCTGAGATGGCCGGCAACGGTTTTTCAGCCTCGGTGGTAAAATTGCCCAACGGCGATACTTATCTATACCATAATGATGAAAGCGTTCACGGGGGCGTTCATCGTTGGAAAATCGATGGCTTATCAACCATAAAAGAACAAATAATCCCGATTGATTTAACTGCTAAAGCCCTCGTCGCAGAAAAGCCTGTAACTTCATCGGCTATTCAATTGATGGAGAAGCTTCCGTTTAACAGTGTCCTTGAAAATAACAAGTACGGATGGACGCGGAACCCGGCGCGGGATGATAATACAAGTAAGTATACGCAATGGTGGACTGTACATACCAATGTCAAAACCTACCGTAAAATCAATCCTGATATTTACATCGAATACAGCCAGCAAAATAAGCAGGCGATTTTAAACCGGGATTTTAATCAGCAATCTAATTTATTTTCCTGGACATTATCGGGCATTATTGATTTTACCCAAAGTTGTGTTAACGTTGGCCCCGGCTATAGTTTTGACGAAAAAAATGGAGTTTATTTCCAGGTGTTGGACAAGAGCAAAAAAGTAATGGCCAAGGTGTTTTTAATTTCGGCCTATTACCGTGGTGATGTAAGTTTAGTGGTAAACGGAACAGCTATTTACACATTTAAATATGATAGCTTAATGTCCCTTACAGACAATTGGCAACCAATTACCTTAAAAATGGCTAACGGTAAATTACAGGTTGCTTATGCCAATAACAAGTCATTTGAAATTAAAAGCCTGAATAATGCGGATATTAAAGGTCCGGCGTCTATAAAGTTAGTTTGTTCATCGCTAACAAAAAAAGGAAATTACAGTTTGGGCTTAGACGCCTGGAAGTTTGAAAAGAAATGGCCTTAACGGTTTTAAACGACAAGGGGGATTTATTGCTTTAATCTTTTATGATAAAAAAATTAAAGATGCGTTTGCCCTGTAGCATAACGGGACTTATGTTATAGTATAAAGCTTCGGTATTGTGCAGATAACAGTTTTTAAATTCTATTTTCGCAAAAAATACAAAGGATGAAAGAACAACTCTCAGATCTGCTTAATGCTTTAAAACAAGGCACTGTTCCATTTAATGAAGTTATCGCGTTTATAGAAACTTATTATACACATCGGCCAACAGCATTTAAAAACGGCGAGGCTTATAACGAAGCCACGCAAAACCAGGGCAGTGCTAAGGTTTTTACTTTTGCCCAACTTAATGGTTTAACTGCAGAAGATACCCTTTACTTATTTGCTGAACACTACAAGGCTGTATTAGCCACTCCAAATGCTACAGACCATCAGAACATTCGTCAGTTTATGGCTCATGGCTGGGCGGGGATTGCTTTTGAAGGCGAGGCCTTGACCTTGAAATAATAACAAGTACTAATTTGTTACAATTAGGAGTGATCATCTACTCCTTGATTTAATAGTATGTTAACACTGATGGGCTACTTTTACCGGCACATCAGTTGTTTTATGCTGCCAGATCTGAGCAGTAGTCCGGAATTTTTGAGGGCGAGGCAATTGAAAAACAATTTTCTCATGAAAACTCTACCGAATAAAATTCTTTGCCTGGCATTCCTGTTGCTTACTTGTAATAAATTTGCGCATGCCCAGGATCTCGCCACTCTTGAAAACAAAAGGGTAAAATTACCTAACGGATGGTCGTTAACACCGGTTGGTAAAAGTCTGCCTTTGGGTGATCTGCCATTAAATATCGCCATAAGTAAAAGTCACCATTACGCGGCCGTTACCAATAACGGGCAGAGCGTGCAAACCATCCAATTACTGGATGCCCGCACAGATCGCGAACTTGACAAAGTATTGATCAGTAAAGCGTGGGGCGGCCTTGTGTTCAGTGCCAATGAGCAATCGCTTTATGCATCGGGAGGTGATAATAACTGGATTGTTCGCTATGCCATTAATAACGATAAACTGATAGCCGCTGATACTATTAAACTGGGCGAAGCCTGGAGCAAAAAGCCAAACTCTGCATCTATTTCGCCTACGGGTTTGGCGCTTGATGATAAGCAGGGTATTTTATATGTGGTTACCAAGCTTGATAACAGCCTGTATCTTATCGATCTTAAAACAAAAAGCATTCGCCAACAAATTAAACTGGGCACCGAAGCTTATACCTGCCTGTTATCGCCGGATATGTCAAAGTTATACATCAGCCTTTGGGGAGGCGATAAAGTAGCCATATTTGATACCAAAGAAAATAAACTGCTTGATCCTATAGCGGTTGGCGACAACCCTAATGATCTGTGTGTATCACGGAATGGAAAATACCTGTACGTAGCTAACGCCAATGACAATACCGTATCTGTAATTGATACGCGCAAGGCTAAAGTACTTGAAACTTTAAACACCGCGGTATCTCCTACACCATTAAGCGGAACTACCAGTAACTCTGTAGCGCTAAGCAAGGACGGCAAAACATTATACATTGCCAATGCCGATAATAATTGTCTTGCTGTATTTGATGTAACAAAGCCGGGTTCAAGCCAGTCGCTTGGTTTTGTGCCAACAGGCTGGTACCCAAGTGTTGTACGTGTTTTAGATGATAAGCTGTATGTGGCCAATGCCAAAGGTTTTTCATCATTGCCAAATCCGCACGGGCCAAATCCGGCCGCTAAAAACCAAACGGTTGTATTGCACGGCGGAGACCCATTTAGGCCAACACGTACCGAATACATAGGTGGCGGCTTACTGATGGGTACCCTGAGCATTATCCCAACGCCATCAGAAAAAGAGCTTTCTGTTTACTCGCAAGCCGTAGTTCATAATACACCTTACCATCGTGAGCAGGAAACAAGTGCAGATGGCGAAGCCGGCAATCCCATACCGGCAAAAGTTGGAGCCGCATCACCTATCAAGTATGTATTTTACATCATCCAGGAAAACCGGACTTATGACCAGGTATTATCTGACATGCCTAAAGGCAACGGCGATACAAGCTTGCTGTTATTCGGAAAACGCGTAACGCCTAACCACCATGCCCTTGCCGAAAACTTTGTGCTGTTGGATAACTTTTATGTAGATGGAGAAGTGAGTGCCGACGGGCATAACTGGAGCCTGGGTGCTTATGCTACCGACTATATGGAAAAAAACTGGCCAACCAGTTATGGAAACCGTGGTCCGGGTGCTGTTGGGCTTACTGCTAAAAATAGGTTGTACATCTGGGATCAGGCCAATCGTTTTAACGTAAGTTACCGCACTTATGGTGAGTTTATTAATGCAGATAACACACCGCAGATACCTGTGCTAAAAGATCATTTTACCAAAGCTTATCCAACCCGCGACCTGCGCGATCCGGATACCCTGCGGTACAGTGCCTGGGAGCATGATTTTGATTCATTAATGCGTAGTAACGCTGTGCCTCGCCTTAATACCGTACGTATGCTATCTGACCATACCGAAGGTACAACCGCCGGCAGACCTACACCTTTTGCCCACGTGGCCGATAATGACCTTGCCGTGGGTAAACTGGTAGAGCATATCAGCAAAAGCCCGATATGGGAAAACAGCGTGATATTTATATTGGAAGATGATGCCCAGAACGGCCCTGATCACGTAGATGCGCACCGTTCACCTGCGTATATTGCCGGTGGCTTTGTAAAACGCAATTTTGTAGATCACACCATGTACTCTACATCATCTGTGCTGCGTACGATAGAGCTTATCCTCGGCCTGCCGCCTATGACGCAGTATGATGCTTCGGCTAACGCTATGTGGCGCTGTTTCGATAAAAAATCGGATGCTACACCGTTTAAGAGCTTTCCTTCAAACATCAACCTTAATGAGCTTAACCCTAAAGGTACCAAGCTTGCAGCAATGGCCAAAGGACTTGATTTTACGGGTGTGGACCGCGTGCCAGATGAGATCATGAACACCATGATTTGGAAAGCCATTAAAGGAGAGTATGCACCAGTACCTACACCGGTACGCGCTGCTTTTGTAAAAGCAGTTCAAAAAGCCGACGATGACGATTAAGCGTTATTAACATTTTTAAAGCTGAACCTTATCAATTGTCATGGCCTTAAGTTCGGCCTCATTCAGCAGCTTGATACTCTTTCCATTTGTCGCGATCAGGCTGCTGTTCTGAAACTCGTTCATTACCTTGAATAAGGTTTCGTAGGCAACAGCTGCGAACGAGGAAAGGTCCTGCCGGGATAGTTCGATGTCGATGTAACCATCTTCGGTAGTGCCAAACTGTTTTTTTAGGTTCAATAAAGCCAGTGCAATTCTTTCTTTAACAGGCATATGCACCAGGTTTCGCATCCTTTTTTCAGATTCCTGCAATTCGTTGGCGAATAGTTTCATCAATGAGTAGGTGAGTTTAGGGTTAACGTTTAAGCTCGATTCAAAAAAAGCGAGGTCAACGGAGCAGATCACCGAGTTTTCAAGGGCGGTTGTAGTTACCGGGTATACAGGTTCATTACCGAGGCCCATATGACCGAGTATATCACCAGGTTTGGCAAACCGTATAATCAACTCTTTTTCGGCATCCCAGCGTTTGTGTGTTTTTATTTTACCGGAGTAAACAAAATAGATCCGCGTAACAGGTTCTCCTTCAGTAAAAATGTGCTGCCCTTTTTTTACTTCGTAATTCTTTTTGTGCGAAGCTATCGCTATTGCCCAATCTTTAGAGCAATGGTTGCATAAGTAACAATTGCTTACATCACATTTACCTTTTATTTCCTTCATTCTCTCGTTTGGATAAATATCCGCAATAATAACCAAGTAACGCAGCACTTAAACAGCACCATAGTTCAGGTCCGGTTCAATCCGCAGCGTGCAAAAATCTATAAAAAAAATCAAAAGACATTATTTTGATGATTTTATATTGTTTGTGCAATAAAAATATCTAATTTTGTGTTTTAAAATTAATAATTATATTGTTTAAGCAATATTTAACTCTTAAAATTGACGCTCTGATTTTCTCATGAAAAAAAACATTCTTTCTAATGCCATTCCAATTGCTCCTCTGCTAAACGAAATAGGCGAAAACGAAAGCGATACCAAAGTAATTACTTATAAAAAAGCACGACTTATCCGGATTTCTGTATACGCTGTTGCGGTAGCTTTCTGTATCAGTCTAATTGCCAAGGTGCTTATTTCCTTGATCAACTTAGTAACCAATATCTCTTTCTATGGAAATCTTGATTTGCGGTTTCACAGTCCGGCCGGCAATCATTTAGGTTTATGGGTGATTATAATCCCAGCTATAGGTGGTATACTGGTGGGATTAATGGCCCTATACGGCTCAAAAGCGATAAGGGGGCATGGTATCCCCGAAGCCATGGAACAGATCCTGGTAAATGAAAGTAATATCAAACCTTCTATTACTTTTCTGAAGCCGATCTCATCTGCTATAGCGATAGGGACAGGTGGTCCTTTCGGTGCCGAGGGGCCGATCATCGCGACCGGCGGTGCTTTGGGTTCAACTTTAGGCCAGCTTTTTAAGATCACTTCTAACGAACGTAAAATTATCCTTGCTGCAGGTGCAACAGCCGGAATGTCTGCCATATTCGGTACACCGATAGCCGCGGTTTTTCTGGCTATCGAATTGTTACTTTTTGAGTTTTCGCCACGTGCTATATTGCCGGTGGCTTTAGCCTGTATAACCGGGGCGGCGGGGCACCATCTTTTATTTGAATCGGGGCCGGTATTTACCATGCCGGAGCTGGCCATTCCATCCAATACAGCCCTGGGGATTTACAGTTTCATGGGCATTGTGATTGGGTTTATGTCTATCGGTATCACTAAAATAGTTTATTTTATAGAAGATAGCTTTGAAAAGCTGCCTATACATTGGATGTGGTGGCCCGCTATTGGCGGTCTTGCTGTGGGTATTATAGGTTATTTTGCGCCACATACACTTGGCGTAGGCTATGATAACATCACCGGTGTGCTTTCGGGCACGTGGTCTATCCGCTTAATAGCCATGCTGTGCTTTTTCAAATTTTTATCATGGGCTATAGCATTAGGTAGCGGTACATCAGGCGGTACACTGGCCCCGCTTTTAACCATTGGCGGCGCTGCCGGTGCGCTTATTGGTTCGGGGATACTGCTGGTTTTTCCGGATTCGGGTATTACAATACCGTTGGCGGCATTGATTGGTATGTCGGCTATGTTTGCGGGCGCGTCAAGGGCATACCTTACCAGTATAGTTTTTGCCCTGGAAGCCACAATGCAGTCACATGCATTACTTCCTTTGCTTGGCGCCTGTACAGCGGCTTACCTGGTATCGTTCTTTTTAATGGAGAATACCATCATGACCGAGAAAATAGCGAGGAGGGGAGTGTTTACACCCGATTCGTTTGAACCTGATGTTTTACAGAAAATGAGCGTAGGGCAGGTGATTAGCGAAGAAGGGATAGTTATCAATGATAAAAGTACGGTAAGCGAGGTGCGCAACTGGTTGGGTAATAACGTAACTGACGATAATTACCTGATTCTGGTTGATGACCAGGGCGCTTATGCCGGTACAATACAGATCACCGCTGTTTATCAGGATAAGTTATCGCCTGATACTTTATTAAAGCAGATAGTTAAGCAACAACCCGCTTATTTCATTAGCACTAAAGATAGCTTGCGGAAAGCTTTGGAAACCATGTCGAAAACAGGGGCAGACGTATTGCCTATTTCATCCGCAGGAAGCAATCGCAGTTTGGTTGGGGTACTCTCTTATAAAGACATCGTAAAAGCTTACCAGATCCAGATGGATGCCGATGATAACACCCATGTGAAAATATCATTGAAAAGACAACGCATCAAGATGCCTGCAAATGGGAAGGAATTGACTGATGTAAGCGGTAAATAGAAATTTCGCCCTGCTCAGCTCAAAATTGATTAAAAACAAAATTCATCATTACCATAATTTATCATCATGAGAAAGTTCAGTATCATATTAGCTATAATTGGCTTGGCTCTTTTTATTGTTCCAAATTTCTTTTACCATGCCACGGTTAATGCCGTAGATAGCAGCGGTTCGATGGAGATCATCACTTACCCTGATGGTACCTGGACTAATAAATTGCCTGTGTTTTTTGGCGCGGCAATCGTTGGCATTGCCGGAGTATTTTATGTTGCCGGACAGCCTGATAAGAAAAAGAATCCAGCGTTATAATAAAATCCCGATAGGGAAGAAGAATTCATGACCGGGTTAACCGTCACACAAAAAAGGGAGGATAGTATTATTATACTATCCTCCCTTTTTTGTGTTTCAATAGAAATAATTTTAAAGAATAGCGCGGCTTGCACCTCCGTCTATCTGTATGGTTGTTCCGCTGATGTAGGCAGCCGGGGTAGATGAAAGAAACGCCACCAATGCCGCGAATTCTTCGGGTTTGCCTATACGGCCCAACGGAATGCTTTTTGTTTTCTCTTTAATAGCTTCTTCCGGATCTACATCTTGTGGTAGCGTATGCTTGATCCGGTCGGTAAGGATAAGGCCTGGCGCGATATTATTAACGCTGATGCCGTAAGGTCCCAGTTCGTCGGCAAGCATTTTTGCCATTCCTACAACACCCATACGCATCGCGGTTGATAGTACCGAGTTTGTTAATACCGATTTAACCGAACCACTAACGATATTAATAATGCGGCCGCTGCCGGTAGTTTTCATAAAGGGCAATACAAGCCTTGATGTCCTGACGAAACTAAGCATGTTTTGTTCAAATGCCTGCTGCCATTGCATATCATCAAAGCCTTCAAATTTTCCAAACGGAGGCCCGCCGGCATTGTTCACTAAAATATCTATGTGGCCGTAAAGGTTTCCGGCCTTATTGATAAAAGAGGTTAATTGTTCGCTGTTATTAACATCAACCTGCAGGCAAGCCACCTCATTTCCTGTTTGCTGCCGGATCTCATCGGCTGTAGAATTCAGCTCGGCCAGGTTCCGCGAGCCTATGATAACTTTTGCGCCTTCGGCTGATAAAGCCAGTGCCGAAGCCTTTCCGAGGCCTTTGCTTGCCGCCAGTACTACGGCTACTTTTTGATCTAATCCCAGGTTCATAAGTAAATGTTAAAAGGTAAATGAATTTTCAATGGCTCATCTGTCAGCACATTGTGATTGCCCCGGCAAGTTATATCAAATTTGGAAATTAACGTTTCGTCACGTCCGGAAAAAATGCTATAAACTATTGTTTTTGATTCTTTAGACAAAAAAGGATGCCAGAGCATTGAAGTTCAGGAGATAGTTATAAAAAATACAATTATCGGAATAACGAACACAATCTCGCATAATGCTGAAAACTTAGATTTGTTTCATCCAACAAACCTGTTGAGTTCAACCACTTATAAACCTAAAATTATGCGATTATTAATCTTGTCCTTTTTTATCACCGTTTTTTTCGCGGGCGCGCAAGCGCAGCAAGCGCCACTTCGTATCATGATGATTTTCGCGCACCCTGATGAGGGTGAGGTGTACACGGGTGGTACCGCGGCATTGTATACGCAGATGGGGAACCAGGTAAAATTTATGTCGCTCACTAATGGGGATAAAGGCCATTGGGTGGAAAAGCCCGAAGCGTTGGCCAAGAGGCGTTACCAGGAGGCGATGAATTCCAAAAATATCCTTAACCTGGCAGATTATGAAGTATTGAACTATCACGATCAGGGGTTAAAGAACACCCCGGAGTCGCGCGGAAAGGTGATCAAAAGCATTGAAGCATTTAAACCCGATGTTGTATTTACTTTTTACCCGGCAGAGGGCGGTCATACCGATAACATGACAGCCGGGTACATTGTGCGTGATGCCGCGAAGGATCTGAAAATGGAGAAGATGCCGGTATTCCTTTATATACGTGATTTTCATACGCACAATTTTTCTTACATCCCTGATTTTGCTTTCAGTATTGATAAAGTTTGGGAAACCAAACTTGCCGCATGCGGTGCACATAAAACGCAGGTGGAAGAAGCTATTCCGCATGGTATGGGGATTTTGGATGAAGTAAGAAAAGATCCGGCAAAGCAAAAGCAGTTAATTTACAATAATACCTACGCATACAGCAAAGTATTTCCATCATATGTTTATGCATTAGAGAAATGGAGCGGAAAGAAAGCCGTACCCGAGGTAAAATATGCTGAGGGATTTGAAATAGCTGAATTTGGCAGGCAGGTAACCGAAGTTGAACTGGTGAAACTTGTGCCGATGCTTAACGCTTCTTTAGCAGTTCCCGTCACAAAGGATTGATCCGAAGCTGTAAGTTTTTGGGCATTTGTTTATATCGGCTTGTTTTTATAAATTTCACAATCGGCGTTAGCCTGGAATTTGAATCCGGGTTGCGGAAAGCGGAGTAAGCCGATGATTTTAACAATAACAGCCGATTGTGAACAAGATTGCCAAACATGAAACAGAAGCCCGGGTGCCGGTTATTGGGCTGGATGGCTTCCGCGAGGGGCAAACTGCCGGACGAGAAGAGTTGTTGTTCAATGAAATTCATGGGGAAAGGCACATCGAGAAGCCCCATAAACATGACTTTTTTATCATCATGCTTTTTGATAAGGCTGAAGGTGTACACACTATAGACTCGGTCGATTACACCATAAGCGATCGTCAGATCCACGTGCTTTTTCCGGGGCAAATGCATAAATGGTATATCGGCAGCAAAACCATAGCTTACCAATTGATGGTCGAGCGTTCATTCTTTGAACATTTTGCGCCGTTTTTCAGGTTCTCGTTTACTAATTATCAGAACCATCCGGTTATCGACCTTACGGAAGACGCCTGCGATCAGTTGCGCTATGAATTTGATGCTATCAAAAAAGAACTGGGAAGAAATAACTCGCTGGCTACCCTGATCACCGCCCGCGCGGGTACCATTGCAGCAATTGTGAGCAGAGAAGCCGAATATGCTTTTACTGAGTTTAAGGTATACCAGTCAAACCCAAGGTTGGCCAAATTCAATATGCTGATAGATGAATATTTTAAACAGCAGAAATTCGTGATGTTTTATGCGGAAAAACTCCATATATCCGCCAACTACCTTAATATTCTATGTAAAAAACATTTGAAGATCTCGGCAACAGAGCTCATTCATCAAAGGGTTTGCGTAGAAGCAAGAAGATTACTTCAAAGCGGCGACCTATCTATTAAGGAAATAGGCTTTGAACTGGGCTTTACAGACAATGCCTATTTTTCCAATTTTTTTAAAGGCCAGACAGGCATGACGCCTACCGAATTTCGCGAGAAATTATAAATTTTACAAGTATTGGCAGGAATAGTTCACCGGCGATGGGCGGTTGGCCGCGTACTTTTGTGAAAGTTAAAGCGATTGCTTTTGCCGAAGAGCATGATAACCTGGAAGCCAAATGAACAGATCAATACTATCCCGTAAAGAATTTATCCGAAACTCAGCATGGGCACTCGCCGGTGCTACGCTTATTCCCGGAATGCTATTTGCAGATGAGCGGGAAGAACACGCCGGATTGAACTCTTTGAACGTAAACAACACCGGCAAAAGTTTTACGCTTAAAAATGTGCGTTTGGAAACCGGTTTCGATTATGAAGATGGTGATGTTGTGGCTACCAAGACCGGCATTTTTTCGGTAGAGATAGCAAACGGCAAGATCAAAAAAGTCAGCACCGGTCAGCCCCATGCAGATGCCATCGATGTAAAGGGGATGCTGATGTTGCCTTCCTTCAGGGATATGCACATCCATCTGGATAAAACTTTTTATGGCGATAAGTGGCAGGCTGTTCGGAGAAGAACCGGAGGTGTAAAGGGAATGATAGCACTGGAGCAGGAGATACTGCCCGAAATGCTGAAAAATTCTACCTACAAGGCTGAGAAACTGATTGAGCTACTGCAATCAAAAGGAACCTCTTTCGCGCGGAGCCATGTCAATATAGAGCCTACTTCTAAACTGGATTCACTCAGGCATTTGCAAAAGGCCCTGGATAATAAAAAGAAGGGCTTTGGCGCGGAGTTGGTGGCCTTTCCGCAACATGGGGTGTTTTATACCAATACCGCTCCTTATCTGAAGGAAGCAGCCCAGGCGGGCGTTGATTTCATTGGTGGAGTGGATCCTTTTACCGTTGACGGCGCTATTGAAAAAACAATGGATTTTACAATTCAGCTGGCGCTGGATCATCATAAAGGAATTGACATTCACCTGCATGAAACAGGCGAATCGGGATTGAAAACAGTTGAATACCTGATTAGTAAAGTGAACGAAAACCCGGTACTGAAAGGGAAAACGTACCTGAGCCATTGCTTTGTATTAGGAAAACTTGACCAGGCGAAGCAAGAGGAAATGGCAGAGAAACTTGGTGCAGCGCAGATTGGGATCAATTCAACCATACCTTTCGGTGGCCTCATCATGCCCATTCCTATGTTGATGAAACACCAGGTAAAAGTAATGACAGGGAACGACAGCATTGTTGATCATTGGAACACCTTCGGCACCGGAAGTGTGCTGTACAAGGCAAATATGGCGGCGCAGCTATACGGACATAACACAGAGTTTGGCCTGTCCCGGATGCTGGGCCTTGCAACAGCAGGGCCGTTGCCATTAGATGATAAGGGGCAGCAACAATGGCCTAAGGCAGGTGATGCTGCCGATTTTGTACTCGTTGATGCCAGTTGCTCAGCAGAGGCCGTCTCAAGGCTTTCCCCTGTAAAGTCCCTGATTTATCAGGGAACCGTCGTTTTCTAAAACAGGGATTGCTAACGGAATAACTATTAATCAAAATTGCATTGGAGATGGAAAAAACAAAATATGCCCCGCCTGTAACCGGTAGCTATATTTTAAAAAATATTCGCCTGGAAACGGGTTTTATAATGGACGAAACCGGCGCGAAAGAAACACGTACAGAACTATTCTGCATTGAAGTTAGCGAAGGGAAGATCACAAAGATATTTACCAATAACGCATCACTCCCGGGTGCTATAGATGCAAAAGGCTATCTGATGTTGCCTGCATTTAGTGATATGCATGTCCATTTGGACAAAACCCTATATAGCCTCCCATGGCAGGCCCACTCCCCAAAGAAAAGAAGTATTTTGGATATGATTGCCTATGAGCAAGAGATCATTCCAGAGCTACTTAAAACATCGACGGAGCGGGCCGGACTCTTGATCGACCTGATGCAGGGTTACGGTACAACCTTTGCCCGTACGCATTTCAATGTGGATACAACCTCTGGGCTTCGTTCGTTGGAAAACCTGCAAAAGGCATTAGATAACAAAAAAGGAAGCTTTAGTGCCGAACTGGTTGCATTTCCGCAACACGGATGTTTTTATACAGATTCGGCTCCTTTGCTAAAAGAGGCTGCCCAACTGGATAGTGTTGCTTTTATCGGCGGCGTTGATCCGTTTGGAATAGACCGGAATATTGAAAAAGTGCTGGACTTTACTGTAGAGTTGGCGCTGGATAATAATAAAGGGATCGATATTCACCTGCACGATGGGGGCAAGGAAGGTCTTTGCACAATAGAGTACCTTGCCGAACAGGCGCTTAAAAACCCATCATTACAGGGGCGCACTTATGTTAGTCATGCTTTTGTGCTTGCCTCGCTTCCGTCAAATGAGTTAGAACGTATTGCGGAAAAATTAGCAGCGGCTAAGGTTGGTATCGTATCCTCTATTCCGTTTGGCAAACTGGTGATGCCTGTTCCTGCATTGGCGAAACATGGCGTAAACGTATTGGCGGGTAGCGACAATATTCAGGATCACTGGAGTACATTCGGGACGGGTAATATGCTTCAGAAAGCCAACCTTATAGCTGATCTATATGGTTGGCGAACAGAATTTGACCTTTCCAGAACTTTGCGTTTTGCCACGCACAATGTTTTGCCCCTGGACAATGAAGGGAACATGCAATGGCCAAAAGTAAATGACAGCGCCGAATTTGTGCTGGTTGACGCAAGCTGCTCGGCAGAAGCCATATCACGTATTTCGCCTACGATGGCTTTTGCTCATCAGGCCAGATTGCATTGGAAAGAAGCTGAAAGGGATGCCGCGTTAGGAAAATTTGAGTAATTCAAGTAGGCGCAGAACTTCCAACATTAGCGGAACTATTGATATCAGTTCTCAGCACGTCGTTGTTCTTCTTCCGATCCGGATTTATGTCGCGCGCCGGAAAGTTTGTCATTTCCAAAGCGGTAACTGAAGCTCAATGATACTGACCTTGTATAAAAGCGATTAAAAGTATACTGGTAAAGGTTTAAATAGCGATCCGTACTGCTTCGCTTGTCGCTGTTTAATACATTAATAGCATTGATAGTTATAGCGGCTTTGTTATGAAATAATTTTTGTTTCATAACAAGGTTTAGTGTTGTATACCCACCATATGTCGACCCTATAAAGCGGCGTTTCGATTCATATTCCCAATCCGCCTCCATAGATAGTTTATCGGTGCAACGAAAGGTGTTATTAGATACTATATCAACCGTGTTTATCCCGGGATCGTTTAAACTGAAACCACTCACATTGCCGGTAAATGAGTTTTTATAAAGTGTGATGGAGGTATTGGTAGTTAACCATTTCAACAGATCTTTATCATAACTCATGCTAAAGTTGTAGAAATGGGCTCCCTGTACATTGGTTGGAATTCGAGTCATGGTTGTACTGTTCTGATCGAGATAAGGTAAAGTCCGCACGTAATTATTTGTTGTTTCATATGCGGCTGTTAGGAATAAGCTGTTTTGATAAGCCCAGGTTATCTCCTGGTGCCAACTTTGTTCTGGCTGCAGAAATGGGTTCCCCTGAAAGTAAAGCAGTGAAGATAGGGGGCGTCGAAAGGGGACAAGTTCATGATAATCAGGCCTGTTTGTTCTCCGGCCGAACTGGAAATTAAGTGTACTTTGATCCCCGAGTTTATAGTTCGCAAAAAGAGTCGGGAACAGCTGAACATAGTTCCTGTTTATGGAGATATCGGCGATCAGCTGATGGCCTTTCATTACAGTTTGTTCGGCCCGCAAACCGCCCTGTAGTGAGAGTCTGCCGTATTCGCCGTTAAAGTTGATATAAGCGGCGTTGATATTTTCCCAGTTGGTGCTATAATCACTTTTTTGCGGATCAATCATATTATAGCCGTCTGCCTGTTGGTAATAGTTGTTCTCATTATTGGTTTTTACATAGCTGGATTTAAAACCGGTTTCTATCCGTGCGTGATTTATTAATGGTAAAACGTAATCCGCCTTTGCGCCAACAATATAAAGCCGTCTTGATTCATCAATTAAGATATTTTCCTGGCTTTGAAAATCTCCATTAGAGTTGAACATTGTAGTTGCAGTCTGTTGCAAGGGCTTATAAATGAAACTGGAATAATCTATACCTGCAGACCACTGTTTACCAAGTGTATCCAGCTTTTTTTGCAATTGAATGCCAGCCATATAGTTAAATGGTTTATCCCTGTTCAATGCATTAAATGCTTCGCTTCCAGTTTTGGTCTGATCATGGTTGAATATATCAGTTGAGGAAGTGATAGCCTCACTTGTTCTTCGGGTAGAAATATTACTAAGCAATGTTAACGTGGCGCCTTTACGCAGGTACAGGTCCAGGCCCGCGGCAGCATTATATGCGGTTCCGGCAGTTACTCTATTTGTAGCAGAAATGTTTTCCGTTAGCGGAGCATTTTCCTGCAATATGTTGTTGATGGCGTTACCCTTCAATAGCGTTTTGTTGTCGAAATAACTACCATTTATATAATAGCTGTACTTTTTCGTTTTATAGCTAACGCTCGAGCCGCTATTGTAACGATTATAGGTGCCGACCCCAAAGCCGCCGTTGAAATTTCCGTTCAGGCCACTTTGGGTATTTTTCTTATGTACAATATTAATGATCCCAGCCGTTCCTGCCGCGTCATATTTGGCGGATGGATTGGTCATGATTTCTATTTTTTGAATATCGTTTGAAGACATCCCAGTCAGCAGGTTGCTCAGATCTTCGGCAGAAAGGTAAGTGCTTCTACCGTCAAGCATGATATTGATCCCTGAATGGCCGTTTAATGTGATCTGTCCGTCAGGGGTAACCTGAACTCCGGGTAGCTTTTTTATCAATTCCAATACGTTAGTACCGGTATTAGCGATATTTCTATCGACATTGATAATCGTTTTGTCAATAAGCTTTTGAATGTGCGGGGTTTGGGCTTCAATGATTACTTCCCCAAGCATATTAGAAGCCGGAAGCAATTTGATCTCACCTATATTAATAGTGGTGTCTTTCTTATTGATTGACAAATCAGGTATAAATGCTTTTCTAAAACCTACAAAACTCAGGTTTAACAGATATCTGCCTTCCGGAACCTGGTTGAAGTGAAATTTACCAGTCTGATCACTCGTTGTTGCCGTGTATAACACAGAATCCGACATTCTCAAAAGCCTGATTATTACCGATGGCAGTGGTAGTTTATGTTCATCTGTTATTGTTCCCTGAATTTTTCCCTGAGCGTTTGCTTCTGCATTAAACTGAAAGGAAAGCCATGCTGTTAATATTGTAATGAGATTTAGTGGTTTCATTGCCGGGGTTTTGAGCAATGATAGTCTCCGGGATGATGCAAAATAGAAGATACAGGCAGACACGCGTATTTTGAAGACGGAAAATGCAAAAACGCCTACAGCCCTTTAATTTCATCAAAACAACCTGTTCATGGGGCGAAATTCCCTTTATGTCGATAGTTGTGTTTTGAAGCGAGGAAATAGTTATAATTGTTTGTAAATGAGCTTTCCTGATAATTTGTTGAATTTTCATAAGCGGCACCGTTGGCCAAGCCATATTTTATATTGGCTTGTTTATTTGCTGGTGTCTGTTAGCTCGAGCAAATATTACAACGGCGGGCAAGCATCATCACTGTTTGAATTTATCAGCGACGGATTATATATTTCGACAGAAATGATGGCTGCTTATGGTATTGCCTATTTGGTGATACCGCAGTTTATCAAAAAAAGATACCTTATTGCAGCATTGGGGTTTGTGATAATAAGTTATGCGGCGTGTGCACTTGCACGGGTTTTCATAGTAAAGATATGCGAGCCACTTGCCGGTATCCGCCCTAAAGCATCCGAAACTTACCACGAAATATTTACCGATATCCCCAAGCTGCTGTTTGTGTATTTTTTTCAGATCATGGCCGCAGCCTTCGTTTTCGTTTTCTTTAAGCTGTTGAAGGACAAGCTGGAAATACAGAAAAAAACACTGCTGCTTGAAAAGGAAAAAGCAGAAACAGAATTGAAACTACTTAAAAATCAGCTTAATCCCCATTTTTTATTCAATACACTTAATAATATTTACTCGCTTTCGCTGGTTTCGTCGCCTGCAACTTCGCCATCTATAGCAGGCCTTGCAGATATTCTTGATCACATACTTTATCGTTGTGACGGGCAATTTGTATCATTAAAGTCAGAATTACGACTGATCAGTAACTATATTGAACTTGAGAAATTAAGATACGATGAGCGCCTGACCGTAAATTTAAATTCTGATATCAGGCAGGAAGTTGAAATAGCTCCGCTTATTCTGCTTTCTTTTGTCGAAAATGCTTTTAAGCATGGCGCCAGTAATGACATGGATAAGCCGCAGATTGATATAACGCTAAGTGCCAGCGAAAATGTCTTTGATTTCAGAGTATCCAACACCATCGGATTTGAGAGCGCTACCCGGAATAATAGTTACCCCGGAAAAATAGGATTGAGCAACTTGCGAAAACAACTTGATCTTATTTATGGCAAAGATTACAGTTTAGATATCATACAAGATGAAAAATCATTCACGGTTCAGTTAACGATCCATCATATTAATGCAGTCAAAAATGAAAAAGATTCGTTGCCTGTTGGTTGATGATGAACCGTTGGCCATTACCTTATTGCAAAACCATATTACCAGGTTTGATTTTCTGGAGGTAACGGCCACCTGTCCTAACGCTTTGAAAGCACTTGAAACATTGAAAAGTCAGGATGTTGATCTGATGTTTCTTGATGTCCGTATGCCAGCCATAGATGGAATTGAATTTCTTAAAATGCTCCGCAACCCGCCCCGCGTAATTATTACTACCGCGTATCGTGATTACGCCATCGACGGATATGATCTTGATATTGTAGATTACCTGCTTAAGCCCATTACCTTCGAACGTTTTTTTAAAGCCATAGAACGTTATTTGCGGAATGCCGGCCAGCAAGCACAGCCTTCTATGCCTACAGATCCGGAGCCAGAAAACATCGTCTTGAAATCGGGTTATCGCAATGTAAAGGTCAACGTTGCAGATATCCTGTACATGGAAAGTGTAAAAGATTATGTAAAAGTATATACCCTAAATACCACCGTTGTTACTAAATATAAGATCAGCGATATGGAAGCAGACCTCGCATCTAAAAATTTCCTGCGGATACATAGGTCTTTTATAGTAAATCAACAACATATCACTGCTTTTTCTGCCAGTGATGTAGAGTTAGGCAAAAAAGAATTGCCCATCGGCGAAAGTTATAAGGAGCATGTTACCCAAATTTTGAAAAAACAGCCTTAACAATCCTTTTTCGAAACAATTGGCCTCTTTAATTTATGATTTAAAATTGAGCGTCACGGCAGATTCGTGTTTTTGACGTCAAATAATAATTAATTAACAGAATCTGACAGGCCAATAAAATTATGTGTTTTATCTTAGCTGCTGCTGAAGTATGAACACATTAGTTGAACTGGTACAAACATATGGGCTCTGGGTAGTTTTCCTGATCACACTTTTACAGAGTGTAGGATTGCCGCTACCTGCATTTACCGTAATGATTGTAACTGCAGCTGTAACACCTGCAACCCCGGAGAACGTTATATCTCTAATCTTGGTTGGATCACTCGGGACACTAATAGGCGACTTTGTCTTATTTTTTGCCGGAAAAAGATACGGAACAGGCATCCTCGGAAAATTATGTAAAATTTCCATATCACCAGATTCCTGTGTCCGTAGCACAGGCGATCTTTTTGACCGTTATGGTGCGCCTGCGTTAACAATAGTGAAATTCATTCCCGGCTTGTCTACACTCGCGCCGGTTGTTGCGGGCGTTTATGCAATGCGGGTAGCAGTATTTGCCTTTTTTTCATCTGTTGCGGCGCTTATTTATCTTAGCGCAGCCGTGGCCTTGGGCGCTATCTTTCGTCACCAAATCGATAGTGTGATCTCAGCATTAAGTCGCTACGGGAAGTTGGGTGGTTTATTTGTTCTTGTTTTATTCGGCTTGTATCTTTTGTTCAAATGGTTGCAGCGCTATCGCCTTATCAGGCAGTTTGAAGCAGATAGGTTAACGGTGAACGATTTGATAGAATTAATAGACGGCAACTCAAATCCAGTGATACTTGATGCACGCCCGGTAGATCAGCGCGTAAAAAACGGTTTTATTCCGGGCTCAATTCCCGTAGATGAAAACAGCCTCAGCGATATCGCCGACCGGTATGCCAGCCATCAGGAGATTGTGATTTATTGCTCGTGCCCAAATGAAATTACTGCCGCCAGGTATGCAGAGAAATTACGAAAAATAGGGCTTAAACGTATCCGGCCTTTATTAGGAGGTATTGATGCCTGGGCCGAATCAGGCCAGGAGGTTACATTTATTCAGCCGTAATCACAGTACCCACTGTTTCAAAAACTGACTAAAATTGTCTTTAAACTGGTCGCTCACATAAATGGTTTCGGCGCCGATTTGTACAGAGGTTTTAGTAGCCGATTTTATTGCTGCTTTTGATACAATGAATGATCGGTGCAAACGCAGAAAAAGCTCTGTGGGAAGCTTTTCCTCCAGCTTTTTAAGCGACATAAGGGTTAGTACAGGCTTTTCTTCGTTTTTAAGATATAATTTAACATAGTCTTTCAAGCCCTCGATATAAAGAATATTATCGATATCCACTTTGTGCAATTGATGCTCTACCTTAAGGTATAAAAATTGGGGAGCCGCAGGCACAGCGGCTATTGGTTGCTGAGCGCCATTTAACATCACGAAATACTCATACGCCTTGGTAGCCGCCCGCGAAAAATCCACAAAGTTGAATGGTTTTAGCAGGTAATCAATTGCATCAACCCGGAAACCATCCAGCGCGTAATGGTCATAGGCTGTGGTAAAAATAACCCGCAAGTTTTTTCTCCTGTCCGATTGTTCAATGATCCGGGCCAGTTCTACGCCGCTCAAATCGGCCATTCTGATGTCGAGGAATATCAACTGCAGGTCCTGGTTTTCGTGAACATACTTTAACGCGTCAATAGCGTTATTGAACCTCGCCATTAAGCTCAGGAAAGGCGTCTGATTAATATAGTTGATGATGAGATTAAGTGCCGCGGGTTCGTCATCTACCGCTATACAATTAATTTGCATTGGTGTTCAATGTTAAAATAGTCAGATATTCGTTGGTGCCGGCGTCGTCATTCACTACCAGGTTGTATTTTCCCGGGTAGAGGAGGTCAAGTCTTCGTTTGGTATTAGCGATCCCAATACCATACTCTTCATCGAGCTCTTTATTTGTATTTTTATAGATCGAATTACGTACCATAAATTTTAATATCCCGCCTGCTTCGCTTATCTCCACAAAAATATAACTGGCCTGGCGCGCGCTTATGCCGTGTTTAAAGGCATTTTCTATAAAAGGTAAAAATAACATGGGCGCTACATTTATATCGCGTAGCTTATCGGGCATGGTAAAACTTACTTCCACGCTGCTGTCTATTCGCGTGCGCATCAGGCTAATATAGTCTTCAATAAATTTTACTTCTTTTTTTAGCGTGGTTACATCCTGCTTGGTTTCGTAGATCACATAACGCATCATATGCGATAGGGTGTATAGCGATTCTTTTGCCGATGCCGGATCCGTATCGGTTAAAGCGTAAATGGTATGCAGGGTATTGAAAAAGAAATGGGGATTGATCTGTGCTTTAAGGAAAGATAGTTCGGCACTGATGCGTTCTTTTTCTGAAACCTGGATAGCCAGCTCATGCGATTGCAGTTTTTTTGCAACCGTAGTAACGTTGCTAAAACCGAGTACTATGAGGCACATTAAAATAGTCCAGGCGCTGCGCATATGATGACCGGGCACGTAGGGGTGAAACATCTTAGCCATGGCCGCATCAATATGCAACGAGTCCTGCATCCAACCGTTGTACTTTACCATCAGAATTATCAAAGCTATTACACTAATAATGTAAAAGCCAAGCCGCCTTTTAGTTAATAGCTTAGGAGATAGTACTGCCGTGTTAATGGTGTAAACAACTGCATACCCCAGATTTTCGGCAACCTGTTTTATCCAGTATGAAGATGGCATATTAACCGGCCACGTAAGCGGAAACAGGATCCAGATAATAAGGGCCGTGGCTGCAAACAAATGTACCGGAAAAACAGCTTTTCTTAATTTAACAAACACGTTATAGAGATTTACCTGATAAAAATAGAAAAATAACCATGTCCCGCTTGGCCTTGAGCACTGTTTTATACATGAAGCAGACGCATTGCGGGTAGTTAAAATTAATCAAAAAGAAGGTTTTATTACCGCATACAAAACCGATATCGATAATCGGGTTAAAAAAATAGACGGTTTGCTTAAAATAATCGACTATATGCATTGAGGCAATTTACCGGCAATTCACTCAATTCGTCGAGAATATTGGGCAAATCGTCTATAAAAAAAATATCGCATGAATTAATTGCTTTTTTTTGGAGGCGAGGGTCACCCTTACTTTATCAGCATCAAAGCTATTGCCGATATATTGCTTTAAAGATCGTCGGGCTGTTTGAGACACATCCCAGCGCCGGCCAACATGAGATTGGTCGATTTAGTTGATTACCGAAAGGTAAAAAGCGCCCCGGGGTGAGATACGGGGCGCTTCATTCATAAATGTGTTGACCCGGATTGTTCAGGAGAATGTTTAATAATACTGCGAAAACTGCTCAAAACAATAAATCGAAAATAACTATCACCATTAAATTGGCAGAACTTTTTCTTGCCGGAAAGTGCAGCGCTGCCCAGACGTTAAAAGTTGAAGCCTGGTATCAAAGTTTTAATGATGAAGATGACCACGTAAGCGGATTGGATGAACCTGAATTATCAAAATTGGAAGATAGGATATATAAAAGGATAGGACTTTAATATCTCAGATTTGACGGAGGATAACAAATCACAGCGCTATATGAAATAATATATGCAAATAGCGCCTACCCCTTGGGGCTTACTATCTCAGCACAAAAGGAATATTTAGCAAAGTTGTTATTAAAATAGCCTAAGGCTATGTGCCAATACTTGTTTTCAGACGAGGCCTGTCAAGGCTCGCCAGAAAACAAGTCATCGTTGCTGAGATATGTCGTTATTATAGGGCCAATACTTCGCGCCATTCGTTTAATTCGGGCAGGCCTGGTTTACGTTTGCCGAAAATCTGAACAATCATTTCGCCCTTATTGTCAAAAAGCTCCAGGGAGTTAATATCGCCATCGCTCGATGGTTTAATTACGTGCCATACCGATGCAATGGCGTCCATTCGTAAGTGCAGGTTAAACTCCGGATCGAGCACGTTAAACCACACGTCCATTTCTACAATGCGTGTAACTGTACCTGTGTGGATTTGGATGCAGCCGTGATTGCCAACAAATACCATGATTGGTACCTGTTTTGCAGCGCAGCTTTGCATTACGGTTTTAAAATCATCAACATTAATCTGTTTTGCAAATCCTGCCGGGGCAAGCCGCAAAGCCTGTGTACGGTTAAGGTTAAAACGTTTCAATAAGCCAAAAAACTCGTGCGTGTCCTGTAAGGCTGTCCAGGCGTGTTGAAATGCTGCTACATCAACTTCATCATCAGAAATATTAGGTTTAGCTGCCGGTTCAGTTGGCAATAATACCACTGCTTGCTGATCCTCTTTACGGAAGCGGGCAACAAGCTCATGGTATGTTTCAGCGTTACTTTTATCTGTGAGATAGATCTTATGTATGGCAACGCCATTGGCATCAAAAAACTGGAAGCTTTTAAGGTTATTGTCTTCAACGGCAAAACCCAATTTCCACTGGCTCATGAATAAACGCAAATCGATATCCGGGCCTAATACCAAACCGGCATGGGTGCTGAAGGAAACTTTTTCGTAAACGCCTTTGCGTTCGTGCACGCAATATTCATTACGGGTAAGGGCCATTACATAACCTAAACCGGTTATTTCTTTCAGCAGGTCTTCAAATTTATTTTCAAGAATGGTCACGTTTTCGCCGATACCGGTCATCAGTAATTCAGCTTCGCTTACATTTAGTGCGGTAGCAATATCGCGAATCCTCTTTTTGGGGTTTTCGGCTTTGAATGCAAGATATTGTTCTTTTAATGATATGGTTTCCATATTTATAGTGTGAAGGGTTTCAAATTTTGTTCGCTCAGGTGATGGGTGATCACCTTGGGCATAATAAGTTGTTTGAGTGTATTAGGATTGGTGAAAACATCGGCCTCGGTTTCAAAAACATCATAAATGCTTTTCGTACTGAGTATGTCGGCTGGTGCACCGTGGTACCATTTACGGCCGTTTTTCAGCATCATGATGCTGTCGGCATATTGGGCGGCAAGGTTAATATCATGTAAGATAGCTATCACCATAAAACCTTTTTTCGCCAGCATATGTGCCAGCGACAAAGTTTGCTGCTGATACAGTATATCCATACCCGATACCGGTTCATCAAGCAATAGGAGCGCCTCCGGTGTATCCCAAATCTGGGCCAGTACACGTGCCAGGTGTACCCGTTGCTGTTCGCCGCCGGATAGCGACAGGAACGAGCGTTCGGCCATGTGCGTTGTGCCGGTAATGCCCATTACTTCGTTAATTATATCCAGGTCGTGCGTCGTAGGTTTGCTGTTGTAGTGCGGGTAACGCCCCATCTGCACAATCTCCATCGCCGAAAAATCGAGGTTAACAATGTTTTGCTGATTGAGAATAGCACGCTTTAACGCCAGCTCTTTTGCCGTGTAGTTGTTCAGGGCTTTGCCTGACAGGGAGATCGAACCTGCAGATGCCTTCTTTTCGGCGCTCAGCAAACGCATTAACGACGACTTTCCTGCTCCGTTGGCGCCCAGTATTACCATGATCTCGCCCGGGTGCGCCATGAACGAGATATCTTTTACCAGGGTATGTTTCCCCGTTTTATAAGTTACGTTTTCAACTGTAAGCATAATATTATCGGGCAATTTTCTTTTTGTCTTTTATTAAAATATACAGGAAAACCGGGGTGCCTAACAGCGCTGTAATAACACCTATTGGCAGCTCCACCGGTGCAACAACCTTGCGGGCTATCATATCGGCCAGGGTAAGGATAAGAGCGCCCAGCAATGCAGATGCCGGCAATACACGGCGGTTATCCACGCCGAAAATAAGCCTGGTCATGTGAGGTACCAGCAAGCCAACAAAGCTGATTATGCCCGATACCGCTACCGAAGCCCCTACGGCCATAGTAGCCAGTACAACCACCCAGCGTTTTACCCTGCCAACGGGTAGTCCCAACTGCTGCGCTTGTGTTTCGCCCAACGCAAATGCATTCAACGTTTTAGCCATAAATGGCAGTAATATCAGCGGAACAAATACAAAGGGTATGAGGCACAAAACAATTTGCCAGGTAGCACCGCCAAGACTGCCCAGTAACCAGAAAGTAATGTTTCGTAACTGCTGATCATTAGCCATATAGGTAACCAGACCGGTTAACGCCCCGGCAAGGGCATTAACCGCTATACCTGCCAGTAGCATGGTAGCAACATTGGGCTTTCCGTCATTACGGGATATCTGGTACACAATAAGCGTAGCAATGCCCGCACCCGCAAATGAGCCGAAAGCGAGTAAATAATAACCGAGTAAATTGCTTACACCAGCCAGAAAAGCCGTTTCTGCAGCGATGATCAGTACCGCAAATAGTGATGCCCCGGACGATATGCCGATAAGCCCAGGCTCGGCAAGCGGGTTACGAAAAATACCCTGTATGGCAGCTCCCGAAATACCCAGGGCTGCGCCGACAAGCAAACCCATAATAACCCTTGGCATACGTACAATGGTTAATACGGTATCGTATTGTTCATCAACAGGCATGTTCCTGAATAGCCCTATTTTTTTTACCAATATTAGCAGCACATCCTGAACGGGGATTTTCATAGCACCCATGCTTAATGACAATGCCGCTGTAAGAAAAACGCCTATGCCTAATAATGTATAGATCAGTCCGTTTTTCATTGCAGGTTTTTATTCAGGGTGGTGATGGCCTGATCAAGCCTCACGCTGAAGTTGATCAAAAGCTCTCCATCCATCTGCACTATTTTCTTGTTTTTACCTGCATTGGTTTGAGCCACGCCAGGCATTTTCAAAACCGCGTCGACACCGCCCAGGCTGCTCAGTCCGAAATCAAACATCAGTATCACATCCGGGTTAGCTTCAATTAATGATTCGGTAGTATAAGGCTTAAAGTTGTCAAAGCCTTGAGCGGCGTTTTTACCGCCGGCTAATGCAATAATAGCGTCGATATTGGTGTGTTGCCCGGCAACCAGCATTACGCCGGTACCACGGGCGTAAATAAACAATACTTTAGGTGTCCGGGTAGATTGCTTAACCGCGGCGAGCGCTTTATCAACTTTGGCCTGTGTTTGCTTAGCTAAAGCCTCGCCCTTAGCAGGAACCTGTAATGCAGTTGCTACCGCTTTAATAAATGCTATAGAGCCGCTTACAGAATAGTCCTGTTTAATATTTACAAGATTTATACCGGCTGACTGCAACTGATAGGCTATCTCCTTTGATACACTGCCTTCAGGTGCAAGTACCAGGTCGGGTTTAAATGAGATCAGGCCCTCGGCAGATACCGTGCGATTTTTGCTCACTTTGGGTAGGGCAGCAATATATGCCGGGTAAATACTGGTTACATCAACAGCAACAATACTTTTTCCAAAACCTAAAGCGTCAACGGTTTCTGTTAAAGCGCCGCTTAGGGTAATAATGCGTTTAGGAGTAGCAGCGTTTGTGCTGAAACTGAAAGCCACCAAAATAAACAGGGCTACGGTTTTTATGTGGTTAGCAAATAATTTCATAGTTAATTAATAGAGGGAAAATTGTTTTAAAGGGCGCCGTAGCGGAAAGTGTAGTTACCTGATGCTCCGTCTGGTCCATCCTTATAATAGCTGTCGATGATCAATTTGTAATATTTGCCAGCCGCGGTATGGATAAAGATAACCTTGCCCGGAATAGGGGTGATCTGGTGATTATCCATGTTATAGGCATACCAACCTTTTCCGCTTCCCCACGGAACAGCCTGATTACCTTTTTTATAACCTGATGCCGGAGCTTTATTCACCTGGTCAAATGCCGTTTCAGAAACAATTTGTCCTTCTCCGGCACCTTGAATAATAACTCCCGTATGCTGAAAAGAAATATCCCACCCGGTTTTAGTGGTATCAGCTTCACTTACCGCTGTTCCTTTTTCCAGGTTAAAGTAAACCATTTTATCAGAGGCGTTAAGGTTTTGGATTTTTTTGACCGGGCTGGTTTGGGAAAAAGCATATCCAGCGGGCATTAATAAGCCGGTTAGCAGGAACCTGTAGCTTAATTTTTTAATGTTGATCATGGTTAAATTTTGAATTAGCTGTGAATTGATAACGCAAAGCAAGTATTTAATTAGACTAATTCCAAATAGTAAGTGAAATTTTATAAATTTAACATTTAGCGTTCCGCTCAACTTTTTATAGAATAAGCAAGCAGGTTTATTCCTCCGAGCGATAGAAATTAAAAATTTTGTTTTTAGTGTTATAAATACAATTAATAATTTTATTTTTACTTTGCGATATAAATTTATCTTATATTGTGCTGGTTATAACCTAAGATAATTATTCTTTTATACTAAAAAGGCGGGTTGGCGATGGCCGCACGCAAATAAGCAACTGCGATAATATCATTTCATTGACTAATTAAATGTTAATTAAACGATTAAATGATATGTCGGTTTCAGTGTTGTAAAAGTTGATTTTATTTGCAATGAAAAAGTTTTGTGATCATACGGATATTCAATTAGTTGAGCTCTTCGGGGTTGGCGATATTGACGCGTTCGAAGAGATCTATAACCGGTATTGGTTAAAACTTTATGCTGCCGCGTATAAACGTCTTAAAGAGAGGGAAACCGCAAAAGAAATTGTGCAGGATTTTTTTACCAGCTTTTGGATTAACAGGGAGCAGGTGAAAATCCGTACGTCATTGCAGGGATATCTTTTTACATCGATAAAATACCTCGTGTTAAACCATAAGCGGGCCGAGGCGGTGAGGAATTCCTATGCCGAGATCTTACTTATGGTAGGCAACAGCTTCGATAATTCGACAGAAGAGAATTATTACTATAAAGAATTACTGGAACGTGTAGAGACAGAAGTAAACCTGTTGCCGCCAAAATGCCGTAACGTGTTTGAATTAAGCCGTAAGCAATACAAAACCAACAAGGAGATTGCGGAACTTATGGGCATTTCTGAAAAAACAGTCGAAAATCACCTTACTAAAGCTCTACGATATTTAAGGGTTAACCTTAATAGCTTGCTATTGCTTACTTTTCTTTATTTGCGGAAGTAATTTCTTTCCGAATAACATCATCTTTTCCAAAACGAACTTTTTACCTCAAATGGCTTTCCATCGGCCCGACTGTCGTTACCGGAATTTTTTTAAAAAAAGTTATAATCACAGTAGGGGTTGAGGCCTGGCCGGGTTACATCTTATTATAAACCATCAATAAATCTTGCCTAAAACAAGCGCTTAATGAAGAAGAATTTACCTGCCGAACTATTGGAGAAATATTTTG
The DNA here is from genome assembly GCF_003675385.1 of Mucilaginibacter kameinonensis. GTDB lineage: Bacteria > Bacteroidota > Bacteroidia > Sphingobacteriales > Sphingobacteriaceae > Mucilaginibacter > Mucilaginibacter kameinonensis. The sequence goes on along the minus strand of NZ_RCWZ01000005.1, from coordinate 807,376 downwards.
CCGGCACCTGCGATGAACAGGAAATGGCCATGATCCATGCGTGGTACACCTCGTTTCAGGATGCGCCTGATGATGTATCGATATTGCCGGAGGCAGAACAACAGTTATTTAAAGCCGTGATGTGGGAGAACATCAAATCCAATATCGATGCAGCCGAAAATAAAAATATAGTTCCTATAAAACCCAAAAGATCCAACCTGAAACAGGTGATTTACTGGTTATCCGGCGTGGCCGCAGTTTTGATAGCTGTATTTTTTGTGCGGCTTAAAACTTCTCCTGTCGGGGTGCCGCCTAAGATGGTTGATGATCAGCAGCAGGTATTTACCAATACCGGTAATACCATAAAAGAACTCATTTTATCTGATGGAAGCAGGGTATGGGTAAGTCCAAATTCAACCCTTACTTATATAAAACCCTTTGAAAAGTTAAGCCGCAAAGTGTCCCTGAGTGGTGAAGCCTTTTTTGAGGTTACCAAAGATCATAAGCGCCCGTTTTCAATTTACACCGGTAATGTGATCACCAAGGTATGGGGCACCAGTTTCCGGATTCGTGCATACGCGGCCGATAAAACAACTAAGGTTGATGTTGTTACGGGAAAAGTTTCGGTATCAGTTGCAGGTAAAGGAACGGCACAGGTAAGTAATACCAATGCCGTTATAGCCAGCGCTGGTAATGGCGTGATGTTATTACCAAACCAGGAGGCCGTTTATGACAAACCTACAGATAACCTGAAAAAGAATCTTGAAATCAAAGATGTTTCGATAGGGATGTGGCGTAAAACGAGCTTGTCGTTTAACAATACGCCTTTAAGAGAAGTTTTCAGGGTACTAAACAAAAGCTTTAATGTCAACATCAGTTCGGTCGACGAAAGTATCAATACGGATAACCTGAAGGCCGATTTTACTGATGAAAACCTGCCAACCATACTGGAGATCCTGAAAAAGACACTTAATGTAAGCTACCGTGTAAACGGCAACCAGTTTGTTCTGGAAAGCACCCAATAAACCAATTATCTAAAACACCAATAAAACCCAAACAAACCTATATGGAGAAAAGAACCGATACTTAAACGCCCCCTCAAACTTTCCTGGAAAAGGAAATAGGAGTGCTGGAGACACTCCTATAAACTTTTAATCCCCGGTGTGCAACGCCTTTTTTTCGAGGTGATCCGGGAATCCTTTGTCTCAATTTTTTCAAAAAGAAACACTTAAATGTATGAAGATTTATTTACAAAACCACTTTGACTGGTGTAAAATTATGAGAATCACTTTTAGTCAAATTTTAATACTGCTCGTTTTTACAGGCGTTTCCCTGGCTAATCCCAGCAAGGGGCAAAGCTTGCTTGACAGGCGTGTTGATTATAATATTCAAAATGCAAGCCTTGTAAAAGCAATTCAACAGCTGGAAAAAGCTACCAGTTTGAAGTTTGTTTACCACATGAATTTGGTTGAAAAAGAGCAAGGCTTGTCGCTTGAAGCCAAACAGGAAAAACTGCGCGATGTTCTTGATAAACTACTTACCCCAAGGGGGATTACTTTCGATATCATTGGCGATCAGATTGTTTTGGGTAAAGCAAATCCGGCAAAGCAGGATAACGCTGATGATAAGGAGGATGCACCACTCGCGGTTGCAAAAACAATAACGGGTAAAGTAACCGATGATCATGATCAGCCTCTGCCCGGCGTTACCGTAGCGCTTAAGGGCACTACCGTTGGCGCGCAAACAGATGTAAATGGAAAATATAGCATCAACGTCCCTGATTCGGAAACTGAAAGGGCTTTATTGTTATTCTCATTTATCGGTTTTACTTCGCAGGAAATCCCGGCGGGTGGCCGTACGGTAATTAACGTACAATTGAAAGCTACACCGAGTTCATTGAACGAGGTTATTGTAATTGGCTATGGCAGTCAGCGCAAAGGCGATGTAACCAGCTCGGTAGCCACGGTTAAGGCCGAAAACTTTGTAAAAGGCCCGGTATTGGATGCCGGTCAGCTTTTACAGGGCAAAGTGGCAGGCCTTACGGTTTCGGCCCCGAGTGGCGACCCAACATCAGGCTCACAGATTGCATTAAGGGGTAATACTACCTTATTTGGTGCCAATTCAGATCCTTTGGTATTGGTTGACGGCGTTCCCGGAAGTTTAAAAACCGTAGTGCCTGAAGATATTGAAACTATCGACGTATTAAAAGATGGTTCTGCTGCGGCTATTTACGGTGTGCGTGGTACAAACGGCGTTATCATCATTACTACAAAAAGAGCGACAGGCAATTTCACCAATGCCGTTGATTACAGCGGTTACGTAAGTACCCAAACCCTCGCCCGCGAACCAAAACTTTTTACAGCCGCCGATTACCGCCAGCAAATTGCCGCCGGTACAAGGGATAAATCATATGACCAGGGCAGCTCGACCGATTGGCTTAAAGCTATCTCCAATAACCTGCCAATAACTACAGTACACAATTTAACGTTACGTGGCGGTACTTCTAAAACCAATTACCTGGCATCGGTTAATTACCGTTCGTTAAATGGTATTTTCCAAAAATCAGATAACAAGACATTTTCAGGCAGGGTTGATATCAATCATTACATGTTTGATGATAAGGTAAAGATCAACTTTGGCTTATTACAGCAAAATAACAGCTTCACCCAAACACAGGATGGCGGTACATTTAACGGTTATACTTATCGTCAGGCTATATTGCAAAACCCTACCTCGCCAATTAAAAATGCAGATGGCACTTATTTTGAACAGCCAAGCATTTTCAATTATCAAAACCCGGTATCCATGTTGTACAACAGCGATGGCCATACCTCTAATACAACTTCAAAATATAATTCGACTATAACTTATACGCCAATAAGCGGATTGAAGCTTTCGGCCTTGGGTTCATACACCCGCTTTAACCAGGTTGCAGGTTATTCAGAAAACAAACAAAATATTTCCAATATCCGCGATCACCTGAACGGTTATGCGGGTGTTGGCCAAACCCAGTCAATTGACAGGTTGTTGGAGCTAACTGCCGAATACCGCAAAACAATAGGCAGCCATAACTTCTCGGTTTTAGGTGGATACAGCTACCAGGATAACGACACGTTCGGCTTTTTTGAGCAGAACCATGATTTCCCTACTGATATTTTCAGCTATAACAATATAGGGCTTGGCCGTGCTGCTGCCGAAGGCTTGGGCGTTGAAAACAGCTCAAGGTCACAAACTAACCTGATCAGCTTTTTTGGTCGCGCTACCTACAATTACAAAGACAGGTATTTGCTGTTAGCCAGCGTCCGTCGTGAAGAAGCAAGTCAATTATACGGAACTAAAGAGCCCTGGGGTACATTCCCGGCAGTGCAGGTGGGCTGGCGTTTAACCAAGGAGCCTTTTATGCAATCGCAGCGTATTTTTGACGATTTAAAATTCCGTGCAGGCTATGGTGTTACCGGTAATCAGCCAAGCCAGGGGTTTTTAGGAGTAGGATTGTTAGGCTATGGTTATTATGTGTACTCAAACGGACAATGGATCCAAACGCTTGGCCCGTCACAAAACCCGAACCCGGATTTGAAATGGGAAGAGAAACACGAGGCCGATCTTGGTTTGGATTTTAGCTTGCTGAAAGGCATGGTTACAGGTTCAGTCGATCTGTATGACCGTAAAATTAAAGGCTTATTGTATGACTATGCCGTGCCAAGTCCGCCAAACTTATACAATAGTACAAGAGCAAACGTAGGTACCATGCAAAACAAAGGTATCGAGGTTATCGTAAATGTTACCCCAATCCGTTCGGCAAATTTCCAGTGGACAAGCAGCTTTAATTTTTCGACCAATTCCAATAAACTGATCAGTTTGTCAAATAGCATTTACAAAACTACCAGCGATTATTTTACAACAGGTAGTACGGGCGAGCCCATCCAAACCTTTACCAACATAGTAAGGGTTGGTAAAAATATCGGCGATTTTTACGGTTTTAAAGTAACTGGAGTATCACAGGATGGACAATGGATTTACGAAGATGCAAACGGTAAATCGGTGGCTTATAAAGATTTTACTCACTCGTTTGAGGATAAAAGGGTGCTTGGTAACGGCTTGCCAAAATATTATGCAGGCTGGAACAATAATATCAGGTATAAAGACTGGGACTTCAGTGTAACCATGCGTGGCGCTTTTGATTACCAGATCCTGAACTTTCAGCGCATGTATTATGAAAATACTTCCATTCAATATTACAACCGTCTAAAATCGGCTAAAGACAAGGTTTTTGGTACGGCAGTACTTAATAATACCATGCCGCTTGAGTTTAACAGCTACTACATTGAAAATGGCGATTTCTGGAAAATTGATAATATAAACCTGGGCTACACCTTTAACAACTTCAAGTCTAAATATATCCACGGAATGCGTGTTTATTTATCAACGCTTAATACGTTCGTGATAACCGGGTACAAAGGTATCGACCCGGAAGTTGACAGGAGCGGTCTTGCTCCCGGTAATGATAACCGCGACAAGTATCCAACCACAAGGACATTTACTTTAGGTGCAAGCGCAAGCTTTTAATTATTAAACATCATGAAAAAGATATATTATATACTAAGCAGCCTGATTATCATCAGTATAATTGCTTTTACATTTTCCTGTACTAAATTAAAGGATAAAGATTACGTAACCATTGTAGCAAGCGATTTTAAACCCGGTTCAGAAGATCTGGCATCACTTCTGGGGGCAGGCTATATTTACTGGCGCCCGCTTGAACTGGGCCGTAGCGCCAATTCTGTTTTCAGGACTAACGAAATCTCGGCTGATGAATTGGTGATTCCTGAACGCCCTAACGGATGGGTGGACGGTGGTATTTACCGCCGAATGCACGAGCATAAATGGACATCTGACGAGGATAACAGCTACCAGATCTGGAATAATGCTTATGCAGGTATTACCACCTGTAACCGCGTTATTTACCAGATTGAAAACGGCCTTATCCCTATGACAACAGGTAAGGAGGCAGCTCTGGCTGAATTAAAAGTGCTTCGTGCCTCATTTTATTATCCGCTTTGCGATTTTTTTGGCGGTGTACCCATCATTACCAAATTCGATCTGCCTTCCGGTTTCTTGCCAACCCAAAGCACCCGGAAAGATGTTTATGATTTCATTGTATCGGAGGTGACTACCAATTTGCCGCAACTTAGTGCCGCTAATGATCAAACCACTTATGGTAAATTTAACCAGTGGGCGGCGCACGCGTTGCTGGCTAAGGTGTACCTTAATGCAGGCGTTTATACCGGTACCCCGGCCTGGGACAAATGTATTACCGAATGTAATGCCATCATTAATTCGGGCGTGGGTTTTGGCCTGGAAGCCAGCCAAAGCACGGTTTTTGCAACAGAGAACCAGCTTTCAAAAGAGATTGTTTTTGCTATCCCTTTTGATGAAAAATATACTGCTGATGGCGCAAACGCTTTTGCTTTGCACATGGAAAGTCTGGAGCCGGAGAACCAGGCAACCTATAACTTTCAATACTCGCCATGGGGCGGTATCTGCGCCATCCCACAATTCATCAATACGTTTGACCCGGACGACAGCCGTTTGAAAAACAACTGGATTCAGGGGCAGCAGTATACCCTGGCAGGCGTGCCTATTAATGGCTCATTGGGTGCTTATACAGGCAAGCCTTTAAACTATATCAACGTAGTGCCAGGTGTCGATTCAACCGAAGAGGTACACGGCTTTCGCTTAGGAAAGTTTGAGTACAAACAAGGGGCCTTACTGGGCTTGAGTAATGATTTTCCGCTATTTCGCTATGCCGATGTGCTGATGATGAAAGCCGAATGTCTCCTTCGTTCAGGCGATGCAAACGGTGCGGCAGCTTTGGTTACACAAGTTAGGCAGCGTGACTTTACATCAAACCCGGCAAAGGCAACCGTTACCGGCGCTCAGTTACAAGCAGGTAGCGTGTATGATTACGGTTTAAGAAATCACATCAATACCTCGCACGAAGGTGGTGCGGATATCCAGTACGGAAGATTTTTGGATGAGCTGGGCTGGGAGTTTACAACCGAAGGCCGCCGCAGGCAGGATTTGATCCGCTTTGGTGTATTTACTAAAAAGTCATGGCTGTCGCATTCACCTAACGGCGATTACCGGGCATTACTGCCCTTACCAAGACAGGAAGTTGTTAAAAACCCTAACCTGAAACAAAATACAGGCTATTAATCAAATAAATTGAATCAGCGGAAGTTCGCGTGATCTTCCGCTGATTTCTGAACTAATATATCATCAGGATGAAAATAATACTCATTGCATTATCGTTTTATTGCGGCGCTGCTTACGCGCAAACCAAGGATTATCCCATAAAGCCGGTACCATTTACCGATGTGAAGCTCAGCGATAAGTTCTGGACCCCGCGTATCGAAACTAACCGCACAGTTACTATTCCCGCGTCATTTGCCAGGTGTGAGAATACCGGTAGGGTTAAAAATTTTGAAATGGCAGCAGCCCGCAGCGGTAAGTTTTGTACCAAGTTCCCTTTTGATGATACTGATATTTATAAAACTATTGAAGGGGCATCTTACTCCATGGCAGTTCATCCGGATGCCAAACTTGATGCTTATGTTGATTCGCTGATAACTATTGTTGGCAAAGCGCAGGAGCCTGACGGATACCTGTATACAGCCCGCACTATTGATCCGCTGCACCCGCACGCCTGGTCGGGCCCGGAGCGTTGGGTAAAGGAGAACGAATTGAGCCATGAGCTGTATAATTCAGGCCACATGTTTGAAGCGGCCGCGGCTCATTACCTGGCTACCAATAAACGAAACTTCTTAGATATTGCGCTTAGGAATGCTGATCTGCTGGTTAAAACCTTCGGCCCCGGTAAAAGGCACGTAGCACCGGGACATGAAATTGTAGAGATGGGCCTGGTACGCTTGTACCGTATCACCGGTAAAAAAGAGTACCTGGACCTGGCTAAATTTTTCATTGACGAAAGGGGACACCGCACCTACGATAAAACCAGTACCGACGAATGGAAAAACGGTATGTACTGGCAGGATAACGAGCCGGTTATTGCCCAGGAGGATGCCGAAGGGCATGCTGTAAGGGCGATGTACCTGTACTCGGGTATGGCCGATGTAGCCGCTTTAACCGGCGACAAGGAATACATTACCGCCATTGATAAGATCTGGAACAATATGGTTGGCAAAAAGATCTATGTACAAGGCGGCATTGGTGCTGTTCCCGGCGGCGAGCGTTTTGGAGCCGATTATGAATTGCCCAACACTACAGCTTATAATGAAACCTGCGCTGCAATAGGCGATGTTTTCTGGAACCAGAGAATGTTCCTGCTGCACGGCGAATCAAAATATATTGATGTGCTGGAGAAGGTATTATACAACGGTTTAATTTCGGGTGTTGGGTTGGATGGTAAAACATTTTTCTACACCAATGCTATGCAGGTAACCAATGGCATTTCGCACCATGAGCTTGAGCCCGAGCGCTCCGGCTGGTTTGAATGCTCATGCTGCCCAACCAATATGGCGCGTTTTCTGCCTTCATTATCGGGTTATATGTATGCCCAAAAAGGCAACAATGTTTTTGTTAACCTGTTTATCGCGGGTACGGCAAATATAGAGGTAGGCAGCAAAAAGGTAAATATCGCGCAAAGCAACAGCTACCCATGGAATGGCGCCTTATCTTTTGCGGTAGCTCCGGAAGCACCAATCAGTTTTGCTATGCGCATTCGTATTCCGGGCTGGGCGAGGGCGGAGGCTATTCCGTCTGATCTGTATGCTTTCCAGAATCTTTCTGCGGCAAAGGTCAGCCTTAAACTAAATGGCAAAGTAGTTCCATATAAAGTTGAAAACGGTTATGCTGTAATTAATAGGCAATGGAAAAAAGGTGATAACATCGAGCTAAACCTGCCAATGGAGGTTAAAAAAGTTGTTGCCAACAAGGCATTGGTTGATGATAGAGGCAAAACAGCCTTACAGCGTGGCCCGATCATTTATTGTGCCGAATGGAAAGACAATGGCGGTACCGTAAGCAACCTGGAAATCCCGACAAACGCCACGTTTAAACCTGTTGCAGAACCTGGTTTACTGAACGGCGTAACCGTTTTAAAGGGACAGGCTTTGAGCAAAGCCAATGGCGAAGCTGCTAAGAAAGTAGAACTCACCGCGATACCATATTATTCGTGGGCTAATCGTGGTAAAGGCGAAATGACTGTTTGGTTCCCTGAAGTAAATGCCGCCGCAAAATAAACACATGAAGCCTCAGCAATTGTCACGGAAAAAATTAAGATGGTTCAGGATTATAGCTTTAAGCATTCCTGTACTGATTTTATTGCTTGCCGAAGGCTTGCTGAGGCTTTTCAATTACGGACATGATACCAGTTTGTTTATCCGGTATCCCGATGATAATAACTATTGGGTGATTAACAAATACGCTTCAGAAAAGTATTTCACCGACACCGCCAACGCTACCAAAGGCAACATTGAACCATTTAAGGTTGTAAAAGCAAAAAACACATTCAGGATTTTTGTACTCGGCGAATCGACAACAGCAGGGTACCCATATCTGCATAATGGTTCATTTCACCGCTGGCTGCAATACCGCTTAATGCATACGTACCCCGATGTTAATTTCGAGGTGGTCAACGTGTCCTTAACCGCCGTAAATTCTTACACTGTACTGGATTTTGGCAAGCAGGTAGTTAATTATCAGCCCGATGCCGTATTGATTTATACCGGCCACAATGAGTATTATGGCGCCTTGGGCATCGGCTCTACCAGTCATATCGCCAATAATAGGTTTTTAGTGCAAACTTTACTATCGCTTAAAGAGTTGAGGTTGGTGCAAATGGCCAACAATATCATCGGCAGTTTTAAACCGGTATCATCCAAGCCCGACCAGCGTGATAACCTGATGGAACGAATGGCTAAACAGCAGTCTATCTCTTATCACTCTGAAGCATATAGGGCGGGAGTAACACAGTTTAAGGATAATATGACTGAACTGTGCCGGTTTATGCAGGACAAAAAAATACCTGTTTTTTTAAGCACGCTGGTGAGTAATGAAAAAGATCTGAAGCCCTTTATTAGTGATACTTCTGATACTTCGGCCAATCTGCAATATGCGCAGGCCAGTGATTCCTATCAGGCGGGTAAATACCGACAGGCTAAGCAGGAGTTTGTAAGGGCTAAAGAATTGGATCTGTTACGCTTTCGCGCACCGGAAGCTATGAACGATATTATTACCGGTATGGCTAAGCAATTCGGTAATGTGCATTTAGTAAATGCAAGGGCCGTTTTTGAACAACATTCGCCAAAGGGCATCCTGGGTAATGAAACCCTGCTTGAGCATGTACATCCTAATTTATATGGCTATGCGTTGCTTTCGGAGGCCTTTTATCAGTCATTGGAAAATGCTAAACTCATTAAAGCCCGGGCCGACCATGAAATGAGTTTAACAGAGTTACTTAGCCGCATGCCGGTTACGAAGGTTGATTCATTATATGGCGCTTATACCATCATGATGCTGAAGGCCGGCTGGCCTTTCAATCAACCGATCCCTGCAAACTTTAAACGGAGCGATGATATTTCGGCACAATTGGCCGGAGCTTTATCGGTAAACCGTATCAGCTGGTTGGATGCTATGGATCAGTTGTTTAAATACTGTATGAAAACCGGTGATAAAAAAACAGCGCTAAAAGCTGTTGAAGCCGTAATGCTGGAGAAACCTCAAAATACAACCTATCCCATTTACGCGGGAAGGTTAAGTTTTGAGATGGGCGACAGCAACGGTGCTGCTTTTTACTTTAAAAAAGCCTATCAGCTTGACCCTTCCTTTGCCAACACGCAAACCATGTACTTGGTGTTTTTGAAAAGCGACCAGCCCGCTAAAGCCACACCGTATATCGATTCGGCCATAAGGCAGCATCCCTCGGATATCGAACTGGTGAATTTAAAAGCTATAGTAGGAGAGATCATCAGGCTAAAAAACACAACCGAGAAAAAAGCCTACATGCAAATAGCAGCCGATTACCATGCCATTGGCGCGGATGAAGCTGCTGTAAAATACAAGCAACAATGAGTGGCAGGGAAGTAAACCGGAAATTTGGCCTCATTGTAGGAGGCGCGTGTTTATCAATATCAGCGTGGCGATACATAGCTTATCATCAACAGGTAACCTGGTTGTTTGCAACGGGTATTTTACTGGTGGTACTGGCGCTAATTACTCCACTGATTTTAAATCCGCTACGGTTACTTTGGGACAGGGTAGGCAATTGCCTGGGAACGATCAATACAACTATCGTTTTGTTTGTTCTGTATTTCCTGGTGATCACGCCAATTGGCTTGATGATGCGCTTATTCAAAAAAAGCAAACTCGAGTTGAGGTTCGATCCGCAGGCTCTCAGCTACTGGAAACCGGTAAAGCAGGAAGATCATCAATCTATGAAACATCAATTTTAATCATACAGCAATGGAAGTTATAGCCGAGTTTTTTATGTTCCTGAAATCCCGAAAGCGCTTATGGTTATGGCCGTTATTCATCCTGCTGCTTTTATTGAGCTTGCTGCTTGTCTTCGCACAGGGCTCCGCGCTCGCGCCTTTCATTTACTCTTTGTTTTAGTTCGATGTACATTCTGGGTGTTTCGGCTTATTTTCATGACAGCGCGGCCTGTTTACTCCGGGATGAGCATATTGTTGCTGCAGCGCAGGAAGAGCGTTTCACTCGTATAAAAAATGACGAAGGCTTCCCTGTAAATGCTATAAAATATTGTTTGTTGGAAGCCGGAATCTCTTTGAATCAGGTTGATCACATCGTTTTTTACGAAAAACCATTCCTGAAATTTGAGAGGCTTTTGGAAACCTATCTTGCTTTTGCGCCATCTGGTTTTATTTCGTTTATGAAAGCGATGCCCATATGGCTCAAGGAAAAGCTGTTTCTGAAAAAGAATATCGTTAAACAGCTAAAAATAATTGACGATAGCTGGGATACAAAAAAAGCCAGCTTGTTGTTTACTACCCATCACCAATCACATGCTGCCTCAGCTTTTTATCCATCGCCATTTAATGAAGCCGTTATTCTTACTGCCGATGGCGTAGGGGAGTGGACAACCACATCTGTAGCTATTGGTGAGGGTAATAAAATAGAACAGGTTAAGGAGATCGGTTTCCCGCATTCCATCGGCCTGTTATATTCGGCATTTACCTATTATCTTGGTTTTAAGGTTAATTGCGATGAATATAAAGTGATGGGCCTGGCACCCTATGGTAAACCGGCTTATGTAGATCTGATATTTAAGCATATTGTGGACTTAAAAACCGATGGTTCATTCCGGTTGGATATGCGGTATTTTAATTATTGCCAGGGGCTCACCATGACCTCTACATGTTTTAATGAATTATTTAGCCATGCAGCCCGTAAGCCCCAATCAACTATTACCCCCTTTCATATGGATGTGGCCGCATCCATACAAAGAGCAGCCGAACGGATCATGCTTACCTTAACTAAAGCATTACACCAGGAATACCAGATTGATGACCTTTGTATGGCTGGCGGCGTAGCGCTCAACTGCGTAGTTAACGGTAAAATATTAAAGCAGTCGGGCTTTAAGCGTTTGTGGATCCAACCGGCAGCGGGTGACGCCGGCGGAGCTTTGGGTGCGGCATATGCAGTTTGGTATGAGAAGTTAGGTAATGAGCGTGAAGATCCCCAGGGCGAAGACAAAATGCAGAACGCATTGCTTGGGCCTTCATTTGACGGCGCCACCGTAAGGAAATGTTTAATAGATAACCATATCAGCTTTGAAGAATTAAAAAACTCCGATCTGCATAGTAAGATCGCGCAACATCTTAGTGAAGGTAAGGTGGTAGGCTATTTTAAAGGCAGGGCTGAATTTGGTCCGCGGGCATTAGGTGCAAGAAGTATACTGGCAGATCCACGGAGAGCTGATATGCAAACCGTTTTAAATCAAAAGATCAAGTTCCGGGAATCATTCCGGCCGTTTGCGCCTGCAGTGTTACAAGAATATGCCGCCGCTTACTTTGACTTGGAACCCCCAAGCCCTTACATGCTATTGGTCAGCACAATCAACCAGGAATTACGCATTGCTTCAACCAGCGAAGACCAGCTAAGCGCATTTGATCAGTTAAAGGTTAAGAGGTCAACAATTCCGGCGGTAACACATGTAGATTATTCTGCCAGGGTACAAACCGTCAACGCAAAGCATCATTCCGATTTTTATAGGCTTATCAAAGCTTTTTACAACTTAACCGCCTGCCCCTGCATTGTTAATACCTCCTTTAACCGGATGGACGAACCCATCGTAAATACGCCCCAAGAAGCGATTGATTGTTTTCTTCAAACTGAAATGGACGTTTTGGTAATTGAAGATTGCCTTGTAGAAAAGATGGCATAAGCTAATGGTTCGCTTTTGTCCGTTAGCTGGTGTTCCCTCAAAAAGTAATATTTCATGATCGGTCCGGATATGATGACGAAATAAATTTCTTTGATAGATTATTGTGTGCCAGTGAAATTATATCTTTATGCCTGTTATTCACGGTAATTATATTTCATTTATCGTGGACCTAAACCTGCACAATGAAAAAAACTTTACTATTTTACAATATATTACTGCTCTTTACAGTAAATGCATTCGCACAATCGCCCTATGTTAGTACAGTTAGCCCCGGAACTGGCCCGGTTGGTACAACAGTAACGTTAAGCGGGAATTATTTCAACACAAATCCAACCAATAATATAGTTTTTTTTGGCGGTGTAAAAGCAAGCGTAATAAATGCAACAGCAACATCTTTAACCGTAAAGGTACCGGTAGGAGCTACTTATAAACCTATTTCGGTGTTAAATAAGGGTAATGGCTTAACAGGTTATTCCACAGCTCCTTTCCTGGTCACTTCAGATAGTAAAAGCGCGTTAGGCGCGGCCGATATTGACCCCAAGGTTGATCTGCAAACTGGTTACCTGCCTAAAAATATTTGTCTGAGTGATATCGACGGCGATGGCAAGCTCGACATGGCTGTTTTAAATACATCCGATATCAATTATAGCGTTTCAATCTACCGTAGCGTTGCCGTTAAGGGGACTATAATCAGTTCATCATTCGCAGGCAAAGTTGATATTCCAACCGGTACCGCACCAGTGGGCCTTGCATTGCAGGATATGGACGGAGATGGTAAGCCCGATTTAATAGTGGCGAACAAAGCAGATAATAATGTTACGGTTTATCGTAATAATAGCGTAAGCGGAACTATTAACTCCGCATCATTTAGTCAAAAGGTGAATTTTGCAACGGGCACGGCCCCATTAAGTATGGCTATTGGCGATATTGACGGCGATGGACGACCAGACATTGTTACCGCTAACGGAGGTGTCATATCTATACTGCGTAACGTTACGGCTCAAGGTAGTATCACAAGCAATTCTTTTGCGGCAAAGTTTGACATAGCCGTAGCTTTAAACAACGTTATACTTGCCGACTTTGATATCGACGGGAAGCTGGATATAGCAGGTCTTAACTATTCTGGAGCTATCTCCATATTGCGCAACCAGCAACAAATGGCCGGGGTGCTTGATAAAAATACATTTGCCGGCAGTGTGGATTTTCCGTCTGGCTGGGGTACAGGAGCAATTGCAGCAGTCGACTTAAATAATGATTATAAGCCAGAACTTGTTACCGTTGATACTTATGATAATGGGATATCGATATTAACCAATGCAACCAATGGCAGCGGTATTAACAGCACCGCGTTTCTGCCAAAAATTAGTTTTAAAACTGGCAAGCAACCTGCAGCTGTAGCTTTTGATGATCTTGATGGTGATGGGCGTTTAGATATAGTTGTACCAGAATATGGTGATAACGGCATTTCTATTCTTAAAAGCAGTATTGCTAATGGGAATATTACCGCCACATCATTTACTGATAAGTTAGATGTCCCAATTGCCCAGTTTACAGGTAATGTTGCATTGGGTGATATTGATGGAGATGGCCGCCCGGATATTGTGGCTACCAACGATATTAACAAGGTTTCAATTTTACGTAACAATCCTACTAACCCTCCGATAATTACTTCCATATCTCCGCTAAGTGGGCCGGTAGGAGCAGAAGTCACCATTGTGGGAGCCAATTTTAATAAAAATGCGGTAGCCAATAATGTGGTTTACTTTGGCGGCGTAAAGGCCATCATAAAATCGGCTACCGACAAACAAATCATTGTTACAGTGCCTGCCGGAGCAACCTATAAGCCCATTACGGTATTAAACAAAGAAACCGTGCGTTCCGCAACTTCATCTTTGGCATTTGATATTACTTACGCCGGTAATCCTGGTATTAAAGCTGTAGATTTTGAAATGGCGCCCGTTACGTATGGCGGTAACAGGTACATGAATGTCGACCTTGCAGATTTGGATGGTGATGGCGCCCTTGATCTGGTATCGGCCTCGTTTCAGGGAAAGATATTATCTATAGCGCGCAGCAAAGGCCTTTTGCAAGGTCACACATCTGATCAATATAATAATGCACAAGAGTTTGATATGGGCAGCATTGTTGATAAGTTTCAAATTGGTGATTTGGATGGCGATGGTAAACCCGATATAATAGTCGTATGTTCCGCAATTCAAAAGGCATATGTGTTACGAAATATTTCAACAATAGGAAACATAGCCTTTGAGCCGGCTATCACTTTAGCCCTCGATCAATATTATTATTACCAGGCCAGTGTGATGCTGGCCGATATTGACGGCGATGGCAAGCTGGATATAGTATCAGATACTTTCCTGGGCAGTGGTCTTAATTTTTATCGTAATACATCAACCGCCGAGCATCTTTCATTTACAAACACCAACGTTTATTTTGATGTTTATGGGGGGCGTGACCTGCACTTTGGCGATATAGACGGCGATGGTAAGCCCGATCTGGTTTATACCAATTCATCTGACCTCAGTTATTTAAGCGGCCTGTTCATTGCAAGAAATATTTCTGCGAATGGAAAAACTGCTTTTAGTGCTGGAGTAAAGGTTTCTGACTTTTATACAGGATTGATTAAACTGGCCGATTTTAACGGCGATAACAAACTGGATATTGTCATGTCCGGGCAATGGGTATTTCAAAATTTATCAGTCAAAGGAGTTATTGACGATAAGTCAATTGCATCCCCGCGCTTTTTGAATACCGGCCCGTATAGTGATGCATACAGCCCATTTAATATAGCCGATATCGACGGCGATGGCAAACCTGACGTAGTGGTTTCAAATCCGCTTAATAATAACCACACCATTATTGCTATTTATCGCAACAAAAGTACAATTGCTGATATTGCATTTGATCCTTCTATAGATGTTGATATTGCCGCTGAACCTGGTAACCTGGTTATTGCCGATATTAATGGCGATGGTTTCCCGGATATATTACCGGCGCTTAGCTCGGGGATACAACCTGTATATTACAACCCGCAGGTACCGGTTAGCCCGCCTAAAATCACCTCGATTAGTCCGTTAAAAGGGCAGGCCGGTACACAGGTAACTATTACGGGCAGCGGTTTTAATACACAATCATCAGGTAACACGGTTGTAATAGGCCGGATAAGTCAGGTTGTAACTACGGCATCAGCTACCAGTTTAACTGTTCCTCTACCTGTGAGTAGCGTTTATGATAAAATTACTGTTACCAATAATTATAATAACAGGGTGAGTAATTCATGGGAGCCATTTGTTACCACATTCAATTCAAAAAATAGTATCTCGGCAACAGACTTTAGCGATCCCGCCTATATCCACACCAATTCCAGAGATGATAACATTATACTGGCAGATATAGATGGCGACAGCAAACTGGACATTGTAAGTCTTATCGACTCCAATTTTTACCACGGCGCAATGTCGGTTTATCGTAATATCGCCGTAAAGGGTAAAGCCCTTAGCGTGGCATCATTTGCATCCAAAGTAGATTTTTATCCACCGGATGTGATTGCTGTAACAGATATTGACGGTGATGGTAAACCGGATATTTTAAGCAGGGGCGGTGGCAGCTATCCATACGGCTACAGTTTTGGTATTTATCCCAACACTTCTACGCCGGGTAACTTATCATTTGGGCCTGGCGTTTTTAATGGAACTGGTGGATATACACTGGCTGCCGCTGCAGCAGATATTGACGGCGACGGCCTGGTTGATGTTATATCTGTTGGCGGGCACGATGATAGCGCGGTTAAAATATCCGCTAATATTTCGCGCAAGCAACAACCCTTTAAGTTCAATACCGAAATAAGCTATAAAATAAACTCCCCATCGGTAAGCCTGGTGGTTAGTGACCTGGATGGTGATGGTAAGCCTGATATTATAACAGGAAATGATAACGGTAGCATTTCGGTTTTAAGAAACAAGGCTATTGCCAGTCAAATCAATACTACCTCCTTCGATACGGAAATTAATATAGGTATAGGCAAAACCTTGCCTGTTATACCTGTAGTTGGCGATATTGACGGCGACGGTAAGCCGGATATTGTTGCAGTTAGCACTGTTGATTTTACTTTTTGTGTATTACGCAATACCTCAATTGCTGGGAAAATTAGTTTTGCACCCAAGGTTGAATTTCATACCACACAACTGTTCCGGTTAATGTTAACCGACTTAGATGGTGATGGTAAGCTTGATATTGTTACATCGCAGATGAGTGATTTTACCAAGCCCACCGGCTTAGGTATTTTCAGGAATGTAAGTACGGCAGGTAGCTTTACCGATAGTTCGCTGTTGCCCGAGGTGGAGATAATAACCGGGGCTATTTCACATATAGCCGCCGGCGACCTGGATGGTGACAGCAAACCCGACCTGGTTATTAACTCACCTTTTGGAGGGTTGGCTTTATTTCAAAATAATCCGCACGTAGCGGGAAAGCCTGTAATCAGTGCCTTTGGGCCGGTACAAGCTGCTAAGGGCACTATGGTAACCATTAAGGGCATCGATTTTACGGGAACAACCGGTGTTAATTTTGGCGGCACCGCGGCAACATCTTTTACCGTAGCATCACCTGGCGTAATTACTGCTATGGTTGGCGACGGAGGTAGTGGCGCCGTTTCGGTTACTACACCATTGGGTACCGGGCAACTGGCTGGTTTTACCTACGGCCCGCCTAAGGGCACAGGCGCGGTTATAACACCCCTGGCCGATGTGGTTAACTTAACACTTGATAATAAAGGCACTAAAAATATCACCCTGGCAGATATTGCTACGGTGACTTCTGCAAGCGCCAACGCTACTATAACCCTATCTCCATCAAGCTTTAGCTGCGCCACAGCTGGTAGTCAAATTGTAGCTGTAAAGGTGGATGATGCAGGGGCAGCATTTAACCCGGGCGCGGTGAAGTTTGACCGCCCAACATCTATAGCTTTTGACGCTACGGGCAATATGTATGTTACCGATTACAATAATTACAGGCTGAGAAAGATCAGCACCAACGGAGTAGTTAGTACTATAGCAGGCAACGGCAATAATCAAAATAAGGATGGCAATGGTATAGCTGCTGGAATTTCTTACCCTTCGGCTGTAGTAACGGATCCGTTTAACAATTTGTATGTTGGCGGGAATGGGATCCGAAAAATAGATGCCCGGCTTAATGTATCCCCAATGGCAGGCGGACGAGCTCCCAGCGGTGATACTTATCCAGGTTCGGGGCAAGGCTCCGTTTTTGGTGTGTCCGGCATGGCCATTTCGCCCGATGGTACTTTGTATGTTGCAGATGCTGGAGGCGGAACCATTGTTAAGGTTACCCAAACAGGGGTTGCAACTTTATTTGCAGGCGTTTATGGGTCCGGGAAACAGGATGGGCCAGGTAGGCTGGCATCATTTAGTCTTCCCAAAGATGTAACTGTTGCCGCTGATGGGATGTTATATGTTGCGGATGCTAATAACGCCTCTATTCGTAAAATCACACCCGACGCTGTGGTGTCAACCCTAACATTAAAGGGAGCCGACTCCTATATCTATCCAACAGCTATAGCAGCCGGCCCGGCAAACTCATTATATATTTTGAACGGCAATTCGGTGGCGCAAATAGCTGCTGATGGTACCGTTAAAATTATAGCTGGAAGTAAAGAAGCTGCGGGCGCCTATATAGATGGCGCTGGCAATGTAGCCAGGTTTAATAATCCTACAGATATAGCTCTTGACTCCAAAGGTAACATATACGTTGCCGATGGTAATAACAACTGCATCCGCAAAATAGATGCAACAGGGAAGGTAAGCACATTTGCTGGCGGCGTAAAAGGTTATCTCGACGGCAGCATCGGTTCGGCACCGTCATCGGTAACCGCCCAGGTAAAAGTTAAGGTAGTGGGGGCACTTGTTATTAATACCACTTTTGCCGATAAACTTTTGCCGCTGGGCGCCGATGGTAAAGCAACTCTCCCGGATTACACCAACAACGTTTCTGTTTCTGGTACTTGCGGAGTGGCTCAGGTTAAAATTACGCAACTGCCGGTAGCTGGAACTAAAATTAACGCTACAGACAAAGTCACCGTTACCATTACCGCCGCCGATGATGCCGGTGCTAACATTTCAAAATCATTCACCGTCACTGCCGATGTCAATAAGGCAATTGTATTTAATGCGATAGGAGAGGTGGTTTATGGCGCGGCAGATTTTGCTCCTGATGTGGTACCGCCTACGGCCAGTACTATAACATTAAGCAGCAGTAACCCCTCTGTAGCCATTATTAATAATAATAAAATACACATAACCGGCGCGGGTACAGCTGTGATCACAGCAACCGCATCAGGCTCGTATCCTGGCCAGGCAACAAAACAACTGGTGGTAAAAACAGCACCGCTAAGTATTGCGGCTGATAATAAAACCCGTTATGTGGGCCAGTCCAATCCTGTTTTTACGTTTACTTATGCCGGTTTTGTAAATGGCGATACCGAGGCCAGTATTGCCGTAAAGCCTGTGGCCACAACAAGCGCCACTGCATCTTCCGCTGCTGGCACATACCCAATTACCCTAAGCGGCGCGGTAGCTGCCAATTATAATATAACCTATTTACCTGGCACATTAACAATTTCCAATAACCTGCCGACCGACAATTTTACAATAGCTGTAACGGGAGCTACATGTAAGGGATCGAAAAATGGCAGTATTAATATTACAGCTGCACAGAGCCTTAATTACATCGCTACTCTTACAGGCAACACCAACTTTAACCTGCAGTTTACAAATAATGGAGTGATAAATGATCTAAGTGCCGGTACCTATAATCTTTGTATAGCTATTGCCGGGCAAAGTGGTTACAGTCAATGCTACACGCTGATAGTTACCGAACCTAAAGATCTTTCGCTGTATACCGTAGTGAGCCCTGATAAAAAAACGGTGCAATTATCTATGAGTGGTGCTACCGAATATCATATCCGTTTAAATGGCGCCTTGTACACCACCACGGATAGCCTGATAAATCTGCCACTTATGACTGGTAAAAATAACCTGAGCATTAATAGCAACACCTATTGCCAGGGCGTTATAGAGAAGGTTATTAATATAGCCGAAAGTATATTGATATATCCCAATGCCTTCGAGAACTCGCTTTACATTAATTTAACTAATCAGAATCCATCCTCTGTTCAGGCCGAAATCTATTCGGCTATGGGTATGCAGGTATACAATGGCAAATTTAAAGGCCCGCTAAATCCGCTCAAACTTGATGTGTCACGCATTACTATGGCCGGTATTTACACCCTTAAGTTAACGGTTGATAACAATCAATATACGTTTAAAATAATGAAGAAATGAGGATAAGCGCTTTTCTATTGCTCCTGCTCATTATATGCTCTGGTTGTGGAAAAAGTCACAACGATAATATAATTACTCAGCCCGATCCGGAAAAACCGGTATTGTTATTCCCGGCCGAGAACGCCGCATGCACGCCAAGCAGCGTTTTGTCGGCCACGCAAAGTTCTGTTCAATTATCCTGGGCAACGGCAAAAAACGCTGATAGTTACGATGTAAGCCTTAAAAATCTGATATCAGGCGAGGTAATCATAAAAAATGTAAATGACTCTAAACTGCTTTTGTCATTAACCCGCAGTACACCTTACTCTTGGGCGGTAACAGCCAAATCGACAAAAAGCACAGCGACGGCACAAAGCGAAACCTGGAAATTTTATAACCCAGGGCCCGGTGCGACTTACTACGTACCGTTTCCTGCCGACGCGGTTGCACCTGCAAACGGTGAAAGCTTGTCTGCTGTAGCAGGCAAAATAGATTTAAAATGGAAGGGCGGCGACGCGGATAATGATATTATTGGTTACGAGGTTTATCTGGGCACTACGGCTACCGGCATGACGATTTTGGAAAGCAATGTAACAAACATGTTTTTAACCGGCGTTAGCGTAACGCCCGGAACTAAATATTATTGGAAGGTAGTTACGAAAGACGCACGGGGCAACGAGTCAAATTCTGCCACGTTTAATTTTAGCGTAAATTGAAGCTTGTGAGTGAAAATTAACAAACACCAGATTAAAATCCTCCTTATTTACTAATTTCAACAGAATCTCCGATTTCGAGTTTACCAGCATTTGCAGGTAATTTGCAAAAGGTGTAGCATAGAGGTAGATTCTGTTTGCCCTACTTTTTAAGAAGGTTGCAAAATTTAATCATGGATTTTTGGCTGATGCTCCAATCCGGAGCTTTAATATTGCCCCAGGCTTTAGGATTGTCATAAAGATTAAAATAGCAAACGCCAAATACGTGTGGATTGGTATTTATTGTTTTTGCTGCATCAATTAGCCATTTGTCCTGGAAGCTTTCTGGCCCTTTTACACCAAATTCGGTTATGAATAGTGGTTTGTCAAGAAATCTCATCCTGAAATATTTTCTGTTGAATATGGTACTAAAGGCTTCCTGTTTCTCCGGGTCGGTAATGTTTTTGTCCGGCAAACCATAAATGGCTATACTGATAAAATCCACAACATCGCTGCCTGGCCAAAAATCAGCAGAACCGCGATCACCGGCAGGGCCCCATACCTTTTTTACATTTTTACCTGGCCCGCCATTAAACTGCATAAAATATCTAAAGGCGTTGATATAAGTAACCGGTTCCTGGCTTTGCCACGCGTAACGGTGTATGGGAATTTCCATTTCGTGCATCCATCGCAGGTAAACTGTGTTGTCGGTTGCAGAAATTATGGCAAATAGTTTTTTGATCTGTTCGTTATAGCGCCCTTTCAATATGCTCTCCAAAACAGCGGTGTCAGGTTTACCGGTTATATCCCGCCATGGCTCCATGGTTACAATTACCTCGTGGTGGCGATTAATAGCCTCTGTAAATTTTTTCTCAAAATCACCCCGTTCCAGTTCGCCCCAATCGGTAAAAATGTGCTCTACGTTAATCTCTGGTTGGTTAACAAGTCGTTTGTTAGGGTCAAACACACCGATCTTTAATGAAGTTCGATTGGGTTTTGCTTTAATGCTGTCTGTATAATTGTTTTTACTATAAATGGTATTGTTGTAAGTCGTAACTAAATTCTTTTGTTCATTTAGCCAACTGTACTGAAAATCTGTTTTGCCCTTATCACTACCCATGATCAATACTGGTTTGCTAATAAACCTCAGGCGATGCAGCTTGTGCTTTAACATGGCAACAGTTGTTTGGTCCTGCGGATAAAAGTGAGTGGTGAGCTCAGACCAGCTGCCAAGTGTTATGCTTGCATAATCAACTGTTTTATTTCCCGGCCAATATTCAGTATCACCGGGATATCCTGACGGCCCCCAAACGATTTGTACATTGGGAGCATTGGCTTTTATCTTTCTTGAAAAATAGTTGAATGAACTAATATAGTCATTAGGAGATTTAAATTGCCAGGGATAAACACCTGCAGGTACTTCCATATCGGGGTTCCAGCGAATAAATACTTGATGGCTGCTCTTGGCTACTATGGCGGCCAATTTATTGAACTGCTTATCAAATCGCCCTTTAAGCACTTCCGTTAAAACATTGTTTTTATAGTCAGAGCCTTTAAGCCAGGTTTCTAAAGTGATTAATACGTCTCCCTTATTTAACGCTGTTTCTAAATCTCCATAGTTTGACCATAACGCCGTGTTTGTTAATACGCCTCTGTAACATGAAATAGTTTTAACAGGTTGGGACTTGTTTAAGTTGGTTGGATCAAATACAGCTAATACCTGTTCATTGGTGGGGTAGTAACTATTCACCAAATAACTCTTAAAAGAAAAACGCATGTTTAGTAGCAAGATACCTGCCAATAATATACCCAGGCCTACTGCTATATAAACTTTAGAGGATGTTTTTTTCACTTAACAATTAATTTTGAAGAGGTGTATTTAAAGTGGTATAGTCGTCGGTCATGTTATCGCCTTTGGCAGCAACGAGATATATTCTGTACCTGTCGTCGTTTTGCGGAATTGTAACATTTATACTTGGTCCGTCACCCAACTTTTTCATGTCGGTGGCATTGCCCCAGTTGTCTGTTTTGATCAGATACCATTCAAATTTCAAGTCGTTTTTTAAATAGCCTGCTATATTCCATTTGTTGTATGCATAAATCAGGGCGTTGTAAGACAACGAGGCACCAGGAGTTGTTGTTAAGGCTGGTTTTAGTATTTTAACATGAGGCAAGTTGTAGCTGGCCACGGTGCCATTCCAGCGTTTGCTTATGTTATTCAAATAGGGTTTATTTCGGCCCCATATATCTTTTAAACCATCAAGTGTAATAGCTACGCCACTTTGCTGATCCTGCCAGTTGGCATAAAAAGCCCCACCGGAAGGTTCTTTGCCTGCAAGGGCCATAGGGTTGGCGCTGCTGAAGAAAAAAGGAGCCTTAAGATCTGGTTTAATAAATTTTAATGAATGCTTGTTATTAATGATCAATCCAAATGCCTCAATTTGAGGCATCTGCTCATGTAATAAACTCATAGTCGTGCCAAGTGATGAGGACGACAGCAGGTCAACTGTTAATGGCCTGCTTGGGTCTGCCTGTTTGATTGCCTTTACCAGGGGCTTTAAAAAACTGATATAGTGCAGTTGGGCCTGCTGTAATTGTGCCCCTTTATAATATTGAGCCAGTTGCTGGTAACTGTTGTTGCCAAGATTCCAGGCACTAATTTGAGGGTTTGATTTATTCTTATTTATGATGTTAAGAATAACAGCAGTTTGATCCTTTAAATAGCTGGTGTCATTCAGAAAGTTTGGCGGGTCCGGCATCCAGAAACTATAATGTATTTTTAAGTTCTTTTTATCCGCAGCCTCAAAAATGGAGCGATCATAGATATTGGGCCCGTATATTTTTATGGTATTTACTCCTGCTTTGCTCATATCATCAAAGTCGTCCATGATGATCTTTTTTGTGAGCGGAGTTATGTTTTTATACCAGTAGTTCCCTTTTGAGTAGATCACACCTTTAATAGATGTAAAAAACGAAGGGTTTGCCAATAATTGTTCCTGATCTTTTACCTCGTCTTCGACACCGGTTAATGTATCGGTTAAAGAATCTTTTTGAGTGGTATGAAAAGATGCTAAAGCAGGGCCTTTGACCGCGCTGCCCGAATCCTCATCCGAATTCCGGGAGGCGTATATACTTAAACATACTGCTAACACTGTAAGAATAAGGCTCAGTTTTCTTACACCACCATATATTCTTCTTCGCAGTAACCAAAAATGCTTTTTAACATGCTGTACTTGCGAAACCATGCTAAATAAGGTAGCATGCTTACCCACGTAGCCCTGAAACTTTAGTTCCGAACTTGCTATCAGCATAAAAATCATGAACATGCAGTTCAGGCTGACAATACCTGCCATGAAAAGCGTAAACGGACTCCAGTCGTCGTGAAGGCCGTAAGCGATAGCGGCAATGGAAACTACCAATACCACGATATTAGGAAGATTGTACCTTAAGTTTTTTTCATCCTTAATATCCTTGGGGGTCGCAATATAAGGAACATCCTTTCTGATGAGGGTGTAGATAAAACCTAAAATGAATACCCACCATGTGCCAATAAGCAATAATCCTCCAACTACGTGAAATCCCCGCTCATTGTCTTCCATTACCCACTGCTGCACAAAATGCCGGATCAGGATAACCGCGGTTATAAAAGGGATGCTAATAACCAAAAACTCCGAAAAATCCATTCTTAATGGAAATACATCCATAAAAAGGGATATGACAGGAATCAGGAAATTAATAAGAAATACAAAACCCGATAAGTAAAACAAAGGTAAAAGACCATAGTGGAGCTTTTGTCGCCAGGTGAATTTTTTAAATAGCTGAACATAAGAAGTAACCAGGAGCTCAAAAACGCCCCTCGACCATTTCAATTGCTGCTTATAATAGGCAGATAATGTAGCCGGAACAAGGCCTCTCGTCAATACTGCCGGTACATAAATGGATTTCCACTTGCGTGCGTGCAGTTGCATTGCAGTATGCATATCTTCTGCCAGCCCGGCGGCGTGGCCGCCAATCGACTCCAACGCCGTTCGCCTGAAAGTACAATTGGCACCTATGGCCTGAACGGTTCCATAGCTGTTCATGCACATCATCATTGGGCCGTAAAACTGGTAGGTTTGTTGTGCCGCACCTTTCGCTATCCATCCGATGCCCTGATTGTAGTAAGCCTGTACAATTTGCACATACCCAATTTCAGGGTTGTCAAAATGTGCAACTATCGGATCGAGAAAATCGGGTGTAGGCACGTGATCCGGGTCAAGGACAACACATAGTTCTCCGGACGATTGAGCCAATGCATTGTTGATATTACCGGCTTTTGCATTTATCTTTTTAGTTCGGGTAATATGGTGAACTCCCAGTTCCTGGCACACTGATCTTAAATACGGATCATCGGCCTCATCACACAGGTATGCCTGATGCGGATAATGTATAGCCTGAATAGCAGTAAGCGTTTCAACAATCATTTCATAAGGCTCACCTGCGCAAAAAGTAGTAAATATATCTACCGTATATCGTTTTGTTAATGGTGGGGTGGAGGGAACGCTTATTGACCAGTAATGATACCACTCATATAATATTTTGAAAAACGTATATATAAAGGTCGACATTAGCAGCCAGTAAAGGGGCTGATAGCCAATAACCGATTTTTTGAACAGGCTGTATGTGAAAAAAAGCATGCAGAACACGCCGATGAGAATCATCAATCTCAAATAAAGCAGCTGTAGTTTGCTTGGCGGTTTAATTAAATTGTTCTTCATGGATTTTTTAATACATAAAAAGGTGTACTGGAAGTAGCGAAAGCTCCCTTTTGATTATATACATAAACCAATATGCGATAAGGCCCTTCTTTATCGGGGACCTTAAAGCTTAAATTGGATCCATGCTGATTGACGATTAAATTCTGAATTTCCTTTGGCTTCTTTTCATTAAAAGTACCATTGGGTTTAAACCAGTCCTCGTGAAATATTTTCCATTTAAATGTTAAGCCGGTTGTATCTGCGTTTTCAAAATATACTTTGCTGTTAACGGTTATAGCAGGTTGAAACAAGATATTGTCTCTGGCGCCCTTTCCATCTAACAACATATATTTAAGTGAAGGGGCGCTGTTTGTTGTTTTTTTGCCGGTCCAGATGTAACGCATAACCTGAACGGCCCCGGTTTCGGCGCCGTTTTCGTCAAACATACTGAACCATGTAGGGGTTAGTTCCTGTTTTTGTCCCCAATAAAATACCATTGAGCCCAAAAAACCCGGATCATTTACCGGCATGTATTTTTGGTAATTAGTAAGGTATTGTTCTGCTTTTTTTGTACTTGTGTTTTCAATGTAAGCGCCCCATGCATTTCGATTTTCTGCGAGCCAGGGCCCTTCAATGCCCCATTCTGTAATTAAGAACGGTCCGCTCCAAAACCACTTGAATTTTACAAGATCTTCT
Organism: Mucilaginibacter kameinonensis; assembly: GCF_003675385.1. GTDB lineage: Bacteria > Bacteroidota > Bacteroidia > Sphingobacteriales > Sphingobacteriaceae > Mucilaginibacter > Mucilaginibacter kameinonensis. The sequence continues at coordinate 781,497 of NZ_RCWZ01000005.1, read as the reverse complement.
TTCAATGTTTGAATAGAGCCGAAAATGTTGAATGAAATAAAGTCGATTTTTGTGCGCAGCTTGATGTTAACGATGTTTTTCTTTTGAAAACTCATGATTGTTGTCGTCACCGGATGATTAGGGTCCTTTTGGTGAATCATATCGACGATACCATTGAACGTTGCGTAAAATTTGTTGTATTTCGGCTTGTTAGGAAATGCAAGTTCGTTACCGAGGCACCAGCTTAATAACGCAGGGTGATCTTTGAAGCGCTCAATTAAACCGGCAATTTTATCTGCATAAACATTGGCATTAGGGGTATTATAAAAATTTTCAAGGCTTTCGCTTGAAGGCATTGGCAAACCCACTACTACTGCTAAATGATTGGCTTGAGCCGAATCCAGGACACTGGCTAAGTGTAATGTGTCCCAAACCCTGATGGTATTGCCCCCCGCCGCTGCCAATTGTTTCAGGTTTGTAAAACCCGAGGCCCCTTTTACGAAAAACGGTTCTCCATTACGGTATAATTGATACTTACCATTTATATTTTGAATGCAAACCGTAACTTTTTTAGCATTAACCTGTGGCGATTGATAACATGATGAGAGTAAAAAACAAAATATGGAAAGGAGAAGGATTTGCGTAAAGAATGTAGATTTCATAAATGATAATTCGGCAGCACTTGAAAACGGATAAAAGTTCCGTGTTTGTCTATTTAAACCGCATAATGCGGATTCCCGGGCTGCATTAGTTTTTTCATATTTAAATCCAGGTAAAATTTCATTGTATCCTGTATACGCTGAATATTGACAATAGTTGGATTATAGAATAGAGAACCGGGATATTTTTAGCCAGTTACGTTCAAAAATATAAAAAAATACACTTTAAGCTTGCATTTTACCTGGCCATAAATTGCATATAGCGCCAGGTATACCAGATACTCTTTGATAGTCAGCATAATCTTACAAATTTGTGGATGTAAGCTTTTCTTGCGACTTCTGTACTTTTTCTAAACTCCAGAGTTACTTCAAAATCTTTATCTTTCTTTAAATCAAAAAGCTATGCACCACGAAAAGCACCTGAAGAGTTCAGACACCATTCGCGATATTGTTATAGGCATGTCTGACGGGTTAACTGTACCATTTGCCCTTGCCGCGGGTTTAAGCGGAGCCGTTAATGCTTCGGGAATAGTTGTTACTGCGGGGCTTGCAGAAATTGTTGCCGGTTCGATAGCCATGGGACTTGGCGGATACCTTGCCGGAAAAACAGAGATGGATCATTACCGCTCTGAGCTAAAACGCGAATATGATGAAGTTGAACGGGTGCCTGATCAGGAAAAAAAAGAAGTGATGGCGATATTTGCGGGTTTCGGCTTATCCGGCGAGTTGCAAGTACAAATAGCCGACGAAATGTCAAAAGATAAAGATAAGTGGGTTGACTTTATGATGCGTTATGAGCTGGGTTTGGAGGAGCCTGGCACTAATGCCGCAACCAAAAGTGCTATTACAATAGGGCTATCTTATGTAGCAGGCGGCATCATACCTTTATCCCCTTATTTTATGATCAGCGCGGCAAGTAGGGCATTACAATACTCCTGTGTTATAGCTCTTATTTGCCTGTTCGTTTTCGGTTATTTTAAGAGTAAAGTTACCGGCCAGCCAGTTTGGCGCGGCGCGGTGAAAGTAGCATTTACAGGCGCTATGGCAGCCGGTGCGGCTTTCGTAATGGCCCGGTTGATCGGTGGGCACTAAAAATGAGTAAATATGAATGAGCTTACTTCTGTTATAAAGGATATGGATCACTCTCCCAAAAATAAACGTTATTCGTCCCGGTTGCGTTTATGGCATTGGCTTAACGCACTTGTTATAATCGGTTCATTGCTTACCGTGCTGATCAATTCAACAATTTTAGATTCCAGGAATGCATCACCGTTAATTATCTCGGCCTTAGCCAATAAACAAGTTAACGTAAATAACAATCAGGCCCGGGCTGTAGCGCATGACCTTGCCGATAAAGTTTGGGAATGGCATACGTATTTTGGCTTTGCATTGGCCGCACTGTTTTTATTTCGGCTTGGTTTAGAGTTTTTCCAGCTGGCTGAGAGGAAACTGAGCCGTAGCATTGCAAAAGCCTATCGCCAGTTTTTTATAATCAAACAGCAAAGAGAATTGGCCGGACACGAATTCTGGGTAAAAACGATCTACACTGCATTTTATCTGGTATTATTGATATCTGTTATTACAGGTTTCGATCTGGCCCTTGAGGCTGATTTTCCGGCACTCCGTAAATTTCATTTTTTGAAGGCAATACATGAACTCAATATGTACCTTATCCTTTTGTTTATCCTGGTGCATGTGGCCGGTGTATTCCTGGCCGAACGTACCGCGAAAGACAAAGGTATTGTATCAGATATGATTAACGGAGGCAAGCAGTCTTGAATTAAAATCTCCTGCCCAAAATCATTTTAATAATACACTTGTCAGTTGCTTTCGTAAAACCATAGCCAACGCCGGCATTAAACTCCCAGTTAGGATTAAAGTCAAGATCAGTTGCAACAAATAACTGGTGTTCCTGCTGCTGAATAGGATCATAATGGAAAAATGGACCTGTAGTGCCATAATACTCCAACCCCAATGCCACTACCTTGGTTACATTGTAGCTGCCCTTTAAGTTTGGGGAAAAGGTAAGGCCGATATGTTGATCTGGCCCGGCGAAACTTTTATCCATTGTCGGGTTAAAGGAAACATACCACTTATTCCACTGCTTATCGATAATTGGCCTTATCTCCAATGAGCAGGTGTTAGCATCAAAAGCGCTTTTCTGAAAACCAAACTCGGTAGAGATACTGACGCCAACGGGCCAATCCCAGCTTTTTGGAGCCGCTACGCGGGGCCGGATATGTGAGCCGACATAAGCGGATCTTCCGCCGCTACCTACAGAATTAAAGAAATAAAAACCAGTCTCGAACCAGGGTGTCCAGCCATGTGTAATCTCAATGGTTTCGTGTTCAACATGGTTGGTTGGCAATTGCCCGCTGGATGAAATTGTTTTGCTGCCGCTGAGGGTGTTGTTGCTGTGCAGCTCAATCATGGTTCGGCCTTGTGCCACTGTTTCGGAACCATAAACCTGTATTTCATAGTTGTCCTGGGCTTTAAGTATCGCGGTGCTGCAAAAAAGTACCGCGAACATCAGTAATATTTGTTTCATTAATCAATTTAATGGTTAGCTGTGCAGGAAAATTAGGCAGAGACTTTGTAGCAAAATGGTAGTTCGGGGGCTACCGGATTTCATGTTCACTTCAGGATTACTACAATTTTTTAGCGTAATTTTATTTGTTAATCTATTACAAATTGAAACTACTGGTCATTGAAGATGAGCCTGTTTTGCTGGACAGTATCAGCAACTATTTTTCGGGTGATGGTAACATATGCGAAACGGCCACCAACCGCGAAGCCGCCATGGAAAAGATTGGGCTGTATGATTACGACTGTATCCTGCTTGACATTGGCCTGCCTGACGGTAGTGGGCTTGATGTGATAAGATACATGAAAGAAGTGGGTAAAGACGAGGGCGTACTCATTATTTCGGCACGTAACTCGCTTGATGACAAATTATCGGGCCTCAACCTTGGAGCCGATGACTACATTGTAAAACCCTTTCACCTGGCCGAGTTAAAAGCCCGCATCATGGCAGTATACCGGCGTCGGGCATTTAACGGTGTACACATGCTACAGTATGAGGATATTATTATCAATCTTGATGCTATGGACGTAAGGGTAAGTGAACATCAGGTGATACTTACACGGAAGGAGTATGATATGCTGCTTTATTTTATTGCCAACAAGGGCAAAGTAGTAACCCGTAACGCTATTGCCGAACATTTGTGGGGCGATAATATCGATCTTGCCGAAAGCTTTGATTTTATATATACGCATATCAAAAACCTGCGTAAAAAACTCCTTGACCATTCCGGGAAGGATTATTTCAAAGCCATTTATGGTATAGGTTATAAATTTAACTGATGAAGTTAGCCACACAATATACCCGTGTAAGCATGCTGACCTCGCTCGTTGTTCTGTTGATAGCCGGCGGGATCTACTATTTTGCAATATCCTATATAGCCGACCAGCAGTTTGACCGTGACCTGGCGGAAGAATTGGGAGAAATGAATGAGTTTATTCAGCAACATCATCGCCTGCCCAAACCTTTTGAGTTTGATAGCTATCAGGCCAAATTTGAACCTGTAGGGCAGCTGATGGCCCCGCCGCGTTTAACCGATACACTCATCAGCTCAAGCAGAACATCAAAAACGGCATCTGCACGTGCCATTATCGCTATAGTTCGTCTTGACAAAACTAATTACCGGATGACCATTGTGGAATCAAAGGAAACCACAGATGATCTGGTTCAGATCATTTTTCTGATCACGATATTACTGATAGGCCTCTTGCTGCTGGCCTTGTTATTGGCAAACAGGTTTTTACTAAGGGGACTTTGGCAGCCTTTTTACCATTTACTGGACAGGCTGCTTGCATTCTCACTGACGGGGAAAGTTGGAAATAGTGTACCGGAAACCAATGTTGACGAATTTCGGGAACTTCATGCGGCTATTAATGCTATGGAAGAAAAAGCGGGTTCAGAATACTTAGCCCTGAAGGCTTTTACCGAAAATGCTTCACATGAAATGATGACCCCTATAGCCGTGATCACATCAAAGCTGGATAACCTGGTACAGGACGAAAGTTTAACAGAAGAGCATCTGGCCCAGCTCCAGGATATTTATAACGCAGGGAATAAACTTTCCAGGTTAGGCCAATCGCTATTGCTATTGGTGAAAATAGATCATCAGCTTTTCAAGGATGCCGTAGAAGTTCACGTTGAGCTGGCTCTTGCCGATAAGGTTGGACAGTTTGCAGAAATCACCTCTAAAAAATCCATTGTCGTGACTTCAAAGACCGAATCGGTCACCGTAACTGCCAGTCCTTATCTTATAGATATTTTATTGAATAACCTGCTTGGTAATGCTATAAGACATAACAACAATTATGGCCAGATAAGGATCAACCTGAACAAAGAACAGCTTAGCATTGCTAATACAGGTTTGCCCAACAAGCTTGATGCCGATAAAATATTTGAGCGGTTTGAAAAAAGCCCTGCATCCGAAGGTACAGGGCTTGGTTTAACCATAGCTCGTAATATCTGTGAAGGTTATGGCTGGAAACTTGATTATAGTTTCAATAATCCATATCACACTTTCACTATCAGGTTTTGATTAACGAACGGCACTGAGGTCGTCAACAAATTGCTCCGGTGTTTCATTCGGGAAGCCATCCCAAGTCTTTAAAACTTTACCGGTTTCATCAACCAGCAGCGTGTAAGGGAATTTTCCTTCAGCATTATATTTATCGGCCAGGGCCTCGTTCAATTTTACTTGTTCGTTGCTGGGTTGATTTTTCTTTTGCCGTGGAAAGTCGGCCCTTACCAGCACCAGGTGATCTTTCGCATAAGCTTCAAATGTTTCAGTTTCCAGTATCTCGCTACGTAAACGGATACATGGCCCACACCAGTCGGAGCCTGAAAAGTTAATAAGGATCCGCTTGTGCTGTTGTGTAGCCTGATTTTTTGCTGCGCTGAAATCACCGAGCCAGCTCATACCCGGCGTAAATAATAATGCGATATAAATGAATAATAGTTTCATAGTTTTAATTATTTAAAGCCAAGACTTAAAGAGACAACATTGGATGCCAGCCCGGTAGTTTGCTGATAGCGTCCGTACCGCAATTCAAGTTCATGCAGGCTTTGCCAACCGGCTACACCCTTTGGAGGCGATAACCTGATTCCTGCGCCGAAGAAATTGGCATGAAATTGGGCATACTCGTAATTGCTTGTATAATACGTATCAGTTGGTGCATGGGCCTCATAAGGCGCGAAATATTTTGCAGCCGTTTGGTCATAATACCGGTAAAATGGCGCGATAGAAAAGAACGGTGAAATCTTTACCGGCACCTCAAGATTGATAGTATTAGAGTGGGTACCCCAGTTATCGGTATAAAAGCGATAATAAGTGCGAATGATAATTCGATCGCCCAGGAAATAATTTGCCCTGAAACCTAAAGGCAACTTAAATCTCGACGACGGAAGATGCTCAATGGTATCCCTACCTGTGTTAAAGTAAACCCGGTGAAAAGGTAAGCTTAGGTAACCATTTTGGGTAACAACATCTGCAAGAAACATGATCTGCAGTCTGGGATTGATGATCTGACTATAGGAGAATGATGCGCTGTAGGTATTTCGTGGTGAAGATGGTATACTTGATTTAGTCTCGCTGCCGTCGGCACTGAGTGTTGATGTACGCCCGCTGGCCGTAGTGACCACAGTAGCGCCGCCCGTGGTAGTTGTTGTAGATGTTGGGATAAACTCCGATGGGTAGATCAATCTTACCTGGTCAAAATATCCCTGTAGCTTTACACCAAATTCGCCCATTTTATTGGCTGTTTTTGCAGAAAAATGAAGATCGGCTCCTATTGATCTGTAATTATATTCAGAAGAAATATATGTCCCAACCCCAAAACTGGTACCTTTCTTTTCGTTTTCGCTTGTCCAATCCACCGAAGGGTAAATTCTGCTGCCACCTGTACTTGAAGCTCCGGATTTGTTGATAAATGCCTGCGAGGCCGAGGTATGGTGGTCAAATCCCAAACCGGCATCAATGGTGTTTTTATGTTGGCCGGGACCAGTCCAAACCAACTTGAGGTTGATCCCGTTTGAAAGGTCTGTTACATGCTCAGTACCAATGCCTCCGGTTACAGCAGAGTGATTGCCATTCTGCAAATAATAACTTGAAACAAGGTTTACTTCCTCTATGCGCAGTGGCTTGGTTTGATATCCCGAATTGTCGGCAGTTGAAGTAGGTTCCGCAAGGCTGAATACCTTTTTCGCGGTATCCGCTTTCATTACCTGGGCATAAGCGTTTATCCGGCAAAGCATCGCAAAACCGGCCGCGGTTAAAAATATCTTCTTCATATTTTTCCGCGTTAGTTACATCCACACCCGCCACCTGTTTTTCCTGCATTGGCACCAGAGGCTCCTTCGCGATAGGATTGAAAGTTTAGCTCATTTCTTTCGGCTTTACGATTAGCCAAAGCCATTTCGGCATCATTCAGTTTGTTTTTTTGGTATTCACGTACCTGTACGCATGCCGACGTTAGCGAGCATATCAGTAGTGCCATCAATAATTTAATTAGGTGCTTAGTCATATATGTGATTGGAGTTATTAGGGGATTAATTCAAATGAATATTATGGGAAGTGTAAATGCAGTTGTAATCGTCTATAATGATTGCCTCCATGTCCTGCAGCTGATTGATCAGGTTAAGGCCGGCACTAACACCCATTACCATAACCGGAGTAGCCATGGCATCAGCAAGCTCGGCGTGAGCAGTAATAATGGTTACGCTTTTAATGCCCGTAACCGGCAGACCTGTACGGGGATTAATGGTATGGGAATACCGTTTACCATCAATAATTGCAAACTTTTCGTAGTTACCCGAAGTGGCAACTGCCAGGTTGCTCATTTCCAAATAAGAAAAAACCTCGCTTGACCAGTCGGGGTTGGCTATGCCTACTGTCCATGGACGGCCATTAGCCTGTGTGCCCCAGGCACTCAGATCTCCGGAGGCATTTACTACACCACTTTGAACGCCCATTTGCTGCATGACGGCTTTAGCGCGGTCGGCCGCGTAGCCTTTCCCAATACCGCCGAAGCCTATGCGCATACCTTTTTCTTTCAGGAAAACAGTACTATTATTTTCATCAAGCACAATATTTCGATAATTGATAAGCCTGACCATTTGCGCGGCTGTTTGCCTGTTGGGCAATGAGGTTAGCCCCTGGTCAAAATTCCAAAGACGTTTATCCATCGAGCCATAGGTAATGTCAAATGCCCCCTGTGTTATGGAAGAGATACGGATTGAACGGCGGATCAGCTCAAATGTTTCACGACTAACTTGAACAGGAGCTATACCGGCTGCTTCGTTAACGCGTGCAGTTTCGCTGTCATCATTGAAAGTAGTGAGTAGCCTTTCAATCCTTCGGATTTCTTCAATGCCTGCGGAAATACAGTTATTTGCCCATATTGTGTCGTCTGTAACTACGCTCAGTTGAAAACGATTGCCCATGAGCTGGCACTCCTGCTTTACCAGTTGCTCTTTATGCATAATCAGGGTGTTTAATTATACAATAGTAACTGCAGATTTTGTAGTTAAGATGAAAATGACCGGAGTATCGACGAATACTGCTTTTGTATCGGTAAGTTGAAGGTTATTAAGGCGATACAGGTAGCAAGATCAGGCTATAAATGCGATATTAACTGTTTGTTACCATATTCAATGTCAACCTAAGCTATTAGAAGAACGGGAAATATGAAGCTAAGACCTTAAAAAGGCTAACAAGTTTATTACTGCCGGGTTAGGGTGTTGTAGTTTTATAAAAAGAGCAATAAATAAACGTCTGTAACCAGGTCATTACTTCAACTTTAGGTGACTGATATCATTTAATATATTGCCCGATGTTACATTTTATAAAGGATTCGAAGGTTATTTTTGAAAATAACAAATCCTTTTATCATGATACCAAAAACAATGAAGGCAGCGGTTCTGCATGCTTTTGGCCAACCACTGGCCATAGAACAGGTTCCTGTAAAAGAACCCGGAAATGATCAGATATTAGTTAAAGTGATTACTTGCGGCGTATGTCATACAGATTTGCATGCCTGCGAGGGTGATTGGCCGGTAAAGCCAAAGTTGCCGCTTATACCCGGCCATGAGGCAATAGGTTATGTTGCCGCACTGGGCTCAAATGTCAAAAATTTGAAAGAGGGTGACATTGTTGGTGTGCCCTGGTTATTTAGTGCCTGCGGTTGTTGTGAATATTGTTTTACCGGTTGGGAAACGCTTTGCGAAAGCCAGAAAAACGGGGGCTACAGTGTTGACGGCGGGTATGCGGAATATGTTGTTGCTGATGCCCGTTACGTAGCTCGGTTCCCTGCCAACATTAATTTTCTTGAAGTTGCTCCGGTAATTTGCGCCGGCGTTACCGTTTATAAAGGTATAAAGGAAACTGATACCAAACCGGGAGACTGGATTGCGATTTCGGGGATCGGCGGTTTGGGGCATATGGCCGTGCAATATGCAAAGGCTATGGGATTACACGTAGCTGCAATTGACGTTGCCGATGATAAATTACAGCTTGCAAAACAACTTGGAGCTGATATTGTAGTAAATGCGCTCGAAGAAGATCCTGGCGCTTATATAAAAAAACATACCGGGGGCATGCACGGTGTACTGGTAACCGCGGTATCACCTGTCGCATTTAACCAGGCATTAACTACCTTACGTCGTAAGGGAACGGTATCATTAACCGGTCTGCCTCCGGGTAGCTTTGATCTTTCTATATTTAATACGGTGCTTAATCGATATACCATTCGGGGTTCAATTGTTGGTACCAGGATAGATATGCAGGAAGCTATAGCTTTTGCGATAGAGGGAAAAGTTAAAGCTACTGTAAGGGCCGAAAAGCTCGAAAATATTAATGAGGTTTTTAACGAGATGAAACGAGGCGAAATAAACGGAAGGATAGTTTTGGAAATAGCTAAACCGTAAATTTCCTTACAAATCATTGATGAAATTTAATTGTAGTAAACGATGCTATAATTGATGATGGGCTGCCTCCGAAAAGAAGGCAGCTCATTTTGCTTTGATCATTGCATTGTATATTCATGACAAGTTGCTGCCTTATTCGCCGGACGATACTGTACGATGGCAGAATGTGATGTTTGAGAAGTTTAATACCATCAGTATCGGGAGCGCCGGATCATTTAAATTAAAAACCGATAACAAGATCAGGACAACAGAATACTATGGTAATATTGGCAGGTTATGTTATGGATATGAAGCGGATATAATTAAGCATATACTCACGTTGAAAATCCGGGCCGATATGAGTGACATAATTACGCTGCAATACAATATTCCATCCACCGAAAATTCATCATAGAAGGGGGTGGACAATCAGCATGATTCGTTATACGTAGTGTCGAAGCGCGTTGAAAAGAAATATCCTCTTGACGTAAAAAGGAGCCGTAATGTTCATAATGAATAGAGGCTTGATCATACACGATAAAAAGCATAAATTATATTTCTCATTAAAAAGGTTGTTTTCAATTGAAAACAACCTTTTTAGCTTTTTGAGGTCTACAACAATAAAGGCTTACAATTCGGCAATCAGTTCAGATATTCGATTGGATATCCCGACCTCATTGTCATACCAGGCAACAACCTTAACCAATTTTCCGATTGCTTTGGTCATTGTGCCGTCAACAATAGAGGAGTGTGGGTTGCCTAATATATCAGAAGATACAAAGGGCTCCTCGGTATATTGCATAATGCCTTTAAGTGAACCTTCCGCATAGCGCTTCAACACCGAATTGATCTCGGCTACTGTAGCTTCCTTTTGCAGGTTGATAGAAAGGTCGACGATAGAACCATCAATTACCGGAACCCTGTACGAATAGCCATCCAGTTTCCCTTTAAGATTGGGTAATACATCGCCAATTGCCTTAGCTGCACCGGTTGTTGTTGGAATAATATTATAGGCTGCGGCGCGAGCACGGCGTAGGTCTCTATGAGGCGCGTCTTGCAGGTTTTGATCAGCAGTAAAAGCATGTACAGTAATCATATAGCCCGATTCAATACCATATTCCTTATCAAGCACGTGCAACACTGGTGCTATACTGCCTGTAGTACAAGAGGCGGTTGAGTAAATCTGATCGCTCTCGATCAAATCGTTATTTACGCCATGTACAATGGTTTTAACGCCACCGGTTGCAGGGGCAGTGATCAAAACCTTTTTTGCGCCTGCCCTGAGGTGGGATTCAGCAGATTTCTTATCCGTAAACCTCCCGGTTGACTCGATGACAGCATCGATCTCTAATTCACCCCAGGGTAGTTTTTCCGGATCTTTTTCACTCAATAGTTTGATACGCTCTGCGCCAACAACAATGTAATCACCATCAGCGCTTACCTCGCCCGGAAAGCGGCTATGGGCTGTATCGTATTTCAATAAGTGTACAAGTGTAGCAATGTCTGTCAGGTCGTTAATAGCAACTACTTCTATATTTGTTTTATCCTGTAAAGCACGCAGGGTCATTCTGCCGATCCTGCCAAATCCATTAATGGCGATTTTCATATTGTCAAAATTTATATTGTTAAAAAAGTAAAGGCATGGGTTATTCGTTACGCTGATTTTATGGAAATAGCGTGTCTGGTATTGTCGCTTTTAAAAGTTATATGATGTTGGCTAATCTGGCTTCTGATGTAATCAGGCTTTCGATGCCTGAATCCCGAAGTGATGTTCGGAAAGCCCGGCGATAATCAGACGGGGTTGTATTTAAGTGCCTCAAAAAAATCCGGCGCATGGACACCAAACCACCCAAGCCGCACAACTCCGCAATTCTTTCAAGAGGAGTATCGGAATCTTCTAAATATTTTCTTGCAGCCTCAATCCGCAATTTTTCAACAAATTTAGCGGGTGGCATCCCTGTTTCGCGGTGAAACACGCGGGTGAAGTTACGGGTGCTCATATTCATCTGCTCAGCAATCTGGTTAACTTCCATTTTTTCATTTAGATGTCCGGCTATCCAATTCTGGGTTCTTTGGCCAATGTGCTCTCGCTCATAAATAGGCAACAGGCTACCAAATTGCGACTGAAAACCTGGCCGGCTTAAATAGAAAACCAACTTACGCGCTACGCTGATCGCTATATCTTTATTGTAGTCCTGTTCTACGAGGGCTAATGCCAGGTCGATGCCAGACGAAACACCGGCCGAAGTATAAACATGACCATCTCTGGTAAAAAACGGATTAGAATTAACCTCAATATCCGGGTAGGCTTTACTAAGGCGTTCGCTTGCCTGCCAATGCGTAGTTGCTTTTCGCCCGTTTAATATCCCTGCTTTTGCTAAAACAAAAGCGCCGCCGCAAATTGAAGCTATACGGCGCGTATTACATTCGTTTCGGGTTGCTAACCAATCATAAAATCCGGTTAAATCCGGCTGACTGGTTTCCCTGGAATCATTTCCGGCTATGATTAGCGTGTCGATGGGGCCTTGAACATCGGCAACACATAGTTCGCAACTTATGCTCATTCTGGCGTCGGTATCCAATTTTTTGTTTGAAGTAGGAGCTACTACTTTAACATCATAACCATCCAGGATGTCGTAATTTTCGAGGTATCTGTCGGCATTAATAAATACGTCGGCAGGGCCAGAAAAATTAAGCAGCATGTTGCCTGTCATGGCTACAATGATGATTAATTTTTTTCCCGGTTGTCCATTAGCTTCTTCCATGTTCAAATTTAGAAAAAATGCAAATTGTCTGAAAGGACATAAATTATACAATTTAGGCCATGGGAAGTAAGCCTAAAGCTATAAAGATGTCTGCTGCCCTTTCCAATTAGTTGCTCGCAGGAATCCCTCCCAGGTTAGGATATTTGGATCTATTTGTCGGCTCCATAATATATCGCGATCGTTACGGAAGTATCCATAAGCTCTGGCATAGGCTGCCATACCCAATATCTCATCCACCAACAAGTTATTTGAACCAAATGCAGGAAAGTATCGAAGGAAATTTTCACGCGTGTAGGCCACGCTATATACAGCCCTTTTGCCGGTTACCCGGGTGAAGGTGTCAATCATTTCGCGGGGAGAGATCATATCGCCGACGACTGGTAGTGCCTTGCCGGAATAAATGTCCGGGTTTGAGAATATCTCGAGAATGGCCGGCCCGGTAGCTGTTAAAGGGTCAACAAACGGGGCGCGGAAATCTTCAGGTAGGTACATCGGAAATACCAAAGTATCGCCTTTTTGAACAGGAGGATAATATTCCAGGAGATTGGTGAAGAAAAAAGCCATGTAGATAAAGGAACTGGTGACAGGAAGTGTGCGGATGTACATCTCTATTTTGGCTTTATCCGTGAAATGAGGGGCGAATTCTTTTCCGCCGGTAATTTGATCAACATTTTCGAGGCTACTAAAGATGATATGTTGTGCGCCAGCTTCGACCGCGGCATCTGCCAATTGTTTCCCTAATTCCAGTTCATGTGTTTGAGGGGGAGCGATCCCCGGCGTCATTATAAAAACGCCATGGGAATCTCTGAAGGCTTCTACATAATCTCTTTGATGGCCGATATCAAGGGGGAGATTTATAAGTTCGGCACCTTGTTTAATAAGATCTAATGCGAGTTGTGAATTTGCTTGGCGCGTAATACCCCGTACACGAAAGCCACCGCTTTCCAGAAGTGCTTTTGCAGCACTGCGGCCTTGCTTACCCGAAACACCGACGATTGTGATAAGCGGCTTATTGTTGGGCGTCATTGAACTTAAAATATTTGAATTTGATAGCATAATTTGACGATTTTAAATTGAACTATAAAAAGTATAGTTGCGAAACTATTTATAGTTTAATAGTTTTACAATAACTATCAACATGGATAGTTTAATTAAACGCTATGGCTATAGAATGTGAAGCAGATTTTATCAAGGTAAATGATAAGTTGTACCCATGCACGGTTAGTGTTGCGATGGATCTGATAGGAGGGAAGTGGAAAGCCGTAATACTATATCACCTGAGGAACGCAGAAAAGCGTTACAGCGAACTGGGTAAAGAAATGATCGGGGTCACCGAGAGGACATTGAGTTTGCAACTCAAACAACTGGAGGAAGATGGCTTAATTTCCAGGAAGGTTTTTGGGGAAAAGCCACCAATTAAAGTTGTTTATAGTTTAACAGATTTCGGGAAATCCTGCATTCCATTATTGGATGCGATTTTGAAATGGGGCAATGAGGTGGCGCAACAAAAAGGTGAATTTACCAACAGTTCAGTTTAATCTGCTTTAAAGTATTGGATAACAGGCTCAATGCGCTCATTTGCCTGAGCTTATCTTTTTTTGCTTATTGCTCCGGATTTTGCCCAGGAATCTGGCAATCATGCAGTTTACTATTTCTGTGTATTTCTTTAAATAATTGTCGTATTGCTGTTCTGCTGTCATATTTAGGTTGTAGAGCATCTGTGGTTGAGAGTTGGCCAGAGCCCGCCGCAAAAAGATCTTGAAGGGCTTGTTAAAAACAGGGTGCCGCGCAAGCAAGGTCTTATACTATCTGAACTACATAGAATCTTCTCTTGCTTTCAAAACGGTCGTCCCTCCAGAGCCCAATTTTAAATATCAGCGAAAATTGGCTTATACTAAGATAATTTATAAAAAAGAGGGGAGACCTCAAAAATTAAATTTGCAGTACAGATGAATTACAGGCGTTTAGCGTGCTTATTCACTTTATAAGACAGCAGCTCACAAAAGACCTTTTTTGACTCAAGTAACCGATAGCACGGATTGGATAGGCTATGCTCTTTGTGTTCACAACGCCCTGTATTGTCATCTGTTTTAAAACCTGAAAACATTAAAAAAAACAATACATGGCATAAACAAAACAAACAGCCCTACCCCGCAACCAACCCAATCGTGCATCTGCACACATCACTAATATTTAGCAAATATTCAACTTACAACAAACCCCAAACACATGAGAAAACTTATACTATACCTTACTCTGTGCTGTATGTTCTGTAGTTTCCTTAGGCCCCTTTACGCTCAAACCAATGGCACTATAGTGCAGGGAAAGGTAAAAGATACAGAAGGAAAAGCAATAATAGGCGCCACAGTATCGGAAAAAGGAATGCCGGCTAATGGCACGGTAACAAATATGGAAGGCGCGTTTCAGCTTAAACTTAAAGGCAATACAAATACCATCGTAATCAGCCTGATAGGTTACAAAAGGCTTGAAGTTAAAGCCAGCGATAAAAATACATCATATACACTGCAAGTGGATGAGCAGTCATTGAACGACGTTGTTGTAGTGGGTTATCAAAGCCAAAACCGACGCGAGGTTACAGCAGCTGTATCGTCAATTAAAGGCAAGGATATTGCCAATATACCCCAAGCCAGTTTTGACCAGATGCTGCAGGGCCGTCTGCCCGGCGTAAGCGTACTGTCAAGTACCGGTGAACTGGGAGCGAAAACAAATATCGTGATCCGCGGATCAACTAATGTTGATTTTGGCAATGCCAATGGAGGTAATTCCGGCCCATTATATATTATCGACGGGGTGATTTTCGATGTAAACGCAATTGGAACGGCATACGGTAATAATAACCCGCTGGCATTAATCAACCCGGCAGATATCGAATCGATAGATGTGTTAAAAGATGCTTCGGCAGCGGCTATTTATGGTGCAAGAGGTGGTAATGGTGTTATCATCGTAAAAACAAAGCAAGCTAAACGAGGCAAACCGCAGGTGTCAATTTCGGCATTTGCAGGTGTAACAACAGCTCCTAATTTAATTAAGGTTACCACCGGCGCGGCAGAACGTGCTTTGAAATTAAAATTGCTGGAAGGGCAGCTGGGTTACAACAACATTCAGCAGGGCGTTATCCCCCGGGCGTTAACCGATAGCTTAAATCCGGCCTTCAATAACGATGTTGACTGGCAGGGATTACTGATCAGGAAAACTACTGTAGTAAATAGTCAGAGCGCCGCTGTTGCAGGTTATGCAGGTACAACATCATACCGTTTATCTGTAAATCACTACAATGAACAAGGTATACTGAACGGCTATGGGCTTGAGAAAATTACGCCGCATTTAAACCTCACTGTTCAGCCACTCAAAAAAATGTCTGTTGCGGTTGACCTGTTGATGAGCTCGCAAAGGCAAAGCCACGGTGTAGGGGGAGCAGGCGCCTATTTGTTTACAGCCTGGAACTTTCCGAGTTCGTTTTTGCAGCTTAGTCCGGAGCAGGTTGCTGTCTATAGCGGAAAGAATCATTATTACGACGACAACCGAACATTTACCATTGTTGGCTCTGTTCATCTAACGGATACTTTAGCTAAAAACCTAACATTCAACAGTACCTACGGCGCAACAAATTATACCGATAAATACGATTACTTTTCTCCGCAGATCCTTAACGGTACATTGAATACCGCTTATAGTACCATCAGTAGCAGCCCTTCATGGTCGTTCGAAAATTTACTGCAATACAATAAGGAGTTTGGAAAACACCGGTTCATTTTTGCTGTTGGAGCATCGCTGTACAGCTACGAAAATAACTATAACTATTCATCGGCCGCAGGTATAAATATTTCAGGAATATACACGGTGCAAACCGTGCCGGCGGGTACTAACCTTAATACCAATTCAAGTTACTCGCGCAAAACTACCGAGTCATATTATGGCAGGTTTAATTATGATTACGCCGGCAAATACCTGTTTACCGCAAGTTTCCGCCGCGATGCCACGTCTATTTATAGCCCACAGTACCGCTGGGGAACCTTCCCTGCTATGGCAGGCGGCTGGATAGTATCTGACGAGTCGTTTTTTGCGCCGGTAAAAAAAGTGGTTAACTTTTTAAAATTCAGGGCAAGTTATGGTATCGACGGTAAAGACCCCGGCCAGTGGTATTCAAAATACCAAACTTTGAGTACAGATGCCAGCAGCTATGTGGGCACCAACGGAACCATTACGCCTAATGGTTATTTGGGCGGTTACCCAAGTACATACAATGGCACCACTATCATTTCGCCTTTTCCGTATTATAATAACTATTCCAGTTTCGGCGTAAAATCAAGTAGTAGTGTGCGCTGGGAAAAAGACCATCAGGTTGATTTTGGTGCTGATATGGAGCTGTTTAACAGTCGTGTGAATATTACGGTTGACTGGTATCAGAAAGATGCAAAAGACGTATTCTTTTACAATGTGCCCGCGCAGGCAACAAGCGGTTATCAATTTTACTCAGGTAACTATGTAGATATCCGTAACCAGGGGCTTGAGTTTGCTACAAATATCAATGTTCTGGGGCCAAAATCGCCATTTAAATGGAATTTCAACTTCAATATATCTATCAATAAAAACCTTGTTACTAAACTGCCAAATAATAACCGGGACTTTCTTTTTGGCGACTCATGGTTTTATAAAACGCTTACCCTTGGCGAACCCTTATTTAGCTACAGGGTATTTCATACCAACGGCGTTTACGCAACTAATGCCGATGTGCCTACAGATCCTACTACCGGTAAAAAGGAAACCTATTACGGTGTGCCGCTACAAGCCGGCGACCCGAAATATGTTGACGTAAACGGCGATTACAATATCACCAACGATGATAAATACATTGCCGGTAACCCCAATCCTAAATATACAGGCGGATTTGGCAGTTCCTTTAATTACAAACGCGTTACTTTAAGCTTTTTTGCCTCATTTGTTGCGGGCCGTAAAATATTGAACGGCGCTTTATCAGACGCGCTTAACGGCACCCGTAATCTTGGTGGTTGGGGAACAGTTGCCGGGGTAGCAACCTATACCAATACACTCAATCAGTTTTGGCAGGTTCCGGGCGATCAGACTACCTATGCCCGCCTTGTTTATCCTAATGGTTCGCAGACAGATCCCTGGAATATCGGTACCGACTATTTTATCAGGGATGGCAGCTTTATCAAATTAAAGAATGTGACCCTTGGTTATGATCTGCCCGACAGGTGGCTTAAATCGCTGGGACTTAAACGTGTTAATGTGTATGTAATGGGCGATAATCTGGCTATATGGAAGAAGGCAAAAGATATTGCCGATCCTGAATTGGTTGACGCTACAACAGGTTCGTCAAATGTGATCTATCCAACAGCGGCAAAATATACATTGGGTTTAAATATCGATCTGTAAACCGGATTGAATCAGGGATTGCCCGTTAATCCCTTTAAGCCAAATCACTTAAATTAAAATAACGTGAAAATGAAAGCTAAAAACAAAATATTATATATGACAATGGTGGTGCTGTTGTTTGCTTCTTGTAAAAAGTTTCTTGATCAAACCCCGGTAAGCACGCCAACAGATCAAACTACCTGGAAAACAGAAGGGGATGCCAATGCAGGTGTAGCTGCCTGTTATTCGTTGCTAAGATCGGCCTTCAACTCCTCAATTGCATATTATAGCTACGGCGACCTTACTTCGGGGGAGTTTTTAACGGCCGAAGACGCGTCTTTTAGTAACGTACTTAATATGCGCTGGGGAACTGCTGTGCAAAGTTCCTTTACTTACGATCCGTTGTTGAAACTTAGGATCTACACGCCTTTTTATACGGCTGTAGCGCAAAGCAACAGGAGCCTTGCTTACATCGATGCTATGCCTTTAACAGCGTTTACCGGTGATAATACGGCGTCGCAAACGGTATCAAAAAACAAGTACCTGGGCGAGGCTTATTTTACCAGGGCGTTTGCGTATTTTATTATGTGCCGTGTTTGGGGCGATGTGCCGCTGGTGCTGGAAAATACAGATGAAACGGTTTCTAAACAATATGGAAGAACATCGCAGGCAACAGTATTAAAACAAGCCATCGCAGATGCAACCAAAGCTACACAGTATTTAAACTTAAGAGATAATTCATCGGCAGACCGGGGAGTACGTGCGGATAGGGGCGCGGCCTTTGCCTTGCTGGCCCACATTTATGCCTGGATTGGAGATTATGATAACTGCAATACAGCCTGTGACGCGGTAATTAATTCCGGATCATATAGTTTAATGAGTGCGGCAAACTTTATGGATATCTATAAAGGACAATCGCAGGAGAGCATTTTTGAAATAGCGCAGAATAACATATCTGAAAGCAGCGACGCGAATGCATATTATACCCTTGCCGGTTCAACCCTTACCGCTCCATATACAAAGCGTACCGTACCGGCCTGGGTTATTGATGATAGTAAGGTTAACGCGCTTTACACCGATACTAATGATGTTCGTTTGAAAAAAGGGTTCCTGCGTTTATCAAGCGGTACAACCTCTTTTTATGAGTGTATCAAATATGTTAATGTTCAAAATGTAAACGGTAACGCTAATTACCAGGTTTCATTGAATAACATCGTCATTTTCAGGCTTGCGGATATTGAATTGTTAAAAGCCGAGGCACTCTGCGCTAAGTCTGCTCCGGATTATGGTACTGCCTTATCATTGGTAAATAAGGTTCGTGCCGCCCGTAATGCAGCTTCTGTTACAGGTGTGGCAGGTGCCGATGTTTTACAAACAGTAAGTGACGAACGCGGACGTGAATTGTTTTTGGAAGGGCACCGCTTTTATGATCTGGTACGCCTTGAAAGAATAAACCACCTGCAACAATTTGATAACATTTCGCCTGGTGAGTTTGCTGCTGGGAAGTATTACTGGCCGCTTGATCCAACACTGTTTATTAACAACTCCCAGCTTACACAAACTGCATTTTGGGTGGGCAAGGTGATGAATTGATAACGCACTTACATTAAATAACAGAAAACATGAAACACAGTATAAAAAACAATATCCTGATCATCCTTGGGCTTTTCATGGCCTGTAGCATGGTTGCCTGCAAAAAAAACGGATATCTCACAGATGGGGGCGTAAGCAAAGCTTATACCTCGTACTCTACCTATGATTATTTGAAAAATAACCAGTATCATCAATTTGATACAGTTATCATGCTGATTGATCATTACAAGCTGAAAGACGCTGTTAATAATGCCAAAACCTTTTTCGCATTTACAGATATGTCGGTGAACGGGCTTATGAAAACATTAAAAGTTACCAGCATCGATCAGCTTACAGACTCGGTAAGCTCTAAACTCTTTAGTCAGTACATGTTCAACAAAACCATAACGCTTGATGATGCTACCTTAAATTCTGTGCTGTATACCAATGAGGTTGGTACAGCAGCGCCATCAGCCATTAAAAAGATAAGCACAGGCGTACCGGTTTATCTGGCTAATAGCGCCCCTACGTTTAATTACTTCACCCTGGAGTATGTGAAGGTAAATGGTGTGGTTGATGGTTCGCCGGGTGCACCTGCCGATGATCCTGTCGACTTAGTTTTGCAATGTCAAACCACAGGCGTACAAACAAGCACCGGAACCACATTGCATGTGCTGGTAAATAACGCGGCTCTTAATAAACTATAGTATTGATGTATTTTATATTAAAATCATAACAACATGCTCAAAAATAAAAAATCGGGGTT
Organism: Mucilaginibacter kameinonensis; assembly: GCF_003675385.1. Lineage (GTDB taxonomy): Bacteria > Bacteroidota > Bacteroidia > Sphingobacteriales > Sphingobacteriaceae > Mucilaginibacter > Mucilaginibacter kameinonensis. Next base: position 761,382 of record NZ_RCWZ01000005.1, on the reverse strand, counting down.
TGCGTCACTTTTATTGGCGATTACCTTGCTGATCATATATGGCTGTCAAAAGGTACCCAAGGGATTTATAAGTGATAATATTTTTTATAACATTAACCCTTTCACCGTTTCGCAGGGGATAACTACGGTTTCTACCGGTCTGGTTATTGATGGCTCCACAACGCCGCTGAATGTTAAGTTGTTAGCGGTAAGGGACATGGCTACTGGTAAAGATGCCTCCGGCGTTTTGCTGAAGCTGGATACCATCAGGGTATTTAAGGGGACAGTTGATTACAACGACTCAACCGAGGCGTTATTGAACCTTAAATTAAAGGACAGTACACTTGCTCCGTTTAGCATCAATGGGATAGGTGGCCGGCTTCAATTTACGCAGGCTACTAAATTTGTTCCATTAGGTAACTATAATTTTGATATCCAGGTTTCCAACATCCGCGGAACAAAAATCATCAACAATGCATGTAAAATAATAGTTCAGGGAGCCTCGCCGGATACGCTTACTTATTTAGCCTACAATCAATCTGATAGCAAGTTTACAACCTTTGTAACCAAAGCAGCATCGTTACTGGATGTTAAAATAACCCATAACGCAGCGGGCCCTAATAAGATTATTTATGTATGGAAGGATAAAAACGGCAATCCCTTTAATCCGTCAAAGGGCGAAGTGATCGGGAGGCCGGCACGCCCTATCTGGTCGGACTGGGATCCGTACTATCCACAGTTGAAGACCGATACTTCTTTAGAATATGGTTATCCGGCAGGCGTGCCGCAAATGCCGGTTTTTAGCGCCGCGAAAAAGTACCCGGGATTCGGCACCGCAATTACTTATTACAGCATAGCCGGTACACACAATGATTCGGGCTCCAATGCAAACACCACATTCACCATAAATTACAACCTTACAAAAGGCACTTTTGTTGTTGTTATTACAGTGAAAGACATTGTAAGGGTTCCGTAACATTTGTTTAATTTATTGCAAAAAGCTGATCGTTTAGTAACGGTCGGCTTTTTGTTGTTATAAGCTATTTTGAAGGTTGTAGCTGTGTAAATAGTAATTTTAAATGTTTATTTTTATTAGTGTTTAAACAACAATAATAAGTCTATTTTTATTCTAAATTGATCAAATGTGGCTTTGTTTTTTATTTTTTAATGTTAAAAACACACTTAATAGATCCTGTTATTTGCAACAAATTAACTACTATTGGTTGGATATTATCTGATAAGGGTGTTGAATTAGCTTTTCAATTTTAGCACTTGTAAATTCATGATTAATCAAACCAAATCATGAAAGTTTTACAGTTTACTATCCCCGTCCCACACGATAGAAGTGTTATTGTTGAGAGAGTTAGTTTACCTCATCATTACCCTTATTTGCACAGACATAAGGAAATACAATTAACCTGGATCAGGAGCGGGCACGGCACCTTGATTGTTGGCAACAACGTTCATGATTATTGTGCTGGCGACGTATTTTTAATAGGAGCTAATCTGCCACATGTTTTTAAAAGCAGCGCCGAGTTTTTTGATCGCGGCTCTGAAAAAAAGGTGGAAGCGCTTACTTTTTTCTTTAACCCCGAAGAGACTTTGTTTTCCCTTTTAACCATGCCGGAAATGAAGTCTTCGTTAGCTTTTCTTCAGCAAAACAAGAACGGTTTCAAAGTTCCCAACCGGATCTCCGATAAAATAATTAATACCATGATAGCTCTTGAGGGTACATCCGGTCTTGACCATGTTATCCAGTTTGTTAACCTCATGGAATGTTTTTTAACGCCCGGATGTAAGTATAACGCCCTGTCCTCTCAAAGCAGCCTCCCGTCTATCAAAGAGAGTGAGGGTTTAAGGATCGGTAAAATTTATAACTACATTATGCAGCATTATAACACAGCCATCGCGCTTGAAGATGTGGCCGATATCGCCTACATGACACCGGGCTCATTTTGCCGTTATTTCAAGAAACACACGGGCCATACTTTTATCTCATTTTTAAACGAGGTTAGGATAAATGAAGCTTGTAAAAAGCTCATTGCCCATAAATTCGAGAGCATTAACCATGTGGCTTACAAATGTGGTTTTGCGAGTATTACCAACTTTAACCGTGTTTTTAAATGCCTGGTTGGAATTACTCCTAAAAATTATATCGATAGGTACAATAACAATATATTTAGTATCAATAGGGATAATGATTATGAAAACCTGCACAAGGATCATCTGGACTTTCCTGCTTTTAACAAATCGCGCAAGCTGATGACTTCAGTTTTGAGTAAATAAATTATGATAAGCCAGGTGTACAGTGGCGTAAAAGGCACTTGTAATTTTATTCAAAATGAAGCTATTCCCCGGATTTTTCGCGGCGTTGATAACCATGCTTAGCATCCTGTAACAATGTTGTAGATTTTTACGGTAACACTGGGATTAATTGTTAAAACGACACATTGAGGTTAACAAATTGCTAATCTTAAGAAATAATTCCTTAATATTGAAAAATTGAATCTCCGTTTTAATTGTTAATGAGTGTTTTTAGGTCTCTTACTGATGCAGAGTTATTGGCAAAGCTACAACAAGGCGATGCTGGCGCTTTCACCGAAATACACTCCCGATATTATGCTGTGCTTTACAGGCACGCGCTGCAAAGATTAGATGACAGCGCTGAGGTTCAGGACTTGTTACAGGAGCTTTTTTCTTACCTGTGGGATAACAGGGAAACCATTCAATTTACCGTTAGCTTACAGGCTTATCTTTATGCAGCGGTCCGTAATCGCGTTATTAACGTTTATAAACGCAATCGATTGAAATATGATTATTTTGATTCGCTTCAGTCATTTATAGATAACGGTACTCCGGAAGCAGATCAAAACATCAGGCTAAAGCAACTTACCGAACTCATAGAAACAGAGGTTGAAAAATTACCTTCACAAATGCGTTTGGTTTTTGAAATGAGCCGTAAGCAACATCTTTCGCACCAACAAATTGCCAATGAGCTTGATATCAGCGTGCTTACAGTGCGCAAACAAGTTCAAAATTCGCTTAAAATATTAAGGGTAAAACTGGGCACCTATCTTTTTTCAATTTTTTTATAATTCTTCTACTCCATAGCACCTTTTGAGTTGTCATTGGCATAATTAAAAGGAATTCCCCCTGCTTATGGATAAAAATTACCTTCAAGATTTATTGAAACGATACGATGAAGGCAATGCCTCCGAACAGGAAAAGGCTATTGTTGAATCATGGTACCTATCATTCCAGTCCGAGAAACCGTCGCCGGAAATTGATGAGGAGTTTTTGCGCCAGCTACAGCAGCAAAGCATAACCAGTTTGACCGAGCATGTACGCGGCAATAATAAAGTCCGCAAGATACATCGCGGCCGGTTTCTGATTGCCGCCGCGTCGGTTACTATCGCACTTGTTGTTGGTGCTTACAAGTTTGTTAATTTCAATAATGAAAAGCGCAGTACTGCTGTCCCGCAAACGGCATCCGCCGAACTATTACCGGGCAGCAATAAAGTTACGCTCACCTTATCTAACGGAAACAAGGTGGTACTATCCGGTGCAAAAAATGGCCAGGTGGCCCGCGACGCCGGTACTGCTATTAATAAAACAGCGGATGGTAGCATCGCTTATTCATCTGAAGCTGGCGGCCATCAATCTGATGAGCCTCTGTTTAACACAGCCACTACACCCCGGGGCGGGCAATACCAGTTTACTTTATCAGATGGTACTAAAGTATGGCTCAACGCTGCTACCACCTTTAAATTTCCTGTGCAGTTTAATGGCACGGAAAGGAGAGTGGAACTTACAGGTGAGGCATATTTTGAGGTTGCCCATGATAAGAACAAGCCTTTTCGGGTAGTATCCAACGGGCAGGTTATTGAAGTTTTAGGAACTCATTTTAACGTTAATTCCTACGCGGATGAACGCGTGATCAGTACGACACTTTTGGAGGGAAGTGTAAAAATATCTCATAACGGCGCCAGCAAGGTGATTAAACCCGGCGAACAGGCCCGTCTTAGTGCTGATAAGCTTGATGTGGTTAAAGTAAACACGGATCAGGCCATAGCATGGAAAAACGGAATGTTTTATTTCCACGACGCGAATATGTATGATGTGATGCGCCAGCTTAGCCGCTGGTACGATGTTGATGTGAAATTTGACGGCAGCATCCCTGACAGGAAGTTTTCGGGAGGGATTTCGCGAAACGTAAACGCGGCACAACTACTTGATTTGCTAACGTTTAAAAAGATCAATTACAAGATACAAGGCCGCACTATAGTTATTACTCCCTGAAAAATAATATCTATCCAATAATTTAAAACCCAACTAAACTTAAAATGAAAACAACATTACACCACAAGCCTTAGCGGCGCAATCAAAAAGGTGGTTAAATTAAAAAACGTACCCCGACGGCAATCAGGGTACGAAATACTTGAGTTAACCCCTTCCTTTTACGGAAATACGAATAATTGAACCTAATCGTGTATTAACCCAACTAATCAAAAGTATGAATTATAATGCTTTTTCTGTTGCCATGTCTAAAAAATGGCTGCCCAAAAAAATCCTCCTGGTTATGAAACTGACCACCATTTTTTTAATAGCCGGCCTGCTGCAGTGTAGTGCCAAAGCTTTTAGTCAGAAAATAAATCTTAACGAGCGCAATGCCTCCCTGGCAAACGTGCTTGATAATATCAGCAAGCAAAGCGGATACGTGTTTTTTTATGATTCTAAAGATATCACCAATAAAACGGTTACCGTGAAACTCAACGGCGCTTCGTTGTCAGAAACGCTGGAAGAGTGCCTCCGTAATCTTTCGTTAAGCTACAAAGTAATTGATAAAACCATCATTCTGCAGGAAAAATCCGGCAGTGAAACGTTACGTGTAACACAAGCGGCTGTGACTATTACCGGACAGGTAAGTGATGATAAAAACCTCCCGTTGCCCGGAGTAACCGTAAAGGTAAAAGGAGGCACGGCAGTAGCTGTTACTGATGCCGATGGTAAATTTAAGATCGATGTACCAGGCAGCAACGCTGTGCTGGTGTTTTCATTCATCGGTTTTACTACTACGGAATTGCCGGCAACATCAGGCTCGCCAATGAACGTAAAGCTGGTGCCGGATATGGGTAAACTTAATGAAGTAGTTGTGGTTGGCTATGGTACACAGAAAAAGGTAAACTTAACCGGTTCTGTATCTTCAGTTAGCGGTAACGATCTTAACTGGAAACCCGTAGGCCAGGTATCAACCGCGTTACAGGGTGCGGCATCGGGCGTTACGGTAACCCAAAGCCAGGGACAACCGGGCGCCGATCAGGGCACAATTCGTATCCGTGGTATAGGTACATTAAACAATAGCAACCCATTGGTATTGGTTGACGGTGTGCAAACCGATATTAATAATGTTGATGCCAATGATATCGCTTCCGTTTCGGTGCTGAAGGACGCTGCCGCCGCTTCAATTTACGGTGTAAGGGCTGCAAATGGCGTGGTATTGATCACTACAAAACGTGGTGCTTCAGGTAAAGCGGCAGTTAACTATTCAGATTATTTCGGCTGGCAAAACCCAACCCGGATCTCAAAATTTGTAGGTGCGCAGGAGTTTATGCGCCTGGCCAACCTGATGTATACAAATTCAGGTGCCGGCGCGGTATATTCAGATGCGCAGATCGCCGAATATAATAACCCCAACCGCGACCAGAATCTATACCCTGATAATTACTGGCTTAAGGATATCCTTACCGGCAGCGGTTTTCAACAGCAGCACAGTTTGTCAGTATCTGGTGGTGGCGAGAAAAATACCTATCGTTTCTCAACAAACTATTTTAACCAGGACGGTCTGATTAAGCAAATGAATTACGACAGGCTTACCGTAAGGCTTAATACAGATACCAAGATCACCAAACGTTTGGATTTCAGCGCCGATATATCTGCCAATATCTCTAAACAACAGGAACCACAAGGCGTAGCCGGATCTGCATGGTTTCAGTTCGGCCAGGCGGCTATCGCTAACCCTTTAAGTGTTAACCAGTATACCGATGGCACCTGGGCTACACTGCGTGGCGGGCAAAATCCGCTCCGGCTACAGGATGAAGGCGGACTTTACAGCTATAAAAAGAACCTGTTTATCGGCAACTTTAAATTAAACTACCAGGTTATAGATGGGCTTACCCTTACCGGTACGGCATCTGATAACTATCAAAGCTCATATAACAGCCTGCATAATAAGGCATTCGACTACGTACAGTATGATACCAAAAACACACTTACAGTAGGGCAGAATGATATTACGAAACAATACACCGGTTATTGGTTTCAGAACTACCAGGGTTTGATCAATTATAAGAAAACCTTTGGTAAACATAACCTGAGCGTTTTGGCGGGTGCTTCACGATTGAGCGAAAATTATGACTACCTGACGGCTTTCAGAAAAGATATTCCGGATGGCGATCTGTCTGAGATCAATGCCGGTTCGGCAAGTACTTCTACCAACACGGGTACAGCTACCGAATACCTGCTTGTATCATATTTTGGAAGGTTAAATTATTCGTTTGACGACAAGTATTTGTTTGAAGCTAATATCCGTCGTGATGGTTCGTCCCGTTTTCCTAAGGGATCAAATTACGGATGGTTCCCATCATTCTCAGCAGGCTGGAACATTGCCCGCGAAGAATTCATGAAAGACTTTTCAGGTATACAGGATTTAAAGCTTAGGGCATCGTGGGGTAAATTAGGTAACGATAACCCGCTTTCAACAAGTAATGCGGTTGTTAACTATCCATATCAGTCAACTTTTAGCTATAACAACAGTTATCCGTTTGGTGGTACATTAAATACAGCTGCAAGCCAGACAGTTTATGTGAATAATGGTCTTACCTGGGAAACCACCAAAATGGCCGACATCGGTTTTGATTTAGGTGTTTTAGATAATAAGCTGACCTTCACTTTTGACTATTACAACAAAACCACCGATAATATTTTATATGCTCTTCCTATTCCATCTACAGTTGGTTTTACTGCCTCGTATCAAAATGCTGGCAGCATGAACAATAAAGGCTATGAGTTTAGTGTAAATTATAAAGGAACTATCGGTTCTGATTTCAAATATTCGGTTGGTGCGAACTTATCGGACGTGAAAAATAAGATCACTGATCTGAAAGGAACAGATTACCTGTCTACCGATAACAATAACAATACATTCGGATTTATAACCGGAAAGCCTTTCCATTCTTACTATGGTTATCAGGTTGAAGGTATTTTCCAATCTGCGGCGCAGGTTGCCGGACATGCAACGCAAACAGCCGGCACAGCGGCTGGTGACCTGATGTATAAAGATCAGAATGGCGATGGTGTGATAGATTCAAAAGATCGTGTTTACCTGGGTAGCGATATCCCACGTTATACTTATGCATTTAATTTAAGTGCAAGCTATAAAGGTTTCGATTTTTCAACCTTGCTGCAGGGCGTTGGAAAGATTGATGTAAGCACCCTGGTAATGCAAAGGGCACCAACAAGTACCGATGGTAACTTCAAAGCTGTTCAGCAGGATAGCTGGACACCAACCAATACCGATGCTACTTATCCAAGGTTAACTACTTCAACTCAAAACTACCAGGCTTCTTCATTCTGGATTAAGAGCGGCGCCTATTTAAGGGTGAAAAGCGCGCAGTTTGGCTACACGTTTAAGCCTGCTTTGATCAGCAAACTTGGCCTGTCTAAATTAAGGCTATATGTGTCAGGCCAAAACCTGTTCACCTTCAGCAGCCTGCCAAGCGATATCGATCCTGAATCGCCCAATGATAACCGCTACTATCCGCAGGTTAAAACTTACACCTTTGGTATTAACGCAAATTTTTAAAGCAACAGAGATGAAAAAGATTCAACATATCATATTAATGCTGGCTGTTGTGACAGTGGGTTTTTCGGCTTGTAAAAAAGACCTGCTTGACAAACAGCCATTAGATGCCTCATCAGGAGCAACCTACTGGAAAACCGAAACCAACGCCGTACAGGCAGTAAATAGCATTTATCTTTATTTGGGTGATTTTACCAACAGGATATTTTTGTCATGTGCCACCGACGATAGCTATTCATGGAGCAACTGGCCTTCAGATATACAATATGCAGGTAACGGAACCGGTACCGCGAGCAATGGTGTATTCAGCAGTTACTGGTCAAACTTTTATAAAATGATAGGAGCGGCCAATAATGTACTGGATAACATCAACAAAGTAACAGGCATGAGTGATGAAATGCACAAAAGGCTTGTTGGCGAATCGCGCTTTTTAAGGGCATACGCTTATCAGCAATTGATAGGTATGTATGGCGATGTGCCTTTAATTACTCATGTACAGGCCATCAGCGAATTTAACGTTAGCAGAACGCCGAAAGCCAATGTGTCTAACTTTATAGTGGCCGAATTGGATACCGTTGCCAATTACCTGCCGCTTAGTTACGGCACTGCAGATCAGGGCAGGATAACCCGTGGGGCAGCTTTAGCTTTAAAAGCAAGGGTATTGCTTTACAACGCGCAATACACTGAGGCTGCTGCTGCGGCAAAAGCGGTAATGGATCTGAACCAGTACAGTATAGATGGCGATTACCTGAGCTTGTTTAACGGTACCAATAAAACCAGTCCGGAAATTATCCTTGCCGGGCAATATATTGCCAATACTTATGCCAACGGAACGGCTACCTGGGTTGGCGGACCTACAGTTGGCGGCTGGTCGCAGGTAGTGCCGCTGCAAAAGCTGGTTGATGATTATGAATGTACTGATGGTAATACCATTGATAATTCGCCATTATATAACGCCGCAAAACCATTTGACAACCGCGATCCAAGGCTTAAACTGACGGTTGTTGTGCCTGGTACTGTTGTGAATGGCAATACTATTGATATTACCAACCCAAATTCTATTGATGCTTTGGGTAAAAACAATGCTTCCTTTACCGGTTACTATTATAAAAAATACATACCAACGGTAATTTCAGGAAATTATGATTCAAACTCATCAAATGATATTGTATTGATCCGCTATGCGGAAGTATTGTTGAACTACGCTGAAGCCAAAATAGAGGCTGGCACAATAGATCAGTCTGTTTACGATGCGATCAACAAAGTAAGGCAAAGGCCAGGTGTTAACATGCCTGCGTTAACAGCCGCCAAAGCTGCAACACAAGCACAACTCAGGGCCGCTGTAAGGCGCGAAAGGCATGTTGAATTCCCGATGGAAGACAACCGTTTGTTTGATATTCGCAGGTGGAAGATAGCTGAAACTGTAATGCCTGGTAATGCTTACGGTATCCTTAACTATTTTAATTCATCAAGGGCAGATTATGGGCAGCATATTCTTGTTGAAAAAAGGCAGTTTAATGCTAACCGCGATTACCTGTGGCCAATCCCTCAAAATGAGGTTGACCTGAACAAACAACTGGTTCAAAATCCGGGCTGGTAAATAATTCAATATAACCGGAAAGGTTTATAAATTTCCGGTTATATTACCCTAAATTAATCAATAACTATACCCCATAATAATGAAAAAGATACTCCTGTTTGTTCTTGTTATTTTAACATCGGGTATTGCTGAAGCTCAGCAAAAACATGTTTTTTCGTTGGGCAAGAGCGAATTTTTGCTTGATGGTAAACCCTTTCAAATCATCAGCGGCGAAATGCATCCGGCCAGGATACCTAAAATATACTGGCGTCACCGTATTCAAATGGCCAAAGCTATGGGCTGTAATACCATAGCCGCCTACATTTTCTGGAACTATCATGAGCAGGAAAAAGGTGTGTTCGACTTTAAAACGGAGAACAGAAACATTGTTGAATTTATAAACCTATGTAGGGAAGAAGGTATGTGGGTATTGCTTCGTCCAGGTCCTTACGTTTGTGCCGAATGGGATTTTGGCGGTCTTCCGCCATATCTGTTGTCCATTCCTGATATCAAATTAAGATGTATGGATCCCCGGTATATGGCTGAAGTTACACGGTTTGTGGGCGCGCTGTCTGAGCAGGTGAAGGGTTTACAATGTACCAATGGTGGCCCTATATTAATGGTACAGGTAGAAAATGAGTACGGTAGCTATGCCAATGACAGGGAGTATGTAAACGCGCTAAAAGAACTTTGGATTAAAAACGGCATTAACGTGCCATTTTATACAGCCGATGGGCCAACTGCATTTATGCTGGAAGCTGGCGGCGTTGATGGCGCGGCAATAGGTTTAGACAGCGGCTCAAGCGATGCCGATTTTGAGCAGGCTACCAAACAAAACCCCAACGTACCTTCGTTCAGTAGTGAAAGTTATCCGGGGTGGTTGACCCATTGGAAAGAGAAATGGCAAAAGCCGGGCAACGATGGCATTTTGAAAGATGTTACTTACCTGCTTGAGCATAAGAAATCTTTTAACTTATATGTTGTACATGGCGGCACCAATTTTGGCTTCAACGCGGGTGCTAACGCGTTCACGCCAACGCAGTTTCAGCCCGATGTTACCAGTTATGATTATGACGCCCCGGTTAATGAACGTGGCGAACCTACTTCAAAATATTATGCTTTGCGTAACCTCATTGCCAAATATGTAAAGTATAAAATTCCTAACGTGCCAAAGCCAACTGCCGTAACTGAAGTTGCAGCTTTTAACATGGAACCGGTAAATACTATATGGAATGAATTACCAACGGCAGTAAAGTCAGCTCAGCCGGTGCCTATGGAAGCACTTGGTCAATATTACGGTTTTATTTTATATCGAACTAAGTTGGTAGGCCGGAAAAGCGGGACGCTTACCATTACCGAACCACATGATTATGCCGTTGTATTACTGAATGGCAAACTTGTGGACACGGTTTATCGCGACGGTGGTAAATGGACCGTTAAGTTGCCGACCTCAGATGTGAAAGACCCGCAACTTGATATCCTGGTAGAAAATATGGGGCATATCAATTTTGCACAATACATGGTTGATAGAAAGGGGATTACCGACAGGGTAACATTAGAAGGTATGACACTCACAAACTGGGAGATTTATAAACTCCCGATGGATGATCAGTTTATAACCTCACTTAAATCAACTGAAAATAAAGACTTTCATGATGGTACATTTTTTAAAGGGAAATTTGATTTAAAAACTGTAGCCGATACCTATCTCGATTTGAGTAATTTTAAAAAAGGTGTGATCTGGGTTAACGGACATAATCTTGGAAGATATTGGAATGTAGGTCCGCAGTTTCATTTGTATTGCCCTGCAAACTGGTTAAACAAAGGCGAGAATAATGTTACGATATTTGATTTACACGAAGTAACCGCAAAAACCATCAAAGGTGTTAAAACCCTTGAATAACAAGAAGCAATATCGTTGCATAGCCTGCACCGGTATAATTTCGTAAATTGATAATAACTCATTAAATAGCGCTCCCATAAGGAGCGCTATTGCTATAAATTTGAATTTGATGAAAAGAGTATATACTTGTTTAATTGCCCTGGCGCTTGGCAGCAACATTGCTGATGCGCAGATCGCTAACCAGCAAATTAACGCCACCGGGTTTATGCAACCTGTAACGCTGCCGGCAATATTTCCCGCTCCTGTATCTGTGAATCTTGGGAAAGGCCTAATTTCTTTAACCAAAACAATAGTTTTGATTGAAGCTAAGGGTGCCGATCAGGAAAGTGTGACGCTGGTCCGCCGCATTCTTAAATCATCGGGAGTTGAAACCATTAAAACCGCGCAGCAGCTGCCTGCTAACTTAGATGGTCTCTACATTGTTATAGGTAATGGTGATGCTCCGATTTTACGCTCGGCACTCGCGCGATGTGCGGCACAACCCGATACTCAAGCCGAAGGTTACACTATTGCAAGCATGTTGGGTGGCTCTGGCGCGCTTATCACACTTGCCGGTAAGGACGCTGATGGTTTATTTCATGCCGCGCAAACTTTCCGTCAACTAATTCAACATTCGGCAGTACCTGCTCTTGTCATTCAGGACCACCCTGCAATGCCGATTAGGGGAACTATAGAAGGTTTTTATGGTGCTCCATGGTCAATGGAAGCGCGGAAAAAACATCTCGATTTCCTGGCCACTGTTAAGGCAAACACCTACGTTTACAGCCCTAAAGATGATCCCTATGCCCGTGATCGCTGGCGGGAAGCATATCCTAAAGCAGTTTTAGCCGAGCTTAGTAAACTGGTTTCGGTTGCCCGGGCTAACCATATCAATTTTGTGTATGCGATTTCTCCGGGCCCATCTCTGTGTTTTTCCGATCCTGCAGATCTCCAGGCTATCGAACGTAAATTTGATGTGCTGCGTTCAATTGGCGTACATAATTTTTATGTGGCGCTCGATGATATTGAGTACACTAAATGGAATTGCGAAATTGATAAAACAAATTTGGGTACCCCCAGCGCGGAAGCGGCAGGGATAGCCCAATCCAAGTTTTTAAATCTTGTACAAGCCAGTCTTAATGCTCATGACCCGGAAGCTCGTCCGCTTATTATGGTGCCGACTGAATATTATGATGCCAAAGAAAGTCTATACAAAGCCGCGCTAAGGAAAAATCTTTATCCCAAAATAGTTGTGCAGTGGACCGGCACCGATGTAGTGCCGCCTGCTATTGCAATTTCTGATGCAAAGGCCGCTACTAAGGCATTCGGACGTAAAACACTATTGTGGGATAACTATCCTGTAAATGACTATGCCCAAACCACAGGTCGTCTGTTACTTGCTCCTTACGCGCGACGGGAAGCCGGATTATCCGGAGAACTTACCGGAATCCTTTCCAATCCAATGAACCAGGAAGCCCCAAGCCGGGTTGCTGTGACAGGAGTGGTCGCTTTTGCCTGGAATGATAAGGCTTATGATGCCGAACGTACCTGGAATTATGCGGCGCGTGAGCTTGCCGGTGGCGATGAGCAGGCTACAGCTGCGCTGCTGACCTTTTTTGATACCCAACATATGGCCCCAACATTCGGTAGTCAGCCATGGCAGCAACAGGCACCCCGTTTAAAAATGCTGTTGGACGGAGTACGTGATGCAATTGCTTTGGGTAATAATGAGACCCGGCACCGCGCAATTACAGAGTTGGCCCAAAAGGCTACGGAGTTTGCTGCTGTGCCTGATCTTATCCGGTCGGGAATCATAGATACCGCATTTGCCCGGGAGGCCCGCCCATGGCTTGATGCTATGCAACTATGGGGTAGGGCGCTTCAGTTAACAGCAGCAGGCCTTGACGCTGCCAATAGTGGAAGCCAGGCGGCGGGGCGTTATTTTGCTCATGCTAAGCAACTGGCTGCTCAAGCGGCTGTGATCCGTACCTTGCCAGGTGTGACCAGGACTGAAGGACCGATCAAGATAGCCGATGGAGTGCTGGACGTTTTTGTGAATGACGCGCCAAGTCTGATCGCGTTTGATACTAAGAATGATCCTGGTGCTTCCGCAGGAAAATAAAAAGTAGTTCCCTACCTGACCGGCATTCCATACTTTGTATACTGGTTGGACTGGGAATATTGAGAAAATAAATTCCGAACCCTTATTCCAATTTTGACATTATCGGGGAGATAAAAAAAGTAAAATACTCAGGCGATCAAGACTTACTTCAAAAAAATGTGCAAACGATTGTTTATGCCTGGATACTCATTTAAAGTCATTATTAGTGTGAATTTAAAAGCTAAGGTAATTCCGGCGTTTTTTCAGATGCAGGTTGCCTTCTACTTTTGTTTGCGCACAATACAAATATCAGGTGCGGTTTTCCTTTTAATCTGTCCACTATGTTAAAAAAACTATTGTTCCTGTTTTGCCTGGGCCTGACTGGCGTTTCAAGAGCCCAAAATATCTTTCTTGCGGATATAAAAGCAAACAAAGCAATCGCTATTGCCCATAACGGCACCGTTGTTTTAAAGAACAGTTACTTGTATGCTAAATTCATTGTCGATAAAAAACGACTTTATGCAAACGAATTTAGCTTTCGCGATAAACAGATCGATTTAAAAGTCGCCCCAATCTTCGAGCTGAAGTTGGAAGATAGTATTATACTTAATTCAGCAGATTTTGAATTGAGAAGCCCGTTAAAGATTGTTAACGTTAATGGTGATAAGAAGAGCATTAAACTTGCGGAAAGAGAAAGCGGAAAGGAAGTTTCAGCCGATTTACTCAATGCAGAATATGGTATTCGCGTAAAATGGACTGCCATTTTAAAAGATAATTCTAATTATATCAGGCAGGTTTTCAAGTTTAACAGCATTGCAGATTCGCTGAGGATCCGGAAATTGAAACTTATTGAGCTTCCCAAAAAAACGGGAGCTACGGCCTCGGGTATTGTTGATGGATCACCAATAGTATCAAAAAACTTCTTTTTTGCCATTGAAAGCCCTATCAGTAAATACCAGGCTGAAAACGGCTGGGTGAGCAGTTATATTGAGCAAAAGGAGCCCGCCAGGGAGCTGTCTGTATCCACCGTTTGGGGTGTAGCTCCGGAAAATCAATTGCGAAGGGCATTTCTTTATTACCTGGAACGTGAAAGGGCTGTACCATACCATCAAATGCTGCATTACAATTCCTGGTACGATTTATCCTGGAATGACCGTAAACTCAATGACACAAGTTGCCTTGACCGTATTCAAACCTTTGCTGATAGTCTGACCATAAAGCGTCATGTTGCTTTAAACGCCTTTTTGTTCGACGACGGTTGGGACGATAATCAAACCTTGTGGCAAATAAACAAAACTAATTTCCCCTGGGGGTTTGATAACATTAAGAGGTTGGCCAATAAATATAACGCTTCGTTGGGCGTGTGGATGTCGCCATGGGGCGGATATGAGCAGGCCAAGGAACAGAGGCTTCAATACGGCCTTAAACAAAATCCACCGTTTGAGACGAATTCGCACGGGTTTTCGCTGTCGGGCACTGTTTATTCAAACCGGTTTAAGAATGTTGCAGCCAATTTTGTTACGGAATATGGTGTAACTATGTTTAAGTTTGATGGTGTAGGAGCGGGTGATAAGTTGACGGGGGCCGGTGCCGGTTATCAAACGGATATGGAGTCGCTGTTGAAATTGGTATCAACCCTGCGCGGCGTTAAGCCAGATCTTTATTTTAGCCTGACCATGGGTACCTGGCCGTCACCCTTTTGGTTGAAATATGGTGACGCGCTATGGCGAAACGGCTGGGATACCAATACTGCCGGACAAGGAGACAACAGACAGCAATGGCTCAATTACCGAGATGGAGAAGTGTATGGCAACATTGTAAAGCGCGCGCCTCTTTATCCTTTAAGCTCATTAATGTATCACGGCATCTGCATAGCCGATAATGGTGCACCTGCCAAATTTGAAATGGATGATAAAGATATTTCTGACGAGATTTGGTCGTTTTTCGGATCGGGAACAAGCTTGCAGGAGCTTTATATTAATCCTCATAAATTAAACGCGGCCAATTGGAACTCCCTGGCCGCTGCTATAAAATGGGCGCGGGAAAACGCTGATATTATGCCTGACACACATTGGGTAGGAGGCGATCCGTCAAAAGGAGATGTTTATGGCTTTGCTTCATGGTCGCCTAAAAAAGCTATTCTTACTTTAAGAAATCCGTCAAATACGGCAAAGAAATTTGTTATTGATACGCGCAAGGTTTTTGAATTGCCTTTAAACAGCAAAGCGGGCTACCGGTTTTATGACGCGAAATCCGGGAGTAAACAATCAACGGCTTCGTTGTTTACGGGAGATGTTTATACCCTTACAATCGCACCTTTTGAGGTGATGGTGTTTAACGCGAAACCTACAAATTAAAGCTTTCCTTTTTGCGAATAAACTGATGAAGGGTTTATTACATATATATTATTATAACATATGCCATATAACATATCCGAAATAGTAGCCAACTTTTCTACTGAAGGGGAAATTGATACTATAATTCCATTCGGCTCCGGCCATATTAACGATACATTTCGCATAAAGATAACCGGTTCGGATTTGCCTGGCTACCTGCTTCAGCGCGTCAATCATTATGTGTTTGTAAATGTGCCTGCGCTGATGAATAATGTGCAACTGGTAACTGAGCATCTTAAAAAGAAATTGATCAAAGCACCCGGCTCCGATCCGGAAAATGAGGTGCTTACCATAGTGAGGACAAAAGATAACAAACTCTTTTTTCAGGATACTGATGATAATTACTGGCGGATGTACCTGTTTTTGAAGAACACTAAAAGCTATGATCAGGTACTTACCGAAAATCAGGCCTATGAAGGTGGCAAAGCTTTTGGTAATTTTCAATTACTGCTGGCCGATTTGGATGTTACTTTACTTGCTGAAACTATCCCCGGTTTTCACAATGTTACCATGCGTCTTGACAAGTTTAATAAAGCGGTATTGGTTGATGGTAAGGATCGTATTAAAGAGGTTTTGCCCGAGCTTAGGTTCATAGTTGAAAGGGTTGAAAAGATGACATCCATTTTGAATTTGGGCAAGGAGGGGAAATTACCCTTGCGCATCATCCATAATGACACCAAATTCAATAACATATTGCTCGATGTGCATGACCATGCTCAATGCATAATTGACCTTGACACCGTTATGCCCGGCTACGTGGCCTATGATTTTGGCGACGCAATCAGGACTATCATAAATACCGCATCCGAGGATGAACCCGATCTTTCAAAAATTAACCTGAACATTTCTTTGTTTAAAGCATACACCGAAGGTTATTTTAAAAGCGCACATCACTTTTTAACCGATCTTGAAGTTGAGATGCTGGTAATGGGCGTTTTATTGATCCCCTATATGCAGGGCGTACGTTTCCTTACAGATTATATAGAAGGCGACGTGTATTATAAAACATACTTCGCCGGGCATAACCTGCAGCGTACCAGGGCTCAGTTTCAGTTACTCAGAAAGCTGGAGGAGCAGCATGCCATTCTCGATCAGATAATTCATGAAGTTTCAGAAACATATAAAGCACCATCATCCCAATAAAATGAAAGAACTTACGGTACCATTTTTAGACAGTGTAAATCATGTAAGCCCAATAGCGCATGTTTCGTTTTTATTAGATAATTATGAGAAGAACCATATTGGCTTAATGCCATGGCCTGGCAATGGTTATAAACCGGATGTGCATTTTGCCATAGCCTATGGCCTTGATGGACTTTTCATAAAATATTATGTAAGCGAAAAATCCATAAGGGCGGCATATACACAACCAAACCAACCAGTTCATAAAGATAGCTGTGTTGAGTTTTTTGTGTCGTTTGGCGATGACAAAAGTTACTACAGCTTTGATTTTAACTGTGCCGGAACCTGTATGTTAAGCTTTGGCGCTGATAGAACGAATAGGGAATTATTGCCCGAAGCCGCTATACGGGCAATAAGGCACCATACTAATTTTAAACTGGTTAATGATATCCGGAAGGGTAGTTTAGGCTGGGAACTTACATTGATGATACCGCTGAAGGCTTTTTGTAACCACTCCTTTACCTCTTTAAACGGTAAGCAATGCCGGGTAAACTTTTACAAATGCGGTGATGATTTGCCCGATCCTCATTTTTTGGTATGGAATAACATTAAATCGGCCGAGGCTAATTTTCATTTGCCAGAATTTTTCGGAAAAATGATATTTGAAAACTAACCGTAATAGCGGTCCGGAATAACTGAATTTAAAGATTTTGCCGAATTTTATTTGCTGATGGCTTTCATTTAACAGTTTTTTTAGCTTTATTTACTATCGTAAATTATTCGAAATTACAAGTTCGGGACTTTAACCAAAATATCGTTTAAATAGTGTGAACGGTATTGATGCCAGACATTCATAAGGGGGGCTATAATTAAAATTAAGTATCCACGCGGTAATGTTAGGCCATTTGGATAATGACGAATAACAGATTTTGAGATAAGATATACCCTCGTTGATTTGGCAAATTGTTATAATGCGGAATGAATAGCCCGGAAGTTCAGTTATTTTCTGACGACAGACTTATTGCATTGATCCAGGTGAATGATCTTGCTGCGTTTGAACACATCTATAATAAATACTGGTCAAAACTTTATCTTTCGGCATATAATATACTCCGTGATCGCCAGGTATCTGAAGATATTACGCAGGAGGTTTTGGTAAGCCTGTGGATGAAAAGGAGCAGCATGCAGGTAACTACTTCTCTTAATGCTTATTTATATACCGCTGTGCGTTACCGGGTTTTCAATGTGCTGCGCTCGGGCAAGGTAAAGGCAGATCTGTTTAACAGTTTGGAAGAACTTTTCAGTAACAACGGCGGTGAAGAGATCTTGTCGGAAAAAGAGATTAACCGTTTACTGGAACAGGGTGTTGCCGAATTACCCGAAAAATGCAGGCAAATATTTTTGATGAGCCGTAAAGAACATTTATCTACTAAAGAGATTGCCGAACGCCTGGGTATTTCCCCTAAAACTGTCGAAAATCAATTAACCATAGCGCTTAACCGTTTGCGTAAAACATTGGGCGACTTTGTTTGCATGGCGCTGATCATGTTTTGTGGCCGGTGGTTTTGATATTTTTTGGCCCATTTTCAGGCCAGGTATAATCCTTCTACTGAATGCTCTTCTCTGAGCCCCCGAGTATTTGATGAATTGTTAAGCGGTAAAAAATATTAAAAATTTCTTTGGGGGTGTTGCATGTATTAAGGTACATACATACAACAACAAACCTATGGACAAAGAATTATTACTGAATTTAATAAACAAATACCTTTCGAACCAGGCCACTGCCGGGGAAGAAAAGCTTTTATTAGACTATTACGACACGCTTCAAAAAAACGAACTGAAATGGGACGAGTTTTTAATGGGCGATGAAGACACCGTTAAAACAGAGCTTTACGATAAAGTATTACAGGAAATAAAAACACGCGAATCTGTATCAAAGAAGCCTGTTATACTAAGAATGCGCTGGTTTGTAGCGGCTTCTGTGGCGCTGTTCCTTGCTGCTTCAGCTATACTGGTTGTTTACTTAAAACGTAATGGCGCCCCCTCAAATAATAACCAGCAGGTAGCCGCTAAGCATATTATCGCTCCCGGCGGCAATAAAGCTACCTTAACTTTATCTAACGGATCAAAAATTACGCTTGACGACCTTGCAACAGGTCAACTGACCAAACAATCGGGCGTAACTATTACCAAAACCGGTAATGGCAAGTTGGTTTATACTATCGCGAATGATTCATCTAAGTCGCCCCAAGGTGCTCTGCAGTATAATACCATTGAAACACCTAAGGGCGGGCAATACCAGGTTAATTTACCAGATGGTTCAAAGGTTTGGTTAAACGCGGCATCTTCTCTTCGCTATCCAACAAATTTCAGTGGTGCTGTACGTAGGGTTGAGCTAACCGGCGAGGCCTATTTTGAAGTTGCGAAGAATCCCGCCAAACCATTTAAGGTTGTGAGCAACGCGCAGGAAGTAGAAGTTTTAGGCACGCATTTTAACATCAGTACTTATCCCGATGACGCTTCGGTAAAAACTACCTTGTTAGAAGGCTCTGTCAAAGTGCTATCCACTAAATTAAACCAATCAAAACTGCTTAAGCCTGGCGAGCAATCCAATATCACAGACAATTCAATCCATGTTCAGGCAGTTGATACGGATGACGTGGTAGCCTGGAAAAACGGCTATTTTATGTTTGTTGACGAGGACTTGAAAAGCATCATGAGCAAACTTTCCCGCTGGTATAACATCGATGTAGAATATACCGGTAACGTTGATAATTTAAGATTTGGCGGGATGGTATCGCGTTCAAAAGATCTGGCTCAGGCATTGAAGATCATAGAACAAACCGGAAGCGTAAAAATTAAGATCGAAGGAAGGAGGGTTATCATTATGCCGTGATATTTTACTCCCGCATTAAGGTAACCTAAAAGTAAGCCGGAAGTGGTGGAACACTTCCGACTAAGCGTTAGGGCTTACCATGAAACTAAATTCGTAGTCCAATTTACACCTTAAACCCAAACAAGTTCAAATGTATGAAATGTTATGAAATAACATTATATGGGGTCCCCTGTATAAAAAATAAAGCTTTGTTGATTATGAAACTATCCATCATCTTATTGGTGGCAACCATACTTCAGGCAAGTGCTTCTGGTTACGCGCAAAAAATTACATTATCAGAAAAAAATACACCGTTAGAGAAGGTTCTCAAAAAAATAGGGGAACAAAGCGGATATGATTTTTTCTATAATTCAAAAGTAATTAAGGAGGCTAACCCGGTAAGTATCAATGTGCTGAATACTGACTTAGAAGAAGTGTTAAAACTGACATTTAAGGGGCAGCCGTTCATTTATAATATTGACGACAAAACGATCATCATCAAGCCCAAGCCTTTTGATATTCAGCCGCAAGCAATACCTGTTATAAAAATATCGGGGGTTGTAACCGACTCGAAGGGAGTTACTTTGCCCGGTGCCAGTGTGCGGATCAAAGGTTCTGACAAAGGTGTAATAACCGATAGTGACGGCCGGTTTACCATTGAAGCCAATGACAAAAGCGTACTTGTTATATCATTCGCAGGTTTCGTCTCTAAAGAGATTACTGTCACCGGGGCAACATCGTATTTGACGGTTCAGTTACTTGACGATACCAAGGGCATAAATGAAGTAGTTGTTGTAGGCTATGGCAAGCAAAAAAAGGTATCCATAACCGGTGCTGTTACTACGGTAAACGTGGCCGATATAACAACCCCAAACCGCTCCTTATCCAACGCGCTGGCCGGTAAGGTAGCCGGCGTTATATCCATGCAGCGCAGCGGTGAGCCGGGTTATGATAACGCCTCGTTTACCATCAGGGGCATTGGTACGTTTACAGGTAATGCAAATCCGCTTATTATTATAGATGGTGTACAGCGCGATGATGTGAATAGTACCTATGGAGGGGCTTATAATAACATCGATCCGGAAGATATTCAAAGTATATCTCTGTTAAAGGACGCCTCATCAACAGCAGTATACGGTGCCAAGGGCGCCAACGGTGTTTTGATCATCACAACTAAAAGAGGTGTTGTCGGCAAGCCTAAGATCTCTTTAAAAACAGAAGCCTCGATGTCTGGCCTTACCAAAACGCCAAAAATGCTCGACGCGGTATCGTGGATGAGACTGCATAACGAGGCAACAACAAATGATGGTAACCCGGCCGCATATTCCGAAGAAACTATTCAAAAAACAGCAAGCGGTTTAGACCCGTATCTGTATCCCAACGTAAACTGGATAAAATCTGTTTATAAAGATTGGGCGCCGGGCTACAATACTAACCTTAACGTAAGCGGTGGTGCACCATCGGTAAGGTACTATGTTTCAGCTTCTTTTTACGATCAGGAGGGAAGCTACAAGGTAACCAAACAAAATGGCTATAACCCTAACCTTAACTTTAAAAGATATGATTTCAGATCGAACCTGGATATCGATCTGAGCAAATCTACTTTATTAACAATGAACCTGGATGCCTTGCTGGTAAGCAGCCGTTATCCAGGTTTATCTGCCGGAAATATCTGGTACGAATCGTATTTAACACCACCTAACGCCTTTCCAATACGATACCCGGGTGGCCAGTGGGCTGGTCCGTTTAATAACGGCGGCTCAAACCCGGTAAACGATATTCAAAACTCTGGTTATCACAATGAATTTCGGCCAACTGTTCAGTCGGTGTTTTCCATTAACCAGAAACTGGATGCCATAACCAATGGATTAAGTGCCATGGCAAGATTTTCATTTGATTCGTACAGTGAAAATGATAACCGCAGAACCGGCGTCAATGACCTTTACCTGGCTACTTCAAGAGATGCTGATGGCAATTTAGTACTGAGCCAGTCAAGGTACGGGAATCAGTTTTTAGGCTATTCGCAATCGTCATCTGCCGAAAAAACGATGTATCTCGAAACAAATATCAACTACGATCAATCATTCGGGAAGCACCATTTTGGAGGCTTGTTTTTGTATAACATGCGCTCGAGGGTACAGAGCTCGGCCGGCGACGTTGTTAGCTCCATTCCCTACAATAACCAGGGTTTTGCAGGCAGGGCTACTTATGCCTATGCCGATAGGTATTTATTTGAGGTTAACGCAGGTTACACAGGCTCAGAAAACTTTGAAGCCGGCAAAAAGTTTGGCTTTTTTCCTTCAGTTTCGGGCGGCTGGGTAATTTCAAGGGAACCTTTCTTTAAAAACCTTACCAGTACATTTAACCTACTTAAAGTAAGAGGATCGCACGGTATGGTTGGTAACGACCAGATTGGTTCTAATTATGGTATAACAAGATTCCCCTATATCGGCCAATACGGCGCGGGTGGTTCGGTAGGCTTAGGTCTTAACGGAATTGTATTCAACGGTATAACCGAAAGCGTAATAGGAGTCGAAAACCTCACCTGGGAAAAAGCAACCAAAGACAACATCGGTTTAGAAATAGGTTTGTTTAATAAGTTAAACATCACTATTGATGCTTATAAAGAACGCAGGACTAATATCCTGGTTAAACGTAGTTCGCTATCAGGTATTTTGGGTGTTAGTGGCGCTGTATTTGCAAATCTCGGCGAAATGAATAACCGGGGTATTGAGGGCAATGTTGAATACAACGACAATTTTGGCAAAGTATCCCTTCGTTTGTACGGTAACTTAACTTACAACAACAATAAAGTTATTCAGCAGGACGAGCCTAAACAATTGTATTCGTACCAGCAGTCTACCGGCCGTAAATATGGCGACAACCTCATGTATATTGCCGAAGGATTATTTACGTCGCAGGAAGATGTAGATAAAAGCCCGTCACAATTTGGCGCGGTATTAAAACCCGGTGACATTAAGTACAAAGATGTAAACGGCGATGGTGTAATAAACAGTTTTGACAGGGTGTACACCGGTAAATCAGATATTCCGACAATATTATACGGCGCAGGATTTACGGTTGGCTATCATAATTTTGATCTCTCGCTCTTCTTCCAGGGTACTTCGAATGTTGTGATCATGGCTAACGGATCGGCTATAACAGGCTCGGGTGCAACCGGCGCGGGCATTGTGCCATTTACCGGTATGGGTACCTATCCATCTGGTATGCTGGCCAATCTGGAAAGCAGATGGACAGTTGAAAACCCAAGCCAAAATGTAGATTATCCGCGCCTGGGTATTTCAAACCAAAACAGCAATAACTACCAGCCAAGCACATGGTGGCTTAAAGATGGATCTTTTGTACGCTTAAAACAGGCAACATTAGGATATACACTTAAACCATTGGTTTTTACAAAAGCGGGCATCAGCTCTGTTTACCTGTACTTAACCGGGCAAAACTTGCTAACCTTCTCCAAATTTAAACTTTGGGACCCTGAACTTGGCTCAAACGGAGCCGGTTATCCGCCGGTAAGAATACTTGCGTTGGGATTAAGGGCCGCGTTTTAGAAATAAGGGAATTGAAATGATTTCAAAAGTATTTAAAGCTTTTCCGATGAAAAAAAATATACTAATTATGGCAATTGGGTTATGGGCCCTGAGCGCCGGTTTATCTTCATGTAATTACCTCAATAAAAAGCCCGATAACCTGTTAACCTCTGATTTGATCTGGAGCACCCGGGCCAATGCCGAATCATACCTGTACAATATATACGGCTACATACTTCAAACCGATGGTGGCAATTATAGCGCAATGGGCGCAAGTGATGAGTCGTCGGTATCCATTCCGGGCACAAACGTAAGGCAAATGGTTGCAGGAAACTGGAGCTCTGTTAACGCTTACTTTGATTACTGGGACAACTATTATACAGGTATCCGTTCGTCATTTATTTTTGAAGATAATATTGACAAAGTACCTACCAGTCAGTTAAGTGTAACCTTAAAAAATCAATATAAGGCAGAAGCCCGCTTTTTGCGCGGATGGTTTTACTGGCAGTTAATGAAGCAGTATGGTCCGGTTGTAAAGCTTACGGGCGCATTAAGTTTAAATGACGACTTTAATAAATATCCAAGAGCGTCATTTGATGAATTAAAAGGTTATATTAATCAGTTGATGGATCAGGCAGCTTCAACTTTGCCCGACCAATGGCCATCAACCAGTAATTATGGCCGACCTACAAAAGGCACTTGTTTGGCTGTAAAGGCGCAACTTGCTTTGTTGGCTGCCAGTCCGTTATGGAATGGCAATCCTGCATTGGCTTCTTTAAAAAACCAGGATGGTACAGCCCTGGCACCGGCAACCTATGATGCCAATAAATGGAAAGAGGCGGCTGACGCGGCAAAGGCGGTAATTGACCTTAACGCTTACAAGCTGTTTACCAATCTTGACAACGGCGGCACCCAATTTGACCCTTATCTATCTGTACGCGATCTATTCCTGACCAACTGGAACAGCGAGATCATTTTTTCACGAAATTCATGGAGTTACTGGGGATATACCAAATGCGTATCGCCCGGACCTGGTGGTTATAGCATTTACAATGCCACACAAAACGTAGTAGACGCCTTTGCTATGAAAAACGGCCGAACCATTGATGACCCTCAATCGGGCTATACACCAACCAATTTTGCGCAAAGCGATGGTAACAATTACTGGGAGCAGAAGAAAGGCCAATGGAATATGTATGCCAACCGCGAACCGCGTTTTTATGCATACATCCTGTATAATGGTCGCCCGGTATTACCGGCACCTACAATTGATGATAAAAATTATTATTCATCGGCCGCCAATATTGATGGCACAGGAAGGGTGGAGTTTTATTACAATGGCAAATCGGGACCGAAGGCAACCGGCGCAAGCAACAATATCACAGGATATAATGTACTGAAAAATGTGAGCCCTGCTGATAATATCAGGCAGGATCAGGCTACTTACCGTCCTTTTATCCTCATCAGGTATGCCGAAATACTGTTGAATTACGTGGAAGCCCTGAATGAATATGATCCGGGTAACCCGAATATCGTTACCTATCTCAATCAGATCAGGACGCGGGCTGGTTTACCGGGTATTGAAACCGTTTACCCCGGAGCGGTGGGAAACAAAGACCTGATGCGGAAATACATTTTAAGAGAAAGACAAGTAGAACTGTGTTTTGAAAGCGACCGCTATTTTACCCTGGTAAGAAGATTATTGCTGGGATCTGATGAAAATCAAACCATTTACGGCCTGAATGTGAACACGGACGATCAGGGACAAGGATTTTTATTTGCAGGTTTTTATAACAAAACACTGTTCCAGAAAAGGGTGTGGAACAATAAAATGTACCTGTTCCCAATTTCTCAGTATCAATTAGATCGTGATAGGGCCCTGGTGCAAAACCCAGGCTGGTAGCGCGCAGGTTGAAACAGCAGTAAGGATTTATGGAAAAACAGATAATTAACAATTGATTATTCCAATGAAAATATTCATAAAAATAATGTCAAAAGGTATGAACATATACTTTTTGGCTGGGGCGGTTTTTATCATGATAGCTTTTGCAGGTTGTAAAAAGGATAAAGTCCCAACGCATGATGCTAACGCTCCGATTGGTATCACTTCATTTATACCGGCTCAAGGTGGCGGTGGCACCGAGGTGTTGATTAATGGCTCTAATTTTTCAACCGATACCTCGCAGATTTCGGTTACCCTAAACGGGTTAAAGCTTAAGATCATTGGTGCCAATACCAAACAAATGATTGTTGTAGTACCTAAGAAAGCCGGATCGGGACCTATCATGGTAACCATTGGAAAAGGTTCGGCAACAAGCGCGGGTGATTTTACCTATCAGTATACCAGGACTGTTACTACGCTGGCGGGATCGGGCGTAGCGGGCTTTGCCAATGGCAAAGGTACGGATGCCATGTTTAACCTGAGCGGCCAAAGCTGGTACAGGAGCATGGGCATAGCCGTTGATGATAATCTTAACGTTTATGTTGCCGACCCCGGAAACCATTGTATCAGAAAAATTGATACCGCCGGAAACGTAACGACACTTGCCGGTAACCCCAATGTCGCGGGTTATGCCGACGGAAAGGGCACCGCCGCGAATTTTTATTTACCATATTCGGTGGCTACGGATGCCCAGGGCAATGTGTACTCTGTCGATCCGGTAAATTGGGATATCAGGAAAATTACTCCGGATGGCACTGCTACCACATGGGCCTGGGCAAACCAGGAGCCATGGAGTGTGGGTGTCGACAAAACTACGGGTTATGTTTACTACGGAAGCTGCTCCAACCCCGGAAACATTTACCAGATATCGGCTCAGTTTACATCAACGCAAGTTGTAGGCGGGCTGTATTATCCCGCAGGTATCGCTTTTGATAAAACCGGTAATTTATATGTATCCATGAACGGCGACCAGGTGGTTAAAAAGTTTACGGCAGGCACATGGCTGGGCAGCGTTGTTGCGGGGCAAACAGGTAGCTTAGGATACGTTAACGGAACAAGTACCGCGGCAAGGTTCGCCTATCCGTGGGGGATCGCGGTTGATAACAATAGCAATATATACGTGGCAGGCAACGGTACTGTATCTGGTAATACGGATAATCCGGATCAAAGTATCCGCTACATCCAGGCCGGTAATTTTGATGTAAGCACATTCGCCGGAAGTGGCTCAGCCGGATATTCTGACGCGATTGGTGGCTCCGCGCTATTTAGTGCACCAACTGGTGTGGCTGTTGATAAAAACGGGACTGTTTATGTATTGGATAAAAATAACAACAGGATAAGGAAGATAGTTTCGGAATAAAAAAGAGGCTTCTCATGGAGCGTCGCCAAATTGCGTCAAGCATCATTAATTATGAGATAATCTTTAAAAGCGGTCTTTCATTTACCGTGGATACCGCGAATGACAGTTTATTGTTTAGTTAGTTTATATAGCGCCCCGTAGCAGATATATATGCTACGGGCCTATATTCTTAGCCACAGGCATGGCTCTTTTAAATCTTAAATTAATTGTAATGAAATTTTATATCACTGTTTGGCTTTTATGTTTTTTCGCCATAAGTACGATGGCCACTTGTAAAAAGAATGCCGATAGGCATAATAAACCATTATCAGACAGCGCTCATGCTTACTACGTTGCTGTTGATGGATCTGACAATAATAAAGGCTCCATCAATGCGCCTTTTCAAACCATTAATGCTGCATTAAGTCATGCCATACCTGGCGACGTTATCATGGTTAGGGGCGGCAGGTATTATGACAAAGTAGTATTCCCTAAACCGGGAATAAAGAACAAAACAATTACGTTAAAAGCATATCCGGGAGAGAAACCTGTGCTTGACGGTAGCAAAATAATAGTTACAGGCTGGACGGCGTTAGTTACGCTGCGCAATGTAGCCTACATCACCTTGGATGGTTTTGAGATTTGTAATTTGACCAGTTCTGCACACGGTGTTGATCCGGAGGGGATTGTTATCGACAGTAACTCGCATGATATCACCATTAAAAACTGCGATATCCATAATGTAAAAAACAATGCTTCATTGGCCGATTGGCGCAGCGGACACGCCATCTTGGTAATAGGTAACGGAACCGCGGCAATTACCAACCTGGTTATTACCGGCTGCGAGGTACACGATACCCAAACCGGAACAAGTGAAAATGTAACCCTTGCCGGTAATGTAGATGGTTTTATCTTTAGCCATAATAAAGTTTACGACACGGAAAATATAGGTGTAATTGTAGCCGGTGGCGATAATCTTAATCCTAAAGGAGCGCTTGCCACCAACTATGCCCGTAACGGTGTAATAAGCGATAACGAATTTCACGATAACACCATGACCAAAACTCCCGAAACATGGGGGGCCGACAGGTATGGCGCCATTTCTATTTATGTATGTGGTGGCGCCAACACTATCATCGAAAGAAACATAGTATATAACAGCGATAGGGGAATAGGCCTGGTAAGTGAAAGTAACATATATGCCACCAAAACTACCATTGTACGAAACAACTTTGTATATAACTGTTATCGCACGGGCATATACATGGGCGATTATTTAAACTTTACAACCGGTGGTACTAAAGGTTGTTATGTTGTTAATAATACCCTGTATCAAAACGACCGTGTTTTAGGTGCCTTTGGTGAGATAGAAGGGGAGATAAGGCTTACCGAACATTGCGATAATAACGTGATCAAAAACAATATTGTATTTGCCAGACCGGTTGATGTATTTATTCATAAGTACACCACCACAGGCAACAACAACATTATCGATAACAATTTATATTACACCACAGGCACACCGCAATGGATCTGGAACAGCACCAACGGTGCGCCGCTTACCTCTCTTGATGCTTGGAAAGCAACCAGCAATAACGACGCTAATTCAACCAATGGTCTTGACCCTCTTCTGTTGAGCACGGCAAAGCCTGATTTACGCATACAATCATCTTCGCCTGCAAAAAATTCGGGAGTGGTTATTTCTGTTGATATAAACGGTAAAACGGATATCGATAAGAAGGCGCGTATTGTTAACAGGCAAATAAGTAAAGGTGCCTTTCAGTAAGACATTCATCAATATTAAATAAATAGTATTAATTGTTTTAAACCCAATTGCAAAATGGAAAAGATTCCCACAATTAAAGACATAGCCAAACGCTTAAAAATAAGTGCTTCAACGGTGTCCCGGGCATTACATGGACATCCAAGCATCGGTCTGGTGACTACGATGCGGGTTAACAAGATCGCAAGCGAATTAAATTATATACCTAATAAAGCTGCCATATCTTTTAAGCAAGGAAAAACATGCACTATTGGTGTTATACTTCCCGATTTTTCTGAAGCTTTTTTTGCTTCGGCCCTTAGCGCAATTGAAGATTATGCCAGCAAAAAAAGCTACAATGTTTTTATAGGGCAATCATTAGAAAACCCCGAAAAAGAGCGAAGTATCCTGGAAACGATGAAAAATCATCGTTTAGATGGTATTATCATCTCCCTAAGTAAAAACACCAAAAACTTTGAAATATTTGAACAACTGAAAAAGTATAATATTCCAGTTGTGTTTTTCGACCGGATTCCCGGTTTGAATGATATTCATTATTCGGCCTGTAACCTCCAGCCAGGAATGCAGCAGGCTGTTGATTGTTTAATAGAAAAAGGACATCGTAACATTGGGCTAATTAACGGGCCTTCACCGTTGGAGGCCAGTAAAGAGCGCCTGGATAGCTATAAAACGGCGCTTGGTAAACATGGAATTGTGATCAATGATGACCTGATTGTTTCTTCAGATCTGTCTTCGACACAAAATCAATACGCTATGCGACGGCTGCTATCTTTAACCACTAAGCCCACGGCAGTTATCGCTTTTAACGATTACGTTGCCCGCGATGCGATGGCTATAGTTAAAAGCAATAATATGATTGTTAATCACGATATCAGTTTCATCAGTTTCGCAAATTTACCCATCTGGAGTTTTATAGACAACCCACCATTGGCCTCTATCGAACAGTTCCCGAAAGAGCAGGGGATAAAAGCAGCTGAGATTCTTTTTGAACTGATTGACAGCCAGCTTGAGGAAGTACCATCAGCCCCAGTTTTTCATCGGGCTTTATTTGATGCCAGTATGGTATCTTACCGGGTAAATTCTGTAGCTTAACGATTGTGTCCTAATATTTCAATACAAAAGCACTACTATACTTTAAAGTGGTGCTCTTTTGTAACCCCTTGGGTATTTGAATGCTTAGTAGCCCGTTTTTGTAATTCCATTTTAGTTTTTGAACACTGCCAAGCAAACTTACTTTTTTAAGTGTTTCGATGTTGTTGACCGGGAAAGTAATATTGGCAGGGAGGTTTACCGTTTCTGTTTCAGATAGCCAGAATGCGTATAACGATTTTGTGGTTTTTGATTTAGTAAAATAGATATTGCCTGCTGAGTAAGGAGCTACCGGTTCTGAACCATAAATGCCCTCTCCGTTAATTTTTATCCAGTCGGCAATATCTTGTAATCGCTGATAGGCAGCCGGGTTCCAGTCGCCATCAGGTCCCGGTGCAATATTGAGCAGCAGATTGCCTCCCCGCGATACTATTTTTATAAGGGTTTGAACTAATTGCAGGCTGGGTTTAAATTCATCATTAGGCACATAGCTCCAATATTTACCAATGGTCATACAGGTTTCCCAGGGGTAGGGCAGTGGCTTATCGGGTACCTCTTGTTCAGGGGTGGTATAGTTTTCAAACTCACCGGTAACCGTGCGATCAACCATGATAAGGCCAGGCTGATGATCGCGGCTCATTTTTGCTATTTTAGCCATATCAAGGTCCTGGTTATAATGTTGCGGATCGTTATCGTTTTCATCTAAAGGCCTTACCCAGCCCCCATCCAGCCATAAAATATCAATCTTGCCATACCCGGTCATCAATTCTTCAATCTGGTTATAGGTAAAATCTTTAAATTTTTGCCAGCGTTCGGGGTAGCGTTGCGGGCTGTAATTAACGTTGTGATCTTTAGGCGGATAATAGGGCCACCAATAGTTTTGATTGTGCCAATCAGGTTTGGAAAAATATGCCCCAACCATAAAATTTTCATTACGAAAAGCGTTGAATATTTCTTTAGTTACATTGCTTCGTATATTTTTTGAAAAGGGTGTTTTAGGATCTGTAATTTTATAATCGGTTTGTTTGGTATCAAACATGCTAAAGCCATCATGATGTTTGGTTGTAAATACTACATAGCTCATTCCGGCGGCTTTAGCTGCCCTCACCCATTTTTCAGGGTTGAAGTTAAGTGGGTTAAACGTAGTTTGTAGGTTTTCGTAGGCTTTTTTGTAGGTAAAATAATCATCACTGTATGGGCCGGTTCGTTTAACCTCATCATCAGGACAAATTGTCCAGCTTTCAGCAACTCCCCATTGGCTGTACGTACCCCAATGCATAAATAAACCAAATTTTCGGTCTTGCCATTGGGCAAGCTTTTGCCTCACCAGCGAATCTTTGGGCACCCGGTATGTGTGCTCGTTTTGCGCAAATAAAACCTGGCTATATAAAAGGAGACAAATACCAGGCAGGAGTTTCCGTAACATGATAATATAAATTATTGATGATGAGTATTACATGGCTAAAATTTCGTTAACTACTTCCTGCAAAGCACGTTGTGGTTTTTCTGTAATCAGCTTTTGGTTTTCATCAACCCATTTATGCTCCCAGGTAAAGAAATCGGGTTCAGGATTATTTTGGCCTTGCAGATTTCCTCTTAGGTAGTTAAAGTAAATTTCCCATCTTGGCAGGTAATAATTATCGATCAGTCCGGCCCACTCTTTGTAAGCATACTCATGCAGGTTATCCTCTGCGCGATTGTTTTCGCCCCAATAAGTTATCTGCATCAGAATGTTTTTCAGGTTATTCGCCTTTTCTTCCGGCGTATTACCACTATTTATGGCTTGTTTAAGGTAGGTGTTGAGCCTGAAGTACTTGTCCGTATTCAATAATTCATCTGTTAATTTGATCATGCTGAGGAACTTCGTGCTTTTTTCATTGAAAGCCTGCAAATCTTTATTGTTATAGGCAGTTACCACGTTATTAAAAATAAGCGTTCCTTTATTAGCTAAAACCTGCCTAACCATATTGATCAGGTCTATTTTATAAGTGGCGGAGCTGCCCAACACCGGTAATGCTTTGGCAAATTCTTTTACAGCTTTTTCAAATTGTACGGTATCATAATCGCGCGTTAGTGTGCCCCAGCTTGATATCGATTTAACCTTCAGCGCAGGCCTTGCACAGAAGATAGATTCGCCAGCCCCTTCCTGGTACCCCGGGCGACTGTGGTATACGGTTTGTAAAAAGCCCTGCCATGCGTTACTGGTGTGTTCATTTTGCTTGCCATACCTATATTCCGCGTAATCATTGATCCAGTTTTTAGTATCTACATGAGCCTTACGCCAGCCTAATTCAAGCATTAAGTCATAATCGGGAGGATTGTTATTGATACCTTCGGGCATGATGCCTACCCCTTTTAGGTACTTGCTATAATCGCTGTTCCTGGCGCTGTCTACTTCGTCGGCAAAGCGTTGCAGTTTTCCGTAAAGACCAGGGCGTTCACCAAAGTTATTTACGCTGCACCAAATAAACGGACTACCATCATAAGCCTTACGTTTTTTCCAGTTGTTGGTGAACTCGCCAAAAAGTTCCTGTACCAGTATTTTTGATTTATCAAGCCCATCAAGCATGGCTTGTTTGGGGTTATCCTGCCAGCCTTGTAACACCCAGGTTGAGCCCGGGTAATATTTTTGCATGGATGCCTGTATGGCAGCCCCTGCTTTCTTTAGGTCAACGCCATCTGTTTTACCTCCCTCATGAAAAGGATCGCCGGCAAAAAAGCGAATATTCTTACCATATAATGCCTGCATTTCGGTGTAGTAAATTTCTGCCATACGGCTAAATTCAGGATCGGTAGGGTCAAGTATATCCGGCCTTTTAAAGGCTCCCCAGGTTAACTGATCAATGATATGGGCTTTACTTTTGCTTTTTAATGAGCTTGGTACCATGCCATAAAAGCCCTGTAACACAGGTTCTATGCCTAATTCGCGCATCCGCTTCATCATTTTTTGTTGAATCAGCTTCCGGTTGTCAATCTGGCTTTGGGGCATAGGGCCTCCCCAGCCTTCAATATTACCCATCAGCCACCATGCGGTATATGCCGGGCCTACTATAAAATCGTTGATCTCTTTTTCATTATAACCTACCTTTCTCAGCGTGTTTTGCCACACTGCTTCCATACCTTCAACGGCAAGCATCGTATTAACTCCATTTAATGCCATCCAATCAATTTCCCGTTCCCAATCTGCCCAGGTGTAAAAACTCATAGTGTAATTGTAGGTACAGTAATTTAACGCGTAGCGGTATACCGCTGCCGCCTCTATGGTTGTCTTTTTGTTAACTACGGGCAGTGGAAGTACCGGTGTCAGGTTATCGCCCATATGCGACATAGAACGATGACAATAGTATTTTAAATACCAGTTTACACCAACGGCAGCGGCATTACTGCCCGAGGCTGATATAACCAGTTTGTTATTTATGGTTTGCAGTTCAAATACTCCGGGGCTGTTGCTTTTTAGTGGTTTGAAAATAACATGATCGCTCAACCAGGGCGCACGCCTTTTAACCAACGCTTTTACAGGATCAAACTGTTGGGCAAAAAGCTGTAATGGGAGTAATAAAACAAGCAGGTAAGTTAATTTCCGCATAAAAATTTCTTGATTTTTCTGTTTAATATTTCCGAAACTAATTAAAAATTAATGGAAAGATAGCCCACTGTACATCGTATTGCAGCCTGAAAAATTACGCAAACGGTTGCGTTGCCCGCAACAACCGTTTGCGTAATTTTTAGCTGTTTTTCGGGAATATTATTTCATTACAATTGTAACTCCGGGAGGTATCATGTCCGTTTTTTCGTTGATGCCTCGTTTGTTAAAACCACAAAAAGACGACTGCTTTTTTATTTGAGTAATACAGTTCAAAATTGAATTAATGAAAAATAATATCATCAGATTATTCCTTTGTATATGCTTACTGAGTTCCGGCATGGCTATGGGGCAGCAGCAAATAAATGAACCTTTTAAAATCGGCACCGAGTCATTTATGCTAAACGGAAAACCATTTGTTATTCGTTGCGGCGAAATGCATTTTGCCCGTATCCCCAGGGCCTACTGGCGGCACCGGTTAAAAATGGCTAAAGCGGTTGGTTTAAATACCGTTTGTGCTTATCTATTTTGGAATTTTCATGAAACATCGCCGGGGAAATTTACGTGGGAGGGACAGGCAGATGCAGCTGAGTTTTGCAAAATAGCCCAGGAAGAGGGGCTGTATGTACTGTTGCGTCCGGGGCCATACGCATGCGCCGAATGGGAATTTGGCGGCTTACCATGGTGGTTGCTGAAAAAGAAAGATATTAAGTTACGTACGCAGGATCCGTATTATATGGAGCGTTGCCGCCGGTATTTAAAAGAAGTTGGCCGTGTTTTAGCTCCGCTGCAAATTACAAACGGCGGCCCCATTATCATGACACAGGTTGAAAACGAATATGGCAGCTACGGATCTGATAAGGAATACATGCTAAAAACACGAGACTATTTAAAAGAAGCGGGTTTTGTTGTTCCGCTGTTTAGCTGTGATGGCACGGTTCAATTAAAAAACGATGTACAAAAGGATATTTTTGCTGTAGTTAACTTCGGCAATAACCCAGAGGCTGCCTTTAAAGCACTGCGTGAAGTACAACCTACCGGCCCGTTAATGTGCGGCGAATATTATCCGGGCTGGTTTGATAGTTGGGGCGCGCCTCATCATACCGGCTCAAACGACCATCTTATCAAAGAGTTGGGGTGGATGCTTGACCGTAACGCTTCCTTCAGTATTTATATGATCCACGGCGGGACGTCCTTTGGTTTATGGGCGGGAGCAAACTGTCAGCCGTACACGCCCGAAACCTCCAGCTATGATTACGATGCGCCAATAAGCGAAAATGGAAATGCTACGCCTAAGTTTGATGAACTTCGTAACACGCTGAAAAAATATCTTCAACCGGGTGAGGTGTTGACAGATGTACCGGCTCCAATACCTGTACAAAAAATAGCACCTTTTAATCTTACCGCGGTTGCACCTATAATGCCACAATTAAGCAAACCCGTGCTTAGCGATACAACCTTGTTCATGGAAGACCTGAACCAGGGCTACGGAATGATGCTTTATGAAACAAACTTACCGGCTGGTGCGAAAAGAAAGCTCGATTTTACTGAGGTGCATGATTATGCAGAAGTGTTTATAGGAAATAAGTTCATTGGGGTATTAAACAGGATGAAGAATGAACATATAATCAATATTCCCGAGCTATCTAAACCAGCAAAACTTCGCGTGCTTGTTGAAGCTATGGGACGCGTTAATTATGGCTATTACCTGCCTGATCGTAAAGGATTACAAGGGGAAGTTTACAGTATAACCGGAGAAGAAAAGGCTATGCTGAAAGGTTGGAAACATTATTCAATTCCGTTAGGGGAGGGCAATCCTCAATTTAAATACAGCGCCATAAATACAATTCCTAAACTTAACGGGCCTGGCTTTTACAAAGGATACTTTAATACAAACAGTAAAAGTGATTTCTATCTGGATATGCGTTGGTTTAAAAAAGGAGTGGCCTGGATAAATGGGCATTGTCTTGGTCGTTACTGGAATATAGGGCCAACGCAAACTATGTATGTGCCTGGTGTATGGTTGAATAACGGAAGGAATGAGGTTGTTGTATTAGACTTACACCGCCCGGTCAAACCACGACTACAAGGCCTCGATAAACCTATTCTTGATAGTCTTACAACCAATGAAACCATCAGCAGTAACCACCGCGAGCCCGGCCAAAAGTTTGGAAATAACCAGAATAGCCTGATATACACAGGCGCAATGGAAAATACCGGTAAATGGCAAACGTTTACATTTTCTCCCAAAAACGGACGATATCTTGCCCTGGAAGCGTTAAGCAATTTTACAGGCGACCAGTTTGCTGCATTAGCAGAAGTAGAATTGTTAGATGAGCATGGCGAACAAATCTCCCGAAATTCGTGGAAAGTAGTTTATGCTGATAGTGAGGAACTAAAAGGTAACGATGGGAAATCCGAAAACCTGTTCGATTTGCAGTATACCAGCATCTGGCATAGCCAATGGAAGGACCTGGCACCAAAATATCCGCATCAGGTGGTTATTGATTTGGGAAACAAAACAACCATTGGTGGTATTAAAATGCTGCCCCGACAGGATATGGAAACCGGGCGTATCAAAGATTTTCGTATCTATCTTGCCGGCGAGCTATTTAAGGGGTTATAAAATCGTATTTTCATATCGGAAGTTTTGAAGGCAAAGCTTTTCGTTTACGTGCCCATGATGGGGTTTGAAAAATTAATTTGCCAATTCAGTTCCGCAGGATGTAAATTAAAAGATGAAAATTAATTAAACTGCCAAGGTGAAAATAATAGTTCAGGAATCTCTTAATGTCAAACAGATTGAAGCCGCTTTTCGGTTATGGAATAATGAGTATCCTGAAAAATTAAAGTTTGACAAAATGGAAGGCTTTAATGATTACCTTAACAATTTAGATGCAAAAAAACACTTCTTGCTAATTGATGGAGAGGAGAGTATTGTTGGTTGGTCAGCTACTTTCCTCCGTGATAACGAGAAGTGGTTCGCAATCATACTAAACAGTAATATTCACGGAAAGAGTTATGGGACAAGCATACTTAACGAAATAAAGAAGCACGAAACTCAGCTTGCCGGTTGGGTAATTGATAAAGAGGGTGTTCTGCGCGCTGATGGGCGCAAGTATAGGTCGCCTTTGCAATTTTACATAAAAAACGGGTTTAACGTCCTTACCGGGTACAGAATGGAGTCCGAAAAAATATCCGCTGTGAAAATTACGTGGCAGCTCAATTCCCGCTGATTGGTAATTACAAATATAAATCCTATTCAGATACTGATGATAGAAGGCTGATAGATAAGATCTGATGTTTTAAACTTACCAAAGCAAATGACAATAGGATATAAATTAAAAACGGAATTATATAGGAATAGCAGTTATAACTTTTCTACTTTAGTATCGTGAAACGAATAGCGGTCATATTACTTATCCTGGTTTATTCAGTTTCTGTTTTTGGGCTCACCATAAACAGGTTCTATTGTTGCGGTAAATTGGCTAATATATCACTGTCCGCATCTGCCGGGTACAAACTGGCACACAAGGCGGGCGATTTATCCTGCTGTAAAAATATTAAAATAATGCTCAAGGTAAAGGATAATCATGTTTCAAGCCGGACGGCCCTTTCCTTCAAAAACACTTTGGCTATCATTGCACCGGTATTTTTTCTTCCGGTTTCAAATCAAAGCGTAACAAAACTTAGCCAGTGCGCTTATAATAGCCAGGCACCGCCTCCCGGGCAGCCGCCACTTTATATCCTTTACGCCACTTATAAAATTTGATCCTTTCCGGTATTTCTCTCCATTTAGCCTGATCGGCCCTTGACAATCATCCGTCAGGTATTTTTCTTATTAATCTATTTTTTAACAGTTTATTGTCGAGTTGTATCTGGCAGTGAGCTACCAATATATTTTCAAAAATGAAAACGATCAAATTTTCGGCCGTTTTGGCCATCCTGTTCCTTTTAGATTCACAGGCCCAGGCAAAAAGTTTTACAACAAAAAATAATCCTCAGGATTCCCTGATCGCTATCAGCAATCCTCGCATAACCGATTATAAAATACTTGACAACGGCCCGGTTATTATTTATGAACGCCGCCGCCCGGGCGATAAGCTTAACCTTTTTAAACCCATTATTATGCATTATTTTAGCGTAAAGGGATCAGACAAAGTTTACCTGCTTACCCTGGAGAATTTAAAAAAGATTTACAGCAGCGGGCCGCATTTTGAAGTACTGGATACCCGTTTCAGGACAGATAGCGACCTGCTGGCGTATGATCGAATACACCGGCAATACAGCGTCAATTACTATTTGTCAAAAGCTGATGCTATACAACTTTAAAACCAGTAATTAATCCCCCAGATCAATAAATAACAAATCAAACTTATGAAAAAAACAATGTTAATGGCAGTTGCCGCCCTGTTTTCTGTCTCAAGTGCATTTACAGCCGATAACGGCAAAATGTTACCCGACACAACCAAAACCAATAAGGCTAAGCCAGCAAAAGTGCAGTACACCTGTACTATGCACCCTGAGGTATTGTTAGATAAACCCGGCAAATGTCCTAAATGCGGTATGCCCCTGGTGAAAAAAGAATCTGCAAAAAAGAAAGCGGATTCCACGAAAATGAAAATGTAGTTAAGTCGGCGCTTTGCACATACGTGAATATGTCAAGCAATCTGAAAATTAAGCGCCGCCACTCCAGGCGGCGCTTATTGTTGGTAAACTAAAACTGATTTCTACTGAAGGTTAAAAAATAAAGAACGAGGAGTATCTTATAAAAATTTTGTCCCGGTGGTGTTAAGCATTATTTTGCTTTGGTTTAAGCGCGTCGTTAAGGCGCTCGTACATATCTGTTAAGTGCGCCCGGATAATTCCGTTTGTACCGTTTGCTGCTGCTTTTAATTGCGAAGCCAATGATTTAGCATGCGCTTTTACTATTGATAAGCCGTCATTATCCAAGCCCGTTGATTGTTTGCTGACAATGTTGATGAGGGCCTCAACGTAAACCTTTTGGAGATCGCGACGGTAAATGCTGATGGTTTTATGAGCAGTCAGTTCGGAGAAAATACCTTTTTTTAAATCGTTCAGCATTTCGGTAACATTGTATGCTTTATCGCCATAAATATGCTCCTCATTAAGCATGGTGGTAATGCGTTGAGCACCTATAAGCTGTAATAGTACTCCTTTTTGCACCCTGGTAACGATGCTGAAATCGGTAGTGCTGCAGTCATAAAGTTTGCTATCCATTAACCAGTATGGGGTGTTAAAAAGCTGTTCCTGCAAAAAGGCCATCGCCCGTTTTTGTTTTGCCTTTTCAACCACGGCATAAATAGGGCCTGCCTGTTCAATTGTTTTGGGTGTAGTATAAATACCACCAATATGCTTTAATACATGACCCATAAAGCGCTGATATTCGGTTACTACTTCGGTGTACATGTCAGCAATTTTATCGTAGTTTTCGTTGGGTTCTTTTAACCACGTTGTAAGATTAGGCACAACCCTTTTCAGGTTTTTGATACCGTAGGTGCTGGCCAGCATGGCGTCATCACCAAGGTCTTCGCTTTGGTCGCGCGGGTCAAGGTTACTTCCTTTGTAAATATCATTGCTGTACGGATCAACCTGGCTGCCGTAAAAATACTGTTTGCCCGAAGCCAGCTTATCAACCATCCATTTGTTGAGGATAGGTTTCTCGTCGTTGGTGGTTTTTGCCTCGGGGATCAGTTTATAGCCCCATTCAATGGCCCATTTGTCGTAATCGCCAATGCGGGGAAAAATGCCCTTTTCGCTAATGTTGTCTTCGGGTTGGGCTACATAATTAAAGCGGGCATAATCCATGATAGATGGGGTGTGGCCATGAGCTTCAACCCATGCTTTATTACGCAGGTTGGCAACAGGTACGGTTGATGATGAGCCAAAATTGTGCATTAAGCCGAGGGTGTGGCCAATTTCATGCGATGATACAAAGCGGATTAACTGGCCCATCAGTTCATCATCTAATTGCGGTTTACGTGCACGCGGGTCAATAGCACCGGCCTGCACAGTGTACCAGTTTTGTACCAGGGTCATTACACTGTGGTACCAATTGATATGTGTTTCAAGGATCTCGCCGGTACGGGGATCTTTAATACTTGG
The DNA here is from genome assembly GCF_003675385.1 of Mucilaginibacter kameinonensis. GTDB lineage: Bacteria > Bacteroidota > Bacteroidia > Sphingobacteriales > Sphingobacteriaceae > Mucilaginibacter > Mucilaginibacter kameinonensis. Next base: position 722,180 of record NZ_RCWZ01000005.1, on the reverse strand, counting down.
GCCACTGGCGTTGGGAATAGATGAGGGTTTGTAAACCAGAACAGAGTGGCGCGCATCGTCGATATTCCAGGTTGAATCATTGAGCGGCGGTTCTTTGGCCACGATAGCGTTTTTAAAACCTGCTTTTTCAAAGGCGCCCTGCCAGTCGTTGATTCCCTGCATCAGGTAGGGAACCCATTTTTTAGGCGTTGCCGGATCGATGTAAATAACAATTGGTTTTTGAGGCTCAACCAGTTCACCACGTTTGTATTTTTCCATGTCGGCCGGTTTGGGCTCCAGACGCCAGCGCCAGATATAGCTGGTATTGGAAACACCATGAGGATTGACATCAAAATCAACATAAGAGTTGGAAAAGAAACCGATTCTTGGATCCGCTAAACGGGCTTTCATTGGTATAGCAGGCAATAAAACTATCGAACTGTTGAACTCAAATGTTACCGGCGGAGGGGCGCCGCCACCAGGACCTGGTTTTAAATTGTAAGTTTTTACCGACCGGATCTCCACATTAGTAGGAAATGCTTTTGCATCATCAATAAAGCCCCTGTCTGCAGCTAAAAAACCTAACAAACCGCGTACAAAAGGATCGCCAAGGGCAAAAATGCTGTTATCCGAGTTAATGTAGTCGGTCATGTCTATCACGCTGCTTTTACCTTCTTTATTGAGGGCTTTGATTGGGAAAGCTCCCTGTATGGTTTGGTAGTTGCTGTTGATCAGTGACCTTGACAGGCCATTGTCGGTAGTGTCGTTTGAAAACTCCCTGAAAGCGATTGACCGCATTACAATTTTATCTCCGGGGATTTTTTCAAATTCAATTACCGATTCGCCAACCTCATCGCCTGCATAGCTCATTAAGCCACCCGGTAACCTGAAACCTGCCGGTGCTTTGTCAATACGTGATACAATGAGAATATCTTTTTTTAGAAGTGAGTCGGGAATCTCAAATAAGTACTTGTCGGCAACCAAATGCAGTGTAAAAAAGCTCTTCATGGTTTTTGCCGAAGAGGGGACAACCTCTTTGTAAGGTTTAGGGGCGTTAAGTGGCTTGGCGGCCGCAAGTTGGGCAAGCGCTTTTGCTTTTGCGGTATCAACGGCCGCCGCCGGTGTTTTTGATTTTGACTTTTTCTGAGCATTGGCGGTACCAAACGCCATGGTCAATGCAGCCGCGAGCATTAGCATCCGGCATGCTTGTTTTTTGTAGTTATACATTAGTTTGTTAGTTTTTCTGTTTTATTGGTAGTAAAAAAATGAGCAAAGCAGTGGCTTAATAGCAGCACAATAGCCGGGGTGACGGCCATTATGCTGCTATAACTGTTGAAATATGTTTGCTTAGTAACCTGGGTTTTGAGTTAAGTTATGGTCAATAAGAATTTCGGATGCCGGTATCGGTACAAGTGCTTTGTATGCTGCCCATGTGCCCCCTTTTTTTGGTGTTTCCACACCCATTACCGCATCAATTTTACCGGTGCGTTTCAAATCAAACCAACGGTGTCCCCATTCTGTAAAAAGTTCAACCTGGCGCTCATGGGCAACGGCTGCTATCACGTCGGTTTGGGTACTTGCAGTAACAGCGGCAAGTGATGCGCGTGACCGGATCACGTTGAGATCAGATTTGGCACCATCTAAGTTGTTTTGCTGCGCACGGGCTTCGGCACGAATCAGATATTGTTCAGCCAATCTGAGCTCAATTGGCCACTCTGTAACCGGCGCGCTGCTGCCAAATGTGGTATTAGCTTTATATTTATACGCGTAATAGTAAGTGGTTGCAGGTGCGGTGCCGGTTGCCGCGGCATTGTATTTACCCACCCAGTTTGTGAAACGTGAGTCTCCGTTTTCAAAGGCATTTACCAACGTTTGATTAAGCGGCAACTGGGTTAAAGCCGAAGCTAAAGGAGATGCCGTTACCACCAGCATGTAAGCATCAGCATTGTTGTACCCGGTTGAAATGGGTTGCAGTGCCCAGATAGTTTCTCTGCTTGACTTCACAAATACCTGGTTAAGGTTAGGCTCAAGCACATAAATTGAAGTGCTTATTACCGAGCTTGCCTGGGCTTCGGCATTGGCCCAGTCGCCGGTGTAAAGGTATACCCTGGCAAGCATAGCTGATGCTGCCTGTTTGTTGGGCCTTAATCTGTCGGTTGTAGCACCGCCGGTACCGTTCAGGTATTTAGCGTCGCTGAGCAGGGCTTGCGCATCTTTCAGGCCCTGGATAATTTGTTGATATATCTGCGCTTTAGGTGTCCGGGCAAGGGTATTATTGGTAAGATAATCTGTTGTCAAAGGCATGGCCATATCGCCATAAAGGTTTATCGCGTAAAAATAAACATAGGCCCTTGCAAATTTGGCTTCGCCCAACAACTGGTTTTTGACTGCCGGAGTTAGCGCGGTCGAACTGGTTAAGCCCGCTATCGCTGCATTGCAATTGTAAAGCTGCTGATAAATGGTAGCCCAAAAGTAGTTGCTGTTGTTACCCTGTCCGCTGAGATTGTTGGTGAAAAACTGGCCATATACTACGCTGCTGCTGTAGTTTACCAATTCATCAGCCGATAGGCCCATCAATAAACTTATGCTGTTTTGACCGTGATAAAACGAACCTGTAGCACCCATAACATCAAATATGCCGGCCAAAATTGATTGGGCGGTTCCATTTGATGTATAAGCATTTTCGGCATCCACAGCCCCAACTTGCTGCCCAACATCAAGTAATCCTTTTTTACAGCCAGTAACAGATAAAAGTATCAGGACACAGCTCACACACATTCTAAAACCCGGAGCTGAAAATGTATTTTTAGTTAATTTCATGATCGTTATAATTTTATAATGTGACTTGTAAACCTGCAGTAATAGTTCTTAACGGTGGAAGGCGGTAGGCGCTTTGGTTCTCCGGGTCAAGGTTGCCATATTTTGAAACGGTAAACAGGTTATCGCCTTGTACATAAACCCTCAGGTTTTGCAGGTGCAGCCTTGTTAAAACATGTTGTTTGAATGAATAACTTAGGGATAGGTTCTGGAAGCGGATATACGAAGCATCGCCAAATGCCGCAGTACTGTTTTTAGCATTTGAAAGAGGCGTCAGCAACGCGAAACTGGTTCCGAAGCGTTGAATATTGGTAACGTCGCCAGGTTTTTGCCAGCGGGCCAGCATATCGGTAGTAACGTTTTCTGCTCCAAGTCCGGGAGGGAGTAAGCCGTTTTGGCCGAAAGCATTTTTGCCAACCTGGTTAATGAACCTGAAAGTAAAGTCAAGCGTAAAGCCATTATATGAAAAGCTGTTTTGCAGCGAGCCATAAAATTTAGGCTCGGTATTAATAATGGCTGTATTATCAATACCTGCAACAGGGTTTGCTGTTATATTGCCGTCCTTATCATAAAATTGATATATACCCGTTTGGGTGTTTACGCCGGCAAACCGGTAAACCCTTTGTATGGTGGTTGGCATGCCCAATATATAAGCATTGGCAAACGAGGTAGTGTTAAGGCTTGGATATTTGATGAGCGCGGTACGTGGTATTGTCAATAAACCTGTGCTTGACCATGAAAAGCTATTGCTTCTTACGTTAATGGTATTTAAGGTAAGTTCCCATCCCTTATTTTGTACAAGAGCCGGCAGATTTGATATAATGGATGTTGAACCGGTAATAATACTTAAAGGATAGCCGTACAGTACATCCGAGGTACGGTTGCGGTAGTAGTCGGCTTCAAACTCGATACGCTCGTTAAGAAAATGCAGATCGATACCTAACTTGGCTTTTTTAGTGGTTTCCCACGATAAGTTTGGATTGGCCGGACTTCCTGCCGATAAACCCGGCACACCCTGGTATGGAATAGCTGCGGTTACAGCAGTATAGCTTTGCAGGAAGCGGTATGATCCAATCTGATCATTCCCTGTTATACCATAGCTTGCTGTAAGTTTACCAAGATCGATAAAAGAAAGGGCGTTTTTAAAGAATTTTTCTTTAGAGAAAATCCAGCCACCACCTACGGCGCCAAATAAATGGTACTGCCTGTTGGGGCCAAACTTACTTGAGCCATCGTACCTGCCGCTTACATCAAGAATGTATTTTCCGTCCCATATATAACCTAATCGACCGAACAAGGCAGCAAACCGGCTTTTGTCATATCCGTAAGGAATAGTAGTGGTTATTTTTGTTCCGGCCGAGATACTTTTTAACAGCGCATCACTGGTGTAGCCTGTTACTGTTAGTTGAGTTGATGCCGATGTTTGTTCCTGCAAGCTGGCACCTACGGTTGCCGTAAAATCACCTTTACTGATTTTTCGGCTATAGTTTACTTGAGGTTCAACGCTCCAGGTGGAGTTAACATCAGTTGTAAACCTGCTTGACCCCGTAGTTACATTTTGAAATGGCGCGTAAGATGTTGTTGGCGACCCCAGAAACTCGTTTATCTCCTGCCTGTTATAGCCACTGGTTAGTTTTATCTCCAATCCTTTAATCGGCCTGTAGCTTAATATTGCACTACTTGTCAGGTTGCTTGCAGGAGTGCTGTTAATTAATTGAGTTGAGGTGTAAGGATTATAAAAAGTACCGTTTTGAAAATTGAGTGTGCCATCCGGGTTGTATATTGGAGGTGCATCCGGCGATAAGGAAACAGAACTGGTAAAGTCGACGTTTTTGATTGTGTTGTTGTTGTAGAGATAGCCTCCGGTAAATGAAACAGAAAATTTATTGTCGCTTGTTGCCGAATTGATACTGAAGTGGGCTGATGCATTCTGGTATGAGCCGCCAAGCTTCATCAGGTTTGACTGTGTATTGTAATTGCCGCTGATGAGGAATTGCGTATTAGCATTTCCACCTGATATTGTTGCCTGCGCATTGGTTGTGTGCGATGCTCCGCCTATTAACTCTTTAGCCCAGTTTGTATACCTTGTAGTGTCCCACGTGCCATTAATGTCATATGCGGTAGCGAAGGATGGCCCATCATTTTTGTAAGCTTCATGGCGCATTTCAAGATACTGCTGAGTGTTTAGGAAATTAGGCAACCGTGTAACCTTGCTTGTTCCCTGGTAAACATTCAAATCAATTTTGACATTACCGGCCTTCCCTTTTTTAGTAGTGATCAAAATAACACCGTTTGCCGCACGTGATCCATATATTGAGGTAGCAGTTGCATCCTTGAGCACGTTAATGCTCTCAATATCCTGCGGGTTGATAAAGCTGAGGGCGTCGCCGCCAATTCCCGATTTGCCGGGCAAGCCTCCCAAAGTGCTATTTTGCATATCGTAATAGCCACCCTGGTACGGCACACCATCAACAACATATAAAGGATCGGTGCCGGTGCCGTTATTTATACCATTTTGCCCCCTGATCTTCACGCTATACACACCACCGGGCATGCCTGTAGTTTTAACTATGTTCATGCCGGGTACGCTGGCCTGTAGCGCCTCCAATACATTGGTAACAGGATACTTAGCAATGTCTTTGGCGGTGATGGTAGTTTGATCGCCTACATTAAAACGTTTGGTTGTTTGGCCATAGGCAATTACCTGGATCTCGTCCAGTTTACCGATGTCTGGTTTTAGCGTAACGATGAGCTGGTTTTTAATATCTTTTATAAGGAACTCCTGCGTGGCGTAGCCTACATAGCTCACCTGCAATACGGCATCATCTTTAGGATCAATCAGCAATGCTGTAAATTCGCCTTTTGCATTGGTGATCCATACGTTTAGTGCGTTCTTTAGTTTTAAATTAACACCGGGAAGGGGATTACCTTTATCGTCAAATACTTTACCGCTGATCAACCTGTTTTGAGGTAGGGTGATTGTAATCTGCGGCAGATCTTTACGCCTGATCACAATGCTTTTATCCACTACAAGATAATCAAGCGGCTTGTTCTTAAAGCATTTCTGAAGTACTTCGTCGATGGTAGCGTCATTTATCTCCACATCAATTTTAGGAAGATTTTTTAGAGCGCCGGCTTTGTAAAAAAATGAATAACCACTTTGTTTCTCAAGCTGTTTGAAAAGTGTTTCCATGCTTATGTTGTTCGCATTTAAATTAATGCGCTGGCCATAAACTGCGGCGTTAACCTGCAGGAAACCAATTAAAAGAAGCAATGTGGTTAACTTCATCACCAATAGTAATTTTTTTAGTTGCGTATGGGTAATACGCAGCAAACAAGAAGCAGAAAAATGCATACTTTTGTACGGTTTTGGGTTTCAGTAAAGTTTGTTTAGTCAGATAAGTCAAATGAGGTTGGCCCAAACTATCGCCGGACAGTGTTGCAACCACTTTCCGGTTTTTTATTGTGCTACCATTGCACTGGTGGCCTCGCCACCCTGGTGTATATCCTGTGGAGTAGTTATTTTACGATAATTTTTCTCCCTTCTATTTTAAAGTTAACACCCGAAAATTCAAGTATTTTTAAGGCTTTGGCAGCAGTGAGGCTGCGCGGAAATGTTCCGGTAAAAACATCATCATCAGGTAATTTACCCGTGTATTCAATGTCCACATCATACCAACGGCTAATTTGGCGCATAACAGTTTTGATGTCGGTATCGTTAAAATGGAATTTGCCGTTTTTCCAGGCCATTATTTCATCGATATCAGTTACCTCGGTTACTTTGATAGCTGTAGCGGTTTCGTTATTGCTGATGGTTGATTGCTGGCCAGGTTTAAGCATGGCCGATAGGGTACCCTTGGTAATCTTTACCGATCCTTCAAATAGGGTTGTTTTAAGTGCGGTTTCATCGCTGTAAGTGTTCACGTTAAAATGGGTTCCCAGTACTTCAATAGTTTGCCCTGCTGATGATACGTGAAATGGCATCGCCTTATTTTTTGCCACTTCAAAATAAGCCTCGCCAATTAATTCAACACTACGTTCTTTGCCGGTAAATGTCGTTGGGAATTTTAATGATGATGCCGCATTAAGCCAAACCTGCGTGCCATCGGGCAAAACCACATTGTATTGACCGCCCCGCGGAGTGGTAACTGTATTGTAGGTTACTTCAGAAGTGTTAGAACCGAGGGCAGATGAAAGGTATGCCAGCATGCCGCTGCCGGTTTTTTGAACAATAGTTTTTCCCTGTGTAGCCAGTTTGCCGTTTTTAGTATCATCAAGTACAAGTTTTGAGCCGTCGGCCAGGGTGAGGATGGCTTTATTGCCCCCCGGAGCGATGTCATTTTTAGCTATTACGTTGTTTTGCTGTACAATTGAATGTTGCTTGTAATAATAAAAGGTAATGCTAATGGATAGCAGCACAGCGGCCGCTATCCATTTTACATAGGTAAGCAAAATGACCTTGTTATTTTGGGCGGGGTATTGGTTCGGTTTAAAAGTGCCAATGTAGGTTTGCAGGTTGCTAAAAGTATCCTGCTTTATTTCTTCAAGCTCATGGTCACTTTTGGAAAGTTCGGCACCGTTTAAGGATTCATACCAATTTTCAATAAGCATGCGTTCTTCGGGTGTTGCAGCACCCGAATTATACTTTGAAATCAATATTTTTAACTTTTGCTCTTCCACAATATGTTGTTTATATGCATATTCGTTTGGAAAGCTAAAAGTACTATACGATTTTACAATTTATTTGAAAAAAATTAATGATGAAGTAATAAAGGTATGTAGTAAACAATGAAACCAACAGTTGCTATTGGCGAATTATAGTCTTTAAGGCATAAACGAAGCCTTCCATAAGCGTTTTGCAATTGATTTTTTACTGTTTGCTCAGATATGCCTAATTTTTCGGCTATTTCACGGATAGAAAAATTGTCTTCTTTCTTTAAAAGGTAAATCTCCTTCATGCGTTCAGGCATTTTTGTTACCTCTCCGGCAATTACTGCTTCTAATTCCTGGTTTAATAAAAGGTTTTCTGACGATGGATCAAACGGGCTATCGGTACTAATGGCCGATTGGGTATATCTTAAATGGATTTCAGATTTTTCAAACTCGCGTAGTGTTTTATTGCGAAGTGTGCCATATAAAAAAGGTCGGATTTCTTGCGGGGTACCCAAATTATCAAGGTTATCCCACAGCACCATGAAAGCCTCCTGTACCAAATCTTTTGAAACATCTTCGGCCTGGGTTTTGCGGTAAGCATGGCGGTAAAGCTCGTGCCAATACTCGTTAAAGGCTGTTTCAAACACCTGAATTTTTTCTGACCAAACAACAGCAAGCTTATCGTGAGTACTACCCCGCATTAAAAATCAATTAGTTTTTTAAAGATACAAAAATATCTAAAAAGTATTTTGCGAACGGTAGCCCGGAGCAATAGCCGGTTCTGGCGAATCAATTAAAGATTGCCCGGTATTTTAAAGAATGTCTTTTTTATATTTAAATCTATTATCGGAACTGATATATACTTTCAAAAATTGAGCTTTGCTAACTTACGGGGATTAAAGAAATGATTCAGCGGTCCGCAACCCTCGCCAGTTTTTATATTCTGCCCTTCTTTGATGGCTATATTAACGTAAACCCCGGCCGAAGCAATAGCTTCTGTTATTGATTGCCCCCGTGCTACATAAGCCGCGATGGCCGAAGCCAGCGTGCAACCTGTTCCATGTGTATTTAAGGAGTTTATAAAAGGGTATGCAAAAGTTTCTCTTTTACCTTGCTGATCAGCATATACATTGTAAAGTTCAGCCCCGTTTAAGTGGCCACCTTTTACAAGGATAGCCCGGCTTCCTAAGTTTAATAATGCTTTTGCTGCATCTATCATATCATCAACATTGCCAACCTGTTTGCCGGTTAGCTGGGCCGTTTCATTCAGATTTGGCGTGAGTAGGGTGACCACCGGGAAAAGTAGTTCCTTCATGGCAAGCAACGCTTCGTTATTTGCCAGTTGTTTTCCGCTACTTGAACTTATAACAGGGTCGAGGATGATGGGTACTGGTTCGTAACTTTTTAAAGTATTGGCTACCGCCAGTACAGTTTCGGCATTTGGCAGCATGCCGATCTTCACCGCTGAAGGCCGGATATCGCTCATTACCGCGCTAATCTGATTTTGTACCATTGCCGGTGGAACAACATGGATATCAGTTACCCCCAGCGTGTTTTGCGCGGTGATAGCTGTAATGGCGGAGGTGCCATAGCACCCCAGTGCGGCAAATGTCTTCAGATCGGCCTGAATGCCTGCGCCGCCGCCGCTATCGGAGCCGGCAATGGTTAATACCGAACAATATTGATAATACTGCATAATCGCGTTCTAAAAATTAAATGCACTAATACCACCTTTTAAACTGAAAGCCTCTCTGCCCGAAAAAGATCGGGTTTGCTGAGCAGCAATTTTACTGCGTTGCCCGGTCTGGCAGATGAACACCAGTTTTTTATCAGGTGGAAGACTATCGACGTGTTCTTCCAATTCATAAAGCGGGATATTTACTCCGCCTATATTTTCATCGTCAAATTCATAGTCTTCACGTACGTCAACCAGATAAATTTCGTCGGGTGTTTCTCTTAGCCATTGTATAACGGTGTTGGCATCGACTTCATTTATAACTCTATTACCTTCCATCGGTAGAGTCTTATTGACCGGGAGCTGTGGTGCTGTAGTAGCTATTTTGAAAATACTGAGGCTATTGTCAAGCGCATTCAGGGTTAGCAATTTACCAGATAATAGCTCGCCCATGCCACATATCAATTTAACAGCCTCATTGGCCATATAAGTACCTATTATACCGGGTAGCACACCAATAACGCCAATTTCGGCACAGTTGGGTACTTCATTTTCCGGTGGCGCTTCGGGAAATATGTCACGATAGTTGGGGCCGCCCAGATGATTAAATACCGATACCTGCCCCTCAAATTTAAATATCGAGCCAAATACCAACGGTTTGCCGAGGGAGGCGCAGGTATCGTTTACCAGGTAGCGGGTAGTAAAATTATCAGAACCATCTATTACTACATCAAAATTGCTTATCAGTTGTTGTGCGTTGGCCGGGATAATCCTTTCGGTATAAGCTATCAGCTCCACAAAAGGGTTAAGCTGGTTTAGTTTTTGTTTGGCTATCAAAGCCTTCGGTTGGCCAACATCAGCGGCAGAATATAATATTTGCCTGTGCAGGTTGCTGATGTCAACCACGTCATCGTCCACAATGCCAATGGTGCCTGCACCTGCCGCTGCAAGGTACTGCAAAATAGGGCAACCTAAACCGCCGGCACCTATCATCAACACACGTGCAGCTTTTAATTTTTCCTGTCCATGCAAACCCAGTTCCGGCAATATCATTTGCCGGTTATATCGTTTCAGTTCTTCGCGCTCTAACATATCATTAGGTTAAACAGCTATCCCAATCTTTCCAAACCGCTTCATAACCCTGTTTGGCAATTATCGCTGCAATTTCGGCAGGACTGCGTTCGTCGGAAATCTCGAACTGCTCCAGCGATTCGGGCTCGACCGCGTACCCACCTGGATTAGTTTTTGAACCAGCGCTTATAGAAGTAATACCCAGCCTGATGATATTATTGCGGAAGTTGGCAGATTCGCGGGTGGATATCGAAAGTTCAACCTCTTCGTTAAACAAACGGTAAGCACAGATCAGCTGCACCAATTCACGGTCATTCATTTCCACCTTTGGTTCAAGACCGCCGCTAAAGGGCCTCAATCGTGGAAACGAAAGACTGTATTTGGTTTGCCAGTACTTTTTTTCGAGGTAGTTAAGGTGCATCGCCGTAAAAAAACAATCAGTACGCCAGTCTTCCAAACCTATTAATACGCCCAGCCCCATTTTATGAATCCCGGCCTGACCCAACCTGTCGGGCGTTTCAACGCGGTATTTAAAATTTGATTTTTTGCCTTTGGGATGATGCTTTTTATAATCTTCTTTATGATATGTTTCCTGGTATACCAATACGGTGTTAAGGCCATAGGGTGTAAGCTGCTGGTAATCTTCAAGGTCCATCGGCTGTACCTCCATTGAAATATGCGCAAAATGCGGCCTGATCAATTCGAGCACTTTTTTAAAGTAATCTACATGCACATTAACATTGTCCTCGCCGGTTACCAATAAAACGTGCTCGTAGCCCATCTCCTTGATAACGGCTACTTCCTGCATAATTTCCATCGGCGAAAGCGTTTTGCGTTTCACCTTATTATCGTAGCTGAAGCCGCAATAGGTACAAATGTTGCTACATTCGTTGGATAAATAAAGCGGCACATACATCTGCAGCACCTTGCCGAACCGTTTTAAGGTTAAACGCTGGCTAATCTGTGCCATTTGCTCCAGGTAGGGAGCTGCCGCGGGTGATACCAGCGCCTTAAAATCTTCCAATGTTCTTTTATCGGCGGCCAGGGCGCGCTCCACATCGGCACTGGTTTTAGCGTAGATGCTGGCCTTGGTATCGTCCCAGTTATATGTTTCAAAAATATCGTTAAAACTACTCATCTAAAAAAGAAGTTAGTGGACTACTTGCCATAGCATGTGATACCGGTTGCGCCAGTTTGGCTTCAAAGGCCATGCGACCGGCTTCAACGGCCAGTTTAAACGCTTCGGCCATTTGCACAGGGTTACTTGATACCGCGATGGCGGTATTTACCAGTATCGCGTCGGCGCCTATCTCAAGCGCTTTGGCCGCATCTGATGGAGCACCTATGCCCGCATCAACAATAACAGGTACACTGCTTTGGCTGATAATGATCTCTAAAAAGTCGATGGTTTTAAGTCCCTTATTACTGCCAATGGGCGAACCTAAAGGCATCACAGCCGCGGTACCCGCATCCTCAAGTCTTTTACATAACACGGGATCGGCATGGATGTAGGGTAGCACCACAAAACCCATTTTCGCCAGTTCTTCGGTAGCCTTTAGGGTTTCAATCGGGTCGGGCATCAGGTATTTGGGATCGGGATGTATTTCCAGCTTAATCCAGTTGGTTTCGAGTGCTTCCCGGGCAAGTTGGGCGGCAAACACAGCCTCTTTTGCATTGCGTACTCCCGAGGTATTAGGCAGCAGATTGATATGCGGGTATTTTAAACGCAACAACAAATCGTCGTTGTCGTTATGTTTTACGTCAACACGCTTCAGGGCAACGGTTACCAGTTCGGAGCCAGAGGCCAGCAAAGCCTCCTCCATCATGGCAGGCGAATTAAATTTGCCTGTACCTGTAAATAAGCGCGACTGAAAAGTTTTATCAGCGATGGTTAACATAGGCGTTACTTTTAAGCTTCGTTTAACGAAGGTTGATTTAAATGATGATATAATTCCGAAACCATTTGCCTGACATCTGTGGCCTGGGTGATGGCGCCGGATAACGCTACCCCGTGTATTCCGGTTGGTATGATCAGCGGGATATCGGCCGGCACAATGCCACCAATAGCGATTACCGGGATACTCATTTTTGCAAGACGCATTTGAGCGACGATATCCCAATAGCCCCGCAAGCCCAAAATAGGGCTCAGCTTTTCCTTGGTAGTTGTAAAGCGGTAGGGGCCAAGGCCGATATAGTCGGCACCATCGGTTGCACGCTGTTGTATATGTTCAAAAGTATTAGCCGTGCCACCAATAATCATATCCGGCCCAACAATCTGACGGGCCTGTTGTATGTGCATATCCTGCAAGCCGAGGTGCAACCCGTGCGCGCCCGCTTTTAGTGCAATTTCGGGGTGGTCGTTCACTATTAATTTGGCGCCATACTCATCGCAAAGCTTAACGGCTTCAACGGCGTATTGCAGGATGATATCTTCGGGCTGATCTTTAACCCTCAGCTGGATCCATTTACAACCCGCATCCAAAGCGGCTTTGATAGCGCTAAGGTGTGTGCCATTTTGAGATTGTTGAGAGATATAATGTAATTTATCGATCATGAATTTAATTGTTCGGTTACTTTTTTAATGTTGATAAAATTTGAAACGGCATGTTGCGGATCTTGCCAGATAGCGCCCAATACAGCCGCTCCGTCGAAATTCATATTTTTTATCTGTTCGAGATTGGACTCATCTATGCCCCCGAGGGCGAAAACTTTTGGCGAGGGCATACTTTTATCCAGACAAAAATCTGCAGGCAAAATGCTTCGATAACCAGGCTTGGATATGCTACTAAATACCGGGCTTAAAAAAGCATATTCAAAGCGTTGTAATCCGGGAATTGCGCCAATATCATGTATCGAGGTGCTCAACCGGTAGCCGTCGTTAACCAGCGAGCTTAATTTCGATTGATCGCTTTTGATGCGGTCATTTTCGGTATAATGCAAATAATCCATTTCAAAAATTTTGATCAGCTGATGGTGCTGATGACAAACAATAGCATGATGGTATGCCCGATCAATTTGAGTAATAAGATCGATGCACCGGCCAATATCCCAAGCTGGTTTGCGCAGATGTAAACGTTGTAATCCGGCCCCAAACAGGCGGTTAATGATTGGTGCTTCATTTGCCACCACATCAGGGGCCGATATCACGATCAGTTCCATTACAGGTATATTTCGCTGCCTTTTTCGGCAAATTCTCTTGATTTTTGCTCCATACCCTTTGCTAATGCATCAACTTCTTCAACACCATTCTCTTTGGCAAAGTCGCGCACATCCTGTGTTATTTTCATTGAGCAGAAATTTGGTCCGCACATCGAGCAAAAGTGCGCGATCTTGGCACCCTCGGCAGGCAAGGTTTCATCATGAAACTCTTTAGCAGTATCCGGATCCAACGATAGGTTAAACTGATCTTCCCACCTGAACTCAAACCGTGCTTTGCTTAACGCATTATCACGGTACTGCGCGCCTGGATGGCCCTTGGCTAAATCGGCCGCGTGGGCAGCAATTTTGTAGGTGATAACGCCATCCTTAACATCCTTTTTGTTGGGCAAACCCAAATGTTCTTTGGGTGTAACATAGCATAACATTGCCGTACCAAACCAGCCAATCATGGCAGCGCCGATAGCCGACGTAATATGATCGTAGCCCGGAGCGATATCTGTTGTTAATGGCCCCAAAGTGTAAAATGGTGCTTCCGAACAATGTTTCAGTTGCTTCTCCATGTTCTCTTTAATGAGATGCATAGGCACGTGGCCTGGGCCTTCAATAATGGTTTGTACATCGTGCTTCCAGGCTATTTTGGTTAGCTCGCCCAGAGTTTCCAGTTCGCCAAACTGCGCGGCATCGTTGGCATCAGCAATACAGCCGGGACGCAAACCATCACCTAAGGAGAAAGCAACATCATAAGCTTTCATGATCTCGCATATCTCTTCAAAATGCGTGTAAAGGAAGTTTTCTTTATGATGTGCCAGGCACCATTTAGCCATGATCGAGCCTCCGCGCGATACAATGCCTGTAATGCGCTTGGCGGTTAAGGGCACGTAGCGCAGCAAAACGCCCGCATGGATAGTGAAATAGTCAACACCCTGCTCGGCTTGTTCTACCAACGTGTCCCGGAAAAGCTCCCAGGTCAGGTCTTCGGCTTTGCCATTCACTTTTTCAAGTGCCTGATAAATAGGAACGGTGCCTATCGGCACAGGTGTATTGCGGATGATCCATTCACGGGTTTCGTGGATGTTTTTGCCGGTCGAGAGGTCCATAATGGTATCTGCACCCCAACGGCATGCCCAAACAGCTTTTTCCACTTCTTCTTCAATACTTGAGGTAACCGCCGAGTTGCCAATGTTAGCATTGATCTTAACCAAAAAATTACGCCCGATGATCATCGGTTCGCTTTCGGGGTGATTAATGTTTGATGGGATAACTGCACGGCCAGCGGCAACCTCTTGCCTTACAAAGTCGGGAGTAATGTAACCTTTAGGCGTATTGGCGCCAAAGCTATGGCCCTGGTGTTGCTGGCTCATTACATCATATTGTCCGGTCAGTTGTTCTTTTAACAGGTCGATACGCTGGTTTTCACGTATGGCGATATATTCCATTTCGGGCGTGATAATGCCCTTTTTAGCGTAATGCAATTGGGACACATTCATGCCCGTTTTGGCACGCAATGGTTTGCTGTGATAAGCAAAACGTAAGTGGTCCAGACCGGCATCGTGTAAACGTTCACGACCGTATGCTGATGATATACCTTCCAATTGGTCAACATCGCCACGTGAAGTAATCCATTCTTCACGCAAACGGGGTAACCCTTTTTTAACGTCAATTTGTTGGTTAGGGTCGGTATAAGGACCACTGGTGTCATAAACTGTTACCGGTGCATTGGGCTCGGTTTCGCCAAAACGGCCATGTAATTTGGTGTCGCTCAGGCTTATTTCACGCATGGCTACTTTGATATCATGCAATTGCCCTTTAACGTATATTTTTCGCGATGCCGGAAACGGTGTTTGGGTGATTGCTTGCGCGGTGGGTGTTTTTTCTGTTTTCATAAAGGCTATTTGTTGTTTATCCTCCCTGGGTTGCTTTGATGATGATGATTTTATCGCCTGCGTTGAGCATGCAGCTTTCCCATTGGGTTTTGGGAATAATAGCTTCGTTGATTGCGATGGCAAGCCCCTGGTGCGGATGCTGTAAAACATCAACGAGCAAAGCCTGCACATTGCAATTATCAGGCACAATAAAATGTTGTTGATTAACGGTTACTTCCATTACGTTGCATTAAAAAAAATCAACAATAGGAATGTACCCGTACAAGGAAAGAAAAACAACACGAATAGCATTGTCGTCACTTTTCCCTTCGCCAGCATTACCCGGATCAGGTTCAAAGGGTATTATCTCAGTCCGTCAGGACACCCCTAAAGTTGGCATAAAGGTAAAGCAATTAAATATTAACATGCAAATCATTTATTAACTGGTATGAAAATAAGTGCCCGGGAGAAGCTTAAAACCTCGAATCGTGATTGCTGTGTGGTTGAGATGGAGGAGTGACCCTAACAATATTTAAAATAGATGAAATTATATAATATAGCTAATAATCAATTGATTGTGAGACAGGTCCTTGTTTGAACTAAAGGTAGCTTAATAATTGGATCAGGAGTTCGGCATTCCAACAAGTGGCTGTTCACTATCTATAAAAAACTCATCTGTTCAAATTACTTCTATCTCCCGGCAACAACCTTCGTTTGTTCAATCCTTAGCGTTTTAACGTAAGTAGCTATCTTAGCAATTTGCTCCGGTGTAAATGTAGTGCGCCAGGATGGCATTATCTTTCGCCCATTGGTTATCACGTTCACCAGGGCCTGCTCGTCAAGTTTACTTAGCTGTAAATTGGCGGCGCCAAGAAATCCCCGGGTGCCATCTCTGCCATGGCACATTTTACAGCGTTTTTGAAAAAGAGTTTTACCATCTGCGATTGGGTTGGATTGTGCGAAGGGCATTAATGGTGTAAACATCAATGCAATAATTATGGGTGTTTTTAATGTTTTCATTTCATGTTTTGTTTGAAGCAAAAATTTAAACACCGGCATTTTTAAAATAGAACAAATCCGTCAACTTTCGGCCTGGTAGTTTTGTAACAACCAGTGGTTTAGATCATCAAAACAAAATAACTTTATAAAAATGAAGCTGAATACTTTCCTGCCTGCCGATGTATTAAAGCCTTTTGTAAGGTATTATTATACCATTAATGACGACGTTGTTGATGCAAGTGATGCCCGTTCGTTCAGGATTATAGCCGATGGTTGTCCGGGTATCCTCTTTCAGGATAACAATAGTGGTTATTTTAGTAAGGACGAAAGAATATTACCCTCTGCATTTTTGTTTGGCCAGGCCACCAAACACGCCGATATGCATTTAAAGGGAAACTTTGAAAATGTTGGTGTTTGCCTGCAACCCAGTGCCTTATTTCGTGTTTTTGGCCTGGATGCCCATGAGTTAACTGATACCTGCCTTGAATTGGACAAGCTTGCCGAACAACTGGCAAACGCGCCATCGGCAGAAGTTAAAATACAACAGATCAGTAATTACCTGCTCGCTCATTTAAATGCCAGAAAACGCGAGGGCGAACCCGGTATTGGCTACGCTGTTAACCGGATCCTTACATCAGAAGGTAATCTCTCTATACAGCAACTTCAAAAAGAACTATACCTATCTGAACGCACTTTCGAACGGAAGTTTAAACAGCACATCGGCCTGTCGCCAAAACTGTTTGCAAGGATCTGTAGTTTTCAGGCTTCATTAAAGCAACTTAACAGCAACGATTTTGATAAACTTGCCGATATAGCATATCAAAATTATTATTCGGATCAATCGCACCTAATCCGCGCATTTAAAGAATTTGCAGGTCTATCACCACGCCAATATTATAAACAGGCTAATGATGTGGCCGAAAACTTCACGTCGCTTGCAGGTTAACATTTGACGGTTTTATTCTATTTCCAGGTTCATAGCTGCCATAGTTTTGATAAAAAACAACAGTTATGAAAAACAATGAAAAAAACATATTGGTACTGGGTGCCAATGGAAAAACCGGTAGCCGTATTGTTAGCCGCCTTGAAAATTTAAACATACAAGTACGCCGGGGTTCACGTAACGCGATGCCCGCCTTTGACTGGGAAAAACGGGAAACCTGGCCCATCGCGCTTAAAGGGATAACAGATGTATATATATCGTTTCAGCCTGATTTGGCCGTTCCCGGCGCCGATGCGGCTATCAGATTATTTATAACGGAAGCCGAAACTGCCGGTGTTAGCAAAGTGGTATTGTTATCTGGCCGTGGCGAGCCCGAAGCTAAGCGTTGTGAGGAAGTAGTTATCCAAAGCGGTATCCCATACACTATTGTGAGGGCAAGTTGGTTCAACCAGAATTTTAATGAAGGTTATCTTGCTGAATTTATTGGGGGCGGCATGTTAGCTCTACCAACTGGGGGCATACGTGAGCCTTTTATTGATGCCGATGATATAGCCGACGTGGTGGTAGCGGCGTTTACCGAGACTGGCCATCAAAACCGGATATATGAAGTTACCGGCCCAAACTTGCTCACCTTTGCCGAAGCAGTACAGGAAATTGCAGCCGCGACAGGCAAACAGATTACCTATATAGATATCCCGTTACAGGATTATCTCGCCGAGTTGAAAGGTTATCAGCTACCTGAGGAAGTTATTGAATTGATGGCCTATCTATTTGGTAATGTACTGGATGGTCGCAATGCCAGTGTTACCAATGGCGTTCAGGAAGCATTAGGTCGTGCACCTAAAGATTTCCGGGAGTTTGCCCGGACCGCGGCAGAAAATCGCGCCTGGGATAATCAGCAAGTTGGTTTAGGTTAAAGGGTTTTACGGCGAGAGTCTCCTGTTCTCAAACAAAAAAGCACACCAAAATAGTGTGCTTTTTGTTTAATAAGGATAATCGTTTAGGCCGCGTCAACCGCTTCACGAAGCGCCTTAGCGGCGGCGGCAGGATCTTCGGCTCCATAAATTGCGGCGCCTGCTACAGCTACCTGGGCACCGGATTTAATAACCTCGGTAACATTGCTCAGGTTTACACCACCCGCGATAGAAACCGGAACGCCGGCCCTTGCCGCTTCATCAATTAATACCTGGATAGAGTAACCGGCTGTCCATTGCTCATCCAGCCCGGCATGCAGTTCCACGAAATCAACCCCAAGATCAGTCACTTCACGTGCACGTTTTACTCGGTCAGGATAACCAATTGTATCCACCACAACACCTTTGCCGTGGGCTTTCGCGGCTTTAACGGCACCAATAATCGTCGCGTTTCCAGCGGCACCCATAACGGTCACTAAATCAGCACCTGCTTTAAATGCAATATCCGCTTCAAGTTCACCGGCATCGGCTGTTTTAAGGTCTGCAAACACCAGTTTGTCGGGATGTGCGTTTTTCATTGCCGTTATCACGCCCGAGCCCATGTTTTTGATTAGGGGAGTACCCAGTTCTATAATATCTACATAAGGGGCAACTTTAGCGGCCAGTGCCAATGCGTCTTCTGTGGTCAATAAGTCTATTGCTACTTGTAATTTTGCCATTTTTATTTGAGTTTTAAATTTATTTATGGGTTAATAATTATTCCATGTTCGCGTGGCGTTTCCATAGTTCTTCGGCAGGAGTGCCGTTAATTTTCCAGAG
Organism: Mucilaginibacter kameinonensis; assembly: GCF_003675385.1. Classification (GTDB taxonomy): domain Bacteria; phylum Bacteroidota; class Bacteroidia; order Sphingobacteriales; family Sphingobacteriaceae; genus Mucilaginibacter; species Mucilaginibacter kameinonensis. The sequence goes on along the minus strand of NZ_RCWZ01000005.1, from coordinate 703,289 downwards.
TTCCATGAATATCGCGTCACCAATCAGAAGGACGGCTTGCTCAAAAAGACTCCCCGCGTACTGCATGGATTTGCTGCCACCATGATCCTGCTTTTCCGCCGCCGGGACGAGGATATGCGTATTTGCGAGTCTGGCCAGCGTTGATGCTTCATTCGTAGTAAAAGCGATTACTTTCGCACCAACCTGTTTTGCTTTTTCAGCGGCTTTCACGATAGTCCCGGTAGTACCCGACCCAGATGCGGCCCAAAGGACATCGCCCGCTTTTATAGCCGGCGTTATGGTTTCACCAACAAAATATACTTGAAAGCCCAGGTGCATTAAACGCATGGCTATAGCCCGCATCGCGAAGCCCGAACGACCTGAAGCGATAAGAAAAATTGCATCCGCTTTAATGATATCGTTAATGAGTTTGATGAATGGACTGAAATCCATCTTTTGGGACAAGGCAGTATGTTCCTGAAGTATCTGTGTCAGATTATTTTGAATATCCTTAGCTATTGCTTCGCTTTTTTGATCAATTAAATCCATTCGCATCCTTTTTAAATCGGCAGCAAATCTATTCCGGCCATTACAGGTTATCGTTACACAATGAGCTTAATAGGGTGGACTATCAGGAAATTTCCTCAATTAAAAGTCATAAATAGACATATCTGTCGGATGTATTTCCGAATAGTCCACCATAATTACCTGATCGTCCAATACACTATTTTTGAAGTCCTTACCTTTACGGCATGACGCCAATAGCCCAGGAAACACGCCTCGAAAGCGCGATGATCTATATCAGAAATCTAAACAATTGCCCGCCAAGCTATCTGAACGATCCCGGCCGGAAAGATTTTTTTGAAATTGTTTGGCTCAAAAACGAAGATCCTTTACACGCTTTAAACACTGCAGACTTTGATGTAAAAGGCGATTGGATTTATCTGATACCGCCATATCGCGTACATCAGCTAAATAAGGCAGGTAAAAACGGCGAACTATTATCATTTAAACGGGAACTGATAGACGATGAGGATAAGGAGTTTTTGTTGGATATCTTCAAGATATTCAACGTTCAGGGTGAGTTTTCCTGTTTGAGGTTGGATAGGGAGGCTGCTGATGGGTTAAGTGGTGTGTACAATTTGCTAACGGAAGAATACCAGAAACCAAACACCGAGTTAGTTATTTTGAAAGCATTACTCAGGGTATTTTTATTAAAACTGATCAAGGTTAAGGAACAAGAGTTTACCGGCCATGATATTCACCAGAAAAGGGTTTATGAATTTCTGATGCTTTTGGAAAGTAACTATATTGAAGTTCGTAATATCGATTTCTATGCCGGGAAGCTTGGCGTGAGCTCAAAAAGATTGAACCAGATCTTAAAAGATAAGCTGAACAAAACGGGTACCCAGATCATTCACGACAGGATAATACTGGAAGCTAAAAGACTTATCATTCATAGTGAACAAACCATCAAAGAGATCTCATTTGAACTGGGCTTTTCAGACCGTCCTTATTTCAGCCGTTTCTTTAAGAAGCAAACCGGGCAAACACCTGATGAATTTCAGAAACAAGCTCAAAATCATTTGAAATCAAAGTTTAACACATTGGTGTAAATTCCCCAATGCCACCAGGCTTGGTATTCTAATTAATACTTATAAGTCCGCAGCCTCTTTTCACAGGTACATTTAAGTTCAAGGTTTGGGCATATGTTACGTTTTTGAGCAGCTTCCATTTAGTTTCGCCGAGGTATAACACTTTTATTTGAAGCTTTCTCTTGTTTAACTCAGCAAACGGCAGCCTGAGCATAACTGGTACTTTGCTTGTACTGCCGCCGAACACTACCGGTATAATCACTTTGCCATTTGCTTTAAAAGCGTTAGCCTTTGCCGGTCCGTTAATTACTTGTACTATATGCGGGACAAGAAGCCACTCGCGCCCTTTTATTGCTGATAGCAGGGGGCCATAATCTAAGTAATATTTTTCGGCCCATGCATCGGGTTCTATGCAATGATCATTGCCTGGATATGGGGCTGTAAGGAAAGCGCCGAGGTATAAATGACGCTGAAAATAGGCATCGGGGTCGGGCATCAGGTTTTCTTTTGACGCGGTCCAGGCTATGATCGGTTTAAAAAATGCCATTTGCGCGCAGAGGTTTAAGCTGGATGCCATGTAACCAAACTCATCGTAAACGCCGTCGATATGTGCCATTAGATCTATGCGCCGGTCAAGCGGATTACAAAAAATAACTTTATGCGCGTTATGCATGACCCGGCTTAAGGGATCCATCAAATTTTTCCAGGATATTAACAACGATTGTGTTTTTTGGCGGTCTATCATGCTGATATGGTCGTCGCCATTGGCGTTATAAAACCGCATCCAGTCGAGCCTGTCAATACATATGCCCGACGAGGCAGGAATGTTTTTTATATGCAACGAAGCCTGGTTTAGTAAAAAAGACTTATATGCTGAATCAGCCGGATCGAGTACTATACAATCCTCCCAGTTTGAAAATATCGGTCGGTCGTCCCAATCGGGTAGCAAACCTGCCGGCTTCAAAAAAGCCCGTTTTAGCTTGGTATAAACAAAGTTATTTGGGCTTTTCCAAAGCGAATCACCAGCAACAGCCGCGGTTTTATAAGGGTAAACTATGCCATTGCCAAATTCATTTACATTGAAATAGCTAATGGTGTGGAAGCCGAGTTGATTTAAGTGCTCCGAGTATTTGTTCAGCCGGTTTATAGTGGTATAGCCATCATCCACCTGCACGCCTCTCTGTTTGTATTTTACCCATTTTTCGTCTTTGCTTTTAACCGGGGGGATAAACATACCCATGTAAGGAAAATCAAGCGAGGCCTTCCAATTTAAACTAAAGGCCATTTTATGATATTTAGCGGTGTCTAATTCGCCTTCGTATGATGAATATGCAGCACAGCCGGCAATGTTATTTACTATTGGCTCCTCGGGTAAAAAATAAGCTTTATAGGTTTTTGCCATCCAGGCTATACCATCGCGCCAATCGGCTTCGTGCAAAACAATTTGATGACGGATGTGAATGCTGTGTTTTGAATTTATCCGATGGTTAATATGACGGTAAGCTATTTTTCCATCGGCGGTGGTACGCATTTCCAGATCAAGGATGGTATCATCCAGAGATTGGAGGAAACTTAACCCAATGTTATCCTGATTAAAAAAAGTGCTGGCAATAGGTATCACAAAAGCATTAGGCGAAAGGTGTGTTTGGCCGCCATATGTTAATGCCAGGTCCTGAAAATGCGCGGATGTAAATGGATCATGCCAGGTATTTGTTTCGGGATCGGTGTGATTATCTGCCCAGGTGGTCCAAAACAACGCCGAATCTTGCCGCATCCATTGTAATGAAGTTTCGATAGGGGCTGTCCAGCTATCAGTGTCTTTCGCGGTGATCTCAATATCCCATTGTAAGCCGTAGGTTGTCCTTTTTACCGTGCTGATTAAATCACAGCTGTTTTTAAAGTTTTCAATGTGCTTTCTGACAACCATTCCTGTACTATCTGAAGACAGTAATTGGGCAGGGCTTTGATTGGTAGAGGGTATAACAGCATCCAGTATAAAACCTTTTTCGCCATTGGGGCTTTTAAAACTACTTTTTATCTGACCGTTTTCAAACCTTAACTGTACGGGAGAGATCTGACTGTAAACTACCGCCGGAAAGAAAAATATAAACAGCAATAACAAAATTTTAGGAGGCATAGTATCTATCTAAAACTAAAATGTCAAGATAAGATATTTTAACAATGCAGCCTTTATAACAGCGCAATCTTTGAAATATTTGCCTCGATACTTAATCGTCGTCGTCCTTAAATTGAGGATCAGCTTTCAATCCCAATGCTTTTAAGCCTTTTCCGTGTGCCCCGAAATAGGCCTTTGGAAAAGGTATATCACCGTGAATGGTTGACCATAAATATTCACTGAACAGCAAGGCATCCTTATCATTAAGGTCTGGTTTAGAAAAATCCAGCTTTTGTGTTAAAGGGGCCAGCTTTATCATGGTTTTACTGGTCATCTTTTTCTTTGGCGGGTTCATTTCATTTACGGCAATAGCAGGTGTTAATGAAGCATAGCCCTGATAATCCGGGTTGGCCTTGAAACAGTCGGTCATTAAAGGTGCCATTGCTACCAGCTGGTTCATGGGCTGCACGCCAAAGATCTGACAAATGGTATGGAGTACCGATGCCTGGTTATAAAATTTACTGACGATAGTATTGCGCTTAACATAAGGGCCGGCTATAAAACAAACCGACCTATGCCCATCCACATGATCGGTGCCACTTTGCGGGTCATCTTCATTAATAAATATGGCCATATCTTTCCAAAAAGAACTTTTTGAAAGGGCCTCAATTACCCTGCCGGTTGCCAGGTCATTATCGGCTACGTAGGCACGGGGAGTAGGCAGGTTTTCGGCGTAGCCACTGGTATGATCGTTTGATAAATAAATAATGGTAAAGTCAGGAAAACTGCCTTTAGCCTCATATTCCTGTAGCGCTTTGATGAAAACATCCGTTCTTATCCCTTCCGGAATGGTTAAATTCCAGCCGGGGAACCTTAAATCGCTGTATTTTTCAAGGCTTTTTACCTGGTATCCGCATTTGTAAAAGATAGAATCACTTTTGTTTTTCCAGCCGTTATACAAATCTGTCCAGGTTTTACCGTTTGTTACTTCAGCAAAATCCAGCTCTCCAAAATTGCGGAATGAAATGCCTTTGCGCAGCAAATGATCCCAGATAAAACCGCAGCCGGCGTAACACAGCGGGTCGGTGCCAAAATCATAGGCACAATGGCCAGCCGAAAAATCTTTTTCATGGTAAGGTGTCGAAATGCCCTGAGTTGCCCATTGATGCCCATCGCTTGAGTTAATGCCATTGCAATAATAATTATCCAATAAAACAAACTGGTCGGCAAGGCTGTGCGCGTTTGGCGTTACCTGTTTTGAATATTCAACAAGTTTAGGGTCGCAATTCCCTTTCCCAAAATCACCCAATTCCTGATCGAATTTTTTATTTTCCCTGATGATGTAAACAACATGTTTTATGGAAGAAGGCTCTCCAACGTTTGATGGAACAGGCTGGGGCTTTGCGTTTAAATTCGCCTCGGCCTGTGCCCTTAACATTTCTATAAAATGGAACCCTTTTTCTGCGTCTGCTGTGTATTTAGCTAACTGTTCTTTATTGGTGGGCAGTACAGCCTTTTGTAGTGAACCCTGTTTAAGCGGAGTTACATTTCCGATGAATAAATGATCTTCTGTAGCGCAAACTGCCCCCGGAAAGCCGCCTGCCGCAACAAAACCGTAAGGGCCTTTTTGCGGTTGTTTGGGGTTGATAAGCGCGATTGAGTTGTTACCCGCGTTAGCTGCGTATAAGACCTTACCGTCCGGACTGAACGATAATCCAGTCGTCAGGCTTCCGTATGGAAGCGCGGGATCTGGTTTGGTACTGATTGTTTGCACAACTTTAAAGGTTTTCGCATCTACTACGCTTATGCCGTCGCCGCTTTCATCACTTACGTAAAGCAAATTTCCATCGGGCGACAAAACCATCGATTCGGGATGTATGCGGGTAGCGATTTCGTGAACTACTTTTCTTGATTGAATATCAATTACAGAAACAGAGCCGCGCAGGGCTATAGAATAATCATCCACAGCTACCTTTGTACCTGCAGATTCCTCCGTTCTGTCCCCTTTTTTAGCATTTGGGCCACCGAAATTGCTGACGAACGCAAATCTTTTGTCCTTACTTACAACAATTGCGTAAGGGCAAACGCCAACCGGTATTTTGTTTAATATTTTGCCTTTGTCCATGTCCACAACTGCCACCTGGTTAGGGATAGCAAGCGCTATATAGGCGATATTGCTGCCAACCAACCCAATACCTAAAGGTGTTGTTGGCTTTTTATCAATTGAAAGATCAATCTCTTTAGTAAGTTTAAATACACCCGACGGGCGAATTTTTCCTATATACAAGTTTCTTTGCGCGCCGGTAAAATATACCGTAGAGTCGTTGCTGCCAATGGCAAGCCCATACATCGAGCCCGATTCGCCTTTTTCATACTCGAACTGGTTAACAACCTTAAAACTGTCGGCACTAATAACGGTTAATCCTTTATTGCTTTTTGAAACCAGAAACTTTTTTTGACGAGCCAATTCAATGTTCAATATCCGGGTACCTTTGGGTAAATCCAGGGTTTGCCCGGCTGGATTAAACAATTGACTGTTCACAAACATCCTGTCACCTGCTGATAATTTATTCCAGGAGGTATCAACCGGAGCTTTTACATCTTTTCGTTTTTGAGGTGCTTTTGCTGACTGGGCGTATGAATTTTGAGGTCCCAAAAATGTAAAGCTAAGGAGAGGGGCAATAATGAAGACTATAGTTGATATTCTCATGGTTGGATATGCCGATGTTACGAATCAGGTAAATAACAAATCTTGAATATGGTTTAACAATTATAAAAAAAGTTTATTAATGCTAAATATTATAATCGTTAATTAAGTATGAATTGTTTATTCATTTAACATCAGCATTGATTTAAGTAATGTTTTATAACTGATTGATAATGAAATTGAAATGTTATTGGTGGTGATTGTAAAAAAAGCGTTCTTGCAAACTTAACAAGTAGACCATCGTGCGGAAGAAGGTTATTTGGAGGTTTCTGTTGTCAAAAATCAAAAATGATTCTGACAGTTATTATATTTATCTTGTTGACTACACAACCGGAAGTCGGTAATGAACGATTCGCCCAGGGCCTTAATCACAGTGTTTTTTACTGTTGTTTGCGCCTTATGCTGCCATTTACTATTAAAATTTGATAAAACATGAAACTCCAGGAGGAAGCCTTTAAATTATTTGACGAATACAATTTACGCGATCCTCGTTCTATCACCTGGAAAAACGCGATATATCCACAGGAGTACGCATATTCACTGATGCTTAACGAGAGGATATTATCTTTACAGCCGGCTTCAAGCGAAGAACTTTTGCTTGCGTCGCGCAGTCAGCATATCGGTCGCTGGGAAATCTCACGGGAGAGTTATCCCGAAGGGCGGGAAAATTATTTAAAATGGCGGAAAGACCTTGCGCAGCATCATGCATCCGTTTCTGGCCGCCTGATGAAGCAAGCTGGATATGCTGAAGCTAAGATCGCCCGTGTTCAGGAGATTATTTTAAAAAAGAAGATTAAGCAGGATGCAGAAGTGCAGATTATGGAAAATGCGCTGTGCCTTATTTTTCTTGAGCATCAATATGAGGACATACGCATGAAATACATAGATGATCCCGAAAAAATGATCAATATCCTTTATAAGTCATTGCTAAAAATGGATGCACATGGTCATTCGGAGGCCCTGTTAATTAAATTTACTGATGAAGGACTTACACTGGTACAGAAAGCCATTGAACGAATTAAGCAACCGAAGTCAGCTTAATTTGGGTTGCCCCCCGACAGATGAACTGAATGCCAGCGGTGCAGGCCCGTATTAGCCTGCAGTATTTTCCTTTGTTAGCCGTTCCCTACACGTTGCATTTCATCGGCAGCACCGTTATCGCGCTTAACCGTTTTGTAGGTTTTGCCAAAGCGGTAGGTAAACGCGAGCACCACCACACGGCTATCGCGCTTAATCTTAAAATACTCGGTAGCGTTGGGGAACTGTGTTAAGCCTTCCATGGCGTTGGTATAAAATATATCACGCATACTCAACTTCAGGGTAGCTTTCTTTTTTAGTACCGACATGCCCAGCCCCGCCGAAAGCTGCCCGGTAGGGTAGAGCCGTTCCTGCACATCGTTGCGGGCACGGGTGGTATAAAAGCCCGACACCTCGCCTGTAAAACGTTTACCCATAGTGAACTGGTTGCTGGTGTTGAGGTTAAGCTGGTTAATATCTGATGTGTAATGATTGCCGTTAAAACCGCTCAGTTTTTTGTAATTGTACAAGGCCTGTGCGGTAAGTGTCCACCAGCCGGTGGGTGATGCCGTAATAGCTTCAGATACCCCGATAATATAAGTTCGCCCTACATTTCCTTGCGTATAAAGCAAAATACCTGCAAGGGTAGGATCGCTCAAAAAGATCTGTGAAAAGTAATTGTTGATATTACTGTAAGATACTGTGGTGGTGAGCAGGTTTTTATATTGATGGCTCAGCTCCAGGTTCCAGCTGTATTGCGGCAAAATGTATGGGTTGCCGGTTTGATAAGTGTACTTATTGATGATAAAATAAAATGGGTTGAGCGTTTGGTAAACCGGGCGATCAATACGGCGGCTTACCGTTAAAGTAAAGTTATTGGCAGTGTCGGCCTGGTAGCTGAAATAGCCGCTGGGGAAAAAATTGCCGTAGTTGCGCGAAAAGGCCGAATCTTTTTGAAGCAGATTGCCCAGCTGATGGGCATGATAATCGGTATGCTCGTAACGCAAACCCACCTGGTAAGAAATGGCCTTATGCTTGCTTTCCCATTGCGTGTAGGCCGCGTGAATGTTCTCGCTGTAAAGGAAATGGTTGCTACGGGTCAGGTCGTCTGTCCATTGGCCTGCATTGAGGTTTTGGTAACCGGCGGAGTTATCGGTACTGCTGTGTGCCGATTTCCAGCCCATTTGCCATTGCCCATCGTTTTCTGTTTTGTGAGTATAGTCGGCCTTACCCGAGAGGATGGTGATGCCGGTGGGGATGTTGGCGCGCGTTGATTCATTATAACCGCCGGTGGTTTGCAGGCGGTTATTAAAATTCTGTTCGCTGGTAATGTCGTAATGCAGCCAGTCGGCATCGGCGCTGATGTCCTGGGTTTTGCTGATGGCGTGGCGAAGGCTCAGACTTACCTGCCCGTTTTTAAACTTGCTGTTATTGGCGTTATCGGTAGCAATGACTGAATCTGCCGTGCCGCCCGGGTTAAGCCAGCGTGCCGAAGCTGTATTGTTACCCTTGCGGTGGATGATGGTTCCGCCAAGCACAATGCCGATTGTAGTTTTGGGTGAAACGTCATAATCCAGCCCTGTTTTTACAGTATTATTGAGCAGCGTGCCGGTGAAGTGCGAAGGCTGATCCAATGTTGAAGTGATTGCCCCGCCGGCGCCCGTGTATTTGCGCAGCGCGTACAGGTTGGTAAGGTATTTCTGATCGCTGATATTGTAATTAAAGAAAGTGCTGACGCGCCCGTCGCGATAGTTTAGCGTTAGTGTATTATTGGTTTTGAAGTAAACACCCTGGGCTACCGTGCCCGTAACGGATCCGTTAAAGCCCTTTTGCCGGTTCTTTTTGGTTTTAATGTTGATGATCCCCGCATTGCCGCTGGCATCATACCTGGCGGTAGGGTTGGCAATCAACTCAATTTGTGATACCTGGCCTGAGCTCATACTGCTGAGCAGGTTGTTCAGATCAGCGCCGGAGAGATAGGTTGGCTTGCCATCTATCATCACCAGCACCCCCGGCTTACCTTGCAAAGAGATGCCACCATTACGGTCGACCATTACACCCGGCGATTTCTCCAGTACCTCCAGTACCGTAGCCCCAACGTTGGTTACGGAAGCTTCCACATTAACAATCACCTTTCCCTGTTTCACTTCCACCGGCGGCGTTTTGGCGGTGATGCTCACCTCTTTCAGTACAGTACTAATGGCTTGCATACGGATGGTATCCTGCTTTATATACTCTGCAATACTGTAACTGCGGGTGGTTTGGGGTTGATAGCCGGTATAAGTTACCGTGAAACTAAATGCCCCCTGCGGAATGCTCTGAAACACGGCCTCGCCTTGGGCATTACTTATGATTACATTAACCTTCCGGTTAGCCTGGATCAGTTTAACGGTTGCACCATCAGCAGGCTGGGCATTTTCTTTAACAACTATCAGTGTAAACTGCTGTGCAAAGCCACCCATGGGTAATAAGGCCAGTAGAAAAAGTAAAAGTGTACGGGTCATTCAGTCAATCCTAATAATTCCGTAAGATAATCAGGCTGAGGTAGATGTTTGCAATTTAAGGTGTGAAAATATGGGTGAAAATCACTTTTTTGGTTGGGGGGACTTGCGGGGATTGCTGAATGGTATGATAGTGAGTAATTGGGGATATTTTAAGGAGATGAATAAATCTATTCATCTCCTTAATACAGTTATTGTCGTCGAACGTCGATCAAAGACCTGGGCTCGGACATTCGTCCCTACATCTTACCAGATACATTTTAAAATCGCGGGGTAGTTGCTACAAGATATAGACAGATTACTTTGTAGCTTTGAAAATATCTACTATGTACCCCACCTGAACTTGGTTGTAACTGAATTGCGGATGGTGCAGCTCATTACTATTTCGCCAGCGAAAGAACAGTTTGGAATCGTCATTGGTTCGCAAAAATCCGCTGAATTCTAAAACAGCAAGTCTGCTGCTTGCATCCGGCGACAGGACAACATCCGTATTTTTTACACCGAGCCAGTTGTTTCCGTAAGTTATTTTGAATCCATATCTCGAATCCGGCGAAAATTCGATACTGACATTGGCGTTAAAGATCCTGCTATAGATCGTGCGCTGGTCAGCGGTGCCGATTTTTGTGGCAACGCCATCGACAATTTTCAAAGAGTCAGACACGCTTGTGAGAATAATGCCATAGCCCGAGTTTAAACTCATACTTGTTGCGAAATCGGGGATGCTGTATTTGATAATATTGCTGTAAACGCTTACTCCGCTTGATTGGTAACGCAATAGTTCTATCGGTCGTACCCCGAACATTTTTACGTTTTTTGCCAGCTGTTCTTTGTTCAGTTCATCGCTCGTAAGCTGCAGGTATTTATGGTTGTCGTCAATTTTGTTCAATGTACCAAGAAGGTCAGACCCGGACACGAATGCAAAGTTGGTTTTGCCCACCTGTTTATGGTAAGTTACGATATTGGCATGAAGGCTGGCTTCGAACTGGATCAGGCCGTTTGGTTTATCACCCCCCATTCCGTTAAAATCGGTGAATGCTTTTACTGTTAAAATTTTTGATCGCAGTTGTTTTTTTAGCTCTACAGAGGTTTGCAGAGAGGAAAGGCGATATACTTTATCTTCCGGACTGTAATCTTCTTTTTGGGTTTCCAGGAAAAGAACGTACCTGATCACTTCATTCAGCCTGAAATATATATCATCATCCTTAGGATTTGTCCTTCCCTTGAAAGCTGCATGAATTTGCTTCGGATTTATGGCAAATATGCGGTTTTTGAAGAACTGAGTTGAGGCGAATTTTCCGGATATGCTGATGGGGATTGTATTCTGAAAAAAGAACTTTTGCTGCGGATCGTCTACTTTCGAAAACTGTGCATAAATGTTCTTGATTGTTCCTGATTCAAATTCAAATTGAATATCATCTATATTCATCACAATTGGGGGTCTTTTGGATGTTTCCTCATCTTCGGTGTAGACGTTAACCTGCTTTGATAGTAATTGCAGGTAAGCTGTAAGGGGTTGATCATCCTTGAATTTGATCCGGGCCTGGATTTCAACAAATTTATCAGTGGCAAGCCTGTTTACCACATCGGCATCTATTTTTAATGCAGCAACGTCGACAAACTTTGCCAGCTGGTTTTTGAAAGCCAGTTTAAATGTCTCAATATCCATATTAGTCACCAGTTGCGGTTTTTGGTCTGAACTGGCCTGCTCGGTAAGCGTCTTTACATCACTGACCGTCTTGATCATGGCTGCCAGCTTATTTGTCTTTGCCGTATCCGTACTGGAACCTAAATTTGTAGCAATAGTTTTCAGGGGCGCAAGGATAGAGTCCAGGTGATTAGTTGATGCCTTGAACATCTTAACGCCCGATTCCAGGAAATAACTTACTGAATCAATGTGTTTATCGTATACAGCCGTGTCAATTTTCAACGAATCGGCGTTTGCTTTGAGAAATTCTTTCAAGCCATTCAGTTTAGTCTCTGCTGACTTGATGGTATCAGTATTGATACCCTCGATTTGCTCAATCTGGAAGGAAGCCGACCCGTTTGTGGTTTGTTTATAGGTGTAATTGTAAACATTGTTTTGAAATACAAACGACCCGAGTACATTATATTGATTATTAGCCTGTGCTTTTGCTTTATTGGGTATACAAAACAGGCAAAGAAATAGTAATGCGCTGATCAGCGCGATTGAATGTTTCATATTGGATAAGTTAAGTTGGTCAGAAAAGAGATAAAAAAGGGGTATGAACGCACCTTGCTCTTGGGCTTTTCCGGGTTTGTGGGCAACCCGGAAACCAAAAAGACCGAGCCCGGTATTGATCTTTATTGGCTTTGGTTTAGCATCAGATCCTCAACTGCATAATAATTTTACTACCGATATACGCAGATATTTTTGTTTTTCTGTCGATCCAGTGTGTAATAATTCGAAATAAGTAGTTTTTCTTCAAGTGATTGGGGGTATGGTTTTTTTAAAAATAACCATAATGATCTGAAAAACAGTATTTTATTTTTATTTAATTGTGATATTAAAAAAGTTATTTATTCGTAAATTATATTTCGGTTGTGGATAGAAAAGCGACTCTCTATTCAGCCCTGATTGGTTATATATGCTTTCTCCAATGACTGGCCTGTCAACGTGTTATTTATGTAAAAGCCTTTTTTCGATAAAGGCTTTTGTAAGCCCTAACCGGCAAGAGTATTCGGCGCTGAATGTTATAAACCAAGTATTCGAGACTTTTTAGCTATACAAGTCACATGTATATCAAAATCGTATCAACCCCAAATTAAAAGCCGCTGCATCTAACCCAATTCACTTTGCCCCAATTCCACTGATAATCCCCTCAATCTGATTCAGCTGTTCTTTGCTCAACTGTTTCAGGTTTTCCTGGCTTAATATGGTGTTGTTTATTTGGATGTAGTTGTTTTGTTCGGTTATGACTGTGCCGGGTTGTTGTTTATTTAACGCGCCAACCATTTCAAAATAAAGCCGGGCGGCTTTGACGTCGCCGTTGCAGGCCAGCTTACAAACGCCGGCCAGTATTTTAGGCGACATAAATTTAAATTGTTCCACTTCTGCAAGGTATTGCGGGTGTGTTTTATAGCCTGTAAGGTGTTTGGCAACAGTTTGCCGGCTCAGGCCGGTTTCCCGCGCTATTACAAATTTAGGGGGCATGGAGCCATATTGGCCAATCAGCTTTGCAATGGCCTGGCCAATTACAAAGTGGTTATGTTCCCAGATCTGTTCATTTGTACTTGCCGGAATGATCTGTGCTATTTTATTTATAAAGTTGTCCCGTTCTTCGCCTGTTAACTGCTGCAGCATTTCGGTACTAATTTCGGCAAGGTAATCGCGTTCGGCATCGTTAAAATCTTCAATATCTGATGTGGTGATTTTTTGCAACCCCAATACACGGTTAATCTTCTCTTTTGAAGGCGTTAATTTGATAAGGCATTTTCAGTTTCCATTAGGTGTGGTTATCTTTTAGATAAAGATCGGGAATTTATAATTAATATACTAATATTTTTAGCAAAATCAAGGAGTATTAATCTTTTTTTTATGGTGTTGATTTTTAGGAAGTTATATGTTTTGTTCGTTTTTTAATGAAATAGCTGGCGTAACCCCGGTCGTGTTTTATTTGTCTGATTATTAATTGTTTATAAGGTTATTTCTTCAATTGTGTTAACCCTGTTAACCCCATCGGCTGTTATCTGATCCGTCTAAGCAGGGGCTGTCTAAATTATAGCACATGGCTTAAATATGCGTAAAAAAAAGCCCTCAGATTTTATTTGAGGGCTTTTAATTGACTGGAGGCGAGGGGAGGTCTATGGGGCAGCTAATTTTATTGCTTTTGTTTGTTAGTGGGCGGGATATCCGGAAAACACTAATCTCAAAACGTTTAGTTTGACCTGGTAAACACCTTATACAAATAGCTCAAAGTAAAGCCAAACAAAAGGTTAGCAAGAAAAAAGTAGAAAACACCAGATATGGGAAGTGCCCTTAAGCCAAACAATCCCTGATTTAATAAAGGCAAAACAATGATGCCGTTGATAACCCATGGAAATAGCGAAAATAATAGCCCCTTGATAAATGTAGACAGAGGTAGCCTGCCAAAGAAGGCAGGGTAAATAACAACCATAACTGCCCCGGTTGCAAAATGAAACAGGATCCAAAACCAATCTGTTTTAATAAAAGGTACGCTGCTAAAGGAACCAGTTAGCATTCTCAATGCTAACTTTAACAAGCCACCGCTTTCGGCTTTAATACCGAAAGCTTTAGCAAGCTTAAGCATTATTGTGTTTAAGGTAATCGCTGTAAATCCGGCCATTACCAGGGCTTTGTTAGGTTTCATGTTTGATTGTTCTTAAATATTAAAAGCGTTTGGTGCATTCACGGCAATATGCTGTAAATGCTTTGCTATGCATGTTTTGCCCACAACGTTATGGTGAATAACTTCGTGGGATCTGAAGTGCAAAATAGTAAGGCTTCATCACCATCCCATTGATTTACACTAAAAAACGCTGTTGACATTTGTCAATGCTTCGCCGTTTCGGCCCCGTACTTTGTTACCGGTATTTTGGTTGTTGTGATTTCGGGGATTTTCGACATTTCGGTATGTTTTTGATTGCGATATTTTTAAGTGGCTGATTTTAAGAAGTGTAGATATTGGGCTTTTTTTTGGCATAGCCTGTACAATCAAACAGACATCGTATGTACGCTAACAATATTCCAAGCCAAAACACTTCAGAAACGGGTTCCAATGTTGTCGAGAATGTTAACTACCGCATGCCCAGGGAGTCCGCTGTACGAACACTTGCCGGGCCGGCCCATTGGGCGTTATTCAAATATATTACAGGAATGTCGGGCATGTCGCTTACCGATCAGCAAAAAACATTGATCGTGGAATCAGTAAAACTTAAAAAACTGAGAAAGCGCCAGTATTTTTTGCAGGAGGGTGATTTTTGTAAACACATCGGTTTTATCATTAAGGGATCAACCCGCATGTTTTCCATTAACGAACGCGGACAGGAATCCATTGTCGCCTTCGGATTAGAAAATAACTGGATAACCGATCAGGCAAGTTTCAATCAAAATGAATGCTCAGTATATCATATTGAAATGATGGAAGATACAGAACTGCTGATGCTCAACCGATCGCAAATTGAGCTATTGATGGGAGCTGTACCCGCATTCGCTCAAATGTTTTCTGAGTATCAAAAACAACAACTGATCTATAATCAAAAAAGGATTAATGCCGCGCTCAGTATGACCGCAGAAGAGCGGTATTATGATCTGCTCAAATCCGAGCCACAATACTCAAGGCGGTTTTCACAAAATATGCTTGCCTGTTACCTGGGCGTTAAACCGGAAACAATAAGCCGGATCCGAAAAAATAACCTTTAACTGCCGCTGCCTGTATGAGTAATTGTGCCGTGTAATGTAGTTGCATTATAAATAGCATATGATAGTAAAGGACCTCAGAGCTATGCTCCGAGGTCTTTCATTTAATAAAAGGGTATCAATTTAAAAACTGGACAACATTTTCGATTACCCTTTCATAACGTTATCCAACCGAATAATTACTTAATGCTTTTTGCAGGAAGATGATCCAGGAATGCGCTCAGTGATTTTATTTTGCCGTTTTCAACAATGATCAAATCCATTCCGGAAATTAGCGCTGGTTTGACAGCGGGGCCGAAGTTCCAGTATAACCGCACAATATTATGGTTTGCGCTGATCTTAGCTAAACTGAATTTGAAACCTTTATTTGTGGTAAGCAGGTGCTCGATAAAATTGTTCATTCCCTTGTATCCCACAGATGTCTGATCCGCGTCAAAGAAAGCTATATCAGCGGTATACGTAGTTTGCATTTCTTTAAGACGGGTAGTTTGGTCATGATCATTCCAAACCTGGAGGTGTTGTTTGGCCAGTTGGCTAAGCTGTGCCGGACTAATTGTTTCTGTTGTTAGCGCTACTGTTGATACATTGTCCTTAGGCGACCACAACCTTACTTGAGGGTTGTTTTTTTCATAACCTTTACCGTGAGGATAACTGTTCAGTTCGATGGTTGCTCCCCAGGGTGTTTCAAAGTAAACCCATTTTTCGCCTTCTGTATCGCCGGCTCCCGAATTAATATCGGATACGAATTTAATACCTTTTGATTCAAGGAAACTTTTTGTCGCATTGATATCACTGGTATACAGTGAAAAGTGTGTAGCGCTCAAATCGTCCCTGTATGGTTGTTGCTGACTGCCTGCATTGGGGTTATAAGTAAACAATTCAATGTTTGAGCCATCGCCGGCACGCATCATCACCAATTCTACCTGGTTGGCGTTTTCATGTATGTGGAATTTGCTTTTCCAGTTCGCATCCATAGGGAAGGGGCCTAATTTTGTAACTGGGGTAAAGCCGAACATATCATGAAAAAATTTGATGGCCTGATCCATGTCCGGCACATTGATGCCTACGTGATCGATGCCAATAATTCCCGGGGCTTGTGCTTTTGCTTTGTTCAAAGCAAGGGAAGATATAAAGGATACAGTTATTAAAGCTACCCTTACTACATATGATAGCCTGGTATGATTAGATGTTTTCATTATTTAATTTTTATGAAGGATTATATATTTTGATTCTCGGACGCTGTCTAAAAAGCGTCATTGTGAGTAAGTAGAAGCCGGGGTGTCTGAAGGTGGTATGACAAGCGGGCTAAGACTTACGAAGTTTTTAAAACTTCGTAAGTCTGGATCTACAACTTGTAATGGACAGGAATAAGCAATGATGTTGTGGATATACCGGCTTTATGAATCGTTTTTAAACGATGCTTTTATGCAGAATATTTTTCCAGCCATTTTGCTTTAATAGCAGCTCTCGATTCGATAAACTCAATATCGGTGCCTTGAGCTATGGCATCAAGTGGTTTACGAAGCGGACGTGTACCTGCCGGCATTTCTATAAGTTCCAGGATGCCATTGGCAATAACCTGCGGATCCATGTTGAATTGTTGCATTTTACCAAAAAGGGCTGTTCCGATGGCATTGAATTTTTGAGTAGCAGTATCTCCATAAGCCTCTGTAATATCGGCTTTGTCTGAATTAATACCTTGTTTTTGACCAGTGTTCATCTCTGTTGGATATACGCCCGGTTGGATGCTTACGTTCTCAATACCAAATTCTGCCAGTTCGTCCTGTAAACCTTCGGTGATGCTTTCAACACCGAATTTTGAAGCCAGGTATGGGATCATAAATGGCATAGTATGGCCGCTTGCACCAGAAGTAATATTGATGATCAAACCTTTACCTGCGGCCCTCATGGCTGGTAATACGGCCTGGTAAGTGCGGATAACACCGTAAAAGTTTACTTCGAACATTTGGCGGATCCGGTCTAAACTATAGGCCTCCAATAAACCAAAACCGGCAACGGCCGCATTGTTTACCAATACGTCTATCCTGCCGTATTTAGCGATCATATTTGCAAAGGCATTTTTAACCGATTCGTCTTTAGTGATGTCGATCTCAACCACATCTACATTTGATAACTGTGACAATTGGTTGGCTACTTCTGCGTTCTTTCCGTCGATATCACGCATTCCTGCTATAACTGTATAGCCAGCTTTTGAAAGGGTTTCTGTAGTTAATTTTCCGAAGCCTGAGCTTGTTCCTGTGATGAATACTATCTGTGACATTTTCTTAAGTTTTTTGTTGTTTTTGATATTTCAAAGGTCATACAATGGGCTTGCCTGCACATTGATATGAAATAAAAAAACGCGTTGATATTTATCAATGCGTTTTCTTCTATATAGTTGGAAATTAGGAATTTGATAAATTAACCATTTTTCAAAAAATGCTTTAAAAGAAATCTAAAATGCTCAAATTCAAGTTTGGGTGAAATTGAAACAGGACGTGATTATTCGGCACAAAAAAATGCCCGGAAAGCATAAGCAAACCGGGCATCCAAGCTGATTATTAATCAGCAGGTAATAAGGGATTAGGATGTTACTTGGTTGAGGTTAGCGATACGGCCGTCGCTGCTTTAGCCTGAAATGCTTTTTTGAGTTCAGCTGCTCCCTGGGTCATGGCACTTCTTGTGCCGGGAATGTAGGCTAATGCATTTAACATACCCCAGTCGTGGATCATTCCATTGTAGCGCACCGCACTTACACGAACACCTGCCTCGTCAAGCTTGCGGGCGTAGGCTTCGCCTTCATCCCTTAAAACGTCGTTTTCGGCAGTTAAAACAATTGCAGGGGGCAGGCCTTTAAGCTGATCAACAGTAGCCTGTAGTGGTGACGCATAAATTTCTTTGCGTTTTTCAGGATCTGATGTATAACTATCCCAGAACCACTGCATCATGCTTTTTGAAAGAAACCTGCCGGTTGCGTATTTATTGTAAGACTCAGTTTCAAAATTGGCGTCGGTTACCGGCCAGTAAAGTACCTGAAGTTTGATTTTGGGGCCATTTTTGTCTTTGGCCATCAATGCCACAACGGCGGCCATATTGCCGCCTACGCTGTTACCCACAACGGCCAGGTTGCTTCCGTCGACACCGATTTCTTTGCCATGTGCTGCAACCCATTTTGTAGCGGCATATCCCTGGTTAACGGCTACGGGGTAGTGGGCTTCCGGTGATGGTGTGTAATTAACAAAAACTGCCGCCGCGCCTGATTCAACAACAAGGTCGCGAACCATACGTTTATGGACATCAAAATCACCCAACACCCAGCCACCGCCATGGAAAAACATAAATACAGGAAGTGTTCCCTTTGCGTTTGCCGGTTTGACAATATTGATGCTGATGGACTGTCCGTCTTCTGTGATTGTTTTTTTTGCTATGGTGATACCTGAAAGATTAACTTTTGCAGAACTTTGTGCCCCGGATAACACTGCACGGGCGTCTTTTGGCGACAGCGTTTCGATAGGTTTCCCGCCGCCCGAATTAAGTACGTTTAAAAAAGCTTTGGTGTTTGATTCGATTTGAGGATCAGATGCAGGGTTGGTAGATTGTGCCTTTAACTCAGTTCCTATTGCTAAAGTGCCTAACAGCAATGCTGCTTTGAGGGTCATTTTTGTTTTCATAATTTTCTGTTTTTCTATGGTGCAAAAATGTCTTATGGGGCAGAAATGCAACTTGACCTGGGTTAAGAAATCACATTGACTTTTGTCAACGGCTGTTATTTGTGCCCGATTGTGAAGTGCAGGCTAATAAAAAAGCCTCATATCGAGGCTTTATCATTTAAACTGTCTGGCTTACTTTGATAACGGAATCGCGATCCGAAGTGTTGGACGGGTTCCTTCAAAGCGATTCTTAGCTGCTGTTTCAAAAAATACTTTGGCTTCAATCAAAGTACCGTTCGGTGCAAAATAAGCCAGTCCCGGGCCATATCCAAATACACGCTCCTTAGTATCATCAATACCATATTTACCCTGGTAATAATGGCTGCCGCCATCATAACTATCCTGATTAAATTGTGTTAAATAATAAGCGGCTGCTTCAATTTTAAGGCTTTTTAAAATTGAATAATCGATGGAATAATTACCATTGTAATACGCCCCTGCCTTACTTTTTTGCCCAATGAAATGGCTGTTATAATTAAACTGATTTCTTGAACTTATACTGATCTGATCATTCAACATCAGTGTAAAGGCATGGTAAATACCATAGGCCCATACATGCGAAGATGGGTTGATATTATACCGGCTATCGTAACTGCCAACTGGCACATTGATGTCAAATTCTACACGATGCGAAAAAGGTTTGCCAAACAGTTTCTTATCTGACCATTGAACAGCTGTTCCCTGTACGACATCGCCTAAAACACCGGGATTAACAGTAGGAGCTTGGGCCTGGTTATTTAATCGCGATGAGGAGATCTGAACAAAAGGTACAATCACGGTAAAGCCCAGTTTGCCGCCCATTACACGTACTGGTGAAAGATAGATCAATTGGTTCATTTGTAAAAGCGAGTTAACCTTTAAATCGGAATGGGTATTGTTGCCGAAACCATCATTGAGTTGATGGGCCTGGAAATACTGGGCATATCCCTGGTAAATGAAGCCCGGTTTGCCTGCCACGCCATCGTAAATATTTGCAAGGCCGAGATTGGTAGGAGGGAGTGCCGGATCTTGCGCGTATGCTTTTACGATGGTTGATAAACAAAATGCTAATAAGAGCAACGGTCGCCTGCACCGCACTTTGTAGCTCTTTTCTTTCTTTTCCAAGGGGCGCGTAACCCTGGCTTCGGCATCGGTAATGGCTTTTACCGGTTCATCGGTCTTTTTATTTTCGTCATTTACGTTTGTATTGATTTCGTTTTTCATAACGCAAATCTCCGTAGCCGGCCAAAATTGCTGATTGACAAAAAACAAGAAAGCCCATTGATATTTATCAAGAGTCTTCCCCGTGCGCCTTTATAACTTTTATGCTATGACTGTTTAAACTGCCGACATCAACATTCTCCGGTTATTGATTGATAAAAGTCAATATCCTTTTTTATTTTATATCAATGGGCAGCCGCCTGTAGCTCGTGACCTTTATAGCAAAACTTTTAAATCATGACAACAGAAAATTTAGATATTAACAGCGCGCTCAACTGGCGCTATGCTACAAAAAGAATGACCGGTGCCGCTGTTCCGCAAGATGTAATTGACAGGATCCTTGAAGCTGCAAGACTGGCACCCTCAGGTATTGGCCTACAACCTTATGAAATACTGGTGATTACCAACCCCGAATTAAAGAAACAAATATTGCCGATAGCTGCGAATCAAATGCCGGTTGTAGAATCATCTCACCTACTCGTTTTCGCTCCCTGGGATGATTATACGCCTGAACGTATTAATAAGGTCTTTGATTATTTAAATCAACAGCGCGGAACAGTATCTACTACTTCTGATCGCCAACGCCAGTTCGCATTGAACTATTTTTCAAAATTTAGCAGTGAAGAGAACTTTCATCACGCTGCCAAACAAGCTCATATAGCGCTGGGTATCGCCGTTGCTGCCGCTGCGTTGGAGCAGGTAGATGCAACACCTATGGAAGGCTTTAATGCACAGGAATTAGATAAATTCCTCGACCTTAAATCCAAAGGACTGCGCAGTTCTATGCTGATGGCAATCGGTTATCGTGATGAGGCGAACGATTGGAATTTCAAATTGCCGAAAGTTCGTAAACCAATGTATGAGTTAATAACGCTTTATAAGTAGACGATGGCCGGTAAGGCTATTATTGCCGGCATCTTTTTAATATAGTTTGAACAAATATGGAAACTATCAATTTTTTGCCGGCATCTACAAGGGGCAATAAAAATATTGGCTGGCTTAACGGATTTCACTCTTTTAGTTTCGGTACATTCTATGAAGCCACAAGGGCTTCGTTTGGCCCGCTGCTGATGTTAAATGATGATTTTGTAAAACCTAATACCGGCTTCGGACAGCATCCGCATAAAAATATGGAGATCATTTCTATTCCTTTAAAAGGAACGATAACCCATAAGGACAGCACCGGGAGGGAAGCAACTATCGGAACCGGCGATATACAAGTAATGAGTGCAGGTACCGGTATAACACACAGTGAGTTTAATAATGGTAACGAAGACGCTAACTTCCTTCAAATATGGATCCACCCAGAGCAGAGAGATGTTAATCCAAGATATCAGCAAATATCCATTCCCCCTTCGCAAAATCAACTTCGGCAAGTGGTTTCACCGTATCCTGATGATGAGGGGCTTTGGGTTTATCAAAGGGTCTGGATTCATTTAGGAAATTTTGAGGCCGGTGCAAGTGCCGCTTGTAACATTAAACACCAGGGCGATGGCGTTTATATCTTTTTGATTAGCGGAGAGGCCTGGATTGGCGGGTATACGTTGCAAAAACGTGATGCAATTACTGTTACAGGTTTGGAGAATATCTTAATAAGGTTTACTGAAAACTCCAGGATCCTGGTAATTGAAGTGCCGGTAAAATGAGCCTGGTATAATTAGGGAATTTCCTAAAATATCGCGACCCGTTTTCAGTTAATGGCGAGTCTGATTTCCTCTTTATTCAAAATCAAGAATGTAATTATGCAGAGAAAATGCCTATTGTTTATATTTGGTATTGATTTTACCTAACAACGAGCATAGTGATTGAAGTATTTAAAAAATATATCCGTGAAAAAAGTAAGGTTTCGGAAGAAGACCTGGATAAAATTATTGCGGTTTGCCAAGTAAAGAGAGTAAGAAAGCGGCAGTATTTATTACAGGAGGGCGACGTATGGAAATATAATGCTTTCGTAACAAAAGGATGTGTGCGTACCTACACCCTCGACGACAAGGGGAATGAGCATATTATCAACTTCGCGGTAGAAAATTGGTGGACGGGGGATCGGGAAAGCCTGGCATCGGGCGAGCCATCGATCTTCAATATTGATGCGCTGGAAGATTCGGAAGTGGTTCTGATCACGAAGTCAAACTTCGAAATGCTTTGTGCCCAGATCCCTGCATTTAACGATATGGTAAACGGCATTTTACAGAAAAGTTTTATCGTTGCCCAAAACCGCATTCATACATTTATCAGTTTATCTGCAGAAGAAAAATATCTTAAATTCCTTGAAAAGTTTCCTCATTTGGTAATGCGTGTTCCACAGGGAATGATTGCTTCCTACCTGGGCATAACGCCCGAAACTTTAAGCAGGATCCGCAACCAAACTGCGAAGAAATAGAGCTAATAATAAGTTCCCGGACAGTGTTTGACTTGAAATGGCATTGATATTTATCAATGCCATTTCTTATTTAATATCAATTAAAAACGACAGGAGCATCAGCATTTTTGGATGTCGGTTTTTCTCTTTTTAGAGCCGGCAAACTTATTATGAAAAAGATAGAAGGTTTAAGAAAAATAGCGATCCGGTTGAATGGCACTACGAGCAAAGCTTACGAAATGCTCGCTGAAAATGTGATCGGATCAAAGAAAATTCTCGCAGCTCCCGGATTGACCGTATATGTATTGGTTGACGGAACAATAATGGAATTGTATGGCCCCGGTGCGGACTTTCCTGCCTATTTATTTGCAGATTCGGACGTTGTAGTTAGTTATAGGGTCAGCAATTTGGATGAAGCGCTCATTGAATTGACCAGATCGGGGGCGCAAGTTGTTGAAGTGATAGATTGTGATCAGGGATCTTTTCGTTTTTGCCATATTCGTATAGCTGGACAAAGTCTATTTGGCATATATGAGGAGCGGGAGTTACGCACAGCTTCGTGATTGATAAAATCCTTTGCTGGCATGGAGTTAACCCATACCAGCTGTAAATCTATCGGTCGTGGTACAGTTCTTTTTTGATACCAAGTTTTTTCATCCTTGATGTGAGTGTGCTTGGTGGTAAGCCCAGGATTTCGGCAGCGCCGCCTACGCCGGTTATCTTCCCGTTACAGCTCTTAAGTACCGATAGGATATGTTCAGCTTCGATCTGCTCGAGTGTTTTCCTGTTATCACCAGTAGCCGATACAGGCATAGGCTCGGTTCGTGTCATAGCGGGCATCTCGATGCTTTGAACAATTGGTCCCCTTGTTTTGATCAATGTCCGTTCCATTAAATGATTTAACTCCCGGATGTTACCTGGCCAGTTGTAAACTGATAATTGTTTTAAAGCAGTTTGACTGAGCTCCGGAGCTTCTAATCTTCCCATTTCTTCGGCGCTTTTTGACAGGAAATACTGAGCAAGGACCGGAATGTCTTCCTTGCGATCCCTCAGCGGAGGTAGATTGATCGGGTATACATTCAGCCTGTAAAACAGGTCCAGACGGAATCGGCCTTCACCAACTTCTTTCTCCAGGTTGCGGTTGGTGGCAGCCACAATACGCACGTCAACCTTGATGGTTTTGCTGCTCCCGATATGTTCAAACTGCCTTTCCTGCAGTACCCTTAACAGTTTTACCTGCGATTCTAAAGGTAACTCGCCAATTTCGTCCAGGAATATAGTACCTCCGTTGGCAGCTTCAAATTTTCCAATGCGCTTTTCGATAGCACCGGTAAATGCCCCTTTTTCGTGACCAAACAGTTCGGATTCTATCAGGTCGGCAGGTATAGCCGCACAGTTAACTGTTATAAATGGAGCATTCCGCCTTGAAGATAGCAGATGGATATTATGTGCAATTTTTTCTTTCCCTGTACCGCTCTCGCCGAGGATAAGAACAGTTACCGGGGTATCTGCAACCATTTCAACATTATCCAGTACATGCAGCAACGCCGCGCTGTTTCCATAAATGCCATCGAACTTAAGCACAGATTTAACCGGTTGGATCCGGGCTGCCCGTCTGAGGGTTTTTGAATCACCGGCATATGCCAACGACAAGGTGTTAAAAAGACGAAAGACAAACTTTTCATTCTTACATAAAAGGGTTTTATGTGCATGGTCAAACCCGTTTTCGTTTTTATTGAAGAATGCCAGCTGTAACGTGCCCTCACTCGTTTTATTCAATAACTGTAAGGATGAGTTTAGTCTGTAAGGTGCTAACAATCCGCCGGCCGAAATCCTGCCTGCCTGAAAGCTATGGAAAGCGACTCCGTTCAGTATGCTTGCTTCCACACTTTTTCGGATCTGCGTTTGATTGTCCTGGTAATAAAATACCTGGTTAAGTTGTTTGGCCTCAAGTGCAGGCAGTACCTGGTATTCGTTAAAGCCGACCCTGAAAAAAGCGCCGGATTCCGGTTTGTCACCGTTTGCTGGCATATAGCTGAAAGCGAGGTAATCGAACGGTATCAGCGATTGAAATGTAGCCGGAATTTTATTCAGTTTATTTTCCAATGTTGTTTGCTCATCTGTTAAGGCCCTTACCTGTTGTTGCAAAAGCAGCTCGCGTTGCGCGGCAAATTGTAAACTGGTTTCGTGCTTGTTTCTTGCAATATCCAGCATAATCAGCAAGTCTTTCTCTCTAAAAGGTTTAACCAAAAAACCGTATGGTTGCGTGGCCTTAGCGGCTTCCAGGATACTTTGATTAGTATTGGCAGAAATATAGATAAAGCCAATACCTTTCTCCTGCAGATAGGGGGCAAGTTCTGTTCCCATCGAATCATCCTGTAGAAATATATCAAGTAGTACCCAGGTAGGCTGATATTTGTCAACAGCTGTTTTTGCCGATTCTACACTATCCGCGGTACCACAAACGTTATAGCCGGCATTCTCCATCATATTGGTCAGGTCATTTGCAACGATGAACTCATCTTCAACAATCAGTAGTTTTTCAATCATACTTCAAATTAGCTTTTCCTTAGCAGAACGCAAAATGCGCCTGTTGATCAATTTTTGTTTTAAAATCTATTATTACCTCAAACCCGCTTATGGTATTCAAAGTTACGTTGCCGCGTATTTGCCTGGAAAGCCCCATGATCAAGGTTTTGCCAAGCGATTTTGCTGAAAGGAAATCAAATCCTTCGGGAAGCCCGACTCCATTATCCGCAAACATCAAGCGATAAGCACCATCCTGCAGGTACAAAAGGGTAATTGTTATGTTGCCCCTGGCACCGTTAGGGAACGCGTATTTCAAAGAGTTGGTTGCCAGTTCATTGATGATCAGCGCAAAAGGTATCGCAGTATCCGGATCTACCGTAATCGGTACCAGGTCCAGATCAAATGTTATCCGGTCACCACACTTAAACTCATCGATAAGATAATCCACCACTTCCTTTATACAGCACGACATTTCAATAGCAGCCCCGGTGGCCTGCTGAAATAGCTTTTGATGCACCAGCGACAGGGCATATAAGCGGTGTTTACTGTAAACCAAAACCTCCCTGCCTGTTTTATCATCCGTAAACGAAAGCTGGCTGTTAATGAGGCTGCTTAATATCTGTAAGTTGTTTTTTACCCTATGGTGCATTTCTGAAACCAACCATTCCTTTTCGGTAGAAAGTTTATTAATATCGCCTTTTAATAAGGCAATGTACAACTCCAGTGTTTTGATCTGCTGCTCGTTCACCTTTTTGCTTTTTCTTATGCTCATTTGCTCCAGCAACAATACACATCCCCCAATCAGCAGCAATAATACTGTAATTCCAATCAACCAGCTGCTTTGAAGAATACCTATTGCCAAACAGCTTGAAAAGTTGTTGGCAATATATTCTTTGCTGGCATCGGTTGCCATAACAAACCCGGCATTTGGTATCGTCATTTTTGTATTTGATTATTCCTCTGCACGGTTTTGTTAGGTTTAGCTAAGCGTATTATTTGTTCAAAGCATTTTTTGAACAAATAATACGCTTTATCAGCAATCTGCATGCCCGCGAAGAGATAGTTCTTTTTCAATTGCTTACGATTTGAAACTCATTAAATTCCCGATATTTCGAGAGTCTGCGATATTTCGGTAACCGTATTGGGTTTGAAGCAATTTGCCCTGGTTGGGGGCATTAAGTGCAATGTGCCTTATTGATCCGGTTCCGGATTAGTGTGGGGCTTGTTAGCAGGAGTATTGTTTCAAGTATCCATTACCAAAGGTCTGGACTATTTAAAAACTACCTGTTGACCTACGCTAAATAACTGCCTTGATATTTATCAATCCCGCTTTTTAATCGATACTGTTGGATATCATTTTGCTGGAAGCTACTTTGAAAATAATTTAGAAAAACGTCATTGCTGAGGAACGAAGCAATCGCGAACTATACAGGGCGACTTTGTATAGCGCCTCTACTTCCGTGCGATTGCTTCGTTCCTCGCAATGACGGCTTTTAGATGTTTTGGGGTAATATAAAGCAAAATGGGCAGCCATTCAGGCTGCCCGTTATAATACTCAGCATCTGAAACTAATTGGTTACGACACTTTACCTCTTGGATCGTCGATATGGATCTTGGCGATGTCATACCGAACGCCCTGGCGATCAAGGATCCGGACGTTTTTAACCACGGTGCTTAATGCGGTTAAAAATGTTTCGGCGTTTTCATGACGTTCATAGGCCTCTTCGTTTGCCCAGCCCTCGAGAAGGTGAAAGGTGTTTGGATCGGTAAGGTCCTGAGAAAAGGCGTAATAGATACACCCCGGCAATTTGTTTGCCGCTGTCATTTCCGGAACCACGGCGTCGATGAATATCTGACGATCATCCGGATGCACACGATAATAGGCACTTACGGTAATATCTGTTGGAAGTGTTTTATCGTGATCGTTTGATGTTCCTGCTTTAATTGAATTTTCCATGTTTTTAACTATTAATGAATTAATTGTAGCCTCTGGCGATACAATTACTGTAACACTGCACTTAAATTCCCAAATACACCAAGTTGACCGAGTAGAATAGTGCCGGCAGTATAACAATGAAATGATTTTACCTTGCCATTTTCCAGGTGAAACACGTCGCAGCAAGGCGTATGTATTTCATTTCCGGTAGCCGGAATTGTGCCGGCCGGCAATTGTAACGGACCTTTGTGTGTACCGTTAAGGGATAATTCAACCACCACTACATTTTCTTCGTCCCTTACATAAAAATCGTATAGTTCGCGGTGCATATCAGGGAAGGCGGTTGAATAGATATCAACAGTTTTGCCAATATCCGCCCCATAATATTTTGCGCCTGCAGATATGTCCCAAAAGTAGCCGTCGTCTGTAAAAAGAGCTGCAAAAGCTTTGCTATCCTGGATTTCCGCGACACGATAAAGCTCACGGATCACTTTTTCATTTTCTGAATTTGTTGGAGTTTTCATATAGTTCTTTTATAGATTTGATACAAAGGTTTGAAATACTCTTCTCCTGCAAATTGATATAAGATAAAAAAGCAGGTTGATAAATGTCAATGAATAAAGTTGAGGGTCGCATCATTCCTGCTTTTTTTAATTACTGAAGCCCGCCTTGGTTAAGTAATTGTTTCAGTTTACGCTCTAATGCTTCTCCACGCAGATTTTTAGCAATCACCCTGCCTTCGGGGTCGATCAGGAAGTTTTGAGGGATCGCGTTAATGCCATAAAGTTTCGCAGCCGTGTCATTCATGTATTTAAATTCGGAAACCTGGGGCCAGCTTAGGTGGTCATCTTTAATGGCTTTTAACCAGCTGTCACGGTACTTTGGGCCATCCAATGAAACACCCAATACTGTAAAGCCTTTATCATGAAAATGTTCGTAGGCCTTTACAACATTAGGGTTCTCCGCGCGACAGGGAGTACACCATGGAGCCCAGAAATCGATCAATACGTACTTACCCCGTAAAGAAGATAATTTTACAAGGTTGCCGCTGGCGTCCGGTTCGGCGAAGTCGGGTAGTATTTTGCCAATAGCAGTGATTTTCAGTTTTTCCAGTTTTGCTAAAAAAAATCTGCCTTCTTTACTGCCTTTTACATCTTCTCCAAATTTATCAAATATGGGTTTGAGCAATGAATAATCGGCGGTATAAGCGTAGTCATTTAAGGCCAGGATTCCGGCTATCGATGCCGTATGATTTTCAGCGAATCGTTGTTTTGAAATATAATAGGCCGAATCGATAGCGGCTTCTTCGATATGTTGCTTTGCTTTAAAGCTCGCCGATTTGCGTTCTTCTTCGGTTGCAGCATTGGCTTCGGCTTCCAATGTCTGGTATTTACTATCAAAAAACTTCTCTTCAGTACGGTATAACAGGTATTCTTCATTTAGCCTGGTACCGCTTACAACGGCATCCTCAAAGGTTGATTTGCCCTGGATAATTGTGGTGCCTTGTACAAGATAAAGCTCCAGCTTATCGTCTTTACCATCTTTGAGTATTTTATGTTTAAGCGAAATCTCTGCTTTGGTAGGTTCGGTGACAACTCCGTTAAAGGTAAAATGTCCGTCGATAACTGATGTCGCTATCTGCTGATGGACACCGGAAGGTGCAGTGTACTGTATCAAGGCACTATCGCCGGGGACAGAATTTTCAAGAGCTCCTTTAATAGTGAAAGCGTTGTTTTGTGCGGTGGAAATGAATGGTATGGCTACTAAAAGCGCTATAAATATTTTTTTCATTTTAATAATGGTGGGTAATTGGTTAAAGGAAACCTATTGATAATTCGATGACGTTGAGGTTTTGATATTATGCGATACGAATCGCGAGGGTAGGACGGTGTTATTTGTTTGTTTTATAAATCGAAGGCCAGGGAGAATAAGTGTGGTTTAACACCTTTGCAGTTCCTTTATGGATGTTTATTTTAAACGTTATTTCCTGTCATCATCTCCCTCATTAATAATCGGCCAAAGATGGGCTTGTTGCATTTATTGTCCATTGATGTTTATCAAAAAGCACCATTGCTTAATTCCTGTATGAGTCAATTAAATAGTTGACCAATAGTGTGTATGGTCAATTTCTGATTTTGACAATAGTCATCGCTAAGGAAGGGATATCCAGATAGCTTTGCCACCCGCAGTTTATTGTTAAACAATTACGAAATTTAAGTGAGATCTATAAGAACAACAACCGGCATCCTGGCTATTTCGGCAATGAGCGGTTTAATCGCATGTAAGTCAAGGGTATTAACAGAGAAGGCAACTGATGCAACTAATACAGGAACCAACCAGGCAACCCGAAACATTACCTATGTATTGCCTGATGGTGCAAAGATCAGTGCCGATAAACTGGACAGTGTAAAACAGGCCTGGGGTGCAGACAAGATGATCAGCAAACATGATGAAACAGATGATGCAAATGGTATCATACACCTTGTTCAGTTTACCGATAAAATGAAAGAGGAAATGATAGCAGCATCAACTACCCAGATGGAAACACTGCAAGCCATGACAGGGCACCAGGCGGCATCCTTTTCGGGAACCGACCCGAAAGGACATACCGTGCAACTATCCGATTTGAAGGGGAAGGTTGTGGTAGTAAATTTCTGGTTCACTACCTGCCCGCCTTGCCTTACAGAGATGGGTAGCTTAAATGAACTTGTAAAGAAATATAAAGGCAAGGCGGTGGTATTTCTGGGGATTACTTTCAATGACGGGCCGGCTGTAACCAAATTTTTGAAGTCGCATCCCTTCAATTTTCAACAGTTGGTTAAGGCAAACGATGTGATCAAAACATACGCCATCCATAATTATCCAACAAGCCTGGTTATCGATAAAAATGGTATGTTGAAACAGTTTTTCCAGTCAGGCCAGGACATAGGCGAGCAGATTTCAAAAACTATTGATGTAGCTTTAAGCTAAATTGCCCAGGGTTTTCATGAATAATCCGGGCCGATAAATATAACCGGCCCGGATTGTTTTAAGTTAGCGCGATTTAGCTTATTCTTCTCCTACAAAAACATAAAGCTTTTGCACTTTTCCGTTTTCAATCACAAACAGGTCCATACCAGTAACGGCATCTGGTTTGGCCTCGTTACCTACCTGCCAAAATAAACGGGCGATGTTATGGTGAATATTGATCGGTTTGGCGTGAGTGAAACGGAAGTCTGGATTTTTTTGATGTAAACCAACGATAAAGCCTTCTATTTCATTGTGACCGTTTGCAATAAAATGGCGATCGACCATTTCCATATCTGGCGCATAGATCTCATTGAGTATAACCTTGCGTTTGTCTTCATCCTGTTCGTTCCAAAGCTCAAGATGGCGTTCTACCAAAGCCTTGATCTCGTCTTCAGTAAGTATTATATTCTTAACGCTGCTTTTGGGCGACCAAAGTACTTTTGCCGGGTTGCTTTTCTCATAGCCTTTGCCCTTTGGATAAGAAACAAGCTCCATCTTTGCTCCCCATGGAGAAAGAAAATATACCCATGTTTCACCTTCGGTATCGCCCGATGGCATCAGGAAAGGCTCACCCAGAAACTTGATACCTTTTGATTTTAAGAATTCAACTGCTTCATCCATGTTCGCGGTATAGAAACCAATGTGGCTTGCGCCGATATCATCACTTCCCGGATGTGATTTGTTTCCCTGGTTATTGTCATAGGTAAAAACTTCAATGCTTGCGCCGATGCCCGCGTGTACCATTTTGATCGTAACTGCACCTGTATCGGGATGCATATTGTTGTTTGCTTTCCATGCGGCGTCGAGCGGAAATGGGCCGAGCTGTGTAATCGCCGAGAAACCGAAAATATCACTGAAGAAGTCTATAGCCTGTTGTAGGTCGGGTACATTGATACCAACATGGTCGATACCTAATATTTGTGCTTTTGTTGACATGTTCTTGTTTTTTAGTGTTTTTCATTCATTTGTGAACATGACAAAATTGTTGTTTTAGCTTTGACCACACATTGATATGAAATAAGAAAGGGCATTGATAATTATCAATTCTTTTATTTGGTCGGGTTATTTGTATGTAGTGTTCAGCCTGGGCGTTTCTTTACTTAGCCAGTTACTTTCCGCGAGGTTCTTAGTTTGAAGTATCTTGTTGGGAGAGTTTACAAAGAACTGAAACTCTCGTTAATAATCTTGTTACGATGCGTTGAAGTTTCGAAAGGATCTGTCTGCTTCCATTCAAGCTCTATGGTTACCCCATTTTCGCTGGTTATCTTTAACAGGGCACGTATCTGGCGGCTTAAACCGTTCATAAGCTGCATCCCCAATGATTTTGATTGCTTGATGTCAATCTCCGGAGGCAACCCCTTCCCATTATCACTGATGGTTAACCGTACATGATTATCAATATTGAAAAGACTAATAGTGACCAGCTTATCATGCTGATCTGAGAATGCGTATTTTATCGAATTTGTTATCGCCTCGTTCAAGATCAGTCCGATAGGTACGGCCTGGGAAACATCCAGCCTAACTGGTTCGGCAATCACCCGGAATTTGATATGCCCAATGGTATCAAAGCTTTCTTGCAAATAAAGTGCTATCTCCCGAATGTAGTCGCCCGCGTCTATCGTGGCGAGGTTATCAAACTGGTATAACTTCTGATGGATCAGCGATATGGACCGCATCCGGTTCTGACTTTCCCTGATCACATCAATTGCTACTACATCTTTAATATTACTTAGTTGTGAATTAAGCAGACTGATCACGATTTGCAGGTTATTCTTAACGCGATGGTGTACCTCTTTCAAAAGCCATTCCCGTTCATCAAGCAATTGCCGTAATGATTCATTTTGCGTGTTGATTTCCTCTTGCTGTTCCTGCAGATCATTGTTTGCCCGATGCTTAAGCTTGTACCGATTGTAAAGGACGGTGAGCAAAGCCACCAATAGCAGCACCGAGGCGATAAACAAGTTGCGGATCATTCTTTGGCTATGCAGTGCGCTGTTCTGTAGCTGGTTTTGATGGGTTAACAGGTCAATATGCTTTGCTTTAAAAGCGATTTCCTGATCCTTCTTTTGCAGATCGAATGTCATTTGCATCCTGCCGATCTGCTTATTATAGTTACGGGAGAGCAGTGAGTCCCGCAATAAATGCGCGTTTTCCTGGTGGATGATTGCCGAAAGGAAGTTTCCCGCGGCAGAGTCAACCTGGAATTGATAATGTTCTATTTTCTGTTTAGATATCAGGCTTTGGGTAACAGCAGCATATTTAATAAACTTTTCAACTTGTAATGCCGCTTCTGGAAACCTCTTCATCACAATCAAGTATTCTATCATTGCCGCGTCGGTGGGGCTCAATTCGATATTATGAGCGTCTGTAAGTTCTTTTAACCGGTTGTAATACCCAGAGGCTTTATCGAGCTTTTTTGTAGCTGTTGCCGTGAAAAGCAGGTTAGTGATCAGATTAGTTTGGTTCTGATAATCGGTAAAAGAACATTTTATAAGGGCCTCTTCACAGATTTTTACGGCCTCCCGGTAACGCCCAAGTTTGTTATAGATAGTCCCAAGGCTACCCGAAATCATGATCCAGTCGTTAATATTGTGGTTTTTGATTGCATAATAGCGCGCCTTCTCCATGCATTCTGCCGTTCTGTTATCCTGATTGATGGAATTATAAGTAAAGGCCAGACGATAGTAGATGGTACTTATCATTTGGCTGGTATCCTTAAACAGCTCAGCTGTTTTCAAAGCTTTTAACTGGTATGAAAGGCCTTCTACCGTGTTGCCTGAACTGGTGAGTGCGTCCCCAAGCAAATCATAAATATCCTGTAATTGTTTTACCCCAAGTGATTGATAAAGTTTCAATGATTCGTTTAAAAGCGAGACTGCATCTTTAAGGTCATATTTGCTATTCTTCAGATCTCCAAGAAACTTCAGCCCATCAGCAAGCTTCCTGGTACCTGGCGCTATTTTTCTCAAAATGCCAACCGACTTTGCAAAATAGTTTATCTTAATAATAAGGCTATCCGAATTGGTGGCATCATAGTAGGTTGATAGTTCGGCCAGTGCGTCAGCTGCTTCTATAGTTATAGCATTTTTGGGAAGTAGCTTAACGCCAAGTTCGGCATATCTTCTACCTGTAGCTATGTCTTTTTTTTCGCGGTAGCTTTGTGAAAGCAGGCTGTAGGCGGTAATTTCCTGTAATGGAAAATGATATTGATGACTTAACGAAAGGGCCTGGTTCCCATAATTAATGGCATTATTCAGATCGTCGGCCCGTTCGCCGGGTTTGTTTACATATATAGATGCTAAGCGGAGCAGCACGTTGATCTTTGCGGTGTCCTCGCTGCCGGCTGCCTTTTCGCCAACCTGTTCTTTATCATTATCAAGAGAGAGGCTGTAATGCAATTTGCCGAAAGCAGAGCGGGATAACAGCAGGACAAGAATAAAGATTTTAAAAAACAGCTTATTCATAAGTAGGGGCTGAGGCCAAAAGTATAGATTTTATAACCGGGTAGTTAAGTTTCAGTGTTTTCTTATCATGATTAGATTTTGGTCAAGCGCTTAATTGATAGGATTGAAAAAATGTCAATCAAAATTGCGGTTTGCGATCAGCGAGAGATTGTTGCTACATAAAAGCCCCTTAGTGTATATGGTCTAATGCCATGTTTTCTTTATTTTATGCGTAAATTTGGCGTTGTATTTTAGCATAGTAGCGAAAATAGCTTGAGGAGATTAGAAGCGGAATTGATTGGGTTGTTTGGCCAGATACAAACTCCCTGTTATTGAGAACTTTATTTTTTTAACATGGGAAAATGGATAGTTTCCGTTTCTGTTTTTTTGCTACTTGCGCAGACAGTTCTCAGTCAAGCGACAAAGGGCGGGCTGCTTGTAAAAAAGGAAACAGATAAAGCCCCTTTCGCTTTGCTGGAAAAGTTGAGCCAATCTCCGCCAGATACCAATAAGATCAATTTGCTCCTTAAAATCTCACACATTTATTGGTATTCCCGAACAGTAACCAACAAGGATATTGATAGCGTTGCACTGTATGCCGGCCAGGCACTTGAACTAAGTAAAGCTTTAAATTTCATCGAGGGTGGTAACGAGGCCAAATTTATGCAATGTAAGGCTTTGCTCGAGCGGGATCAGTTTAAGGATGCGCTGAAGGTAGCCAGTAGCGCTTATGGTGAAGAAAAGGCAAGGTTACTATTGCTTATTGGTGAACGCGGTGTTTTTAATTTTCCGCCGGATAGCAAAGAGTTTATTCAGGCTATACCGTTGATTCGTCAAGCGTCAGAAGCAGCGCAAAAGGTGGGTTCAACAGAATGGTTAAACGAATGTTCAATCCTTACCGGTAAATTTTACTTTAATCAGGGTAAGGTGTCAGAAGGTAAACAGGCTTTCATGGACATCATTCTACGCTTTCATCAATCGGGAGCAACTGAAAATGAAGCCCGGGCATGGTCTCAACTCGGTACATATATGCCCGAAAATAATAGCACTTATAGTGATATTATTCACAGTCATGAAATGGCCGTGAAATACTACCGCCAGGCAAATAACCTGAAAGAGGCGGGATATAGTTTACGCGATCTCGTTATTATCCGGGGAAATCATGGTCAAATTGTACAGGCAGAGAAAGACCTGTTGGAAATGCTGCGTTGTTTTTCGGTGAGCCACGAGCCTTTGTCCATAACGACCTATTATATTGTTAGTGACTTTTATCGCTTTAATGGCCGTTATGATAAGGCCCTTGACTGGGGTTTTGCCGGGGTAAAGGCCGCTGGCGATAATCCTGATAAGCAGATCAGGCCCTACATTGCCCTTGGAAACACCTACGCGGCGCTAAAGAAATATGATAAGGCCATTCAATTTTATCGCATAGTGCTCCAATATGATGTCAACAAATCGGAACGTGATAAATACGTAGACTGCTACAAGATAGCCAACTTCATGGCCTCAGGCGGGGCACCTAAAAAGGCGCTGAGATTTCTAAACGATTTTTTAAAGAAGTATCCAACCACATCGTTTAATAACAAGGAGCTGTTTGCCTCAACTTACGGCTATATTTATGACCTGCTTGGTGACCAAAAGCTGGCAGAACAAAATTACCTGGAAATGCTCAGACTTGATCAGGCTGCCGATCAGGAAAACGGAAAAAAGATAGGGACTCATTTAACTTTAACAGGTGGCGGTGCTCTATTTATCATTGGTAAATATTATACTCAGCACGACCGTTTTAAAGAAGGGAAGAAATACCTGGAGGCATCGCTGAAAAATCCGCAATATTTTGACCGCGATCAGGAACTTGATACCCACAAATTGTTGTTTAAGGCAGATTCCGCGCTTGGAAATTTCATCCCGGCCATTAGGCATTTCGCAAGGCATAAAGCCTTAGATGATTCCATCAATAATTTAGCCGCCAGGCAAAAAATATCCGAGTTGAATATCAAGTATGAGGCAGATAAAAAGTCAAAGGATATTAAACTCCTGGAGAATAAGCAGAAACTCCAGGAAGCGGTAATAGAACGTTCCAATACCATCCGGGATGTAATGATAGGTGGTGTTGTTGTCTTGCTGTTATTGGCAATCTTCGCGTTTCTTGGCTTTAAAAGTAAGCAGAAAATTAACAGGAGGCTGGAATCTCAACAGGAAGCGATAAACACCCAGAATGTGATTTTGCAGAGGTTATTATACGAGAAGGATGGGCTGCTTGCAGATAAAGACGGGCTTTTGAAAGAAAAGGACTGGCTGTTGCGGGAGGTACACCACAGGGTAAAGAATAATCTCCAGATCATCATTGGGCTTTTACGGGCGCAGGCTGGTTTTCTGCAAAACGCGGATGCCA
This sequence comes from Mucilaginibacter kameinonensis, assembly GCF_003675385.1. Taxonomy (GTDB): domain Bacteria; phylum Bacteroidota; class Bacteroidia; order Sphingobacteriales; family Sphingobacteriaceae; genus Mucilaginibacter; species Mucilaginibacter kameinonensis. The sequence goes on along the minus strand of NZ_RCWZ01000005.1, from coordinate 667,395 downwards.
AAGACGCTATAGCAGAAAGTGAGAACAGGGTTAACGCGATAGCACTTATTCACCAGAAACTTTATAATAATGACCAGATTGCCACGATCAATATGCCGGCATATGTGTCAGATCTGGTTAATAATCTCTCCAATGGCCTTGGCGTTGAAAAAATTAAATTTATACAGGTAGTTGATCCGCTTCATATCGACCTTTCGCAGGCAGTACCTGTTGGATTGATCTTAAATGAAGCGATTACTAATGCTGTTAAATATGCCTTTGAAGGGAAGGCCGGGCAGATTATGATATCATTTGTTAGAGATGAGCAGGATCTGGTAAATTTGGTTGTTGCTGATAATGGTCGCGGGTTACCCGGAAACTTTGACGCTCTGCGAAACAAATCGCTTGGCATGCAAATGATGAATGGGCTTGCGCGGCAATTAAGAGGAGAGTTTGAAATATCAGGTTCAAACGGTGTTACAGTGTCTGTACGCTTTAAACTTACTTCGTCTTTAAATAAAGGCTCAACTAAAACAATGTTGTACAACTAATCTCAGCCAACGAAGACCAAGCCAGGAGCATATTGAATTTTCTCTATGTTTTGAAAACGACTTATGGTAACATTTAGATCGAATTTTAAACACTGCTTATAAATAGTGGCCAGACATCCAGATACAAAGAATTAATACTTTATATATAAGGCGGGTACGTGGCAAAGTCATGCCGATTGATAGGACGGGTTTGCTCTTGATTTTAAAAAGTTAGTATATTATTGAGCCTCTATTTAATGGAGGCTTTACTTTTTTGTGTTCTTTTTAACTTTTCCTTTAAATAAAAATGAAAAAGTGCTGCAACTAAATGAAAGGTACCGGCGTCTTATAATTATCAAAGCCTGAACATATGCTCAAAAACTACTTAAAAATAACCTGGCGTAACCTGCTGCGTCAAAAAACATTTTCCCTGATTAATATCCTTGGTTTAACTATTGGCATGGCCAGTGCCGCGCTCATTTTGCTATGGATCCAGAACGAACTGAGCTTTGACCAGTTTCATGAAAAAAGGGACAGACTTTATTCAGTTTACAATCAATCGAAATTTGACGGGAAGTTATGGAGTTGGGAAACCACCCCTAAAATTATGGGCAGGGTAATGAAGCAGGAATTGCCCCAAATGGAAAAAGTGGCCAGGGTTACCAATGCCAATTTCCTGTTTACTATTGGCGATAAGCGCCTTACAGCAAGCGGCGACTTTACCGATGGCGACTTCCTTTCTATGTTCAGCTTTCCATTAATCAGCGGAGATCCCAAAACCGCGTTGAACGAATTGCACAATATCGTCATCACCGAGAAATTCTCTAAAAAGCTTTTTGGAGATGGGAACGCGATAGGCAAAACGGTTAAGATAGATAGCAATGCCTATTTCAAAGTAACCGGCGTGATGAAAGATCTGCCGAATAATACCCGCTTTGATTTTGAATACCTGTTACCATGGTCGTACCTGAAAAAAATTGGCCAGGATGATGAATACTGGGGTAATAACTCCATCCAAACATTCGTGTTGTTGAAACCGGGAGTAACAGAAGCTAACGCCGATGCTGCCGTTGAAAATTTTACTAAAAACCATTCGGATACCAAAGATATTCAGCAGTTTTTGCACCCGGCAACCAAATGGCATTTGTATTCGCATTTTGAAGATGGTAAGATAGTTGGCGGAAAAATAGAAAGGGTGAGGGTGTTTTCGCTCATTGCGGTGCTCATCCTGGTTATTGCCTGTATCAACTTCATGAACTTAAGTACAGCCAGAAGTGAGTCACGTGCACGTGAAGTAGGGATTCGTAAAACGGTAGGTGCGCTAAGGGGGGCGTTGATCTGGCAGTTTTTAGGCGAGTCTGTTTTGATAGCGGCTATAGCCGGTGTTTTTGCAGTTATTATTGTACAGATAAGCATGTCAGGTTTCAACCAGCTCACTCAAAAGCAATTATATGTGCCTTACGCTAATCCATACTTTTGGCTTATAGCGCTTGGCTTTATCCTGGTTACCGGTATTATTTCGGGCAGCTATCCGGCCTTGTACCTGTCATCTTTCAGGCCTGTGGCCGTATTGAAAGGTACATTTAAGGCGGCAAACGCGTTAGTTACGCCGCGTAAATTACTGGTAGTTATTCAGTTTACTTTCGCGGTGGTATTGATTATTTGTACAATAGTTATCCGCCAGCAGTTACAGTATGCCCAGGATAGGGATACCGGTTATAAAAAAGATAACCTGGTTTTCAGTTTCATGTCGGGCGATATTGATAAGCATTATAAATCTATCAAAAATGAATTGCTTTCAAGCGGGGCAGCAACATCCGTATCCAAAACAAATTCGCCCATCACGCAGCGTTACAGCGATAGCTGGGGCTTTAACTGGCCGGGTTCAACGCCTAACAACAAAGTAGATTTTATCATCTACAGTTCGGATGGTAGCCTGATAAAAACCATGGGTCTTAAGCTGGTGGCCGGCAGGGATATTGATCCCATTAACTATCCTACAGATTCGACCGCTATGCTGGTTAACGAAGCTTCGGTTAAAATCATGAACCTGAAAGATCCTGTAGGTAAAATAATTACCCAGGGCGAAGGCAAAGACGCCAAAGCCTGGCATATTGTTGGTGTTATTAAAGATTTTATCATCAGTTCGCCCTATGAGCCTGTACAACATATGCTGATACAAGGCCCGAGTTCATGGTTTAATATCATCCACTATAAACTCAATAACGCCAACTCAACCAAAGAGAACCTTCGCCGTGCGGAAGCCATTTTCAAAAAGTATAATCCCGATTATCCATACGAGTACACTTTTGTTGACCAGGAATATTCTAAAAAATTTGGCGACGAACAAAGGATTGGTACGCTGGCCAGCCTTTTTGCCGGCTTAACAATCGTTATCTCATGCCTTGGATTATTTGGCCTGGCCGCTTACATGGCACAAAACAGGATCAAAGAAATAGGCATCAGAAAAGTGCTTGGTGCTTCAGTGGCTAACGTAACCACACTGCTTTCGCGCGATTTCCTGAAGCTGGTTGCTATCTCATTTTGTATAGCCGCCCCAATTGCATGGTATTTAATGTTCCAGTGGTTAAAAGGATACAGCTACCGGATCAGTATCAATGTATGGGTATTTGTAATTGCCGCCGCGCTAACATTGCTGATATCTGTTTTGACGGTAAGTTACCAGGCCATCAAAGCCGCGCTAACAAACCCGGTGAAAAGTTTAAAAGGAGAATAGGAGATAGGGTACTTATATGCGAAATAGATCTGGATTCTACCCGTATAACAGCAAGTACTAAGTACAGTTAAAATTCATAAAGAAGAGGTTGTATTATAAATCATAGTACAGCCTTTTTTTATTACAAAATTATATCGGTAGAGATGCCGTTTCGAAAGCAGATATACATTCCGATAAGCTGGTTTCGTACGAGCGATTTTTACGAAGAGGTTGAGCAAAGAAACGTCTGGATTATCCTTCACTAACGCCTGTGATGGTATCGATGATTTTGATTTCAAATTATGTTCATAGATATTTTAATTAAAACATTTGATTTTAATACTACCTGCTTTTTCCGTCTTTCTGCCATTCCGGAATCGTTTAGTACTGTTTTCAATAACAATTACCGCCCTTTTTAGCTGAGATTTTTCTGGTTTTAATTTCATCTATATGTCTCTTTTATAGGCTTTTGAGTTTGTTTTTTGTGAGATTTTTTTCCTTCGGCGTCCATAATTGTGAATTCGGGAGTACTAACTTTCTAATTTCACAACATACCAATTAGCGCTTAGCCACTACCTGGCGGTTACCAAAATCTCGCTTTATGAAAACAAAAAACAGGGCAAATGCTCCGCCTTAGTGATACACATTTTCGTCGTGGCCGAAGCGTTATTTCGCGGTCAAATTAACCTCAAAAACCAATCTATAAATTCTTTTTATGTACAAGAAACTTTTACTCAGGCTCAGCACTCTGGTGTTCTGTTGTATTTTTACCGGGACGGTGCTCGCACAAAACAGAACAATATCAGGTACCATTACTGATGCTGCGGATGGTTCTCCTTTGCCAGGCGTAAGTGTTGTAGTAACGGGCATGTCGGTAGGTACTACCTCTAATGCTAAAGGCGCTTATACGCTCAGCGTACCTGCATCTGCTAAAACGATCTCTTTTTCATATATTGGCTACACCTCCCGGCAGGTACCACTAACTGCGGGTGTTACCTTAAACGTAACACTTGCCGCAGCAAATAATTCGCTGCAGGAAGTAGTTGTAGTAAGCGTAGGTTACGGTACCCTCGATAAACGGGAGGTATCAAGCGCTATCACACACGTTTCCTCAAAGGATTTGCTTCCCGTAGCATCAAACAGTCCCTTAATGTCGTTGCAGGGCAAAGTTGCAGGTCTCAGCATTACCAACACCTCCGGTGCTGATCCAAATTCATCACCTAACGTGCAGCTGCGGGGCGTTTCTTCCCGAAACGCGGGTTTAGGTCCACTGTATGTGGTGAACGGTGTACCCGGAGGCAATATTGACAATATCAACCAAAATGATATTGAAAGTATTGATGTACTTAAAGGCGGTGCCGCATCAGCTATTTATGGAACGCGCGGAAGCAACGGTGTTATCATTATCACCACAAAAAAAGGCTCATCGCAGGCGCGTACGTTTTATGAAGGTTATGCCAGTTTTGATTACCTCACCAACCGGCTGCAAAACCTTACTGCCGATGAATTCATTGCCGATAGGGTAAAAAACAGCCAGGGACAGAATTATGGCGCTAAAACAAATTGGATGGACGCCGTAACCAATTCGCCGGCTTTCGCTCAAAAGCACACAGTTCAATTATCGGGCGGTTCTGGTAAAACGAATTATTTCGCATCGGCCGATTACCGCAACGCCGATGGTATTGACCTGCGGGCGCATAAAAAGGAATATGGCGCACGCATCAATGTAAACCACACTTCCGACAATGGCGTTTTTGTGGCCACCTTGAATATTGCCCCGAGATACATGAATACCAAAAACTCGGATCAGGGTAATTTTAATAATGCGCTCACCTTAAACCCAACTTATCCCATTTACGATACTGCTGGAAAATATAACTATATCAATACCGGCTTTTTCTCCAACAACCCGGTTGAGAATGCTAATGTGATCAAATCGGAAGCACAAATTAAGGAAATGGATATCAACGGATCCTTAAAGGTAAACATTCTTAAAAATCTGAGTAGTACGGTAACCGTATCTGAGATTAGCAGATCGGTGAGGAGCTTCAATTTTACCCCATCTACATTATCTTCAATTGTGCACGCGGGCAAAATAACGCAAACCAATTTCGCTTCGCAGCGGCAGGAAGAAAATGATCAGAAAAACGTGGAGTGGACGGGTAATTACGCGCTCGATCTGGGGCGTCATCACATCAAAGCCCTGGGTGGTTATTCTTATACCTTGTACAATTACAATACCTTTTATGCCCAGAATTATGATTTTCCGTTCGATTCATATCTGTGGAACAATCTCGGTTCAGGCCTATACAATGGCGGTGCAGCCGGTCAGGGACAATCTGCAGTGAGTTCGACCCAGAATGGTTCAACACTTATCTCATTCTTCGGCCGTTTGAATTATGATTTTAATAATCGCTACATCCTTACCGCAAGCTTACGCAGAGAGGGATCATCCAAATTCGGCATAAAAAACAAATGGGGTAATTTTCCCGCTGTTTCGGGTGCCTGGCGCGTATCTGAAGAAAATTTCATGAAAGGTGCCCTGCCATGGATAAATGACCTTAAACTACGTGCAGATTACGGTGTTACCGGCAATCAGGATTTTGATAGTTATCTTTCATTGCTATTGTATGGAGGTGCTGGTTATTTCCCATATAACGGACAGGTTTACCAGGTTTATGGCCCCACTTCAAACGTAAACCCCGATTTAAAATGGGAGAAATCGATCAACTTCAACGCGGGTATTGATTTTTCGATATTGGATAACCGCATTTCAGGATCACTTGATTATTATATCCGTAAAAACAAGGATTTATTAGGGTACTACAATGTACCCCTGCCGCCAAATTCCCAGTCGCAGACTTTTGCCAACGTGGGTACCATGAAAAATTACGGATTAGAACTGGGGTTGAATGGCAGCGTTATCAGGCAGCCTGATTTTAGTTATAACATAACCGCTGCACTGGCTTATAACCGCAACAAGTTTATTTCCTTCTCAAACGATGTGTACAAAGGTGCACCATTTGTTGAGCTGGCCGGTTTGCCGGCCCCGGGTTCTCCGGGTAACATACAACGTATTCAGGAAGGACGTAGCATAGGGGAGTTTTATACACTGCGCTCGGCAGGGGTTAATAAGGATGGCGCTTTACAGGTTTATAAAAAAGACGGAACCATTGTTCAGGCCAACCAGGCATCATCAGATGATAAACAGTTTGTAGGCAATGGTTTACCGAAGTTTATCGGTTCAATCGGCAACACGTTTAGATACAAGCGGTTTGATCTGGGTATTTTTCTGCGCGGCACATTTGGTTATAAAATATTCAATACAACAGCCTTCTACATTGGTACGCCATCAAGCCAAAGCGATGCTAATGTGCTGAAATCGGCCTATGATAGTAAAAGTAAATATTCGTTGCTAACCAATCCGGCAACAACCGCTATCGCGTCCGATTATTTCCTGGAAAACGGTTCATTTGTAAAAATAGATAACGTGGCCCTTGGGTATACCCAGCCCTTTAAAACCAAATACCTTAAATCAATACGTATCTACGCCACCGGCAGAAACCTGCACACCTTTACAAGCTTTACCGGCGGCGATCCCGACCTGGTACAGGTTAACGGACTTACGCCAGGCGTGAACACCTCCCTGAGCTATTATCCGGCTACACTTCAACTGATCCTTGGTTTGCAGGCAACTTTTTAAAATCGAAATGACATGAAAAAATATAAAGTATATATCAGCGGTATTCTACTGTCGGCCATGTTAACCGGCAGCTGTACCAAATTAGACGAGCACGTTTACGATAAGGTAGACGCCGCGAGTTTCCTGAGCAGGAGGGATGACGTGATAAGGGATTTTCTGCGACCATTTGAACATGCGTATTGGAGTATCCAGGGTAACGACGTTTACGCTGCCGGTGAAGATTGCACAGACGAAATAGGTACATACAACCGCCAGGGCGATTGGCAGGATGGTGGTTATTATCAACGCATGCATTACCATACCTGGACCATTACAGATGGTTTTACCAGCGGCGCATGGACTAATTTTTACCAGGGTATAGTATTAGCAACCAACTCGCTTACCGATATGGAGGGCATTAAAGATCCAGCAAAACTCAGTGTTACCGACGCCGAGTTGACCGATTTTAAATCGGAACTGCGTACCTTACGGGCCTGGTTTTATTTACGGGCTTTTGATTTTTACCGTAACATTGAGATTGTTACTGATGTGAAAACAGCTACGCATGGTAACCCGCAGTCTACCCCGCAGGAAATGTTTAACTATATCGAATCTGAACTGAAAGTGGCAATTGAAGGCTTACCTACCCGGGAACAACTTGGAGCTACAGGTATAGGGCGATGGACAAAGGCCGGGGCCGCATCCCTACTGGCCAGGCTCTACCTCAATGCCAGGGTTTATATAGGTACAGAAAAATACACCGAATGTGAGGCCGTTTGCCGTGACATCATCAGCGGTAAATATGGTGCTTACAAGCTGGACACGCGTTGGGATGCCCCGTTTGATTATACCAATACTACATTAAACTCGGAGGTGATATATGGTTTTCCCGGCTCATTAGCACGTACACACTGGCAGTATGATGGCGGGATGTTTTTTTGGGGAATGACTTATGACGCGGCTCCGCTATATTGTGGTTTTACCGACTTCGGGCAGGCTAACCCACGCTATGCATTGCAGCCCGGACATGACATAGATAGCGTTGAGTATACATTTCAGTTAGGAAAACCATTTGTTAAATTTCATAAATACCCTGATGACCTGCGCTTAAAGAAGTATAGAAACCTGGGCAACAGTACACGTGAAGGCATGTTTTTATACGGTTATCTGCCTTACACACACTTGGTAAACGGGGTAAGTCGTACCGATACTGTGAAGGGTAATAAAGGTCCGTACCCCCTGTACATCCGTGATCAGGTAGGGATGTTTCTTGGCGCGAAGCCTGGAACTAAGATTGCTGACAAAGAGTCGGATATGAACCATGCAGATCACAACTCGGGTATTTTTATGGTGAAGTACCCCATCTATCCAACACCAGATCCCAACCGGATCACCTCGGCTTATGCAGAGGTTCGTCTTTCGGAAATTTACTATACTCTGGCCGAATGCCGCTACAGGGCTGGCGACAAAGCCGGCGCTGCAAACTACCTGAATCAGGTAAGGCGTCGTAATTATCCTGATGGCTCTCCAAGTCTTTATGCACCTGATGGCAGTCAACTTACCGACCAGGAAATGCTTGACGAGTGGGGCCGGGAATTCCTTGGTGAAAACCGGAGGCGTACCGACCTGATCCGTTGGGGGGTATTTAATACCGGAACCTGGTGGGATAAGAAACCAGATGGTGACAAACACACCGAGATATTTCCTATCGGTAGGGATATCATGAATGTTAACCCACAATTCAAACAAAACCCGGGTTATTAATAAATTTTATCACAACAGAGCCCCTATGGATTTTCAAAAAGAGGCTGTTTAGCGACAGCGAATAATCAGGTGGCTGGTTTAATAATTAAACCTGTTACCTAACCTTATAAATTCCTGATTGTATTAAATTGAGCCGGAATATTGTATTCCGGCTTTGTCTGTACAAGGCATTGTAAATAAAACTCGTACTAAAAAACGTAAACCTGAAATGAAAACCTTTTATACGCTGTTATTAACTTTTTGGGCTGTAGTCACATACGGACGGGACGGCAATGCTCACTTGATGGAGCAGTTGAAAAATACCCTGGCCAACAAAGGCTATTTTGACCATCAAAAGGAAAAAAGAATCCTGTTACTCCAGCAGCGGGTAAGAGAATGTCAACCTCAAAATTTACAAAAGCAGTACGGGTTGTATAGCCAGTTGTTTGAAGAATACAGGAGTTACCAATATGATTCGGCCTATGTTTATACCCAAAAGCTAATTAAGTTGAGCTTGGCCATGAAAGATGTACCGAAGCTATATGACAGTAAGATCAAATTAGGCATTATACTGATTTCTTCAGGAATGTTCAAGGAAACGTTGGATTGCCTCAATGAAGTTGACCCCAAAGCTTTAAGCCGAAATTCGAAGTTATGTTATTACAGGCTTAAATGTTCCTATTATGTATATCTTGCCAATTACAATAATGATAAATATTACAGCAAGGGCTATCGTGAAATTGCACAAAAATATCTGGATACGGCTATTTTATTAACGGAACGGGACTCTTTTGAACAGTTGATGTATAAGGCCGAGTTACCCGATAAACCCGGTCAGCAAACTCCTAACTATAAGTATTATGAGTTACTGTTATATCATCATAAGCTCACAGCGCACCAAACAGCGATGATCGCATCTGCATTGGGCGATTATAACCAGGGTGAGAAGCGTATGGAATTGTTATTGATAGCGGCAATCAACGATATTAGGTCTTCTACAAAGGAAACCAACGCTATTTTTAAGGTAGGGTGCGAGTTGTATAAAAGCAAGAAAGTAAAGGACGCCTATTTGTTTATACAGGAGGCGCTTAATAATGCCGAATTTTACGGTTCCCGACTCCATAAAATCGAAATATCCTCGGTACTGGCGGATATCGCGGCTAACAAGATATTGCTGGCCGAGAATGAGAAGAACAAATTTCTGGTCTACCTGCTGTCAAGCTTAACGGCCATAGTAATCATCAGTTCAATCTCATTTATAGTTTTTGTTCAGCTTAAACGCTTGCGTGTAAAAGAGGTTATTATAGCTGATAAAAATAAACAGTTAGAAAAAAATAATCTGCGGTTAGCCGAAGATGCCCGCATCAAGGAGGTTTATATTGGTTACTTTTTTAATGTATACGCTGAGTATATCATTAAGCTCGAAAAGCTAAAACGGAATGTGGAGCGGAAAATAAAGAGTGAAAAATACGGGGATGTCCTGAAACTTTTAGGTAATGTTGATATTAAAAAGGAACGGGACGATCTTTTCCGCACCTTCGACCGCGTCTTTCTCCTGATGTTTCCCGATTTTGTTACGTTGTTTAATGCGCTTTTGAGACCCGAGGATCAGATATGGCCGAAAAAGGATGAAGTGCTTAATCCACATTTAAGGATATTCGCATTGCTTCGGCTTGGTATCAGTGATAATGCTACCATAGCCAAAATACTCGAATATACGGTGAACACCATTTACACTTATAAGATACGTATCAAATCAAAAGCTATCGTTGGGCCAGATGAATTTATAAACCGGATTATGGGTATACAAGTAGTTGATAACACGTCAGCTGCTTCGCCCGATGGGCAAGCTCATTAATACTCGTGATGTAAACACCTTATCCGGATATTACCCTCCCCGCGGCTTTCAAAGCTATTGCCAAACAATGTGGAGTATGAAATGATTATGAAATTTTCCTGAATGGAAAAGGTCATTTAAAATTGATCCTGCTAATGATGCCGAAAGGTTGTGATGGCTTGCAGCTGATAAGCGGTCAGCAAAAACCTTTCATTTAACAATCATCAGTTTACGCATATAAAAACTAAAAATGGTTACTTTTAGCCTTCAAAATATACGCGAACCAATATCGGATGAACCTACTTATCAGGCTTTTTTTTACGATCAGTACAATTTTCTTTTTTAACCAGCTTATTGCGCAACCGGCAACTGACAGCTTACTGAAGAAGCTAAATAATGAACTGGCTAATCAGAATATGTATGTAAGTAAGAAGCATAGCGATATCGAAAAGTTGAACGGACAATTGATAGGTGCGCGATCGATAAGAGAAAAATATACTTTATATGATTCTCTTTATGAGCAGTATAAGTCCTTTAGTTATGATTCAGCTTATAATTATGCCAAAAAGCTTCAGGTAACATCTCATATGCTGAACGACCCTTTTCTGATCGCTTCTGCAAGAATGAAGCTGGCTTTTACGCTTCTTTCTTCAGGATTGTTTAAGGAGACGCTTGAGGAATTAAATGCCATAGATTTAAACGCGTTTCCTGCAAAAGTAAAAGCCGAGTATTATTTCCTGAAGGCCCGGACTTACTTCGATCTGGCCGATTACGATAGAAACGCAGATTATACCGCTAAATATAACCCAATTGGGATTGGATGTATTGACTCAGCCCTTACGTTAAGTGCTCCGGAATCTCCTGCCTATCTGGAATTAAAGGGATTAAAAAGCCTGAGGCTCGGGCGTTATGATGACTGCAGGAATACTTATATCGGTTTGTTGGCGCTGCGCGGGCTCACACCCCATAATTTTGCGGTTAACGCCTGCTGCCTGAGTTATATCTACCAGGTAACAGGCCAGGAAGAGCTGTCCATGCAATTACTGATTAAAGCCGCTATTGCTGATGTTCAATCCGCAACAAAAGAAACCGTGGCCAGCTATAACCTCGCTAACCTATTATACAAGAAAGGAGATATCAACAATGCCTACATTTATATCAAACAGGCAATGGATGAAGCTACTTTCTACGGCGCATTGCAACGACAAGTAAAGATCAGCAGTATTCTTCCAATCATTGAAGCTGAACATATCAACCAAATAGAACATCAAAAGAAACTACTCACTACTTACGCGGCTATTATAACACTTTTGGTTATTGTCGTAGTGGCATTTGCTGTAATCGTATTTAAACAGCTTGAGAAACTACGTATTGCAGATAATATTATCAAAGCAGCTAACGTAGCCTTACAGGAAAACAATAAAGTGCTGGAAGAATTAAATGTTAATTTAAGTACTGCCAACAAAATCAAGAACGAGTACATCGGCTATTATTTTAATATCAACTCTATCTATATTGAAAAACTCGAAAGCTTTCAAAAATCATTAGATAAAAAACTCATCAGTAAGCGGTATGAGGATGCTCTGACAGCAGTCAGGAATCTTAACCTGGAAAAAGAAAGACAACAGCTGTTTCATACTTTCGACAACGTTTTTTTGAGGCTTTTTCCCGACTTCATCAGTAAATTCAATGCACTGTTTAATAATGGTGAAGAAATTGCAATTGCCGATGGCCAGTTGCTCGGTACAGAGCATCGTATTTTTGCCCTGATTAGGATGGGGATCCATGATAACGACCGTATTGCCAAACTACTGGGATATTCAGTAAATACCATTTATTCCTATAAAAACCGTATCAAGAATAAATCATTTGTTCCTAACGACGAATTCGAAGAGCACATCATGGCCATCGAAGCGGTTTAAAGTTATTTCTTTCAAAATTGAAATCTATATTAGCGTACTGTGCTTGTGTTGTAACTATCTTTTAGTTAGGGTTTTGTATTTTTAAAATCTTTATATTTTCTATATCGGCCTCTCCGGCTATTGTCTTTCGCGCTTAGGCTCATTTCCTTTGAATCGTATTTGGCAGCAAGTCCCGATACGAAATTAAACCCAATTTAAACCAGTAATTTAATGAAAAAGATTTACTTTCTGAGGTGTAATCTTATGCTGTTTCTTGTCTGTTTGTGTAACTGGGCAATGGCCCAATCCGGCACAATAGCAGGTCGTGTAATTGATGAAACCAATCAGCCCGTACCGGGCGCAACCGTTCATGTTAAAGGAATAAGCCAATCTACGGTCACCGATGCCAAAGGGCTGTTTAAAATTTCCGCGGGTGGGTCGGCTGCTATTGTCGTGGTGAGCTATGTTGGATACGATCCGCTGGAAAAAACAATTAATGCCGGGGAAACCGTAACCCTTCAATTGGTGCCTAACCAAAAAACTTTATCGGAGGTGGTGGTTGTGGGGTATGGAACAACCAAAAAGAAGGACCTCACCGGTGCTGTTTCAACTATCGGCGCTAAAGACCTTACCCCAGGTACCGTGACTAACCCACTGCAGCAAATGACCGGTAAGGCGGCCGGTGTGAACATCGTTCAGGTCGGCAGCGAACCGGGAGTTGCTCCGACTGTACGGATCCGTGGCATCACATCGCTCCAGGGCGGAAATGATCCGCTGGTAGTGGTTGACGGTATTCAGGGCAACATGGACCTGCTTAACCAGGTACCACCAACCGAGATAGCATCGGTTGACATTTTAAAGGATGCTTCTGCTACTGCGATATATGGCTCGCGCGGAGCGCCCGGCGTAATAATTATTACTACAAAAAAGTCCGGCACGGGGAAAACAGCTGTGGAGTTCAACGAAAATGCTTCTGTGGATGTAATTCCCAAGAAGCTCCAGGTATTAAACGCTGCTCAGTGGACGCAGGAAGCCAATACCTTGGGTGTAGATGTATCTGCAAACCATGGATCAAATACAGATTGGTTTAACCTGCTTACGCGCAACGGCGTAACACAAAACCATAACGTAGCTTTTGGCGGAGGTGCCAACGAGTTCAATTACCGTGCTTCAGTAACAGCCATTGATCAAACCGGTATCGTTGCCAATTCAAATTATAAAAACTATATAGCCAGGATTACCGCAACCCAAAAGGCGCTGGATGATAAGCTTACACTTACTATGAACGTTAACAACGGAATTAACGAAGCTGCGTATGAGCCTAATGGCATTGGTAATGCTGCTTTTAGCTCTAACCTGATTACGCAGGCCGATATTGCCCGGCCAACCGACCCCGTATTTAATACCGACGGGAACTACTTCAGGGATGCCAACGTCTTTCAATACACCAATCCGTATGCTGTAAATCAGACTGTAAGGAATGATGTTAAAAGCAATAATCTGTTTGGTAGCCTGATGGCCAATCTGGATATCTATAAGGGACTTTCGGCAGGCTGGTTTGGCAGCTGGAGAAAGGTTGACGGGAATACAGGTTATTATTTGCCATCGGTATCAACCGTTCAAACAGCGATAGATAATAGCGGGATAGGTAATATCAGCAACTGGCACAATGACGAAAAATTAATGGATATTAATTTAAGTTATAAGCATGATTTTGGTAAAAATCATGTGGATGCCACCGCGGTATATGAGTGGCAAGCTCAAACCTATAATGGCAGTTTTGTACAGGGCCGGGGCTTTGTTAACGATCTGGCTTCTTATAATGCGCTGCAGCTTGGAGATATTTCCAAGGTTTTGCAGGGGGATATTTCTTCCTATAAAAATGATCGCCGGCTAATATCCTTTTTGGGCCGTTTAAATTATTCATTTGCCAATAAGTACCTGTTGACAGCAAGTTTCAGGCGCGATGGTTCAACGGTGTTTGGCGTAAATAATAAATGGGCCAATTTCCCTTCTGCCTCTTTTGCATGGCGTGTTCTGGAGGAGGGTTTCATGAAGAACCAGCACTTGTTCAGTAATCTTAAACTGCGTGTTGGTTACGGTATTACCGGAAACCAGCAGGGTATTGGTCCGCAAAATTCAATAGCATTGGTAGGGCAGGCAGGTACAGTGTTTTTTGGCGGTACTACTATTCCTAACTACGCAGCAACTCAAAATGCCAACCCTAATTTAAGATGGGAAACTATAAAGCAGGCAAATGCAGGTTTGGATTTTGGCCTGTTTAATGACCTGCTTACCGGTACCGTCGACGTGTACACAGCCAGGACCGACAACTTGTTGTTTAACTATACAGTTCCCCTTGAAGGTCCTTTTTTAACCACCAATATACTGGCGAATGTAGGTAGTCTGCAAAAACGAGGTATTGAGCTTTCGTTGAATTATAAGGTGATCCATACCGATAAAATGACCTTAACCCTTGCGGGTAACGGATCATATTTGCAAAGCAAAGTGCTAAGCCTTGGCGGGAACATAGAAGGCTATGATATCCCTACGAATTATGTGGCCTGGGGATCAAATGCCTACCTCGTAGTAGGTAAACCGATAGGCACTTATCTCATACTTAAACACAGCGGTGTTAACGCGCAGGGTGTTGAAACGGTAGTTGGCCAGGATGCCAGCGGAAATGTAGACCAAGGGCCGCAAAGTAAGTACAGGTATGAGGAAGGGCAATCTTTACCTAAATACACCTATGCATTTACGCCGACTTTTACCTTTAAAAACTTTGATATGTCAATGGTTTGGCGCGGCTCTGGTGGTAACAAGATTTACAACGGGCTTCGCCGGAATTTAAGCATGCTCGAAAATCTGGGCAAGCAAAACTTACTAACCAGTGCCATTCCAACCGGAATACATTCTTCTCCATTTGGCTCTGATGAATGGCTTGAAAGCGGAAACTTTTTAAGATGGGAAAACCTGTCGGTAGGTTACCGTTTCAATGTCACCAATGTGAAGTTTATAAATGCTTTGCGTGTGTCTGTAACGGGACAAAACTTGACATTAACAACCAAATATTCGGGTCTCGACCCTGAAGTTGACGCAAGTGGAGGCAGCTCATCAGGCGGCGACTACGGTATCTATCCGCGCACAAGGACTTTTTCGCTGGGTTTAAATGTAATTCTAAAATAATCAGGACAGATCATGAAAAAAATATTAATGAGTATTTTCATTATTGGCCTTACAGCACAAAGCTGTACCAAGGTTAATGAAAATGTATATGATAAATATCCGGCATCGGAGTTTTATTCTACACCGGCCGGTGCTGATGACGCGCTTGCAAACGTTTACGCAAAAATTACCGGTTCATGGGGCAGTAACTATGCCGGGAGGGATAATTGCTGGTATGACCTTAACAGCTTTTCCTCTGATGAGCAGGTAATCCCTCACCGCAATACGGGCGACTGGCAGCTTGATTTTGCGCAACTTTATACGCATACCGAGTTGCCTACACTTGGTATCATCAATAATACCTGGAATTGGGCATATTCATGTATTTACAGCGCCAACTTAGCTGTGGCGCAACTTACTTCGGCGAAGGCAGATCCTGCTAAAATTGCCGAGGCCAGGGTGATGCGTGCATGGCTATATTATTTGCTGATAGATGATTTTGGCGACGTCCCTTTTTATACAGACAATAACACCAATCTATCAAAAATAACACAAACGCCACGGTTAACGATCTATAATTTCGTTGTGAACGAGCTGAAAACCAATGTTGATCAGCTTTCCGAAACGCGTGGCGGCGCTTACTATGGCAGGTTTAACAAGTGGGCCGGTTACATGGCACTGGCTAAGGTATATTTAAACGCCGGCGTATATACCGGTACCCCTCAATGGGAGGCCTGTCTTGCTGCCTGTAATAAAGTTGCGTCGGGTGGCTTTACCCTGCACCCGGCAACAGCAAATGCCGGCAGCCCGCTGGGAAATACTTACTATGATCTTTTCGGTAATGTATGCCCTAATGATGAAACCATATTTGCGTTGTACATCACCGAAAATGTTGTCAGCGGAAATATTTATACTATCAGGAGCTTAAACAGTGCTAACGGTACTGCGCTTATTGGTTTCAATGGCTGGAATGGTACAATTATTCCGGGGGATTTTTATGATAAGTATAATGCTTCAGATATCCGCAGAAAACAATTCCTGGTTGGTCCGCAGGCGGGAGGGGTTACTTATACAGAAACAGTTTCATCATTGATAGATCCGGGGGCGGCCCCAAATGAAGGTATCAGGGACGTTAAGTTTTTCCCGGTACCACCCGCCGATGCCAGTGGCGAATCAAACGATTTTCCGGTTTACAGATTTGCCGATGTATTACTTATGCAGGCAGAATGTAACGTTCGCCTGGGGAATGTAGCAGCCGCCGCTCCGTTTTTGAACCAGGTTCGGAACCGGGCCGGTTTGAGCGATATAGCTGCCCCAACGCTTCAGAATATTTATGACGAAAGGGGATTTGAGCTGAATATGGAAGGCCATCGCAGGCAGGATATGATCAGGTTCGGCACCTTTTTGCAATCTCACGGCGCAGCGCCCAATATAGTTCCGGCTTCGCCTTCCTATATGCAGTTGTTCCCTATTCCTACTGCCGCGCTCAACGCAAATACAACATTAAAACAGAACCCGGGCTATCCTAACTAATGATCACGATGAAAAGATTAACTTATTTAATATTGATGGCTATATCCTGTATGGCCCTGGGGTGTCATAAAGATGCTCAACTCACTACATTGGCGCCCGTTGCTTTTACGTCAGCCATTAACGCCTCAGCAAATAAAGTGATATTATCAGCAGCTACAGATTCAACTCCGGCTGTATTAACCTTGAAGTGGCCTGCTGTAGTATACCCGGTAAAAGCACACGTGACCTATACTTTACAAGTTGACAAGCCCGCAGATACTGTTGGCTCAGGCGCATGGGCCAATGCTACATCTATTTTAGTCGGTAATGATGTCTTGACAAAATCTTTTAAAGGCGCCGATTTGAATACACTCGCGCTTGCCGTTGGTATTGCAGCCAATGATACGGCGAATATAGTATTCAGGGTGCAGGCTTATCAGGACCGTGCGACATATACGCACGGGGTAACCGTATCGGTAAGGCCCTGGAAACCTGCTGTAGTGTTTTCGCATGGCTGGCCTGTGTTGTGGATTCCAGGTGATTACCAGGGTTGGTCGCCGGGAACCGCACCTACGGTAGCGGCAGAACAGACCAACATTTACGAAGGTTATATTTACCAACCTACGGGTGGCACTCACCAGTTTAAATTTACAAATGCCCAGGACTGGAACCACACCAACTATGGTGATGCGGGTAACGGCACTTTAACCACCGACGGCAATGCCGCTGGAATGACCTTACCAGGGCCCGGTTATTATGAGCTGGTATGTAACCCGGTTACCCTAACCTGGAACTATACCCTTACTACCTGGGGAATTATAGGTGACGCCACCCCGGGTGGCTGGAACAGTGACACACAAATGTCATACGATCCTGCTAAGCAGGTTTGGTCGGTAACTTGTAATATGGTTGCTTCCGGTTCGTTCAAATTTAGGGCTAATAATGCCTGGAGCATTGATTTTGGTGTAGATGCAAACGGCAAATTAGCATATGCTGATAACCCTGCATACCCTTATAATGGCTCACTTGGTAACCTGAGTGTACCATCAAGCGGTAATTATACGATAACGCTGGACCTTCACGATCCCAATAATTACAACTTTACGCTTAAGAAAAACTAATTTATTAACGAGGCAGCGCGCAAGTGCTGCCTCGTTTTATCAATAATTCTGTACAACCATTATTTAAAATGGCTCTTGCAATTGAAATTATGAAATCAATGAGATTTACTAAGATAATTTTTGCGCTTGCTTTTCTTTTTAACCGGGCAACTGTAATGGCGCAATCGCCGGTGTTGCCTGTTGGTGACCTGGAAAAGGTAACCATAGGGGAGCAGGATATAGTTTTTAAAACTAACAATGCTTATGGGAAAGTGACGGTATACAGCCCGTCTGTTATCCGCGTAAGATTAGATAAACAAGAGTTGGGCAGGGATTTTTCCTATGCTGTTGTGGGAGTTCCGGAAAAAACAATGACCAGTATTACCCAGGATAGCCAGACGGTTACCATAAAAACCGATTCACTTAAGGTAATTGTCACCAAGCAACCTTATGCCATTGCGTTTTACACTCCCGATGGTCAACTGATCAGCGAAGACGAAAAAGGTTTAACTACTTCGTGGATAGGGCAAACGGTTACTACTTATAAAAAAATGCAGGATGGTGAGCATTTTATCGGCCTGGGCGAAAAAACAGGTAATCTCGACAGGAAAGGTAACGGGTATACCAACTGGAATTCGGATACGTATGCATACAGCATATCACAGGACCCCATTTACAGTACAATCCCATTTTATATTGGTATTCATCATAACTTAAATTACGGTGTTTTCCTGGATAATACCTACCAGAGCGATTTTAACTTTGGCGCCAGCAATAACAGGTTTTCTTCGTTTGGTGCCCGGGGCGGCGAAATGAACTACTATTTCATTTATCACAAACGCGCAGCCGATATTATGACTTCATACACTTATTTAACCGGCCGGATGCCATTGCCACCCATGTGGTCGCTGGGGTACCAGCAAAACAGGTATAGCTATTACCCGGAAGCCGAAGTTATGCGGATTGCCCATACCCTGCGTGAAAACCACATACCCGCTGATGGTATTACGCTCGATATTCATTACATGGATCGGTATCAGTTATTTACCTGGAATAACGAGCGTTTTCCAAACCCTGCTGGCATGAATGCCGAGCTTCAAAAGCTGGGGTTCCGGACTACAGTAATTGTAGATCCTGGTATTAAGGTAGAAAAAGGGGCACCGGCTTATGAAGATGGCCTTAGCAAGGATGTTTATATCAAATATCCCGACGGACAACCTTATACAGGTGAGGTATGGCCTGGATGGTGCAATTTCCCTGATTTTACCAGCATCAGGGGGCGCGATTGGTGGCATACACAGGTTGATTTTTTTGCCAGATCAGGGGTAAGCGGCATATGGAACGATATGAACGAGTTCTCGACCTGGGGGCAAAAGGCACCGGATAATATTTTGTTTGATTATGATGGAAAGCCCACCACGCACCTTGAAGCACATAATGTTTTTGGCCTGGAAATGGTCCGTTCAAGTTATGAGGGCGCACTTGAACATTTGAAGGAAAGGCCGTTTATTTTGTCTCGGTCCGGCTATGCGGGTCTGCAGCGCTACTCTGCTATATGGACAGGCGATAATCGTGCCGAAGACAGCCATATGCTGCAGGGTGTGCGTTTGATGACGAGTCTTGGTTTAAGCGGCGTGCCCTTCAGCGGCATGGACGTAGGCGGATTTACGGGTACACCATCAACTGCGCTGTACACTAAATGGATAACACTTGGAGCTTTCATTCCTTACTTCAGGAATCACAGTGCAAGCGATAGCCGGCCATCCGAACCCTGGACGTTTGGAAAGGATGTATTACAGGTTGCGCAGAATTACATTGGACTGCGTTACAAACTGATACCTTATTTATATTCTACTTTCTATGAAGCAACTCAAAATGGTTTACCTGTAATGCGTTCTTTAGCGATTGACTACACCTTTGATCCGAAAATCATGTCCGTGGATTTTCAAAACCAGTATCAATTCGGCGATGCCTTTATGGTTGCGCCTTTTGAAGGTAATAAAGATTACGGTAAAGTTTATTTACCGGAAGGTACCTGGTATGATCTGTATTCAGGGGTGAAGGAAGCCGGCAAGCAGGAAAAAATAATACCGTTAAGCAACGACAAATTGCCTGTTTTTGTTAAAGGGGGAAGTATTATTCCAATGCAATCTCTTGTTCAGTCTACAGCTGAGCAGCCAACGGATACGCTTACAGTACATGTTTATAACGGCGATACCTCCAATAGTTTTACTTATTATGAAGATGATGGAAAGAGCTTTGACTATCAGCATGGCGGGTTTTACAAACGAACCATAACCTTCAATCCTAAAAAAAGGTCTATCACATTTGTTGTTGCCGAGGGAAAACGGGCATCCCATTTTAATCATATTATGCTGATCCTGCATGGATTTGACCAGGTTACGGATATCCGGTCGGGAAGCAGCCGCATCAAACTGCTCGACGGGCAGTTCAATTACATCGGCGGGAGAGAAACACCTGGATGTCAGGTAAAGTCAGTCGTTATCAAAAATGATAGCGGCAGCATACAATTAAATTATTAATCAGAAGAGGAGAAAGCAGAATGAGGTTCAGAAGCAAATTTAAATTGTACCGTGTGCTACTCATCGCGGTATTGTCCGGCGCTACCATTGCCGGATGTGGCAAATCTAAAACAGATACCCCGGTAGTGCCACCGCCGGTAACAGATACTAATACTGATCCTGTGCAATATGGTACACCTTTCGGCAGTGTGCCTGCAACCAAGGATATTGTAATGTACGAGGTGAATATCAAAACTTATGCACCTGCAAACTTTGACGGTGTTAAAGCGAGACTTGATTCCATAAAAGCCTTAGGCGTAAACGTAATCTGGCTAATGCCTACTTATCCTATCGGCGTAGTTAAAGCAAGCGGCTCTCCTTATGCTGTAAAAGATTATGAAGGTGTAAACCCGGAGTTCGGATCGTTAGATGACCTGCGTTCGCTGGTTGCGCGTGCACACACGCTCGGGATGGCGGTGATTTTAGATTGGGAAGCAAACGATACATCATGGGATAACGCCTGGATAACACAGCACCCGTCATGGTACCAGCAGGATGCTAACGGCAACATCAAACAACTTTCAACATATTCTGATGTGGCGGCTCTTAATTTTAATAGTGCGGATATGCGTGATGCTATGATCAAAGCCATGAAATATTGGGTATATACGGCCAATGTGGATGGGTTTCGTTGTGATTTTGCCGATAATGCACCTTCCGATTTTTGGACACAGGCTATTGGTGAATTGAAGAAAATTACAACACATAAGCTGATTTATCTGGCAGAGGGCACCAATGGTTCCGAGATAACAGACGGTTTCCAGTTGGGTTACGCATTTAATTTTTATAGTACCATAAAAAGTGTATTCGCCGGTGGGCAGGCAGGTAATTTGTTTACAACCAACGCCGCCGAGTTAGCATCATTGCCATCACCCGGGATCAAGTTGCGCTATATAACCAATCATGATAATGCGTCGTCAGACGGAAGTACCATCACTGAATATGGCGGTAAGCAGGGGGCACTGGCAGCATTTGTCCTTGCATCATATATGGGCGGAGTCCCTTTAATTTACAGCAGCCAGGAGGTGGGGTATCCAAACGCAATCAACTTTTTCAACACCGTACCGGTTGATTACACCGCTAATCCCGATATGGTGGCCGCCTATAAAAAAATACTGGCTTTCAGGGCGGCACATGAGGCGGTAAAAACAGGTTCCCTAACGCAATATAATGATACAAATGTTGCTGCATTTGAAAAAGTTTCGGGTACAGACGATGTATTGGTATTAGTTAATACGAGAAATAATTCAGTGCCTTTCAATATTCCTGCACCATTGCAAAATACTACATGGATTGATGGTATGTCAGGGGGAACGACTACATTATCTTCACAGATTACACTTCAGCCTTATAGTTATTTAGTGCTGAAAAAACGATGATCCACGCATTTGACGACTTTTTATCAAGGATGCTATATCTTTTATATTGAACCTCGTCAATGCACATGTGTAGTTTAGTGAGATCTTAACCTATAAAGGCCGCCTTTTTCAGGCGGCCTTTATAGGTTAAGATTAATGGATTAGTTTTATCTGACGAATCAGTTTTTTACAATTTTATAAATACTACCATTAGCATTTTCGGGCCCCGTATCGGAGTTGGTTAGTACATATACTTCACCAGATGGATCTTCACCAAATCCGATGATCTTTAAGTTTTGAGGGATATTTTGGAAGGTGATTTTACCGCGCTGCCATTTTGAGGCTGCTTTTTGCAGATAAAATACTTTGCCTACCCAATCGGCAAACACATATTTACTTTTCAAAATGGGTACCTGCTTACCGTTATAAATATAACCACCTATAACCGAAACACCTTCAGTATGGCTATACTCGGCAATGGGCATAGTAATTTCTTTAATATCACAGCCGGTGGCTGGGTTGTAACAATGTGTCCCTTCGGTTAGGCGCCAGCCATAGTTGGCGCCTTTAATTACAATGTCAACTTCTTCCCAAAGATCCTGCCCTACATCTCCGGCAAATAATTGCCCCGAGGCCTTATCGAAAGAAAAGCGGTAGGGGTTACGGAAACCATAAGCCCAAATTTCCGGCGCTACATCTTTTTTACCTACAAAGGGGTTGCTTTTGGGGATATTATAAGGCGTGGTTGAGTTAACGTCAATCCGCAAGATTTTACCAAGTAAGTTGCTCAAATTTTGCCCATTCCCAATTTCGCCATGTTTATCGCCCTGGCCGCCACCATCACCAAATGAGATGTATAAATAACCATCGCGGCCAAACTGGATACAGCCGCCATCATGATTGCCATCCGGTTTGTCTTGTTCTAAAATCACCCGGCCGCTATTTGGATCAATCCCGCTTGAATTAGATGATAGTTTATACTCGGCTATCACATCCTTGTGGTTAAACTTGCCGGTGGTATTAGCACTATAAAAAACATAGAATTTTTTATTCGATTTAAATTGCGGGTGTAGGCAGATACCTAATAAACCGCGTTCTTCATAGCCCTTGTTCACTTTCAGCATTTTGCTCCGTAAGTCAAGCAGTGGCTCATCAAGTAATTTGCCGTTTTTTACTACCCTGATTTTGCCGGGTTGTTCAGTTACCCAAATGTCGCCATTACCCGGGAAAGCCAGGGCCGTTGGCGATTGTAAATTGGAACTGATCGGTTGAACTTTTACAGTAATAAGTGGGGGGTCAACTATGTTTGGTTTAGATTCCGGGAAAACATAGGATGAGCAAATGAGCATAATAGCGCTCATGCCCGTTATTGAGCAAAAAGCAATACATTTTTTATTGTTTGTAAATAATTGTTTCATATAGGTTTGTTGGTTGTTTTATTTTTTTGATCAATGCGAAAAATCGAACCAAAGTGTACCGTCTATTGGTTCACCATCGGCATGATTGGTTTGGCTTTGTGGCCCCATTACTTTAGCAGCCTGGAATTTGGTACCAATAGGGCTTATAGCATTTAAAAAGCCAATGCTACCTGTTGGAAATGCGGGTTCAACGTTGTTGTTGTCCAATGCGGCTTGCTCCCGCGCCGGGCGCAGCATTTGTAGGTACACGTTTTTGTTAGCTGTATAAACTGTAAAAGGCGACTCTTTATTTTCAATCACCGCCCAGTTAAGTTCAGCGTGATAACCTTTAAATTCGGGATATTCCCAGGTTTGACCGGTGACGGTATTATTGTAAGCTTTGTGCCAAACGCCAAATTGCTGCCCCTTGAGCCTGTTTTTCCAAACCCGGTACGGACCGCGGCCAAGCCATTTCATTCCGGTTATTTTATCCTCGGGGTAATTGAAAGTAATACCCATAAAATCAACGTCACCTTTTTGGCTGTATTGATACTCCAGTTTTGCAGGTTGGCCGGAGGTAAAAGTCCATTTTACATGAAGCGTTGCATCGCCATCATAATCAGCTTCAACTATGTAGCCTCCATTTAGCGCTTTATGGCTGAATTGCTTTAGCGAGGTATTGACGCCGGCTAAAACTGGTCCGCCGGATAAGGACACCGTACCGGTTGGCTTAACCACCATTTGGATGTACCCCGTGTTTTTATCAAAATAATAAACAATACCGTCACACATAACCCGCAATTGTTTACCGGTATCATCCGCTTTTAGTACCGACCTGTTGAGTGACGATACGATTTTATTGATTGCTACCGGTGTTTTCAACGCCCAGCTCCAGGTAAAAATCTCCTTTTTATCAGGTCCGTAAGCGGTAAGGTACAACGCGTCGTTTTTTGCCCATGATGTTGGCAGGTTCAAATTAAGCACACCTTTTTCGCCCGGTGTTAGATCAAATTTCGCCAATGAGCCGGAAGCGCTTACAATGGGAGAGGTGGTTTTAGCACTCGCCGACGGAAACTTGACCAGTTGCCATTTAAATGCACATTGGTTAAGATTAGTAAAGCTGTACCTGTTTTCTACGGGTATTTTTCCATTGAATGTTTTGTCAATTGGCTGGGGATCAACATAAACCGGCGACCAGATTTCTTTGATAGCATAAAAGCTGCCTTCTTTTTCGCGATGAGGGCCAACAATGCCGTCAGGTGCATGGTTGCCGTCTGAATCATAGGCCCCATTTTTATCGGTGCGGATTACTGCTTCATCTAAAAACGCCCAAATAAAGCCACCTGCGCCATGCGGGTGCTTTACCATTTGCGCCCAAAAATCATCAAGGGCAGCGCCAGCACCGCCGTCATATAAACCATGCATGAACTCGGTTGGGAAAAATACTTCCTTTCCGTTAGCTGCAGCGTTAACCATGTAGTTATAATCGGGGTAATGTTTGGTATCCGTACCATTAAATTTTTCCCAGGGGTGAATAACAGTACGCTTTTGCGGGTCATAAAGCGCGTAATCATTATCCAGATCACGGTTAAAGCCTCCTTCGTTACCGTTGTCCCAAAATAGGATGGAGGGGTGGTTTACGTCGCGCACAACCAATTCCTTTACCAGCTTACGACCGGTTGGTGTATCATAATTGGCTTGCCAGCCGGTAAGCTCATCCAATACGTAAATACCTAACGAATCGCATATATCCAAAAAATCGACGTCAGGGGGGTAGTGCGACATGCGAACCGCGTTCATATTCATCTGTTTCATCAGCTTAACATCCATTAAATGAATGTCGTGACTTAGGGTACGACCGGTTTCGGGCCAAAAACTATGACGATCACTGCCTTTCATTATAATCTTTGCCCCGTTTACATATAAGCCGTCGTTAACGCGCAATTCAACGGTGCGGAAACCAAACTTTTGCTTAACCTCATGAATAATGCCTTGGTTGTTTTTTATAGCGATAGCCACCAGGTACAGATTAGGAAATTCGGCACTCCACAATGAAGGTTTATTGATGGTTGTTTTTAGTTCGATGTGATCAGCTGCAGGAGTTGCTTTTAATGAAAAAGGTTGACCGACCTTTTCGCCGTTTAGTTTTTGTATCTGTGCCTCTATGGTTTCACCGCCTTTTAGGTTTTGCGAATATATATCGGCCTGAAATGAGCCATCGGCCCTGGCGTTAATTGCAATCCTGTCAATATAAGTTTCGGGTACAACTTCAAGATAAACCGGGCGATATAAGCCACCAAATACCCAAAAGTCACTATTGCGGCGTTCGGCATCATTTACAGATGCATTTGCAGATGTTTTATCAACGGTAATCTCAAGCAGGTTTTGCATATTGAGCTTTACCAAATCGGTTATATCATACTTAAACCTGTAAAAGCTGCCCTGGTGTACGGGGCCGGCCTGCTTACCATTCACCATTACTTTGGTATCGGTCATAGAACCTTCAAAAACAATAAGCACCCTTTTATTTTGCCAGTTACCAGCGGTAAACTCATGCTTGTATAAACCCTGCTCGTTGGCCTTAACTTTATCATGTCCGTAATTGTAAGTGCCGAAGCCTTGTAATTCCCAGTTGGATGGAACCGGGATCTTTGTCCACTGGCCGCTCTTACGCCCATCGGTACAAAAGAAATCCCATTGAACGGTGTGATCTTTATCTGTACCAGAAAGGTATTTAATAATGGTTTGTTGTCCTGAGGCGTTGAAGCAGGTAGCGATGAACAATAATTGCAGAAGTGCTTTTTTCATTACTGGTTGTTTATGCCCGTTGCGAAGGCTGATGGTAAAATGTTAATTGGTTGTAATACAGTGGCGTTTAACCCCGTCAACAAGATTACTCAACCTGAAACTGCAAAAAAAGAATATGCCCAATTAAAACTATGCAATCGTTTCCGGAAGGATGATTTGTCTGCTTGTTAATAAAATCGTCATTGCCAGGAACGAAGCAATGACGATTTTATAATTATGCTTCTCACTTTAGTATAGTAACCCTCTTTACTTTTTACCCAATAACAGGATCTGGTAAGTGAACGATGTTGGTTTTGCGTACACTCTGTATTGCTCCAGCGGCTTTGGGCCGCAGCCGTATGAACCAACACCTAAAGTTTTGTGGCTGATGCACAATACAGTCCCCTTACTTTTAGGAAGGTCTATTTTGTATTCAACATCGGTCATTTCCTCGTCGCTATATGGTAACGCTGTTACCTGGAACAGTTCATCTGCTTTTTGAATCGCGATGCCCGAACCTTTGGCTGTAAATACCTTGGCCCAGCGTACATCTTCGTGATTACCGCAATCCATTGGCTTTTCATACGGTGTCATTTGCTTCGCAATGCTGCTGCTGTAATGACCAACATCAAAACCGCTTTTCCTGTCGGCATAGTTCTCCATTGGCCCGCGACCAAAGTATTCAAACTGGTTAAGGTCTTGTTTTAGGAACAGGCGCACGCCTAAACGGCCAAGCACTATTTTATCGCTGCCATTAAAGCTCACGTTGTTATCAACTTTAATGTTTCCACTACCATCAATAGTGTAAACAGCCTGATGATGAACTGCAAAATCGTGTTTGCCGGTGCCGGTTAGGTTTGCTTTTATTTCTACATTACCGTTGGTAAGCTGGGTGGCTTTTACATCATCGGTTTTCCATGCCAATTCTTTTATCCCGTATTTAACCCAATAGTCATCATAAGCCCACATGTCATCCTTACGGTGAGGCGCACGCCATAAGTGCAGCATCGGGCCACCGTTATCCTGTAAAACATTTTCGCCGTTTTTCTCCATTTTAGTAAAAGTACCTTTGGCTACGTCAAACTCCAGCGCAAAGCCAGTTCCCTTTACTTTAATCTTATTGTCCTCGTTTGATAAGCTTAGTTTTGTTGTTGGCGCAGGTTCTTTAGCTGCAGATATAGCTATAGGAAGTTCCAGTTGCTGGGCGGCTACCTCATAACCTTTTTTTGCCCACATATTATCTGCGGCCTGGTCAAATGAAACCCTCAGGAAATATTCTGCCCCGGGTTTAGGAGTAACCGTGTATGGGATTTTTACATCCAGTTCCTGGCCGGGTTTAATTTCTTTTAATGGCAGGTTGCCTGAAGATATGATTGAACCGTTTTCGCTTACAGTCCACTTAGCAGCAAAGCTATTGAGTGTTATAAACTGGTAACGGTTTTTAATTGTAACGATGCCGTTTTTCAGGTCTTTAGGATGGATGCTGATCCACTGGTAAGCATGTTTCAGTTCGGGATAGTGTGGTTTTAATGACCTGTCTGAAAATACGACACCTTTGTGAATGAAGTATTGATCGTTGGGATACTCTCCAAAGCCTCCGCCAAAAGCAGTTATCGGGTGTTTAGGGTCGCGGTTGTTATAGATACCCTGATCCTGCCACTCCCAGATAGCACCGCCCAACAACTGAGGATATTTATCGAACAAGTCGTTATAAATATCAACTGAGCCCATGGAGTTAAACATGGCGTGTGCATACTCGCACAGGTAAAATGGCTTGGTTAAGGTTTGATCGTTGGCATGTTTTTCGAGGTTCTCCACATCGGTATACATTTCGCTGTCCATATCGGCAGGATTGTTTTTACCGATGCCAAAACCCTGGTAGTGAGTAGGGCGGCTTGTGTCAATATCTTTAATCGCTTTTAATATCGCCCGGAAGTTTGAGCCGCCGCTGCCACATTCGTTACCCAAGCTCCATATAATAACAGATGGATGATTCTTGAAATTTTCCACGTTGGCAACATTTCTGTCAATCAACGCGGCTTTGATCCTTGGCTCCTCATTGAACTCGTCCCATGCACCGTGGTTTTCTAAGTTAGCTTCAGCAACAAGGTAAATGCCATACTGATCGCACAGTTCATACCAACGTGGATCGTCGGAGTAATGGCAGGTGCGTACATGATTACAGTTGGCTTGTTTGATTAGTACAATGTCCCTGATCATCTGCTCTTCGGTAACCGCATGACCATCATCCGGCCAGTTTTCGTGACGGTTTACACCTTTTAGTTTAATTGGTACGCCATTAACCAGAAACAAACGTCCTTTAATTTCGATGTTTCTGAAACCTGTACGTGATGACAGTGTTTCAATAGCATTAGCCCCGTCATTAATTTTAACAACTGTGATATAAAGCTTAGGCGTTTCTGCCGTCCACTTTTGCGGGTTGTTTACATGAAAGCTGGTTTCAACAACAACTTCTTCGCCTGGCTTTAAGGCAGGGATAGCCTTTTTAGCAGTTGCTCCCGGAACCGGCACGCTGCCATTGTATAAAGCCACATCCAATACACGGGCTTTAACAGAGGCTGTACCATAGTTTTTTACTTTGGTTGATACAACAACATCGGCGTTTTTATACTGGCTATCCAGATTGGTTTTGACGAAATAATCCCTGATATGCTCCTGTGGGCTGCTCCAGAGGGTTACATTTCTGAAGATGCCGCTTAGTCGCCACATATCCTGATCTTCAAGGTAGCTGCCAGTAGTAAAACGGTAAACTTCGACAGCCAAAGTGTTTTTACCTGGTTTAATGTATTTGGTAAGGTCAAATTCAGCAGCATTACGGCTATTGACGCTGTAACCTACTTTCTTGCCATTCACCCAGATAAAGAAGCCTGCATCAACGCCATCAAAAGTGATAAAAATACGGCGACCATTCCATTCGGCAGGTACGGTAAAGTCACGGCGATAGCTGCCTACCGGGTTTCGTTCTTTATACGCGGTATATTTTTCGGGCGGGGTGCTCATTACCCTCGGAAAATCTTTTTGGAAAATATAGGTAAAATTGCTGTAATATGGCGTGCCATAGCCTTCAACTTGCCAGTTGGATGGCACTTTGATATCTTTCCAGCCCGATACATCATAATCGGGTTTATAAAAATTAACCGGGCGCTTCTGTGGCCAGTCTACCCAGTTAAATTTCCAAAGCCCGTTCAGGCTGCGGCTATATGACGACGCATGACGATTACCGGCCAAAGCCTCTTTTAACGAAGCATAGGGCATTAACGTAGCGTGACTGGCCTCTTTATGGATGCCAATGTTTTCAGGGTCTTCAATTTCTTTCGGCACAGACGCGGTATCCGTAGCGGATAGCCTGCTTCCGGTGGGCGCCTGGAAACCAAAACTTGACTGATAGCCGGAAAGAATGGTTACGATTGATAAAATAAGAGTCTTTTTCGAAAAGAAAGTTTTACTCATAGATATTTATATTTAGAAAATTTGGGGCAATTGATAATTGTAAGTTTTAGATACAAATAAATGTAATTTTTACAGCTGTAAATTGTCATACAGTACATTTTTATTTGCATAATGTACCTTAACCAGGATAAATTGGCCGACAATGCACCTTTTTTGACTAATGGGGCCTTGTTTTTAAATAATAGAAGTAGTACAATAAGTATTGCATTTTTGTTGTCTAAAAAGTTCTTTTAGCGGTCGTTTTTAGAATGTCTGGAAAAAAAACGGCCCCGGGTTAAGGGGGCCGCGAACCAATTAATAAACCGGATTATGAAATCAATTATATCCCGGGTTTTGTGTGAGTTTTGGATTCTGGTTGATTAACCGCAATGGCAATGGCAACCAGTTCATATACTCGGAAAAGGAATTTTTGAATATTGGTACTGGGGAGTAAGTTAATTTGCCGCCAGCATCAGCTGTAATTTTCATACCATATTCCTGCTCCTGCAAAACAGCGGGGCCTTTTGTGGTAATGTCCCAGCGCCTGATATCGTACCATCGTTTGTCTTCAAATACAAATTCAATACGTCGCTCACGCCGGATAACATCTCTCATCTGATCTTTACTTAAACCAGCAGGAACGGCGGGTAACGCAGAACCCGCGCGTTGCCTAACCTGGTTTACCGCTGCATAAACGGAAGCGTCAGGGCCAACGGCTTCGTTTTGCGCTTCGGCGTAGCTTAAAAGTACCTCGGCGTACCTGAAGATAATATAGTTGGAAGTGCCCTGTGTGGTATTTAAGCTCGTTTGCCCGCGGATAGATTCATCCAGCGTTTTTTTACCGTTATAACCGGTATTTGAAATATCACTTGATGAGCTTAAGTCAATCTCGTTATTACCACCGATGCGGGATTTAAAGATATCGCCCTGCCAGCTTGAACCATCATATACAATGGATTGGTAAAACCTCGGCTCCCGGTGTACATAAGGGTTTTGAGGGTCATAACCCGATGTAGGGTCGGTGATAGTTTTACCGTTATCCATTTCGTAATCATCAATCAAGTTTTGCGTAGGGGCCAGGTTTCCCCAGGCTTGCTGACCACCGTTCACGATAACAGGCCCGAGAATGCCTTCGCGTTTGTGGCCGCGGTTGGGTGCTGCGTATCCCCTGGCAAAAATGGTTTCCTTGTTCCAGTTGTTTGATGACAGAAACTGACCTGCGTAATCCGAAAAAATGATGTATTGTCCAAGCGTCATTACCTGCTGGTTGGTAGCGGCCGCTTTGGCCCATTTGGCCGCATCATTAGTAGTGTTACTAAGCGGACTTGCTGCAAATAGTTCAACCCAGCCCTTTAAGGTCAAAGCCGCTCCTTTGGTGGCCCGGCCTGGATCTGATGTGGTCGGTAAGGCAGCAGCAGCTGCGTCGCAATCGGCTTCTATGAAAGCAATTGTTTGATCGGCAGTACCGCGGGCCACAAATATGTCGTCGCCGGTGCGGTTGTCAAGCGGTTTTGAAATAAGTGGCACACCGCCGTAATTGGTGTATAACAATGAATAGTAGTATGCACGCATGAACGTAGCTTCGCCAATACGTTTGGTATACCATGCGTCTGAAAACTTAGCTTTGTTTGCCGTAACATTCTGAAGAAATATGTTACACTTCCGGATGTTGGCGTAAACAGTTTCCCATTTCCATGAACCAGCGGGGCCGTCGATAGCGTTAGAAGGATTGAGCGAATTAGCCCGGATCACCGATTGGCCTGTTTCCCATGATGCACCGCAGGCGCTGTTATCTGTATACTGATCCGAGTTTTGCGTCTCGTTATTAATATCGGGCAAATTGCTGTAAATATCATTAAGCACCAGGTCGGCGTTAGCTTCTGAGGAAAATGCTGCCTCATCGGTTAAAAAACCTTTAGGCGGCACGTCTAACAGATTTTTTTTACAGGCGCTTGCACTAACTACAAGTAAAGCGAGAAAGTACACCCGGCTCTTTTTTAAATATGTTGATTTCATCTCGTTATATTTTAAAATGTTGCATTAACTCCTATTGAAAGCACGCGCTGCTGGAAATAATTTTCATTACTTCCGCTGTTTTCAGGATCAATAGTTTCTTTTATCGATGGTGTCCAGGTAAACACGTTCTGGCCTGCTGCATAAACTCTTAGCGATCGCATCGCTTTGCCCAGCAGCCTGCTTGAAAAAGTATACCCTAATTCAAAGCTCCTGAGGCGCAGGTATGAGTTATTTCTTATCCACCAGCTGGATGACTGCGTATTGTTTGATTTTGGTGTACCGTATAAACGAGGGTATAACGCGTCGGTATTTGATGGTGTCCAGTGGTCTTTATAAGTTAATTCGGTTGCTGAACCGGATGCCTGGAAAGGCCACACGAAATAGTTATTAAGCTGGATATTGCTGTTTCCCGATCCCTGGATCAGCAGGTCGATATCAAAGTTTTTGTACGAAAGACGTGGCTCAAGCCCATAAATAATTTCGGGGGTATTGGGATGGCCGATGACTGTTTGGTCATTGCCATTTATTTTGCCGTCGCCATTTAAATCGGCGTATTTCAAATCACCAGGGCGGACAGCTCCAAACTGTGGAACGGGAATACCTGGTTTTAGGGTTTTTCCGTCGGCTTCAAAATCAGCCGGTGTAAAATAGCCTAATGCCTGTAACCCAAATTGGGTACCATTCGGACGCCCTGTTCGGCGTGTGTTAGGATTGGCATAAGTTCCCGCGTCTTCGTATACCTTAACCAGTTTATTCCGGGCGAAGGTGAAGGTAGCTTTAATATCCAGGCGTAAGTCTTTGGTAAAGCTTTTCGAACTGGTGATCGTTACGTCGATGCCATGATTTTGCATGTTAGCGCCATTTACCAACCCTAAACCAATGCCATATTCAGGAGGCAGGGATGCCGCGATCTGTGCCAGCAGGTTCGACCTTTTTTCTGAAAAGTAATCGACTTCGAAGCCAAGGGCGCCATTCCAAAGTGTAGCTTCTAAACCCGCATCAATTTTGGTAGCCTTTTCCCAGGTTATGTCCGGGTTGCCCTGCAGTCCCTCGTAAACGCCCTGAGTGGTAGTGTTATTTAATACTCCTGAGCTTGATGCAATGCGGTAAGGACTTAGGTACTGGTAGGTAAGAATATTACCACCACTTGCCGGATAAGCACCTGATTGTCCCCATGAACCTCTGAGTTTCAGGTTATCTATCCAGTCTATTTTACCTTTCATAAACTTCTCTTCAGAAATACGCCAGCCTGCCGAGAAAGCCGGAAAGAAACCCCAGCGATGGTCTGGTGCAAAAAGATAGCTGCCATCATATCTGCCGGTTGCCTCAAAAAGATATTTTTTGTCATAAGCATAACCGAGACGATAAACGTAACCTATTTGTTTCTGCCCGTCGGAGTGGCCGGAGTTGGTCGCATCGGAAGGAGCAGGACCACCAAAATCAAGCTCATCGATATCAAGGTTGTAATTGATCTTTTTGGCCGAGAAGGTTTTATATTTAACTGTACGGTTTTCAACTACGAGCAAGCCAGTGATATCACTCTTGCCAAATGAACCGGCATAGTTTAATAAGCCCTGCGCCGTAATAGAATGCGTTTGATTATAGGTTTCTGAGTAGCTTGGATATTGGCTGCCTTGGATACTTTGCACAAAAGTGTAAGGCTTTTTGGTTTTATCGGCTACGCTATAAAATGGGATAGGGGTACGGTAAGAACGTTGAAATGATGTTTGTGTGTTAAACAAAGGTTCCGGGCCGTTATCGTAGCTGATCACTCCTTTAATACTCAGGCCTTTGATGGGCAGTTTCTGATCGATAGACAACTGGGAAAGTAAAGCCGAGTTTTCATTGATGTCATAACCGCTATGGTAAATTTCGCCAACCAACGACTGACCTAT
The DNA here is from genome assembly GCF_003675385.1 of Mucilaginibacter kameinonensis. GTDB lineage: Bacteria > Bacteroidota > Bacteroidia > Sphingobacteriales > Sphingobacteriaceae > Mucilaginibacter > Mucilaginibacter kameinonensis. The sequence continues at coordinate 633,745 of NZ_RCWZ01000005.1, read as the reverse complement.
GTAACCACCCCATAAACCATTAGTAAAGTAAACGGGGGTATAGGGCGCTGTTCGTTCAGCCTGATCTAAAATGCTTCCTGCGCCTGTACCAGGGTAATGTCCGTCTTCTACATAACTGTTTACCGAAAAGTTTACTGTGGTGCTTTTGGTAGCATTGGCGGTTAAATTTAATGATCCGTTGTATTTATTGAGATAAGTTGTACCCCACATACCATCCTGATGGGTATATCCAACCGACGCAAAATACCTGATGTCATCACTACCGCCCGAGAGCGTAATATTGTGAGCGGTAATCAGACGATTTTTCAGGATAATATCATGCAGCGGGTCACTATCCCCGTGCACATCAAGATCTGAATGATCCTTATATTTTTGCAGGTCATCATCGGTAGCAAAAGGAACATATTGCGTGCCTGCATCTGCCGCGTCATTAGCGTTGGCCTCATTACGCATCAGCGCATATTGGTAAGAGTTGGTGTATTGTGGTATAAAAGTTGGATTTTGGAAACCGACATATCCATTATAGGTTAACGATGCTTTTCCTGAACGGCCCTGCTTGGTCGTAACCAAAATTACTCCATTAGCACCGGCTACTCCGTAAGGAGCAACAGCGGCTGCATCTTTTAGTACTGTGAAACTGGCTATGGTATTAGGATCAAGGCGGCTGAAATCGCGCGGTACGCCGTCAACAATAAGCAAGGCGGCCGAGCGGTTGAACGATCCTTGCCCCCTGATCTGGATATTTGAAGCGTCAAAACCGGGTTCGCCGCTGCCCTGGGTAACTATTAGGCCCGAGGCGCGGCCCACCAGGCTGTTAGTCAAATTTACAACCGGTTTTTGGGCTATTTCAGTTGTGTTGATAGTTGAAACGGCGGCGGTGGATGATGTTTTCTTTTGCGCGCCATAACCTACTACTATTACCTCATTCAAGTTTTTGGCTGCCGGCTGTAACCTTACGTTTAGGGTGGTTTGGCCGTCAACAGGCACATCGAGCGGATCATACCCTATATAGGTAAACACCAGTACCGCATTGTTGGCTGCTTCTATGGAGAAGTTGCCGTTGATATCAGTAACTGTACCGCCGGTGGCTCCTTTGATCCTTATAGAAACTCCCGGTATAGTCTGACCGGTTACCCGGTCTATAACCCGGCCTTTTATTGTCAGGGCATTTTCTTTATTGCCCTTAGTAACCACGCCAACAATCTGATGGGACGCGGTTTTTATAGGAGCGGCGGAGCTAAAATCCGAAACAAATAAAAGGACGATACCGCCCAGGTAAAACCCGGACTTGCTAATCTTAACATACTTTTTAAGTAAAGTCTTTTTCATAATTAAACTTTTAATTGCACATAATGAGAGGTTGATCTGGATTGGTTGAGTGATGGTTTCTGTTTTTTTCGTTCATTGATTTTTGAAGTTTTTAGTTTATAATTTGATTTTAAAAATTACCGGGAGGGCCAAAGGTTAGTATAGCTGTGCAGCTTGCCCCGTTGTAGGAGGAGCGGCCACGCAATAGCAGAAGCAGTACCGCTAATAGATTTGTTACAATAATTGGCGGGAACAAATAACCTGTTTAATGAGGGCGGGAGGTTGCCAAATCGTGCATATTTATTGCCGCAAAGTGCATTTGATTGTAGTTGGGCAGCGTTAGGGCTAATAGATAGGATGCTGTTTGAAATGGCGAAAAAACGAAGATTTTGCAGGTTATAATGAGATGGGAACTATCGGGCAGATATGTCAAAAAAAGTCAATTGTCAAATCGTACATTTTTATTAGCAAATTGTGCTTTTTGAATGGGGAATATTAAATTATCCGGTGTATAAAATTCAATTTTGTTTTATTGTATCGTGCAACGTCAAACGAATGCTTTTATAGCTTATTTCCTGTATGATGTGGCAGACCAATTTTAGCACTGATATCAGCTGTTTGTAGTATCCGTCATTAATTTTACCGGATTGATATTCTTACAGTATTTTTAAATCCCAAACCGGCAGCAATATAAATGAGCATCCAAAACCTCTTCTGGGTAAATAAACGCCTTAACGTCAAAGCGCTATACTTCTTTGCCCTTTTTTATTGTATAGCTATATCTGTTGCCGGTGCCCAGCCTTATCCTTATAAATTCAATTATCTAACCGTGGATGAAGGTTTGTCTCATACGGATGCCAATTACATTGTGCAGGATAAACGGGGTTACATATGGGTGGCCACCTTTTTTGGGTTGGACAGGTATGATGGATACTCGGTTAAAAAGTTTTACAACAGTAATGTTCCGCTCAATAATGCCTTTAAAAACAGGGTGATTTCGCTTTATCCGGATGACCAGGACAATATTTGGATAGGCACGGAAGGTGGACTGCAATGTTTTAATACCCGACAGGAAAAATATACCGATTTTTCAGAAAACACCGGTTCGCGAACCGGCTTTGAAAAGGTAATCAAACCATCAGGCGATTTGTTGTATGTTTTTACAGGGAGCCAGTTTAAATTATTCAGGGTTAAGGGAAATACTATTGAAGCACAAAAGCTAAGCATGCCTGCAGGTATCCGTTTTACAGATATGACAACCGATAAATATGGAACCCTTTATTTATCGGGTAATATGGGAATCTGGACGTTTGATAAAAAGTTTATGTTGAATAAAGCGGATATTAAAGGTCTTGCCACTCAAGAGCTTTCACATGTGTTTGTCGACGACCGGAATAACCTGACAGTTACAGCAAAGAACACGTTATTCCTGGTCAATAAAAAAGGTGGCATACTTACAGCGGGTAGCCGGTTTACCTGTCCCGGTTATTCAGATATAAAAGGAGTTGTACGGAGCAGTCGTGGCGACTATTGGATCCATGTACCTAATGCGGTACTGCGACTTGACAGCCAGCTCAGGTTTATTCAGATGGTTAATGATAAAAATTCAGCTCATGGCTTAAATTCAAACTCCTTGAGTAAAATTTTTATTGACCGTACAGATTGTCTGTGGATCTGTACGTTTGGCGGTGGTGTTAACTATTGTGATTTAAACGAGAAGCTTTTTTACACCCTTCAACATAATGCGGAAATAGCTAACACCCTGGCCGGGAACCATATCAGATCTGTATTGGCCTATGGTGATGATATTTGGATAGGTACCACCGCCAATGGATTGAACCGGTACAGTTTAAAAACACAAAAGTTTAACTATTATAACACCTACAATTCGCCGGTCAGGATAAAAAGCGATGCCGTGACCGCGTTATTGTTTGATGATCATCGGAATCTGTGGATAGGCAGTTCCGGCGGAATTGATATTCTGAAGCCGGACGGAACCTTGTGGAAGCCGGCCGGGTCTGAGCTTTTTCCTACACATGTTGTGGATTGCCTTGCCAGGGACTATTATGGTAATATATGGTTTGGTAATCATCAGGATCATTTGGGCGTAATTTGGAAAGACGCCCAAAACTGCTACCGGATTAAATATTACGGTGAAGGTTATTTTATTTATGCTGATAAGAACCGGCCACAACTATTGGTGTCCAGTATTCATGGTCTGAAACGGATGATCGTTGACCGGAATGGAAATATTATCGAAAGCTTTTCCTATAATGCTTCATCCTCAAAACCAAACTCATTAAGTTCGGATTATACTTATCCTATAGACAAACAAAATGACAGCACTTATTGGGTGGGCACCATTGGAGGTGGCTTGAATAAATTAGTATTGCGCGAGAAAAACGACTCATATGCTATAACTACTTATGCAGGCAATTATGGGATTTTTAATGATGTTGAAAGCCTGGAGGTGGATAATGCCGGAAATATATGGATGGGCGGCAACGGTTTGGAATGTTTTAATCCGGTAACCGGCAAACTGATTCGTTATGATAAAAACGATGGCCTTCAGGGTAACAGTTTCAAAGTAGGAGCATCTTACAAAGGAGAGGACGGGCGTCTGTATTTCGGCGGGATAAAGGGGCTTAATTATTTTTATCCCGAACAGATCAAAGCAAACAGTATAGCCGCGCGGCCAACTTTTACAGATATCCTGATTAATAATCAGCGGCCGGTGTATGCAAATCCCGATTCGGAAAAAAACGTTATTCCGCAGGCTATTGGTTACTGCAATAAACTAAGGCTCAATTACCTGCAAAATAATTTCCAGATCGCGTTTTCATCCATGCACTTTGCAAATCCTTTAAAATGCAAATATCGCTATAAGCTTAACGGGTTTGATAAGGACTGGAAGTTTACTGATGGTAAAAACCCGGCGGCAGCCTACAGCAATCTTGATTATGCCAGTTATAAATTTGTGGTTGAAGCCACAAATAACGATGGTATTTGGAGCACATATAAAGCCGAAATGATTATTACGGTAACGCCGCCGTGGTGGAAGTCGGGTTTTGCCAAATTGATTTATGCTGTACTGTTCCTGTCGGGCTTAGCAGGTATTTATATTTATCAGGCCAGATGGTATCGTCTTAAACGGGAAATGGAGGTGCGCGCCGTTAATGAAAATAAACGTGAAGAAATGCATCAGCAACGGGAAGAACTTTACCAGCAGCAGTTGATGTTTTTTACCAATGTTTCGCATGAATTTCGTACGCCACTGACATTAATACTTGGGCCACTTGAAAGCCTTATCGGGCAGAATAAGAATTCTGCGCTCGATTATTCATACCAATTGATGTACCGTAACGCCAAGCGGTTAATGAACCTGATCAGTGAACTGATGAACTTTAAAAAAGTTGCGGACAGTATTGTTAAACTACAGGTACAACCATTGATGATCGGTCAGTTTTGTAAAGACCTGACCTGGGAATTCCAAAACCTTGCTATTAATAAAAATATTGTTTTTGAAGTTAACGCCCATATAGAAAATCAGGTTGCCGGGGCAGGCTACGCCCCGTTTGATGTTCAGGTTCTTGAAAAGATTCTGTTTAATTTACTGAACAACGCATTTAAATATACTAATGCGGGAGGGAGAGTTATCTTTGAATTATTTTTTGATATTAATCAGTTTAAGCCGTCTTTTAACACTGGTTTTGAGCTTTTAAATAAAGATCACCGTGCAAAAAAATATGCCTATTTCAGGGTCGCCGATACAGGAATAGGCATTTCCGGCGAATCTATTACCCGCATTTTTGACAGATATTACCGTATCAGCAAAAATCATTTGGGTTCGGGTGTTGGGCTGGCACTGGTGAAAAGCCTGACTCAGCTACACAAAGGTGATATTTACGTTTACAGCGAACGATATAAAGGAACGGAGATTATCATTGGCATACCATGGGGGGACGAAAATTATGAAACCTCAGAAAGGGCAACAGGTGGCGCTGTTGAAGTGCAGCTGGAAGTTATTGATAATGCTATGCCAACTCACCTGCCCGAAAATGAACCAACAGAAAACCATTTGCCGGAAAAAAGCAGCAAGATCCTGTTATTGGTTGAAGACAATAACGAATTGCGGGCATTTTTGAAGCAGGCATTTGAAAAATATTATCTGGTTCAGGAAGCCGAAGATGGAAGGCAGGGTTTTGAGCTGGCCACCAGACAAATGCCAGACCTGATCATCAGCGATGTTATGATGCCCGGTATGGATGGAATAGAACTTTGCAAACTGCTTAAAGAACAGTTTGAAACCAGCCACATCCCCTTTATCATTTTATCAGCAAAGGATGCACTGGATACCAAAATTGAAGGCATGGAGTCTGGCGCCGATTTTTATTTTGCCAAGCCGTTAAGTATCGACCTGTTGCTACTGACGGTGGCCAATATATTTGAGCAGGCCGAAAAGCTAAAACAACGCTACGCCAAAAACTACCTGTCTGAAGCCACCGAACTTGTAAACTCTGAAAAAGATAAAGCGTTTTTTCAAAAGCTAATCAACGTCATAGAAGATAATATACAGGATTTGAACCTTGACGTTGACTTTTTGTGCAGGCATTTATTCATCAGCCGTACCAAGCTTTATCAAAAAATCAAGGGGATTTCTGATCAATCGGTCGGTGAGTTCATCCGCACTGTGAGGCTCAAGCGCGCTATTCATATCATGACTCATGAGGATGTATCCATGAACGAGGTTGCAGACAGGATCGGTCTTCAAAGTAATTCGAACTTTTCAAGGGCTTTTAAAAAAGAATACGGCGAGTCACCCTTGCAGTTCATGAAATCGCTGAAGAAGCCCCAGGCGAATACTAAGCAAGGCTGACTTTGATTGAGCAGTCATAGGAATAAAGCAATCCGATAGTATTTTATAGTTGATTTTGCTGCTCTTGTTTTTGGGTGAATCGAAAAACAGATAATGGTGTATTTGTGCTGTGTCTTATGGAAATGTCAAAAGCTGTTGTTGTTTGTCGCCAACAACTTAAAATATCAACTTATTTAGGCTTTTATTTTGATAAGTGTATTTGATAATTAAATATTATATTGATCTGTAAATCAATTTTTTATTTTTTTTAATTCACTTAACTGCTGGGGATTTTACTCGTAAAACTTGAGAGTTCGCAGATCAAGGTACCAAACATAAATTTATGTTAAAAAAAATGATTGGGGTTTAGGCTCTTAACGAATTGAAACTGAATTTTGCTATTGATTCTGCCTAATCAGGGGATGAAGTTTTAAGATATAACGGTTTCTGATTTTCATAACGGGCTCGATTTGGTAGAATGGTTTTACGGAAAATCAAAATGGATTAAATTGCAATTTACACGATAGGGATGTCATCTATACTTTATTTGAGTATATAGATAGAAAAATCCATCTTTTTATGCTAATCGTCCATTTTTAAATCCACTTTCTTCAATTATTTTACCCAAATCATTTATCTGTGTTGGTGGGGTAATTCACCTGCGGTTTAAATGCTTTAACCAGTTGCATTGTAAATCTGTTAAACCTAATAAAATCTTCAGTGATTAAACATGCTCGGATTGTTTATATAGAAGTTATATAAGTATCTGTTAATTGCTTGATTATTTGGGTTAATTTTCTATTGCCATGATTAGAATAAAATACGCCCTCTTGTTTCTGTTTTTATTAACGTCTGTACTATGTTCGTTGGCACAAAACCAAGGCATTGATCACCGTAGCTTAAGTAATAATTTTAATACAATATCGCTGGCGGGCAAATGGGCATTTGAGATTGATTCTCTTAACGTGGGTATCACGGAAAAATGGTATAGCAGATCATTGAAGGATATAATCAGCTTGCCGGGATCTATGACAACTAACGGTAAAGGCAAGGATATTTCAACTACCACCCCGTGGACAGGCAGTATCATCGATTCGGGATGGTTTTATAAACCTGAATACAAAAAATATCGTGCTCCAGGCCATGTGAAAGTGCCGTTTTGGCTTCAGCCGGTAAAATATTACAAAGGCCCTGCCTGGTACCAAAAGGAAATATTTATTCCCGCTGATTGGGCTGGTAATACAATAAGGCTCTTTCTTGAGCGGAGTCATTGGTATACGAATGTTTGGATCGACAATAAGTATATAGGCGAATTTAACAGCCTCGGTACACCTGATATATTCAATCTTGGGTCGGTCAAACCCGGGAAACATCGCATAACAATACGGGTAGATAACGGTGCCAAACAGGTTGATGTCGGGCAGAATTCTCATAGCATATCAGATCATACGCAAGGTAATTGGAATGGGATCGCCGGTAAAATTGTCCTACAGGCGCTGCATAAAACCTATCTGGAAGATGTTCAGGTTTTTCCCGACATTAGGCAGCAATTAGCAGCGTTAAAACTAAATGTCGTCAACGGAAGTAAATCGGCGCGTTTAAGGGTTGCCTGCGAAGTTTATGATAACGAAGGAAGAATGGTAGCACGTAAGAATCTCGATCTTAAATATGACAGTGCTATAGTTCATGCGGGAATGAATATTTTGATTGGTAGGAATGTAAAACTCTGGGATGAGTTTCACCCGAACCTTTACCGTCTGCGTGTGTTGCTTTCCTCAAAAGGTTCGACCGTTGATTCACGGGAAATTATATTCGGAATGCGGGAGTTTGCCACAAACAATACACAGTTTACAATCAACGGGCGACTTACTTTCCTTCGGGGAACGTTGGACTGTGCTGCGTATCCGATTACAGGTTATCCGCCGACAGACGTTGTTACATGGTCGAAAATTTTTAGACAGTGCAAATCTTTCGGACTCAATCATATTCGCTTCCACTCCTGGTGCCCCCCAGAAGCTGCTTTTACTGCAGCAGACCAGGCAGGTTTGTATCTTCAGATTGAATGCTCCTCCTGGGCAAACCAGGGAGCGACAATCGGAGATGGTAAACCTTTAGATAAATTTATCTATCAGGAAAGTGAAAGGATTGTAAAAGCGTTCGGCAATCACCCCTCATTTTGTATGCTGTTATACGGAAATGAGCCTGATGGGCCAAAATTTACGCAGTTCCTTACCGACTTTGTGAAATACTGGAAAGGTAAAGACTCTCGTCGCCTTTATACCACCGGTGCAGGTTGGCCTATAATTCCGGATGCTGACTACAACAGTTCACCCGACCCTCGCATACAAGCCTGGGGGAGTGGCCTTAAAAGTATTATCAATGCACAACCTCCCAGCACTGACTACGATTGGCATGCGGTCATCGCAAAATGGAATCATCCGACAGTGAGCCATGAAATTGGTCAATGGTGCGTTTACCCGGATTTTTCGGAGATTCAAAAATATAAAGGCGTTCTCCGGGCGAAAAATTTTGAGATATTTCAGGATCAATTGCAACAAAACGGACTGGAGCAATATGCAAAGGAGTTTTTATATAATTCAGGAAAGCTGCAGTCGCTTTGCTATAAAGCCGACATCGAGGCCGCGCTGCGAACCCCTGGATTTGGTGGTTTTCAATTACTGGGGTTAAATGATTTTCCTGGCCAGGGTACGGCATTGGTTGGTGTAGTTAACGCGTTTTGGGAACCGAAAGGTTATATCAATGCAGACGAATATCGGCAGTTCTGTAATTCAGTAGTCCCACTTGCGAGGTTTAGCAAAATGATCTGGGAAAATAATGAAACCTTGAAGATCCCGGTTGAGGTGGCGCAATTTTCTGAAAGTGTTATCAGTAAACCGGCCCTTAAATGGCGAATTTTAAGTTCGGACGGAAAATCGACGTTTCAGGGGACATTTCCGGATAAAGACCTGCCAAACGGTAATGGGATAAAAATTGGTGAGATCAGCCAGAGCCTTTCCGGAATTACGAAACCGTGTAAATTGACCTTAGAGGTTAATGTTGCCGGTTATAGAAATACCTGGGAATTTTTTGTATATCCACGCTTGAAAAAAATAGATCAGCAGGATATTCTTGTGACCCAAACACTGGATGAAAAAGCCGAGGACGTGCTCTTACATGGGGGTAAAGTTCTGTGGTCATTGAAAAAGGGAAGTTTAAAAAATGAATTTGGCGGGGAAGTTCAAATCGGTTTTTCGTCCATATTTTGGAATACCGCGTGGACTGGGGGGCAGGCGCCACATACGCTGGGCATCATGTGTGATCCTGCGCACCCGGCTTTCCGGGATTTTCCAACACAATCTTACTCAAACTGGCAGTGGTGGGACGGGATTGTCCATTCAAATGCTATTGAACTTGATAAGGTAAAATCCGGTTTAAAACCGATCGTAAGGGTAATAGATGATTGGGTGACTGCAAGGTCGCTCGGGTTAATTTTTGAAGCAAAGGTTGGAAACGGACAACTGATAGTTTCGGGTATCGACCTGGTTTCAGAAACAGACAAAAGACCATCGAGCCGCCAGCTCAGATATAGTTTGATAAATTATATGCGTGGTAGTGCGTTCGATCCAAAGACGGAAATCTCAATCGAAAAACTTAAGGCTATCGCAAACTGACAGCACTAAATAAAGTGATTTCTATTATAGTACACTTGGGTGTTTACGGGATAAAGGGGGGCATTTCGGTTAAATAAGCAGGAAGCATATCGGACCTTGGTTCTGTTGTAGCTAACAAACCCCGTTAATTATATCAGTTATCTGTCAATACGAGGATATTAATTTCGATTTGAAACTGAAAAATAAATTATAAAACTGAAAAAACAGTTGTATAACTTAAAATTTAGTTTTAGATTTGGATATGGAAGAATTAACTAAGACAGAAGAACGGGTTATGCAGGTAATATGGAAGCTAAAAACAGCTTTCGTGAAAGATATTATCGACGCCCTGCCCGATGATCCAAAACCTCCTTATAATACCATATCATCTGTTGTCAGGTTGTTGGAAAAAAAAGCCTACGTTGGTTACAAGGCCTATGGCAAAACCTATGAGTACTTTGCACTGATATCAAAATCAGAATATCGTAAAGTAACGTTCAAAAAAATGTTGACGGGTTATTTTGATGACTCTCCAACCAGCTTGCTGTCTTTTATGGCCAAAGAGGAAAATCTTAGTGCCGATGATATCAAAAAAATCCAGGACATTATCAATAAAAACCAACAACTATGAACATGCTCACGTATTTACTACAAGTATCGGCATGTACAGCCGTTTTTTATCTGTTATATTTTGCTTGTTTGCGCAGGCTTACCTTTTTCAGCCTTAACCGCTGGTATCTGCTGCTTACGCTTATGGCAAGTTTTGGTATCCCCCTAATTACCATTCCTGTGAGCTCGGTACCGCAAATGATGATTAAGCAACCTGTAATTTACCAGTATTATATGGGGCAGCCTCTGCAAGTACAAGCAACAACTCCTGCAGTAACAGAAACAGCGCCGTTTAGCTGGATGCCATTGTTTACCAATATTTATTATGTGGCTGCTATCATTTTTTTTCTGCACCTGCTAACTACTCTTGTGATTTTTTGGCGTCGCAGTAAAGGTCAGCAGCTTTTACAAATGGGGCATATTAAGGTGATAAAAAGCGCCAACCGCCTATCCAATAGTTCATTTGCCAATGTTATATTTTTGAACGATGATGAACTTGAACCTGAAGAGGTAAAACAGGTATTAGCTCACGAGCTGCTACATATCAGGTTACTACACTCGGCTGATAGGATGGTAGCCCGGATTGCGCAGGTAGTACTTTGGTTTAATCCTTTCGTGTATTGCTACATCCGCTCTATTGAAGAAAATCACGAGTTTGAAGTTGACCTTATTGCCGCAAATAGTGCCGGTAAAAACATTTATGCAAACCTGTTACTTCGGCTGTCTATATCTGCTAACCATGTTTTGTACAACAGCTTTAGTAAAGCTCCGCTTAAAAAGCGCATCGCCATGTTATTTAACCAACCCTCTTCTAATATGAAAAAGATCATTTATGTACTACTATTGCCGCTGGCAATTGTAAGCTGTCTGGCTTTTGCAAATATAAAAGGCAAAACCGACCCCAAAGGTAGACGTATAAGTGCTGTTAGTGACCTCAGTTTGCTTGGCCCGCATCCGCTTGTGAAGATTGATGGAAAAGAGTATAAAGACGACATTCTTTATACCATTAGCGGCAGATGTATTTCGTCGTCAAGCATTAGCAAATCCGGAGTTGACAGGTATGGAAAAAAGGCAAAAGATGGTGTAGTGGAGATTATTACCAAAAGGGGAACAATTTTAACGATGACACCGATAGAAAAGGCAAACCTGCTTGAAATAGCGGCTATTCCTCAAGGCAAATTTTACTCGAGGTTAAGGCTAAAAAATGAAGACGGAAGCGAATATGATGAGGTATTCTTCAAGATGCCGGGAGGTGGAAGTATGAGCTCTCAGCTTGCGCTGAATGAGAAGCCCGCCCTGGTGCTGGGTAAAAAGATATATTCCGAAGCGGATGTAAATAAACTCGAACAAATGGTTAACGACCAAAAGCTGGCTATTTTTGGCACCGGTTCTACAACACAGGGGCCCCGCCCTGATCTTGGTGTGGATTTGTCGGGATTTGATAACTATTTTTTCTTTATATCAGATACTATTAAATTTCGGCAGAAGATAAAACGTACACCGCAACAACAGTTGGAGCATGAAAGAGCCCGGAAGAAAGCAGAGAATTTTAGAAAAACAGATGAGTTCAAGGAAAAAGCCGAACAGACTGAACGCGTATTGGGTAAAGAACTACCTTACAAAGTAGTTGGGTTTGGCACTTTTGGCCTTGCTGGAAACGGAAGTTGCATCAAATTGGAAAATAGTAATTATATCTTTTATATGCGTACCAGTTACGGTCAGGAAAAGCAGCTGCAAAACAAATTTAAGCTTGGCGATGTGTTGAATGTTAAAGTATTTACAGCTGCCATGGGGCAGGGAGAACCTGTGCAAATACAGCCGGCGACAATTGTTTTTAATGGTAAAAAAATATTCCAGCTTATAGAAGCCGACCAAATTCCAAAAGCGGCTTTCTTGTTTGAAGCCAACAAAGTGCGTTTTACCGATGGGCAAATCACCTCCGTAACAAAATATCCGAATGGAAAATGGAAAAGCGCGGTAGTGGAAGTGGTGAACGGCTATCGTATTAAATTTAATATTAAGCCTAATGCCCCGAGTTTTGAAGGTATTGAGTCTGGCGATCATGTAAGATTTCGCTTTATTGGCGAAAAGAAAACCGGAAATAAGGAATATACTGTAAATAACTGGGTAGCGTTAACAACAGACATAAAGGATTATGGAATCAAAAATCCAGAGCTATTTTCAAAATTCTACGAAAAAACTTAATTAATAAAGTCAACAAATCAAAGGGTACACTGCTTCGAGGTGCTGATAACATTTATTTGGAGATTTACTTTTGAACAAATTTCGCGGTTTTATTTAAAGAGTGGACTGAATAATTTGTGTAATGTCGGAATTAGGAGACAAAAGAAGGTTATCGATAATAATTAATATCAATTGGAAGGATTTTCTGGTAGATTTTTACCGAAACAATTGCTCGGAGCTCGGCAATGTCTTCTGGCTTTACCCGCTCAATGACAAAATCGACCATCCCGATCTCCAGCGCCAGCCGCATCTCAAAAATTTCTTTTAAGGTAGACTTGTCGAGGACTTCCGTGTTCATGCTTTTTTCAAGGATAGAAACCAGATCGGGGCTGGCGAGTTGTTTTTTTATTTGCGCAGAATTTGCATAAAATGCGCCATGAGATTTTTGTTGATATTTTGTAGCTGTTTTGTATAAAACGCCTGAATTAAAATATGCAAGTGTTTCGCCATAAGTGCTTTCAAAAATAAAAGTCGCTCAGAAAGAGTTTCAATATTTATTTTAGAAACGCACAATCATAATAGTTTAAAGTAAACTTCTTTAGGAGAACAGCAATAATTACTTTTTTTGCTTCCACGATTTCATTGAAGTACTAATAACTTTCAACACTATAATGGGTAATTAGTAAAGCTATAATCATAAGCAGTTCTCCTTTAATGTTGGCTGTTTTTTAAAAAAAAGCTAACTTTGCACCTTGAAACAAGGATATGATTTACTTTTTCTTTAATAAAGCAAATACGGTGTTTGCCGTACAACATAATCAAACGCTCCATCCGACAGATATTTCAAAACTAAGCTGGCTTTTTGCAGGCGCGGAGTTAAACCGGGATACAATTGTGACCGGTTTTTTTGTTGGTCCCCGGGCGGCGATGGTTACTCCATGGAGTACCAACGCGGTTGAAATTACACAGAACATGGGCATTGAAGGTATTATCCGCATCGAGGAATTTGCAGCGGTTGATCCTGATTTTTCGGCTTTCGACCCGATGCTGTTTCAAAAATATTCAGCGCTTAATCAGGAGATCTTCACGATTAACATTAAGCCGGAACCAATCCTGGAAATTGAAGATATCGCCCAATATAACAAGCAGGAGGGACTCTCTTTAAGTGACGAAGAGGTTCAATATTTAAATGGCCTTTCTGAAAAATTAGGTCGTAAGCTGACCGACTCTGAAGTATTTGGTTTTTCTCAAGTGAATTCGGAGCACTGTCGCCACAAAATTTTTAACGGAACTTTTGTGATTGATGGACAGGAGCAACCTGTTTCTTTGTTTAAGCTCATCCGCAAAACGTCTGAGGCCCACCCGAACGGGATTGTCTCGGCTTATAAAGATAACGTAGCCTTTGTAAAAGGGCCCGTAGTTCAGCAATTCGCACCAAAACGGCCCGATGTACCTGAATTCTACGAGATCAAAGATTTTGAATCTGTAATTTCCCTGAAAGCCGAAACTCATAACTTCCCTACTACTGTTGAACCTTTTAACGGTGCGGCTACAGGGTCGGGTGGTGAGATCAGGGACAGGATGGCCGGTGGCCAGGGGTCTGTTCCGTTGGCGGGCACAGCGGTATACATGACAGCATTATCGCGCTTAGCAGCAGACCGCCCCTGGGAAAATGGCGTTACCGAGCGTAAATGGCTTTATCAATCACCGGTCGATATTTTGATTAAGGCCTCAAATGGTGCATCTGATTTTGGTAACAAGTTCGGTCAGCCGCTGATCACGGGTTCGCTGCTCACTTTCGAGCATGAGGAAGAGTCACGCACGCTGGGTTATGATAAGGTAATTATGCAGGCAGGCGGTATCGGTTATGGCAAGCTATCGCAAGCCAAAAAACACAGCCCGGAGGTAAGTGATAAAGTGGTGATTTTAGGTGGCGATAATTACCGTATCGGGATGGGAGGTGCAGCCGTTTCATCAGCAGACACTGGCGCTTTAGGTTCGGGAATCGAGCTGAATGCTATCCAGCGCTCAAACCCGGAAATGCAGAAGCGCGTATCAAATGCGGTCCGTGGAATGGTGGAAAGTGATATCAACCCGATTGTTTCTATCCACGATCATGGTGCCGGCGGTCACTTAAACTGCCTTTCGGAGCTGGTAGAAGGAACCGGAGGCAAGATAGACCTGGATAAACTGCCTGTTGGCGACCCAACCCTTTCAGCGAAAGAAATTATCGGAAACGAATCTCAGGAACGTATGGGGCTGGTGATCGGGCAGGAAAACATAGAAATCCTGCAAAAGATTGCTGACCGCGAACGCTCTCCGATGTATACGGTGGGCGAAGTGACCGGTGATCATCATTTTACCTTTGAATCAGCCACTACCGGTGCCAGGCCAATGGACCTTAAAATGGACGATATGTTTGGTAGTTCACCAAAGGTGGTGATGCAGGATAAGACAATCGAACGAAAGTATAGCCCGGTAACCTATAACGTATCCCAATTACAGGCTTACCTCATTCAGGTACTACAACTGGAAGCAGTAGCGTCTAAAGACTGGCTGGTTAACAAAGTAGACCGTTGCGTAGGTGGCCGCGTGGCGAAGCAGCAATGTGCCGGTCCCCTGCAATTGCCGCTGAACAATTGCGGTGTAATGGCGCTGGATTATCAAGGCAAGGATGGTATTGCTACTTCAATAGGTCATGCGCCGCTTTCGGCGTTGATTGACCCGGCATCAGGGAGTCGTAATGCCATTGCCGAATCGCTTTCTAATATTGTATGGGCTCCGTTGAAGGATGGCTTGCAGAGCGTATCGCTTTCGGCCAATTGGATGTGGGCTTGCAAAAATGAGGGAGAGGATGCCCGTTTATATGCGGCTGTAAAGGCCTGCTCTGAGTTTGCAATTGAACTGGGTATCAATATCCCAACAGGGAAGGATTCGCTTTCCATGAAGCAAAAATATAAGGATGGCGAGGTGATTGCGCCTGGTACTGTGATCATTTCGGCAGCCGGACATTGTGACGATATTACAGGGGTGATAGAGCCTGTGCTGCAAAAAAACGGGGGCGCGATTTATTATATCAACCTGTCAGGCGATACTTATAAACTGGGCGGTTCATCATTTGCTCAAATTTTAAATAAAATAGGTTCCGAAACACCGGACGTATTAGACGCTGACGCTTTCAAAAATACGTTTAACACCTTGCAGCAACTGATCAAAGCAGGTCAAATCCAGGCCGGGCATGATATAGGCAGCGGCGGCTTAATCACTACCTTGTTAGAACTCTGCTTCGCTGACCGCGATTTAGGTGCAACAATCGACCTTTCTGCATTGGGTGACCAGGATATCATCGAAACGCTGTTTGCTGAAAACATCGGAATTGTTTTCCAGGCTGATGCAGCAGCCGAAGCGGTGCTGGAACGCAATGGTGTTGCTTTCTGCAAGATTGGGACTGTTGAAGCGGCAGCTACGCTAACAGTGAAAAATGCTAACGGTAGCTGGTCGTTTGATATTGATCACCTGAGGGATGTGTGGACTAAGACCTCTTACCTGCTGGATCAGAAACAAAGTGGCCCGGAGAAAGCAAGGGAGCGTTTTGATAATTACAAGAACCATGTTTTAAAATATAAATTCCCGGCAGGCTTTACCGGAAAGAAACCGGTTATAGATGAAGGCAAGCCACGACCAAAAGCAGCCGTAATTCGCGAGAAAGGCAGTAACTCTGAGCGCGAGTTAGCTAATGCGATGTACCTCGCCGGTTTCGATGTGAAGGATGTCCACATGACTGACCTGATCTCGGGCCGGGAAACACTGGAAGACATCCGGTTTATCGGAGCAGTAGGTGGCTTCTCTAACTCGGATGTATTGGGATCAGCCAAAGGCTGGGCTGGTGCCTTCATGTATAACGAAAAGGCCCGCGTAGCCCTTCAAAACTTCTTTGAACGCGAGGATACGCTCTCTGTGGGTATTTGTAACGGTTGCCAGCTGTTTATTGAGTTGGGCATGATCAACCCTGACCACGCCGAAAAGCCGAAGATGCTGCACAACCAAAGCCATAAACACGAAAGCGGCTTTACTTCGCTAACCGTACAACCAAATAATTCGGTAATGTTGTCTACGCTGGCCGGTTCAACGCTTGGCGTTTGGATCTCGCACGGCGAAGGACGGTTCCAGTTACCATATGCTGAAGACCAATATACCGTCGTAGCCAAATATGGCTATGAGAGCTACCCCGCCAACCCCAATGGCTCAGACTACAACACTGCCATGATGTGCGACAAGACCGGCCGTCACCTGGTGATGATGCCCCACATTGAGCGTTCTCTTTTCCAATGGCACTGGGCTAACTATCCAACCGGGCGTAAAGACGAAGTATCGCCATGGATGGAAGCATTTGTAAACGCAAGGGTTTGGTTGGAGAAATAGGATAAGTAACTTGTTTTTAGAGAGCCTCAACTTTGGTTGGGGCTTTTTTTGTGGGGGTAGTGAGAGATTTTGATTAGGCGTATGATTTCGATTTTTCGCAGATGTTGGAGTTTTGTAAAGAATATTCGATTGTGCTTGAGAAAAAAGAAAATGGCGGATCCCGGTGACAAAAGTTTTTTAAGGATTGGGCAGTTTTAGTAATTTCTCGATACTAGCCGATGACTGCTTCTAAAAACGTTCTATGGGCCTCTCTCCATTGGTCCGCAAATCACCGAAGAAATTAAAGTTCTAAATGCCAGATAATGAATATGTACTTTATAAAGTTGTGTACAATGGTAATGCAGAGACAGAAACATCCGATAGCCACCTGAAGCCTTTCCGGTATTTTAGTAAATACAACCTGAACGTCAACCTGACGGAAGAACAAACGAGCACGGTGCCTGCGAAGCTTTACAGCTATATTTACGGTTATAATAACAATCATCAAATTGCAGCTATCGAAAACGCGAAGCTGGATGATGTGGCATATACGAGCTTTGAATCCGCTGAATACGGCAACTGGACCTTGAGCGCAAGCCCGGTCTTCGATCTGTCTTCAGTAACCGGGACCAGGTTGTATGACCTTGCTAAGGGATCGATTACAAAAAGCAATTTAACGCCATCAACTTCTTATTATTTTACCTACTGGACAAAAAATACGGTTTCATATGCCATATCAGGAACCCAGGGCACACCAACGCTGCTGGCTGCAAGAAACGGATGGAACTGCTATCAGCATCTTTTAACAGGTATTAATGCGCTAACCCTCGCTGGCAATGGTTATATAGATGAATTGAGATTGTATCCTGTCGGTGCAAAAATGACCACCGCTACTTATGAGCCGTTGATTGGTATGACCAGTAAAAATGATGATAACAACCAGGTTACTTATTACAATTATGATGAATTTAACAGGTTACAGTACATACGGGATAATGGAAAAAACATCATACAAGCCTATTGTTATAACTTTAACGGTGAAGCGGGAAATTGTTTCACTACTGTAAGTAATCAGGCTCAATCGGGCTCATTTAATCGAAACAATTGTGGCAAGGGCGTCCGGGGCTCTTCTGTAACTTACACAGTTCCTGCAGGAAGGTACGTCGCATCAACGCAGCAAGGCGCCAATGGACTGGCACAAATTGAAATTGACCAAAACGGTCAAAATTATGCTAATGCAAACGGAACCTGTTCTTCATTAACTTTATATGCCAAGATTGAGTATTCGAATTATACCGGGGATTCCTGGAGCGACCCGAATACTGGTGAACAGGCGAGTTCTTCGCTTGCAGATGTTACTATCAAATTGTATTCTGATGCTGCCGGTAGCGTGCCTTTTGTTCTGGACCGAACAATAACCGTGATCGTTACGGAGGGGTCCACTCAGACGACGGCATACAATGGAACTGTTACAGGTTCCAGCAACACCAATTATACGATATCTGCAGGGCAATCATCGCTATCATTAGGGCATCGTTTGCTTTCCAGTTATGGTCAGTACCTGGATCCGTATTCCGGTTCGGGGTTCATTTACGAAAGTAGCGACTACACCTACAATGTTGTTGATAATAATGACGAATACGTATCTCTCTAGGCACGATCTAATTAAAACACACAATTCATGAAAAAGATATTTTTAGTAACGATCATATTTCTGCTGACCTCCGCTGCATTGCATGCTCAAGCCAACAGGACTATTGATACAACGGACTATATACATAAACTTGCGGGCGATCTCGATATTGCCCCCGCTCTCGCCGCCAAGGTATCAACGGCCATGCGAGCAAACGAGGCCCAGATGGCTTCACTGATAAAACGGAAAGATCTGAAACCAGATGAAAAACAGCGGCAATTCCAGCTGTTGAACAGTGAACGGGAGGCTGGCGTAAATGCTTTACTCAACGCTGGCCAGCAGCAACGTCTGTCAGAATTAATAATGCAGCGGATAGGCCGGGCCCACTTTGCACGAAAAGACAGTTTGTTTAGAGTTAAAGAGAAAGAAAAATATTTTCTATCGAAACACCTAAATTCAACTTATAACAGCAGGGACTCGGTTCAAAAAAGAGACGGCAGCCTATAATAGCGATTATAATTTACCTAAATCAATAACAGGATACAAATTCATTCATCAATATGTTTGTAAAACAAAAGAACAAAGGCACGTTGTCCAACCTGCATGTTAATGTGGTTCTTTTTCGTATCGGCATTACATTGTTTCTGTCGAGCCTTATTTCGTTTAATGCTTTTGGTCAATTGACGTTGAATGCCCCAAACACGGTTGGAAGTTATTCTGATCCGGTCAGCATAACCTTGGGGGTTAATTTTTCAGCAAACGGAGCAAATGGCGCATTTTCGGCCACGATAAATCCGAGTTATAATACCGGAAATTCACAGGTAAGTTTTGTATCCAATTGGGTACCGAGGAGCCCGTTAGCTTCCGCCTCAGCTTTAAAAGCGAAGGAAACCGATAACAATTCTGTCAATATTTCAACTAAGTTTTTTGATGGCTTGGGTAGGGTTATCCAAACGGTTGAAAAGAATTACACATCTGGTAGTAAAGACCTCATTACTCCATTTGAATACGATAATCTTGGAAGGCAGGTAAAAAAATATCTCCCATATGCTTATTTAAATACATATGCCGGCAATTATCGTCCGGCAGCGATCTCAGAGCAGCAAGCATTTTATAATTCCGGAAGTACTATTAATGCTCAAAGTAACAGTCCGTCATCCAAAGTCCTGATCGAAGCATCGCCGTTAGAGAGGATATTGGAAGAAGGAGGGATGGGGGAGAGTTGGCAATTGACTGGGACGACAGGAGGGGGACACACCAGGAAACATGATTATACAGTAAATAACACAATCGCGATCAGCGACGTGGCTAATACCCGCATAGTCGTGGCCTACGGTGTTACGGTCGACAATGATGGCAATCGGTCTCTCACTGTTTTTGGAACGAACGGATATTATAGTGATGGTGATCTTTTTGTTGAAATAGACAAGGACGAAAACTGGATTAGTTCTGACGGTCGGGATGGTACCTCGGAAACCTATACGAATAAACAGGGCGAAGTAATATTAAAAAGATCTTTCATCAAGAATCCGCAGGGCATACTGGAAATCGTTTCCACTTACTACGTATATGATGATATCGGAAACTTATGTTATGTTTTACCGCAAAATTCAAACCCTGATCAATTATCGCCAAGCAATACTGTAAACATTTCTGCATCTCTTCTTAATTCGATATGCTATCAATACCAATATGATGAAAAGCAGCGATTGGTAGGTAAACTTACGCCTGGGAAGAATTGGGAATATTTGGTGTACAACCTGCAGGATCAAGTGGTAGCGTCACAGGATGGAAATCAGAAAGTAAATAACCAATGGATAATCAAAAAGTATGATGGATTAGGAAGAGAAATTATCACTGGCGTATGGGTTAACAACTACCCGAATACAACAAGGGAATATTTGCAAAAAAACGTTTTAAACCAACAAACGGCTTTTTTTGAAACGCGCAACTCTACAGGAAACGGTTACTCATCGGTTTCGTGGCCACAAGATCTGACGGACATTTATAAGATTGATTACTTTGATGACTATAACGTACCCGGTGCCCCCGCTGGTTACACGTATCAAACTTACGCAGGTAATCCCAATGGTTATAGCAATCAGACTAATGGATTCCCTACTATATCACGTACAAAACTTATATCTGGTACTGGCCTAAATCTATGGACTTTTAGTTACTATGACCAAAAAGGGAAGTTAATACAGGTTCAGGCAACCAATCATTTATCGGGTAAGGATATCATTAATAGCGAATATGATTTTAGTGGCAATCTGACTAAGACGGTTCAACAGCATTCAAGTGCCACTGCTGTTTTAACCATTACAGACCGGTTTACCTATGATCATCATGGCCGGGAGTTAAGGCATTATGAGCAAGCCGGAACCGATACTGAAATATTGATGAGTGAGTTGACCTATAACGACGTTGGCCTAGTGATTGATAAGAAACTCCATCAAAAAAGCGGAAATACCAGGTTTTTGCAAAGCATTGATTTTAGGTATGATATTCGCGGGACACTTCTTTCAGTCAACGATCCCACTTTACTGTCAAATAGCAGTACAAATCCGGATGACACGAACGTTAGTGACAACGATAAGTTTGGGTTAATCTTAAAATATGATCAGGCCGATCAACCGCAATACAACGGAAATATAGGGTCGAAACAATGGGGGACTGCCAAACCTGCCGGAAGTTCCGCATTGTCACCGATATTTAAATATGATTATTCCTACGACAAACAGGATAGAGTCGTCCAGTCCACATCGTCTACCGGAACCATAAAAGACGAGAATTTCTCAGAATACCTGTCTTACGATAAAATGGGGAACATCCTATCTATAAAAAGATGGGCTAAATTAAACACGGGCAAATCTATCATTGATGACCTAAGCTATTTATACAAAGGAAATCAGGTGAATAGGATAGATGACGCCAGTAATAATAATATTTATGGGTTTAAGGATAACGGGAGTGGTACAATAAGTAAACAACCCGACGAATATGATTACGATCAGAATGGGAACCTGAAGAAAGATTTAAATAAGGGAATCAGTCAAATAACCTATAACTGTTTTAATTTACCTGCACAAATTACCTGGACAGATGGCAGGACATTGTTATACGACTACGATGGAGAGGGTAATAAGACCCGAAAAACCTACACGGTCGGAACTAATGTCTATATCACCGATTACCTGGGGATATTCCAATATGAGCAAGGTCAACTCGCGTTTTTCAACACAGAAGAAGGGCTGGCTAGAAAAAATGCTGCTGGAGGACCTTACATTTATCAGTATTTCCTAAAAGATCAAGTTGGAAATACGCAAGCCGTGATCCAGCCGATTTACCCGGCAGAGACTAATGCTGACGTAATACAAATAACCAATTACTATCCTTTTGGTTGGGGGTACCAATCAGATGACCCGGCGACATTATTTAGCTTCGTAAATGGAACCGCGGACAAGTATCTTTTTAACACCAAGGAATTACAAGATGGCATAGATACATATGATTTCGGTGCCCGAAACTATGATGCGGCAACCGGTCGATGGAATGCGCCGGATCCGGCAAACCAATTGCTGGACCAATCCCCATATTTAGCTATGGGTAATAACCCGGTGATTTACAGAGACCCGGACGGGAAAGTATTTGGAGTGGATGACTTGATTGTCGCAGCAGTCGGAGGAGTCATTAACTTAACCACTAATGCAATCCAGGGAAATGTCCACGGCGTTGGCTCTGCGTTTTCATACTTCGGAGTTGGTATGGCAAGTGGCGTAGCGACCTATTACGGCGGACCATTAGCCGGTGCCGCGGTTTTAGGCGCCGGAAATAACCTAGTAGACCAGGTGGTGGCAAATGGCTGGGGGCACATCAATTTGGGAAAGGTTGCAGTGGCTTCCGCAACAAGTGTAGTGACTGGATGGGCCGGGGGACAGCTTTCAGGTGTAATTTCTCCGTATATTAATGGTTTCACTTCCAAAATTGCCAGTCCTGTAGTGCAACAGGCATTGACGGATGGATTAAACAATATCGGGCCCGGTTTTGTGCTCGGAACAGGAATGGCCTTGATCAACGGAAGTAGTATTAAGGATGCATTAGGACAAGGACTAAGCGGCGCTGCCATGGGCTTTGCCACAGGATCAGTTACTGGGGCTGTACAGGGTTTCAAGTATGCTAGGGAAAATAATTTAGATTTGTGGAGCGGGAAAAGTACGAGGCCTCCTGACCTTCCTAAGGCACTGAGCGGAAGACTTGGAAATATTGATACAAGGACACAGATTAAAGATATTGCGGCGGAACTGAAAGCCAGGGGATATACGATTACTGGAGGCGGAGGTGAACAGCCTGAAGAGTATCTTCCACCAACAACGCCGGGTGCTCGGAAAGGGGGGGCATATGTAGATATAACTGCGGAACACCCCGACTATGGAATTTTACGTATAAATACTGTCGATACCTATAAAAGCGGACGAATAACGATCCGGGAGTTACGGAATGCAATCAGGATCAGATCTCAGATACCGAAAGGGCAGCATCTCCTATTAATAAAGAAGTAACAGAACTATGAAGAGTAAACAATTGATGTTTTTTGCGACGTTTGACGATATAAAAGGTATTATCGAAGACGTTGAAGCTGCTGAGCACTTGAAATCTTATCTGACTGGTAGCTTCGAAACCGAAGATAGGGTTGAATATAGATCTCTGCTTTCGGTTCCTGACTTAGGGAAAACTGATAAAGGAGACTGGATGACAAGTAATAATTATTTAATCATTCCTCGCGGGGCATCTTTGAAGGTCGAAATCGTTCCGCAGCGTAAAGGAGGGGTAAGATATTATGTGAGTCAACCATTGAACAGTGAAAGTATCGTAATTAAATTCGGGGGAATTTACACCAGCAAACCAAATGTTTTGATAGCCGGGAGAATGGGAACAGTTTCCCAGGAGGCCTTCTCACTACGCCTTTACAATTTATTTGCTTCCAAAATCAAAAAAAAGTTCAAGAAGAAAATAGGCATGTTCTATTTTGGACCCGAAGCGACTCTCTTGTTAAAAGACGGCTGGCGCTTAGTCACAAATGAACAGGCGCCAAGGGAAAGCGATTTTGTATATGAATAGGTCATGGAATTTAATTTTTGATTGAAATTATATCAAATCTATAATTGCTTTGTCTAGCAAGTTCGAAGATTTAAAAAATGCATTGCTTTTAAAAGATCGACGATATTGTGACAGTTCAATGTTTGGGACCGAGGCAACCTTCGCCTGTAAAGGGATAAGACATTCCCGAACTAGGAAATTGACTTATTAAAAACACAATGAAGAGGATTCTTTTTTTGATAAGTTTATTAAGCGTATCATTTATAGTTCGTGCGCAGTGGTCAAGTAATGGAAACAATATCTGTTACAATACAGGTAACATCGGAATTGGTACCACTGCGCGGGCTGCACCTGTACATATCAGTTTAGTGATGGCACCCGGAGCTGTAAATGAGGTTTTGCGTTTCGAACAACGTGGAGAGGGCGGCAACGAGCTTGGGGGGAATATTTTATCGATCCAAACTAAGCTGTGTCAGGCCTTGTATAGTTTGCAGTTGAATTATACGTGATCGGGCTATTTATAAATAAATATGGTTGTAGCGCTTTTTACTGGGGGCACTTTATCAATAACAAAATGATCTTATAAATAACTTTTTATAAGATGTTAAATTTTAAAAGTCACTAATAGTCATTAATAGTGTTTTTCTCTATTGATGGGAGTATTAATATTAGAATAATCAAAACTAATAATAACTCACAATGAAAAGCTTGTTTCACAAGTCCAATAACAAACATTCTTAAAACCACTGACATACAGTTACAAATTAAACCACCTTTATAGTGTTGCCTTGGCCAATGTGGCAATTTTTTTATTATGGTCTTTAAATATGTCTATAAGCATTCTCGTTTTTTCGCTTTTCCCCAATAGTTTATCCCTTAGAGTTTCAGCGTTAATAATGCTTTTTGCTTCAGTCAATTGACTGTGCGCCTCGTAAACTTGTTTTTGCAACGTGTCTAAATAGGCATTAAAGGATTTGACGTCCTCCTTAGTTCCTTTTAATCTTCCCGCACTGCTTTTCCATAGACTTGGCTCACATTCCCGTCCTGTAGTAGTTTCGGAACGTTTACCGTTTACGGTAATACGTAGATAAATCGGCACCAGGCCGCTTTGATAGTTTTTTGGCTTTTTTAAATAAAAAAGCAAGCTGAAGTTTGAATGATCTTGCAAAAACAGGAAATTTTCGCTACCGGATTTCCGGAAATCATGTAATTGTTTTTGCTGCACACAAAGAGAAATGAATTTAATAACCCCTTATAATATGAATGAAAATTTCCCCAACAAACTATTGGCGATACGACGACTGGCCCGGGTGCTCATGCTGAGTTTCCTGTTGATCTCGTGTACTTCGTTTCTTTTGTTTGCCGGTAGTATAAACGGACAAACTATTAATGATACCAAAATATCGGTAATTTTTGAAAACGTAAATCTGAAGACCGCATTAACGCAGGTTGAGCAAAAAAGTGGATTTATTTTTGTTTACAACGAAAGTCTACTTAATCCATATAACAACTTTACTTTGAATAAGATAAATATACCTGTTGCCGATTTACTGAACCTATTGCTCAAAAACACCGGTCTCACTTATAAAACGCATAACAATAAGGTTTTAATTGTGCCGAAAGAAAAGCCAAGGCCTTTAGTGCCAAAACCTGCCGTAAACATTTCGGTAAGCGGTAGAGTAACAGATGATAAAGGTGTAGCGCTGCCTGGTGTTACCGTAAAAGTTAGGGAAGTAAACCAGGCGGTGGTAACTGATGCGGACGGTAATTATAAGATCACGGTCAACGAAGCAAACACTACGCTTGTTTTTTCATTTGTTGGTTTTAAAACCCAGGAAATAGTGTTGAACGGCCGAACTGAAATAAATGTTCAGCTTGCAGTTGCTGCCGGACAGCTGGATGCCGTAGTAGTTGTTGGCTATGGCACACAGAAAAAGACCAGCCTTACCAGCGCGGTGAGCCAGGTAAGCGGCAATACACTTGTGCAAAGACCAGTATCAAATGTGCAGCAATCATTACAAGGCCTTGCACCGGGAGTAACTGTATTAGACAGGGGAGGTGCGCCGGGGCGTTCAAATGCCACCATACGTGTACGTGGCATTACTACTTTCAATATTAACAGCAGCAGCACTGGCGGATATGACCTGAGTAAAAATGATGCGTTGGTTATTATAGATGGTATCGAGCAAAAACTGACGGATATTAACCCTGATGATATTGATAATGTATCTATTTTAAAGGACGCGGCGTCTACGGCAATTTATGGTTCAAGGGCCACTAATGGCGTAATACTAATTACCACTAAACGTGCGAAGGAAAATAAGTTATCTGTAAATTATAACTATTACTATGCTTCGCAAAATGCTATTAACAAGCCCGAAATGATGGGCCTTGAGGCCTATATGCGTTTGGAGCAGGTAGCCTATACCAATGCCGGTGCTGCATTGCCTACCCGTTTTACTGATGAGTCTATCAATACCTGGGTAAACGCTACCGATCGCCTCAAATATCCTTTACCTAACACTTGGTTTCAGACCATGCTGCATTCAGCTCCGCAGCAAAATCATAGTTTATCATTGGCGGGTGGCGATGACAAATTCAAAGCCCGTTTAAGCGCCCGTTATTTAACGCAGGATGGTATTGTGGTTAATTTTAAAGACCAGATCAAGGAGGCAAAACTGAATACGGATTACACCGCGGCCAAGATCCTGAAGTTTAGCGGCGATCTTAATTACCGCAGCAATTACTCTACAGTACCCACTGTAGATCCGTTTAACAATTTTTACCATGGATCGCTTTGGGCTGTTCCTAAATATCCCGATGGCACTTACGGCTTGAGCACACAGGGTAATAACCCGTTGATGTTCGCCGAAATAGGAGGGCTTTCATCTCAATATGATGATAACCTGATCGCTAACTTTAAAGCCGAACTGGAGATATTACCCGGCCTTAAATTGTCTACACAATACGGTGCAAGGATAGAATATATCCAGCAAAAGAATTTCACTAATTCGTATTCCAATACCGATAAAAACACCAGCATTACAAAAACGGTTGCCAACAACAGTTTAACAGAGGTGCGCAATAATTTACGGGAATATACCTGGAATAACCTGCTTACTTATGAAAAAACAATCGGTAAGCACTCGTTTCGCGGACTTGTTGGGTACTCCGAGATTTACGATACCCAAAGTTATTTGAGTGCTTATCGCGAAAGGTTTTACAATAATGATGTAGAATCGATAGGGCAGGGTGCCAACGACGGCACCAAAAGCAATTCGGGATATGACGCCAATTTTGGTTTGCGCTCTTATTTTGGGAGGATCAATTATACTTACGATAACAAATACCTTTTTGAAGCCAACGGCCGCTATGATGGTTCATCTAAATTTACCGGCGATAAACGCTATGGCTTCTTTCCTTCATTCTCGGGCGGCTGGCGCATTTCACAGGAAGGTTTCTGGGACAATGTGAAAAATGTTGTCAATGATCTTAAGCTGCGGGGATCATGGGGTAAAACAGGTAACCAGTCAGTCGACCTGTACAGCTATTATTCCGCACTGGCCCTAACAATTTACACCTTCGGCGGTGCATCGGTGCCCGGTTATCGCCAATCAACACTGGCTAATACAAACCTTGGATGGGAATCGACTACGCAGCTTGATCTTGGTCTGGATGCAACATTCCTGAATAATCGCTTAAACGTAACGGCAGACTACTACAGAAAAGTAACCAATGATATTTTATTAAATCTGGGAATCCCTGCAACGGTCGGTCTATCCGCGCCGCCTCAAAATGCCGGTTCTGTCGAAAATAAGGGCTTTGAGTTTAGTGTTGGCTACCATGGCGGCGAATCTGGTTTAAGGTATAATATCAACGCCAACTTTACCATTAACCAGAACAAAGTCCTCGATCTGAAGGGTACAGGACCTTATATTACCGGTTCTGATATCGATCCCCGGTATATCATCAAGGTCGGTTTACCCGTCAATACACTTTGGGGATATAAAACTGATGGTTTATTTCAGACGCAGGCCCAGGTTGACGCTTATCCAACATATGCAGCAAATTCTAAACCAGGCGACGTGAAATATGTCGATCTGAATAAAGATGGTAAGATCGACGCAAACGATATGACCGCCATCGGTAATCCGTTCCATAAATATACCTTCGGCTTAAGCAGCGACTTTGCATACAAAAACTTCGATCTAAACTTCTTGTTCCAGGGAGCTGCGAAGGTAGATACCCGCCTGTCGGGTGCCCTTGCCGAAATGGGCAACCAGGAAGGTTTTACATCAGCTATTTATACTAATAACTATTGGACGCCCGAAAACACCGGGGCCCGTTTCCCAAGACCTATTAAGTTCGATCTGCGTAATGTAGCTACCTCTGATAGGCTGATCATTAACGGCTCATATCTGCGCCTGAAAAATATACAGATAGGTTATAGCCTGCCGAAAGAAACAGTAAGCAAACTGCATCTGAGCCGGATCAGGTTCTATGTGTCGGCTACCAACCTGCTTACTTTCTCCAAACTTAACGAGTGGAAACTTGATCCTGAAGTGGAATCCGGAAGGGCTACTTATTACCCTCAAACATCGCTTTATACAGCAGGTATCAATGTTCAGTTTTAACTCCCTTTAGTCAAACATCATGAAAAATACTTCATATAAATATTTTATCGCTATTGCACTGGCCGGAGGGCTTTCGTCGTGCCGTAAAAATCTGCTCGATTCTGTACCTAATGATCGCGTATCATCCAATATTTTTTGGAAAACCGAAAACGACGCGCTATTGGCGGATAATGCCTTGTATACCGATCTGGATGGAACCAGTATTTTTACCTGGGATGCCTTGAGCGATATTGCTCATACCAACCAAAATTTTGATACCCAGGCATTCATCGAACTGGGAACCTATGACATCGCCAACGCTAAAATTTATAACGAGTGGTCGGCGGCTTATACCGGTATCCAGGCAACAAATTATTTTCTGGAGAACATTGATAAAGTTCCTTCAATAAATACTACGCTAATTAACCGGTTTAAAGGCGAGGCTAAAGTACTACGCGCTTATCAGTATATTAAATTGGCCGGCTTTTTTGGCGATGTGCCTTTAATTACCAAGACGCTTACCATTGCTGAAGGGCAGCAGGTTAGCCGTACGCCGATAAGTCAGGTATGGGATTTTGTGGATAAGGAACTGTCTGATGCCGCAGCATTGCTGCCTGCGAGCTACGCAGCTGCTGATAAGGGACGAATTACTTCAGGTGCTGCCTGGGCACTTAAAGCCAGGGCCGATCTTTGGGCCGGCAGATACCAGCTTGCCGCAGACGCGGCAACGCAAGTGAAAGGTTATACGCTTTATAGTTCCTATCAAAACCTGTTTAAATACGCTGCAGAGAACAATTCGGAAGTTATTTTAGATAAGCAATTTTTAAAAGATTCTTATTCAAATGGAGTGTTTGCACTGCTTGCTCCATACAGTCAAAAAAACGCACAAAGCTACTATGTGCCAACCAAAGCGTTGGTTGATGCATATGAGACATCAGGAGGTAAAATATCAATGATGCAGGCAGTGGTTTTGATCCCTACCATCCATATGATAACCGTGACCCGCGCCTTCGTTTTTCTGTTTATGTTGATGGGGATCTATTGCCAAGCGGAATTGCCTTTAAACCGGCCCCAAATAGTGGTACAGCAGATGCCATCGGAAGTACCTACATTGCGTCAACAACCGGTTATAACATCAAAAAATATATCAATGCGGAGGATTACGCCAATCCATCAAACAGCGGTATTAACATCATCTTACTGCGTTATGCTGAAGTTTTGCTGACCCTTGCCGAGGCTAAAATTGAACTGGACCAGATAGATCAATCGGTTTATGACGCTATCAATACGGTGCGTAACGGTCGCAGCGATGTTAAATTGCCGAATATCCCCACGGGGTTAACCCAGGAACAGCTCAGGCAAATTGTGCGTCATGAGCGCACGGTTGAGCTTGCTTTTGAGGGCTTGCATTTGTTTGATATCCGTCGCTGGAAAACGGCAGAAACGGTAATGAACGGCCCGGTTTACGGAATCACCTACGCCGATGCCAGCAACAAACTTGTAACCGTACAGGTAGTGTCATTTAACCGTGTGTTTGATAAATCAAGGCATTACCTGTGGCCTATCCCACAAAAGGAAACTTACCTGAACCCCAACTTAAAACAAAATCCCAACTGGTAAACGATAATGAGAAAGCTAAATATGAAATATAATTTGAAAGCAGGTAAATGGATGTTTGCGGCAGTCCTGTCATTAACAATGGCAGGCACGAAGGCCCAGCAAAGGCCCAATATCATTTTTGTACTGGCCGATGATATGGGTTATTCAGATTTGAGTTGTTACGGTAACCCGGTTATCAAAACGCCTTTCCTGGATAAAATGGCATCAAAAGGTGTCAGAGAAACTAACTATGTAGTGACAAGCCCTTCGTGTTCACCATCACGAGCTTCACTGCTTACCGGCAGGTACGCTTCGCGCATGAATGTCCCTTATCCGCTTTCTCCGGGATCAAAACTTGGCCTGCCCGACAAGGAGGTAACTATTGCCGAAATGTTGAAAGGAGTTGGATACCGTACTGCCATGATTGGAAAATGGCACCTTCGGGATCATTTTTCTTTTCAGCACCCCATGGCACAGGGCTTTGATTCATACTATGGTTTGCTTTACAGCCACGATTACCGGTCGCCTTATGTAGTTACAGATACCACCGTCAAACTATTCCGCAATCACAAGCCCGAGGCTATCAAACCTGCCGATTCTTCAATAGTTGATCTGTACACTAACGAGGCTATCAGATTTGTTAAAAACCAAAAGAAAGATAAACCGTTTTTCCTATACCTGGCTCATAATATGCCGCATTTGCCAGTGGCATTCGCTTCATCTAAAAAGAATAAAGGCCGCTCTGATGGGGGACACCTTGGCGATGTTGTTGAACAACTGGATGCCAGCTTGGACGAGATCTGGAAACAACTGGAGAAACAGGGCCTTGCAGATAATACCGTGTTCATGTTCTCAAGCGATAATGGTCCGTGGATAGAGTTTCCATCACGTATGAGTGGTGACGGTGCGACCAAGCACTGGGATGCAGGCACCGCTGGCGTGTTCCGTGGCAGTAAAGGTTTGAGTTACGAAGGTGGCGTACGCGAACCTTTCATCGTTTATTGGAAGGGACATACCGCGGCCGGGGCTTCTTTAACCAGCATGACCAGTAACCTTGATGTGTTGCCAACCCTTGCCGAATGGGCCAAAGCACCGTTGCCAAAAGGACGTACGCTGGATGG
The DNA here is from genome assembly GCF_003675385.1 of Mucilaginibacter kameinonensis. Taxonomy (GTDB): domain Bacteria; phylum Bacteroidota; class Bacteroidia; order Sphingobacteriales; family Sphingobacteriaceae; genus Mucilaginibacter; species Mucilaginibacter kameinonensis. Next base: position 602,672 of record NZ_RCWZ01000005.1, on the reverse strand, counting down.
GCAATCCATTTCGGGCTTGCTGCTTGGTAAAGAAGCTAAACCAAAACACCGGGAGATCTACTATGTAAATAATGGTATTTGTGAGGCCGTAAGGCAGGGCGATTGGAAGTATCGCGAAATTAAGAGCAGCAATACCAATACCGGAATAGTAAAACAGGTTCAGGAATCTAAAACAGAACTGTTTAATTTAGCGTACGATCCGAGTGAGCGCACCAATGTAATAGAGGAGTATCCTGAAATCGCGAAACAGCTTAAAGCTTTATTTGATCAGTTCCCGGGTAATACAGAAAACTAAATTCAAAACCTTATGAAAATCCCTTTTATTTTCCATCTGATCGTAACGGCGTTTCTGACATTGTTCAGCATAACTGCAAGCGCTCAAAAAAAGCCTAACATCATCTATATTTATGCGGATGATCTGGGTTACGGCGAGTTGGGTGCTTATGGCCAGCAAAAGATAAAAACGCCGTTTCTGGACAAGATGGCGAAAGAAGGGATTAGGTTTACGCAACATTATACCAGCACGCCGGTTTGTGCACCGGCGCGCTGTATGTTACTCACCGGCAGGCATGGTGGCCATTCCTACATCCGCGGAAACTATGAGTTCGGTGGTTTTGCCGACTCGACAGAAGGGGGGCAGATGCCTTTGCCGGAAGGCACTTTTACTATTGGACATATGTTGAAGCAAGCTGGTTATACTACCGGGGCCATAGGCAAATGGGGGCTGGGAATGAGTGCTACTACAGGTGATCCGAATAAACAGGGTTTTGATTATTTTTACGGTTATCTTGATCAAAAGCAGGCCCATAATTATTACCCAACCCATTTATGGGAAAACGGTAAATGGGATACACTGCACAACTCCAGCATTTTTGTGCACCGGAAGCTCAGAGACAACGAAACGGATAAAGCAGCCTACGATTACTTTATAGGGAAAGATTACTCGATAGATCGCCTCTCGGCAAAAGCGCTCGATTTTATTGGTAAAAACAGGGATAAGCAATTTTTCCTGTATTTGCCATTTACCATTCCGCACTTATCATTACAGGTGCCACCGGAGGCATTGAAACCCTACCTGGGAAAGTTTGATGATAAGCCTTACCGTGGGGAGCAGGGTTATGCGGCTACTTTATATCCGAGGGCTACCTATGCGGCCATGATTACCTATATGGATACGCAGATAGGGAAGATCTTTGCTTTATTGAAAAAGCTGAACCTGGATGAAAATACAATCGTAATGTTTTCAAGCGATAATGGAGCAACCTTTGATGTTGGTGGCGTAGACACCCATTATTTCAACAGTGTTGCAGAGTTGCGCGGCCGGAAACAGGATCTTTACGAAGGCGGTATCCGCGAACCTTTTATAGCACGATGGCCGGGAAAAATTCCCGCCGGTAAGGTGAGCGACCTTGTTTCGGCACAATTTGATATGATGGCAACATTTGCCGAAATAGCGGGTATAAAAGCCCCTCAAAGTGATGGCCTATCCATATTACCCACTTTGCTGAATAAGCCGGGGCAAAAACAGCACCCATATTTGTATTTTGAGTTTCCTGAAAAAGGCGGACAACTGGCTATCAGATATGGCCACTGGAAAGGTGTAAAATCAAACATGAAAAAGGATCCTGCCACCCGTTGGGAACTTTACGACCTTAGTAAAGATCCGTCTGAAGAAAATGACATAGCCCAGGCACATGCCGACCTGACTGCCTATTTTGACCAGATCGTTAAAAAAGAACATCGCCAGGCACACATTCACGAATGGGAATTTGTAATGCCGAAGTTCAAGGCCGGTGATTGAGCGCAAGAAATCAGCACTGATGCTGCTATTTATATGAAAAAAGATCAGGATACTTCCTTGCTGCGGTGAAAATCATATTCATCGAATCGGCTACCCAGATCCTGACATCATCAACCATTTTCAACGCTTCTGAAGTCACTGCTTTAGAACGCCTGACCTTCATATAGCCAAAGTTATAAAACCGGCTTAAAAAGTTTCTTGGGTGACATCGATTGATTGAATAACTGCAGGTTCTTTTTCTGTTTGCAATTGCTGTTCTTTTAAAAAATAATGTTTCATAATTGGGCCGGATATAATCATGGTGCCTACGGTCATTACTACCAAACCCTCAAACACAGGTCCGCTGATGATTTTGGCCTGCAGAGCCAGCAATCCTAAAACTATTTCCTGCGAACCCCTCGCATTCATTCCGAAGGCTACAGCTATCGATTCGTTTTTACTCATGCCACTCATAGCGCTTCCAATTCCGGCACCTATTAATTTAGCCAGGCAGGCTATTACCAGAATGATCAATACAATTTCCAGATCAAAATTGGCAATGAAGTTTAGCCGTAAGCCAACCGATGCAAAAAACAATGGCGCCAAAACGTTGATAGTGAACTGGTGTAAAACGTGCTTATGTTTCTCGGTAAAATATGGAGAATCATTAATGCCGATACCCACCAAAAAAGCACCGAAGATACCACGCACGCCAAGTCCTTCGGTAACGCATGCGCTGATCAGGCACAAGCAAACAGACATGGTAAGCACCCGCCCGGGTTTCTCGCCTTTGCCGGCCAATGCTAATAGTTTGTGAATAAGCCAGCGCCCACCGGTAAGCATGAAAATCGCGTAAAGTACAACTATACTTACTGCCCAAAAGGAGGCGTCACCTTTGCCAACATTCATCAATTGGATAATGACCGAAAACAAGATCCAACCCAGAAAATCATCCACCATAGCAGATGTAAGCACAATATTGCCTATCCGCGTATTGAGCAGGTCGAGATCAAGCAATATTTTGGTGATCACCGATAGGGCGGTGATAGAAAGCGCTGTGCCAAAAAATAATGAAGTTACCAGTTGGTTATTAAACCCGTTAGCAAAATGGCTCTGGTATAAAAACCATACCGAGCCAAAGCCAATGGCAAACGGGAATAAGATACCGGTAAGGCTGATACTGATAGCCTGCTTTCCGTTCTGCCTGATCTGCTTCAGATCTACCTCAAAGCCCGCAATGAACATCAGTAAAATAATACCTATGTTGGCAATGCCGTCAAATGCCTGGAAGGCATGAGGCGTTGATAGAAACACACCATTAAAAAGACCGGGAGCTAACGCCCCAACTACGGTAGGGCCTACAATAATCCCGGCAAAAATCTCGCCTATGATGGCAGGTAGCTTGTACCTGCGGCATAACTCGCCCAATAGCCTTGCCGGTATCAGGATGATGAGCAGGATAAGCAAAAAGTGTATTATCTCTGATGAACTAAGTTTAGAAACCATATTGAAAAAATTACTGCGGGTTTTCTTTTACCTCAATTCGTAATTGATGGGTATTGAAAACATGGGAAAAGGGCTGAACACTTTTTGTTAAAAACACACTGCCACCAATTACGCTATGATGACCGAGAACAGTACGTCCACCTAAAATGGTACTGCGGGCATAAATCACTACGTTATCCTCAACTGTTGGGTGCCTTTTGGTTTCGGATAATTCTTTGCTTACTTGTGCTGCCCCTAATGTTACACCTTGATAAATCGTAACATACTTTCCAATAATGCTTGTTGCACCAATTACTATACCTGTGCCATGATCTATGCAGAACGGTACTCCAATTTCTGCTTTGGGATGGATATCTACACCGGTTTGGCCATGCGCGTGCTCAGATAATATCCTGGGTAAAATAGGGATGTTTAGCCGTGTAAGCTGATGCGCTATGCGATAAACAGCAATGGCATAAAAACCGGGGTATGAAACAATAACCTCATGTACACTGGTTGCAGCAGGGTCTTTTTCATAGATCATGGACGCATCCTTCCGCAGACGGTTGTAAATTTCATTCAACGAATCATAAAAGGAGGCCACGGCATCCTCAATATCGAGATCCTTCGGATCGAGATAGCTTAATAGGATATTTTCAAGATCTATCTGGTTCTTTTTCAGGTGCCCGCCGTATATCGATAGTTTATTGGCATGGTTGTTCGGGAATAGAAACTCAAACAGATCAGACAGCCAGCCAACGCACTGTCTGATCTTTGGAGTAGCTTCCCATTCGGCTTTATGAGTTTCATAAAGCAACTGTATAAAACTGTCAAGCTTATCGTCTTTCATTGTGGTGGTTTTGGTGGTTTATCTTTTAAGACCGTGAAGCGTATTTACCAACAGGTCAATTTCGGCGCAGGTATTATAAAATGCCAGTGAGGGCCTAACTGTGGCTTCAACACCAAAGCGCCTTAAGATAGGCTGGGCGCAATGATGCCCAGAACGAACAGCGATGCCTTGTTCATTTAAAGCATGACCAACTTCTTCGGTTTTGTAGCCCTCAAGCACAAATGATAATACGCTGGCTTTTTCTTTTGCGGTACCAATCAACCGGATCCCTTTTACTTGTTTAAGCAGATGAGTAGCATATTCAAGCAGGTAATGTTCATACTGGGCGATAGCAGGCATGCCCAGCCGGGTAACATAGTCAATAGCCGCACCAAGACCAACCGCGTCTGCAATGTTACCGGTTCCGGCCTCGAAGCGTGCGGGTGCATCATGGTATTGGGTGTATTCAAAAGTAACATCCTTGATCATGTTACCTCCGCCTTGCCAGGGTTGGGTTTGATTGAGCAGCTCTTCTTTGCCGTAAAGCACACCTATACCTGTAGGGCCGAACACTTTATGTCCCGAAAATACAAACCAATCGGCATTTAAAGCTTGTACATCAACCGGCATGTGCGATACAGACTGTGCGCCGTCAACCAATACTTTGGCCCCGGCCAGATGTGCGAGATGAACAATTTGGGCCGCGGGGGTAACCGTACCTAAAGCATTTGATACCTGCGTAAATGAAACCAGTTTGGTTTTAGGGCCAAGTAGTTTTACATATTCGTCAAGGATGATCTGGCCGTCGTCATCAACGGGGATCACTTTAATTTTTACACCCTTTTTAGCCGCCAGCTGCTGCCACGGAACTATATTGGCGTGGTGTTCCAGTTGGCTAACAATGATCTCGTCGCCGGCGCTGAGGTTTTGCTCGCCCCAGGTTTTGGACACCAGATTAATGGCTTCGGTTGCGCCACGTACAAAAATGATCTCGTTAATTGATCCCGCGTTCAGAAAGGTCTGCACTTTTTTGCGTGCGCCCTCGTAAGCATCCGTTGCCCTTGCCGCCAGTTCATGGGCCGCGCGGTGGATATTTGAATTTTCGTGCTCGTAAAAATAACTGATGCGCTCAATCACCTGCCGGGGCTTTTGGGTAGTGGCTGCATTGTCAAGCCATACCAATTGTTTCCCGTTCACCTGTTCTTGTAAAATCGGGAAATCGCGCCTTACAAGGTTTACATCAAACGGCGGACTGATAATGCTACTGATACCAACCTGCTTAACCTTTTCCCCGTCGGATTTTACTGCCGGTAATCCATGGCCGTCCGTTAGAAAATAAAATGGAATTTCGGCGGCGACAGGCACACCGTTAAATGGTAGCACTTTTGAAGGCCCTGACGTATTAATATTGCTTAATATCTTCTTCAGTTCTGCTTCAAAGCCCTGATCTTGCTGATAAGGAAGGTGGAGCAGATTTTGGGGAGCGGTTGAAAGCTGCTCAACCTCGAAATTTTGCTTTAAAGCCACATCGGGTATCAGATCTGTTTTTACCAGATATGAGTCGTAACCAAAGCTGGGTTTTGAGGGTAATTGCGCTCCAAAAGCGTTAATCGGGTTATGCCGGACAGGCTCTGAAACATTAGTATGTGCGCTTAAATTAGGATCCGCGAAACTGGTTTGCGGATCCTTCAGGTTAATAGCATTATTCTGATTAATAGCCGATGGCGAAACGCCGCCACCGCCAATGGTACTTGATGGTACCGAAGTAGCAGGTGCATTGGCCTGAGGTTGCGGCCCCAATAAACTTGCATCACCTATACTGCCCGGCAATGGAAAAGCTTGCGGCGTTTGCTGAACCGGCAATTGACCTACAATGTCGCCTGGCTCGGCCTTAAAAAACTGGTTGGCCAGTTGTTCCAGTTCCTGCAGGCTGGGCAGGTTATCCGGATTAATATTTGTACTCATAATAGTTACCTAAATCAACATCTTCCAAAACAGCTATAGCATCATCAACTAAAACAGCTAACGAGCAGTAAAGCGATACCAGGTATGAAGCAATGGCCTTATTGTTAATGCCCATAAAGCGCACCGATAATCCTGGTGACTGTTCGCCCGGTAAACCCGGCTGGAATAAGCCAACTACGCCCTGGCGGCTTTCGCCTGTACGCAAAAGGATGATCTTTGATTTGTTATTTACTATAGGTAGTTTATCAGAAGGGATAAGCGGGATCCCTCGCCAGGTAATAAATTGTGACCCAAATAAGGATACTGTTGGCGGCGGCACACCACGGCGGGTACATTCGCGGCCGAAAGCGGCTATCGCTAATGGATGCAGCAGGAAAAATCCGGGTTCTTTCCAAACTTTAGTGATCAGTTCGTCAAGGTCATCCGGAGTAGGGGGGCCGAGCCTTGTTTTTATCTTTTGCGATGAGGCTACGCTGCTCAATAAGCCATATTCAGGATTGTTGATCAGCTCGCTTTCCTGGCGTTCTTTAACAATCTCGATAGTAAGGCGTAACTGCTCGCTGATCTGGTTATAGGGTTTACTGTACAGATCAGATACCCGGGTATGCACATCTAATACTGTATTTACAGCGCTCAGGTTATACTCCCGCGGGTTTTCTTCATAATCAACATAGGTAGATGGCAGCTCACGCTCATCGCGGTTAGAGCAATCAACTTCTACATTGTTAGCATCAACAACTTTGTTTAAACGATAAACGCCTGATTCAACAGGGATCCAGTTTAATAAATGTGTTAACCAGCGAGGAGTAATGGTTGACAATTGCGGAACGGTACGGGTGGCTACTGCCAACTGCCTGGCGGCTACGTCGCCGAGAGCGGTTTGTTTTTGTTTTTGATCGGGCATTTTTTAGTAAATGAAATAAGTGTTTAAAGCTGATTTGGTGGTGCTTTTCAATGTTTAACACCTGCTTTGCAATGATATAAAATAAATTATATAAAATCTATAGGAATTATAGATTTTATTGTATGTTTGCATCATCAGTTCTTTAACACTTATCCAGAAAAGACGGAGGGAAAGGCCCCATGAAGTCTTGGCAACCTGTACAATACCTTATATTGTAATATTGTAAAAGGTGCTAATTCCTGCTCCCGGCAAAGGGAGAAAGATAAGATGCTACAGGTTTATACAAATATCTCCACAGCTCTTTTCCTGGTAAGTTTACTGAACCCTAAAAAAAGAAGAGAATAAACCATATCATCACTATATCGAATGAAGAAATTCATACTTACCGCTTTAACTTCTGTTATTGGCACTGTGGCTTACTCGCAGATACTTGCTCCGGTAAAATGGTCGTACGCGGCAAAAAAAATTGACAAAGAGCAAGCCATCGTTTTTATAAAGGCCGATATTGAAAAAGGCTGGCATATCTATTCGCAGCGTGTTGCTGATGGCGGACCGGTAAAAACTTCGTTTACGTTTGATAAAAGCGATGACTATACATTGAGCGGAAACACTTCAGAACCTAAGGCTGTCAGTAAGTACGAAAAGGCATTCAGTATGAATGTGCAGTACTTTGAGCAATCGGTAATTTTTCAGCAAAAAATAAAACTTAAAAACGGGCAAACTTCGGTTAAAGGCACACTAAATTATATGGTGTGCAGCGACAAGCAATGCCTGCCTCCTGAGGATGTAGAATTCAGCGTCCCTGTAAAATAAATACCACATAATAATAGTGTTTAACAGATCAATAGCCACCAACTGAACTGTTAAACGGATGTTGAAGCGGTACAAAAAACTGCTTTAAAAACTAATACCATGAAACCGAAAACGAATATTATCACTAACGCCTTTGAACAGAATGGTGGCGCCCTTTTCTGTTGTTACCAGTATTGTTAATTAGCGCAGTTTGTGTCACGGAAATTGATCCTGAAATAAGATCAACATCCTGGCTGTACTAAGTGCGTTGCTTTGCTATGGTGGTAAAACAGGCGTGTGCTGTACAGACCAGGATGTTTATTGTTTACAATATAAGATTTTAATGAAATTCAATTCTAAATAAAAAATATTCTACTAAATCTATAGATTTTATTGTTTTTATCATATTTATTACTATCTTTACAGCATTCTAATTAACCCCACCATTAATTAGTTGATTTATAAAGAATAAGGGAGAGGAAGTCTCGATGATCTTATAGCAACTTTTCAGCAATGAAATAAGTGCTCAAACTTTTTTGCAGGGCGATGTTGCTATGCAAATATAAATTAACTAAACACCATGAACACTAAACATGACTATCCGCAGCAGCAGGCAATTGCCATAAGGCGATGTTGTTGTTTTGCACAGCGCCTTTTCTGGTTTTAACAACCGGTTCCTGAAATTTTATTGCTCCATTTTTTAGGGCCTTAGAAGGTCACGTGGCATTGCTATGTCTAATTTTTAATCAAATCAATAACAATAAACTAAAACTGATAACATGAAAACCACAAATTACTTAACTAAAGCAAAAGTATTAAGTATTGCACTTTTGCTTGGTGCCGCGGGTGTAACGCATGCCGATCCTAAGCCTAAATTTATTAAAGAAGGCAAATGGCGTGGCGAATTTACCGTAAGCGAATCAAAAGTGCCCTTCAATTTTGAGCTGAAAGGAAAAGATGCTGAACACGCGGTATTTACGCTTATCAATGGCTCACGCCGGGATGATTTTCATGTAAAATCTATCGGCCAGGATTCGGTGTACATCAAAATGAATACCTATGATGCAGCCTTGGTTGCCAAAGTGGAAGACGACGGATCTTTAACCGGCGAGTATCGCAGCCTGGTTCCGGGCTTCAGGGGGAATTCGCTGCCATTTAAAGCAGAATATGGTAAAACTTACCGCTTTGTTGAACCGGGAAAAGACGTTGCCCCTACGGCAGACCTGAGCGGCAAATGGGAAATCAAAACCTACAGCAAAGAAGCCGTTCCGGCGTCTATCGCCCTGCTAAAACAAAAAGGCAATAAGCTTACCGGCGTGGTAATGACTGTAGTAGGTGATACGCGCGAGTTGGAAGGCACCGTGCAAGGCGATGAATTTGCGTTGAGTGGTTTCACAGGCCCAAGCCCATTCATTATTAAAGGTAAGATCAATGCTGATGGTACATTGAGCGGTGAACAGGGTTTCGGGATCTATAAAAACCTGAAGTTTGACGCAGCTAAAAAAGCCGAAGTTGAATTGCCGGATCCTTATAAATTAACTTTCCTGAAAGAGGGTTATAAAAAGCTTGATTTTTCGTTTCCGGGGATTGATGGTAAACAGGTATCGTTGAGCGATAACAAGTATAAGGGTAAGGTGGTGATCGTGGAGATCATTGGTACCTGGTGTCCCAACTGTACAGATCAAACCGTGTTCCTGTCGCCTTGGTTTAACAAAAATCATAACCGTGGGGTAGAGGCCATTGCTTTAGGCTTCGAGCAAAAAGATAGCCTGGAATATGCTAAATACACGCTGAGCAAGCTGCGCGATAAATATGCTATTAACTACGATATCGCTTTTGGTGGATTAGCCGATAAGAAGCTGGTATCGCAAAAACTACCTGCATTGAACAAGTTTATCGCGTTTCCTACTACGATCATTATCGACAGAAAAGGTGATGTACGTGAGATCTATACCGGGTACACCGGCACCGTAACCGGCAAATACCATGAAGATTACGAAAAGAAATTCAACAAGCTTTTAGACGAGCTTATCGCGGAGCCTGCGCCAGAAACTGCTGCCGTTGTTGATCAGCCGGCACGTCAAGGTAAGTAAACAACTATTAACTATCTATAATTTATCAAATGAAAACACTCAATTTAATTACTTCATTCAAATGCCTGACAGTAGGGTTGCTGTTGAGCAGCACAGTGTTTGCGGCCGATAAAAATCCGCCGGTAAAATTTATCAAAGAAGGCGTATGGCGCGGCGTGTTTACTGTAGCCGAAACAAAAGTTCCTTTTAATTTTGAATTGAAAGGTAAGGACGCGGAACATGCTACCTTCACGCTCATCAATGGTACCCGTCGCGATAACTTTCATGTTAAGCAGGTAGGCAAAGATTCGGTATTTATTAAAATGAATACCTATGATGCCGCATTGGTTGCCAAAGTAGAAGATGACGGAACCTTAAGTGGCGAATACCGCAGCCTGGTACCGGGTTTCAGAGGGAATTCACTACCCTTCACCGCCGAATACGGCAAAAGCTACCGTTTTGTTGAGCCTGGTAAGGATATTGCACCAGCCGCCAACTTAACCGGTAAATGGGAGCTGAAAGTTTACTCGAAAGAGCAGGTACCTAACAAGATAGCTGTCCTGAAACAGACTGGTAATAAATTAACTGGTGTAATTATGCAGGTAACCGGCGATAGTCGTGAACTGGAAGGCACCGTGCAGGGCGATGAATTTGAGCTGAGTGGCTTTACCGGGCCGAGTCCTAAAATTTACAAGGGGAAGATCAATCCGGATGGTACGCTGAGTGGTGAGATAGGGCAGGGCATTTATGATAACACCAAGTTTGATGCTGTAAAGGATGATAAAGCCGAACTACCTGATCCGTACAAATTAACCTACCTGAAAGAAGGCTACAAAAAATTGGATTTCACCTTCCCCGACCTGAACGGTAACCAGGTTTCATTAAGCGATGCCAAGTATAAAGGTAAGGTTACCATCATAGAGATTGTGGGTACCTGGTGCCCTAACTGTACCGATCAAACCGTGTTCCTTTCGCCATGGTTTAATAAGAACCATAACCGCGGAGTTGAGGCGATAGCTATAGGCTTTGAGCAGAAAGACAGTTTAAAATATGCGCAGTATACTTTGGGCAAGCTGAAGGAAAAGTACGATATCAAGTATGATATTTTATTCGGTGGCTTGGCCGATAAAAAGTTAGTATCGCAAAAACTGCCCGCTTTGAATAAGTTCATAGCATTCCCGACTACAATTATCATCGACAGAAAAGGCGATGTAAGGGAGATTTACACAGGGTATACCGGTACAGTTACCGGTAAATATTACCAGGATTACGAAAAGAAGTTTAATAAACTGCTTGATGAACTGATAGCCGAACCTGCACCGGCCAACGATGCAAATATTGTTGAAAGCAATAACGAAACCTTAAAAGGAAAATAAACAATAAACTGACACCTGACCCGGCTAAGGGTAAAAGCTTTGCCGGGTTTATTAAAACAACTTATTAACGATAACCCACCATGACAAAATTTACTGGCGCTGTATTATTTACAGCATTTATATCTCTTACTTCGTTCACATCTCCTGCCATAAAAACGGTTAAACTTACCAAAGGGAAATCAGGTATTATCAAAACTGCCGATACAAAAAGGAAAATTAAAATAGCATCCTTCAAAGTAGATAATGAAAGCAGCAAGCTTACCTGGTCCGCCAAGAAAGCCACCGGCGATCATAATGGCGAAGTGAAGATCAGCAATGGTAACTTTTCGATAGAAAACAACACGCTTAAAGGCGGTAGCTTCGATATCGACCTGAATACCATTACTGACGCTGACTTAACCGATCAGGCACAAAACGAAAAGTTGGTTAGCACCTTGAAAAGCGAGACTTTTTTCAATACTGAAAAATTTCCAAAAGCGAACCTGGTCATCAACTCGGCTACCAAAACCAGCGGTAACCAATATGATGTTAAAGGCAAACTAACCATCAAGGGTATCACTAATGACGTAAGCTTCCCGGCTACCGTTACTGTTAATGGCAAAAAGCTTTCCGCAAGCGCCAAAATAACTGTTGACCGTACCAAATATGATATCAAATTCAGATCAAAAAACTTTTTTGAAAACCTGGGCGATAAGGTGATCTATGATGATTTTGATCTGAATGTTAACCTTACCGCTAATGCGCAGTAACAAACTGTAAAGCAAGACACAGATAATCTTATTTTGATGATAAAAGCCGACCCGTTTTGGGTTGGATGGCCACAGCCATGACTAATAAAAGCATTTAAAAGCTCATGTAAAGTTGGAACAGATCCGGAGCCGGGGGAATTGGATACCCCGGCAATGGGCTGAACTTCGAAGCAGCTAATTAGATGTGGAACAATATGAAAAAAGGAAAAATATTACTGGTTTTAGGAGCTATCATGGTATTGATCGGCTTCATGAGTTTTGTAGGCTCCAAAGATGATGTACAAACCAGGGAGCAACTGGGCGAAAAATTATTTTTTGACCCCATATTATCGGGTGATAACACCATCAGTTGCGCCTCATGCCATAAACCAGCATTTGCTTTTGCCGATACTGCCGTGTTTAGTAAGGGAATAAAAGGTCAGCTCACTGCGCGTAACTCGCCGGGGTTGACCAACCTTTCGGGCAGGCCGCATCTTTTTTGGGATGGCCGGGCTTCATCGTTGGAAGAGCAGGCTTTAGGCCCCATCACATCGGCCGCAGAAATGGGGCTTCCGATAGAAGATGCCGTAAAAAAATTAAACGACAATAAATTTTATGCCGATGCTTTTCAAAAAATATTTAAATCAGCACCCACCAAAGATAATCTGTTGAAGGCCATAGCCTCATTTGAACGCACGCTTGAAACATCAAACAGTCCTTACGACAGGTATGTAAACGGCGATGACCATGCCATTTCAGAATCTGCCGCACGTGGCAGGTTATTGTTTATTGGTAAAGCCGCTTGTAACAATTGCCATTCGGGTGAGGATTTTACGGCCGACAGGTTTAAAAGTATAGGCCTGTATAATGGTAAAGACCTGAACGATCCGGGACGCTCGGCTATTACAAAGAGCAAAACCGAAGAGGGTGAATTTAAAATTCCCGGCTTACGTAATGTAGCATTAACGGCACCGTATATGCACAACGGTAAATTTAAAACTCTCAAGGAAGTGGTTGAATACTATAACAATCCATCGTTAGTGGTTAAAGATGGTATTAATCGTGATTTGGCGCTTGATAAGCCGCTTAACCTTACCAATGCGGAAATTGATGATATCGTGGAGTTTTTAAAATCCCTCACCGATGATCGTTTCAAGCAGAAATTAGCCTCAAATTAACATACCCCAATAAAATAATTAATTAAAACAACCGGGCAAACATTTGCCGGCAGGTCAGTTTTTGCCCTGCCGTAGCCACCGCTTTGCCCCAGAACTATTGTAACATGAAGAAAATTGTACTCTTGCTTATGTTCTTCGCCCTTATTGTGGGGCACAACGCATATGCACAAAAACGAACGGTAACCGGGGTTGTAACCTCTGCCGATGATAAAGCGCCATTGCCCGGCGTATCTGTAACAGTAAAAGGATTAAATGAAGGTGCAGTAACCAAGGCAGATGGTAGCTTCAGTATCGTGATCCGTAACGGTAAATACCTGGTGTTTTCGTTTGTAGGTTTTGAAAGCCAGGAAGTGGAAATTGACGGTATCAAGCAATTTCAGATCAGCTTGAAGCCATCAAAAAATAACGCGCTGAATGAAGTGCAGATTGTTGGATCGCGCAATGCCAATCGCACCAAGCTCAACTCGCCGGTAGCGGTGGATGTTATTGATGTTAAGCCGCTATTGGAATCCGCCCCGCAGGTTAGCGTAACCCAGATACTCCAATACATTTCGCCATCTTTCCACTCGGTTAATGGCAGTAATGCAGGTGATGCCGGTTCGGCATTAAGCCTGGCCCAACTCCGGGGCTTGGGGCCCGACCAGGTTTTGGTGTTGGTGAACGGAAAACGCAGGCATAAAAGCTCCAACGTTAATTACGGCGGTTTGGGTAACGGATCAACCGGTTATGATCTCAACGCTATTCCTACAGGTGCTATCGACCGGATAGAAATTTTGAGGGACGGTGCCGCGGCTCAATATGGTTCGGATGCTATCGCTGGGGTGATCAATATCGTACTAAAGAAAAAAACGGACGATTTTGCGGTTAATACTTCTGGAAGTGTACGCCGTCGTGGAGATGGAGCGGTTACCCGTACCAGTGCTAATTACGGCGTTGGTATAGGAAACAATGGCGGTTACGTAAATGTGACCACCGAATACGCTACACAAGCCATTTCTTTACCGGCTGGCCGAAAAGATGCAGGCTTATATAATGGCCCCATTTATGGTGGTGGTGCAAACACACGTGGTTATGATGCAATATACACCAAAGATATTGACGACGCTATTTTAGCAAGTCGTGGCATCGACCGTCATTTTTTTGATCAGCGCGCAAGTGGTTCCAATGCCGGTCAGGATGCCTTGCTGTTTTTCAACGCCGGTTTACCCTTAAAAAATTCTGCCGAACTGTATGCTTTTGGCGGTATCAGCAGCCGTAATTCACAATTTACGGCTACCTACCGATTACCCGGCTGGACATCACGTAACAATAACTTCATTTATCCTGATGGTTTTTTACCGGCAATGGAAAATAATATAGTTGATGAATCGATAGCCGTAGGAATCAGGGGTAAAGTTGGCGACTGGAATGTAGATTTCTCAAACGTGTACGGAAAAAATATATTCGGTAACCGGGTTGATAATTCGCTTAATGCCAGTCTTGGTTTAAAAAGCCCAACCAGTTTTGATGCGGGTAGTTACAATGCCAGTCAAAACACAACAGCGCTTGATTTTACCCGCTATTTTGACAAGGTATTAAAAGGATTAAACGTAGCTTTTGGCGCCCAGCATCGGGTCGAAGGTTTTCAGATTATTGCGGGAGAGGAAGCTTCTTATTCAAAAGCTGATCAGCGTACCATTGTTGATATCGACACAACCGCAGGCGGGATACCATACCTATCCAATGCGGGTGTAACATCCCTGAATGGTCTTTCGGCTGGCTCGCAGATCCATTTGGGTTTCAGGCCGGAGAATGCGGTTAACGTTAGCCGTTCGGTAACTGCAGGTTATGCTGATGTGGAATTGAATGTTACTAAGCAGTGGCTTGTTTCCGGTGCCGGCCGTGCCGAGTATTTTTCGGATTTTGGTAATGTGTTTACCTGGAAAGCGGCTACCCGCTACAGTTTCGCCAGATGGTTAAGTATCAGAGGATCGGCAAATACAGGTTTCCGGGCACCGGATTTGGCACAATCTTATTATACCTCGGTGTCCACAACCTTCCAACAGGGCAGGGGCGTTGACATCCTTACGGCATCCAATCAAAGCGCTGCGGCAAGGGCATTGGGCATCCCGAAACTATCGCCCGAAAAATCAAAAGGATATACTTTGGGCTTAACTTCGGCCCCGGGCAGCAATGTGGAATTAACTGTTGACGCGTACCTGATCAATATTGATAACAGGGTAGGCAACACAGGCAACTTTACGGCGACAGACACCAATCTGCCTACGGATGTTAAAAATTTGTTCCAGCAAACCGGTGCTGCCCAGGCCAACTTTTTTTACAATGAATTCAGTACCCGCACAAAAGGCATCGAGTTTACAGGCAGCTACAAACTGCTATTGGACAGGGGGAATATCAACTTCCTGTTTGGCGGCAACTTCGAAAAAAATGAGGTGACCAAAGTTAATACACCTAAAGGTCTTGAAAAATATAAAAACGTGATCCTGAGCCCCGGCGAAAGGGCGAGGGTAACCACCAATATCCCAGCGCAGAAAGTAAATCTGCAGGGCATTTACAGTTTAGATAAATTCACTTTCCTTGCCCGTACGGTATACTTCGGCAAGGTAACTACGGCAACGCTGCTTAGCGCCTCAGATCCGCTTAACCCGGTTTACTTTTATCAAAACCTGAAACCCATCTGGGTAACCGACCTGTCGGTCGGGTATAAGTTTACCAGCCGTATCCAGGGTACAGCAGGTGTTAATAACGTATTTAACGTTTTGGGTGATTATACGGACCCATCCATTGCCGGTTTACGCAATCCTACGGTTGTAGGTATCCAGAACGGCAGCGCCGGTATCCAGCCGTTTATCAAACTATCAGCTCATTTATAATTGCTTAATCATGAAAAGTATTTTGAAATCCATATATAAACAAAATTTGAAAACGGCAAAGTTTTCAAGATCAGCAAGGCTATCGATACTTGCCGCGATCACTATGCTTTTTGCCTCATCCTGCAAAAAGACAGATTATTTAGATATTAACGCGGCCGACAGACCCGCCCTCGCCGCGCACATCAGCTTTGTAAACGCCCGCCCGGTAAATACCGGTATACAGTTTTGGGTGTACACTACGCAGGTAACCAAAACAGCTTTGGCTATCAATACTAAAAGCGATTACATCGATACCCAGTTTGGCGACGTACAGATCAATTTTACCGAAGGAACCAATACATCCTACAAAGCCTCAAGGCAATTTGGTAACAGCGCCACCTTTACATCAACCGGAGGCCCTAATGGTCCGATAGCTAATTATTATCATACGGTATTCGCTGTAAAAAACAACAAGGCTACGGCCGATTCACTGATCCTTTTTTACGACGATCTAAGCGCGCCTGCTGCAGGTAAAGCCAAGGTCAGGTTTGTAAACCTTGCGCCGGGTACCTCTAATGTCGATTTTGGTATTGCCGGTCAAACCGCGCTTTTTACCAATACAGCTTACGGCAGGGCAGGAGGCTCGGTGTTGTCTGGGACGGGTTTGAGCACATGGTCGTTAGGGCCGTTTGCTACGGTTGATGCCGGTATAGTTAATTTCTCGGTTACACAAACTTCAGATCATACGGCAGTTAATATCGCTAATGATAAATTAAAAGATGTAACGCTTACTGCCGGCAAGATCTATACCATTTATATCAACGGCACGCCCGGCTCATCGGCTATAGGGGCAACTATACTTACACATAACTAAATTAAGACAAAGCACAGCATGGTGGAATAAGTTGTGCCAGCAAGCTGTCCCGGCTTTGATGTCGGGCAGCTTCTTTGATAATCATCAAATAATATATTATGAAAACTAACAGCAGAAGACATTTTATAGAGAATACGCTAAAGGCGACGGCGGCCGTAGCGCTAACCGGGCCATTGATTCTAAGTTCAGATAAAGCCTTGGCTGCTTACCAAAAAAATGAGTTCCCTTTACAAACCGGCGACGTTTTAAAATTCACCCAGGTACCGCTGGGTTTTGATTATAAAGCTTTGGAACCTCATATAGACGGATTAACCAATGAGATCCATTACACCAAACACCATACCGCGTACATCAAAAATGTAAATGACGCTATCGTTGCCGAAAAGTTGACGTTTGCTATGGAAAAAGAGTTTTTTGATCATGCCTCACAGCTTTCGCCTAAGGCTCGTAACAATGGCGGCGGTGCCTGGAACCATAATTTTTTCTGGGAGGGTTTAGCTCCGGATGCTAAAGGCCCGGACGGGAAGATCAAAGATGCCATTGCGGCAACATTTGGTTCGGTAGATCAATTTAAGGAGCAGTTTACACAGGCTGCGCTCGGCCGCTTTGGATCGGGTTGGGTTTGGCTGATCAATCAAAACGGTAAGTTGGTAATTGCTTCAACCGCCAACCAGGATAATCCACTGTTTGACAACGCAGCAGTAAAAGGTGCACCGCTGCTGGCTTTGGATGTTTGGGAGCATGCCTATTATCTCAAATATCAAAACCGGCGAAACGAATATGTTGCCGGTTGGTGGAATGTAGTAAACTGGAATGCTGTAAACAAAAGATTATCCTGATATGGCGCATCCCTCAAATTATACAGGCCCCGCTTCCGGACTATTGCAAAAAATACTATTAAGATCGGGCATTGTATATGCTGCTACTACAGTAATACCATTTGTTCCCGCGTTTTATCAGCAGGATTTTGATGCAGGCTTTTCAGTTAAAGGATACCCTTACCGGTGGCTTGATGTAATCAGCCAGAATAATCCCTGGTTTTTTAGTAGCCAGGGCGGTAAAAATTATGAAGGCTGGCTAATTACTTTACTGGTATGCCTGGTTATTGGGATTATATGGGCATTGGTAGAAAAGCAGGTTAATAAAGACCGGAACGCATTAGCTCAAAATAGTGTTGATGATCGTCTTTATAACTTGTTTTTTATTTTGGTGAGATACCAGATTGCGCTACGAATGTCATGGTTTGCAATTGCTAAAGTATTCCCGGTGCAAATGCCGTTCCCAACCCTCAGTCAGTTAAATACCAACCTCGGCGATTTTACTCCGGGTAAACTTTATTGGCTTACTACCGGTGTGTCTCCTTTTTTTGAGGTGTTTGCCGGAGTATTTGAACTTGTTGCAACTGTGTTAATCCTATTTCGGCGTACTGCCACATTAGGTTCGTTGATGATGATAGCTATTTTGCTGCCGATCTGGTTTGTAAACATCGGCTATGATGCAGGAGTTGAACTGGCGAGCCTTCATTTATTGTTCCTTTCTATTACGCTGCTGGTTAAAGACGCTGATAGTTTTTATAGTATCCTGATTAGGCACCAACAGGCGATAGTCAGTTATATACAACCGCCTGAGTTCAATAAGCAATGGAAAAGAGTTGCACGGGGTGGGTTTAAAGCTGTATTTATATTCCTGTTCCTGTTTTATCGCGGCTATCATTACGGGCAGTTATATGCAGCAGGCAAAACCTTTAAATTGCCTTTGGATGATGGGATTAAGAAATTTACCGGTTTTTATAACGTAAGCCAGTTCAAAATAAATAATAAGGCTTTACCATATGCCCCGGATGATACCGTACGTTGGCAAAATGTGGTGTTTGAAAAGTTTAATACCATCAGTATAGGCAGTTTGAAGCCATTCAGATTGCGAACCGATAATAAGAGCCGAACAACCGAATATTATGGAAATATCGGCAGGTTGTATTATGGGTATGAAGCAGATACTGTTAAACAGGTGCTTGTTTTGAAGAACCGGGCCAATATGGCAGAAATAATTAGGTTTACCTACATAGAGCTATCAGCAGGCGAGTTTATACTTAAAGGCAAGAACAATCAAAACGACTCACTTTACATTGTACTTAACAAGATTAAAAAAAATTATCCACTTGCTATTAGAACAAACGACAATATACGTGATTGATATAAGTGAACATTTTAGTTTATACCCCGTGACATTCCGGGCAGGTTGAAATTTTGCAGACTAAGTAGACTAAGGGTGATTATCATATTGAATTGCACCTCAAATTGATTATTGATTCAGCCCAGTTTTTGGCAATCATGACTTGATCGACAAACGCCATTTTTATGAGGAGTCGACCAAGGTGCCGTTTCTTGCCAGGTGTCCTGAACTTTTCAAGGGGGCGGTTGTGAGTAAGATGTTCCAGAATGTTGATGTCGCGCCAACGATCCAGCAGGCTGGGAACTTGCAAATGCCTGTCAATACGCCGGGCAGTTCATCTGATTATTGAAAGGTGATTCGACGAAATGGCGCGATAAGATCTTTCATGAAAATTACTGGGAATACTGTCTGTAAAATAAACTGTGTCATGTGCATTCGTGACTAAAGCAGGTTAAACGGCGACGCGTTTTTAGCTTTTATCCTCAGCACCAGCTAACGTAGTTCTGTGCGGTGGTTGAGTCCCCATTGTACGATCTGGTCAGTCAGCGGAATAACGGTCAGCCCATGCTGCGTAACCTGATAGGCTACCATGACCGGTTTAGTCGGCAGGACAGTGCGGGTGATCAGCTGGTTGGTTTCCAGTTCCTTTAATTCCTGCGTCAGCACTTTGGCAGATATGGCGCCCAATTCCCGTTGCATTTTCTTAAACGTATTTTGCTCATCAGGCCGGTTGCTCAGGTAACGCAAAATCGGCAGTTTCCATTTACCACCTAAAGCCTCAAATGTATCCAGCATGGCGATTCGCTCCTGTGGGCAGGTCGCTTCCTGCATCTTACCGTTAATATTTATCGTTCCCATAGTTTCCTTTCGGTTACCGCTTACCTACAGGTAACCCATGCGGCAAAATATGATATTAAGCCCCAATTTTGATCATATGAAAGCCATACTATTAAAAGAAGAGGAGCTGTTTTTGGAAGATGTACCGACTCCGGTTCCGGGGCAGGGTGAAGTGCTGGTGCAAATTGTTGCTGCCGGTTTTAATCCAATTGATTATCAAATGAGGCGCGGTAAAAGCGAACGGAAGAAAATGCGTTCTCCGATCCTGGGAAGAGAGTTTTCGGGTATCGTGGTTAAAAATGGTCCGCAGGCAGAGAAGTTTCAGCCAGGCAGCCCTGTGTTTGCAGCAGCCGGCAGTATGGGATCTAACGGGACTTATGCGGAATTCGTCGTTGTACCGGAAGCGATCTTGGCAGGAAAGCCTGATAACCTCAGTTTTGAGGAGGCGGCCGGTGTACCCGTGGCTTATTTGACAGCCTTGCAGGTAATGAACAGGGGGGGCTTATCGCTTGAAAAAAGCATTTTTATTACCGGGGCCGCAGGTGGTGTCGGCCTCGCTTTGATCAAATTGTTATTAGGAAAAGGTTTTACAAATATTGTGGCTACGGCTGGAAGCACCCAAAGCAGGCAGGCATTGATCCATTGCGGCTTACCAGAGACCAATATCATAGATTATAGGAGCGAAGCTGTGAAAGTTGAGCGGTTATTTGATCACTGTATAGATATTGTTGGCACTGCCATGTCAGAGCTATGCGCAGGTTTACTGGCTGTTAATGGCACCTACATTGACATTACCGCTTTAAGTACCTCTTATGCCCGCGAACTTTTATTTGATAAGGGGGCCATAATCATCAACATATCCAATTATGCCTATGCGACTACTGGCAACACCGTTTACTACGGGCAACATCTTAAAACGGTGGCTGAACTCATGAGAGCGGGGGAGCTTACCGCACCGCCGGTAAAACTAATTGGGCGCTTAAGCGTGGAAACAGTAGAACAAGCGCATGATTTGCTTGAAAATAATAGGAGTAAAGGACAAAAATTAGTAATGCGAATTTCATGAAAACGATACCCAGAAGAATAGTTACCGGTACCAGGGACAATCGCTCTGTAATTGAAAGTGATCAGATCGTTACCAATGTGTCAGAAGACATTCCCGGGCTGATCATTTCAGATCTGTGGAACACCGGCGAGAGCCCGGCAAGTTTAAGTTGGGAAAACCCGATACCTAATACGGCTATGCCAAATACACCTGCACGGGGCACCTATTTTCGCTATGTACAGATACCGCCGGATAAACAACTGGGTATCATCGCCGAACAAGGTCAACCGCATCCCCTGATGCATCAAACGGCAACTCTGGATTATATCGTTATTCTGTCGGGAGAAATATACCTGGTGCTGGACAAAGAGGAAACGTTATTAAAATCCGGTGATATTGTGATACAACGGGGAACGAATCGCGCCTGGAGCAACAGGTCCGGAGAGCCGTGCATTCAGCTCGCTGTTTTGATAGATGCGGTAAAGGTATCCTGAAAACTGTTAGGCTGGCGCAATGCTTTTTATGAAAGGCTCAGACCATTTAAATATATATTTTTCCTGTACTGTGTCAGGCCTACTTGTTTGTGCTTTTTGAAAAATTTGTTGAGATGACTTTCGTCTGAAAAACCAAATTCGGCAGCGATCTCGCCAATACGGTGATCGCTGTATCTTAGTCTGTGTTCAATGAGCCGCAATCGGTAGTTTGCAATATAATCCTGGATATTTTGACCACTTTGCTGTTTAAAATAACTGCTCAGATAAGTAGGGGCCAGGCCGAATACCCGCGCGATGACCTGGAGTTTAAGACACTCCGGCTGGTGAATGTTTTTTTGAATGTAACTGATCATTTCCAGCACGCGGTCATCAGAATGTGCTTTCAAACCTGCTGGTTTGAGCCGTGCTATATTCCTCGCGGCTACAATCAGTAATGCGTTTACAAAATGCAGGATCAGGTCTTTTCCATAAAGCCCCTCGTTGCTTATTTCACGCAATAGAGTTTCCGATATGCTGCTTACGATCATAGAATCTCCCTGGTCATTCATTACACAGCCCGAAACCCTGCCGGCATGATACAGCAACGATTCCAGGCAATCGATATGTACTGAACTATAATTCCGGATATAATTACTTGTTACTCTAATAAACAGAAATTCACTTGTATCGTTAATGTCGAACCGATAAGGATCGCCTGGCGTTAGTAGTAGCAAATTTTCGGCGCGATAGGACATTTTATTTTCGTTCATGCTCAGGCTTCCCTTACCAGCCACTACGTATACCATCTGAAAACGTACCGATTTATTGCAGGTTAATTGCGTGCATTTATCCGTACGAAGGTGCTCTATCTCCATAAACCCATTTATATCTGCCGTTTTCATCGCATAAATGTACTTATTTATCACATAATAATACCGAATTAGTTTGTTTTTACGGTATAATTTAGTGAAATGAAAAATACCGAATTATCAGGGACAAAATTGAAGGCGTTAGCTGGGGTATGCCTATCATCACTCATGTTTGGCCTGGAAATATCCAGTGTCCCGGTTATACTACCTGCCATTAAAAATACGCTACATGCAAATTTTACTGACCTGCAATGGATCATGAATGCTTATACCATTGCCTGCACTGCGGTGCTGATGGGCATAGGCGCGCTTTCAGATCGATTTGGCCGCAAGCTGATCTTTCTTATTAGTGTTGTTTCATTCGGCATTTCATCGTTCGCCTGCGGAGTGGCTCAAAATGTCGCCGTCCTGATCTCCTTTCGGGCAGTTCAGGGAATGAGCGGCGGAGCGATGCTTATATGTCAGGTATCCACACTGTCAAACCTTTTTCCTGACGGCAAGGAGCGTGCCAAGGCTTTCAGTTACTGGGGAATTATTTTTGGGGTAGGTTTGGGTTTCGGCCCTGTAATAGGTGGCGGGATATTAGCAGTTAGTAGCTGGGAATGGGTTTTCCTTATTCACGTATTGATAAGCTTTATTACCTTTCATCTCATTTATTTGGGCATTGGCGAGATACGGAAACCAACGGAGAAAAGCTTCGACTATATCGGGATGTTTAGCCTTACGTTCTCGGTGTTTTTCATTACTTACTTTATAACTCAAAGTTCTGGCGAGGAAATGCGGGCTACCGCTTTAATTCCGCTCCTGTTAGCAGTGGTATGTTTGCTCGTATTTCTGTTTGCTGAAAAAAAAGCTGCCGATCCGGTGATCGACTTTTCGGTTTTTCGTGTGCCGGCCTTCACCGGGGCAGTACTTGGCTCTATCGGAATGAATATAAGTTTCTGGCCATTTATGATCTACCTTCCAATATATTTTCAAAATGCGCTAGGGTATGATAGTACCTTCACCGGCCTGGCTTTGCTGGCTTATTCGCTGCCCCCATTGTTCCTTCCGCCTTTAGCTGAGAAGCTATCCCTTCGTTACTCAGCCGGTAGGGTAATCCCTTTTACACTACTCACCATTGGGGCCGGATTTTTTTTAATGTGGCTTGGCAACCGTAGCCCGCATGCCGGTTGGCTAACACTATTACCCGGCTTGATCACAGCAGGCGCAGGTTTATGATTTATATGCCGGCAGGATATACCAGCGTTTGATCAATTTACTTAAAGACGAGGATATCGCCGATCCCATATTACAGGATGTTTTCCTGCGGATCTGGGAGCGGCGGCGGGAGCAGATCGATATCGCGCAACCCTTCGAAGTCTACCTCTACAAGATCGCCGAGAATTTTGTGTACGATCATTTTCGCAAGCTTTCCCGTGACCTGCGGATGCAAGCCAGGTTACGCCACCTCGTTAAAACCACCAAATCGGTACGCGAATATGTGGTCGTCGCAGGTGGAGCAAGCCTGGCCATCATGATCCTCTTTTCGAGATTCTGATCTTAAATGTTGCTAATTTTATTAGTATTTCCCATCGTTTTTCTTGAATTTATTTTTCATTTTTGTTTTATGAAAAGTCTGCTGTTCGAAGAAAGCCCCAAAACATACCAAACAAGTGCCGGAAGGTGGGTCCGCGTCCTGCCGGATGACGGATTGACTTATCACCTCCATGACCTGGTACACGGTACAGCCCTTGGACGCCTATTAGTGGATGAGCAGGCGTGCTGGATTTATGATGGCGATATCCTGGAAGTAGCGGAGCAGGAGGAGTTGGCGGGGCTGGTTACGGGTTACCGGAAAGAAATGACGGAATTGCTGCGGACAGCAGGAATATAAAAAACATTGGAAGCAATCAGTAAATCTTTTAATTTCAGCGCGCTGTTATGGGACAATTGTTACGCCTTCATTTTGAAAATAAAGATCATGGTTTCAGGATTTTGAATAAAGAACCGGTAAGTCGTGAAACAACCGCGATCGAATTACTGTTAAACGGTGCGGCCCATATGATCATTAAAAGCGGGCAGATCTGACTGTTGAAAGACCCGGCTGATGAGCTACCTGCCGGCCTGGTGCAGGCGATCGCGAAGTCCATAACCCTGCGTTTCCGTATATGACTGTTATAGAAAGTGATGTTTATTGTATCGATCCTTTAGGTGCCGCTGACATCCGGCAATATGACCAGCTTGTTGCCGGGATCTATCAGTTGCTGACAGATGAACAAACTTTGCGGTTCCTGCCTGAGAAAAAGCTCCAATCGATGGCTGCTGCTGAAAACTGGCTGAATGCGGCAATACTTAACTTTTATTCGGGCCGCAACCAGGTCCACCTGATCCGGTCTAAAGGGGGCGGAAAACTGGTTGGTATTATCGACCTGATACCGCCTGCCGTGGCCAGGGAACACTACCGGCTGGCGGATTATCCTTTCTTTATTGAGTTTTACTTAAAAGGTGACGCCAGTGGAAAAAACCTGATGTCCCGATTGCTGCCGCAGGTGCTTTCCCATTTAGCACAGGAGGGTGTAGACCAATTGGCAGCTGTGGTGAACCGCCGGAATATCGCCGCCGCTAAGGTGCTGAAACGGTCCGGCTTTTGCTGCGCAGGCCAATTTGACCTGCAGCAGGATATCTATCGTTATTCAGCATTATCTAATTTTCGTGTTTTGCGTCCTTTGCGGCATTCAGCAGGGTTTTAAATATTTTGATCAGTTCGCCAGCAATGATCACATTTCCCTGGTCAGATGGGTGCAAACCGTCATAAGTCAAGCCTATAGCCTCTTTAGGATAGGGGTAATCGTCGGCAACCGGATGAAAGGGGATGCCGGCTGATTGCGGGTAGGTATAGTTGACGTACCTGCCGGTTATGGTATCTTTAAGCCGTTTGAATTTAACGAGCGCCGCCATAGGCAGCCGGCGGTTATGGTAAAGGTCTACAACCGGTATCTGTTCAAAGCGTCCGATGGAATCGATGGCATTGACGATGGTTTCGAGCGCCTGGCCGTTCTTTTCGCGGTAAGAGCCGTAGGCATTATTTCGAGGATCGTTGATGTAAACAAAGTCATTTCTTTGCATCGGGGTGACCAGGACGATCCTGGCGCCGGGGTTCAACCGGCGGAGTTTGCTAATAATGATCCGGAACGCCCCGTATACTGTACTGTTCCCTTTATTGTCCTTATAGTCATTGAGATTACCTGCAGGCCTGCCTTGCCACCAGTCATTGGTACCTAAGAAAACAGTGTAAAGATCTGCTGAGGGAATACCCAGGCTGTCGATATGCTGTGCGATGCCGCCGGATGTCCAGCCGTTTAAGCCTTTGTTGATATAATGTAAACCGGGAAAATGTTCGGTCACCCGGCTGAGGTAGCCCTTGGTTACGCGGTTACCGGTTTCATCCAGGTGATCATTCAGGTAAGTGATCGAGTCGCCGATGGCGACCCAGGTCTGTTCCCGGGGTTTGTAGGCGCTGAACAGCAAGATGATTGCTGCGAGCAGTGCGATAAACTTGGTTTGTTTCATAAGGGTTGTATTTCGGTTTTTTATTTAGATGAAGATAGCTTTAATAATTACATTGACCAATTTGTCATAACGGGCTGTAACGATCTTACCTGACAGGCGTCTTGTACTTGACCTGGTCATGATGACCATGATGAACCAATCGATGATGGTGATCTATCCGCTTAGTATATTCCAATTGATCAGCCTGGCAAGCCTGTTTTCAGGGTTGACCCTTGCTTTGCTGTTGTGGTTGCTGCCTGGGCACAAGCAAACTAACCGGCTGATGGGCCTGATCCTGCTTGCAAGCGGGCTTCAGCAGGTATCGGGCTATGTCGGTTGCTCGGTATTACTCGGCCCATTGATGTATCATTACGTACAAAACCGTGTGAACCCGGATTGGAGATGGCGGTGGTATGATGGATTACATTTGGCCACAGGACTCTTAACCTTCTTTTTAAAAGACTGGATCGTACCCTCCATCATTATCTTTTACTTATATGGCTCATGGCGGCTTATTCGCCCCGCTGCCCGGATATTTCAACCGGGGCAAATGGACAGGCCGCTGCATGCATTCCGTTCGCTGGAACGTTCGCTGATGTTATTAATGACCTTAGGTCTGCTGTGGCTGTTTAATGATGTCTTTAGTATGTGTTTTGCCGCGGTGCTGATCGTGTTGGCAGCGCAGTCGGTGTTAAAGGCAGCTTTTGTTGAACAGGTAACCGCGGCAGTGGGTACACCCCCGGCATTGCGGGTCAGGGGCAGATGGCTGAAGCGCGCTGTAAAGGACGCCCGTCTGTATGAGGACCCGGAGCTGACGGTTACCTCCATGGCCGAAAGACTGGCGATACAGCCGCACGAATTGTCAAGGACACTTAACCTTGGATTGAAAAAAAGCTTTGCTGATTTTATCTCAGAACTTCGGATCGCCGAGGTAATCCGCAAAATGCAGGACCCGGCCTATGACCGGATCACCTTATTAGGCATCGCCTACGATTCCGGTTTTAATTCCAAGACTTCCTTTCATCGCATCTTTAAGGAAATGACGGGCAAAAGCCCGGCGGTTTACCAGAAAGAACTCAAAAAAGAAGTCCCGTTTTCTAAACTGGGACCTTCCGCTGCGACCTGGCCGGTAATTTCGTACCAGGTAACCCGAAATCATATGTTTAAAAATTATTTGAAAATCGCCTGGCGGAATACGACCAGGAACAAAGCCTCTTCATTAATCAATATCTGCGGCCTGGCCGTGGGCATGGCTGTGGCTATGCTCATTGGTTTATGGATCTGGGACGAGGTATCGTTCAATAAATTCAACGCGAATTATGACCGCATCGTGCAGGTGCTGGCCAATAAGCATGTCAGCGGCGGGATAGCGACACAGGCCTCGCAGCCTTTTCCGCTTACAGCCGTATTGCGGGAGCAGTATGGGAGCGATTTTAAAGCCGTCGCCGCCGCGGTAACCTATGAGCAGAACATCAATTATCATAACCATGCCTTTTCCCGCACAGGTTGTTTTGCCGAACCTGCCATGACCGATATCATCACGCTGCATATGGTCAAAGGATCGAAAACAGCTTTCAAGACACCGGGCACGATACTGATTAATGCATCACTCGCGCGGGCCGTGTTCGGAGATACTGATCCCATCAACAAGATGATCAAGATCAGTGATGCCTACCTGGTCCAGGTTGGCGGTGTGTACCAGGACCTTCCCCAAAACACCCAGTTTGGCAATGTCGAATTTATAGCACCTATCCGCCTCCTGTTTAACAGTACCGGAGATATGAATAACTGGTACGATAGTTCTTTCCAGGTTTTTGCCTTGCTGAATCAAGGAATCCAGCTGCCGCAAACAACCCATAAAATACAGCACATCCTGAATGAACGCCGGAAAGATGCTACCAAACCCGAGCTGGTCTTATTCCCGATGCGGGCCTGGCACATCTATGAGTTTAAGGATGGCATTGCTGTCGCAGGCCGCCTGCAGTTCATCTGGCTTTTTGGCATTATCGGCTTATTCGTCCTGCTGCTGGCCTGCATTAATTTCATGAACCTGAGCACGGCCAGGAGCGAAAAGCGGGCAAAAGAAGTGGGGATCCGCAAAGCCATCGGCTCCCTGCGCGGCCAGCTGGTGACGCAGTTCCTCAGCGAATCTTTTCTGATCGTCGCCATATCATTCCTGCTCGCTGTTCTGCTGGCCTGGCTCAGCTTGCCCTTTTTCAACGACATTTCGGGCAAGCAGCTGCACCTGATCTGGAACGACCCACTGGTCTGGCTGATCTGTCTTTGCTTCTGCCTCCTGACCGGCTTGACCGCAGGTAGCTATCCGGCGCTTTACTTATCATCCTTTAATGCCGTTAAAGTATTGAAAGGAACCTTCAAGGCGGGGCCAATGGCTGCCATGCCCCGCAAAGTACTGGTGGTACTTCAATTTGCGGTCTCTGTTACGATCATCATCGGGACCATCGTTGTTTTCAAACAAATTGAATTCGCCAAGGATCGGCCGGTAGGCTATAGCCGGGACAAGCTGGTATCGATCCCTTATAATGCCATCAAAGAATATAGCGCTTTCCGTCAGGAACTGCTGAACACAGGCGCTGTATCCGGCGTATCCCCCTCGTCCAACCCGACAACCGGCACCTGGTCGTCAGCGGATAACCTGAGCTGGAGGGGAAAAGACCCCAACCGGCAGGAGGTTTTCGGCACCGTGCTGGTCGATCCCGATTTCGGCAGTGTCGTTGGCTGGAAAATGAAGGAAGGCCGGGATTTCTCCAGTCAGTTCCGGAGCGATTCCTCAGGATTTTTGTTTAATGAGGCAGCCATCAGGCAGATGGGGCTTAAGCAACCGGTAGGGGAAACCATCAAATGGCATGGCAAAGACTGGAAGGTGCTGGGCGTGGTGAAAGACATGGTCATGAATTCACCTTTCGAACCGGTAAGCCCGGTGGTGTTCCTAATGGATGACCACCAGCGGTCCTTCAATGTGGTCATTTTAAAACTCAAAGCCGGCCAGCCCGTAGCGCGCGAACTCGCCAGCATCGAAGCCGTCTTTAAAAAATTCGCACCGGAAGCACCTTTTAATTACAAATTCGCGGATAGTGAATATGAACAAAAATTCCTGGCCGAAGAACGTACCGGAAAACTGGCCTCCGTGTTCGCGGTGCTCGCTATCTTTATCTCCTGTCTTGGATTATTTGGCGTGGCATCATTCGTAGCTGAACAGCGCATCAAGGAGATCGGCATCCGCAAAGTACTGGGCGCCTCCGTTATCAGCATCTGGGGTTCCTTATCAAAAGAATTTATGCTGCTCGTGGGAATCGCGCTGCTCATCGCCGTCCCATGCTCCTGGTATTTCATGCATCAGTGGCTTCAGCATTATACTTACCGCACCGGATTGTCCTGGTGGGTCTTTGCATTAACCGCAGCAGGCGCCTTACTGATCACTTTAATCACAGTCAGTTACCACAGCATCAAAGCAGCACTGACCAACCCGGTAAAAAGCCTGAGAGCGGAGTGATTGAAGTAAGTTGCATGAGGTATCAATTATTTTAATCTAAGTGCTGCTCTGACCGATTCGCGATAGCTGTTTCCGACGGGTACACGTTGACCATGCACCGTAAGTTGGTTGCTACCGATCATCATAATATCCCTTACCGCAACGATGCGAGCCTGCGTTTGACATTTTCCAGGCCAATGCCTCCTTTTTCTTCCTCCGGCTTTTTGACGGAGCCGTGATCCATATTTTCATAGATAAAAACCAGTTTTTGGTGGTCAACGGCGATCTCCATGACAATAAACTACTGATTGCCGATGGCAACGCCGGCTTGAAAGCATGCTCTAAAAAGGCAGGAGCAGAGTGGGTGCAACTTGCACGGATAATACCGGTGTAGACCCAACTGCCACTACACACATTTTCAGGAGTTGAATTTTTACACAACAAGCCCTTTAAGCTATGACAACATTAAAAAACCGGCCTGAAGGACAGAGCCCGCACAAAGGCAGTAAAAATGAAATCGTTTTTCTCGTTTGGAATAACCAATCCCACCACGACTACACACATTTTCGGTATGGCCGGTAAGCGTTAATTTTTAAATTCCAACATCTATGAAAACTACCCAAAAGACCCTCCGTACGGTTATCAAACTCAAAGTCTGGAAAGTCAAAGCTGAGTTCGCCCATACCAGTACCGAGGTATCTGGCGATAATCCTGCTCATCCGGGCAGCACACTTTTGATCACACCCGGTAAAAATGACATAAAGCAACGATAGGAGTGGTGGTGATGGGATGATGCCGTGATATACCCGGTTTTGGATCGGTTTTACGGAAAAATTGAATGTTTAGTAAAGCCCCGGTACTATGACCGGGGGCTTTACTATTATCGAAAGACCAACTGCAGAGCGACCGGTCTGATTTCGGATAACACGATAAAAAGCTTTATCTTAGAAGCCAACAAAAACCTTACACGATGAACACGATAACAAATGCCGGACTGGTATTGCTCAACAGCTATGTCCCAATGTTATTTGAGCGCCTCGGCCTGATCAATGACCGGAGCGCGTTTACAGATGATAACGCCCGCATCAAGGCGGTACAATATTTACAAGTCCTGGTAACCGGCGAAAGCGCGGCTGATGATAATTTGTTACCCCTGAATAAATTATTATGTAATATGCAATTGACGCAGCCTGTACCATTCGAGATTGAAATCGGAGTAGCAGAGAGCCACTTGATTGAAGGCCTTATTAGTGCCGCGATCAGTCTTTGCCCTGACAGCGGAAGTTCTTCAATCCCTGGTTTCAGGGGAAACTGGCTCCTGCGGGAAGGACTGCTTACCGAAACAAAGGAGCACTGGGAACTTAAAAGTGGCAGCCGAAAAAAAATCACAACTGGATCAGTTGCAGGATAAACTGATGGCAGTCGAAGAAAAATGGATACACGATCAGATCTCAAAGGATACTTACGACCGCTGGACAGGAAATTATAACAGCGACATCGTATTCTTACAAGCCGAGATCAATAAACTTAATAAAGATCAGTCTCCGGCTCTGGCTATTTTAAATAAACACCTGCACCTGCTTACTGACCTCAGATATGTATTTACCCAGGCTGATACGATACAAAAACGGGAATTTATAGCGCAGGGGTTCGATAGCAACTTGTACTACGAAAATGGGGTCTATCGAACCCCTACGATGCTCGAAATATTTTCACATAATCACCTGAAAATGAGAGAGAAAAACTTGGTGATTTTTGAAAAAAAAGGGATTTTCTTACGAAAACCCCCGCGGGTGGAGCCGGAGGGATTCGAACCCTCGTCCAAACATGGTATAAGGTAAGCTTTCTACATGCTTAGCTTCTGTTTAATTGTAGGGAAGGGGAAGGTCAGTCGCTTACCTATACCGTCTTCCTTAGGTGCTTTATCTCGTTCGCTATGCACACCTTAAGCAAACCAGTTTCATCTTTCGATGCCCCGATTGCCGATCCGATGAAACGGAAAACCGGCGGGACAAAAGCTATGCTAATTCTAAATTAGGCAGCTAAGGCGTAGTTATTTTCGCCATTTGTAAGTTTGAGCGTTCAGATTAAAGCGCTAATTCACCCAACGCGCTGCATGCTTACCTACTTATCTCCATCCTGTCAATTCCGGTCGACCCCATTTTTGAGTCTGCAGTTGCCGGTGGGCAGTTTGCAGTTAAGCGGTTACAAATATACGGATTTACTTTGCAGTTGCGGAGAATAGTTCATGGATTTTAATCGTCATTACAACTAAAATTTATCCGGCGACATATTTTAACATCGGTAGCTTACTCATCACATAGATCAGGAGACTGGACAGTAAAAAGGTTAATAATGCCACTAATGGAATACTGAAAATCGGGTTAAAAATGTTGTATGTGATATCATTAAGCTCAAGCACATTTAAGATGAAAGCATGGCTAAGGTATAAGCCCAGGGTATATTTACCTACATTGTTTATGAGTTTGTTTACAACCGGGTTTAAATTGACTTTAATAAATCTTGCCATTAAAAACGCGCTCGACGACAGTATAGCTATAAAAGGACTAACTGGCTCGTGAAAGAAAGTATTTAAGTTTCTGGTTTTCAGTAGTATAAAATACGTACCTGAAGCTATTAGTAAGGCACATGATGCAAATACCAACGCCGCGATTGGAGCTATATTTTTAAATTTAAATGGCTTATAGGCAAGGTAATAGCCAAGTACAAGATACCCAATATATCCGGTAAAATTATGCAGGTCGACGCCGGGATCTAATATGGTTAAATAAGGGCGGCTCAAGATTACTGTTAAAAACCAGACACCTAAAAAGTATAACAACTCTTTTTCTGTTGCGTTACGTACAAACTTGCTTATTACGGGTATAAACAGGTAAAGGCCCATTAAAAGATAAACGTACCATAAATGATAATAACTACCGGTTTGAAGCTGTTGTAATACAAGTTTTATATTGGGCCATATATTATCTGATAGTTCTATCTCTTCGTTGTAAAGTCTATAACCAATATAAACCAAACTCCAAAAAATAAATGGAGGTATTAGCCTGCCAAATCGCCGTTTTAAGAAATCTTTAAGTTCATACTCGCGCTGTAATAATAAAGCTCCTGTTATCATCACAAAAACTGGTACACAAAAACGTACCAGGGCATTGTAAGCATCAGCAGCAAGCCAATCGTTAATGGATGCATCTTTAACACGGAATAACAAGGGAGATGCTGTATGTAGAACAATAACGGCAAACATAGCTATCAACCTTAAATTATTTATCCAGTTGATATTGTGGCGTTTATCTGTGCTAATTGTTTGGCTAAATTTCATTGAATAGGCCTGTGATATATTATATACGATTGGTTGGGGCAAAAAACAACAAAACCCGTTTTGAGCCGGGTTTTGTCTTAATTAAGATATATAAAACGATTTAATTACCAACTGCCAGTTCTGAATTAGCAACTGTTCTGCCCGGATAAACTTTCAATGCTTCATCCAAGCAAACCATAGCTTTTTTAAGATCATCGTTGTTCAATACGTAAGCCATACGTACTTCGTTTGATCCGGCGTCGGGCGTACTGTAAAAACCTGTAGCCGGAGCCATCATAACTGTTTCATTATTAAGGCTGAAGGTTTCCAGCATCCACTGGCAAAATTTATCGGCATTGTCTATAGGTAGTTTAGCCACTACATAAAACGCACCACCTGGGTTAGGGCAATAAACGCCATCCATTTTGTTCAACGCGTTTACAAGGGTATCGCGCCTGCTTGTGTATTCTTTATTTACTGCTTCAAAATAGCTATCCGGGGTATCAACGGCAGCTTCGCCGGCAATTTGTTCAACCATACCGGCACTTAAACGAGCCTGGGCAAATTTCAATGCTGTGGTACGGAGTTCCTTGTTCTTGGTGATCATACAACCTAAGCGAGCTCCGCAGGCGCTATAACGTTTACTGACCGTGTCCATTACAACAACGTTTTCTTCCAATCCATCCAAATGCATTGGCGAGATAAAAGTACGGCCGTCATAGCAAAACTCACGGTATGCCTCGTCCGAAAAAAGGTAAAGATCATATTTTAAAACCAGCTGTTTCAAAGCTTCCATCTCTTCTTTTGAATACAGATAACCGGTAGGGTTATTAGGATTGCAGATGATGATCGCTTTAGTTTTATCTGTGATCAGTTTTTCAAACTCGCTGATAGGAGGCAGGGCGAAACCATTGTCTATAAACGAAAGTATGGGCTTAACCACGATATCGCTTTGGCTGGTAAAGCCATTGTAGTTGGCATAAAACGGCTCTGGAATAATCACTTCATCTCCCGGATCAAGGCAGGCCATCAGCGCGATGCTGATAGCTTCAGAGCCACCTGTGGTAACTATAATATCCTCAGGCGTGATATTATAGTTAAGTTTATTATAGTACTCGGTAAGCTTTTTACGATAGCTTAAGGTACCTTCACTCGGGGTATAGGCCCAAACTTTAAAATCGATGTTTTTAATGGCATTAAGCATGCCATCTGGCGTAGCAATATCGGGTTGGCCGATGTTTAGATGATACACCTTTTTCCCATCCTGCTTAGCTTTATCAGCATAAGGTGTTAATTTACGAATCGGTGATGAGGGCATTCGCTGCCCTTTTTCAGATATTTTTGGCATCCTGCAAATTTACTAAATTGAAAATATACTTTGTAAAACCTTTGTAAACGAAAAAAGACCCGGTTTCGGGTCTTTTAAATATTATTTTAAATATCCCGATTGATATACGGGATATATCAAGCTCATAATAAATTACTTGCTTGCCGCGGGTTTAGCTACAACTTCACCAACAATGTTCAGATATTTTTCTGGTGTTACAGCGTTTGATTTAACAACAATGGTTTTGTTGAACGGAGCAGCAGCAGCAGCGTTGTAAGTGATTTTGATTGTACCTTTGTCGCCACTTTTTACAGGAGTTTTAGTGTAATCGGCAATGGTACAGCCGCAGGTTGGCCTTACTTCTGTTAAAATAAGTGGTTCTTTACCAACGTTAGTAAATTCAAACACAGTAGTAACCGGAGTGCCTTGTGGTATTTTACCGAAGTCATGTTTTTCTTCGTTAAATTTAAACTCAGCTTTTCCGCTATCTTGTGCTGATGCGGTGAAGGCAAAGCCCAATATTACCGCGCAAATCATTAATATCTTTTTCATACGTTATATTTGATTATTACAAATATAAAAGGTTTAACGTAATTACAAAACTATTACTAAAACTCCGGGTTTTATCTGTTAGTTTGCCTAATACAGAATAGAATTTTATACTTTTACCGTCTAAACAAAATTTTATATGCCTGAAACTACAACACGCGCTACCAGTAAATTTAATACTGCCGAGCTAAGTTTTGATGATTTCAAGAAGATTGTTATTGATGATTATCGTATTGGTTATGAGAGTCGTCAGGCCAGTTTGATAGGCCGCAGGGAAGTACTTACGGGCAAGGCAAAGTTCGGTATTTTTGGCGACGGCAAAGAGGTTGCACAACTGGCTATGGCCAAGGCTTTCCGCGCCGGCGACTGGCGCGCGGGGTACTATCGCGACCAAACTTTTATGTTTGCTACCGGCATGAGCAATATGAAAGAGTTTTTTGCTCAGTTATATGCTAATCCTGATATTGAAAAAGATCCTGCATCCGGCGGCAGACAGATGAACTGTCACTATGCTACACGTTTTGTAAATACCGATGGCAGTTGGGTTAACCAGGTTGAAACGATGAACAGTTCATCGGATATTTCAACAACTGCCGGTCAAATTCCCCGTTTGTTGGGTTTAGCTTACGCGTCAAAATTATACCGCCAAAATAAAGAACTGGATTACCTGAAACAGTTTTCGGTTAACGGTAATGAAGTAGCTTTTGGCAGTGTTGGCAACGGTGCAACATCAGAGGGTTCGTTTTTTGAAACTTTCAATGCTGCCGGTGTCTTGCAGGTGCCTATGGCTATTTCAATTTGGGACGATGCTTATGCTATTTCGGTTCCGGCCAGCCTGCAAACAACTAAAGAAGATATTTCTGAAGTATTAAAAGGCTTTCAGCGCGAAAACGGAAGCAACGGTTACGAAATATTTAAAGTTCGTGGTTGGGATTATATCGCCCTTTGTGAAACTTACGAACGGGCTATCAATATTTGCCGTGAAGAACATGTGCCTGTGCTGATCCATGTAACTGAAATGACGCAGCCGCAGGGGCATTCAACTTCAGGCTCACATGAACGCTATAAAAGTAAAGAGCGACTGGCCTGGGAGGATGAGCACGATTGCCTGTTAAAAATGCGCGAATGGATGATTGCTTCGGCCATTACAACCGAGATAGAACTAGAAGAGCTTGAGGCTGAAGCTAAAAGATATGTACGTGAATGCCAGCGAGAGGCTGCTAATGAACTGGCTGTTGTAATAAAAGCTGAAATAGAAGAAGCTATAGGTTTAATAGATGCTTTCGCCGAATCATTACCGGCACAAAAAGAAGTCATATCGGCTTTATCGGTTGGTTTGCGTTCAAGTATCGATGCGGGGCGACGTGAAATATTTACGGCCATCCGTAAAGCATTGCGATTGACGGTTCATGATGACAATACCGAACGCAACGCATTGTCGGGTTGGTTGAAGGCCGAAGGCGTTAAAAATGCCGAGCGTTACAATTCAAAACTATTTACCGGAACACCAGAATCTCCTCTGTACGTGCCTGTTGTGCCGGCCATCTATAATGATGATACAAGGGTAATGGACGGTAGGGAAGTGCTAAATGCAGCCTTTGATGCCAACTTTGCCCGCGATAAAAGCATAGTTGCATTCGGCGAGGATCTTGGTGCCATAGGTGATGTAAACCAGGGCTTTGCCGGTTTACAGGCCAAATATGGAGAAATTCGTATTAGCGATACAGGAATCCGCGAAACAAGTATCATAGGGCAGGGTATGGGCCTGGCTATGCGTGGTTTAAGGCCAATTGCAGAGATTCAATACCTCGACTACCTGATATATGCGATAACTATCATCAGTGATGATATTGCCAGTTTAAGTTACCGTACCATGGGTGGGCAAAAAGCTCCATTAATTATACGTACCCGTGGTCATAGGTTGGAAGGGATCTGGCATTCAGGTTCTCCAATGAGTGTTATTTTGGGGTCGATGCGTGGCTTCCATATTTGTGTACCCCGCAATATGACCCAGGCTGCAGGTATGTACAATACGCTACTGAGAGGAGATGAGCCGGCATTGGTAATTGAATGTTTGAATGGTTATCGCCTAAAAGAAAAATTACCTGCCAACGTTGGTGAGTTTACTGTTCCGCTTGGTAAGGCCGAGGTTTTACGGGAGGGTAATGATATTACGGTTGTATCTTATGGTTCAACTCTGCGCATTGTCCAGGAAGCATCTGAAGAACTTGCCGCTATGGGAATTAATATCGAAGTAATAGATCCTCAAACTTTATATCCATTTGATACAGAGAATGTTTGTGGTACTTCCTTAAAGAAAACCAACAAGTTATTAGTTGTTGACGAAGACCTGCCCGGAGCTGGCTCAGCCTACATTTTGCAGAAGATACTGGAAAACCAAAGCGGCTATTATTCGTTGGATGCCCAGCCTAAAACGCTAACTGCTAAAGAGCACAGGCCGCCTTATGGTTCGGACGGCGACTATTTCAGCAAACCATCTGTTGATGACGTAATTGAAATCGTTTATGCCATGATGAATGAGGCTAATCCGTCAAAATACCCAGCTATTTATTAATAAATTATAATTACGAGTTGGTGAGATTGGTGATTTATAAATCATTAATTTCACC
This sequence comes from Mucilaginibacter kameinonensis, assembly GCF_003675385.1. Classification (GTDB taxonomy): domain Bacteria; phylum Bacteroidota; class Bacteroidia; order Sphingobacteriales; family Sphingobacteriaceae; genus Mucilaginibacter; species Mucilaginibacter kameinonensis. The sequence continues at coordinate 565,592 of NZ_RCWZ01000005.1, read as the reverse complement.
AACTGTTTTTTTATCTAACTATGGACAACACTTTTTTAACCGTCGCCGAAAATATTAAAGCCCGCCGTACCGTAAAACCAGCCATGATGAATGGTCATAAAGCACCAAACGGACATATTGCGGCATTACTTGAACTTGCCGATTGGGCGCCAACTCACGGCTTTACCGAACCATGGCGTTTTATCGTTTATGAAAATCCTGAACAATTTTGTGCCGATCATGCAGAGGTTTACAAAAGTAGCGTATCCGCCGAAGATTTTAACGAAGCTACTTATAACAACCTAAAAACGCTTGGTAATAAAGTATCTCATGTTATCATATCAGTAATGCAACGTGGTGATTTGCCAAAGATACCACCGTTTGAAGAAGTTGCAGCAGTATCAAGTGCTATTCAAAATATCCTGTTAGGTGCTACTGCCTTAAACATGGCGTCATTCTGGAGCACAGGTGGGGCTATCCTGAAACCAGCGTTTAAAGATTTTCTGAATTTAAGAGAGGAAGATAACGTAATGGGTGTATTGTATCTTGGTTACGCCGATCAGTATCCTGAAGGAAAACGTACCGTTCCGCTTGAAGATAAAGTTAAATGGGTTAAGTAAAATTAACCCATATAACCTTTCCCGTTTCCGCTCCGTATAACTGCCCAAAATATTGCTTAGTTTTAAACTTATTTTCATTTAAGTAAAAATTTATTGTTTACTGATTTGGATTTTAGGTTTTAAAGTATATTTTTGTGTTGGCCTGTTAATAACAGGTTAACACACCGTCCAGAACCTGTTACTATACCCTAATTATTTTAAATTAAATTAAACTCAGACAAGCGTATGAGGAAACATTTTTTGTGGGTCACTATGGCGATTTTTTTTATGTCAGCAACAATTTTAAGCTGGAAATCGGATGGTGCAAACAGATCAGTGAGTGTTCGGAAAAAAAGTGCAGCATTTACAACAAAAGAACTATTTGAGCAATACGTTAACAATTTATATGAATCGGCCCATCTTGGGGAAACAGGTTTAGCTTTTAACGTATTTGAAAAAGCGGTTACAGGTTATACTAATTTGAAGCTTTCGCACATGGTGCCCCAAAGCAGTGATGTGCTTACGATAGTTGATTTTTCTAAATCAAGCCGTGAAAAGCGTATGTGGATCGTTAACCTGTTAAGCAAGCAATTGATACTTAATACCTGGGTTGCTCATGGATCGGGTAGTGGCGAAGAAATGGCAAGCCATTTTTCGGATGCTAACGACTCGCATGAAAGCAGCCTTGGATTTTATATAACCGATAAAGTTTACAACGGAAAACACGGTCGCTCTTTATACCTTGATGGTATGGATGAAGGCTTTAACAGCAATGCCCGTATGCGCAGTATTGTTGTACATGGCGCCAATTATGTTGGCCCTGCGGCTATTAACAAGCAAGGATATTTAGGGCGGAGCTTTGGTTGCCCCGCGGTATCTCCGAAAGTAATTAATAAAGTAATTAATGCAATTGCCGGAAAAACTGTTATATTTATTAACGGAAACGACGAATCGTATTATTCGAAATATTTGGATGAGGCTGGCCCGCTTAATTTGATGGCGAGTGCTGATACATCATTCAACTTTGCTAAGTTTTAAATCCAACCCCAACTATAAACCAAATCATGAGGCCCGGCTAACCGAAAGTTAACCGGGCTCTTTTTTTTTATTACTTAGCCAAAAAGTTCTGCAGGTGAGCGTACAGCACAATATCTAAACCGTAAACGTCCGGTCTGTATTGTATGGCGCCATTTTCATCAGCCCAGCAGGTTACATAGGTGATATAGATAGGCATTTTCTTCGGCAAACCAATATTGGTTGGTTCTGGTTTATCCTCAATCATATCTTTCGAAATGGTATCAAGGTCGGCCCCTTCTCCAAACAGGTTTGTTGCAAGACCAAGCGGATCACCCAGGCGTACACAGCCATGACTTACTGCCCGCATAGTATGCCTGAATGCTTCTTTATTAGGCGTATCATGCAGATAAACGCTGCTGCGGTTTTTAAACAGGAATTTTATTTTCCCCAGCGAATTATCTTCGCCCGGGCGTTGTTTAAACTCATATTCAAGATTATCAGGTGTAACTTGTGTCCAGTCAATGGTTTCCGGATCTGCAATCTTCCGGCCATCTTTAAATACGTCAATGTTTTTGTTGGAAAGATAGAAGCGGTCTTCGGCTGCCTCAACAATAATTTCTTTTGTGGCAATGCTGCGCGGAATGTTCCATACCGGGTTTACCTCAACACTATGGATCACACTGTTTAGGATAGGCGTTTCGCGGGGAAATGGTTTATCTGCCCTTGCGGTATCGTCAAAATGTTCAAGAGTATTCTGGTTTTTCATGTTGCGCCCTTGCCCCACGCAAACCTTCATATTTAACACCGATTTGCCATCTTCCATCACGTCAAGCCTGAAATCGGGAATGTTGACGATGACGTATTTGGGCTCATAAGGCTTGTTCCGCCAGCGTAAACGCTCAAGGCTAACCAACAAATAACGTTTGCTTTCCTCTTTTGAAAGGCCATCAATAGTAGCACTATCCCTGTACGCTTTTTGTAAAGCTAAATATTGCGGGTTTTTAGGCTGAATGCTATCCAGAAATGCTTTATAATCGGCTCTTTCTAAAGTAGCAAGCATGGTTGTACTATCAGGCCGGCGGGTAGCCATAAAATACCTCGAATAGATTTTTTTAGGGTTAATCACCCCATATTGCAGCGCATTGGAATATTTTACAAGTGCTCCCGCGGTTAAAATTTCGAGCTTAGCAACCGTTTCGTAGGCTTCATCAATTGTTGTGATCGCTGTTTTGTTTTTGAGTTTGGCAACAAGTGTTTTTATCTCTGCTGTAGGATAAACTGTTGGGTCAAGACCATGCTCATTGATCTTTTCCAGGTATTCAGGTAAAGCATCAAGATCGCCGTTGTTCAAGTGATTTATGACTAAAATGGGTTGATAGTCGTTCTTTTTAAAAAATGATTGGATAACCAGTGGGTTGGCTGTTTTAGACCTGTATTTGGCAAATACCCTTTTAAAAACGGGAATGTATTCTTCGGTATCGGCCTTTTTGAAGATTTCATTTTGAGTAATCCTGAACATATCTTCAGCAATCATCTCGTGCTTTTTTTTACAGCTTTGTAGTACAACGGGCAAAACCAAACACGTGGAAAGTATAATCGGGATAAAGTGTTTCCTAAGGGAAATAGGTATCATATAAACGAAAGATAGTTAAATATTGCATATGAATAGCAATAGCCATACCATAAACGGCTATGCTTTTTATTTATTTTTGAACAAAGCCCATTGTAACCACTAACAGGTATTAATTGTTTAATTAAAATGAAAAAACTCTTTTCGCTTGCCTTAATCATATCATTGCCTTTCATGGCTTTAGCACAAAGTTTTAAACCAGTAAATAAAGAAGCATCATCTGAAGTAAAAAAATTACTGAGCTTCCTTTATAGCATAAAAGGCAAACATATTTTGTCGGGGCAGCAGAATTACAACAGCGACCGTGACGTTTTTTCAGACAGTGCCAAAGCAATTACCGGACAGTATCCCGCTGTGTGGGGTTCAGATTTCATGCTTTGGGGAGATAAAGACCTGGGCCCCGACCTGGTTAATGAAGCTAAACAAAAATGGCAAGACGGTTATCTGGTAACACTCATGTGGCATCAGGGCCGGCCATTGGACAATCCACCGTATGATTGGAAGCAAAGCATCCAGGGGAAAATGACCGATGCGCAATGGAAGGAATTAATTACCCCCAATACTGAACTGAATAAAAAATGGCTGGCCCAGATTGATGTGGTAGCTGGCTATTTGAAACAACTCAGAGATGCCCATGTACCGGTTTTATGGCGCCCTTACCATGAAATGAATGGCGTGTGGTTTTGGTGGGGAAACAAAAAAGGGAATGACGGTATTATCAAACTTTGGAAAATGATGTACGACCGTTATACTAATTATCATCATTTAAACAACCTGATTTGGGTATGGGGGCCTAATGGTTTGCGCGATCTGCCATTAGATGAGGCATATGACTATAAAGACTTTTACCCGGGTGCCGATTATGTAGATATCTTGGGTGCCGATATTTACCATTTTGATTATGAACAACGGGATTACAACGATTTACTAAAGGTTGCCAATGGTAAGATCATAGCGTTGACAGAAACCGGCGAACTGCCAAAACCCGAAATTCTGGCAGCCCAGCCCGAATGGGCCTGGTTTATGGTGTGGACAAGCTGGCTTTGGACTGATAATACACATGAGCGGGTAAAAACCATATATGGCCTGCCTCAAACGTTGAATCATGAACAAGTAAAATCAATGCTTAATAAAAACTGATGTCAGCAACAAAACTACCAGAGGTTTGGCTCCGTGGGCCATTAGTTGATGTACCGGCCTTGCTTCAACCGGTAGCACATGCCCTTTTACAGGCCAGGGAAGAATTGAATGAATTGATGGAAGGGTTTCCTGAAGCGCTGCTATGGGAAAAGCTTGTCGGGATGGCATCGCCTGGCTTTCACTTGCAACACCTTACCGGGGTGCTTGACAGGCTTTTTACCTATGCAAAAGGCGAGGTGCTAAGCGAAGCCCAATTGGGTTACCTTGCTGCTGAAGGAAAACGGGGCGAGAATATAATCAGCGTAGCGGATTTAGTAAATGCTTTTAACACTCAGGTAGATAACGCTATTGCCCAGCTTAAAGCAACCGATGCCAATAATTTAACCGATTGGAGAGGGGTAGGCCGGGCACAGTTACCATCAACGCTTATTGGTTTGTATACGCATTCTGCCGAACATACCATGCGTCATTTCGGGCAGCTTTTGGTTACGGTAAAAGTGCTTAAGCAATAATAGCAACTGCGTCTTTCAGATTTTGTGAGCGATAGGTTACCAGGGCGTTTGGATGTTTATTTTCAGGGTCATATAAGAAGGTATCGATACCCAATTCGCTTGCCGCTTTTATTTCTGATTCGGGATCGTCACCAATAACGAGTACGTCTTCGGGTTTGTAATTGTGCTTCTCCAATATCGACGCGAAAATATCTTTCTTGGTTAGAGGCGAAAGCTCCGGGTCTACAATGTGGATGGCTTCAAAATCAGCCTCGATATTCAGCATTTTTACCTTGCTCCATTGTAGCTTGGTAAAGCCGGTAGTAACCAAAAACCTGGTGATCTTAGCTTCGCGGATATGTTTGTAATCATCAAAAGGCTGCATTGGCCGGTTATACTCGATATTATTTAATAGTTCGAGCCCTTTGCTTTTAACGAGATCGCTAAACTGGTATTTGTCGGCCACCTTTTGATATGGGATCCTTTTTAAATCCTCTTTGGCATTATTGATATGCTCAACACCCTCGCCTGCGATATGCAGATCAAGAAAATTGAACAGTTCATTAAATAGATGATCGGCGATAGAACTAACCGGGTATATGGTATTATCAAGATCTAATATGATAGCTTTTTTCATCGCAACAATTTAAGGTAAAACAGGGACTTGTTTGTTGAACTGTATCGAACGTTTCATAAGTAGGTATCCACAGGCAACAAGCAGGCAAACACCACCCAATAACCACCAGAGCATTTCAAAGCCACCATAGGCAATAACCTGGCTGCCTAAAAACGGCGCTATGATTTGTGCGCCTGCCCATGACATGCTGTACAACGCAGCATATTCGCCGCGATTGCGAACATTGGAACGAGCTATCCAAAAGGTATTCATAAAAGGCATGCAAAGCATTTCGCCCAATGTTATCATGCACACAATCAATATGGCAACTGCTGGTACATGCGGCATGAGGTTAAGCAATACAAAGCCACTGCCAGCAACTAAAATGCCTGAGATGATATAACTCAGCGGATGACGTTTACCTTCAAGCCAGTTGATCAGTATCATTTCAATCAACACAATGAGTACTCCGTTTAGCGCCAGCAGAAAGCCTATAAAACGTTCATTAAAATGCCATTGTATTTTGTAAAACACAGGTTGCATAATAAAGAACTGGAAAAAGCAGGTTGCAAATAGTGTGGCAAGCAGGATGAACAACAAGTAAACGCCATCTTTATAAGCCGATGAAACGATTTCATCAAAACCTGCAACGGCTTCTTTAATGGTTTTTGCCACTTTTGAGCGCGGCATCAGCGTAAGTAATAGTATGCCCGCGGCGATATTGGTACAGCCATCTACCCAGAAAAGTAAGTGATAATTGATTGAGGCTAATAATCCGCCTAAACCACCACCAAAAGCCCAGCCCAGGTTTGTAGCCAACCGGTTAAGCGAGTAGGAGCGTGTTTTATTTTCCTCGGTACTGTAATGTGCTATGGCTGTGGAGTTTGCCGGTCTGAACGATTCATTACAGATGCTTAGTACCAGCGTGAAGATAGCCATGCTGATAAAATTGGTTTGATAACCCAGGATCAGAAACAGTAATCCGCCGGTAAGCAAGGCGCCCACCTGTAAATCATAAAATCCTATTCTATTGATCAGCTTACCACCTATAAAGCCACCTGATACCGCACCTACACCAAAAATAGCCATGATATAGCCCGACTGCTCAATGGTAAAATGCAGTTGCCTGATGGTGTAAATGGTCATGAAAGGTACAACCATGGTACCGCTACGGTTAATAAGCATTACGATGCTCAGGTACCAGCTGTTTTTTGAAAGTCCGCTATAGGCTTGTTTGTATAATTGGATAATTGAGGTTAGCATGAGGATGATATGCAAATGTGCGGATATGCAAATGTGCAAATTATGAAATGAATACAGATGTGCGAATTAATACTTAATCTGCACATCTGCATATTTGCACATCATTAAATCAAACGAGCGTTCCTATTTCTGAGCCAATGGTCGGCCAGTACAAGGGCTGCCATGGCTTCTACAATAGGCACAGCGCGCGGTACCACGCAAGGATCATGACGGCCTTTGCCTGATATTTCTGCAGCGTTGCCCTCGCTATCAATTGTAGCCTGATTTTTCATGATAGTAGCTACCGGTTTAAAGGCAACCCTAAATTCAATAGGCATGCCATTGCTGATACCGCCCTGGATACCTCCCGAAAAATTGGTGATAGTTTGAATATCACCTAAATGCGATTTTACAAAAATGTCGTTATGTTCTGACCCACGCATTTCGCTGCCTTCAAAGCCTGAACCAAATTCAAAGCCATGAACGGCGTTGATGCTCAGCATTGCCTTGCCTAATTCTGCATGCAGCTTGTCAAATACCGGTTCTCCAAGGCCAACAGGACAGTTTTTTACGTAACAACTGATTTTGCCGCCAACGGTATCGCCATCTTTACGTACGCTATCAATGAATTCGATCATTTCTTCGGCTGTTGCCGGATCTGCGCAGCGTACAATGTTTTTTTCACGTTCCTCAATAAATTCAAGCGGATCGCTGATAGATACGTTAGGCGCGTTGATCTTTCCTACGCTGCTTACGTGCGCAACAATTTCGATGCCCTGTGTTTTAAGCAACAGTTTGGCTAATGCGCCTGCAGCAACGCGGGCAGCAGTTTCACGGGCTGACGAGCGACCGCCGCCGCGGTGATCGCGGATGCCGTATTTGGTTTGATAAGTATAGTCGGCGTGTGACGGGCGAAAAACATCCACGTTATGGCTGTAATCTTTTGAGCGCTGATCTTCATTGGGGATCAGCATAGCAATAGGAGTGCCGGTGGTTTTACCTTCAAATGTGCCTGAAAGGATTTTTACCGTATCGCTCTCTTTGCGCTGGGTAGTGATCTTTGACTGACCAGGTTTGCGTTTATCCAGCTCGCCTTGAATATAATCAAGGTCAACTTCCAGACCGGCCGGGCATCCGTCAATAATTACGCCGATGGCTTCGCCATGTGATTCGCCAAAAGTGGTTATCCTGAATAATTGCCCAAATGAATTGCCTGCCATAGTTTTTAGATATGAGATGTTAGATATGAGATATGAGAAACCATATCTGAATATCCTTAATTGGTTTGTTTATTACCGTCATTGTAGAATATAGACTTACGAAGTTTTTAAAACTTCGTAAGTCTTAACCCTTGATTGGAATTGCTTCGTAGCAATGACGGGCTTTAGTATTTTGCTTCGAGCCTTCGGCTTTCTGCCTTAAGCTTCTTTTTCTTCCACTTCAAATCCTTGCTTTTTCAGATCGTTCCAGAAAGCTGGATATGATTTGTCAACAACCGGTCCGTTCTCAAACTCCATTTGCGGGAGGACGAGGGCGAGCGGCGCAAAGGCCATAGCCATACGGTGGTCGTGATATGTGTTAATAAAGATATTCTCCGGAATAAACTTTCCGCTGCAATCAAGTGTATAAACCTCGTCTTTTTCAATCAGTTTAACACCCATTTTAGCCAGCTCTGTTTGCAGGGCCAGGATGCGGTCGGTTTCCTTGATTTTTAAAGTTTCCAAGCCGGTGAACGAAGCTTCGTGATTTAAAGCGGCGCAAACAACAATTACAGTTTGTGCCAAATCCGGACATTCTTTCAGATCAAATTCGCGGCGGGAAATCGGTTTGTTCTCTTTTTTCAAGTGAACACCGCCATCCTTGAATTGTGAAGTAATACCAAAGTTGGCCATGAGCTCCGTGATCACGCTATCACCCTGCAAGCTGTAGGGTGTGAGGCCTGTTAAAAACAGTTCGGCTTCGTTAGCAAGGGCTGCGATAGCATACCAGTATGAAGCGGCGCTCCAATCAGGTTCAACGTACAATGATGTCGTTTTAAATTCCTGATTTGAAATTGCAATAACATTGCCTTCCCATGTGTGCTTGATACCAGAAGTTTCAAGCATGGTTAAAGTCATTTCAACGTAAGGGCGAGATGTTAACTCTCCTTCAATATGTAACTCCAAACCTAAAGGTAAGCGGGCGGCAATAAGTAGCAAGGCAGTAATATATTGGCTGCTGATATTACCTTTAATATTGATTTTGCCGGTTTGCTGTTTAAAGCCACCTTTTAGTTTGATGGGAGGATACCCGTCATTTTCTTCGTAATCAATATTAGCACCTAAAACCCGTAAAGCATCAACCAATATACCTATTGGTCGTTCCTTCATGCGTTTGCTACCGGTTAAGATCACCTCATCTTCCTGAATAGCATAGTAAGCCGTCAGAAAACGCATAGCAGTGCCGGCAGGACCGATATCAACGATTTCGGACTTGCAATTTTCGATTTCGGAATTATTTGCTGCAGAATCTGCTGGTACAGCCTCCTGATTCCCCCTCAAAATTCCCGACAACAAAACAGCATCAGCAGCGTCTGAAACATTTTCAACCTTTACTTTGCCTTCGCTAAGCGCTTCGATGATCAGGGCACGGTTACACTCACTTTTTGAACCGGTGAGGTTAACCGTACCATTAACAATCTTGTTGTTTCTTTTAAGAATGATGTTTTGCATCATTATAAAATTAAGCGTGTGTAAGTTTTTCTGCAGCCTGACCCTGAGCAGCATCAGCGTTCATAACGTCTGTTTGCCTGCGGATAGATTCGTTGTGAACCAGTTCAAGCAATTTTTCAGTGAACTCGGCGCTCAGTTTTAAAGCTTTACCATAAGTAGTACGTTTTTGAAGGATCTCATCCCAACGGCCAACTTGTAAAATGGTAATGTTGTTATCTTTTTTGTACTGACCGATTTTTTCAGCAATCTGCATACGTTCAGCAATTTTCTGAATTACCAGGTCGTCGATTTTGTCAATCTGGTTACGTAGTTCGGCCAGCTTGTCGCTTACTTCTGCGTTTTTAACTTCTGGTTTGCGTAAAGTTAAATGGTCAATGATATCAGCAAGAGCAGCAGGAGTAACCTGTTGTTTAGCATCAGTCCATGCTACACTCGGATCGATGTGCGATTCGATCATTAAACCTTGCATATCAAGGTCTAGCGCTTTTTGTGAAACGTAACCAATCAAATCACGATTACCGGTGATGTGGCTTGGATCATTGATGATAGGTAACTCAGGAGCTAATGTTTTTAAGCTGATAGCAACATCCCACATTGGTTCGTTACGGAAAGCTGATTTTTCGTAAGATGAGAAACCGCGGTGAATAGCAGCCAGTTTAGTGATACCTGCATTATTTATGCGCTCTAAAGCACCAACCCATAATGAAAGATCAGGATTTACAGGGTTTTTAACCATTACCGGTACGTCAACACCTTTTAATGCATCAGCAATTTCCTGAACGGTGAAAGGGTTAGCAGTTGAACGTGCACCTACCCAAAGGATATCAACGCCTGCTGCAAGGGCTTCTTCAACGTGTTTAGCGGTAGCAACCTCAACAGCGGTTGGCAAGCCGGTTTCTTCTTTGGCGCGTTTTAACCATTCCAAACCAATGCTGCCAATACCTTCAAACTCACCCGGGCGGGTACGTGGTTTCCAGATACCTGCACGCAGTGCTGAAATTTTACCTGTTTGGGCTAATAAATGTGCTGTGGCTACTAATTGCTCTTCGGTTTCAGCGCTGCAAGGGCCTGAAATTACCAGAGGTTCCTTACCTGTTTTAATCCAGGTACTAAGCGGCTGTATGTTTAAATTTAGTTTCATCTTGTTTTTTGTTTGTCCGGTGATAGCCGGGATTGTTAGTTGATAATTTAAATTATGTTAGTTTTTTTGGTTTCTGTTTGATAGCGCCTTTAGCTTATGCATTGCGTCTGATGTTGATATACTTGCGGATGCTGCGTTCGGCGCGGTGCGGCTTTGGCGTAGACGACGGTTCATCATCATGCCTTTCGTACTCGCCAAGGATATTGAAATTATGGGTATACTTCAGGATCTGTCTTATCGAAGTATCATATTGTTTTTGCTCGTCCCATTCAATATCTACATAGAAATTATACTCGTTACGTTTACCCAAAATCGGCATCGACTGAATTTTGCTCATGTTTACACCTTCTTCGGCAAAAATATTGAGCACTTTGGCCAATGCGCCAACCTTGTTGCTTACCTGGAAGCATAATGATGCTTTGTTGGCGGGCTTTTTCTCAACGTTATCATGCTGAGTCATGATCAGGAAACGGGTAAAGTTTCTTTTGTTTGATTCGATACGGCGCTCCAGTACGTCCAGCCCATAAAGCTGGGCCGCCAAAGCATTGGCAACAGCAACAGTATCGGTTAGTTGTTCATCCCTGATGCGTTTAGCACAGGCAGCAGTATCACTGCTTTCCACAATTTTCAGGTGTGGATATTCGTCAAAGAAATCAACACACTGGCGCAAAGCGATGGGGTGGGAGGTTACATATTTAATATCCTCAAACTTTACGCCCGGCAAAGCCATCAGGTGCAGTTGGATTGGCAGATAAATTTCGCCCACAACCGGAAAGCCATAATCAAGCAGCAGGGTATAGTTTGGCAGGATACTGCCGGCAATGCTGTTTTCGATAGCCATCACCACATAATCAGCTTCACGTTTCTTTAAGCTTTCAAATGTTTGCTTAAAAGAGTTACACTCAATGGTTTCGATGTTTTCACCGAAATACCTTATCGCGGCTTCTTCGTGAAAAGAAGCCCTGATCCCCTGGATTGCAACTTTTGGTCTTTCTATTTTCATAAACCCCTGTTAAAGCAAAAAGTCCCGGCTTTTTGGCCGGGACTTTTTGTGTTTTTTATATGTTTTGTTTAGTACATATTAGTCCCGGCTCTCACTGGTAAAGTAAAAGTAGTAACCAAAAAAGTATGCACCTGTTAATTTCATTTGTTGTTTTTTATTACGACGTAAATGTACGGTAAAAAAAGAGTTTGTCAATAGAAAATTTTATTTTTTGTTAAAAAAGAATAGACAACCAAATTAAATTTGGTGACAAAGCCATTTTTACCTACTGCTAAAAGAAGCAAACCTCTGGTTAGTGACAGTTTTAGGCGTTTTGGGGAATTTTTCGAGCAACGTCATTCCATCAAGTAAATTAGTGGGTTGAATAAATTCACCATTCTTAAACATTATTTTTATTTTGCCTACTGATCCTTTACTGCCAAGAGTGTATGAGATTTCGGTTATATCGGTTTTATCATATACCATAATATGCTGTTCGTCGTATCCGTATGAGAATTGGCTTTTTCCTTTTGATAACTGTAAATATTGATGCCTCCCTCTCATAGTTTTTGTGGTAATATAACCGATCAATATCCCCAACGCTATCACCAGCGTTAGAATTGCACCCACAGGCATAGTTTTCTCTTTTCCAATAGAGGTAAAAAACAGGATGCTTAATACAAATAAAAAGTAAACTGAAATCACTAACCCAATTGCGAATATTTTGACGGAGTTAAACCAATATATAAAATCATTGGTTATAAAATGAGGTTTGTTGCCAATATTAAAGAAGTGTTTTTCAAATAAATTTAAATCGCTCGTCTGATTAAAAAAGTCTGTAACTAAATTGCAGGCTTCATCGATATTTTTTGCGTGGTACTCATATAAATGATTTGCCTTGTCGAGGTAGTAAACACAGAATTTACCATTAAAATAGAGTCCAAGTTTAAGGTAATTTAGGTCGCCGTCCTGAATGGTGACAGAAGGTCCGGTTAATTGAATATCAGTTAGCGCTCTTTCGGCATCCCACGGGAAGTTTTTTATAATCTGAATTGCTTCATCTAAATCACGGGGCTGTTCGTCAGAAAATTCACCCTTTTCGTAAGTATTGTGCTGAAGTTTGGATATTAATTGTAACATGGTTTAGTGCGGCACAAAATGCCACGCCAAATATAATATTGTCAGGCTGCAGTTTCGTGCTTTTTATGTGCCTCTTCCATTTCTTTATATTCTCGTTGCAATACACGTGCAGTTTGAGTGCTGCCGTCGTGGCTCCATCCGGGTGGATGAATAAAGTATCCTATTTTTGATTTAAGATCGGGGGCATTCTTTACATCATGCAGGAGTGCTTTCCATTCGTGAAACAATACATTCACCGGGCCCATATCCTCAGGTTGTTTGGTTAAGCCGTATTTAACCGGTTCAGGTAAGTCTTCGTCACGGAACGTACCAAATATCCTGTCCCATATAATAAATACCATGCCCATATTTTTATCAAGATATGGAATATTGGAAGCATGATGTACGCGGTGATGTGCTGGTGTTACGAAGATCCATCCGTACCATTTGGGCAAAGGAATCTTATATTGAGTATGTACCAGGTTGCCGTACAGCTGTGTTATTAAGTAAGCGTACAAAATATCCAAAGCAGTAAACCCCATTACAGCCAGTGGCAGGTAAAAGAATACCCTGTAAAGTGGTTCAAACACTGTTGAGCGAAAGCCGGTGGTAAAGTTGAAATGCTCGGACGAGTGATGGGTAACGTGCATAGCCCAAAACATGCGACAGTAATGCCCAGTATAATGCAGCACCCAATATAAAAAGTCCTGAACTACCACCAGCACAAACCAATACCAAAAAATGTTCTCGATTTGAAAAAGCCTGTAGTGATGATAGGTATAATCAAGTATAAAAAAAGTAAATACCTTAACACAAAGGTTAGTAACCACAGCCAGCGATGTAAGATAAATATTGGTAAGCGTATCGCGTGTTTCATAATATTTGCGATCTTCCCAATAGCTTAAGGCCATCTCAACCAGGGTTAAAACAACTAATAAGCCCATTAGCACGAGGGCCGCCTGGTTACGCGGATCTAAATGTTGCAACATGTTACAGGTTAATGTAATATCTCAAACTTTCACAAAGTTCGTCAGCAGTGCAAACATTATCAATACTAAACTGGCCTATGCGTGTCAGTAAGGTGCAATTAATCTCGTCGCCTACGTTCTTTTTGTCCTTTTTCATATTAAGGAGTAACTCGTTAAAGTTTTCTTCTTTAATAGTGTATTTAGGGTAAAGATCGGTTAATACCTTAACAATTTCATGAAGTTCGTCTGAAGTCAATCCCGTCTTTTTATGAGCAAGGTATGATTCACAGATCATGCCTATAGCTACAGCTTCGCCGTGCGATAGACTATCCTTATCATGCAATAAAGAGTAAGTTTCAACGGCGTGCCCTATAGTATGCCCAAAGTTAAGTGCCTTACGGATACCTTTCTCATGCGGGTCCTCGATAGTAATCTCATTCTTAATCTCTACCGAACGATGAACAAGCTCAACTGATGGATTTTTGAGATCGCTGTTTTTTAGATTATTCCAATAGGCAGCGTCAACAATTAAACCGTGTTTAAGCATTTCGGCAAGACCTGAAAGGATTTGTCGTGCCGGAAGGCTTTGTAAAAACTCATGGGCGATAAAAACAGCTTTGGGCATAGTAAATGTACCGATGATGTTTTTGATACCATCAACATCAATACCTGTTTTGCCACCAACCGATGCGTCAACCTGCGAAAGCAGGGTAGTGGGCACCTGTACAAAATCTATCCCTCTTTTATAGGTAGATGCAGCAAAACCGCCCATATCTGTAATAACACCTCCGCCTAAATTGATCATCAGGCTTTTACGGTCGGCACCAAAATCAATCAGCATTTTCCAAACACCAACACAAAAATCAATATTCTTGCTTTCTTCACCAGATGTGATCTCTATCAGGTCGTAATTATTAAAGCCGGTAAGTTTGCTTGTTAATAGTGGCAGGCAGTGCTCGCCTGTATTTTCGTCGGTTAAAATAAAAAATTTGGAGTAGTTGCCTTTTTTAATAAAATCAACTAACTCATCAAGGCTATTGTTAAAATAAACCGAGTAATTATCGCTTAGAATAGTGTTCATTATTATATTACTATAATTTTATTCCCATCGAACTCCACCGTGTCACCTCTTTTTACTTTAAGGCGTTTGCGGTAGTCAATCGTGCCGTTATACTTCACGAGACCCTCAGTTACAACTATTTGTGCCTCGCCGCCGGTTTGTACTAAGTTCACAGCTTTGAGTAGCTGGATCATTGGGATAAAGTCCCCTTCTAACTTAAATTCGATCATGGGATGGCAAAAATAAACTATTCATGCAATTATGAGTTATCATTTTATAATTTTGCAGATGACCTCTTTTGAAACTAACAATAATCAAGGGCAAAATACGCCCTCATTCGAAAATACAGAAATAGCATTTCGCCATTCATCCAATACCGATCTGAACCGGGCTTACTGGCTGTTCAGGATGATCAATATCAACTTTTTAGTAAAGATAGGCCCTCCAGTCACCAATTTTGCCATGAAGATTGGTTTACCGATAAAAAGCATTATCAAAGCTACGATATTTAAGCACTTTTGCGGCGGCGAAACCATTGCCGAATGTGACAATACCATTAAAAACCTTTACAGCGGCCGGGTAGGTACTATTTTAGATTATTCGGTAGAGGGAGAGGAAGAAGAAACTGTATTTGACAGTACCCGTGATGAGATCATCCGTACCATTGAGCGTGCTGCTAAAGATAAAGCCATCCCACTAACTGTATTTAAAATAACGGGGGTAGGCCGTTTTGGTCTGCTTGAAAAATTAGATGCTCGTCTTAAATTAAACGACACAGAGGAAGAGGAGTGGAGAAGGGTACAAGCCCGAGTGTTGGCCATTTGCGACAAAGCCTTTAAAAACAATGTGCCTGTAATGATAGATGCCGAAGAAAGCTGGATCCAGGACACCATCGATCTTTTGGCGCTTACCATGATGACGCAGTTTAATAAGCAAAAGCCTATAGTATATAATACCTATCAAATGTACAGGCATGATAAGTTGGCTTCAATGTTAAATGACCATGCCATAGCTCAAAGTGAAGGATTTATACTGGGTGCGAAGATTGTGCGCGGTGCCTATATGGAAAAAGAGCGTAAACGTGCTGAGGAAAAAGGATACCCTTCGCCAATTCAACCTGATAAGAAATCTGCCGACCTGGATTATGATTCGGCACTTGATTACTGCACCAGCCATATTGAACAGATCGCTTTTATTGCAGGTACACATAACGAAGAAAGCTGTCGTTTGCTGGCCGAGCTGCTGGACAACAAAGGCATTGATCATAAGCATCCGCATGTTTATTTTTCGCAATTGCTGGGCATGAGCGATAACCTCAGCTTTAACCTGGCTGACGCAGATTATAATGTAGCTAAATACGTGCCATACGGACCGGTTAAGGCTGTGTTGCCATATTTGTTCCGCCGGGCACAGGAAAATACGGCTATAGCCGGACAAATGAGCCGAGAACTTAGCTTAATAGCTAAAGAAAGAAAACGCCGAAGCGCTTAATTTATAGAGACCAGTAAAAGGGAGCGTTTATTAAATTAAGTGCTCCCTTTTTGCAAATAGCTGTATAGTATCCGGCGCCGTCATTAAAAAGGTTTGAATGCCCAGTTTTTTGGCAGCCTCGAGGTGTTGCGGACTATCGTCAATGAATAAAGTTTCCTCAGGCTTTAAATTATTCTCTTTTAATACTTGCTCAAAAATAGCCTGCTCTGGTTTGCGCTTACCTGTAAGGTGCGAGTAGTATGTTTTTTCAAACAGGTGATCGTTACCATCAAAGCCAAAATCGGTTTTAAGATAGTTCATGATATAATCAAAATGGATAGCATTGATATTGCTGAGCAAAAAGGTGCGGTACTTATCTTTCAACTTTAACAGCAAATCGTGGTTGCCTTCAGCAATTCCAACTAAAATACTGTTCCATGCGGCATCAATTTGCGCATCGGTAAGCGAAGGGTTGCTGGTTTTTTCTCTTACGTACTCCCTGAATTGGGCAGCTGTAACTTCGCCGCGATCAAATTTATCAAAAATTTCATCCTGGGTTTTGTGACCAAAAAAAGTTTCGGGGTTGGCGATACCTAACTGATTCCATGCTTGTTGTACATTGGCGAAGCTAAGACTGAATATAACGTTACCATAATCGAAGATGATATTTTTAATATTTTCCATAAAAAGAGTTTGAGATATGGCCGCAAATATGTAAAATTGCACCCGCAAACAAAAACAAAATAACCGCGCCTATAGCTCAGTCGGTTAGAGTAGAAGACTCATAATCTTTTGGTCCCTGGTTCGAGCCCAGGTGGGCGCACAGGGTATAAAACCCGCTTTTTACGTATGTAGAGCGGGTTTTTTCGTCTTACACACGCGGGTCAGGATCCCCTGCAGCACCGTGGCTGTTATTTATCTTTACTGGATTTACATAGTTTTTTATTGAACCTGGTGTCTCCATGTAAATAAATACGTAACTGGATTGCATCATAATTTACGTTAATTATGACGCCGCTGTAAGTACGAGAGCTTATTCGCACCATGAAAAAGCAGACGCTATTTTCAATATGAAATACATTGTCTATTCGAAAAAAGGGAAGAATGTTTACCGGCTCGCCCCATTTTGTTCCAAAGGCAGATCGCCAAAAAATTGAGATTAAGGACAGGTTTAATCTGTAAAAAACATAAAAAGAAGTGATAATATTATAAATCCCTTGTCCGTTAAATTAGCAATATTTGTATTGTGGTAAAAAAGCTGTTCGTAACCTTCTTAATGGTGTTGTACCTGGGAGTTTCTTCCGGGGCTACGCTGCATTACCAGTACTGCATGGGCAGATTGGTAAAGGTATCGCTATGGCATAGTCACACTGATAAATGCCATATCTGCGGAATGGATCGCAAGGCAAAAGCAACCGGGAAATGTTGTACGGATCAACATCAAAAGCTTAAATCCGAGAAAAGCGGCTCTATTACTTACAGTCAGCTTACGTTTGCAACAGGAGATGCGCTCCCTGTAGTATTGCCTTATGTATCTGTAGATTACATTTATGTGCCGCTTACCATTCAGTATCCGGTAAGTAAGGCACCACCTGCTCCATCAGGCATACCTGTATTTCTACGTAACTGCAATTTTCGTATCTGATCTTCTTTTATCCTTTCTTCAGGCCTGAGGAAACCTGCAACCTTACGGGTTGCAGCCAATACTGAAGCTTCTTTAATCCAATCGTTTCCTGCATAGCAGGAACGCATCATTTATTCTAATAAAAACTAAAAAATGAAAAGTTTTCAAATTTTCGCATGCGCCGTTATGATGTTATTATTCGTATCACAGGTAAAAGCGCAAACCAATTCATCAAAAGATGCTGTACTGACTGCCTATTACGGTGTGAAAAATGCATTGATCAGCGGTAATGCAACCACAGCTAATGCCAAGGCTAAAGAATTTCAAACTGCAGTAAGTGCCGTTCCTGCGGATCAACTGACCGAAGCTCAAAAAGACAAATTATTGTTTGATGCGCGTCATATTGGCGAAAGCAATGATATTGCCCATCAACGCGAACATTTTGCGAACCTTTCGGAAAACATGTACGCGCAGGTCAAGGCCGGTAAGTTTAACAGCGCCCCGGTTTACCGCGACTATTGCCCGATGAAAAAGTCGTACTGGCTAAGCGAATCTTCCGCTATCAAAAATCCTTACTATGGCAATCAAATGTTAACCTGCGGCGAGGTAAAAGAAACTTTACCAGCCACTAAATAAATGCAAAACACCGGGGTGCGAGCCCCGGCGTTCCTACTACGATGAAGAAGTTTAATTTATTGATTTGCCTGTTTTTACTTGTTCAGGCAGCTTCGGCCCAGCACGCCATGATGGGCATGAAGCATAATACAAAGGACAAGCATCTGCCGCTTTATACCAGGATTGGAAAGCGGGTGATCTATCATTTGTATATTAATGATACCACCGTCAATTACACCGGGAAAAGCCGGCCGGCAATGGCTATCAACGGTAGTATTCCCGCGCCAAAACTGGAATTTACCGAGGGTGATACTGCAGAAATCTACGTGCACAATGAAATGATGATGGAAACCTCCATTCACTGGCACGGACTGATCCTACCTAATCGTTATGATGGCGTTTCGTATCTGACAACAACTCCTATCGAAGCCGGGCAGACCCATCTCTTCAGATTTCCGCTGGTACAACATGGTACTTATTGGTATCATTCGCATACTATGACGCAGGAACAAAGCGGGCTGTACGGTGCTTTTATTATCCACGAAAAACAAAGGGCTCCGATAAAAGAATATACCTTATTGCTGAGTGACTGGACGGATGATAACCCGGAACAGGTACAGCGCAGGTTACACAATGCTTCTGATTGGTATGCCATCCGAAAAGGCAGCACACAGGATTACCTGCAAGCCATCCAAACAGGTCATTTGAAAACAAAACTCACCAACGAATGGAAACGGATGACCGCGATGGATGTCAGCGATGTTTATTACGATCGTTTTTTCAGTAATGGTAAGGTAGGGGATTCAGCACCGCAATTCAAGGCCGGCGAAAATGTAAGACTGCGTATTATCAACGGCAGTTCTTCAACTTATTTCTGGCTCGGCTGGGCAGGCGGCAAACTCAAAGTAGTTGCCAACGATGGTGAAGATGTGCAGCCTGTGGAAGTTGACCGGATGATTGTGGGTGTGGCCGAAACCTACGATGTAGAAGTGAAGATACCCAAAAACGGCAGCTATGAATTTTTGGCTACCCCCGAAGACCGGACAAAATACACGTCACTATGGCTGGGCAGCGGCACTAAGCATCCTGCCTTAAAGCTGCCCAAACTAAAATATTTTGACGGCATGAACATGATGAACGGCATGATGGATATGCAGGGCAATATGAAGGAAATGGAAGGAATGAAAATGACCAACCAGGTGATGGATATGAACACGGTCATGTACCCCGAGATCGGACAGGGAGAACCACCGGTAACGCTGAACTACGGGATGCTGAAATCCATTCACCCAACCACCTTGCCGGAAGGGTCGACCAAAACGCTCAACTTCGAGCTCACCGGAAACATGAACCGTTATGTATGGACGATCAATAACAAAACGGTTTCCGAGTCGGACAAGATATTGATCAAACAGGGCGAAAATGTGCGCATCATTCTTTACAACAATACGATGATGCGACATCCCATGCACTTGCACGGCCATTATTTCCGGGTATTGAATGGGCAGGGCGAATATTCACCTTTAAAAAACACATTAGACATCATGCCGATGGAAAGGGACACCATCGAGTTCAGGGCTACCGAAAGCGGAGACTGGTTTTTCCATTGCCATATTCTTTACCACATGATGAGCGGCATGGGCCGTATTTTTAGCTACGAAAATTCACCTGCCAACCCCGAGGTGCCCGATCCGGTGGCTGGCTTCAAAAAAGTAGCGGCGGACGATAGAAAATTCTACGCGGCTGCCAAACTTGGTTTAGAAACCAACGGCAGCGACGGCAATGCGGCTTTAGCCAACACACGCTGGAAGTTTTCGACCATGTGGCACCTGGGCATAAACGACAATAAGGGCTACGAAAGCGAGACGATGCTCGGTCGTTACTTTGGCCGGATGCAATGGCTGTACGGTTATGCCGGATTTGATTACCACTATAAGAAAACTAATGAGCAAGAGAAGAACCTGTTCGGTCAGGTTAGCAATAAGAACAATCGTCATACTGTAGTTGCTGGTTTGGCTTATACCTTGCCGCTTCTTTTCGTGGCCGACGCCCGTATCGACGGAAATGGTAAACTAAGGTTCCAGTTGGGGCGCGATGATATCGCTTTAACAAGCCGTTTGAGATTCTCGGTTGTAGGCAATACCGATAAAGAATACAGCGGCGGCTTACGTTATATTGTCAATAAAAACTTCTCTGTGTCAAGTCACTATGATAGTGATATGGGGCTGGGGGCAGGAATAACACTAACTTATTAAAATTATGGAACACCTATCTTAACATTACTGTTTGTACAAACTAAAGATTAAGAAAAATCATATAGCCCAGGCGGGGCCGCACCCTGGCAAAGAGCTCCACGAAGGTGGGGCTCTTTCTGTTTATACCCTGGGTGAAGATGGTAACCTTTAATTTACTTCTGTCTTTCCGCTGTTTTTTTTCTTGGTGTTCATTTGCCATTCCTGTTGCCTTTCCCTGGAAGGATTTTGGCTAAGGTGCATAATGTCAATATTTTATTTACAAAGTTTACATTTTTATTTACAATCCAAATTCCTCGTACTGAATGACATCAAAGTAATTTTGTTGCGCCGACTTTAAGAGGACATGAAAAATAAAAAGATGTCTTAAACGGTCCTCATTTATCAGTAGATAGATCGATGTTAATTAAACCTAAAAAGAAATGAAAAAAGTAATTTATGCGATGATCTTACCGCTGGTTGTGGTAAGCGGATTTGTATTTGCAAACCATGAAATTAAAAATGACACTTCTAAAAAGTTAACCTCAAAGCCGCTTTCTGCTGCTGAAAAGGAAGCTGCATTGAAAAAATGGGAAGCAAGCCCCGATGGTATAAAGTACAAAAAATGGGAAGCATCTCCGGAAGGTGAAAAAGTGTATGCCGGTGCGGCTAAAATAAGGAGGTACATTAGAAATTATACCAATATGGAGGCAGTTGTAACTTCTCTTTCTCTTCCGCCAGGCTCATTATTAGGTTTCGGGGTAATGGCCAGGATTAATGGTGACGATTATATTCTTAGGTTTGACGATGAGCCACAGCAGCTAAATAGCCTGAAGGTTAACGACAAACTGATTATAAAAAGCCACGGCGTATCGTATGCGCCTAAGTATGCATATCCAATTGTATCGGGCGAATATGTAGAACGAGATGGTAAAATACTTTATAAGCATGCCCCCGCAAAGGTGGTTGCTAAGTACAAGTATGTAAATTTAGAAATACACGCGTATATGTTTGCCTTTCATGTTTGAAAGAAATTCAGGCTAACACGCAATCTTCATTTCAAGTACATAAAACAACTAATTGCTGCAATTCATTCATAAAATGGTTCGAGAGCTGCATATTTAGTGCACGGAAATAAAAGCACTTATGACGAAAATCTAAGTGCTTTTTTGTTTGCAATACTCAAAAGATTAATAAGAAGAAATGTTTATTATAAATTTATAATTATCAATATTTTAGTGCTGGTAATGTACCTCGCCTATAATTAGCCCATGAAAAAGCTCCTCTTATTGCTTCTCGCGTTGTTTCCTTTGTTCGCGCAAGCCCAAACAGATTCTGTATTGGTTTTATCAGACGTGCACGTTGATTTGAATTTAAAGCCGGATGTGTTTTATCATAAAGTAGATACCGATACAGCGCTTTTTAAATCGGCGACGAAAAATGCAGGATCAGGGAAATATACTTTCGTTATTATGCCAGGTGACCTTCTTTCGCACGGGGACAATCATACTGAAGCGGATATGGGTAAAACCTTCAAATATGTGGTAAATCATGTTCATCTAATTGATAAAAACGCGGTCATTTTGCCAGCTTTAGGGAATAACGATTGCGCACAGCATAACACACCAGATACCACAACTTACCGCATATTTTATAATTCACTGCTGGCGCGTATTGACCACAATAATCATATCTATAACACTTTTAAAAAAGGAGGCTATTATACTTATGATAAAGGCGATCTGTCTGTCATCGTACTCAATACCTTACTTTTCGCATTCGGGCCGGATAGCGAGGCAATAAAAGAGTTGGATTGGTTAAAGAAAACGTTGCGTGAGGATAGTAAAAAGCATAAAAAGGTCTGGATGGTTTACCACATCCCACCAGGAACAGATCGTTATGCCGACGGGCCATTCTGGCATTCAAATATTAAAGAACTTTACCTAAGTATCATTAAAACATATGCTTCAACCGTAAAATTTCAACTGGCAGGGCATACCCACATGAACGATGCTGAACTGATCTCTGATCATGGAAAGTTAATTTCATATGTGGCTATAGCACCTGGATTGGATACCAGGAACCAAAATAACCCCGGTTACCAGGTTATCCATTTCAATAAACGGGATAAAGCGGCAAATGAAATACGAACTTATTATACCAGCGGTTCAAATCCTTATCAGTGGCAGTCTTTTAGTTTCCGGGCGTTAGATTTTAATTTCCTCCGCAATTTTAAAGCTGAAAGCGTGCAAGGGATAAACTTTGTTAAAGATTACTCGATGCAAAGGGGGACAGTGATATCAAGCAAGAAGCAGGAAATTGTATGGAATGAAAAGTTTAGTACGGATTCTCAGGTTAAGTAGTGGTTTATAAGGAGGGGACATTTATTTAAACACCCCTAAATTCTAATGGTGTTTTACCTGTTTTTTGCTTGAAAAGCTTGTTGAAGTATTGGGGGTATTCAAATCCAAGGGTGTAGGCGATTTCCACTACGGATTTGCCGGTATTTAGCAATATGTTTTTGGCTTCCTCAATCAAATAATAATGAATGTGATCTTGGGTATTTTTGCCCGTTTCTTTTTTGAGCAGGTCGCTTAGATAGCCTGGAGATAGGTACACGTGTTCGGCAAGTTGCTTTACTGTGGGTAAGCCTTTTTCACTAATATCGGTTTGCTTAAAATAGTCTTTCAGAATATTTTCCACCTGCGTAACTACCGCGTTATTGGAGTTTTTGCGGGTGATGAATTGCCTGCCGTAAAAACGGGAACAATAGTTTAACAGCAATTCAATGGTGGATACAATTATGGACTGGCTGTGGATATCGATATTCTCCTTTAATTCGGTTTCTATTTTTGATACACACTCCATTAGCACCTGGTTTTCTTTTTCAGAGAGGTGAAGCGCTTCTGATACTTCATACGAAAAGAAACTATAATCTTTCATCTTATCGTTCAGCGTTGTTGCCCTGATCAGATCGGGGTGGAAAAACAAGCCCCAGCCGGCTACTATTGCTGTAGGTTCAACTTCCTTTTCCAGTTCAAGCACCTGGTTGGGCGCCATACAAATCAAACTACCACCCTGAAAGTCAACAATCTTACAGCCGTACCTAACGTTATTCCTATTGTAGTTTTTGCAGATCAACGAATAGAAATCAGTAGAAAGCTTGATTTCGTCCTGTAAATCCTCGTTTACCCGGCTAAAATCAACCACCGCAACCAAGGGATGCCTAACAGCGTGATCAAGCTGAAAAAAGCGGAACAAGTCTGAAATGGTTTGCAGATGGAGGAATGTGCTCATTAATTGTAAATATAAACAATAGCGCCCTCGCACAGGCAAGGGCGCTATCAATTTAAAGTCCGAATTGTGTTTTTATAGTTCCCATAAAGCTTGCATCGTCTGCCTGGAGACGGTTCGCAATTGTTTCCCTTGCGTCTTCCCCTGCTGTATACCTTAACCTGGTGGTACCATCGGTAGC
The DNA here is from genome assembly GCF_003675385.1 of Mucilaginibacter kameinonensis. Taxonomy (GTDB): domain Bacteria; phylum Bacteroidota; class Bacteroidia; order Sphingobacteriales; family Sphingobacteriaceae; genus Mucilaginibacter; species Mucilaginibacter kameinonensis. Next base: position 541,482 of record NZ_RCWZ01000005.1, on the reverse strand, counting down.
AGCTTCATAAATAACATCGGCAACAACGCTTGCAGGTGAAGCGTGCTCAAAAAAGGCAGGCATTCCGGCCAATACTTTTCCAGCGATTGACTGATATTCGGTCAAACTCTCGTCATTGCTAAAATCAAGCGAACGGCCGGCGAAATCGGTAGCTATGGCACCTGGTTCTATGATTTTTACTTTTCCACCAAATTCTTCTACTTCGTAGCTTAGGGATTCTGAGATACCTTCAACCGCGAATTTTGTTCCGTGATATAACGTGCCCAATGGGAAGGTCATTTTTCCGCCAATAGAAGAAATATTGATGATCACACCGCTTTTGTTAGCGCGGAAATGGGGTAGAAGGGCTTTGGTAACGTCAACAAGTCCGATGACATTGGTGTTGAACTGGCGGATGATTTGATCCCTTGTAAAAGATTCCAGGATCCCGAACGCGCCGTAGCCTGCATTATTAACCAGTACATCTATCTTTCCAAATTTTTTTATGCCTTCATTTACTGCGTTTTGGATAGATTCCAAATCCAATACATCGAGCCTGGTAAGCAATAGGTTATCTGTTGCATTTAATTCTGTTTGTTTTTCCGGTTGCCGCATAGTAGCAATAACGTTCCATCCTTTAGCTTGAAATAGTTTGGCAGTTGCCGCACCGATACCACTGCTGGCACCGGTTATTAATATGGTCTTGTTCATCTTATTTGTTTTTAAATAACGATGTAAAGTTCCGGGGAAACATGGGGCGGGAGATAATACAAACTCCGGGGATTTGTATGCTTTTTCCGGTAACTGCTGTGATTAGTATAATTATCGCGGGTGCTGTGATGTGTTTAATGGCTATAGTTTCCTTTATGTTAAAGCAGCATTAGTGCCAATATGAAAATAATTGCGGACAGGCCATGAAAAAAATTATAAATTGAAACCGTCAATTTATCTGCCTATGTACCGTAATGTTTTTGTCGCTTTACTGCTTGCTGTCCCGGCTATTGTATCTGCACAGGAAAGGAGGAAGCATGCGACCCTCCCCAATGTAATCTATATTTATGCCGATGATTTGGGTTATGGAGACCTGAGCTGTTACAGCAAAACCGGAATCCGTACACCCAATTTAGATAAACTGGCAGCTTCGGGTATCAGGTTTACCAATGCCCATGCTACTTCTGCAACGTGTACGCCATCAAGGTATGCTTTAATGACGGGTAAATACCCATGGCGCCAAACAGGAACTGCTATCCTGCCCGGAGACGCAGCACTGATCATCCCCACAGATAAAACTACTTTACCTAATCTTTTCAAAAAAGCCGGATACAAGACCGCAATTGTGGGTAAATGGCATCTTGGTTTAGGAGAAGCGGTTGCCAAGGATTGGAACGGCGAAGTAAAACCTGGCCCCAACGAGGTGGGTTTTGATTACTCGTTTATTTTTCCCGCTACGGCCGACCGTGTACCGACTGTATTCTTAGAAAATCATAAAGTACTGGCATTGGAAGCCAACGATCCTATATCTGTTGATTATAGTAAAAAGGTTGGTAATGATCCCACTGGTGAAGAACATCCTGAACTGCTCAAATTAAAGTCTTCGCCGGGACAGGGGCACAACCAAACCATTGTAAATGGAATAGGCAGGATTGGTTATATGAGCGGAGGGAAGCTGGCCCGCTGGACAGATGAGGAATTATCTTCTACTTTCCTGGCAAAAGCCGAAGGCTTTATTGAAGATCAACGTAAAGCCACTTTCTTTCTGTATTTCGCCCTCACCGAACCTCATGTCCCCAGGATGCCGGCAACACGTTTCAAGGGCAAGAGCGGGCGGGGCCTGCGCGGTGATGCCATACTGCAACTGGATTGGACGGTTGGTGAAATAATGAAGCAGCTAAAGTACCTCGGCCTGGAGAAAAATACGCTAATTGTTTTCAGCAGCGATAATGGGCCTGTACTTGACGACGGTTACCAGGATGAAGCGGAAGAAAAGTTTAAGGTGCATCCGCCGGCCGGCCCGTTGAGGGGAGGGAAATACAGTGTGCTGGAAGGAGGTACCCGTGTTCCGTTTCTTGTTAGCTGGCCCGGTAAAATTAAACCTCAGGTATCATCGGCAATGGTGAGCCAGATTGATCTTATAGCCTCTTTTTCGAAACTGATTGGCCAGCCAATCCCGGCAGGTGATGCATCTGATAGCGAAAATGTACTTGATGCCTTGCTTGGGCAAAACAAAAACGGGCGTTCTGTACTGGTTGAACAAGGTATTGGTAGCAGTATCGCCATTGTAAAGGACGGATGGAAATATATTCCACCTAATAACGGCGATGCGGTTATGAAGCTGGTAAATATCGAAACCGGAAACCTGGCTCCGCCTCAATTATATAATTTAAATGAAGATATAGGCGAGCAAACTAATCTCGCTACAAAATACCCCGATAAAGTGAAGGAACTGGCTTTGCTTTTAAGTAATATCCGGAATAAGTAATAGATAAACAAGATATCATCAAAACATGAAAATATTTCATACCATTAGCCGCAGACCAAATGGGGCAGGTAAAACCTGGATGTTGTTAGCAATAACTATTTGTTCCTTTGTTTATACGCATGCCCAAACCGCAAAGCGCTCGTTAGCGCTTGAAAAGATTAAAGGTGAAAAACCAAGAAACGTTATTTTTATTTTGACCGATGATCACCGTTTTGATTTCATGGGGTTTACTGGTCGTGTGCCATGGCTCAAAACGCCTAATCTTGATAAGCTATACCATGAAGGAGCATGGTTTAAGAATGCATTTGTAACAACGTCTTTATGTTCGCCCAGTCGCGCGTCGATATTGACTGGTGCTTACTCGCACGTACATACCATTGTAGATAACAATGCGCCCGAACCGCCAAACCTCACTTATTTTCCGCAGTACCTGCAGAAAGCCGGGTACCAGACTGCCTTTTTTGGTAAGTGGCATATGGGAAATGATGATGACTTTCCTCGTCCTGGATTTAATCATTGGGAGAGCTTTAAGGGGCAGGGCGTTTACTATAATCCTACGCTGAATATCGATGGTAAACGTGTAACATACGGCGACTCCACCTACATTACCGATCTGTTGACAGAACATGCATTGGGATGGCTAAAAAACAGGGATAAATCAAAACCATTCTTTTTATATCTGTCCCATAAAGCGGTGCATGCACCTATGCAGCCTGCTAAAAGGCATCTTGGATTATATAAAAACCTGAAATACCCCTTACCATCCACTTATTATCAAACCCAGACAGATGAGTATAAAAAACTGGGCTGGCCAGAATGGGTTAAGCAACAACGGTACAGCTGGCACGGTGTAGATTACATTTATCATACACACCAAAACGTAGAAGAATTAGTGCAGTCATACTGTGAAACCCTAATGGGTGTTGATGAAAGTATAGAGGAAGTGATGGACTATCTTAAAAAAGAAGGATTGGATAAGAATACTTTGGTGATTTACATGGGTGATAACGGTTTTAGCTTTGGCGAACACGGCTTGATAGATAAACGTCATTTTTATGAAGAGTCGGTAAAAGTACCTTTCCTGGTGCGTTGTCCTGACCTTTTTAGTGGTGGTAAAACCATCAATAAAATGGTACAGAATATTGATGTAGCGCCAACCATTTTACAGGCTGCTGGGTTACAGAAACCAGCCAATATGCCTGGCAAATCATTTATACAATTGCTTAAAGGAGATTCCACAAAATGGCGGGATAAGATTTTTTATGAGTATTACTGGGAGTATGATTTTCCGATGACGCCGGTTATTTACGGCGTGCGAACTGATAAGTTCAAGTATATCCGTAATCAGGGCGTTTGGGACACCAACGAACTTTATGATCTGGAAAAAGATCCGGCGGAGCGAGTGAACCTTATTGGCAAACCCGAATACGCGGATACGGTAAAGAAAATGGCAAACGAACTTTATGACTGGCTTGAGCAAACAGGAGGGATGCAGATCCCGTTAAAGCGTACTGTAAAGCATCCTTTCGGTGATTACCGGCATCCGGATAATGACTAAAAGTGTTGCTTGTTTATTGGAAGCCGCTTGCAATGGCGTCCAGGTAAGCTGGGATATTTGATTTTTTAAATTCAATATCCCGACATTGGTTAAAATGTACAAATGCTTTCAGGGCACTTATAATCTTTGTTATCGCGGTTTCATCCAATTCCAGATCTTCAAAGTGCAGGTTATGAACAATCAATACTTTTTGTTTGCGGTCGGCTTTGGCATCCATTCTGGCAACAAAGGTATCACCGACCAATATGGGCAGACTAAAGTATCCGTACTTACGTTTGGCTGCAGGTACAAAGCATTCTATCTGGTAGTCAAAACCAAAAAAATCTTTTAAACGATGACGAAATACATTCAGGATATCAAAGGGGGATAGAATGAATGCTTCGCCGGACAGTTCAATGGCCGTCGGTTGATCGGGCAGCATATAAAGCTGGGCACTTTTCAATCCTTCTATTTGAACAGTGAGCAATTCTCCCTCGGTTACCATTTTTGCAAGCTCCTGTTTAACCAGGTTGCCTTTTACATAGCGGGCCCGCCAGGCCATCTCTTTGGCATAGGCGATGCCTAATGCTCGCAGCGTTCTCCTGATTACAAAACGCGCGTATTCCTCATCTGTAGGTACAGTGAGGTCGGTTTCTTCTGGTACCATGTTCATGGGCAAGTCATACATCTTATGAAAAGCCCTGGTGCGGGTGATCATGAGTTCACCATCAAGGTATAATCGTTCAAGGGCAACCTTCGCGGGGCGCCAGTCCCACCAGCCGGAACTTGCCTGCACGCGGTCATTTTCAAAATCGCCGACCATCAGCGGCCCCTCGCGTCCTACCCGGTCAAGTACCTGTTTCATCAAATTTATTTCCTGCTTATCGGTTGTTTTATGCCTGTTGGTAAAGGCTTGTTTAACCGGGAGGGAAAATCGGAAATCATGCATAGGCAAATAGCCGGCATCGGAGGTAAAGTATTCAAAAATTAGGCCATCTTCCGTGAGCTCTGCCAACCAACTTACTTCATAATCCGGGATACGCGCAGCCATTACATGGTGATGAGCCCGTTCAACCACATAGTTTGTATCAAGTTGCACAAAGCCAAGTTGATCTATCAAACGGTAAACGGCTTCGCGGCCGGTTCCGAACTGAGCCTTTTGGGCCAGTCCGGCTGCATGCAGAATGATTTTACGGGCCTGCGACGCGGATAGAAGTATTGGTTCCATTGCAGCAAAGTAATAAAATAATCAAATAACGAAGGGCTGTTAGCTATTCTTGGGTTTATGGCAGAGTAATATCCCAGTATCTATCAGGAATACTCAAAATGCTCAATAGCGGGGGTATCAATAATTGAATTAATGAACATATCCATTTTAGCTGAACGTCCCTGAAGCTGCCATGTTAAAAAAATGTATTCGCCATCTTTCACTCTTTTAATCAGCTTGAATTTAAGCCTGTGATGCCTCATCATATTTTCACATAATTCGATGCCATTTGCCGAGATCGCACATTTGATTTTAAATGTTTTAGACTGGTTATAGTAGTCAATCTTCTTTTGAAAAAAGGGAAGTACAGCCAATATGAACAAGATCATCACACTGGCACATCCGGCCGCTAAGTAAAAACCTGCACCGATACCCATACCTACGGCAGCGACAGCCCAGATGGTAGCTGCTGTGGTGATACCATTCACCCGGTTTTCGCCCCTGAAAATTACACCTGCACCGAGGAAGCCTATCCCGGTAACAACGTTAGACGCAATCCTGTCGGCGTTATTAGGCGCACCTATAGCCATTGACATCAACGTGAAAAAACACGCGCCAAATGATATCATGATGGTCGTGCGGAAACCTGCAGCTTTACCATGGTATTCCCTTTCTGCACCTACAAGCCCTCCCCATAAAAGAGCCAACAAAAACCGGATCAGAATCTCTGTATTAAAAGCCATTGTTTGAATATATCTGATTATAATCGAATATATGACTTTTATAAATATTTCGGTCTTTCGAATTCATAGACCGAACTGTCACTATCTGCTATAGTGGTAAACACCTGGTCCAACAGTGATTTTTTGGTAAGTTTTACCTTGAAAATCAGGGATAAATATATCGGCTGTTGTGTTTTGAGGTATAGTGACATTCATGTTCAACTTATTAGCTATGATTTCCCATTTGCAGGAAATACTGCCGTAGGGACATTCATATTTCCCTTCGGCCCATGAAAGGCCGCCGCCAATTACCGGTTTAATTAGTATTTTTTTATAGCCTGGAGCAGCGGGTATTATACCAGCTATATTGCGATACATCCAATCGCCAATGGCGCCGTAAGCGTAATGATTATAAGAGTTCATGGATGGCTCTTCAAAACTGCCATCGGTTTTAATGCCGTCCCATCTTTCCCAAATGGTAGTAGCTCCCTGTTTAATTGGATATAACCAGGAAGGATAGGTGTCTTGTAATAGCAATTTATAAGCTACGTCGGCATAGCCAAATTTGCTTAACGCGTCGCAAAGATAGGGAGTCCCCAGAAAGCCCGTTGTTAAATGACCGTGATATAATTCAATATTTTTAACAAGCCGTGCCGCCGCCTGTTGTCGTAAATTAATCGGTAACATATCAAACTCCAGGGCCAACACATAAGCCGTTTGTGTGTCGGACGAAATGAGGCCATTAGCGGTAACATATTCGTTTACAAAAGCCTGTTTTATTTGAGTTAACAGCTTTGCATAATATTCTTCATCGGCCTTTTTATTTAAAACTTTGGCGCTATTGATCAGTATTCGGGTTGAATAGGCATAAAAACACTGGGCTATCAGGTATTTATTGGTTATGGCAGATATTCCGTCCCTGTCGTCATTAACGCTGTAAAACAGCCAGTCGCCAAAATGGTTACCCGTTACCCATAAACCGTTTTTGGTCTGTTTTTGGATATAATTAACCCAGGCTTTCATACTTTGAAATTGGTTTTCCAATATTTTTTTATCTCCATAGGCGTAGTACATATTCCATGGGATAATAGTTGACACATCTCCCCATCCCGAACTACCTCCAACCTCATCTTTGCCATTTGTAAATACATCTGGGATCACGTAGGGAATGCTGCCACTTTTATACTGATCGGCGGCAACGTCCTTTAGCCATTTGGTGAAGAAATTATGCACATCCATATTAAATGCAGCAGTACGTGAAAACACCTGTGCATCGCCTGTCCAACCCAAACGCTCGTCACGTTGCGGGCAATCTGTAGGCACATCCAGGAAATTTCCTTTCTGCCCCCATTGAATATTATGTTGTAATTGGTTGAGCAGCGGATTAGAGCAGGAAAAGCTACCGGAAGCTTTCATGTCTGAGTAGATGGCTACCGCGGTAAAATCATCAGGATTTAAGGGGCCTTTAATACCCTTGATTTTGATATATCTAAACCCTTGCCAGCTAAATTGGGGCTCAAAGGTACGTCTGACAGTATCTTTTAATATGTAGATATTCTCAGCTTTTGCAGCACGCAGGTTTTCTGTATAGAACTCGTCAGCTTTATCAAGCACCTCCGCGTGTGCAATTTTGATAGAATCTCCGGCATTGCCTTTTAGGGTAACTTTAACCCATCCAACCAGATTTTGCCCAAAATCAATAACTTTTTCGCCACGTGGAGTGGTTATGATTTTTATCGGTTTAAATACCTCGTGTTGTTTTACCGTTTCATTATATGTAGCTACAAGGGTGTTTTTAGAGAAGGGTATTACATGTACCGGAAGCCAGTCCTGATCATTAAAAGCAGGATTAGTCCATCCGGATTTTTCCAGCCGGGTATCGATAATGCAGCCATTGTAGATCTCGGCAAAGCGCAAAGCCCCTGTTGATGATTTCCAGTTCTGGTCTGACGATATAATTTTTGTTGAGCCGTCTGTAAATACAATTCTGATCTCCATCAAGAGGGCTGTTTTATCGCCGTAAAAATTAGCTCTTGGCGTATATGGCCCCAGCGGGCTTCGGTACCAACCGCTTCCGAGTGTGACACCAATGGCATTTTCTCCTTCGGTTAGTAATGAGGTAACGTCGTAGGCCTGGTATTGTAATCGTTTGTTATAGCTTGTCCATCCAGGGGTAAGGAAGCTGTCGCCTATTTTATGACCGTTTAGCTGCGCTTCATAAAATCCGTGTGAAGTTATGTAAGCAGTCGCTTCCAGTACCGTTTTATTTAGTGAAAAACTGTTTCTGAGTAAAGGGGCAGCGGCATTAACGGTATCATTTGATGCCGGTACAATCCATTGAGCATGCCAATCTGGAGCTGATAATAATCCCATTTTCCAAAATGCTTGTTCGCTCCAGTCCGAGCAAACTCCCTTCGTATCCCAAATCCTTACGCGCCAGAAATACTTATGACCCGATAGCAATGATTTACCGGAATAGGGGATATAGACGGATTGGTCGGAGTTTATTTTACCACTGGACCATAATGGTGAATGATTGTTGTTATCAAATGAGCCTGAATCTACTTGCAATTCATAAGCTTGTTGTAAAACTGGCTTGTTATATTTCTCTGTAAGTTGCCAGCTAAAACGCGGATTCTGCGTATCAATGCAGATTGGGCTTTTCATGTTTTCGGTCAAAAGATTTTTTACAGCTATTTGCGCCGATGCTGTATACCATGAAAATAAAAGGCACCCGATAAGAAGTGGTGTTCTCATAATTTGATGTGAAGGTTCAATCAGGAAATTGGTTGTTAAAAATAAAGCAGGATAGTAATTAAACTATCCTGCTCTGTCCTGAAATTGTTGAATAAGTTCGGGGATTATATGCCCGATTAAATTGTTTCTTATTTGCCTTTAAGCTGAACCATAACTCGTATGGTTTGAAAAATGATGCCTAAATCGTTGTTGAAGTTTATGTTTTTCAAATAAATAAGATCGTAACGAACACGGTCGCGCATTTCCTGAACGTTTTCTGCATAACCATAATTTACCTGGCCAATAGAAGTAAGGCCTGGTTTGAGTTTGAATAACTTATGATAATTAGGCGATTCCTCTATTAGCTGCTCAATAAAATATTGACGCTCTGGTCGCGGACCCACTATAGACATGTCGCCTTTCAGAACGTTCCAGAATTGAGGTAGCTCGTCTAACCTTGATTTGCGTAAGAATGAGCCCCATTGCGTAATTCGAGGGTCTTTATCTTTTGACAGCATTGGGCGCCCAGCTTGCTCAGAATTTACATACATGCTCCTGAACTTGTATATGTTGAAGGGTTTGTGGTTCCTACCAATTCGTTCCTGGCGATAGAAAACGGGGCCTTTTGACGTTAACTTAGTTGTGATAGCCAACGCGATAAACACAGGGAGTCCTGGGATCATCACAAACAGCGAAAACAGAATATCGAAACAACGTTTGAAGAAAATGATCTTCAGACTAATTTCAATGGAAGACGAAAGCTGTATAACCGGTAGATTTTCGTAATTGACTATGCTGGCATAACTGTTCTCCAGCACAAGGTCAGAAACCAGTTTGATTTTAATATTATGCTGATCGCCCAGGTCGACAAGCTTTCTTAATAAAAGCTGATCTATGTACTTATAACAGATAAACGCTTCGTCAGGCCTTGCTTCAAGAATCTTATTAAACAATACTTCATTGGGCTGGCTTTCAAGCATATCTTCAGAGATAGTTGTAATAAAGTTATACCCATACTCCGGATGTCTTGAAAATGATTTTTTCACCCGATTGACGATATCGGTGTTCCCAACTATAATAACATGCTTGATGTTGTAGCCTTTTTTGCGGATATAGTCGAGCGTGAAAAAGATCAGCGAACGTTGCGCAACTATCAGGATGAAAAACAACAGGTAAGTGCAGAACATTACCATCCTGCTTACCTCATATAGTTTAAAAAAGTAAACTATTCCAAGAACCATCACCAAGTGATAAACCATAGATGTCATGAATTTGCTTAGGTTGTCACTCAGCATCAAGGGACGCTTTATGACATAGTTTTTAGTTACCGAAGCTATTGTGACCCAGGTTAGATTAACTAATAATAAAAAATCAATTGATTGAATTTCGGATGAGTAGAACGTAAATATAAATAGATGAGCACATTGCAGCGCGATATTTAATAATAATAAATCACAAAAAAATGTGAATGGCTGAAGTAATTTAGAATAACGCATTTGCGATCAAGGTTAAGTTATGCAAATATAAAAATTTTTACTAAAACAAATTTATTTTAAATAAAATCAACATTTGTTAAACTTAATTACGGGGCAATTGCTTGAAACGCTACAATTAAAAACTAAAAATTTGCTATTTTATTTTGTGTTTATTTTATCAATGTGGGTAAATAGTTTATCATTAACCTTATTTGTTTGAGATAGAGTGGGGTTTGAAATGATTTCTTTATAATTAAATAACAATTTTAAAACATGACGCCCTGAAAAATGCAGTAATGATTGATAAATTTAAGGCAGCTACTTTTATTTATTTCCAATAAAATGAATGCATGGAGAAGCGTTTTAAAATCTGTTTTGGCAATTTTTTATAGAATTTACCGCTTTTATACCCCAGCCATTTTGCCCCCAAAGAGAATACTGAATTTAGAATAATGCTCTTTTTATGTTTTAAAACATAGTTTAATTCAGATCTCATGAATTTGAAGCCTTCGCCCGTGGGCTTGCCAAAATCACGTACCAGCCATTTATTCTGCTCATGGAAAACCCGCGTATCAAAGTACCTCCTAAATTCTTGCAAAAGGGTATAGGTATGAGAGTGGTAAACAGTAGCATCTGCTACATAGGCTTTTTTGTATCCGGCTGTTAACATTTTGGCGGCAACAATCGCGTCTTCACCCATAATAGAATCTGTTGGGAAACCACCAATCGCCAAAAGAGCATCCCGCCTGTATGCAGCAAAAGAATTGGAGCAGAAAGATACTTTAAACCCCATTAGTGCTATATCATCATATGATCTGACATGTGATATGGCAGGGTAATTATATAAACGTGCATGGCTTTCTAGTGTTTGAGCATTTTTATGAGGAAGCTGCCTGCCATATGCCATGCCTACCTTGGGATCATTAAAAGCATTAACAATATGGGATATACTGTCGGGAGAGGCTAAGATTGCATCCTGCGTTAAAAAGATGCAGATGTCGGCATTGTCGGATAGCTCAACAAGTTGCTGGCGGGTTTTACCATGATTAAATTCAGATTTGTTAATATTAATTATTTCAAATCCAAATTGCTCTGCTACGAAAATGGTCTTATCTGAAGACCCAGAATCGATAATTAATTTTTTATTGATTTTGATAGACTGATTGTGTATGCTATCGAGAGTATTTATCCATTCTTCTCCAGCATTAAGAGAAGGAATTAATAGCGCAATTTTGAAATTGAATGTCATAAATATAAAAATCCGTATGAAGATTAAAATAATGTTGTTTATAAAGGAGAATAGATTTTTATTATCTACTATAAATAAAAGCCTACTGAATTAAAAACGCAATTAACTTATCCCAATTATTAAAAAACGGTTTGTCAGGATCATTAATCTTATTTGAGTCGAAGGTTAATTTGTCGTCAATTAAAATTTCCATATAATTTGCAAGTTCAACCGGATCATCAGGGTTGAAAAATTTCAAGAAGGAACAATTTGCAGCAGTCTCGTGCGCATATCTTAAGTCTGCCAGAAGCATTGGTTTATTTAGATTTTTAAATTCACTTATAGGCAAACCCCATGTTTCAAGTTTCGATGGAAAAACCATACAGTCAATTTCATTATATAATTCGAAAATTTCCTCTCGTTTCTTCTTCCCATCAAATTTAACTTCTTTGACATGTTGATACCTGTTAAAAAGATTTGTTGCATATCTATTTTCATTGCCCGTAATAGAAAGTATTACATTGAAATCAGTTCGTTTTTTTGAAAGCAATGATGCAGATTCCAAAAGCACCTGGAAATTTTTGGGAACCCTTGGAAAGGCGGGATAGAAGAAAGTAAACTTCTCCTTTTTTTGCTGAAGTGGATGGACATCTTCTTTTAGAGGTACTTTAACATCAACAACCGGATAGGCAACGATGGTTTTTACTTTGTAATTACGTTCAAACTCTTCCCTTAACCATTGTTGCTGAACGATCACATATTCGTTTTTTTTAATATTTATTCTGTACAAAAATTTGTAGAAAAGGCAAAACAAGAAAAACGTAGGATCGGTAAATAGCTCATTGCCCTTCATGCTATAAAAAGGGGCGGGGTTATGGCAATAAACAACTTGTTTACATGTCACGATAGGTGTCATATCATGTAATGCTATCCATAAATCGGGATTAAATATCTTTTCTAATTTTCGACACTGAAAATATTCAAAATAAACTCTTCTAAACCATGACGATTTGATTTGGGGGAATTCAATTACATTAAAATATTCTGCATATTTCTTTACCAAGCTTACTTTATGAACCAATACTGTAACTTGAATGTTTTGTTTGCGAGCAATCGTATCTAATGATGCTAAGCAATCATTTAAAACACTCAAAGGACCACCCTCGTTAAAGTTAACGGCAGATACTACAATTTTTGTTAAATTACTTTTTCCCATTTTTGTGTTTCAAAATTATACTTTTTAATAACCCTTGCCGGCGTACCAACTGCGATACAATAAGCGGGAATAGATTTAGTCACAACAGACATGGATCCAATAATACTCCCTTTACCTATATTTACTCCTGGCAAAATGGCGGTAAACTCACCAATCCATACGTCATCTTCGATATTGACAGCTTTTCCAAATAATGGTCTTTTATTGGGTGGCGTAAGAGGAGAGCTGTGGATTTCTGGATCTGAATAATTACCATGATTATGGTCCGAAATGAACACGTTGCTGGCAATTAATACATTATTGCCGATTTTTATTGAATATTTGGCACCTATGTGAACAGAATTATTCATTACAATGTTATCACCAAACTCAATGATTTTTTTCTTCTTTGAGTAGTCAATTTCACGAACTGTCACTTCGATCCTGCAGTTTTTCCCTGTAGTAAGTTTTCTTCCAAAATCTATAAACTTTTTCCCCCTAATTTCGATTGGCAGTCTGATAAGTCTTGCATTTTTATAAAAGAGAAGCGTGTTTATGTATATAAAGACATTAACGAAGCAACCTTTATAGCCATATATATTAATAGCAGTTTTTATTTTGTTTAACATACAGAAGATGGTTTGGACTTTGCAAAGAAAGAATTTATACTAAGATGCCAAAGCTAATCTTTCGGCATTCGACTTTAATTTTAAAAAATAGTATGTAAATACAAAAAAGTACATTTCTGCAGGAAAATAATGGCCTTCTCGAAATAGCTTATATAAAAAATACAAAATTATGCCCCTTGATATCTTATAGTTATCCTCATAGCCGCAATAATTTTTTATTATAAAATAACAAACGCCTATTAAGCCTACTATACCTAATTCAGATAGTATTCTAAGCGTTAAAGAATCGGCGTCGGTTGAGTTAATAAACATCAACTCTTCGTTGTCTCCATAGCCTTCAATCCCTGTTATATCATAAATAAATTGCTTACTACTTAATGGATGCGAACCTATACCATGTCCAATAAAGGCGTTGGATTTTAGTACCTGTAGCGTCACAAATGAATTGGTTGCCAAAGCCAAAGTGCTTGAATTAACATTAGATACATCAAATTCGTTAAATACCCCTAAGGTATCGTTGGCCCTGAATTTAACATTGTCAATATAAGTATACGCTAAGACGCCAATTAATACGGCCACAAAAGTAAGTGATAGGGTTGCAAATATATTTACCTTCTTTTTGATCATGACCAAACCTATCAGCATCCCTATATACCCAATTGAGGACATGCTTAATAAAAACGCTATTAAGATGACGACGAATTTCTTTTTATATTTTGAAAAATTGGTCATATAGTAATAGTAAGCAGGTAACACTGTACCCGTAAAATGTGCAGGTTCCTGTAATAAGCTATGTAATCTATATGAACTATCAAAGCTCACCAAAATGAAAAAAAGCGGAATTCCTATCAGAGATAAAATAAAGCAGATATTACAATATTTTAAAAAGATGTCTTTAACATCGAATTCAAAGCATAGAAAAAAATTGTAGAAGTATATGCTCATGAATGAGATCCCGAATACCTGAAAAATGATTTTCGAAAATTGGTTGTTGTATAAAAAAATAGTGCCTATACCTACAGTAAATATATATATCAAACTGTACAACCAATATTTAGGAATGGTAAGATCGCCCCTTATCTGTTTTATAACAAAGTAATTGCATAAAATTATTATATAAACAAGTTTAAAATCAAACCCAATATTAATATATAGTGATTCTGAAAAAACACCGAACAAGGTACTATATATTAAATAATTTTTCATTGTACTCAACGCAACTGTTTCAGAAATTAACTGCTTGTATTTTATGTACTGTAATAAAAAATGTATTATTTTGATAAATAACCTTTTATTCTCCGCAAAAAATACATTATTAACCCAGCATAAAACCGTACATAGGCTTTAAGCATCGGTACATTTCTCGAATCTCTTTTTGCTTTTAAAACTTCTTTAAAAAGAAAAAGACCATTACTACTTACGCCCCCTTCCCTCATCTTTACCGTTATAATATTTACAAATCCGGCTTTTAAGTTTTTTCCGGCTTTTAATAGCAATGCATAATCTCCCGCGCTTTTATAAGATTCATCGAAGTGTCCGTATTTTTCAAAAAAAAATTTACTATGCAACGCCCCACTATGGATAGTTACCATAGTATCATTAAATACCTTCCAATACCATGGCTTTCCAATAAGCCTTAATAAATTAAGGTCTTTGTCTACATATTCCATAACCGATGATACAAAATCAAATTCTGTTCCCTGTTGGCTTTGATTAATATAGTCAACATAGTTTTCTATTGCATCGTTTAAATAAATATCATCCGCCCCTAAAAATGAAATCCAATCTCCTTTTGCAATTTTCAAACCTTTGTTCCAGGCATTATAAATCCCATTGTCAGGTTCACTAATCCAATAAGTTATGTATTTATCATATTTTTTTAATACATCTAAAGTGCCGTCTGTAGATCCTCCGTCTATAATGATATATTCTATATTTTTATAACTTTGGTTAACTACGCTACAAATGGTTTGTTCAATTGTGTTTACTGCATTAAACGACGACGTTATAACAGAAACCAGGGGCTTATTCATTATTATTTTACAAGTTGACATAATTACCGCTAAATACGGTGATAGACATTGGAATACGCATTTGCGACGTTAACACTTTTACACTCAAGAAGCGGTTGGATATCGGGTATGTAGCTTACAGGATTATTCATGACGTTTTTTAAGCCGGTTTTAATTGAGGAAATTGAATCTGGATTAACAAGTTGGCTATTATTATAGTACTTCTGTCGAGCATAAGCCCTGTCAGCAATAATCAAAGGTTTACGTAAAACTGCTGCTTCAAGTAAGGCTATAGGTTGTTGTTCTGCAAAGCTTGGTAAAGCTAATGCCGTGCAATTAGCAAAATATTTAATTAGCTCATCAGAGTTTTCTTTTAATCCATTTATCCAGGTAATATTATTGCTTTGTTTTATAATGTTATTTAATTCATCGGCATATTTCTCTTCTCCATTTAGCACCTTACCAATTAGAAGTAGGGGGATCTTTGCTTCGAGGCAGCTTTTTGCTAAACTGACTTGATTTTTACGATTGCATATATTACCTACTGCTAATATGTACGGGTTTTCCGGGTTTGAACTTTGTCTGTAATTGAAAAACTTGTCATCTACTACGTTAGGTATTATACTAACTTTTTGGTTAGGTATCTTTAAAATATTATGACAAACTTCTGCTTGTTTATCATTTACAACAACTACCATATCGATACTTGGTAGCATTTCCTTAATTAGCCTTTGTTTATAGATCAGAGATGATAAATGAAATTTAAATTTCTGAATATTAGATTCGTAGTAGTTTAAAAGAGCGGTGACTACAACCTTTTTATTGGCTCTTTTTGCCCAGTAAACATTTTCGTAGTTCCCCATATCAAGGCCCCAGCAATGTAAAATATCAAAGTTATCATCTCTATCCCAAACATCAAGCTTGTTTACATTTAAGCCTAATTGTTTGATAGCATTGAATGTAGATAACATTTGTATTTCGAAACCACCAAATGCGAAGCTATGGGGTTGGTATGGTAAAAATTTAATTTCCATAAATTAAGTCGTCTGAAATTTTATTAAATAAGTTATTTACCATTCCAGCAGATAAAAATTCATTGTAAGCTTCAGAGTACTTTTCGCCGGTAAAATTATTGCTATCGTTAACAATTTTTAAAATAGTATCAATTAGATGTTGTTTATTGTTAACATCACATATATAGTTCAATAAGTTTTGGCTAAAAAACTGGGTTACTGAACTGTATGTCGGGCCATAAATGAGTATTGGTTTTTGATACTGAATAATTTCGGCAACTTTTTGAGGAAAAGATGTTTTTACAATTTGTACATCTTCTTTATCGAAAGAATATGGTATAATAAAACACTGGCAATTGTTATAAATTCCCATCAACTCATCGCGATTGCTAACGGTAGAATAAAACGTTGTAGAAGGATTAAAATTTAAGCTACTATATTCATTTATACTGGTATAAGTTTGAACTTGAAGTTTTAAATCCTTATCGCATTTTCCACTTAGGTTTATTTCATTGAGCATAAACGATAATTCTAATAGTGGCTTATTATATAAAAAACTTAATCCTCCGGTAAATAAAAATGTAAAAGAGTTTTCCGGTTTATATTTAGGCAGAGGCTCACGTTTGGTAAAATGTGGTAATAAGATATAGCTTTTCTTATTATATTGAGTTAAATAAGTTTCCTGAAGTCCCGAGCTAATTGTTATCAGAAAATCGGTACTTTTAATTGCCTTGGGTAATAATTTCTTTATAAGAGCAACTTCTATTTTTTGATGTAGTTTTCTGTTTATCAGTTGCAAATCGTCAACAATATAAAGGCCGTGCTTAGCTTTGCCAAATAGGAATTTCAACGTTAGAAATTTCCATAACGGTCCTGAACTTGCTCCAACAAGACAAATCACCATATTATCTGGTTTATTAATAATTTGGCCGATTTTCCTTAAGTTTAAAATAAACGACAAAGGTATAATTAATTTTTTTATGCCTTTTATTTTGTAAAAGGCCGTTAATTTTTTATCGCAAACGTGAACATCGATACCAGAATTATCATCTTTTATTTCTTCTTCCTTTATGTTATGTCCGTGACAGAAGGTGATTAGTTGAGGATTTTTTTCTTTAGTAGCTAATAAAATATTGTATAATAAAACCGAAATACCAGACCCTTTACTTTTTAGAGCAGGGTTTTCAGAGAAAAAAATCAATTTATTATTCTTCAAAATCAGTAAGTTTAGGTTGATAATACCCGAAAGGTGAAACTACGAGTTCTGTGCTTTTTCTTTTTTTGATAACCTTTGCCGGAATGCCTACCGCAATTGAATAGGGTGCTATGTCTTTATTGACAACTGACCCGGCGCCTATTATTGCTCCCCGGCCAATTGTAACTCCACCTAAGATTGTTACATTAGCCCCAATCCAGTTTTCTCCCTCTATTTTTATTGATTGGTTTGTTAAAGGTTCATAATTACTGGTATTATGCCCACCTGCTATAACGGTTAAACCAATGGCTGTTTGTACATAATCGCCAATGATTACTTTATCAAAAGCCCAAATTTTATTATAATGGCCAAGTGAACAGTTTGTCCCAATGGTGATATTCCTGGGGTAAATAATCCTAAAGCCGCGATCAATAAAACAATGGTAGTTGATTTTCAATCCTAAGAGTTTTAATAAAAAGATTTTTAAATTTCTGATTCCATCTGTTTCAAATGTTATCAGATCACCTAAATTCAAAACAATTATGGTAACTAACGATACTACGTCTTTGTAAAACTTTTTCATTAGCTTAAGCTTAATTAAGTTTTTAATTAATATTATAACTACTTCCGAATTCGGGCTTTTAACCTGTCAAAAAAACGAACAAGTCGTGAAACAGGTCCGAGATCAGTTAAAGAAAGAATATCGGCATGCCATTTATCTGCCTTTGCATTTCTGATTATTTCGGTTGGATGAATAAGCGAATCTAAAGAATAGGTTTTTAGATTCTCTAAAAAATGCTCTGTGTTAGTATGCGTTCCTCGACTATCAAAACCAATATTCTTCACCAGGTTAACCTTTGGCATGATACTAAGACCATTATTTTTCCAACAGTAATAAAACCATTGATAATCCCAGGTATCTATTTGACCATTTCTAACGCGATTGAAGATATCTCGCCAATATTTTTTCTCAAATTTATCTGTTACAAAACCATTAAAGTCCCATTTATCGTCGTAGTCTGTTAAATAAAAATCGTACTTTTTCCATGCGCGCTTCCATGTAGCCCACCCCCACATATAACAGGCGTAAGTAAAAAAGTATGAATGTTCTGACACTTCACTCAAGTGGAAGTTACTACCAGAGATGTGCATTATCCGTTCATCAGATTTATATCTTAATAAAAGATCTTCGCAAAATTCGAAAAAACTTTCATTGGCAATGCAATCATCTTCTAATATAATTCCACTTTCAACATGGTCAAAAAACCAGTTTATAGCACTTGAGACACCTTTTCCACAACCGTAATTTTCATTTCTGAATAATGTGTGAACCTCACATTTCCAATCGATCTGCCCTAACATATATTTTCGGATATTATCAACTAACTCTGCTTCACCAACTTTAGTTATTCTTGGTCCGTCAGAGGCAATAAAAATACTTTCTGGTTGATATCTCCTAATCGCTTTTAAAGTGCGCTCAAGCGTATCAAGCCGATTAAATGTCAATAATAATACAGGTTGCTTCATCTTAAATTCATCGTTAACCAACTAATGATGGCTTGTGTTTGTTTGTTTCGTTTAGGTATCAATTTCATCAATTCTTTTTTCATATTGAATGTACCCGATAATTTTTATTTAATAAAAAAGAGAATGGATTTACTTTGGAGATAAAAAATATGTCTTGTAGATTTTTGAAATGCGAAATAGAGATATGACGCAAAAAACTGCGAAATCAAAGTAGCGATGGCTGCCCCATTAATTCCGTATCTGGGTATCAAAATAAAGTTCAGTGTCACATTTAAAATAAGCCCCAAAATAGATTTCCTGAAATTGTGAATATTCAAATTTTCAATCACCAGTATATTATTTATCCCTACCCCCCAAAAAACAAAAATCCCAGTCCAAATACTAATATTTAAAGCAAAAGCGGCCTCCCTGTACACCTTACCAAAAAGCATATTCACTATTTCAACAGAAAAGGAATTAACAACAATTGAAATCGAAAAGCTGATAAAAAATAAAATTTTAAGGAGAAGCAATACAAGCTTATAATAACTGTCTTTATTATCTTTCATTTTTACAAGCTTGGGATATAAAGTTGATGTTAAAATCATTGGTATAAAATACCATAGTTCTGTAACCCGTACAGATACAGAATATTCACCAACAGCCTTATGACCAGCTAAATTATCAAGCATAATCTGATCAACTCTCATATAGAACAAAACTATAATACTTGATAACATTAGTGGCCAGCACTCTATTAACAATTGTTTAACTAAGCTGAATTTAAGCCTCCATAAAAGTAGATTTTTAAGCTTGTAAAATATTATTAAACCAAATATCGCCAAAAAACTTTCAGATACTATAGCAACAACTATGATTACTAAACTAAACCCCTTTATGATGAAAAGCGCTTTAACAACTGAAGAAATGATGAAAGCGCCGTTTTTTGCTATTACGGTTTTTCTCGATTGTAATTTTGCCTGAAAATCGTAATCAATTACGTCAAAGCAAGAAAATATTGGCGACAAAGAAACAATAAAAGTGATAAGAAGCAAGTTTTTATCACTATCACTAATTGCTACGTACAAACAGCATATGCATAAAGAGATGATCCCTCCAAAAACGCGTAAGAAAAAAGCCGTTCCGATAAAAAAAAAATTGCTTTCCGGATGATCTATAACCTTTTTTATAATTATCTGATCTAATCCCAAAGTAGATAACGCACTCATCAAAGCAACTAAAGCTGTAGCGTAATTTAATTTACCGAATGATTGCGGACCAAGATATCGTGCGACCCATATGCCCACGATCAGACCAACACCCAAACGCAAAAATCTGTCAAAAAACAACCAGAATGCATTGCTTGCCATCTTCTTCATATCCGTAACCGAACTGATTTTTTTATATAAATTAGCAATGATCATAATTGAAAATTATTTGAATTACAAGCATAGTACAACAAAGCAATTCAAGTAGTGAGTGTTTAAAACAATAAATTAGATTGTGAGATATATGGCTTAAAGTTGAAGCTTTAAAAATTATCGCATCATATTTTTGTAAGCTTTTCTTACCATGATAAAAAATGCACAAAAAATGGTGGCTATAAAAAAACCGGCTAAAAGACATTTAGGTTTACTTGGTTTTTCCGTTAAAAGCGGCAATACGGGGCTATCTATCAATTGTATTAAAGGCGTCTCTTGCCTTAATGAAATTTTCGCCAACTCAAGATTTTTAACAAGTTCACCATAAATCCCGGTGTTTGCCTGTACATCAACCTGTTTTTTTTGCGAGGGAACCCTTAGCGTTAACAATGACGGGTTAGCGTTGGGGGCGGCGTCTAATTCTGAAGCTACGGCACCTATTGAATTATTAAGAACCGACTTAACACTATCAACTTGCTTTTGTAAAATAAAAACATTGTGTGCTGTTTTTTTTGTTTTTGTTTTTATATAAAAGTCGTTAACAGTTTCAACTAACTTGTTGTTGAACTGCATAGCAAAAGCTTCATCTTCAAATTTTGTATCTACTTCAATGATATTTAACTTTTTATCAGGTTTGCTTACGGTTAGTGAATTTTTGTTGATGTCTATCACTATATTTTTTATAATGCTATCCTGATGCCTGTTAAAATGATCCGGATCTCCGCCGAAATTCATATTTTTCAACTTATCATCTTTTTGCATGGATTTTCTCAAATCCTTAAAGTCGATATACCTGTCAATCATGAGCTGATCTTTACCGTTAAAATTAGCTTTAGCCAATAAAGTTTTCTCAATCATTAAACGTGACTGATAAAGGGCAAATATGTTATCCCCCTCAAATATTCCTCCGTTGCTGCTGCCGCCCAAATTTATTCCTGCTAATGATGCTAATCCTGCGTATTGCCCCATAGCGCCACTTTTTGAGTCTTCTAAAACGAAATTACAGGATGCTACGTATTGAGATTTTTTCAAAAAAGCATAACATGTACCAGTTATTCCGCCTAAGAATCCTATGGCAATTATAATTTCCCAATTTCGAATAAGGTACTTAAGGCCAAGTTGTATTTTGGTAATTAGTTCTTTTATTGAAATCTCATTTTTAGCATTAGGATTTGCGTTTGATGAATCTTGAATCATATCTTGCACAATAGTCTATTTATTCAAACTTAAGATCCCCAGAATAATCGCGCCCAATGAAGCCAGCCCCGTTGTAAACCCTAAAATAGTTTGAGCCGTATTACCCTTGCTTTCCGATTTTTTAGGTACGTATATTTCGCTCCCTGGTTTCACTGACGGATGGTTATTAAAGAACAGGAACTTGCGGGTACCTTTTACAGTCCCATTTGGATAAACGACATAGGCGCCGCGCCTCAAGGCGTCAGGTCCATACCCCCCGGCATTTGAAACAAAATCATTAAAAGACTTTGATTTATCATATACAACGGCACTTGGATAAAGTACCTGTCCGTTAACACGCACAACCTGCTGTTGCTTGGGCACCCTTATAACGTCGCCATTTTCTAAAAGTAAGTCGGTTTTTGAGCCTGGAGATTTCAGGATTTTATCCAGTTCAATACCTACATAGTTGTTTCTTAATTGTGTGGTATCAGTAGATATGTTTGTGGAGTCTTTATACGATCTTTTTAAGCGGTTAATCCGTGCCGAACGCTCTGCATTAATAGAGGCAGTATCCGTTTTATTTTTATCAATACCCAAAATAGCAAAGTTGTCACGTTTTAATGAACCGCCCGCAGCGTCTGCCGAAGCAGTAAGCCCGCCAGCTCTGGCAATGAGGTCTGATATCTTCTCGTTTTTACTTTTGATGGTATACGAGCCCGGATATAAAACTTCACCTTCTACTTTTACCGTTTTTTGTTTTTCATAGCCAGGTAAACTGTATACTGAAACTATATCAAAAGGAGTAAGGACAAAATTGGCATCGGCAGGTTTAAGATTGCCATCAATATTTACACTGAATACTTGAGATACTGAACTGTTTTTTGATGACGGGTCGGCATCCGTTACCCGCCTGGCTACTTCAATACGGTTTGTACTTGCGCCTTCTGCGAACCCACCTGCTTTTAAAATAAGGTCTTCTACTTTCATGTTTTCTGAGAAAGCAAATTTCCCCGGTTTTCTCACGTTGCCGTTAATGACAACAGTATATTTATCCCTTAAATCAAATATGGATGAAATATTGATGATGTCTTCGCGCTGTAGCTGGATATTCGTTGTCTTGTTAATAACATCCTTAACATTAAAACCTATTATTTCAGTACTGTTATCTGGTTTTAAACGGGTAATTGTACCGCGTTCGGTAAAGGCGTCCTCTTTCAAGCCCGCAGCTTTTTCAATTAACTGCAGTAAGGTTAAACCATTTTGTAACTCATAATCGCCTGGCCTGAAAACGGCTCCTTTTATAACTATACGGTTCTCAAATCTGTATATAATAGGCTCAATCGTATACTTATCGCCTCGTAAGGGGATATAGTTTTTATAATCGGCTTCCAACACGTCGGTTATTTTACGTTGCTGATCGCTTACCTGGGATACTTTAATCCTTGCGGTGTAGGCGCTGTCGGTAAAGCCGCCTGCATAAGTTATAACGTTATCGAGGCTTTCTCCCGGTAATACTTCAAATAGTGCCGGTATTTTAATCTCGCCAACAAGTTGCACCCTGGTACGGTATGTTGGTACACGTACTATATCCTGATCCTGCAATGTAATATTATTTTTCTGATCTCCTTTTAGCAGAAAATCATAAACGTCCAGGTGCCTGACAATGCGGTTGTTCCTGATAATTTCTATCTGTCTTAAACTTCCGTTGTCATTAGGGCCACCTGCAGTATATAACGCATTAAAAACAGTGGCGAGTGAGGGTAGGGTATAGGTACCGGGTTTAGCTACCTGACCAATAATTATAACCTGGATACTTCGAATATTACCAAGTGTAACCTGCACGCTTGTTCCGCGGCCAATAGCGTAGTTATTTGCGGCAAGCTTACTTTTTATCAAGGCCGTAGCTTGTTCAATGGTTTTACTGCCCACATTCAAAATACCAACTCCCGGAATGTTTATAATCCCTTCCGGCGATACATCAAGTTTCCAGTTTACCAATGAGCTACCATAAACATTAATGTTAAGCTGATCGTTAGGGCCAACAATATAATTTAGCGGAGTAGCCAACTTAAGATTGGGTTCAAACGAGCTGTTTTTGTTTTTGAAAATATCGGCCCCGAAAATTTTCGGTTTTAAGCTTTCAAATAAATCCTTATTAGTAAAAACAGTATCAGTATCGGGTTTATAGTTAAGCTGTCGTCCCTGCTGATTGAGCGTTGTATCAGATTTATTATTGGATGATTCGTTGCTTTTGGTTCTTAATTTTTTTATCCGGATCTCTAATTTTTGAACTTGAGCTACCGACATTCCGCGGTTTTGAGCCTGTTGTAGTAATTCAGTATCAGTTAAGCTGGCCTTTTGGGCTTGCTGCAGCAACTGAATTATTTGCTGATCTGATAGATCATCAACATTGATAGAAGAAATGTTTTGTAAACTGGTTTGGGCTGTGATATTAGTAACCGCTCCGAAGCTAAGCAAAGCAATTAATAATATGAAAAAACGAAATTTGTTCATACGTAAAGGTTATCAGAGTATAAAAATAACACTCCAATAAGTGATATTATTTTCTGCAAAAGTAAACAATTTCCCATTTTAAGGGCAGAGGGTGATTTTTTTATTTGTAATATAAGTAAGGTGTTGGTCAATAAACTTAAAATGAGCTCAAAAATTGTCCGTCAATTAAAAAAATAAGTGAAATTAATTCTTGCATGTAAATTAAAGGTCGAGCCATTTTTGTATTCATAATTGAGCGTGTAAACCGGGGTAGCCTCGGCAGAAACCAGGTAGTTTTTAAATTTCAGATTGGTATAGAACGTACCGGCAATATCTACCCAATGTAAGTTGTAGGAGTTAGTACCAGCGAAGGCTTGATAATATAAATCATTGTTGTGAAGTTGCCTTTCTAACATTAAACCATAAGAATTGTAATTTTTAAGGTAACTTATATCAAAGATAAAGCTGTTACCTCCCGGACCAATCCCTGCACCTAAATACCTGCCGTAATTGGTGTATCCGTCTCTGGGGCTTATTGAATGAACATACCAAAAAGGCTCATCTCTCAATAAATAGGTTGGCGCCCTTTGAAGCTGTGTTATTTCTGATTTGATTTGTATAAATCCACCGCGGCTTAGTTCAAACAGCTTTCGGCCGCCAAACGTATATGCTGCTGAATGCTCAGGCTCTTCTATAAGATCTGAAAGGCTTCCACTGCGGTCATTACGCCCCCATTCAAAGTAAATTTCGGCTTTGTATAGTGGTAAAAGTTGCCTGATATTTAGTGTATATGCAAAATCCTGCTGGTCTCCGTTTTGTCCATTGTTAACATTATTAGCTTTTTCAGATGATCCGATAATAACCGGAATCAGCTTATGAATAATGTTTTTGTTATGATAAACAGAATCTTTATCAAGATAATCATATGCGGATGCACCGAGGTATAAACCCTTTAACCATTTTGGTTGCCAGTTTACGCTATACGCTGAAATATAACGTGTAACCTTAGGTTTAGGGGTATATAAATTGCTGCCGTAAACAAGCTTACTGACATCGTCAGGAGCAAAGCCAGATTGTTTTAGGTTTCCCCCAATGATTTGCCATTCAAATGAACCTACAGCCGTTTTGACGGGTTTTGTAGAATTGAATGTCCAGTGAAGAAAACCTGGAGCCGAATTACTCATTGTAATAGAGTTTCTTACGCTTGGGCCCCACCACAAATTTTCTGTAGATACTCCGGCTTCCACACTTTTATATGATAATGTGATTTTTGATTGCCCCGGATAAAGGTGCTTTAAAGATGACGTGCCAAATCGTTCGGGGGCATCAATGCCATTTATGGTTCCAAAGTATGCACCCAGAAGCGCAGTGGAGTTATTGTTGGCCTGTACATCGGCAAACGTTGAAAAGTTTTTGTTCTGCGCATAAACAAATTCAGGCTTTACCTGCACGGTTAATATACCGGCCTTTAATAAAAAACCGCCGCTAAGCATACTTTGGTAGCCTGCATTAGGATATAATGATGAATTGTTATAGCCGTAAGGGCGATTTACATTATATTCATTTAGCCAATTGAATGGAAGGATACGCAAACCTGACGGCATACCCATAAAATTGAATTTTAGGTACTCCGGGCTTGCAATTAATGATTGGAGGTTTGAATTAGCCATACTTGAAGCAACAGGCCTTATAACAAAAGATGAATGATTATTGCTATCTCCAGCCACCTGCTGTCTGCGTAGCAGTTCCTCTGCGTAGCTTCCAACGGGTATTGTTTGGCTATAACCCTCTATTGAAGTAAAAAAGCACAGTACGAGAACAATATAAAAGGATCGGATAGTTATATTAGGGTTCATCTAAAAGAAAGGTTTAGGAATTAACAAATTAACCAAATGGTAATATAAAAATATCTTTCTGTTATGTTGATTAAAGCTTAGGTGTACATTTACTAATCTTAAATCAATATTTTACTATTGATTGATATTTCTATTAACAATTATCGGCTTTTTTTTAAAATTCTAAAACGTTTTTTAAAGTTTAATAAAAAAACTACAATTTGGTTACTTATACGGCATGCTTTATCAAATCATTACAATTGCCTTAAATTAAATTTTTGATAGAAAGGTTAGATGTTTTCTTGTAGCTACAAAATTTAGGATGTAGAAGTATGGCTGATAACAATATTTCTGATTTTGTTACAATCTCTTTTTACCCGGATCCTAAAGTCACATTAAACTAATAACGAAAACATGCTAAATTGAGACGATATGCAGGGATTTTGACACAATACGAAGATATCCCGGTAAAGCTTTTCCTTACTTTTACCGTCTGAATAAAACATCAATTATATACTTTTCATGAATTCATCTAACCGATTTAAATTGTTGATGCTACTGGCCTGTATCTATATTACCGGCATTGTGCACGCGCAGGACAGAAAAGCACCTGCTTATCCGCTTATTACGCATAATACTTATTTCAGCATCTGGTCTAACACAGATAAGTTGAACTCCTCTACCACCATGCATTGGACAGGTGCCGAACAATCATTGCTGGGACTCATTAATGTAGATGGTAAGATTTACCGTTTTTTAGGAAAAGAACAAACCAACTACAAGACCTTAATAAGCGCATCAGACGAGGCATCGTACAGTGTAAATTACACCGAAAATAAACCGTCGGGTGACTGGACTTCCTTAAAATATAATGCAGCAGGCTGGAAATTTGGTCAGGCCCCGATTGGTGATGATGAAAAAAATGTAAAAACGTTATGGAAATCGGGCGACATCTGGGTAAGGCGTACGTTTAACTTAAGCGCTGTTGCAGATATTAACGAGCTTTTCCTGAAACTAAACCACGATGACAATGTGGAGGTGTTTCTAAATGGCAGCAAGGTTTATGAAAAAAACGGGTGGACAAGCAGTTTTCAATACTTCCCTATCAGCAAAAAGCTTTTAAAGGCGGTGGGCAACGTGATCGCTATTCACCTGGCCAACTCGGCAGGTGGCCGCTTTTTGGATTTCGGGCTGGTAGATAAATTGAAAAACAGCACGGGATCAATACTACTGGCCGACCAAAAAATGTTGATGTAAACGCCACACAGACCGTTTACAATTTTACTGCCGGTAAGATCAGCCTGCAGCTAACTTTCACATCGCCATTGCTGTTGGACGTTATGAAACTGTTATCGCGCCCGGTATCGTACATTACTTATAAGGTGAATGCAAACGACGGTAAAAATCATGCGGTAAAAATTTTCCTGGGTGCGTCATCAGATATAGCCGTTTATCAACCTACGCAAGTTGTTACCGCGCAAAAATATGCCACCGCAAAACTCTCCATATTAAAAACCGGTACGGTTGAGCAACCAGTTTTGCAAAAAGGCGGCGATGATATGCGGATTGACTGGGGTTACTTTTACGTAGCTGCACCAAAAGCAACGGGAGCGGTTCAGTTTATTACAAAAGGTACTGAAGCAGCTAACGCGTTTGCAAAGGGCGTTGTTTTATCAACTGCATCCCAAGGCCGTTCGCTTTCGTTAAATACAGTAGTCCCTTTCGGCAAGGTGGGTAAAACCGCTGTTGAGCGTTTTATTGAGTTAGGCTATGACGAACGTTTTTCTGTTCAATATTTCAATACTGATCTGAGGCCCTGGTGGAATAACTCGGGTAAAGCTACCATAGAAGGTGAACTAACAGACGCCAATAATGAATATCAGGCTGTTATGCAAAAATGTACAGCCTTTGATAAACAGGTTTATGCAGATGCCTTACGTTCGGGTGGCAAAGAATATGCTTGTATATGCGTATTGGCCTATCGTCAAAGCATAGCGGCCCATGCGCTGGTTAAAAGTCCGGCAGGCGAAACTTTATGGCTATCAAAAGAAAACAACAGTGGAGGCTTTATAAACACGGTTGATGTAACCTATCCATCGGCTCCGCTTTACCTGATCTACAACCCCGAGCTGGTACAAGGCATGCTGAACGGTATTTTCCACTTCAGCGAAACCGGTAAATACCCGCATCCATGGGCCGCGCATGACCTGGGTACTTATCCAAAAGCTAACGGACAAACCTACGGCGAGCCTATGCCAATTGAGGAATCGGGTAACGTGATTATACTTTGCGCCGCCATAGCTAAAGTTGAAGGTAATGCCGACTATGCAAAAAAGCACTGGAAAACCTTAACGAGATGGGTTGATTACCTGGCTAAGGAAGGATTAGATCCTAAAACCCAATTGTGTACTGATGACTTTGCCGGGCACCTGGCCCGCAATGCCAACTTATCGGTAAAAGCTATTGTAGCAATTGCTTGTTACGCTCAAATGGCAGAAACACTGGGCGAAGCTGAAACCGCTAAAAAATACCGCACCATAGCAGAAGGCATGGTACCCGAGTGGATAAAGATGGCTGATGCTGGCGATCATTACGCGCTTACCTTTGATAGTAAAGATACCTGGAGCCAAAAGTATAACCTGGTTTGGGATAGGGTATTAGCTTTGCACCTGTTTCCGCAAAAGGTATATGACACCGAAACCAAATACTATCTCACAAAAGGCAACAAATTTGGTATCCCGCTGGATAGCCGTAAAACATATACCAAAAACGATTGGATAACCTGGACCGCAACGTTTGCGCCTCAAAAAGACCAGTTTGAAGCGCTTATACATCCGCTTTACGTACACGTCCTGGAAACCCCTTCGCGCGTGCCGCTAAATGATTTTTACGATTCAAAAACCGGAATAAGGGAAAACTTTAAAGCACGGAGTGTGGTTGGAGGTTTTTATATGAAAATGCTGGCCGATAAATTAAAAGCAGAATAATTCCTTAATAAACCTATAAGAGCCCTGTCCCTTGTCTTGATAGGAGCAGGGTTCTTTTATTCACCTTGTTCAATTAACAAACGCCTATTATCAAAACGCCGTACCTCATACTATATGATTTACGCGGATAGGGAGTTCTTTCTTTATCCCGCATAGCTCTGCAATATTCTTAAGATAGCCATTTACTTTCTTGTTTCACGATAGCAGCAATTCTCTGTCTTTTCGGCTTGTCTGTAAACGAGAAACGCCCCAAATCATAGGATTTGAGGCGTTTTACAAAAACTTTGTTTTGATGCGGAGAGTTAGGGATTTGTACTTGAGTACTTTTTCGGCCTTACAATCCTTAATATATCGTTATTGTAAAATAGGTCTCTCGTGAGAACCTCTCAAATCAACGTAAATATCACAAACTGATATGCAAATATACATATATTTATTTATAGGAAATTGTCTATAACCAATGCTCAGCTAATTTAATCTTTGGTCGGGGCCAAGGTAGAGGGAGATAGATATAAACACAAACAATTTTGGTTTACCAGCACTCACATTATCGTAGCGATTTGCATAATTGACACAGAACTTACATCTTTTTTTTTGAGATTAAGATCCAACTCGATATAAACAAAAGTAGCACTCACAAAAATCTGCAAAGGATACACTAAACTAGTAACAAATAAGTAACAGTACATCTCCACACTATTAAAGGAGTTAGCTCTTATCGGCTTCTGTTAATAGTAAAAAGAGATTTTTTCCTGTCTCAAGGAGATAAAACTGAAAATTTATGATTTCTTGCTTTCTGGTTCGAGCCCAGATAGGGGAGCCTGAAAATCAATGATTTAACCCCACTCGCCAGAGTGGGGTTTTTTGTTTCTCACACAATTTTGAAAAATTTGAATATTCTTTAGTTATAATAATTTAAGGATTATACCTTTAAATGTTTTTTAAGGTACCGTAATCAAGTCCAATAGTCATATTGATTGTAACATGAATTCTTAAATACTATATTTAATCTTAATTTCGACGTTAACATGTATGGTATAAAAGAGGATTTAGATGTCGCCTACCGAACGGACTTAGGTATTTATTATAAGTGTAGCATAGAAAATGCTTTACAATCAAAGAGCTTTGAAAAATATAAGGGTAAAATTAATCTGATCATTACTTCACCACCTTTTCCGCTGAATCGAAAAAAGAAATATGGAAATTTTAATGGTCAAACTTATATAGATTGGCTCACTTCTATAACCTCACAATTCGCAGAATTACTTACCGATGATGGTTCTTTTGTTATTGAAATAGGCAACGCTTGGGAAGAAAATGAGCCAACGATGTCTACCCTGCCATTGGAAACACTGTTAGAAATAAAAAGAAAAGGGGACTTCAAGTTATGTGAACAATTTGTGTGGTTTAATACTGCTAAATTACCCAGCCCTGTTCAATGGGTAAATATCGAAAGAAGTAGGGTTAAAGATTCATTTACTAACATATGGTGGCTATCTAAAACTGCTAAACCGAAGGCGAATAATAAAAATGTTTTGGAAGCGTACAGCGCATCCATGGAAAAGCTTCTAAAAAACAAGAAATATAATTCTGGCGCCCGCCCTTCGGAACATCACATAGGAGATAAGTCATTCTTATCTAATCATGGTGGATCAATACCGTCTAATGTATTAATTGGTTCAAACACCGTTTCTAACTCCGCATATTTAAAGTATTGTCAAAATAATGACCTGACACCGCACCCTGCTAGGATGCCGAATTTTATACCTGAATTTTTCACTAAGTTTCTCACAGAGGAATACCTGGCAATACTTTTTACCTATGAATTAGGCAAATCTGAATTAAAATTAGAGCTGTTAGCAAAGTTGCGAGAAGAATAGATAATTAGAAACAACAACCACCGGAATCCCGTTTTGCTGTCAATAGTGTCATATCGGTTTAACAATTATGCAGCATCTAAAAGAATTTCTAACTCGCATCCAAACTTTTGATCTTCGTATCGTCGAGGACGATATGCAAATGGAATCAGGCACAAATGACAAAGAGCATGTTGGAGCCTATGATTTAACCTACCAAACCCAATATTATGATTCCTTTTCCTACAGGAGCGAACTAAGGGTGTTAAAGGATATGGCTTTTATTGATCTGATTACTTTAGATAAAGAGCGCATTAAGCTTCAGTTGGCTGAATTGTCTAAAGTTCGAAGCCGGTTTAAAGAGTTTTGGGAGAATTATAACCAGCACTATTCGGAAATGAAGTTGGTTTATGATCGCTCTTTCATTTTTTCTATCCGTTTGGAGTATTTATTCATTGTTAATAATCTTCAGTCTGACAGCGCTGATATTGAAGTGACTTCCAAATTTGCGGAAGATCTGGGTGATTCTGTTAAGTTACGCGAGAAGTTTCTGATGGAGCTAATCTATGATGCTGAAAATTCGATCAAAGAACATCTGTCATTTGAAGATTTTCAAAAATCACTTCATGGCAAAAAGGAAGCTATTCAGGCTGACGCGCCGGCAGAACCAGAAATAAGTAAAGAACCGGTAACGGTGTTTGAAAATGAACCACCCACTAAATCAATAGATCGCTACCCGACTTTTAAACCGGGTATTGCCTCGCAACTGCTCGACTTATTAAGAGAGTATTTTGTTTCCGCAGATCACTTCAAACTTGAAAGGCTGTTATTATCAGATGAGGCACCGGAGAGACCGTTGGTTTTCCGTGGTTTTGGCAATCAGTTGGCCGATGCATTTAAACAATTATTTGATGCCCGGCTTATCGTAGGTTGCCAGATGGTAGACTTGGAGCGATGGATCGCTCCTAAATTTAACTATCTTTCTAATCAAGCCGAAGCAAGGGAATTAACAGAGGGCTATCTCAACGGTCTAATGTCTACCAAGACCCGTCCCTGCAAATCCCCTATCCTTAAAATTGAACAAAAGGAGGATAAATTTTATATCCTACCTACGCCTCGTAACAAAAGATAACAAAGAAATGAGTGGGTTGCAGTGAGGTTACAGCTTACCCTCTTGTAACCCAGCAAAACAAGCCGCTACAATTGCAGCATTAAACAAATAATGCGCAATGGAAACACTAACATTTGACCAATTACCTCAAGCGGTAAGCAAACTTCAGGATAAGCTTGAAAGCATCGAACAGCTTTTACTTCATCAACATGAGCATCCACCCAGACACGAAGAACTCCTGACCATTTCTAACGCTGCCAAATTTCTAAATCTCTCCGTACCTACAATTTACAGCAAAGTATGCCGTAAAGAAATCCCCGTGAATAAGCGCGGCAAGCGGCTGTATTTCTATCGATCCGAATTGACGGAATGGATTAAGTCTGGCCGGAAGAAGACAGCAGACGAGATCAGAGAAGAGGCGGTACAGCAGTTGACCGCCTCTCGAAAAAATCCCAAAACTTTTTAAGCAAATGAGCATTTCGGGCTTTAGCCCGAAATATAAAATCAAACCAAATGGTAAAGTCGCGAGAAGCAGATACGAAGTATCCGGCTACCACAAGGAGCATTAGCGACATAGTGGAGCGAGTTAATGTTTTTGCTATACAAAAACCCGGATACACCCTAAAGGGATGATCCGGAACTCGCTCCCGTTGGTCGGTTTTTTCAAGAATCAGGAGGGAAATGAACACATGGAAGCAACTGCGGAAAATAACAAATTACCAAAGCGGCGCACGCCGGGAAGGCCAAAGAAAACGATCCGTCGGAGCGACCTTTTGATGGTGAGGCTAACTCCTACCGAAAGGACTTTGATTGAAGGCCGGGCAAAAAACGCAGGGCTGAAGCCTAGTGAATGGTTCCGTAGGGCGGCTAAAAGCGCCAAGGTTTTTCCACGCTTCACGACGGAAGAAAGTGGCTGGTTCAGGATGCTGGCAGGGCTGGCAAACAACCTTAACCAATTGACACATCTGGCAAACGTGGCAGGATTATTTTCACTGGCTTTAAAATGCCGATCGATGCTAAGACAGATAGAAGAACTATTAACTAAAATCAGTAGCCATGATGGGTAAGCCAATTACAGGAAGAAGCTTCGGTGGCTGTATCCGCTATGTGGTGGATAAGCAGCAAGCTAAGATACTGGCAGCCGAAGGCGTACGAATGCAGAACGCCAGTACCCTGGCGCACGACTTTAACTTGCAACGCAAGATGCGGCCGGAACTGGGTAAAGCAGTTGGCCACCTGGTGCTAAGTTGGAGCAAGGAAGATTTAGCCAAACTGAGTGATGACATCATGGTAGAACGGGCAAAGGAATACATGGAAAAAGTAGGCATCCGAGATACGCAATTTGTAGTGGTGCGGCACAGCGACCGGGAACACCCGCATCTGCATTTGATTTATAACCGTGTGGATAATAACGGCAAGACAATTTCCGATAAAAACAATTTCGCTAAAAATGTCAAAGCCTGTAAGGAAATCACCCTGAAATATGGCTACCATTTGGGCGAAGGTAAGGAACAGGTAAACCGCCAAGCCTTAAAAGGCAAAGAGAAGATCAGGTATGAACTTTATGATGTAATTAAAGCCGCAATGAAAACAGCAACCACCTGGAAAGAATTGGAAGCGGCACTGGCAAAACAGGGCATTAAGATCGCTTATAAATTTCGTAGCGGTACCAGCGAGGTACAAGGGGTTTCTTTTGAAAAGGACGACGTTAAAATGAAAGGCTCTGCCATTGACCGCAGTTTAAGCTATGCCCAAATAGATGCGACTTTAACCCGTAACCAACAGGTACAACAATACCACGCAGCAAGACAAGCCAATGAGCCGTCACTGGCCAGCCAGTTACGAGAGGCTATCCGGCAAAGCGTACGGGCGGAGTACCGCCATAGTCCTGATAGCGGTAAAGGCTTGCTACAAATTCTATTGGAGCCGCAATTTGTCGCAGCGGCCCCAGACCCAATGGGTGATGCGGATATAGCCCGCAGAAAACGAAAGAAGCATGAAGCGGAACATTCGCAATCACAGGGGTAAGCAGGTAGAGATAAATTAAACTATTGAATAAAATTTAAAATGAAGTGTTATGCAAAATGAGGAATTAGAAGAAAAGATAACGATGCTGGAAGAGTTAATACAAGGTTTCGTTGCCAGGATGACCATTGTAGAAACCGAAATGCCGGAGTTTCTGAAAATTTTTTTACAGCAATACAAGGAGACATTAGACAGGATAGCATCCCGGATTGAAACGGCTAATAAACGGTATGACGATGCGAAGATCCAGCAACAGATCGACGAGGTAAAAAAACTGGTCGCAACAGTGCCTAAAGTTATAGGGGTAAAAACGAGTCACCATTTCGGAGCCTGGTCAACAAGCCTGATTATCGGTGTAGTAGTTTGCTTTGTGGCAACATCCTTGTCGGTTGGTACGGCTTTGTACCTGAATCACCAGAATGACAGGCTAAACGATGAAGCCTATAATTTCTGGCTGGTTAAGGCGTTGTATCCTGAAGTATCTAAAACCATCAAAAAAAAGTTAACAACCGACCCGAATGCCTTAAACCAACAGGCAGAAAAAGAAATGGAAAAGCGGGAGGCGATTATTGCAGCTCAAGCCCAGTTAGAGCAGGCGGATAAAGAAGAGAAAGCGGCAAAAGATAACTTGGAAAAAGCGAGGTCAGATAAATAAGTTACTTTCTTACATTGGTGTAGAAAAGGGAGTGTTACAGTAAAGCATCTGCGGATATAAGATCTTTATGTTGTCTACCCCAATTATCCAGCTGATCCCATACTGCTGTCAAAGCTTTTCCAATTGGCGTCAATTCGTAAACTACCCTTGCGGGAACCTCTGCAAATACTATTCTGGTCAGGATCTTATCCTTTTCCATTTCAGCAAGATTGAGCGCGAGCATCCGTTCTGTGATGCCATTGAGTGAGTACTTGAGTTCTGAAAAACGCATGGGCCTGTCCTTAAGATTAAAAAAAATAGAAAGTTTCCAACGGCTTCCAATAATGCCAAGTGCGTAAGCTCCCATACAAATATCCTCCAAATAATTTTTGTTGACCTGATTCGTTGAACTAACCTTTGTTTTTTTCATGATTACAATTTTGTAAGCTCCTTACAATTCGTTGCAGATTTGGGTTAATATCCCAAGCCAGATAATTTTGTGGCATAAAAATAATAAGTAACCGTATAATAATAAACAGGAAATAGTCATGAAAG
Source organism: Mucilaginibacter kameinonensis (assembly GCF_003675385.1). Classification (GTDB taxonomy): domain Bacteria; phylum Bacteroidota; class Bacteroidia; order Sphingobacteriales; family Sphingobacteriaceae; genus Mucilaginibacter; species Mucilaginibacter kameinonensis. The sequence continues at coordinate 506,473 of NZ_RCWZ01000005.1, read as the reverse complement.
CATTTTTATTGAGACAAACGGGAGGGATTGAAAAGTTGCGCCCGGAAGAAATAACCAAACCCCGCATAGAAGCCAATGAGGTCCTGATAAAAGTACAGGCTATCAGCATCAATCCGGTTGATATATATGTAAGGAAAGACATCAATGCCCTTAAAACCTTTATACTGCCCGAAGCTGGCCAGGATATATTCATTCTGGGATGGGATGTGGCGGGTATAGTAGAAGAGATAGGGGAGGATGTAAAGGATTTTAAAATAGGGGATGCCGTATTTGGCTTGATTAACTTTAGAGGTGCCGGAAATGCCTATGCCGAATACGTTGCAGCACCTGAGTCCCAGGTGGCGCTTAAGCCCAATAATATATCCTTTGAGCAAGCTGCCGCGGCTTGTCTTGCGGCGCTTACTGCCTGGCAAGCCCTGGCGATCCATGCTAAATTAAAGCCCGGTGAGAAAGTACTAATCCATGCGGCTGCCGGCGGCGTGGGGCATTACGCGGTACCAATAGCCAAACACCTGGGCGCATATGTTGTAGGCACAGCTTCGGCTGATAACAAAGAATTTGTGCTATCGCTTGGTGCGGATGAATTTGTCGATTACCAGAATCAAAAGGTTGAGGAGCTTGTAACTGATGCTGATGTTGTACTTGATCCAATGTACGGGGATCATTTATTGCGTTCTATTAAAGCTGCCAAAAAAGGAGGAAGGATAATAAGTCTCTTAACCGATTTTGAAGGTGCTATTGCTGAAGCGGCAAGTATGAAGGAAGTTCATGGCTATCATATGGCCGTGGCTTCCAATGGGCATGACATGAAGGAGATAGCCTCGTTATTGGAGCGGGGAATAATTAGTTCTCATATAAGCGCAAGTTACGATTTTGAAGAGTTACCTAAGGCGCATCAGCATCAGGAAGTTGGAAATAGCCGGGGTAAAATTGTAGTGAAAATTTAGAACTAATCATCCAAATAAATGAATATGATAAGCTTCAATGATATTACACGTGCAGGATATACTCAATATGTAGAAATTGATCTCGGTTCTGCAACGATGATTATTATGTCAGGCCAGGTCGCGATTGATGCGGAAGGGAATACGGTTGGGAAAGGCAATTTTGAGCAACAAGCCGAATTTATTTTTTCTTCTATCAAAAAAATAGTGGAAAAGGCTGGAGGAAGTATTAATAACGTTATTAAATTGAATAATTATTTAACAGATATCTCTAATCTGACTTTATTCAAAAATGTAAGAGACAGGTATGTGAATACTTCTCAACCGCCAGCTTCCACAACGGTTGAGATAAGCCGGTTCATTAGAGAAGATTTGTTGTTAGAAATTGAAGTCATTGCAATGATCAATAAAAGTTAGGTTTACATAACAGGTACAAGCCTGTACAATCTATCGGGCAAAGCGTGCGTTGGCTTACCTGGTAGATTGTACGTTTGGGGAAAACTGTTTACCTTGGCACCATATTCGTGTCATCGTATGAAAGCCACCACAGTACCCCAGGAACTCATTGGTGCTCCGTTTTACAGAAAACATCTGTCCATCGATTCGATGGATGTAGTTGAATCCTGCGCGCATAATGAGGCGGATCAGCGGGGAGGGATGTTTCTTAGAGACCACATGCTGCTTTTTGTGCTGGAGGGGGTTAACCGCATTACACACGGCAAACGAATTTATACTGTTTTCAAAAATGAAATGGTGCTATTGAAAAAGAATACCAGCATAACCTATGATAAAACTGGTTCGGCGGATACCGGCGATATGTATGACAGCGTCATGTTTTTCCTAAAGGATGAATTTTTATCAGACTTTATGAAGACATCAGGGATCAAAACAATAAAAACGGAGGAGTTAGCCAGCGTAAATGTTATGCCGGTAACAGAACCCTTGCTGTCTTTTATTACTTCTATTAAAGCTTACTTCAACGGGACTGCGAAAATTGATAAGGGGCTGGTGCGGATCAAAATAACGGAATTGCTTTATGATCTTGCGCAGACCGATCATAATCTGCTCCTACAGCTTATCCAGCTCAAAAAACAGATCGTGGGCGATATTGCACATGTAATTGAAGAGAATTACATGAATCCATTAAAACTCGTGGATCTTGCCTATTTATCCGGAAGGAGTCTGGCCAGTTTCAAGAGAGATTTTAATACGATTTATAAAACATCACCGGCACAGTTTCTGAAAGAAAAGCGACTCAATAAAGCGAAAGAATTGCTCACTACAACTGATTGGCCAGTTACCGAAATAGGTTTATCAGTAGGCTTTGAGAATGTTTCGCACTTTGTAAGGGTATACAAGGAATTTTCGGGTACAACGCCAACAGAATTTCGCAAAACCCTTGCCTATAAAGATTAAAGAAATGGCCTATCAATTTTGCATCGATAGACCACTTCTTTAAAGCCAATTCTCAAAGATACCAATTGACCGGATTAGTGAGCGACACGGATCATTTTACGATTCAAAAATTCACCAATACCGAGTTCTGATAACTCCCGGCCAAAGCCTGAGTTTTTAATCCCTCCAAAAGGCAAATGCGGTGCGTCGTTAAAGCAAGAGTTAATATAAACCATTCCCGAATCTATACGGGCCGCAACCTCCAGCGCATGTTTGGTATCCATATCAAATATATATGCTCCCAGGCCGTAGTCTATGTCGTTTGCAATATGTATCGCCTCCTCTTCAGTATCTACGACATAGAAAGACAATACAGGGCCAAATGCCTCCTGTTTATACAGCGGGTTATCTCCGGTGATGTTTGTAATAATGGTTGGTTCAAGATAAAAACCCGGACGGTCAACCCGTTTGCCACCTGCAATAATCTCTCCGCCTGCTAATCTTGCGTCTTCGATCTGGCCCAATAATCCCTGGAGTGCTTTTTCACTAACTAGCGGACCTAATGTGGTGGCCTCGTCGGTTGGGGCGCCAACTTTAATGTTGTTGAACTGTTCCTTGAGCAAACTGAGCATTTTCTCACCGCGCTGTTTCCCCACCACAATTACACGCTTAATGTTTACACAACCCTGGCCAGAGTTGTAGGTCCGCCCCATGAGTACCTGTTCTGCTGCAAACTCAAGTGAAGCGCCTTCCAAAATCAATGCAGGATCACTTCCCCCCAGTTCCAGGATTACTTTTTTCAAGTTCCGGCCGGCTCGTTCCCCAACGGAGATTCCGGCACGTTCACTGCCGGTGAGCGCCACACCCCTTACCCTGAAATCATCGATCAACAATCCTATTTGTTTTACGCTACAGAATAAATTGGTATAAGCACCTGCAGGTGCGCCAGCTTCTTCAAATAGCCTGGCGAAGGCAAGAGCGCATTGCGGTACATTCTCGGCATGTTTCATGAGTACCACATTGCCCGCTATTAATTGGGGTACAGCTACGCGGGCTAATTGGTAATACGGGAAGTTCCAAGGTTCGATCGCCAGGATCACACCTAAGGGTTCTGATATGATGCTCGCCTCTTTTTCTTCCACGATAGCATGTGGAGCAAGCATCTTTTCCGCGTTTTTTATATAGTATTCAAAAATGCCGATCACCAAATCAACCTCTAGATAGCTATATCGCAAAATTTTTCCCATTTCTAAAGTAGCTAAATGGGCAAACTCTTCTCTTTTTTCCTTTAAAATCTTCCCTGCCCGCGCAACAACTGCAATGCGGTCGGCAACGGTTCTTAATTTCCAGTCTTCATGAAAACGTTTGTTGGCTGTTTCCAGTGCAGCAATAACTTGTTCATCTGTCTGAAGAGGAAATTCTTTTAGCAAATCCCCTGTTGCGGGATTGATAGTTTGAAAACTCATACAGTTATTTTTTAATTATTATTTAATAGTGGTGATGTATACAGGATCAGCCTTGTGCCGCTTCTGATACATGATTCCATGTCTTCCAGGTCTGCATTTTTTCCGCATAAACCTTTTGTGCTTTTTTAAATCCGATCTTTCCAAAAAACAGGCGTAACGGAGGCTGTGGGTTATCTATAAGGTCCAAGATTACCGGAACGGTGGCCTCCGGGTTACCGTAATCTTCAGGTGATACGCCTTCTATTTCACCCAATTTTGACTTCACCTGATCATAGGCAGGTATTCCATTTCCATAAATTGCAGAAGAACCCCCAAACTCCGTAGTATACCCGTTGGGTTCAATCATCGTCACGTGGATGCCCAGGTCCTTAACTTCGCCGGCCAATGCTTCGCTCAACCCTTCCACAGCAAACTTGGTTGCGTTATAGATTCCCAGCGTAGGTATGCTGTAAATTCCGAGAACGCTTGAAAGCTGTATGATGTGACCGCGTCCCTGTTCTCTGAAAATTGGCAATGCGGCTTGCGTTACCCAGAGCGTGCCAAATACGTTGGCTTCAAAAACGTCTTTTATTTCTTTTTCTCCAACTTCTTCGATCGCGCCAAAAACGCCGTAGCCCGCGTTATTAATAACCACATCGAGATTCCCAAAGTGGTTTTTTGCTTGCTGCACGGCCTTTATTACAGCGCCTCTGTTTGTAACATCCAATGTGATTGGCAAAAGTTGCTCCTTATACTGTTCGGCCATGTCGGCAAGTGCCTCCGCGTTTCTGGATGTAGCAGCCACGTTATCGCCTCGCTTCAAGAGAGCTTCGGTCCAAAGTTTCCCAAATCCTGTGGATACACCCGTGATAAAAACTGTTTTTTTCATTATAAATCAGATTAAATTGTTAATTATGGTCACAGGGTCGATTCAATTCACTGAGTGAAGGCTTCGCTGCCATTGTTTTTTGGGATCAGCTTCTATAAAAGAATCATAGCTTTAAAGCCCACATAAGAACCCGGTCAATAGGTGAATCCGGGTTGGGATTTACGTTTAGTATGGTATCCCGTCAGCAGACTGTTAGTCCCGATTTTACCAGAGAAGACTCAATAATTAAAATAAGTACTGTAACGATGTCAATGAGAGGGCCGCAATTGGTTAATTCCACTACTGGCCCTTTCACCATTGCAAAGGTACCAAGGGCACCGAATCGGAGTTTTTCTAATCGGCTCAACTATTTTGATAAAATGGTTCAAAGAATGGACGATTGGATAAATTTTAAATCAATTATTATGCAAAAAGAAGAATTAGAAGAAAAGATAACGATGTTGGAACAGTTGACACAATGCTTCGTTGTCAAAATGACCTTCGTAGAAACTGAAATACCGGAGTTTCTAAAACCCTTTTATAGCAATACAGGGAAACAATAGACAGAATAGCAGTCCGTATTGAAATAGCTAATAAACGCTATGATGATGCGAAGATCCAGCAGTGGATCGACAAGGTAAAAAGACTGATGGCAACCATATCTAAAGTAATAGGGGTAAAAACCAGCCACCATTTTGGGCTCCGGTCAAAAAGCCTGGTTATCGGTAGGATAGCATGTTTTATTTTTTACATCCCTATCCATTGGTACCGATATGAATAATATCAACAAACTTCTGATCCTCTTTGAACAGTTCGCGTACACGCAAAACGAAGCTGCTGCCCTTAATGACTTTCTTGATTATTTTCTCTTAGCGTTTCGATATCACGAAACAGCCGAAGAGCAGAAACCGGCACTTGAAACACTCATCAACCATCCAAAGCGGGAACTGCTCTCGAAGATGCTGATCGAAGTAGGGGAACTTTCCGAAAACTTCAATGACCCTTTAGGAGAACTGTGTGAAACCCTAATATCAAAAGGCAGAAACGGGCAGTTCTTCACTCCTGGCCCAATAAAGGATTTGCTAACTGCTCTTGTTTACGACAGCAATGCAAAACAAGGAGACATGGTACTTGACCCAGCCTGTGGATCAGGAAGAATGCTGTTGTCGGCGGCAAAGCGCAACCGGCACCGACTCTTTTACGGCGCAGACATTGATCCGCTGTGTTGCAAAATGGCCTTGATGAACATGCTATTGCACTCGTTGACGGGTGAGATTGCGCACATGGATTCGCTTTCCAACAAATTCTTCCACGGGTACGTTATCGGTACCGTTCTTTTAAATGGTCACCATCATCCCTACTACAAACCCTTTACTGATCCTGAGCAAAGCAGAATCTGGCTGCGCTCGAAGGAAAACCCTTCACAGGAAGCAGTTACCGATCCCTCCGAGTCAATGCGACAGCCGTCAGAAAGAGGAGTACAAGGAAATTTGTTTGATGAACTCTAAACATACACGCCGGTAATTCCGGCGTTTTTCTAATACCTTAACATTATTAATTTATAAAGTTCTTCTGCAATCCACACATGCTTGCAAAAATCTGCAAACATACATGCTAGAGGAAACCAATAATGTTTCCTCTAATCAAAAGATAATACTTTATGCAAATCTTGCATAAAGTATGCACAAAGTGAATTGGATGGGGCAATAGAGCGCACGAACTTAGAGCTGTACTAAACCCCAACACTCAATTTGAAAAAAGTACTATTTCTGCTTCAACACACCGTTCTGCTGACGGGTGCAATGATCCTATTCCTTTCCTGCGGCAAAGGCTCCGGCAATTTAGACAACATGAACAATGGCGGACATGTCGACCCGCCGCCAACGAACAATGGCGAAGTAGTAACTACTGCCGTTTCGGGCGTCACCTCTGGACACGCAACGATTGAAGGAGAATTGACCAAAGAACTGCCGTTGGGAGCAAACGGAGAGATCGGGTTTGCCTGGGATACGAAATCACACACCAATATCGCTGATTATCCTAATAAGTTTTACGGCCAACCAAGTGCGCCATTCAGCGGCAAGTTTAAATTCATTCGAGCGGGACTTACCGGCGGGACAACCTACTACGTCCGTGCCATTGCCTCAAGAACGGTTACCGGGGATCCGCTCATTTATGGCAAAGAACTCTCTTTTACCACCAAAGCCCCCAGCATGGAATATGGCGAGTTTGTACAGGGCGGCATCCTTTTTTATGTTGATAAGACCGGCAAGCATGGCCTTGTTGCCGACCTTGACGCGCTTGTTTATAACTTCGGTGGTGGCCCGAAATGGAAAGGCGATGGCAACGCAGGCGTTCTGTTTACTACCAGCAAAGCTATCGGTACTGGTAATGCAAATACTACTACAATCGTTTCCACCTACGGCACGAATCAAACTATCGGCTATGCAGCATTGTACAGTTACAGCCTTGACAAAAACGGCTATAGCGATTGGTATTTACCATCAATTGACGAATTATCACAAATAAAAAAAAATCTCTATGAGAATCCTCTTGGCCTCGCATCAGGACATTTTTGGAGTTCGACTACAACAACTGCCGGGTATGCATGGTGTTTGGGGACTGATGCAGTAACCGATACGCCCGATCAGTTTCTCATCTCTAATTATGCAGCAGTTTGCTCGGTGCGAAGCTTTTAGACATTTGTTGGTGATTTTGGTAAGTCTCTTTACACCTTTTGAGATCGGCGAGTATCGTCAATTTATTGTTAAAACTTAGACTATTTGATTTTACTAGGTGTTTATACGGTATTATTTTCCGTCAAAACACCTATTAGCTTTCTTATTTTTTATAAGTATTTTCGCCAAAACATTAAAATAATATTTTACAAATGGAGTGTTAACTCACACTCTAATCTAAACAGCCTATCACAATGAAAAAAAGAAACCCCTCGCTAAGCTTTTGTTCATGTCTCTAAGCCCTTGTTTTAGACAGAACGCTCACCAACTGGACTCTGACGCAGATAAAATAAGTAATTCTCTATCTATATGAAATATTCATTTAGCGGATTCTACATAAACTAATTTCTCGACAAGCAGATTTCAACAAACCACTGTATTAAGAATACCATAGTAAATAATACGGTATTCGACTGACTTACTTCTTTTAAATCACTTAAATCATATTAATTTCTCAATGAAAAATAATAGTTTCAAAAAGACCATTATCTTTCTTGCGTTTTGTGCCATCACCGGAGCCGCAAAATCGCAGGAGAATAATGTTGTAAATCTACTCCCACCAGCGCCCAATGCAGCATCATTGGGCAAATATGTTGGGGCAAATACTGGATTGTCATCCGGCTCAGCAAATTTTTCCATTTCGCTAGTAAATTATTCATCTAAGCACATTTCTTTGCCAATTTCTATCAATTATGCCACCAGTGGATTCAAGGTTGATGAGATTGCCTCCCGTGTTGGAAATCAATGGGCGTTAAATGCAGGTGGTGTGATAACGAGGACTGTCTTTGGCAGTGTCGATGAGAAATCAACAAGAATTCGGCCGATCCCTGAACTGGGAGACAATAATGATTTTCCTTTGTTTTCCTTTGAATCAGCACTCGCTAACCCCGACCCCTTGCAAGGGGTTGGTCCATCCGGATCAATAGATGCTCAACCCGATATGTTTAGCTTTAACTTTGACAATTTTAGCGGTCGATTCATTTTGGATACATTGGGACCGAACCGCAAACTTGTTCCTGTCATGCTTTCTAACATGGCTTTAAAGGTAGAGATCACACAGGGAGGAAATCAAGCGCCAATTACAGGATTCAAAATCACCGCACCGGACGGCAAACAATATTTCTTTGGCGAGGACGCAACTGAATACACACAAAATACCGGAAGTTGCGGTGCTGCCTACGCTAATAACTCTACCGCCTGGTATCTCAAGCGAATCGTTCATCCCAATGGCGATGTTGTTACCTTTTATTATTCTGCACTATCTTATGATTATCAATTAGGGAGAAGTGAAACAATCTATGTTTTTACCGGCTCAAATCCGACAGTCTATTGCGGTGGTACTGTCAGTCGGCCCCAGCCTACAAATAACAGCTGCATCAATGCGCTTCACACTACTGGTGTAGTGCTTGATAGTATCGCTTCGACTTTCGGAGATAAAATAGTCTTCAGCTATACGGGCAGGCAAGATGATAATGACAAGTTAGTGTCATCAATAAGTGTTTATAGCCCGGATTATACTACGCTATTCAAAACATTTGATTTTCAATACCAATATGCCGGGTCAAGGCCGTTTCTGATGTCATTGTCAGAAAAAAATGGCATCGGCGCACTCCTCCACCAGCATAAATTTCAGTACAACGACCTTTCATCCATCCCTGCTGCATTATCGTATGCACAGGACTATTGGGGCTTTTTCAATGGGCAATTTTCTAACACCACCGGTATTCCAAAGCCGAAGGACCCCGATTTTGCTCAAGCATTACCACTAGCTACGGCAAACCGCGACCCCGACCCTTTATATGCCTCTAAAGGGCTCCTTAACTTAATAACATACCCGACAGGTGGCAAGGATAGTATTGTGTATGAGGGCAATCAGGCATATCAAATGACGACCATTTACCCAGTCGAACAGACTCTAAAACATACAGCAGATAACCCTACTGGTAACAGTGCTGAAATTGTCACTGTGTCTACGGGGACAGCGGAAATAGCATACCAACAACAAGTTAACATTAGTGCAACATGCTCTACAACCGCCTCATTGCCGAGCAGTACTCGCTATACTTCATTAGAGATTAGAGACGCAAGTGGAAATATGGTTACGAATTTTTTAGTAAACCCAGGATCAAGTCTCAACAATAATTTCATTCTTAATCCTGGGACCTATCGAATAGCAATACACTTGTTTGGCGATCATATTTCAACAAAAGCTACCTTAACTTATAGAGCAGGCACGGTATCAAATCAAATGCTTAATAGAGCAATTGGAGGCGTGCGTGTGGCAAAGATTCTGACTTACGATGGCATTTCGACTACCCCTACAATTAAAAAATACTACTATAATAAATTTTTGAACCCCGACCAATCTTCGGCATCGACTATAAATCTCCCCCCTTACGAAAGAAATATCAATATGTACTTGCCCTGCCCGGGATATGGCTCATGCTCGCCTTCTGTGGAGTTTCCATTTAAAACTAGTAGCTCAAGCGCTCCATTGACATTATCTAAAACGCCGACTCCTGCGACCTATAAAGAAGTAACGGAAGGCTTTGGAGAAAACTTCGAGAATGGAGGAATAGAACATACATTCACCGTGTCACCAAACAGAGATGCAGCTATATTTCGCGGTACAGCCATTGTGGGCGCTCCAACTGGGGACGAAATTTACAGAAACGGCAAGGAGACATATCAGGGGACATTTAAAATACAAGCTGGACAACGACAATACGTTCACAAAACCTTTACGCATTACGTCGAAGACACAAGTTTTGCCGGGCAATATACCGGCTACATTGCCACTGAAAAAATACGTCTCTATTGTGGTCAAACAACTGACAATACACAACTTTCATGGGAGCGATCGAACTACAACACCAGTTATTACTTCATTCATAAGGCGTGGATGTACGTAGATACGGTAAAGGACCAATCTTTTGACACCAATGGGTTGCTGTTGTCAGAATCACTCACCAATTATCAATACAATATTATCAGTGCGCAACCGTCAAGCATTACAACATACAACAGTACAGGAAACACATTAAAAACTGTATTATCTTATCCTTCAGACTTTAGCACGACCGCACCGTACAATGCGATGATCAGCAACAATATCGTTGCACCGGTTATTGTAAAAGCCGAATTTAACAACTCAAACCCAATGGTGTCCACCAGAACCAATTATAAAAACTGGATGAATACCATTTTCGCTCCAGAAACAGTAGAAACGCAGACGCGCAATAATCCTTATGAAATACGACTTCGGTATTATGCCTATGACGACCAAGGAAATGTCTTGAGTACTTCTAAAGAAAATGGACCCAAAACTAATTATATATGGGGATATAATGGTGTATATCCGATCGCCAAGATTGATAATGCCGATTACAGCGTTGTTCAAACTGCGCTGGGAGGAAACACGGCGGTTACTTCCTTTAGAAACATCCGCAACCCCAGCGATGCTCAAGTCAATTCATTTTTGGCTACATTACGAACTAACACTGCATTAAAGAATGCATTTGTAATATCAAACCTCTTTGATCTCGTTAATGGACTAAAAAGCACTGTAGATCCCAAAGGCATGCCTACTTATTACGAATATGACAACTTTCAACGATTGCAGAACATCAAGGATAAAGACGGCAACATCATTAAACATTACGATTACCACTACCAAGGACAATAACCGTTTTAAAGACCAATCACATGAAAAAACTATTTATATCTGCCATTCTGTTGGTGGCCTGTTACTCACATTTACGTGCTCAAAATACGTTCCCGTCTACCGGAAATGTCGGAGTAGGAACGACGGGGCCTGCCGCCGTTTTAACGGTAACCAATGCGACCCCGGTAATCCAGCTATTGGATAAAGACGTCAATCCTCGTGATGGAAGTAGCTTGGGAAAATTGGCTTTTGGTTCCGGGGCCAACGAACTGGCATCCATTGATGCAATGCGGTTTTCAACCAATTACGATGATGTCACTAATATCTTATTTAGAACAAGCTGGGCGACTGGTGCCGGAGGCGACGGCGCAAATATCGAGCGAATGAGAATCAGTTATACCGGCAATGTAGGAATCGGTATAACCAATCCTCAAAACAAACTGGACGTTAACGACACTATTCATTCCAAGGCTGTCTTGATAGACCTAAATGGATGGCAAGATCGTGTGTTTAACAAAGAGTATCAGTTGTTGCCGTTAACAGAAGTCAAAGCGTATATCGACCAACATCAGCATTTACCAGAAATCCCTTCAGAACAGGAAATGGTCAAAAATGGGCTTGATGTGGGAGAGATGAACAAGCTACTGATGAAGAAAGTAGAAGAACTGACGCTATATCTTATTGAGTTAAAAACTGAAGTAAGCCAACTCCAAAAACAAATCAAAACACCAGTTAAATCTAATTAATCCTATGAAAATATTTTCACTTTTATTGCTGGCAGGAAGTTTATTCATGGTATGCTCAGCCAATGCGCAAACCAAGACGGTGACAGTCGATGCGAATGACGTGCTAAATAACAATACAAAGATTGTCGCGCAGACCTCTTCTGGACAGGTTTTCTTTACGGGCCACCAAATTGGGACAGGCTATTATTATCCCGCGGGCATCTTTCGTGCTATTACTGACAATAATAACAATGCAGCCAATTACTATTTTGACGGTATAACGAACGGTACAACCAATTTTAGTGTGAGGGCTGATGGACAGGGTTATTTTGCGGGAAATTTAGGGGTTGGCAATTCCAATCCTGATGCCAAACTAACAGTATACTCGCCTATACCATTGGGCGGTGTCGCTAAAAACGCAGTACTAGTAAGTTCAATTGGCGGCACCTCGGGTACCAACTACTTCAAAAATAACTTGTGGCTGGTAAGAAATTCCGCAGGGAGCGATTGGGTTACTGCCCGGCTACACGATGGCATTTCTATTGATGTGTCATTTTTAAACCCGCAAACAAATACCAGAACATGGTGGGAAAGAGATCCGAATCAGGATGTTCAATCATGGGGAACATCAGCCAATACGTATATGACGATTGTTCAAGGCAATGTAGGCATTGGTATAACTAACCCAGCGAATAAACTGGATGTTAACGGCACAATACATTCTAAATCGGTATTGATTGACCTGAATGGCTGGGCGGATTATGTATTTAAGCCGACGTATCAACTCCGTCCGTTAACAGAAGTAAAAACTTTTATCGATCAACATAAGCATTTACCAGAAATTCCTTCCGAACAAGAGATTGTTAAGGATGGATTGAACCTTGGGGAAATGAATAAGCTGTTAATGAAAAAGATAGAGGAACTAACGCTGTACCTGATAGAGAAAGACAAGGTGGAAAAGGAGCAAAAGAAAATCAATCAAAATTACGCTACTCAAATAGAAACGCTTACCCACCATCTCGAATTACTGACTAATCAACTTAATGCCTTCAAATCACAAACTTCAAACAAATGAAAAAGCTATATCTGGCCTTATCCGCATTGCTGTTTTCGGTAAGCGCCTTCGCGCAAAATACATTTCCCGCCGGTGGAAACGTTGGAATTGGAACCTCAAGCCCAACAAGTGGATTGGAAGTACATACAGAAGGTTCGAATGTGAATGATGGGGCGCTATTTCTGGTCGGTGGAGTCAATGCCGGGTTTGGCGGGGGCGCTACTTTGGCCGGAATCAAGACCATTGCGGGCGACGGCGGACAATACAACCTGTTCAAAGTTCAAAATGCCGCGGGTCTTAAATTCCTGATCAATGGGTTGGGCAATGTTGGCATAGGTACGGGATCACCGCAAACCAAATTAGATGTTGTAGGCGGCATTACTGCATCTGGCGAGTCCCATTATTATTTGGGCAGCTATGTTGATCCGCTTGTTGGTGCTGGGTTTGCAATAAAGGTGGGATCAAGCGGCATCGCAGTAAACGGAAACTCCGTTTTTAACGACGGTATCAGTATCGGTACGAGTACTTTACCTACAGGTTACAAGTTTGCAGTAAATGGTGGTGTAATCGCGAGTACCGTAACTATTAAACTCTATTCCCAATGGCCTGATTATGTTTTTAAACTAAACTATCAACTTCCATCTTTAACAGAAGTTAAAACCTATATCGACAAGAACCAGCATTTGCCTGAAATTCCCTCAGAGCAGGAGATCGCCAAAGCCGGCCTGAATCTTGGCGAGATGAATAAGCTCCTGATGAAGAAAGTGGAAGAGCTGACGTTGTACGCGATAGAGAACGAGCAAAAGGATAAGGAAAAAGACAAACTGCTTACGACACTCCAGAAACAGATCGACGCGCTAAAAGAGCAACTGACGGCTGTTCAAAAGGAAATAAAAAAATAACCCAACCTGATCACACTTTAATACCAAAGGCATGAAAAGAAATGCTTACCACAAAAGCTATTTTGCGGTTTGTTTGCTGCTATTGCTGCTCATAGGCAGCATGCGCGCATCGGCACAAACCTACCTGGCACCGCCGGTAACGTTAACTACCGCACCGGCACCAGGTTCTTATTATAACAACACGGGCATCACGCTGACCCCAAACTTCAGTTTCACAGCAGCATCTGGTAGCAGCTTGAATTTTTACATTACAGCTCAAGATTGCGTTCCTCAAACAATAGCGCTGAGCAATACCCAGAACTATATCCTAACCTCGGTGCCACGGACAAAGGGTTTGACAAGCAATACCATGCTTGCCGGCCGGATGACCTGCGAGCTGATGCAGACGGTACAATATATAGACGGGCTGGGCAGGCCGCTGCAAACCATACAGATCAAAGGCTCGCCGTTGAAAAAAGATCTTGTGCAGGCATTTGCGTATGACCCGTACGGGCGGGAAGCGATGAAATACCTGCCGTATGCGGCCACCACTACCGACGGCAGTTATAAAAGCGACGCTCTGACCGGGGCGCTCACCACTTTTTATAACCCTGGCAATACCGGAGCTACCCAGCAAACCAATGGTATACCCAATACCTCGTATCCATTCGCGCAAACAGGCTTTGAGCCCTCGCCGCTGAACCGGGTGATTGAGCAGGGAGCGCCGGGGGTGGCCTGGCAGCTGGGCACAACACCCGATGCCGGCAGCAGCAGCCACTCGGTAAGGATGGTATTTACTACCAATGACCAGAGCAGCACTTTTAATACGGCAGTAACAGGAAACAACGGTAGCCGGATAGCAGCGTTGTATACAGCTGGCATCAACACCAATCAAAGCCGTACCTTAAGCCGGGCAGGCAACAATGCCACCTACAGCCCCAACCAATTATCGGTTACCATTACGCGTAATGAAAACTGGCAACCGGCAAATGGTTGTTTTAACACCACCGAAGAGTATAAGGACAAGGAAGGGCACGTGGTACTGAAACGTACTTATAACATCAAGGGCACGACAGCCGAAGAGCTCTCGACCTATTATGTGTATGACGATCTGGGCAACCTGAGCTTTGTATTGCCACCGGGAGCCAATCCGGATGCCCCGGCAGTTATTTCCCAAACAACGCTTGATAACCGCTGCTACCAGTACCGTTATGATGCCAGGAACAGGCTGGTGCAAAAGAAGGTGCCGGGCAAAGGCTGGGAGTATACAATCTACAATAAACTCGATCAGCCGGTTGCAACCCAGGATTCGGTGCAGCGGATGAAATCACCGCAGGAATGGATGATCACTAAATATGACGCGATAGGCAGAACGGTGCTCACCGGCATTTATCAGCATACAGGCAGTACAGCGGGAACGGATATCCATGCCACGATCCAGGGGCTTGTTGATGGCCAGGCGGCGCAATGGGAAACGCCTGTAAACACCGGCAACGGTTATACCACCAACAGCTGGCCGGGTACCAACCTGGCAACCACGCTAAGTGTGAACTATTATGACAGCTATACCGGTATCCCAAGCTTTCCCGGGGCCTATGACCAAACGGCTAATCCCGCGTTCAGCAAACAAACCACAGGGCTGCTTACCGCTTCCAAAACATTGGTGCTGAATACTACCGGAGACTATTTGTGGAGCGTGCCGTACTATGATAACGAAGGGCAAGTGGTCAAATCATTCACACAGCATTATGTGGGCGGAGGCTCATCGCTGAGCATGTATAACTATGATGCCGACAGCACGGTATATAACTTTGTTAAACAGCCCACGCTGGTACAACGGAAGCATTACCTGAAAAACACCAATGGCACTGCCGGTGTGCTTACCCTGACCGAACGGAGCAGTTATACCTATGACCACATGGGGCGTAAGCTAAATACGATTCACCAGCTACAGGATGGCAGTAATGCTGCGCAGGATTCGGTGATCCTGACCCGGAGTGATTATAACGAAGTTGCCCAGCTAAAAACAAAAGGGCTGCATTCAAAGAACGGTGGAACAACCTACCTGCAAACCATCGACTACCGTTATAACCCGAGGGGCTGGCTGAGCAGTATCAACAATGCCAACCTGAACAGCGATGGCGGCCTGACCAACAACGACAGCAATGATAAGTTTGGCGAGGAGCTGAGCTATGACGGTGCTACCACGGCAGCCAAACAATACGGCGGCAATATTGCCACCGCGGTTTGGAAATCGGCACCAATTGTTATCGGCGGAACAACCATAACACCGGTTAAACAAACCTATGATTACGGCTACGATAACCTGAACCGGCTTCGCTCGGCGGTATCCACCAGCAGCACGGCTAAAGATAACCTGTACGGGGAGAACGTGACCTATGACAATATGGGTAACATTACTAACCTGGGCAGGTATGATAACATTCCTGGTCAGGGCAGAAAGCAGATCGATACGCTGACCTATACGTATAACCATTACCAGGTAAATCAGGTAGATGATGCTTCAACCTATTCCGGGCTGTTCGGTTTCCAGGACCCGGTGAAGGTAGCGAATGAATATACCTATGATGGTAACGGCAATGAGCTGAAAGACCAGAACAAAGGGATCAGCAGTATTACCTACAATATGCTCAACCTGCCGCAAACCATCAACAAGACGGATGGCAGCACAGTGACCTACGTGTACAGCGCGGCAGGCAACAAGCTAAGAAAGATATTGGTAGCAGGCGGTAACACCACAACCACCGAATACGAGAACGGTATAGAGTATGACAACAGCACCAATACCATCGCGTTTATCCAGACCGAGGAGGGCCGGGCAAGAAAAAGCGGCAGCAATTATGTGTACGAGTACGACCTGAAAGACCATTTGGGCAACACCAGGGTAACGCTGACACCTGATCCGAATGACGCTACCCAGCAAACAGCAAAACTGTTACAGATGAATGATTACTATGCCTTTGGGTATGGAATCCAGTCGACACAGCAGACCATTTCTCCTAAAAATGAATATCTTTATAACCATAAGGAGTTACAGGAAGAGACGGGGTTGTATGATTACGGTGCACGTTTCTACGACCCTGTAATTGCACGTTGGACAACGATTGATCCTAAAGCAGAATTAGATAGGCGCTGGAGTCCATATAGTTACGCATTTAGTGACCCGATGCGTTTTACTGATCCTGATGGAATGTGGCCAGATTGTACTTCTTGTGATGTTTTCATAGGATTTGCAGCTGCTGTTATAGATAATAATACTGGTGGACTTCTTCCTGTTCGACAAGTAGCAGGTCACTTAGTAAGTAATGCAAAAGCATTTAATAGAGGGCAAGACGCAGGAGATGTAGCAAGTATTGCTCAAGGTGCTGGTGAGGTTAGCGGAGGCCAAGGAACGGTCACAGGAGCAGCTGTTGCAACCGTAGGCTCAGGTGGATTAGCTGTTGAAGTAACTGCACCTGCTGCTGCACTTGGTGGACTTGCAATTGTACATGGAGCAGTAGTTGGTACACATGGAGCTTATGCACTGGCCTCACAGAAAGGGAGATTACAAGAACCTGGCAGTAGACCAGGAAAGGGTTTTACACAAAAAGGTAAGAAAACCGTTATAGAGAATAACAAAGCTCAAAATGGAGGTAATACGGTTTGTGAAAATTGCGGAGTGCAAACAACACCTGGCCAACAATCACAAAAGGGAGTTACTCCTTCTGGCACAGAAACTAATGTGGATCATATTGATCCAAAATCGAATGGAGGAAGTGGAACACCTGAAAACGGTCAAGTCCTTTGTCGAGGTTGCAACTTAAAGAAAGGTGCAACGCCACCACAACAGCAATAAATATTGACAATCAATTAAACCAATATGCATGGAAAAGATAACGTTTGAATACAATGACCTTGAAGAACAATATGCATTAGAGAGTGCTTGGGCAGAGAAGGTTGGCGACAATTATAAACTTGATAATATATTATTCTATGCCCCTGGTTATTCACTGGGCGACATTGTAAAGGTAGAGGATAGAAATGGTGAGCTTTTCGTTACGGGACTTGTAGAAGAATCTGGGCACACAACGGTTAGAATTATCTTTTACGAAGATGAAATTATCAATACAACTATGATTCAGCTCGAAGGCATGGGTTGTCGTTGGGAAGGTAGTAACATTCCAACATTGATGTCTGTCGACATTGCGCCAGAGATTGACTATGCATTGATTAGAAGGTTTTTGGATGAAGGGGAAGAAAAGGATTTGTGGAGTTATGAGGAATCTTGCTTAGCGCATGATATCGATTAATAATCACTATTGCCCATTCAAAACGACCATGAAAAGCCCCTGCACAGGGGCTTTTCTCATTAAGCATTTACTTAGCTAATTCCTGGATATGCCTTTTCGTGATAAAGGCATCAATGAAAATCTTTACAACCTGCTTATCTTCAGCGCTAAACTGCTCTACCTCCTTAAATTGTTTAAGCAGTTCCCGGTCAGTTAGCTGCGCCGTTACAGATGCATCGTTAAAATCATCATTCACCAGGTAATCAGTAGTCGTATCTAACGCTTTTGCCAGCTTGGATAGCATATCTGCTGCTGGCTTGGCTTTACCTGTTTCATAGCGGCCAATCTGCACATAAGAGTTCAGGCCGACGATCTCAGCCAGCTCTGCCTGCTTCAGTCTTTTTTGGATGCGTAAGTTAACAATTAAAGGTTAATAAATAAACATTTAGCGGTTTAGCGAGACCTAAAATTAGGAGCCTGAAACAGGTCCCGCAAGAGGTCTCGATCAGATTGAGAAGTATTGAGTTTGGATGCGTTGCCTACAAATAAGAAACGCCCCAAATTCTATGATTTGAGGCGTTTTACAAAAACTTTGTTCACTTGATGCGGAGAGTTAGGGATTCGAACCCCAGGAACCTTTAACAGTTCAACAGTTTTCAAGACTGCCGCAATCGACCACTCTGCCAACTCTCCGGGGACAAAAGTACAAATCTGAAGCGAATTGCCAAATCTGGAAAGGTACTTTAAGCCTAAGTTAAGCCAATGTTACAACACACAGTCTGTTTATCAGATTATTAGAATTTAATTTTTTTTATAAAAAATCATTTTTGCCTCAGAAAATAGCTAAAAACAGCCCGTTTTTCATCATTAGCAACTCTGCAGATCGGGCTCAAACGTTCGCATACTATCAAACAGCATGGCAAAACCATCGGCCATTTGCTGAAATAACTGCTCATCGAGACTATATTTAAGTGAGCTACGTAAACCGTGGGCTTTGATAATCCCCAACCGTCTTAATTCGGCAAGGTGCTTGGTTATCGTTTCGTGGTTAAAGGGAATAGTATATAAACTTTCTTTGCTTACAGAATTGCCATTAGCTATGATAATACGCACAATGGCAATCCTTACAGGTAAGGCAAGAGCTTTCGCAAAATTGGCCAGTTCATTGTCGGTAGTTGAAAATTTCAGATCGAAATAAGGCATAATTTATCCATACGTTTTTAATTGCATTGTGCGGTGTTAACAGCATGTAATGCAGGTAATAAATAATTAAGGAAACATTGTAACAGGTATCAGCAGGAGAGGAGCCCTGATAACTCAAATTTTCCAGGTACGGATAATAGAAAGGATATTAGCTGTATAAAAGATTTTGTGAGCCCGGAACCTGTTCGGATCGTCAATTTTTGACAGGCACCTGAATGGACATAATTCACAAACGCGTATTAACCTGAATTGGTTACTTAAGGCGACTAAGTTTTTGCCGAAGATAACACGGGGGCGTGATAGAAATAGAACCGGGATCGATTTGCTGTTAGTTGCACTTGAAATAACAGGGGTATTGTGCTTTACCTGACTGTTAGCAGTAAAGTGTTGCCCGGTTTTAGTATGACCGGCAACTTTAGGGCAACGTGTAACATATAAGCACGAAAAAAAGAAGTACCCTATTGCTATAAATAAACAAAGTATTCTTTTTCCTAATGATATTGACCTCATGAACCGGTTTTTCAAACATCAAAAATAGGATTGCAATGTTATGATTGTGTTCCTAAATGATTAAAATAACATTAACCAATTCGGCGTTAATTTGTAACTTGTATATAAATTATGAACCGGGTACTCGACTGATGACCAGATGCGTTAAAATATTATTCATGTGCTTGTTGCTTTTGAGTACAGTTAACCTGCGCGCGCAAAGTAGCAGAAGGATTTGTTTTGCCTTTTATGACGGAACCTTTAATGCCGAAGTTGATACACAGACTATCGTGACTACTGGCTCCGTGTTATCCGAACAGATTATAAAAGACTTTTACCATGCTGGTAGTACAGGAGGTTATAGATCTTTGCTTACAGAATTGCAAAGCTACAAGGAAAAGCATCAACTTAACGACTGGCTTTATTACCAGCTTGTACGTAAAACTGCGCAGCAAATAGCCCCAAAAGAAAAAAACTATAACAACTATACCTTATATAAATGGTTCCTGATGGTTGAATCGGGGTATGATGCCCGGTTGGCCCTGTCCGGTAAAAAGATCATTTTTTACGTTTACAATAATGAAGATATATCTGATATACCTTCATATACAGTTAATAATAAAAAGTACATGTGCCTCAATATCCATGACTATCCAGGCACCGATCTTACAACACAGGCTGCTACTCCTGTTGATATCGATGTTCCCGGGGCTATAAATTCGTTTTCATATAAAGTTACCCGGATGCCTGATTTTACGCAGGCAAATTATATCGAAAAAGATTTGCAGTTTACTTATCAGCATAGGGCATACTATTTCAAAATTAAGCTCAATCCGCTGGTTGATTCTATCTTCAGAAATTACCCCGTTGTCGATTTTGAATCCTATTTCAATATCCCATTAAGTAAGGAAACCTATGGTTCGCTGATTCCTTTACTTAAGCAAAATGTGAGTAGGATGGATACAAAAAAAGGGGTTGACTACCTGATGCGTTTTACCCGTTATGCCTTTTTATATGAAAACGACGAAATGAATTTTGGCCGCGAAAAGCGCCTAAGCCCCGAAGAAACCCTGTTTGCCCAATACAGTGATTGTGATGATCGGGCGGGCTTGTTCTTTTATTTGGTGAAGGAAATATACAATTTGCCTATGATTGCTGTTTTATATCCAACTCATATAACTATGGCAGTTCAGTTTGATAAACCAGTTGGGAAACCTTTGCTTTATAACGGAAAAGCATACTCATTTTGCGAACCTACCCCACAGTTACATGATCTTAAGATAGGGCAGGTATCAGCATCGCTAAAGCAGGTACCTTATAAAATTGTGTACGAATATAACCCATAAGAATAGGAGGGTTGCCTATCCAACCTTTTGTTCAGCGTTATTAATGGCGCTTAACATATTCTCAAATTGGGCAGTATACCGGTTCCAGGTAGGCCAGTTAACATCATACAACGATTTCTTACCGTCAATAGCAACGGTGATCAACCGGGCATCCATTAATTCCTTTAAGTGGTGGGATACTGTAGGTTGTGCCAATGGAAGTATCTCAACTATTTCGCCGCAGGTAAAATGCTTATGCTGGGCTAAAATACGCATAATAGCAATCCTTGCGGGATGCGACAGCGCTTTTGCTACCATTGATAAATCCTGATCTGTTGCGGCAAACTCAGCCTTTTTATGATTAGCCATGTTTAAATGTGAGTTACAAATATATAACCCATATTTAAAAATGAATAATTGAACCTCTAATACTTCATTTAATCTTCATGATATTGGATAAAATCTAAAACTTTAGATTTAATTTAACATTTAAGATATTCGATTTGATAATTTTGAGTTAACATGAATTTAATTTAACGGGGATACTTTTGACCCGTCATTAAAAATTTATGAAGTCGACAAAATCTTTACTCCTGCTAATCTTATCCGTATTTTTCTTTACACTGAAAGTATCCGCACAAGGCAATGGCAAGATCATTGGCAAGATCATCGATCAAAAAACCAGTGAAACGCTTATTGGTGCTACTGTGGGTATTGATGGCACAACTAAAGGCGCCGCTGCCAACGTAGATGGCCGTTACGTGCTTACCGATGTAAAGCCGGGTAAATACACCTTAGTTATTAAATATATAGGCTATCAAACTAAATCAATTTCGGATGTTGAAGTTAAGGCCGGTCAGGTTACTACGCTTGACATTGCGATGGCTTCCGGAGCGACAACTGCACTTAAGGAGGTTGTGGTTAAATCAACCTACCGTCAGGCTTCAGTTGCTTCGTTATATGCAACTCAAAAAAATAGCGCATCTATTTCTGACGGTATCTCTTCTGAGCTTATTCGCCGCGCGCCTGACCGCAATACCAGCGATGTGTTAAAAAGGGTAAGTGGAACTACTATCCAGGATAATAAATTTGTAATTGTAAGGGGCTTGAGCGACAGGTATAACAGTGCGTCACTTGATGGAGCTCCGCTACCAAGTACCGAGCCTAACCGTAAGGCATTTTCATTTGATATTGTTCCGTCAAACCTTGTTGAGAATATTGTGATCAGCAAAACCGCAACTCCTGATCTTCAGGGTGATTTTGCCGGTGGTAGCGTTCAAATACAAACCAAAGATATTCCTGATCAAAACTTTGTAAGTCTTAATGTCGGCGTGGGCTATAATTCTCAGAGCACATTTAAGGATTTCCAAAACGGGTACCGCAACGCCAGCGACTACTTTGGCTTTGACAATGGGACACGCAAACTGGTTAGCAATTTCCCTACAACAAACCAGATCGTTAACCGCCAGCTCAGCCAAACCCAAACCATCCAGTCAATCAACAGTCTTAACAACGATTTTAGTATCTACAGAAGTAATGCTCTACCTACTCAAAACTATCAGCTAACCGTAGGTAATGTGCAGGAGATTGGCGCCAGCAAAAACAGGTTTGGTACAACGGTATCGTTAACTTACCGTAACTCGCAAACTACTGTTCCCGATTTGATACAGCAGTTTGATAACTATGATTATCACAGTGCCCAATACAAATTCTCAACAAATATAGGTGCGTTGGCCAACTTTGCTTACAGTTTTGGTAAAAACAAAATCACGTTCAAAAACCTCTACAACCGTACGTTTGATGACCAGTTTACTTACCGCACAGGTTCAAATACCAGTGATGGCAGCTATGATTCGCGTTTCTATGCCAACGATTTGTTAGAGAAATCATTGCTAAAAAGCACGCTTGAAGGCGAGCACGGTTTAGGCGCTAAAAACTCAAAAATTAAATGGAACCTGGGCTTTAGCAATATCATTAACGATCAGCCTGATCAGCGTAAAACCAACTACAGACAAGGTGCTGCCGGCGAACCGTTTTACGCTCAGGTTACTGGTTTAGCTAAACAAAATGCCCGTGTATTTTCTCATCTGAACGAAAACATTTACTCAGGTAAGGTAGATTATTCGGTCCCTGTTGATCTGTTTAAACAAAGTACATTGAAGCTGGGTGTTTACTCGCAATATCGTAAGCGCGATTTTAACGCGCGTTTCCTTGGCCTGGTTATCAATACAAGTAATACTCAATACGATATTAACACTATCCTTCAGCGACCAATTCAAACCATATTTGGCCCTAACCTGATCAATAACGGTTTGTACTCGCTTGACGAAATTTCAAACCCTACCGACAGGTATGATGCGAACAGCTGGACTAACGCCGGTTACGCCATGCTCGATAGCAAATTCAGCGAAAAGATACGCGTTGTTTATGGTTTAAGGGTCGAGAAATTTGATCTTAAACTGCATACCGAAGAAACAGATATGCAGCAGCCGCGTGCGCAACTAAATAACACGGATTTCCTTCCTTCGGTAAACTTTACATATGCTTTAACGCAGCGGGCTAATTTCAGGGCATCGTATTACCGTACGCTGGCAAGGCCTGAATTTAGGGAATTGGCGCCGTTTGCATTTTATGATTACGAATTACTGGCTACTTTACAGGGTGAACCAAACCTGAAACGTACATTGGTTGATAACGCCGATTTAAGGTATGAGTTTTATCCTTCGGCCGGGCAGATCTTTTCGATATCTGCTTTCTACAAAAAATTCCAAAATGCTATCGAGCCTAAAATAGAAGACTCTAACTCGTCAACTACCATCAGCTATTTTAACTCAAAATCGGCTTATGTATATGGTTTTGAATTAGAGGCGCGTAAAACACTTGATTTCATTAACGGTGGCAACTTCTTTAAAAACACAACAGCTTACGCCAACTTCTCGCTTAACCGCTCAAAAGTAACTAACCCTAATGATGGTATTGTTCGCCTTGAAAAAAGCCGTCCGCTGGTAGGGCAGTCTCCTTATGTTATCAACGCGGGTTTACAGCACAATGAGTTTAATAACAAGCTATCTATTAATGTACTGTACAACAGGCTTGGCAAACGTATTTTTTATGCCGGTGGCGAAAGATTTTCAAGCGTTTACGAGCAACCACGTAATGTGCTCGACTTCCAGATCGGTTATAAAGTACTGAAAAGCAAAGGCGAAGTTAAATTCAGTGCAAGCGACGTGTTAAACCAAAAATACAATTTCATCTACGAGCTTGATGGCAAGCCATACATTCCGTCAGGAACTGGCTATACTTTCAAAAGCTACCTGCCAGGTGCAAACTATGCCCTGTCATTTAACTACACATTTTAAGAAAAGAACATAATAAAAACAACTGATTCCAAAAAAGCAAAAATTATGAAAAAACAGGGATTATTTTTAACACTTGTTGTCGGCCTTTTTATCGCGGCTTGCGGTAAGAAAGATGCTGTGATCGATCCAAACCCACCAACCGGTGGCGGTTCAGACAACAATGTTGTTACTGTAACCGGCGACATCGCAGCCAACACTACCTGGAAAGCTGACAAAATCTATTTAATTAAGGGCTTCGTTTATGTAACCGACGGCGCTACTTTGACTATCGAACCAGGTACCCTGATAAAAGGTGATAAAGCAAGTAAAGGTACTTTAACTATCACCCGCGGTTCAAAAATCATGGCCGTTGGTACTGCTGATAAACCAATTGTATTTACTTCTGCATTTGAAGCCGGTGCCCGTTCAAACGGCGACTGGGGTGGTTTGATCCTTTTGGGTAAAGCTCCGGTTAATCAAGGTGACAACGTAGGTATCGAAGGTGGTTTAGATGCTAAAGGTAACGCTGCTAAATACATCCAATACGGTGGTACCGACGTAAATGACAACTCAGGTACGCTTAAATATGTACGTGTTGAGTACGCCGGTATTCCATTTTCACCAGATAACGAAATTAACGGTATTACTTTTGGTGGTGTAGGTAAAGGTACAACTATCGATTATGTTCAGGTTTACCGTTCTGGTGATGACGCTTTTGAGTGGTTTGGTGGTACTGTAAATTGTAAACACCTAATTGCTATGGGTAGCTTAGACGACGATTTTGATACCGACTTTGGTTTTGCAGGTAAAATTCAGTTTGGTTTAAGCCAACGTTTCAAAACTATTGCAGATATCTCTGGTTCAAACGGTTTTGAAAGTGATAATGATGGTTCTGGTTCCGACAAAACACCACAGACTTCTGTAGTGTTCTCAAACATGACTATGTTAGGCCCAATCACTAAAGATGGCGAAACTAACGTTAACGCTAACTATCAGCATGGTGCACAAATCCGTCGTAACTCTGCTTTAAGCTGCTTTAACTCAATTTTTTCAGGTTATGTTGAAGGTATTTATATCGATGATACCAAAGAAACTACACCTAATTCAACTTTAACTAACTATACCGCCGGCCGTTTAGTTTTCAAAAACAACTTGATTTTAGGTAGCAACAAAAAAGGCAACGAGGTTAAAGGCGAAAACAAAGATAAATTTGAAACTCAACTTAGGGCTGAGAACGTATTTAATGCCGCTATTTATGCAGACGCGGTAATTAACTCACCATTCAAATTCTCATCTGATTTCGCAAACGCAGGTACTCCTGACTTCACCGTTAAAACCGGTTCAATTGCTGCTTCAGGTGCTGCATTTACAGATGCTAAACTGAATGATACATTCTTTGATAAAGTTGACTATAAAGGTGCTTTCGGTTCAACCGACTGGACTGCTGGCTGGGCTAACTTTGACCCTCAAACAATGCCATATACTACAGCAGGTGCTGTGAAAAAATAATTTGGTACACCCTCAAAAAAAGGTTCCCCGGTAATTGGGGAGCCTTTTTTGTTATTGTTACATCCTGCAATTTTCTGCCCGAAAACATACCATGCCGTCTCCCAAATATACCGAAACAGATAGCGAACTTGCCTGGTTTGCCCGTTTACTGGCTTTGCCCGTGCGGGTTTATATTGTTCGGAAAATTATTGAAAACAATAATGCGATAAGTAAAAAGGACATTTGCAATGTGCCATTTGAGATGGAGAACATCCTGAAACATATAACTGAGCTTAAGGCACTCGGGTTGGTAAAAACCAACGGGTCTAAACTCGATACCGTCTACAGTGTTGACATCGCCTTGTTTAACCGCGTAGCAGGCAAGTTTGTATCACTTTTTGGCAGTTTGAATTCGGTTATCGATTTGCCGGTTGTTGCAGAATTATCCGAAGCCGTACACGAGAAAAAGGAGGCGGTTGCAAACACCTCTTACTCTGCAAGCTTTGGCGAGTTAATAAAAAGATACAGGCGCTCGCTCAAGATGTCGCAGGAAGAGTTGGGGCGACTTGTTGGTATCGACCGCTCGGAGCTTAGCCGTATTGAATGCGGGAAGAAAAGTCCCGGGGCTGAAAAACTGCCTTTATTCTCGCGAGCCCTCAAAACAGATATAGATACACTTAGTAAAGAGTATTATAGTTTCAGAATAGTGACCCTTATTGAAGAAAGTGGCTTTAGTGGTATTGTACTTGAAAGCGCGTTGGCTAAAATGAATTATTTGTTTGCGGCCGGCTGACAGACAGTTTGTTAACGTAAACTTAATGCGCTTTTTTGTAGCATAACGCTTAGGGTAAACGTAAGGGTTTATACAAATTAACCTTAAGCATGAAATCAAAACTTATCCTGCCATTATTACTGCTTAGTAGTACTTCGTTGTTTTATTCCTGTAGTAAACAAAAGAGCGAAAAAAATCAGCCTGCCATAGATGGTAAAAACTTAACGACCTGTGGCGAAGGATCTAACTGTAGTTTTTTATTTACCGAACAAGCTGATTTTGAAGGGTACACCACCCTTAAACCAGGTGTATTTCGCGTATTTTGGAGTAGCCAGCGTACATCAGGTATTACGACTACTTTATACATCAAAGCGCCTATGCAGGGCAAAAGCTTTTCACTAACTAAAACTGATATAATTGGCGGCAAGATCCAGTTTAATCGGTCATGTCCGGCATGCCTTATGTACGAGGCGCCGTTTAAACCTGTAGATGGTTACGTTAAAGGTATCAATACCACTCCAAATAACCGGGCCGATCAAACAAAATGGCTGTTAGAAGCAAAGATTTTTTTACAGGCCGATGGGATCCCACAATTAAAAGACACCGTTTTTGTCAAACAATATTTTGACCCTAATTTTGTGATTGACTAAGAGTTTGTCATTATCCTGTAGTAAATTCCTAAAGCCTTACGAAGTTTCCAAAACCTCGTAAGGCTTTTTTGGGGACTACTTTACAACCTCAACCCATTGACCTTTTAATAAACTGCTGATCTGGTTGTTATACATCGCCTCGCAATAAACTGCCGGTAGATAGTATTTGCCGGTATAAGCCGCATTCAGCATCACATAATAGGTTGATTCCTGGCCTTCATATAAGCTGAAATAAGTATTTACCCTGTCATCGCGGATATCACGATAATCGGAAGGGGACGATTTAAAAGCTTCATCTCCAAGCAGGCGGGTGTTTAATATTTCCCAACCCGAAGGGAAGATCTGGGTAAGCGCCAGATTATCGTATCTGCCGCGTTTGCCCGGATTTTTGATATTTACCTGGGCTACAAAATCTGTTCCCTGTTTTAAGGATGATGGATCTATCGGTTTTCCTTTAAGCGAGAAATAGCCAACGCGCATCTGTAAAATATCGGGATTGATAATTGATTGGCTATCCTGTCCTGATGATGGCTGTCCTCTTTGTATTAACCTAATGTACAGCTTGTTATTGCTATTATTTTTAAGGTAAACTTTACCGCCATTAGCTGTTAAAATACCTTGCCACAGATAAGAAGTTGTACTTATGGTGGTTTTAGTACTGCCATTAGTGTAGTTAAATTCGAGCTTACCGGCTGGTTTATTTTGTCCGTAAAATTGTGCCAGCGCTATCAGCGAGTAGGCCGTAGTTTGGGTGCTATACCAATCATCCTGCGATAGGCGGGCGGCTACGGTATGCACCAGTCCGGCGGCTTTTTGTTTTTGATCCAGCAGGGTAAGGGTTTCCAATATCATAGCCTCATCGCGTAAATCGGAGCCATAAGTACCAAACAGGCTGTTGTATGGCTTAATCGTGGTCGATAGTTTCGATATCATCTTTAAACCAACTTCAGGTTGTCCTGCAAGTTTATAGGCAGCAGCAAGTCGCCATGCAGCGGCATCGTTCAACAAGGCAAATTCACGTAACCGGTTCATCGCACCCATTTCCGGCGAGCGGGCAAGGGCAAGCAGGTATAAACGATAAGCTTGCGTCAGATCATCTTCATAATAATACGGCTGCTTCCTGGGCGCCCAGGTCAGGGCTTTTTCCCTCTGGTATTTCTTCCAGCGGTCAATAAAACCTATAGGCATGCTATATCCTTTGGCTTGAGCGGCTAACATAAAATGTCCGGCATAGTTAGTACCCCATTCGTTAGCTTCGCCACCGTCCGGCCAGTAGCTTAAGCCACCGCCTTGCACCTGGAAGCCGTTAATCCTATCAATGGTGGCCTTAATATTTCGGTCGGTTTCGGCGCGTTGTTTAGGAGAAAGATCAAGCAATTGGTTCAGATACAATTGCGGGAATGCCGATGACGTGGTTTGCTCCACACAACCATGTGGGTATTCTATCAGGTAATCCAAACGTTTTGAAAGGTTTAATGGCGGGATATAAGCCACCTCAAGTGTAGCTTTATTGGTTCCGTTGATGCCAACCGGTTGATAGTCGGTATTCCAAGCCTCACCAGGCGCAAGTTCTTTCTGTATAATTCTTGTAATAGGAGGGTTAGGGTTCCGGACGTTAAGATCAACGTCATACACCGCTGTTTCTGAGCCGCTTTTGGCAATTACTTTTACTTTGCCAACACCAACAAAATCTTTAACATTTAAATCAAAGGTTACCAGTTGGTCGCCCGGTTTATCAAAAGTTAGTGTTTTTTGATTGTTACCGCCTAAATTACTGAAAGCATTGCTCTGTACCTGCAGGCTTACGGTTTTGATATTGTTTTCCATCGCGAACACGGTAACCGGCAGTTGAATACTTTCTGACGGACCAAGCACACGGGGCAAGGTAGCCAGGATCATCAACGGCTTTTTAACCGCTACGGCTTTTTCGGCAATACCATAAGCGCCGTTATGACCTGCTACTATCATGGCCTTAACGGAGCCTACATACTGAGGCAATGTAAAGCGCTGTGTTTGCTTTTCACCGGTATTGAGGTGGAAAGGGCCAAGAAATTTCACAACAGGCTTAAAGCGGTTTACAGACACATTTTTGTTGTTACCCAGGTTTCCGTCACCACCTATACTTAAAATTCGCTCCAAACCGCCGCCAAACGCGCCTATCACATAATCAAACAAGTCCCAGGTTTTTACGCCCAAAGCTTCGTGGGCATAAAAAGTATCATGCGGGTCGGGTGTTTTGTAATTGGTGATATCCAGTAAGCCTTCGTCTACAATAGCGATGGTGTAGGTCATTTCCTTGCCCGATGCTTCTGAAACGGTAATGGCCGATTGTGTTTCGGGTCTGATCTTGTCAGGCATGCTGATAATTGGTTTCAGTATGGTCTCCGGGTTTTCTATCTGTAAAGGAATAGCACCATACATCCGGATAGGCAGGTCATTAACCGTTTGTGAATGTTTTTGCAGCAGCGTAACGTTTACAAAAACGTTTGGCGCCATGGTTTCGTCAACTTTGAATGAATAGCGGGTTTGCCCTTTTTTTGTATCTATCCAGGTGGTTTTTAAAACCTTGCTGCCGTTCTCAAAACTGATCAGCGCGCGGCCGGCCTCACCTGTTGGAATAGTCAGTGTAGCTTCTTCTCCAACCTTATACGTTTGTTTATCTGAAGTGAAAGATAACATTGCGGCTTCTGTAGGATTGGTGGATTGCAACCTTTCCGACCAGTTTGGCCAGTCAACATAAATGATCTTGCCTGTTGAATGCCCGGTTTGTTCATCTTTTACTTTGATAAGGTACCGGCCCCAATCGGCTTTGTTGATATGAAGAGTCCATTGGCCCGAGCCATTGGTTAACCGCACACTTTCGGTTATGATGAGCTTATTATACTTATCCTGGGTAAAGTTGCTCATTTCATTGCCGGTTTGATCCCACCACCAGCGCCATTGCACTTTATACAATTCAACCTGTACGTCGCGGCTTCCCGGAAGGGCATTGCCGTTTACATCCACATCGGCAATGTCTATAACGTGGTCTTTATCAGTAACCAACATACCTGACAAATCGCTTCCCGAAGGTGTTTTAACGCCTACATAGCCTTGATAAACATTATAAGGCATACTTACCTGGTTTATGCTGAAATTACCACCTGGCTCAAATACCTTAACCAGGAAATTCGCGCGCAATTGCCCCGGAGCCTGTTTTTCGACGTTTACATTAGCATCAACATCGGCTGTGCCTGTTTCGCTTAACTTGCCATCAAAAACGATTTGTACCTGTGTATTAAAGGCAAGTGTAGGGTCATCAAAAACATAATCTTTATATTTTTTGAAGCTTGTATTTTGTGCCGATAAGTAAGCATCTACCTTAGCCTTTAAATTTTGTGCCGCGCCGCCGAAAAGCCACTGCGCACTTAACTTGCCATTGGCATTATTGCCTTTGGTTAATTCCGAAGCGCCGCCGAAGGAGAGGCTAAGCTTAAGCCTGTTCGGCATTATCGTTTCAACCTTTATCTTTTTCTCAAATACAGCACCGCCCACTTTAACCTTGGCTGTCCAGTTACCGGTAGGGGACGAGGTTTCAGTCGCGGTATGAAAACTGTAAAATCCATCTACGCTTTTAGTTTGGGTAATCCGCCTATATAATTTATCGCTTGGGTCATAAAGCTCAAATTCAACCGGATGATCGGCCGGTAGCGTTTTTAATTTATCTTCCAGGATAAAAGATGTATAAATGGAATCACCCGGACGCCAAACACCACGCTCGCCGTAAATAAATCCCTTAAGGCCGTTCTGTACTTCTTCGCCACCAACATTAAACCTCGACAGAGGGAGTGAACTACCGTCATCAAGCTTTAAATAACCACGTTGTGAACCTTTCTTAGCTACCAATAAATAAGGCTTACGCTTCAGGTCGAACTTAGCCAGACCGTCGCCATCAGTAGTACCTTTGTAAATCACCTGTTTTTGGTAATCAAGCAATTCCAGCTCTACATTATTCATTGGTTCTGCCGTTAAGATATCGGTAACCGCTATCAACATGCTGTTATTATTGCCCCGTTTGGCTATAAGGCCGATATTAGATGCTATGACGTTGCGGGTAGCCCAGCGCTGTTTGCTGTAATAGGAATCTGTACAGGCATCATTGCGTTCCTGCCAGTTATAGCCTTCGGGATAGTAATTGTCATATCGCTTCCAGAAATCATCGTCCTCGTCATTTACTTTTGATGTATTGTCGCTGTATTCGCCGCCATAATAACCTTCATCTTCGCCATCGTCACCATTATCTTTTTGTACTTTGCCACTGTGGATCTTGCAATTGAACAAGGAGTATGACCGTCTGAAACCGATCACTACCCGATAGATGGCGCCTGGTTCGGTACGGATCATCTGATCAAGATCGAGCATGAAGCGGTTCTTCTTGTTCAGGCTAAGGCCTTTATCAGTATCCAAACGGATTGTTTTTTGGATTATTGGTTTACCAACCTGCCTTAACTCGGCACTGCCGTCGAAGCCGTTACTTTGGAAGTATTGGGGAACGTTGTTTTCGTAAATCTTGATGATCGTAACGTCTACAGCGTTCAGGTTCACTGCTTCAAAAGGCATCATGATCCGGCCGGAGTCGGGCAGGATAACACCTTTGCCCGGTATGCTAACGGCTGGTAGGCGGTTTTCAAAAAACAAGTTAGCGGTATAGCCTTTGGTGATCCTTTTCAAAAGGGTATTTTTGATGCCCTCATTCACCGTTACGGTGTAATCGCCCTGTAGGCGGTCGGGAGCGTAAACTTTCACGAGGCTGCCGTCAATGCTGTAGGCAGGATCGGAAATATTGTTGATGCTGATGAGCCCGTTGAGTTCCTGTCCAACCAAAATATTGTCTGAAAATTGCACTTCAACATATTGGTCATTGTCCTGCACCGCGCGAATGTTCAATACTTTGAAATCGCCGATAGCGGGAACCTCGAAATTCTGGCTGCCCTTTTTATCTATGCCAATGCTGCTGCCATCCCAGTTAATAACAAGCGGACTACCTTTTCCTGCAACACGGGTTAAGCCGGTTATGGTAAAATGATGGTTTTTATGAGCCGCATCATGCTCCCAGTTTATTTTAACCGGCGAATCATAATTGGGCACCAGGAGTTTATCAACGGCAGATGGATCTTCAGCATCGGCTGTCTGGATGTCGCCGGTCAGTTTCATTTCGGTGTTTGAGGTACTGCTGGCCGTTTGCATACCGATGAATGATACCGTAAAATCAGGCTGAATGACTTGGAAGCTAAATTTGAAATGTTCGAAATTGCCCGGCACTTCGATTAGCTTGCTCAATTTGAAATCGGCAGTATAGTTTTTTCCTGGATCAAGCTTTTCGTCAGGCCTAAACTCAATAGTACGCGCATCTGTCCAGATGGCTTTCCCTTTTATGGATGGAGAGAAGTTAAAAAGATCGTCGGTTATTTCCTCATTTTGCTGATGGGTTACCTGCACATCACTGGCTAACCGGATGCGTATGGGGCTTTGTTTGGACACAACACCGGTGGTGTACGACTCGATATACTTGCTGAAAGCAGGGTCGACAACTGTTTTTTTATGGCCAATGGCTACCAGGTATACAATGAGTAAAACAAGGGTAACAGTGGTGATAACAGTGATTAAGGTTCGGCGTCTGCGGAATTGACTGTATCCGTTTTCCATGAAATAGGTTTATTTATTATCAGGTAAATTATAAAATTTATGACAATAAATAATTTAAAGCAAAAATTATTTTATCATAACTCCGGGCTTATTTAAAACCGGGATCTTGATAAAATTCATCTCTACAATGCTTTCAGGAAGGAAAATAAACTTCTTGTCAAAAATGTCTTTGCCGATATAATAGCTCAGCCAGTACTCGTTATTGAGGCCAAATGTTTGCTCATCAATAGGTTCAATAAGTTTATATGCCTGGCTGTCAACAACAGGGATCATGTGCCGCAGGGTGGAGGTTTTTACCTGCTCGCCATCTTTTTCACCATAACCTCTTGAGGTAATAAGTACATTTTCAATCGGCTCATTTTTAAGGTTAATGAGATATACATACCATACCTTACTTTCCACACTCTCGCTCTCCAATGCTACCGCGATAGCAATATCCTTTACATTATTTTCGGGCAGGTCTTTTTTCATATTTTGGTCGATTAAGTTAATTGGGTTGATCAGGTGAGAGGTTCTAAGCATACTCGCTAAACCATTCACCTGATCAACCCAATCAACCATTCACTATTTCTTTTTTGTTGCCGCTTTTTTCTTGGCAGGGGCTTTTGTTGCGGTTGGCTTGGCAGCCGCAGCAGCTTTACCAAAGCGTCCCTTTTTAGCATCCTTCGGCGTGGCATCGGCGAGGGCCTTGCATTCTTCGTAGGTAAGGGTCAAAGGGTCTTTATCTTTAGGGATCTTAACATTCAGCTTGCCAAATTCAATGTAAGGCCCCCAGCGACCATTCAATACTTTTACATCCGGATCTTCATCAAAAGCCTTGATCAGCTTTTCGGCATCCTTTTTACGCTTTAGGTTGATGAGTTCAATTGCTTGCTCTTCAGTAACATCATGCGGATCGATTTCTTTAGGTAAGGATACAAACGCGCTGTTATGGCTAATATAAGGCCCGAAACGACCAATTGCCACTTTCATCACCTTGCCTTCATATTCGCCTACTACCTTGGGAAGTTTAAACAGCTCAAGCGCTTCCTCAAGGCTGATGGTTTCGATGCTTTGGCCACTTCGCAAACTTGCGTAAAGCGGTTTTTCTTCAGTATCATCAGTAGCTGTTTCGCCAATCTGCACGAAAGGCCCGAAACGACCAATACGTACCGAAACTTTCTTGCCGTTTTCAGGGTGATTGCCTAATTCACGCTCACCGGTAGCTTTGTCAGCTTTTTCGATAGTGCTTTCCACTTCTTTGTGGAAGGGGTTATAAAAATCGTGGAGCATGTCTGTCCACTCTTTGAGCCCCTGGGCTATCTCGTCAAATTGCTTTTCAACGCTGGCTGTAAAGTTAAAATCAACGATATCTTTAAAATATTGTACCAGGAAATCATTTACAACAGCGCCAATATCGGTAGGGAATAGCTTACCACGTTCTGCGCCGGTATTCTCCGTTTTTTCTTCCTTAATGATGCTGCCTGCTTTCAGTGTTAAGACCCTGAAGTTACGTTGCTTGCCTTCGCGCTCTTCCTTAACTACATAACCACGGTTTTGAATGGTTGAAATAGTAGGGGCGTAGGTTGACGGACGGCCGATACCAAGCTCTTCCAGTTTTTTTACAAGGCTGGCCTCTGTATAACGGGCTGCCGGGCGCGAGAAACGCTCTGTTGCCGACATTTCCTGCAAAGCCAATCGTTGACCTTTGGTTAAAGGTGGCAGCATTGTATTGTCGCCATCCTGTTGTGCATCATCCTCATCATCGTTTGATTCAAGGTACACCTTCAGAAACCCGTCGAATTTCATTACTTCGCCATTGGCTACCAAATCTTCACTGCGGGTTGATATACTGATTTTTGCAGTAGTTTTCTCAAACTGTGCTTCGCTCATTTGCGAGGCGATGGCGCGCTTCCAGATCAGTTCATATAAACGCTTTTCTGAAGATTCGCCATCAATAGTATGGTTATTGAAATATGTAGGCCTGATAGCTTCGTGAGCTTCCTGGGCGCTGGCATTTTTTGTTTTATATCTTCTTTGCTGATGGTATTTTTCACCGTAAGCAGATACGATTTCGCTCGCGGCGGAGTTCAAAGCAAGTTCCGACAAGTTTACCGAGTCGGTACGCATATAGGTGATATATCCCGATTCGTAAAGCCTCTGAGCAACCTGCATGGTACGCGCAACCGAATAGCCAAGCTTACGGCTGGCTTCCTGTTGCAGTGTTGATGTTGTAAATGGTGCGGCAGGAGAACGCTTTGTTGGGCGTGTATCTAATGATTTTACATCAAAATCAGCAGCAATGCAATCCTGTAAAAACTTTTCAGCTTCTTCCTGTTTTGCAAAACGCTCAGGCAGTTCGGCTTTGAAAGCCTCTTTGCCTTTACCAAATATGGCTACTACTTTAAATGCAGCCTCCGATTTAAATCTATTAATCTCGCGTTCACGATCAACAATAAGCCTTACCGCAACTGATTGTACACGGCCTGCAGAAAGTGAAGGTTTTACCTTTTTCCACAGAACAGGGGAGAGTTCAAAACCCACCAGCCTGTCTAAAACACGGCGTGCCTGCTGGGCATTAACCAGGTTATAGTCAATTTTACGCGGTGTATCAATTGCTTTTAAAATAGCCGGTTTGGTGATCTCATGAAAAACAATACGCTTGGTATGAGTATCTTTCAAATCCAGCGTTTCAAACAAGTGCCAGGAAATGGCCTCACCCTCGCGGTCCTCGTCCGATGCAAGCCAAACCATTTCGGCTTCCTTAGCTAACTTCTTTAATTCGGTGACTACCTGCTTTTTATCCGCAGGTACCTCGTATTTTTGTTTAAAGTTATTAGCAATGTCAATTGCATCTTCCGACTTAACCAGATCACGGATATGCCCGTAGCTGGACTTTACTGTAAAGTCCTTGCCAAGGTAACCCTCAATGGTCTTAGCTTTTGCAGGTGATTCAACTATCAGTAAGTTTTTGGCCATTTAATCAGTTTTAGTTTTTGCAAATAAAACATAAAGTAAGCGAAACACCAATTAGTTTTTAGTAAAAGGTGCAAAAAATGAACGCTTATTGGGCTTTGAGTTGAAGAAATAATGTTAAAATGCCATTGAAAATAGCATTATGATAAAACAATTGCTTTTATCTTAATAAATTGATAACAAGCAATTGTTCAATTCATATTTTCAACTTAAAATATGAAGGAAAAAAAGGATGTTTACATCAGGAAACCGCCACCAAGCAGGTCATCACCTTCATAAAATACTGCAGACTGGCCTGGAGCTATGCCTGATACATTATGATGGAAATCAACCTTCATATGCTCGTTCATTTGAAGAATGGTACTTTGGGTGCCGGTATCTTTATAGCGTATTTTAGTGATAGCTTCAAGCGGCTCACTTATGGTTTCGTATTTAATGAGGTTGAGGTTCCTTACCCATGCCTGTTTGCGTTCCAGTTCATCGGCTGTACCTAAAGCAACAGTATTGGTTTCAGGGTCGATGCGCATCACAAACATTGGATGACCTAAAGCCACACCCAAGCCTTTCCGCTGGCCGATGGTATAAAAAGGATAGCCCTGGTGTTTACCGACAACGGTGCCATTTGAAAGCACAAAATTGCCCGGGCCAACCCTTTCATCCAAATCTTCAACTTTATGGCGAAGGAATGAACGATAATCGTTATCGGGAACAAAACAGATCTCATAGCTCTCGCTTTTACCGGCAAGTTCAATCTGTCCCATATCAAGCGCCATCTGCCTGATCTCAGGCTTTGAAAAACTGCCCAAAGGGAATTTAGTACGTGCAAGATTTTTCTGCGATACTCCCCACAATACGTATGACTGGTCTTTATTAGTGTCTTTGCCTTTTGAAATTACGTAACGGCCGTTATCCTGCAAACGGATGTTTGCATAGTGTCCTGTGGCTATAAATTCACAATCAAGCTTATCGGCACGTTTTAATAGTGCTTCCCATTTAATGTGGGTGTTACATAATACACATGGGTTAGGGGTGCGGCCCGCCAAATACTCGTCAACAAAGTTATCGATTACAAAATCGCCAAACTCGTTACGGATATCTAATATATAATGCGGAAAGCCGTAGCCAACAGCAAGGGCGCGCGCATCATTAATACTATCCAGGCTGCAGCAGCCGGTTTCTTTTGAACTACCGCCCGATGAGGCGTAGTCCCAGGTTTTCATGGTTAAACCAATTACCTCATAGCCCTGCTCATGCAACATCACTGCCGCTACCGAACTATCAACTCCGCCGCTCATTGCCACTAATATCCTACCGTGCTTACTCATAATTTTGCAAAGATACCTATTTGGTTTTTATGTTAATATACCCTTAGTCAGTATAGGGTAAAATGTGTTGCAATCGAACTCTTTCCGAGTTAATTAATAGTTAATTATTGTTTATTTTCAGTGCTTTATAATTCGTATATAAAGTAAAACTCAAGTGTGATTAAGCCCCTTGGCGTAATACATCTTTCCAAGAAAGCTATATGATGTTTATTATTTCCTTAGTATAAGTTAAATGTTTCAACGGCAATAACCTTAACACTGGCTTAATACAGGTGGCATTTAAACATATAAGGAGTATGAATCTCA
Organism: Mucilaginibacter kameinonensis; assembly: GCF_003675385.1. Taxonomy (GTDB): domain Bacteria; phylum Bacteroidota; class Bacteroidia; order Sphingobacteriales; family Sphingobacteriaceae; genus Mucilaginibacter; species Mucilaginibacter kameinonensis. The sequence continues at coordinate 468,934 of NZ_RCWZ01000005.1, read as the reverse complement.
ATGGCTTAGTGTAACCAGCGTACAGATGCATTCGTAAAACCCCAACAAATAAAAACCAATTAAACATTGCATTCAAACCAGCATTTATGCTAAAAATGTTACATAAAAACGGGGTGTAAATGGTACACCGAATTCAATATTCAGGCGTTTTTGTTGCTAAAATTTTAAATAATAAATGTCGGTTTAACTATTATAAAAACAGGTGGTATTATTTATTAAAAATAATGTAAAAATGATACCGCCTATTGTAACAGACCTATTACATTATAAATTTGCTATATCCTAATTAATAAAAATATGTTAACTCAATTGACTTTAGAACAAAAATTACAGGGCGTGATTTTAGTGATTATCTGCTTTATTGCCGCAGCCAACTACTTAATAAAGTAAACGCAAAACAATAGGGAATAACACTTTTAAGGTGCTTACTACACGTAGTAAGCACCTTTTTTATGTAATAAAGATTTTCGGAGTAATAAGTTTACGGGTTACGGGTTTGTCCGTTTCCTTTAACCAGCCATTTGTAACTGGTGAGTTCTTCAAGCCCCATAGGGCCGCGAGCGTGAAGTTTTTGGGTGCTGATACCAATTTCGGCACCAAGTCCGAATTGAGCGCCATCGGTAAAGGCAGTTGATACGTTTGCGTACACGGCGGCGGCATCAACATCATTTAAAAATTGGGCGATATTTTCGGCGTTCTCCGAGATAATGGCTTCGCTGTGTTTGGAACTGTTTATGGCAATATATTCCAGTGCTTCGTTAAATGAGTCTACGGTTTTAATAGCCATCTTCATTGAAAGAAATTCAGTACCAAAGTGTTCCGGGCTGGCTTTATGCAACAGGTAGGCGGGGTAGTCATTTTTAAGCGCATCAAAAGCACGCTCATCAGCAAAGAGTTCTACCTCTTTTTCTTTTAATATGTGTGATAATCGGGGCAGGTCACTCAACCTTGCCGAGTGGATGATCAAGCAATCCAAAGCATTACAAACGCTTACACGACGAGTTTTAGCGTTGGCAATAATCTCAGCGCCTTTTTCCAAATCGCCTGATTCATCAAAATAGGTATGCACTATACCGGCACCAGTTTCAATGACAGGAACCTTGCTATTATCGCGTACAAAATCAATCAGTGACTGGCTTCCTCTCGGGATAAGTACATCAATATAGCCAATAGCATTCAACAGGGCAGTAGTAGCCTCCCGTTCAGCTGGAAGTAAAGTGGCGACATTTATATCAACACTATGTTTCTCCAATACTTTATGGATAACCGAGATGATAGCCCTGTTTGAGAAATCGGCATCGCTGCCACCTTTTAGTACACTGATGTTACCTGTTTTAAAGCAAAGTGCGAAAACATCAAAAGTTACGTTTGGTCTCGCTTCATATATAACCCCCACAACGCCGAGTGGCACACGTATTTTTGATATGGATAAACCATTGGGCATTTCTGTGGCCGAAAGCTGTTTGCCAAGCGGACTATCTAATTTGGCCACACTTAGCATATCCCCGGCAATTCCCGTAATGCGATCAGCTGTTAGCTTAAGACGGTCATATTTTGGATCGGCCGGATCCATGCGGTCAAGGTCTTTTTGGTTCTCGGCCAGGATATATCCGGTTTGGGCAATTGCTTCAGCAGCTACATCCTCCAAAACCTTGTTGATCAGGGCAGGGGCAAGGGTTGCTTTGCGACTTGCTTCACGTGCTTTATCAAAATAGCTGTTATAGTTCATGTTATTTAGCCTTGTAAGTAAAGATAATCGTAATGTACCAACGCTTTCTGGTTTTTTTGGCCGATGCGTTCACGGGCCTTGTCGGCACCGTATTCGGCAATACCTAAACCTATCAATTTATCGGTATCGTCAATCAGTTTAATAATATCCCCTTTTTTAAAGTCGGTTATCACGCCAACAATACCAACAGGTAATAAACTGGTTGCTTTGTTTGAGATCAGGGCGGCTTTGGCTCCGGCGTTGATCAACACGCTGCCCGTTGCAGATTTTTCGGAATGGGCAATCCATTTCTTTTTACCCGATGCTGTTTTATTAGGAATGAAACGGGTATGTGTAACCTGATTCTCCAACACATCGGTTAATATACTGTCCCGTTTACCATTTGCAATATGCACCGAAATCCCTAACTGGGCTGTTTTTTGTGCCATAGTAGATTTGGTGATCATTCCACCACGACCAAATTGCGAACGGCCTGACGACACGAAACTTGAAAAATCAAGCCCGTTACCGCTTACTTCATCTATCACTGCTGAACCGGCTGCTTTAGGGTCGCCGTTATAAATACCATCGACATTAGTAAGGATGATCAGGGCGTTAGCATTAAGCATAGAGGCTATCAGACCTGCCAGCTCATCATTGTCGGTAAACATCAGTTCGGTTACCGATACCACGTCATTTTCGTTCACAACAGGGATCACCTCGTATTGCAACAAGGCCTCAAGGCAGTTTTTCATATTGAGGTAGTGCATCCTGTCCCTGAAATCTTCGCGGGTAACCAAAACCTGCGAACACAGGATCTGAAACTGCTCAAATAAATGCGAGTAGGTATTGATGAGTTTTACCTGGCCTATAGAAGCAAGTACCTGGCGGGCAGCTACCGCATCTGATTTTTCAGATACGGTGATCAAACTACGGCCTGATGCTACGGCACCTGACGATACCAGGATAACTTCAATATTTTGCTTTTTTATCGCGGCTATCTGTTCAACCAAATGTTTTATTCGTGACTGGTCGGGAAGGCCATTTTCCTGGGTAATAACATTTGAGCCGATTTTAATAACGATGCGTTGATAATTGAAAGCCATTAGCTGAGTACAGAGGTTGAGGCTTCAATATTACAAATTTGAGCGTAATTAGGCCTTGTTTATTTTAAAATATCCACTAAAGTGATGGATTTTATAGTGAAATGATGCCAAAATCATCAAAAACTCAAAAAAAATGAATAATTGCCTTGACAGCAAGCTTTTAATTTATATTTTTGTCGACTAATTCTATAGACAATGTATCATTTTAATGCAATTGCCAATCACTCCATGTTAAAAATGCAGCTCCTAACTGCAGGGTGTTGTTGTTGAATTTAACCTCATCAACAATAACACAAAACCCAAAATCACAATTTTAATAACCACCACACCATTACTTCATGAAAATTTTTACAAACTCAATTAAAATAATTGTGCTCTTCCTGGTACTGTTACCGGGCATAAGCCGCGCGCAATTAAATGGCTCATACATATTGAGCGGAAAAGTAGACGATGACCAGGGAAAACCGCTGGTAGGGGCTACCGTATCCATAAAAGGTACAACAAATAAAACATCAACAGATACAACCGGTAAATTTTCGTTAACTACCAGCGCAAAATTACCATATACACTTGTTTTTACAGCAGTAGGTTATCAGCCACAGGAATTTTATATAAAAAATGCTAACAGCGCCGTAAACATCACACTTACCACGCAATCGCTGTTGGTTAACGAAGTTGTAGTGACGGCATCCCGTAAGGAAGAAAAGCTGCTCCGGTCGCCTGTTGCTATTGAAAAGCTGAGTATTACGGCATTAAAGCAATCGCCTGGGCCGAGTTTTTACGATGCGCTTGAGAACGTTAAAGGTGTACAAATGACCACCACCAGTATCACCCTAAAAGTACCAAACACCCGCGGTTTCAATAGTCCTAACAACTTTAGGTTTATGCAACTGGTTGACGGTGTTGATATGCAGTCGGCTACGTTAGGCGTACCACTGGGTAATGCCATTGGCCCAACCGAGCTGGATATTGCCAGTGTGGAAATTACTCCGGGCGCGGCTGCGGCCCTTTATGGCACCAATGCAATTAACGGCTTATCAAACCTGTTCACTAAAGATCCTTTTAAATACCAGGGCTTGAGCTTTTATCACCGTCAGGCGGTTAACCATGTGGGTAACGACCGTTTAGGCGCCAGTTCAATTACCGAAGATGCTTTACGTTATGCCAAAGCCTTTAACGATAAGTTTGCCGTTAAAGTGAACTTTAGCTACATGCAAGGCCAGGATTGGCAGTCGGATACCCGTTTAGATCAGAACCCGACTAACCTGAAATCTGCAAACCCAGCTTATCCTGAATTAACAGGCACAAGCAATGCGGCTTATGATGGTTGGAACAAATATGGTGATGACGCGCTCGCGGGCAGTAACACGGTGTCGATAAAAGGTATTACTGTTGATGGCAAGGCTCGTCCTAATCTAACCGTTGCACGTACAGGTTACAATGAAGTTGACCTGGTTGACCCGCATGTGAAAAACTTAAAATTAGATGGTACACTGTCTTATAAATTAACGCCAAGCACCATCTTATCGTACACCTACCGCTACGGCAGGTTGGACGGCGTGTTTCAACGTGGTAATAAGATCTCGTTGCAAGGAGCTACCGTTCAAAATCATAAAATTGAGTTAAAAGGAAAAGACTTCCTGATACGTGGTTACGAATCTATCGAGAATACAGGTAATTCATTCAACGTAAAACCATTGGCAGATAACCTTGACCTTAACCACGCCAGCAACTCGGCCTGGGCAACTTTATACGGTAACGCTCTAAAAGCTTATAACGGCGGTGTACTTACCTCTGCAAATCTTGCAGCGGCTGAACAAGCTGCCCGTGCAGCTGCCGATAAAGGCCGTGTTGAGCCGGGGACACCTGAGTTTGACGCCCTGCGTAAAACCATCATTGGTATTAATAACTGGGATATCAAATCGAGCCTGATTCCTAATGCACCTGTTACTGGTGGTGCCGCATTGGTTCAAAAAAGCCATATGTACAACGGCGAGGCTCAATGGGATTTAACTGACAAGGTGAAATTTGTTGACCTGTTGGTTGGTGCCGATGTACGTGTGTACAGCATTACGCCCGATGGAAATAACTTCGTGGATTTTAGCCGCCCGATTGCCGACAGGAACACTCCGCTTGCCGATGGTACTTTCGGTAAAGATGTGATTTACAAAAAATATGGCGCTTTTACCCAGGTTACTAAAACATTCTTTGATGAAAAGTTGAAATTATTCGGCTCTATCCGTTGGGACCGCAATCCATACTTTGATCCTAAATTTACCCCGCGCTTAGCCGCTGTTTATACAGTTAACCAAAACCATAACTTTAGGTTCACTTTCCAGAACGGCTATCGCTTCCCATCGCTATTTGAAGCATTATCATACGTAAATAACGGGCGCGTAAAACGTGTAGGCAGCTTACCATTCATTAACGAAGGTTTAGGTTACCTTGGTAACAGTTACACGCAAACATCGGTAGTGGCATTCAATGCCGCTGTAAATGCTGCAGGTGGTTCAGACCAGGCGGCTTTGGCTAATCGCAACTTGTTAAAAGTGGCGGATCTGCCTCCGGCCCGCCCTGAACAGATCACTTCATTTGAGGTTGGTTATAAAGGCATTGTAGCAGATAACAAAGTATTTATCGATATAGATGCTTATACTAACCGTTATGACGGTTTCCTTGGCCAAGTACAAGTGTTTGTGCCTAATGGAGCAACTGTAGGTTCAGATGCTGCTGTTCTATCGATGCTTGATATTAACCGCGACCCTACAACCGGCACATCAAGCAATGCTGCCAGTCAGGGCCAAAGCAGGTACCGCGTTTATACTAATGCTAAGAATATCTACCATAACTATGGCTCATCGGCAGGTATTACCTATAATTTCTACCAGCATTATACAGTATCAGGTAACGTAAGCTTCAATAAGCTAAAGGCTCAAACCGCATCTGATATATTTGTTACCGGTTTTAATACGCCTGAGTGGTCTGGAAACGTATCGTTTGGCAACCGCGAAGTAGTTAAAAACTTAGGCTTTAACGTAGTTTACAAATGGCAACAATCGTACCTATGGGAGAGTCCGCTGGTTACCGGTACTGTACCATCAATCAAAACTGTTGATGCCCAGGTTACTTACCGTGTTCCTGCTTACTATGCAACATTTAAGTTAGGTGCTACAGACATCTTTAACAAAAGGTACTACCAATACGCAGGTGGCCCAACCATTGGCGGCTTGTACTATGTATCGGTAACGCTTGATGGTTTATTAGCAGGTAATGCCAACAATAAATAACAAATAAGAACTTTTATTACGTTTTATATAGTTTGTAAGGGGATGGTCGCGATTAGTGACCATCCCTTTTTTTGAACCTTGATTTTTAGGATTTGAGGATTACCTTGAGTTTTATGCAGATTATTCTCAGTTTATCGTTGTATGTGACTTGTAAGAAAAATCGATGCGATCAAAATGAATGGAATAAAAAAGGCCAACCGATCTTGCGACCAAGTTGACCTACGTATAAAAAAAAGCGTCTTTATTCCGGAAACGTTATTTTAGGATTCGGGGAACGTAATAGTACCGACTCGCAAAATCAGGTAATCCTTGAATCCTGTTCATCAAGGTTTTGCTACCTCATGCAACCCGCATTCTTTTTTAGATTGATCTTCCCACCACCAGCGGCCGGCACGAAAATCTTCGCCTTCGGCTACTGCACGGGTACATGGCATACAGCCAATACTCGGGAAACCTTTATCATGCAATGAATTGTACGGGATATTGTATTGTTTAACGTAAGCTTTCACTTCATCAAGCGTCCAGCTAAAAATAGGATGGAACTTTACCAATTGATTTTGCTCGTCCCATTCCAGGTCATGCATATCATGTCGGTTAACAGATTGCTCGGCACGGATACCGGTTATCCAGATCTTGTTTCCTTTCAAAGCGCGTTTAAGCGGCTCAATTTTACGGATCCCGCAGCACTCCTTACGGTTTTCTACAGATTCGTAAAAGCTGTTAGGGCCTTTTTTGCTTACCATTTCTTCCAGCAACTCATTATTGGGATAGTAGGCATGAATAGGTTTTTGATATCTGTTCATGGTAGCCGCCCAAACCGAGTATGTTTCGCGGAACAGCCTGCCTGTTTCAAGTGTAAATACTTTTATAGGCAAATTATTGCTGAAAATCATGTGACTGATCACCTGATCTTCCCAGCCAAAGCTGGTAGAAAAGATCACTTCACCCGGAAAAAGCTCAGCCAGTTTGGTGAGCGCTTCAACAGGGCCAAGGCCATTGATATATTGTTGTACATTTTCTAAAGCTGAGCTCATGGTATCTTAACAAAGAATTTAAGAATAGAACGGACGCTGATCAGGATAACGATAACTGATACGGCAACCATAATGGTTTTTGCTGAAATTTTGTTGGAAATCTTGGCGGCGATTGGTGAAGCAAGGGCGCTACCTAAAATAAGACCAGCTACAGCCTGCCAATGATCGCTGCTTACCATGGCAATAAAGGTTATTGATCCCATTATGGCCACAAAAAAGCGAGAAAGTTTAACAGTACCTAATGAAAACCGGGGACTACGGCCGCCTGCGATCAGTGTAGATAACACGATTGATCCCCAGCCGCCGCCACCAACAGCATCAATAAAACCACCGCCCAAACCAAGCAGTGAAATGCGTTTTACTTTATCAGCAGATTTTTTCTTTTGTGTATTGAACGCTTTCCTGAATATCACTATACCTAATATCAATGTATAGATTGATACAATAGGTTTAGTATACATTGCGTAATGTTCAAGCGAGGATAGGAGATAGGCACCTGTAACAGCGCCTATGATACCGGGAACAACCAATAGTTTAAATAACTTCCAGTTGATATTACCCATGCGGTAATGCATCCAGCCGGCTATGCCGCAGCTCATAATTTCTGAAAGGTGTACCCCCATACTGGCCGAAGCCGGCGGTATCCCCATAGTTAACGAAAACGTGGTTGACGTTACACCGTACGACATGCCTATGGCGCCGTCAATCATAGCAAATACAAAACCGGCCCCTAAAAAGTAATAAAAGATAGGATCAATACCGGTTACAAAGTTTTTAAAGTTGGGCTCTTTAAGATAAAGCGCGGTTATGCCAATGGCCAACGATAAAATAATAGTAGACCAGATCAGCCAGATGAAATTTTTCCGGTTGGGGGCTTTTGGCTCAACCAGTACAGATGTTACGCTGTTTAGTTTTTTTACCTTGTCGGCAAAATCACCTTCAAGGGTATTTCTTAGTTCGCTCATTTGCTGCAAAGTGATATCAAGCTCAGCAGGCAGGCTTTCATTTAATACTTCTTTTAGTCGTTTTGCCACAGTAGGTGATTTTCCGTTGGTAGATATAGCCAGTTTCAAGTCGCCTTTTTGCACTATAGATCCTAAGTAAAAATCGCATAATGCAGGTTTGTCGGCTACATTGATCAGCAGTTTCCTGTCGTGAGCGGCAGTGCGGATATAGTTATTAAGCTCGCTGTCGTTAGTTGCGGCAATAACAATGTCGGCATCATTCAGGTCATCATCCGTAAATGATTTTTGAATAACACGAATGCCTGTATATTGAGATGCAAGATTGTGGATCTCGGGTAAAAACTCACGCGAGATAATAGTTACGCGAGCCTGATTACTGTTGTTGAGTACCGCGGTAAGTTTTTCCAAACCAACATTACCGCCACCGATAAGCACGGTATGCAGGTCATTCAGTTTCAAAAAAACAGGAAAAAGCTGATTGCCTTCCTGTTTTTCGTCCTGAATGTTGGTAAAACTTTTATCCCCTGGCAACAACGTCATAAACCTCTTTTATCAATTGGAATTTTGGATGAAGCGATACAACCTCGCCAAATACAATAAGTGCAGGTGAGGATATCTTATTTTCTTCAACGGCATTAACAATGGTATCAACTGTAGCAACAGCTATTTTTTCTTCTGCTGTTGATCCGTTTTGAATAACGGCAACCGGCAGTTTGTTCTTGCCTTGTAACTTAAATATTTCAGTAATCTCGGCCAGTTTATGGATCCCCATCAAAACTACAACGGTAGCATTTGAACGTGAAGCATCTATAAGATCGTTCGAGATTTTACCATTTGCAGTGGTACCTGTAACTACCCAGAAGCTTTCGCTCAGGCCACGATGTGTAACAGGGATTTGCTGTAATTCGGGCACGGCTATAGAACTTGAAATGCCCGGAATAACCGACGCAGATATTCCATGCTCAGCTGCAATGAGCAGCTCCTCATACCCGCGACCAAATACAAAGGGATCGCCACCTTTTAATCTAACCACGTGTCCGTAGTTTTTAGCATAATCAACCATCAAGTTATTAATGGCTTCCTGCGAAAAGGTATGATCGCCGGAACGTTTACCTACATAAACTTTAGTTGAGCTTTCGGGAGCGTATTCCAATAACTCTTCGTTAACCAAAGCATCATACAAAACAACATCTGCTGTTTTTAAAGCTTTAATGGCTTTAAGTGTTATCAGATCGGCATCACCGGGGCCAGCGCCCACAAGTGTAATGCGCGGTTCTTTTATAGTTTTATTAGTATCGGTCATTATTGTACAAGCGCCTCTCTCTTATCCTTGCTTCTGCTTAAAAATTCGGTTGCCTGGGCTATATAGGCTGTCGCAAACTCTTGTGAAGGTTCGTTTTGATTGATCTGCAACACCAGGTCGTTAAAAGTACCATCCAACTCAAATTCACCTTTTTCAACGTATTGAGCATCAAACTCACGGATAACACCGGCTTGAGTACTGCTGTTAACGCCTTTATCAAGCAACAAAGCTTTTGCCGAACTTACAAATACGTTATAAGCATGGTAGATAGCATCAGCCCAGCGGCCGTCAGCATAAGCGTCATTAGCCCAACCCAGTTTTTCTTCTGATTCAAACAATAGGGTGGCTACCAGATCTATGATAACACCGGCACACTCACCTACACCTATGGCGGTAACAAATGTTTCCTGGTGGCCCCAGTCTATATATTCGTCGTCGGTAAGGGTGGTCAGATCTGCAAGTGGTTTCAACAAGCGGTAAAAATAATCTTTACCCTGCCTGTCGTAATATTCGTGGTAAGTTTCACCCTCTGGCGAAAACTCTTTGTAGTCATTTAATAAATACCTCAATACGTCAGTGGCACGTTTGGTAGGTACTTTGATAACCCTTTCTGCAGCACGGCCAACGCCGTCGCCAACTGTACCACCGCCTAACATCACCTGTACAGATGGCAATACTTTGGTACCCGCTTTCAGTGAGCTGCCGTGGAAACCAATATGCGCCAAACCATGCTGACCGCATGAGTTCATACAGCCGCTTATTTTGATCTTGATTTCGCGGTTATAAATAAAATCTTCGTACTCGGTATAGATCAAGTCTTCCAATACACGAGCCATGGTCATGCTATTCGAGATACCAAGGTTACAGGTATCTGTACCCGGGCAAGTAGTAACATCAGCCAAACTATCAAAGCCCGGTGCTGCCAGTTCAAGCTTAGCCAAGCCTTCGTAAAGCGCAGGCAAAGCTTCTTTTTGAACGTATTTTAATAGCAAGCCTTGATTTTGGGTAATACGGATCTCGTTGCCAACCAACGGCTCTAAAGTTTTAACCAGTGCACGTGCAGTATCAGAAGAGATATCGCCTACGGGTACTTTTATATATACGCCGTAAAAGCCTTCTTGCTTTTGTTCAAAAACGTTGGTTGCCAGCCATTGCTCGTAACGGAGCGGGTTGCTGATAGCTACTTCAGGGTAGCTATCGGTTGGCGGTAAAGCCGGGGCATCAACCGCGTCGCGGTTAATAGGATATGATTTTACCTTGTTGGCCGTACGTTCAATTTTGGTTAAACGCAATACTTCATCCAAGCCTAATTTTTGGATAAGGTATTTCATGCGGGCCTTGTTACGGTTGTTGCGTTCGCCGTAACGGTCAAAAACGCGGATTACCGATTCGATATAAGGGATCAGCTGATCTTCGGGTAAAAATTCTTCTACAATATTTGCCAGTAAAGGTTGCGCGCCCAAGCCACCACCAAGCAGGATTTTAAAACCACGCTCACCATTAGCGTTTATTTTAGGTATAGCACCAATATCATGAATGTAAGAAAAAGCAGTATCCTCGTCGCTTGATGAAAAAGAGATCTTGAATTTACGACCCATTTCCTGGCATATCGGGTTACGCAGAAAATAATCAAATGTAGCGTAAGCGTATGGAGAAACGTCAAAAGGCTCTTTCGGATCAATACCGGCAGCAGGAGAGGCGGTAACATTACGCACGGTATTACCGCAGGCTTCACGCAGTGTAATATCGTCTTGTTCGAGTTTAGCCCAAAGTTGCGGCGTACGGTCAAGACTTACATAATGGATCTGGATATCCTGACGGGTAGTCAGGTGCAGGTTGCTGCTTCCAAACTCATCAGAAATCTCGGCTATTTTCAGTAATTGCTTAAAGCTAACTTTACCAAATGGAAGTTTAATGCGTACCATTTGTACCCCGGGCTGACGCTGGCCATATACACCGCGCGCTAAACGTAAGCTCCTGAACTTTTCATCGTGAATTTTACCTTCACGAAAAGCACGGATCTTTTTTTCAAGATCTATAATATCCTTCTCAATAATCGGGTTCTCCAGTTCCGTTCTGAAGCTCTGCATATTTTATGTATTAATCTTTTATAAAAAAGCCTCTTTAGCTGTGGCGAAAGAGGCAAATATGGTTAAATATTACGTTTACAGCCTCGCTTTACCGTTGCACATGTAGCAACAGTTCTGTTGGTTAAAGGTTGTAGTAATAATGCTCTCACGATTCATTTCCCAAATATATATATAGTATACGGAAAAGGTAGCATTTAATTAAAAAAAACTGCGTTATGACAGTTTTATGAAATTTTGAAATTTAAACGCTGATGAGGGTAGTTTCGCGTTTGATAATATCAGCGATACTGGTTTCGCTTAATATTTTAAGTGTGGCATCTCTTACATCAACAAACACATCCCTTATGCCGCAAGTGCTTTCCTGGTGGCACTCATCACATTTGTGGTAAAAATTTAAGCTTGCGCAAGGCACCATGGCGATAGGGCCATCAGTGATACGCATGATACTTACCAGGAAAATTTCTTTCGGATCCCGGTTGAGGCTGTAGCCGCCACCAGCACCTTTTTTACTGTATAAGAAACCCGCGTTACGCAGATCGAGCAGGATTTGCTCAAGGAATTTTTTCGGAATTCGCTCAAGCTCGGCGATTTTTGATATTTGCATAGGTGGCTGATCCATGTTTTTGCCCAGCACAACCAATGCTTTTATAGCATACTTAGTTTTTTTCGAAAGCATTTTCTATAATAAAACTTACAAAGTTAAATAAAGATATTACTAAATTAACTATTTTTTCGAGTAATATTATAGATTATATAGAAAGGATATTTTATACAGACTTTATTTTATTAAAATCGCAATTGCTAACGATCTGAATGACCGAGGCTTTTCTCAGGATTTACCTTGTCGCGAACAGCTTTTTTTAGCTCTTTAATTTCAGGAAAATGGCCGTCCCGCTTGCGGTCAAACAAGGTTTCTTCATCAACGCTTATGGTGTATCGCCCGCTCACTTCACTTGGCTTGAGGGTAACGCCGTTTAAATCATCGGTAAAAGTAGTAAGCAGTTCCTGCGCCATATAAGCCGCGCGCATCATCCAGTTACATTTGGGGCAGTATTCGATAGTTATAGTTGGCTTCATGTAGTTAAGCTTGGTTTTTGAGGAATAATAAAGCGCTCATCCTGGTGAATGCTCAATACTTTAAGTTCATCGCCAACGGCGATTGTCCCGGTGTTTTCGTGTACCAGGTTTTGCCCGAACATGATCTTGTTGTTTTTCATACGATATGATGCCAGGGTTTTAAGCGGCTCTTTCGCTTTTACAGCAGTTTGCTGATCTATGGTAGTGAGCACACAACGGGCACAAAGCTTGGCGCCGTAAAAAGTAATGCCGGCTATATTGATTTGGTTCATCAAATCTTCGCTGTAAGCATTACCGCCGGTAAAAACGATATTGGGCCGGAAACGGTTCATGGGCAGTGGCTGTGCCATCCGGGTATTAAGATCATCCAAAGACGACTGGCCGATCAATAAAAAAGGATAAGCATCAGCAAATGAGGTGATCATGCCTGGTTTGGCATAGCGTTGATCAACTTCACGCTCGCTGTCGTCGGGCATATAAACCAGGCGGCATTTCATATTCAACGCGTCGCTAAACCATTGGTCAAATTCATCGCTCACATACTGGCCCATGCATGTATCGTCCCAAACGGCAAATTGCTGTAATGGCTTTCGCTCACAATCAAAGGGGATCAATAATGTTGATTTTGAATGATGATCAACGGCGATACCATTGGGCTCAACCCTCGCCTTTAATAAAGCCATTTGCGGAAACTCTCGCTGGGTTATAAAAAGGCCGTGTTCATTAACCAGCATCCAGCGCCTGTCATGCTGTAAACCACGTGTGGTAACTACGGCGCTTTGTACAGAAATACCGCCAAGGGATTTGATGGGGTAGATAAATAGTTCACTTACCTGGAGCATGGTGTAAAAATAAATAAAAGAACCATGATTTTTAGGATTTGAGGATTTCATGATACTTTAATTGGATACCTCCATCAAGGTAATCCATCAATCTTGAAAATCATGATTCATAAATTTCACAATCGATTGCAATAATTGATTTTAATTGATATACTTGTTTCATCCAATTTCAAACCAATTTATAAACTATGCCATTAAGTAACATAAACGGCAAGGCCAAAGCTGGCAATACTTATGATGCCATTGTAATAGGCTCGGGTATCAGCGGTGGCTGGGCAGCTAAAGAATTAAGCGAACTCGGTTTAAAAACTATCATGCTTGAACGCGGCCGCAACTTTGAGCACATCAAAGATTATAAAACCGCCAGTAAGGATCCCTGGGACTTTCATCATGCCGGAAGGCCAACCCAGGCCGAACGTAAACAACGCCCGGTAATTTCCCGTGGTTGGGGCGCTACTGAACCTATCATGGATTACTGGACCGACGAGCAGGCCGCTCCATATACCGAGATCAAGCCTTTTAACTGGTGGCGTTCATACCAGCTTGGCGGCCGTTCTATTTTGTGGGGAAGGCAGAGTTACCGCTGGAGTGATTTTGATTTTGAAGCTAACGCTAAAGATGGCTGGGCTATTGACTGGCCTATCCGTTATAAAGATCTTGCCCCATGGTATGATCATGTAGAGAAGTTTGCAGGCATCAGCGGCTCTTTAGAAGGCTTGCCACAATTGCCCGACGGTCATTATTTACCGCCGATGGATATGAACGTGGTTGAAAAGGATGTAGCTGCACGCATCAAAAAGAACTATAACGGCACCAGGCATATGATCATCGGTCGTTCGGCTAATTTAACAGCCGCCATTCCCGGCCGTACGGCTTGCCAGTTCAGAAACAGGTGCTGGGAGGGTTGTCCTTTTGGTGGATATTTCAGTACGCAATCATCAACACTGCCTGCTGCTTTAGCTACCGGGAACTTAACGGTAAGGCCATATTCTATAGTTACTAAAATACTATATGATAAAGACACGAAAAAGGCCAAAGGAGTTGAGGTGCTTGATGCGGAAACCAATCAAACCTATGAGTATTATTCAAAAATAGTTTTCGTTAATGCCTCTGCCCTCAATAGTGCCTGGGTATTGATGAATTCGGCTACAGATATCTGGCCTGATGGCTTAGGTAGCAGTAGCGGCGAGCTTGGTCACAACATTATGGATCATCACTATAACCTTGGTGCAAGCGGACTGGTTGATGGCTTTGAGGATAAATATTATTACGGTCGCCGGGCAAATGGTATTTATGTAGTCCGTTTTGCCAACCTCTTTGGTGATAAACGTGATTATCTTCGTGGCTTCGGTTACCAGGGCGCGGCAAGCCGTATGGGCTGGAACCGTGAAATTGCCGAATACAATATTGGAGCCCAATACAAGGACGCGCTTACAGAACCAGGGCCATGGACAATTGGTATTGGTGGTTTTGGCGAGTTGCTGCCTTATCACGAAAATAAAATCACCCTTGATAAAACACGTAAGGATAAATGGGGGTTACCAATATTAGCGATGGACGCGGAGATAAAGGATAACGAAAAGAAAATGCGGGTTGATATCATTAAAGAAGCCAAAGCTATGCTGGAAAGTGCCGGTGTGAAAAACATTGAAACGCACGACCGAGGTCATCATGTTGGCGATGGCATCCACGAGATGGGTACAGCACGTATGGGCCGTGATCCTAAAAGCTCAGTGCTTAATGGCAATAACCAGGTTTGGGATGCCAAAAACGTTTTCGTTACGGATGGTGCCGCCATGACCTCGTCGGCTTGTCAAAATCCGTCGTTAACTTATATGGCTATGACGGCCCGTGCCGCTCATTTTGCTGTTGATGAATTAAAGAAGGGGAATATATAATTTGGTGGGTGGTGAGTAGTTGATTCAGTGAGTGTTTTTTTTCCATGCCCTTACCCCAATTAACTACTCACTTAATCAACCATTCACCGTAAAAAATACAAAAAATGAAAAAACTAATCACCATATGCCTGTTGATAGGCGCATCGATAAGCCAGGTAATTGCAAAGGACAAAGTACTTGTATTTTGCAAAACGGCCGGTTTTCATCATAACTCTATAGCGGTAGGGGTACCTGCCATTATGAAATTAGGTCAGGAAAACAATTTTGACGTGGATAGCACCACCGATGCCACAAAATTTACTGCAAGCAACCTGAAGCAGTACACGGCTGTGATATTTTTAAGTACCACCGGCGATGTCTTGAACGATACGCAACAAACAGCTTTTGAACAATACATTAAAGGCGGTGGAGGCTTTGTTGGCGTACATGCCGCTACAGATACTGAATATGACTGGCCATGGTATGGTAAACTGGTCGGCGCTTATTTTAAGAGTCACCCCAAACAACAGGATGCTACTTTAAACGTTGTCGACCGTAATTTTATCGCTACCAAACATTTGCCGCAGACCTGGAAACGCTGGGACGAATGGTATAACTATAAGTGGATAGGTGACGACCTACACGTATTGATCAAGATAGATGAAAAAAGCTACACCGGCGGCGAGAACGGCGACAACCACCCAATGGCATGGTATCATAACTTTGACGGGGGAAGGGCCTTTTATACAGAATTAGGCCACACAGATGAATCATACGCCGATCCTTTATATTTGAAACATTTGCTTGGCGGAATTAAGTACGCGATGGGATGGAAAAAGTAATTGTCTGAATCAGGATTTTAAGGATTCAAGAATTAACAGCATAAAAAAACGCCTTACGGATTTAGCCCGTAAGGCGTTTTTATTACCGCTCCTTATTAATATCCATCATTCTGGATCAATGCCGGAGCGTTTCTGTCGACTTCTGATTGTGGCAGCGGCCAAAAATCAAAATTGTCTTTATAGATGGTTTTTGTTGCCGGGATCAGCGGATTCTGAATGAACCCGTTCAACTTATCTTTGGCTATGCCCCAGCGGCGCATATCAAAATAACGGAAGCCTTCCAATGCCAATTCTACACGGCGCTCATGCCTGATCTTCGCTCTCATATCAGCCTGAGATAAACCGATAGCAAGCGCAGGCATATTTACACCCGGACGCGCCCTCACCTCGTTAATCTGTTTATAAACACTTGCATCAGGGCCTACAGCCTCGTTCTGAGCTTCGGCATACATCAGTTTAATATCGGCAAACCTTATCCATACATAGTCCTGATCATCAAGCAAGCCCGGCTGCGGGTTAACGATCTTAGGATCGAGCCATTTTTTTGATGGATAGAAACCGGCAGTCCAGTTATTAACACCGGGTTTGCCAACGGTACCCGGATAAGGCCATCCCTGCGCCGGGGTATCACCCGGAAAAAAGAAGGTCATTTTTTTGCGCGGATCATTAGCCTCGTACTCATTGATCATATCCTGTGTGCCTTGCAGATCAACATATCCCGGCAATATCAATATCATGGTAAGCGCGTCGGGGTGCGGAACGGTAGGGGCGCTATACTGCACCGAGAACATAATTTCGGGACTGGTTTGCTGATCGGGCTTGTAAAAGTTTGAAGGATAGTTACTGTTAAGAGAGAACAGGCCGCCATCTATAATAGATTTAGCCATCGCTGCGGCATCGGCATATTTCTTTTCAAATAGTAAAACACGTGTCATCAGCCCCTGGGCAGAGCCTTTAACTGCATGCCCAGTGTTGAATTTCTGATTAGGTAATCCAGAGATAGCGTTGTTAAGATCACTCTCAATCAGTTTTAAAACATCAGCCCTCGATGACTTGCTTACCTTTTGCTTAAAATCCGAGGTTATAGGATCGGCCGTCAATAATGGTACGTTTCCATAAGTTTCGGCTAATAAAAAGTAATTGAAGGCGCGGATAAAGTAAACTTCACCTTTGTATTGTGTGAGCTTATCGCCTGTAAGTACTTTATCAACGTTGGCTAAAAACGTGTTGCAGGCTGCTATGCTTTTGTAAGCGTTGATATAAAGACTGTTGCTGCCATCGGCCACAAAGCCACCGCTTGATGGATTAAGACCAGCAACTAATGCCTGTTGCGCGCCGGCCTGGTTGTTTTGTGTGTAGGTGTTATCGCTGAAATTCTCGTACCACATTGGGGCATAGGTAGAGATTTGCCCGCTTCTTGCGTAAAGGGTACCGTATACGCCGGTGAGCGCCAGATCTGCATCGGCAGGAGTTTTCCAGAAAGTGAGGTTTGATAACTTATCGGGAGGCGTTACATCAAGTTTTTTACATGAAGTAAAACCTGCTAACGCTGCTATAAATATGATGATATATTTTTTCATTGCTAACAAATTAAAATTGAACAGATGCGCCAAATGTGAAAGTTCTGTTTTGCGGATAACCTGCAAAGCCATACCAGGCATCGGGCCTGTAGTTGATGTCCTGCCTTTCCGGGTCAGCCCCTTGTTTTAATGGGGTAAACAGGGCAAGGTTATCAACCGAACCAAAAACACGAAGCGTTTTTACGCCTTTGATCATGTTTTGCGGAAAGGTATAACCCACCTGCACATTCTTGATCCGCATGAAGCTTGCCGCATAAAGGTGATAAGTTGATTGTACACTGGTGATTTTAGGATAGCCGTAAAAGCCCATATAAATTTTAGGCATTGTGGTTGATGGATTTTGCGGAGTCCAGCGGTTTAGCCAATCGGTAGTTGGCATAGCACCTTGTGCAAAAGGATCAACGCCCCATTTGTACAGGTAAAGCTTATTGCCGTACGAGCCATAAAGCTGAACGCTCGCGTCAAAATTACCCCATGTAGCGCCCATGGTATAAGAATACTCAAACTTAGGGTACTGACCGGGGATAATGCTGCGATCATTAGCATCTACCTTACCATCGCCATTGATATCCTTGTACCTGATGTCGCCAGGAGTAGGCACACCGCCAAGGCTTGACTGATCGGGCGCGCTGTTGATCTCGGCCTGGCTTTGGAAAATACCCTGCATGGTATACAGGTAAAACGAGTTGATAGGGTATCCGTTCTGCATAATAGTTTGCTGATCCGGGCCGCCAACTTCAGGAGCTCCAAAAGAAAGTACCTTGTTACGATATAACTGGAAGTTGGCAGTAGCGTAATAGCTGAACTTTTCGGACGGGCGATCCTGGTAATGCAGGCTAAACTCAATACCCTTATTGCTTACCGCGCCATTGTTTACCGTAGGCGCGTTTACACCTAAAGCTAACGGCACCTGCGAATTCCTTAGGATGTCGTAAGTGTATTTATTAAACCAGTCGAAGGTGAACGTAAGTTTATTGTTTAAAGCAACGAGATCAAGACCGATATCTGTCATGCGGGTTGATTCCCAGGTAAGTGCAGGGTCGATGAGCTGATTAGCCTGGAAACCATTGGATATGGTACCGTTGAAAGCATATACACTTTGTACCAATGTGGGTTGATAAGGATAATTGCCGATGTTTTGGTTACCAAGCCTTCCCCATGATCCCCTGATCTTCAGATCGTTTAACCATGATACATCTTTTAAGAAGTTTTCCTTTGAGATCCTCCATCCGGCAGAGAACGATTCGTATAAACCCCATCGACTATTGCTTGGCAGGCGCGAAGTACCGTCATAGCGCATGCTGGCGCCTAAAAGGTATTTATCATCATAGTTGTAGTTGGCGTTACCATAAAACGAGCTGATAGCCCATTGTCCTGATGTACCGTTGTTCTTTAGGCCATTTAATGACCCTGCATCTATTTCTTCCAAATCATTTGTTGGATAATTGGTGCGGAAGGCGCCGAGATTACTGAAGTGATCAACTTCCTGCTGCGCGCCACCTAATATAGTAAGGTCATGCTTGCCAAACAGCTTATGAAAGTTCAACTGGCTATAAATGGTTGAATGCGATTCATCCTGCTCTGTCGCGGTAAGTCCTGGTGTACCCACATCGGCGTTACGATAGTATGACAGGTCACTATATAGGTATTGAGGAATAACAGGAGCAAAGGTTTTATACTTTTGAAGGTTGAAGCTTACGCCGGCACGGTTTTCCCATTTTAAGGCATCAAAGATTTGTACATCAAGCGAGATATTGCCCTGACCATAATAGTTAGGATTATGGGTTAATATAGTAGACGACAACACCGGGTTTTTATTGCCAAGTTCCTTATCATAAGCTTTGGTGATCCATAAGCCATCCTGTGTTTGAGCCGGGTATAGCGGCGATTGGGCAAGCGTTGAAATATAAAGGTCTGTCGCATTATCAAACGGGTAACTACGATCGCCATAGCGGAACTGGAAATTGGTTCCTAATGTTACGCGTTTATTAACCTTTGAGTTTAAACCCACATCAAGCGTGTACTTTTTATAATCGAAACCACGCATAGTTCCGGGTTGATTGGTCAAACCTAAACCGATACTGTAAGTAGTATTGTCATTACCGCCACCCAGGTTAAGGTAATGGTTTTGCACAGTAGCTGTCCTGAACATATCCTTTAGCCAATCGTGATTTGGATATTTGACCCGGTCGGTAGCATTTTTATACAGGTCGATTTGTGCCTGGGTATAAATAGGCGCGTTACCTGAATTTGCTTCAGCTTCGTTTAACAATTCCATATAGGTAGCAGAATTGGTGATCAGTTTGGGAAGCCGTGTGGGTGTAGCAAACCCGATATTGTAATTATAGCTTAATGCAAGACCACCGGAGCCTTTGCCTTTTTTGGTTTTAATCACCAATACACCATTTGCTCCACGCGAACCATAAATAGTTGCTGCCGCAGCATCTTTAAGGACAGTTGCCGATTCGATGTCATTAGGGTTAATAACGCCAAGATCGCCTGGGATACCATCCACTATTACTAATGGATTATTACTGGCGGCACTAAATGTACCCAAACCGCGAATCCGTAACTGTACGTTTTCGTTGCCCGGCTCTGCCGAGTTTTGTATCACCGAGAGGCCCGGTAATTGCCCCTGCAAAAGCGATGTAGGGTCAGTCGCGACCCGTTTAGTCATTTCTTCGCCTTTTACGGATACGATGGCACTGGTTAAGGTATGTTTGCTTTGCGTGCTATAACCGGTAACAACCACTTCGGTAAGAGCCTTTTTATCTTCAACAAGGGTAACATTAATATCGGTTTTATTGCCAACTGATATTTCCTGTTTTACGAAACCTACGAAGCTGAAAATTAATACAGCATTGCCATCGGGAACATTGATGCTATAAGAACCATCGCTTTTACTGGTGGTACCCGTAGTGGTACCCTTTATCTGTATGTTGACTCCCGGTATCGGCAAGCCCTTTTCATCAACAGTTTTACCTTTTACGGGAATAGCCACTGGAGCTTCGGGCTCGGGCCTTATTTTTATAGTTATTGTCTTTTTGTTGATGAGGTACATCAGCGGCAAATCAGCAAAAAGCTTATCCAGCGCTTTATCAATACTGGTGTTTTTGATTGAGAGTGATACTGGAGCCGTATTTTTCAGAAGGTCGGCGCTGTAAATAAAATCGTAACCGCTTTGTTGCTGTAAATTAAAAAGCACATCTTCAAGCGGCACTCGTTTTACGTCTACGCTTACCTTCTGCGCGTAAGTAGTGGCACTCACCTGCATTATGACCAGCATAATCAGGGCACACGATAATTTCATAATCCGGATAATTTTGAGCAGGGCATAGTGATGCCGCCTGAACTTTGATTCAGTAAATATTTTATACATTTGAATGTTAGGTTTTAATTAATAATTGGTTGTCGCTCAATTGATCGTTGATTACCTGGCACTACACCGGAGGCGGGCCAACGCCTCCGGTCTTTTACCTGATAATCGTAAGTACTTGTTAATTCATTACGATTATCCTCCTTTCTTCAATTTTAAAGTGTATTAATCCAGTTAATTCAAGCCCCTTCAATAATTCATTGATATCTTTATTCATGGAGTATATACCACCGAAGGTTTTGCGTGTAATATTGCCTTGGTATTCAACCTCAACATCGTACCAGCGTGAGATCTTTCTCATGATGCTCTGGATATCATCGTCCCTGAAAATAAAATAACCAGTTTTCCAGGCAATAACCTGGTTTACATTTACCGTTTTAGTGGTAATCTGTTGATCGGGCCCGGCAATACCCTGCTGGCCCGGTATCAACAATGTGGATGTTTTATTATTAGATAGGCTTACCGAACCTTCAAGCAAAGTTGCTTTGATGTCTTTTTCATCTTCGTACGCTGTAACATTAAAATGAGTACCCAGCACTTTCACGTCAGCACCATTGGCATGCACAATAAAAGGAAGATGTTTATTTTTAGTTACCTCAAAATAGGCTTCCCCCGTTAGGGTTACGCTTCTGTCAGCCCCGGTAAATGCCACGGGATATGATAAAGACGATGATGAATTAAGCCAAACCATCGTACCATCGGGTAGCTGAATGGAGTATTTTCCGCCCCTTGGTACTGTTACCACATTTTTTGCCGGTTCGCCAGCAGGCTGTGCAGAGCCATCATTGCTGTAAGCTATGAGTCCGTTGGTCAGCTTTTTAACCGATGTCTTGCCCGATTTGGCTAAAACACCATTCTTGGCATCGTCCAACGTTATGTTTGATCCGTTGGCCAGCGTGAGGATAGCAGTATTTCTGCCGGGCTTTATTGGTTTAACATGTGGCTTGCTGGCCGCAATATTATTTTGCGGCTGTTTGGCCTGAAAAATAAAGATGGCTGAAACCAGCAGGATAACCGCAGCTGCAGCCGCCCAACCCCACATCCTGCGATAGTTTCTGTTTTGAGCTTTAGGATTTAATGTTGCACGGATGCGCGCATATATTGCCGAACGTTTCTGCCTGTTTTCAGTATTAAGAGGTAAGTTGCTTTCAGTTTCATGAAACCTGAAGTCATCCTCAAATTCCATAAGGCGTTTTTCCTCCTCAGGGGTACATTGGCCGGCATTAAACTTTTCGTACAGTTTGATGTATTCTTCGGTTGTCATTATTGGTTAGGCCGTATGAGATTGAGGCCGTTGTATATATAGTGTGCTTCTGAAAACGCTAACACACATACTTTAGAAAAAAAAGTATCAATTTAAATTTATGTAACAGCTGCGGTTACAAATCGCAAATAATTTTTATTTTTAACGCACCAATCATGACCAATAAACTTACTGACAACGAATTATGGGAGGCTGTTGTCTCAGATAGTTCCAGGGCTTTTGTAGTCCTGTACAATAGGTATTGGCATAAACTTTATCAAACGGCCAAAAAGTATTTGAAGGATGATACCGCTGCCGAGGAGATTGTTCACGATGTTTTTGTGGCACTGTGGCAAAAAAGACATAGCTCAAAGATTATTGATTTTCAGAAGTATATACTGGTGACCGCAAGGTATCACGTATACAAACAGCTTCGGGCAATAGCTGCTGAAAAGGTTGAATTTTATGAGCAAATACCGGAACAACCTGCACTTGCTTTAGTTAGTGAGGCCGATGTTAAGCTTGGATATGAAGACCTGCAAACCGAGTTAACTAACGTACTTAAACAATTGCCGCGCCGCTGCCAGGAAATTTTTTGGCTTAGCCGGGTAGAGAACCTGAGCAACGACGAAATAGCGGACAGACTGAATATTTCCAAGCGTACGGTAGAAAACCAGATTACCATCGCGCTGAAGTTCCTGAGATCGTTGTACCCTCACTTCAGTGGCGCAGCGGTATCCCTTCTTTTTATTTTTATCCTGTAGGCAACTAAACCACATTTTTATTTTGTGAAAGCTGTGTGTAAATGTTATGACATCTACACTATATATTAGTAACCTGATATATACCATGAGAAACTTAACAGCAAAATACTTGTTGCTTTCGGGCTTGTTAATGATATGCCATTTGTTAAAAGCTCAGGATAAGCCTGTTGAATATTTGGCATTATCGGCCAGGCATATTTCTCCTGGTCATAAAACCTATTACATCGACCCTGTTAAGGGTAATGACAACAATGCAGGCCTTACCGCTACAAAACCATGGAAAACGTTTAATGGCGTTAATAAGCTTATTTTATCGGCAGGGGACAATGTAAAAGTATTGGCACCCGGTCAATTTCACGAAACACTGTCAATTGTAGCGCGTGGAACAAAAGAGAATCCGGTTACCATCACTTTCGCTACCGGTAAATATGATTTTTTTCCTGACGGCGCTTTCAAAACACAGCTTCAGATCTCCAATACCAATGATGTTCCGTATGGATTAAAAGCAATTGCACTCATGGTTGATAGCAGTCGGTTTATAAATATAACAGGCAATAACTCACTGATTAATTTAAGGGGAAAAATGATCGAAACCTTTATTGATCATAGTAACAATATCAGGTTGAGTGGGTTGAATTTCGATTATCACCGGCCAACGGTCTCAGAATTCAAGATCAAGGCGTTAACGGAAAACCATGCGGATGCAATAGTTAATGCCGAATCAGAATATAGTATTAAGGATAGCACATTAACCTGGATAGGCGAGGGCTGGCGTTATCAGCCCGATTCATACTGGCAGCAATATGATCCCGCAACACGCATGCTGGAAAGGCTGGATATCCCGCAGCAAAACCTGAAATATGCCGCTCTGAATGCACACCAGATCCGGATATTTTTTAAACAGAACCCCGGTTTTAAAAAAGGAATGGTATATCAAAACCGCAATGTTACGCGTGATTGTGCCGGCTTATTTATACAAAAAAGCGCCAATATTAATTTAGATCATATCCGTATTTACTTTATGCATGGCATGGGTGTGGTAAGTCAGTTTAGTAAAGATTTAAATTTTAATCACGTTATAGTGAAAGCCAGAGATGGCCGTACCTGTGCCGCATGGGCGGATATTTTGCACTTTTCGGGCTGTAGCGGTAAAATAGAGATTGCTAATTCATACCTGTCGGGAGCCAATGATGATGCCATTAATGTACACGGCACTTTTTTAAAAATAACAGAAAAGCTTTCGTCAACACAGGTTAAAGTTAAGTTCATGCACGATCAAACTTATGGCTTCGACGCTTTTTCGACCGGTGACAGCATTGGCCTTGTACATCCGGCAAGTTTGCTTACTTATCAGAGTAATAAATTGACCAATGTCAAAAAATTGAACAATAAAGAGTTTCTGCTAACCCTGAGTAAGCCATTACCGGCCGCCATGGAAACCGGTGATGTAGTTGAAAATATTACGGCCACGCCCGAAGTTTGGATTCATAATAACATGATTGAAAAAATCCCGACAAGGGGAATCCTGGTAACCACAAGAAAAAAAGTACTTATTGAAAATAATATAGTTAACCGAACTCATAATAGTGCCATCATGATTAATGATGATGCTTCAAGCTGGTACGAATCTGGCGCGGTGAAGGACGTTACCATCAGGTACAATACCTTTTTTGAGTGTGGTGGGCCTGTGATTGGTTTATTGCCGGAAAATAAGGTAACATCACCGAAGCCTGTTCATACTGGTATTAAAATTATCGAGAATAAAGCCACATTGAAAGGTACCCACTTTTTTGATGCTTCAAGTACCGGTGGAATAACAATTATTGGTAATCAGATAACTTCATCCGGCAATATTAAAGACATCAATAAGTTGATAAGTTTAAAGGATTGTAAGGACGTTAAAATCAATAACAACCGGGTCACAAATCGATAACATCTTATCGCAAAGAAGTTCCTATTTGAAAGCAAGTGCAGAATAAATTACGCCTCCAAATCTTGAGGGCATTTCTGCCAACTTATCTACTCTATATCCCAACAGACTAAATTCGTGATTTAGTTTTTGATAGGATATAGGATACGGAACCCATGGATTGGCTTTAGTGGCATCATATTCTACAATCAGGAACCTGGGATTACCTTTAAAAGTATGTTCTAACTGGTTGATCAATTTCGTCTTGCTGGCTACAAAATGAAAAGAGTTTGCCATCAGGATAGTATCTAACGGGCTGACAACTATTGGTTCATCTACAAAATTAGCTTTAATAAAATCTATTTTGATGCCATCACTAAGGGCCGGTAAACGTTGGTTGTTTTTGTCGATAGCAGTAATGCGACTTTTCGGAGGAAGGAGGCTTGCGAGGGCAATGGTAAACGTACCGCTACCGCAGCCCAGATCGGCCCAATGCTGAGGAAGATCGCTTGTTATGCCTTTTTGAATCAGCGCTATGGCTTCAGCTTGTTGCATGCAACTAAAATTCGTCGGCAGTTGAACGGCTATCGATGTATGGCGAACTGAAGAAACTTGCGATTGATAGCTTATGATCAATAAGAAAAGTCCACTCCGAGGTTTGATCTTTTTTGTAGGTTACAACATCTTCGCAGCCAAAGGAGTAATTGACATCCAATACGATACGAAAACTTCCATGGCCTGCCTGTTGATCAAATTTGATCCGGTCAAAATTTAAACGGAGTACCTCGGGCGACCCCTCTGGTCTGAACTCACGCTCAAGCGCATATTTAAGCTGTTCGTAATTTGCTGAAAAAGGCTCAAATAAAACATTCAGGAACTTTAATAAGCTCGCAGGTTCATCCCTTAGCTCTTCAAGCTGCCCGTTAAGAAGTTTAAATTGTAAGCTGTTCATCATTGATACAAAATTAAAAACAAAAAATTGATTAAATCAAGTAAGAAATGCGGTAGCTTTTCTTCAGTTTTTGTCAAATCAAAAACTACAAATCAAATATCAAATAAGTGCTGTTAAATAAAACGTAATTAAGATAGATTTGAATTACCCATAGTTTATTTACCTTTTAAAATGTACAGACTTTTCACCATCTGGTTTATCGGCCTTTTATGTTTTCAGTTTGTGTCCCAGGCACAGGTGAGCAAATTAAAAATGGGCTTTCTTAATCCGCCCGATAGCGCAAAACCAGGTGTATATTGGTATTTTATGGATGGAAATATGTCGGCGAAATCAATTACGGCCGATCTCGAATCCATGAGAAAAGCAGGCATTAGCAATCTTATCTTTTTAGAGGTAAACGTTGGCATCCCGCGCGGTTCCGTTGATTTTTTAAGCGAAGAGTGGCAAAATATGTTTGCTCACGCGGTAAAGGAAGCCAAACGCCTGGGTATTGAAATAACCCTTGGCGTAGGACCTGGGTGGACTGGTAGCGGTGGCCCCTGGGTACCCGTATCGCAATCCATGCAGCATTTGGTAAGCGATACAGTTAACATTACAGGCGGAACAGCGCAACAAATAAAATTGCCTGTTCCGCAACCAAAAGCCCCGTATTTTGGCGAAGGTGCATTTACACCTGAATTAAAAAAGCAATGGAATGATTTTTACGAGGACGTTGCCGTAATAGCTTATCCAACACCGGCTGCAACCCCCGGCCAAAATAACTGATATAGATGAAAAAGCCTTGTATTACCGCGCTCCTTATTCATCAGTAAAAGGTGTAAAACAATATCTTCCATATATGACCACATATCCGGAAGCGGCCAAGAATGCTGTAATCGACAAAAGTAAGATCATTGATTTAACAGATAAGCTCCGTGCAGATGGCTCACTTGATTGGAACGCTCCAAACGGAAATTGGACAATTATGCGTTTCGGTAAACGGAACAACGGCGCTATCACGCGTCCGGCACCTGTACCCGGCCTTGGCTTTGAAGCCGACAAATTTGACACTGTGGCGTTGCATGCGCATCTGGAAAATTACATTGGTAAACTCCTGCATAAAACCGGAAAGCCTGATGCTGCTTTACAAGGAGGTTTAAAAAGACTGCCTATAGACAGCTGGGAAATGGGTGCACAAAATTGGACGGGAAATTTCAGGGCCGAATTTATAAAAAGAAGAGGTTATGATCCTTTACCTTATTACCCGGTTTATGCGGGCAATATAGTTGAAAGTAATGAAGTAAGCGAACGTTTTTTGTGGGACCTGCGGCAAACCGCGCAGGAACTGGTTTTGGAAAATCATGCTGGTTACGTGAAACGCTATGCACATAAACTCGGGCTTAAATTATCAATCGAACCTTATGATATGAACCCGACGGCAGATCTTGAATTGGGTAATATCGCGGATGTGCCAATGTGCGAGTTTTGGAGCAAGGGATATGGCTTTAACTCATCGTTCAGCTGCACAGAAGCTACTTCTATAGGGCATGTAAATGGAAAATCATTAATTCCAGCCGAGGCTTTTACAGCTCAGGATGATATGTGGAAACAATACCCTGGGTCGATGAAAAATCAGGGGGACTGGGCTTTTGCTACCGGCATTAACCGTTTTGTTTACCATACTTTTCAAAACCAGTTTCTGGCAGATTCCTTGAAGCCGGGTGCCACCATGGGGCCTTACGGCGTGCATTGGGACAGAAACCAAACCTGGTGGCCCATGGTAAGCGGATATCATGACTATGTATCGCGCTGCCAATATCTGCTGCAGCAGGGAAGGGCAGTGGCCGATGTACTCTATCTTACTCCCGAAGGTTCTCCGCACGTATTCAGGCCGCCATCATCAGCAATGGATGGAGATGTGGTAATTCCTGACAGAAAAGGTTATAATTTTGATGGCTGTTCGCCAGGTCAACTGTATAAGGCTACTGTCCGAAAAGGACAGATTATGTTTCCGGGAGGTGCAAGTTATAGGTTACTTGTTTTACCGGCTGTGAAAACCATGACGCCGGCGCTGTTGCAAAAAATTACCAAATTGGTAAATGAAGGTGCGGTGGTTGTTGGTTCGCCTCCTTTAAAATCTCCGGGCCTTTCCAACTATCCTACGTGTGATGAACAACTTACGGGTATGGCCAAAAAACTGTGGGGTACTTTGCAGGAACAAGATCACCAGACCGAACATCGTTTTGGAAAAGGAATAGTTATATGGGGAGGTGATTTGAATAAAAATATTGACGATCTCTACCCGGCATATGACCTTACTGCCAGCATTCTGGAGAAAATGAATATTCAACAGGATTTCACTGCCAACGGGCAATTGAGATATACTCATCGTGTTGTTGGCGATGATGATGTATATTTTGTATCTAACAGAACTGATCAGCAGGTTGCTACCACTGCAACATTCCGAAGTACTAACAGCACTATACAACTTTGGGACCCTATGACAGCTAAGCTTAGGGTACTTCCTGACTACTCAAGAAATGGTGAACTGATTACCGTGCCGTTGAAATTTGAGCCATTCCAAAGTTATTTTTTAGTGTTCTCCAAAGCTGTTTCTGCTATAGCAAACCATAAAAATTTTGCCGAATACAAGACGATAAAAGCGTTAAGCGGACCGTGGCAGGTAAGTTTCGATCCTAAATGGGGAGGGCCTAAATCTGTAAAGTTTGACAAGCTAAAAGATTGGACCAAGCGTCCGGAAGATGGCATCAAATACTATTCGGGTATCGCGCTGTATCGTAAAACCTTTGAGTTGTCTGCAAGCATATCTCAGCAAAAAAACAAAAAGATCAGCCTTGATCTGGGCGAAGTAAATAATATGGCAAGGGTAAAGGTAAATGGAAAGATTGTAGGCATATTATGGACTGCACCCTGGCGCATCGACATTAGCGCCGCTGATTTAAAAAGATATAACCAATTGGAAATAGAAGTGGCAAACCTCTGGCCTAACAGGTTAATTGGCGACGAAAAACTACCTGACGACGGGATTCAGAACGATAATACATGGCCAGAATGGTTAATAAAGGACACGCGCAGGAAAAGCAAACGGTTTACATTTACTACTCATAAATTCTACACAAAAGACGCTCCATTATTAAAATCGGGTTTAATTGGCCCGGTTACCCTTCAGCAAAGCGACTTCTGATAATTAAATAAAATGCGCTCGTTAGCATTGATACTCTTCTTTCAAATCTGAGAGCGCTTGAGAACCGTTTTTATGTATTTAATTGTTTTTATTACATTAATTATAGATGTAATCGATTGCTTTTTATGTATTCCATTCTAAACGGGTGTTATTTTATAAGCGTAAGTTTTTGACTTCGTTTACTCTATAGACGTACATTGATCGAGGGCAAAAAGTAACTAAGTTGATCCACCAGCTGCTTCCGTTTTTTATAAAAATGAGATTTCTAATAATTTTTTAATAATTGTTGTTTTGACAATAAAAGTTTTTACATTTAGCTTTCTTTAGATAGCCCAACCTATTTAGTTATAAACCGATTAAGACCAATTCATGGAAATTTTGAACGATTCTCAACTTATTGAGCAATTAAAGGCAGGGGACAAGGAGGCCTTTGAAGCAGTATTTAAAAAATACTACAAGTTGCTTAATATATCAGCCTTTTACATTTTGCAGGATGAAATCGAAGCTGAAGACACTGTTCAGGGTTTTTTTGTTGATCTTTGGGAAAAGCAATTATTTACCAATATCAATTCGTCATTAAAAGCCTATTTAACTACAGCAATACGTAACCGTTGCCTGAAAAAAGTTGAAAGCGAAACACGCACGCAAAAGAAATTGGCTGACTATAAATATACGCTTACTGAGGTAGAGGAGGAAGAAACGCCTGCACCCGAAATTTATCCTGAGAAAATGCTGGCTGATCTGTCAATACAGCGGATGCAGGCTTTTACCCTGGTGCACTATGAAAATAAAAAATATAAGGATGCAGCCCTTGAAATGGGAATCAGCATAAATTCATTGAAAACTCACTTGAAACTGGCCATAAAAACTTTAAAAGAGGGGTTAAAAAGTGCCAAATAAGTTCACCCATTTATCCATAATGAGGTCTTACAAATAATGACATACAATAAAGCGTATTTTCAGGAACTAATAATTGAGCAAATAGCGGGCACGATAGACGAGGAAGAAAGCCATTTGCTTAACGAGGCTATACAAAATGATCCCCAGGTTAAACAGCTTTGGGATGAAATGCAGCGGAAGTTATCTTCAGATAAAGCTCAAAACTTTTTTGATAACATAGATGAA
Source organism: Mucilaginibacter kameinonensis (assembly GCF_003675385.1). GTDB lineage: Bacteria > Bacteroidota > Bacteroidia > Sphingobacteriales > Sphingobacteriaceae > Mucilaginibacter > Mucilaginibacter kameinonensis. Next base: position 438,670 of record NZ_RCWZ01000005.1, on the reverse strand, counting down.
AACAAAGCCTGGGATAAAATTGAGCTCGAAATAAAACAAGTTAGGCCTATCAATACCCGTCGCATACAGATCACAAAATGGCTGTCTATGGCTGCTTTGTTATGTATTGCTTTTACTGCCGGGTATTACTGGCGAAAAATGCCCGTTAATGAGACCGTTGCTGCAAAAAAGCATAACAAAGCTCCAGCCATCGAACTCCGGATGGCTAACGGACAACATATCGATCTTTCGGATACAAGCAAAAAGATGATCAATGTACCTTTCGCGCATTTAAAGAAAGGCGCTAACGGGCTAAGTTATCAGCTTGATAACAATAAAACGGCTGAATGGAGTACGCTTGTTATTCCTTCAAAATTAAATTACCGGATAGTACTATCAGATGGTACCGAAGTTTGGTTAAATTCGGTATCAAGCCTGCGCTTTCCTTTTGCATTTTCAGGTAAAACGAGGGAGGTATATTTAACCGGCGAAGCCTTTTTTAAAGTAGCTAAAAACGCCGCCCGACCATTCATTGTACATACAGACCAAACTGATGTAAGGGTTTTAGGTACCGAGTTTAATGTAAACACTTATCAGACCGATAAAACAGTGACTTCATTGGTGGAGGGTTCGGTATCAACAAGCGGCCAGGATAAGCGAAAAATGCTTTTAAAGCCGGGTTATCAGGCTGTTTACACACCGGCCTTGGGGTTTACCTCGCAAACGTTTGATCCCGCGATTGAACTGGCCTGGATGAATGATATCTATTATTTCCACGATACTAAACTTCATGATATAAGCGATGTACTGCTTCGATGGTTTGATGTCAAAGTTGTTTTTGATGATCCGGCCAAAGCCGATGAAGCATTTAGCGGTGCTATTCAAAAGAATAAATCGGTTGATGTTTTCATTCAAAATATCAAGGCATCTGCAGGTGTCAACGCCGTTTTGAGGGAAGGAGTTTTGCACATCAGATAGTGTAACATACTCAATCAATTCACCTCATATTTTCTGTAGTGCTTAATGCCTGGTTTATGACCAGATCGGGAAACCCTTGCCTAAATAATTGAATTTCACTTAACTACAACTCATTGAATTATTGCTAATTGACGCCTATGTAATAAAAAAAATACATTTTTTTCCTGTTCCCGTTCACCCGTTTCGTCAGGATGCGGTCTTAAAGAAAACCAAATCATAAACCCAATAATATGGAGAGAATTTTATTCAGCCGGCGGCTTATACTGCCCTTTATTTTTATTTTATTGGTAACCCGGTACAGTGCTGTACAGGCACAGGCAACGGGGCCAATAACACTCAAAAAGTCTAACATCAGTTTAGCCGAAGTATTTAAATCAATCAAAAAGCAAACTGGCCTGACTGTTTTTTACAGTAACAATTTGTTGAATGACAAAGAGCTTGTTTCCGTAGATTTTAAGAAAGCCGAGTTAAAAGAAGTATTCGGCGTGCTTTTAAAAGGGAAAGACCTCAACTATGTAGTGCGCGACCAGCTCATCGTAATTGAAAAAAACGAACCCGCACCTGTTATAGCCCCACAGAAAAAAGAACCGGCAAAAGCTGTTGTACCCAAAAAAGTGCAGGGCGTTGTTACCGATGATAAGGGTCTCACCTTACCGGGCGTAAGTGTTAAAGTTAAAGGAACCATGAACGGCACACAATCAGACATGGATGGCCGGTACACGCTTAATTTAAAAGAAGGAGGGATTTCAATCATCGTTTTTTCATTTGTAGGCTCAAAATCGCAGGAGTTTGATCTTTCAAATTATCCATTATCCGCAGCAGGCACATACAAAATTGACGTACAAATGGGGGCCGACAAAAATGCGCTTGAAGAAGTTGCCGTGGTTGCCTATGGTACGCAAAAAAAGACAAGCCTTGTTAGTTCCATTACTACTATAAACCCAAAACAGTTAAAAGGTCCGTCAAGTAACCTTACAACCATGTTGGCGGGTGTTGTACCCGGCATGATCTCATACCAGCGAAGCGGTGAGCCTGGTGCTGATAACGCCCAGTTCTTTATCAGGGGTGTGGGTACTTTCGGCGCAGGTAAGGTTGATCCCTTGATACTGATCGATGGTATAGAATCAGGTACTACTGATCTGGCAAGACTTCAGCCGGATGATATTTCGGGTTTTTCGGTACTAAAAGATGCTACTGCTTCATCGCTATACGGCGCAAGGGGTGCTAATGGTGTAATCCTGGTAACTACCAAACGTGGCGATGTTGGTGCTGTAAAATTCAATATTCGCGGTGAAAATTCAACATCGTCAAACATCAGGAACATTGATCTGGCCGATAATATAACTTATATGACGCTGGCCAATGAAGCGGTACTTACCCGCAACCCGCTGGGCATCTTACCTTACTCGCAAAACAAAATAGATCATACCGCAAAAGGCGATGACCCGCTACTGTACCCAAGTAATAACTGGATCAAACAGTTGATAAAGAACAAAACCAGCAATCAACGCTTCAACATGAACGCCAGTGGTGGGTCTGAGAAAGCTAAGTACTATTTGGCCATGACCTACAATATTGACAACGGCAACCTGGCAGAAAACAGCCTTAACAATTTCAGCAATAACATTAAGCTGCAATCATACTCTATTTTATCAAACACCACCTTAAACCTCACTAAAACCACCGAAGCGGTAGTGAGTTTAAAAGGTCAGTTCGACAGTTATCATGGCCCTGTAGGTGGTGGCGGTTACACTTTCTTAAACGCCTTATGGAGTAATCCGGTAGCTTTTCCGGCTATTTACCCTGGTAACCTGTTACCTTATGTAAATCATCCACTTTTCGGTAACGCTATTATACCAGGTGGCGGCTTATACATGAACCCATACGCGCAATCGTTATCTGGTTTTCAAAGCTCAAATACCAGTACACTAACCGCGCAATTAAACTTAAGTCAAAAGCTTGATTTTATTACCCAGGGGTTATCCGCAAGGGCAATGGCCTATACTACACGTTATTCATACTTTACCGTTTCGCGTCAGTATAGTCCTTATTACTATCAATCAGACGTACTTAACGGAACGTTTAACGGTTTAACATTGCTTAACAACGGGTTAGTGGGCAGCAGCGTTGGCAATACCCCAACCGAGTATTTAACTTATAATCAAGATCCCGGATCAAATATTTCTAACGCGATAACTTATATTGAAACAGCGGTAACCTACAATCGCACCTTCGCCCAAAAACATGCAGTTAGCGGGTTGTTGATCGGTACTCTGCGCAATTACCTTACCGGCAACGCCAAAACACTACAATTATCGCTGCCCTCGCGCAACCAGGGAGTATCGGGCAGGTTTACTTACGGTTATGATAACCGCTACCTGTTTGAGTTTAATTTTGGCTACAATGGGTCCGAGCGTTTTGCAAGCAATCACCGCTTTGGTTTTTTTCCGTCAGTAGGCGCCGGCTGGGTAGTATCAAACGAAAAGTTTTTTGAACCACTGCTGTCAACTATTGATAACCTTAAATTCAGGTTTACCTATGGTTTAGTTGGTAACGATCAAATTGGAAAAGCAACAGACCGTTTCTTTTATCTCTCTGATGTTAATTTAAATAACGGCTCTTACGGCCAGTTTGGCACCAACTATCTGTATAGCAGGCCGGGCGTAGTTACCAATCGTTATGAAAATCAAAATATTACCTGGGAGCAATCAAGGCAAACCAACATAGGTATGGATTTAACAGTTGCCAAAAACTTTACCTTAACGGTTGATGCCTATCAACAAAAGCGTGATAATATTTTGATGGTGCGCAGTACCATTCCTACCTCTATGGGTTTACAGGCTGATATATCCTCAAACGCGGGCAAGTCATCCAGTAAAGGGGTGGATATTGCTATGGATTATAAGAAAAGCTTCAACAACTCTTTCTGGATCCAATCGCGCGGTACGCTTACTTATGCTAAAAGCAAGTTGCTAAAAAATGAAGAACCGGTATATCCAGGCAACCTGCAGTATTTGAGTAAAGTAGGTAACTCTCTGAGCCAGATATATGGCCTTATTGCCGAGCGGTTATTTATTGACAATGTGGATGTAGCCAACTCGCCCGTACAAAGTTTTGGTGATTACAAAGCCGGCGACATTAAATACCGCGATATGAATGGCGACGGAAAAATAACCAGCTCGGATGTTGTGCCGATTGGCTACCCGCAGGTTCCGGAAATTATATACGGATTTGGTTTTTCTGTTGGCTATAAAAACTTTGATATCAGTGCATTCTTCCAGGGATCGGCAAGGTCTTCTTTTGTGATCAATTCGGCGGATATTTCCCCTTTTACCTTAGTGAGTGGCTTGCAGGATAACGGCCTCAATACCGGCAACCAAAGTGGCTTGTTAAAGTCAATTGCCGATGATCACTGGTCTGAAGATAATCGTAACCCTTACGCGTTCTGGCCGCGTTTAAGCAACACTGTACAAGCAAACAACAGCCAGACCCTAACATCGCCAACATCAACTTGGTGGTTAAGAAACGGCTCGTTCCTGCGCCTGAAGTCGGCAGAGTTTGGATACAATTTCACGAAAAGCCAACTTAAAAGTATCCATCTGAATAGTGCACGCATCTATATAAACGGCTTAAACCTATTAACTGTAAGCAGTTTTAAGCTGTGGGATCCTGAAATGGGAACTTCTGGTTTGGGCTATCCAATTCAAAAAGTATTTAACATAGGGCTGAGGGTAGAATTTTAAAGCTTTCAAATTAATTATATGAAAAGTAATTTTATACAAAAAATTAATCATTCCGTATTAAGTCGCGTACCTAAAGGGAACATCTTCCTGGTAACAATGATCTTAATATTGATTGTGCCGGTATCATCCTGTAAAAAGTCTTTTTTGGATGTTGTCCCCGATAACGTATCAACGATAGCTAATGCTTTTGTTTCGCAAACAGAGGCCGAAAAGTATTTGTTTACCTGTTATTCTTACCTGCCTACAGAAACAGATCCTACTTATAACGTCGGGCTTACAGCAGGCGACGAAGTTTGGGTTGAAGACCCTGCAAATCACATACGGTCAACCAACGTACTGCAGTTGCCAAGAGGCTTCCAAACCTCGTCAGATCCTATTGCTAATTATATGAATGGCACCAGGGATGCGGCTGCAAATTATAAAGCCATACGTGATTGTAATGTTTTTATTGAAAATGTAAGCGACCAAACCAAAGTACGCGACCTTAATATCGATACACGTGAACGCTGGATAGCCGAAGCGCAGTTTTTAAAAGCTTTTTATCATTTTCAATTGTTCAGGGCCTATGGGCCGATACCTATTATTGATAAAAATCTGCCTATCGATGCATCAATTGATGATATAAGGGTAAAACGCCGTCCTGTTGATGAAGTAGTGAGTTATATAGCCGGGTTATATGATCAGGCAGCAGCAAAACTACCTCTAACAATCCGGAACGAAGGAAGTGAGCTTGGACGCGTTACCAAAGCAGCAGCTTTGAGTATGAAAGCTAAATTATTGGTAACAGCGGCAAGCCCCTTGTTTAATGGTAACCCGGATTATAGCTCATTTAAAAATAAAGATGGAGAACAACTGTTTAACCTGGCTTTTAGTGCCGAAAAATGGCAGCGTGCGGCCGATGCCTGTAAAGAGGCAATAGATTTTTGCGAATCGCAAAATATACGGTTGTATACTTTTCCTACGCCAACAAACCCGCTTAGCCAAACTACCATGACGCAAATGGGCATCAGGAACGCGATGAGTGAAAAATGGAATGAAGAGTTGATCTGGGGTTTAACTGCTAATAATAACATCAACTTCAATTCATTTTTCCAGTCGATGTGCGCGGGGCAGTATGATTTTAACAATGCAGATGCTGCTAAATCAGCCAATCGCCCATTGCTTGGCCCTACTATAAAAATGGCCAAAATGTTCTATACTAAAAACGGCGTGCCTATTAATGAAGATAAAACGCTCGATTTTAGTGATATAGCTCAATTAAGGGTTGGTACTCATGATGAGCGTTTTAACATCAAAGAAGGCGAAACAACAGCAAGGCTTAATTTTGACCGTGAACCTCGTTATTATGCCGATCTTGGATTTGACCGAGGTGTGTGGTATATGGCTAATAGCGCAACCAAAACCGATGAAGATACCTGGTGGATGAAGGCCCGTGGTGCTGAAGTTGGTCAATCGTCGCCGATACCAATTGCTGGTTTCTATATGAAAAAAGCCCTTAACTGGCATTACGAGTGGGCCACGGTTACCTATATCAATTACCCTTGGCCAGAAATGCGTTTATCCGATCTGTATTTGCTTTATTCTGAAGCATTAAATGAAGCACAAGGGCCTGTGGCAGATGTATACACCTACATAAACCGGGTAAGGGCCGGCCTGCCTACAGTCCAAGATTCATGGTCTAAATACAGCATTAATCCAACCAAGTACACTACAAAAGAAGGGATGCGCTCAATCATTCAGCGAGAGCGTAGTCTTGAGCTTTGTTTTGAAGGTCACCGTTTTTGGGATCTTTTACGCTGGAAAACAGCCGGTATTGAACTCAATGGCAACGTAACAGGATGGACAATAAGTGAAAATTCACCAGAATTGTATTACCGCGAAAGGTTAATTTTTTCAAGACATTTTGTGATTCCGCGCGATTACTTATGGCCAATTAAAGAAAGTGATTTACTGGTTAACCAAAATCTGGTTCAAAACCCTAACTGGTAAATATATAGCAATAACATGTTTGACAATAAAAACATTCACATGGAAACAATAAAACTACGAATTGCTTTCTGGCTCTGGTTGTTAGCAATAATAATAACAGGCTGTAAGCAGGAAACACTTAATAAACCCACTATAACCAATAATAACGCCCCCGGGGTTGTTACCAATGTGCAAATACAAAACGAACACGGTAAAGCCAGCTTAACATATACGCTTCCCGGCGATAATGATGTATTTTACGTAAAAGCTGTTTACGAAACATCTCCAGGTAAAACACGCGAAGTAATAGCATCGCGCTATACCAATACCTTAACGGTTGATGGTTTTGGTGATACACTGGCACACGTGATAAAGCTTTACGCAGTAAATTCAAGCGAAAAAGTTTCGGCACCCGTTAGTGTTACAGCCAACCCATTAACTCCACCGTATCTTCTTGCTTACCGGTCACTTAAAATAACCGCTACTTTTGGTGGTTTTAATATTGCCTGTGATAATATCAGTCAGGATAACCTGGTTATTGTGCCAATGGTTGATACTGCCAGCAACGGATTATATGTGCAGACAAAAGGAATGGACAATGTGTACAGCAACAGCCTCTCAATAAAGGCTGCTGTTAGAGGCCAGCCGGCTATTGAGCGCAAGTACGCGTTTCTTGTACGGGATAGGTTTTTAAATAAATCGGACACTTTATTTTTAAAGCTTACGCCGTTTTATGAGGAACAATTTTCAAAGTCAGATTGGTCGGCCTATGTGTTGCCTGGTGATGCTACCAACCTGTATTCATATACCGATGTAACTAAAATTTTTGACGGAAACTTTACCGGGGGATGGCCAAATTGCCTCTTTACAGTTGAGAGTGCCGGTAGCCCGCAAATGGTAACCATCGATCTTGGTAAGCAGCGGGTACTTAGTCGTTTTATCCTCAATCCTTTCATTGAGATTGGTAATGTGTACTATGTAAGGGGCAATCTGCGTGATTTTGAAATATGGGGATCAAACTCACCAAACGTGAATGGTGCACTTGATGCTTCGTGGACAAAACTGTTAACCTGTAATATAGTAAAACCATCTGGTTCACCGTCGGGTACAGAAACGGCCGCCGATTACAAATATGCACATGATGGTTGGGGCTTTGATTTTCCGGCCGGATTAAGTGGTTACAGGTACATCAGGATCAGGAGCTTACGTAACTGGACAGGTTCGTACTTCATGAGTATCAGTGAGTTTACCCTGTTTGGAAAGTAGTAGAATCAATGCATTCATCAATTTAATTACCATCATGAAATTATATAAAATAACATCATATTATCTGTTGATGCTGGCTGCTTTCATTCTAAGCTCCTGCACTAAAATGGATGACTATAAAAAGAAATATGAGCCTAACGGACCAATTATATATCCTGGCAAACTGGATTCGGTACAAGTATTTTCGGGCAAGAACCGGGTTTTTTTGACGGGACTTTTTACGTCAGATCCAAAAATTGTAAAATACAGGGTTTATTGGAACAGTAAGCAGGATTCTATAGAAACACTGGTTACCCGCAGTTCCGGAATTGATACCGCGAAATTGTTCATTCCCAATTTACCAGAAGGTACCATGACTTTCGAGGTCCGCACTTTCGATAATGGTGGGCATATTTCGGTGCCGGTTACATTGGCTGCCAACGTATATGGCAGCCTTTATCAAAGTTCGCTTATTAACAGGGGTATCGCCAAGGCAGAACTGCAATCAGATGGTTCGGCTCTGATTAACTGGGCTGATGTAAATGTCGATGACGGTTTAATTTCCATGGAGATTAAGTACACTGATGTTTCAAACAAACAGCACGATACGCTGATCACTTCTTTGGCAACCGGGTTAAGCACATCATTGCCAAAGTTTAAAGCAGGAAGCATGATCAGCTACCGTACGGCTTTTAAACCTAACCCAACAGCCATCGATACTTTTTATGTAGACTATCAGGATCATAATGTTAAGGCAGATGTAACCAGTATTTACCTCACCAACACCGGGCCTTTCCAAAGAAACACCTTTGACGGGCGCTGGGGAACGCTCGCCGCACCATGGATAACAAATGCGGCAGCTAAGAATAAGGACGGCGGCACTAATGGCGGTTACAGTTCTGATGGTGGTGGTACACTTAACTGGGAAACATGGAATAATACGCCTGTGGTTAACGGTATTGTTTATCAGTCCACTTCGTCACCATTGCCGGCCGGAAATTATATTGTTTCCTTTGACGCATATTCGGAAGTGCAATCAAATTCATCGGTTTATTGCATCGCAGCTGCTGGAGGTAATGGCATACCGGTGCTTGCAAACCTTTCAACAGCCTTAGGATATGTGAATTTGTTTAACGGTGCTAACGTAGGCAGCACAAGTCCAAATTCAAGAGAGGTGAAGACTTTTACCTTTACGCTTGCTTCGCCACAGGTAGTATCAATTGGATTTTTAGGAAATATTGTAGGGAACGGCAATCCGGGCAGTTACTTTACGGTGTTTAATATTAAACTCTTCAAAAATTAAAGAAAAAAAAGTCCCTGGTTAATGCCAGGGACTTTTTTGCTTTTATAGGCAACATTTTACTCTTATTCACAAATAGCTACTTGTACGGGTTCGGGCTCTTGTATTTCTTCAATAGCTGCGAATGTTACTTTTTGTGTAACGTTTGATTTTATAAAGCTCATACCAAATGCAAGCAAAAGCAACGGTACTGTCATCCAGATTACCTGGTGAATACCATAATGAGCAATCACAAAACCACCCAGTAAAGTACCCAGCGTTATACCGGCATTAAAAAAGGAGGGGAGCAGGCTGTTTACAAAGTCGAGCGCAGGTTCTTCAATACCGTGTGTAAGTTGTATGTTGGCTGCAAGGAATCCCCCGGTATGTATAAAACCCCAAACCGAAAGGATAACGACCATGGGAATAAAATATCCGCCAAACTGATAGGCCAGTATATGGGTTGCTACCAATGAAAGTAAAAACAGGCGAACAGTAAGCGTTACGTTTTTACTTAGCGCAATGCCCATTAACCAGTTCCCGGCTATACCTGTACCACCAAACACCAGCAGCATAATACTGATCTGCGCTCCGCTCATACGTGATACCTTATCCAGGTATTCGGCAAGGTAACCATAAGTGGCAAACATACCTGCCAGTATAATAGTTGAAGCCAATAGCTTAACCCATAAATGAACATTTCGCAATAATTGCAGTTGGCTTTTAGGGCTTGCTTGTTCTTCGTTAACCGGCATTGAAGGAGCAAATAGTGTTAAAGCGCCAAACGCCAACAAGTTGACAATCGCTGATACAATAAATGAAGCTCTCCAGCTAAACAGATCGGCCATGTAGGTAGTCAGGGGAACGCCAAGCACTGTGGCAACACTCAGCCCGGCCATAACTATCGAAATAGCCTTAGGCGCATCTTTCGGGCCTGCCTGCTTTGCTGCCGCTGTCATAGACACCGCCCAGAATACCGGGTGCAAAAAGGCGGGCAATATGCGGGCTATCATCAGTACGGTAAAGTTTGGCGCCACTGCCGATAACAGGTTGGAGATAACGAAGATTCCCAATACAAGGCACATTACAAATTTGCGGTTAAGGCGTGCGGTAAGCATATTGGTAAAAGGCCCGGCAAGTGCCACTGTTAACGCAAAAGCACTTAGTAGCCAACCTGCCGTGTCAATTGATATATGAAATTCTTTTACCAGGTCGGGGAGGATGCCGATAACTCCAAACTCGGTAGTTATGATGCCAAAAGCACCCAGGGCCATAATATAAATTGATTTATTCATGAGTAGAAATATTTAAATATTTAAAAGTTTCGATATTTTAAATCTGCAAAATCATGCTTGCTTCAGAAAACTAATACTTAATTTTTCAATTCGTTCAGGCAGGCAATGTACTCGTCAAGTACTTCCTGGTTCAGTACGTATTTAAGATTACGGCCTTCTTTTTGGGGCAAAAGCAAATCGGCATCAACCAGTTGTTTTAAGTGATGCGATACAGAAGGCTGTGTAAGATCAAGTAAATCATTTACCTCTGCGCAGTAAAGGCAATCCTTCTTCTTTTTAAACTGCTGTAAAATAGCTATCCTGTTCGCATCGCTTAACGCCCTGGATATTTTCTCTATTTTTTTGTTGTCCATTATTTTGTTTTGCTGATTACTTAATCAGCTTTAATAATACAAAGGTATAATAATATTAACACATAGAAATGTTTCTATCTATTTTAAACATAGAAATGACAATGAAAAACAGCACTGCTCGAAAATTAATACGTGGGAGGACTATTGCTGGTTATAATATGGCGCAAATCCCCCTGTTTGTTGGCACATTTGCCTGTTTTGTACTTATGGTATATGCTTTAGCTTTATGATATGAAAGTAGTAAGAGTACAATACACCACACGCCCGGAGTTCGCGGCCACCAATCAACGTAACATCGCTGCCATTGTTGAAGAATTAAAAACTTTAAACCACCCCGGCATCAAATATACAGCCTGGTTATTACCCGACGGCAAAACATTCATGCATTTTGATCAGCTGGAGAATGAGGAAGCGCACCTGGTTTTACAAAGCTTGGCATCATTCCATAAATTCGCAACTGAGCTTGAAGCCAGCGATTTAGAAGTAGAGCCAAAGCTCGAGCTACTTACACTTGTTGCATCAACAGAGGGCTATTTTTGATAATTTGATCTTAATGCTTTCTGATGGGTAACGCGGTTTCCGTTTTTGCCGCTTTCATCACCAATTTGGTTTCTACTTTGCCAATAGCAATGATGGCAAAAAGCCGGTTCATCAAAAAATCGTGATATTCTTTACGATCTTTCACCGTTACCTTTAAAATAAAGTCAAAATCACCTGTAAGGTGATAACATTCTAATACCTCCGGAAGTTTAATGATCTCACTTTCAAAATGACTTAGGCTGTGCTGGCTATGGTCTTTCAATTGTACGTGGGTAAAGGTCATGAAATCAAGCTCCAGTTTTTCATGATCAAGTACGGCTACATATTTTTTAATATAGCCCCGTTCCTGCAACGAGCGGATGCGGTTATTAATAGGAGTAGTGGTTTTATTGAGCTTCAGTCCTATTTCCTGACCGGTAAGGCGGGCATTTTCCTGCAGTAATTGAAGTATGCGGATATCGGTATCGTCGAGTTGATCAAGCATAAGAGTTACAAAAACTAAAAGATATTCGTCAAATATTTATCAAAAGTTTCAAAACCTGTTTTGAATTGTATTTTCGGTTCTAAAAGCCAATTTTTATGTTCTGTATGGATTATAAGGTTGTGAATATACAATTTTACATCATAATACTATGGAACACGATACAAATCAATCATCGCCGGTAATCCTTGTTACCGGTGCCCGCGGGCAGATCGGTACTGAACTGGTAGCCGCCTTAAGAAACGTTTACGGCAGAAAACAAGTCATCGCTACCGACCTACATGATGCCGCTTCAATATCTGAATCAAACCGCCCATACCATCAGCTTAATGTATTGGATAAAAATGAGTTGGAGAACCTGGTTATTACCTATGGTGTAACTCAGATCTATCACCTCGCAGCCACTTTATCTGCAAAAGGAGAAGAAGCCCCACTAAAGGCCTGGCACCTGAATATGCAAAGCCTGCTGAATATCCTGGAGGTTGCTAAAGATCATAAATTGGATAAGGTATTTTGGCCAAGCAGTATTGCCGTGTTTGGGCCATCAACAGCGCGCAAGATCAGTCCGCAGGATGCTCTGCTTGACCCACAAACCGTTTATGGTATTAGCAAAGAGGCCGGCGAGCAATGGTGTGCCTATTACCGTGAGCACTATGGGCTTGATGTACGCAGTATCCGTTATCCCGGATTAATTAGTTATAGCGCTCCGGCCGGTGGCGGTACTACTGATTATGCGGTAGCTATATTCCACGAAGCTTTGCAGAACGGAAGTTACAATTGCTACCTGAACCCCGACACGGCATTGCCTATGATGTACATGGACGATGCCGTAAGGGCCACCCTTGAACTGATGGATGCCCCGGCCGACGTGCTTAAAGAACGTGGCGCTTATAATATAGGTGCTTTAAGTTTCACACCTGCCGAGCTTGCAACCGAATTGCAAAAACACCTTCCCGGTTTTACCATCAGTTATGATGCCGACAAGCGTCAGTCTATAGCAAACTCGTGGCCGGCCGGTGTTGATGACAATGCAGCAAAGCTCGATTGGAACTGGACGCCAAAATATGATCTTGTCGCCATGACGACTGATATGCTACTGCATCTGGCTCCGGTTTATAAGAATACCAATATTGCAACTGTGAGCTAAACAAGGTTGTAATGAGAGACCTGAATATTACCCAATCTATTACCGCCCGTGACGCTGCTTCGCTGGAGATGTATTTCAGCGACATTGCACGTGAGCCAATAATAAACGCCGAAGAAGAAGTTGTGTTAGCCGGAAAGATCAGGCAGGGTGACCTATCTGCTTTGCATAAGCTTGTGAAGGCTAATCTACGCTTCGTGGTTTCGGTGGCAAAAAAATATCAACACCAGGGCATGCCCATGGGCGATTTAATTAGCGAGGGTAATTTAGGCTTGCTTGAAGCCGCTAAACGGTTTGATGAAACCCGTGGCTTCAAGTTCATTTCGTATGCTGTATGGTGGATCAGGCAGCGTATAATGGAGGCACTTCTTGATAAAACACGGATGATACGCCTGCCTGCTAACCAGGTGGATATGATTGTCCATGTTAACAGGGCAACCGGAGTTTTAGAACAACAGCTTGAGCGGTTGCCGGCCCAGGATGAAATAGCTGAGTTTCTGGAAACCGCCGAATGGAAAGTAAAAGAAGCGCTGTATGTAGCCCCCTTTACACATTCATATGATAAGGCAGATGCGACTGGCGATGACGGATATAGCTTGCTCGATCGTCTAAACAACGACGAACCCGGAGTCGAAAGTTTTCTGGAGGCATCCCAATTGAAACAACAGCTTGATGATTTACTTGGCAAGCTAAACACTGCCGAGCGATCAGTTATATTTTATCATTATGGTCTCGACGGGCACAGCGAACTCTCCGCTCCTGAAATCGGTAGCCGACTTGGGGTTAGCGCGGAGCGGGTGAGGCAACTAAGAAACCGGGCTATTGATAAGCTAAGGGAAAAAGCCAGCCTGCAAAAACTTGAAGTTTAATTTTTGCGTTTGGCAAACGTTTGCGTTGAATAAATACGGCCCGAAATTAGGCGTTACTATTTTAGGTTTATAACTTAGGAGCTCATAACTATTATGACAGGCATACTTGCCGGGTTTATCATAATAAATGCTTAAAAACGCAAATGAAAAAAATACTACTCTCTTTATTGCTGCTAACCTTTATTACTTCACAGGTTTTTAGTCAGGCTAAGCACAGTTTTAAAATTGCTGACGGCAATTTTATTTACGACGGAAAACCTATCCAGATCCATTCGGGCGAAATGCATTTTGCACGAATCCCAAAGGCGTATTGGAAACAACGTTTACAAATGCTAAGGGCAATGGGCATGAACGCGGTTGCAACATACGTTTTTTGGAACCATCATGAAGTTAGTCCGGGTGTTTGGGATTTTAAAACAGATAACCGCGATATCCGTGAGTTTATAAAAACAGCGCAACAGGAGGGCCTAATGGTAATATTAAGACCAGGACCTTATGCCTGTGCCGAATGGGAATTTGGCGGCTATCCGTGGTGGCTTCAAAACGATAAGCAATTGGTTATTCGTAGCAAGAACGACCGCTTTTTGGACTCATGCAAAACTTACATTAACCAGTTAATGGCCCAGGTTAAGGATTTGCAAATTACACATGGCGGACCTATTATTATGGTACAGGCCGAAAATGAATTTGGATCATACGTAGCCCAGCGTAAGGATGTGCCACTTGCCGATCACAAAATTTATAGCGCGGCTATAAAGAACCTGCTGCTAAAAGCCGGCGTTGATGTGCCATTGTTTACTTCGGATGGCGATTGGTTATTTCAGGGTGGTGTAATCAGCGGGGCTTTGCCAACTGCCAACGGCGAGGGTGATACCAAAAATCTGAAAAAACTCATCAATCAATTCAACGACGGAAAAGGCCCTTATATGGTGGCCGAATATTATCCAGGCTGGCTTGATCACTGGGGCGAAAAATTTGAAAAAGTATCTGAAACTTCAGTAATTAAAGACCTGGAAAAGTATTTGAAGGATACCGTATCATTTAATATCTACATGGCACATGGCGGTACCAATTTTGGCTTTACAAGCGGGGCTAACTATGATAAAGAGCATCAGATTCAGCCAGACATTACCAGTTACGATTATGATGCCCCAATAAGTGAAGCGGGTTGGGTAACACCTAAATTTACTGCTATCCGTAACCTGATGAAAAAATATGCGGCATACGCTATTCCGGAAGTGCCCGCCCAAATTCCCGTAATCCAGATCCCGGCGATAAAACTAACTAAAACGGCAGATCTGCTTGAGCTTGCGAAAAATCAGCAGGCAGTAGAAAGCGATACCCCTCAAACATTTGAGGCGCTTAACCAAGGACATGGCTACGTATTGTACAGCCGCAAATTTACACAGCCAATTAACGGTACCTTAAACCTGGAAGGCTTGCGCGACTATGCTACGATATATGTAAATGGTGAAAAAGTTGGCGAGCTTAACAGGCAAGGCAACAAATTCAGCTGCCCTATAAACATTCCGTTTAATGCCCGTTTAGATATTTTGGTTGAGAACCTTGGCCGTATTAATTATGGCGGCGAGATCATTCATAACCTTAAAGGTATCATTAGTCCTGTTAAGATTGATGACCATGAAATTACCGGTAACTGGCAAATGTACAGGCTGCCTATGGATAAAGCCCCGACGCTTGCATCAGGATCTGCAAATACAGTTGGCCGCCCGACAATTTACCAGGGAACCTTTGAGCTAAATAAAGTTGGAGATACTTTTTTAGATATGAAGAACTGGGGTAAAGGGATTGTATTTGTAAATGGCATTAACATCGGCCGCTACTGGAAGATAGGTCCTCAGCAAACGCTTTATTTGCCTGGATGCTGGCTAAAAAAAGGCGCGAACAGTATCTTGGTATTTGATCAACTGAATGACATTCAACAAACAGAGATCACTACCGTAACGGTGCCGGTTTTAGACGGGGCGATTAGTAAATAATATTCATTAATTTAACTTGACCAAGGCGGCAGGAATCTACCTGCCGCCTTTTTTTATTGCCCCGTTCGATGTTAAATATTAACTAATATTACTTGTCAGGAGATGGGATTTAACCCAGTGTTTAAGTGAGCTATTAAGCATCAATAAATACTTCAAAATATTTATGGGGGTTACTATATTCACACTTTATTATAAAAATTCCGGGCTTAATTATGGTAGATGAATTTTTGCCATAACATATAACAAACAAATTTATAAGCTTTTGATTTTATGATAAGTGCCCCCAGCCGATGAGAGTTTTTAAGGTTATTTATTTAGTATTAATTCTGTTAACAGTTACCTGTATAAAAGTAACTGCACAAACTAATTATGTAGCCGCGGTACATGGCGTATTAGACCTTCGCAATAAACCCATCAATGATAAAATTGAACTAACGGGAAACTGGTTATTTTACTGGAACCAGTTGGTCAACCCCAATGACGACACAGTTGGTATTAAAGATAGGTTGTTAGTGGAATTTCCGTTTAAATGGAA
Source organism: Mucilaginibacter kameinonensis (assembly GCF_003675385.1). Lineage (GTDB taxonomy): Bacteria > Bacteroidota > Bacteroidia > Sphingobacteriales > Sphingobacteriaceae > Mucilaginibacter > Mucilaginibacter kameinonensis. The sequence goes on along the minus strand of NZ_RCWZ01000005.1, from coordinate 422,261 downwards.
CGGTTATACCTGGCGGGGAAAAAAGCTACCGGCCTTTGGCTACGGAACTTACCTGCTTAAAATTTTGCTTCCCGCTAAACACCCTGAATTGAAGCTTGGCATGCCCGATGTTTACAGTGCTTACAGGCTTTATGTAAACGGTAAATTAGCATCATCAAACGGCAACGTTACCACTATCGCAAAAGGTTTTGAAGCTCATTGGGAATATCACGCCATTAATCTGCCTAATGCCGATACCATCAATATCACTTTACAGATATCCAACTTTATACACAGTAAAGGAGGGATCGGTAAACCAATATTTATAGGCCCTGCCGATAAGATTGACCTCGCCCGGCACCAAGCTGAAGGTATTGATCTGATGCTGACAGGTTGTTTACTGATGGGCGGTTTATTTTTCCTCGGCTTATACCTGTTAGGCAGCCGAGATAAAGCCATTTTGCTTTTTGCCCTGTTTTCGATGGTTTACAGTTATCGCATTATTGGAACGGATAACTACGTGTTACATACGCTGTTGCCAGATATTAACTGGTATATAACAGCGCGTATGGAGTACATAAGCCTCTTTTTGGGAATCGGTTTATTTGGGCTTTACACATTATATCTATATCCAATTGATGTAAATAACAGGATTGTTAATATCATTAATGGCGTTAGTTTTTCGTTTGCTTTAATAACACTGTTTAGCCCAGCGTTAATTTTCACACAACTGGTTAATCCATTTCTAATGGTCATGCTTTTTTGCCTGATCTATATCCCATATGTGTATTCGAGGGCCTGGCGTAACAACAGGCCGGGATCTGTTTACGCGTTAATGAGCGCGTTCGCCTTAATGTCGGTATTTGGCATCTCGCTGTTTCATTACTGGGCGCTTATACCGCCATTGCAATTAGTTAGCTTTTTAGGATATCTGGCGTTTTTTTTCCTGCAATCTTTAGTGCTGGCCCACCGGGTATCGTTTGTATTGAAAAAGGCAAGGGTTGAAGCGGAGCAGGGCTTAAAGGCCAAAAGTGAGTTTTTGAGTACTATGAGCCACGAGATCCGTACACCGCTCAATTCGGTAATAGGGATGAGCCATTTGTTGCTTAAGAACGAACCTCGTAAAGATCAGATTGAGCATCTTGATGTTATGCTTTTTTCCGCAAATAACCTGTTGGCAATAGTGAACGATGTGCTTGATTACAATAAGATTGAGGCCGGGAAAATAACATTTGAGCATATTGAAATGGACCTGGCTGCAATAGCCCGGAACGTTGTAGGCGGCTTGCAAACCGCAGCCCATGATAAGGATATTACGCTACGGCTTGATTTTGATAAAAAGCTGCAGCATAAACTGCTCGGCGACCCGACCCGCTTGTCGCAGGTGATCACTAACCTGGTTCATAACGCAATCAAATTTACGCCGAGCGGTGAGGTGGTTTTAGGAGTAGAAGTGAAGGAACAAACGGAAACAACTGCCACGTTAATGATCTTTGTGAAGGATACGGGGATCGGCATACCCAGGGGCAAGCAGAAACTCATATTTGAACGCTTTACCCAGGCCGATTCGTCCATATCACGCAGTTTTGGTGGTACAGGTTTAGGTCTTGCTATCAGTAAAAAAATATTAGAGTTACAAAACTCATCCCTGCAACTGATCAGCGAAGAAGGCGTTGGATCGATATTCTATTTTATTCAAACCTTTGACAAGGCAGCAAAGCAACAGGAGCAAATCGATGTAAAAGCTAAACCCGACGAAACAGATAAACTTCTTAACGGAATTTCTATTTTATTGGTTGATGATAACCCGATGAATGTAATGGTAGCCCAAACTTATTTAAAACGCTGGGGAGCCGTTACGGATGTGGCCACAAACGGATTAGAAGCTTTGGATAAGCTTGACACATCAAAACATAGGCTCATATTGATGGATTTACAGATGCCTGTAATGGATGGATATGAATCGACAAAAAAGATAAGGGCTAATGGCGTAAATATTCCAATCATAGCGCTTACCGCCAACTTACCTAAAGACGTTGAAGAAGAAGCCTTTAAGATCGGATTTAATGATATCGTCATGAAACCGTTTTTGCCCGACGAACTGCATAGTAAAGTGCTGCATTATGTTTTTAAACAAGAGCATGTATAAAAACTCCTGCGTACATAAATTCTTTTCTACATCTCCATAAAAAATTTCATCTGCTCATAGGGGTAAAATGATCCTGGCGTGTTTCAGGAGAAATTTTACTAAAATGAACAGGTTATCTTCCTTATTACTATTACTTATTTTGCTGATAACGGGTTTAAAAGGTACGGCTCAGGTTAAGTCCAGTGAAACAACCTTTACCCAAACTATAAAAGGTACCATTATTGAGAAAAGCTCGAAACTCACGATGCCGGGTGTTACTGTAAAAGTTGTTTCTGTACACCCCGAACGAGCAGGTATTACCAATGCTAATGGAGTTTTTCATATAACACAGGTACCCATTGGCAGGCAGACAGTTGAAATTAGCTACGCCGGCTTTAATAAAGTGGTTTTATCAGATGTATTGGTAACAACCGGTAAAGAAATAGAACTGAATATTGAACTGGAAGCTGCCAATACACAACTTAATGAGGTTGTTGTAAGCGCGACATCAAACAAACGCCCCATCAATTCAATGGCAATGGCCAGCGGCAGATCATTCTCTCCCGAGGAAACCAATCGTTATGCAGGTGCGCTTTTTGATCCGGCACGCATGGCGCAGGGATTTGCCGGTGTGGTAGCAGGCGGCGACAACAATGAAATTATTGTTCGGGGCAATTCGCCAAAGAGCCTGCAATGGCGGCTGGAAGGAATTGAAATTATCAGCCCCAATCATTTTAATAACGAGGGCTCAGCAGGAGGTGGGGTAAGTATGCTTAACTCAACCGTAATAGGCACTTCAGATTTTTATACTGGAGCTCTCGCCGCCGAGTATAACAATGCCACGGCAGGTGTTTTTGATCTTCGTTTTAGAAAAGGCAATACAGATAGGCGTGAGTATACCTTCACTGCAGGCGTATTGGGGCTTGGTGCAACTATGGAAGGGCCGTTTACCAGGGGCGGCAATGCTTCTTATTTGGTGAGCTATCGTTATTCAACACTTGGTTTACTTAAAGCTGTAGGGGTTAATGTGTCCGATTCAGGCGTCCCTCAATATCAGGACCTGTCCTTTAACCTTGTTTTTCCCACAAAAAGTACCGGTGCCTTTTCTGTATTTGGTGTAGGCGGGGCTGGCAATGTAAATACCGATGCTAAACGTGACACCACCAAGTGGGACGAGCGGATGGATTCGTACGATCTTCGCTATAATTACAAAGCCGGAAGCGTTGGGTTAAAGAATATTTACATTGCTAATAACAGGCTTAATTTCAGTAATATCGTGTCTTTCTCCGGGAGCCGTAATGCTTCAAGGGTTGATAGTCTTACATCTAAATTTCAACCAAGCCTGTTGCAGAAAAACCACTATGATAATACGGCTGTTCGTTATGCAGGTGTAGTAAATTACAGAACGGGCGAAAACAACAATATCCGTGCTGGCTTAAATGCAGGCTTTCTTACCTATAACTTATATGATCTGGAATATCAACGTGACACCCATAATCTTAAAGAACTTTTAAATCAAAAAGGTGATGCAGCAACCTATGATGGCTTTATACAAAACAAACACGAGTTTGGCAATAAGCTGAGTTTGAATACAGGGATCCATGTTAATTATTTCGACCTGAGCAAAACGTGGAGCTATGAACCAAGAGCCGGTCTAAACTGGCATGTAACACCAGATCAGGAGGTATCTTTAGCGGGTGGCGTTTACAGCAGACTTGAACCATTATCTTTTTATTTTGCTAAAAGTGCCGAATCAAATGACGCTGTAAGCACCAAACTTTCACCAACTAAATCAGCGCAATTGGTGCTTGGTTATGAAAAGCTGTTTTCCGGTCACCTCAAGTTTAAAACGGAAGCATATTACCAGCATCTGTATGACGTACCTGTATCCAGCGACCCAGCCAATAATTTCTCGGTGCTAAACGTATCTGATAATTCAGCTATCAGCGGTACAGATTATCATTCATTGGTAAATAAAGGAACGGGTAAAAACTATGGAATTGAGTTTTCGGTAGAGCGGTCATTAAACAAAGGATATTATTTCATGATCACCTCATCAGTGTTCAATTCAAAATACAAAGCCCTGAGTGGACAAGAGTTTAATACCACCTTTAATACTCAGTACGTAACTAACCTGGTGGCAGGCAAGGAATGGGCTACTGGCCCCAATCATAAAAACCTGTTTGGCTTAAACGGAAAAATCATTTATGCGGGCGGCCGAAAGTACACACCGATTTTAGTTGACGAAACCTTTCAGCGTGATGAGCAGGTGATCGATCAGTCCAAAACCAACACATTAACGGCCGATCCCTATATTCGTGTCGATTTTTCGGCCAGTTACAGGATCAACAGTAAAAAAGTATCGCACTTTTTACTGCTTGATATTCAGAACCTGCTTAACAGACGTAATAACGTTGGTTTATTTTATAACCAGAGCAAGCGGATAATTGAAAAAAATAAATGGATAGGCATACTTCCAACCATTAATTATCGCATTGAGATTTAATAAAATGTTAACCCAAACTGATCATATTTTGGATTTAAATAGCGAACAAGTAATCCCGCTGCTGCTCTCGGGCGATGAAGCCACCTTCGAAAAGGTGTATAAGCACTTCATCAGGCCATTGCACGTGTATGCCATCTCCATTTTAAGAGATGAAGATACTGCGAAAGGGATGGTGCAAAACGTTTTCATGCGGCTTTGGGAACGTAAAGAGCGGTTGAATATCTCCGGCTCGATAAAGGCGTACCTGTACGGAGCCGTGTACAACGAATGCCTTAATAACCTCAGGCATCAAAAAGTAAAAATCAATCACCAGCAACATGTAGTGTATATGACGAAGGATAAAGTGGACGAAGGCACAGGCATGGAGCTGCTTGACCTCAAAGAGAAATTACAACAGGCCCTTAACGACCTGCCAGAGAAATGTCGCACGGTATTTCAGTTAAGCAGATTTGAGGATTTAAAATACCAGGAAATTGCTGATGAGTTAGGCATCTCCATAAAAACAGTAGAAAACCAAATGGGCAAGGCGCTTAAAACATTACGGCTCAAATTAGTTGATTACCTGCCGTTATTTATTTGGATTATTAGCAGGGCTTTTAATATTATTTAAGATGATGGACGAATTATTAACCAAATACATGCTGAACGAAACCACGCCGGTTGAAAATGAAACCATCAACCGCTGGCTTAGCGAAAATGACGATAACAGGAAGTACTTCGATCATTTTAAACTGATCTGGAATACAAGCCGCGAACTTAAGATAGAGAGCAAGCTTGATCCCGAAACCTCATGGGTCGAATTTAAACAGTTGGCACAAAGCAGGAGCGAGGCCTCTGTAAAAATTAAAACGCTGAATCCCGTAAACCGCTGGCTTAAAATTGCCGCTGTATGGCTGGTAATATTAGGGAGCGCGGGGATACTATACACTGTATTTAAACCTGCTAAAGCCAATATGCTTACGCTGCAAAGCGGCAACGTAGTACGTAAGGTTACTTTATCAGATGGTTCGCTCATCACTATGAACAAAAATTCGGTACTAAATTACCCAGACAGGTTTACAGGCGATACCAGGGAAATCTCGCTTATAGGGGAAGCCTTTTTTGATGTAGCCCATGATAAATCAAAACCATTTATGATTCACGTGAATGATGTGGTTGTAAAAGTGGTTGGTACGTCATTCAATATCAAGGCTACAGGCCCAAACACGGAAGTTATAGTTGAAACCGGCGTGGTACAGGTAATTCAACAAGAGATCGTAGTGAAGCTAAAACCTAAGGAGAAAGCATCAGTCCAAAACGGCCGTATGCAAAAAGGTAGCAGCCAGGACGAGTTGTATAATTACTACCGTACGCAAAAGTTTGTGGCTAATAAAACACCGCTATGGCGCCTGGTTGATGTGCTTAACGAGGTCTACAAGGTGAATATCGTGATAGATAATAAAAAACTGGCTAACAGAACAATAACAACCACATTCAAAGCAGATTCGCTCGATGGAATATTAGATATCGTAAGCAAAACCCTTGGCGATGTTAAAGTGATCAAAAAACCTCATCTCATCATAATAAAAAACTGATGGAAAAGAAACTAAACATATTATTTTATATCATGCTGGTATTGGCAGGCTGTCTGCTCATTACCAATGCACTTGCACAGGATAACCTGAACCGTACAGTAGCGCTTAATGTTAAGCAAAAAAAGATAGCCGAGATCCTGACCATTATCGGCGAAAAAGGAAAGTTCTATTTCTCATACAGCAATGATGTTATTAAAACGGATAGCGTGGTTAGCATGACATCTTCAGGTCAAACTATCAAAAGCCTGCTTGATGAACTGTTTCACGGCAAGGTTGATTACAAAGAATCGCCGGGGTATATTATACTCCGGCCTACACCGTACAGGTTGAGCCTTGTACCAGATACTTTGGCTGGCCCTGGTAATATTTATTATATAAGTGGGTATGTGTATGATGATATAACCGGGAAAAAGCTTTACAATGCCAGCGTGTATGAAAGAAATTCCCTTGAATCAACACTTACCGATCAGAACGGACATTTTCAGCTTAAAATAAAAGCCAATGGCGTGATCACACTTAACGTAAGCAAGGAACTTTATCGTGATACCAGTATCAACCTGTTAAGCAATGTAAATGTATCTATAAAGCCGCGCGAGTACTATTATAGTGCGGATGCAGCCAATTCGAAATCAGACAGGAGTTGGCTCGGCAGGATATTTCTTTCATCAGGGCAAAAAATACAGAATCTTAACCTGGGCGGATACCTTTCAACAGTTCCGGTACAGGCTTCGCTTGTGCCGAGTTTGGGAAGCCACGGTATCATGAGCGGGCAAATAGTTAATAACTTTTCGTTCAATCTTTTGGGGGGATATAACGGAGGCGTTAATGGCGTTGAGTTTGGCGGGCTATTTAATATTAACAAACAGGATGTTAAATATGTACAAGCTGCCGGGCTTTTCAATGTTGTGGGAGGTAATATCAAAGGAGTTCAACTGGCCGCCGTAAGTAACAATGATCAAAAAAATATGACCGGTATTCAGGCAGGGGGTATTTATAATATGGTTAAGGATAGCCTTAAAGGTGTACAGCTTGCCGGGGTCTTTAATCATGTAAACGGCAATACCAAAGGTTTCCAGGCAGCCGGTATTTATAATTACACTCATAAAAACAGTAAAGGGTTTAGTATTGCCGGAATAGCAAACGTTACCGGCAATGAAGCAAGCGGGATGCAGGTAGCTGGAATTTTTAATAAAGCTCGTGTAATAAAAGGCGCTTCATTTGCGCTGGTGAACATCGCCGACACTCTTGATGGCTATGGTATGGGCTTGATAAATATATCCCGTAATGGTTATGCTAAAATTCAGGTGTACAGCAATGAAATTACCACTGCCAACATCGCTTTTAAATCCGGTAATGCCAAGCTGTATTCTGTATTATCCGGAGGCGTTAATTTTACTGATAAGCATACATTTTACAGCGCGGGCTGGGGTTTAGGGCACGATTTTATTTTTAGCAACAGCCTGCTTTTATCTGCCGAAGGCTCAACACACTTATTGTTTGCCAAAGGTTGGAAAAATCAAAATCAAATAAACCGGGTGAGCGCTTTATTGAATTTTAAAGCGGGTTCAAAAGTTGGCTTTTTTGCAGGCCCGTCCTTTAACCTTTATACCAACTATGGCGATCATCCCGGGGATAGTGATATTCAGCAGATCATCAAAAATAAGCCGGGCTTGATTGATTGGGGTAACCGTACAAAAGGATGGATTGGCTGGTCGGCAGGTATTACCATATTGTAAGTTTGCGGCAAGATGTCCAATTTTGTGTGATAAAAATCACCGTATGAAAAAACTCCTGTTCCTCATTTTATTATGTGTTTCGTCAGCTTGCTTTGCCCAGGAAGCCAACAAAGACGTGACTTTTTTAAACCCGGTTACAGTCGGCAAGCCCTTCGGATATTCACACGCAGCAATTATCGACTTAGGTAAAAACAAGATGGTCATCATGTCGGGCCAGGTTGGTTTGGATAAAGATGGCAAACTTGCCGGCAACGGCGATTTGGCCAGCCAGACAGAACAGGTATTTACCAATATCAAAAACATAGTTGAAGCCGCCGGCGGCTCCATGAATGATCTGGTTGAGTTGAATTACTACCTGATGGATGCATCACAAGTTAAACTTGTACGTAGTATCAGAGATAAGTTTGTAAACACCAAACAGCCACCGGCGAGTACCTTGGTGCAGGTGAGTAAGCTTTTTAGAGATGATATTTTAATTGAAATAAAAGCGACCGCAATTATCAAAAAGAAATGAGGTAACGGTAAAAGCCTTACGAAGTTTCCAAAACTTCGTAAGGCTGAATAGTCGGCTATTTTTTATTAGTTGTCCTTATAGTTTTTACCTGGGCAGCGGTAATAGCACTTGCCTTATTACCAAAGCTGTTGCGCACGTACGTTAACACATCGGCAATTTCCTGATCTTTCATAAAATCATGAGCAGCCATAGTATTTGAATAGGTTTCACCGTTTATTTCCACATCCTCGTCAAAACCATTAAGCACTATTTTGATAAGCTTACTTTTATCACCCAAAACATAAGTGGTTTTAACTAATGGCGGGTTCATGTGGGGTACGCCCAAACCATCTGCCTGGTGACAAGCCACGCAATATTGAGTAAAAAGCGCTTGTCCCCTGGTCATGGATGTTTTAAAACCGGCAGCGGGTTTCCTGGCTGCCGGTTTTTTATGTTTGGTTTGCGCTTGCGAAGCAAGGCTTGTAAATACTGTGATGAATAATAGCAGAAGGGCTTTTTTAAAGTCCATTGTTATTTTTTATAAGTGATTTTGTAAATATTTCCAGCTACATCATCAGTAACATATAGCGAACCATCAGGGCCTTGTGCTAAACCGCATGGACGGTGAGCAGCAGCACCAGAGGCGGTATTAGCTGCGGAACCCGAAAATCCATCAGCAAAAACTTCCCACTTGCCATCAGGTTTACCATCTTTAAATGGCTGAAATACTACAAAGTAACCTGCCTGTGGTTCAGGTGCACGGTTCCATGAACCATGGAAAGCTATGAAAGCACCATTTTTATATTTCGCCGGAAACTGATCGCCGGTGTAAAACAACAAGCCATTAGGAGCGAGGTGACCTGGATAAGCTGCAGCCGGATCAATGGCATCTTTTCCACCTTCAATTTTGCCATCGCCACCATACTCAGGCATTAACATTTTTTTATGCTGTTCCTGGTCATAATACATGTAAGGCCAACCGGCATTATCTCCTTTTTTCAAAGCGTACATACATTCGGCAGGTAAAATAGACGATTGTTTTGCAGTAAAATACTGAGGATAAAATTCATAAAGCTGATCGCGGCCATGCTGCATTACAAAAAGCTGGTTGTTTTGTTGGTTCCAGGTGATGCCTACAACATTACGTAATCCCGTAGCATAACGCACGCCATCACCATAATGTTGGTTCAATTTATCGGCTTTAAACTGCCAGATACCACCAGCCGAATCTAAAATAGGGCAACCCTTTTGTCCCGGAGAACCTTTTTTACGGTCTTCAACCTGACAGGCGTTTGAATATGCGCCAATATTAACGTAGATGTTGCCATCATTATCAAGCGTAATGGCTTTTGCTTCGTGCTCATGACGGCTGATAAGACCAGTTACAATTTTTTCAGGCTGATCGGGGTTGATCACCTCGCTTTTATCGTTCAGTTTATAACGAAAAACCTCTTCATCTGATGACGCGTACAGGTATCCATTTTTGATTGACATACCGGTACCGCTATAAGCACCAAAGCTGTTTTTAACAGAAGCTTTGCCGCCTTCTTCGTGCAGCATTAATATGCCTTTACTGTTCTTAACGTTGGTGAGCTTCACGTAAATATCGCCTTGCGGGGTAATAGCAATGTGGCGTGTACCTCCAAGTTTTTCGGCAATAATGCTGGCGCTAAAGCCCGCAGGAGTCTTAAGGCCGGCGTTTTCTGTTGTCGAAGCAGGAGTAGAGGTGCTGTCGCCGGTCTTCTTTGAGTCGCTATTGCTTTTACAGGCTGTAAAAAACATAAAGCTTCCCATAACTGCTATAGGCAGCATGGAACGTAATAAGTTGCGGTTTTTCATGGTAACTGATTAAAGATTATCAAATTAAGTAAATATACCGATAATCCTAAAATCTGTTTTGTAGTATTAAAGTGACAGTGTGAAATTTTATTTCAGCATCATTCCTTAATAAAATTTGGCAACAATAGATTGTGATACCAGTTTTTCAAAATAAAATTTCATAGAAATGGCTGCTGGCAAAAGATAGTATCAATCAACTAATGTTTTAACACATAAAGCAACGTTTGATTAAACCATCGTTTAAATCTATCGTCCTAACTGTATAAAATTTACAATTATGAAAAAGTTAGTCATATTATCAGCAATAGCAGCCGGAAGCTTATTTATCAGCAAAGCCAACGCTCAGGTATCTATACAATTTGGCATCAATGTTCCTGCGCACCGCGTTTATGTACCAACTCCTCCTCCGCCACCTCCACCAGTAATTGAAGACGAGCCCGTTTACGATGATAACGTAAATGTTAGCGACGATGATGATTACTACTATTTACCAGAGGTTGAGGCTTATTACAATGTAGGCGCAGGATGTTACTATTATAATGACGGTAGTCGTTGGGTAAGCTGTGCTTACCTACCTGGCGCTTACAGAGATTACAACTGGCGTACCGCTGTACGTTACGAAGTGAGGGCTCCTCGTCCGTTTATGCATCACGATTATTACAGGCAACGGTGGGGCGGTTACATGGGCGACCGTGGTAACTGGGGCCATCGCTTTGACAGAAGACCTGCTAACGGTTATGCTTATCGCCCCGGCTGGGGTGGTGACCGTGGCGGATGGGGTAGAAGGCCTAATCCGTATGATAGCCGTGGTAACTGGGACAACAATGGCAGAGATAATCGTGGTTGGGGCAATCGTGATAACCGTGGCAACTGGGGTAATGGCAACAACAACCATGACAACCGCGGCAACTGGGGCAATGGTCAACAACCTAATAATGGCAATCATGATAATCATGGCGGTTGGGGCAACGGCCAACAACAGCAACAACAAAATAATGGCGACCACGGTAATCATGGCAACTGGGGTGGCCGTCAATCAAACGGCGGTGGCGGATTTGACAGGGGTAATGGCGGCGAACGCTTTACCCAAAACGGAAACTCAGGAAGAGGTATGCGCAGGTTTTAATATTCTAACTCCCTATATATTAACTGAAGAGTCGCCCGTTATGGGCGGCTTTTTTGTTTTATAAGCATTTACGGCATTCAGAGCTTGTTCTGTCTCCATTAAACTAATAAGCAAAATAAACCATTTATTATCTACTAAACCTGTTTAGCATTACCATTAATATTATATATTTGGTTTAAAATACTAAGCTCTTGAAGAAAAAATTATCTATAGTTGACATTGCCAATAGCCTGAATATATCTAAAACCACGGTTTCTTTTATCCTTAATGGTCGTGCACAGGAAAAACGTATTAGCGATGAATTGGTAAAGCGCGTACTGCAATATGTAAAAGAGGTTGGCTATAAGCCAAATTCGTTGGCCAAAAGCTTGCGTACGGGAAAATCAAATATTATTGGTTTATTGGTGCAGGATATTTCCAATCATTTCTTTGCTACCATAGCCCGCCGCATCGAGGACCTGGCTTATCAAAGCGGTTACAAGATCATTTACAGCAGTACAGATAATGACACGCAAAAAACCCAGGAGCTGATAGCCATGTTTCGTGACAGGCATGTTGACGGTTACATTATTACTCCCCCCGATAATATTGAAGAAGATATCAGTGACCTGATAAAAGATGGTTTCCCGGTTGTGCTTTTTGACAGGTATCTGCCTAAAGTAGCTACCGATTATGTGGTGGTTGACAACCTCTTCAGCACGTTTAATGCTACACAATACCTGATTGATAAAGGGCATAAAAACATTGCTTTCATAACTTATAGTTCAATCCAAACCCAAATGATAGAAAGGCTTGAGGGGTATGACAAAGCCATACGGCAAAGTAAACTTAAACCGCATATTATTGAGGTTGATTTTCATGCCACCGACCAGGAGATCCTTAAGCTGATACTTGATTTTTTTGAAAGCCATAAAGATGTTGATGCTATACTATTCGCCAATAATCACTTAGGTAAATGCGGATTAAAGGCTACCAGGAAAGCAGGCAAAAACGTTCCGGGCGATATCGCCTTGATCGCTTTTGATGATTATGAACTTTTTGAACTGTACACTCCGGCCGTTACCGCTATAGCCCAGCCAATTGATGAAATAGCAGATAACGTGATCAAACTTTTGATGGAAAGGCTAAACGCCACAACTCCCGAAGAAAAAAATCAACACATAACACTTGCTACTGAGCTAATTGAGCGGGATTCATCAAGGTAAATAACTATTTTGCATCACCAATAAACCCAGATTTCGCGTGATGAAAAGAACCTTTACTTTTTTATTGTTGGCTGCATTTGCAGCCAACGTATTTGCCCAGGGCAGTGTTTTGAAAAATGCCGACCCGGTATCTGCAAAGTTTTCGCCCGAAAGGCTAAAACGGATAGATGCCATGATTGAGCAGAATATCGACTCAGGGTATGTAAAGGGGGCAGTTGGCTTCATAGCACGCGATGGCAAAATAGCTTACAATAAGTCATTCGGACTGGCTGATGAAGATCAAAAGCGGTTAATGACCAGCGATGCTATCTTTCGCATAGCATCGCAAACAAAGGCCATTACCAGCGTTGCCGTCATGATGCTTTTTGAAGAAGGGAAATTTCTACTGGATGATCCGATCTCCAAATATCTCCCTGCGTTCTCGCATCCTACAGTGGTAGATCAGTTTAATGGTAAAGACAGCACGTATACAACCGTCCCTGCAAAAAGGGAGATAACCATTCGCGATCTGTTAACCCATACCTCGGGTATCGAATATGCGCAGATCGGCTCGCCGAAAATGAAAGCTATTTATGACAAGGCAAGTATCCCGGCAGGTTTTGTGGCAGATAAGATATTATTAGCCGATGTGATGAACAAATTGGGCCATTTACCTTTATTACATCAGCCCGGCGAACGCTGGACATACGGAATGAACATTGACGTACTGGGTTACCTGGTAGAAAAGGTATCCGGCAAAAGTCTCGACCAGTTTTTTAAAGAGCGGATTTTTACGCCGCTGGGCATGAATGACACTTACTTTTACATCCCCTCCGCTAAGCAAAACAGGTTGGTTGCAGCTTATACCTTTGATAAAAATGGTCATATCGCCAACTGGAGTAAAGCTACTTTTCCGGCGTTTGATGTGAACTATCCAAAGGCCAATGGCACTTATTACGCTGGTGGCGCGGGCTTAAGTTCAACTGTAAAAGACTACGCAATTTTTTTGCAGATGTTACTTAACGGAGGCATTTATAATGATCAGCGTTTACTGGCCCGCCACACGGTTGAACTGATGACTACCAATCAAATAGGTGATCTGAATATCAACCCTGACAAGGACAAATTTGGCTTAGGCTTCGGTTTAACATCTCAAAACAGCTCTGCAAAATTAGGTATTAGCGAAGGTTCATTTGCGTGGGGCGGTTTTTATGGCACGTTGTATTGGGTTGATCCGAAAGAACACCTTGTTTGCTTACTGTTTGTACAGAACTGGCCTTTTCCTCACAACCAGATTCAGGATAAATTCAGGGCCATGGTATATCAGGCTCTGAATGATTGATCATTTCAAATCATCTTTTAAAACCGCCCAAACATTGTCGGCCACAATTTTGGCGCCCTGAGCTGTAGGATGGATGCCGTCGCCCTGGTTGAGTGACGGTATCCCTGCTACATCCTTCAGCAGAAAGGGAACCAGTTCCATTTTATTTTTAGCGGCGAGGGTTGGAAATACACTTTTAAATTTATTGGAGTAATCCGCACCCATGTTTGGCGGTACTTGCATACCCAACAAAACAAGTTTAGCATCTGGATATTTCGCTTTTACTTTATCAACTATAGATTGCAGGTTCTTAGCCGTTTCGGTCACAGGGATTCCACGGAGACCATCGTTTGCACCAAGCTCCAATACAAAAACATCAATCTTTTGCTTCAATAACCAGTTGATCCGGCCATTGCCTCCTGCAGTAGTTTCCCCGCTGAGGCCCGCATTTATAACCTTATATGGTAGTTTCAACGAGTCAACCCGCTTACCAATCACTCCCGGAAAAGCATCCGCAGGATCATCAAGACCATAACCTGCAGTAAGGCTATCGCCAAAAAACAAAACTATTTTCTTTGATGCCGAATCAGTTTTTACAACTTCGGTAGCTGCCTGGCTTTGATCGTTGTTTGATGATTTAGCACCGTTACCACAGCCTGCAATAGTGAAGGCAGTAAGCAAAATGCCGGATAATGTAACTCTGTTCATACAAAATAAATACAACGCACTTAGGCGTTTGTTCTTAAAATTTCCAATGGCGGTTTGTTTAACACGCCGCGGCTATTCAATAAGCCAATAATAACGGTTAACAAACTCACAATCAAAAATAGCACAAGAGCCGGTAATACGTTAACACTATATGGTATTTCAAAACTATACTTTGCAAGGAAATAGGTACCCGCAAAAGCTATCAGAATACCGGTTAATGCAGACAGGCTACCTAAAAACCAATACTCCAACGCCGTTATAGTGAATATTTGCTTACGGCTGGCCCCAAGGGTACGCAAGAGCACACTTTCCTGGATACGCTGATATTTACTGATACGTACCGATGCTATCAGCACTACAATACCCGTTATAATACTAAACGCGCTCATGAAGCGGATAACGTAACTGATTTTACTCAACAGTTCATCAACAACACTTAAAATTAAACCCAGATCGATGATTGAGACGTTGGGATAAGTCTTTACAACCAGCTGCTGAAAAGCAGCCGATACTTTGTTTGACGGCACATGCGTCATCAATACATGAAATTGTGGCGCGTCTTCCAGTACTCCTTTGGGGAAAACAACCTGGAAATTAGTCTGCACCTTGCCCCAGTTAACCTTGCGGATACTGGCTACATAAGCCGGCATTTGTACGCCTTGCACATTAAATACTATTTTATCGCCAATTTTCAGGTTACCCCGTTTGGACAGGTTTTCTTCAACAGATACAGGGATTTCCTTTGAAGGATCTGCCTGGCCAATCCATTTACCATCCAATAATTTTTCTGACGAGGTTAATGAATCCCTGAATGTTACCCGGTATTCCCAGGCAAAAACACCGTGTTGTATCTTGATAGTAGTATCTTTAGTGAGATCTGCAGCGGTTTTGCCGTTAATCTGTTCAATCCGCATGGTAACAATAGGCACTTGTTGTAATACAGGGAGTCCTTGCTGTTTGGTTAATTGAACAACACCTTTTTCCTGACTGCTCTGGATATCAAACAAAATCATGTTTGATTGATTGCCGCTGCTTGAAAGATTTACCTGCTGAACCAAAAGTGTTTGCACAAAATAAAGTGTGCAAATGAACATGGTGCTTAAGCCGATGGATACTATAAGTATAATGGTTTGGTTATTGGGGCGATATAAATTGGCAAAGCCTTGTCGCCACAAATAACTCCATGACCCTTTAACGATCGCTTTGGTGATCCGCATTAACAACCAGGCTGTTATAGCAAGGATCATAAACGCGATGAGGATCCCCAACGTAAACAGGATACTGCCCATAATGCTATCCAATTGCAAATAACTAAAAGCTATTACAAAGATCAGTATCAGCAAATATACCAGCCAGCGTAATGGATCACGCCGGCTACCGCTTTCATCTACCGACATACGGAGCGTGTTAAGCGGCGAAATATTCCTTACAGATATTAAGGGCAATAGAGCAAACAGGATAGAGATGATTAAACCCAGCAAAATACCCTGGCCTATGGCCATCCATGATATTTGCACCGAAATGGTAAAAGGTAGAAAGTCCTTAAATACCAGCGGCAATAAATGCTGAATGACCGTACCTAAGATAGCTCCCGAAACAGAGCCGATGATCCCGATTCCAATAATTTGTATAAGGTAGATCAAAAATGCTTCGGACGATTTTACACCCAGGCAGCGCATAATGGCTATTGACGCAATCTTTTCCTTTATATAAATATGAATAGCACTGGCTACGCCCACGCAACCCAGTAGTAAAGCCACAAAACCAACTAATGACAAGAAACGGCTCAGATCGCCAAAGGCACGGCCGGTGTTGTCTTTTTTTGTTTCGATGGTTTCAAAGCGCATCCCGGCTTTATCAAGTACAGGGTCGAGATTTTTGCTGAGCTTGTTTACGTTTACCGATGAATTGAACTTATAATAAAAGCTATAGTTAACCCTGCTGCCAATTTTTATAAGCCCTGTTTGCTCTAGGTATTGCATCGGAATATAAACTACAGGCGCGATTCCCGCCATAACACCACTTTGTCCGGGTGCTTTATTTAGGATGCCGGCAATCTGGAAATTCAGGTTACCTACTTTAACCGAGTCGCCCACACGGGCATTAAACTGCAACATCAGGGTTTTATCAACCAAAGCCATCCGTCCTTTCTTGAAAGTAAGCCCGGCTGCTTCCGGAGTAGTTTCTAAGGTACCATAGTAGGGGAAACCTCCCTGTAAAGCCCTGATCTGTACAAGCCGGGTACCGTTGGTACGCGGGAAATAGAGCATTGATGCAAAGCTCCGTTCCTGCGAGCGCTCGTCGCCCATGGAATCGAGCATGTGCTTTAACTTATCATCTACAGGTTTATTGCCGGAGATTGCCAAATCTGCACCAATCAGTGTAGCTGCCTGATCGTTAATATCATTTTGCACGTTGTATTTAAAGGAGTAAATAGCTACCAATGCAGCTATCCCAAACACAATGGCTGATATAAAGAGGAATAACCTTGATCGATTACGTCTGCTATCGCGCAGGGCCATCCGAAACAACCAGGGAATATTTATCTTTCTTTTAAAATCAATATTATTATCCATTAGCTTATGCGTTAATGGTTTTTTCGTCGGAGATTAGTTTGCCACCTTTGATCCGGATAATGCGTTGGGTTCTGGCTGCCAGTTCAGGGTCATGAGTCACCACCACAAGCGTGGTGCCAGCTTCCTTATTCAGATCGAATATTAGTTTGATCACTTTATCGCTGGTTTCGGCATCGAGGTTTCCGGTAGGTTCATCTGCAAAAAGGATGCGTGGCGCGTTTGAAAAAGCGCGGGCCAGTGATACCCGCTGTTGCTCGCCGCCGGAAAGCTGAAGCGGGTAATGATGCCCCCGCTCTGAAAGGCCTACTTTATCTAAAAGATCCAAAGCCCTTGTTCTGATATTTTTTTCCCCTCTCAACTCAAGTGGCACCATCACATTCTCAAGGGCGGTTAGGGTAGGGAGCAACTGAAAATTCTGAAATATGAAACCGACATGCTGGTTCCGCACCTGCGCGCGCTGATCTTCTGTTAGATTGCTGAGGTTGATTCCGTTGAGTTCAACCGTACCTGAGGTTGATCGGTCGAGCCCGGCACACAGACCAAGCAAGGTGGTTTTTCCGCTGCCAGAAGGGCCAACTATAGCATTGGTTGAGCCTGCCGCCACTGAAAAGTTTATTTGATCGAGCACGGTAAGGGTACGACCGGCACTTTGGTATGTTTTACTCAGATTGGAGATATTGAGGATATTGTCCACAGATGTTTTTTTATGGTATAGATACGAAAAAGCCGGGGTTGTTACCAAGCCCGGCCATTGAATGTTCAAGTATTATGCCATCTTTACTTTTAGCTGACATTGGGTTTAGAGGCGGTTATTACCAATTCAGAATTCGATCACCATACTCTTTAAATTTATACTTTATCGGCCATTATATGATCATACATCTGGTCGAAGGGTTTATTTTTCAGCTCGATTGCTAATGATGAGTTACGTTGTTCGCAATATTTAAGCATCTCGTAGCAATCAATTAAAATTTCATCGTCGATGCCTTTAAAGGTCATTTCAACTACTTTGCCCGAAATTTTATAATATTCATCCAATGCCGTAAGTCCTTTCTGGTTTACTTTGATAAGCTTGGCGCGCTTATCATCAGGCGACGTGCGTTCATCTATTTTCTCTTCACGGATAAGCCTGTTTATAACTTCCATGCCGGTAGTCGTTTCGGCGAACATATAGTTAATCAGGTCGCTTTTTCTTACTTCTCCCAAATGGAGTAAGCCATTCAGGTAATAAAAGCTTTCGGCAGGAGGGATGCCAATATAATTTACGGCAGACCGGAAATAAAGTGAGTATGCACTCAAAATACGACCAAGCGTTTTAAGCAAGTAGGCGCCGTTCATAATGCGTTCGCCTTTTTTACCGGCTTGTTTGGGCTTAGGACGTTGTTTTTGCAGATAATACCTGCAAAATGCCTCAACGGTAGGTTGCTCGCTTACTTCTTCAAAAGCTGTCCATTCTTCAACTAATTGTACAACTGGTTTCATTTTATTCCGGTTTAGATGTAAAATTAAAAATTTATTTCTAAAATGTTTTAATTATTCCTAAATAGAAATATATTTGTTGAGATATGTCGAAATAGAAATATATAGAAAATATACGGAGCTTGCAAATCCTTCTGATTTATTTCGATAATTTTAAATTGAATAAAAATGTTTTCACTGGCCAATCGTCAACCATAATAATGGCTCGAAACACATCCGCGAAAAAGAATTATAAATTATAAGATCAATATGCAACCCGATCATACTAAAAAAACAAACAGCAAGCCACCAGGTGTATTCAGTTTGCTAAAACCGTACAAAGGGCTTGTAGCGCTATTGCTGCTCTTTGCCTTATTGGGTAACAGCATGAACCTTTGGCTGCCTAAAATTATAGCTAATGGTATTGATGCCTACTCCAATCACCATTTCGTGATTAATGAGGTTATGGCCAAATTCCTTACAGCTACATTGGTTGTGTTTTTGTTCGCCAGTCTACAGGCCGTTGTTCAAATCTTCGCCTCTGAAAAAGTAGCCCGTGACCTGCGGCAGCAGCTGGCAGATAAAATATCCCGTCAAACTCATGCTTTTATTGAACAGGCTAATCCTTCAAAACTGTTAACAAATCTCACTTCTGATATTGATTCAATTAAGTTGTTTGTATCACAGGCCTTAGTTTCTATTGTATCGTCGCTGTTTATCATTATTGGCTGCAGCGTTATGTTGCTTACCATTAACTGGAAGCTTGCATTGGTTGTTATCACTATCATTCCTATTATAGGAGGTACGTTTTTTTATGTTTTGAAAAATGTGCGCGCCCTGTTTATGAAAAGCCGTGGCGTTATTGATCAGCTTAATAAAGTTATTAACGAGAGTATACTTGGGGCAGCGCTGATCAGGGTAATTAATTCGCAGCAACTGGAGTATAATAAATTCCTGGCGGCCAACACCGAAGCTAAAGATTATGGCTTAAGGATCCTTGGTTTTTTTGCCGGGCTTATCCCGATAGTAACTTTTACAGCCAACATGGCGGCATTTACCATTTTGGTAATGGGCGGGCATTTCGTGATCAGCGGCAGCATGACCCTGGGTAGTTTCGCAGCTTTTAACAGCTACCTTTCATTATTGATATTCCCTATATTCATTTTAGGTTTCATGAGCAACCTGATAGCCCAGGCTACCGCTTCGTTTACCCGTATCAGTGTTGTTTTAAACGCACCGGATGTTACCGACGGCGGTCCGTTGAAAGATACTTTACTCGGCGATGTTGAATTGAAAGATGTTACAGTGAGCTACGGGCAAAAAGCAGCATTGAAAAATGTTTCGTTTAAAGTTAAGGCCGGTTCAAAAATTGCCATCATCGGGCCTACATCTGGAGGTAAAACACAATTATTGTATTTACTTACCGGCCTGATCAATGCCACTTTGGGTGAAGTCTTATTTGATGATAAACCACTATCCGAATATGATAGTGAAACCTTTCACCGACAGGTTGGCTTTGTTTTTCAGGACAGCATCATATTCAATATGAGCATTCGTGAAAATATTGCCTTCAGTGATACGGTAACAGATGAATCGCTTCAAAAAGCTATTGAAACGGCAGAATTAAGCGCGTTCATCGATAACCTGCCCGATAAGTTGAGTACTATCGTTTCTGAACGCGGCTCAAGTCTTTCGGGAGGGCAAAAACAACGCATTATGCTGGCAAGGGCACTTGCTGTTAATCCAAAGGTATTGTTGCTTGACGATTTTACCGCGAGGGTTGACAACAATACCGAAAGAAATATTCTTGCAAATATTCAGAAGAACTATCCGGGCTTAACACTCATATCGGTAACACAAAAAATTGCCTCAGTTGAGCATTATGACCAGATCATCCTATTGATGCAGGGTGAAATTGTAGCTACCGGTGTACACGATGAGCTGATAAAAACCAGTCCGGATTATGTGCAGATCTTTAATTCGCAGCAAAGTACCAGCAATTACGAGCAGGGTATCAACCACTAAATATTAAGTTATTACCCGAAAAAATTATCAATTACAATGAACTACGATCTTAACCATATAGGTAAAAATCAGCAGAAAACGTCAACGTTAGCCGGGTTAAAAAAGCTGTTACAGCTTATTGCCCATGAAAAGCGCACACTTATTATTGCTTTTTTTGCCATCCTTGTTAACTCAACACTTAACCTGCTGGGGCCACTTATTATTGGCCATACTATTGATAAATACGTACAGCATAAGGATTTTAACGGCGTTTTGCATAATGCTGCTATTTTGTTTTGCATGTACCTGTTAGCTTTATTTACCAGTTATAAGCAAACCACGCTGATGGGAGGGGTGGGACAACGGATGTTGTTTACCTTGCGCAACTCTATCTTTAATAAATTACAGCAATTGCCGGTAGCTTTCTTTAATCAAAACAAAGCCGGCGACCTGATATCGAGGGTTAACAACGATACGGATAAACTTAACCAGTTCTTTTCACAATCGCTGATGCAGTTTATAGGCAATATTTCCATCATGATTGGCGCCGGTATTTTTCTGTTGGCCATTAATATTGAGTTAGGAGCAGCGGCTTTATGTCCCGCGCTGTTTATCCTGTTTTTAACATTGGTATTATCGCCATGGATAAAAAAGAAGAACGCTGCTAACCTGAAAAGCACGGGTTCGTTGAGCGGAGAGATCCAGGAAAGCATCAATAATTTCAAAGTGATCATCGCCTTTAACCGTCGCGATTATTTCAGGAAGCGGTTTAATATTGCTAATGATGAAAACTACAAAACGGCTGTAGGATCTGGTATTGCCAATAACGTTTTTGTTCCGGTTTATGGTTTATTTGCAAGTATGGCCCAACTTACGGTATTATGCTTTGGTATTTACCTCATTAGTAAAGGCATGTTTTCTGTGGGTTTGCTGGTGAGCTACCTGTCGTATGCAACAAACTTTTATAACCCTTTAAGGCAACTGGCAGCTCTTTGGACAAACTTCCAACTGGCCATGGCAGGTTGGGACAGGATTTCTCAGATCTTATCCCTCGAAACAGATCTGCCGGTATTGCAAGCGGGAGTTAATGAACCTGATGCTGCTTTGCTGGAATTCCGGCACGTGCATTTTAGCTATGACGAAAGCAGGGAGATATTACACAATATCTGCTTTAAGCTTGAGCGTGGTAAAACCTACGCCCTGGTTGGCCCAACTGGTGGCGGTAAAACAACAACAGCCTCATTAATAGCACGTTTATATGATCCAACTAAAGGTTTGGTATTGCTTAATGGAAAAGATATCCGAAGCCTCACCGCCGAAGAACGGAGCCAAAAAATAGGTTTTATTTTACAGGAACTATTCCTGTTTACCGGTACGGTGAGGGATAACATCCTGTACGGCAATGAGCTTTTTAAAGATCATACCAACGAGGAAATGGAACAGGTGATCAGGAATGCAAACCTGGGCAGCTTGCTGGCAATTTTTGAAGAAGGATTGGAAACCAAAGTTTTATCAGGAGGTGATAGTGTCAGCTTAGGCCAAAAACAATTAATAGCATTTATGCGCGCCGTATTACGGAATCCGGAGATATTGATCCTGGATGAAGCCACAGCCAACATTGATACCATTACCGAAAAGCTATTGAGCGATATTTTAGATAACTTACCGGAAACTACAACACGGGTGATTATAGCGCACCGTTTAAATACAATTGAAAATGCGGATGAAATTTTCTTTGTAAACTCGGGAGAGGTGATCAGGGCCGGATCATTTGATGATGCTATGGATCTGTTACTACAGGGAAAAAGGGTTAGTTAAACAGTTTATAAAATTAGTTGTCCGATTAACACTAAATAATTGCTAAATTATTTTTACCATTGCATATAAACTTAACCTAAGTTATGCATAAGTATAGCGGCGAAACGCGCATTTTAGTAGCAACAGATTGTATCATATTCGGATTTGACGGGGCTAACATCAAATTATTACTTGTTCAGCGTGGTCTTGAGCCCGAAATACACAAGTGGAGCCTTATAGGTGGCTTTATAAAACCCACCGAATCGCCGGAAGATGCCGCAAATCGTGTACTTGAGTTGCGTACAGGGCTTAAGAACGTTTATATGGAGCAATTCCAGGTATTTGGTAAGCCGGAACGTGACCCGGTAGAAAGAACGCTTTCGGTCGCCTATTTCGCACTAATTGATATTCACAAGTATGAAGCCCAGTTAAGCGAAGAATATCATCCCGAATGGTTTTTGCTGGATGAAATGCCCGACCTGATATTTGACCACAACGAAATGGTACGCATGGCTAAAAGACAATTGCGTTACAAAGCGGCACTTCACCCTATATTATTCCAATTACTACCCGAAAAATTCACCATTCCGCAATTACAAGCCCTTTATGAAGGTGTTTATCAAACCAAATTTGATGACAGGAACTTTAGTCGCAAGCTGCTTTCAACCGGTTTATTGGTAAAACTGCCGGAAAAAGATAAGCTGTCGTCAAAAAAAGGGGCGTTTTATTACAAGCTTGATCAATCGCATTACGAAGAAAACTTCGAAAAGTTCCTGAACCTGGTACCTAACCCAGATAAGTTTTTTTAAACCCGCTTTTGTTTTTAAAATTACCAGCTTAAGTTAAAGGTTTTTGTACTTTTAAAGGGCAGTTTAACGCTGCCAGCCAAATTCAACTAAAAACCTTTGAGCAGGATATCTTTTTTGCGATCATTAAGCCTCGCGCTTATTTTTATATGTTTTGCTATTTATACCCGAGCACAAGGTTCAAACCAGGGCACGGAGTTTTACACCGCCTATATCGACCATGTTGATGGTGCAGCCGGCAATCCCGGTGCACTGGGCAGGGGCAGTCAGATGGAGCTTTACATAACCTCCGATGTAAATACTGCTGTCACAGTAGAGATTGCGGACGGAAGCTTCACAAGTACTTACCAGGTTAAAGCTAAAGATATCTTAACTGTAAATATTCCTCCAGGAGCTTTTATAGGAAATCAAGGGCAATTTTTAAAAGGAATTCATATCACATCGTTTAAACCCATCGCGGTTTATGCGCATATTTTTGCTGAGAATGTATCAGGCGCCACCTTGCTGCTCCCGGTTAATACCTTTGGTAAGGATTATCTCTCTATTAACTATCAGCAAGTATCAAACTCAAACAATGGCACAAAAAACACGGAAGGTGTGCCTTCTTATTCAACTTTTGCAGTTATCGCTACTGAAGATAATACCACTGTTGAGATAACGCCATCACAGCCGCTTTTAAACGGCATCCCGGCAAATCACCCATTTACGATAACTTTAAAAAAAGGCGAAGTATACCAGGGGTTATCTGCTGCTGATTTAACCGGCACCCGCATCCGCTCAATTGTGAGCGCTACCGGGGCCTGTAAAAAGATCGCCGTTTTTTCAGGCAGTTCAAAAATAAGTATTGGATGCCAGGGCGATAAAGGATCGTCGGATAACCTTTTTCAGCAGGTTTATCCTTTGGCTGTTTGGGGTAAAAATTATATAACCGCGCCATTAAAAGGGCGTAATTATGATATCATCAGAATAGTACTCAGTTCACCAGAAGCAAATGTCACAGTAAACGGAGCACCAGCACAAGGAGGATTAATCAATGGCTTATATTATGAGTTTACCTCAACCACGCCCAATATCATTACTTCCGATAAGCCAATCCAGGTGGTTCAATACGCCGTTACTCAAGGGGAGGCTTTAAATTGCCAGCTCACATCTAATGATACCGGCGACCCTGAAATGATATATCTAACGCCTATTGAGCAAACGCTTGATCATGTTACATTGAACTCTACAGGCAACTACCGGATCATTGACAATTACATTAATGTAATTATTAAAACCGCCGCGGTGCCAACCTTTTCACTTGACGGGGTTCCTTATACCCAGTTTTCGCCAGTACCCAATAGTATTTATTCTTACGCGCAAATTAGCGTCAACACCGGGGTGCATAATATCAAAGCTTCAGATGGCTTTAATGCAATAGCTTATGGGTTTGGCAAGCTGGAATCTTATGGATATGCTGCCGGAACCAACCTTAAAAACCTGAACGAATTTATAGCCTTACGAAATCCTGCTGATAATACAATACAGACAAATGGCTGTGCCGATACGCATTACAAACTCCAGTTGACATTGCCCTTTCAAACCAATAAAATAACCTGGGATCTAAAAAATGCCAGTCCGGCACTTGTTATGAATAATCCGGTGCCAACAGGTTCAATAGTAAAAGATTCAAAAGTACTTTATACTTACGAATATCCTGGAGACGGAGTAATTTACAGCGATGGTGACTATAGTGTTGTGGCCACTGTGTTTAACCCTATCGCCGATGAATGCGGCACAAATGAAGACATAGAATTTGATTTTAATATCTCAGCCTCGCCGGTTGTAAAATTCAGTTTTGCTGATCCCTGTTTGGGGAGCGATGTTCAGTTTACAGACCAGTCTACATCCGGCACCCGGCAAATTAAAAGCTGGAAATGGGATTTTGGAGATGGCCTGACCGATGTAGTACAGAACCCCAAACATAAATACGCCCAACCAGGGGACTATATGGTGTCATTGTTTATTACAAACGAAAACGGATGTGGCGAGATATCAAATCCAATAAAAGTACACATATCGGAACCTCCGGTTGCTTCATTTAGCTATTCGTCACCAAATTGCGTTGGGCAGGATATTACTTTTACAGATAATTCCACAACGGCAGAAGGGAATATTGTGAGCTGGCAATGGGACTTTAATGATGACACTCCGGTTGAAACCCTTACGAGCAAAAATCCGTTTAACCACTCATATAGCAAACCGGGCAATTATTTGGTTAAACTAACTGTTACAAATAGTAATGGTTGCGCAAGTAATATAGCCCAGTTGCCTGTTAACGTTTATCCTGTGCCAGTAGTTGATTTTTTATTGCCGGAAGCCTGTGAAGAGGATTTTGCTCAGTTCACTGATCAAAGCACAATTGCCGATGCCACAGAAGCTGACTTTACTTATGAATGGAACTTTGGCGATCCAAACGCGACTCCAGGCAACCCTAATATTTCGCACGAGAAAAACCCTAAGCATCATTTTTTAGCCGGCAATTACCAGGTTACACTTAAGGTTACTTCCAAATATGGATGTTCTATTACATCGGCCCCCAAATCTTTAACAATTAATGGGAGCAAGCCTAAGGCTGGTATAGTTGTTCAGAACCCGGCAGGTTTGTGCAGTGCCCAGGAGGTGTTTTTTGAAAATCAGTCTTCTGTTAATTTTGGTGCAATTACCCGGCTCGAGGTTACTTATGACAGCAGCAATCCTTCAACCACGGTAGTCTATGATCACCCTGCATTTGGGTTGCAGCTGAGGCACAAATATCCTTCGTTTACAACAGGGTCCCGGGTTGTTACTTTAAAAGCAGTAGCTTATTCGGGCGCGTTGTGTTCTGACCCTATAGAACTCCCTGTTAATTTGAAAGCGTCACCCTTGGTGAGTTTTGATCCGGCCCCTGTTCTTTGTATAGAATCGCAACCATACCAGTTAGTACCAAAACCTGATGGGCCTGTCGGAGCAGGGACGTTTTCAGGAACGGGTATTAGTGCCGATGGTATATTTAACCCGGCTGTTTCAGGCGCCGGGACTTTTGATATCCGGTATATTTATACAGCTGCAAACGCTTGCGCAGACACGGTTCTTCAGCAAATTAAAGTTGATCCGTCGCCTTTGGTTTCATTAGGCCCGGATTTTACTATGCTTGAAGGAACAAAGCGCGTTTTAAAACCCGTTGTAAATAACGACAACCTAACTTATAAATGGACGCCGGCAACAGGGCTCGATCATGACGATATAGCTACCCCGGTGGCAAGTCCTGCGCAGGATGTTACTTACCAGCTAATGGTTACCTCGGCTCACGGATGTAAGGCGATGGCCAGTGTATCTGTAAAGGTTTTTAAGTTTTTAGTTATTCCCAATACGTTTACTCCCAATGGTGATGGGGTGAATGATTTCTGGAATGTTAAATATTTGGAAAGTTATCCAAATAATAAGGTTGACGTATACAACCGATACGGAGAAAAGGTATATTCGTCTATTGGTTATAGCGTACCTTGGGACGGCAAATACAACGGTTCATATTTGCCTCCCGGAACTTATTATTATATTATTGACCCCAAAAATGGCCGCGAGGTTATTGCAGGTAATGTGACCATTATCAGATAAAAATGAAGCGAATTTTATATACTTTAATAATCATTGCTACGGTAGTTCAGTTAGTAAAAGCTCAGCAACGACCGCAGTACACTCAATACGTATTCAATAACTACCTTTTAAATCCTGCATTAAGTGGTATAGAAAACTATACCGATGTAAAATTAGGTTACCGAAGCCAATGGACTGGCCTTGAAGGGGCACCCGTAACTTCTTACGTTTCGGTGAATGCACCTATAGGCAACAGGTTTTTACAGGGCGATGCTACCGCGTTTCCTGCCGGTGGCGGTTTAAACCCTTCAAGCAGGTCATACACTCAAAATTATATGGCTGCAGAGCCACATCATGGTATTGGTTTAATGGTGGTATCTGATAAAACGGGCCCCATAACACAAACCAATATTGATGCTACATACGCCTACCATCTTGGCCTAACCGAAACATTGAACTTAGCTGTAGGTGTATCGGCTGGTGTTAGCCACAATGTGATTGATGTAAGTAAACTTACTTATGTTGATCCTAACGACCCTACTATCAACAACATTACAGGTTCACAATGGAAACCCGATTTGGGAGTAGGAGTGTGGGCATATTCGTCAAACTACTTCTTTGGAGCGTCAGTACAACAGATCCTGCCTCAAAATTTATACGTAACCACATCTACAACAGCAGTACAAAATAAAACTGTACCACATTATTTTGTAACAGGTGGTGTTAAGCTTTTCGTATCTGATGATATCACATTAATGCCTTCGGCTTTGCTTAAATTTATAGCGCCTGTGCCGGTAACTTTTGATGTGAATATGAAAATGTCGTTCCGGGACAAGTTCTGGATTGGTGGCTCATATCGCCGTAATGACTCGTACGCTGCATTGGTTGGTTTTAATTTGAGTTCATTGATCAACGTTGGCTACTCTTATGATTTTACAACATCTGCCTTAAATACAGTAAGCCATGGCTCGCATGAAATTGTATTAGGCATCCTCCTCAATAATCGTTATAAAGTAACCTGCCCTCAGCATACTTTTTAATTTTTAAAATCGTTTTTAAATTATATGATTAATTCGCTTTAACAGAGCGAATTGTGTTACGCAATAGCATGTTATTATTGGGTTATCTTAAACCGTTGCGGATGCTTCTTCCCTAATTAACAAAAGCAATTTGATAATCATCGCTGTTGAGTTTATATGAAATATTGTTTCTTAAAAAGATAAAAATTAAAACAATACAATTGTTTTGTAGGTTTATTTAATAACAACTAAAATTAAAACCTATGAACACCAATAATGAGAGCTGGGATAACCAGAATAGTAACCGCAACGATTTTGAGAATCATACCAATTCATTTTCAGTGAATGGCGACGAAGCTTATGCTAACCGAAATCTTAAAAACGATGATGATTTGGATGAGGCGGATGACATAGTAGATTATGACGAAAAACCTGAGGTAGAAAATCCTGAAAAAGAAAAGGTAGGGACTCATAGTCAATCCGAGGTTGATCAGCCAAATAAAAGTGCAGACACATCGTTTAGTGAACAAACAGACGTAACACCACCGAATAAAAAAGAATTCCCTTCAGTAGGTCCGGCTAAAACCGATTTTGAAAGCCGTCCGCAAGGCCGTACAACCGGCCGTATGGTGGGTCATGAACCCGGAACCGAAGGGATTTAGGAATAGGAGGAAATAATCATGAGTGATTATCGAGACGATCATTCTGCCTCAAGGCAGGGTAACATTAAAGAGACAAGGGAAAGTGGCACAACCGGCAGTGATAACAATACCACCCGGATCAATCCCTGCCTCGAAACAAAAGGTCCTCAAAAAATGAACTTTAGAGTTCTACATGAGGATGGTAGCCTGGCTGATCTTCCAGATCAGAATGTTGAAGGCGCCGGTGTCGGAGATGGCACCATAGGTCGTTAAAAAGAAAGGTGGCTGATATGGCCACCTTTCTTTTTATGCTGATGTTTATACTATTAGGTAGTATACCCCAGAATTTTTAGTACTTGTTTACTGTTTTGCTCTTCGCCAAATACTTCAAAGTTGAAAGTTTCATCCCTGTTACGGCGAATGATCACGTGCTTAGGTGATGGTAGCAAACAATGGTGAATACCGCCGTAACCGCTTAATACCTCCTGATAAGCTCCTGTATTAAAGAAACCTAAATACTGCACCTTACGGGTTTTAGGCATAAATACGCTGTTCATGTGCGCTTCCTGGTTGTAATAATCCTGACCATCGCAGGTGATGCCGCCAAGGTTTACACGCTCATATTCCGAATCCCAGTTGTTGACCGGCAACAGGATGTACTTTTGATTTAATGCCCAAACATCAGGAAGGTTAGTGATGAATGAACCATCAAGCATCAACCAGCGTTCGCGATCATTTTGTTGCTTGCGGCCTAATACTTTGTAAAGGATACCTGAAGCTTCAGCCACAGTATATTTACCAAATTCGGTAATGATATCCGGTTCCATGGTATCATGCTCGGCACAAATTTCTTTGATACGACTTACAATCTCGTTGATCATGTATTCATAATCAAAATCGAAAACCAGCGAATCTTTAAATGGCATACCACCGCCAATATCAAGCGTATCCAAATGCGGATTTACTTTCTTGAATTTGCAGTAAAGCGTTACATATTTCTCCAGCTCGTTCCAGTAGTATGGTGTATCTGAAATACCCGAGTTAATGAAAAAGTGTAACAGTTTAACCTGGAAGTTGGGGTTGTCCTCAATTTTGTTATGATAAAAATCAATAACATCTTCCATACGTACACCTAAACGCGAAGTATAAAACTGAGAATCAGGCTGCTCTTCGGCTGCTATACGGATGCCCAGGTTACAAGGTGTATCCATCTCAATTTCGTCGTCGTAAAGATTAAATTCTTCTTTATTATCCAATACCGGGATGATGTTTTTGAAACCATCATGCAGCATGTCGATAATGTAAGTTTTGTATTGGAAAGTTTTAAAACCGTTACATATTACGGTAATATCCTTTGTTACGGTGCCTTTTTTCTCTAATGCGTCAATCATTGGCATATCAAAAGCCGACGATGTTTCCAGGTGGATTTCGTTTTTCAGGGCTTCTTCAACAATATGCCTGAAATGCGAGCTCTTGGTGCAATAGCAGTATTTATAGCTGCCGCGATAATTGTTTTTGATGATAGCCTGTTGAAACAACAACTTGGCCTGCTGGATCTTTTTAGAGATCAAAGGCAGATAAGTAAAGCGTAGGGGGGTACCATACGTTTCAATCATCTCCATCAAATTTAGGTCCTGAAAGTATAGCTCATCGTCGATGATCTCAAAACCATCCTGTGGAAAGCCTACACTTAAATCAAGAAATTCCTGGTAACTCTGCATCCTTTAAAATTTTGGGGCAAAAATGTAATTTTTAAACGGAATATTTGGCTATTTGTTAGGATTAATTTTATTGACAGAATGTAATGTTTTTGCAGCAAAAGAGAGCTTGCTCATTATCCACTGTTACACAGTACGTTGCATTCGATAATCCATAGAAATTTTCGATAATAATGAAACTATAATATAGCTCATTAGGAGGGTATATAATCACTAAAAATACCGGCAGGCGTAACTATGCCACCGCAGCCTCTTTATTGTATTTATTTCGGTAATCAATTGGCGATAATCCGGTGATTTTTTTGAAAACCGTACGGAACGCTTTGGCATCGGTATAACCAACATCATACATTACTTCGTTGACGTTTTTCGGGGTGCTTTCCAGTTGCTTTTTTGCGGCTTCAATCTTCACTCGTTGAATATATTCAACCGGGGTATTGTTGGTGGCTTTCTTAAACCGGCGTTCAAAATGCCTGCGGCCTATGGCATATTTCGAAGAAAGGTCTTCAACCGAAATTTTCTCTGTTACATTATTTTCGATGTATTCCTGGGCTTGCTTGATCGGATCATCCTCATGCTTCTTTTGCCCGGTGAACATTGCAAAAGGCGACTGACTTTTCCGGTCAATTTCCAGGGCATAGATCTTGGCTGCCATAATAGCTATATCCCTGCCGGCATACTTCTCTATTAACAATAGTAACAAACTCCAGTAAGATGTAGCGCCTCCACTTGAATATAAGCCTTGCTGTTCGGTAACAATGCGTCCGTCAACCAGTGTTACTTCCGGGAACATGCTTCTAAACTTATCTGCTGTGATCCAGTGGCTGGAACATTCTTTACCATTTAATAACCCAGTAGAGGCCAGTATAAACGAGCCGATACACAAACTAACTATTTCAGCACCGTTTTTGTATTGATTGATGATCCATGGTACAAACTCCTGATTTATCTTTACTGCATTGTCCAGATCGCCGCTTATAGCCGGGATGATCACCATGTCGGTTTTTCCCAATTCACTCATTAAAAGATCGGGGTGAACCGAGAACATGCCACCATGCACTTTAACCTCTTTGGCAAGACCAACCATGTGCACATCAAAAACCGGCTGCCTGCCCACGGATTGTAAAAAGTCATTGGCTCCGGTAAAGATAGTCCGGGCATCTACAATACTGGCCAAAACCGCCTCATTAGGTATCAGGATAGCTACATGTTTCATGCTTGGTAATTGAATAATTGGTTATATTGGATAAAGATAGTAAACGTCAAAGTCGCAATCAACCCCTTAATAAGTCCTTTTTGCGCATTACGTGGCTTTATGCCCAGCGATAACTTTGTATCGTAAACAAATCAGTAATCACACAAAAAACAATATCATCATGAAACCAAAAACAATTAAAATCCTGCATTGGACCTTCACTACTCTTTTTTTATTGGCAATGCTTGGCGACGCTTATGGCGGTATTACCATGCAGCAGGCAGGTAAAGATTCATTAGCAAAACTGGGATATCCTATGTACCTGCTGGTAATTATGGGATCGGCAAAAATCGCAGGCGTGCTGGCCATAGCGCAAACTAAATATAAGGTTATTAAAGAGTGGGCGTATTCTGGCTTTACTATCAGCTTCATAGGCGCGTTTTTATCATGGTTTGCAATTGGTGCCGGAGGTGCAATGCTTGTTCCGCCCGTAGTGATGTTAATCGTCATGTTCTTTACCTATTACTTATGGAAAAAATACGAGCAGGTAAAAGATCTTAATGTAACCAATACCAGGCTTGCAGGCAATACCGAACTCGCTTAATAATACACCATTTACTTAACCCCGGGTTTACCTGTTAAACCCGGTTTACTTGTTTAATATTATGCGTAAACTGACAGTATCCCTGAATATAACACTGGATGGCTTTGTGGCAGCGGAAGATGAGGGGCTTGACTGGCATTCACCCTACTGGTCTGATGAAATAGCCGAAACTACTGCTGAGTTGTTAAGTAAGGCGGATACTATCTTATTAGGTAAAAATACCTACCAGGCTATGGCCGCGTATTGGCCTTTTCAGGCTAAAAGCATGAATTTCCCACGTACGGATATAGCTTATGCCGATATGATGAATACCTATCAAAAAGTTGTTATATCTTCAACAATGAACGCTGCGTGGTGGAATAATTCGTTACTGCTGAAAGGTGATTTAAGACAAATTATTGGAAACCTAAAAAAGCAAAACGGCCGCGATATTCTCACTTACGGAAGTATTAGCGTTGTTAAAAAGCTGGCGGCGGTTGATTTGATTGATGAATACCAGCTTTGGGTACACCCGGTAATTTTAGGTAATGGCCGGCCGCTCTTTAATGGGTTGAAAAGCTCATTGCCTTTAAAATTGCTGTCGCAAAAGGTTTTTTCGTCAGGTGTTATTTTGATGGTTTATCAATCACATGATTGATTATAAAGGATGACCCAATCCGCAGAGTTCATAAAAGGCATTTTTACTACTGACACACTGTTGTCAATAACCATTAGCACATTTGTGTGAATAAATATAATGTGCTATGAATAGGGCCGACAGGTTGCTCAGGGTATTGGTGTTACTGCAAACCAGGGATGTGGTTTCTGTTGAGCTATTGAAAGCACAGTTCCATATCAGCACGCGCACCGCCTATCAGGACCTTGAGGCACTAAAACAACTAAAAATAACAGTAACATTTGAGCCAGAAAAAGGCTGTTTTGTTTTAGTTGGAAGCTGTCCATCACCTGGTAACAACAGCGAAATTCTTTCTCAGCCAATGATGATTATTCCACCCGCTATAAAAAATGAGGTTTTGTCTGTTATTCCCCGCGAGTTTAATAATGATCCTCAAAACTCATCGTCGTAGTTTACCTTTCCATTGCTCAGTCGCACATAATCTACCGCTCCGGTACCCTGGAAGCGATAAACAATCCCGATTATTTTGGCCCGGCCAATACCTTTATCTACCGTGTAAACCAGCCTGTTATCAATAAAAATTTGCGCCTTGCCATTGTGGGATACTATTTTGAGCGGTACATATTTCTCAAAATCAACCCCAAAGGCAGAGAGATCGTGCTTCTTGCCCGATACTTCATACCCGGCAAAGTACATATCCAGATCGGACACACAACCTTTAGCACTCAAGGGAATCCAGATAGCTGTGCCTTTGCATAGGATATAGATAGTGCTCGAGCGACAGGCAGCTGCGCCTTCGTTGTAGTTGTTTTTTACCGATGTTTCAAAAGTAAAATCATCGCTGTAGATCTCTCCGAAGTCTTTCACATTGTTATAAACCACATAGGGAGGAGTTGGCTGCATAGGAATATTCCGCTCCTTGATCTTTTCAGGCGACAAGGAAAGCTTGCCATCTGCCATTGCATCCTTTTTTTCATAATAAATAGGCACTGGCTGCTTTTCAACAACAGGCAACCACCCATTTGATTCAACAAACAATTCATGCTGTTTTACAATTTTACCGCCTACAATGAGCTTGGCGTAATAAAAATCAGGAAAGTAATAGATAGAAGTATGCTGATGATCGTTTTTTGAAACATTAACCCGCAGATGTCTGTCCCATGATTGCTGGATAGCAACTGAATCGTAAGGAGATTTAGTCGCGTCAAAATCAAATACCACCGAATTAGGCAAACCAGAAGTAATCACTTTTTTACTGCTGAAACTATAATCCTTAGCCACTATTGGCGGTGCAGGGCGTTCGGTGCGTGAAGCTATGATCACAACCAACAAAATTCCCATTAAGGTTAAAACACCCAATGCATAGGGCAGGGACCTGAACGTTTTTTTTACCGGTTGTGGTTTAGATTTTTGTTGTTCTCCCGGTTTGCCAACCGGAACAAATTGAGTACTGAAAGCCCTGAAATTTTCGTAACCTAAAAATTGCACCAGGGTATCCATGGTGTAGGTATTTGGCAGGCTATGATATTTAACCTTGCCCCAGATGCGCTTCAGCGTAACATGACTTATAGACGCGCCTGTCTTCTCGCGGATCTTTTCGCTTAGGTTTATGAAATCCTGGTTTTTCCAGTTTGTGCTGTCACCCCAGCCGGTGAAAGTTTCGTATTGTTTTATCAGTTCGATAATCAATAACTCTTGTGCGGGCATATCCATTGGTCAAAAATAGCCGGTAAATAAGTTCAAATATCATTTGTACAGGCTTGTACCAACTTGTATAAGCCATGAATTGCGATAGCCTGACAGGCAAACTAATTTTATAAGCAATTACAAAATATTTAAACCTAAATATACTATAACCTAACCAACAATGAAACAAGTATTAAGCAGGAGTAGCGCATATATTTACGCAACGGTAATGTTCATATTCGGCATTCAGCATTTTATGTATGCCGATTTTGTGGCAACCCTTGTGCCCGGCTGGATCCCTTTCCACCTTTTTTGGGTGTATTTTACCGCCGTGGCGCTAATAGCTGCAGCCGTAAGTATCTATGTTAATTTATACGCTCAATGGGGCTGTTTTTTGCTGGGATGTATGATATGGGTATTTATATTAACCATACATATCCCATTGCTTGTCAATAGTCATTTTGATGCGGGTAAAATAACCAATGCCATGAAAGATACCGGGCTTGCATCATGCGCCTTTATACTTGCAGCATTATATGAACGGGAAGGTTAATTAATACCGAAACGATGTGTAACATAAATGTGTTTGCTGTAGTCTCTTTACTATGAATCTGCACATTATGAAATTGAATTTAAAGTACGGCTTTTTATTCGCGATGCTTGCCTTGGGTACAGGTAAAGCCTTTGGTCAGCAAAGCAAGGTTGCTAATATTGATACCTTAATTCAAAGGGCAAACAGGTTAGGCTTGTTTAGTGGTAATGTTTTAGTTGCCGATCATGGAAAAGTTATTTATAAAACGGCCATCGGTTATGCTGATGCTGCCAAAACCATCAGGCTTACAGACCAGTACCGGTTTCATATAGGATCAATAGCTAAAGAGTTTAATGCGGTTGGCATTATGATGCTTGAAGAACAAGGTAAGTTAAGCCTGGACGACAAAGTATCTAAATACCTGCCCCAACTGCCCGCATGGGCAAGTAAGATCAGGATCATTAACCTGTTACAGTACACCAGTGGTTTACCTGATGTGAAATGGAAAACGGCAAAGAACGACGCCGATAATATGGTCGATTTAATGAAGATCGACTCGCTGGATTTTGAGCCCGGTAAAAAGTATGCCTATAATAATAACAATGTTTTTCTGCAGCGACGCATTATTGAGAAGATAACCGGCATCAGCTTTAAACAATTTGTTGAAGATTATGAATTGAAACCTGCCAGTATGAATACGGCTATTGTTGACCCCACCGAAAACGACAAGCTCATTGCCCGTTCATTTAACAATGACGGCAAAACCGACGACCTTATTTACCCGATATCCGGTTGGACGGCCGTAACGCTCGATGATTTTTATGCATGGGCAAACGCGATAACTAAATTTAAACTGATAAGTCCCGTTGCTACCCGCGAGATCATTAACGGCGTAACCCCTGGAAGGCAGTCGGGTCTTGGCGGTGGCAGCATGGATGGCGATAAAATGATTAGCCATGTTCATGATGGCACCTCTTTAAATTATCAGGCCTTACTGGTAAGTAAGGTTCCCG
Source organism: Mucilaginibacter kameinonensis (assembly GCF_003675385.1). GTDB lineage: Bacteria > Bacteroidota > Bacteroidia > Sphingobacteriales > Sphingobacteriaceae > Mucilaginibacter > Mucilaginibacter kameinonensis. Next base: position 386,387 of record NZ_RCWZ01000005.1, on the reverse strand, counting down.
AGGGTGTTACCATTATTTTGATGACCAACAACAAGCAGGGAAACCTGTATTCAATCGAAAAGTCGATTGAAGCTATTTTAGACGGCAAACCTTACGCTCAGGTGAAAAGATCGTTCCTGGATACATTTAGCGCAAAACTGGATTTAATGAGCGGTGAGCAGATCATCAATTTCTATAACGACCTCAAAACCAAACACAGTGACGAATACAGTTTTGACGATGAAAGCACTTTAAACGAAACCGGTTATTACTTAATGAATAAAAAAAGGCTGGCCGATGCCGTTCGTGTTTTTGAGTACAACACTCAGCTATCCCCAAAATCGGGCAATGTGTTTGATAGCCTCGGCGAGGCGTATTACAATCAGGGTAATAAATCATTGGCCTTATTGAATTATAAGAAGTCGTTACAACTTGATCCGGCAAACGATAATGCCAAAAAGTTCATAACCGAATTGGATAAATAGGGGAGCCTGCAATAAAAGATAAGGGGTTTATTGGCAGGCTAAATTTTCGCAAACACTTACCAACTCCTATATATCCGTCTGTTAATGCCGGTTTGCTCAGGCAAGCCGGCCAACAGGCAGTATTAGACTATTCAATCAATAATCAACTGTTTATCAACACCGATTTGCTGTTTATTAAATCTGCATAAAATGCGATGGTGGTACTCGCATACCACATCTTTCAAAATCTGCAAACTTTATCAATAGAATGTTGTTTTCAGAACAAAATTAAACCGTGCTGTTTAAGTAATATCAGCTCAAAACTTATTCATTTTTGGGCTGGCATATTTAAAAAGATGATTTAACTTTAAAGCGTTCTTCATTGGTTATTTATTGCCATATTTGAAGCAAAACCGAACCAGATAATTTGAAAACATACAACCACTTATGCAGGAATTAGACCCCACCATTCTTCAAAAAGCAAACTCATGGCTTCAAGGAAATTATGATGCTGATGTAAAGCAGGAAATCCAAAAGTTAATTGACGATAAGGCGTACACCGAACTGACTGATTCATTTTATCGTGATCTGGAATTTGGTACAGGCGGCCTTCGCGGCACTATGGGGCCAGGTTCAAACCGTATTAATAAATATACCATAGGTGCGGCAACTCAAGGTTTAGCTAATTACCTTAAAAAAACATACCCGGGCGAAAAGATTAAGGTGGCTATAGCTCATGACAGCCGTAACAATGCTGATTTTTTTTCTACTATCACTGCCGAGGTTTTCTCTGCTAATGATATCCATGTTTATTTTTTCAAGGCGCTTCGCCCAACACCCGAGCTTTCATTTGCCGTACGCCATTTAGGTTGTAAAAGTGGTGTAATGCTTACTGCATCTCACAACCCTAAAGAATATAATGGCTATAAGGCTTATGGCGCCGATGGTGGCCAGTTTGTTTCGCCTCATGATAAAGCCGTCATGGATGAAGTTGCAGCTATCAGCAGTATTGATGAGATAAAATTCAATCGTGTTGATGCTAATATCGAAGAAATAGGAGAGGATATTGATGAGCTTTACCTGAGTAAGATCACCGAACTTTCTGTTTCACCTGATGCTATTGCGCGTCAAAAAGACCTTAAAATAGTCTATTCTCCAATTCATGGTACCGGTATTACCTTGGTGCCACAGGCTTTGGAAAGGTTTGGTTTTGAAAACGTGATCCTGGTTGATGAGCAAATTACTCCCGACGGTAATTTCCCTACAGTAGTATATCCAAACCCGGAAGAAAAAGAAGCTTTAACACTTGCTCTTAAAAAAGCGCAGGAAACCGACGCCGATCTTGTTTTGGCTACAGACCCTGATGCCGACCGTGTTGGTATAGCTGTGAAGGATACCAACGGTGAGTTTATCCTGCTTAACGGTAACCAAACCGGCGCCATGCTTATTAATTATTTATTAAGTGCCTGGGAAGAAAAAGGTAAACTTACCGGTAAAGAATATATAGTTAAAACTATTGTTACCACAAACCTTATCGAGCGCATTGCCGAAGCAAAAAACGTTACTTATTATAACACACTGACCGGCTTTAAATATATCGGTGAGTTGATGACCCATTTTGAAGGTAAACAAACCTTTATTGGTGGCGGCGAGGAAAGCTACGGTTATTTAATAGGCGAATTGGTCAGGGATAAAGATGCCGTTGTTTCAAGCGCGTTCATTGCCGAAATGACTGCTTATTACAAAGATAAAGGCAGCAGCTTGTTTGAAGCTTTAATTGATACTTATGTACAATATGGCTTTTACAAAGAGAAACTGATCTCTTTAACTAAAAAAGGAAAAACCGGTGCTGAAGAGATCAAAGAGATGATGGAGAAATTCCGTACCAATCCTCCGGCTACTCTGGGTGGTTCAAAAGTTACTACGCTTAAAGATTACGAAAAACGTGTTGAAACCGACCTTGTGAACAATACAACCAAGCCAATTGAATTACCGGCGTCTGATGTTTTACAGTTCATTACCGAAGATGGAAGCATTATTTCTGCCCGTCCATCAGGTACAGAGCCTAAAATTAAGTTCTACTGCAGCGTAAACGGAAAGCTTAATAGCAAAGAAGCATATGCTGAAACAGATAAACAGCTTGATACCAAGATTGCCTCTATCATGAAAGACCTTGGTGTTTAAAACTGGTAAACACGCAAAAAAAAAACCGGCTAATTGATATTAGCCGGTTTTTTTATGACTTATTGAAAAGCTTTTACATCGTTTTTCTTGGGCGCCTTGGTCTATCCCCTGATGGCGATTGCTCATTGCTATTGGTATTACTCCGGTAGTTACCCTGGCTGTTATAACTCCTCGGGGCATTGCTGTTGTTCCTGTTACCGCTATTATTGTTCCGGTTATTATTGTTACCGTAGCCAAATGGTTTGCGTGGCGGCGGGGTTTTCTTAACAAAGTCGTCGTTTATTTTTACGCTTAATACCCGGTCGCCAATTTCGGTTCCATCCAAAGCAATTACTGCATTCTCAGCTCCTGTACGGTCTTTCATTTCAAGAAATGCGTATCCCTTGCATATTCTTGTCTTTTTATCACGTACAATTTTTATCGTTTCCACATCACCATGCGGACCTATCATTTTAACAAGTTCCAGCTCTGTCATTTCCAGAGGAAAGCCGCCTACAAATAATTTGACCATTTATAAATTGAGATTAAGATGATAGATAACCACCGTATACAAATTTCGTTTGATTTTTTTTAAATAAAGGATGTTTTTACGCTAAAAGCAAAGTTTATTTTCAATAACTGAGCTTTAGCAGAAAATTATGGGCACAAAGGAGGTGTTTTGCGCCTTAAATAAATCACTACTCGTGATGTACTTAGGTGTGATGTAAATTTCAAATCACCTTTCAAACAGTTTTAAAACTATCAAAAAAACAAAACTAAAACGCATTAGCAATGCTTCAATTCCATATATTTGAGAAGATAAACCAGGGAACAAGTATGCCATTGTTCTCAAAATGACAGCCAGTTAGTTGACGTTTTAATTAACTTATTAAGCATTTGATCTGTTGAGTTTGCGTATTGATTAAATTTCAATTAGTCGGCTGCATTATTTTTAAAAACCTTTACAATAAAAATGAAATACATTTTCTACCTGCTTTTTTCATTCATTAGTCTTTCAGCAAATGCGTTAACTGATACCAACACTTTACTTGAAGAACTAAAAAATGAAATAGCAAAGAAAAGTGTATACGACGGGGCTAAAGATGTAAGGATCCAAAAATTAAAGGCATATCAATCCAAGCTTTCACAAACCGACTACGATGCCAGGTTTGATACCTGGGACAAGCTGTATACCGAATACAAATCATACCAGTTTGATTCGGCCTATGTTTATGTCGATAAAATGATATCGCTGAGCAAGGTAACCGGTAACAAAAAGAAAGAGTATTATAGCTATGTCAGGATGGCTTTCATCCTGCTCTCATCAGGTATGTTTAACGAAACCTTTGATTATTTGCGTAAAGTAGACGTAAAGGTATTAAGCGATGTAGATAAGGTAGACTATTATTTTTTTTTAGGCAGATGTAATTACGACCTGGCAAAATATAGCAACGACAAATATTTCACTCCTGATTACATTTCTGCAGGGAATAAATACATTGATTCGGCGGTTTCGTTTTGTGGTAACGATCATATAATGCATACCTATCTGCTTGCATTGCAGGATTATCAGAAAAAAGACTACAAAGAAGGCCGTATACGGTTCAAAAAACTACTGGAAAGGGACATGCCCATTTCCATGCACCTCCGCGCAATGGCATCTTGTTCGTTAGGTGCCATCTGTCTCGAAGATAATGAGCCGGAAGAGGGTTTAAACCTGATGATCCGCGCCGCGATAGCCGATATAAGATCATCAACCCGTGAAACTGTAGCTTTGTTTACCCTTGCTGAGTTATTGTATAAACAGGATAATATTAAAGATGCCTACAGTTTTATTCAGCTTGCCAAAGCCGACGCCGACTTTTACGGTGCCCGACAGCGTAAAATACAAATAGGGGCCATTTTACCGTTAATAGCCGCTGCCGAACTTAATAATACTGAGCACCAAAAGAATCGCTTTCTGATGTTTTTGTTGATTATTACCGCACTTGCCATACTGGTAGCGTTTTTCCTGGTAATGATCGTTAAACAATTAAAAAAGCTAAAGGTTAAGGAAGCTATTATCGAAGGGAAAAATGTGCAGTTAAACCACATTAACGGCAAATTAATTGAAGATGCCAAAATTAAAGAGGAGTACATTGGACAGTTTTTTAAAGCTATCTCGGGATACATTGTTAAGCTCGAAAATCTCAAGATTTCGATTGATGCCAAACTCTCTATGAAGAAGTATGATGCTATTCATACATTTATAGATAACATAGATATTAAAAAAGAGAGGGAAAACCTGTACTACAGCTTTGACCATATCTTTTTAAAAATCTTCCCCAATTTCATTACGGTATTTAATAGCCTCTTTGCCGAAAAAGACCAGATCTGGCCCGACGAAGATGAAGTATTAAATACGGATCTCCGGATATTCGCGCTTATAAGAATGGGTATTGCAGATAACGAAACCATCGCCAAAATATTGGAGTACTCTGTTAATACAATTTACGTTTACAAAATGAGGATTAAAGCAAAATCCCTGCATCCGGATCAGTTTGAGCAACGCATCATGGATATCAAAGCTTTTGACTATGATTAACTTTTTTGTTACAATTAAGCACAAACGAAACCTGTAAGACCTCAAAATCTTACAGGTTTTTTAGCATAAAAGTATCATAAATGCATAAAAAAGCATTATATTTTTCACTTCGGTTTTTTATATAACTAATTGATTTAAAAGTTTTTAACTTTTAAAAACATCGAAAAAGTTTATAAAAACATTAAAATAAGTCATTTTCACCATTGTTAACCGTCGAAGGTCTTTTTCTGAGTTTATTTATAATTAAATTGCATTAGATTTTAACCAGTAATAATTGTAAACCTTTACATTTTTAAACGATCAGTTATTGTTAACCCTTAACCTGTACTAACCTGCTATCCGCTGGTATGGGCAAAGTTTTCGTAGCATTTATGCGTATGCTCAGGATATTATTTATTATGATACCCCGAACCATATCAGTATAATTTCGTATAAAGTGTTGGTGCTCTTTTTTACGGGTTAAAAACTAAACCCAATAACAAACCAATTTCAACTAAATCTCAAGTTTTATGCAAATTAAACATTTACTCAAAGTATGTTTCTTTGCTGTTTTTCTCTTTTTGATGGAGCCTGCTATGGCCCAAAATAAGATAATAACAGGTAAAGTAACTGACAAAAAAGATGGTTCCCCTTTAATAGGGGTATCGGTGGTAACAGCCGTTGGTGCTTCAGGCGGGGCTATTACCACAGCAGACGGTTCTTATCGTATATCGGTACCTGCAACTGCCAAAAGTCTCACATTTACTTACGTAGGATATTCAAATCTTACTGTTCCTATCAATGGGCAATCGCAAATCAGCGTAAGCATGGAATCGGCCAGCAAGGCCCTTAATGAAGTAGTTGTAGTAGGTTACGGTACCCAACGTGTAAAAGACGCAACCGGTTCTGTAGCTTCATTAAGTACCAAAGATTTTAACAAAGGACAAATAGCAACACCAGATCAGTTGCTTCAGGGCCGTATTGCCGGTGTAACAGTTACTCCGGGCAGTGGTGAGCCAGGAAGCGGTGCTTCTATTAATATAAGGGGTACCGGTTCTATAAGGGCTGGTAATGACCCGTTATATGTAATTGATGGTGTACCTGTATCTAATGACAGCTATGCGGCTTCAAGCGCTGCAAGCCCTATTGGTATGTCATCAGCCCGTAACCCTTTATCTTTCCTAAACCCTGCCGATATCGAAAATATTTCGGTATTAAAAGATGCCTCTGCTTCGGCCATTTATGGTTCAAGAGGCGCTAACGGCGTTGTGTTGATCACAACAAGAAAAGGAAGAAAAGGACAAGGGATACAGTTTTCTGAAAACACTTCATATTCAACAGCTGCAAGCCGTTACAAGTTGCTTAATGCTTCACAATTTCTTCAGGCTGTTGCAGCAACTGGTGCTGATGCAGACGCTATCAATAAAGGGGCCAATACTAACTGGCAGGATGAGATCTTAAGAGGTGCTGTTTCTCAAAATTTCAACCTTGGCTTTGGCGGTGCTACCGGTGGCTTTGTTTATCGCGTATCAGGAAGTTATGATGACCAAAATGGTGTAATTAAGAAATCTGGCTTAAAACGTGGTACAGTAAGAATCAATGCCACTCAATCTTTATTTAAAGATGTGGTAAAGCTTGATCTTAATTTATTAGGATCGAACGTAAAAAACATTTACGCGCCTATCACCAACAACGCCGGCTTTCAGGGCAGCCTTATTGGTGCTACTATCGGTTTAAATCCAACTTATCCGGTTAAAAATCCTGATGGAACTTACTATTATGACGGCAGCAGCCTTAACCCTGTAGATATGCTAAACAATACCTGGGATAGGGATAATGTGAACCGCATATTGGCCAATTTAGGATTGAGCATCAAATTAACCAGGAATTTAACTTACCGCGGTACCTATGGTAATGATTATTCATTGGCTAAACGTTACACTTTCTATGATCCAAGGATCCAGGGTTATACCAGTAGCGGCAATATCAGAGGTAAAACTACCCCGGCTATATCAGGTACCGGTATGGGTGCGCTACAAACGGTTAAACTTGGCAACGCAATTACGGAGCAAACTTTAACTTTTGATAAAAAATGGACTGATAACAGTTCATTGACAGTGTTGGCCGGTTATTCATATCAGGTATTTAATAACAAAAACTTTAATGACATTCGTTTTAAAACATCACAGCCAAATGTTCTTGTTAAAAACGTAAACGACTTCCAAAACCCCTTCCCAATATTTGGTGATACCACCCGCTCACAGTTACAGTCATATTATGGCAGGTTAAATTACTCATATAAAGATAAATACCTGTTAACAGCTACTGTACGTACCGATGGTTCTTCAAAATTTGGTAAGAATAACCGTTACGCAACATTCCCTGCGTTGGCTCTTAAATGGAAGATCATGAATGAGAGCTTTGCTCCAAAAGGCATCTTCGATGATCTTAGCCTTCGCTTAAACTATGGTAAAACAGGTAACCAGGAGTTCCCTGCATACCAGTCGCTTTCAGTTTATCAGTCTGATTTGAACGGCGGTACCAACCAGCTTTATGCACCTAATCCTGATTTGAAATGGGAAACTACCACTAACTACGGTGCAGGTATCGATTTCGCCATCTTTGGTAATAGGGTAACCGGTACTATTGATTACTTCAACAAGAGTACGAAAGACCTCTTATTCTTCCAGTATTTCTCGGCTCCGGCTCCAGCTCCTGGTCAGTGGATAAACCTTCCTGGTAAAGTGTTGAACAAAGGTTTGGAGTTAGGTTTAAGTGTAGCTGCTGTACAGGGACCTAAGTTCACCTGGGATATCAATTACAATATGACCTTTTTGAGCAATAAAGTTCAAGACTTTAAACAAAGGGTTGTACAAACTGGTGCTATCAGCGGTCAGGGCTTATCAGGCGCGTTTTCGCAGGTTATTCAAAATAACTACCCATTGTTTACCTTTAAGGTTACACAATACAATGGCCTTGATAAAGACGGCTTTGCAATCTATCCTAACGGTATAGACGTGCAGACACTGCAAGGCAGCGCTTTACCTAAGTTTACCGCCAGCTTAACCAACAACTTCACTTACGGAAACTGGAATTTAAGTGTTTTCCTGAATGCAGTTACAGGCTTTTACATTTATGACAACACAGCCAACGCATATTTCTATCGTGGAAGTTTGCTAACTGGTCACAATGTTTCAACCGACGTTGCATTTACAAATGAAAACCCACTTAACTCTGGTCAGGTATCTACACGCTGGCTCGAAAAAGGTGACTTTGTTCGTCTTTCAAACGTAACCTTAGGTTATACATTCCCATTGAAAAATGGTAAATTTATTAAATCGCTGAGGGTAGCTCTTACCGGCCAAAACTTAGCTATCATAACCGGTTATAAAGGATTAGATCCTGAAATAAATGTTAATAAAGATATTAATAGTGTGCCATCGAGAGGTATCGACTATACTGCATACCCTAAAGCCCGTACATATACATTTGGTTTAACAGCAGGATTTTAAAAGTAAATAAATGAAAAAATTAATAGAAAGAACGAGTGTTGCCTGTTTGGCAATGTCGTTACTCACAATAATGAGCTGCGCGAAACTTGATGAAAAAGTTTACGGCTCAAAGGTAATCAGAGAGGGAAGTAATGGTTCTGCATCGGATTTAAAAGGGGTTTATTCTCAATTAAACGGACAAGCCGACCAGGCAAATACTTATGCATTACAGGAGCATCCTACAGACGAGATGATGGGCCCGACAAGGGGAACTGACTGGGGAGATTTTGGAACATGGCGTAAATTGCATACCCACACCTGGGACGCGTTTCACAACCAGGTAAGTGATACCTGGGATCAATTAAATACCGGAGTTTACCGTGCTACACAGGTTATTAATTCGTCGCAATCAAGCGCTCAAATCAAAGCTGAAGCAAGTTTCTTGAGGGCATATTTCATGTTTCAGGTTGTCGACTTGTACGGTCAGGCGCCATTCAGGGATCCGGATGCAGCATCAAGTGAAAATCCTAAAGTTTATTCTCGCAGCGCTGCCACAGATTTTATAATTAAAGACCTGCTATTTGCTGAAGCAAATCTTGGGGCTTCTGCATCAGCTGGAACTGCAAGCAAAGCATCTGCCGAAGCGTTGTTAGCTAAAGTATACCTCAATAAAGCTGTATACAAAGCAACAACCGTTGGTGGTCCGTTTACTTTCGCTAAAACCGATATGGACAGCGTAATAGTATTTGCTAACAGGGTTGCGGATGCTGGTTATCAGCTGGAACCTGCAGGTAAATACTTCCAGGAGTTTGCCTGGGATAACAGCGACAAATCCAAAGGTATAATTTTCGGTATCATAAATACCACTACGAATGCTCCGGGTAACACACATAACCGTTGGAGAATGGGCATGCACTACAATCAATCGCCAAGCGGCTGGAATGGTTTTACCACACTTGCTGATTTCTACAATGCATTTGATGCAAAAGACGAAAGGCGCGGTGGCTCATATACAGAACTAACAGATCGTAATGGTTTAAATACAGGTTTCTTAGTTGGTCAGCAATATGGCCCGGGTCACGTTGCCTTGAAACAACGCGGTGGTTCTCCATTGGTTTTTACACCTGATGTGAACCTTAATTATTCTACAGAAGCACAGGGTATTCGCGTTATTAAATACTTCCCTCATCCGGCACCAGACGGCTCTGTTAATGATGATTACGCTACAAACACGTACATCTTTTTACGGTTTGCCGATGTTAGGTTAATGAAAGCAGAGGCTATATTAAGAGGTGGTACTGATCCGAATGGCGAATCTGCTCTTGCGATAGTAAACGGCATAAGAACCCCTCGCGGAGCCACAGCCCTTGCAACTTTAGATTTAAAAGCAATGCTTGCTGAGCGTGGTTTTGAGCTGTATTACGAAGGATGGAGGCGAAATGACCTTATCAGGTTTGAGAAATTTAACGATCCGGTTGATCAGCGCCCTAACAAAAGTGATAAAACCAGAACAGTTTATCCAATACCGGCACGTGCTGTTGACTCTAACCCCAACCTTAAACAAAACGCAGGTTATTAATATTTGAGATTTATTTGATTGAAAGGAACGTAGCGGAAAATTCCGCTACGTTTGTTTTTTCGCAAAGTATATGCATCCAAAAACGCCCCTGTTTCTAATTTTCATAGCTTTTACTACCCTTTGCGCCTGTAACAGCGGTAATAAACAAACGCTGTTCACCCTGCAAAATAATGATGCCCTTGGGATAAATTTTGCCAACACCCTAAACGATCAGGATCGGACAAATGTGTTTACCTTTCGTAATTACTATAACGGCGGTGGTGTTGCCATAGGCGATGTTAACAACGACGGATTAAACGATGTTTACCTTACCTCAAACATGGGCGGCAACCAGCTTTATATCAACAAAGGGAATTGGAAATTTGAGAATATAACGGATAAAGCAGGGGTTAAAGGCACAAAATACTGGAGCACCGGAGCTATTATGGTTGATATCAACGGTGATGGTTGGCTTGACATTTATGTTTGCCATAGCGGTAATGCACATGGCAACGAAAAGGGCAATGAGCTATTTATTAATCAGCATGACGGTACGTTTAAGGAAGAAGCCCAAAAGTATGGCCTGGTAGATAATGGATTATCAACCCAGGCCATATTTTTCGACTATGACAATGACGGCGATCTGGATTGCTTTGTACTTAATAACTCATTCAGGCCCATCGAATCATTTGATTTTAGTAAAAATTTACGGGCTGTAGTTGACGAATTGGGAGGTGCACGCCTGTACCGTAACGATGGCGGCCATTTTACAAATGTTACCAAAGAGGCTGGGATTTATTCAAGCGATATCGGTTTTGGTTTAGGTGTTTCTGTAGCCGATATAAACCAGGACGGCTACCCCGATATTTATGTTTCCAACGATTTTTTTGAACGTGATTATCTCTACATCAATCAAAAAAACGGAACTTTTAAGGAAGATATTCAAAATGAAACCGGGCACTTAAGCCTGGCCTCAATGGGTTCGGATATCGCTGATATCAATAACGACGGACAGTACGATATTTTCACCACCGAAATGTTGCCCGAGGGTGATCTGCGGTTAAAAAAAATGACTGCGTTTGAATCCTATGATGTGATCAAGGCCAAACAGCGCGACGGTTATTATAATCAGTATATGCAAAACTGTCTGCAAGTACGTAATGCAGATGGTACGTTTTCAGAAACGGCATTTTATTCAGGTGTAGCGGCTACAGATTGGAGTTGGGGCGCATTAATGTTTGATATGGATAATGATGGATGGAAAGATATTTTTGTATCAAACGGCATCTACAAGGATCTTACCGATCAGGATTACATCGAATTTTTAGGTAATCGCGATAATATGGCCAAGATCGCCGAGGGCAGAAAGAAATTTGATTATAAAGATTTCACTGATAAAATGGCTTCATCGCCTTTATCCAGCTATGCCTATCTGAATAATCATAACCTTACATTTACCAACAAATCGGCCGATTTTGGTTTGAATAAGCCAGGTTTTAGCAATGGCTCATCCTATGCCGATCTGGATAATGATGGTGATAACGACCTTATTGTCAATAATGAAAACGCACCCGTTTCTATCTATAAAAACAATGCCGAAAAAAACGGCAATCATCATATTCAACTAAAATTAAAAGGAGCGGGGTTAAATACGTTTGGAATTGGGACTACAGTAAAGGTATTTATGAAAGGCAGCTCGCTGATTTATTATAACCAGCCTACACGGGGCTTCCAAAGCTGCACATCACCTAATTTGCTTACTATCGGTATCGGGAAATACAAAACGATTGATTCAGTGCAAGTGATATGGCCAGGTAACAATTACCAGCTGCTGAAGAATGTAGCTGCTGATCGGGTTTACACTATTAAACAGACCGATGCTAAGTTGACGTACAACTGGACAAAACCATTTGTTAAAACGATTTTTGCCGACGTTACCAAATCAATATTTGATAGCATTCCGAAGCATAAGGAGGATGATTTTATCGATTTTGACAATGAGCGCCTGATGCTGCAAATGTTATCGACAGAAAATCCTTACATGGCAACCGGCGACGTTAACGGCGACGGACTTACAGATTTTTACTTCGGCAGTTCAAAAAACAATTTCGCAGCCATCTATATTCAGCAAAAAGACGGGCGGTTCAAACAAACCATTCCAGACGATTTTAAAAAGCAGGAATACCTGGAAAATGCAGGAGCTGTTTTTGGCGACTTTGATGGCGATGGCGACCAGGACCTGATAGTAGGGGTAGGAGGTAATGCTGATGAAGCCGAAACCCCGGTTTACAATCCGCGTTTTTTTGTGAACGATGGCAAAGGGAACTTCCACCGCGATCCTGACAGAACATTACATGCGGCCGTCAATGCTTCTGTAATTGTTTCGGCAGATTATGATGGCGACGGCAAGCCTGACTTGTTTATAGGCGGAAGAAGTGTACCCGGACTTTATGGATGTTCGCCTCAATCATTTGTTTTTCATAATGATGGTAATGGCCATTTTACAGATGTATCGAAAGCAGTTTTTGGGAATGATACAAAGTTGGGTATGGTAACGGCTGCTAAATGGGCCGATATTGATAATAATGGCTCGCCGGATCTGATAGTTGCCGGAAACTGGATGGGAATCAGGATCTTTAAAAACAATAAAGGGAAATTTACTGAAGATAGGCAGCTTACTAACTACAAAGGTTGGTGGAGCAGCCTCGAAGTAGCCGACGTGGATGGTGATGGCACTCTTGATATTATTGGCGGCAATATAGGCCTTAATTCAAAATTCAGGGCGTCAGCTGAACAACCAATGGAAATTCATATAAAGGATTTTGACAACAACGGCACCAGGGAATGTGTAACTTCCATGTATAAAAGCGATGGTATAAACTATGTTTTTCATATGAAGCCAGATTTGGTTGGCCAGATGCCGATCCTTAAAAAACGGTTCTTACGCTACGTCGACTACGCAGGCAAGCCTTTTACCGAAGTATTTACAGCCGAAATGCTTGACGGTGCCGAAGTGCATCAAATGAACTTTCTTGCCTCTGCAGTGTTTTTAAATAAAGGTGGAAAATTTACATGTAAACCATTGCCTGCAGACGCCCAGCTATCTATGGTAAACACTATTTTATGTGCCGATTTGGATAATACAGGAGTTAAGAAGATTATATTAGGTGGTAACTTCTATGGCTTTAAACCGGAAGTTGGCCGGCTCGATGCTAACCGCGGTCTGGTTTATCAGTACACAAAAAATGGATTTACCTATTTTCCAGCTGCCCAAACAGGCCTCAATTTAAACGGGCAGGTACGTTCATCGGTGGCCATTAAAAACGCAGCAGGCAAAAATTATTATATGTTCGGCATTAATGACGAACCGCTTAAGGCTTATGAACTACGCTAATACCCCAATAATGCTGTTTACCAGATCTGTTTTTAGCTATTGCTTTATTCTGATGAGCGTTGGTGTAGTCAGCCTGTTTTCCTGCAAGCCCAAAAAAGCAGGCGACGGCGTATTTAAACTACTTCCGGCTAATGAAACCGGTGTTACCTTCGTAAATAAGAATATTGTATCCGATTCTGTCAATATTTTAGACTATCTCTATTTCTACAATGGGGCAGGAGTAGCTTCCGCAGATTTTAATAACGATGGTCTGCCCGATCTTTATTTTGTATCAAATCAGGGGCCTAACAAACTGTATATCAACAAAGGGGGGATGAAGTTTGAAGATATTACAGATAGGGCAGGCGTGGCCGGTACGGGCAATTGGAAAACTGGTGTAACAGTAGTTGATATTAACGGCGATGGGTTTAAAGACATTTATGTAAGCGTAGTATCCGGCTATAAAACATTTAAAGGGAAAAACCAGCTTTATATCAACAATGGCAATTTAACCTTTACCGAATGCGCCGCCAAATATGGGCTTGACTTTGCAGGCCTATCTACCCAGGCTTCATTTTTTGATTATGACAAGGATGGTGACCTGGATATGTTCCTGCTTACTTCGTCTGTTCATAGTAATGATACCTACGGTGATTCCACCCAGCGATTCAAATACAGCCATGATGCCGGCGATCACCTTTTCAGGAACGATAATGGACACTTTACGGATGTAACCGCGGGCTCGGGTATTTATTCAGCGCCTATTGGCTACGGGTTGGGGGTAAGCGTAGGCGACTTAAACAATGATGGTTGGGATGATATTTACGTTAGCAACGATTTTTTTGAACAGGACTATTATTACATCAATCAGCATAACGGCACTTTCAAGGAGCAACTAAAAAACGCTTTCGGGCATACCAGCCTGTTTTCGATGGGTAATACTATCAGCGATATTAATAAAGATGGCCACCTCGATGTGCTCAGTACAGACATGCTTCCCGAAGAAATGAAAGTGCTCCGTTCAACTATAAATGACGAACCATTGGATATTTATAACCAGGAAGTTAACGCGGGGTATTACTATCAATACTCAAAAAACTGTCTGCAATTGAATGTTGGCAATGGAAACAAGTTTGTTGATTTAAGTTTATACAGCGGAGTTTCAGCAACCGACTGGACGTGGTCGCCCCTGGTGCAGGATTTTGATATGGATGGCAGGAAAGATATGTTTTTCTCCAACGGAATCAAGCGCCGCCTGAATGATATGGATTACCTGAAATACCTTGGCGACCCAATGGTGATGCAGGCCTATAAAGAGAACCGTGTTTTTGATAAGGAAAAGATCAATAAAATGCCCGAAGGGGGCGTACACAACTACCTTTATCGTGGTGATGATAAGTTGAAATTTACAGATGTATCATCAACAAATGACATGCAACAACCCTCCATATCGGCTGGTTCGGTGGCGGTTGATTTAGATAATGATGGGGATCTGGATATTGTTACCAACAATATGGACGAGCCCGCATATATCTATAACAATACAACTATAGAAAGCGGTAAGGAAAGTAAACCAACTTATCTTAAGTACACGGTAAAATATAATCTGCTAAATCGTGATGGTATTGGGACTAAATTGTTCCTTAAATCAAAAGATCACATTGATCACCAGGAAATACAAACCAGTAACGCCTATGAAAGCAATTTAAACAATGAGCTGCTTTTCACCTTTGCGCCCGGCGATAAACCTGAATCATTACTGGTAGTATGGCCGGATAATAGCTATGAGGTGATTAAAGATTTCAATCCCAGACAAAAAACTATTCTAAGATATAACCCTCAAACAGTTGATAATCGCAAGCCTGTAACAGAAGTAATAGAGGCGTTCATTAGCGATAGAAAACAATTTGACTATAAACCGGTAAAATCAAAGCTTTTGGCTTCAGTTAAAACTTTCGATACGCCTGATTTTAATTACTACTCCCTTTTACCGCATACCTATTTGGAGCATACACCGGCAGTTGCAGTGGCCGATATCAATAATGATGGCATAGATGACATTTACGTGGGAGGAATTGCTGATGAAGAAAAATATATCCTTGCAGGTGATAAAACGGGCGGATTTACAAAAGTAAAAGTGCCACTGTTTGATCAATACAAAAACACTGCCGACGAACAGGCAACCTGGGCCGATGTCAATAACGATGGCAAGCCTGACTTGATCGTGATCAGCGCCAATCATCCATTTCTGGAAGAAGAGAAGTTTATCCAACCACGCTTATACATAAACAAAGGGAACTTTCAATTTGAATATCAATCATTGCCTAGAATCAATTACCAGGCATCAAAAATTACCTTGTTTGATTTTAACGGCGATGGATTGAACGATATTTTGTTTACCAGCGCTGTTTCATTCAAAGACTATACCGGCGTTGTACCATCCTTAATACTGATAAATAAAGGCAACGGAAAGTTTGAAATTAGCCATAACAAAACTTATGATGAGATCACCAACCTGCAATACGTTACCAGTATAACTACAACCGATATTGATCATAATGGCAAACCCGATCTGCTGATCACCGCCGAATGGCAGCCTGTTTATATTTTCCTGAATAATGGCAAAGGTTTAAAACGCTTTTCTTCGCCGGTTTTGGATAAAGAGAAGGGTTGGTGGCAATCGGCAACAATAGCCGATATAGACGTTGATGGAAAAGCTGATCTCATTGCCGGAAACTGGGGATTGAATAATAAATATAATGTAACTGAAGATCAGCCTCTTTTTGCCTATAACACCGATTTGGATAAAGACGGCAAAAATGATTTGATACTGTCATACTTTTATAAAGGCCTTTATTACCCGTTCCGTCCTAAAAATGATCTGGAGCAGGAGCTGCCGTATCTCAAAAAGGAATGGCTTAGCTATCAAAAAATGGCCGACAAAACCACTTCTGAAATATTTAAAGATAAGCTTGATGACAATAATCGCCTAAGTGTAAATCAGTTCAATAGCATTTTCGTGAGCGATGTGCTTCATGCATCTTCCGTTACAACTCTGCCATACCTATACCAGCAGGCTCCGGTTAAATCGATGCTAAAAGATAGCCACGGTGATATACTGCTGAACGGAAACTTTTGGGGGGTAGTACCTTACGAAGGTAAATACGACGCTCTTGGATTAGTAAATCTGCACTACAATAAGCAAATTAAACAATTTGATCCGCCAACATATTTAGTAAACAGTGCAATCAATTCGGAGGAAATTACCTACCTGGCACCGGTTAAAACAGCAACTAACACAGAAGCTTATATAGCTGTTACCTATGATGGCAGATTAATGCTAATAACCAAATAGCGCAGCGTCAAAATATCGGATAGTAAATTTTGGTTACCCATTTTGATGTATCCTTTTCTACCGATCTATCCGTTACAAGTGATTGATAAGACATCGCCGGAGATACCAGGCGATGATCTTTCATATATATTTTCAGTTGCGACAACGCATTGTTAATAGTGTTTTGCCCACCTTTTACATCTAGCACCAGCAGATTAGCTCCTTTGGGCATTTCATTTATTGTGGTTTTCGGCTGAGTGTGTACCGTTTTATTTATGGGGAGTGCAACAGTTACCTGGTATTGATACTCATTTATTTTGGTAACATTAAGCATCGGGAAAGCAACTTGCTTTACGCCGCCTTTGTCAGCTTCTTGTTTTAAATTATTTACTATCTGATATATCTCATGTACCTCAGGGATGCTATTACGAATCTCTGCGTGAGTTAATAACACGGTATCCTTAATAAGATTAATGTATATTTTATAACCATAAGTATTACGTTCGTCTTGTAAAAAGCGCTTTAACGATAATAAAACCTCCGCCATTTGCGCTCTGATTGCTGCTTTTTCAAAATAGTTAGTCAGCTTGCTATAAAAGTCCTTTGAACTATCTTCCGAAGCATTCCATTTAACGGTTACCGTCCCTTCTTCGCCTGCAAAAACACTGATACTGTTTTTTAAGATGATATCACCTTTTTTTAAATTAAAATATACCGTACTGTTGGTCATCTTTCCGAGATCTATCTCAAGAGATTTGAACCGATACAAATTGTCATTAATAGTGGTTCCGGGCCACCAGCGTTTCCAATTACTTTTATTGTTTAAAAATCTTGCCGCGATAACATCAGATGAGTCTATCGAAATCTCTTCATCTATATAAATTTTTGACGGAATCAGAACATATACAGCTATGACGATGATAATAAGCCCAGTCAGAATAAGAAATATTTTTTTCATTCGGTTTATAAAAGCACAAAAAACTCAGGAAGCTAAATGTAATAATAATGGTGATATATCCCGGTTATAATTTAACCGAATAATCGCGTATTTTTTTAATAAAAGCCCACCAAAACATGTGGCAGAGCGCTAAAAAAAGCCTATATTGGCTGTTGATCAATTGAAAAAAACGACAGATTGCTCCCTATAGATCTGGCTGTTTTTAACCTATTTTTATAATTTATGAGATCCTTTTTATTTTGCCTTACCGGAGTATTGTTTTTATTCGCATCCTGTAAAAAGCCCGACTATGAAAAAGTAATTCACGATCCCGAACTTTACCGTGTAACGGTAAAAAAGCTTAACGACATCGTGCTGGAAAATAACTTCCCGCCGGTTACTGCATCCCGCAATTATGTCTATGCCAATATAGCTGCCTATGAAGTTATAGCCTCCGGCGATCCGGAACATTTTAAATCATTGTCCGGACAGATCAAACATTTGCCCGTAGTGCCTAAAGCGTCAAAAGATACAGCTGTTGACTATCAGTTTGCTTCGCTGCTTGCTTTTTGTACAGTGGGTAACGCGGTAACTTTCCCGGAAGGCAGTATGGATCAATACGTAGATGAACTTAAGAAGAAAGCCAAAGATGCCGGCATGCCATCTGATCTGTTTGAAGGTTCAGTAAATTATGCCAATAAAGTAGCCAAATTTATATTGAAATGGAGCAAAGGCGACCATTATGCGCAAACCCGCTCTGCAAGTAAGTACACCGTAAAACAACAAGACGGGCGCTGGATACCTACACCGCCTATGTACGCACAGGCGCTTGAGGCACACTGGGGCGAGATCAGGCCGATGGTGCTGGATTCAACTACACAATTCATACCACCAGATCCTCCGATTTTTAATATCAAAGACCATAACAGTCCTTTTTATAAGCAGGCGCTTGAGGTAAAGCAAATAGTGGATAGTCTGACTAAAGAAGAAAAGCATCAGGCCGATTTTTGGGATGATAATGCCTTTAAACTCAATGTAGTAGGTCACGCATCATTTGCAACCAAAAAGTTTTCGCCGGGAGGGCATTGGATGAATATTACAGCTATCGGCACCAGGGCTAAAAAGTTTGATTTTGGTACTACCGTAAGCGTTTATACCGAAGCTTCAATTGCCTTGTTTGACGGCTTTATCAATTGCTGGTACCTTAAATACCGATCCAATTATGTGAGGCCCGAAACCATAATCACCAAATACATTGATGCCGATTGGCGTCCGTATATCCAGACGCCGCCATTCCCGGAATATAGCAGTGGGCATGCCGTGATTTCATCTGCCGCTGCCGAGGTACTTACTAATAGGATTGGTGATAATTTTGCCTATACCGATTCTTCAGAAATGGAGTTTGGGATAGATCCGCTATCCTTCAAATCATTTCGCGAAGCCGCGAAATCGGCAGCCATGTCAAGAGTAATGGGTGGTATTCACTTTAAAAATGCATGTATTGTAGGTAATAAACAAGGTGCCGAAATAGGGGAGCTGGTTGTCAAAAAACTACAATTAAAGGTTAAGTAGCGTTTTAGATTTTCATTTTAAAATATTGATTTTGAACAGGATATTAAAGTTTAGTTTACTTGCCGCTTTGCTGATACCCGGGGTATCAAAAGCTCAAAGCATTGATCCCTGGAAAATTAAGGCTGATAAAATTGATCCCGCTAATTATTACGGCATTACCGTAGCTAACGGCATGATCGGTATCGTATCGGCACCGGAACCATTTAAGGTTAAAAATGTAGTGTTGGCAGGTGCGTATGATCTGTACGGTCGCGGCCGTGTAAGCAATTTCCTGAACAGCTTTAACCTGCTCAACATGTACCTTGAAATTGATGGCAAACGTATTGACGCCAAAAACATCAGCAATTTCAGACAAGAGTTGGACATGCAGCACGCGGCATTCACCACTACTTTTGACTATGCGGATAAAGCAACCATAAAATATACTTACTACTCGCTTCGGCAATTACCGTTTACCGTTTTAATGGATGTTGCTGTAACAGCAAAACAAGCCATCAATATCACATCGGCCAGTGTCATGGAAGCGCCGGATGCACTTAAGGAGGTTCAAAATTATTATAATGAAATTGACAGGCCGCACGTTACCATCAGCCTGCTTACCTCAACTGCTAAAAGCCCTACAGGTAAAATGCAACTCTGCGCATCCACGTCATTTTTATTCAATGAGCCTCATGGTCAGGAGCCTCGCATTATTCACGAAATGTGGGATAACAACATGCACCTCATGAAGTTTAGCAAAGCGGTAGCCGTCGGACAGACTTATAGTTATGCGGTGACAGGTTCATCCATAACATCTGCCCATCATGCCGACCCGCTGAATGAAGCAGAGCGCCTGACCATATTTGCTAAGCTGGAAGGCCGCGACAGGCTGATCACATTTCATAACAAAGCCTGGGATGATCTTTGGACAAGCGATATACAGATTGAGGGCGATGATCAATCACAGCAGGATATCCATAGTATGTTGTATCATTTATACTCGTTTTCGAGAGCGGGCGCGGCTTATTCGCCGTCCCCAATGGGCCTTTCGGGTTTAGGATATAACGGTCACGTTTTTTGGGATTGCGATGTTTGGATGTATCCGGCCATGCTGGTTTTACACCCGGAAATCGCGAAATCAATGATTGAATACCGGTTTGAACGCCTGGATGCCGCCCGTAAAAATGCTTTTTCGCACGGTTATAAAGGCGCGATGTTCCCCTGGGAAAGCGCCGACAGTGGGGTAGAAGAAACACCGGTTTGGGCATTAAGCGGGCCATTTGAACACCATATTACCGCTTGTGTCGCGCTTGCGGCCTGGAATTATTATTGCGTAACCCAGGACAAGCAATGGCTAAAAGAAAAAGGCTGGCCAATCCTTTCTGCTACTGCTGATTTTTGGGCAAGCCGTGTAGAGCGCAATGGCTCCGGGCATTATGATATTAAAAACGTGGTGGCTGCCGATGAATGGGCGGAAAACATTGATAATAATGCTTTCACCAATGCCGCGGCAAAAGCCAATTTGCTCAATGCCACAGCTGCTGCAAAAATCTTAGGCGAAAAAGCCGACGCCGATTGGGTAAACGTTGCGCAAAACATTCCCATCCTGAAGCTGGATAATGGTGTTACCCGCGAGCATGCATCTTACAATGGCGAGGGTATTAAACAAGCCGATGTTAACCTGCTGGCCTATCCGCTTAAAACCATTACCGACCCGGCTCAGATAAAAAAAGATCTGGAATACTACGAAACCCGTGTACCAAATGAGGGAACGCCAGCTATGACACAGGCGGTTTTTGCTTTATTGTACTCACGCTTAGGTAATGGCGATAAGGCATTTCATTTTTTTAAGGACGCTTATGAGCCAAACCTTAATCCTCCATTCCGCGTCATTGCAGAAACTAAGGGTGGTACCAATCCATATTTTGCAACGGGAGCAGGAGGGATTATTCAGAGCTTGTTGATGGGTTTTGGTGGCCTGGATATTACACCAACTGGAATTATACAGGTAAAAAGCAAGCTGCCTGCAAATTGGAAATCGCTGAAGATTACCGGCGTTGGAATGAATAAGGCAACTTACACGATTAAATAAATTTAACATCTTTAAAACAGACGATATCTGAAGACTTACGACGTTTTTAAAACTTCGTAAGTCTCAATTCTAAGTCCAAATCCTGATCAATTCTGAACTTCAGCCGGTGTTTTCTCCAATTGTTGAGTATCGATATGATACCGATTCACCAAATGTAAAAGCACTCCATTTGTCCAGCCAAAACCATCCTGTAATGGGTATTCGCCGCCGCCCGCGGTTAATTGGGTATCAACCACATTGTATTTTTCAAGCAGCTTACCTGTTTGTTTAAACACCCTGATGTTAAGCTTAAGCCAGCGTGTAGCAATATCCTTGGCCAACGTGTTGTAGTTATATTTTTCAAGTCCATCTATAGCCATGTATTGCAAAGGGGCCCAGCCGTTCGGCGCATCCCATTGCTGCCCGGAAAAGTTCGGCGTAGTAACCAGGCCACCAGGTTTCAGAAAGTTGTTTTTAAGCCCGTCGGCTATTAAACGGGCCTGTTCATCGCTGGCTATTTTAAATTCCAGTGGAAATTCGCCGGCAAGTGTTTCTACATCTGATTGCTGCTTAAGCTTCCAGTTGTAGTCATCAAACCAGCCGGTTTTCTGGTTCCAGCAATATCTCAGGATGGCATTTTTACGCCTGTTTGCCCTGTACCTGTACATTTTGGCCAACTTGGCATTCTGGATCTGGTTTAAACTCCGGGCAATGGTCATTTCCAGGTTATACAATAAGCAATTCAAATCAACAGGTATAACATCGGTAGTTTGTATCGTTGGTAATTTGCCCGACGAATCAAACCAGCGTGTGCTGAAATCCCACCCCGAAGCAGCAGCAGCCCTAATGTTACGATAGAACTGCGCAGGCGGCTGCTTACTTTCCTTAGCTGCATCAACGTCTTTTATATACGACTCTTCACGGGGCTCATCGCTTTCATCCCAATATCGGTTTAGTAAATCGCCATCTGGCATTTTTACAACCCGATGTGTTGCTCCATCGGCGCCTATTGCCTGCCAGTTATACATCCAGTATTCATACTCCTTAATTAATTGTGGCCTGAAATGCACCAGTACTTTATCCCCCTCAATTTTTGCAAGCAGGTTTACCATCATCGCAAAAAACGGAGGTTGCGAACGGGTTAGGTAATAGCTGCGGTTACCGTTGGGGATAAATCCATATTTATCAATCAGATAGGCAAAGTTTTCAACCATATTGTGGATCACTTTCACCTGGTGGCTTTCCTGTAGGCCCAGCATGGTAAAGTAAGAATCCCAATAATAAATTTCCCTGAACCTGCCGCCGGGTACAATGTACGGATTAGGTAATGCCAGGGTTGAGGAAAAAGGCTTTGCCTCATCAGGACGGCGCTGTAAAACCTGCCACAAGGTGTCGATATGTTTACGGATGCCTGCCGAGATATCGGTTTGGAAATTATTATGTGATACCGGCACATTAAAATTAGCCAGTACAAATGCCTGCAGGTTAAACCCAGGCTTATCTTTTTGCTCGTTATAGGCCTTCATGATCAGGGCCGGATCCTGCTTGGGTACAGCATCAACAAATGTTTTGTTATCAGGGAAAATAGTTGAAGTTTGAACAGCTTCAAACAATCCCGGGAACTGTTGTCGGGGCGTAAGTGTTTGGGAATTTACGCGTAATACAATGAGTAAAAATGCGAGTAAAAAAAGTTTTCTCATCAGCTTAAAATTATACCCAGTTGCAGGATGGGTAAAAGGCTTATACAGTTTATAAATTTACTATTTTTGAGTAGATTATAACTGATACCTACTTTGTTTTCAACGCTTTTTATGCGATATTTTGCAAGAAAACTACTGAGATCAATAAGCCATACCAATAATAAAACTAAATACATAAGCCATTCACTATGATAAACTTTTTGCGTAAGGGGAGTATTATATTTTCGCTGCTGTTTACACAGTTTTGCTACGGACAACCGGCCGTTAACAAATTACCGTATTGGGCGTTAGGCGGATTTACCCGACCTGCAAATATCAACCCAATCATATCGCCGGATACAACTTCCCGCTTTCTTGATCCTATGAGTAAGAAGCAGGTTCAATGGGAAGCCAATGACACTTTCAACCCTGCGGCAACCATAAAAGACAAGAAAATAGTAGTGATGTATCGTGCCGAAGATTTGTACGGCATAGGTATTGGCTTTAGAACATCGCGTGTAGGATATGCCGAAAGTACTGATGGAATTCATTTTAACAGGAAGAATGCCCCGGTGCTTTATCCGGATGAAGATATTGCAAAAAAATACGAATGGCCCGGCGGCTGTGAAGACCCTCGTGTGGCAGTTACCCCCGAGGGTACCTATGTTGTTTTTTATACTGAATGGAACCGCGATTTACCGAGATTAGGTGTAGCTACATCAAAAGACCTGATCCAGTGGAAAAAGCATGGACCGATATTTGAAACCGCTTATAATGGCAAATTCTTCAATATTGCCAGTAAGTCAGCCTCGATATTAACGCAGGTGATTAACGGAAAACAGGTGGTTATAAAAACTAAAGGAAAATATTGGCTGTATTGGGGCGAGCATCATGTGTATGCAGCCACATCTGTAAATTTGGTGGATTGGTCGCCGGTGGTTGATGAAAAAGGAGAATTGAAAGAGCTGATGTCGCCGCGTAATGGCTATTTCGATAGCGATCTTACCGAATGCGGGCCGCCTGCTTTGATGACCAAAAATGGGGTGATCCTGTTTTATAACGGCAAAAACAAACCGGCCGAAGGACGGGATCCTCGCTTTAATGCCAATTCATACTGCGCAGGGCAGGCTTTGTTTGATGCCAAAGATCCATCTAAACTCAAAACCCGGCTTGACGTCCCTTTCCTGCGACCAAGAGAGCCTTTTGAAAAAAGCGGTCAATATGTAAATGGCACCGTATTTATTGAGGGTATGGCTTATTTTAAAAAGAAATGGTTTCTGTATTATGGATGTGCTGATTCGCGGGTTGCGGTCGCAGTATTTGACCCTGCAAAGCCCGCGCCTCCTGATCTGGTTGAATAGCTTACCAACTGTTAAAAATAAAAATATAATTTAAAACGCTTGGTTGTATTATCTAAAGTATTATCTTCAGGATTAAAATATTTAATATGCTTTATATCCTTATTTCAGCTGCAGTTGTCCTATTTATCGCCCACGTAATTTTATTATTTACCTCGTTTTCAAAAGGCACTTTGATCTCGCCACGTTATTTTTACTCACATTTAACCTTATGGCTTACAGGCCTGGCAGTTTTTGCATTGGCGGCATTATATAGCGGCACCAATCAATCAGCCTTTCTTGATTATTTCAATACCTGGACTAAAAAGTCATATATCCTGGTGTTTATCTTCGGCCTATCATTGGTAGCGCATTGTATTGTTACCTTTTTGGTTCTGCCGCTTTTGCGCAAATCAAGAGTATAATATTCCGGGAAAATTTCTATTTAATTTAATACGAGTTCTTCTTTCAGAGCCAGCTCATATTTTTCTTTGTCAAAACAGGATGAAACGCATAGTGCAGCAAGCACCGATACTCTGCATTTCATTCTGTTTTTTTGAGTGGCTTCGTGCAAAATCTATCTCCTGGCCGGCAAGTTTCTGTAAATTTTACAGGGGCTTTTTTATTCCAGCAGATCAAGCAGATCATCTTTTGAGAGCGAGCCGGTAAAAGTTTTATCTGATTTAACCAATTTATCGGCAATATCTTTTTTCGATTGCTGCATCACCATGATCTTCTCTTCAATAGTACCGGGGCAAATCAAGCGCACCGCTACGATCTTTTTATCCTGACCTATACGATGACAACGGTCTATAGCCTGGTTTTCAACAGCTGGGTTCCACCACGGATCAACAAGATAAACGTAATCGGCCTCGGTTAAATTGAGGCCGGTACCGCCTGCCTTAAGACTAATAAGAAAAACCCGGATGCCCGGATCGCTCTGAAATTCATTTACAACCTGCTCACGCTTACGAGTTTGCCCGGTGAGGTAGGAGAAACGGATATCCCGACCACTTAATTCCTTACCAATAAGATCAAGCATAGATACAAACTGTGAAAATATGAGGATCTTATGCTGATGTTTTTTGCTCTCAATCTCTTCCATCAATACGTCCAGTTTGGCTGAGGCATCACCTGGCATTTTTTCGCCCTTCAATAACATCGGCGAATCGCAGATCTGCCGTAGCTTATTCAGCCCCTTTAACACATTCATGGAGCTCTTTCTAAGTTCCTCATTAGTTGTGGCCGAGATATACTCTCTGAATTCTTTCTCGTAAGAGTCATAAATATGACGCTGCTCTTCCTTCATTTCACAATACAGCACCATTTCTGTTTTTTCGGGCAGCTCGGTTGCTACCTGCTGTTTCGTACGCCTGAGTATAAACGGCTTAACTTTTTCCTGGAGTTCAGTCGCGCGTTTATTCCCTTTAAATTTATCAATTGGAATAGCGTAAATATCCTTGAAATACTGTTTGCTTCCCAATAAACCGGGGCAGGCAAATGAAAGCTGCCCATATAAATCGAATGTGTTATTTTCGACAGGCGTACCTGTTATGGTGATCTTATTTCGGGATTTCAGTAATCGTACCGCCTTATAACGTTGCGATTCGGGGTTTTTGATATTCTGCGATTCGTCAAGGAAAACGTAGTTGAAATTAAAATCTTTTAAGAAGTTTATGTCCGATAGTAAGGTGCCATACGAGGTAAGCACAATTTCGTACTGGTGCAGGTGCTTGGTGTGCTTAAGCCGCTCGGCGCCGTAAATGGTATGGATACGAATGGATGGCGCGAATTTTTGCACTTCCTGCTGCCAGTTAAACAGGAGCGAAGTTGGCACTACAATCAGGTTAGTATTGTTTTTAACTTTATGCCGTTGTAAAAGTATAAAAGCAATAACCTGGATACTTTTACCCAAACCCATATCGTCTGCAAGGCACCCGCCAAAATTAAGGCTATCTAAGAAGCTCAGCCAGTTTAAACCCTGATGCTGATAAGTTCGCAGCGTTCCTTTTAATTCCGGAGGTACTTGTACTTCATCAATAGTTTCGGTATCGGTTAACCTTCTGTTATATGTAGCGATCTCATTTCGTACTTCTTCATCCAGCATTTCCTCATCATAGTATTGCTGTATGGCGGTGTAATTACTTTTCGAAGTATGCAAGGTATCATCGTCAGAGATCTCTCCCGAATTAAAATAGTCGGTAAATTTCTCTATCCATTCGGCTGGTAAAATCCCTCGAGTACCGTCATCAAGCCGTACATATTTACTTTTATTTTTTACAGCCTGGTGCACTTGTTTTAGCGAGGCCCTTTTTTTGCCGAATTTTAAATCGATAACAGTATTAAACCAGTTAATGCCACTTACTACATTGATGGTGATCTTTACTTTATGAGCGTTTAGCTTGTTGCCCTCCAGTTCGTTAAAGCCAAGAATCTCGATGTTGTAGTTATGCCATTCATCAAATACGTTTAAAAACCATTCTTCATCTAAAAAATGCCTTTTATGCAGGTAAAAATAATCAAGATCGTTTTCTAACTGCTCGTTAAAATATTGATGCTGTTTTACAAGCAGGGCCGTAAAAGCTATTTCCTCATCATCCCGACGTTTAACTAAAAACTGGTTGCCTTTTTCATCAGTGCCGTAGATCTGTTTTTGCGTACGAATAGGGATCTCGGCCTCGCCATAACGCATTACGGGAATGATCATAACATGAGCGCCAAAATCCGACAAGTAAATGATCTTTTCTTCCGGGCGATCAAACCCTTCTTTTTTTATCTGCTCCTGTGTTGCCGGTTTGATGTAGGTATAATCTATGCGAAGCTTATTTTCCAGTTTATTAAGCAGATGTGATTTTAACTCACCAAATTTACTTTTATGCACCTGCAGGCTACCTTGTTTCTTTTTTAACAGATCGATCACATTTAATACCTGAAGGCTTTCAATCAGGTAAAGCACATCACCTATACCAATAAAATAAGTATACCTGATATCGAGGTCTTTAACATCATACAGCAAGCCATCTACATTAAAAATGCCGCTTATTTGATAAAACTCGTCCCAGGTGTTTACCTTAAGTTCAAGATCACTTTTCAACGTTCTGACCTTTACCGGGCTTATTGAACCGGCCGTCACCTTGTCTGATATGCTATTATCGTGAGCATAAAAATTATAAGCCGATGGATTTTGAACGACAGCCTTTAACGCCGCTATATCTGCAGCCGTTTTTTGCGTATTAATATGATTTTGGAACTTGTGTACTCCGGTAAAAAACTTAACCTGTCTTGTATCATTCGTTTCCCAGATGAGGTCTAAGGGGGCTATGGGCAGCAAAGGGTTCTTAATTTTGCCATCTTTAGTACTTTGCGCAGTGTACAGTTCAACAAAAAGATATTTGTAGTATTTATGCTGTTTCAGGACAATGCAGGTTGTTTTATCAGCATCATCTCCGGGCAACTCAATTGGCTCAGCGTTATCACTCACAATAATATTTTGCAGACTGGCAAGGCTCTCTTTTGTAACCGCTGTTAAAGTAACCGACCGGGGAACAATCTCAAAACTTTTAGATTGGGCCCGTAGTTCAAAAAACTTGTCGAGGTGTGGTTCATCTTCAAGCCCGTAATCAGTAGCCACCTTTTTTAACTTCTCAAATCTTAACCTATCATCAAAAAACACCCGTAACTCATCACGTTGGGTTATGGCCGATAATACCTGGGCCTGATGTTCGCAAAGCTTATAGCCGGAAGCGTGACATCCGCATGAAAGTGCCAGTTGTCCTTCATGACTGCTAACAATCACCTCCGGAAAAGCAACCGTTCCGGATTGATTGGTAAAAGCGCCCTGGTTAATTTCAAGGTGTTTGGCCAGTATTTGTCTGTAACTTTGGGTATCGAAATAAATGCTGACAGCCGCGTGAGCAGCGATAATGCTTTCGCTAAGATCGGCTATGGTTGCGCCTTTGATGATGACATTATGGTTGCTTTCGCCTTCCTGGTAGCTGATTATCCTGATCACTATGCTTTGATGTGTTACCCGGTAAATATCATAACAATTATAGAAAAGAAGGTTATCACCTGTATAATTTCATCCGCTATGTAACAATTATATTCTTCACTAAATATTTACCTTTAGTAAATGTACCTGCTTTAATTTTGCCGTTTAGTTGTATACTATGAAATACCCGAAATCCCTACTACTTATATTCGTTTCTTCCTTTTTCTTTTGCGCATGTCATACCGTTTCCGGCAACAAGCAGGTTTCCGAAAATGAACAGGTTAACATGCACAGCGCCTATGATGACAGCACGCTCAATCGCCACATATTACCGGTTTTAATGCCATATAACCGTATTATAGACCCGGCAGGAACCGTAATATCATTTGGCGACGCTGAAGACGAAAACCATAGCATGGACGTAAGGCTGATACCCAACACTAAGTTTATTGTCGTTGAGGACAGGTATGGGCTTACCATAATTGATACTGTAGCCAAAAAAGTTACTACCCGCTGGACATATAAACAAGATACCCGTTATCGCGGGCTGACCAGCACTTATTCCGGTTTAAAAGTTGTAAATATTGACGGTCAAACTCAAATATACTGGAGCGCGGCTGCGGGGAAAGGCAGGGACTCAAAATCATACGTTTTCCAGGCAATCTGGAAGGATGACAAGATCAGTATACAAAACACCTTCAGTTTTAAGGCCGAAGGTGAATCGCCACTGGCGTTACCTAACGATTTGGCCATTAATAATGAGAATGGGATAAATTATTTATATGTAGTTTTAAACGGCAATAACCAATTGGTGAAAATCAATTTGGCCGATAATAAAACCGTTTGGACAAAATCAACCGGTGTTGCGCCTTACGGACTTACCATTGCAAAAAATAAAATATTCCTGACAAACTGGGCCGGTCCCGAAGCGGTTGATACCTTAAAACGTGAAACAGCCGGCGTGCCTTACGGTAAAGCTTATATCGATCCTAAAACAGGTGCAACCGTACAGGGCACTGTAATGGTTATGGATCTGGCTAAAGGAGACGTGATCAAGGAAATTACAGTAGGCCTGCATCCAAACGCCATCATCAATAGTGTCGACGAAGCTTTTGTTTATGTGGCCAATGGCAACAGCGATATGGTGTCGGTAATTTCAACAAGCTCATTGCAAAACATAGCAGCTATCGATGTAAAATTAAACCCGGGTAAAAAAAGTTATATAGGCGATACACCAAATGCTTTAGCAATAAATGCGGATGGTACCATCCTGTACGTTGCAAACGGTTTGGATAACGCGGTGGCAATGGTAAAATTAGGCAACAAAACATCGCTTAAAGGAACCGGGAGCGACGAAGTGAAAGGCTTTATTCCAACAGAAGCGTACCCGGGTGGGTTAGCTGTTGACGGCAACAATTTATTCGTAACCAACCTGGAAGGAGAGGGCTCAAGGGTAGGTACTGACGAGATTGGTAAAAGCAATTTAAAAGGCGACCTGCCTGGCGCAGATGATGTTGTAGCTTATAACTCGCACCATTTAAAAGCTACTGTATCTATGATAAGCATACCCGATGATGCTACACTGAAACAGTATACCCAAAAGGTACAGAACCTGAACCTCAGCTTCCGCCAGCAAATAGCGCAGTTACTGCCACGTAAAAACGTTGCACCTAAACCAATACCTGAACGTATTGGCGAACCATCTGTTTTTAATCATGTGCTTTATATCATCAAAGAAAACCGTACTTACGACCAGGTTTTAGGCGACATGCCTGAAGGCAATGGCAATAAGTCGCTTTGTATTTATGGCGATAGCGTTACGCCCAATCAGCACAATTTAGCGCGTAACTTTTTGTTGCTTGATAATTATTATGTTTCAGGTAAATGCTCGGCCGAGGGACACCAATGGACGGATGCCGCTATGGTTACCGACTACGTTGAGAAAAGCGTAAGGTCTTGGTTCAGAAGCTATCCGCACGTACAGGAAGATGCACTGGTTTATGATGGCAACGGTTTTATCTGGAATAATGCCGCCGATCATGGTAAATCGGTACGGATTTATGGAGAGGCTTGTGCGGTACACTTTGACAACAAGCTTAGCTGGAGCGACATTTACAATAATTACAACACAGGCAAACCTTTTACTTTTAATAATACCAGCACCATATCGCGTGTAAGGCCAATGCTATCGCAAAACTTTCCGGGATCTGATGAACATAAGATCAATGAGCAGTTAAGGGCCTCGGCTTTTATCAAAGAGCTGCACGAGTACGAGCAAAAGCCCGGCGACCAGCTACCGCAATTAATGGTGATGGCCCTGTCGGCCGATCATACCGTGGGCACCAGACCTGGGTTTCCGACACCTGATGCCATGGTAGCCGATAATGATCTTGCGCTTGGCCGCATTGTTGAAGCAATTTCAAAAAGCCGTTTCTGGAAAAACACGGTAATATTTGTAACCGAAGATGACTCACAGGCAGGCTGGGACCACGTATCAGCGTATCGTACAACCGGGTTCGTGATTAGTCCTTACAGCAGGTTACAGCATAAAGTGAGTAAAAATTACAACCAAACCTGTATAGTACGTTCTATTGAGCAAATATTAGGTTTACCACCTATGAATATTATTGATGCTACTGCGCTACCCATGTTTGAATGTTTTACCGATAAGCCATCTCTGTATACTTATACGAGTTTAAAAAACCAGGTGCCACTTAATAAAATCAGCCTGCCATTTTCTTCGCTCAAAGGCCCGGCTTTACATTTTGCACAATTATCATCAAGACCAGAATATGATCACATAGATGGCGGTAATGATGATGTGATGAATAGGATACTATGGTTTGCAGCAAAAGGAAAAAAAGCCTATCCCGCTAAACTGGCCGGAAAAGATGAAGATGGTGATTAAACAAAGTTAAGTTTACAGATCGACTGAAATATTAAACTTTTCATACTTAGAAACTCGCTAACCTATCAGGTAGCGGTTTTTTTGCTTTTATCCTGCCCATGAACACTTGATCTATAGCGATTTATACGTAAAACTACGGTGACTAACTGTGAAAAATCCGTGAAATTACGCAAACGGTAATACTGCTCATTGCTTTATCTTTATGGTGAACCTCATCCACGCCTGCAAGCGATTAATCAAACAATTTCACAACCTAATCCAAAAATTATGAAAATTTCCGCGCTTGATGAAAATGGCGCCCCAGTTGACTGGTGGTTTATTTACAAGGTTCCGCAACTTGACGGAGGTGTGGGTAATGACAAGGCTACAGGCTACGAGTATGTCTATTACGATTCCACAATTGATGCAAACCCAGATGCACGGCAAAGGACGATAACCAAATCGCCCAATGTTTTGAACAGCGATAAGGGTGCGCTTAACCTTACAATGGACTCGGTTTTTAAAAACTTCAAGTCGCCGGCCCCAACAACCGGGTGGATCCTTTACAACGATGAAATGCCCGAAAGCCTTAACAAGCATGATGATGGTACAAGAGGCCATACCAAAGGCGCATTGGTATTTGATACAGAATCTAAAACCTCGTTCTGGCTGCTTCATTCATGGCCTAAGTTCGCCGACCCGGGAGCCATTAAAGATCCAACTCCAAAATACGGACAAACCTATTTATGTATTTCGCTGGATTTGGATACCGCCAATATGATCGCTAAACAAATG
Organism: Mucilaginibacter kameinonensis; assembly: GCF_003675385.1. Lineage (GTDB taxonomy): Bacteria > Bacteroidota > Bacteroidia > Sphingobacteriales > Sphingobacteriaceae > Mucilaginibacter > Mucilaginibacter kameinonensis. Next base: position 354,214 of record NZ_RCWZ01000005.1, on the reverse strand, counting down.
GTAAACCACCAGGAACCGCAGATCTATTTTCATAATACCGCAAATCTTCCTGAAACCTCCGACCTTTATGCGCTGACACAGCCGTTGGCCAACCATCCGGTAGCTTTGGGAGATTCAGTTGATTTAAAGACGATTGGAGGGATGCCTTTTAAAGTTATAGCGAAGAACCGGGAGTGGAATAAAGATTTCTGGAACGAATTGGTAGGCCCTACGCTACAAGATGATCTCGACATTGAAACATGGATCCGTGGCCCAATTCCACCTATTGCCGATAGTGATGGCATTCATAAAACTTTTGATATCAAGTATATCAATTTAGGTTTTATGGGCGCACATTGGGCCTGGCCCGAAACACACGACCATGCTAAATGGGGAGTTACCTTACACGATCCATGGATTTGTGTAGGCGACATCAATCGTATGATATCACAGAGAAAACGCGGCGGTGGTACTATCGCATTTAAGAACCAGACTTTATGGTCGGGCTTGTCAAAAACAAGTTTGCTTTTGGCGCCGCCAGGGCATAACCGGACCGAGGCTCATGTGTTGATTCAAAAAACGCATCACCCTCATGCGGAAGCACCATTGAGGGAGCAACCTGAAGAATAGTTTACTATTTAACAATCTTCGATATACACCGCTAAACAAAAGATCCCGCTTCGGCGGGATTTTTTGTTTAAATATATTACATCTGATTATCAGCAACATATCAGCTGATTTACTTATTTTTAACTGGATATTATAAACCAGTACAACCAATGACTTTAAACCTGAAATACTTTAGCGTCAGAGCAAGTCGGTACGCATTCACGCTAATGGCTCTTTTTGCGATTAATGGCTTTGCGCATGCTCAAAACTCACCTAACGAAGCAAAGCCACGCATTGTTATTACAGCTGATCCGGAATTGGATGATAATAATTCGCTTATCAGGTTCCTACTATACAGCTGTGATGTTGAAATTGAAGGATTGATTTACGCGAGCAGTGCTTTTCATTGGAAAGGCGATGGCAAGGGAACCAAATGGTTTGTACCGGGCCGCGAGTATGCCCGCTTTGGATTAAACTTGTGCCCATGCGAATCCTGGCGATGGGGCGAAGATGAGCATTTTATTCATGATGCAGTATATACATACGCAAATGTTTACCCCAATCTTAAAATACATAATCCAAATTACCCTGCACCGGATGTTCTAAAAGCCAAAATCAGAATTGGAAATATTGAATTTGATGGTGATATTTCAAAAGATTCGCCAGGTTCAGATCTCATCAAAACCCTGATACTTGATGATAAACCAGGGCAATTATTTATTACAGCGTGGGGCGGCCAAAGCACTATCGCGCGTGCTTTAAAAGCTATTCAGGAACAATATGAGTTCACCAACAATTGGGAACAAATAAGATCAAAAATTTACCGGAAGGTGATTTTACTCCCTTCCGGCGATCAGGATGATACTTATGCAAAGTATATTAAACCTAACTGGCCGGGTATTGAATATCGTGAGTTTAGAGGCGGACCAAACTATGGCTATGGCGCTCAACTAAATGCAGCTTCACAGGATTCTGTTTATATGACAGCATCCTGGATGAAGGAAAACATATCGGGCAGAGGCCCCTTGGGAGCGCTGTACAGGGTATGGGGCGATGGAAAACAAATGGTAAAAGGTGATATCATGGACTATTTTGGTGTCAGTGGTCATACCACTGACGAGTTGAAGAAAATGGGTTATGTTGTGTGGATGCCCGTACAGGAGAAAGGCTCATGGTTAGGAGAGGGCGATGACCCTACCTTTATGAACATGCTCGGCAATGGACTGCGTGCATATGAAAATGGCACCTATGGAGGTTGGGGTGGCGCCGGATTCATTGATCCCAAAGCTAAAAACATCTTCTTTCAAAATAGTGATACATCATCAAAAGCAATGGCAACTTCGCTTGCTGCGCCGAAAGATCGAAGTAATACGTATCCTGACTTTTTCCCGGCTGCTCAGCGGGATTTTGCCGCCCGGCTTAAATGGTCGACAACGCCAATATATAAAAGGGCAAACCACGAACCGGTTGCCAAAATTGAGGGGCCATTAAATGTCATGGCAACGGCTGGCGAAACAATAAGATTGAACGGAGCTGTTTCTGATCCTGACGGAGATGTGCTTTCTGTTAGCTGGTGGCAATTTCAACAAGGAACTTTCCCCGGAAAAGTTTCAATATTAAATCCTGAAGCCAAACAAACACAAATCGAGATACCTAAAGACGCCATTTCCGGACAAACCATTCACATTATTTTTCAGGTAACTGATAACGGTTCACCCTCTCTTACAAGATATCAGCGCATAATTATAACGGTACGGTAAGTATAAATTAAGCGTAGACGCGTTATTAGTCTATTTCGACAAAAAAATAAATTTTGTCAAATTTCATTATCTTTGCAATCGAAACAAATAGAAAATGACCAGTCAGGACGATATTATTCGCTCGGAAATCTTACAAGCCGGCTTACATCTGTATAAGGGAGCAGGCCCTGCAAAAATAACTATGGAAAATGTGGCGAAGGCCACAGGGCGTAGCAGAACTTCGCTTTATTATTATTTTAAGGACAAAGACGAGATTTTTCAGGCGGTGCTTGAATGCATTGCACATGATGTTGCCACTGAAATTCGTACTGCAGTTGTTAAAGCGGGAACATTAAACGAAAAGATAACTGTTTTTTGCACTACAAAAATCAAGACTTCGCAAGAATGGAAGCGCGTATTTAATGCTATTGAAGGATTCATAGGTGCAGATGAAAAGTTTAAACACACGCAATCATTAGATACCCTGCACCGAAAACTTATTCATTTGGAAAAAGGCATTTTGATGGACGCATTCGCTGAAGTAGAACATCTGTTTCCCCGCAAGTTAAGCTACTCAGATAAAGATATGCTGGCATTTATTATCTATAGTGGCGTACGTGGCATTAGGCGCGAGGTTTACGATCAGAATGACCCTCATGATGCTAAAATGGCTGTGCAGCTTTTATGCGATATGGTCGCCAAATGGCTTGTTGTTTAATTCAAGATCTATCTTTTGACATTATTTAAAAAATTGTCAATTCAAATGAAAAAGCTTAGTCAACTCAATTTATTTAGGGCCTTATCAAGCCGAAATTTTACACTTTATTTTATTGGCAGAGCAGTATCTCAGTTTGGCACCTGGATGCAGCGCACCGCTGTAATATGGGTAGTATATTCCATGACACACTCCGCCTTTCTGCTTGGCTTAACTGTTTTCGCTGAGCAATTCCCTTCATTCATTTGCTCTATACCCGGTGGAGTAGCGGCTGATCGTTATAACCGCTATACCATAATTAAGATCACCCAGATAACTTCCATGTTGCAGTCGGTGCTGTTGGCGATACTTGTGTTATCGGGTCATATGGTAGTGTGGGCAATCCTTTTATTAAGTGTGATCCTTGGGATTATTAATGCCTTTGATGTGCCGGCAAGACAGGCGCTGATAAATGACGTAGTTGCCAGTCCCACAGATTTGCCTAATGCCCTTTCGCTTTCAACAGCAACGGCAAGCCTTGCGCAGTTGTTAGGCCCTGCATTATCAGGTATTGTGTTAAGCGCATTTGGCGCCGGTGTATGTTTTTTACTGAACGCGGCAAGCTTTGGTGCGGTCATTCTATCTATTTTGCTGATGAAATTACCTGCATATGTGCCTAAAAAAACAAATAAAAAGGTATTGGCCGATTTTTCTGAAGGTTTTACTTATATTAAAAATACTACAGGCATAGCAACTATGGTTATGATGCTTGCTGCTGTAAGCTTACTGGTGCTGCCATTTAATACTGTACTTCCCGTATTTGCTAAAGTGGTTTTCAAAGGGGATGCGTCAACATTCGGTTACATCAATAGTTTTGTTGGTATAGGGGCGGTTGCTGGTACCATTTTCCTCGCATCGCGTAAACCCGGCGCCCATTTAAAACAGATCCTTTTTGTTAGTACGATACTGATGGGTATAGGGCTTATCTGTTTTTCACAATTCAAAAACTTTCCTGCTGCCATGTTTTTTGCTGCCATTGCCGGGTATGGGTCTATAGCACAATTTACTATCAGTAACATTGTAGTACAGTCAGATGCCGCAACCAATATGAGAGGACGCACCATGGGCGTTTTGTTAATGGCTATTTTTGGTATGCTGCCATTGGGTAGTTTGTTAACTGGTGCCATTTCGGAGCACATCGGCGCTCCCGCTACGGTATTGGCGCAAGGCGTAACCGCTTTGGTTATTGCCTTTGTGTTTATGGGCTTTCTAACCAGAAAAGAAACGGTTCTTAAAACAGAATAAGCATATTAACAGGTATTAGCCAGCTAATGACAGACTAAAGGCAAAAGTGTTGCCTTTGTTAAGTCTGCTTTGAAATCACGTTTTTCCATTATACTCCTCAATAATCTCGTACAAAAAAGCCCCGAAATCAATGATCCCGGGGCTTAAATTTCTTGCGGAGAGTTAGGGATTTGTACTTTCGTCTTTTTTTACCCTAACTCCATCTTATATGATGGTTTTGTAAAACAGGTCACTTTTAAGGCCCTCTCAAATCTACTTACTTATCGCAAACTGATACCCAAATATATGAATTTCTTTACTTTTTTAAAGAATGAAAGCATTGCTTTACTAACAAGTAAAGAAAGTCAGCAGAATATGCTAAGGTACACCCGTTTAATATCGATTTCTAACTTCGAGTCAAGAATATGATTGTTCATAACTAGTTTAACATAAGATTAAAAGGCTCGTCAGGCGGTTTAATGATTGGAATTTTTAATAATTAACTTTAATGCATTGATATATAGCTAATTGTATTTAATTATGTAGATTTATCTTAACCAAATCACATATTATGAAACACAAGTTAATTCTGAGATGCAAATTAATCTCCAAAATCCTAAAAAGGAATTTATCAAGCAGTCTATATTTAACGACAGGAGTTTTAATCCTAACCTGCACACAATTAAAGGCTCAAGATTGCTCTGCATGTAACGAAGCGCTTAGAAAAGATGTTTTTAAATATTCGCAGAATGCTTTTACATATTCCAAATACCTCGAGAATATTACCGAGCATGAATATAACGAATTAAAAAGAGACTTGTCTACTTCTGCGACAATACCGATACCGGCAATCTCAGCTATAGTGAAAGGCAGTCTAGATTATTCTGATTTTCTAAAAAAAATACATGATTATAGTTTAAAAATTGAAAAAGAACAATTTGGTTCTTCACAAGTAGACTATGAAGTATATCGCACAGAGCCAGTCGCATACGAGGCCTGGACGAAGTGCATGTTGGAATGTAATGGCAAGTCTGGAGTTTTTTTAATTAAAAGCTATGATACTGAGGCAACGGCGGTTTATACTTTAAAATATCGAGGAGCTGTAGACGAGCCAAATGTTTATTATTGTCGAATTGAAATTGTTTCCGAAGGAAAAAGAGAGATAAAAAATATCATTCTAAAAAAAGGAGGCTGGGCTACTTTTACCTTTGAAAGGAATTACGTCAATAATCGGTCTGAATCTTTGATTACTGTAAACGCTAGGGAAAAGCAAAATAGTAATAGTGTTTCTTACTCCGACAACTCGAAAACTATTTACGTGAAGCCAGCAGGTATAATGATCACGGCCTTAAATTATACCTATCAAGTTCGAGAATCGAAATTGGAAAAAGGGCCGGTGGTGTATAACTGTATGTTGCCAGTTATTGAACCGCGTGAACCTAGGCAAAAATTCTATGTTGTCGCAAAATCAAATGATGATATAAAAATTGATGATAAGGAAGTTGCTATAAATCAAGCCCTATTCAGGTCCGAAAAAAATAAAATGAAAAAGGGAGGGACAATTGAAAGTGATTTTATGAGTACAGATTGCGGTAGGCCTAAGGGTATGAGTTGCGATAATAAGTGGGTTGGCTATTATTCGATTATCGACATCCATCCATCTCCTGGTTATACTTTTGAGACAGGCGAGGATTATATTTCAGAACTCAAATTAGAAGGCCCTATGGCGGGATGGAATGGAGGTCAGCGTTGTCCAAAAAACGATCAATGGTTAATTAATACACCTGAATATAAGCAATTAAAATTATGGATGCACCAAGACGTAAATGCCCATTTGGAAATTCCTTCATACAGGGAAAGTACATATAGTGAGACTGCCTTTGGAACTGTCGACCTAAATGGGAAAATCAGTTTTAAAATTCCTAATAGTAGACTAAGAAACTACAATATTGAAATTCGCTTATCTGATGGTACTATCACCAATATTAATCAGTCAAATGTGAACACATTAGCATATTTAAACCAAGAAGAAGACAATACCATATTTACTCTTAAACGTGAATTAAAATAGTCAGAATGGCAATTAACCTAAATTGAAAATTTCATGACAATTTGAAAATATTTCATTTTCTCCGATTGAATACACGGGCTTCATCATTGGTGCCATTCATTTTCTGGCTATTACCGTTCCAGCGTTCAGGCTTGATATACCTTCGGGTAGTAAACTCGACACGTTCCCCGGCAACAGTAAGCCTGAGATAAATAGGAGCAGTCCTATTGCTCAGGGTTTTGCTTTTTTTTAAAGAAAAGTTTATACAAACAGTTCTGATCATCGCTTTAACAATTAAAGGTTAATAAATAAACATTTAGTGGATTAGCGAGACCTAAAATTAGGAGCCTGAAACAGGTCCCGCAAGAGGTCTCGATCAGATTGAGAAGTATTGGGTTTGGATGCGTTGCCTGTAAACAAGAAACGCCCCAAATCTTATGATTTGAGACGTTATACAAATACTTTGTTTTGATGCGGAGAGTTAGGGATTTGTACTAACGTATTTTTTCTGCCTTACAATCCTCAATATGTCGTTTTTATAAAATAGGTCTCTCATGAGAACCTCTCAAATCAACGTAATGACCACAAACTGATAGCCAAATATACTTATAATTTATTATCGAAAAAATTCGCTAAGGTAAAAACTTAGCTAAATTTTTATTCTTTGATCCGAGCCAAGGAGAACGGACATAGTGATAAATCATTTGGTTTACTAGTACTCACACAATGTAGCTTTTGGGATATTTGACGCGGGACTTACATGATTTTTGTTGAAAGTACAGGACATTCTGTCGAATAACGATATGATTTATAGATAATGATAACGATAAGTATTCATCACACATTTTAGAACAATTTAAAATTGTACCTAATATTCTTCTTTCGATAATAAGGATAGCATATTCAAATCATCCATAAAGTGGTTTGATAAGCACCCATAAGGGTGCAACTTTAGGTGCACCCTTATGGGCTCGAACCTGTAGAAAAAGATTTAACAACTAAAATTACCTTTTCTCCGTTGCTAAAACTGGTCATCAAATTGAACAATGTTTTCAGGTTCGACCCAAAAGGGTTAGATTTTCCGAAATCGGCCTTAATCATCAAATAGAGCCACAAACCGTTTAAGGTCATCTAATGAATTGGTTCGTGTAGACTCCGGTTTAGAGTACAATTTTAGGCAAGTTGTCACCTTCATTGGTAATATTTTTTCAGAAAGAACCTGCGATGTAATTAAATACCATTCATTAAGGGTTTTGAGAGCAAGTTGGCATTTTCTTCATATCCTTTTCCGCTGATTGGGATCAAGGTGGGTAATTCCAGGAAGCTTGGCCAGACTATTCGGTGCGCTTTCGAGCACCAGATTCTGTAAGCAATTAAAACAATCGCGATTAGTAATCAATAAACTACTCTGGTTAAAGCGTTACGAATTTAGCTGTTTGCTGTCGCGTAACAGGTTGATCAATGACTCCGGAATGCCCACTTTACATTTGGGTTTCAAATAGATAACGCAAGCGGCAATTTAAGTGTTGTAGTTTTTATATGATTTCTTTTCTAAATAAAACAATTAGAAAATTTATTTATTAATAATTAATATATCAATAACAAAAACCTATGGAATTAAGTGATAATGAGTTCAGGAGCGATGAGCTTAACCGCCCCGAACAAGAAGAAAACAAACCCAATGCCTATCGGATAGAAGATGATAGCAATGAAGAAGAAAAAGATCTGAAACGCAAGTACCTCTTCGGTAAATCAGAAATGAAAAGCCCCGAAGATGAAGGCATGGAAGGCAAAGGCATGGGGGGCCAAAACTTTGGCCAGAATAATATCACCCCGGCCGGTAACGATAAAGACAACCCGTCGCAAATGGCGGGAGATAATAATGCCTATTTTAACCGCATCCAACCAGCCGAAGAGCATCCCGAAAACAGTAATTTTAAAGATCCCAATCAGGCTGGTAATGCCAATTACAGCGATGCGATCAATGCTTCACAAAACGGAAGATCGGACGAAGATACGGGCGAAGAGAAAACCAGCGACGGCAAACCAAATCCACAGCAACCATACCAGAAAGGTACTGCCGATGATGATGGAGATAGCGATAAAGAGCAGAGGGCAAATATCCCAGGGCCTAATGAGATACCTGATCAGCAGAAGGTAGGGGAGTAATCCAGAAAAAGGAAGGGGCTGTGCGATTTCCTCCCTTGGAAGCTACAGTGTGTACACATCTTTTGAGTTATAATCTTGAAATAGTAACCATCCTTCATATACATTATAGAATTTAGCCAGGTCCTTTTGTAATACAATAGGACCTGGTTTTCTTTGCGATGTATAACCTTTCCAACTGCCTGGCGCAAAAGATCTGCCCTCTAAGATAAACCTTACGGGTTCCTTTTTACAAAATCGCGATAAGCTTTAATACATGATTTGACAGCCAGTCCATAATTTGTACATAAATAGGTTTTAAGCGAAACATTGAAAGCTGCATTGACCAACCCGGTTGAGAGTTTAAGAAATGAATAATCGCTCGGTCCAAGCGAAAAAAAACATTAGCCTTTTTACTAAGCCGTTCCTTTTGAGTGTTTTCAATGGGTTCGAACCTGTAAAAGATTTAAAAGAAAATTGTTCTTTTCAACTGCAATAATTTTTTCTGGTTCAATTGAAAACGGGTTAGATATTTCAAATCCACCTCAAATATCAAACAGAGTGGCAAAACGTTTCAAATCATCAATAAATTGGTTCGTGTAGACGACGGTTTTGAGTACAGAGAGTAGATTTAAAAGCCTTACCATACTGATTGTTAAGTCTACACTCTTTTAAAAAAATCTTTGAACCACTATAAAATCGACGACCTTTACTATTTTTATTTCATTAATAATCCGAAAATCAGCATACTGGCAAATTTACATTTTCAGCACTCTGTGGTCAAAATACCGTAACCAATTGATTTACTTTTGATTGAAAACACGCCCACTAAAACCCCTTAAATTATAATTTTTTCATTTTCGCTTTGAGAGGTGAATTGCTTTTATTTTGTGAGTCACTTTCATCTTCCATTTCTTCATCGCGGTTTATTTCAACTATCGCGATCGCGGCAATTATTTTAGCTATTAATGTCAAAAGTGGTTTTTCTTACTCGGAGACCTCGTTCTTAGTCCTTCGGTAAGCTATTCTTTTCGCTCGTCTTTTATCCATTCGGTAGTTTTTATTTCTTGACTTAATGTAATAGTTATTCGTGTGTCCGATATTGAGTTAATATTAAAAAACGCATCAAATTCAACTGTTTCTATGTATATATTTGAAATACATAAACTATTCACAAACTATCTTAAAGGATAATCCATAAATGGGAACTTGGGGCATAGGTATAAAAGATAACGATGCATTCGCGGATGTTTACAGCGAGTTTTTTGATGAGTACAATAAAGGAGGCGACCCGGGTAAAATCTCAAAAAATATAATTGAAAAGAACTGGGAGATTTTAGAAGTTGAAGAAGAACGTAATAGTCTTTGGTTTGCTATCGGATTAGCTCAATGGGAAACAAAATCGCTCGATGCGGAAATATTAAAGAAAATAGAAAATATTATTTCTACCGGTGATGAGCTAAATGTTTGGCTTAATCTTGGGGCAACTAAAAATGATATTAAAAAGCGCCGAACCGTCCTTGAGAAATTTTTAGAAAAGTTAAAAAGTGATCGCCCGACAGCGAAACCAAGAAAAAAAGCCAAGCTAAAAACTCCAGTATTTGCAACAGGTGATTGTTTAACATTCAAAATGTATAACGGCAATTATGGTGGTGCCGTGGTAATAGCGACAGACAATAATCCTGAAACAGCGTATAATTTAGTAGCAACAACCAGGATTAATCAAACAACTAAGCCAACTATTAATGATTTTGAACAGTCTGAAATATTGGTTTGCAATTTTGCCAGTTGGCAAGATAAAGTAGAAGTTACGTGGTATATGCCAGACCTATATTTCAAAGACTATTCTCACATCTATGAAGTTGTTGGTAGTATGGTCATTGATATTGAATATGATATAAAAAATCGTCTTGGTGAAGGTTACTTATTTAAGCCTTCGTTTACTTCAGGCTGGAAAATGAATTATATGATAGAAAGGCAATTGGAATCTGAAAATTCCAAACCTAAACCGATCAAATCTGTAAGTTTAAAACAACTGATCAGAAAAGATAAATGGTGGAAGCTATGGTAAACTATCAGGAATTAATAGAACCAGGAGAATCTAAAGTCATAACGGTAAGGACAATAATTAACAGAATCAAAACCGCACATATGATCGATTTTTTAACAACGCTCTATTATCATCTCGACTCTAACTTGATGGTTGAGGTCACTACATTCCAAAATGACAACGAGACATTCTGTAACCCTCCCTTAGTTCGGACTGATGTTTAAAAGACTAAATATATGTTATTTATGTCTTCTCCTTATTAAATAAATTACCAAAATAATAACAGCAATCACTGTCAAGATCTGCCACCCTTTGACTTTGAAGTAAACGAAGTAATCATTTAATGCGAGGCTAGCTAATAGAACTGTATCTAAAATAATTTTCATTGTGAAATTGTTATTAATTCATTTTTTGTCGCTTGTATAGGTTTGGCGTTACACCTCCCAATGCTTCATGGGGCCGACTGTAATTGTAATCTTTCATCCATTCATTAGCTAGTACCTGTACCTGGTTTATGTCTTCAAATAAGTAAGCATCTAGTATGTTTTCCCGGAACGTTCTATTGAACCGTTCGATATAGCCGCTTTGCATAGGCTTGCCGGGCTGTGTGAATTGCACGGTTATACCTTTGTTCTCACACCAATCCTTAAATTCCTTACTATTAAACTTCGGTCCGTTATCTAACCTGATGCAGTTTGGTTTACCTTGCTCATGAATAGTTCGCTCTAACATCTGAGTCGCCCGTACGGCTGGCATAGAATAAGCTGCCTCTACGGCGATAGCTTCCCGGTTATATCATCGATAATATTTAGCGTTCGAAACCTTCTTTTGTTCATTAGCACATCACACATAAAGTCCATTGACCAGGTATCTCCAGCTTGCTCAGGCACGATCAGTGGCACTTTAACCCGTGAGGGCACGGGTCTGCGGACCTTTCTGCGGCGATTCATGCCTAATAACAGATAGACTCGTCGTACACGTTTATAGTTCCACTTGAGGCCCTGATGGCGGATTCTGCTATAATAAAGATCCTGATCCTCAGTGGGATACTTTTCAGCAAGTTCCACTAACTTATTTATAGTTTCAGAGTCATCACGAACGTTCTTGTAGTAAAACATGGATTTGGGCAGCTTTACTACCCGGCAAGCCCTGCTAAATACTTACTTGACGGAACTCCATTAAGTAAGTAACCATGTCCTTGCGCTGGCAGGGCTTCAGAACTTTTTTGAAAGCACGTCTTTTAAAAGGCTGTGATCTAAAGCCAGTTTCTGCATACATATGCTTCAGCTTACGGTTCTCGTCCTCCAGCTCTTTCAGACGTTTCAGTTCCTGGCTATCGATGCCGGCATACTTTTTACGCCAATTGTAAAAGGTTGATTTGTGCACGCCGAGTTCGCGGCATACATCGTTTAGCTCACGGCCACCGTCATATTCTTTGATGGCCTTGACAATCTGTGCTTCGGTAATAATTGAGTTCTTCATTGTTTGACTGTTTAAAGTTAAGACTTTTCGTCCTTTAAGCAGTCCGGTTTTTAGGAGGGGTTACAATTCATATTGATGAATCTTTTCAATGATGAACCTCGATTAAACTATCTTATTGAGCCTTGGTGCAGCCACATGCGCGATGTGCTGATTAGTAATGTAATGACATATGGCAAAAAATAGGACGTGGACTTAGCGAAGGCTTCACTCTTTGACATTGAACCGTCCAGAAGGGCAATCGTTGAAGTGCTCAATCAAACCCCAATTGCTAAAGAGCCGATAAAGAAGCCTTTCTGGAAGATCTGGTGACGAGTTGTATCGATTTTGCGAACAAATCTAACTTCGGGCAATTCAAGTTTTCAACAAAACCGCGTTTCGAGGCTATTTACAAGCATTTTAACAACTTTCTTGTGGAGAAACTTTGATTAATATATTTGCATTAATCTAATAAAGTTGCCAAATTTGAAACATAGCGAAGAAATATTAACGGTTTAAAAAAGGAAACCCCGAAGGTACGAACTTCGAGGCTCCCCAGAATTGACCACATTAATTGCATTTAATGTGTTTAGTCCCTACTTAAATCGGTCTTGCAAAACCTATCTTCAGATGAAAGTTAAAAGGGAGCGAACGTTCCCTTTTGCGTTCTAGAGCAAAGTTAATGTTTGAGTTGTGTACTTGTAAACGATAGTTTTTCACAAATACCCGAGTTATCAACACTCCTTTTGCCACAAAATGTTAATATGTTAGTTATTTGCATTTGGCATTATTCTTTAAATTCACCATTGGTTATACACTCATTTTCAACTCGATACATAAGCCTCATTTGCCTTTCCCGCTTTCGGTTGCTTATACCGACAAAGGCAGGTTCTGCTTATGCCTGTCGCTCGGTTAGGCCACCACACCAGGCCCATCGGTGTTCTTCACTCCTAAGCTCCTCACAATATCACGCCAAGCTTCGTTACGCTCTATAAGCTTTCAGCACATCTCGCTACACCGCATCTTTATGCCAGTGAAATTGACTCCGCACATTATTTATTTATAAGGTATACTTTGTATATGATTGGTTTATTAATGTGCGGATGTTATGCCAACGCACAGATGCGGCTTGTCATGCTATTTGATGTCGCAAAGTCGTTCATCACATGAGCTCTCCCTGTCTTCATTAACCTTTCTCTTATGCTGCGCTTCCACTTGGTCTATTCGACCAGGTGAGCTTGCAACGCTCAAGATTAATTCAGCCAGCCGCTCATATTGTTTGGCTCGCCTGCGCCATCGCAAAAGGCTTCAGCCTTGTCACGGCTTTTGATAGGCCGTACACACTATCCAGTTGTTCAAAATCAGCGCCAAGGCTTTGTGAAGCATTCTGTGAAGCCGCTGCTTTGCAGCTTTCTCTTCCCAGACCTTTTGCTCAACTCGCAAGGCGGCTCGGAGAAATCACTGATTTGTTTATCGAATTAATAAAAAGTACATTTATATTTAACTTACAACCTTAACATGAGTTATTTTGAAAATAATGACTATTCTGAAGACGAGAGAAGGTTCGCAGCTTTCACAGCGGCAAAAGCTATACGTGAATCTGTTAGCTTAGCAAGAAGAGCACAGAATCCAATAACGTATGAGACCGCTTTAGGATTTGTTCAAGATGTTAACCCGGATGCATACGCCGGAATCAAAGACTTATTATTAGGCAAGAACGAAAGTGAAATAGTGAGACTTTATAAAGAAAAGGCTGCAGCTATGTCTGACGACTTTAACGAAGTAAAACCAATAGACCTTCTTGATAAAGAGATCGCTGAAATAGAGCCATTAAGTAAAAACGCGCAGGAAAAAAAGTCACTAAAAACATATTTGATTAACTTAAAAGCTGCTCGGGAATATTTCGCACCAGTGAAATTATCAGAGCATAAGATATTAAATCATGATTTTTACTTGGCTGATAGGTCCAAGATAATTAGTGATCCAGGTTATTCTCAAGATGATTATAAAGATTACAGATTAGACAAAACAAGACTTTTGCGTTTGAGACTTCTACATCCAGATAAGCCCGAAGCAATCTTGGGAACTGATCTAATCTATGAACAATTTGATCTGCTTCGCGAAAGGGTAAGGTTTGTGCACTTACAGTATAAGATGTGGGATAACGATACGATTTACTTTTCAAAGGGAAGTATTAAAGAACAAATCGAAAAGCTCGAATCTAAATTGTGTTCAACTGGCTTTTGCTGCGATCAAAATGGTAAAGGACATGGAGGAGGCTTTAGATTTCCCCATTGCTCTGCTTTCTTTAGACCAACAGAAAAATTAGTTGCAGCCGATAGTAAACTTGTTTCTAATGGAATACATATTCCTATATGCACAATAAAAGGGATTAAGGACAACGATACGAAACTTTCAAGAAAAAACACGAGAGAATCAGGAGTAACCAGCAAGATTTTCGAAGAATTATTCATCGGAAATTTTATTGGCTCGAGATGGATGTCGTTAGATGAACTTGACGCTTTTTATGCCTCGAATGACATTCCAAATCTTACAAACTCAATCCGTGTTCATGCTCAGGAAGTGATTACTGCAACGGAAGAAGAAATGGACAAACGGAACTACATAATTTGATAAGCCTTAAAACATGAATGGCATAACGTACACCAACACTAAAACAACTATACCAAGATGGACAAATGAGTTGCATTTAAACTACCCCTTAGGATATGCTTATGAAACAGACACTCACTTTGTCCATATGTTTGGAAACGGAAATGGTTTTTATCCTATTCAAATTGGTCTGACGGCCATCGAAAAAAAGCAAGGGAACCTAAATGACTGGGTACTAAAAACCTTTGGTGCGACAAACATACAGCCCCTTACTATCGAAATCGGTCGATCAATCGAAGGTGTATGGAGGCCTTCTTTGTATTTTGCCAACGATGTTCACCAAGCTTTAAACAATTCGCCTGTTGAAATGAGGTTAGCTCAGCAATCTCTACGTTTGTTAATCGATAAACTTGACGAACTATTCTTATACATAGAACCTGATTATACTTGCCTCGATACCTATAGTCATAAAAACAGGGAACTATTGATCTTAGCTTGTACTGAGGTTGAGAACGGTTGGAAATCGTACTTCTCAAAGTCCTCTACCGCACCTACAAATGGTAGAATGCATACTACAAAAGATTACGTAAAATTGTCTGATAAACTACACTTGAATGAGTTCCGATTTAAACTAAAGGCTTATGAAAACTTAGGTTGGTTTAGTCCATTCATAAACTGGGATATTGCCGCTCCTTCCACGTCATTAGTATGGTATGATGCGTATAATAAAACTAAACACGATAGAACTTCCCATTTTTCAACAGCAACACTTCGTAATTGCATAGATGCAGTTGTGGCCAATTTAACACTACATTGCACAAAGTTCGGCCCATGGAGTATGTTTGAAGGGAATGATTTTTTTTCGTCTTTGATAAATCAACATTTTACTGGCGAACTTGTCAATCCACGAACAACCTCATTCTACGTACATCATTTTGAAGTCAAAGCTGGGACTAGAAACGATCTGTTCATTTTTGATCTACATCGTGAAGGGTGGGCTAAAAAATTCCAAGTGGATCAATTAGTGTTATAGAGTATTCTTCTTACAAAGTTAGCTGATACATCAGCACATAGTCGTTTCAAG
This sequence comes from Mucilaginibacter kameinonensis, assembly GCF_003675385.1. Classification (GTDB taxonomy): domain Bacteria; phylum Bacteroidota; class Bacteroidia; order Sphingobacteriales; family Sphingobacteriaceae; genus Mucilaginibacter; species Mucilaginibacter kameinonensis. The sequence continues at coordinate 338,509 of NZ_RCWZ01000005.1, read as the reverse complement.
ATGGTACACATAAAATGTTAGTTAATCTTCGCTATGAGATATCTGCAAATTCTTTAGATCATTTAGTTTCATAGCGGCATTTCCTTTGTAGTGGATTACCCAACCCAATACAGTTATTGTCTTGCCCAATAGCGATATCTCGGGGTGGTCGAACTTAGCCCTATACTTGTTTTTAATAATGATTGTGACTCTTTCGACTGCACGCTCATTCCCAAGACTTAATAGTACCGCGTTGCTCTTTAAATCAACATGAGCATCGTAAACCTTACCTTGAGTAAAAACCTTTTCATTAACGTGATACTGTAATTGCTGCGGTAGAATCATTGGTGTAAATGCACCATAGATATAGATATCAGGATTGAATGCTGGTGTATCTAACATTAGCATCACCGGTCGGAAGGAGATATTACTATTACATCGCTTAGCGGCCAATGCCCATTGCGAGGAAAAGCAAGCGATTATGAGAGTATATATTAAGAGTTGCTTCATGTTTAGGTTCTTTTAAGTAAAGTTAAGCACTTTTCTCATCACTATAATAGTGGTTTAACGATGAATGTTGAAGATTCTCATCACAAAGTTAGCTGATAAGTCAGCACATAGTTCAACTTCGTTTCAAGCTAGTATCTCGCAATTGGGTGTCCCAAAGGGAACCCTCCACAATTACTCAATCTCCACCTTGCCTTAGTGCTGCTGATCAGCAGTGAGTCGTTCGAGAATTCACTCGACATAAAACTTACTGCTATGACAGAATTTAAACAGCTACTAACTGCATTTGAACGATTTGCTTATGGGCAATCTTTACACTCTGCCTTTGTTGAACTTTTAGATTGGGCGCTGTTACCTTTTAGGAAATGGGACGATGCAGAATCGCAAAACATTGCACTCGAAAAGTACCGAACACATCCCAAAGCACAACAACTGGTTACTCTCATTACACTCATTGGCGACCTCTCAGAGGACTTCAATGACCCTATCGGTGAGCTTTATATGCAAGCAATTTCCAATGGGTTTCAAGGTCAGTATTTCACACCAACTCCAATATGTGATATGTTAGCTATAATGAATCTTGGAAACGATACAAAGCCAGGGCAATCAGTTTGTGATTGTGCATGCGGTTCAGGTAGAATGTTATTGGCGGCTGCTAAAATTAATCGCCATTTACATCTATATGGTGCAGACCTTGATATTACATGCTGCAAAATGGCATTGTTAAACATGCTGCTTAACTCACTAACCGGTGAAATTGCATATATGAACTCATTGAGCAATGACTTTTATATTGGCTATAAAGTTGCTACCGTATTGGTAAATGGCTTTTACTACCCCTATTATGTTGAGTTCACAGAGCCTGAACAAAGCTACATCTGGTTACATGATTTAAAAGGTAATGAAGTCAATGATAAAACATTTGAAGCTTTAAAGTCTTTACAACCGATTAATGGCATACAAGGTAGCTTATTTTAAAGCGACCTATTTGTATCGCATGTGTCAACGGAAATTATATGATAAATATATATATTCGTTATATAATAATAATAATAATAATAATCCTATGGATCGTATCACTAAATCTCTGCTCGAGGAGTTTGTCAAGCAAAACGACTTGGGGCTTCTCCCTGAGGAAACCGCATTCGAACATTTTACTGGATATCTTGTAACGTCAAACCATTTTACTGAAACCTTCTCCTCAGAAGATATACATATTGGAGCTGGTGGTGATGGAGGAATCGACACGATTTCAATTATAGTAAACGGCTGTTTGATAACCGATGCCATTGAGATTGAAGACCTCGCAGAGACAAACGGGTATCTAGATGTAACATTGATATTCAATCAAGCTGAACGTTCCAGTAGCTTTGATACTTCTAAAACAGGACAATTCAGCTTTGGTGTATTAGATTTTTTATCCGCAACGCCGGCACTCTCCCAAAATAGACATCTAAAAGCGAAGTATAAGATTGTTAGCGAGATATTTAACAGAAGCAGTAAATTCAAGAAGGGGAACCCTCAGTGTTTCTTGTACTATTCTACTACTGGAAAATGGGTTAATGATGCTAATTTAGTAGCTCGTCGAGCAAGTGTCTTAGAGGATATAAGGGCTTTAACACTATTCAGAAAAGTTGAATTCGAGTTTATAGACGCTGAACGCATTCAAAAATTATTTCGAGAATCTAAGAACGCTATTTCTACGGAAATTAATTTCCCCCAAAAGACTGCTCTGCCCGAGTTGCCTAATATAGAGCAGGCTTACATTGGTCTACTGAGCTCAATTGAGTACTTAAAGCTAATTCAAAATAACAACGAGGAAGTGATTACATCACTGTTTTATGACAATGTAAGGCATTGGCAAGAATGGAACGCAGTAAATAAAGAAATAAAAGAAACTTTGGAAGATCCGAACTCGAAGATCTACTTTCCTTTATTAAACAATGGCGTCACCATCATTGCCCGCCGGATTATACCAACAGGTAATAAGTTTGTTCTGGAAGACTATCAAATTGTAAATGGCTGTCAAACTAGTTTTGTGTTATATGAATCTAGAATGTATCTAAATCCCGACGTTCTTGTACCTGTCCGAATTGTGGCTACTGATAACACCGAAGTTCGTAATTCAATTATAAAAGCGACAAATAGGCAAACTGAAGTTACTCAGGAGCAGCTATTTGCTTTGGCCGATTTTCCTAAGAAGCTTGAAACATACTTCCCAACATTTGAAGGGACTAAGCGTTTGTATTACGAACGGCGATCACGGCAATATAATTCAGACGAAACGGTTGAAAAGGTTAGAGTGATCAATATGACCATTTTAGTCCGCTCCTTTGCGTCCATTTTCCTTGAATTTCCCCACAGGACGACAAGGAATTATAAGGCACTCTTAAAATCGATTGGAACGGAAATATTTTACATAGACCATAGATTAGAGATGTATTATGTATCAGCTTATGCTTATTACAAACTCGACTATCTATTTAGAGTTGGTGCTATTCCACCTGCTTTTAAACCAGCTCGATATCATCTTCTTTATGTATTTCGTTGCTTGTTAATGTCCAGTCAAAAATCTTTGCCACGTTTCAACTCAAACGACATGCTTAAGTATTGCGAAGGTTTGATGAATGTATTATGGGACGACACGTTAGTAAAGCAAAAGTTTCAAGAGGCCGCTGGTATCGTTTATGAGGTAGCAGAAGGTGACTTGGATAGGGACATAATCAGAACAGAGCCATTTACAGAACAGATCAAGTTAGCACTCGGAATCGGTACTAATCAAAATCAAAGACCTTCAAATGATCAACCCCCCAAAATAGACTTTGAAATCACTGTAAACCCGTCTATTGACATAGACGACGCGGGACAGTTAGGGTTGTTTTAAATAGATAAAAACAATACAGAACGCCAGGCTTGATCAGCTTGGCGTTCTTCATTAACATCTATTTAAAAGACTTATTTTCCGATGGTAATTGACTCCTTATCTGTAACTACAATTTCCGGCTTGCCTTTAAAGTCAATAACTTTTCCTAACACTGTTATGGTCTTATCTTTTACTTGACCAGCCAATTGCTTAGCGTCACCTTTTAATACAACAGTTAGCAATTGATTTGGATAGGCAGCTCCTAAGTTTACAAGCACCATACTACCGATATCCTTAACACTATATACTTTACCGCTAACAGCTACATCTTTTTGCAGGAAATCCTTTACATCTTTTAACTCGATCAGTGGTGCTACCGAATCTTGTGTAACATCAATTTTCTTATTACTAGAAGTTGCAACCGTCTTCAGTGAAGACACAGGAGCAACGCCACCTTTAGCGTCTTTTAGTAACCGGTTAAGTTCACCGGCTAATCTAATACCAGCCTGGTCTATGCGGAGGTGAATAGTTTGAATGTATTTCTTGTAATAAGCCTCGTTAATTTGCTGCCCTGGCTTAATGTCTGCATATAGCTCACTACTGATTTGGTAACTTTCCCAAAGCCATTCCATAGGACTACTATCTTGCCATTTCTTGATTTGAGCCTCATTAGCCCAATCATATTGCTTTGCGATTTGTTCCTCACTTAATCCCTCGTGATCTATTAGTTTGCTATCCCAAAGACTATGCAGATTAGTACCGGCATTATCAAAACGCAACTGTATAGTATTACCGCCTTTATCTTCGGCACGACTAATGTGCATAGGCTGATGGGCATCTCCAACTAAATGTATAAGGTACTTTAGCGCATTGTTAAGTTGGTCGGGCGTTGAAGCTTTGTCTTTTATAATAGCCTCTTCTTTGAGGATGGCACCATATACGTTATCATTGCTTTGCTGATTAACGAAGTCTACAAACTGTTGATGGTTTAATCCTAAAGGCAAGTTTAGAAAGTGCCATTTACCTGTTGTGGGATTGCGATGATCGTCTGCCCACGTGCTTACATCGGCCATGCTTTCACCCTTTAAATAAGCTGAAACTGCATAAGCGGTGTTAGCGGTTAAATGCTTTTGCGCTATCGTTGCAACGGCTCTATGACCTTTATATCCCCATGAAACTAAAGCCGCCGAAATGGCTATCAATGCTACTGATAATACTTGTTTTCTCATATGGCAAATGTATGAAAGCAAATGAGAGGTGGAAATCTTTATTTGACTTTTTACTAATTATTTTAGCAAGTTTGTTTTATAATTGATGGTGTATGACAGAGCATTCAATAGGCAAGTTTTACGAGGTAGTACAACAAAACCTCATTAGATGGATAGAGGATAACCCAAAGCTAAAGGACAAAATCACCGCACATGACCTCAAATATCTGTTTGAGTTTCATAGCCGTAGAGGTCTGTCAATTGACTTGTGCCGCTTTGATTTGACCTATTACAATGAGGTATTCTTTCCTCCTGAAGAGAAGAAGCCAATGATCGATGAGTTTGTCAGAAAGGTTTGTATCATCATTAAAGCCACACTGATTGGTATGGGCAAAGAGAAAGTCCATATAACTGTAACTGTTCGTCATAAGGTTTCACAGATAAGTCATTGGCATACATTTTATCTCGACCAAGAATACAACATAACGAAAGCTGCGCTACTATCTCGTAAACAGAATGATTGGCTTTGATATGTCATAAGTATTTATTAGGTTTATAAAGACAACCTAATACAGTTATGAAAAGACACCTTATCATCCTCAGCCTGGCTGTTGGAACTCTATTGAGCACAACCAGCTTCAACCCATCCTCCTCATCAACAAGCAAAGCCTTTGCAACATGCAAAGGTGAAAACCCATGCCGTGCTTGCAAAAACTGCAAGTATTGTAAACGCTGTGCTAAGCAAGGTTTAACATGTGGTGTTTGTAAAAAGTAACGAAATGAAAGCCTTCATAACTACTAAGCAATGGCTTCAAGTATGTTGCTTAAACCTATTTTTGATGCTTAACAGTTCGTGTTTATCACCGGATAAGTCAAAATCAGAAACTGAGCCAAGCGACCCAGTAGCTGTAAGTCCACCGGCTTATACACCAACGCAATCAAGTTCAACAAGGAAACAATCGTTAGACAGTGACGATGATGAAGATAAGGAGTCAGGCGTTATCTCGGATGGCAGTTATAATGCAACCGTCGACTATTCAAATCCTAATACGGGCTATTCAGCAACTTATACATTATCCGTTGAAGTAAGTGATGGTCAAGTAATTCAAATAAACTTCCCTAATGATGGGTATTTGGACGAAGATCACATTAGCCCCGCAGACGTTGACGAAGACGGGAACGCATCTGTTGAAGGTGAAGAAGGTAAAACCTACGATGTTCATATTGATCTATGATTACTAAGCTTATGGCTAAACTAACACAACGCGAAAATCTTGTAAAGGAAGAGCAATCGTTGATGGCCTTAATTGAAAGCTATCAGGACGAAATCGATGACTATAGTATAGATCTTGCACACGCCCGAAGGCTATTAAAAGAACACGATGAAGGTATTAATGATAATCCTTGGGAAGAGTACAAGGTTTTGATACATGCAGACCCGGAAGACGAATGGCCAACTTCAGATAAGTGACAGTTTTTGCCGTAAAAGGGAAGTCCGCTTATAACTGAAAACCTTTTAGCAACTCGTCCTTAACTTTATTCATGTCACTGGCAAGAATATCATAAACAGCATCATATTGGCTACAGAGGTCGAAGATGGCAACGCTATATTGACCAATTAAGCGCTCTCTATCTTCTTCATCATCACTCGCCTCTCGTATTTTACTCTCGATATCAAGTACTTTTAAATACAACTCATGCGATTTATTGTTAGCAGCAATTAGTTCATCATAGGACAAGGTAACGTTGAAGTAAAGCCCGATGAGGTTGTGTTTCCAGTTATCAATATTCATTTGCTTCAAGCGAGCATCAGCTTCCTTTAAACTATCAGACATTGATTTATAACTAGCCTCACTACGCTGTATGTTTCTGCCTTTCCATAGCTGAACGCTTTTCTTGAGGATGGACATCGTCTCACCGGTAACGTAGTAGTAGTTCTCTACAATCTCGACCTGCTTGCTCCTGTATTGATTCTTAAGTTCAGTTTCTGCTTTCCGTTTATCCCCAAAGTAGGCGAACAAACCAGTTAATGCCTGGGATATCAAAGCACCTGCAAGCCCTGAAAATGCGCTAACAATTAAAGTAGTATGTTCCGTCGCCATAAGTTTATTATGATAACTACACTTGACACAAGAAAACGTTTTAATGTTGTTTTACAAACCTTAGCTTTCGCACCCGCAGTCCATAATGATTAAAAGTTAATCAGGGAATTGTAATTTAACTATTAATGGGTGTTTAAACGGGTTGTTATAGCTAATAGGAATAATTACCTTGCATTATTATTTGCCGACACCTATCATGAATGACAACATCTTCCATACCTTCGAACTCCTTATCAAGTCCCTTAGCGTAGGGTCACCACTACAAAACATTTTGTTTTACACTTTTATTTTATTGCTTCTATCAATAAATATCTTTTTAATAAGGCGAAAGCGTGATGTATCAACGAATAAACTTGCAGATGCTGATCAGATTAAAATAGACCGAAATACCGCTGAAAAGAAACACCCCGACTATGAACGGCTATATCAACAAAGTAAAGATTTGGAAGCGGAAAATGCTTCTTTAAAAGCTGAACTATTAGCTTTAGGTGAGGAATTAGAATTATCCTACAATAAATCTGATAAGCTTAACGAACAGTTAATGGACATATTAGAGTGTTTAGACTTAACCATATCGTATGATGAATACTTATGGGACTGGTCGATTGATGTTGCCAACAACCAGCTTACCTTATCTGAATATGGTTTGAGGGTTCGCGGATACCCTCCGGGAACGAAGCTAACTTGGATAGATGCCCTTGATATAGTTAGTGATGATTATAGGAAGCAAGTCGAAACAGCTTTAACCATTTCGTTAAATACAGGAGCCGATTTCTCAATGGTCTATAAGATTACGCCGATAAATGGAACTCGTGAAAGATGGGTGAGTTCGTTCGGCAAAATGATCTTCAGAGCTGATGGAACCCCATTAAGATTAAAAGGAAAATTTACGTTTACATATAACGATCAAATGGTGTAAGCCATTAACTATTATCGTCTGCTGCTTTTATTAAAAGGTAACTGATGATTATTCCCTTTAAAATCTCTTGATAGATGTTGCAATGTATCGGATTCAGTAACCTTTTAGAGCGAGTGGTTGGAAGAGCCATTCCCCAATCCTTAAATAGCCAATCAAACTAACAGTACAACTTCATTCTAAAGTTCTAACTTTTCCAATACTTTGACTTTATATAGGGTAGTTACAAGATCACAAGAAAAATTAGAAGTGCCGTTGTAAGACGTAACTTTCGACTCATGATGATTAAATGACTTCCATTGCTTCATGTTGCAATATGAAGTTTTACCTGTTTTTATAGTGGTATTAATTTTATAGGGGTAGGTACAAGATTTCGAGAAAAAACAGAAAAGTATCGCAGATGGACTTAACTTTAGGTATAAACTAATCGCGTTAAGGATTATTCCCATTACGCACATTTTAGATGACAAGGGTATAGTATATAAGGAAGTTGAAAGAAAATGTGAGGTGTTATGGACGAGGAGTATAGAATGAATTATTGAGCAAAGTTACGCTCATAGCTGCTGAAGCGTTGCAAGGAACTACGGCATAAACACAATCCAACACACAGGCTATCATTTATTCCGTTCCTCCTTGCACTTGATTGCTATAAGCGTGCATGGGCGTCATAATTCATAATCTCAATTAACAATATGCGCCAAAAGTGCGCCAAAATACACCGATAAAACATCAAAACACGAAACAGAAAGTCTAAATTAGCAAATCACCAATCCACTCAATTAATTAACTAATAACTATCAAAAACAGCGTTAAGAGTATCAATAGCCCGTTTTAGCCCACAAAAAAGCCCCTTAGATAAACTAAGAGGCTATACAAGATGTGATCCCATTTGGATTCGAACCAAAGACCTACAGATTAGAAATCTGTTGGTCCGACTCGGATGACATCGGATAAAATTAATCTGCTATTCACTCAATTTTGTACCAAGGCATCGCAATAAAAAGTGGCGAGCCGAAAATTAAGCTCTTTTCAGCAACAATGAGCTTAAGTGATCAACAACAAAACAAAATTGAGTATTATGGCAACAGAAATTATTACCAGAGAAGACTTGGAGGCATTCGGCGAAAAGCTGATAGGCCAGTTCAAAGCATTAATTGGCGGTGGTTCACCGGAGGGTGAACGACCAAAGTGGCTCAAGAGTTACCAGGTCAAGAACCTGCTTAAAATCTCCAGCAATACCCTTCAAACATTACGGGACAACGGTACGATCCCATTCACAAAAATTGGAGGTATCCTATACTACAATTTTGAGGACATTCAGAAAGTCCTCAAAGGAGAAGCGCAAAGTAAGCGCATCAGGTTAAGCAGATAAGACTGTCTTTCTGGTATGGAGCAAGCCATGTTTTCGCTACGCTTAAACGGCTTGCTCCCTCCCGGGAGTGCAGTGCATCGTTCACTTCGTTACACGATCAATCATGGGAAGACCAGCGGCAAATGAGGAAGACAAAAGGATCGTCCAGGTCAACATTAGGCTGACCATTTCTGAAAACGAAAGGGTGACTACCTGTGCCGAAGCTTCGGCCATGACACCCGCGAACTGGATCAGGCAGAAGATATTTACAGGCAAATTCCCGCAGGTAAAAGTATCGCCGGTAACGGCGGCGATGTACCGGGAACTGCATAAGATCGGAGTCAACCTCAACCAGATAGCCAGGCAAATGAATGCAGGCAAGCAACCCAATTTTATCGGAGTGATATCGGAGCTTGGCAGGCAGCAAACATCTATCCTTAAACATTTGATCCATGACAGCAGACCAGGTAAAAGGGAAGGGATTCAGGGGAGCACTGAACTATAACTTTGAAAAGGTAAGCAAGGGCAAGGCAGAACTGCTGGATATGTCATTTGCAGAGCTAAAGGCGCAGACGATTATAGATGAGGTCAGAATGGTCAGGCTGCAGCGCCCAAACCTGGCCAAATATTTTTATCATACCTCGCTCAACTTTCCTGTAAACGAAGACCTGGACAATAAGCAAATGAAGGTCATTGCCCATGATTATCTCGATGCTATGGGATTTAAAGGCAATCAGTACATGATATTCCGGCATTATGATGCCGATCACCCGCATTTGCATCTCCTGGTCAACCGGATCGGCTATGATGGCTCATTGGTTTCGGACAGCAATGATTATCAGCGCAGCGAAGCTGTCCTTAGAAAGCTGGAAAAGGAATATGGCCTTACGCCGGTAATATCCAGCAAACAGGCGCAGGAGCGGGCCATGACGAAGAATGAACTGGAAATGATGAAGCGGACAGACGCGCCTTCCACGAAAATGAAATTGCAGGTTATCCTTAAAGAGGTACTCAGGCAAAGACCCACAACAGCAGAATTTATTCAGGCACTTGAGGCGAAAGGTATCAACGTACGGTTCAACCAAGCAAATACAGGCCTTATCAGCGGGATATCGTACGGAATTGAAGGTATGCAGTTCAAAGGACAGCATTTAGGGAATGCCTATAAATGGTCATCAGTAAAAAACAGTATCGGTTATGAACAAGAAAGAGATCGCGCAGCAGTTCACGAAGCAAATATTAGGACAGGAGCAGGACAAACAACCGGAACCTCGATCAATATCGGAGGCGGAACAAGACCTCCAGACATTACAAAAGGAAATCGAAAAGTCCAGAAAACTGCATCAGAACCTGGAGTTATTAAGCCTCAGAGCACAGGACAATTACAGGAAACGATCGGAAAAGCAAATAGCGGAGACCGTTTACAGGTTCAGGGAACTGGATACTTTAACCAAAAACATCGCATTCCAGATCAAAATGACGATATCAGTCGCCGAACAGATCAGGCGAGACAACAACAGGGTTGGCAGCAGGTGGCTGCTGCGGGTTTACCTGATCGCAGTCTTATCAGCGATCTGCTCGGCACTGACAACCCTGATGGCGGTATGGCTGATATGGCACTGACCGGACTGCGAAAGAAACGCAAAAAGAAAAGGAGGTTGTCCCTGTGAATTTGACTTTGAATAAATCTACATATGCACAAATACAGATCTCTGCAAATACAGAAATGTAGATATCTGGAATTATACAAATATATAAATGCAAGAATATAGCAATGTAGTAATGAAGAGTTCTGCATTTGTACAAATGCAGAATTACATAAATGAATAAATGCAGTAATAAAGATTTGTACAACTCTATAATTACAGATAGAGGAAAGGGTATCTGATAAGTGTCATATGATCAGTGCTCATAAACCAAGTTCTTATTTACAATTCCGTTCAATAATCACCGTTAAATTGAAATTCTATGAAAAAGAAATGGATGTACGTTTTAGCAACTGGATTGCTTTTCGTTTGCCTTCCGCATTTTTCTCATGCAGAAGGAATAGCTGACAGTATCCACGGCCTTCAGGACACACTCGACAAGGTTTATGACGATATGATGCCAATGTGCAGCCAGCTGACAGACGCAGCCAGGGCTATCGCCGGGTTTGCTGCGCTTCTTTTTATCAGCGCACGGGTGTGGCGGCAGATCGCATCGGCTGAGCCTGTCGATTTTTACCCTTTACTGCGCCCTTTTGCCCTCGGAATAGCTATTACATTTTTTCCGGCAGTGATCGCGGTCATCAATGGTGTCATGAAACCTGTGGTTACCGCGACACAAAGCATGGTACAAAACTCAGATGCTTCGATTGACCGGCTGCTCAAAGCCAAAGAGGAAGCGCTGAAAAGCAGCGAAGAGTGGCAGGCCTATGTTGGCGATGACGGAGATGGCGATGAAAAGCGATGGTATAAATATACCCATCCCGATGATAAGACCGGCAGCGGTAATGACGGTATGATCAATGGTGTGACCAATGACGTGAAATTCTGGATGGCCAAACAGCGCTACGCCTTTAAAAACAATATCAAACAATGGCTGTCCCAGGTTCTTGAAGTCGTATATGAATTGGCAGCATTATGTGTTAATATGATTAGAACGTTTGTCCTGATCGTACTCGCCATTCTCGGGCCCTTGGTATTTGGGCTGAGCGTCTTCGATGGATTTCAGCAAACGCTGACCCAATGGTTAGCCAGATACCTCAATCTATTTCTTTGGCTGCCTGTGGCGAATATATTCGGGGCTATCATCGGGAAAGTGCAGCAAAATATGCTGGCGATCGATATTGCCCAGGTTCATGAGAATGCCAGCACCTTTTTTAGTTCGACGGATACCGCATATATCATTTTCCTATCATCGGCATTGCCGGGTATTTCTGTGTACCATCAGTAGCGGGCTATATCGTCCACGCGGCAGGAGGGAACGGTTTACTTCAAAGGGTAAATACAATTGTAGTTCAAAGCACAAGGAGCGCCATGAATACTTCCTACCAGGCAGGTTCGGCTGTAGTAAAACAAGTGGGCGGCTGGTTTAGCGGGTGCAGTTTTAGCAAAGGAAATGCTGATCCTTACCTTGCAGAAAAACTCAGCGGGAAGAAATAGACCTCAGAAGTCTGGTTAAACCGCGAAAAACAAGCTTTGCTGATTGATACAAGTGACTACTTGTGTCAATCAGCAAACTAGCCGGTTACACCGGCGATTATTCGTGAAACACGTAGGAATTTACGGCAACAAATTATTGTAAGAGAAGCAGCGGCTTAAGATTGCCACAAAGTTGGGAGACAATGCTACTTATAAGTAATTGAGGGTAGCCCATATCGATCATATCTTTCAGTAAAGTAGTTGTAGCTATTTCCAGCCTGAATACAAAAAACTTGTCCCTGATAAATTCATGAATATCTTTCTTCAGCCATTTATGGCCATAAGTAAATGCTGCATGACGCATCTCATCGACGATCTGTTCATCTGATTTGGCGGCAGAATAGGCTTCCAATAGTTTTGCAAGAATGGGGTCAGCATTAAAAGCGAAGCAATTCTGAAAAGCGGTATGATCAAACCTGGATTTTGTGCTCCTCAATATGATTCCATATAATAGTTGCTGCTTTAAATCCATCCTGCCGGCAGTGAACTATTTCTTACTCAATAATTCGTTTTTTTCTTTTTCGGCTTGAAGTAGGCGTTCGTAGAGTTTTTTATTTTCCTCAACTAACTCCATTAACTTGTCTAAAGGGTTGAAAGTACAATGATGACGAAAATCGCCTGTGCTGTTATCGTGGAAATTATTGAAGTAATTAAAGACTGCCTCTTCAGTAAAATTCTTAATAGCTTCAGACGTAACACCAAGGGCTCGCGCGATCTTATCTAATGCAAGGTCTTCTACTTCAGGGCTCTGTTCGATTTTTGATATAGCCTGTTGACTGATACCCAACAAAGCCGCCAAAGCTTCTTGTTTTATTCCTTTTAACTCCCGGACTTTACTGATCTTTCTTCCTATGTGTGGGGTGGATTCTGTCATGTTTCAAAGGTATCGTTTACTTGTAAATGTACGAAACAAGCCGCTATTTGTGAAATACAACTGATTTTGGTTCGGTACGCCTTGCTTGGCATTTTATTTTGCATAACCGGTAAATGTTTGCCGGATAAACTTTTGAGTGATGGAAGCAAAGCAAAATAGCAATCAGCCTTTCTATTCGAAATTTCTGAACCGGAATGAGATAGCGTCGCCGATCGCTGTCATCGGCGACTTCTTTTCAGCTGACTGGCTGCCTGGTCACCTTGGCAAATTAAAGGAATGGCGGCAATTTGTGATTGAAGACGGTTTCTATACAGGAAAAAGTCCTGCCAGCCTTTTAATGACACATCAATTAAGCGCCCGCTTACTGGAAGCAATGTACCTGCTGATCAGAAGTAAAGCTGCAAAAAAGCGTTTGAGAACAATTCATATTAACTTTGATGAGCAGCTTGCACAGGAAGAACGCGAATGGCTTCATTACCCCGTTTTTCTCTCACCGTTGGAGCGAATCAACCCGTACCTGGCAATTAGCAATCTATTCGAGATTTATACGATAGATCAATACCTAACCTTTCTGTATGAATGGTTGGAGGCAGGATTGTCGGTAAGCACGATCGATGATGACCTGGATATGAGCGATGTAATTTACTTTTACGAAAATATGCAAAAGCTTTATGAAGCTGCATGGATCATTCACCAGCGCGAGATCAGGCCTGTCCTAAAGAACAGCGTTTCGGATAAAAATGCCGCCGCATTTCCACCGCAAACAGCAACACAAAATCTATCGCTGGTCAGTAGCAATTGCACTTTTAACGATCGGCTCAGTCCGGAAACGGCTTTAGGATTAGATCAGCTTGTAAAATTTATCGTGAGCAAGATACCAGCTGTTCAACTCATTAGCTGCCTGGGGACACATCCCAGCCCTTCGACTTTTTATTTACTGGTGGTTGTCTCCGATAATAATCAATCTCCTGAACATGAGATTGCGAATAGAATAGAGGATAGTTGCAGACAGTATGTGAACATATATGTCATTTTATCCAAAGCAAATCAATTTATCCAAGGGCTTGAAGAAGGCAACAAGTTTTTCACAAATGCGATGGTCAAATCCAAAATCTCATACCAGCCCGATGAGTTTTTTGAGCCACAATTAAAGCCTATTGATAATGAGGTTAGCATCAAAGAAATTGAAACAGACTGGAAAATGTGGGGAGGACAGGGCAGAGAATTCCTTGATTCAGCTTGGCATTGTATCAATAAAGGGAGTAACGGTATTACGCTGTTTCTTTTACATCAGGCAATGGAGAGCACCTTAAGTGCTATCATCCGCATCGTCCTTGGTTATCGCCTTACTGTTCATAACCTGTCAAAATTGCTTAGGTTAACGCGATTGTTTACCGATGACTTGGCCGGTGTATTCGATTATTCATCCGATGAGGATGTCAGGTTACTGGCTTTGCTGCAATCAGGTTATTATTCCGGCAGGTACAAGGATTTATTTGCACCGGATATTAACTGTATTAATATACTGGCAGATAAGGTATCCGATCTATTCGCGATTGCTGAAGAAATTTATCGGAAAGCGGTTATGTCCTGAGTACTTTTTATCACCGTTCCTGAACTTTCTACACATAGCAAAAGGCTCTCCGCGTAAGAAACTTTAATGATTTGAAAAAAAAGGCGACCTATTATAAAGCCATAGATGTCTCGAAAAATTACCCCCTGCATGGAGGCAGGCAGCTTAATTGCGCCACACTCTGTCGCTCTGGGTTACATTCGCTGCCAGCATCCATGCCGCTCGCGCAAAACTGTGATCCACTAGGCTCCTCACAGATTTGCTTCTTCCATCCGCATGATTAACCATCTCTTTCCATTCCACATGAACTCTCACATGCTATAAAACTTGTGTACCACCAGTCAATTGAATCCTATTTTCAACGAAAACGGATAAAAAGGACAGCGAAGGTGTTGCCCGCGACAAGAAAGACTGCTGTCATATCCGCAAAAGACTACGGCATAAACGGCCGCCTCCCCAAAGGGTCCCGTCCAATTATTCCGTTTCCTTTTTGCCTGGTGCGGGCACACTGGTTTGCTTTCTTTTTTTCCGTTTTTTCTTTTGAAAAATTAAGTTTTTTGTTCTTTGAAATAGTTTAATAAAACGCCAGATAATTAAATTTTCTTCTGCGTGCTCATGGCAACAAGTGTTTGTTCTAGCGTTCGGTGTCAATTTCTTTTTGGGGTTACCTTTGTCCATCCAGTAAAAGTCGACCTTTGTAATTGGATAGCGGTTATTTCAACCGACACACCCAAAATCCTTAATTTATCCAAGTAGGACTGTACCTGATTGGTTTTTCGTCGTGCATCCACATAGTCATAGCCTAATTCTTTGTAGGCTACTTTATCTTTAATAATATGGTAGGCTGCAATTAGAATCTTGTGGCAAACAGCTATAAGTGCTCGCTTTTCCCTTCTGCCAACCAGGCTCTCATATTTTCTTCGCAGATAACAGTCTTTAACCCGTGTAGCAGACCATGCACATTCGACTAGTGTTGGTTTAAGATACTGATTGCCCTTGGTAATTCTGCCCGACATGATACGTCCCGCACTTTCATTATTACCGGGGCATATACCGGCCCAGGATGCTAAGTGATGAACAGTTGGAAATGTGCTCATATCTGCACCGATTTTAGAAAGCAGGCAGGCGGCACTTATACTGTTATGCCTGGGATAGTTTGCAACATTGCTAATTCTGTCCTTTAAGGGCTGGCTATACTTGTATTTGCGCATCAATCATATCGATCTTGCTCATCATAGCATACAAGTTTTGCCTGATAGTGGTTAACATATACTTGTGATGTACAGTCAGTTTGCCCATTAGTGATTCCCGCAGGATATCTTTCTTTTTCTGAATGCGGCCGTGGCATAACTGATACAAGGTGTCAAAGTCGGTCGTGTCATTTAATAATGCATCGATCAGTTTCATGCCTGATATGCCGAAAATGTCAGTTATAACATTGCTGATCTTGAAATTGGCATCCTGTAAAATACGTTCCAAGCGATTTCGATCGGCTGTGGCTTGCCGAACTAACTTCTTGCGGTAGCGGGTAAGGTCACGCAGATTCCGAATCACTTTACAGGGGATAAAGCTTGCTTTAAGCAAGCCGCTTAATAGCAGTTTTGCTAACCAATGGCTGTCTTTCTTATCTGTCTTATGGCCGGGTATGTTTTTTACATGGCTGGCATTGATCAGGATAACCTCGAAGTCGTCTTCAAGAATGTTACATATAGGCTTCCAGTAAATCCCAGGGCTTTCCATGGCAAGGTGCGTAACCCCAACTGACAATAGCCATTCGCGCAATTTGTATAAATCGTTCGTATAGGTGGTATAAGTGCGTGTTTCGATCGAAACGCCAACGCCTGAACCGGTGGCAACTACCGTGTCTCTGTGTACATCCATGCCACAACCCCTTTCAATTATCTGAGGAAACGATACTTCGTGCTTCATAACAAAATCTATTGAGTAAATCACAAAGGTAGCGCGCCATCACCGACATGCTTTTTCATGTGTGTTTGTGACCAGATGTTTTGTCATGACTATTTCTTTTGAAAATAATTATCAAGCAAAGGCTCCGGAAAGAAAGGGAAACAGAAAACAAATTTTTAAACCATTTAAAAATGAAAACCGCAGAAAAAAATGGTACAGCATCCCAAGGTATTGCAACAAAAGCAAACGAAGCAACAAACGGAATTTCAAACCGCCCAAGCTTAACAGGAAAGGAGGCCAAAGATGCAACCACATAAGATCAAGCACCTGCCCAAGCTCCACAAACCGGGAGCGCCGAAGCTGCCACCGCCAAGGCCAGTGGTCCAGCTGCAATGGATAACCAACCCGCAAACCCTGCACCCGGAACAGGAAGTAAGCCACGAAACGGAAAACTCAACACTCAAAAACAGCGAACAGATAAAACCCGAACTACCTAAGAAACCGGCTTTGAACTTAGAACAAACTTTAAGGTCTGTCGGTGACCTGCACCGCTTGAGCGTTCAGCGATACACCGCTTGGCCTGGCACTGGGGCATTTTTGGAGTTCGACTACAACAACTGCCGGGTATGCATGGTGCTTGGGAACTGATGCCATTACTGATACTCGTGACAAGTTTCTTATCTCCGGTTATGCGACTGTGTGTTCGGTGCGGAGCTTTTAATACCCTGTTTAAAATATGCAAGCAGAGTATATTGTAATTCCATTGATGTAGTAATAATTGAATAATATTTGAGGGGAATCAGTGTTTATACGGAGTCATTTACAGTTAAAACACCTATTTATTTTCTTGAATTTTTATAACTATCTTCGGTAGCGACTTAATACTATTTGTAAAAACTATCTGCAAATAAATCTAATCTGCTTATCACAATGATCAAAACAAGGCGTCCTGGCATATTTATGCTTCGTTTGCTCTATCAGAATTTAAATGACCTGTTGCGCAAACCAAATATGGTCTCTAAAATCGACCGCGTCACAATGCTTTTGACGCAACCTCTTTATACTGGCTTTGCAAAAAACAACGTTGGCTTTCGTGGCGCCGTTACGCTATAACAAGCATAGCATTCATCCACTCGTTTGACATTAAATCACTATAGGAATTTATTAATATAATCTCATGCATAAAAAACTGTACCTCTTGGTGCTGGCGTGTTCTTTACTCTTTAAAGCGAACGCCCAGTCATTAGCTGAAATCAATGCCCCCAGGATAACTCCTCCCCCCCCGGAAGCAGCCGCTTTGGGTAAATACGGACAAATTCCCGTTGATAAGAGTACCGGAATACCATCTATCTCGATTCCGCTATATGAAATTAGTACTCCGCGATTTAAAGTCCCTCTTTCCTTATCGTACCATGCCTCTGGGGTAAAAGTTGATGAAATGGCAACCTGGGTGGGCACCGGATGGTCGTTAAATGCAGGAGGAGTAATTACCCGGAGCATTGTCAACATGCCAGATGATTATGGCGGCTTTCTCTCGACAACATTGAAAACCACTGCACAGATTTACAACACCAATGATGAAAATTATGTTAAGGAAGCAACAAACCACACCGCAGGATATGATACTCAGCCGGATAATTTCTTCTACAATTTCCTTGACAAATCTGGCGCATTTGTGTTTGGGGCCGATAAACAGCCGGTAATTACACCCTATAAACCGATAAAGATCCAGTTCACAACAAATGCTAATCCGATGCTTGGCTCTTTCAAGGTGCTTGATGAAAATGGTAATACGTATATTTTCAACGACACAGAAAAAACAGCAAGCAGCATCAGTGAAACCCTTACCGGGGTCTCAAGCTGGTACCTGAGTCAAATGATATCCGCCGACAAGTCTGACACAGTGAAATTCATTTATCAGAATGACCCTCAGGGCTATAATCAATACTCGTATAGCTTCAGCCAAAATTATGGCACGTTGTATAACGATAATGGGTGCGGTGCAGTGCAATTATGGCCAATGAATAAGTCAATGAACATTAGCAGCCCCATAGCACCGCTGTATATCAAAACAATTTTATTCAAAAACGGCAAAGTTGATTTCGTAACCAAAAGTGGTCGGTTAGACGGCATGCATTTGTCCCTCGATTCGGTGATTGTTTCAAATTACAACTACAAACTGAAACAATATAGTCGGCTCAAAAGCTTTAAGATACACACCGGATATTTTTATAGCAACCTGGATCTGCCGACAGGAAACCAGTTCAATACTGGCAGTAAATACCGGTTACGGCTGGACAGTCTTGCAGAAAACGATGCGACTAATGCCCGGGTCAACGTGCATAAATTTGATTATGATCCTGTTAGCCCTCCTCCCGTAAACTTCTTCGCGCAGGATTATTGGGGATATTATAATGGAAAATATGGCAATAAAACCCTTTTACCAGCATTACAACAATATGGTACGGGCAATACGGTCTATACCGTCGGCGGTTCTGAAGGAGCTGACAGGACACCCGATCCTAACTATATGAAGGCCGGGATGTTAGAAAAGATCACTTACCCAACTAAGGGGTATACTACCTTTACCTACGAACCGCATAAATTCACGTACCTTTATCAAACACCTACTCAAAACACCTATTCCGCCGCTTCCGCCGGCTACTATCACGAAACCCAGGCAACCCTCTTTACTACTGATGCGACTGCCGTAACTGCTACTGTGACCGTGTTGCTAAAGCACACCAGTGGATTTCCCGGATCGTTGCCGGAAACGCCGTATGTGCAGATTGTAAAGGTCTCAAACGGTGCTGTGTTATACAATCAATACGCGAACTACAGTACTGATATAAACACGACTTTTTCTTTCCCATTGGAGGCCAATACCCAATACAAGCTATATTCACTGGCCCGCGGAGGTAATATGTCCATGAGTACCGATGTGATTCCCACCGCCAATATTAGTATTACCTATGCCGGACCACCTAGCAGTGTACCAACGATCATGGCAGGAGGCGGCCTGCGCATCAACGCCATAAAGCACTATACCAATTCAGGCAGTCTGGCATCGTCGGAGACGTATCAGTATGGGCCAGGGAACAACGGTATAGGTGATATCATGGGCGGGCGTTTGCAATTTGTCAATACCACCACAAGGACCTTTTATAATCAGTACTATCCGGCTGGCAGTTCAACATATGATGTCTGTACGGGCTCAAATATTACTTACTCAAGCAGCTCTGTTTATTCGTTGTCTTCGCTTAGCGGAAGTCCTGTGAGCTATTCCGGTGTTACTGTATTCCAGGGTGATAGTGTCACAAATGCAGGTAAAAGCGTATATGCATACACCTCGTTTCCGGATAGCCTCTTAACTGTAGATCAGGCGTATCAAAACGGAGTAAAGCCTATCGCGGTGGGGTGGAAGAACGGGCAGCTGTCTTATGAAGCGCATTACAGAAACGCTGGGAGCAATCAGTACCTGTTGGTGCAAGAGAAGTATAACGACTATTATAATTACGCCCGTACGGCAGGACTCGGAGTATATATCGGACAGCGGTTTGAGTTGCGTAATATCAATACCTATGCATTGCCCAATAATCCATTGGCAAATTATTGCTTTTTCGATTATCCGGTCTCTTCCGGTAGCCGTGTACCGAAGCAAACTATCACCATCAATTACGATACAGATGGCATAAAAAAATTGGTGCAGGACACTGTTAACTACTATTATGACAATTTAAATCACGTCTTTCCAACACGGATTATACAAAAAAGTAGTAGAAGTGAAACGCTGCAAAAACAGATCAGTTACCCGCAGGATATGGTTAATGCAAGTAAAGATCCAACCGGGATTTATACAACGATGACAACAGCCAACATGATTAGTCCAACCATTGAGTTTACCGAGTCAAAAAACGGCACGCAGTTAATGAAGTCAAAGACCAATTATGCCCTTACAAATAATGTAATAGAACCCCAAACGGTCGAACTACAAACCATGGCTAATCCTTCAGAAGTACGGTTGAATTATCAAAAGTATGACACCAAAGGCAATCTGTTAACCGTCTCCAAACAAGGAGGGCCAACCCAACGATATATTTGGGATTATCAAAAAGCGTTTCCGATAGCACAGAGTATCAATGCTGGCACTGACACCATTGCATTTACCAGCTTTGAGGCTGACGGTACGGGGAATTGGACTATTGCTTCTACGCAACGCGACGGTACGACAGCCTCTACAGGTGTTAGGTCTTACAATCTCTCCAATGGAAACATTACCAAAAGCGGCCTAACGGCTGCAAACGTTTACGTCGTGACATATTGGACGCGAAACGCCTCACCGTTAACGATTGCAGGAACTACAAGTGGATATCCCATTAAAGGCAGTACAACTAATGGGTGGACATATTACGAACATCAAGTAACTGGACAAACAACGGTAACAGTTTCAGGAGCTGGGAATATAGATGAGTTACGACTTTATCCCAAAGGAGCACAAATGTCTACCTATACTTTTGCGCCATTCATCGGAATTACTAGTGCCACTGACCCAAAAGGAGAGACGATATTTTACGAATATGATAACTTCCTGCGATTACAAAATATCAGGGATAAAGACCAAAATATAATCAAGCATTACGATTACCACTACATCGGACAATAACCGTTTTAAAGACCAATCACGTGAAAACACTATTTATATCTGCCATTCTGTTGGTGGCCTGTTGCTCACATTTACACGCTCAAAATACTTTCCCATCTACAGGAAATGTCGGAGTAGGAACGACCGGGCCTGCCGCCGTTTTAACAGTAACCAATGCGACCCCGGTAATTCAGTTATTCGACAAAGATGTTAATCCACATGATGGAAGTAGTTTGGGAAAATTGGCTTTTGGTTCCGGGGCCAACGAATTGGCATCCATTGATGCAATGCGGTTTTCAACTAATTACGATGATGTCACTAATATCTTATTTAGAACAAGCTGGGCGACTGGAGCCGGAGGGGACGGCGCAAATATCGAGCGAATGAGAATCAGTTATACCGGCAATGTAGGTATCGGTATAGCCAATCCTCAAAACAAGCTGGACGTAAATGGCACAATTCATTCCAAGGTTGTCTTGATCGACCTGAATGGATGGCAAGATCGTGTGTTTAAAAAAGAGTATCAGTTGTTGCCGTTAACAGAGGTCAAAACATACATCGACAAAAACCAACACTTGCCAGAAATCCCTTCGGAACAGGACATGATCAAAAACGGGCTTGACGTGGGAGAGATGAACAAGCTGTTGATGAAAAAGGTGGAAGAACTGACGCTATATCTTATAGAACTAAAAACCGAAGTGAGCCAACTCCAAAAACAAATCAAAACACCAGTTAAATCTAATTAATCCTATGAAAATATTTTCACTTTTATTGCTGGCAGGAAGTTTATTCATGGTATGCTCAGCCAATGCGCAAACCAAGACGGTGACAGTCGATGCGAATGACGTGCTAAATAACAATACAAAGATTGTCGCGCAGACCTCTTCTGGACAGGTTTTCTTTACGGGCCACCAAATTGGGACAGGCTATTATTATCCCGCGGGCATCTTTCGTGCTATTACTGACAATAATAACAATGCAGCCAATTACTATTTTGACGGTATAACGAACGGTACAACCAATTTTAGTGTGAGGGCTGATGGACAGGGTTATTTTGCGGGGAATTTAGGAATTGGCAACTCCAATCCTGATGCCAAACTAACAGTATACTCGCCTATACCATTGGGCGGTGTCGCTAAAAACGCAGTACTAGTAAGTTCAATTGGCGGCACCTCGGGTACCAACTACTTCAAAAATAACTTGTGGCTGGTAAGAAATTCTGCCGGGAGCGATTGGGTTACTGCCCGGCTACACGATGGCATTTCTATTGATGTGTCATTTTTAAACCCGCAAACAAATACCAGAACATGGTGGGAAAGAGATCCGAATCAGGATGTTCAATCATGGGGAACATCAGCCAATACGTATATGACGATTGTTCAAGGCAATGTAGGCATTGGTATAACTAACCCAGCGAATAAACTGGATGTTAACGGCACAATACATTCTAAATCGGTATTGATTGACCTGAATGGCTGGGCGGATTATGTATTTAAGCCGACGTATCAACTCCGTCCGTTAACAGAAGTAAAAACTTTTATCGATCAACATAAGCATTTACCAGAAATTCCTTCCGAACAAGAGATTGTTAAGGATGGATTGAACCTTGGGGAAATGAATAAGCTGTTAATGAAAAAGATAGAGGAACTAACGCTGTACCTGATAGAGAAAGACAAGGTGGAAAAGGAGCAAAAGAAAATCAATCAAAATTACGCTACTCAAATAGAAACGCTTACCCAACATCTCGAATTACTGACTAATCAACTTAATGCCTTCAAATCACAAACTTCAAACAAATGAAAAAGCTATATCTGGCCTTATCCGCATTGCTGTTTTCGGTAAGCGCCTTCGCGCAAAATACATTTCCCGCCGGTGGAAACGTTGGAATTGGAACCTCAAGCCCAACAAGTGGATTGGAAGTACATACAGAAGGTTCGAATGTGAATGATGGGGCGCTATTTCTGGTCGGTGGAGTCAATGCCGGGTTTGGCGGGGGCGCTACTTTGGCCGGAATCAAGACCATTGCGGGCGACGGCGGACAATACAACCTGTTCAAAGTTCAAAATGCCGCGGGTCTTAAATTCCTGATCAATGGGTTGGGCAATGTTGGCATAGGTACGGGATCACCGCAAACCAAATTAGATGTTGTAGGCGGCATTACTGCATCTGGCGAGTCCCATTATTATTTGGGCAGCTATGTTGATCCGCTTGTTGGTGCTGGGTTTGCAATAAAGGTGGGATCAAGCGGCATCGCAGTAAACGGAAACTCCGTTTTTAACGACGGTATCAGTATCGGTACGAGTACTTTACCTACAGGTTACAAGTTTGCAGTAAATGGTGGTGTAATCGCGAGTACCGTAACTATTAAACTCTATTCCCAATGGCCTGATTATGTTTTTAAACTAAACTATCAACTTCCATCTTTAACAGAAGTTAAAACCTATATCGACAAGAACCAGCATTTGCCTGAAATTCCCTCAGAGCAGGAGATCGCCAAAGCCGGCCTGAATCTTGGCGAGATGAATAAGCTCCTGATGAAGAAAGTGGAAGAGCTGACGTTGTACGCGATAGAGAACGAGCAAAAGGATAAGGAAAAAGACAAACTGCTTACGACACTCCAGAAACAGATCGACGCGCTAAAAGAGCAACTGACGGCTGTTCAAAAGGAAATAAAAAAATAACCCAACCTGATCACACTTTAATACCAAAGGCATGAAAAGAAATGCTTACCACAAAAGCTATTTTGCGGTTTGTTTGCTGCTATTGCTGCTCATAGGCAGCATGCGCGCATCGGCACAAACCTACCTGGCACCGCCGGTAACGTTAACTACCGCACCGGCACCAGGTTCTTATTATAACAACACGGGCATCACGCTGACCCCAAACTTCAGTTTCACAGCAGCATCTGGTAGCAGCTTGAATTTTTACATTACAGCTCAAGATTGCGTTCCTCAAACAATAGCGCTGAGCAATACCCAGAACTATATCCTAACCTCGGTGCCACGGACAAAGGGTTTGACAAGCAATACCATGCTTGCCGGCCGGATGACCTGCGAGCTGATGCAGACGGTACAATATATAGACGGGCTGGGCAGGCCGCTGCAAACCATACAGATCAAAGGCTCGCCGTTGAAAAAAGATCTTGTGCAGGCATTTGCGTATGACCCGTACGGGCGGGAAGCGATGAAATACCTGCCGTATGCGGCCACCACTACCGACGGCAGTTATAAAAGCGACGCTCTGACCGGGGCGCTCACCACTTTTTATAACCCTGGCAATACCGGAGCTACCCAGCAAACCAATGGTATACCCAATACCTCGTATCCATTCGCGCAAACAGGCTTTGAGCCCTCGCCGCTGAACCGGGTGATTGAGCAGGGAGCGCCGGGGGTGGCCTGGCAGCTGGGCACAACACCCGATGCCGGCAGCAGCAGCCACTCGGTAAGGATGGTATTTACTACCAATGACCAGAGCAGCACTTTTAATACGGCAGTAACAGGAAACAACGGTAGCCGGATAGCAGCGTTGTATACAGCTGGCATCAACACCAATCAAAGCCGTACCTTAAGCCGGGCAGGCAACAATGCCACCTACAGCCCCAACCAATTATCGGTTACCATTACGCGTAATGAAAACTGGCAACCGGCAAATGGTTGTTTTAACACCACCGAAGAGTATAAGGACAAGGAAGGGCACGTGGTACTGAAACGTACTTATAACATCAAGGGCACGACAGCCGAAGAGCTCTCGACCTATTATGTGTATGACGATCTGGGCAACCTGAGCTTTGTATTGCCACCGGGAGCCAATCCGGATGCCCCGGCAGTTATTTCCCAAACAACGCTTGATAACCGCTGCTACCAGTACCGTTATGATGCCAGGAACAGGCTGGTGCAAAAGAAGGTGCCGGGCAAAGGCTGGGAGTATACAATCTACAATAAACTCGATCAGCCGGTTGCAACCCAGGATTCGGTGCAGCGGATGAAATCACCGCAGGAATGGATGATCACTAAATATGACGCGATAGGCAGAACGGTGCTCACCGGCATTTATCAGCATACAGGCAGTACAGCGGGAACGGATATCCATGCCACGATCCAGGGGCTTGTTGATGGCCAGGCGGCGCAATGGGAAACGCCTGTAAACACCGGCAACGGTTATACCACCAACAGCTGGCCGGGTACCAACCTGGCAACCACGCTAAGTGTGAACTATTATGACAGCTATACCGGTATCCCAAGCTTTCCCGGGGCCTATGACCAAACGGCTAATCCCGCGTTCAGCAAACAAACCACAGGGCTGCTTACCGCTTCCAAAACATTGGTGCTGAATACTACCGGAGACTATTTGTGGAGCGTGCCGTACTATGATAACGAAGGGCAAGTGGTCAAATCATTCACACAGCATTATGTGGGCGGAGGCTCATCGCTGAGCATGTATAACTATGATGCCGACAGCACGGTATATAACTTTGTTAAACAGCCCACGCTGGTACAACGGAAGCATTACCTGAAAAACACCAATGGCACTGCCGGTGTGCTTACCCTGACCGAACGGAGCAGTTATACCTATGACCACATGGGGCGTAAGCTAAATACGATTCACCAGCTACAGGATGGCAGTAATGCTGCGCAGGATTCGGTGATCCTGACCCGGAGTGATTATAACGAAGTTGCCCAGCTAAAAACAAAAGGGCTGCATTCAAAGAACGGTGGAACAACCTACCTGCAAACCATCGACTACCGTTATAACCCGAGGGGCTGGCTGAGCAGTATCAACAATGCCAACCTGAACAGCGATGGCGGCCTGACCAACAACGACAGCAATGATAAGTTTGGCGAGGAGCTGAGCTATGACGGTGCTACCACGGCAGCCAAACAATACGGCGGCAATATTGCCACCGCGGTTTGGAAATCGGCACCAATTGTTATCGGCGGAACAACCATAACACCGGTTAAACAAACCTATGATTACGGCTACGATAACCTGAACCGGCTTCGCTCGGCGGTATCCACCAGCAGCACGGCTAAAGATAACCTGTACGGGGAGAACGTGACCTATGACAATATGGGTAACATTACTAACCTGGGCAGGTATGATAACATTCCTGGTCAGGGCAGAAAGCAGATCGATACGCTGACCTATACGTATAACCATTACCAGGTAAATCAGGTAGATGATGCTTCAACCTATTCCGGGCTGTTCGGTTTCCAGGACCCGGTGAAGGTAGCGAATGAATATACCTATGATGGTAACGGCAATGAGCTGAAAGACCAGAACAAAGGGATCAGCAGTATTACCTACAATATGCTCAACCTGCCGCAAACCATCAACAAGACGGATGGCAGCACAGTGACCTACGTGTACAGCGCGGCAGGCAACAAGCTAAGAAAGATATTGGTAGCAGGCGGTAACACCACAACCACCGAATACGAGAACGGTATAGAGTATGACAACAGCACCAATACCATCGCGTTTATCCAGACCGAGGAGGGCCGGGCAAGAAAAAGCGGCAGCAATTATGTGTACGAGTACGACCTGAAAGACCATTTGGGCAACACCAGGGTAACGCTGACACCTGATCCGAATGACGCTACCCAGCAAACAGCAAAACTGTTACAGATGAATGATTACTATGCCTTTGGGTATGGAATCCAGTCTACACAGCAAACCATTTCTCCTAAAAATGAATATCTTTATAACCATAAGGAGTTGCAGGAAGAGACTGGGCTGTATGATTACGGTGCACGTTTCTACGACCCTGTGATAGCAAGATGGACAACGGTTGATCCGTTTGCGGAGAAAGGAAGAAGGTGGTCGCCTTACGCCTATGTCTTCAATAATCCGATGCGCTTCATTGACCCAGACGGCATGTGGGGTGATATTTATAATCTAAATGGAACCCATGTTGGTAACGATGGCGTAAAAGACGACAAGGTTTATGTTCAAAAGAATAAGGACGATACTCAATTGACAAAGGAACAGTCACTTGCAGCTGAAAAGTCTGGTGCAGTTCAAAAATTAGACATTGGTGAAAAGGAACTTGAACATTTCGCAGCTAACGTATATAATGAAACGCCGGGACTCGGTAAGACAGAAAGTGATAAAGTTGCCAGCGCAATGGTAAATAGGGCGAAATCACATAAACAAAGCATTATGGTGATGCTGAATAATGTAATGTTTAATGGTGATAGCGAGGAAAAGAAGATGTCAGAAACATGGAGAAATACAGATTCTAAAGGAAAATATCCCGGACACAAGTTCCCAATAAGAAACGTTGCAACGAATAATTATCGTGAATTCATGAATACTTCGGTAGATGGCAGAAATAGCGTGCCCGCTTTCAAAACTGCCGTTAGATCAACAGTAATTCAGTTCACCTTTGGTGTTGACTTAGTTAATGGAGATGACTCGTGGCGAGGAGATGGACAGCATAATCATTATTCTAAAGGGAACTAATATGAAAAATATACTCTTAATCTGTATGCTTTTTACATTGGCTAAAAGCCGAGAAATAAGCAGTTTAGCAACAATTGACAATAGTAAAAAACCGAATTATAGCATGATCGTTGATAGTAGCTCTATTATCAACGGTCTTTATAAAAATCTTAAAGTCATTCCTTCGATCGATGGGTATGCATTCAGCTATAAACACACTTACAGCCCCAAAAGTAAAATCATAAAAATTGTGTGTACAAAAAAAATTGATGGCACCAATGTGGAATATGATGTGGAATTGAAAGATACCAAAGGTGTGTACAATCGAAATTCCTTTTCTATAGGGGATGATTATAAATACATCACGAGTTATTTCCTATTTGACGGCATAAAGCTATCTCTTAATAAAGTACATGCCTTAAATAGCGAAGATGACTTTTTAACCCAGATTAGCAATATTTGGAGCGGTGATAAAACCTTTGCCACCACAAAATATTACAGTATCAAAAAAAAGAAGATCATTCTAATCAAAGGAATAGACCCTTTTTGTAATGGACATAATTGTACAGATTATGTGGTTTATGTATTACAAAAAGAGAATGGTAAGGGAAGTGTAAATGCTATACATTTTGATGGCACAAACGGCCCTTATGACTTTAATAACTTCAAATTGTTTTATGATGCGGATGGTGTTAATACAGCCATGTTGATACCTAAAAATAGCCGTCCTGTTAAATCAAAACATGATGTCGATATGTACAAAATCAACTTCGACAGTATAAAAAGATGAAAAGCATAAGCGTAATAATATTGCTAAGCATTGCTTACACCGCAGGAGCACAAACCGTAAAACAGGACAGCGCGCACCGCGCCTACCACTTGATGCATAAAAAAGACCCCAAACAGCATAACCCTTATGCGTTTGCGGACAGTGCAAAAGGCAAAAAGCCAGCGGCAAAGCCAAAGAAAAAAACAAACTGATATCAAATGACGAAGCCCCTGAAAAGGGGCTTTGCTCGTTATATTGGCCTTTACTTGACCAGTTCCTGGATATGCCTTTTCGTGATAAAGGCATCAATAAAAATCTTAACAACCTGCTTATCCTCTGCACTGAACTGTTCCACTTCTTTAAACTGTTTAAGCAACTCCCGGTCGGTCAGTTGCGCCGTTACTGACGCATCGTTCACATCATCATTTACCAGGTAATCGGTCGTAGTATCTAATGCTTTAGCCAGCTTAGAAAGCATGTCAGCTGCGGGCTTGGCCTTGCCTGTCTCATAGCGGCCAATCTGTACATAGGAGTTCAGGCCGACGATCTCGGCAAGCTCTGCTTGCTTCAGTCTTTTTTGGGTACGTAGCTCCCTGATCCGGGTTCCTAAACTCATTATTCCTTTATTCCTATCTCATCAAAAATACTAAGAATGATACATAAAGTGCGTGGTAAAATACAAATGGGTATCACTTGCGTTTCTGCAAATGCCATACTTATTATTGTAAAATAAAAAAGTAGTTATAAAACATCATTTACAATGAATATAGTACCTAAGCTTATTGTTGATAATCCTGAATTGTTGCTTTATATCGATGGCAAATTGCATACAACCGTCCTGGGCGGCATTAAGCTGACCGGCTTTGACCGCTTAAAAGTAACATTGAAGATAGTCAGCGGTAGCAATACTAACAGAGCCTTTCGCCACAACCTCGATCTATACAACAGTGTCCAGGCGGAGCAGTTGATTGAGAAGGCCGCCGATGCGCTGGATGTGGCTGCTGCTGAACTGGCCGGGGCCATCAGCCGCCTGACGACTGCCCTGGAAGACTACCGCTCTGAACGGCTGGAAGCTATGAAGCCTAAGCAGGCAGAAAAGAAACAGCTTACCGAGGCCGAGCGTAAGATCGCCCTGCAATACCTCAAAGCGCCCGGCATGCTCGGACGGACCCGGCAGGCGATCTCGGCCAGCGGCATTATCGGCGAGGAAGTGAACAGCCTGATCGCCTACCTGGTCTATATATCAAGAAAGCGGAATACGCCGCTGCACCTGATGTGCCTGGGGCCGTCCGGCACCGGCAAGACCTGGTTACAGGAAAGGGTCAGCGAACTGATCCCGGAAGAAGATAAGCTGGAGATCACTATGCTGTCCATGAATGCCTTTTACTACTTTGGTAAAGATGAATTGAAGAATAAGTTATTGCTGATCGAGGATATGGACGGCGCTGATAATGTGCTGTACCCGCTCCGGGAACTGCAAAGCAAGCGCCGGATCAGTAAGACGGTGACCCTGAAAGACTGTTTTCACGCGGTATAACTCTGCAAGATCAAAATCAAACATGACCTTTTGATTCCTTACCTGGTAGATGCTATAGATCACTATTTCGTTCGAAATAATATTCATCATTTCATTTTAAATTTAAGTGTTAGACGATAGCTAATTTAGATCTCAGTATTTCCATATCTTCACTTACCCTCGCATCAAGGATTTTTGCATAATGCTGTGTCGTGCGGATATTTTTATGGCCAAGCATTTTAGAAACACTTTCAATAGAAACGCCATTGGCCAGGGTTACAGATGTAGCGAACGTATGTCGGGCGATGTGATAGGTCAGTTCTTTCTTTATTCCGCACAAGTCTGCGATTTCTTTTAGATAGCTATTCATTTTTTGGTTTGATAACACCGGCAACAACCTATCCTTGTGGAGGCATTCAGCGTTATCCTCGTACTTGGACAATATCTTTAATGCGATCGGTAGCAAGGGTATGCGGGAAGGAGAATCCGTTTTTTGTCTGCTAGTAAAGATCCATTGTTGTTTATCAAGTCCAACATTGAGCTCTGATCTTTTGAGTTTCTTGACATCAGCATAAGCCAAGCCTGTAAAACAGCTAAAAAGGAATATATCCCTTACCTGGTTAACCCTTTCGCTGACAAACGCTTTGTCGGCCATAACCTGTATTTCATCCCTCGTGAGGTACTGTCTTACTACTTCTTTTACCTTCGCCTTGTAGTTGATAAATGGGTCTTTATCCAGCCATCCGTTAGCTATACAAATCCTAATTATCTTCTTAAAATTCTTGATGTATTTTACAGCGGTATTATTGCTGCATTTACATTCTGAACGGAGATAATAATCATAAGAGGTTATAAACTCATGATCGATATCAGTAATATCGATATCGCTTTTTTGATATTGCCATTCCATGAAGGCAACCGTGTGTTTTAAGCTGGTCTCATAGCGCTCCAAAGTACCGCTTGCATATTCTTTGCCAACGAGAGACTTAATACGGCGATTGTGTTCTTTAAAAATCGGTACAAGCATCTTTGCGCGTTTAACATCCGGCGTCCCAAGTAATCTATCTCTTAAGTTTGCTGCAGTCAGAGGAACTTTGCCATCAATCATGAGGCGGTGCTCTTCAAAGACTTTTTGTTCCAAGGTTTTGAGATAGTTGTTGAATACGCGAGCTTCATCATTGGTGCCGTTCATCTTTTGAGTGTTTCCATTCCAGCGTTCAGGTTTGATATACCTTCGAGTAGTGAACTCAACACGTTCCCCGGAAACGGTAAGCCGGAGATAAATAGGAGCCGTCCCATTGGTCAGGGTTTTGCTTTTTTTCAAAGAAAAGTTTATACAAACAGTTCTGATCATCGCTTTAACAATTAAAGGTTAATAAATAAACATTTAGCGGTTTAGCGAGACCTAAAATTAGGAGACTGAAACAGGTCCCGCAAGAGGTCTCGATCAGATTGAGAAGCATTGCGTTTGGATGCGTAGCCTGTAAACAAGAAACGCCCCAAATCCTATGATTTGAGGCGTTTTACAAAAACTTTATTCACTTGATGCGGAGAGTTAGGGATTCGAACCCCAGGAACCTTTCACAGTTCAACAGTTTTCAAGACTGCCGCAATCGACCACTCTGCCAACTCTCCGGCGACAAAAGTACAAATCTGAACCGAATTGCCAAATTTGAATTGTACTTTTTTTGATTTAATTAAATAATCTATATAAATTACTGATTAACAGAAAGTTAATTTTTAATCTGAGTGACTTTTTTCGTCCGAAAAGTGTTAAAACGAGGTTTTACGATGCGGATTGTACGCTTGGAAAGCTCCACGGACGCGTTTAATTCGAACCCGATGATCAAAATTAATGAGTTTATATACATCCAGATCATTACTACGATAAGTGTTCCTATCGATCCATAAACTTTATTATATGACGAGAAATTATTGATGTAGTACGAGAAGCCGAGGGAAGTTAAAACCGCCAACGCTGTAGCCAATATAGAACCGGGGTTTACGAAGTTCCACTTCTTTTTGTGTGCAGGCGCATAACGGTACAAGCAACCTATGGTAACAAAAATAATCACCACGATAATCACCCACCTGAACAGCATCACAGGGTATACCCAAAAGTGATTTTCGGAGGCTACGTGCGATTGAATAAACTTAATAATAGATTGTCCCAATATGAGGATAGAAATTGCCAGTAGTAATGCAAAACTTATAGCAACAGTAATACCGGTGGCTACTAAACGGCGTCGGAGCCAGGTCCGCTTATCTTCAATTAACGAAGATTTGTTAAACGCCTTCATAAGGTTAATAACGCCGTTGGTTGCAAAATACAGGGTGGACAGGAAACCGAATGAAAGTAATTTGCCGTTTTGATTGCTCACGATATCAAAAAGGGTTTCCCTGAAGGCCATATAAGCATTTGTAGGCATTACAGAGGCCAGAACCATCATCAGGTTACCCCTGAAATGCTTAATGGGTACATAGGGGATAAGCGTAAACAAAAAGATGGTAGCCGGAAAAATGGCCAGCATAAAACTATAAGCCAACGCGTAAGCCCGGTTAATGAGCGAATTGTTGGTGATTTCCTTAACAAAGAAATCAATAACAGTATAAAGCGGCAACGGCCTGAATCCCGGGATAATGACAGATTTTGTCCACTCGATGATGTACCTGTAGAACCTAAACCGAAGTAAAAAGCGGTGCAGCCATTTCATTTACCCAAATTTACTTAAAAAAGGGCATTAATCTATCTGTAAAATCTTGCGGCGGCAAACACGGGCGATTGGTTTTCATATTGATGAACACCAGCAGTGTTTCACCTGTATTGATAAGCTCGCCTTTCGGGTTTGAAAGCTCATACCTAAAATGAATACGAATGCCCGGCAATTTATCCATGATTACCCTGATGCTGATCTGTTCGTCGTACAAAGCAGGTTTCAGGTACTTACAGTTCAGTTCGAGTACGGGCATCATAATGCCCGATTCTTCCATGCCTTTGTAGGTGAGACCAAGGCTCCGGAGCATTTCTACACGGCCAACTTCATAAAACTCGGCATAATTACCGTAATACATATAACCCATCTGATCGGTTTCGCCGTAGCGCACCCGTATTTTGGTGGTGTGCTCAAACATTACCTGAGGATCTTACGTTCGTTAAGGGCTTGTTGAAATTTATGAGCATTAACCAAATGGTCGGCTACATTTGTTGCGAAAGCATGGTAACCCGAAAAATCAGCTTTGGCGCACATATAAATGTAATCGTTCTTCTGATAGTTGAGCACTGCCTTTACAGCATTTACCGATGGCATCATGATAGGTCCCGGAGGTAAACCTTTATGCAGATAAGTATTGTATGGCGAATTGTATGAAAGGTAACGGGTAAGTACACGTTTTATAGTAAAATCATTCATCGCGAAGATCACTGTAGGATCGGCGTCCAGCGTCATGCCTCTTTTTAAACGGTTAAGATATAAACCCGCCACGGCAGGCATTTCATCATCATGCAGCGCCTCGGCATCAACTATCGACGCCAGGATAGATACTTCCTGGGGAGTCAGATTTATAGCAGTCGCTTTCTGCTTCCGTTCAGCAGTCCAAAAGGCTTCGTAGTGATCATACATCCTTTTAAAGAATTTCTCCGGACTTGTGTTCCAGTACATCTGGTACGAATCGGGCATGATCACCGTATACACGTTATCGGTAGTAAAGCCATATTTACTTACAAAACTTGCCGAATCAAGCAGCCTGATAATTGCCATTGAATCAGGTTCTATCTTTTTGGAAATAAAACCGGCAAATTGCTCCTTAAGCCTCAAGCCATGAAATTCAACCTTAACGGGCTCCTGGGTACCCGATGCCAGCATATTGATAAGTTTACGGTTACCCAAACCTTCATGCAAACGGTATTTACCCGGCTTTACACGGGTAGTATAATTCATGTTACGGGCTGCCCACGCAAACGATGCGGTATCTTTAACAATACCTTCATCCTGGATAGTTTTAAAAACATCGTTAAAAGTTGCGCCGGTGTGTATATATAAATATTCCTGCTTACCGGTAACGTTGGGGCCGAAGTACTTAAGGTAATAATTAAATCCTGTAAAACCTAAAAGCACTACGATAACGACAACCAGTGCTATGATAAATTTTTTGAGCATGCCTGATCCTTGTTTTTTCGCGGTCATGATATTGAATAGATAGTGTGTTTTCTTGTATTTATTTTAGTTTTTGAACAGCTATTAACCCGCCGCTTAAATTGCGCACATTACTATAGCCATGCTGTTCCAATATGGTTTGTGCCGTTTCACTCCTCAAACCAACCTTGCAGATAACGATTATCTCATCGGTTTTGTTGTAGCTTAAACTGTTAAGCGTGCTTTCCAGTTTTGACAAAGGAATATTGCTACCTCCTATATTATAAGTGAGATATTCAATAACCTCGCGCACATCAATCAGGTTAAGGCTTTCACCTCTATTTAAGCGCTCAATCAGTTCTGTTGCTTTAATTTGCCGGTGGGGCTGCATCTGTTTTTGTACCTTGTGAAACAGTAAGGTTTATACGCGTACCAATACTTGTTTTGCTTAACGAATCGGTTTTCATTGGGTATTGCGAAACAACTACAACGTTTGTCGAGTCGGTAATAGTACCCTGATAAGTAATGATACCTACGGTTAATCCGGCACCTTTAATTGCAAAACGGGCAGCATCAAGGTCGAGGTTTACCAGCTCCGGGATTTCCACTTCACTTGCGCCTTCGCCATCACCCAAAACGAGGTCAATTCTTGAGCCTTTTGGAATTTTGGTACCCGGTTTTATAACCTGGCCGCCAAAACGCACTTCAAGGATTCTGTCTCGGGCAATATCCGAGCGGTAAGTAGTGTCACCAACTTTTAATCCGTAGTTTGATATCGTGGCGATGGCTTCGCGGTAATTGCTTTGTTCAAGATCGGGGAGGGCTACGTTTGGCGCCTGTAAAGTAACCATAGTAAGGTAAATCACACGATTTTCCTTAACGTTGGTTCCCGGATCGGGATCCTGCTCAACAATAGTTCCGGGGGCTACATCCTGTACATAAACAGAATCTATTTT
The DNA here is from genome assembly GCF_003675385.1 of Mucilaginibacter kameinonensis. Lineage (GTDB taxonomy): Bacteria > Bacteroidota > Bacteroidia > Sphingobacteriales > Sphingobacteriaceae > Mucilaginibacter > Mucilaginibacter kameinonensis. The sequence continues at coordinate 303,592 of NZ_RCWZ01000005.1, read as the reverse complement.
ATAGCCAAATCCCTGTTCTTTTAAAATATCCATAGCCTTATCAATGGTAAGGCCCTTAAGCTTTGGTACAGGTATGCCCGAACCATGGCGGGTATAATAACCAAGACTAAAAAATGCTATTAAAACAACAGCTATCACTGTAACAATAGCCATTAATAAGTTATTCCGGAATGATTTTGATTTTAAGTAAGCCCCAAATTTGCTCATCAGTATATATAAGGATAAACCTTTTAATTAAGTATCAAACATAGGAATTATTTTGTTAGCCGTAAAGTTTTAAAGTTGTCCGCCAGTCGGTAAAGTCCGTAAGTCAGCAAGTTAATTTCATGTTGATTTTATTGCCGGGATGTTCAGAAAAAATTATGACCGCATCATCTAATTACTAAATTTGGGGGTCTGCTTCCGGCTTTCGGACTTTACCGACTTTCGGACTTTCTGACTATAATCATGAAAAATATAGCCCTTTTGGCCGGAGGTTTTACCGGCGAATATGAAGTATCCCTTAACAGTGCAAAAAACATTGCCGCTAACCTGGCGTCAAATAGTAATTATAAAGTTTATACCATATTAGTTACCCGCGACAGGTGGTTTTTTGAAGCTGATGACACTACAGTTGATGTAGATAAAAATGATTTCACCATTACCCTTAACCAGGAAAAGATAAAATTCGACTTCGCTTTCATCACCATTCACGGAACCCCTGGCGAGGATGGCAAACTGCAAGGCTACTTTGACATGCTTGGCATTCCATATAATACCTGCGATGCCACAACATCGGCCATTACCATGAATAAGGCTTATACAAAAGCCATTGTAAATGGTATTCATGGCTTACATACCGCACATTCCATGCGTTTATTTGAGCGCGATGTACATGATGTTGCTACTATTGCCGCCAATTTGAAATTCCCGCTATTTGTTAAGCCAAACAATGGTGGCAGCAGCGTGGGTATGAGCAAAGTACAAAACATTGCAGGCTTACCCGAGGCATTGAACAGGGCATTTCAGGAAGATGCACAGGTATTGGTTGAAGAATTTATAAAAGGCCGCGAGTTTAGCATTGGCATAGCCCGTTTGCACGGCAAAATAAAAGTTTTGCCTGCTACCCAGATCATTACTTCAAAAGATTTTTTTGATTACGAGGCAAAGTATACCTCGGGCGTAACCCAGGAGATAACCCCTGCAGATCTGGCTCCCGAAAAAGTTCAGGAAATTGCCGGTATAGTTACCGAGGTATACACCCGCCTTAACTGCCGCGGCATGGCAAGGATTGATTTTATTTTGCTGGAAGGCAGTAACGATTTTTATTTCATCGAGATTAACACAACACCTGGCCAATCGGCTGCCAGCTTGATCCCGCAACAAGTTCGGGCTGCCGGCATGGACGTTGGCGAGTTTTATAGCGCGCTGATTGAAGGAGCAGCCTTGTAATTTTGGAACTGGGATTTTCGATTTCGGATTTATTTAGAATTCAAATTAAAGAAGACGCTTTTGATGCGTCTTTTTTAATGTAACAACGTATTCATTTTTTTATCAAAACCGACGATGCTGCAATTTCAAAACTTTAAAAAATCATACGGCAATTATCCTGCCTTAAAAGTTGAGGACCTTAGGCTTGAAGCCGGTATCTATTGGATAAAGGGAGTCAATGGATCGGGTAAAAGCACCTTGCTGAAATCAATTGCAGGTATACTGGCATTTGACGGTGATATTTTGCTTGCTGATCATATCAGCATTAAAAAGCAGCCGGTACCTTACCGTAAACTTGTGAATTTCGCCGAAGCTGAACCGGTGTTTCCTGATTTTTTAACCGGCACAGAAATGATAGCCCTGTTTGCTGATGCTAAAGATGCACCGACAGGCCAACAGGATCACTATATTAAAAGTATGGGTATGCAAAGTTTTGTTGATCGGCCGGTTGGTACCTACAGCAGCGGCATGATGAAAAAAATATCGCTGTTATTGGCCTTTTTGGGTAAACCGAAGCTGATCCTGCTTGATGAACCTTTAATCACCATTGACACAGCTTCATTAGCCATACTAAACAATTGGATACGTGAAAAACATGAACAGGAGGGAACCAGTTTTTTGCTATCCTCACATCAAATACTGGAGGATGGTTCGCTACCAGTATCCGGTGAACTTTTAGTTGAGGATCAAACCCTAAAGTTTATCAATTAATGAAGTCGCTAACCAATGTTTTGTTAAAAATATTTGCCGGTGGCTTTTTCAGGGTACACGCGGGGATTTTACTGTTTGTTTTCCTGGCGATGGTTGGTGTGGTGCCACCTCAATACCTAATAGGTTATCACAAAGCGTTGATGCTGGCAATGGATAGCAGCTCGGCAGTGATGGCAATTGTATTTGTGATCTGGCTTATCTACGCCATCAAAAGCTGGCATTATGTATCCGGGCAGATCTTTGCTGCCGGACAACACTTCTTGTTTTACAGCAGCAACTCATTAAGTAAACAAAAGCAATTAAAAAGTTGGTTTTGGGCACAGGCGGCGATACTGTCACCAATAATAGTTTATGCATTCATAACAATTAGTGTTGGTTTTGCCAACCATTATTATGTGTTGCCCGTTTGTATTTTCTTATACCTTTTGATACTTAGCTATTCGAGCGCGGTTATTTATGTAAAACAGATCAATAGACTGATTGACGGCAATAATCAATCGCTATTGTTGAAGCTAAGCAGCAAATGGCGCAAACCTTATTTCAGTCTGTACATTTATCACCTGTTTGATAAACGCAAGGTTCCTTATCTGATCACCAAAGGGCTTTCATGGCTTATTATTACCGGGGTGTTTTATGTATTTGCCGATGTAAAAACTGATGTACGGGTTGCCGGTATAGCCGTACTCGCTGTTGTGACCGCGCATATCGTTTTAATATTTGAGGAAAGAAAGTTTGAGGAAAACGCACTTAGCTTCTCCCGTAATTTGCCTTACAGCAGGAAAAGGCGATTTCTGAACTTCATTGGTGTCTATTTTGTTCTGCTACTCCCCGAAAGCATCTGGCTCTTTAGCAGATTTAAGCCGTTGATGGCCATTGAGCTATTGTTTTTAGCGTTAAGCATTGTAATGCTCTTCCATTGCCTGCTTTACTGGTTCGGGTTAAATATGGATAAATACCTGCAATGGATATTAGGGTTATTTATTGTACTGTTCTGGATTATCATGTTTAAGCTGCTATGGGTACTTATACCTCTAAACACGGTTATAGCTTATTGGCTATTTTATAATAACTATTATAGGTTCCAGGGAGTGGTAAGCGATAAGCTTTAAACTTCAGCTTTTACCATCCTGTCCCTGCCACTCATATCCTTTCTTAATTCGATATTTTTAAATCCTTTATCAGCTAATAAAGCTACTGTTTGTTTACCCAGATTTTCATTGATCTCAAAATACAGCAAACCCTCAGCTATTAAATTATTCAAAGCAAAATCGGCGATAGCCCGGTAAAATATCAGCGGATCATGCTCGGGGACAAACAATGCGGTATGCGGTTCAAAATCCGTAACGCTAGTATGCATCTGCTTTTTATCCTCAAGTGTAACGTAAGGGGGATTACTTACAATGATATTAAACTTCGGAAACACGTTGTCAGGTTTGATATTCAAAATATCGGCATGAATAAAATTAACCTCAACCTCATTTAACTGAGCATTTCCCTTAGCTGTTTGCAAAGCTCCCTCAGATATATCTATCGCTGATACGTCAACATTCGATAAATTCTTTTTCAGGCTAACTGCGATACAACCACTGCCTGTACCTATATCCAGAATAGAAAACCTTTCACCTTTAGCCTTTAGCCTTTCACCTGAAGACAAAATCCATTCCACCAGTTCCTCAGTCTCCGGGCGGGGGATCAACACGAAAGAGTTTACTTTAAAAGGTAAACCATAAAACTCGGTAATACCCAAAATGTATTGAACCGGCTTTCCTGTTTTTAGTTCTGTAAGGATATTTTTGATTTGATCGGCCTGTTCTGCAGTAAGTTCTCTTTCAGGAAAAGCCTTAATGGATGCCCTTGACAAGCCGGTAACCTCGGCAATAACCAACAGCGTAAGGGCTTCTGTTTCATTAATATCGTAAACGCCGTTTATCTGCTGCCTGTAAACTTCAAAAACATCCTTAATCGTAATCATGCAACAAAGTAACATAAAAGCTACTTTTGCAGCATGCTTGAACATGAAAAATATATGCGCCGCTGTTTGGAGCTTGCCGAATCAGGAGCCGGCTATGTTAGTCCTAACCCTATGGTTGGTGCAGTTGTGGTTCACGATGGTCAAATAATAGGAGAGGGCTATCACCAAAAATACGGTCAGGCCCATGCCGAGGTTAACGCCATTGCGCAGGTTACCCAAAAGTTTGATAACCATGCCGAATTGCTCAAAAACTCCACTATATATGTTTCGTTAGAGCCATGCGCGCACTATGGCAAAACCCCGCCTTGTGCCGATTTGATCATTAAGCATCAAATTTCTAATGTAGTAGTGGGCTGCCGCGACCCTTTTGCCCAGGTTGACGGTAAAGGCATCGAAAAATTACAGGCAGCAGGCATCGAAGTAATAACCGGCGTGCTTAAACAGGAATGCCAGCGGCTTAACCGTCGTTTTTTTACCAAAGTACAAAAACACAGACCTTATATCATATTAAAATGGGCGCAAACCCAGGATGGATTTTTTGCTCCTGCCAACGGTAGCCAATTTTGGATCACCGGCCCTGAATCGAAAAAACTGGTACACAAATGGCGCAGCGAAGAAGATGCCATTCTGATAGGCAAAAACACTGCACTGAGCGATAACCCACAGCTAAATGTGCGTTATTGGGATGGCCCATCGCCGAAACGTGTGGTAATTGACCGCCGGCTTGAGCTAAATAAAGGGTTGAATATATTTGATCAATCTGCCGAAACGCTGATCTTTAACGAGGTGAAATTTGATTTGGATGGCAAAAACAGGTACATAGCGCTTGAAGATTTTGAACGCTTTGTGCCTCAATACATTTTGTACCAGTTATACCTTCAGGATATTCAATCCGTTATTATTGAAGGCGGCGCCCGCACGCTTGAGTCATTTATTGAAGCCGGTTTGTGGGATGAAGCCAGGGTATTTACCGGCGATAAAGTTTTAGGAAAAGGTATAAAAGCCCCACAAATAACCGGTATACTTGCGGACGAATATACTGTAGGTGCCGATCGCCTGCAATTGTTATACAATAAGCCAGTTATATAAATGCTGTTCGTTTTTTTAAGTATTTGCTGTAGTGTTATCGTTTCTATTTTGCTAAAACTGGCAAAACGTTACCATGTAGATGTTTACCAGGCCATCACCTGGAATTATTCAATGGCTATTTTGCTCACCTGGTTCTTTTTTAAGCCTCAGTTAAGTATCATTCAAAACGCCCCTGTTTATAACTATCTTGCTCTGGGCATCTTATTCCCGTCGATATTTGTTATCATGGCTACATCGGTACGCAAAGCCGGTATAGTACGTACAGATGTGGCACAGCGCCTGTCACTCTTTATTCCTATCCTTGCAGCGTTTGTTTTATTTGGCGAGGCCACAGGCACTGTAAAGGCAATAGGTATTGTACTGGCGTTCATTGCTATTATCTGCTCTGTTCCCTGGCAAAAATCAGCCGGTAACAAAGTTGAAAAAGGTTCATGGATTTACCTGCTAATAGTATTCCTGGGCTTTGGAGTTATTGACGTATTACTAAAACAGCTTACCAAGGTTAGCAATGTACCTTTCACTACAGCCATATTTGTGATCTTCATCATAGCCTTTGTGTTAACCTTTATAGGACTGCTTTACCGGGTATCCATAAAAAAAACAAAATTCTCGCTGCCTCAGATAATTATTGGCTGGATCCTGGGGATAGCAAATTTCGGCAATATCCTGTTTTATTTAAAAGCACACCAGGCTTTGGCCAATAGTCCGTCGGCGGTGTTTTCCTCGGTGAATATCGGTGTTATCTTGGTAGGCACGTTGGTCGGCATCTTTGTATTCAAGGAGAAACTGAGCTTGCTTAATAAGATCGGTATTCTTGTGGCAGTGCTGGCCATTGTTATTATTTATTTCCCGCAGACATTGAGTTTTCTGCACCTGTAATATTTCTGAATGCTGTTTGACGATACTTATAAAACTATAGAAAATCCTGCCGAAGGCATTTTTCGAGACCGGGGCAGCAAGTTCCTGGCTTATGCTTATCCTATCAACTCTGAAAACGATATCAAGGCCATCGTTGCCCAGTTAAAATCGGAGCATCCTAAAGCCAATCACCATTGCTGGGCAATGCGTTTAACCATCGACCGCTCTGTGTTCAGGGTTAATGATGACGGAGAACCTTCGGGTACAGCAGGCCGACCAATTTTAAACACCCTGCTATCAAAAGATCTTACTAATATCCTGGTTGTAGTTGTGCGCTACTTTGGCGGTACTTTATTAGGCGTTCCCGGTTTAATTAATGCTTACAAAGTCGCTACTGAAGAAGCATTAAATCAGGCTGTTATTATTTCAAAAACGGTAAATGACCTGTACACGGTATCATTTGATTACCTGCAAATGAACGATGTGATGCGGATCATCAAAGAAGAAAACCTGATAGTACTTGGTCAGGTTTTTGATAATGACTGCAGCATTCAGCTTTCTATCCGTAAAACGCAGGTTGAACAAGCCCTTTTTAAAATAAGCAAGGTAAGCGGGACAAAGGTCAAGTACGATCATAGCATCTAACAGTTGCACCCTTTTATTTTACCACTTTGGGCACTGTTTTTGTGCCGATTTAATTCCTTAATTGTGGTGTAATTGTTTTAATTTAGTCGGGTATGCAATCTTTTGACTTAGATAAAACCGACCTGCTCCGCATTAAAACAGCGCTCGAAGCCGATGATGCTGAGTTAGAGAATGTTCTGAAGGAATATCACGCCTCGGAGATTGCTATACTATTTGAAAAACTTCAGCAGGAGGAAAAAGAAAGGATCATCAATATCCTTCCGGCCGACGTTGCTTCGGAAGTTTTATCTGAAATGGACGAGGAGCACGGCCCTGCCGAACTTTTGGTAAACCTCGACCCGGAGAAACGTACCGAGATAGTTGAAGAACTTGACTATGATGATGCCACCGACATCATTTCCCAGCTTGATGAAGAAGACCAGCAGGAGATCTTAGAAGATCTTGACCATGAAGATGCCAGCAGCATCCGCGCGTTGATGACGTACGCTGAGGATACCGCAGGTGGTTTGATGAACTCCGAGATCATCAAGGTAAACATCAACATGGATAAGAAGGATGCCCTTGATGAGATCATCCGTCAATCTGAAGAGATGGAGGAGTTTTATACCATCTGCGTGGTCGACAATAATGATATCCTAAAAGGGATCCTTTCTATTAAAACTGTCATCAAAGCCCGCGCCGATGCCCGCATCAGCGATCTCGTAACTACCGATTTTGTTTACGTAAAAGCGGAGCTTGACCAGGAGGAAGTGGCCCGCTTGATCAAGCAGTATAACCTTACCAGTATCCCGGTAGTTGACGACGACATGAAATTGCTCGGTCGTGTTACGGTAGATGATATCATCGACGTAATGGAGGAAGAGAACACTGAGGACATTCTGAAAATCTCCGGTGTATCTGAAGATGAGGAACTAAGTGGTAACTGGGTAGAAGCTGTAAAAAGCCGCCTGCCATGGTTGGTGATTAACCTCGGTACGGCGTTCCTGGCGGCATCCATCATCCGGACGTTTGATGATACGGTTGCCAAACTTTCTATAATCTCTGCGTACATGACCATTATAGCAGGTATGGGCGGTAATGCAGCAACTCAAGCGCTGGCGGTAACGGTAAGGCGTATTTCATTAAGTGATCTTTCGGATAAACAAGCTTACAATACCGTATTAAAAGAGTTTTTGGTAGGTATGATCAATGGTGCTGCTAACGGCATTATCGTTTTTATTGTAGCCTTCTTTTACGATGCAAACCCTATGCTTGGCCTGGTGTTATTTTTAGCCATGACCGGCAATCTAATTATAGCTGGTTTAACCGGAGCTTCTATTCCGCTGATATTAAAAAGGGTAGGGATAGACCCTGCAGTAGCATCGTCTATAATTATCACCACTTTTACAGATTGTATTGGCTTCTTACTACCCCTGTATCTCGCCACAAAACTGCTGTTAAAGAATTAAAGCCGGATAGCGTTAAATATTTAAAGTCTTGTTATATAGTTAGTTTCTTTTCGGGAACTATCAAAAGTTCTATATTTATAAATAATCTTTGAATATTTGCGTGTTTACAATAACTTAATAACATTGTTGGGACGAATTTAATCTGAAACTGATGACAGAAGTTAGACATAACTGGACTAAAGAAGAAATAGCTGAAATATATCACACGCCGTTGCTGGATCTTGTATACAAGGCAGCCACAATCCATCGTGAAAATAAGGATTATGCCGAAGTGCAAATCAGCTCGTTAATCTCTATCAAAACAGGCGGTTGCTCTGAGGATTGTGCTTATTGCCCGCAAGCAGCACGTTACAACACAGGTGTAAACGTACATGCCATGATGCCTAAAGATGAAGTGATTGCCGCTGCCGAAAAGGCAAAAGCCGGTGGTGCATCACGCTTATGTATGGGTGCCGCATGGCGCGAAGTTCGCGACAACCGCGATTTCGATAAGGTTATCGATATGGTAAAAGCGGTTAATGAATTGGATATGGAAGTTTGCTGTACCCTGGGTATGCTTACCGAAGCTCAGGCACAACGTTTGGCCGATGCCGGTTTATATGCCTACAACCATAACCTTGACACCTCTGAAGAAGATTATAAACGTATTATTACTACCCGTACATACGATGAGCGTCTTAAAACGCTTGAACACGTACGCAAAGCAAAAATCACCGTATGCAGCGGTGGTATCATTGGTTTAGGTGAGACTGTAGAAGATAGGGTATCAATGCTGAAAACTTTATCAAACCTGCCTAAACACCCGGAATCAGTGCCAATCAATGCCCTGGTACCTGTAGCAGGAACCCCGCTGGCCGACCAGCCTCGTGTGTCTGTTTGGGACATGGTGCGTATGGTTGCTACTACCCGTATCATCATGCCTAAAACTGTAGTTCGTTTATCTGCAGGGCGTACAGAAATGAGCACTGTTGAGCAGGCATTTTGCTTTATGGCAGGCGCCAACTCTATTTTTGCAGGCGAAAAATTGCTTACCACACCAAACCCGTCATTTGATACCGATATGGCTATGTTTGAATTGCTTGGTTTATCACCGCGTAAAGCATTTAAAAACGGCCGCCCTAACGAAGTTAAAAAAGAAGAGGTTGAAGTTGCAGGTTAAAGCTACTTTAAGATTAAAAAGAAAAAGCCGGGTAAACACCTGGCTTTTCTTTTTAAGAATGTTTTAATTATGTAGCCGACTAATCACGCATATTGATGTATTGTAATGGCTGTCCAAAATCATCGGCACGGCAAAGGCTGATAACTGCTTGCAGGTCATCAATTTTTTTTCCCTGTACACGAACCTGGTCGTCCATGATAGAAGCCTGTACTTTAAGACCACTGTCTTTTATCTTTTTTACAATCTTTTTCGCGGCTTCCTTATCAATACCTTCTTTAATTTTGATCTCCTTGCGGATCATGTTGCCTGATGCGTATTGCTCTTTGCCAAAATCCAGGGCTTTAGGGTCAAGGTGCTGTTTAACTATACGACTTATGATGCTGTCTTGTATGGCTTTAAGGCGCATATCGTTTTCGGTAACAATAGTTACTTCATTGGTCTTTTTATCTAAATCGATAGTACTTTTTGAATCGTTGAAATCGTAACGATTAAGGATTTCTTTTTTGGCGGTATTTATCGCGTTATCAAGCGTTTGTCCGTCTATTTTACTAACTATATCAAATGTAGGCATACGTGGTATATTGGTGGTAAATGTTTTGCAAAACTAATATATTGTTAACACAGATCGCAATTTCGCAACAAATTGTTTAATTTCTGCAATAAATAATGGTGAACGAAAACAGGTTAATTCCTCATGAGTTAATATTAAGTTAACAAATAAATAAGCAGATTTGTAACATCTGGCTGTAAAGCAAGAAATTCTTATGGATAAACAGGCTCCCTTAATTAACAGAGAAATAAGTTGGTTATATTTTAATGATAGGGTTTTGCAGGAAGCTGCCGACCCGACAGTCCCGCTGATTGACAGGATCCGTTTTTTAGCCATATTTTCATCTAATCTCGACGAATTTTACCGGGTAAGGGTAGCCACTTTAAGCCGCTTAGCAGCCCTTAACGAAAAGTCAAAAGAAATATTAGGTTACAACCCTAAAAAGGTACTTAACCAGATCAAGAACATCGTAGTAAGGCAGGAACGTAAGTTTAATAACCTTTATGAAAATATTATTGTTAAGCAACTGGCCGAAGAAAAGATCTTCATCCTGAACGACAAGCAGCTTAACGTAACCCGTGGTACCTTCGTGAAAAATTATTTCAGGGAGAAGCTGCTGGCTACACTGGTGCCTATCATGCTTAATGATACCCTGCCGCTCCCTGAACTTAGGGACAGGGCCGTTTACTTTTTTGTAAAGCTTACTACAAATAAAAAAACGCGGTTTGCGCTTATTGAATTTCCGGATAACCTTTCGCGCTTTGTTAAATTGCCCGATACCAACAACCTGAAGTTCATCATTCTGCTTGATGATATTATCAGGTATAGCCTGGAGGATATCTTTTTCATTTTTGAACACGATAGTATTGAGGCGTACTCCATCCAGCTTACCCGCGACGCGGAACTTGACCTGGACAAGGAGGTGAGTGAAAAGTTTGTGGACTCACTGGCCAAAAGCCTTCAGAAACGAAAAAAAGGCAAACCGATGCGTTTACTGTACGACTCGGAAATGCCTATGGACATGCTGAAGTACCTGGTGAATAAAATGGGATTACATGGCGAAAGCCTTATTCCGGGCAACAGGTACCATAACTTCAAAAACTTTATTTCGTTCCCCAACGTAGGCGGGCCGGAGTTGGAGTACAGCAAGTATATACCCCTGCCGGTTTCAGACCTCTCGTTCGGAAAAAGCCTTATCGACCTTATTGCCAAGAAGGATTATTTGGTTAGCACCCCTTACCAATCATATGACTATGTGATCCACTTTTTACGAGAGGCCGCCATCGACCCAAAAGTAAAAGAGATCAATATTTCTGTATATCGCTTAGCCGAAAATTCACGGGTAATTCACGCGTTGATCAACGCGGCCAAAAATGGTAAAAAAGTAAATTGTTTGGTGGAGTTGCGTGCCCGTTTTGATGAGCAAAACAATATCCACTGGAGTAACAGGTTGGAAGAAGAGGGCGTAACCGTACTTTATGGCGTTCCAGGCTATAAAGTGCATTCAAAAATTTGTTTGGTTAGCCGTACCGAAAAAGGGAAGCTGGCTTACTATGCTTGTCTTTCAACCGGAAACTTTAACGAAAAAACCGCCCAGATCTACGCTGATCATACCTTGCTTACAGCAAATAAAAAGATCACTGACGACCTGGTAAATGTTTTCAAAGCAATTAACCGCGGTCAGTTAGCTAAAGGCCTAAAAAGCCTTATCGTATCGCCAATTGATTCAAGGCCTGCAATTTACAGGTTGATTGATAATGAGATTAAAAACGCTAAAGCCGGCAAACAGGCATACATGATCCTAAAAATGAACAGCCTTGCCGACGAGGATATGATCAACAAACTTTACCAGGCCAGCAACGCCGGTGTAAAGATTAAAATGATCATCAGGGGCATGTGCTGTTTAATAGCCGGGGTAAAAGGCTACAGCGAGAATATTGAAGTGATCAGTATTGTAGATAAGTACCTTGAGCATGCACGTGTACATATTTATTGCAACGGGGGCAAGGAGCTGATCTATCTTACCTCGGCCGATTTTATGTCTCGCAATATTGATAACCGTGTTGAGGTTGGCTTCCCGATATATGACGAAAAGTTACAAAAGGAGATACGGGACATTATTGATATCCAGCTTTCGGATAACACCAAAGCACGGGAGATCAACAGCCAGAACACCAACAAATACCACAAAACAAATTCGCCCGAAAGCCACAGGGCTCAAATTGAAATATATAATTATCTAAAAAATAAAACCAAATAACATTGAGATACGCCGCCATTGATATAGGTTCAAACGCCGTGAGGCTGTTAATTGCCGACATAATTCAAAACACCGGATCGGTGTCATTTAAAAAAAACACATTGATCCGTGTTCCGTTGCGTTTGGGAGATGATGCTTTTATACAACAACACATCTCAGAGAAAAAAACTACGGAACTTGTTAAATCAATGGTTGCCTTCCGCAATCTGATGGATGTATATAAGGTTACAGATTATCTGGCCTGCGCAACATCGGCTATGCGCGAAGCCAAAAACGGGGACGATGTTGTTAAAATGATCAAGGATGAGGCCAATATTGACATTGATATTATTCATGGATCAAAAGAAGCCAGCATCATTTATGCCAGTCACGCCGAGCAAAACATCGATAAAAGCAAAAACTATCTTTACATTGATGTAGGCGGCGGTAGCACCGAGCTTTCGTTGTTTTCGGCTGGGGAGCTTATTGTTTCCCGTTCGTTTAACATTGGCACCATCCGCATTTTAGATAACCAGGATACCGAAGAAACCTGGAATGAAATGAAGGACTTTGTACGCGACAATACCCGTAATTTTAAGCAATTATCAGGTATTGGTACCGGTGGCAACATCAATAAGCTTTTCAGGCTGTCTGAAGAAAAGGAAGATATGCCCTTAACTTTCGCCAAACTGAGGTCTTTGTATACTTACCTAAGCTCGTTTTCATTAAAGGACAGGATCAACGTACTTGGCCTTAACCAGGACAGGGCCGACGTTATTATCCCGGCATGTGAAATTTACCTTACCTTAATGAAGAATGCCAACATCAAAAACATCTATGTACCACGGGTAGGTTTAGTTGACGGAATCATCCAAACTTTAATAGAAAAAAATCTCCAATAAAGGGGTTAAAATTATTTTAAGAAATTGTTTAAAAATTAAAAAACTGTTACTACATTTGTAGTGCCCTCTCAAGGGCATGTTTTTCATAGGTAGATGTAGGGTCGGGTACAAGTTATTCGACCCTTTTTTGTGCCCCTAACTTTTTGCGTGTTTGGGTTGTTGAAGGAGTAATTATGAAGAAAAAGATAGTTGTTGCTGTTACGGGTGCCAGTGGTTCAATATATGCCAGCCTGCTACTAAAAAAGCTAAATGAATTACGGGATCAAATAGCCGAAGTAGGTGTTGTAATGTCAGACAATGCCAAAGACGTCTGGAAATTTGAGCTTGATAATGAAGATTATACCCAGCTTCCTTTTAAGTTTTATGCCAAAAATGATTTCATGGCCCCATTTGCCTCAGGCTCGGCCAAGTTTGATACCATGGTAGTAGTGCCTTGTTCAATGGGAACACTCGGCCGGATAGCGGGAGGGATCTCTGATGATCTGATAACCCGGGCTGCTGATGTGATCCTGAAAGAACGTCGCAAATTGATTCTTGTAGCGCGCGATACGCCGCTTAACCTCATCCATATCCGCAACATGGCCACGGTTACCGAAGCGGGAGGGATCATTTGCCCGGCAATTCCTTCCTATTACAGTAAACCTCAAACCATCGAGGAACTGGCTATGACGGTAGTGAACCGGGTGATTGACCTGATCGGGTTAGAGAGCAAAAGTTATGAGTGGAAAGGCATGTAACTCCTGACAATTATTTCAGGAATGAATTATTGCTAAAATCATATTATGAACCTTAAATACATTCTCCCTGCAATCATTGGTTTTATCTTGATATTTGGTAATAGCTTCGCGCAAGTTAACAAAACAAGCGTTAAGCAACTGGCCTTTATGGCCGGTACCTGGACACAAAAGCACGAATGGGGCGATATGGAAGAATTTTGGGGTGAACCAATGGGAGAAAGCATGGTCAGCAGCTTCAGGGTAGTTAAGGATGGCAAAGCAGTATTTTACGAGTTTGTGGTTGTTGAAGAACAAAACGGGGTACCCGTTTTTAAGATGCGTCATTTTAACCGTGGCAGCATAGGATGGGAAGACAAAGATAAGCCGCTATTATTTTACCTCACCAATATTCAAAAAAACAACGCCGAGTTTGAACTGAAAGATAAATCGGTTCATTTAACCTATCAACTAACCGCACCTGATAAATTGGATGTAACAGTTATTGAAAAGGATAAAAAAGGAAAATGGCAAAAGGATGTTTTTAACTATGCTCGCAAGAAATAGTTTCTTAATTATATCCTTCTGCCAATTAGTATTTTAAAGGAAAGCTATTAAGCCAACCCCAACACTTTACTTGTTCTTGCCCTGGTTTCGTCGCTTAAAGCTTCGTTATTAGCCAACGATTGTCCGTACGAAGGGATCATTTCTTTAAGCCTTTGCTGCCATGCATCGGTTTTGATATGATTTTTAAAGCAACGTTCAATAAGCTGGATCATGATAGGTACAGACGTTGATGCACCTGGTGAAGCTCCTAACAAGGCTGAAATACTACCATCGGCAGAAGTTACAACTTCAGTACCAAACTCAAGTACACCGGTATGTTTAGCATCCTTTTTAATAACCTGCACACGCTGACCGGCAATATCCAGATCCCAATCTTCGGCTTTAGCTGTTGGCATATAATCTTTAAGCGCATTCAACCTATCGGCAGGTGATTGCATTACCTGAGAGATAAGATATTTGGTTAGAGGCCAGTTATCGCGCCCTACAGCAAGCAGGGGTAGTATATTGTTTAGTTTAATTGATTTGAAGAGGTCAAGCAAGGAACCTTTTTTGAGGAAACGGGTTGAAAAACCGGCATACGGGCCAAAAAGCAGCGCACGTTTTCCGTCTATCATACGGGTATCCAGGTGGGGTACCGACATAGGTGGCGAACCTACAGATGCCTTACCATAAACCTTAGCTTCGTGTTGTTTTACTATCTCAGGCTTATTACAAACCAGCCATTGCCCACTTACCGGGAAGCCACCAAAACCTTTACTTTCTGCAATGCCCGATTTCTGTAGCAAGTGCAAAGCACCACCGCCTGCACCAACAAAAACAAATTTGGCATTCAGCTTTCTTTTGTTACCGGTTGCTTTATCTTTTACGGTTACTTTCCATGTACCGTCAGCGTTACGTTTAAGGTCTTTAACATCATGGTTAAGACTTACATTTACGTCAGCTTTCTGTTTAAGTTCATCTATAAGCGCACTGGTAAGGCTACCAAAGTTTACATCAGTACCAATATCCATAAATGTTGCAGATACCTTTTCATCAGCATCGCGACCTTCCATAACCAACGGGATCCATTTTTTGATCTGAGCTTTATCCTCAGAATATTCCATCCCTTTAAAAAAATGATGTTTTACAAGGGCCTGCTGGCGTTTTTTCAGGTACTCAACATTTTCAGCTCCCCAAACAAAACTCATGTGTGGCACTTTACGGATAAAATTTTGAGGATCTTTTATCAGACCCTTCCCGATAAGATGGGCCCAAAACTCTTTGCTTGTTTCAAATTGCTCGGCAATTTTGATCGCTTTTTTTATTTCAACGCTACCGTCCGGAAGTTGTGGTGTATAATTCAATTCGCAAAAAGCGGAGTGACCGGTACCGGCATTGTTCATCGGGGCCGAACTTTCAGCCGCTATGACATCCAGCCGCTCAAAAATCTCAATCGTCAGATCGGGCTGCAGTTCTTTAAGCATTACACCCAGTGTAGCGCTCATAATACCTGCGCCAATTAAAACCACATCAACTGTTAAATTTGAACCTGTACCGTTATTAGTCATCTTAGTATTATAGCCTGCAAAGCCTGCAGTGTTATTTATTACAAGGTAAACCCCGTTTTTGAAAATTTGTTATGATGGTTTAAGTCCTGTCGGGCAACTAACCGACCGGGGCAAAATAAATCAGGCAATTTTAAGAATTTTTTATAGAAAAACTGTCCTTTAGTGCCCCAATTAATGCAATAAAATCTATGTTTAAATTGTTTAAACTTAATTTATAGATTAAACCCACGTTTGGTATATCCAAACACATCAACACAAAACAGTTAAAATGATGTATATAAATAAAGTGCTAATTTATAAACCATGAATCTGTTTAAACCATCTATTTATTTTTGTGTTTTGGTCATGACATTATCGGCCTGTAAACAAAGCAAACTCAAGCCTGTATCAAATGATATTTCAAAAACAACAGTAACGGTAGCCGGTAAAAAAGACAGCGTCATCAACAACCCGCGTAAAAAATATGGAGCAGCAACTGTAGCCGAACCTTGTGTCAAGTGCCTGCTGGCAGTTATACAGGATAGTAAAAGCTATAAAGAAAATACAGAAGGCCTTTCGGCACAGAATATAAATTATACCATTAACTGGGTTAAGGCATCGGCCCCGGCATTAACGCCTGACACAAGCAACAAAACCAATGGCATAAGGATAGATGTAAAGAAAGATGAAAACGGAGAGGATACCCGTTTATGCTCGTATGTATATAACAACAGCAGCGGTACCATGTACCTGCTCAACAACCAAAACAAGTATGAGCACGAAATTTCAAGTATCACACCTGCTATCCTCAAAAAAATCCGGAATAGCTGTTACTGGGGCGTAGCCTCGCGATAATGCTTAAACGTATTTACCTTTTACGTTTTTCATCATTTTGTACGCCCCTTTTAACACGTTAATGAGCGCGTCGGTTTTCATAGGCTTGGCAATGTAATCATCCATGCCTTCGCTTATGCACATATCGCGATCATCCGGACCTGCATTGGCGGTCATAGCAATAATGAAAGGTTGCTTAAAGGCATACTGCCTGATATGGCGGGTTGCCTCAAAGCCATCCATCTCTGGCATTTGTACGTCCATAAATATGACATCGAAAGTTGGGTTAGCTTTTAACTTTTCAAGGGTATCATAACCATTATGTGCCAGCTCAAAATCATAGCCAAGTTTCTCCAGCATCCGGCTGATCAGTTTTTGGTTAACTGTGTTATCTTCGGCCACGAGGATACTAAGTGGATGTTCATTGGCAAAGTTGGCATCAAAAAGCTTATCCGGTTTTGTTTCTACAATCTGAACCTGTGTTTTACCCTGAAACTCGGCCTGCAAACTTTTACCTAATTGAGATTGCTTAACCGGTTTGGTTAATATAGCCGAAAACAACCCGGGATATTTCTTCTTTGAACCATCACCAATAGAACTGAGCATAACCACCGGCAAGTTCTTGTAATTATCTTTTATCTCCCTGGCCAGTCCAACGCCATCCATTTCCGGCATTTCCATATCAGTAATAACAAGGTTAAAGCCGTTGTTAGCGCCCAGGATATCAAGCGCCTGCCTGCCCGATGCAGCAGCTATCGTTTGTATACCCCATTGTTCAAGTTGGGTTTGCAGGATAAAGCGGTTGGTTTTATTATCATCAACAATAAGCACTTTCTTGCCTTCAAGTTCTTCGGCATTAAAAACAATAGGGATTTGTTTTGATTGCTTTTTACTTATTGCCGACTTAATAGTAAATACAAAAACAGAACCTTCGCCAAAAACACTTTCAACCCAAATTTCGCCACCCATTAATTTTACCAGGCGCTCACTGATCACCAAACCCAAACCCGTACCGCCATATTTGCGCGTAGTAGATGAATCAACCTGCGAAAACGCGTTAAACAATGTTATTACTTTATCCTCAGGGATACCTATACCGGTATCCATCACGCTAAATCCGATTTCAATTTCCTTATCACCAATACTTTTAGATAAAAAAACCTTGATAAACACTTCACCACGTTCCGTAAACTTGAGGGCGTTACCCGTCAGATTAGTTAATACCTGCTTCAACCTCAAACTATCGCCAATAATTTGCTGGGGCAGGGCGGGGTCAATCTGATAAACCAGTTCCAGCTCACGCTTGGCAGCATTTTGTGAAAAAATGTCCATCACCTCTTCAATACACTGGCGCAGATCGAAATCTTCCTGCTCCATTTCCATCTTTCCTGATTCAATTTTAGAAAAATCAAGGATGTCATTGATCACGTTAACCAAACTATCGCCGCATGAAATGATGGTATCTGTATATTCACGCTGTTCGGTATTCAATTCGGTTTCGCCCAGCAGGGAAGCCATGCCAATAACGCCATTCATGGGCGTCCTGATTTCATGGCTCATGGTAGCTAAAAATATACTTTTAGCCTGGTTGGCTTTATCGGCTTCCTCTCGGGCTTCGCGCTCCTGTTCCTTCTGCAGTTGCAATTCTTCTGATTGCGCCTGCAATTCTTCATTCAGGGCTTGTAATTCTTCTGACTGATTTTGAAGTTCGATATTCAGCGTCTGCAGATTTTCGGATTGCGTTTTTAACTCCTCTGATTGTTGCATAACCTCTGCAGTGCGTTCAGTAACCTGTTCTTCAAGCAGGTTCTTTTGCTGTATGATGGCATTTACCCTAAGTCGGTGCCAAGTATAAATAACTACCGCCGTAACTAAAATAAGCAAACTGATAAACCACCATGTAAGCCAGAAGGGTGGGAGAACAGTAACATTAAGGCTCACCTCCCTTAACGACCATTTACCATCTGTACTGCGACTTTTTACCCTAAACACATAATTACCCGCCGGCAAATTGGTATAGGTTGCTGTATTTTTATTACCAACATAATTCCAGCCTTTATCAAACCCTTCAAGCTGAAAAGCATACGATTCTTTATTGCTCAAGCTGTAATCCATCGATACATATTCAAATGATATAACCGATTGATCGTGTGTTAATGTTATGGACTTGGTTTCCGCGATGTCTTGCTTTAAGGGCGACGGATCATCATTGTTTTGCGCTACATGGATAGATTTATTGTAGATCTGAAAATCAGTAAGCACCAATGGAGGATCGTAAACATTGTTCCTTTTTCCTGCCGGATCGAACATATTAAACCCGTTAACGCCACCAAAATACATGATGCCGTCGTGACCCTTTACTGCGGAGTGAGGTTTAAACTCTTCTGCCTGCAAACCATCCGCAACAGTGAAGTTTCTAAATTTATTGGTGTTAGGATTATACCTGGAAATCCCCCGGTTGGTACTGATCCATAAATTACCGGCTGCATCTTCTTCAATGGCATAAGTGTAGTCGTTCGGCAAGCCATCTTTTGCTTTAAAATTTGTAACCTTACCGGTAACCGGGTTTAATCTGTAAATACCACTATAAGTGCAGATCCAAATATTACCCAAATGATCTTCAAAAAGATCAAGTGCCGTATTATTGCCAAGCGCACTGTTCAGTTTTTCGTATTGTACCGGTTTAAATGAATTGGTGGCGGCATCATAAAGGTTTACACCACCATCATTAGTGCCCACCCAAAGGTTACCTTTTGAATCGCCGAGTAACGAATTGATGTTATCACTACTGATGCTTTTAGGATTGCCCGCATCATGACGGTAATGAATAAACTTGTTGGTTTTAGGATCAAACAGGTCAAGCCCGGTGCCAAGGGTACCAAACCACAATTTCCCATCAAGGGTTTTGGCTATGGCGTAAATGTTATTTCCGCTTATGCTTGTGCTGTCATCCGGATTATGTTTAAACGATCTGAAGGTACGGGTCTGCGGGTTCATCATGCTTACCCCATCGCCCCAGGTACCTATCCACAGGTTACTTTTAGCATCTTCCTGAATGGTTAAAACATAATCACCACATATATTGCTATTGCTTCTTTTATAATATTTAAACTCACCCTTTTCAGGGTTAAACAGATTTAAACCGCCACCGTCAGTGCCTACCCATATGTTGTTCTTTTTGTCTTCATATACACTCAGCACAAAATTATTGGACAAGCTAATGGATTGCGCGCCATGTTGATAGTGAGTAAAGTTCTCACTCGTTTTCTTGTAAAAATTAAGCCCCGATGCAAAAGCGCCTATCCACATATTCCCGCTTTTGTCTTTCAGGATCACATCTACCGAGTTATTAGCGATACTGCTGTTATCTACATCATCTTCCTGGTGGTTATTGAATGTATTGAGGGCGTAATTAAAAATATTCAGACCGCCGTTTTCCGTGCCGATCCATAAATCGTGGTTACTATCTTCGGCAAGGCATTGTACACTATTGTATGAAAGCGAATTCTTGTTGTTCGGATCGTTTTTATAATGAGTGAAAGTTTTGTCGGCCGGATTAAACAGGTTAAGTCCGCCATCGCTAACGCCAACCCATAAATGATGACTACTGTCTTCTAAAATTGCATTAACCTTATTTGCTGAAAGGGATGAGGATTTACTTTCATCATGAACAAAACGCGTAAAATTATGGCTTTGCGGATTGTAAAGGTCCAGACCGCCATAAGTGGTGCCTACCCATAATTTATTCTGGCTGTCTACGTATACAACCCGGACATTATTATCGCTTAAACTGCTGTTATCTGCTTCATTATAGCCGTAATGAGTAAATTTCTTTTGAGCGATGTTAAACTGATCAAGCCCTTCCTTTTGATTACAGATCCACAGGTTTCCGCCTTTATCAAGGGTTATCTTTACCAGGATATCACTTGCAATTGAATTTGTGTTTTTAGGGTTATGACGGTAATGGACAAAACGATCAAGCTTGCGGTCGTACATATTTAAACCGCCGCCGCTGGTGGAGATCCACAGGTTTCCATTCTTGTCCTCAACTATATCCTGAACAAAACTGTTACTGATGCTGTTATTATCGCCAATAATATTTTTAAATATCTTGAATTTGTTGCCGTCATAACGGTTAAGGCCGTCACGTGTACCAACCCATATAAAGCCGCGGCTATCCTGTATAATGCAATTAATATTTAATTCTGAAAGCCCTTCGCGACTGCCAATATGTTGAAAATGAATAGGGCGGTTTTGTGAGAACACGCATAACGAAATAGCTTGCAACAACAAAACAAGGTAACACTTATAGCTATTCATTAAAATATTTTTGGGCAACTTGAAGAAGTGGTTTTAAACGTGCTTTATTAGCTGCATTAAATTAAACAAAATTTACCATTTATTAAATATCAGCTAACATAATTTAGTAGTTAAACGACTTTGCGACAAATTTTGTTATGGTATTTTACCGAAACAAACCTTTACTTTTGCACCATGCAGCAACAGCCCAACAACCCTTTACATGGCAAAACGCTTGAGATGATACTCAATGAACTGGTAGCTCATTTTGGCTGGAAAGAACTGGGTATTCGGATCAGGATTAATTGCTTTAATGATAACCCGAGTGTAAAATCAAGCCTCAAGTTTTTGAGAAAAACAGACTGGGCGAGGAAGAAGGTTGAAGACTTGTATCTGGAGATAGCGTGATATTACTAAAGTTAAGACTTACGAAGTTTTAAAAACTTCGTAAGTCTGGGCAGAACTTAAAGGTGGAATTTCTTACCCGTGCTTTTTCTTCTTATTCATTTTAGCCTTGGTACTGGCGCTCAGGTTATATGTTTTGGCGTTTGACGCCTTTTTTTCGTGAAAGGCCTCACCAACACCTGCCGGTTTTTTATCTTCTTTTGCATCCGTTTTCTTCGGCTTCGATTCGGTTACAATCACCAGGTCTTCGGGCAACTCAGCTACCGGAATCTTATGTCCAATTAGCTGCTCAATCTTTTTTACCTGACCTAACTCTATATCAGTAGCAAAGGTCATGGCCAGTGTTTCTTCTTCGCTATCAGGATTATGATTTACTATGCGACTAATAAACAACTCGTTATCTGCCGGCAAATCAAATTGGATCAGGAAAGGGATATCACTCAGGTTAAGCTCCTCTTCATTTTCGTTAGTAACAATCAGGATTCTCGTAGCCGGATCAGCTTTAAAATCTTCAATATTTTTAAAACCCTTCGTATCGAAGAACTTTGGGTTTAAGTATGCAACGCCTGTACGTAAGCGACTTTTAAGACTTTGGAAAAGCTTTTCGGCGGTTGTTTGAGTATTCACAAACACAACAGTTTTTGTAAATAACTCTTCATCGTACATAAACAAATTGAGCAGGTTTAGCTTAGTGCCAAAGTTGGGCACATTGTATAAAAGCTGCTCGTGCGTTTCGATAACGGTATCACTTAATTCGTCAACCTCAATTATAGCAGCATCTCTCATGAACGGATCAAGCATTTTTTCCAGTTTAGCGTGAATAACCTCGGTAAACACAAGGTGCTGTGCTTTATCAATGCTATTGGCAAGTTCAACAACGGGTAATTGTAAGCCTTTTTTTACTATCTGGTCGGCATCATCAACCACCAGCAAGTCAACTTTATTTAGATTCAAAGCCAATTTGAGGTAAATGGCCCTTGCCCTGTCGGGGGTTGCTACAACAATATCAGCGCCGTCGGCTAAGTCATCCATCTGGCTTTCAAAGCCAGGGGTAACATATAAACCAACTATGCGGATAGATTTATTTTTATTGAGACGGTCAAACTGTTCAATAACCGCAAATACGTTCTCTTTTTCAGGGACAAGTATCAATACACGCGGAACACCTTCCGGAGCATAGTTGAAGCGGTTTAAAACGCCTAACACATAGGTAGTGGTCTTTCCGCTGCCTTCGGGGCCAATAGCTATAATGTCCTGCCCACCAATTATACGGTTGATGGTTTTTAGCTGCAACTCTTTAGGGTTTGTAAAACCTACTTCATTTACAGAACGTAACAGTTGCTTATTAAGCTTCAATTTATCAGACCACGCCATCAGGATACTTATTAAAAATTAAAATGAGGGTGCAAAAGTACCAAATTACCGCGTCATATTTTTAAAAATCAGCAGATAAGCATTATAGGGGATACCAATCAGTACTGTTAAGTAATGAAAAAGCCGACCGCGGTTCGAGATCAAGATAGCGATAAGTTACTTTTGAAAGGTATAAGCCTTGAGGATGGGCGGGGATAATGATTTTGGGTGTTTGTTTGTTGGCAAGATAAAATTCAAATTCATCTGTACTCATCTTCCCCTGGCCAATTTCAAGCAAGCGCCCTACAGTAATTCTGATCATCTTGTACAAAAAACGATTGGCGGTAATATTAAACCTTAATTTACTGCCATTGCCATCAATATAAAGCCCGGCAGATTTCACGTGACAAATAGTATGCTCTATTTTATCGGGCGTTTTACATAAGGCGCGGTAATCATTATAATTTGGCAGAATAGAAACCGCTTTTTTCATGACATCCAGATTAAGGTCCTGATCGGGATAGTGTGAGCTGAAACGGCTCAGGAACGGATCTTTATAATTATGGATGAAATAATCGTATGACCGAATCACTCCATCAAAGCGGGCATGCGGATCTCCCTGCATCGGGATAATATCAAATACGGCGATATCGTCAGGAAGCAGTTTATTTAGCCGGAACAACAGATCAAAGTCTAAATTATCGTCGATATCGGCATGAAAAAAATACTGGCTTGCGTGTACTTTCGCATCGGTACGGCCACAGCCGTTAATAGCAACGGGGTGTTTAAGGATTTTTTCGAGGGCTGTTTCAATTACCTCCTGTACAGTAATTGCTTTAGAAAGCTTTTGCCAGCCCGAATACCTTACACCATGATAACCAATATGAAAAAAGTAACGCATTGTTATTTATAAGTATAGTTTTCAAAAATGCAGATTATTTAAGAACACTGCACAAAACAAAAGCCCAATGTAATTAAACACCGGGCTTTATGTATATAAAAACAATTGTTTATGCTTTTTTAGGCGGAAGATCAAATGCAATGGCATTATGCTCGAAATGACCTTTGTGAGAGCCATCGCAAAATGGTTTATTAGCTGATAAACCGCAACGGCAGATAGATACTACTGTACGGCCTTGCAAACCGTAAGCATTGCCCTGCATATCCACAATTTCAAAATCGCCGTCTATTTTAACCGAACCGTTATTATTAATGGTAAGTTTAGTTTTCTCCATGTCTTAAATTTTGCGCAAAGTTAAAATATGGCGTCAGCCCCAACGGGTTTATTTGTTATTTAGAAGTGTTCCTGATTGGATAAAACAGGCGAAGATGCCCTAATTAAATGATTGGTTAAACGCAACCAGAACCTGTAAGAAAACATCCCTGTCGAGTGCGAAAGCAGCAGGTTGTTCAGGTTTTACAGGTTTGCCGTTTTTTATTTTGAGTGGAAACAGTGCAATAAAATCCCGGATAGTAATTTCATACCTCAGCATAGGGTCATGACGGTGGATCTCTTCCAGCCTCATTTCAAAAAGGGAAACGCTTAGCGGGTCTGCAATCATATATCAAAACTAATGTTTGTTTATCTCAACACGGTAGAACATCAACCATAAATGACAAACTTATGATACGTAAAAATGCCTTCAGCAATCGATTCCGCATAAATTTGTGAAACAGGCTACCGCCTTTTACATCATAAAATATACACTATGGAATACAGACAATTAGGTGCATCCGGCCTGCGGGTGCCTATCTTAAGTTTCGGCACGGCCACATTTGGCGGCGGCAACGAATTTTTTAAGGCCTGGGGCAACACCCAGGTTGATGAGGCAAAAAAGCTGATCAATATTTGCCTTGATGCCGGTGTTAATTTATTTGATACGGCCAATGTTTACTCGCATGGTACTGCTGAAGAAATATTGGGCAAAGCGTTGGAAGGCATTCGTAACGAGGTGCTAATTTCTACCAAGGCTACATTTACTATGGGGCAGGGTGTTAATGATTTCGGCTCATCCCGCTACCACCTGATCAAATCGGCAGAGGATAGTCTTCGTCGTTTAAATACCGACAGGATAGACATTTACCACATGCACGGTTTTGATGCCAATACACCCGTTGAAGAAACATTAAGAGCCCTTGATGACCTGGTAACCAGTGGTAAAGTACGATACATTGCCTGCTCTAATTTTTCGGGCTGGCATTTGATGAAATCGCTTTCGGTATCAGAAAGATATGGATGGAGCCGTTACGTAGCCCACCAGGCATATTACTCACTGCTTAACCGCGAATTTGAATGGGAATTGATGCCTTTAGGGATCGACCAAAAAGTAAGCACTATTGTATGGAGCCCGCTATCATCTGGTCAGTTAAGCGGTAAATTCAGGAGGGGAGTGCCAATTCCGGAAAGTTCCAGAACGGTACAGGGCGGCGCGCATGGCCCGGCCACAAACTTCGATCATTTATATAACATCGTTGACGCGCTTGATGAAGTTGCCGAAGAAACCGGTAAATCTGTAGCGCAGGTAGCGCTGAACTGGTTATTGCAAAGGCCGACAATAGCTAACCTGGTAATTGGTGCGCGTAACGAAGAACAACTTAAGCAAAACCTTGGCGCCATAGGATGGAATTTAACCCTCGATCAGATTAAAAAACTGGATGCTGCCAGCGAAGTTGATCCAATATATCCGTACTGGCACCAGCGCCAGAATTTAAAACTGGTTCCGTTGCCGATACAATATTAAGTACCGACATACGTTTTATAGCCTTGATTTAAAAAAGCTTACGTAAAACTACGTAGGCTTTTTGCTTTAAATACGTATCACTACGCTGGTTAAATTGCAGGCGTTGATTTAATTTCATCCCGTTGAGTAAAATATCCATCTTACTTCATCTAAACTTATCGTAATTAAACCCTGCAACCTATGATCAAAAAACAGTACCTCAAAGAAACAGTGATAGCCGCGACCCAACAAAAGGGCAGCGCCTCAAACAACCAGAAAGAAGTAGCTAAAATTCAAAGCTGGCTTAACTTGTATGCTGTTACCAACCCTTCCGCAGGAACAGCAACAGGCATTGATGGCAGCTTTGGCTCCGGAACGGAAACGGCAGTTAAGAATTTCCAAAAAGCGAAAAACCTTCCGCAAACGGGCATTGTTGACAGCAGCGTTTTCTCGGCCCTATCTCAACCTATGACAAACGCGTTTAAAAGTCCCGTTGCCGGTACCGGATTAAGAGAATTGATTGTAAATACGGCAATGCAGCACTTAAGCAACGCACCGTTTGAACTTGTAATTAAAGGTCAAAGTAATAGCGGTCCCTGGGTACGGGCTTATATGGATAATAACGAAGGCACCGAATGGTTTTGGTGTATGGGCTTCGTACAAACCATTATAGACCAGGCCGCAAGCCAGCTTGGAAAAGATTTCCGGACGCTAATGCCGCTTACCTATAGTTGTGATACCGTAGGTACTACCGGCATTAGCAAAGGTTTGTTAAGCCGTGTCGCGACAGTAAGAGCCAATCCATCTATAGTTAAGCCGGGCGATATCTTCCTGGTTCAAAAAACACCTAACGACTGGTTTCACACAGGTCTTGTAACCGGCGTTCATGGTGATCTTTTTGAAACCATTGAGGGAAACACAAACACAGATGGAAGCAGCAACGGAAATGGCGTATATAAAAGGGTACGTAACTTCCAAGCCTCAAAACTGGATGTATTTTCAATACAGCCACTTGTATAACGCTTTCCTGCAATTAATACCCCCTTGAGCCCCTTTAATGGGGCTTTCTGTTTTTGGAGCTTAAAGCCGAAGGCGGAAAGCTTAAAGCTATTGAATGTCTAATACAGCCTTTTTGCCTTAAGCTTTCCGCTTTCAGCTCCATTAAGTAACAGTTAAATTACAATTGCTTCATAAAAAAATTGCCCGATAGCTTTAGCCCTTTATAAATCTTAGCTAATTTGCGGCGCGGCCCGCCGGGGTACGCGTATTAAAACCCAATTAACCTGTTTTGAAAAATGATTAACCGTAGAAAGTTTATTCAATCAACCGCTGTTGCGGGTACAAGTTTTCTGCTTGCGCCACAACTATCAAAAGCTGCCGGATTTTTTAAGGGATCGCCCAACGAAAAAGTAGTATTAGGCATGATGGGGACCAATAGCCGCGGCCTGTACCTTGCCCAAAGCTTTGCCAAGCTACCGAACGTGGAGATTGGATATATCTGCGATGTTGATTCAAATGTAGTTGCTAAAACGATTGACGCGATCTACAAGCAAACAGGGAAAAAGCCGCAGGGCTTAACCGATATCCGAAAAATGCTGGAGATAAAAGATATCGACGCGGTTGTTGTAGCTCCTCCTGATCATTGGCATGCCCCCGCGACTATCATGGCCTGTCAGGCGGGTAAACACGTATATGTAGAGAAACCATGCAGTCACAATCCGCATGAAGGGGAAATGGCTGTAGAAGCAGCAAATAAGTACAAACGCCTGGTTCAAATGGGCAGCCAGCGCCGTTCATTTTCAAATGTGCAGGCTATGGTGAAGGAATTGCATGACGGTGTAATCGGTCGTACTTATTATGCCAAAGGTTGGTATACCAATCACCGCGCAAGCATTGGCAAAGGCAAACAGGTACCTGTACCGGCCAATTTAAACTATGATTTATGGCAGGGCCCGGCACCAAGAAAGCCGTATCAGGATAACCTGATCCACTATAACTGGCACTGGTTCTGGAACTGGGGTACAGGTGAGGCTTTAAACAACGGCACACACGAACTGGATGTAATCAGATGGGGGTTGGGTGTTGATTATCCTAATAAAGTGGTATCAACTGGTGGCCGCTTCCATTTTGATGACGACTGGCAAACTCCCGATACACAGAATATCCTTTATAACTTCCCAAATAACACGGCTGCAGAATGGGAATGCCGCAGTTGCAATGGTTTCGAAATCGAAAAGTTGAGCAGGGGCGTTGTGTTTTATGGTGATAAAGGAACCTTGTTTTATGACAGTGGTAACAGCTACCGGGTTTATGATGGCGATAACAAGCTTGTAAAAGAAGTTAAAGACGATACCAAAGTTGATGGCACCAACAAAGTAAGCCCTACAGAAGCGTTGGACGGCTTCCACATGAAAAACTTTGCCGATTCGATTCGCGGAACTGATAAATTGAACTGCCCGATAGAAATTGGCTTCAAATCAACCCTATTGCCGCAATTGGGTAATATCTCATACCGTGTTGATCGGGTGCTGCACATTGACCCGAATAACGGCCATATATTAAAGGATCCCGAAGCTCAAAAGCTTTGGAGCCGCGAGTATGAGAAGGGCTGGGAGGTAAAAGTTTAATGCCTGTGTTTTTTATGTCATTGCGAGGAGGAACGACGAAGCAATCTCGTAGTTGTGTATGCCGAAAAGACATCGGCCACGAGATTGCCGTGCTTTCGCTCGCAATGACATTTATTTATGAATAATTAGAAAATATCAATCATGAAAAAAATAATCTACCCTGCTATTATGCTATTAGCGTCAGCGGCATTAAGTCCGGCCAGCGCGCAAACCAAGTTATTTGATGGTAAAACGCTTAAAGGCTGGAAACAACTTGCCGGCTCTGCCGACTATAAAGTAGAAGACGGTGCTATAGTTGGTACTACCGTGCTTAACTCTGGCAATTCATTCTTAGTTACCGAAAAAGAGTATGGTAACTTCATACTGGAATTGGACGCTAAAATCGAAAGCGAACTGAGCAATTCGGGCGTGCAAACCCGCAGTCATTACGATCCGGAAGGCAACAAAGGTAAAGGCAAAGTGTATGGCAGGCAATTTGAAATTGACCCATCATCACGCAAATGGACCGGCGGTATCTATGATGAGGGCAGAAGAGACTGGCTGTATCCGCTTGATCTTAACCCAAAGGCTAAAGACGCGTTTAAAGTTGGCGAATACAATCACATCAAAATTGAATGTATCGGCAACGAAATGAAAACGTGGGTAAATGACGTGCCTGCAGGCGATGTGGTTGATACTGTTGACAGCAAAGGCTTTATCGCGTTACAGGTACACGCTGTAAGTGAAGAAAAACAGGCTGGTAAAAAAGTGTATTTCAAAAACCTTAACCTGAAAACTACCAATTTAAAAGCCACACCATTTCCAAAGGATGTATATGTAGTTAACCTTACGCCAAACAGCATAACAACTACCGAAAAAGCAAACGGCTGGAAACTATTGTATGATGGCAAAACCAATACAGGCTGGCATGGTGCAACCCTTAAAGCGTTCCCTGAAAAAGGTTGGGAATATGCTAACGGCACCATGCATGTGTTACCGTCCGCCGGTCAGGAAGAATCAGGTGGTGGCGATATCGTGACCAATGATAATTACAGCGCTTTTGACCTTTCGTTTGAATTTAAGCTTACACCAGGTGCCAATAGCGGTGTTAAATATTTTGTTACCCTGTCTGAAGTTACCAAAGGTTCGGCAATCGGTCTGGAATACCAGGTGCTTGATGATAAACTGCACCCTGATGCCAAACTTGGCCGTGATGGCGACCGTACTTTAGCCTCGTTATATGACCTCATCAAAGCTAATAAACAAGAACGTTTTGTACACCCAATAGGAGCGTGGAATACTGGCCGCGTGGTGGTATATCCTAACAATCACGTTGAGCATTATCTAAACGGTGTTAAAGTATTGGAATATGAGCGTGGTTCAAAAGCTTTCCGCGATTTGGTAGCTATCAGCAAATACACAATCTGGAAAAACTTCGGAGAAGCCCCTTCCGGTCACTTATTGCTGCAGGACCATGGCAATGAAGTGTTTTTCAGAAGCATAAAAGTTAGGGAACTGAAGTAATATCTTAAGCAGAAAAGCATTAATAAGCGCGTCATTGCGATACAATCCAGACTTACGAAGTTTTAAAAACTTCGTAAGTCTTAAAATCCCTTAAACTCTTCAGGTATTATTCCCCCCTTTAGGGGGGTAGGGGGCGCTCACAACGAGCTCCGCAACCTGACTGTAAACGGCACAGCAAAATGCTCATGGCAATTGTTCAGTGCAAACTCGGCCGCTTTGCTGCCCATCAATTTAAAGTCGGTTGAAATGGTGGTGATGCCATCAAGAATAATCTCTTTAAGTGCAGTTTCATTGTATGAGATCACACCTACGTCTTTGGCCACCTTTAAATCGGAGGCGAGAATCTTTTTGATGAGTTCAACCAGGTCATCCTCAGTAAGACTGATGTATACCGTATTTTTCTGAATAGCCTCGGTGGATAGCGTTTCAACTATATCATATTCAAAAGCATACTGCCTGCAAAAATTCAGGAAACCTTTCATGATCTCTTTGGAATGATAGGTTTTACCGGGGAAGATAAGTTTGAGCGTATGGTATTTGCTCAGGCTATCCAGCATACTTTTCAAGGCCTCATATACATCGGTAGCAAAGTTTTCATAAATGGCTGCAAATTTACCGCTTACGCCTGGCACCATGTTATCCAGTAAGATCAATTTATCCTTAGGGATAGTGTTAATGATCTCATGGGCTTTGGTTTCATTATCCAGGAAATGCGGAATAACGATGTATTTGGCATAGTCACTCTGGATACTTTCGGTAATGATCTTTTTGAAAAAGTAGAAATCGTTATTGTAGATATAAAAATCTATGGCCGCCTGCTCGCCTATAGTAGCAACAAAAGCATCATAAATGATCTTTTTATGCGCGCTGAGCTTGTTGAACAGCAGAAAGATCTTAAGTGGCTTCTGAAAATCGGTATTGGATATAAAAAAACCTTTACCCGGTACTGAGCTTACAATACCTTTCTCTTTCAATTCCTTGTAAACACGCTCAATAGTATTGCGTGAAGTATCCAGCGCATAACTCAAATCATTGATAGAGGGAAGCATATCATCCTTCACAATCTGCCCGCTTTCAATGGCCCTGATAATGGCATTAGATAGCTGCAGGTACTTAGGCGTAATCGAATACTCGTCTATTGATAAGATCTTTAAATAATTCTTCACAACACAAATGTAATATTTGACAGCACATCTTTATTATTAAAACCATGATGTGCCTGATTTTAGGATTTCATGATGCTATGTTCTAAATAAATCAAGCGAATCCTAAAATCAAGCGAATCATGGTTAAGCCTTCTTCTTAAACGCGTAATATAGATACCCCAATGCCGGCAATATAAACAAGCTACCAACCAGCAGGCCAATGCCCAGATCATCAATGCTGTTACTGTTAGCATGCTCTGTAAGCAACGACATCGAACTGCCATCTTTAAAAATAACAAACCTTGGGAAGCGCGAGAAACCAACCGATATCAGGATCATACAAACCTGGAATGCAGCCAACACCCTGATCCATTGCCTGTTTTTCCGATGCGATATGATCAGATAAAGCACTACCAATGAAATAGTTGCCGCTATTACCGCAACTAAACTTACCGGGTTGCCAAAAATCCAGTTGGCCAGATGAACACGCTCGAAATGAGAAGCTAAGAATACCAGCGCGCCGCAAATCACAGCAGCAATGTTCATAATTTTCGCTTTACGGATGTAACGCTTAATTTCGTCTATATCTTCCGTTTCACCAACTATATAAATAGCAGCAAGGAAGCCGCAAAGTGCAACCGTAAAGAGGCCAACTGATACCGAAAACCAATTAAACCAGCTAAAAATGTAAGCATGGGCAAAATCTGTAGCTTTAGGATCAATCTGTCCGGATAGCGCACTCCCTGCAATAATGCCTAAAAATAAAGGGGTAACAAAGCTTGAATAAACAAATATGTGAGTATAAAATGCCTGTGTTTTTTCGTCCTTAACAGCATCATAATTCCGGAACGAAAATGCGGTACCTCGGGCTATTACACCAAGCAGCATGATTAACAAAGGAATGTGCAGGTAAATACACATTTCGCTGTAAATTACAGGAAAACCCACAAACAGCACCACCACGGTAATAATGAGCCACATGTGATTGGCTTCCCAAATAGGGCCAATAGCCTGGTACATGATTTTACGGGTTCGATGTTTATTGTCGGTGGAGGTAAAAAGCTCGATTATGCCCGCGCCGAAATCAGCGCCGCCCAATAAAAAGTAAAGGGTAATGGCCGCGAACAGGAAAAGGATTACAATATAAAGCATCATGGTCAGGCGGTTTTACGGTCATACAATTCTGGCACCATCTGGATCTGCCTCTTTAATAAAAATATAACAGCTACACTCAGCGTAAAATAAATAAAGCTGAACAGGTAAAACGAATACTGGATTCCAGGCATAGGTGTAACCGCTTCGCTGGTACGCATAACACCCTGAATTATCCAGGGCTGGCGACCAACTTCGGTTACCGTCCATCCGGCCTCAAGAGCGATAAAACCAAGCGGGGTTGCCCATATGAAAGTTTTCAGGAACCAGGGTTTGGAAAGCAGATCTTTCTTTTTCCAGAGTTCATAAAAATAGATGATCCCTATCAGCATCATCAAAACACCTATACTTACCATAATTTGAAAGGCGTAATGGGTAACAGCTACCGGGGGCTGATTTTTTACCGGGATCTTATCCAAACCATTTACGGGCGTTTTGAAATTATCATGGACCAAAAAGCTTAACAAACCGGGAATTTCTATCCCGTAGTTAACTTTTTTAGCCGCTGTATCCGGTATACCTCCTATAACCAGCGGGGCATATTCCTGGGTATGGAAATAAGCCTCCATGGCCGCCAGCTTTGCAGGTTGACGCTTGGCAGCGTTTTTAGCCGAAAGATCACCACTAAAAGGCTGTAAAATGGCTGCCGCCGCGCCAAAAATGATAGCGATTTTAAAAGCCTTGGTATGGAAAAGCACATTCTGTTTGCGGTAGATCATCAGCGCGTGAATACCAGCCACCGCAAAACCCGTTGCCGAAAAAGCCGCTATGATCATATGCAATGACTCTGAAAACCAAGCCTTGTTGAACATGGCTTTTACCGGGTCAATATTAATATACTGTCCGTTCACGAAATCGAAACCCGAAGGGCTGTTCATCCATGAATTAGCAGCTACTACTAAGATGCCCGATGCGACGCCACTTACACCTACAATGATCCCGGCTGTCCAATGTACCCAGTTGTTGAGTCGGTTCCAGCCATACAGGAACAAGCCCAGCGCTATTGCCTCAATAAAAAAGGCTACTCCTTCAAGGGAGAATGGCATCCCGAAGATAGGCCCGGCATGCTTCATAAAACCAGGCCAAAGCAACCCGAGTTCAAATGAAAGCATCGTGCCGGATACGGCGCCGGTCGCGAAAAATATAGCCACGCCCTTGCTCCAGGCAACAGTAATATTTTTATAGACGGGATCCTGCGTTTTTATCCATTTAAAGTGGGATATAGCCATAAAAACAGGCATCACCATACCGATACAGGAATATATGATATGAAACCCTAACGATAAGGCCATTTGGGATCTGGCCGCTAAAAAATCATCCATACGTATTATAATTAAATAATGGCTGAAATTAAAGCTTAATGTAACAAATATGTAACTAAATGCTTATCGATATTGAATTTAAAATGAAAATACCAATCCAAAAAAATTGGATTAATGGGGATTATTTACTAAAAATATCATTGCGCGGAACGCTGCCGACAGAGTATAAAGTGACCAAGCACGTCGCTCTGTGACGTTTGGGATTGCTTCGTGCCCCGCAATGACGATTGTTGAGAAGAAATGGTGAAGAACTATCCCTTCTTCGCTGTAGATCCTCTGATGATCAATTCTGGTTTTATGCTGATGATCTTAGGTTTAACCGAAACCTCAGTATTGCCAATCTCCTGAAAAAACAGGTTGCCTATGGTTTTACCCATGTAAACGCTAAACTGATCTATCGATGTTATGGACGGACTGGTTATTTCTGTAAAAGCTTCGTTAGAGTAACCGCAGATGCCAAGTTCTGATGGTACTTGTATTTTCATAGCATTAGCTACCTCCAAAACACCCAGTGCGGAAAAGTCTGAGGTCGAAGCAAATATCGCGTCAGGAGGCTGGGGGAGGTTAAGCAGTTTGCGCGTAGCTTCGGCACCAAGTTCTTTTGTCCAGGCGTTTTCCACTACCAATTCATCAATAACGGCAACTTTATGAGTTTCTAACGCCCGCAGATACCCAGTTTTTCGCTGGCGGAAGATGTTCAGGTTTTGCGGACCTTCAAGCAGTGCAATACGTTTGTAGCCGTTTTCAATCAAGTGCGATACCGCCTCGAACGAAGCCTGCTCATTATCATTGATCACTTTAAGGGTTTCCAGCTCTTCGGCAACGCGGTCAAACTGAATCAGTTGAATGCCGTGATCCAGCACGTTTTGCAGATGCTGGTAATCGTAACTATCAGCTGATACTGAGATCACTATACAATCCACATGCTGATTAATAAGGGTATTTACGCATTGTATTTCCTTATCATGTACCTCGCCCGATTGGCAGATGATCAGGTTATATCCTTTTTGATAGGTTGTTTCCTCAATCCCGGCTATTACATTGGCGAAAAAGTTCTGGTTGATGCGGGGTACCACAACGCCAATGGTTTTTGAATGCCCCTTACGTAGGTTGGAGGCAAGCGTATTACGTTTATAATTGAGCTCATCGGCGGTTTTAATGATCAGCTCGCGGGTCTTTTCATTTACCTGGCTGCTGTTGTTCAGCGCCCTTGATACCGAGGATGCAGTTATGCCGAGCTTGGCGGCAATGTCATAAATGGTTGTGCGTTTTACTTTCTTCATTGGTGAGTGCAATTTGGAAAAAATATTTTACGCAATCGATTGCAATTTTTATTTATTTATTTATTTTCGTTGCGTTAAGTTACCAATTAATAAATACAACCAAAAAATCACACAAAAATCTGAATAGGCTATGCTATTATTAGGGATTGATATAGGTACTTCGTCGGTAAAAGTAAGTGTTGTGGACGCTGCTACACAAAACACAGTTGCGTCTGCGCAATATCCCGATGAGGAGTCACCAATAAAAGCATTGCATCCCGGCTGGGCCGAGCAATCGCCGTCCATGTGGTGGGAACAGGCACAAAAGGCACTTGAGCGCTGCCATGCCAAAGGTGGTTATAATTCAAAGGATATCGCTGCAATAGGCATAGCTTATCAAATGCACGGTCTTGTACTTGTTGATAAAGATCAAAACGTATTACGTGATAGTATTATATGGTGCGATAGCCGCGCTGTTGAAATAGGCGATAAGGCATTTGCTGCAATTGGCGAAGAGCATTGCCTTTCGCACCTGCTTAATTCTCCCGGTAACTTTACCGCTTCAAAACTGGCCTGGGTAAAAGAAAACGAACCGGAGATCTATAATAAGATCGATAAGATCATGCTACCCGGCGATTATATCGCCATGAAACTTACCGGCGAGATCACTACATCAGTATCAGCACTTTCTGAGGGGGTATTTTTCGATTTCAAAACCAACGGCATCTCTAAAGAGATCGTTAACTACTTCGGTTTTGATGAGCGTTTATTCCCGGTTATCAATCCTGTGTTTTCATCGCACGGAACTTTGCAGGCATCGGTTGCCGAAAAACTGAATCTAAAGGAGGGTATCCCGGTTACTTATAAATCAGGCGATCAGCCAAACAACGCCTTATCATTAAATGTGCTTAATCCCGGCGAAGTAGCCGCCACAGCGGGTACCTCCGGTGTTATTTATGGTGTAGATGATCAGTTAGTTTATGACCAGCAGTCACGTATCAATACATTTGCGCATGTTAACTACACCAACGAGCAAAAGAGGCTTGGCGTGTTGCTATGCATTAACGGAACAGGCAGTTTATACCGCTGGGTAAAAAACACATTCGGCATAGGATACAGTTACAATCAGATGAACACTGAAGCCGAAAAAGCGCCGTTAGGTGCTGATGGCTTACAGGTGCTTCCTTTTGGCAACGGTGCCGAGCGCATGTTAAACAATAAACAGGTAGGCGCACATTTTCAAAACATCGATCTTAACCTGCATACGCCTGCTCATATTTTCAGGGCTGTACAGGAGGGTATAGCTTCATCGTTCCGTTATGGTTTTGACATTATGCGCGGGAATGGTATGAACCCAACTGTAATCCGTGCAGGCAAAAGCAACCTTTTCCTGAGCGATTTATTTACCCAAACGTTTGTAAATGCAACCGGTGTACCTGTTGAGCTTTATAATAATGACGGCAGCGTTGGCGCTGCTTTAGGAGCAGGAATCGGAGCAGGCATTTTCAAATCGCCATCTGAAGCATTCAGCAATATCAAAGCTATTAAACTGGTAGAACCTACAACAGATCAGTTTGAACCTGTTTACCAGGAGTGGAAAGCTCTTTTAGACGCAAAACTGAGGTAAAAGGAAAAAGGTTAAAGGCGAAAGGTGTTTTCTGTAATAACTCAACAACTACCAAATAAACAATTCATTAAATCATTAATTCGATAATTAAATAATTAAAATAACATGAGCATAGTAACAGGCGAAAAGGAATTTTTCAAAGAAATAGGCCAGGTAAAATTTGAAGGCCTTGAATCAGATAACCCGCTGGCGTTTCGCTGGTATGATGCGGATAGGGTAGTAGCAGGCAAAACCATGAAAGATCATTTGCGTTTTGCAGGAGCTTACTGGCATTCGTTCTGCGGTACCGGTGCCGATCCGTTTGGCGGCGCTACGCATGTTTTCCCATGGGATGAAAAGGCGGATGCCGTTGAGCGTGCTAAAGACAAAATGGATGCAGCGTTTGAGTTCCTTACCAAAATGAACCTGCCATATTACTGCTTTCACGATGTTGACGTGGTTGACTATGGTAACGATGTTGCTGAAAACGACCGTCGTTTACAGGCTTTGGTTGAATATGCCAAACAAAAACAGGCTGCCAGCGGCGTAAAACTGCTTTGGGGCACTGCAAACCTGTTCAGTCACAAACGTTACATGAATGGCGCTTCAACCAACCCTGACTTTCATGTATTGGCCCATGCAGGCGCGCAGGTAAAAGCTGCACTTGACGCTACAATTGCCCTGGGTGGCGAAAATTATGTGTTCTGGGGTGGCCGCGAAGGTTATATGAGCCTGCTTAACACCAACATGAAACGCGAGCAGGAGCACCTGGCTAAGTTTTTACATACCGCTAAAGATTATGCCCGCAAACAAGGCTTTAAAGGCACTTTCTTTATCGAGCCAAAACCTTGCGAGCCAACAAAGCACCAGTATGATTATGATGCGGCTACAGTATTGGGCTTTTTACAGAAATACGACCTGATTAATGATTTTAAACTGAATCTTGAGGTTAACCACGCTACTTTAGCTGGTCATACTTTCCAGCATGAATTACAGATTGCTGCCGACTCAGGGTTATTAGGTTCGATAGACGCTAACCGCGGAGATTCGCAAAATGGCTGGGATACCGACCAGTTCCCGAACGACATCAATGAGATCACGGAATGCATGCTGATAATCCTTGAGGCAGGCGGTTTCCAGGGTGGTGGTATTAACTTCGATGCCAAGATCCGTCGTAACTCAACCGATCCGGCAGATTTGTTCTATGCCCATATTGGTGGTATGGACCTTTTTGCAAGGGCATTGGTAACTGCTGATAACATCCTGCAAAAATCAGAATACAAAAAATTACGTACCGAAAGATATGCCTCATTTGATTCAGGTACGGGAAAAGATTTTGAAGAGGGTAAGGTTTCTTTGGAAGATTTGCGTAACTATGCGATAGCTAACGGCGAACCTAAAGTGACAAGCGGTAAACAAGAATACATCGAAAATTTGATAAATCGATATATATAGTTTATAATTGTCAATCATACATATTAAACCCAAAGACAAACCAAAACAATGAACCTCAAAACCCTCTCGAATGGCGATTATGCTGTTTTCTTTATCTACTTTATAATTGTTGCCAGCTATGGCTGGTGGGTGTATAAGCGTAAACACAACGCCGATGCCACTTCAAAAGACTATTTTTTGGCCGAAGGGTCGTTAACCTGGTGGGCCATTGGAGCATCATTAATCGCTTCAAATATCTCTGCCGAACAATTTATAGGTACAAGTGGGTCTGCGTTTAAAATGGGCTTAGCTATATCTACCTACGAGTGGATGGCTGCTATTACCCTTATCATTGTGGCGGTTTTCTTTATCCCGGTATATCTTAAAAATAAGATCTTTACCATGCCACAGTTCCTGCACCAGCGGTACAACGGAACAGTAGCCATGATCATGGCTATCTTTTGGCTGCTGCTGTATATTGTGGTTAATTTAATGTCAATCCTTTACCTTGGCGCCTTGGCCATCAGTGGTATCTCCGGTTTGGATATACACCTGTGTATCTGGTTGCTTGCTATATTCTCGGCGGTTATTACGCTGGGAGGTATGAAGGTTATTGGATATACCGACGTTATTCAGGTAGCTGTACTTATACTGGGTGGTTTAATGGCATCTTATCTCGCACTTACGTTGTTAAGCGAAAAAGAAGGTACCACAGGCTTACTGAACGGTTTCAAAATTCTGCACAGCGAAGCTACTGATCACTTCCATATGATCTTCAAAAAGGATAATCCAAACTATATGGACCTGCCTGGCTTATCAGTATTGATAGGCGGTATGTGGATCACCAACCTTAACTATTGGGGCTGTAACCAGTACATCACCCAAAGGGCTTTAGGTGCAAACCTAAAAACCGCCCGCGGTGGTATCTTGTTCGCCGCCTTCCTTAAATTGCTGATGCCGGTTATTGTGGTGTTGCCGGGTATTGCCGCTTACCTTTTATATCAAAAAGGCATGTTCCACCAGGAAATGGCGAGCTCATCGGGTGTATTGGATCCTAACAAAGCATATCCATCGTTGTTAAACTTATTGCCTACCGGTTTAAAAGGTCTTTCATTTGCCGCCTTAACTGCTGCAATTGTAGCCTCGTTGGCAGGTAAAGCAAACAGTATTGCTACCATCTTTACGTTAGATATTTACAAAAAAGCTATCAACCCTGAAGCTACCGATAAGAAACTGGTTAACCTGGGTAAGATCTCTGTTCTTGTAGCCTTATTATTAGGCATCCTGTTATCTGAGCTTATTGGTAAAGCATTAATGGGCGAAGGTAAACAAGGCTTCCAGTACATTCAGGAATACACAGGCTTTGTATCTCCGGGTATTTTTGCCATGTTCATTCTTGGTTTCTTCTGGAAAAAGGCTACATCAAACGCGGCTTTATTTGCAACAGTTGGTGGTTTCATCTTCTCATGTTTCTTTAAACTTTGCCCAAGGTTTATTGATCTGAGCTTCCTTTCTCCATATGGATTTTCGAAGTTGGCGCTACAGGATGATAAGGTAACCCAGCTTTATGAAATCCCTTTCCTTGACCGCATGGGCTTTGTATTTATCATCTGCGTTATCGGTATGTACATTATATCGAAAATTGATCAGGCCAGGGGCGTTACTACAAATGGTCTTGAAATTGAAAGTTCAATGTTTAAAACTTCAAGAGGATTTTTAGCCGGTGCACTAATTGTAACAGGTATCGTAGTAGCATTGTACTCAATTTTCTGGTAGCATAAATTTTACCAATAGCTATAAAAGGCGATGGGTTTAGTACCTGTCGCCTTTTTTTATTATAATAAATGTGTTTTAACGTTGAACGAAAACGTTTGCGTGGATTGTTTGGACTTATTACTTCCAACTTGCCTATATGATGTGTAATTTGCCCCTTACAAGTATAAACTATAATACCATTGAGCCTGGTATTACATCTGTTAATAACCAATGAAGAATTTTTTAGATCAGGATTTTTTACTCCAAACTAAAACGGCGCAGCGAATATACCATGAGTTCGCCAGTCATCAGCCTATAATTGATTACCATTGCCATCTGCCGCCAGACCAGATTGCCGACGATATCAATTTTAAAAACATAACCCAGATCTGGCTTTATGGCGATCATTACAAATGGCGCGCCATGCGGGCAAATGGGGTCAATGAAGCCTACATAACCGGCAATAAAACCGACGAGGAAAAATTTACAGCCTGGGCGGCAACAGTACCATACACATTAAGAAACCCGTTATATCACTGGACTCACCTCGAGTTACAGCGTTATTTCGGCATCACCGAATTGCTTTCACCTGCATCTGCACAAAAAATATACGCTCAGTGTAATGAAAAACTGCAATCGCCGGAGTTTAGCATCCGTAATATTCTTAAAAATAAAAACGTAGAGGTTGTTGGCACCACGGATGATCCGCTGGATAATCTCAGCCATCATCAAAAGTTGAAACAGGACAATTATAGCGTAAAGGTGTTACCGGCATATCGCCCGGATAAAGCCATGAACGCTGATGATATCTCGGGACTTAACAAATACATCGACCAGCTGCAAGTTGTTGCCAATATTGATATCTCAAACTTCGATGATTATTTAAAAGCGCTTAAAAGCCGCCATGATTATTTTGCAGAGAATGGCTGCAAACTATCGGATCATGGCCTGGAACAGATCTACGCTGAGGATTATACCGATGCGGAGATAGCTGCGATCTTTATTAAAATAAGAAACAACGAAGTGTTATTGCCGTTGGACATCCTGAAATTCAAATCGGCTATGTTGTATTACTTCGCTGTTTGGGATCACGAGAAGGGCTGGGTTCAACAGTTCCACCTCGGAGCGCTGCGCAATAACAATGCCCGTGCTTTAACCAATCTGGGACCAGATACCGGTTGGGACTCTATCGGCGATTTTACACAGGGCAGGGCATTATCTAAATTCCTGAACAGGCTGGATACTACCAATCAACTGGCGAAAACCATTATTTATAACCTTAATCCTGCGGATAACGAGTTATTTGCTACCATGGTAGGCAATTATAACGATGGTTCGGTAGCGGGTAAAATGCAGTTTGGTTCGGCATGGTGGTTCCTGGATCAGAAGGATGGCATGATCAAACAGATGAACGCCTTATCAAACATGGGCTTATTAAGCCGCATGGTGGGTATGCTTACCGATTCACGGAGCTTTATGTCGTTCCCGAGACATGAGTATTTCCGCAGGCTGCTTTGTAACCTTTTGGGTGATGATATTGAAAACGGGGAACTGCCAAATGATATTGAATGGACGGGTAAGATCGTGAGTGATATTTGCTATTTTAACGCCAAAAACTATTTCAATTTTTAAATGAGCAATATCGAAAATACAAAGGGGAGCATCCTGTCATTCGGTGAGTTGTTACTGCGCATGTGCCCGGACGGCGAAGGCCAATGGCTGGCGAAAAACAAGCTGCCATTTTTCATCGGTGGTGCCGAACTAAACGTTGCCAATGCTTTGGCTTTATGGGAGCAGCCCATAAAATATTTTACCGCCCTGCCCGATAACGCATTGTCAGAACAGATCATGAGTTACCTGCAGGACAAAAACATTGACACATCTGCCATACATAAAAGCGGTAACAGGATAGGGCTTTACTACCTTACCCGTGGTAAAGATGTAAAGAACAATGCCATTGTATATGATCGTGCGGGCTCATCCTTTGCCAATCTTAAGCCAGGCATGGTTAACTGGGATGCCGTGCTTAAAGGCGTAAGCTGGTTTCATTTCAGCGCTATTTGCCCGGCCCTAAGCCAGCTGGCTGCTGATGTTTGCGAGGAGGTTTTACAGGCCGCAAGCAGGAAACATATCACCATATCGGTCGATCTTAATTATCGCCCCAAATTATGGCAGTATGGCAAAAAGCCAGTAGAGATCATGCCGAAACTGGTTCAATATGCTGATATCATAATGGGCAATGTGTGGGCCGAAGAAACTATGTTAGCCATTCCGGTTACGCCGGATATCCACGAGTCGGGCCAGCAAAGTATTTATCTGAAAGAAGGACTTTATTCCTCAGAAAAGATCATGGATGCTTACCCGCGCTGCCGGGCTGTTGCCAATACATTTCGTTTTGATGCAGGTAAAGGTGTTGAATATTATACTTCACTTTTTACGGGAAACCGCTTTTATCACTCGGCAACTTACACTACCGAAACGGTGGTTGATAAAGTAGGCAGTGGGGATTGCTTTATGGCCGGACTTATTTACGGCTTTTATAACAAGCAGGATCCGCAGCAGTTACTGGATTTTGCTACAGCAGCCGCTTTTGAAAAGCTGTTTATTGAAGGCGACGCGACCACCAAAACAGTTGATGAAATTTATAATGCTATGAAACAATGAGTAAAAAAGATATAGTACTTGATGCCATATTAAAACAGGGAACATTGCCGCTGTTCTTTTATAAAGATCCGGAGGTGAGCCTGCAAATAACCCGTACACTGTACAAAGCAGGGATAAGGGTATTTGAATATACCAACCGTGGCGAAGCGGCCCTCGAAAATTTTAAAGTTTTAAAACAAGCCCTGGCCAACGGTGAAATGCCCGGCCTTGAATTGGGCATAGGAACGATTAAAAGTGTTCAGGAAGCTGAAGCCTTTATTGCCGCAGGAGCTGATTTTATCGTATCGCCAATTGTTAACCCGGAAGTAGGAAAACTAACGGCACAGCATAACCTTTTATGGATTCCGGGCTGTATGACGCCAACCGAGATCTATTTAGCTCAGCAAAATGGTGCAGCTTTAATAAAAATATTCCCGGCCAATATTTTAGGGCCGGAGTTTGTATCCTCTATCAGGGATTTGTTTGCCGGTCAGCTGTTCATGCCAACAGGTGGGGTTGATTTGAACCATGACAGCATCAGTACCTGGTTTAAGGCTGGGGTATGCGCGGTGGGTATGGGCAGTAAGCTCATCAGCAAAAACGTGCTTGAAAACCAGGAGTACGATAAGCTGTATAATGATACCTTGAAGCTGCTGGAAATAGTACAAACCATTAAATAGCCAGTTAACCTAAATTATAATGAGAGAAGAAAAAGTTGGGAACTACCGCTGGGTGATCTGCTCGCTGGTGTTTTTTGCAACAACTGTCAATTATCTTGACAGGGCAGTGATCAGTTTACTTAAGTCAGACCTTACAAAAGAATTTAAATGGAACGATGGTGACTATGCCAATATTGAAATAGCATTTAAAATAGCGTACTCTATAGGCCTGCTCGCCGCCGGCCGCATCATCGATAAAATAGGCACCAAATTAGGATATTTCCTTTCAACGCTGTTATGGAGTATTTCGGCAGTGTGCCATGCATTCGTCGGTAGCACCTTTGGCTTCGGCGTAGTACGTTCGGCATTGGGGATCAGTGAAGCAGGTAATTTTCCCGCAGCAATTAAGACTGTCGCCGAGTGGTTTCCCAAAAAGGAACGAGCTTTTGCGACCGGTATCTTTAACTCGGGTGCAAACGTCGGTGCAATAGTTGCCCCTTTAACAGTGCCATTTATCGCGGTTACATGGGGATGGAGATGGGCCTTTATCATAACCGGCTCAATAGGTTTTATATGGCTTGTACTATGGCAGGTTATCTACCGCGCGCCTTCTAAACACAGCAAAGTATCAAAGGCCGAGCTTGATTATATTAACAGTGATCACGACAGCCAAGCAGAGATACTGCAACCCGCTGAGCAAAAGAAAATATCATGGGGCAAGCTGTTATCCTTTAAACAAACATGGGCGTTTGTTATTGGCAAGTTTCTAACGGATCCTATCTGGTGGTTTTACCTGTTTTGGTTACCTGATTTCCTGGAAAGCCAGTATAACTTGAAAGGCACAGCAATAGCTATCCCCGTAGCATTGGTTTACACCATGTCTACTTTCGGCAGTGTTGGAGGCGGTTGGTTGCCCATGAACCTGATTAAAAATAACTGGCCCGTATTTAAGGCCCGCAAAACTTCCATGTTTATTTATGCGCTGGCGGTAATACCAATCATATTCGCACAAATTCTTGGCGGCATAAATATGTGGCTTGCGGTAATCGTAATCGGGATAGCTGCATCGGCACACCAGGCCTGGAGCGCCAATATTTTCACAACAGTTTCGGATATGTTTCCGAAACGTACAATTGGCTCGGTAACCGGGTTGGGAGGGATGTTTGGCTCTATCGGCGGAGTATTCTTATCGCTTGCCGTACAAAAAAATCTGTTTGTATACTATCGTTCTATCCATAAAATTGAGATAGCCTATTACATCATGTTTTTTGTTTGCGGTAGCGCTTACATTTTAGCATGGCTTATCATGCACTTTTTAGTGCCTAAAATGAAGCCAATTGAGCTGGACTAAACAATAAGTTCTAAAAGAGAAAGCCGGGTCAAATGATCCGGCTTTCTCTTTTATTAGGCATGACTTGTTGCTTGTTCGGCAAGCTCATCAATCCAGCTTGACAAGTAAGGCTCGGTGCCATCAATCCTTATCCATTCGCCATCCTCATCTTTGGCAATCACCAAATGCAGCGTGCCATCTATCGATCTAAATTCAAAGGCTTCTGAGTAATCAGCATGTGTTATTTGTTGGGCAGTTCCGTCTATTTCACTGTCGGTTCCGGTAAGTGTAGCATCAAATTGCTGTTTCATGGTATCTATAATTTTTAACCTAACACGGTTTGGATAATTTCTGTTTGCATTGAAACCGTTCAGTCAGGTATCTTATTTATTTTTAGGCTGATAAAAATTGTTCTTAAATTTAACTCACCTAAAACTTTTAATACAGGAGTTATGTTTTGTTAACAATTATAAACCATGAACAGAAGGCTCAGTACAAAGTATTTCCAGGTATCGCAAAGGGTATGGGGAACCAAATTACTATTCGTTAATATTTATATGATTGCAAACCGTCCCGGAGCCGCCAAAGGCTGGGTTTTGGTTGATACCGGGTTAAAGGGCTCGGCAAGCAAGATCATTGCTATGGCCGAAGATCTTTTTGGCCCAGGGACAAGGCCGGCCGCCATTGTACTTACAC
Organism: Mucilaginibacter kameinonensis; assembly: GCF_003675385.1. Lineage (GTDB taxonomy): Bacteria > Bacteroidota > Bacteroidia > Sphingobacteriales > Sphingobacteriaceae > Mucilaginibacter > Mucilaginibacter kameinonensis. The sequence goes on along the minus strand of NZ_RCWZ01000005.1, from coordinate 258,998 downwards.
ACGGCCATGCCGATCATGCCGGAGGCCTTGAAGAACTTTTAAAAATCTGGAACGTTCCTGTTTATGCTCATACGCTGGAATTGCCGTATTTAACCGGCTTATCATCATACCCACCTGCCGATCCTTCATTGAGGGATGGGATGATGAGCCTCCTATCTACATTTTTCCCTACCGCGCCAATAAACCTCGGTAACAAAGTAAAGGCTATCGATATGAACGAAGGGATTCCGGAACTACCTGAATGGAAGGTAATCCATACTCCCGGTCATACACCCGGACATATTTCTTTGTTTCTGCCGATAAATTCAACCTTGATAGCCGGCGACGCGTTTTCTACCACTAAAGCCGAATCCGCTTTATATTCTTTTAGTTCGCTCAAAAAACTGACTGGCCCGCCGAGGTATTTTACTACCGATTGGAAAGCCGCAGCCGAATCAGTTCGCAGACTTACTGCGCTTGAACCACGTACGGTAGCGGCCGGCCACGGCCCGGTGATGCGTGGTCGTGAGTTGCGTGACGAATTGCATGAACTGGCGGATAATTTTGAGCAGGTAGCAATACCATCTGACGGACGCTATGTTAAGCACCCGGCCGTTGCTGATGAAATGGGCGTAAAATACATTCCTCCATATGTAAGCAGCGGCATTTTAAAAGCGTCCGTTGGTTTAGCGGCAGCACTGGCAACATTTTTTATTATACGCGGATTTCAGGAATAGGATGTAACCATGGCGGTTTGTTTTTACCTTTACCCCGTGGAAAATTTACAACCAGACCCCAAAATCCTCATCGATATTGTGCAAACCCGAATGCCTTATGGTAAATACAAGGGGACTATTATAGCCGATATACCTGTATCATACCTGGAGTGGATGGCGGGCAAGGGCTTTACTAAAGATAAAATGGGGATGCTGCTTTCCACCACATTTGAGATCAAGACCAATGGCCTGAGCGAAATCCTTTTTATGGTGAAAAAATCGCTTATGCAGCAGGCAAAAAGGCCCTAAGCTTGTTTACACGGGCGTGACCATCTGCTGGTGTCAAGGCATCGTATATTAGTAAATTAATAGTGATATCCATTATGAAAAAGTTGCTCTTATACGCTGCAGGCATATTCCTGTTTTTAAGCAGTTGTGCCGATGGACAAGCATCAAAAGGCGATAATTTTGCCGTGTTACCTCCACCAAAAACGGGAGAGGCGGTAGCAACTTTTGGAGGCGGCTGTTTCTGGAGCATGAGCGAAGCCATGTCTGAACTAAAGGGCGTTAATAAAGTAGTATCCGGCTATGCGGGCGGCAATACTAAAAACCCAACTTATAGGGAAGTATGCTCTGATAACACCAACCATGCCGAGACGGTGCAGGTGTATTATGATCCTAAAGTGATTAGCTTTGATAAATTAGTTGAAGCATTCTTTTCGGCGCATGATCCAACTACGCTTAACCGCCAGGGGCCGGATGAAGGAACAGATTACCGCTCAATAGCTTTTTATCGTAACGACGCGGAAAAAAACACAATTGAGGTAACCATAAAAAAGGTGAATGAATCAAAGCATTACGCCAATCCCGTAGTTACCCAGGTTGTGCCTTTCAAAGTTTTTTATCCTGCTGAGAACTATCACCAGGGATATTACCGATCTCATCCCGATCAGCCGTATATCCTTGCTGTTTCAGAGCCCAAAGTAATAAAGTTCAGGAAGGCAATGAAAGCGGAACTTAAGCCTGAGTTTGCCCCCTAACCCCCTAAAGGGGGAACAATCCTCTGTTACCCAAATATACTGCTTACTCTCCCTTTAGGGTTAGAGTAATATCCAAAAAACGGCTAGTAGGCTCTCAGTGGGTGGGATTGTGCGATTCCCTCCCTTGGGAGGGTGTAGGGAGGGATTTCAGCGAGATGCCTTATCGTTGCAAAGACGTATAAACCCCGCCCCGCCAACGCGCAATCTTAACGCACCCCTCCCAAGGGAGGGAACCGTCAATTAACAGGTTACTCCCCCTTTTAGAGGCCGGGGGGCTACAAACGATTAAACCATCCCTTTTTCCAAAATACAAAAACCTGTATAACCGCGATCAACAGCATAAATACAATAGCATATACATAGCCATGACGCCAGTAAAGCTCGGGCATATTATCCGGAAGGACATGGCCTTTATCATCCTGGCGCGAAAAGTTCATGCCGTAAATACCGGCAATAAAGGTAAGCGGGATAAAAATCACCGAAATAATGGTAAGCACTTTCATGATCTCATTCATGCGGTTGCTCACCATCGATAGGTACAGGTCAATGATACTTGATGTAACCTCTTTATAGTTTTCGATAAGGTCCATAGCTTGGATACAATGATCATAGGCATCGCGCAAAAACAATTTAACTTCCGGTGTTATCAGTGGACTTTCCGACCGGATCATGTCGTTGATCTTATCCCGCTCTGGCCAGCTGGCGCGGCGTACAACAATAAGCGTACGTTTTAGTTGCTGGGCATCAAACATGATCGTTTTATCGGCACTTTCATAAAGTTTATCTTCAAGCGCGTCCAGATGATCGCCAATCTGCGCAAGCAGAACAAAATAGTTGTCGATTATTGTATCGGTAAGTGCGTAGCACATGTAACCCGGCCCAGCAGTACGAATGGCCCCTTTACCGGCTTTCAACCGAGCCTTTACCGCATCAAAACGATCTGTGTGATCTTCCTCGAAGCTTACAATGATGTTATCTTTAATAATGGCCGAAAACTGGCAGTTAATAATCTCATTCTCTTTATTGAAATGAACTATCCTGCTGGTACAAAATGCATAATCATCATACTCATCAAATTTGGGGCGTTGATGGGTATTGGCTATATCCTCCAAAACCAAAGAATTAATATTACAATGCAAGCCAATTTGTTCAATCAGATCGGCATCGCCCAAACCATTTATCTTAATCCAGTGGGTGTGATTATCACATTTGTTAAGTTGTTTTAAGGCCGTTTTTATATCCTTGCCTTCGCAGGTTACCAGCTCATCCTTATTATACGAATAAACTGAGACAATGGGCTTAAGCGCATCGCTGGGCACGTTGATGGTGCCTGGTCTGTCGCCTACATTGCCTGCACGTTTATGTTTTTTAAAGCGTAAACGCTTCAAATTGCCATTCATTTACAAATAGTTTATGGTTTGCGGCCCCTGGTTAAACAGCAGGTCAATGATGCTCAGGTTTTTCATAAAGCCCCCGCGGTCTTCAAATACCTGAAAATATGGTTTCTGCTGCATTTCGCTTTCTTTTTTTGGATGGATAGAAAACCGAAAATCGTGCAGGTTAGGATATTCGGCCTGATATTCATCCGTAAAATTTAATTCCGTTTTTATTTTGGTAAGCTTTAGCAGCAGGTTCAAAAGCTCCTGATTATAATCAAATAAATAGGTAATTTGTTTTTCATAAAAAGGCGCAAAATCGTCTTCGTAAAATTCAAAATAAGCCGAACGGCGATAACAGGCCTGTAAGCTTTGCCAGTGCAGGCGCTGCCACATAAAGTCGTAACTTATTTTTACATCTTTAACTTTCGTATGATTTTTTGAACCTTTAATCACCGGCACTACCAATGCCAGTACGCCATCGGGCGAGCAAATATTTGCCCGGTTACGATAAGTTTGTTTAGGAAAATGCTCTTCTCTTTCTATCAGTATATCAGGCTTATACGTATTTATCTGTACAAAATAATCTACCGGTGGAAGATAAAACATCGGTAACACAGCGCCTTTTTCAATCATATATTTTATGTTTGTGCTCGAAATTTGCAAAAATAATGATAAAAAAGGGCTTTACTAAGTTAGGTATATTAATTTTATACCTTATATCGCTGCTTCCCTTTTGGCTTTTATACATTTTATCTGATATAGCGTTTGTTTTTGTTTACTACATTGTTAATTATCGACGCGATGTTGTACAGCAAAACCTGCGCAATGCTTTTCCCGAAAAAACAGACCAGGAGCGGCATGATATTGAGCGTAAATACTACCGTTACCTGGCCGATCTGATTGTGGAAACCGTTAAAATGATTACCATATCAGAAAAACAGATCAGGAAAAGGGTAGTGGCCACTAACTCCGAGCTTGTATTTGAATACTTTGCTAAAGGTAAGAGTATTATTGCAGTTGCCGGTCATTATTGCAACTGGGAAATGGCGGCCCTCAATTTTAACTTTGTCACCGATAAACGGTTCATGATTGTTTACAAACCTTTAAACAACCATACGTTTAATGATTTCTTTATCGAGATCCGGTCGAGGTTTGGCGGACAACCCATAGCAATGAAACAAACCTTACGTAAAATGATCGAATACCGCAAGGAACTTACTGTTACTGTACTGGTGGGCGATCAAACACCGGTGGCGAGCGATACGCACTATTTCGCTAATTTTTTGAATCAGCCAACTGCTATGTTTTTGGGAATTGAAAAAATTGCTAAAACAATAGATGCCGCTGTTGTTTTTTACGACATGAAAAGGGTAAAGCGCGGATATTATGAATATACACTGGTCCCGCTTACCGAAACACCAAAAGAAACTGCCGAACACGAAATAACAGATATGCACGTGAAATACCTGGAGGGAATGATTAAACGAGAACCGCAATATTGGTTATGGTCGCACCGGAGATGGAAGTTTAAGCCGGAGGATTTACATAGATGACCCATACACCCAAAGTTGCTGTAGTTATTTTAAACTGGAACGGCCTAAAGTACCTTAAACAATTTCTTCCATCAGTATTATCATCAACATATCCTAACCTGGAGATTGTGATGGGCGACAATGCCTCATCCGATGATTCTGTAGCGTTTATGCGCGAAAACTATCCTTCGGTAAGGATCATACAAAACGATAAAAACTACGGCTTTACAGGTGGCTATAACAAGGTATTGGCCCAGGTTAATGCTGATTATTATATCCTCCTTAACTCAGACGTTGAAGTTATACCCGGCTGGATAGAGCCTGTCATAGCGTTAATGGAAAGTGACAGCTTAATAGCCGCTGCTGCACCTAAAATCAGGTCATATGCTCAAAAAGATTACTTTGAGCATGCCGGTGCTGCCGGTGGTTTTATTGATAAACATGGTTACCCGTTTTGCCGTGGCAGGATCTTTTATGAACTGGAGAAAGATAATGGGCAATATGAGCAATCAGGTGAGGTTTTCTGGGCTTCAGGCGCTTCATTATTTATCAAAAAAAGCATCTGGGATGAGGTTGGGGGCTTTGATGAAAGCTTTTTCGCCCACATGGAAGAAATTGACCTTTGCTGGCGTTTAAAAAACATGGGCTACAAGGTGATGTATTGCGCGCAATCAACCATATACCATGTTGGCGGCGGCACGCTTAATGCCGAAAATCCTTTTAAAACTTACCTCAACTTCCGGAACAACCTGTTTCTTATAAAAAAGAACCTTCCATTCGGTCGGGCCTTTTGGGTGATCTGTATCCGTTTCATGATGGATCTGCTCGCTTTGATCCGGTTTTTAATGGAAGGCAAGCGCAAAGATGCCTGGGCAGTAAGCAGGGCACACCAAAGCTTTGTATTAAGCTTATTTAAGCCGAAAGGCAAAAGGCAAAAGGCGAAAGGTGATGCACCGCAAAACACTGCCGGTATATTCAAAGGCAGTATTGTTTGGGCTTTCTTTGTGAAAAAGAAAATCCATTTTACTGATCTTGATCCTTCGGAGTTTTAGTATCGTCTGTACCCTGCTCTTCTTCAGTGCTACTTAGTCCCGGCGCTTCTATTTTAATAGGAGGCAAGCCTTTAGGCCATATTACCCGCACATCCTGCTGGCGGAATGGTATATCAATACCCTCCCTGTTGAATGCATCATAAATATTGCCCAATACGCGGCTTTTTAGTCCCAGCCAGGTATTGATGTCGGCGGCCCAGAAAAACACCCGGAAATCAACCGAGCTTTCGTTCAGGTTATGCAGAAACACAGATGGTGAAGGCTGGGACATGATATCATCATGGTTGGTCAATACGCTCAACAATACTCCTTTTACTTTTTCTATGTCCGAACCGTATGCCACCCCAATAATTAATTCAACCCGGCGGTTATTATTACTTAAGGTCCAGTTAATTACGTGATGCGATATCAGGTCGCCATTTGGAATGATCACTTCCGCACCATCAGCTGTAGCTATCTTGCTGGCACGAATGCCAATATCCATAATAGTACCTGAACGGCTATCTACCTCGATAATATCGCCAACCTGAATAGGTTTCTCAAAGGCCAATATCAAGCCCGATACCAGGTTGTTTACAATGTTCTGTAAACCAAAACCGATACCTATACCAAAAGCACTGATTATGATGGTTATTTTATCAATTGGGACCCCCGAAGCCGCAACGGCCAGGAAGAAACCTAAAGCTATCACTCCAATACGGATCAGCAGGGTAGAAGTTCGGTTCTTTTTCTTGGCTACATCGATATCATTGGCGTGCTTGGCGGCAACATCATATAAATAGCTGATGATCTTTGAAGCGATAGAAGAAAGCCAGATCACAGCCACGAATATGATTACGCTTTGAAAGGTGAATTGCGTATTGGTACCACCTATACTCCGGCTCTTGGTCAGGAAATCGCCCAGGGAGTCAAATACAGTATCTTCAATATTCAGGTTTTGGGTGAGCATAACCAGCCAAAGAATGGTAGCCAGTATACTCAATACGCTTCTGAACTTATTTTGCAATAATTTGTAATCGATGAACGAGGTGAGGTTGTTGCTTTTTTTGCCTGCTTCCAGTTGCAGGAAAAGTGCCTCCATAATGATGTGCACAATGTAATACATTGCCAGGGCAAGCCAAAGATTGTATACTATGCTAACACCAATGATCTTAGCCAGACTTACGCGGCCAAAAACATTGCAAAAAAAGGAGGCTCCCTGGAAAAATATAAAAACCTTAAGTATAAAGCTGGTATATGGCAGGTACTCATCCTTAGCCCTACGCACTTTTGATAAAAACCTGAAACTTACTACCGATGCGGCAAAGCCTAAAATCAAAATAGCAACCCTGTCGAAATTAGTTACCTGGATATAAAGATTGCTCAGGCTGTAAAGGATAGTAATGCCAAACAACTGCAGCATAAAGCGGAACATAGTTGCCGGGCACGATTTTTTCACCATGTACAGTATGGCTATCATCAGGACCAGCAAAAACATTTCCAGTACAACCACAGGCGGGTGGTCATAAAAATTAGGAAGCAGCGTGAACGTAATGATAAGCGACGATACAAAAGGATGATTTACAACATAACTGGCCTGACTGAACACACTTTCGGGCGTATCATTATCACGTAGTATTCTGCGCCTGCTGGCACGTACCCAGGCAAAAAACGCGAATAACAACACTAAACCTCCAATGTGGATCAGGATATCCCGGCCGATGAAAAAGTTAAAAAGCTTCGCGTTCATGTCGGCAGTAGCTTTGGTGGCTGTGCCGAAATCACTGCCCTCATCGGCATTCATGTTCCAGATGTTGCTGTACTCCTGCGACATGGCCCTGATACTAAAATCCCGGATTTTGGTATCAATCTGGTCTTTAAGGTCGAGTATCGAAATATAAACGGCCGAAGTACGGTTTTGCAGCAAGCCTATCTTTACCATCACCTTTTTATTGGTGGTGTCCAAACGATGATATTTGCTGTCGATAGCTATTTTCTGAATAAGATAAGTAGTAGCCAGCGAACTATCAGCCGGCAGGATCTTTAAAACACTATCACGGGATATGGCATCAAGATCATTCTGGTTTTGAACAAGTTTGCTGTTAATATCTGCAAGTTGCTCCTGCCACAAGTCAAGCTGGTCATCACTGCGGGTGAGCACGTCCCTTATGGTATATAAGTACCTCAAGGTACTTGATTTATCGTTATCAATAAGCGATTTAATAAGGGTAACCCGCCTTTCAAACGACGGCAATTTCGTACTGATATCGGCAGTATCTAACTTTTTTGAAAGATTGCTTTTAATCTGATTAAAGGCAGATGTATAATATTCAACCTTTTGCAGCAAGTTATTTACGGATGTATCCGAGCGTTTAAGCGCCCGCATCATCGAGTCGCGAGATAGGATAGAGGCGCGAAGCGAATCCCTTACCGAATGTGTTTTTTTCTTTTTGGTTTGAGCAAACGTATCAACACTGGATAACAGTGTAACAAAAAGTAAGGTTAGCGCGGCTACTTTGAATATTTTAGGCATCTGAAACTATAAGCTAAAAGCAAAGTTTAAACGCTTTAATTGCAAAAGCGTTTTATCAAAATGATAAAATATTTTTATACTATTTAAGCATCAGATTTTCAAGGGCCAAGCGATAGCTGTCCATCCCGAAACCGGCAATTACGCCACGACAATTGGCCGCTATCATTGATTTATGCCTGAACTCTTCGCGCTTATGAACGTTAGAGATATGCACTTCAATAACCGGTGTGTTAATAGCTGCAATGGCATCAGCAATAGCTATGGAAGTATGGGTATAAGCCCCTGCATTCATCACAATGCCATCATAACTAAAACCAATTTCATGCAGTTTATTTATAATTTCGCCCTCAATGTTACTTTGATAGTAATCAATGGTGATGTTTGCAAAGCGCTGGCGCAGGGTTTCAAGGTAGGTTTCAAAACTGGCATCGCCATAAATTGATTTCTCGCGAACGCCTAACAGGTTCAGATTTGGGCCGTTTATAATTTGTATCTTCATTAGTTCAAACTTAGCTATAAATCATCAAAACTAAAATCAATTGGATTGGCGTTCGGCAATAAAAGGTTTTCAGGCATATTTAAAATTAGAGAAGTCGCTGTCCGACAACTCCATCCAGGCTTATAGCAGGGATATAGAAAAACTGTATCAATACTCAGATTCACAGCCTGTTAAATTAAAACCCGAATTAATTACTTTAACTAATTTGCGGGGATTTATAAACTGGATAAACGAGCTGGGCATGATCCCTTCATCACAGGCCAGGATCCTTTCCGGTATCAAAGCCTTTTATAAATACCTGCTGATGGAGGATATCATCCAAACCGATCCGTCAGAATTGCTTGAATCGCCAAAAATCAGACGAAAACTACCGGATACGCTCAGCTATGAAGAGATCAACAAGATCATAGCGGCCTTAGATCTTTCGAAACCCGAGGGCATGCGCAACAAGGCCATCCTTGAAACACTCTATGGCTCAGGCTTGCGCGTGTCCGAACTCACCGAGCTCAAACTCTCAAATTTGTACCTCGATATTGAATTTATAAAAGTAACCGGCAAAGGCAATAAAGAGCGGTTGGTACCCATAGGCAGCGAAGCTATAAAAGCGCTTAAACTCTGGATAGAAAATGTACGGGTGCATAACCCTATAAAAAAAGGAGAAGAGGACTACGTTTTCCTGAACCGCCGCGGTACCAGGCTAAGCCGGCAGATCATCTTTTTAACCATTAAGGACTTAGTTGAAATTGTGGGGCTAAAGAAGAAAATCAGTCCTCATACCTTTCGGCATTCCTTTGCAACGCATTTGGTTGAAGGCGGCGCCGATTTACGCGCAGTACAGGAAATGCTGGGCCACGAAAGTATTACTACAACAGAGATCTATACTCACCTGGACAGGGAATATTTAAAAAGCACGATAAACCAGTTTCACCCCCGCAGTTAATGATCAGATAAGGTATTGGTCAATTACATCCTGCGGGATCTTCGCGCCACGACCGGTTGCCATATCAATCATCACATAATCAAACCAGCCATCGCAGCATATTTTTTTAGTGGCTTTATTGGTGATGGTAAACTTTACACGGCAGCCTTTGTCGTCTATACTTTCGATACCGGTTTTCACAACAAAGTGATCGCCCATGGTTAAGGCACGCTTATAATCAACGTGAGCGGTGCGCACCACCCAACCGAAGCCACGTTCCATAAATTTCTCCATGGCCATGCCGTAACAGCGCTCCATTTGATCATAACGGGCAGCTAATACATAGTCAAAGTATTTACTGTTATGCACATGCTGAAACATATCTATATCATCGGGGCGAACGCGAAATTCAGATTCAAAAGTGGAAAGTTGGAGTGGTGTATCCATGCAACAAATATAGCAATCCTATTTAAGCGAAAGGAAAGCTTCCAGTTTCTCATTAAAACTGTTGCCATGGTCGCAATTGGTAAAAAACACATAGCCGCATTGCCGGGTTTTATCCATCAAAAAAGCGGATTGAAAGTTGCCGTTATTACCCGAATGGACATAAAAGGTATCTGATTGCTTTTGCTCAATTGCTACACCCAATCCCCAGGTTGAATAACCGGCTTTACGGAAATCCACAGGAAGAGGAACATTCAGTTGCGGGCGATACATCTCCCTGATGCTTGCCGGGCTTAACCCTTTATCTTTCATCAATGCTATGATGAGTGCAGCGTAGTCCAGGGCGTTAGTATGTAGTGAGGCTGCCGGGTTAAATGTATTTGAATCTATCCCCATAGATGGCAATACCGGCCAGTTTAATCCATTAGCAGGGTCTATATGTCCACCCTGGTGGCCCTTTACTTTATGTTTCAAAATATAAGGATTAGCGGTGTACGAACTGTGGGCCATGTGTAGCGGAACAGCCACTTCTCTTTCAAACACAGGCTCCATATTTTGTAATGACAGATTAAGCAGATGCGCTACCACCTTGCCCAGGTAAAGAAAACCTTCACCAGAATACCCGAACGAAGTGCCCGGTTTAAAATTCAGGTAAAGCGCGCCCGGTTTAACGTGCAATGCAGAATCGGCAGTATTGAAACGCCAGTTCGGAAGCCCCGATTGATGGGAAAGCACCATGCGGGCAGTGATTAACTTGTATCGCTCATCCTTCGCGATATCCGGATAGGGAAGATATTTATACAACGGGGTATCAAGGTTTAGTAGGCCCCGGTCAACCAATTTCATAACCCAATAGGTAAATACCGGTTTTGAAAGTGATGCCGCCTCAAAAATAGACTGCTCGTCAATCGGTGTTTTTGTTTTAATATCCGTCACCCCAAAAGCACGGTGATAAACAATTTTACCTTTATTAATGAACGCGATTGATAGCCCCGGAAGTTGAAGCGAATCCATCTGTTTTTGCAGAAAACTATCCATGGCAGTACTACTTATAACCTTTCCGTTTGGAGTTGTTATTTGAGCGTTCAGGCTAATACAGAAGGCGAATGAGGCTAATATGATAAGTAAAAATGAACGGCTGAATTTATGGTACAAGTATTGTATGCTATTTTTCATGGCGGTGTGTGGCATATGCTTTTCAACTAAGACGCAGAGATTAAAGATCTGGTTACAGATTTTAGCATACTTTCGCGACCGTGCAACTACTAAAGCAATAATATCGTAGAACAGGGTAATTTATGGGTAAACATATTGTATTAATAGAAGATGAGGCAGATATACTTGATTCCACAACCTTATTGCTTGAGCACGCGGGTTTCCGGGTTTCAGGATTTAAAGCTTTCACCACGTTGGAAGAAATAGTTGCCCTGCAGCCTGATTGCTTTTTGCTTGATGAAAACCTGCCAGGCATAAGCGGGCATATCATGTGTATACTATTTAAATCCAAGCCTCCAACAAAAGATATACCTGTTGTATTGATCTCAGCGAACCCGGCAATCAAACAAATGGCCGCCATAGGCGAAGCAGATGCCTATATAGGCAAACCTTTTGAAATTAGAGAATTGATAGATGTATTGACGAGAGTGATGGTATAAAACCGGGAGATTTTTCAAATCCTTTATCGGTTATATAAAAAAGAGGCTGTCATTCCAACAGCCTCTTTTTTATTAAATAAGTCTATTGATTCACCCGGAATGACTCCCATCCCCCAATGGTGGCACGGTTACAAGTCATGGCCTGTGTACCATTCTCACCTGATATATACTTGCCATTGCTTCCACGGAAAGAGACAGTACCATCGGCATTGCTCACCCAATCAAACTGTTCCCAAGGGCCTACAGATGTGCGGTTACAGTTAATAGCCTGGGTGCCATTTTCAGATGATACATATTTACCCGAATTTAACAAGGCAACTTTACCGCTGCCTGCATTAACAATGGTAAACTGTTCCCAACCACCTGCAGTAGGCCTGTTACAGTTCATAGGCTGTGTACCGTTTTCGCTGCTTACGTAATTGTTGTTTGAGCCTTTTAATGTTATAGTTTGCCCGATTGGAGGCGTGCCTGGATTGCTGCCACCTGCCATCGGGGCTGTCGGGCGCACGGCGGTGAGCGCTATTTGTCCTTTTAACATCCGGCCACCGTCACCTGTTAACCGCAGGTAATAATCGGCAGAACAAATGGTGCCATCCTCATCCAGCGATAAGAAGTTTGATCCGGCAGGCACAAATGATGAGTTTTCTGTTGTTTTGGCAATCTGGTTACCTTCATTATACTCATCAAACATTGATATATACAATCCCTGCGCACCACCACGGATCAGGTTATAAAACTGTGTCCACATCAGGTCGCCGTGTACGCGCTGCCGTAACTGCAGATCGCCGGGCAAAACACAGGGCTGGTAATCAATACCATTGGCGTTACAATACGCCTGATCGCCAACCTGTGTATTGTTATAAAAATTATTGGCCTCAGTTATAGTACCAATCTTGCCAATCATCCAGGGCGAGATCATATTTAACGCGTTAAAGGTCGGCAAAAAATTAGGCCGCACCTCACTGGCATTAGGATCGCGCCAATAAGCAGGTACGCCACCTATAACGTAGCAGCCCTGGCTTTTAAACCAGTTGATCACGTCAAGGCAAACGGCTGCCGAAAACGGATGGTTATCGTCATTAAAACCAAAGCCCCAGATACATACTACCGGTTTACCGTTCTGTTTAGCATAAGCTGATGACGAAGTATAGGCCGACATTTTGGTTGTCCAGTCGGTTTTTATTTCCGATTGCATGTTTGTCCACCCGCCAACATCGTACATGATATAAAATTTACGGCCCGTAGCCTCGGCTGCGGTTTTTACTTTGGCAGTTATGGCATCGCGTACAGGACCTTCACCGCCGGTTGGGTTAAAACGCTGCAGCGCGGCGCAGTCGATATTATTTTGCTGCATCCACTGAAACTGCACATTTACCGTTTGATCATTAAAGGAAGAAAACAGTTTTGCCGGGCTGCCATTATTCAAATTGGCAAAACCGGTTTGATAAGTGCTGGTATATTCCCGCACATCCGGCCATGATTTTACCCCGATATTATTGGCATTAGGGGCCTGGTTATTGGGGTTTGACCAATGCCACCACAAATTAATGGGGGAACCATCGCCAATAGCGGCAAACCAGCCCTGGTAGCCTACGGTGATTTTACCCACAACATCACCGGCAGGTGAAGCGGCAGTTTTTATTTTGGATTGATTGTTATTAGCATTAGCCGGATTTCCTGCCAGTTCTTTTTTTGAGCAGGCACTTAGGATGCCAATAATAAGCGCACAGCTTAAAACATAAAGTTTTTTTAAGTTCATAAATTCAGATGTAATTGTTTGATAGATTGGTTTGTTAACAAAATACAGGTGCTACCTGCCATAAGCCTTACGGTGGCTTAAAAACGAGTGAAGGCATAAATAGCAATATTGGTTTAATAGTTAACCGCAGCCTTATAGGGCAGGCATTAGTTTAATTGGTTGGGAGCAAATAAAGCCTGACACTATTAAAAAATACTTAAAAAAAGCTTAATGATATTAGGTTTCAGTTAAATATTCTTCCAGGTTTTAACCATAGGATATTGCTATAAACAAAAAGCGGACGATCTTTTTGGACCGTCCGCTTTATTATAAAAAAGAAGATTATCTTATTGCCACCACTTAAGCGGGAAAACTATTTTGTCAACCGAGCTGGCTACCATGTCAGGTTTAAACGCATAATGGCTTAACTGATCTTTGCTGGAAATACCCGATAAAACCAAAATAGTTTTATATCCCATTTGCACGCCGCCCTGAATATCGGTTTCCATGGTATCACCAATTACGGTTGTTTCGGCTGTTTCAAGGCCCAGGAATTTTCTCGCCGAGCGCATCATCACCGGGCTTGGTTTACCCGTTACAAATGCCTTACGACCGGTTGCTTCCTCAATCATAGCGGTTGTTGCCGCAATACCCAGGTTATTCCATCCCGGTTTTTTAGGAGAAGGGTCCCGGTTGGTTGTTATAAATTTGGCACCAGCCAGGATCATATCAACCGCACGCTGTACCATCTCCAGGGTAAAGTTTCTGCCTTCACCTAAAACAACAAATTCCGGATCGGAATCAACCAATGTGATACCGTTTTCATGCAGACTGGTCAACAAGCCACCTTCGCCCAATACAAACGCCGTACCATTTGGGCTTTGATCGCCCAGGAATTTACCGGTAGCCATTGCACTGGTATAAACATGTTTAGTTTCAACGGTTATTCCCAGCCTTTTAAGCTTACGTACAACCTCCAGACTGGTACGCTGACTGTTGTTGGTCATAAAAGTAAACGGGATATCATTATCAATAAGATGCTTGATGAACTTATCAGCGCCGAATATCAATTCTTCGCCGCTGTAAATCACCCCATCCATATCAATCAAAAGGCCTTGTTTCATGGGTATAAAGTATTTTGTTTTTAGAATGTATTAAGCGCCCTCAAAAAAGTCTATCAGGCCTCCGAAATAACTATCATTCCAGCCTTCAACAATGTCGTTATAATCATCGTCGGGTATGTTGGTATGCCTTAGCTCTGCCGATGTGCCATTTTTATCAGCATGCAGTTTGATGGTCACGATAGAGTTATCGCTCTGTCCCTCAAAATACCATTGCTGAACAACCTTTTTATTGGGCTCAAACTCGAGGTTTTTACCTACAATGCTACCATCCCACATAGAAAATTCGGTGCCGGGTTCGGTAGACATTTCCGCTACTTCGCCAGTCCAAAGTTCGATGGTAATGGGATTGGTGATGGCCATATAAATCTCTTCGGGAGTGGCCGGTATGCTGTAATATTTTTTATAATCTTTCACCCACGCAATTTAGCTGAAAAAAATTAAACCTTCACCGGGCCAATAGGTAAAACAGTTTTTCCGTAAACTTCATTCAGCACATTGGCAATACCGGTATATATAGCCGAAGCACCGCAAATGATACCTTCATATCCAGCCAGATGCTTGATACTTGCATTTCCGGTAGCATCGCCCGCTACCAGCAGGAAAAACAATACGGTTAACGAAGCAAAAACAAATTGTAATGCGCGGTTGAGCTTTAGTGTACCAAAAAACAACAGGAAGGTAAATACGCCCCAGATGCTAAGGTAAGCAATCATAGCTCCTTCAGACGGAGCAACGCCCCAGCCAAGCTTAGGCATCACCAGTAATCCAACTAACGAAAGCCAGAAAAAGCCATACGAGGTAAATGCTGTCAGCCCGAAAGTATTATTCTTTTTTGCTTCGATAACACCTGCAATTACCTGTGCCAGTCCGCCATAAAATATACCCATGGCCAGGATCATGGTATTCATTTCAAAAAAGCCGGCATTGTGAATGTTTAATAAAACGGTTGTCATACCGAAAGCGCACAGGCCAAGCGGCGCCGGATTGGCAATGCCATCCTTCACCGGTACTGGTGTAGTAGGGATCATAATAGGTTTTAGTTTATTTGGTTTGTACCGCAAGCTAACTGATTTATAAATATTAAGCAAGTTTTTCACAACCCTTAACTTACTTTTGCGTTAACTAAATACCTATGCAAAAATTAGTATTAATCCGCCACGGCGAAAGTGTTTTCAATCAGCAAAACCGTTTTACAGGCTGGGAAGATGTAGACCTATCAGACAAAGGGTACGAGCAAGCCCACAACGCCGGAAAAATCCTGAATAAAAATGGCTATAACTTTGATATCGGCTTTACATCGTACCTGAAACGGTCGATCAAGACATTACATTACATGCTTGAGGAGCTTGATCATCTTTGGATCCCGGTTGAAAAATCATGGCGTTTGAACGAACGTTTTTATGGAGCCTTACAGGGACTGAATAAAGATGAAACTATTGCCCAATACGGGGAAGAGCAGGTATTAAAATGGCGGCGTGATCCTAATGAACATCCGCCGGCGATAACAAAAGAAGATCCCCGGTATCCGGGCCATGATCTTAGATATAAAGATTTAACCGAGCGTGAATTGCCCTTAACTGAAAACCTTAGTGAAACGATGGATAGAGTGCTGCCGTTTTGGAATGAAAGAATTGTGAGGGCTATGCGGCGCAATCAAAAGGTTATTATAGTGGCGCATGGCAACAGCCTTAGGTCGCTGATAAAATATATTGATAATTTAAACGACGAAGAAGTAACTTCCCTGGAAATACCTACCGCCGTACCCCTGGTTTATGAACTTGATGAGGGTTTGAACAGGATCAGGCATTATTACCTGGAATAATTACCCCCCGGACCTTCATTTCTCTTTTACTTGTGGTACAATTGTTTACCTTGTAAGCCATAAACCAATTAATCCCTAATTAAAGCGAATGAAAAAATCCGACATCTATGAGGTCGCCATTAAAGTATTGGGCATCTACCTGCTGGTAGCCGATATCTCTAAACTTCCGAACCTAATCACTTTTATAGGCAATCATACGGGTTCGCCTGGTGAACAGCCTACCGACCATGAAAATTTAGTACTTGTAAATTCTTTAAACTTTATTTTCCTGATGGTATTGGCGATACTGCTGATTGCCGGCACAAAAAGAATTACCCGCTGGATCACCCGGGAAAGTGATTATAAAGAAAACGCGAAGCTTTTTGCAGAGCGAAATATTATTTACGAAATATCCCTGGTGATAATTGGCGGACTCCTGTTAGTTAGCACCGCGCCTGATTTCTTATATCACATGTATACGCTTATTAATGGTAACGAACAAAGCAACATTATAGCTGAGGGCTCAAAAATATTCATCGGCATAATTACAGTAGCTTTTGCCAGAAGAATAGGAGCGTATTTTGCCAAATGAAATTAACCGGCATGTAACTAAAAAGGCTTCCCGTTTGGAGAAGCCTTTTTATATTAAAACAACCGAAGGAATCTACTAAAAAACTTCAGCTGTCTGTTTAGCTGCCGATGCTAAGCTGACCCCCGTAAGCTGATCGGCAAAGGCTACGAAAGCCTTGCTGTCAGATATACGTTGTTGGTTGGCAATCAGATTTTGTAAATTGATTTTTCCTATAACAAATTTATAATTACCTGAGTAGTAGCGCTCATTAATGTGTTCGAAGTTCAGCGCTTCAACCAGTTCTTCATCATCATAACGCAGATAAACCGTTAATTCAATGTTATTGGTAAAATTAAGATCTGTTTTTTCTTTTGCCTTTTTGTACTCGTACTGGTAGTTATAGCGTAAAGCCGCTATATCCGACAGTACAGCAGAGCCGGTAGGGTGGCCACCAGCGCCTTTTCCGAAAAAGAATTGCTGATCGGCAAAAGCTGCCTGTACCGTTACGCCGTTGTATTCGTATTCAACGTTGTATAAAAACTCTTTATCGTTTACAAATTTTGGCAACACGAACAGGGCAACGTTGCGGTCGTCAAGTTCTTTAGCTACGGGTACCAGTTTAATTTTGAGGTTCTTTTCGCGGGCATATTGCAGATCTGCAGCGGCAAGGTTTTGGATTCCCAGGTTAAATACCTCGTCCGGCTGTACCACCACACCGTAAGCATGGGCAGCCGCGATAACCAGTTTATATTTGGCATCAAAACCGCCAACATCACTGGTTGGATCAGTTTCGGCAAAACCAAGGTCCTGGGCTTGTTTTAAGGCACTGTCATAATCCAAACCTTCGATAAAACCTTTTGAAAGGATATAATTTGATGAACCGTTGAAAATGCCGCTTATAGAGTGCAGTAATTCGTTGTCATAATATTCCTCAAGATTACGGATGATAGGGATACTACCGCAAACTGCGCCTTCATATAGTAACGAGGTTCCGTATTGATGCTGGATCTCGATCAGCTCATCTAAATGCAGGGCAATCATTTTTTTACTGGCCGATACTACGTTCTTGCCAGATTTCAGGGCCCTTGAAACAATTTCAAAAGCAGCTTCGGTATCATTAATCAACTCAACTATCGTGTTGATCTCGGGGTTATTAAGCAGTTCTTCTTTATCGGTAGTAAATAAATGAGCCGGTAAAGAACGTTTTTTGGTTGGGTCTTTAATAGCAAATTTTACTATCTCAATGTTTAGCTTTTTTGTTTTTACGATATCATATAAACCCTGGCCCACAACTCCAAATCCGAAGAGGCCGATATTTAACTTTTTACTCATTACGCTGTACGTTGCAGTTCTATAATTTTTCCTTTCACATCGGTTTTAAAAAACGATGTAAATATGTTTGTTAATGCTTCTGTTTCAATTAAAAATCCGTCGTGCCCATAAAACGAATCAAGTTCGGCAAAGGCAGCTTTCGGGATATGCCTGAAAAGGTATTGCTGCTCCTCGATAGGGAATAACACATCCGATGAAATACCGATAACCAATGTTTTAGCCTTGATCAGGCTCAATGCCTTGTCAACCCCGTTACGGCCACGGCCCACATTGTGCGAATCCATCACTTTTGTCAGATACCAATAGCTATAGGCATTATAGCGGTTCACCAGTTTCTCGCCCTGGTAGTTTTGGTATGACGATGAGCGGAAATTATCTTTCACATCATCGCTTTCTTCCTGCTGGGTAATACCATAGGTTTTATAAGTACGATAGCTTAAAAGCGCGATGCTCCGGGCTGCTTTTAAGCCTTTTTGACCACCTTCCGGCGTGTTGCTGTAAAAAGTACGGTCGGCCTTAATGGCTAAGCGCTGCGACTCATTAAACGCAATGCCCCATGGTGAGTGCTTGGCATTGGTAGCAATCAGAATAAGATTTTTGATGCGTTCCGGCTCAATGATTGCCCATTCCATAGCCTGTTGGCCACCTAATGAACCGCCTATCAATACACTGATATTATTGATCTGTAAATGGTCGGCAAGCAGTTGGTGCGCCTTTATCATATCCCTTGTAGTAAACTGCGGATAGGATAGGTAATACGGCTGCCCCGTAACCGGGTTAACACTCAGCGGACTTGTAGTACCATACGGCGAACCCAAAATATTAGCACAAACTATAAAATGCTCTTCCGGGTTAAAGAAATAACCCTCACCAATAAGGCCTTTCCACCAGTCAAATACGTCGCTGTTGGCAGTAAGCGCGTGGCATACCCAAACAACATTATTTTTTTCTTTATTTAACCTGCCATAGGTATGAAAGCCTATCTCTAAACCTTCAATCGTGCGGCCGGATTCAAATTCAAAAGTATCAGTGTATTTAAATATCTCTGCGTTCATTCTTCTGTTTGTTATTCCGGACGCAACCAGATTTTTTCTGGCTGCTACCCGTAATAACGTTTACTATATCACTTAAAAAAAACTATACATTGTTAAACTAACTCACCCTCACTTTGCTTAATTTTTGCAAAAGCTTGTTCAAAATCAGCTTTAATATCATCTATATGCTCAATACCAACGGCTACGCGTAATGATGTCGGTGTAACACCGGCAGATAGTTGCTCTTCATCAGATAATTGCTGATGCGTTGTTGCCGAAGGCTGTATGATCAATGTTTTCGCGTCGCCCACGTTAGCTAAATGACTAACCAGTTTCAGGTTATTGATTAACTGGCTGGCCTGTGCTTTATCACCTTTGATCTCGAACGACAATACGCCTCCAAAACCATTCTTTAAATATTTTTTTGCAAGGTCATGGTATGGAGATGATTCCAATCCAGGGTAATTTACCGTGGCCACTTGTGGATGCTGCTCCAACCATTTGGCCAGCTGCAAAGCATTATCTACATGGCGTTGCACCCTTAACGACAAGGTTTCCAGTCCCTGGATATTCAACCATGAATTAAACGGCGATTGTGAAGGGCCGAAATCCCTTAAACCTTCAACACGGGCACGGATAATGAACTGAATGTTACCAAATGGGCCGCCAATGCCAAAAACATCGTTAAATACCAATCCGTGGTAACCTTCACTTGGTTCAGTAAACTGCGGAAATTTGCCGTTACCCCAGTTATAATTACCGGCGTCAATAATAGCACCGCCAATACTGGTACCATGACCACCGATCCATTTAGTAGTTGACTCAACAACAACATTGGCGCCATGTTCAATAGGGCGGAAGAGGTAACCACCTGCGCCAAAAGTATTGTCGACAATTAAAGGGAGGTCATGTCTTTTGGCAACTTCGCTAACCTTTTCAAAATCAGCAATGGTAAAGCCAGGATTACCTATTGTTTCCAGGAAGATGGCCTTGGTTTTATTATCAATAAGCGCTTCGATATTCGCCGCAGTATCATCTTTGGCAAAACGCACATCGATACCCAGACGCTTAAATGCTACTTTAAACTGGTTATAAGTACCGCCATACAGGAAAGGAGAAGTAACAAAGTTATCGCCCGCCTGCAGGATGTTATTTAACGCTATAAATTGTGCCGCCTGACCAGATGCCGTAGCCAAAGCTGCAACACCGCCCTCTAAAGCCGCGATGCGTTTTTCAAACACATCGGTAGTAGGGTTCATGATACGGGTATATATATTGCCAAACTCTTTTAGCGCAAACAAATTGGCGCCATGTTCGGCACTGTTAAATACGTATGAAGTAGTTTGGTAAATTGGTACTGCGCGTGAACCTGTTGTTGGATCAACTTCCTGACCGGCATGTAATTGTAAGGTTTCGAATTTCAAGGTAGACATAGTTGTAATTTTTAATGTGTTTAATTTAGATTTTTTGTTAAGATGGATTTGACAAAACCGGTTTGATATAACCGGTTTAACATCACACGCGCCTTTTCAGAGAAATGAAAACAGGGGCATGCTAAGCATCAACAGCAGCAACACATACAAATACAGCCAATAGAGGAGCCAATATGTTGTATGTTACCGTTTAAGGTGTAAAAAGTGTTGCGTTGCGTAAATTTAATTAAACTTTTCATGGTTATAAATTTATATTCCCCGGTGTTATTTGCCGGGACAGGAATTGGCACCTTCTTCAACATTGAAGGGTTGCCAGCGGGTCATTGAGCCTGATCTCTCGCCGCTTCTTTATAAATCAAAACCCGAACTATGTGCGGAGTATTGATCGACGTTGGTATCGCTACCAAATAATGTTCCAAATATAAGGGGTTATTGGGTTAAGTACCAAATTTTATTTTCAAAAGCAGTGTTCTTGATACAAATGAAAACTTTATACCTTAGCTGATATTTTTTATGCCTATCCCTTATGCAGGAAACTTTGCTTCGAAAATCATTTCTAATCGTTTTATTTTTATCTGTTTTTTATACGGAAGGTTTTGCGCAGACAGATAATTCAGATCTCGCAAAAAAGGTAATTATAAATAATATCTGTTTGTGTCAAACCACAATTGCTGATTTAAAAAAGTCAGATCCGAACCTGAAAGATACGGTGCTTGAAGAAATGGATCTGAACGCGGTTTGTGTCGGAAATGATCCGAGATATATCGCAGGTAGCGGATATTCAACGTCAAAATATCCTGGAATGATATTCCAGCAAGATCAAAAAAATGACCTTATCAGCAAAATCAGGCTGACTAAAGCATTTGCTGGAAAACTACCTGACGGAAAGGAAATTGATCTTAGTAAGTTATTACTTAAGGACTTGTTTAAACTATATCCTGCATTTAAGGAGCAATGGTACACAAGAGGCTGTTCCGATTACTGGAACTTCTCTAATGATACTTTATCCTTTTATGTTAAGATAGATTCGGCCAAAAAATCGGTATTCCCAATAGATGAAGCTTATTATATGGATAAGCCTGTGGAAGCAGCTGATTTAATATTGTCTTGTCACGGGGCGGTCAAGGAAGATACTCAACAGTATGTTACAGGTGAGACTGAAAACAACGAACCTGTATATTTTATTGACAGTGTGCGCGTAACCGGAGAAGGTCTAAACAAGTTAAATAGTAATGATGTAGCCACGGTTTCTGTTTACAGGGGTGCAAACGCTATAATAAAATATGGCCGCGAAGCGAAATATGGACTAATTTATATAGAAACTAAGAAATTTGATATTCGCCGGTTTCAAAACTATTTTAAATCGAAATCTGCTGATTACGCCAAGCTAATTTCCACACCAGCAAACGCCTCCAAGGTTCAATACATTCTTAATAAAAAGGTATTGATCAATAATTACGAAGGTAATTTAGCCGGGATAAATGATAAAATATTCAAGGGGCTCACAATTATAAACAAGCGTCAGCTTGTGAAACAATATGGGATCACGAATAAAGATTATGGTGTAATAATAACTGCCGATATACCGGTTAATTCATTTAATAAAGACAAGGAAAAGGAACAAGAAAAAAACAAGCACTAAGCCAAAGCCTGTTCCATATCAGCGATTAAATCATCAATATGCTCTAATCCAACCGAAACCCTGAGCAGGTTGCGTGGGGTTTTGGTATCGGGGCCTTCAACGGTGGCTCGGTGTTCTATTAAACTTTCCACGCCTCCAAGACTGGTAGCTTTTATAAACAGCTTCAATTTATTAATGATCTTATGCGTGTCGTTTTCATCGCCTTTAATAATAAAGGATAACATGCCTCCAAAAGCCAGCATCTGATCTTTTGCTATATCATGCTGTGGGTGCGATGGTAAGCCTGGATACATTACCTGTTCAACATTGGGATGTTGTTCAAGATATTGGGCTAATAGTTGTGCGTTTTGTACGTGACCTTTTACGCGGTACGGCAAGGTTTTAATACTACGTACCAGGTAATAACAATCCATAGGCGAGGGGATAGCGCCCCCCATTTCCTGTACCTGACGGATCTTTGTCCACCAATCATTTGTTTCGCCCGTAATTAAGGCTCCGCCCATTAAATCGCTGTGGCCGCCGAAATATTTGGTGGCTGAGTGCATTACAATATCTACGCCCAAGTCAAATGGTCGTTGGCAAATTGGCGTCGCAAAAGTATTATCGCACAAAACTTTAATGCCTTTTGCTTTGGCTATTGCTACTACCTTTTTTATATCAGTTATCTTAAGCAGTGGGTTTGATGGGGTTTCAATCCATATTAAGCCTGTTTCGGGTTTAATATATTGCTGCAATACTTCCGTATCGTTTACATCGATAAAATCGAACGTTAATATCCCTGCAAACAGGTTTTTAAGCTGATTACGCAAGCCATGATACATATCATCTGGAGCAATAATATGAGTCCCCGGCGCAAGTGATTGAAATACGGACATTCCGGCCGCGTTGCCTGACGAAAATGAAGCAGCCTCAACGCCGCCTTCCAATTTAGCCAGTAAATGCTCAAGCGCATGCCTGTTAGGATTAGCTGACCGACTATAAATATAACCTGCCGGGAAACCACCGTCTTCGCCGCGCTCGAACGTGGTTGACATAATAATAGGTTGTATTACTGCTCGTGTTGCTTCATCAACACGGTTACCGGCGTGTATAGCTATAGTCTCTGTTTTCATGGTTCGAAATATGATATCGCCCAAAGTAAAAAAGAATATTTGTTATTAGCTGTAGCGTTTTTTCATTTTTAGCCGAATAGATTATAAAACCTATCCGCATGAAAAGAACCTTTATCCTGATCCTGCTTGCAATAACCGGCTTTACAGCCTGCAAAAAAGATGCTAACGAAACAGCTTACGACAAAAGTTATAAGGTATGGCAAAACTTTAAAACTGAAAGCAAAAACTCATACAGCTATACAGTCAATGCCGGGTCTGTATTCGGTTATGGATCCGAAACAAAAATTACTGTGCAAAATGGCGTGGTGGTAGGGAGAGATTTTCTATCATATACTTTAGAGCAAAATCCTAACAGCGCTCCCACTAAAAAAATAAGGGAACAGTGGCAGGAAGATAAAACATCATTGGGGCAACATAATTCAGGCGCCGCCTTACTTACGCTCGACCAGATTTATCAAAAAGCCAAAACCGAATGGCTTGCCGCTGATAAGAAAAAGAACACCATTTACTTTGAAAGCAACAATAACGGGATGATATCAGGCGCCAGTTATGTACCTAATGGATGTCAGGATGATTGTTCGATAGGTATCTCCATAAGCGAGATCAAGGCTCTGTAACTTTAATGTAATTTACCATCAAATTTGGACGATATGTGTCATAACGCATATTACTTTTGTGCTTTTTTGTACATTTGGCCAAATTTATAATGATGCATAATTCAGATAATTTACAGGTATTGCTCCAGGATCCGAATTTATCTGCTGACTTAAAGCACATTGCCCAAAAGGTACTAAATAAACAACGCATCACATTTGATGAAGGCGTTTTGCTTTATGAGCAGGGCGAGCTTGGATATCTTGGCACTTTAGCCAATTACATCCGCGAGGAGCGCCACGGCGATAAAACTTATTTCAATCGTAACTTTCATATTGAGCCAACCAATCTTTGTGTTTACGACTGCAAATTTTGTTCATACTCGCGCTTACTGAAACAAAAGTCAGAAGGCTGGGAGTACACCATGGACGAAATGTTTAATATGGTTGCCAAATATGACGGCGAACCGGTTACCGAGGTACACATTGTTGGTGGTGTATTGCCGCAATATGATGTACCTTTTTACCAGGAGCTTTTTGCCCGGATCCGGGCCCATAGGCCGGAACTGCATATTAAAGCACTTACCCCGGTTGAATACCATTACATTTTCAAAAAAGCCAAAATTGATTATGCTACAGGCATGCGCCTGATGCAGGAAGCCGGCCTGGATTCTATCCCTGGCGGCGGCGCCGAGATCTTTGACCCGGAAATCAGGGACCAGATCTCGAAAGATAAATGTACTGCCGATCAGTGGCTGGCTATTCATGAAGAATGGCATAAGTTGGGCGGTCGTTCAAACGCCACCATGCTCTACGGCCATATTGAAGAATATAAGCACCGTGTTGACCATATGGAGCGCCTGCGCCAGTTACAGGACAAAACAGGAGGTTTCCAGACATTTATTCCGCTTAAATTCAGGAATAAAGACAACCAAATGTCGCATGTACCGGAGGTTTCTGTGATTGAGGATTTGCGCAACTACGCTGTAGCACGTATCTACCTTGACAATTTCGATCACATTAAAGCTTATTGGGCGATGATCAGCCGTACAACCGCGCAGCTTTCGCTTAACTTTGGTGTTGATGATATTGATGGCACATTGGATGATACAACCAAAATCTACTCGATGGCTGGTGCAGAAGAACAGCACCCGGGCATGAGCACCAAACAAGTGGTAGAGTTAATTAAACATGTTGGTCGTCAGCCAATTGAACGTGATACATTATATAATGTAGTGACTGATTATACAGACTTTGTGTTTGGCGACGAACCGAAACCACAGTATTACAAGTTACCGGTTATTAATTAAGCTGAAAGCCGAAGGCTTAAAGCTGAAAGCAAAACAATAAATATAGCATAGATAAAGCAAAAAAGCTTTAAGCCTTTGGGCTCAAGAAAATGGCACAAAAAACCTTATATATAGTACGCCACGGCCAAACTGAGTTTAATAAACTTGGCATTATTCAAGGCCGCGGAGTTGATACCGATTTAAATAACGAAGGCCGCAAACAGGCCTGCCAGTTTTATGAAGCTTATAAAAACGTTCCGTTTGATAAGATCTATATATCGGCATTAAAGCGTACGCAACAAAGCGTCCAGCCTTTTATTGACCTCGGGCTCCCTTATGAAAAACTTTCGGGTTTGGATGAGCTGGCCTGGGGCGTTCATGAAGGACAAGCACCTACAGCTGATAATAAAGCGGCCTTTCTGCAAATTATGCGGGATTGGCTGGATGGCAAGCTGGATAGCAAGTTTGAAGGAGGCGAAAGTCCGCGGGAGGTTGAGGTTCGTCAGCGAGAAGCGCTAAAGGTGATCATGAGCCATCCCGAAGAAAGAAATGTGCTGATTTGTATGCATGGCCGTGCTTTACGCCTGTTGCTTTGCATCCTCACCGGTAAACCTTTATCTGAAATGGATAGCTTCCCACATCAAAACCTGGTATTATATAAGGTAAACTATGATGGCGAAAAATTTGAGATCGCGGATTTCAATAACGCCGAACATCTAAAAAATTCCGAAGAACAGAAATAGCGCATTTGTGAACAAGATCAGAATATCAGCGGTAAGCTACACTAACACCAAACCCTTTTTATACGGCATTCAACATACCGACATCATTAATAAAATTGACCTGAGCCTTGATATCCCTTCAGATTGTGCTCAAAAACTTATCGACGATGTAGTTGATATCGGTCTTATCCCCGTTGCAGCTGCCTTAAGCCTGCCACAATGGGAAATTGTTTCTGATTATTGCATTGGCGCGGTAGGTGCCGTTAACTCGGTTTTTATTTTTAGTAATTGTGATATTAAGGATGTAAAAACCATCCAGCTTGATCCGCAATCGCGCTCATCAAATAATCTGGCCCGTGTGCTTATGAAAAACCACTGGCGAGTAAATCCGGATCAGGTTATAAGTGCATCAGACTATGCCCAATCAGCAGAGGAGCATACTGCCTTTGTACAAATAGGCGACCGCACCTTCGGCAAAAAGCAACAGTATAAATACGTTTATGACCTTGCCGAAGAATGGCAAAACATGACCGGCTTGCCATTTACTTTTGCTGCCTGGATTGCCAACAAACCTATCCCGCAAGAGTTTATGGACGAGTTTAACGCGTCGCTTAAATACGGACTCGATCACCGGGAAGACCTGTTTAAGGAGTTACCTATGCGTGATGATTTTGACCTGGTTGATTACCTGATGGTTAAAATAGATTATGATTTAACCGAGGATAAAAAGAAAGCCTTGTTCATGTTTCATGATTATATAAAGGCGCTATAATCTCTGAACCGGGATTTGGGTGGATTTTTAGGATTACAGGACTATTATTGTTTGATTGTGTAATCCTTTAATCACATAAATCCCAGTTCAGACAAAAACAATCTTCCCATCAATTCAATTGCTTATATTAAACGCAAAAACGTTTATCTATGAGCAATAACCCCCAACTATTAAAAGGACAAGCAGCTTTAATAACCGGTGCAGATAGCGGCATTGGCAAAGGCGTTGCATTGGCCATGGCCGAAGCAGGCGCCAAATTGCTGATCAATTATGCGCATAACAAGACCGCGGCTGATGATGTAGTCAGCCAGATCAAAGCATCCGGCGGCGAAGCATTTGCATTTCAGGCCGATGTGAGCCATGAGGATGAAGTAAAGGCCATGTTTGCCGAAATATTTAAGCAATATGGCACCATCGATATCCTGGTGAATAATGCCGGCTTGCAAAAAGACTCCAAATTTGTTGACATGACACTTGATGACTGGAATAAAGTGATCAGTATAAACCTAACCGGTCAATTCCTTTGCGCCCGGGAAGCAGCAAAAGAATTTATAAAAAGGGGAATTGTTGAGGAGAGAAGTAAAGCAGCCGGCAAGATCATTTGTATGAGCAGTGTGCATGAAGTTATCCCATGGGCAGGGCATGTAAACTATGCAGCCAGCAAAGGCGGCATCATGATGTTTATGAAAAGTATAGCCCAGGAACTTGCCCCGCATAAGATCAGGGTCAACGGCATTGGGCCAGGTGCTATTCAAACACCTATTAATAAGGAAGCCTGGGATACCCCCGAAGCACTGGATAAACTATTGACACTCATTCCTTACAACCGGATTGGCCAACCCAATGATATCGGAAAACTGGCAGTTTGGCTGGCTTCAGACGAGTCGGATTACATTACAGGGGTAACAATTTTTGCAGATGGAGGCATGACTTTATACCCTGGATTCGCAGATAATGGCTAAATGACATTTCAATGACAACATAAATCGGTTTAGCAAATCAAAAACGCCATTATTTGGCGTTTTTTCTTTTAGATATTGTAAAATATACACTAAGGTCATTGACAAAATTTAAATTTTGAGGCTATAAAACGCTATAATTATTAAATATTCATAAAAGTTTCAGAAAATTTTAAATATTGATAAGTCTACTGTATTTTTGTTGCAGGATTTAAAATTTAAACGAACATGAAAAAGATATTTTTAACAATAGCAACTGCAGCCTTATTTACCGTTAACGCTTTCGCCGATGGTGGCAAAAAATATGACGGTGGTACAAACGTTTCTTACATCGCTTTACACGGCTTTACTGCTGATTTCGCTGAAGCTACCAACGTTAACTGGACTGTAACTAAAAACGTACAAAAAGCTACTTTCACTGTTGATGGCGTTCAAAAAACTGCTTTCTACAACTTACAAGGTGAATTTTTAGGTACAACTCAACGTGTTGACAACAAAGCTATCCCAGCTAAAGCCCTTAAACAAATCAACAACGAATACAAAGGTTACGAAGTAGGTGAAGTTATCGTTTACCAGGCTAACACTTCAATCAATGACGCTATCGAGCCAACTTCATACTTTGTTGACTTGAAAAACGACAAACACGAAGTTTTGGTAAGGATCACTCAACAAGCTAACATCGAGTTTTTCCAACAAGTGAAATAATTCCGAAAATTATAACAATTGAAAGCCGTCCTAAATATCAGGACGGCTTTTTTTATGTCAAAAAACCACATTTTTACATGCAAAAACGCCATTTTTTAAAACAAAAACGCTGTTTTCGACTTTTAAATATTAATTAATATTTATTAGTATGTCGAAAACAATAATTGTATCAAACCGCTTACCTGTTAAAATTTCCAAAACTGATGGTGCTTACCATTCATCACCAAGCGAGGGAGGCTTAGCAACCGGTTTAGGTTCAATATATAAACAAGGCGATAATGTGTGGATTGGCTGGCCCGGCGTAGAAATAGCCGACCAGGAAGATAAAGACCAGGTTACAAACGAATTAAAAGATTTAAGTTTAATTCCGGTTTTCTTAGACCAAGAAGAAATTAACCAATATTATGAAGGTTTTAGCAACGAGGTTTTGTGGCCCGTTTTTCACTATTACGCTTCAACTTATGCAGCTTACAAACAATCAAATTGGGAATATTACCAGGCTGTAAATAAAAAGTTCAGAGATGCGATCCTCAAGATTGCCGAGCCCGGCGATGTGATTTGGGTTCATGACTATCAGTTATTGCTGCTACCGCAGCTTGTACGACAGGAAATGCCGGACGTATCCATCGGTTTTTTCCTGCACATTCCTTTCCCGTCAAATGAAATGTTTAGGTTGATCCCATGGCGGGCGGAATTATTGGAAGGTATGCTTGGAGCCGATCTGATCGGGTTTCACACTTTTGATGATGTTCGCCACTTTTTAGGAGCAGCCACACGTTTGCTGCCGGTATCATCTAACTCTAACATTATAAGCAATGGAGAGCGCTCAATCGTTGTTGAATCATTCCCGATGGGCATCGACGAAAAAAAATATTCATCATTGCCTTTACAAGACGAGGTAAAGGAGCAAATTGATTTAATTAAAGAAAATTTTCAAAACAAGAAGCTGATTCTCTCCATAGACAGGCTTGACTACAGCAAGGGAATTTTGCAGCGCCTTGAAGCGTTTGAACTATTGCTTGAGCAATGCCCGGAATGTATTGAACACATTACACTTTACATGATCGTAGTTCCGTCGAGGGATACTGTGCCTCAGTACGCGCATCTTCGAGATGAGATTGATAAAAAAGTAGGCAAGATCAACGCCTTATACCGAACCATGGATTGGAGCCCGATCCATTATTACTATCGCTCGTTCCCGATTGAGACTCTATCGGCGCTCTATTATTCGGCCGATGTTTGCCTGGTTACCCCAATGCGCGATGGTATGAACCTGGTGAGTAAGGAGTATGTAGCCAGCAGAATAAACAATGATGGTGTATTGATTATGAGCGAGATGGCAGGATCATCTAAAGAGCTCATCGATGCCATAATTGTAAACCCTAATAATACCGGCGAGGTTTGTCGTGCCATTTTACAGGCCATCAATATGCCGCTTGAAGAGCAGCGCCGCCGCATGATCCCCATGAGGCAGCTTGTTGCTAAATTTAACACATCGCACTGGGTTAAGATTTTTATGGACAAGCTAAAAGAGGTAAAATTGATGCAGCGTTCCATGCAAGCCAGGCACGTAAGCAACACTACCGAACAAAGCATTATTAACCGCTATATCAAAACTAAAAAGCGCATCATCTTTTTAGATTATGATGGCACGCTGGTGAATTTCAAATCGAATATCGACCAGGCCAGTCCGGATAGGGAATTATATAACATCATTAATAAACTTTCGGAAGATCCTGCAAACCAATTAGTTTTGATTAGCGGCCGTAAGCACGAAAACCTCGACGATTGGTTTAAAAACAATGATATCTACCTCATTGCCGAGCATGGATCCTGGTTCAAACAACAAGGTACTTCATGGCATAAAATAGGGGGGCTTAGCGACCAGTGGAAGCATGATATTTATCCTATACTGGAAACCTATGTCGACCGTACACCAGGCTCATTTATTGAAGAGAAAACATATTCGTTGGTTTGGCATTACCGTAAGGCCCAGGCCGGATTGGGAGAGTTAAGAGCCAATGAGCTCATGAACAACTTAAAATACCTTGCAGCCGATAAAGGCTTACAGCTTTTAGCAGGGGATAAAGTACTGGAGGTTAAGAATATGGATATCAACAAAGGTAAGGCTGCTTTAACACTTACAGAAGGTAAGGATTACGATTTTGTGATCGCTTTTGGCGATGATTATACCGATGAAGATATCTTTAAAGCCCTGCCCGAAAGTGCAATTACCATTAAAGTAGGGAGCAATCTGTCGGCAGCAAAATTTTATCTGCGCAATCCAACTGAGGTAAGGAAACTGCTTACCAGCTTTGCAAAGTATACCCCAGTGGAAGAAGGAACACAGGTGTAAAACAGTGTCTTTTTAAAAGAAGCCCTATTGACTGTACAAGTCAATAGGGCTTCTTCATTTAGTAACCAGATAAGTTCTCGCTGTTATTGATGTTATCACCAAAAGTGTTCGGAAGAAGCAGATCAGTTGAAAATATTGATTTAATTTAAAAGCCATGTCATTGCGAGGAGGAACGACGAAGCAATCTCGTAGCAATACAAATCGGACATGTATTGGCTACGAGATTGCCACGCTGCGCTAGCATGACATGATTTGTTTTTTATATTCTGTCAGGTTTTCTCATATAGAATCCCAATCAGCCCCAAAACAACGCCTTACAAAAATATTGGCCTGTCCAGTTTCATTGCTATCCTGTAGGCAGCATTCATCAAACCTACATGGCTGTAAGCCTGCGGAAAATTACCCCATTGACTGCCATCTTCCTCGTCAACATCTTCGCTGAACAGTAGCAAATGATTGGAATATTGCAGCAAATTGCCAAACTCCCGCTGGGCATCATCTATCCGGCCAACTGTCGCCAAAGCTTCAACATACCAAAAAGCGCAGATCAGGAAAGTAGTTTTAGGCTTACCAAAATCATCGTCATATAAATACCTGTAAAACAAGCCATTAGGCGTCCTTAATTCTTTTTCTAATGCAGCTAAATGATCCTTAGCTTTTTGCGAAGCCGGGTCAAGATAATTCATCATGATCAGCTGCAATGTGCTGGCGTCAAGGTTACTACTCCCGACCGAGTTTGTATAAACCTTACGTACCGGATCGTAACAACTTTCGATATGGGCGGCCGCACGCTCCTTAAGGGAGATAGCCTTATCAATCAATTCCTGATTTTGGATGGTACGGGCCATCTTTTCTGCTGCAGACGCGCCTGCCCATTGAAACAGGTTGCTATAGCAGTGAATATTAGCCATGTTCCTGAACTCCCAGATGCCCGCATCTTTTTCATCAATAGTGTGTTCAATCTTGCTCAATAAAAACTCTATCCAATGCACCGAATCCTTCCGTTCTGAAAAAACAAAGCGATGATCGGTATACAAAGGGAGTAGGGAGATAAGTACCTGGCCATAAATGTCGTTTTGAATGTGTTCTGACGCCTGATTACCAACCCGCACCGGCTGATTGCCCATATACCCGTCTAATTCATCTAAAATAACCTCCACAAGGTCTTTCTTACCGGTTATGCCATAAAGTGGCTGGTAACGCTCCATTTCCGAAAAAGTGATATCGGTAACATAACTGAAATACTTTTCCATCTCTTCAAAATGGCCAATGTGGTTTAACGCGGTGATCACATAATAAGTATCGCGCAGCCAACAATAGCGATAATCCCAGTTACGGCCGCTTCCCGGCGATTCGGGCAAGCTGGTGGTACTTGCCGCAATGATAGCACCGGTATCTTCGTACTGGTGTATTTTAAGGGCCAAAGCCGAGCGAATAACAAATGGCTGAAAATAAGTAGCTATTGATGAGTGCTTGATCCAGGTTCGCCAATATTGCACTGTTTCAGCTAAGAAACGGTCAGATGTGCTGATGAGCGGGGCTTCAAGGGGTTCCCCGTAGGTCATGGCCAGATATTTGGTTTCGTTAAGCACAAACGCTTGTTCATCAAAAATGTAGCTTATCGGTATATTCGTAGTAAGACGAATATTTTCCTCGCCGCCCTGGTATTGAATATGATTGCTGCCGCGGTTTACACTGAGTTTAACCGCGCCATACTCGGATACAGGCTCGCATTTTACAATGATCCTTGGCGAACCTTCAAGGACTTCAATTTTCCTGATCAGCATTAAAGGTTTATAGTAACGTTGGTGCTGGTAAAAACGTGGGGCAAAATCGGTTATGCGGTATTTACCGCCGCTTGCGGGACTAATTTCAGTGATTAAAACGTTAGTATTCTCCAGGTAATGCTGTTCGGTAGTATATTCCCCTTCAGGGCGGATCGAAAACTCGCCGCCCTTTTTTTTGTCCAGAAGTCCCCCGAAAATAAAAGTGCTGTCAAAACGCGGCCAGCAAAGCCAATCAACATTGGTATTCTTATTAATATGGGCTAAAAAGGCGCAATTGCCGATTATGCCGGTATCATAGGTGTGTTTGCTCATGGATGTAGCTGTTATTTATTTCAAACTTCAACAACACAGCCTTTGTAATGTTGGCGTAAATAATGTGATTATTTAAAGTTTGTTTGCATTTGTTTAGGAATGTATAGTAACTTAGTAGTATTAATCTACAACAAAAATTCTATCAATTATGAGTTTAAGACTGGGCGATAAAGCGCCAAATTTCAAAGCAAAAACATCAGAAGGCGAAATTGATTTTTACGAATATTTAGGTGATAGCTGGGGCGTACTATTCTCGCATCCAGGCGACTATACACCTGTTTGTACTACGGAGCTTGGCAAAACCGCCGCTTTAAAAAATGAATTTGAAAAACGTAACGTTAAAGTTATCGCGCTAAGTGTTGACTCAGTTGAATCGCACCACGGCTGGATTAACGATATCAATGAAACTCAGGGCGTTGAAGTAAACTTCCCGATCATTGCCGATGAGGACCGTAAAATTTCTGAAGCTTATGATATGATCCACCCAAATGCTTCGGTAAATGCAACTGTACGTTCGTTATTTATCATTGGCCCGGATAAAGCAGTTAAACTAATCATTACTTATCCAGCGTCAACCGGCCGTAATTTCCAGGAAATTTTGAGGGTGATAGATTCGCTACAGTTAACCGCTAACTACAGCGTTGCAACACCGGCCGACTGGAAAGAAGGAGAGGACGTAGTTGTAGTACCTGCAATTAAAACGGAAGACATTCCCGCCAAATTTCCAAAGGGTTTTACCGCGGTTAAGCCTTATTTGCGCCTGACACCGCAACCAAATAAATAATTTTATTTGGTTTATTTAATAATTTTATATATTTGAGGGAAGCGGGATATCTATTCCTTCTGAACATATAAACCTATTTTATTTTTCAGTTTGGTTTTAGTTGATCTTAACACGAATTTTTTATTACGATTATTATAATTATGAAAACTGGAAAAGTAAAATGGTTTAACACACAGAAGGGTTATGGCTTTATTATTACCGAAGAAGGTAAAGATCTTTTTGTACACTTTAAAGACGTTCAGGGTGGCGTAAATGCCATTAAAGATAACGACAGCGTTACATACGATGTTGAAGAAGGCAGAAAAGGATTACAGGCAGTTAACGTGAAAAAGGTATAAAATATATAAAGCTATTGAACAACATTTACTCTCATAACCCCTGACCTCACAGGGGTTTTTTTATGCCGATTTTTTTGCTTTTGTTTATACAAATCTCCTACATTAGCCAACCAATTTTTACACTTTATGACCGATACTACCAATGCCAAAGCTACAAGGAATGCTGTTTTCTTGGTACTTGTTGCTTCACTTGGCTATTTTGTTGATATATATGATCTTTTGGTTTTTTCGATAGTCCGAATTCCCAGCCTTAAGGATATTGGCTTAAATGCCCAGGAAATAACCGATAAGGGGCAATTTATCATAAGTATCCAAATGTTTGGATTGTTGCTTGGCGGGATCATATGGGGCATTGTGGGTGATAAGTTGGGGCGTATTAAAGTACTATTTGGTTCTATATTGCTTTATTCCATCGCCAACTTTGCTAACGGACTTGTACATGACGTAAATACTTACGCCATTGTTAGGTTTATTGCTGGCCTGGGGCTTGCGGGCGAGCTTGGCGCAGGTATTACTTTAGTTAGTGAAACATTGAGTAAGGAAAACCGCGGCTACGGAACCATGATGGTTGCTGTTATAGGCTTGTTTGGAGCTACTGCCGCTTATGCGGTAGCCAAATTTGGCTGGCGCAATGCATACTTTGTAGGCGGTGGGTTAGGAATTTTATTGTTGCTGCTTCGTGTTGGTACTTTTGAATCGGGCATGTTCAAAAATGTTGAGAACAGCAACGTATCCAAAGGCAACATGCTCATGTTGTTTACCAATTGGGAACGGTTAAAAAAATACCTGTATTGTATCCTGATAGGCGCACCGCTTTGGTATGTGGTAGGTGTACTGATCAGTTTTTCGGATAAGTTTGGTGCTGCTTTAGGCGCCAAAACTATCATCAAACCAGGTGACGGTATATTTTACAGTTATATAGGTATTGCTATTGGTGATATTGTTGCAGGCCTGCTGGCCCAGGTTACCAAGTCGCGGAAATTAACCATGGCTGTGTTTCTAATACTTTCATTGGTAAGTGTGCATTTTTATCTCAGCGACAACGGTATTACACCCGAGCGCTTTGCCGTATTAAGTTTCTTTATGGGCTGTACAGTAGGCTACTGGGCAACTTTTGTAACCATCGCCTCAGAACAGTTTGGCACCAATATCAGATCGACGGTTACTACCACGGTACCCAATTTCGTGCGCGGTTCATTAATCCCAATAACTGTTGCCTTTAACGCGTTTAACGCTAAATATGGATATATTAAATCGGGATATATCATGATGGGCATACTTACAGTAGTGGCGCTGTTTTCATTAAGCCAGTTAAAGGAAACTTTTGGTAAGGACTTGAACTATGTGGAGATAAGCTAAATCAGCCAGGTGTTCAACTTTTGAAAAACGTGTGTTCCAAAATACTCCGTTTGTCATAAGGTAAAAATTAACGCATTGATCATCAACAAGTTGCATTTTGTGCGACAAAACCATGAACATATAAAACACTGATTATCAGATATCCATTTTTTACCAGGTGTTCATACATAAAAAAGTTGAACACTTTCTATTATCGTCTGTTGGATATAGAAGTGCGCATTCGCACTTAAAAAAGCCCATCCACGGCAATTCCCAAAATTCATTACTTTTACAGCCTATGATCAGCAAAGAACAAATAGCCGAAGATTATAAGCAAATACAGGACGAGATCTGTGCCGCGCTTGAAAAGTTAGATGGTGTAGCAAAATTTGAGGAGGAGATTTGGGAGCGTGAGGGTGGAGGTGGAGGCCGTACCCGGGTTATTCAGAATGGTAAGATCCTGGAAAAAGGAGGTGTTAATTTTTCGGCGGTTCACGGTCATTTACCCGATACCATGAAGCGTGCGCTTCAGGTTGAACAGGATGATTTTTTTGCTACCGGTGTTTCTATCGTGATCCATCCTAATCACCCGCTGGTGCCAATCATCCATATGAACATTCGTTATTTCGAAATGCCATCAACCATGGGCGATAGCCAAAAGCCTGTTCGCTGGTTTGGTGGTGGTATTGATTTAACCCCGCATTACGTATTTGAAGATGATGCCCGTTTTTTCCATAGCGGCTTAAAAACAGTTTGCGATCAGTACTACGAAGATTTTTATCCTCGTTTTAAAAAATGGGCCGATGATTACTTCTTTATCAAACACCGCAACGAAACCCGGGGCATAGGCGGCATATTTTATGACAGGCTCACCGCCAATGATGAGTTGAGCTGGGAAGATATCTTTGAGTTCTCTAAATCGGTTGGTCGCTCGTTTGCGCCGCTTTATGCCGAGCTCGTAAACCGCAATCGCGATAAATCATTTACTGAAGACCAGCAGCTGTTTCAATATCAACGCCGCAGCCGTTATGCAGAGTTCAACCTGGTTTATGATGCGGGTACCAAATTTGGCCTGGAAACCAATGGCAGGATCGAATCGATATTGATGAGTTTGCCGCCTACAGCTAAATGGCTTTATGACTACCATCCGGTTGGTGGCAGCGAAGAAGAAAAAACATTATCTTTACTAAAAAAAGGTATAAACTGGGCGTAGCAAAAACTTAGCCCGGTGCAAACATCATCTATGAAGAAGCTTTTTTTACCTGCAGGTATACTACTGCTATTATGCTCTTTTAATTTGGCCGATAGTCCGCTGAAAGGCAATTGGGAGTATCGGGGAGGAAAAATTAACGGCAAGCTTGACGCGGCACCTACAGCTTATAAATTACAACGGATTTATGACGATGAGCATTATAATGCTAAGGTGATAGAAGAGGGCGAAGAGACCGTGGTATATGAAAAAGGCGATTACCAACTCAAGGAAGATACCTGCTTTGAAACGCAAACCTATTGCATGCAGGAGTCAAAACTGCTTAACAAAACCATAAAATACAACTATACAATCAGTAACGACACCCTTAAACTGTTATCGGTTTTGCCCAACGGCAATAAGGTTGAAGATTATTGGGTAAAAGTTAAATAAACCCAGATTAAAGTAACAAAATTGTTTGATCTGCGACCATACATTAGCATGGTTTATTGCTACTAAGTTGGCGCAATCCCAAGTATTTTTTTAACTTCGCAGGTCGTTGAAAAATCAATTTTAACACGCAATTATAAGAGAAGGTTCTACAAATAATCAAAAATGGCTGAAGGAACAGAAAACGATAATTCACACGCAGAAGACAGGATAATTTCGATAAATATTGATGAGGAAATGCGATCGGCCTACATTGATTATTCAATGTCGGTGATTGTTTCCAGGGCGTTGCCCGATGTCCGCGATGGACTAAAACCGGTACACAGGCGTGTGCTTTACGGTATGCTTGACCTGGGTTTAACTAATAACAAGCCCTATAAAAAATCTGCCCGTATCGTGGGTGAGGTGATGGGTAAGTATCACCCGCACGGTGATAAATCGGTGTACGACACCATGGTACGTATGGCCCAGGAGTGGAGCTTACGCTACTTACTGGTTGAAGGCCAGGGTAACTACGGTTCTGTTGATGGTGACGAACCGGCGGCAATGCGTTATACAGAAGCGCGCTTACAAAAGCTTGCTGAAGAGATGCTTGCTGACATCAACAAAGACACTATTGATTTCCAGTTAAACTTTGACGACTCGCTGCAGGAACCAACCGTACTGCCATCTAAATTCCCAAACCTTTTGGTTAACGGAGCTTCGGGCATCGCGGTAGGTATGGCTACTAATATGGCTCCGCATAATCTTTCGGAAGTTATTGATGCTACTATGGCATTAATCGATAACCGTCAGATAGAGATTAGCGAGTTAATGAAATATGTAAAAGGTCCCGATTTCCCTACAGGTGGTATTATTTATGGTTACGATGGCCCGCGCGAAGCGCTGGAAACCGGTCGTGGCCGCGTAGTTATCCGTGCCCGTGCCGAGATAGAAACTTATAATGGCGAACGTGAGCGCATTATTGTAAGCGAAATACCTTACCAGGTAAATAAAGCTTTAATGATTGAGCGTACTGCCGAGTTGGTGAACGAAAAGAAACTGGAAGGCATATCAGCCATTCGCGATGAATCAAGTCGCGAAGGTATCCGTGTTGTTTATGAGATTAAACGTGACGCCAACGCAGCTATTGTATTAAACAACCTGTTTAAATATACTGCGCTTCAAACGTCATTCAGTGTAAACAACATCGCCCTGGTTAATGGCCGGCCAATGCTGCTTAACCTGAAGGACCTGATCCATCATTTTGTTGAGCACCGCCATGAGGTTGTTGTGCGCCGTACTAAATTTGAGCTTAACGAAGCCGAAAAACGTGCGCATATCCTTGAAGGTTTATTGATCGCATTAGACCACCTTGACGAGGTTATCCGCCTGATCCGTGCTTCGCAAACACCAGATGAAGCAAGGGAAGGCTTGATGAGCAGCTTTGGTTTAACTGATATCCAGGCACGTGCAATTCTTGATATGACCTTAAGGAGGTTAACAGGACTTGAACGTGATAAGATCAAAGACGAATACGCCGCTTTAATGAAACTTATTGAGCATTTAAAAAACATCCTGAGCGATGAAGGTTTAAGGATGCAGATCATTAAGGATGAGTTGCTTGAAGTCAAAGAAAAATATGGCGATGAGCGCCGCACCGAAATGGTTCACTCTTCTGCCGAAATGCAAACTGAAGACTTCATTGAGGACGAGGACGTAGTAATCACCATCTCACGTGAAGGTTATATCAAACGCACGCCACTTACAGAATACCGCAGACAAAGCAGGGGAGGAAAAGGCGCTATCGGCAGCAACAGCCGTGATGAGGATTTCATTGAGCATTTACTTATTGCCTCAAATCACAATTACATGTTGTTCTTTACCGAGTCGGGACAATGTTTCTGGCTCAGGGTATTTGAAATACCGGAAGGCACACGGACATCAAAAGGCCGTGCAATCCAGAATATCATTAATATCCCTAAAGAAGAGAACATCAAGGCATACATCAAACTGATCTCGCTTAAAGATCAAAATTACCTTGAAAACAACTTCATTATCATGTGTACCAAAAAAGGTACCATCAAGAAAACCTCACTTGAGGCTTATTCACGCCCGCGTTCAAATGGTATTAATGCAATCAACATCAATGAAGGCGATTCATTGCTTGAAGCAAGCTTAACCAGCGGAAGCAGCGAGATTGTGATGGCACTTAAATCAGGTCGCGCTATCCGTTTCAACGAATCAACCGTAAGGCCAATGGGACGTACAGCTACCGGTGTTCGTGGTATTACACTTGACGACGAAAACGACGAGGTAGTTGGCATGATAGCTATCGACGACGCGGAAACAACAGTATTGGTAGTATCAGAAAAAGGCTATGGTAAACGTACCGATATTGAAGACTATCGTGTTACCAACCGTGGCGGTAAAGGTGTAAAAACACTTAATATTACTGAAAAAACCGGAAACCTTGTTGCCATAAAAGGTGTTACAGATAAGGAAGACCTGATGATCATCAACAAATCGGGTATTATTATCCGTATAGCTGTAAGCGAATTAAGGGTGATGGGCCGTGCAACACAAGGTGTTAGGCTGATAACGCTTAAAAACAATGATGAGATAGCTTCAGTAGCCAAAATTGAGCACGACGAAGACGAGGAAGTAAAAGAAGGCGATGAAAATGCTGAAGGCTCTGATACCGAAGCCGAAAATACAGGCGACGGTGATACAGCTGAAAATGGTGCAGAATCATCAACTGACAATACAACAGAATAACAAATATGCACTACCGCAAGATCATTTTATCGGTTTTAATTACAAGTTTTACTACAACTTTTGCCTTCGCCCAAAAAGAAGCGCTTAAGGTTGTAGTAAATAACCTGGCTTTTTATAAACAGAAA
This sequence comes from Mucilaginibacter kameinonensis, assembly GCF_003675385.1. Lineage (GTDB taxonomy): Bacteria > Bacteroidota > Bacteroidia > Sphingobacteriales > Sphingobacteriaceae > Mucilaginibacter > Mucilaginibacter kameinonensis. The sequence continues at coordinate 219,008 of NZ_RCWZ01000005.1, read as the reverse complement.
AGCGACCTGAAGTATTTGGCAGCCGCCAAAAAATCTGCAGATAGTTTGATCATTACTAAGTCAGACACGGCTGATATTGAAAAGAACCTTTACAGGGCTATAGTTAATTCAAGTATCCTGTATATCGATTCGTTGAACAAACTTGGAATGCCGGCAGATATGCTTGATAAAACAACCAAACTGGTTGACAGGCTTTCGGGAATGAATAAAATTTTCAAATATCAATCAGAACTTGATTATACCAAGCGGTGCCTGGCAAATGTTTATATACGCAAAGGTTTTGAGGCGGTAAATAATTCGGATTTCCCAAATGCCAAAACTGCATTTGAAAATGCAAAGCGGTATGCTCCGGGGATGAACCAAATCAATACATACATAGCCTTTGCTAATAACAAAGCAGGTAATTTGCAGGATGCGGCTAAATATTATACGACAATGCTCCAGGTTGATAGTGCCCGCACCGAGTATATCGAAACAGCATCCAATATCTATAAGTCGTTAGGGGATACGACCAAAGCTTTGCAAATCCTTCAAAAGGGAAGAAAGATTTTACCCAATGACAGGTTCTTATTACTTGACGAAGCCAATATCTACAACAATAAGAAAAACTATAAAGCGTTAGAGCCCCTAATTGGCCCTTTACTTGATATTAATGCAAATAACGCCGATATTGCGTTCGTTGCAGCAAATTGCTACGATCATTTAGATAAATTTGATCAGGCAGAATCTCTTTACCTGCACGCGATTGAGTTAAGCGGAACATATTTTGATCCGGTATTTAATTTGGGCTTATTATATTTAAAACAAAGCGCAACCACAAAAGGGGAGAAGAGCATCCAGGACCTGGGCAGGGCGATACAATGGCTTGAAAAGGCTAATGAAATTTCGCCAAACAATGCAAACAGCTTGCAGGCTTTGCAATTGGCATACGCGAAAACTAATAACCAGGATCAGTTAGACAGAATAAACAATAAACTAAAACAGTTAACCAATCAATAATAATCATGAAAATCAAATTTTTGATGGCGGGCCTGTTAGGCTTGGTTTCAGCGACAGCCTTTGCACAAAAAGGTGAATTAAACACGGCAAAAGAAGAGTATGAAAAATATTCGGGCTTAAGGGGGCAAGCGGCAATGGCATCAATGGCAGGCAAAAGCCTTACTACTGCAAAAGAGTCAATTGACAAAGCATCAGCCAATGAAAAAACCGCCACATTGCCACTTACTTACGCTGTAAAAGGTTCAATTTATTCAGCGTTAGCTGTTCAGGACACTGTGCCAACTACCTCATTACCATTGTTTACCACTGCTGAAGAAGCTTTAAGAAAAGCTAAAGAAGTTGATACAAAAGGGGAGAATAAGAAAATGATTGATGAGGCGTATTTAAACCTGGCTCAATATCAATTAACTAAAGGAGTTAAAGAATACTCGGCGGGTAAATATGATCTTGCTTACAAATCATTTGACTTTTACCGCACTGTATTACCTGAAGATACCAATGCTATTTATTATACAGGCCTTGCTGCTGCAAACGGTAAAAATTATCCTGCTGCAATTTCAAACTACAGCAAACTGGTAACCACAAAATATTCAAAAAATGCAGGTGTTTACCTTGATCTTTCTTCATTATACCTTGCAAGCAAAGACACTGCAGGTGCGCTTAAAACCGTATCGGAAGGTGTAAGCAAATATCCTGCAAACAGCGAGCTTCGCAAACGCGAAATTGAAATCAGCCTTCAAACAGGAAAAGAGAAAGAAGTTACCGATAAGATCCAGGCAGCTTTAGCAAATGATCCTAAAAACAAAACTTTGTATTATTACGCTGGCTTAACTTACTCACAAACAGCTGACAACTACGCAAGAGAAGCTGCTGCTACCAAAGATGCTGCTGCAAAAGCAAAATTACAGGCGTCAAAAGCAGAAGCATATACTAAAGCTGGTGAAATGTATAAAAAAGCTTTAGAAATTGATCCAAACTATTTTGAAGCTAATTTAAATTACGGTTACGTGATACTTAACCCGGCTATTGATGCTTACAACGCTGCTAACAAATTACCAGCCAACAAACAAAAAGAATATGACGCTGCAATTGCTAAAGCTAAAGCTCAGTTTGAGCAAGCTAAACCATATTTAGCAAAAGCTGTAGAACTTCAGCCAAAATCACTTGATGCATTACAAAATTTGAGAACCTATTATTTAGGTGTTAAAGATGATGCTAACGCTTCAAAATTAAAGGCTCAAATTGATGCATTACCAGCCAATCAATAATAAAACAAATAAGAAATAAAAAGAGGGGCCTTGAAAAAGGCCTTTCTTTTAAAAACACTATTTAACATAATGTTAATTATATGAATTTTATTCAAGGTGAATTTATAAGACATTCCTGATCCGACGTTTCGCGAGGATTTCACGTGTTCACACGTAAAATTTACACGCATGCACACGTGTGTAAACTAAATGAAATGTAGTTTACAATTTCAGAATCAATCAGGCACGCGAGGCAATTAATGAATATCAATTAGATATATTTGATATAGCAAAATGCTGTATTAGCCGACTCGCAATTATTGATTTTGATCGAAGCTTAAGTGTAATTTGAAAGCTGTTTTGACATCGTAAGCTTTCCCGATTAAACAAATAATGTGAGTCTTATGGCGAAGCACTGTGCAGTTCTCAAAGCAATGCATAACTAATTATTGCATTTAACCGATAGCAACAACGGTAACAAGAAAACCAATTATATAAGCCTAAATTATTTTTATTCCCTTTATGATTACAAACCAGGATTTGATGGTTAGTGTTTGTTGTACTACATATAACCACAAAGATTTTATAGCCCAAACTATTGAAAGCTTCCTGATGCAGGAAACTAATTTTCGGTATGAAATTGTTATTGGCGATGATTGCTCAACAGATGGCACAACTGAAATAGTGAGATCGTACAAAGAAAAATATCCGGATAAAATCAAAATAATCTACCCAGAAAAAAACCGCGGCGCCCATCTGAATACCATTAATAGCTTAAACGCTTGCGAAGGCAAATACATTGCGCTTTGCGATGGTGACGACTATTGGACAAACCCTCAAAAACTGCAAAAACAAGTTGATTTTCTGGAAAACAATCCCGAATATGTCATTTGCTGTCATTATACAAGGGTGATTGATATCCATAACAACACGCTTAACGTGGAAGAAAATCCGGTTCCGCTTGAATACACTTATCATGATTTATTGGTTGGCAGACAGGCCGAAACTAAAACAGCAACACTTGTTTACCATAATATCCCTCAAGTGCACGAATTATTCCAGACAAATTGGTATTCGAGCTGTTACGCGGCAGATAAATTCTTCAAACTTTTCGCCACATTCAATACCGGTCGTAAAATATATGTGATGCCCGAGGTGATGAGTTGTTACCGGAATCATGTTGGAGGTGTTTGGAGCATGATCAAAAATGAAGCCCGAATGGAGATGGTTATCAGTGATTTCAATTTGATTATCAGGCGTTTTCATTACCGCGGGATGCAAAAGAAAATGCTTCTGCTGTTATATATTAAAAGATATATCCTGTTTGAATTGAGCCGATATCGCTTACGCAAAGCTTTTGATACCGTAAAATATCTGCTTTAAACTAATTTCTTAATTTCCATTTACTGTCACATTAAAACCTGCTTGCGCCCTATTCGGCGCCTGGCCTGGACAAACCTTTTCCTTTTTTTTAAGCACCCCCAGCAGTCATTCACCATGACTGATCAATATACCCCTGCCCTCCCCCGGGCTTGTAATTAATACCCATTACAGACAACTAAAAATCTACACATGAGCTACCAAAATCTCACTATACGCAATAGAAAAGACTGGGACGACTATATTAACCGTTCATATGCGCACGAGGGGTTTCATACCTGGTATTATCATTCACTAAATACCGAAGGCGAGCCGCTTTTATTTGTTTATGAAGAAAAAGAAATATTTATAGCGCTACCAGTGATTAAAAGAAAGATTGAGAATTCCGCATATTTCGATATGACTTGTGTGTATGGTTATGCCGGGCCGATATCCAATATTAAGCTTACAGATTTATCAAATATAACCACTACACAGTTTAAAGCTGCGTTTCAAAAATTCATGGACGATGAGTCGTCAGTTTGTATCTTTTCAAGACTGCATCCTTTTCTAAATCAACACTATCTCTTGGAAAATATTGGCGGCATCAAAGATAATGGGACAACATTATATGTAGACCTTGCCATGCCTGTAGAAGATCAGAGAAACGGATATGACAAAAGACTTGGCCGGCAAATAAGAAGCCTGCGAAAAATGGAATACATTATAAAAGAAGCAAATAGCCTTCAGGAAATTGAAGACTTTGCCGAAATGTATTATAAAAACATGGACCGCCTGAATGCTTCAGCCGTTTACTACTTTGATGTTCAACATTTCGTAAATCTTCTTAATGAGGAGTATATGAAAAATAAACTCGTATTAATATATGACGGCCCCAATCTTATGTGCGGCGCAATCATTTTAATATCCGATGAAATTGTCAGAAATCATCTTTCCGCAACGTCACCAAATTATCTGAATATCTCTCCAAGTAAATTATTAACAGATGAAATAAGCCTTATCGGTAGAAGATTAGGTAAAAAAATCTTTCACCTTGGCGGCGGGGTTGGCGGCAAAGAGGATTCTCTCTTCAATTTCAAAAAGCTTTTCTCTACGCTGCAGGTGAAAGACAGAATCTGGTGTTATGTTAATAACGAAGCTGTTTATAATGATCTGGTTGTAAAATCAGGTGTTGACCCTAATGATGAAATCAAATTCTTTCCACTATATCGTCATCCTAATAGAAAAACACAAGCAACTGTTACAGAGCCCGAAACCACCACAATTGAAAACCTTAATTAACTGAGAAATGAAAAATAAGTTTAATTATTCCGATGCTAACCTCGACGTATTTGATCAGGTAATGAATGAATACGGATGGATTATATATGAAGATGCCCTGGATGACGCCTTCGTTAATGAAATAACGGATTCGTTAGTGCCAGCGTACAACGTCAGGCGTAAAATTCAAATCGCAAATGGTATAGGCGACAATATGAACGGAACGCTGCACCACCTTGTTGAACGGGAAAGATTTTCGTTGAAGTTTCTTGAACGAAAATACTGTGCGGATCAGATACAACATTTTTTAAAGGGAAATTACATCATAAACTCTTTAGGAGCTGTCATTAACCTAAGAGACGAAAAACCCTATGTACAAAATATCCACAGGGATATCAGGAGTTTTACCGGAGATTTTAAAGTGATGATTCAGATGATGATAACTTTAGATGAGTTCACTCCCGAAAACGGATCAACCTATTTTTTAACAGGATCGCATAAAAGCGACGAAAAACCGGAGAGTGATTTCTTTTATGCCAATGCAGATCGCGCTAATACAAAAAGAGGCAGTATTATTTTATTCGACTCGAATTTGTGGCATGCTGCAGGTAAAAATTATACTGACTCAACACGGCGCACCTTAACCATGGCCTTTACTAAGCCCTTCTTCAAACAACAGCTTGATTACCCAAGATTTTTGGGTTATGATTTTGGTGAAGGACTTAGTGACGATCTCAGACAAATTCTGGGTTATAAATCGCGTGTACCGGAAAACTTAAATGAATATTATCAGCCTGTCGAAAAAAGAATGTACCAGCCGGGCCAGGGTTAAATTCAATCAAACTCTGCCAATAACTACGTCAATTGTCAATGTTGTTTAATCTTTTGATTTTAAAAACTGCTAAAGCTAACAACGGTATTACACTTGTGTTATCAAAGCAAAAATAAAATCATGAACCTTAAACTTAATGACAAAACAGCGCTGGTAAGCGGATCAACAGCCGGTATTGGTTATGCTATCGCAAAATCTTTAGCCAATGAAGGTGCTGCTGTATATGTAAATGGCCGTAATCAGGCTAAAGTAGATGAAGTTGTTAAAAAGCTAATTACTGAAACTGGCAACGATAAAATTAAAGGTATTGCTGCCGATTTTTCAGATGTCAAGCAAATCGATGCGCTGATAAGCAGCTTACTTGAAGTTGACATCCTTGTAAACAACGTTGGTATTTTTGAGCCTAAACCGTTCAATGAAATTCCAGATGCCGACTGGCTAAGATTTTTTGAAGTTAATGTTTTAAGCGGCATTCGTTTGTCACGCGCTTATTTTGATAAGATGCTTAGCAAAAACTGGGGCCGTATAATTTTTATCTCCAGCGAATCTGCATACCAGATCCCTGAAGAAATGATCCATTACGGAACAACCAAAACCGCCCAGATTGCAGTTGCCCGCGGTTTAGCCGAACTTACAAAGAATACAGGAGTTACTGTTAATACTGTTTTACCAGGGCCAACTTTATCTGAAGGTGTTGGCGACTTTGTAGAAGCTTTAGCAAAAGGCCAGGGATTGACTAATGCAGAAGTAGAAAAAGATTTCTTCATCAATGTACGCGGCACTTCCTTATTGAAACGCTTTATCACAACAGATGAAATAGCCAATTTGGTTGCTTATGTGGCAAGCCCGCTGTCTGCTGCAACCAATGGCGCTACTTTGCGGGCCGATGGCGGCGTAATAAAAACGGCTTTCTAAAATTTAAGGTCAGAAACAAGCATAAAAAATCCCGGTTGGTGAAATACCCAACCGGGATTTTTTATGCCTTACCAAATTACATTTTTTTGGTTGTGTCTTTCTTGGTTGTGTCGGTTTTTGTGGTGTCCGTAGCTGCCGGTGCCGGAGCGCTTTGACTTGTTGAATCCATTTTTGTGCTATCAGATCCATCGCCGGCTTTTTTTTCTGAGCTACAGCCGGTTGCAATTGCGCCGACCATTGCCGCGACAAGTGCGAAACTTAAAAATTGCTTTTTCATAGTTATTTGCTTTAGATTAATTTATTCTGAACCATACTATAAACCAAACTTTGGACGTATTGTTTACCACTTATTTTCTATTTTCTCATCTTTTTATTTATACACATAGGCCCATTTGATCCACAATTAAGGGGCTTTGATTAAATTTTTTCTGATATTTAAGCGCTATGGTAGTATCCGAAGGATTATTAAAATGGATAATGCGATTCTATCCCCCTCTCCTGTTCCAACGTATCTGGGTAGTTAAGTTTAGCGGTGGTTATCGTGGTGTCGAGGTAAGAATCAGGAAAAGCTTCCTTAACAATAACTACAATAATACAATTTTTGGAGGCACTCTTTTTTCAGCTGCCGATCCTTTTTATCCGCTGCTCTTTCATCAAATATTTAGTCGCAAAGGCTACAAACTCATGGTTTGGTCAAAATCGGCAACTATACGATACGCAAAACCAGCTGCAACAAATTTATCATTTAGTATTAACCTGACAGATAATGATATAGCACACGCAGAACATGTTTTAAATACCGAAGGCAAATTTATTCGCTCCTTCCCTATTGACATTTACAATAAAGATGGCGAAATATGCGTATCGCTCATGAACGAGATTTATGTGCGAAACTTAAACTTTATTGATACTACTATATAAATATACTGATGACTGTAATTATGAATGACGAAGCTTTTGAAAAAAAAGGCTTTATGATCTCAACCGATAAAAATCTGCTCAATGTTGATGTTATTTATGATTACCTGAATAATGAATCGTATTGGGCTAAAGGTATTCCGCGGCAAAAATTGGCCAGGGCCATTGAAAATTCCATGTGTTTTGGCATCTATCTTAACGGCGAACAGGCAGGCTTTGCGCGCGTAGTTAGTGATAATGCTACATTCGCCTATATCTGCGATGTGTTTGTGCTGCCTGCCCATCGTGGTAAAGGCCTTTCTAAATGGCTGGTGCAAACAATTGTTAAACACCCGGATTTAAAGGGCTTAAGAAGATGGTCGTTAGCTACCAAAGATGCCCACAACCTGTACAGTCAGTTTGGATTTTCACCAATATCCCGTCCGGAAACCTGGATGGAAATCTTCACACCATATATTAAGCCTCAATAACTAACAAATGGCTATGAACAAAACAAACGTTAAAAAGCTGATTTTTGATGGAGAAGGCGTAAGTGTCGACTTTAAAAAAACAATAACCAGCTGCGAAAAAATAGCCCGAACAATGGTATCCTTTGCTAATAACAAAGGTGGTAAACTGCTTATTGGCGTAACCGACGATGGCACAATAAAAGGTGTAAAATCTGACGACGAGGAACGGTACATGATTACAAAGGCGGCTCATTTTTTTTCCAGACCGGCACTTGAGCCAGTTTTTGAAGAGGTATATTTTGATGAAAAACTGGTACTTGTTGTGGAAATAGAAGCGAGCGACCTGAAACCTCACTACGCACTTGCCGAAGATGGAAAATGGTGGGCTTATGTCCGCGTAAAGGACAAGAGTGTACTGGCCAGTAAAATTGTGCTGGAGGTTTTAAAACGTTCGTCCAATGATCAGGGTGTTTTAATTGAATATTCTGACAGCGAGAGAACCTTGCTCGGCCATCTTGAAAAAGTTGGGCGCATTACGATAAAAGAGTGCAGTGAACTACTTAAGGTCGGTCGCCGTCGTGCTCAGAATGTACTTGTCGACCTGATATTATCCGGCCTGATCAAGATTAACACAACCGAGAAGGAAGAATTTTATACAGCCTGCTGACTTTTGTGTGTTTGTGAATAGTTACTTTTGGGCTCCTGTTGCCTGAGTAATTATGAGATCTGTTTACCAAAAATACAAGCCTTATTATCTTGAAAGCCTTAAACTGGCTATCCCCGTAATTATATCAAACGTTGGCCATACGGCCGTTCAAATGTCTGATACCATTATTGTGGGCCATTTTGCCGGCACTGTTTCACTCGCGGCGGTATCAATGGTAAACAGTCTGTTTATGGTTCCGCTGGTTATCGGCATGGGGGTCTCTTATGGTTTAACTCCACTTATAGCTCAAAACAACGGACGCAAAAATCATAAAGAATGTGGGTTGTTGCTTTCTAATAGCTTATTTCTGAATATGCTGAGCGGCGTCATTCTGTTCTGCGGTATTTACTTTGGCACCATGTTGCTTATTGGTCATCTCGACCAATCGCCTGAAGTTGTGAAGGAAGCTAAACCGTATTTATTTCTGCTTAGCTTGTCCCTCATACCCTTGCTTATCTTCAATACTTTTAAACAATTTGCCGAAGGTTTGGGCTTTACCAAGCAAGCCATGATGATATCCATCTGGGGGAACATCATTAATATTTTATTGGGGATAACCTTTGTCAAAGGCCTGTTCGGCATACAGCCGATGGGTATCAGAGGTGTTGGTTACAGCACACTTATCGACCGCTGTGTGATGGCCATTGTTATGGCTATTTATGTTTTCCGGTCAAAGAACTTCAAAACATATCTAACGGATTTTGCTGTAAAAAATATAGATAGGATCCGCGGCATTCAGATCATGAAAATTGGTGCGCCTGTTGCAATGCAGTATACCTTTGAGATCAGCGCATTTGGCGGGGCTGCTTTGTTAGTAGGCACCATTGGCGTTGTAGCCCAGGCGGCGCACCAGGTAACTATCACCATGGCCTCCATGACATATATGATGGCAAGCGGTATCGCGGCAGCAGCGGCCATTAAATCGGGGAACTATTTTGGCGTAAGCGATCATCGGAATTTAAGGCTGGCTGCTATTTCTAATTACCACATTGTATTGCTATTTATGAGCTTTACTGCTTTGATATTTGCATTAGCCAGAAACTTTTTACCATGGATAATTACATCCGATAAAGAGGTTATAGTCATTGCATCACAGTTACTTATCATAGCAGCTTTCTTTCAGTTATTTGACGGTGCACAGGTTGTTGGCCTGGGTGTATTAAGAGGCATGGGCGATGTAAATATTCCGACGGTAATTACCTTTCTGGCTTATTGGGTGCTTGGATTACCTATCGGCTACCTGCTCGGTATTAAATTTAATCTCGGGGTTTATGGTGTTTGGTACGGTCTTGTGCTTGGTTTAGCGGCAGCATCGATACTGTTGTTTATACGATTTAACCGGCTTAGCAAAAGCCAGAAAATAAAGCCTGCTGTGCCGATAATAGCAAAAGACTAAAAATAAAGATCGATGGCGGCTTTAAAGGTATTGCAGTGTGCGTTTACAATATCTCTTATTTGAGGCGAATAACCACCTCCCATGCTTACCTGTAGCGGGATGCTGTGTTTAATGCATTGTTCAAAAACAAACTGATCGCGGGCCTTGCATGCCTCTTTGCTCAAAGCCAGTTTTCCCAACTTATCGGTAGCCAAAACGTCCACTCCGGAAAGGTAAAAAATGAAGTCCGGCTTTTGTTGTTCAATTAACCGGGGCAAAGTATTTTTAAGAATCCCAAGAAATTCCTCATCGCTTACACCGTCCTGTAGCGGAATGTCCAGATCAGAGCGTTCCTTTCTGTAGGGGAAATTATTAGCCCCATGCATAGAGAATGTGAACACCCTTGGCTCCTTTTCAAAGATCTCGGCAGTGCCATTACCCTGATGAACATCTAAATCAATGATTAAGATAGATTTAGATAAACCACTATTTAATAAATAATTAGCAGCAATAGCCTGGTCGTTCAATAAACAAAACCCCTCGCCCCAGTTACTGCCTGCATGATGGGTACCACCGGCTACATTAAACGCGATACCGCTCTCAAAAGCATACCGACAGCCATCAATTGTACCCTTTGCAATCCTGATTTCACGCTCCACCAATCGTGCCGATAAAGGAAACCCGGTACGGCGCTGCTCTTTTGGCGGTAAGGTTAAATCACGCAATTGATGCCAGTAATCTTCGTCATGAGTACGAATGATAATATTCTCCTCAGGCATATCCGGTGAAAAGAGATTGTCTTTATTGATCACCCCTTCGTGCAGCAACTGTGCCGGGATCAGCTCGTATTTCAGCATCGGAAAACGATGCCCTTCTGGTAGTGGATGCGCGTAAATTTGGTCGTAGGCTATCTTGAGCATAACGCTTATCCTATCAACTCTCCTATATGCTTTTGAATATTGTCACAAATGCTATCCAAAGGTAAGTCATTAGCATCGCGACCAAAGGGATCTTCAATTTCTTCAGCCAATAACTCAATACTTGCGAAAACAAAAAGCACAAAAGCAATTACGGGGATAATAAAATACTTTAGGTCAAAGGCCCAGGTAAAGGGCAGGGTCATGATATAGGTGAAGATAAACTTCTTAATGAACACGTTATAAGAAAACGGAATAGGCGTTTTCTTGATACGCTCACAAGCACCACAAATATCTGTAAAAGAAGTAATTTCAGCAGTTATACTAAACAATTGCTCCGGATTTATAACACCTTCTTTGTTAAGCCTGTAAATGTTTTTGATCATCTCAGATGCTACCTGGTTAGGCACATGCTTTTTAGCGTCAATAGCAATGAATGACTGATCTTCGGGAACATATTCATCCCGTAAATGGTCGCGCAGCACCCTGGAATACAGAGGAATAGCGTAGTTAAAAAAGGCGAGATCATTTTCGCCTATCAGATGCTTTAACTTGATAGCAAGGTTACGGCTGTTATTAACCAGGCTTCCCCAGATCTTACGCCCTTCCCACCAGCGATCATAAGCCGAGTTGATCCGAAAAGCGAGCAGCAATGAAAACACAAAACCAATTGTCTGATGAATAAAGATCACTTTCCTGAGTATACTTGTTTCAGGCAGTTGCCAAAAATCAATAAGCAAATAAGTGACTACACCAGAATAAGCACCTACAGCAAGCATCAGCGGGAATAACTCGCGAAGCGTTTCGGCTTTGTTTATTTTAAAAATGAATGAAAACCATTCCTTGGGATTGTAATAGACCATATTTGCAGGATTTTAAACAGCTTTAAGTGCATCAGCCATCAATCTGGCTGCTTTGTAAACGTCTTCAAATGTATTATAAAGCGGTACAGGGCTCAGGCGGATCACGTCGGGTTCACGCCAATCGCCTATAACGCCATTTTGTGAAAGGTAATTAAAAACAGCCCTGGCGTTATGCTTGCAAACTACCGAAAGCTGACAACCACGGGCAGCTGGATCAGCAGGCGTAATGATACTGTAAACCTCCTCTTCCTGCTGTTTATTGATCTCATGAATCAAAAACTCCAAATAGGCTGTTAAACGAAGACTTTTTTCGCGCAGGATATCTAACCCACCGGCATCGTCAAAAACAGCCATAGAAGCCTTAAATAGCGCGAGAAGCAAAATCGGAGCAGTACTCACCTGCCAGCCAGCAGCGCCGGCTTCAGGATCGAAGCCCGGAGCCATTAAAAACTGCTTATCACGGCGATATCCCCACCAGCCGGCAAACCTGTTCAGCTCTTTACCGGTAAAATGTTTCTCGTGCACAAAAATACCGCTTATGCCACCAGGCCCCGAATTCATGTATTTGTACGAACACCAGCAAGCAAAATCAACTCCCCAGTCGTGGAGCTGAACAGGCACATTTCCCGCGGCATGCGCCAGATCAACACCTGCATAAGCTCCCGCTTCGTGAGCCGCGTCTGTTATGGCTTTCAGATCAAAGAACTGACCGGTGTAATAATTGATCCCACCAAACAGCACTAAAGCGAGCTCGTTTTTGTTTTGATCAATGACATTGACAATATCTTCAGTGCGTAAAGTAATCTCGCCCTCACGTGGAAAAATCTCGATTATAGCGTCTTTGGGATCATAGCCATGAAACCTCACCTGACTTTCCATAGCATACTGATCTGAAGGGAACGCCCCTCCTTCCATGACAATCTTAAAACGTTTATGATCTGGCTTATAAAAACTTACCATCAATAAATGAAGGTTTACTGTAAGTGAATTCATTACAGTAACTTCATTTTCCCGCGCCCCTACAATGCAGGCAATTGAACCTGTAAGAGATTTATGATAGTTGAGCCATGGATCGTCGCCCTGAAACCAACCTTCAACCGCGAGGTTTTTCCAGTTGGCTAACTGATCGGCCAGATACTGTTGCGCCGAGGCGGGTTGCAAACCAAGTGAATTACCACAAAGGTAAACCGCATCTTCGCCGTTGTGCTGAGGGATCAGGAAGCGGCTTCTGAAGTCCCTTAACGAATCCTGCTCATCCAGTTCCCGGGCAAATGCCAGATCATTTTGATAGTTCATTCGCCAATATTACAAAATTGAAGCTTATTTATTAGGCTTACTCACGTAAACATTGCCTTTTACAAAGAAGCGATACGGTAGCAATGCATCTTCTGCCGCATAAGCCACGCCAATACGCGGGCCAGCTTTTATTTGTTCGTCAAGAAAGTGCAAACCACGATCTTCAATCCATATTGTATCGCCTTGCAAACTAAAAGCATTAATGTTACGTGAAATTCCCAAGGCTTTAGCCACAGATCCGGGGCCAGCGGTAATATTTGGCTTCAACACCGGCATATTGCGCCGTACCTGCATAGCTTCTATTCCATCAGTTGGCTGAATGGCCCTGATAAGAATAGCCTGTGGGCGCCCTTCAACAGAAGTGACGATGTTGAACATTTCATGAATACCATAGCAGAGATAAACATAAGCTATCCCACCCTGCATAAACATGGTTTTTGTACGGGGAGTAAGGCGGTTGCCAAAAGCATGCGAAGCCTTATCTACAACACCATTATAAGCCTCTGTTTCAACAATATATCCGCCAGTAATTACACCATCGATACAGGTAAATAAATACTTGCCCAACAAATCTTTACTGATGCTCACAACATCATCCCCGAGGTAATAACTTTCAGGTAATTTCATTTTTTCAGGATTCCCTTCAATAAATTATTGATCTCTGTTGCTTTGTCGAAGATCATGATATGCGTGCCGCCTTTAACAATGGTAGCACCTTTTATTCTTTTATAATCAAACACAAGGTCTTTATCGCCGGTGATATGATACAGATTTGGCGGGATAACCTCGTTCTTCCAATGCAGAATGGCGTACATAGCCCACTTCATAAACACGGGTGATGATTTTCTGAGCATATCGCCAAATAGCCATGCATCCTCTTTACTCATGTGCCCAAACAATGGTTTTACCATACCTCCCATTGAATTGAATACCTTGCCGGGGATAAGTTTGTAAATGGGAAGCGTGCGGAAGAGCTTAAAATACCGTGGAGCTTCGTCATTTGTCTTGATACTGGAGATCAGAATAACCTTTTCAACCGGGATAAGCTTAGCAATTTCTACAGCAACAACTCCGCCCAGAGAGTTACCTGTCAGTACTGAATTTTCCTGTATATCATATTGATAAATAAGCTTTTGAGCATAGGTAATTAAAGTATCATTCAAATCAGGTTCTACCCAATCAACCACAATTACTTCGTGCTCATCACCAAGGCTTATATTATTGTAAACGCGCGTATCCGCACCAAGACCGGCAATAAGATAGATTAGGCTCATTAAAAATTGATAAGCTTTACAATTTGCTCAAGATACTGCGCGTCGGTTTCATTGAACTGATCGAGTAATTCGCTGTCTACATCAAGAACCGCAACAACAACGCCGTCTTTAAATACAGGCACCACAATCTCCGAACGTGAAAGCGAACTACAGGCGATATGCCCCGGGAATGCTTCAACATCGGGCACAACCAGCGTTTTTGCCTGTTGCCATGCCGATCCGCAAACACCTTTTCCTAAGCCAATGCGGGTACAGGCTACCGGACCCTGAAACGGCCCCAAAACCAGTTCATTTTCTTTAACCAGGTAAAACCCAACCCAGAACCATTTAAACTGCTCCTTTAAAGCTGCCGCAACGTTGGCCATGTTGGCCACCAGGTCAGGCTCGCCGTATAGTAAAGCCTCAATTTGAGGGATAAGCGTGGTATATTGTTCAACTTTATCAGTTGATGTGTTTATTGATAGATCCTCTGCCATGACGCAAACTTAACTATATGGGGTCGAAAGTAAATAAGGCAAATATCATATTTAATGTTTTATTTAGCAGGTGCATGGTTGTTAGTCTCACTATAATCCGCTACCGAAAGCTATTTATTCCCTTCGCCTTGCTGGCCATGGCCATTCACCGCTTGCCGTTGCTGATGCAAAAAGGATGTAGCTTTTACAAATTGCTGGGCTCGGGCAAAAACGGAACTTTTGACCTTGAACCCGACTGGCAGCAATGGGGCTTATTAGCATGCTGGGATGGCCGTGATGATTTTGACGCGTTTTACAAACAGTCATTTGTAGCATCCTGGTGGAAAATATTAGGCGCCGAAAGCTGGACACTTCTCTGCACTCCACTGCAAAGTCACGGAAGCTGGGATGACAAAGAGCCCTTCGGCAAGCCCGAAACGAACGACATTCATGGCCCGGTCGCGGTACTTACACGCGCTACTATCCGCTTTAGCAGATTAAAAAACTTTTGGGCTAACGTTGATACCGTTGCCAATATGATGACGTCAGCTCCTGGCTATGTAAATTCTTTCGGCATAGGTGAAGCTCCGGTATACAGACAGGCTACATTTTCCGTTTGGGAAAGCTTGGATCACGTAAAAAACTTTGCCTATAAAAGTCCCGAACATGCTGAAGTTATAAAAAAGACAAGAAGCGAAGGCTGGTATAGCGAAGAGCTTTTTGCCCGCTTTAAACCCATTGCCAGCTTTGGCACCATTAACGGAAAAGACCCGTTAAATGGCTTACTGAATAAATAAGAAAAACATGAGAATTATTGCAGAACTCCCCCATCCCGATTTTAAAATCTCTATCCTGAATATGAACAATAAGTTTATTGTAAAGGTAGAGCAGGGTTCGCTTGAGCAAAGTTACAAAATCCCCGAAATGGATTTGACTGACGGTGTAAACAGTGTTTTTGAATTGCTTGACGAAGAGTTTCTAAAAAAAATAGCAACCCGGTTTATTGATATGCGCAACGACTACAAGGATGCGTATTTCAGATATAATTACTAAGATAACCCGTACAAACACCTAACAATTAGATGTTTATAATTAAAATCAAACAAAAACAGAATTTAATTTGGCTAACAGAGAATCTAAGGTGCCTTTTTGCAGTTTATTTTTGGCTTATATAAATCAAAAGTAAAACTAAACCAATTCAATTGCCTGACAATTAACATAGTTATATAAGTAGACAAAATTTTATTCTGCGATATTTTTAGCAGAATAAATGAGAACTTAGTCCAACAAAAGGTCACAATACCAAAAACCGGAAGGTTTTGGATCAGTAACAGCAATACATGAATCACTGACATTTTTAGGAGCGGCGTACTCCTTGAAAACTTTCACACCCGTTTTATAATTTATCGGATTGGCAAATATTGGCCCCTTGTAAGTGAAGGTATGGAACTCGCCGTTCTCACCGCAAACATCAACATCATCGGGTAAAGCATCAATCAATTCGTGGCTTATTTCTTTCCCAACTATCCGCTCCAAACGTTGCTGTGTACAGGCTATGACGGTTCCAAAACCAAGGTCCAGAAATTCACTAATCAGTTCGGATGTATCCCTTTTCCACAAAGGGTAAATACCTTTAAGTCCGGCTTCATTCAACCGCGCGTCACGATAATCTTTCAGGTCCTGTAAAAATATATCTCCAAAAATGGAATGCGTTATACCCTCGTCTTTAAAACGAGTAAGGTGATATCTCATTACGTCATCATACTCTTTCATCCCCGGCATTTCGGGCAGGCGAATCTGGTATAATGGAATACCGATAGCTTCGGCTTGTTTTATCAGCAGCTCAGTTCTGACGCCGTGCATAGAAATCCTGTCGGCCGCATCATTGATGGTAGTAACAAGATAAGCGATTTCAAGATCCGGATTCTGCAGGCAATAGTATAACGCGAGGGCGCTGTCTTTACCGCCACTCCAATTGAAGATGCATTTCATGCTTATTATCTAATTAGTTAATCAGCGATTTTAATCTTTCAATAATTCATTCACCAATGCAGGTACACCAATGGTTGCCTTTTCCCGGATCTTAATCACTTCGCCCCTTACATTTACGGACGGGATATTCGGATCGATAAGATACTTCGGAACATCACGATCAACATAACCTATCAGTCCTGCTGCAGGGTAAACGGCCAGCGACGAACCAATAAGGATAAAAATATCAGCACTGGTACAAATCATGGCCGCATGTTCAATCATAGGCACAGGCTCACCAAACCAAACCACATGGGCCCGCAATTGCGAACCTAATTCGCACAGTTCACCCATTTTAATCTCCCAGCCATCAATAGGATAAGTCAGCTCAGGATTAATGCTTGATTGCGACCGGGTAATGATCCCATGCAAATGCACCACTGTAGATGATCCGGCCCTTTCATGCAGGTCATCGATATTTTGGGTAATGATAGTTACCTTATATTTTTCCTCAAGTGCGGCAAGCGCATAATGAGCAGCATTAGGTTTTGCCTCCAGTACAGTTTTGCGCCGCTCATTATAAAACTGCTGCACCATAACAGGGTTATGCTCCCAGGCTTCGGGCGTGGCTACATCTTGAATGTTATAACCCTCCCACAGGCCGTCGCTATCTCTGAATGTTTTTAAGCCGCTCTCCGCGCTGATACCCGCGCCGGTTAATATTACTATGTTTTTCATGTTGATTAAGTAGATGATAATTGCTTAGGTCACAAAAAAAGCGGACTGTTGTTCAACAATCCGCTTTAAATTTAAATGCTTTTATATTATAAAGCCAATTGCTTTTTATCCTGCAGAAAAGTGTACTTACTCTTGGCCAGCTCAAAACTACCGAAAAGTATACCGCTAAACACTAAAGTGCCTAATGCCATATTTTGCTCAAATGGAATGGCTTTTACCAGCGATTCGCCGTAACCAGCTAAGGTATGCGGGTAAAGCGTACCGTATAACCATGGCAAATCGGTAATTAACCAGTGAATTAAAACGGCTGCTATTGACGCTAAAAGCACATTGGCAACATTTACCTTCTCAAGCAAATTACCCACCAGTACCATTAACGCAAAGCATAAATACACCCATTCGGCGCCGCTATACCAAAACGTTAATTTTGAAGTATACAGGTAATTTATCACAATATCAGTCGAGAACAGGGCAAGCAGCACAGTTACATAGCCTTTCCATTTTGATTTAAAATAAGCACCACCAAATAATGCAATAGCACCTACCGGGTTAAAATTGCTCAATTCTTTATACTTAAATGCTAAAAGCCTGAATGCGGCAACAACCAGGATCATCAAAATCAGTATCAGGTTGCGGTTGGTGTTATCTTTTGCGCTCATCGTTTAATATATGGGGTAAAATTACTGATATTCTGTAAATAAAAACAGGGCTATATTACTTGTTTACGAAAACAACGCTTCCCGGGTTAATACCGGTAGTGAGGTTGTATTCTTTTTTACCATTTTTATCAAAGGCAAATACCAAACCGTTTGATTTATAATCTTTGGCATCGGTAACAAAAACTTCGCCTGTTTGCGTATCAGCTACTACGGCATAAGCGCTGGTAAAGGTTGTGCCATCGGTAACAAAATTTGACGACAGGGCTTTCAGATTTTTTACATCGTATGTTTTCACCGTTCCGTCTGAAGCTATATAATAAGCAACATCACCATTGATTGAAAACGGACCGCCTGCAAAGTCGGTTTTTGATTTAACAACATCTGTTTTGCTATCAATAATAGTCAGCTCAGGATTGGCCGGATATAAATTGTAAGAGTGAACAAAAACATCGCCATAGCTATCAACACTCACAGCATATGGGTTTACGCCAACCTCAAGGGTCTTGGTAACTGCTAAAGTTGTCAAATCGATAATAGATACAGTTTTATCTACGTCAGGATAGCTTAAGCCACCACCATTAACCACGTACAATTTACCGTTGCTAACAGCCAGCTGCTCCGGGTTGCGGCCAACCGGGATATATTTACTTACTGTAAGCGTCGCGGTATCTAAAACAGCAACATTGTTATCATACAGCGTAACGTACGCATTGCCTTTATAAAAAGCTATTGAGCGTGGCTCGCGCGATGATTTATCTGCGTTTTGAAAAAGTACCTGTTTAATTGATTTTGCTGTTTTAGGATTAACCACCTCAACAGTGCCTGATTTATCCACCACGATATACATTTTGGCACCGTATATTTTAAGGTCGTTAGCTGTATTGCCCAAACCTTTGCTATTAGCCGATTGGAAAATATCGGCAGTTAAACTTTTAGAGGTGTAATCATAATAAGTTAAAGCACTGTTTGGCGAACCAAGGTTACCCTGATCTAAAACGTACAAGCCGGCTCTTTCTGCGGTTGGTTTATCATCGGGTACAACCTTTTTATCCTTATGGCATGATGCCAGGGTAGTAGCAACAGCACAGGCTATAAATAAATGTTGGAGTTTAAGTGATTTCATGTGTTATGTATTAAATAGTAATTTGAAATGTGAGTCGATATGATCTGCCGGGCATTGGATAGCTGCTTATCACAGCATAGTTTTTATTAAACAGGTTGTTTACTTCAAAAGATGCTGTAACCGGCTTTAAGCCCGCCAGGAAACTATATACAAATGAGGCATCGCTTACCGAATACTTGGGCAGATAATATTCGGGGACATTATTGCTGTTCTGATATCTTGATGACGAAAAGATCTCGTTATAATATATCCCAAACTGCTTGTGCGTGAAGCCGGCATTTAACGCCAGTGTATGTTTTGGGGTATATGGGATCTGTTCCAGATAATACAGATCAGTCGGGTTGGTTACATCAAGCGCTTGCTGATAGGTGTAAGCTACACTCAACAAACCTTTCCAATTGTAAAATGGCTTAAATCCACTTTTTATTATAACGTCAAGTCCTTTAATATCTACTCTACCCAAGTTGACAACGGAAGGTGTTTCCGGCGATCTTGTCGGGATATAGGAAATCTTGTCTTTTACATGATTATAATATGCATCGGCGCTGATGTTGATATAATCAAAAATACCGACAAGGCTTTTGGTGTAAGCGGCGCCGACATTATACTGATCTGTGTATTCCGGCTTTAGAGATCGTGGTACAATGGCATAATAATATTGCTCGGCAAAAGTGGTGTTGCGGAAGGTGCTTTTGTAATAAGCCCTTAAAAGCAGGTTTTGACTTGTAAATGGCTTATAAGTAGCAATAACCGCAGGCGTAAATGCCGACCGTGACGCAGCCGCCGGCCCGCTTTTAACCTCGTCATGAATATATGTATTCAGCAAATTAGCCTGTAAACGCCATTTCCCTATATTCAAATCTGTGGCTATAACATTGAATAAACTTGTACGGGTTGGGAAAGCATATTTATAAATATCAGATTGCAGGTTGCTAATATCAGCATCTGAAGAATAAGAGATTTTCCAATCAGATGTTAGATTGTATGCTAATGCTCCCGACAAATAAAAATCGTTTTGGCGATAATGCTCGTCAATTAAGCCACTGTTATTGTAGACACCTGTATCAAGATACCGTACATAGCTATGCGCGTATTTTGCATTAATTAATAACTGCAAACCACTAACCGCCTTATGCAAATAACCCGACTGGATAAAAAAGTCTCGGTTTTGCAGCCTTTGGTTGGTAGGAGCTGCATAATAAACAACCGGCCCGGGTAATCCTCGCTTTGAATTATAAAAATTAAATTGAAGGTTGAATTTATCACTATCCGATTTTGCCCAATATAAGCCGCCGTCTGCCTGCTGAACGTGTACATCCCCATTTTTACGGGTTGCCAGGGTATCAGAACCATCGCCAGCCTCTCGATATTTATATCTTCCGTTGGCTTCCTGAACAGAACTGTTTATAACTAACGACCAATATTTGCTGAGCCTTTGCTGCCATTGCAAATAAGGGTTCACCAGTCCGAAAGAACCGCCTTTAATTCCGGCTATGATATTGTAAGGTTTCCGCTCATCTAATACCGGATGAATAGTTTTAATGGCAAGTACATTGGCCGAGGCATAAGCACGGGCCGTTTGCAAAATATCAGTTGGCTGAGCGTTGTATAAAACGATTTCTTCAACGTTGTTCAGGTTGAACTTGCTGAGATCAATTTGCCCGTTCTGCGCATCATTAAGCTGCACACCGTTGTACAAAACCGCCGTATTATCGGCGCCAAGACTGCGTACCGAAACAGTCTTCAAGCCGCCAATGCCACCGTAATCGGAAATATTAACGCCGGCAAAATTCCGGATGGCATCAGCCACGTTAAATGATGCGGTTCGTTTAAAATCAGCGGTAGATATCGATTGCGCGGGGGCCGAGCTTTGAATTTGAGGAATAGCCGACGATGATACTTTAACTTCATTAAGTTTCTTTGTGGTATCTGATTGGGCCAAAGCCTTGCTGCCTAACGCTACCTGTGTAAATACTAATAACAAACTACATCCTTTTATAGGTAAGCGTTGTTTGTAAAAAAATACAGGTAAGCGTTTTTTCATATCCGCGACAAAACTCAATTGTTGGAAGATTTTGAAATGAAAACACACCAAATGAAGAGCATTCACATTCAAGCTTCAATCCCCGAAAGCTGTGAATAAATATAACGCCTTGGCAGGTCTTCTGACTTACTCCCCATTTTGCCTGGTCTTCCCTCCTGTTTACAGAAAGTGACTTATAGATTGGCAACGGTTACGGAGCTTACAGCTGCGGGACAGTTACGGACTTACACCGTATTCCCTTTTAATTCATTAAAAAAATAGTTTAATGAAACCTAAAGCGCCGTAAAAGTACAATAAGTATCTGTTAACCTCAAACTACATAGTTATATTTAGCAGAATGAAACGTTTCTTCTTTTTATTACTGCTGATGCAGGCTTTCTGCAGCTTTGCCCAACAGCCTGATACCGTTTTTCTGAAGGGCCTGCTAAATAACCATCTTGATTTATTTTCCGGCGTATTAAATCATACTACGCAAAACGAAGTACAAATTATATATACCCGGATAGACAGGGACAAAAACAATACCCCACACTTTACAACGTATAGCTATCGCCTTAATCCTCATCACTATTTTTACCCCGCCAGCACCGTAAAACTACCTACTGCCATATTTGCGCTTGAAAAGTTAAACGGGTTAAAAGCAAAAGGTTTAAACCGCAGATCGGTAATGATTACCGATAGCTCATTTGCTGGTCAAACTAAAGTTAAGGTAGATACGTCGTCTTCAAGCGGTTTACCCAGTATCGAAAATTATATCAAAAAGATCTTGCTGGTAAGCGACAATGATGCTTATAACAGGCTTTATGAATTTATTGGCCGGGCAGAGATCAACCAAAAGCTCAAGAAATACGGGCTGAACAATACCCGCATTGTGGGCCGCCTGGCCATTGGCGACGCGGGTGAAAGTACAAGGCATAGCAACCCCATTGATTTTTACAATGGCGATAAACTGGTTTATCACAAGCCCGAGCTTTATGATGCTTTAAACTATCCTATGCATTTGGAAAATATGCTGCAGGGCAAAGCTTATTTAGATAGCAGTGACCGGCTGGTTAATAAACCACTTGACTTTTCCGAAAAGAACGTTTATTCCCTTGCCGATCAACAGATGGTTCTTAAACGACTGCTGTTTCCGGAAACTTTTCCAAAAGCACAACAATTTGATTTAACGGCGGATGATTATCGCTTCATTTATCGCTATATGAGCACCCTCCCCACCGAAAATATAAAACCTACTTATAACCGGCCCGAATACTTTCCGGCATTTTGTAAGTTTCTATTTTATGGAGGCGATAGTACGGCTGTAATAAATCCCGATATCAGGATCTTTAATAAAGTTGGTGACAGCTATGGTTATGATATTGACAACGCCTATATAGTCGACTTTAAAAATAAGGTGGAGTTTCTGCTTAGCGCGGTTGTTCAGTCAAACGAAGATGGTATATTGAATGATAATAAATATGAGTATACAACGGTTTGCCTGCCTTTCCTGAAAAACCTTGGACAAGTCATATATCAATATGAATTAAAACGTCCCAAAAAGCATTTACCCGATTTAACTAAATTTAAATTCAGCTATAGCAATAAGCAATAAAATTCACTTCAGGAAAACTTAGTAGCGTCAAAGGTGTTCTAAAAACGACAATTATTTAAAACCTATGGCAACTACGATAGTAAAATATACCGACAATTACCCCGTACTCTACGGCGACGACCGTATTAACCTGAACTGGCCGGAGCGTTTTACCTCCATAGCCGGCGGGATGAAACTTGGTTTTTCGGGCTTTAAAAACATTTTTAAAAATCCGCTTGCAAGCATCGTAAAGATTGGAGCCGGCGGGTACCTTTTAAACCGGGGCATTACCGGTCATTGCGAACTTTATAAACGTATTGGCAAACTATCAACCAATCCAATAAACGTCAATATCCGGTCGTCATTTACAGTTAATAAACCGAGGGAAAAAGTTTACCAATTTTGGCGTAAA
This sequence comes from Mucilaginibacter kameinonensis, assembly GCF_003675385.1. Classification (GTDB taxonomy): domain Bacteria; phylum Bacteroidota; class Bacteroidia; order Sphingobacteriales; family Sphingobacteriaceae; genus Mucilaginibacter; species Mucilaginibacter kameinonensis. The sequence goes on along the minus strand of NZ_RCWZ01000005.1, from coordinate 195,602 downwards.
CTGGATAATTTACCGCTTTTCATGAAACACCTGGAAAGCGTAGAAGTAATCGATTCAAAGTATTCACATTGGACGCTGAAATTACCTAAAAATGTAGCTACTGTTAGCTGGCATGCCGAAATTGTGCATGATGAGCCTAACGAAATGATTGGATGGAGCTCGCTTTCCGATTCCACGATCAATAACGCAGGTAAAGTCCGCTTTCAGGATACCATAGATGGTCAGGGCACCATCGTCGATGTTGTCATCAGCTATCAGCCGCCAGCCGGTGGTGTGGGCGCGGGCATAGCTAAAATACTAAACCCTGTATTCAAAAATATGGTTGATAAGGATATTCAGAATTTTAAGCAGTATATGGATATCAACAATGATCCCGAAGAATTTGTAAATGTTATTATTGTTGAATAGCGCGTTTATTGCAGCTAATTTTCAGAAAAGCCCGATAATTAAAAAATTATCAGGCTTTTTATTTTATAACCTGTGGTTAAAGCAATCTTCTTTTTTTGATAATATCTGTGGTGTTTAACATTTACGAAAATCATTTCATAAATCGCCGGTTAAATATTAAGTAGGTACAAAAACTAACGGCATGCTATTGAGCTAACAACGGTTGATTGTATCATTTTTATCATTATCATTGTTCCTCAAAATATCAATGCCGGGCTTTATCAGGTTCTTCAATCAGTAATTTACGGCCTATTGATAACTATAACTATATGAACGTTTTATCAAGGAAGATACTGCTTGCTTTTTTAGCCTTCACCATAATCTTAGTTATTGCGGCTCTTTTTGTAAGGGACAAGATCGCCGAAAGACTGGCTCATACAGCCCAGGTATCGCACCTCATGGATCTTAATAATTCCAGACCGCAGCAGGCCCTTTTACTACTTCACCAGGCCGAGGATTTGTTTCAATCATCATTGGTAGATGGCGACCCGGCTAAAAGTAAAGCATATCAGGCCAAGCTTTCATTAGCTTTTGCCGAAATTGATACGCTGTTAAATATGCAGCATGATACTGCCAAACTAAATCCGGAGCAGCGTAAACAACTCCATGCATGGCATGATCAAAAAATAAAGCTTTCTGCTGATCTACTCTCCGCCCGGCATGACTTTGACTCACTGCTAACAACCTCTTCTGACCTTAATCTTGCAACTGCTCAAAATAAGCTTGCTGTAAAAAGCAGCCAAAAAGTTCAAAACAGCACGGATACTATCACCCAGCAAGGTAAACTAAAAAGAAAGGGTTTTTTTGCCAGGATAAAAGAAGCTATAAAAAACAAAAACGCCTATGCAAGCGGATCCGGGGGCGTTGTCATTAATCACCGTACGCGGATTTATGTTGACTCGGTTACCCAAAAGCTTCGTACTAAAGATAAATCAAACTACCTGAATAAGCTGAAGCAGTTACAACAAAGCAACTCTAAATTGCAGGAAACACAAAGGCAGCTTATTGCCCTTAACATGCGGATCACCCATAAAATGGAACAGTTGATCAGCACCATTAAGGATATCAACTATAGCTTAACCGACGCCTTTAAAGGCCTGGCTTTTAACAGCTACCTGGAAACAACAAGCTTACTGAACAAACTTTACCTGAGCGCGCTTTTGCTATTGCTGGCTTTTGCCGTATTGCTGATTGTATTTGTTGTTAAACTGGGCCAATCCGAAGATCTTTTATTGAAGGAAAACGAACGCGCTGTAATGATAGCGCGCCAAAAAATGGATCTCCTGCTGCACATGAGCCATGAAATCCGTAACCCGCTTACTTCCATAAATGGCTTCCTGTATATTTTCAGCAGAACTACGCTTACGCCAAAACAATCAGAAATGCTGGGTACTGTGCGGGCATCATCCGACTTGTTGCTGCAAACCCTTAATGATACGCTTGATGCCGCTAAAATGGAAAGTAGCGAACTGAAGATCCACAATGATCCTTTTTGCCCGGACAAAACGTTGAAGGAGGTAATTGAAAGTATGGCATTCAGCGCAGATAAGAAACAACTGCAATTAAGCTATGATTTCCAGGGCGACCCGGAAGCCGAAGTTTTAGGCGATAGTTTCAGACTTAAACAGATTATCGTGAACCTTGTAAGCAATGCCATTAAATATACCGAGACGGGTAACGTTAAAATTAATGCCACGCTAAAATTAGCTGGTGGTAGAGGTGGGTTAACTGTTAATATTGTTGATACAGGAGCAGGTATCAGCCAGGAACAGCAGGTTAACCTGTTTTCAAAATACTATCAAACTAACTCGGCAAAAGGTAATACCGGCACCGGCCTTGGTTTATATATCTGCAAGCAATTGATCGAACTGCAAAAAGGAAATATCAGCGTAAAAAGCGATGCAGGCAAAGGAAGTACATTCAGCTTTGAAATTCCTTATGAAAAGTATGAAATTGATTAACCGGTTTTAGGCCCGGAAGCTTTTTAACTTCCAGCCAATTACTAAACACAGCAAGAGGCCTAACAGCACCATCCCCATACTAAACGGAAAAATATAAAGCATCCCGAAGTGGCTTGCTACCCCGCCTACCAATGGCCCGGTTAGCCCAAGCGAAATATCCAGGAACAAACCATAGGCACCCAATGCAGCCCCTTTGTTTGAGCCTGGCACTAACTTTACTGCCTCCACTCCAAGCGCCGGAAAAACCAGCGAAAAGCCCAAGCCAGTTATGCCTGCGCCTATCAGCGCAACTTCAGGCATATTAGCCAGCCAAAGTACCATTAGCCCTACCGACTCCAGTGCTATACATGCTACGGATGTTTTTAAACCTCCGTAATTATCAATTGCTCCGGCAAATATTAAACGCCCCAGAATAAAGAAAACGCTGAATACCGAAAGACAAAGTACCGCGTTGGCCCAGTTGAGATAAGCGTAATAAAGGGTTATAAATGTAGAGATAGTCCCGAAACCCAAAGCAGCAAGGGTTAGACAGATGCCGTAGGGCGCAACCGTTTTAAGTACCGAAACGAATGATTTCCGTTGCTCGGAACTTTTGATCAATGCATCGGCCTTTCTTTTGGCCAATAAATAACCGCCAATTCCAAGTATAAAAACTACAATGCTGATACCGGCGATGCCGTAGTTATTATCAAGCAATATGCCTACGGGAGCACCTATTGCAAGCCCTCCGTAACTCGCAATACCATTATAAGATATCGCCTTTGCAGTATTTTGTTCACCAACTGTGTTGATACTCCAGTTTATCGGGCTTGAGCCTATTAACCCTTCTGCAAAGCCTGTCACAAGCCGTGTAAGTGCTATAAGCCCTAAACATAGTTCGCGATGATCTTTAAATAAAAAGGCGACAAACAAAAACAAGCCACTAATTGCAAAGCCCGCCGTCCCGGAAAGCACAGCCGTTTTTGGGCCCTTTTTATCAATGATATTCCCGGCGTAGCCCCTGAATAAAAAGGTGCTCAGGTATTGCAGACTGATAACCACACCAGCCATCATGGCATTATAGCCTAACTGATTGTGTATGAAAACGGGAAGAACTCCAAGACTTAGTCCAATCGTAAAATATCCGATAAACGTAAACTTAACAAACCCTGCAATTTCTAATGCGATTGATGACGTTCGGCTTTTTATACTCGATCCTGCTTCCATACCGCAAAGATAGGTAGTTTCGGCGCCCGATTAAGTGTAAATTATACGCTTTACTTTTAATTAACATTTCAGGCAGTAGTGCTACTACTTCAGGCACAGGATTATTCCCTCAATAACCCGCTTGGTTTCTTCCGGGTCGCGCACCTGAATACAATCCGCTCCGGTTGTACGGGCCGGGTGGTCATTACCTCCCTCAAACAAAGCATCGCCTATAAAAATCATTTGCTTGATGCTAATCTCCAATGTATGCTGCAACTTATGAATGCCATAAGCTTTATCAATTCCCGGCTTTGTTATATCAATAGAGGTAGCCCCTCCAATTTGCACCGAAAATCCAGAGAGCGTTTTATCCAATATGGCTTTAATCTTTTTACGTTTGGCGTATTTGGGGTCCCACTTTTTCTTTTCATCCAATGGCGCGTGCTGGCCCAATGCAGAAAATGTAATCTGACTGCCGCGATCTTCTATCTGATCGCCCCATGTTTTCCTGAATTTAATACCGGAGGCATCAATGGCTTCATTTAATTTACTGACAATCTCCTGCCTTTCTGTATCTGTAAAATCTTCTGAATAAAGTTTCTTCCAACTACCTTTTTTATACTGATAATATTTGGTGCCGCAGGTTGGTAAGATGGACAGGTTTTTAATTGATTTTTTGCCGAGCAGGTTTGATAGTACCTGTTTTTCAAACTGGGGCCAGTCGCCACCCGATATAATGGCCACTTTTGCAACTTTCATCAAATTGGTTAAAAGTGCGGCCATTTCCTGGTCAAGCGCGGCCTTACTTTCGGCAAGGGTGCCGTCCAAATCAAATATGATGAGTTTTTTCATTTCAGGTAGATATCAAACTAATATCCGAACAGCGATCGGCGGCACTTGTTTTATAACAATACTACTATAGATTACACCAGTAGGTCCACTTTAAAGTAAGCTGGCGGTTTTTTACCGTATAAGGAGATGGTGTGGTGTTGTCGCCATAAACAATAAATAAGTCCGATGCCGGTTTATAACGCCATTGCAGCCGGGTGTTGATATTGATATTATCTATCTGTTGGTTATATTGAACATAGGTGGTAAAATACAGCGTATTGGTGAAAGTAACATCAACCTTCGGCCCTACCAGCCAAAAGGTGTTATGTCCGAAAGGTTGCGGCAGCCTTAAGTCGTTGAATGAGGTATTGATAGCGATATTTACATAAGGCTGAAAGCGATAGCCTATTAAACTCGTAATGCTGTTACGGATTCCTTTATCATAATACCCCCCATGTGATGCCTCCAGCAAATAAGTAAATACATTTTGCGGCTTGGATACAAACTGAACATCGATAGTGTTCCAGTTATGTTCAGACCCTGTTGGCAACAGGCCTTTACCTATGTTAGTAGGATCATAAGGTTTTAACAACCTTACATAATCATTTATGCCCGATACGGATAACGTTGCCCGATTGCGGAAAGTGATAAGGTATGACAGAATACTTTCATTATCGGTACGATGAAACGACTCATCAAAAAAGTAGTTAGAAGTAAGCTGAACACCATGGCTCAGGATATTCCCCTGCTTAGGAAAAAAATTACGAAGCAGCAACGGGCTTAGTTTGATATAGCCAACGCGGGGCACATAACCAACTTCGGCGTTATAGTTTTTCCCAACGTATTCTTCCTGCATGTACACTGTCCAATATTTGCTCAGGTATTGAAAATGATCAGACACCACATAGTCATGACCACTTACCCCCGGCGTAAACGACTTTAAGGCCAATACCTTACCCGTCCAGATATTACTGCGCGATGCCAGGTTGAACTCCGCGCCGATATTCCGGTTATAAGCAGCCGACCCGGTATTGGTACCAGGGATATTTGCTGTAGCGTCTTTATTGATAAACAAAAAACCGATATTGGAACGATCAAGCACCCGCCTTTGCAGCGTGATAATACCATAATTTTCAGGAGCTTGAGGCACACTTCCCGAGCCGCCGGTTTGAATATCCATAGCGCCAATTCGCCAGTCTTTATCCAGTTTACCGGTAAGTCTTGCGCCAAAATCAATGGGTACATTCAATCCAATCCGCCGTGAAAAAAACGGGCGGATATCTGAATATCCAAAATTGGCGAACAGATCTCCATTCTCTAAAAAGAACTGCCGTTTTTCGGGGAAGAACAGTTCATACCTATTCAGGTTAATTACCTGCTGATCAACATCTACCTGCGAAAAATCAGGATTAACCGTTAAATCCAGGTTTAGCGATGGCGTAACCGAGATCTTAGCATCCCCACCTATTTCATGTTTGTATTCGGTTTTGGTATTATGCTGATAATCTTTAGACAGACCGGTAAGCGCATACGGGATTATAGATACGTTACTACTCGCCGTTGGCGGGGCCTCATCCCAAACCAAGGTACCGGTATACGCCAATGAAGCTGTGGGGAATTGCCTCGGGATTGGTGTCCAGCTCGATTTTTCGGCTGTCTTAAGGTCGTTACGACTAAAATTGATCCCCCACTCCTTGATCCCTTTTTTATAGCGGATGCTTTTAAAAGGAATAGACGCCTCCCAGATCCACTTATCAGGGTAATTTTTCACTGCCGAATACCAGCGGTTATCCCAGCTCAGGTCAACTTTGCCTCCCTCATACATGCTGCCATCCCATTGCCCTCCTGCCGCGTTTGCTCCAAAACTAAAACCATCGGTTCGGGCGTCAAAAGGATCCATGAAGATCAGGAAGTTATCATTCTTCACAAAGTTGAAATCACGCTTTAAGGACTCAACCATGTAAGGACCGGGTACGGAATTGTAATTGATGGCAATGATGTATAGGTTTTTATCATCATAAGTCATCCGCACTTCGGTTTTAACAGTAGCCTTGCTGGTGTCCATAGGCAATACCATAAAAAAGTCGCCGGCAGAATCAGCTTGCATCCAGGCCTGCTCATTCATCACCCCATCAACATTAATAGCTGAAGCAGCCCTGCGGATGTGATACTTATAGCCCGCGTTCTTTTTTTGTGCAGCTGCATAAAAACACGTAGTTAAGCAAAACACAACAATTAATAACGTTTTTGCGGCAAGCAGACAGGGGTATTTAAAGGGCATTAAGATAAGGGTGTATAAGTTTATTGGTTACGGATTTTAAAACTACATTTTTTCGCCAAGAATCAATGCCATGTATCACATTATTTACGGCCTGGTTTCGTTTCTTGGCGCCGATAATTATATACCTGCTAATCCGTATCACCTTTTGTTAAAAATGTATCAACCCATCTCCCCTATCATTAAAAATCAAATTATTCTTAAATAAAGCCATTTTTTTCGCAATCGATTGCAAAAAAGTTCATAAAACCGCGTTTTTGGGCGTTAATACGGCCTTTATTAATGTATTATTTATTTTTTATTAATGCCTGCCTGTTGTTTTGTACATGAAATTATAAACCAACAACAGTGCTTTTCATCGCATAACCGCAACAAGGCGCTGCTTTAACCAACTCTTTTAAACCATGTATTACTACGACCCCAACCCGCCGTAAGGCTTGCCGCTGCATGCGCTATTTATTACCCTACATGGGTAACGATCAATTTAACCTTAAACAATCATCAAAGAGAGACGATATGAAAAAATATAAATACTTACTTATACTTTTCTTCCTTTTCCCGCTTAGTTTGTTAGCCCAACAAACTACCATAAACGGAAAAGTAATAGACTTAACCGATGGGTCGACACTTCCGGGGGTAAGTGTAAAAATCAAAGGCACAAATACCGGTGCTATTACAGATGTAGCGGGAAAATTCCAGCTGCAGGTGCCCGGCCCGAACGCAATTCTGCAGGTATCATACATAGGTTATGTAACCCAGGAAATAGCTATTAAGGATATTAAAGATGGTACCATCGCCTTAAAAACAACCAATAAAAGCCTTGAGGAAGTTGTAGTTGTTGGTTATGGTACGCAAAAAAGGGCCACCATTACAGGTTCAATCGCTACGCTGCAAAGCAAGGAGATCACCACAACCAAAAACGAAAGCGTTATCAATATGCTTACCGGTAAAATACCCGGTGTGCGTATTGTTCAAACTACTGCTGAGCCGGGTTCATATGCAAACAACCTGAACATACGGGGGTATCAAAGCGCTCCACTGGTTGTTATCGACGGTATCATCGGCGGTGACCAGTCGACCATTGGCCGTATGGACCCGAATGAGATTGAAAGCATTTCGGTGTTAAAAGACGCGGCTGCCTCTATTTACGGTATGCGTGCGGCTGGCGGTGCCATCATTATTACCACCAAAAAAGGCGGCAAAAATGGTAAGATCAATATCAATTACTCGGTTAACGATGCGATACAAACATTTTTGGGTATGCCAGAAGGTGTTGGCGCTGTTGATTATATGTTGCTAACCAACGAAAAAGTAAAACGTGATTTCGCTAATAACTTTGTGCACAATGTTACTCCGCAATTCTCCTATGCCGACATTAAACCATGGCTTGACGGCACTTACAAATCAGCCGACTGGATTGGTATGGTTTTCAAGAAAACAGCCAACCAGATACAGCATAACCTGAATATTGATGGTGGTAATGATAAGATCAGCTACTTCTTCAACTTCGGTTATCAAAAGCAGGATGGCGTATTTAAAACCGGCAGTCTGAATTATAATAAATACAACTTCCGTTCAAACGTTACAGCAACCATCACTAAAGGTTTAAGGGCACAGGTATTAACATCGGCCTGGATGGACGAGAAAAACCTTCCTTATACCGATGAATGGACCATTTATAAATATACCTGGAACCAGATCCCAACCCACCAGATCTATGCTAATGACAATCCACTTTATCCGGCTGTAATTGATGATAACATGAACCCATCTATCATTACAGATGCCAATAAAGTAGGTTCAAAGCGTTTCCGGAACAAAAACATTACCAGTCAGTTAAATTTACAATATGATATTCCCGGCGTAACCGGATTAACTGCCAAAGCATTGTTCAACATTGATTATGGCACTGCAGATAACAATATCGTCAGAAGGTCATTCTCTCTGTATACTTACAAAGCCGATAATGATACATACATTCCAAGCTTAGTAAACTCGCCTGCCGGTATCACCCGCCAGTATTACACGCACTTAAATACCTTAAGCCAGTTAACATTAAATTACGCCCATACTTTTGCTAAAGATCATAACGTAACCGCCATGGCTACCTATGAGCAAAGTCATGAAACTGCCGATAACTTTAACGCTTACAGGGATATAGAAATCCCGGTTGATTACCTGTTTGGTGGTTTGCAAAACTCTAACATGGCAGGTGGTATGGATCCAAACGCACTGCAAGATCGCGCACACAGAAGTATCATAGGCCGTTTAAATTACGATTACAAAGGTAAATACCTGGCCGAATTCAGTTTCCGCCGTGATGGTAACAACCTTTATAAACCAGGATCCGACCAATGGGGCTTTTTCCCGGGTGGGTCTATCGGATGGGTTTTAACTAAAGAAAACTTCTTCCGCAGTCTGGTTTCCGAAAATATACTTACCAACTTAAAAATCAGAGCTTCTTATGGTCAAACCGGCGATGAAGCAAATGCCCCTGCATTTAACTATGTAAACGGTTATACCTATCCGGTAAACAGCTACATCTTCGGTTCAAGTGCCGTTAACGGCTCGGCCCCAAAATTGGGTAACGCCGGTTTAACCTGGTCTGTAAATACAATAAAAAACATCGCTGTTGACTTTGGCCTGTTTGGCGGTAAAGTAGACGGTACAATCGAGGTTTTCAGGAACGACAGAACCGGTTTGCCTGCCCAGCCTTCGGTAGCGTTACCAGGTACTGTAGGTGCGGCTGTACCACAAATCAACTATAATAGCGACAGAGTTCAGGGTCTGGACTTTAACCTTTCATACCGTAACACCTTTGGCCAGGTTGGCTTAAACGTATCTGGTAACATCGGTACAACACGCCTAAAAGCATTAAAAGTACTTCGTGGCCAATCGGGTAACGAATACCTGAACTGGAAAGAAAATCAAACCAACAGGTATCAAAACGTTTGGTGGGGTCCTGAATATGCAGGCCAGTTTACCTCATACAACCAGATTTACAACTATGGTGTAAATACAGGCGGTGGTAATAACAACACTATCCCCGGTGATTACTACTACAAGGACTGGAACAATGACGGTGTAATTGACGATAAAGACAGTCACCCTATTGCCACCACCGATATCCCGTTGTATAACTACGGCCTTACTATAGGTGTAAGCTACAAAGGCTTTGACCTCAACATGCTTTTGCAGGGAGCCGCAGGCGTTTATGTACAATACGGCGAGCAGTTTGCCGAGCCATTGATGTACAACAGAAGTGCCTTAACCCGCTTCCTGGATAGCTGGCACACGGTTGATCCTTCAGCAAACGTATTTGATCCGAACACGCAATGGGTACCCGGATATTATCCGGCTATGGGTTCTCCATCTGCACAGGGCACAAAGGCCATCCAAAATGCCAGTTACCTGCGTGTTAAAACACTTGAATTAGGTTATTCCCTGTCTCCTGCTGTATTGAAAGCCATTGGGGTTAAAAAATTCAGGGTTTATGTAAACAGCTACAACCTGCTAACATTCACCGGATTAAAGAATTACGATCCGGAACACCAGGGACCTAATCCGAGAGATAACAATGATTTCAGCAAAGCCCTTGGCGGTTACACCTACCCAATGAACAGGACCTTTAACCTGGGTGCTAACGTTTCATTTTAAATCATTTAACACATGAAAAAATTACATAAACTCATTATAGCAATTTCTGTCGGTGTAGGTACTTCGGTAACCTCCTGCCAAAAATTAGATATCCCGCCTACCAATATTTTTACGCCAAACATTATTTACGATAGCGAGGCTGGCGTTAAGTCATTTTTAGCAACCATTTATACCAATTTGCCCATCGAGGATTTCAAATATCGTCCGGATCAGGGCTTCAAAACAGGTGGTAACGACTGGGAAAACTTTTATAACTCGGCCTCTGTTACCGGCGAAGAGGTTGGTCCGTTTGGTGGCATGGATATAGGCGGAGGCTTTGGCTACTGGCCATACGGCGACATCAGGAATGTGAACACTCTCATTGCCGAGCTACCCAAACATACGGCAGCCTTAACTCAAAACACAGTAAACGCGCTACTTGGCGAAGCACACTTTTTAAGGGCTTACTATTACTTCGGATTGGCAAAACGTTATGGAGGTGTGCCAATCATTAAAGAACCTCAGGACCCGGCGGCCCCATTATCTGAATTACAGGTTCATCGCGATAAAGAGGAAGCCACCTGGGATTTCATCGGTGCAGAGCTTGACCTTGGTTACCAGATGATGCCTGAAACAAGCGATGCGGGCCGCGCAAACAAATATGCTGCCGCCGCTTTAAAATCAAGGGTAATGTTATATGCGGCATGTATCGCAAAATACGGTTCAACCAATTTTGTTGACGGTCCGGCACGCGCGCAAGGTCTTGTAGGTATTCCGGGAAGCAAGGCCAACACCTATTTTCAGGCCGCTTATGATGCTGCTAAACTGTTAGATGGCCATTATTCGCTTTACAATGCCAATTCGGATAAAGTACAAAACTATGTCGACCTGTTTTTAAAACCAAGTCCCGAAAACATCTTCATTAAGCAATATTCTATCGCTAACCATACAGCACACAGCTGGGACGATACCATGTCGCCGCGTTACTTTACGGCCAATGCGCTGTCTCGCTCATACCCTACGCTTGACCTGGTACAGCTTTGGGGCAACCTGAGTGTAACTAATGATGATGGCACTCCTAAACGTTTCAATAGCCGCGCCGAAATCATGCAGGGACTTGAGCCAAGATTACTGGCTACTATTTACTTCCCGGGCGCTATGTTAAGGGGACTGATGTTTGATATGCAACGCGGTATTTACCCTTCGTTCAGTGGTACTGCCGCTGCCGAAGTTGCCAAACAACCCAACTCACGCTCCTACATCCTTGCAGGCGATACTAAAACCCTTTACCAGGGCAAGCAGGTTATCGGCTTTACCGGTCCATGGACTGGCGGTGACGAGCTTACCCGTACAGGTTTCTATGTTCGCAAATATGTTGACTACAACAAGCCTCAGGCATCTGTTGACCTGAACCGCAGCGAACAACCATGGATTGACCTGCGTTATGGCGAGATTCTGCTGAACCGTGCCGAAGCCGCTGTAGAATTAGGCAATAACGGTGATGCGTTAACCTCTATTAACCTGCTCAGAAGCCGTGCCGGTGCAACGCCGTATGGTTCTATCGATTTGGATAAAGTACGCAAGGAACGCCGCATGGAGCTTGCTTTTGAGAACCAATACTATTGGGATTTAAAAAGATGGCGCATTGCCGATGTGGTACTTGACCGCGCACACTTTAAAGGTTTGATGCCATACTATGTATTAAACGAAAACAAATACATTTTCCTGGCCGAGCCCGAACTGTTTAACAGGGAATACACTTTCCAAAAGCAGTTTTATTATGAGCCTATCCCTGGTGGCGAAATTGGCAAAAACCCTAACCTGCTTCCTAACAACCCTAATTATTAAGAATTTAAAAGTTAAAGATATGAAAAATCTGATTGGTAGAATTTTGGTGGGCATAGCTATACTGGCAAGTTCTGCATGTACAAAAACAGATAACTATGATGGCCCTAATGCTTCGTTGCAAGGCAATATATTATCATCTGAGGGCGGCAATCTACTTACCTCGGGCGGCAGCACTACTATCAAACTACAACAAATAGGCTGGACAACGCCGCAAACCATTCCAAGCAAATTTGATGGTACTTATGAGGATAGTAAATTGTTTAAAGGCGGATATAAAATTGTGCCTACCGGTGGTGCATTCTGGCCCGTTACGGATACTGTGACAGTTAACATTGATAAAGGTACCAAGCATGACTTTACAGTTACGCCGTACATCGTGATCAAAAACTTCACCCATACATTAACCGGTACTACACTTACCCTCACATTTGATATTGATGCCCCTATTATTGCCGGTTTGCCAACCATCAAAGATGTGCAGCCATATGTAAATACCACTAAACTGGTAGGTACAGGCGCTTCTATCCGTGACTTTTCGGACCTGAACGCCAAAACCATCAACAAGGCATTTATTGATATGAGCGCTGCCGAAAAATCGATAACACTTACCGTACCCAATCTTATTCCGGGCCGCACGTTTTTTGTGCGGGTTGGCGTCCGTTTGAGCGATAGCTTCAACAGCTCAAATTTTTCGGAGATAGTACAGGTAGATATTCCTAAAAGTTAACCTAAAACCAAAAAGGAAATGAAATTCAATAAAACAATGATGGCTTGCTCCATCCTCATGATAGGCCTGATTGCTGCAGGCTGCAAAAAAGAAAAATATGTATCACGTGATACTTCATACCTGAAGCCGCCCCCACCGGATACTACTGCTCCGCCTACAGTAGATCCAACATTGATATCCTTTGACAACGCTGACAAAGCTGATGGTTGGCAAACTGTTGGTACGCCAAGTATAGCTACCAGTGGGCAAAAGGAAGGTGCCGGCTACTTAAAAAATACCATAGCCAACGGCAGCGATTTTATGCAGTTTATCAAGGACCTGTCTACCCCTCTTGATACTAAGCTAACCGGCAATAATGGCCAGTTTAAATTCTGGTGGTATGTATCGGATGTTTCATTGCTGAAAGCTGATGGTTCTATCGAGATCACCAGTTCAGGTAAATCTGATGTCAACGAATCTGCCTGGGATGTGGCCCCATTGATACCAACACTTAAAAATGGATGGAACGAAATTGCGCTAAATTTCAGCAAGGCCATTAAAACAAACGATGGCGGTGCCGATTATTCGGCCATCAATCACTTCAGGATCTTCTTTTTTACAACAAGTAAAGATCATGGTGATCTGGTAACTGGGGTCGACGACCTGGTGTTTAGGGCGGCTCCGGCCCCACCACCGGTGGTATTTGACAACGCTGACAAAGCTGATGGTTGGCAAACTGTTGGTACACCAACTATTGCAACCAGCGGGCAAAAAGAAGGTGCAGGCTATTTGAAAAACACCATTGCTAACGGAAGTGATTTTATGCAGTTCATTAAGGATGTTGATCCGCCAATTAATACATCTTTCGGATCCGCGGATGGCAGGTTCACTTTCTGGTGGTATGTTTCAGATGTTTCGTTACTTAAAGCCGATGGCTCTATCGAGATCACCAGTTCGGGCAAATCAGACGATCATGAATCGGCATGGGATGTAGCACCATTGATACCAACGCTCAAAAATGGATGGAACCAGATCACACTTGATTTTGATAAGTCCATTAAAACCGGCGATGGCGGAGCCGATTACACCAAGATCAACCATTTCAGGATCTTTTTCTTTACCCAAACCAAAGATCATACTGACCTAATAAGCGGTGTTGACGATCTGAAGTTCATCTCCAAATAATTATTCCCCAATCCTAACTAATAAAAGCCGGCTGTAGGTATAAACTTCGGCCGGCTTTAATAACAGTAATATCATAATGAATTTAACCACTTTATTCAAACCATTAACAATAAAAGCTTTGCCCGCCGCGCTTGCCATAGCACTTGTGCTTACCGGAGCCAGCTGCACCAAAGCACAGGAAAAAGCCGAACAAAAGGAAAAAGCTACGACCGATACCACCGGCAATCCATTTATCAGGAGTATGTATACCGCCGATCCATCTGCTCACGTTTGGGCTGATGGCCGTTTGTATGTTTATGCCTCACACGATATTTATCCTGCAAGAGGTTGTGATTTGATGGACCAATACCATGTTTTCTCTACCGATGATATGGTTCATTGGAAAGATCACGGTGAAATCCTTCGCGCAGCCCAGGTACCATGGGGGCGTAAAGAAGGTGGCTTTATGTGGGCTCCTGATTGTGCTTATAAAAACGGTACCTATTACTTTTATTTCCCGCATCCAAGCGATACCAAATGGAATGAGAGCTGGAAAATTGGCGTTGCAACCAGCAAAAGCCCGGCGAGCGGTTTTACTGTTCAGGGTTATATCAAAGGCCTTGAATCTATGATAGATCCATGCGTCTTTATTGACGATGATGGTCAGGCCTACTTTTATTATGGTGGCGGCGGTACCTGCAAAGGTGGCAAACTAAAAGATAATATGATGGAAATTGACGGCGAAATGAAAACCATGGAAGGCCTTAAAGATTTCCATGAAGCCAGCTGGGTACATAAACGCAATAGCATTTACTACCTTTCATACTCAGATAACCATGATGTAAACGGTAAACATAACCGGATGAATTACGCCACCAGTAAAAGCCCCCTTGGCCCCTGGACATATGGCGGCATTTACATGGATCCAACCGATAGTTATACCAATCATGGTTCTATTGTGCAGTACAAAGGTCAATGGTATTCATTCTATCATACCAGCGCGTTATCGCATGAGGATTGGTTAAGGTCTATCAGTGTAGATAAGCTTTACTACAATGCCGATGGTTCCATTAAAATGGTCGAACCTACATCTTTCAAAAAATAGCAAACTATATCATGTTATTAATCAATATGCTATGAAAAATATCATAAGTAAATATCCAACAAATCTTTGCCTTGTTGTAGTCGTGGCGCTGACGTTGAGCTGCTCAAAAAAAGGCGGCAGCGGAGGCGGCGATGTTACACCGGTAGATAAACCCAAAGATACGATAGACCTTACCCCATCGCCGGTTGGTGATGTGGTAGGAAAAGTAATTGTTGGATACCAGGGCTGGTTTGCGGCCATCGGCGACGGATCCCCTATTAACCGTTACTGGCATTGGGCCCAAACCTGGGAAGAGCAACCATCGCCAACCAACACGGCCATCAAATCATGGCCCGACGTACGTGACTACACAAACACCTTCCCTACCAAATATGCCAACCTGAATAACGGTCAACCAGCCAATGTATTTTCATCATTTTCTGATCAAACTATTGATGTACAGTTTAAGTGGATGAAACAATATGGAATTGACGGCGCGGCATTGCAACGTTTTAATCCAAGCGGCCTGGAAGGCCCCGTACGCGACGCGATGGCAGCGAAAACCAAAATAGCTGCAGAAGCAAATGGCGTTAAGTTTTACATTATGTACGATATAAGCGGATGGAAAAACATGCAGTCGGAGATAAAAACTGACTGGACCAGCAAAATGTCGGTTTACACTTCGTCTACAGCCTATGCCAAGCAAAATGGCAAACCTGTTGTATGTATCTGGGGTTTTGGCTTCAGCGATGAAAACCATCCCTTTACCGCCGCTCAATGCCTGGATGTGATTAACTGGTTTAAAAGCAAAGGTTGTTACGTTATCGGAGGCGTTCCTACACACTGGCGTACTGAAGACAGTGATTCGCGACCGGCCTTTTTAAGTGCTTATAGCGCACTTGATATGATCTCACCCTGGATGGTTGGGCGTATCGGTAATAAAAGCGAATCGGACAATTTTTACGGAACAGTTAACCGCCCGGATGTTGCTTATTGTAAGGCCCATGGCATGGATTATCAACCATGTATCCTGCCCGGCGACTTGCAGGAACATCAGCGTGTGCATGGTGATTTTATGTGGCGTCAGTTCTTTAACATGAAAAGCGTAGGTGCGCAAGGCCTTTATATTTCCATGTTTGACGAATATAACGAAGGAAACCAGATAGCCAAAACAGCCGAAAGCCAGGATTTTGTACCTGCAGGATCATCGTTTGTTACATTAGATGAAGACGGAACAGCCTGCTCATCTGATTATTACCTAAGGCTTACCGGCGACGGTGCCAAGATGTTCAAAGGGTTGATCCCCCTTACTCCGACGAGGCCGACGCCTGTTAAGTAGTTAATAGGAGCCATATAATATAAAAGGCGTCATTACTTGTTCCTTGTAATGACGCCTTTTTGATTTTTAAATCTTCTTAATTAATCTTCTCCAGCATTTTTATATAGAGCTCTATCCCTTCACGAATCTCATCTACATAAACAAACTCATCGGCAGTATGCGAGCGGGCAGAATCACCGGGGCCCACTTTTATTGATGGGATATCCAGCAATGATTGATCGGAGGTTGTTGGCGAACCGTAAGTGATACGGCCAAGTGATATGCCAGCCTGAACTATTGGATGCTCTTTAGGGATAGATGATGGCTTTAACCTGATAGAGCGTGGTTGTACATCACTTACAACGTGCTCGCGAATAATTTCCAATACTTCCTCATTACGGTAAGCGTCGGTAACACGCACGTCAACAGTGTAAACACAGCTTGCAGGCACAACGTTATGCTGAGAGCCGGCATTGATAATAGTAACCGACATTTTTATCGGCCCAAAAACTTCCGATTCCTTAGGGAACTTAAAGCTGCGGAACCATTCAATATCCGTTAAGGCTTTGTAAATAGCGTTCTCTCCTTCTTCACGCGCGGCATGCCCGGCACGACCGTGAGCAGTACAATCCAATACCATTAACCCACGCTCGGCGATGGCTAACTGCATCAGGGTTGGTTCGCCTACAATACCAAATGATAACTGGCCGAGTTCAGGAATGATCAACTCCAGGCCGTTTACGCCCGATATTTCCTCTTCAGCAGTTGTAGCTAAGCAGAAATTATATTTCAGGTTCTCCTTATCATGAAAATACAGGAAAACCGCTATAAGCGATACAAGGCACCCTCCGGCATCATTACTACCAAGGCCATAAAGTTTACCATCTTCAATTTTGGCATCGTATGGATCCCGGGTATAGCCCGAATTAGGCTTAACAGTATCATGATGCGAATTAAGCAGGATAGTTTCTTTAGCAGGGTCGAAATGTTTATTCCATGCCCAGATGTTATTAAGCTTGCGATGAGTTGTTACACCATGCGATTGCAAAAATTCGTTGATCAGGTCGGCAGTGCGGTCTTCCTCTTTGCTAAACGATGGAATAGATATCAGTTGTTGCAGTAATGTTACCGCCAGTTGAAATAAATTGCTTGTTTCAGTCATAAATTTAAGGGTTGTCCCTCGTGATGAACGGGCAAAATTAATACTTTTTATTAACAAGTGTCAGGATCAGAATTTACAGAACTCAAGAATTAGCAGAATTATTATCAGGAATTCTACCCTAAACAGTATATAAATATTTAATTAACAATGGGGTAATATTTAGTTTACTCACCCCCTGTCTCCTTTTTCATTTTGTCAATTCTAAAATTCTGTAAATTCTGATTCAGATTACTCATCCTCTATTTTCGAGTGCTTATGCGTATCATTCATGGTGATGTATAAAATCAACGACAACGCGATACAGATGGTTACATACCAGTAAAACCATTGCGCATGATGCTCATTTTTGAACCATAAGGCAATGTATTCGGCAGTGCCACCAAACAACGATACAGCTATAGCATACGGAAAACCTACGCCCAGCGCACGCACATTAGCCGGGAATAGTTCGGCTTTAACAACGGCATTGATGGACGTATATCCGCTTACAATGATCAGCGCGCAAAGAATTAGTATAAAAGCGCCCCATACGTCTTTGGTATGGCTTAACGTTGTCATAATAGGGATAGTGCAAAGTGTCCCCAAAATTCCAAAGCCAATAAGCAACGGCTTGCGACCAATTTTATCTGACAGTAAACCGAATAAGGGTTGTATCACCATAAATACCGCTAAGGTTAAGGTCGAGATCAAAGTAGCGTCGCTTTTGCTGAAGCCGGAGGTATTAACCAAAAACTTCTGCATGTAGGTAGTAAAAGTATAAAACGCCAGTGTACCGCCAATTGTTAATCCAATTACCGTAAATACAGCTTTAGGGTGTTGTGTTAAAGCTTTTATGGTGCCGTTCAGCGCATTCGGTTTAGTCCCCTCTTTTTCAAATGAGGATGATTCCTGTAAACTCCGCCTTAAATACATGGTGGTGACTGCCAGTATTGCACCGATACCAAAAGGAATGCGCCAACCCCAGTCGTGCAATTGTTTTTCAGATAAAAACGCCCGCTGCAATAAAACCAGCACACCTAAAGCGAGCAATTGTCCCATAATAAGCGTTACGTATTGAAAGCTTGAGTAAAAACCACGATGTTTTTTAGTGGCCATTTCGCTCAAATAAGTGGCGCTGGTTCCGTACTCTCCTCCTACGCTCAATCCCTGGATAATACGGGCTAATACCAATAATATGGGTGCAGCAACACCAATTGACTTGTAACCCGGCGTAATAGCTATTATTAATGAGCCAACACTCATGAGCAAAACAGAAAATGTAAGTGCTGTTTTACGCCCACGCTTGTCGGCAAATGTTCCCATCACCCAGCCACCAATTGGCCGCATCAAAAAGCCGATGGCAAAGATGCCCGCTGTGTTTAAAAGCTGTATCGTTTGATTGTCTGAAGGGAAAAAGGCATCCGAAAAATAAAGGGAAAAAGCGGTATAAGCATACCAATCATACCATTCAACCAAATTACCCAGCGAACCTCCAATGATAGATTTAATGCGCCCACCAGTTGTTTGAGGTAATGGTGATTTTATTTCATTCATAGGTTTGGCAGATATTGTTGGTTTCCGTAATATTAGGGATTTTAAAATAGAGCTGCAATACCGGTGTAATAACTATGATATTCAGCCTGGATTAAAAAGCAAATCATAATAATCTAACCCTGTCATTCACAACAGTATGCTGTTCACCGAGGATTTTTTGCATTACATCTGGAAGTTCAGGCTTTTTGAACGCGATGACCTAAAGACTACAGATGATGAGGAATTAGAGATTTTCTCTGCCGGATTGCATAATTCCGATTCGGGGCCCGATTTTCATAATGCAAGAATTCGTATTGGCGAAACAGTTTGGGCCGGTAACGTTGAAGTGCACCTCTCCGCATCGGACTGGCAAAAGCACGGTCATACTAATGATGGAGCTTATGAAAACGTCATATTGCATGTGGTGTATCGCAACGATGTGCCGCTGTTTTTACCAAACGGGCGCAAAGTGCCAACGCTTGAGTTGCAAAGTCGCATCAGTGAGGAGCTTTATAACAAATACCACAAACTTGTTTTCGGCAATCAAACCTTCATACCCTGCGAAGCCGGCATTGCTACAGTTGATGGCATCACCATGCAAAACTGGCTTACCCGTGTATTGGTTGAGCGAATGGAAAAACGATCTGCTAACGTTGCTAATGCCTTATTAATAAATAAGGGCGACTGGGAAGAAACTTTTTACCAGTTTATGGCTGCAAACTTCGGCTTTAAAGTTAACGCGCTACCGTTTGAATTGATGGCAAAATCACTCCCTCAGCTTACCCTCGCCAAAAACAAAAACAATGCTATGCAAATAGAGGCGCTGATATTTGGTCAGGCTGGTTTTTTGGAAGGGGAATTTAAAGATGAATATCCCTTGAAACTTCAAAAGGAATATGAATATCTCCGCAAAAAATATCATCTTAAACCGATAGAGAACCATCTGTGGAAATTTATGCGCTTGAGGCCTCAAAATTTTCCAACCATCAGGCTGGCGCAATTTGCGGCCTTAATTGTCAAATCGAACCATCTGCTCTCCAAAATATTGGAAATTAAAGAAGTTAAAGCTTTGCGCGGTTTATTTACCGAGATCAAAGTAAACGATTATTGGGAAGATCACTATCGGTTTGATGTGCAATCCAAGCCTTCATCAAAAAATATGGGCGATGGCTCTGTTGATATTTTATTGCTCAACACGGTGGCTTTGTTTCTGTTCAGTTACGGTAAACAGCACCAGCAGCAATATTATATTAGCCGTAGTCTTAAATTATTAGAAAATTTACCTGCCGAAAAAAACAATATTATCACTGATTTTGTTAACTTAGGAGTGAAAATAGATACTGCGTTTGAATCACAAGCATTACTTGAGTTAAAAAATAGTTACTGCAACTATAAGAAATGCCTGCAATGCAGCGTTGGTAATAAGATACTAAAACTGGCCTGACACCATGCTACAGCGAATACTTACTTTTTTTGAACGGTACTCTTTTGGTGTATGCACCTATCTTGGCGAACGCTTTAATATTTCGATATCCAAGATCAGGCTTTTCTTTATATACTCTTCATTTTTGGCTGTCGGTTTCCCGCTGGTATTTTACTTTTTTGCAGGCATAGTGCTTGACATCAGGAATTTTATCAAGCGAAAACATACCGGAGTGGCTGATTTATAACCTCATTTAGCCTATTAAACCAACTTGCCCGTTTTAACGGCATCCTGCAGGTTACGTACCTTAAACTTTGGCGTATAACAATATTGGGCCAATTGTTTAGCCCAGGTGGTTTTGTCGCCAAACATCAGCTTAATAACTTTTACCCGGGTTGAGCCTTTAGGATAGCCGTATTTATACCAGCTGAATTTAGATTGATCTACATTAAACTGTTCGGTAAAATCGGCAAGGAAAAGATCTATTTCAATATCAAAAATATCCAGATCAAGGTCGATACTGGTATCAAGACTAAGGCTGTGCGGGTCAACCTTGCGAATCTTATACCTGTTGCAATAATCAACTATAAATTCTTTTAAGGGTGGCAGTATCTCTTCCATTTAAACGAATATTAATTTGACCATTTAAGTTATGAGACGTAGCTTTTGGAATAAGGTTGCATACAAATTTACTTTATTTTCAAATCGCTTAAATTCAATTCGATAGTTAATAAATGTTAAATTTTTATTACTGCTAATGCAGGCTTTATGCCGTTAAAATGAACATGATGTGCTATAATTGCATCAGGTAAATAACATACTTCAAATGAACCTAAAAGTAATTGCCTTTGATGCCGATGATACCCTTTGGGTAAATGAACCTTACTTTCAAGCTACGGAGGAAAGATTTTGCAGCCTGCTCGAAAACTTTTCGCCCCAGCATACCATTTCCAAGGAGCTATTTAAGGTGGAGGTGGATAACCTGTCGCTTTACGGCTATGGGATAAAAGGCTACATCCTCAGCATGATAGAAGCAGCGCTGAGTATCTCTGAAAAAAAAATCAGTGTTGAAGTGGTTGAAACCATTTTGCAGTATGGTAAGGATATGCTTAATCAGCCGATAGAGATACTAAATGATGTTGAGCACGTGCTATCTTCTTTAAAAGACCATTATCGGCTGGTTGTTGCCACCAAAGGCGATCTGCTTGACCAGGAGCGCAAACTCAAAAAATCGGGCCTGGCGCACTACTTTCACCATATCGAGATCATGAGCGACAAGAAAGAGGATGACTACATTAAGCTGATCAAGCACCTTGATATTAATCCCGAAGAGTTTATGATGATTGGCAACTCCCTGAAATCTGACGTAATGCCCGTGATCAATATAGGCGGGCATGCGGTGCACGTGCCGTTTCATACCACATGGGCGCATGAACATGTAGAAACCGTTTTAACCCACGAAAACTTCAGGCAGGCTGATAAGATTAGCGAGGTGCTGGAATTTGTTTTAGAGTCAGGAAGTCCGAACGTCGGCAAGTCCGGAAGTTAATATTGCGTATGTAGCAATTTATGAGGCGTTGTCATCTTTCGGACATCCGACTTCCGGACTTCCCGACCTACTCAAATACGCTTCTCCATCACAATCAGCTCAATATGCTGTTTGGCGTCACCAAAGCGGCCATGTGCATGAAAAGGCTGAATTTCGCCGGTTGGTTTATAGCCGCGGCGCTCATACCAGCTTATCAGTTCAAAACGGGTGCTGATCACGGTCATGGTTAAAGTATCGCAATTATATTTCCGCGCGTAAATCTCGGCTTCTTCAATCAGGGCACGGCCTACACCTTTATTTTGCAATAGAGGCGACACACTAAACATACCAACGTACAATTTGGGATGCCTTACCTCAAGATATACGGTACCAGTTATGTATCCGTCTTCGTCGGTATGTTTCAGGATGATTATTTTTTCATCCTGCATATATTGGCTAAGCGTTTCCTCATCAATGCGGAGGCCACCAATCAAATCTGCTTCAGTTGTCCATCCCTGTTTCGAACTTTCGCCGCGGTAAGCACTGTTCACCAAAACATTTAGCTCGGGCACATCAACAAGGGTAGCCTGGGTAATAACGGGCATATTATAAAAATTAAGGACGCTAAAGGTAGTACTTGCTAGTTTAAATTAAAGAGTTTAAATCATAATTTTAAAGCTTGTACCTATCCCCAATTCGCTTTTTACCGTTACAGTGCCATTCAACCTGTCTATAAATTCCCTTACCAGTAATAAACCTAAGCCATTACCCTTCTCGTTGTTGGTACCAAGGGTTGAATTATGATCTTCCTTCGCGGCGCTCAAAAGCTTTCCGACTTTTTCGGCATTCATACCAATACCGGTATCTGTTACCTCAATTACCATGTGCTTGTCAACGTAGGTCATGTTCACCGTGATGGAACCATCTTGAGTATATTTATTAGCGTTGCTTACCAGGTTCCGCAAAACAAATTCAATAGCCTGCATATCTGAATTTACCAATGTATCTATAAAAACATTATTCACCAATGTATTATTCTTGGCATAAGCGTTTAATGATTCCAAGGCAAAAACGCTTTCTACAAGTTGATAAAGGTTAAAGTCAGTATAATTAAAGCGAGCAAACTTCATTTGCAGCTCCCCCCAGCGCACCACGTTATCAACCATACCAATGGTGTTATCCAGCTGGTCTGATACCATCTCGATCATTTCAGTCGCATCTTCGGTATCAATAATATCAGACTGCTTAAACCCGATTATAGATTTAATAGAAGCCAGGGGATTACGCACATCATGTGCTAAAATGGAAATAACAGTTTTTTGAGTTTCCGACAAATAATGTAACCGCTTATTCTTGATCCGAAGCTCTGCTATTTTGATAACATTATCCGCCAGCACTTTAAGGCCAAATTTCTGAACGTCAGTCAATACACGTGGCTCATTGTCAATTACACAAAGCGTCCCCAACCTGTTGCCGCTTACGGTTACCAGTGGCATTCCTGCGTAGTACCTTATAGCCGGAAAATCTGTAACCAAGGGGTTGTCAAAAAATCTGTTATCCTGTAAAGTATCTGGAATTTCAAAAAGCTGATCCTGTAATATGGCGTGACTGCAAAAGGAGATCTCCCGATCTGTTTGCGGCGCTTCCAAACCAATGCGGGCTTTAAACCACTGCCGGTCGGAGTCAACAAGACTTATAAGGGAAATTGGCATATCACACAGGACGGATGCGAATTTAACAATGTCATTAAACTCATCTTCCTGTGGCGAATCAAGTAATCCGGTACGGTACAGGTCCTGCAACCTGGCCTCCTCATTTTCGGGCAACCGCGCTTGTAACATCAGTTATATACGTTATATCAGCTAATAAATTAAAAGGCGGATGCTGAGTAAAGATGCAAAAAAAATTAAGCATATAAATAAAACCTACCCATTTTCAGGTAGATTTCTTATAATCCAATACTGTACTTTAAGTATTAATTAAGCGATGCACACTGGTGGAAATTAATTATCCTTAATTTATTCGTAAACACCGGCTACATAATCATCAAATGACATTAAAAAAGCCATGGTTTTAAAACCAAGCTGTATATTTAGTAGTTAATAACACATCTGTTTATATTATACTCCGCTATGGCTTTTATAGATTATTACAAAGTATTAGAGCTTGATAAAAACGCGTCTGAAAAAGATATAAAAAATGCTTACCGTAAACTGGCCCGCAAGTATCACCCCGATCTAAATCCGAATGATGAAGAGGCCAACAAAAAATTCCAGCAGTTAAACGAGGCCAACGAAGTATTAAGCGACCCGGAAAAGCGAAAGAAATACGATAAATATGGCGAGAACTGGCAGCATGGCGAAGCCTATGAACAACAGGCCCGTCAGCAAGCCGGTGCGCAGGGCGGTGGTTATAGTGGTTATAGTGGTTTCGGCGGAGCGGAAGGTTTTGGAAGTGCTGAAGGATTTGGAAGCGAGGATTTTTCGGACTTCTTTCAATCGATGTTTGGCGGTGCAGGCGGATCGCGTGGCGGCAGCAGACAGGCAAAATACCGCGGACAGGATTATAACGCTTCTTTAAACTTAGATCTTCGTGATGTTATTGAAACGCACAAACAAACGCTTACTGTTAATGGCAAAAATATCCGCATAACCATACCTGCCGGAGTAGAAAACGGGCAAACGATCAAAATAGCCGGCCATGGCTCCCCTGGCGTAAACGGCGGGCCTGCGGGCGATCTTTATATTCAGTTTAATGTTGCTCCCGATCCGGATTTTAAACGCGATGGCAATAATTTATACACTGTACAAAAGCTTGACCTGTACACCGCTGTATTAGGAGGAGAAGTAACCGCAGAAACTTTGACGGGTAAGGTAAAAATTAAAGTAAAGCCTGAAACGCAAAACGGCACCAGGGTAAAATTGAAGGGCAAAGGTATGCCCATATATAAAAAGGATAACGAGTTTGGCGATCTTTACCTTACTTATGATATCCAAACCCCAACCAATCTTACCGAAAAGCAAAAACAATTATTTGAAGAATTAGCTAAATCTTCAGCCTAAATTAAGAGCATTATGAAAACAGCAGAATTAATAGCAGCAAACGATTTTTGTGTATATCATAATGTTGAATACACTTTTATTACTTCATTACATGAAGCAGGATTGGTTGAGGTTACTATCATTAACGAAACAACCTTCATCCCTCAAACCGAATTGCAAAAGCTGGAAAAATTGATAACCCTGCATGAGCTGGATATCAATATAGCCGGCATCGAGGCTATCTCCCACCTGCTTGACCGGGTTGAAAAATTACAGCAGGATATGAGGTACCTAAAAAACAGGCTGAGTTTATACGAATAAGCAGTCTTCTATTTAGAAAACAAGCCTCGATGAAATTTACACCAGGTACTTATTCATCATTCGCTCGCTTATGATATTGGCTTCATCAATAACAGTTTCAGGGTATCCCATTGACTTAAGTATGGCGATACCATTGGTGCTTTTAAGCAGGCCACGCTTCAGAAGATAGTCAAACACAAGCACACGCCCATCTTTTGAGTCGGTGAACGAATATACTATAAAATCTTCGTCGAGCAGTTCGGCCAGTTCAAGATCATGGGTAGATACAAACACGAAATTCTGCTTAGCGGTGATATATGACAGTACCGATTTTGCGGCAGCTATACGCTCAATGGTATTGGTACCTCTGAAAATTTCATCGATAATAACCAGGCTTTTTATTTCTTCCTTTTGCGAACTGTTATCGATAATATTTAAAATTGCCGAAGCTTCCGCCTGGAAATAACTTTTTTGCTCGTCGATATTATCGCCGGTTTTAATACTGGTTTGTATTTTTAGTACAGGTGCTTTGTACACCTTTGCACAACTGGTAAATATCGTTTGTGACAGTAGTGTATTTAATGCCAGCGCTTTAATAAAAGTAGTTTTACCCGACATATTTGACCCGGTGATCAACGCTCCCCTATCTGCATCCGTTGTATAAAGGGAATTGGCCACACAGTTTTCTACCAGCGGATGAAAAAGTTCCGTAATTTCAATTTTACCATCAGCAACCGTAAACTCCGGTTTAGCGTATACCGGCAAGCCATCTCGTATTGATTGAATGGCTATCAGCGTATCAGCCCAACCAATAAACTTATATACTTCTTTAATATCGTCGTGGTATTTACTGATATGTTTTAATGATGAATTGTAAGTATTGGGCTCAATTATAAAAAGCAATTTAAATAGCTGAAAAGCTGCATACCCAATATCACTTGACTCACCAGCGAAGCTACTTTCTATATTCACAAATTTAAGCGCCCGTTTTAAACCGGTTAAGTTGGTAAGCGATTGTTTTACCCCCGGAACCTGGCCAAACTTTCCGCTTTTTACCAGCGTCACCGCAACTTTATACATGATCAGCGTTTGGGGCAATGATCTGGTATATGCAGAAATTGTTTTTTGACTGGTAAAGTGGATGGCGATATTGTAAGCAAACAACAACACTAAAAAGATAAAGCTGAAAATATTGGGGATTACTGCCAGTGATATTAAAGCAGCGATGATCAGGAAGGGAGACACCCTGATGTAAAAATTCATCACCGGGGCAAATACAGGCTTATGTTCTTTCAGAAAAAGATCGGCTATAAAGTAAGCATCCGGACTACTAAGTTTTGACAACTCAACTTCCAGCTTTTCTCTGCCCGGTATGTCTAAATTGAGATCCTCGACACTGTTATCAAGTTCATGCAAGGCATCAATATCGGTTGTTGGATGATGCAGCAAATTATAGAAGTATTGTTTACCTGGTTTACTGTTTGTGCGGTCGACATAATTAAAAACACTATTGAAGTCCAAATCGTTAGCTGTTTGGACTGAGAGCTTGTCCTTACTAACAGTGGCGTCTGAATAGATCCTGATCAGGTCAAAGTTACGGCGGGCATTCACAGGCTTTCCCCACTTACCCTGAACTTTCGCTAACCTCTTTTTTGCCAGTCGTAATTTATTATAATATGACTTGATAAAAAGCAAACCGATTATGATAAAAACAACTATTGCAGAAAAGATAAAGTAATACATGCCTTAAAAATATAAATTTTTATTAAACCTCCCTACCCGCTAACAGTCATATCTATGTATCGCGATTGAGGTATTAACTAAAATTTATAACCATGAAATTTATCCGATTTTCAATAATAGCTTTAGCAATGGTGTTTTCATTCCAATTTGCGAAAGCACAAAGTGTATATGTAAGTGCCCATTTTGGACGTCCGTACCACAGGGTAGTTTACACAGATGGATATTATGGACGACCTGTTTATTACAGCCGGGATGTATACTATAACCGCCCTTATTATCCGGCAAGATATTACCGCTCAGGCTATTACTGTGCACCCGAGTATTATCACAGGCATTATAGGGTTCATTCTTATTACAGGCATTGGTAATTTCAAATGCAACATAAAAAGCCTCCGCAAACCGGAGGCATTTTTTTTAATCGTGGCTGGCTGCATCACTGGCCATTTCAATAATTACATTGTCAAGGCGTTCGAGTTCGGCTATCATGTAATCAAGGGTTTCCGTATCGGTGGGATTATCTTTTAATAGATCTGCAAGCCCTTTTAAATTAGCTACCGGGCTCCGCATATAGTGCGATTGTTTCCAGGCCATATTTTTTATACGATTAATATGATTATGGATCCTTTCGTAGGCAAGCTGCAGGTTATTTTCAATGTTTTTTCTTTCTGTGATGTCATAAAGGGCCATCATCAAACCTAATATATTCTCCTGGCTGTCCTTTATCGGGAAAAGGCGCACATAAAACCAGCATTTTGAGCCGTCAGCCTGCGGGTAATCTACCTCATAGCTTACATTTTGTCCGTTTAAAACCTGCCCGGTAAATTCAAGTACTTGCGAAAAGCGTTCTCTGGGGAAAAAATCGGACAACTTATCGCCATTTTGAGGATCGTGATGAAACTGGCTTTTCACAAATCCAACTGCTTTATGATTAAAAGCCTGCACCTTAAAATCTTTATCAAACAGGGCGTATGCCGTATCGGTGGTGTTTAAAATGGTCTGCAGGTTTGCTTCTGATTTTTGAAGCAATTCTTCCGACCGGAGTTTTTCCGTGATATCATTAGCAATTGAAAGTCGCACTAAACGTCCTTCATAAACTATATCCTGCCCAAAGATCTGCACATTGATCATCGATCCGTCCTTTCTGCGATGCAACGTGGTTATAGTATTGCCCCAATTTGGCGCCGTTTCCGAATAGCCCTTGTACATTGCATCCCATTGTTCGGGAGGCCTCACATCCTTGATGGTCATGCTCAAAAACTCATCAGCCGTATAGCCGTAATGTTTTATTGCTGCATGGTTTACAGCTATGATCGACAGATCGTTTTTGGCAATCATCCACATCGGTAAAGGATTGCTGTCAAAAAGCAACTTATATTTCTGTTCAGATTGTCTTAACTCTTCTTCAATCTTTTTCCGCTCGGTAATATCTATCATCGAACCAATGATTGTTGGCTCTTCATCAATCCGCGCCCTTGTTCCGTAAAACTCAACCCAATTATTGGAGCCATCCTTACAACGGCCCATCACCTCGTAATTAACGCTTTCTACTTCACCCGACAGTCTTGCCCTTACATGTTCCAGCACCATATCTTTATGGTGTTCGCTAATGATAACATCAACTGATGAAACACCGATAAGCTCATCTGGTTGATAGCCAAAAACCTGGGCAAACCGCGGGTTAACATAGGTAAAGGTCCCTTTTTGTACAATGTAAACCCCTACCATTGATTTTTCGGCCAGGGTGCGGAATTTAAGTTCGGCTTCCTTAAGCCCGGCCTGCATAATTTTACGGTTAGTAATATCACGGGCCATAACCAGTACGCTATCCTTTGTAAATCTTTTTACATTGATCTCTACATCAAAAACCTGCCTGTTTTTCCTGATAAACCTGCGTTCCCGCATCACGGCCACGTGCAAATCGTCCGGGCCAAGCGTTACTGGTTCTGCCTTTAAATTCTCAGGATCGATAATTTGTTCAATCTTAAGCTGCAACAGCTCTTCACGACTGTACCCCGTCATCCGGCACATACTTGCATTTACTTCGGTGAAGTGTCCTTCAAAATCGATTACATAAATAGCATCAGATGCCTGCTCAATAAGGGAACGATATTTCTCTTCACTTACTTCAAGCTTAACAACGGTATTAACAAGCTCAGAGGCGTGCTGCTGCATGCTTTCGGTAAGGGCATTGTTTAGCTGGATGATCTTATTTTCACTTTCAACCCTCTTTTTTTCAATATAGCTTAGCAGCATCAGGGCGAAGCCGGCAACAACTATACTTACCACTAAGTTTAACAACCAACCTGTTAGCAGCCAATTGAAAACAAGCATGATAATCAGGCTTATAATAAAAACAACCTTGTTTTTAAGCGGATAGTTCATTCAAATTCAATAGTAAGCTAATGCCAGGGTAAAACGACTATCTAATTGGTTATAGGTGTATAATTGTAAATTACAACTAATCTATTAAAAATGAGAAGTATCAGTGAAATTATATGAAAATAACGGCAAATATTACGTATTAAGAACACTATTTTACTGCTTCGTCCTATCTTTAAAAAAGGCTTTTAAAGCCTGCTGTGTAAATGCGGATAGCACCAACTCTCCGCTAACAGCAGCCCGCTGTTTAAGTAAATCATCCCAATTTTCGGTGCCTTCCCAAAGCAACTGTTTTAAACTACTAAGAGCTTCCGGATTATAGGAAGCAAGTTTTTGCGTAAGTTCAGATACTGCTACATCGAGGGCTGGGAGATCTTCATGAACCTCGTGATATAAGCCATTTTGCCTGGCCCATTGTGCTGTTTGAAAATCAGTTGCTTTAATAGTAAGTTGAGAAAATGCCGATAAACCTATTTTACGAATTACCGCCGGTGCTATTACAAAAGGGCCAATGCCTATGGTAAGCTCACTTAACTTTATTGAAGCCGCTTCGGCAGCTAAACAATAATCTGCTGCTGCTGCCAGGCCAACACCGCCCCCAACAGCCTTGCCTTGCACCCTTGCAATGACTATTTTAGCGCATTTGCGGCAGGCATTTATCACGTTAGAAAAACCCTCAAAGAATAAAGTGCCGGTTTCCTTATCTTTGATCTGCAATAACTCGTCAAAGCTCGCGCCCGCGCAAAAAGTACGGTCGCCATCACTCTTTAATACAATTACCTTTGTTTGCGGATCATTACCTGCACTATGCACAGCATCAGCCAGTTGCTTCAACAGTGCCGATGGCAATGAATTTTGTGCTGGATGATAAAAGCTTATGGTAGTAACTCCATCAGGTTTCGTTACAATCGATATATTTCCGTTTTCGGCAGACATAAATTATTAGGTTTTACAGGCAATATACAGAAGTATTTATGTCAAATGCAATTTTGAGCGGGCACAAGCCGAAGCTTACTTTTCAAGTAAAGGCAGTTCAAAATAAAAAGTAGCACCTTCTCCAAGCTCACTTACAACACCTATGCTCCCTTTATGATTATTAATGATCTCGGCCGAAATATAAAGGCCCATGCCGAGGCCGCTCGCCATAAATTTCTTATCCTCAACACGATAAAAGCGTTCAAAAATATGATCTATTTGTTCAGCAGACATCCCTATGCCAAAGTCGGTTACTGAGATGCGTACCTTGTTGTTAGTTTGCTCTGTCTTAATGATGATCTTTTTATTATCGGTAGAGTATTTTACTGAATTATTGATCAGGTTTACCAACACCTGTTCCAGGCGCCCGGCATTGCCTTCAATAAAAAATTCATTTTTGGATAAATTAATGAACTCAAATTCGGGATAGAGGTGAACCGCGTTTTCCAGGGTTAGATTTATTAACTCGCAAAGATTTACTTCAGCCATGACGTATTCAAGTCGGCCTGCATGTATTTTACTTACATCAAGTAAATCATTCACAAGGCGCTGAAGCTTATTTAACGCGCCGCTCGCCTTTTCAACGTATTGTTTTATCATCGGAGGTACTTCCTCCCTTTTATAAACCGAAATAAGCTGTAAATAACCTTTTAAACTTGTTAAGGGTGTTTTAAGTTCGTGACTGGCGACGCCGATAAATTCATCTTTCAGATCCAGTTGTTTTTTCTGCTCCTCAATATCGGTAGCAGTACCAACCCAAAAAAGGATTTCTCCTGTATCATCTCTTAAAGGCACGGCCCGGTTAAGATGCCAGCGATAAGTTTTATCCCAACGCAGATACCTGTTTTCCAACTCAAATACCTTCCCGGTCCTTAATGAGTCGAGATAAACGTCCAGTGTTCTTTGCAGATCGTCTGGGTGCACAATCTGCTGCCAACCCCAACCCGCGGTTTCCCCATACCTCAGCCCGGTATAATCAAACCAGCGCTGATTATAAAAATTAACCTCCCCACCGGGCAGGTTTGTCCAGGTCATTTGAGGAATGTTGTTGGCAAGCAATTTAAAATGCTCCCTGCTGATCAATAAATCACTGGTGCGCTCTCTAACTGTATCCTCAAGCTCATTATTCAGCCTTTCGGCAATATTCTGGGCTTCTTCCAGTTGATCATTCTTGATTTTCAGTTCCCACTCAGTTTCTTTTTGAGTTGTCAGGTCGGTTAGGATCAAACTTAACGCTGTTCCCTCGTCAAGATCGAGTGTGGTACATGATAACAAACAAGGCGTTAACTTGCCTTCAAGACTTGATAATAATATTTCGCCCTTACAATCATTATTCCAACCATCTTTTATTACTTCCTTATATTTTCCGGCCGAAACCTCCGCGATAAAAACATCAAAATGGATACCGATCACTTTCTCAAGTGGCTCATTAACCATACTCGCAAAACGCGAATTACTATATAATATAATTCCTTCGCGATTCAGGGTGACGGCCCCTTCGTTCATTTTTTCAATAAACACACGATAGGTCTGATCAGCCGTTTTTAGCGTATAAAGTTGATGACCTTCATTGCCTTTAACCACAAGCGCATCAACCTGGCCGCTACGAATAGCCTCGATGGTGTCATTTGCTTCTTCTAACAGAAAACGAAGTTCATCATTTTCTGTCTGTAATTGCTCATATGTAGATTTAACTGACTCCATGATTAACTCTCCGAATATATACCAAGCCCCTTCAAAACCTTGGCGGTGTTTGACATATCTCCTATCAGTTTTCGTTCGGTACCAGGAGATTTTTTGATCAGCAGCGGCAGTGCTACAATCTGTTCTGCTTCGGCTATAAGTGGTTGCTGGTATACATCAATTATTTCCAGCTCGTAATTCGCTTTAATATGTTCTTCACAAATATTTTTAAGGTTGGTAATAGCACGAATAGAATTAGGCGACGCCCCAATCACAAATAAACGCAATCGAAATAGCTGGCTATCCCCCTCACTTAAATTATCATCGGCATTTAAAGGCAATTGGTTGTGCTCCGTCATTATATATTTTTTATAGGCCTAATGTTTAATCCCACTAAAACTTTTTCCTCGTTACTTAAATCGCCTATTATTTTGCGAATTGGTTCAGGTACTTTTCTTACCAGCGTAGGTACGGCAAAAATCTGATCACCCTCCGCCAGTTGTGGTTGTTGCAGCAAGTCAATCACTTCAATAACGTATTGACCTTTTAAATGTTCTTCACAATATTTTTTAAGATTTGTGAGGGCCGTAACAGATTTAGCCGTTTTACCTGCTACATATAATCGCAACTCGTATTTTACTACTTCTCCCAGTTCCATTACTTTTTAGTTTTTGCTTTACTTTTGGGCGCATCTACATTTCCGCGACGGATATTAGTTATCTCCTGGCGATTTTTTTCGATGATCTCCTGTTTTAACTCATCTTCAAGGTACATCTTATTGAGCTCTTCCTCTGCCGATTCGAACTCAGCCTGCAGGCTTGCAATTTTTGATTCAAGCATCATACGTTTGCGCAAGATCTCCTTATCTTTCCGGGATACGGCAAAGTCCCTGAGGGCCACTCCTGTTTTCTCTTTTAGTTTTTGTGCTTCACGAGCCGAGCCGGTAAGTACACCTTCCGGACCAAGATAAACATCAACCAGATTTAAGCCATTATCAGTTATTGTAAATTCCCGCACCTGGTTTGAGTGGCTCATACCCCGCGATTTCATAATGTAAAGGCCCCTGTTACGTTCTCCGTTTGATTCAATGTCACGCACAAGCAACCAGGCATCAACTAATGACGAAACACCTTCGTCAGTTTGCTCATTAACCACAGTATTTAAACTAAGCGCAGTAAACATAACTGTGATCTGTTCATCCTGTAAAAAATCTATCAGCCTGATGAGCATTGATTTTACCTCACTTACAGAACCTACCGTAATAAGGTTTGTGATAGGATCAAGTATTACCGTTGAAGGCTTAAATCTTTTAATGATCTTATAAATTGCCACCAGATGCATTTCGAGCCCATAAAGTGTAGGGCGCGACGCGTGAAATTCAAGTAAGCCACTATCAACATGTTTTTGCAAGTCTATATTGATGGATTGCATATTACGAAGAATCTGTTTGGGTGACTCTTCGAATGCGAAATAAAGACACTTCTTTTTATTTCGGCAAACTTCGTTAGCAAAGCTGGCCGCGATACTTGTTTTACCTGTACCGGCTGTCCCCGAAACCAGGATACTGCTACCCTGGAAAAAACCTTTGCCACCAAACATGCTGTCAAGCGAAGGAATACCTGATGAGATCCGTTTTGACGATACTTCCTTTTCAAGTTTTAAAGATGTGACGGGCAATACTGAAATTCCTTCCTCATCTATTAAAAAAGGATACTCATTGGTGCCATGTTGTGAGCCGCGGTATTTAACCACACGCAAACGACGGGTTGAAATCTGGTTGATCACCCTATGGTCAAGCAGTATCACACAATCGGAAACATACTCCTCAAGTCCCTGTCGCGTTAACGAAGCTCCTTCTCCCTTTTCACCGGTTATGACTGCAGTTACACCTTTATCTTTTAAGAAATTAAAGAGCCTTCTCAATTCGGCACGCAGTATAACCTGGTTCGATAATCCGGAAAAAAGATTCTCCAGTGTATCTAAAACCACTCGCTTTGCACCTATGCTATCAATAGCATAGCCTAAACGGATAAATAAACCCTCCAGATCATACTCTCCTGTTTCTTCTATCTCGCTCCGGTCTATATGCACATGGTCCAGTCTCAGTTTTTTATTTTCCTGAAGTTTGAATAAATCAAAGCCGAGCGATGCAACATTAGCGGCGAGTTCATCGGCTTTTTCTTCAAAGGCCATAAATACGCCTGGCTCATTAAATTCGGTAGCTCCCCTTATTACAAATTCAAGGGACATAAGTGTTTTACCACAGCCAGCTTCCCCGCATATTAATGTAGGTCTGCCTTTTGGTAAGCCCCCGCCTGTTATCTCATCTAAACCGGTAATGCCTGTAGGGGTTTTAGGCAATTGATCAAATGTTGTTAACTGTTGTTTTTTATGCAATTTGGTCATAAATGCTATTTGTTTTTAAGCTACCTGTCTGCTATAACCATCATGCATACAGGATTTTGTTTTCATAGGTAAGTTAATAGTAATAGCGGTAAAATTGTTTTGCCTTTTTGACTTTCTGCCGGTAAAAATCATGAAACAGTATTGAATTGGTAATGCTAATAATACGGATAAATAAATCTTTATTAAGCGCATCCCAATTAAAACATCCACAACCTACAGCTCTAAAAAAACACAACTAAACATTTACGCAGGTTTTCTGTTTCAATAAATAAAATTCATATCACGGCGGTCTGTATAGCGATTAATCAGAAGCTGTCTTTGAAGCGGCATCTGGGCTTTAGTATTTTTAACCATTATGGATTATATTTATATGTTTTATCAGTGTAATGAATAACCAGGCCGACCTGCATCAACAATTAAACGAAGATATATTCCGTATCCTGATCAGGGAGTCACCTACGCCGGTGGCTTTGTACATGGGCGAAGGCATGGAGATCAGGATAGCCAACAAAGCTATTATTGATATTTGGGGCAAGGGTGACAATGTTGTAGGGCGCACCTACTTCAACCTGTTGCCAGAGCTTGAAGAACAGGGTTTTCACGCGATATTATTAAACGTTTATAAAAGCGGCATCACTTACGAAGGAAAAGAAGAAAAGGTAGACCTTTTGGTTAACAATAAACTTGAAGAGTTTTACTTCAATTTTACTTTTAAACCTTTACGTGATGATAAGGGCGAAGTTTGGGGCGTGCTAAATACCGCGGCAGATGTAACAGAACTTGTAACTACACGGCAAAAACTGGCCGAAAGTGAGCAGCGTGTTCAATATGCACTTCAAGCGGCAGAACTGGGCACCTGGGATTTAAACCCCAAACTACAAACCGTAATATGGGATGATCGCTGTAAGGAACTGTGCGGCTTTCGGAAAACCGATGATATAAAATACGCCGACTTATTAAAATTTGTACACCCGGAAGACGCTCAACGATTGCGCGCCGCGGTGTTGCAGGCATATGATCCTGCGAGTGGTGGTAATTATGACCTTATTGTGCGAACCATTAATGATTTTGGTAATTTAAAATACTGGATACATTTAAAAGGTAAGGCTTATTTTAATGATAACCATGAGCCTATCCGTTTTGCGGGTACGGTACAGGACATCACCCGCGAGATATCAGATAAACAGGAACAACAAAAATTACTCGCGCTGATTGACAATACCGCTGATATAGTGGCTGTAGGCAATATGGACGGTTTTGTTACTTATATCAATAAAACCGGCTACGCAATACTCGGTGTTGAAAACACAAAATCTGTCTTAAAACCAGGCGTTGATTTTTTTATACACGACGAGGCAAACAAAGTAAACAATGATATAATTCCAACAGTGCAGCAATATGGTAAATGGGAAGGCGAAATGCATTACCGGCATTTTAAAACTGGAGAAAGTATCCCGGTTTACGTGAGTTGTTTTAGAATAGATGATCCTTTAAATAACCTGCCTATTGGTATGGCTTCTGTAGCCCGTGACCTGCGCCCCGAAAAGGCCGCGAGGAACGAACAATACAAATTACTATCGCTTATTAACCACAGTTCGGATTTTGTAAGCCTGTCGGATCTGGATGGTAATGTTACCTATGTAAATACTGCCGGTCGGAAAATGCTGGGGATTGCCGGCGTTAAAGAACATCGCAGGCATAACAGCGAATTTATAATGCCCGATGAGATAGCCAAGCTAAGAGATATGGTAAATATCGCCTTAATGAAGCATGGCAAATGGAGCGGGGAAATACGTTACCGCCATTTCCAAACCGGCGAGGCTATACCGGTATACGGAACCACTATGC
Organism: Mucilaginibacter kameinonensis; assembly: GCF_003675385.1. Classification (GTDB taxonomy): domain Bacteria; phylum Bacteroidota; class Bacteroidia; order Sphingobacteriales; family Sphingobacteriaceae; genus Mucilaginibacter; species Mucilaginibacter kameinonensis. The sequence continues at coordinate 159,144 of NZ_RCWZ01000005.1, read as the reverse complement.
TGGTTTATGACTCTGTAACCGGGGCACCGCAGGGCCGGGCTTCAATAGCCCGGGACTTGAGAAGAGAAATTGCTGATAAAAAGGCGCTGACTGATAGTGAGCAATTGCTTAAAAACATCACTAACGCTTCGCCAACGGTATTATGGATGGCGGATGCCCAGGGAAATATCACCTATGTAAATCAAACGTGGATTGACTGGACCGGCATTGAATATGAAAAGCACATGGGAAGCGGATGGGCCAACGCTATTGTGGAAGAGGACAGACCGCGTGCTGCCGAGAAGTTTTTATCTGATTTAAGCGCTCGCCGATTTTACGAAGTTGATTTTAGAATAATCAATAAAGATGGTGAAACAAGATGGTGCATTGCAACCGGCAACCCGCAATACAATGAACAGGGAGAATTTACAGGGTACATAGGAGCCTGTACCGATGTTACCGATAAGACGGTTGCCGAACGTGAAATAAAATTACGTAACAGAGAGCTAAGTGACCAGATCAGTCAGTTTGAGTTTGTTACCGATTTTATGCCGGTACAACTTTGGACAGCCCGTACCGACGGGGAACTTGACTACCTAAACAAACGGGCCGTTGATTACTTTGGCATTGCGACAAACAAGATCGCCGGCCCGGATTGGCTTGATGGTATTCATCCCGATGACAGGGCCGGATGTATTGAAGCCTGGAATAACGCGGTAAATACCGGCAATATTTTTCAATACGAGTTTAGGCTGAAAGATAAAGATGAAAATTATAAATGGCACCTGGTTAGGGCATTGCCTTTTACCATCGAAGATAAGATCATTAAATGGTTTGGCACCAATACCGATATTGATGAGCAGAAACAATTACAGCGTCAGAAAGATGATTTCTTGGGCATAGCCAGTCATGAGTTAAAAACACCGGTTACCAGTATAAAAGCTTATGCCCAGGTGCTTGGCGCCATGCTTACCCGGGAAGGCGAACATAAAAAGGCCGAAATGGTGCTCCGGATGGATGCACAGGTAAACCGGCTGACTAACCTCATCGGCGATTTGCTTGATGTTACCAAGATAAACTCGGGCAGGTTGCAGTTCAATAAATCATGGTTTGATTTTAATGAAACGGTACAGGAAACTATTCAGGACCTGCAGCATACTACTCAAAAACATCAGCTCATCCAAAACTTCTCCCAAACAGGCAATATCTACTCCGATAAAGACCGCATAAGCCAGGTTATTACCAACCTTATCACAAACGCAATCAAGTATTCGCCGCATACCGATAAGATCATCGTTAGCACCCGCCGTGAAAACAATGAGGCTATTGTTTGTGTACAGGATTTTGGTATCGGCATCCCCGAAGACAAGAAAGATCTTGTGTTTGAACAGTTCTACCGCGTGAGCGGGAATAAGCAGCATACTTTCCCCGGTTTGGGGTTAGGATTGTACATCTCTTCAGAAATAATTAAGCGCGAAGGCGGCAGAATGTGGGTAAACAGCGTTGAAGGCAAAGGGTCTACTTTTTGCTTTGCATTACCTGTAGATGAAACCAACAGTTAATTTTTTGCTGGACCATTTACATTTAGGTTAGGTTTATCACTTATAATTTCAGAGGGTTTAACCAAGCCCTTACGCCTAAGATGAATGCAAAGATTAAAAAAATCATGATTGCAGATGACGATCCCGGCATTGTTGATGCCGTGGCAATGCTGCTTGAGTTTGAAGGTTATGAGGTAAGTTCAACTGTCGACGGATCTGCAGTACTTAAAATTAAGCAGAATGATCTTCCCGATCTTCTGCTCCTGGATATCTGGATGAGCGGCGAGGATGGTAGAGACATCTGCAAGAAATTCAAAGCCGCCGAGCTAACTAAAGATATTCCTGTTATCATGATATCGGCAAGTCATGACATACGCCAATCGGCCATAATAGCCGGCGCCGATGACTTTTTAGCCAAACCATTCGACATGAACGATCTGCTGAAAAAGTTAGCCTATTTTACGCAAAAGCAAAACGTTGTATAATAACAAGCTTAACTGATCAACTAAATAAATTTTACCCCTCTTCGGGATGAACCCTGACGGTGGCTGTCTCACCCGGCCACCGTTTCTTCCCGTTGTTTGACAAACATGAAGTTGACGATAATTTAATGAATTTTACCCCTCCTCGGGATGAGCCCTGACGGTGGCTGTATTACTCGGTCGCCGATTCATCCCGTTGTATAGTTAAAACATCTTAGATTAGCTTATTATCCGACCAACCAATATCTAACTAACAAATAAAAACATTAACCCATATGCTATGTTATTTACTATAACAAAACAATAGCAACCATGGGACTCTTACAACACGTACAGCACCAGATCTCGGCATTGAATGATCTGATCAAAATAAATAACGACAGGATAGCCGGTTATCAAAAGGCCAATGAGGTAACCGACGAAACAGGTCTGAATTTACTTTTTAACGAGTATATTGATCAAAGCAAAAGTTACGTTAATGAATTGCGCGATTATATTCACGTATTAGGCGGGAATCCGGCAGACGGCACTACCCTTTCGGGTAAATTTTATCATGCCTGGATGGATGTGAAAGCGGTGTTTATAAATAAAGATCGCCATGGCATCCTATCCGATTGTGAATATGGCGAAGACATAGCCCAAAAGGCGTATCGCGCCGCACTTGATGATAAAGAATTAATATGGGAAGATGAGCAGGTTGTGGCCTTGCTCAATAACCATTTGGATGGTTTAAAGAAAGCGCATGATACCGTAAAATCGCTACGCGACACGGTTAATGCCTGATGGTAATTTTGTAATAGCAAACACAGATGAACAATTCTAAACAATCATTTTTTTCAGCATGTCACGTTCCTGATCGTTATGCAAAGGTTTCGTGCACACAGGATAAAGTAATTTACACGCTTTCGCAATTAAAGCAGGCTACTGTGACTGATATCGCATTAAAACTAAGGGAATACGAACCATCGGTAAACACATTCACCCACGAAAAAAATGCCGCTGAAGTACTTGATTACTTGTTTGCCCGTGGTATGGTAAAAATCACGAGACTAAATGGCGAATTAAACTACAACCTGGTTAGCGCTTAAGCAGGTTGTAGTTTACATATTACATTCCCGGCGCAAGTGGTTTAGCCGAAACTATACTATCAACCACGAAAACGCTTACTCCGCGCCATGGCAAGGTGTGCAGGTATTCTTTATAATGAAGTTCAAGAAATGAACCCGCATTGCTACTCAGTTGCTTAGCTACCTTTTCGTCGGTTACAGAAAACATAAACTCATTTGAACCAATTGTACCTCCGGCTACCTGACTACGGATTCCGCTTTGAATTAACCGGCCTTCATAGGTTTTAAAAATATAGCCTTTCTTCACAAAATAATTCATTGTGCCGGCCTTTGTTCCTTCGCCGAAAACAAAACAATAGCGATAGTAAAAGAAGCCAACTAAAATCAGGAGAAGTATAAGGGTAATAATGACTTTGGTTTTTGTTTTCATGGGAAGATTTTATTTGCTAACTAAGCTACAAAAACTTAACAGCTAAGCAAATATTTATGTGCTCCTCCAGCCGTAGATCAGTTTGCCTGCTTCTCACCGTCTTTAATTTTTGTAAGGTTTACTTTTCTGAATGATTCTACTAAGAAATTTACCAAACCTGTTAGGTTAAAAGGAGGGTCGTTAGTGGTTAGCGTAAGCTTGTCCTTACTATTTTCAAAGTCGATATCCAGATGATAATTTGGCGCATCGGTAACCTGACTGCCTTGTTTCCAATCATACATCTTTTTCAACTCGCTATGTTTAAGCCAAAAGTTAAGACTATCCAACTGCGGGCCGGTAAGTCTACCTGCATAATCCCCTTTAAATGGTTCTGTAAATTCGCCCCCTTTTAAACGATAAGTACCATCGCCCCATATGTTAATCAGTAATTGCGGACAATTGCCATAGCATGTTGAGGACAAAAAACGAAGCTTTGAAAATTTAATCCCGTTATCAAAGCTGGCTTTATAATTTTTAAACTGTAGCGGAGGCCGACCTGCCAACTTCACTGCATTTTCATTAACCGCTTTAATGGTCAGTTTTTTTCCATCAAAATAGTTGATGATGAATTTAGAAATGTCGGTGTGTTGTTGTCTGAAATTATCTGCACTGGTGGTATAGCTATCAATTATTTTAATAGTGTCGTGCTCTATTTTATATTTGTTTTCATGCTTCTTATATCCGTCGAAATTAAAATAAGCTTTTCCACCGTTAAAATAAAGGTAGCCGAGATCTTCGGTAAGCCATTCTTCAGATTCGACGGTAGCATGCTGGCCCAATGCCGAACCGCACAGGGTAATAAGAAATAAAAGAAGCAGTGATACGCTTTTCATGTAAACTAAACTTACAAACTCAAATAATATTGGGTCAGCGATTCAAAATCATCAAACTTATTATCGTAATCATCTGTATTGCCAAACCCATAGCTAACAAATGTAAAGGGAATGCCTGCCAGCCGTGTTTGCTCGGCATCGCCATTGGTATCTCCTATATAAACCGGGCTTTGTAAATTGTGCTTATCCATCAGCAAATGCATGTTATGGTTTTTAGGCATTTGATTGGTTCCGTAAGCCATGCTATCGGTAATAAACTCATTAATATCTGCCCAGGCTAAAAACAACGGAATAATGCCAACCGCGCAATTGCTCAATACAAACAATTTATACTTGGATGACAATTGCTGCAAACCGTCTTTCACGCCTTTATACATAATGCCGCCGCTGGTGGGTAATATCTCGCGTCTTACCTGGTTTACCGCGTAATATACTTCCATTCCTTTTTCATCATCAAGTTCGGGCAGTAAAACACGGGTTAGTTTTTGTCCCTCCATTCCTATTACGTGCAATAGGTCGTCGCGTTTTATTGTTCGCGGGATATCAAGCTTTTGAAATATAAGGTTCCATGATTGTGCGTAAGTGTCAACGGCGTCCCAAAGGGTTCCGTCCATATCAAAAATGAGGCTGTCTGGTTTCTGCATCAGCTAAAATTATGTATTTCGCTAAGATGAAGAATTAGCAGCAATTAATGTTCATGTTTTCTTCATTATTAATCCTCACCTTAGCATTGTGATAAGGTTAACGCGGGTCGGCTTAGCAGGAGGCTGAGCTCGCAAAGAACCCCCGCCTCTCGGCGGGGGTTTCTTTTTATAGCGGTATTTTAAACGTTCATAATTGATCCGTTCTATGTCGTTAGTATCATCTTCCAAATACTAAGTTATGCTTATATACGATTTAATACGCTGAACTAAAGACTTATCCCGTCCCCTACCTTATAAACTTCATGAAACTTAATGCCCAGTTTATCAAAATGCTTTTTATAGGCGGCATAGCGCTGAAGTATGAAAAAATCCTTGGCGTACCCGTCATGCACAGGCAGAATTTGTTTGGGATGTAATTCATCTGCAAAGGCCGAAATTGTAGGCTCGTTGGCGAAGGGTGCCATCGATACCATAATCAGCAATTCGATCCCTTTAAAATTAAATAGCTTTTCTTCCATCGAGTCAACTGGATGTAAGATTTTATTATTGATCAGGAAACCGGTCATCTGAGGCAAGGGATTATCCATGATCAACTCATGCTTAACCGGAAAGGCCTGTAATTTAAATGGTCCCGCTTTATGAGTGCCTTCTTCCAGTAACGTGTACTTTAGATTTGCTTTTTCCAATTCTTTACCTACCTGCGAATTTGTAATGACCTCTGCTTTGTTTAATTCGACAATGCTTTTTAAAATGTCGATATCAAAATGATCGGGATGGATATGGGTGATCACAATACTGTTTACATCGGCAAACATTTGCGGGGTAACCAAACCTTCGGCAAAAGAAAACTTACCCGGATCAAATAACAGCTGATAATTATCCAATTCAAAAAGCAGGCACGAGTGCAGGTATTTTGATATTTTCATAAGCAGAGGTTTATTTCCTAAAGATACATAGGAAAGCGTTATGAAGTTTTAGAAAATATGTTTATTCGGTGCTTTAAAAAGCGATGAAAATAAAAAAGCGTCATTGCGAGGCACGAAGCAATCCCCGATTTACAAGTCCACCCTGCATAGTTTGGGATTGCTTCGTACCTCGCAATGACGTAGCGAAGATACCCTACAACAACTCCGTAGCTAAATTGGCCAATTCGCTTCTTTCCCCTTTTTGCAGAGTGATATGCGCATAAAGCGGGTGACCTTTAGCTTTATCTATTAAATATGATAATCCGTTACTTTCTGCGTCAAGGTATGGAGTGTCTATCTGGTAAATATCCCCGGTAAATACAAACTTGCTGTTTTCACCAGCGCGGGATATGATGGTTTTCACTTCATGTGGAGTGAGGTTTTGCGCTTCATCAACAATAAAGAAAATCTTGCTGAGCGTTCGCCCGCGGATAAAAGCCAGTGGCGCTATCGAAATCTTATCGTTGTTGACCAGTTCATCAATTTTGGCCTGCATCTTTTCGTCATCAGCAAACTGGTCTTTGATGAATTTCAGATTATCCCATATCGGCGCCATATACGGGTCTATTTTTGATTTAATATCACCGGGCAAAAAGCCAATATCTTTATTACTTAAAGGAACTATCGGGCGGGTTACAAAAATCTGGCGGTAATATTTACGCTGCTCAAGGGCGCTGGCCAATGCCAGCAACGTTTTACCCGTCCCCGCGTTACCTTGTATGGTTACTAATTTAATATCCGGATGTAAGAGCGCATGAATTGCAAATGATTGCTCCATGTTGCGGGGATAGATATTTAAAACAGGCTGCTCTGTAACTTTTTCAAGCTGTTTGCTCTGCGAATTATAAAAGCCTACGGTATCTCCTTTTTTACCTTTTAAAACATAAAAATGATTATTGGTGTATGATTCTATCTTCAAATTTTCGGCCGGAACATTCTCATTTTTATTCAGCGTGGTGATGAGCTTCTCCGTCACCTTCTCTACATCCGTTTTGCCGGTGTAAAGCTCCTCCAGGTTTTTTATCTTACCTGTTTCGTAATCTTCGGCGTGTAGGTTAAGGGCTTTGGCCTTAAGGCGAAGACAGATATCTTTTGAAACCAGCACTACCTTTTTACCCGGATTTTCTTCCTGTAAACCTAAGGCCGCGTTCAGGATCCTATGATCTGTTTTATCGGAACCAAAAACCTGCTCGGCATCCAGGCCTGTGGTTTTGGTGTCCATAGCCACTTTAAAACTGCCTTTGGTTTTACCGTTAAGCGGAACCCATTCATTAATTAGTCCGTTGTGAGAAAAATCGTCCATGAGCCTGATAAAGCTCCTGGCCTCGAAGTTGCGGGTATCATTACCGTTTTTTTTGTTGTCGAGCTCTTCCAATACCTGGATGGGTATGGCTACATCATGCTCCTGGAAGTTTTGAAATGCATTGTGATCGTACAGGATCACGGAGGTATCTAAAACAAATATTTTTTTCTTCTGGTTACGCTGGCCGTCCTTCATATCCGTCTAAAATAACGATTTTAACATTTGAAGAAAAATTTCTCCTCAAACAAAAAACCTTCAAAAACGAAAACGGGAGTCATTTCTTTCGATTTGAACTCCCGTTTCCAAACTGCCTCTTAACCGTAGTTGCCTGACAGCATCAAGTTTTGTGTATCTTTAACCGACATGATCGTTGTCCGTTGCTCTCACGAGCGGTCGACCCGTTTTCGTTGTCACCGGTTTCTGTTGGTTCCCTCCGTAGAGTTTCTCTTCTTAATTCCGGCACCTCCTTTAACCACTTTCTTTTTTCAAAAGACTTTCGCCTTCTTCATTTTTTCTTGTGACTCAGGGACTTCCTTCGATCTTTAGTTCCCCCGGAGGTTCACCCGATTCAATTTCTGTTTTCCTGAAAGGCTATCAAAGTACGTCGTTCTTGATGATTTCAATATCGGGACATTGGCTGAATTTGGCAAATATTTTTTTTTGTTTTTATTAACAGGTTATCAACCTATAAACGCCGGTTATTAACAATTTACAAGCTACCAAATTCAAGTATAAATACTGACATTCAAGCAAATAAGCACCAACGTTATTAACATCGTCCTTTTTCAACAAACACAGCCAAAAGCAACAAGTAAGCAAAAGAAGAAAATGCGCAAAACCGTCAAAACGCTAAATTTTCTCTGTTAAATGCCGCCAATATCGCTTAGGAATATGGCGTACATGAAGCTTCGTATTTTTGCGCGAAACGATGTTTACACTATTAAAATAATTCTTCCAAAGGTTTTGATAAATGCCTTCATCTTCGCTGTATGCGGCAATAACATCAGCCGGTCTATTTAATTCGTCGAAATTCATTTCGATGAACTGCGTATCATGTAGGTCATAATATAACCCGTAATTTCTTTTAATATCATAGATCATCCATTTCTGATCGGCATACCTGCTTTTAAAATGCTTGATGAGCAATGGCAACACATTAAAATCCGGCTCAATAGCGGCATAAAAAGTACCGTCATTTAATTTTTGAAACCTAACAAAGGCTTCCATTCTGTGTTTTTCGCGCCGGACCATTTTTAAAATTTCCGAAAGGCGCATTACATACCTGTTCGCGTAATCTTCTTCTATATTTTGCTCACTGTCAAAAGCATGCCGTATAAACCCAAGAACATTACAATCCTCACCTGCAATTTCGGCCATATGACTTATGTAAAGGCGTTGCACCCCCGCTGCCGAAAGTTTTTTGCGCAATCCTTTTAACACCCTGCCCGCCCGTGTCTCATCTGTAACAACAGGAATTACCTCTTCAAACAACGCGCTGTTGCGCCACTCCCCTTTTAACAATTTAACAGGATACAGCTTGCGCTCATAAATTTCAAATACAGCGGTAAGCAGCCCTTCAAATGTTCCGTCGTAAACCAGTGTATGCATTTTCAAAACAGGTTAAGTTGGGTTTGCGTATTTTTAATGTATTTACTTTGCGATTGGGCCATAATAAATTGCTTGATATTTTGCCCTGTTAAATCACGCCGTTCAAACTCATTGCTTTTGCAGGTAATAAAATACTTAGCCCGATTAATAGCCACTCCTATCTTTTTAAGTTGCTCCCAGCCCAATCCGGCAAACTTTCGCGCAGCAACTATTTTTTGTGCCGATAGTAAACCAATACCCGGTACACGAAGAATCAACTGCAAGTCAGCTCTATTAATATCAATGGGAAAAACCTGCATATTCCGGATTGCCCAGCTCAGTTTAGGATCGATATCCAGATCGAGCAGCGGATTTTGATTATTGACGATCTCGTTTACATGGAAACCATAAAAACGCATAAGCCAATCGGCCTGGTAAAGGCGATTTTCGCGCACCAAAGGGACAGCGGTATTCAATGCCGGCAAACGCTGATCTGCCAGCACAGGTACATAGCCCGAATAATACACCCGCTTTAAATTGAAATTTTTATAAAAATAATTGGCCGACTGCAATACCTGCTGATCACTCTCGCGTGTAGCGCCGACTATCATCTGTGTACTTTGACCCGCGGGCGCAAACATTGGTGTATTTTTAAAAAGCTTCTTCTCTTCTGTATTCTGAATAATCTCCTTTTTCAAAAACTGCATCGGATCGATCATGTCCTGCCGGTTTTTATCGGGAGCCAGCAGTTTTAATCCGGCCTCGGTAGGCATTTCTAAATTCACACTGAGCCTATCAGCATATAAACCAGCTTCCCGCATTAACTCCTCACTTGCACCGGGGATAGATTTTAGATGAATGTATCCGTTAAAGTTATGCTCGGTCCTTAGTTTTTTCGCTACACGAACCAGGCGCTCCATTGTATAATCGGCATCTTTAAAAATACCTGAGCTTAAAAACAAACCCTCGATATAATTGCGCCGGTAAAAATTAATGGTGAGGTCAACCACTTCCTGAACCGTGAACGCGGCCCGTTTGATATCATTGTTTTTACGGGATACACAATAAGCGCAATCGAATATGCAATGATTAGTAAGCAGGATTTTCAGCAACGATACGCATCGCCCATCCTCAGTATAACTATGACAAATACCATTACTGGCATTTCCCAGTCCTTTGTCTTTGTTTTTCCTGTTGCTCCCGCTCGACGCGCATGATACATCATATTTTGCCGCATCGGCCAAAATATTGAGCTTTTCCGTTATCCTGTCCACATTCATATCAATTCAAAAATACTAATATTTTTAGCAACACGTAATTCAAATCAAAAATTTTTATTTTATAAATCAATAAATGATCGCGACACAATAATTTATACAGAGTCACCCCATGTCCATAAATCAAATAACAGGCAAACACTATCCTCTTTCAAGAGTTAACTATTAAAACAAAGATTAAACTCATGGAAAAATTATATACCGCTGTAGTAACAGCAAAAGGCGGCCGGGAAGGCCATATTAAATCAGAAGATGGTGTGATAGATATGGAGCTTAAACTACCTGCGGCACTTGGCGGCGAGGATGGCTATGCCAACCCCGAATTGCTATTTGCCGGTGCCTGGGGAGCCTGCTACCTGGGTGCGCTGGGTTCTGTTGGTAAACGTGATAATGTAGATGTAACGCAGGCCACAGTTGATGTACATATTTCGTTCAACAAAGAGAGCGAGGCCGCATTCGCTTTGTCGGCCGAATTGCATGTACATATCCCGGGCGTGGATTGGGATATTGCTCAAAAAATGGCTGATGCAGCACATAGGGCCTGTCCTTATTCAAAAGCCACAAGAAACAACATTGAGGTAAAAGTGCTGGCTGATTAATTAGCTACCAAAAAAGGCCGCCCCATTACAGGGCGGCCTTCAAACCAAACTAACTACTTTATGAAAACAGTCTTTAATTATTTTACAGCTATTTCTCTTGTTTGAAATTTAGCTTCTTCTTTTTTTGCTATAGTAAGTTTCAAAATACCATCAGCATAATCGGCATCAATTTTTGATTGGTCGGCGCTTTCAGGTAAAGTGAATGATCTTACAAATGAATTGTAGCTGTATTCACGTTTGCTGAATTTTTTGCCTTCTTCAACGTTTTCGGCTTTCTTTTCAGCAGCTACACTTAATACGTTTTTATCAAGATTGATCTTAAAATCTTCTTTCTTTAAACCAGGAACAGCCAGTTCAACATGAAATTCGTTTTCGGTTTCTGCAATGTTTACAGCAGGTACACGAGCGATTAATTTATCGCTTAAAAACGAATCATTGATCAGTGAATCAAATACATCGCTAAAAAATGGGTTAGCTGAAGTGTTTTTATGGCCGTTGTTAAATTTTACTAATGTCATTTTTATATCCTCCTAAAGTTTTGTTTTTTATTAACTTCGTAACCTATTGATCAACTGCTGTACCAACGGCAAAAAAGCCTAAAGCGTGCGACAAAAAGTCGCAAATAATATTTTTAGGCAGACAAAATGACCGAAAATGACTGAAAAACTTACCGATTACAAATATAAAACCCCTATCCCTATCCGTTTTTCGGATATCGATTCATTCGGACACGTAAACAACGCAGTATACCTTACCTACTTTGAAATAGCCCGTATTGGCTACTGGAAAGAAATTATTAACTGGGATTGGAGCAATACCGGGATCATTCTCGGCCGTTCAGAAATAAACTACCTAAAACCGCTAACCGTTCAGGATAATATCGCATGCTATGTACGTACTATACGTATAGGCAACAGTAGTTTTGACATGATGCACGTATTAGTGCGGATAACTCCCCAGGGTGAAGAAATAGTAACTACAGGCAAAACAGTTTGTATCAGTTATGATTACTCGGCTAACAAATCGGTGCCTATCCCATCGCCCGAAAGGCATAGGATGATCAATTATGACGAACCAAGATTGATCCTGAATACGAATTGATTGTTAGATGGCAGATATTTATCTCTCAAATCCTCATTGCGAGGCACGAAGCAATCCCTAACTTTTCAGAGTGGCTCTGCTAATTGGGGATTGCTTCATGCCTCGCAATGACGCGCGGTTTTTCTTAACTAAAAAATCTTCCCTGGATTCAGGATCCCTTTAGGGTCAAATACTTGTTTTATACCTTTCCAAAGCGCAAAGTGTACGTCCGAAAATTTTATCGGCATAAAATCCTTTTGCACAAGACCAATACCGTGCTCGCCCGATAGTGTACCACCAAGGGATACCGTAAGCTCAAATATTTCCCGGATTCCGAATTTCAGCTTGTTGTTCCAATCCTCGTCGCTCATATTGGCTTTGATAATATTTACATGCAGGTTTCCATCACCTGCATGACCATAACACACTGATTCAAAGCCATATTTAACCCCTGCTTCTTTAATACCTTTAATCAGCTGCGGTAATGCCGCACGCGGAACAACCGTATCTTCTTCCTTGTAAACCGAGTTTGATTTTACCGATACCGCCATGGTACGCCTTAAGCGCCAAAGCTCTTCCTTCTGAGCCGACGAATCTGCAAACAGAACATCGCGACAATCAAACTCTTCAAGTGCTGAATTTACCTTTTCGCAATCACTAAAAATCACATCCTGATTGGTACCGTCAACTTCAATCAAAAGAAAAGCTTCAATGCCGTCCTGAAGATCAAAGGCAATATCATCATGCTCCTTTACCCACTCTACACCTTTTCGCTCCATAAACTCAAGCGCTGATGGTACGATTCCTGCCCTGAATATAGCCGAAACAGCGGCACAGGCCATTTCATTTGTAGGGAACGACGCCAGCATTAAGGCATCAAGCGTTGGGGCCGGAATAAGCTTTACCACTATTTTGGTAACAATACCCAAAGTGCCCTCCGAACCGATCATCAGTTGGGTTAGGTTATAGCCCGACGCGTACTTTAAAGTATTAGCCCCAGTCCAAATGATCTCGCCCGATGTTAAAACCACCTGAAGGTTAAGCACATACTCCCGAATGGTGCCGTATTTAACAACCCGCGGGCCACCAGAACCATGCGACACATTGCCACCAATAAAGCAACTACCTTTGCTGGCCGGGTCAACCGGGTAAAGCAAGCCTTTGGCAGCTACCGCATTCATAAATTCTTCGGTTACCACACCCGGCTCAACGGTCGCCTGTAAGTTTTGCTCATCAATATCAAGTACTTTGTTGAAGCGCTCCATAGCAATCAGCAAACCACCTTTTATGGGCAAAGCACCACCACTAAGACCAGTACCTGCACCACGCGGCGTTACCGGGATCAGGTTTTCATTACAGATTTTTAATAACGCAGCAACTTCCTCAGGAGTTTGCGGGCGTGCTACTACTTCGGGATAATAAACCAAATCCTCAGTTTCGTCGTGGCTGTATTTCTCAAGACTTTCGTGACTGGTTAATACATTGCCCTCTCCTACAACTGCAGTAATGGCATCTAATATTTGAGCCGATATTTTATTGAATTCCATGATTAGGATTTCTTATAGTTTATAATCACAGCCGAATGGGCCACTTTACCGCTCAATGGCGGAGTAAGCTTTTTGATGGTAACCTCAATGCTTTCCGCAAACGGATATTTCTTTTTGATACGATCAATTATCGACTGCCCAACAGTTTCAATCAGTTTGCGCGGATGCTTCATCTCTTCACATACTATGATATACACGCGCTCATAATCAACTGTTTTACTCAGATTGTCTTCCAGCAGATCGCCGGGAGGCACAAAACCTACGTTTACATCAACTAAAAAACGGCAACCTATTTTTTGTTCTTCAGGATAAAATCCGTGATACGCGAAAAACTCCGCGCCTTGCAAGGCTATATTGATCATGTTCAAAAGTAACAAAAGCCATATCTAAATCTCATCCTGAGGGAAAAGACTTTTCAAAATATTTTTAATCATACAGATTTTCAGCCCGTAAAAATATTTTTTTGTCAAAAACATGCTTTAAACCGTTTAAACCTACTTTTTGTAATAAAGTGGCCTCACATATCAAAAAACGGCCTTTTTGACTTGCTTTTACCGGTGATAAATGCTTTATATTTGTCCACCAACTATAACGTTATGGCCAAAACAGATCTGTACGAAGCCCCGGACTATTACTTGTTAGATGAGTTGTTAACCGACGAACATAAACTTATCCGTTCATCGGTACGGGATTGGGTAAAAAAAGAGTTAAGTCCAATTATTGAAGACTATGCTCAAAAAGCTGAGTTCCCTTCGCAATTACTGAAAGGCCTTGCCGAAATCGGTGCATTTGGCCCTACTATCCCGGTTGAATATGGCGGTGCGGGTCTGGACTATATGTCATATGGTATCATCATGCAAGAGTTAGAGCGCGGTGATTCAGGCATCCGTTCCACAGCCTCGGTTCAGGGATCATTAGTAATGTACCCGATTTATGCTTATGGTAGTGAAGAACAACGCAAAAAGTATCTGCCCAAGCTTGCTACAGGTGAGTTGATGGGCTGTTTTGGTTTAACCGAGCCAGATCATGGATCAAACCCCGGTGGTATGACCACCAATATAAAAGACGCGGGCGACCACTATATCCTTAACGGTGCCAAAATGTGGATCTCCAATTCGCCTTTTGCCGATATTGCCGTTGTTTGGGCTAAAGATGAAGAGGGCAAAATTCGCGGCTTGATAGTTGAACGCGGCATGGAAGGTTTTACTACACCAACCACCCATAACAAATGGTCGCTGAGGGCATCGGCTACCGGCGAACTTGTTTTTGACCATGTTAAAGTACCTAAAGAAAACCTGTTACCAAATGTTGCAGGAATTAAAGGGCCATTGGGTTGTTTAAACCAGGCCCGTTATGGTATTGCCTGGGGCGCCTTGGGTGCCGCGATGGATTGCTACGATACCGCTCTTCGTTACACTAAGGAAAGGGAACAATTTGGCCGCCCTATTGCAGGTTTCCAGCTTCAGCAAAAAAAACTGGCTGAAATGATAACAGAAATTACCAAAGGGCAACTTTTGGTTTGGCGTTTAGGTACACTTAAAAATGAAAACCGGGCTACCCCGGCCCAGATATCAATGGCCAAGCGAAACAGTGTTGAAACAGCTATTACCATTGCGCGTGAAGCAAGACAAATGCTTGGAGGCATGGGCATTACAGGCGAATATCCTATTATGAGGCATATGATGAACCTGGAATCGGTAATTACTTATGAAGGTACACATGACATCCATTTGCTTATTACAGGGATGGACATTACCGGCCTGGATGCTTTTAAGTAACAGATAATCAACGCGCTTTAACTTTTAGTAACATACGTGTTATTCTGACGCAAAAATATTGTTCGTTATAATTATGAACATTATATTTGTTGCGTAAACACTCAAAGTTGGCGCCCCCTGATAGCCCTGTTAGTTTAAACAAAGTGCTGCTCAATCATACTATATGGTTGGCTTTAGCATATTTATTGACTTTTAATTCCTGCGCAAATAACACCCGTGATACCGGCGACTATTCCAAACAGTTTAAGCCGATATTTGATACGGTAACGTCATATAACGGCGAAAAATCCCAACCTCACAGGGCCATTGAATACCTCGATTCGGCATATAAAACGGTAAGCCGTCCCTATGTAAGTGACAGGTTCCGTTTTTACGCTTTTCATTTTCTTTATAATTTAAAAGCATTGCATGACCCTAAAAAGGCCATGCCCTATGCTGATACCATGCAGGCAGTAGCAGCAGAAAGCGTTACCCCCGATCAGCACATAGCCTTAGCATCTGAAGCGGATTTCGCGACTGGCGATGCCTATTCGGATATGGTGAAATACGATCAGGCTTACCGGTACTTTTACAAGGGCTATTCTATTGGCAAAAACGCCATTGACGATGCCATATTAGCCGAATACACCTACCGCATGGGTATGATCATGTTTAAACAGGGGCATTTTAAGGAAGCCGCTAATTATTTCAAGATCAGCCACAGGCAAAGCTACGCCTATACCGATGATTTTCGCGCCTTTTACCAACGTCAGGAACTTTTGGATAATATCGGCGAGAGCTATAAAAACAGCGGTGATATTGATAGCTCAAGGCTTTACTTAAACAAAGCACTAACTTACATCAACGAAAACAGTACAAGATTTGCCGAACGCGCAAACCTGCTTGAAGTTGCCAGAGGTGTAGTATACGGTAATCAGGGCGATTTAGCTATGCTTGTTCATGATTACCCCCAGGCAAGTGAGTTATTGAAGAAAAGTATTGCCATTAATTTAAAGCCTGGCAATGATAACCGCGATGCCGAATTAACCGAGATAAAACTTGCCCGGCTATACCTAAGCATCAACAAGCCAGCCGAACTATTTGAGTTACTGAAAAGCCTGCGTCTTCAGCTTGATATTATAAATAATGACGATGCTGAAACCAGTTGGAACGGTTTAATGAGCACTTATTACCTGCAAAAAAAGGATTACCAGAACAGCCTGTTTTATTTAAAAAATTATTCCGCTTTAAAGGATTCGGCACTAAAAAGGACATCCTCTTTGAAACGGACGGACGTAAACCAGCAACAGGCTAATTTCGACAAGGAAAATCAGATAGAAAACCTTAAAGGGCACAACAAACTGCAATTGGTATATATCTGCCTTGCCGTACTTTTTTCGGTGATGGCGGTAATTATTATCTTCCTTGTTTTCCGCAACCTGAAAAGATCTAAGCGGGATATCGTTGCGATAAAAAAGCTGAATGACCAGATCAAACTGCAGAAAAACGAATTAGAAAACACGCTTGAAGAAGTAAATCGCGGCAGCCGCGAAAAAGACCGGATCCTGCGTGCCGTTGCTCACGACCTCCGCAACCCTCTTGGTGGCATAGCATCATTGTCAGCAGCAATGGTTGATGACGCACAAGATGAAGAACAAACAGACCTGATCAATCTTATTAAAGAAACTTCATACAATTCGCTCGAGCTTATTAATGAGATTTTGGAGGCTGCAAATACGGCTAACGTCTCCTTTAATAAGGAATGGGTTGAGATTAACAGCCTTATCAGTAATAGCGTCGACTTGTTGAGATTCAAGGCGGCTGAAAAAGATCAGGATATCATGCTTAGCCTGCTGGATACTCCTACAGAGCTATTGATAAACCGGGAAAAAATATGGCGCGTTATCAGTAACCTCATCAGCAACGCCATTAAATTTAGCCCAAGAGGAGCGGTTATTTATGTAATTGTAAACCAAAAGCACCAGGGGGTTGAAATATGTGTTAAAGATTATGGCATTGGTATTCCTGATAAATTACAGCAACAGGTGTTTAATATGTTCACCGAAGCCAAACGTCCCGGTACCGACGGCGAAAGATCATTTGGCCTTGGGCTTTCAATTTGCCGGCAAATAGTTGAAAAACATAGCGGCAGGATCTGGTTAAAGAGCGACCTAAACAACGGCTCCAGTTTTTACGTATATCTTCCTGCCGAAGTAGCATAATTTATTAATCAATCAAACGGCAGCCATTCGTCCTTGACTCGATTAATTAAATTTCATTTTAGGTAATTAATTAACAATAATCATAAAAGCAGTATAGTTATTTTGAAGAAATTTCATAGTTTAACCCTGTTTTAAAACCAACACTAAACCTGACGTAACTTAATCTTTGATGTTTATATACAAAAGCTTTAAACAAACAATACAATCTGTTATTACACAGGTATGCTTGTTTTTTGCTTCCTTGTTGCTCATCATCAGTTCCTGCCAGCAACAACCTAAGGGTTTTCTTTCGTCATCTGCATACAATAAGGCGGTTGATACAGCAACCTCCATGTATGACAATGGTCATTACAAAGCGGCTGCCGATTATCTTGACTCGGCCTTTCACCATTCCAATCATCTCGGCTTTAAACAGGTATACAATTATTACTTTTTCATTTATAATTACGCAGCTCACGTAAAGAATGATCGTAAAATGGCTTTGCTATATGCAGATAGCATGCTCAACATTTTTGACACGCCTGAAAAAAAGTTAAAATTCACCAGCGAATACGGCCAGGCTCATCTTTCTAAAGGAGATGTATTGTTTGATGAACGCCGCTACAACGAAGCTTACAGCTATTTTTATGAGGGAAAAGTAATTGCCAATAATAACCTTGACGATTGTACCATGGGCGATTACAGCTACCGTATGGGCATGATCCTTTACAAACAGGAACACTATGGCCGTGCAGCTTCGTTTTTTAAGAAAAGTTTTGAGGAAACAAGTTCATGTGAAGGAAACTTTAACTATTTCTATCGCCGTCAGGAGTTGCTGAATAACATTGGTTTAAGCTACAGCAAGCTGCAAAGAAACGACAGCGCCATGTACTTTTATAATAAAACGCTCGACTATCTTAAGGCTAACGCGGCCAGGTTTAAAGACCGTCCGGAAATGGGTGAAGTATCCAAAGGTGTTGTGTATGGTAACATCGCCGATGTTTATATGAGGCAGCGGAAATACGATGAAGCTAAAGACCTGTTAAAAAAGAGCATCGCTATTAACTTGCGTAAAGGCAATGATAATAACGATGCCCAGTTTTCTGAACTTAAACTTGCTGCAATATATGATAAGCAAAATGCCAATGACTCTTTATTAAACATTCTCAACGTTATAAAGCTACAGTTTGACAGCGTAAAAAGTCCTGACGCTATACAGGATTGGCATTTGTTAATGTCGAATTATTTTGAGAAACAGAATGATCATCAGCAGGCAATGGCGCATTATAAGCAATATGATGAGCTTAAGGATACCATCACAAGTGAAAACAGGAAACTAAAGGAAGCTGATGTAGCGGAACAGGTTAAAAGTCTTGAAAAAGACAATGAGTTTAATAACCTCAAGAAAAACAACGAATTACAACACGTCTACCTTAGGGTAACCGTTGTTTTTGCGTTGATGCTCATTATTATCATTTCTCTGATATTTTTAAACTGGCAAAAATCAAAAAAGAACATTAAAACGCTTGGAAGTCTTAATCACCAGATAAACCACCAAAACAATCACCTGGAAAATGCCCTGAATGATCTAAAGCTCAACAACCAGGAAAAAGACCGCATTTTGCGTACCGTTGCACATGACCTGCGCAACCCTATAGGTGGCATAGCATCGCTTACGAGTATAATGAGCGAGGAGAATTACAGCGACGAACAGAAAGAGCTCCTCGGCATCATCAGGGAAACCTCGTTTAACTCCATTGAGCTGATCAATGAAATACTGGAAGCCACCGAATCTACTTCAACAACATTCAACAAAGAAGCAGTTGAAATTAATTCATTATTAAGCAATAGCGTTGAGCTTATGCGGTTTAAAGCAGCGGAGAAACAACAGGTGATCAATCTTGCTCAATTAAACACTCCAGTTGAGATTTGTATCAGTCGTGAAAAGATATGGCGGGTAATTAGCAACCTCATTAGCAATGCCATTAAATTCAGCCCGGAAGGATCAGCTATTTTAGTGATGACGATTGAACTGGAAAATGAAATACAAATTTCAGTAAAAGACTATGGCATCGGCATTCCTGATAAGCTAAAAAACCAGGTATTCAATATGTTTACCGACGCCAAACGCCCCGGAACCTCCGGCGAAAAATCATTTGGCCTCGGGCTTTCCATCTGCAGGCAAATTATTGAAGATCACAACGGGCGCATCTGGTTTGAAAGTGATACCGAAAATGGCACTTCATTTAACTTCACACTGCCTAAAAATTAACTGTTATTTTAAAAATTTAGCATACCACTTGCCCGAAGCCTTAACCGTGCGTTGCTGGGTAGCATGATCAACATGGATCAATCCAAAACGCGGATGATAACCTTCGGCCCATTCAAAATTATCGGTAAGGGTCCATACAAAATAGCCTTCAATTTTATGCCCTTCATTTTTCGCTTTTAGCACTTGTGCTAAATTATCCTTTAGATATTTAAGTCTCTTAGGATCATTTATTTCACCATCAGTAACAGTATCGGGAAAAGCCGACCCGTTTTCTGTAATGATTATCTTTTTAACGTTAGGATAAGCATCATATTTTTTGATCATATGATAAATTGAAGGAGGATAAATTTCCCAGCGCATAGCAGTAAGTTCAACGCCCCTGTTCTCGGCCTTAACCATACTTGCGTTGATATAGGGCGTGAAGAATGAATATTTTACAATTTCACGGGTGTAGTTCTGGATACCTATAAAATCAAAATCAAAACTTAGTTTATCCTCGTCGCCGGGATAAAAATATTTTCTGAGATCTTTAAGGGCGGGGAGATCATTTATAGGGTACCCCATCCCCAGCAAAGGTTCAATGTATAAACGATTGATCAAGGCATCGGCACGAACAGCCGCAGCTATATCCCTCGGTTTGTTTGAGTAAGGTTCTATTTGTGAACACGAAAATGTTGTGCCTATTTGCGCTGTTGACGGTAAAAGTCTTCGCAGGATACGCCCACCTTCAGCAATACTCATGGTAACATGATGTATGGCAGGCACAAAGTTTTTCATACCACTACGACCAGGAGCGTGAATACCAAAAAAATACCCCGCGCCTGTAAATACCACAGGTTCGTTCATCACCATCCAGTGCTTTACCCTGTCGCCAAAATTTTGAGCGCAAATGGTAATAAATTCACTGAACCAGCTAATAGCTTCGCGATTTGTCCATCCGCCCTGAACTTCAAGTACGTGAGGCAAATCCCAATGGTATACGGTTAGCCAAGGCTCAATCCCCTTTTTAATACAATAATTGATTACCCGGTTATAATAATCGATACCTGCCTGGTTAACTTTCCCGGTACCATCGGGCAGGATACGTGTCCATGAAATAGAAAAGCGAAAATTGGGGATGTTGAGCTCTTTGATCAGATCGATATCGCGCTCGTATAAGTTATAAAAATCGCAAGCGGTTTGGGCATGGTCGCCATTCAGTATTTTTCCTTTTTTTGTGGTGAAGGTATCCCATACAGATAATCCTTTTCCATCGGCATCATGAGCGCCCTCTATCTGAAAAGCAGCAGTTGAAACGCCCCATTCAAAGTCGTTACCAAAAAGATCTTTTCTTAAATGTATTTCCCGGTCAGTAAGTTCCATTAATTTGAGCTACAAAAGCCCAAAAGTGCGATTATATTTATAAATGAAGAATTATAAGTGATAACTTAATGTATGAACGATGAACGCACACTTTTAAGCATCATCCACTGACGGAAGTTGATCAGCAGCTTTGAAATATTGATGATGAATTTCATGACCTTATGTTTTAGCTATAAAATAAAGGTAACAAGCAGATGTTTGCTGAATATGACAACTATGTTATTTAATTGTTAACCAGCATTGTTATAAATATACAAAATTGCTTTGATACATTAGCCGCTAATTTTACTAACACCATGAAAACATACTTTTTGAAAATGTTTGGCTATAATCTTTTTGCCAGTAATCTCATAATACAAGCCATGGAAACAGCCGGTTCGCCGGATATAACACTCAAGCTCATGGGACATTTACTTGCTGCCGAACAAGCCTGGCTTGAAAGATGTAAACTCGTGCCTCCGTCAATGCCGAACTCATGGCCCGAAAATGTTACAATTGAGCAATGTAAAAAACAGGTATCTGAGCATTATGAAGCATGGATAACGTTTTTAAACGAAATAAATGAGGATGATCTAAATAAGATAATCCGGTATCATAGTTTTACCGGCGACTATTTTGAAAACCAAGTGGGCGATATTGTAACCCAGGTACTTAATCATGGCACGCATACCAGGGCGCAGATTGGCCAGCAGCTTAAGCTTGCAGGCGTAAAAACTTTACCTGTAACAGACTATAGTTATTATTTAAGAGTATTAAACAGCTAAACATTTAGCATATTTGCCAAGTTTTATCACGCTATCAAAAACCATGAAAAAATATCTATTCATTGCAGCAGGAGCTGCCCTATTATTCGGCTGTACCGACACTCAAAAACAGGAAAAAGATCTTTTGAACCAGGTAATTGCAGTGCATGATAAGGTAATGCCAAGCGATGTTAAGTTAACCGAAAATAAAATGCTGTTGGATAGCCTTTTAAAACACGGCGCTCCTACCATCAACAAAGATTCGGCCCAGGCGTATATAAAACTGGTTGACGACGCGGACAATGCGATGAATGACTGGATGCATAAATTTGATCCGGAGAAAAAGGATAAATCGCACCAGGAGTTTATGGAATATCTCGAGGCCCAGAAAAAACAGATCAATAAAATAGACACCATGGTAACCGTAGCAGTTACCAGCTCAACAAAATACATCACCCAAATACCGGTAAAATAATGAGGAACCTGTGGATAGGCATTATCATACTAACGCTTTTTAATGCCTGTAAATCAAATACTAAAACCGCACTGCCCATATTGGGATATAAAACGCCGGTAACTAAAACTGTTAATGGCAAAACAGTAACTGATACCGAATACGCCACTATCCCACCCTTTAAATTTGTAAATCAGTACGCTGATACCATTACAGAGAAAAGCCTGGATGGCAAAATTTATGTTGCAGATTTCTTCTTCACCACTTGCCCTTCTATATGCCCGGTAATGCACCGCAATATGCTCAACGTATATAAGGAATTTAAGGATGATAATAACTTCAGGATCATTTCGCATACCATCGATCCTAAATATGACACTGTACCTGTATTAAAGCGCTATGCAGATAAATTAGGGATTGCGGGCAATACCTGGTGGTTATTGCATGGCGAAAAAGGCGACACCTATAAAATTGCTAAAAGCTACCTGCAAAGCGTATCCGAAAAAAATCCTAAAGGTGAATATATTCATGATGGATTTTTTATCCTGATAGATAAGCAAAAACGTCTTCGCGGTACTTACGAAGGCACAGATCCGGCAGAAGTAACCAAATTGATTGCCGATATCAAAACTTTAAAGGCCGAACCGGACCAAATTGCTGCTAAATGAAATTAAAAGTAATTGGCGCAATAGCTGTTTTATTGATTGTAATCGGTGCATCATGCCAAAGCGACGATCAAATTGAGTTTAAACGCTATTACTCGGCTGGCAGCCTTGTTTATCAGCAACACTGTCAAAATTGCCATGGCGACAAAGGACAAGGGCTATCATCACTTATCCCGCCTTTAACAGATTCAACATATTTGAAAAACAATAAAACTGTGCTTGCCTGCTTCATCAAGAACGGTCTAAAAGGAAAAATAACTGTTGCCGGCAAAACATTTGACGACCAGATGCAGGCTGATGATATAGCTCCGCTCGAAATTGCTAAGGTGCTTACCTATGTTACCAATTCTTTCGGTAATAAAATGGGAACTATTACGCTGCAACAGGTTCAGAATGATTTGAAAAACTGTAAGTAGGTTTTAGTTCATAGATCATGGTTGATGGTTCATAGTTTATGGGAGGACATTATTCATAAATCATGAATAACGGCAATCAAAACAATTTAATTACAACGCTGCTATGATCCATGAACTATCAGCTGTGATCTATTAACAATGAACCGCAAAAATTTCCGTACCTTTATGCCGCAAAACGTTCTATCGCTGCCAGCTTGTTTGGCGGAGGAAAGTCCGGGCAACATAGAGCATCCTGCTTCCTAACGGGAAGGCGCCGGCAGCCGGCGACAGCAAAGTGCCACAGAGAAAATACCGCCCGCTTAGGTGGGTAAGGGTGAAAACGTGAGGTAAGAGCTCACGGCATAACCGGGCGACCGGCTATGACGGTAAACCTCAGGAGTTGAAAAACCAAATAGGTCCTGAAAGCGGAGTTGCTCGCTCCCGTATCTGCCGCAAGGCAGGTCGTTAGGATGGGTAGGTTGTTTAAACCTGTTAGTGATAACAGGGCCAGATAAATGATAGAAGTTGCCCTTTAACAAGGCAAAACAGAACCCGGCTTACAGATTTGCTGCTGTACAACCCCTTGCTGTAAAGTGAGGGGTTTTTACTTGAAGGCATTTTATTTTCAAATAAATTTAAAAACATTGCAAACATTTATCTGCCTTAAACCTTTATAGCACATTAAAAGTGTTTGTTTTTCTATACAAACTCATATATTAGCGATATAACAATTACTACCTGTACATAACTATACAACATGGCTAAAATTTTAATAATTGATGATGAGCGGTCGATACGTAATACGCTTCGCGAAATTTTGGAGTATGAAGATTACGAGGTTGAAGATGTAGACAACGGCGTTGACGGTCTTCAGTTAATTGAAAAAAAAGACTATGACCTGGTGCTATGCGATATTAAAATGAACCGTATGGATGGCATGGAGGTACTTACCGAAGGCCTCGCCATTAAACCCGATCTTCCGTTTATCATGATATCAGGCCACGGTACGGTTGAAACCGCTGTGGAAGCCAGTAAAAAAGGTGCGTTTGACTTTATCTCCAAACCACCTGATTTGAACCGCCTGCTCATCACTGTTCGTAACGCGCTTGACAGGGGGAGTTTAGTTGTTGAAGCCAAAGTACTTAAACGTAAAGTATCAAAGGTACGCCCTATTTTAGGTGAGTCGCAGGCTATTATTAAGATCAAAGAAACCATTGACCGTGTTGCTCCTACCGATGCCCGTGTGTTGGTTACAGGTGCCAATGGTAGCGGTAAAGAGTTGGTAGCACGCTGGCTGCATGAAAAATCAAACCGCTCAAGCGCGCCTATTATTGAGGTAAACTGCGCGGCTATCCCATCTGAATTAATTGAAAGTGAGTTATTTGGCCATGAGAAAGGTTCATTTACTTCGGCCATTAAACAACGTATAGGCAAATTTGAATCGGCAAACGGCGGAACGCTATTCCTTGACGAGATTGGCGATATGAGCCAATCGGCTCAGGCTAAAGTATTACGTGCCTTACAGGAAAATAAAATTACCCGTGTAGGTGGTGAAAAGGAAATTGATGTTGATGTACGTGTAGTAGCCGCGACAAACAAAGACCTGCTTAAAGAAATTGACGCCGGTAATTTCCGTATGGACTTATACCACCGCCTAAGTGTAATATTAATTCACGTACCGCCACTTATTGAGCGTAAGGATGACATTTCGCTGTTAACTCAAAGCTTTTTGGATGAGATCTGTAATGAATACGGCATGCCGGTTAAAAAGATCTCAGATGCAGCGTTGGAAGCACTTAAATCTCTTCCGTGGACAGGTAACATCCGCGAGCTTCGCAACATGGTTGAGCGTTTGATTATCCTGAGTGATAAAGTCATTACCGATAATGATGTACGCTCATTTGCCAATCCATCGGCTCCTGTTGCCGTTACGTCTGCTGGTGCAGCGGCTCCTGCGCCACAAACAGACTTTGATCAGTTTAATAACTTCCAGGAATATAAAGATTTTGCCGAGCGCGAATACATTAAATTCAAACTGGAAAAAAACAACTGGAACGTTTCAAAAACGGCCGACGATATTGATATTCAACGCAGCCATTTATACAGTAAAATTGAAAAATTTGGCCTGAAACGCGGCGAATAACATAAACTTTTGAAATTATTTTAAAAAGCATTGGCAATTATGATTGCCGATGCTTTTTTTATGCTATTATTGTATATCAATAACCTTTATTAACACCATGAAAACCTATTACTTAGCTTCTTTTTTGTTGCTTGTGCTGTGCTCATGCGGCAATCCGCCAAAGGCAACAACAGAAACAACCGAACCTGCAGGCAAACTTGACGGAACCTGGCACCTGATATCAAGCAAAAGTATCGTGAAGAATGATACCACGGTAACTACGCCACCAAAAGATCAGGAAATGTTCAAGATGTTTAACGCCACTAACTTTGCTTTTTTTACGCATGACCTGGTACATGGCAAAACAGCCAAACCTGTTTATTCATCAGGCGCAGGCACCTATACCCTATCTGGCGACGATTATACCGAACATCTGGCTTATTGTGATGCCCGCGATTGGGAAAACAGGGATTTTAAATTTAAGCTCACCGTAAAAAATGACACCCTGGTTCAAAAAGGGATTGAGAAAATAGATAGCCTCAAGGTTGATCATGAAATTATTGAAACTTATGTTAAAGTGAAATAATTCATCATATTAAAATAACATTATAATATGTAAAGCCCGGACCGGATGGTTCGGGCTTTTTTTTGAACTTATCGATATCATCCGGAAAAAGGCCCTGTTGATATATTAAATAAAGGTTATATAATTTTTAACCTATTTCAGCGATAATGATAGATCGCTATCAAACCAAAACGCAACATATTAATAAACAGGTACTTAAAAATTTACTCTAAAACTTTAAAGAGTAACGAAACCCGAAGCCTAAACTATACGTTAAAACACCCATAACTACACTACTACTCATATTCCTGAAACTTTAATTAAAAAAATAACTCCGAAAGGTTCATGGGATAGTTATGCGGTTTCCGCTGCCTCTGAAAACATTAAATATGTTTTTTATTAAACTTTATTAATTGTAGCTTATGAGCACAAAATTACAACGGGGCATGCAAATCGTATTTCACAGTAAAATACTGGCAGTCATTCTGTTTTCTACCTTTTTATTCAGCAGGTGCCGTCCGGAAAGGCTTACTCCGCCTGCGCAAAACTCTGAAAAAATGTCTGCGGGCGTTATTGACGCTTCCGGTAAATTAAGATTAAACTCGTACAGCGGCGTCGGTGTTCAGTTAAAAGATATGTTTGGCATTAACGCATATGAATGGAACTTTTTGCAGGATCCGGCTAACCCTAATCTGAAAAGTACCATTTATGAAACCAATATGGCGCTCATCAAATCATTCAGCGGCGTCAGGCATTACCTGGGTTGGGCCCGGATGGAAAGTACCAAAGGCAATTACACCTTCAGTCCAACACATGAAGGCAGCTGGGATTACGACCTTATTTATAACCGCTGCAAGCAGGAGGGTATATTGGTTTTAGCGGATATAAAAAATTGCCCACCGTGGTTGGTTAGCACCTACCCCAATGATATGCAAGACCTTGAAAACGCGCCGCTTCTTTATGGTTTAAGCAAGGCCGATCCGGCAAGTTATATTGAACAGGCACGTATGGCATTTCAATTTGCAGCCCGCTACGGCTACAATGCCAATGTGGACAGGTCGTTGGTAAAGGTTGACTCAAGCGTGCGCTGGACCAACGATCCACCCAACCAGGTAAAAATAGGAATGAGCGTGGTATCGTATGTTGAATGCGATAACGAACGCGATAAATGGTGGAAAGGGCCGGCAACGCAACAAACCGCCGAAGAATACGCAGCCAACATGTCTGCATTTTATGATGGTGATAAAGGCAAACTTGGTAAAAATGCAGGTGTAAAAAATGCCGATCCTAACATGAAAGTTGTGATGGGCGGTTTAGCTACCTGCAACGTAGATTTCGTGAAGAAAATGGTAGAATGGTGCCGTACTAATCGCGGTTACCGTGCCGATGGAAGTGTGGACCTTTGTTTCGATATCATCAATTACCATTATTACAATAACAATGGCAATATATTAACGCATCAATCTGCAACTATCGGCCTGCCCCCTGAGCTGTCCATGGCCGGCCAGATCGCCGACTCATTTGTTCAATACGCTAACTCATTAACTAAACCCCTCCCTGTTTGGGTAACCGAATCAGGCTATGATATAAACCAGGGAAGCTACCAGAAAGCGTTATATGTTGGCGATAAGTTACCGAAAGATACCCAGGCCGACTGGATCTTAAGAACTTCGTTACTTTATATTCGCCATGGTATCCAGCGCGTATTTTACTACCAGCTTTTTGATGATACCCCAAATGTTGATGTTCAGTATGCCACGTCAGGCTTGGCTGAAAACGGCAAACGCAGACCGGCAGCAGATTTTATATTGCAAACATCAAAATTAATGGGTAGCTATACCTACTCGGGCACCTTGAATGCAGACCCGCTGGTGGACAAGTATGTATCAGACTCACAAACCATGTACGCCCTTACCATTCCTGATTTCAGGGCACGTACAGGCACTTACACACTTGATTTGGGTACTCCGAAAGCAAATATCTACACGCTAAAAACAGGTGCAGACGAGGCAGTGAAAACCCAGGTTAATACAGTTGATGGTAAGCTAACCGTAACTGTATCTGAAACACCAATCTTTGTACAAGGCACCAACTAAACAAATACCGAAAGATTATCCCTTACCTGTTTGGCGTACATACCGCCAAACAGGTTTACATGAACCAATAGTGGATATAAGTTCCAAAGTTGAAGCCTTTGCTGCCAACCGTTCTGAAACGGAAATTCCGCATTATAGGCTTCATAAAAAGTACGGTCAAAACCACCGAAAAGTGTAGTCATTGCAATATCAAACTCGCGGTTGCCATAATAAACGGCCAGATCAATCAAATAAGGCTTTCCTTCTACATCAATTAAATAATTACCTCCCCAAAGATCGCCATGTAATAATGCGGGAGGTTCTTCTGTAAACAAACCCGGAAGTTTCTTATACAGCTCATCAAACTTGCGCACATCGCTTTGGTTGAGTTCTTTTTTATCTACAGCCATTTTAACCATGGGTTGCAATCTTTCCTCAATAAAAAACTGAGTCCAACTGCCATGTCTTTTATTGCTTTGATGGAGCGATCCCATATAGTTATCAGTATAAAAGCCAAATTGAGCATCGCTGTTCTTATGTATTCGGGCAATCTCCGTACCTAATTTAGAAGATGACAAAGCGTTTCCAGAACCTGCATTAATCCACTCCAATACAAGATAACTCTCATTGTCCACCTCTCCTTGAAGAATAACATCAGGAACCGATATTGTATTAGTCTTACCGATAGCGCATAAGCCCTCCTGCTCTCTTGCAAACATATTGGGATAATTGTACCTGTCGTTTACTTTTAGCAAATAACAACTACCGTCCCCCTGCAAACGATAAACTTTGTTTATGTCGCCACCAATCACTGCACTAACATCCGTAATGCATAAATTAAGTTTGCTTTGTATGTGATTAAGCACGCTATTAAAGATTTCGTTTTTAAACATATGGGCCAGAAAAAAGTCATCGGTCCTGGGAAACTAAAATTATATGTTTTGTAACACAATTAAATTTTCAATAATTATATTCGTGTAACATTTAAGTCCTTATCACAAAAATTCAATGGAAAATCAAATTCCTGTAGCCGTTCAATTAACGGAGAAATGCGCACACTGCAACGCCGATTCAAAAGCCGAAGATACATTTTGCACCCAATGCGGATACCCACTTAAAGGTACTGAAGCCGAACAAAACAAATTTATTTCAGAGCGCCAGGTTGAGGAAATAGATATGTTTACTTATAACAAAACGCTCAGGCAGGCAAGCAATACATTATATTACCTGGCAGGCGTTTTCATTTTCGCAGGTCTGATATATTTTTTCATACACAAAGATGAGGTCGACGTAGTATCTGTAGTGATAACCAATATCATAATGGCGGCTATATTCTTAGTTTTAGGTGCTTACAGCAAGCGCAAGCCTTTAGCCTGCCTAATATCAGGTTTATCGTTGTACGTGATTGTACAGGTATTAAATGCCATAATTGAACCTATATCTATTGCTCAGGGTATCATTATAAAAATTGTGATCATCGGCTACATGATTAAGGGTATCAAATCGGCAATGGAAATAGAAAAAATCAGGAAAGAAAACAATATCGCTTAGTTTTTTGGTGTTCAACGAACAAGAAATGGCGGAAACGAGGCTCTGTGCACAATGCGGGGCCTCAAATGGTGTTAATGTAAAGTTTTGCAGTAGCTGCGGCCACAAACAAATCGAAACATTTAACAGTCAAACTGCACATAACTGGAAATTACTGAAACAGACCGCCCTGTTTTACTGCATTTATATCCTGATATGTGCATTATCATCGTTTGTTGATTATTTTAAGACGATAGGTTGGTTCCTGATTATCGAAATTATTATAGCCGGTACCGCGGTCATATTTTTCGCATATAACTGGGCCAATTGTAAGAAACTACTCCGCTGGCCTTCATTTTCATTCCCCAAATTAGCGGCCTACGGTGCATTTGCCATGACAAGCGCTTTGTTGATCCATTACATCGCAAACTGGGTCAACGTTATTGTTTTCTCCCGCGATTATTATTACTACTCTATTTTTGCCGATTCGCCCGGCTCAGCCTATTTAATCATATTTTTCACAGCCATAACGCCCGCTTTATTTGAAGAACTTGGCTTTAGGGGCTATCTGCTACAGTCATTACTAAATATTGCAGATACCGGACAGGCTGTTTTTATTTCGGCTTTCTTATTTGCCATTATCCATCTTAGCTTCATTTCCTTGTTTTGGTTAATTCCATTCGCCTTATTTCTGGGTTATACCCGGGTTAAAGAAAATACCATCTGGTATGGCGTATTCTTTCATTTTTGCTTTAATTTAACCGCTTGTTTATTTGAGTTGCTATAGTGTTAACGAAATAAAAAGCCAATTAAAAAACTCAATACCAATTTATCATCCTAAAAAGCTATTTTTGCGGTTCAATGGAGCACATTCGTAATTTTTGTATCATAGCACACATCGACCACGGCAAAAGCACACTTGCCGATAGGTTATTAGAGTATACTAACACTATAACCCAGCGCGAATCGCAGGCACAGCTGCTTGACGATATGGATTTGGAACGCGAGCGCGGTATTACCATAAAAAGCCATGCCATACAAATGGACTACGAGCTTGATGGTCAAAAATACGTACTCAACCTGATCGACACGCCCGGACACGTGGATTTCTCATACGAGGTATCGCGCTCTATAGCTGCCTGTGAAGGCGCTTTGCTGATTGTTGATGCAGCACAGGGTATTCAGGCACAAACCATTTCAAACCTGTACCTGGCTTTAGAGAACGACCTGGAGATCATCCCTATTCTGAATAAAATGGACCTTCCGGGCGCTATGCCAGAGGAAGTAAAAGATCAGATAGTTGACCTCATTGGCTGTAAACGCGAAGAAATCCTTGCCGCATCAGGTAAAACTGGTATGGGCGTACACGACATACTTCGTGCTATTGTTGAGCGTGTACCAGCGCCTGTAGGTGACCCGAAAGCTCCGCTGCAGGCCTTGATCTTTGACTCTGTTTTCAATTCATTTAGGGGTATTATTGCTTACTTTAAAGTTGTTAATGGTGAGATCCGCAAAGGCGACAAAGTAAAGTTCGTGGCTACCGAAAAGCAATATCTTGCTGATGAAGTTGGTACATTAAAACTGCGCCCGCTGGCTAAGGATGTGATCAAAACCGGCGATGTAGGCTATATTATTTCGGGTATCAAAGAGGCGAAAGAAGTTAAAGTAGGTGATACTATCACCCAGGTTGACCGTCCTTGCGAACAAGGTATTCAGGGATTTGAAGAGGTAAAACCAATGGTATTTGCCGGCATTTACCCTGTTGATACTGAAGATTACGAAGAACTGCGTGAATCAATGGCCAAACTGCAGCTTAATGATGCCTCATTGGTTTTTGAACCGGAATCATCAGCAGCTTTAGGCTTTGGTTTCCGTTGCGGTTTCTTGGGGATGCTGCACATGGAGATCATCCAGGAACGTCTGGAACGCGAGTTCAACATGACGGTGATCACCACTGTACCCAACGTGTCATATTTGGCCCACACCACCAAAGGCGATTCATTTACGGTAAATAACCCCTCAGACCTTCCTGATCCAAGTAAAATTGATTTCGTAGAAGAGCCTTACATCAAGGCCACCATCATTACCAAATCTGAATTTGTTGGCCCGGTAATGTCGCTTTGTATCCAAAAGCGTGGTACCATCACTAATCAATCATACCTTACATCCGAGCGTGTTGAGTTGATTTTTGAGATGCCGATGGGCGAGATCGTATTTGATTTTTATGATAAGCTGAAAACCATTTCAAAAGGTTATGCATCTTTTGATTATCACCAGATAGGTTACCGTCAGTCTGACCTGGTAAAATTGGACATCCGCCTGAACAGCGAGCCCGTTGATGCTTTATCGTCACTGATCTTCCGTGGTAACTCTTACGATTTTGGTAAAAAGATCTGCGAGAAATTAAAAGAGCTTTTACCACGTCAACAGTTCGAGATCATCATCCAGGCCTCTATCGGCGCCAAAATCATCGCCCGTGAAACAGTGAAAGCACTACGTAAAGATGTAACGGCCAAATGTTATGGTGGTGATATCTCCCGTAAACGTAAGCTGTTGGAGAAACAGAAACAAGGTAAAAAACGCATGCGTCAGGTAGGTAACGTTGAGATACCACAGTCGGCATTCATGGCAGTTTTGAAGTTGGATTAATCCCTTAATTCCTTTTGAAGGGAGGTGAGGGTGAGTAAATTGATATATTCTGTACAGGTTAGTTACATATTTTACAGCGACCGGGTTTGTTAAGCATATTCATTTAGGAGACTTTGTTTATGGTAAATGGATTGTGTACGATGGCGGCGAACCGAAATATTACATTGATGCTTTCAATAAAGATGCGCACTCAAATAAAATTATATTTGAAATGCTCCTGAATAATAAAACAGAAACTATTGAAAGTATCGTTAGCAAGATCAATCAAAATCAAGGATTAAAATTATCCCTGGATAACAGGCCTTTTATAAAAGTACGAGTGAAATCAGAAGCGGTAAACTTGAGTTTACCCCCATTGCCTGATCACTTCGTTAAACACATTTAACAATGCAGCTTTTAGACGGAAAATACGTTTCAGAAAAACTTAAGGTTGAAATAGCTGAAGAAGCAGCTAAAATATTAGAGAAAACCGGTCGCAAGCCACATTTGGTTGCAGTACTGGTTGGTCATGACGGCGGTAGCGAAACCTACGTAGCCAGTAAAATGAAAAACTGCGAAAAGGTTGGCTTCAAATCATCATTGGTACGTTATGAAGATGATGTTACCGAAGAAGAATTACTAAAAAAAGTTGAAGAGCTGAATGCCGATGCCGATATCGATGGCATAATTGTACAACTTCCATTACCAAAACATATCGACCCTGAAAAGGTAACTGAGCGAATTGATCACCGCAAAGATGTTGACGGCTTCCACCCTGTTAATCTGGGCCGTATGCAACGCAACCTGCCATCATTTATTCCAGCAACGCCTTATGGTATTACTTTAATGCTTAAGGAATACGGTATTGAAACTGCAGGTAAACATTGCGTTGTTGTTGGTCGCAGCAATATTGTTGGTTCGCCTATGAGCATCCTGATGGCGCGCAACACAACTCCGGGTAATTGCACCGTAACCATTTGCCACAGTCGTACTCCTGATATCAAAAAATTCACGCTTGACGCCGATATTTTGATCGTAGCCATTGGCAAAAAGAATTTCATTACTGCTGATATGGTGAAAGATGGTGTTGTAGTAGTTGACGTAGGTATGAACCGCGAAACATCAGCCACAACAAAATCGGGCTTTAAGCTTTACGGCGATGTTGATTTTGAAAACGTGGCGCCAAAATCATCATGGATCACCCCGGTACCGGGTGGCGTTGGCTTGATGACCATTGTTGGTTTGCTTAAAAACACTTTGGCTTCAGCTAATAAAGAGGTTTATAAATAGTGAGTAGTTTATGATGTTGGTTAGGTGAGTGGTTTCTTTTTCCATTCACTTAATCAACCACTCACTTAAACCCCAATCTTAACTTATCCCAAATTGAGTTTACTCCTATGTAAACACCATCTTCCCTTATTTCAACCGGATAAGTTTCAATAAAATCATTTTGTCCTTCGCCTCCTTTGCCTGTTTCCAAATCGTAAGTGTATCGATGATAAGGGCAAACAATTAGTTTTCTGACACATAAGCCCTCACTTAAATCTGCGCCTGCATGAGGGCATTTTGCTGACACCGCATAAAGTTTACCTTCAAAACCTACCAGGCAAATACTTTTACTACCGGCCTTAACCTTTTTTATGAATGTGCTATCTATATCGATTATTCCCAAAGCTTTATACCATTTCATTTATCGAATATAATAACAGATGCGTTCAAATCAGAATAGACAGGATCGAATCTGAATTTTTCATAAGCTATACGGGATAACAAGATCTTTACAGGCAGGGCCTCTTTGAACCCGTTCATATCATAATGGTATACAAACTTCTTTTCGTTAGTATCCCACTCAAAGCCAAGAGTTATTAAAGGATGTCGAGATGCTATATCATCGTCATCAATATCTGTTGAATAAACCAAATTGCGGTGATGGGAGCTCAACTGATGAGTAATTTTTAAAAACTCTCAGGAAATTTCAAAATCAAGATTAAATTTTTCTTCTGCACTTAGACATAATCGGAATTTTCTTATTCGCTTTTCATACAGATCGAATAATGCGTCGTCAATTACCTGGCTATCATTAAAATAATAACCGGTTTGCTGCCTGTTTAGTTTTTCGAGTTCGTTTCTCTTTTCAGCGATTGTATCTTTATAGAAAGAAAAACGTTCACTATCCTCAAAAGAGCTCATCCATCTAAGCCATCTTTCAATTTCATCCTTTTTATAATAAAACGGATCTTTAAAACCCTTTAATACGCCAAGATGAATCTCTAAACGCCAAAGGCCTTCCTGCTGATAATGAGCATATAAATAATCGTACTCAGCAAGGCATCTCTTGATTGACATTTCAAGTGATTTCTTTTCGGTTTCAAAATATTTAATAATTTGGTCAAGGTCAGATTTCATGAGCACAAGTTATGTACTGCAAATTTCCGAATCTAATATTACGCCAACATTTCTTAATATTATTGAACTAACTGATTTTAAAAATCAATTTTTAAATTCATCACATTAGGATTCTTAATAACCTCATCCATACTGGTAACAAGGGTTACTTCCCTCCTGTCGGCCGAGAGCATGGCCTTTGAATTATTGATTTTTTTAACCGGGTGGGCAAACCTCAGGATTACTTTGTAAGGCATATCTATGAGCATAGCCTTAGCCATCATGAATGTAGCCTGGGTTTTCTTTAAAAAAGCATTGAATTTCGCCTTATCAATGATGCGATAAAATTTATGGGGAGTTATATCGTACGAGTAATAGTCCTGTCCGCCCACCATTTGTCGGGCATCGAAAGGCTTATTTGCTTTATCTGTAGTTGTTATAGCGCTAATCTGGGTATTGAGCGCTATTTTCGATACATTTTGTAAATAGTACTGTAAATCAGCGGCATTTTTTGCGGTATGGTTAAGCGTTACTTTCATAACGCTTTTCTTAAGGTTCATATTCACAGTAAGTTCGCTACTCCTGGCCAGGTCGATTTCTTCGGCTTTTAGCTTTTGCTGCGCACTATCGGGTATGGCGCTATAAAAATTAAGTGTAGTGTCCTTAACTAAACTGAATTGCGGTGTTTGCTTAACCGAATCGGACATCAAATTAACCAACACCGACACGGCCCTGCTCATATCAAAAGCATAGGCAACCTTACAGGTTCCATCACTTTTAAAATCGTAATGCTCTTCAATATCCACGCATGAACTAAAACAAAGCATTACCAGTATTAATAAAGGAAGGTAAAGTTTTTTCATACCCGGATAAAAATTAAGCGTTACCGAAACAGTTAAAGCATTGTTACGAATTTCTGGTTAATTGGTTATCTTAAAATTAAAGTAATAATACCAATTATTAATGAAAGGTGAAAGGATAAAGGTAAAAGGAAATTTAGTGTGTCTACTAAGTCAGAAATATTACCACGCGATTTCAAGCCGGAAAATCTACTTCCATATTAGTGTAACCTTTTACGTTTCACCTTTCTGCTTTTACCTATCTTTCAGTACCTTTGCACCCTTAAATAACTATGGCACACCAAATACCAGACGACGGCACGTTGCTTCCTTTAATGGAAGAGTTTTACACGATACAGGGCGAAGGATACAATACAGGTAAAGCAGCGTATTTTATTCGCTTAGGCGGTTGCGATGTAGGTTGCCATTGGTGTGATGTTAAAGAAAGCTGGGATGCTGAGCTGCACGCGCTTACTGCTGCCGATACTATTGTAAACAATGCCGCCCTGCACCCGGCAAAGGCTGTTGTAGTTACCGGTGGCGAGCCGCTAATATACAATCTCGACTATTTAACCCACCAATTACACGAAAAGGGAATAAAAACCTTTATTGAAACTTCCGGCGCTTACCCGCTTTCCGGTGATTGGGATTGGATTTGCCTTTCGCCTAAAAAATTCAAGGCCCCCACACCACATGTAGCTGAATGTGCCCATGAATTAAAAGTGATCGTATTCAATAAGTCCGACTTTGAATGGGCCGAGTATCATGCCAAAATGGTATCGCCTGATTGCAAACTATACCTGCAGCCGGAATGGTCAAAAGCAAAAGAAATGACGCCGCTTATTGTTGATTATGTGAAAGAAAACCCGCAATGGGAAATTTCTTTGCAAACACATAAGTATCTGAATATCCCATAATCTTTGTAACTTACGGATATAAATTATCCTAAGTTATAAATGAGAATAGCAATTTTATTGGTGCTTGCATTGTGTTTGCCTGCTTTGCTTTGTGCCCAGCAGCCTGCCCGGTATTCGTCGTCCAATAAAGAAGCTATTAAATATTTTGCTTTAGCCTATCAAAACCTGGATCAGCATCTGTATGATGAAGCCATCCAAAACTCACTAAAGGCTGTAGGCGAAGATCCTAAATTTATAGAAGCTCACTTATTGCTTGGCGACTTATACCGGATGAAACGCCTGTATAAGCCGGCTGTGGAACATTACGCAAAAGTTATTTCCTTAAGCCCGGAATTTAACCGGGGCGCATATCTTAAAGCTGCCGAAATGGAAATTCATGATGCCAATTATGCGCCGGCACAGCAGCATCTCGAAAAATACCTTACTTATCCTGACCTTAGTCCCGAAAACATCACTTATGCAAAAAAAATGCTTGCTGATGCTAACTTCGGAATCGTGGCTATGGCTCATCCTGTACCTTTTAAGCCGATAAATATCGGGGCTGAAATAAACACCGCCAACGATGAATACCTCCCCGTTGCCACAGCCGATGAAAGTACTTTAATATTTACCCGCAAAATAAATAACAACGAAGACTTTTATAAAAGTGAGAAAGTTAATGGCCAATGGGGAACTGCTACCTATTTAAGTAACCAGATCAACACCGAAAAATACAATGAAGGAGCGCAATCCATATCACAGGATGGCAAGTACCTATTTTTCACAGGATGTAACCGTCCGGATGGCCTGGGCCGTTGCGATATTTACATAGCACAGAAAAAAGGTAACGACTGGGGGAAACCTATTGATTTGAACCCGCCGGTAAATACCGCGGGTTGGGAATCTCAACCATCAATAAACGCAGATGGGCGCACGCTTTACTTTGTAAGTAACCGTAAAGGCGGCTATGGCGGGTATGACATCTGGAAAAGCACATTGGGCGAAAAAGGTTGGGGCGAGCCTGAAAACCTCGGCCCAAACATTAACACTCCGTATAACGAGCAATCCCCATTTATACACCCCGATGATAGTACGCTTTATTTTAGTAGTGATGGCTGGCCCGGTTTAGGGGCAAAAGACCTGTTCGTAAGTCGCTTGGGCAAAGATGGCAAATGGCAGAAACCCGAAAACCTGGGATATCCAATTAATACCAATGGAGATGAGGGCGGCTTATCATTAACGGCAAATGGCGATTACGCTTTCTTTTCGTCAAATAACCTGAACGGATATGGAGGATACGATATTTACAAATTTGAGCTTCCTGTAAACCTGAGGCCCCGAATGGTTACTTATGTCAAAGGATTTGTGAAAGACATTAAGACCAAACAGCCGCTTGAAGCCGCTATTGAAATTATCGATCTGGAAAGCAACCAGGTAGTTTACCAGGATTACAGCGATGAAGAAAAAGGCGATTTTTTAGCCACGCTTACCTCGGGTAAAAACTATGGCTTAAATATTTCAAAAAGCGGCTACTTGTTCTATTCTGAAAATTTTTCGCTTAAAAGCTATAAAACCAAGAACCCGTTCAACATTGTAGCATTACTATCGCCGATTGAAGTTGGAAATAAGGTGATCCTTAAAAATATCTTTTTCGACACCAATAAATACGATCTTGAAAAGGAATCCAAAGCCGAACTGGCCAAACTTATCGAGTTTTTGGGGGTAAATCAAGCTATACGGATAGAAATCTCTGGTCACACTGATAACGTTGGCAACCATCAGAGTAACCAGGTATTATCCGAAAACCGCGCCAAGTCTGTTTATCAATACCTGGTATCAAAAGGTATTGCCCCTGCCCGCCTTGTATATAAAGGCTACGGAGAAACGCAACCTATCGCACCTAATACAACCGATGAAGACAAGGCCAAAAACAGGCGTACGGAATTCATGATTATAGCTAAATAGCGCTTTAATATTGTTATAGACCAACCTATCATTTGTAAATGAAAAAGAACCTAATAGCCTTAACTGGAGTAGCAATAATTTTATGTGCTTTTATTTTAAACAACGCCGGCAAGCCATGGCAGGGTAAAATGCAACAGCTCCCAGGCAGACTTGAATGTGAGTATTATGACGAAGGTGGCGAAGGGATAGCTTATCATGATACCGATAGCATAAACAATGGCAGCGGAAAATTAAACCCGGCAAACGGCTCGTTTTTGAATGAATTCCGGATGAAAGAAGGTGTTGATATTTCCTATACTAAAACAGGTAACATCGATAACAATCCTTACAATAAAGTTCCGCGCGATCTTAATAAACTATACGTTGGCTGGACACAGCCCGGCGAATGGATCAATTACACAGTTAAAGTAAATAAAGCCGGCACCTACCCTATTGGAGTTTTATATACTTCTAACGGTAATGGAACCATCTCGGTTGATATAGATGGTAAAGATGCAACAGGCCCTTTAAACATCGCATCAACACATGACGATCGGGATACCGTTGCCTGGCGACAATGGCATCATTGGAATGCATCTGACTCTATAGGCACTATAACTTTGAAAAAGGGAGTTCATGTACTTACCCTGCACATTCTCACTAATGGCAATATGAACCTTGATTATCTTAACTTCGGGAAAGTGGCTAAATAAAACAGCCTTCAGAATTTACTCAGAAGGCTGTTTATAGCATAATATCTTATATCGTTAGTTTCCTAACTCCGACATAAACTTGATACGCATTAATTGTACTTCTTCGCGTGTGTAATCATCGCTGCCCAGTTCAGCTAACGCTTCATCAATTGAATCGGCTTCGGCAGTGCGGAAGTAATCAAATACTTCTTCCTGCTTATCCTCGTCAATTACCTCATCAATATAATAGTTCAGGTTAAGCTTGGTGCCGGAGTTAACAATAGTTTCAACTTCTTTCAGGATCTCCTCATAAGTAAGACCTTTTGAAGCAGCAATATCATCCAGGTTTAAATGCCTGTCAATATTTTGAATGATAAACACTTTAAGCGCCGATTTATTGGCCGCGCTTTTGATCACCATATCAATAGGGCGATCAATATCGTTATCCTCTACATATTTCTGAATCAGATCGGTAAAAGGTTTACCGAATTTCAACGCTTTACCTGCACCAACACCCGAAATCTGTTTCAACTCTTCAGTATTGATTGGATAGTGCGTACACATCTCTTCCAAAGACGGATCCTGAAATATTACAAACGGCGGTAATCCTTTTTGCTTGGCCAGCTTTCTACGCAGCTCTTTAAGCATTTGCAGCAACTGCGTATCAAGCGCACCTCCACTTTGTTTCGGCCCATCATCGTCGCTATCGTCATCGGTAGCTTCCATAAGCTTGTTCAAAACAAAACGGATACTATGTGGATTGTCGATAAAGGCGTTCCCGCTTTTGGTAAGTCTCAACAGCCCATATTGGTCAATATCTTTTGAAATATAGTTATTGAGCAAAGCCTGCCTTAAAAGCGAGTTCCAAAGGTTTTTACCCTGCTCTTTACCGGCGCCATAATAATCCAGCTGATCGTGCTCGTAATTTTTGATCTGCGCATTTTCTTCGCCCATCAAAATGCTGATGATGTGGTGATCATCAAACTTCTCGCCTATGTGCTTGATCAAACTTAATGCCCTGTGCAGGTGCTCTTCGGCATCAAAATGATCTTTGTGTGTGCAGCAGTTATCGCACATGTTATTACAGCCAGCCTCATTAAAGTTTTCGCCAAAATAATGCAGCAATTGCTTGCGGCGACAAACCGAAGATTCACAGTAATCAATAACTTCTTTAAGTATCTGGGTGCCTATTTCGCGCTCTGAAACAGGTTTATCCTTCATGAATTTCTGAAGCTTATCAATATCCTTTTCCGAATAGAAAGCAACGCAAACGCCTTCGCCTCCGTCACGCCCGGCCCTTCCGGTTTCCTGGTAGTACCCTTCCATGCTTTTAGGCACATCGTGGTGTATTACGTAACGAACATCGGGCTTATCGATACCCATACCGAAGGCGATGGTAGCAACAATAACGTCAACATCTTCCATCAGGAACTTATCTTGAGTATCGGCACGTACTTTAGGGTCAAGTCCGGCATGATATGGCAGCGCCTTTACCCCGTTAAGGTTAAGCACTTCTGCTACTTCCTCAACCTTTTTACGGCTCAGGCAATATACAATCCCCGATTTTCCCGGGTTTTGTTTTACAAACTTTACAATCTCCTTTATTACATTCCGCTTGGCCCTTACCTCGTAAAATAAATTGGCCCGGTTAAATGACGACTTAAATACAGTAGCATTGTTCATTTGCAGGTTTTTCTGAATATCCTGCTGAACTTTTGGGGTAGCCGTTGCTGTTAAAGCAATGATAGGTATATTTTCGCCTATGTTACTGATCACCTGGCGTATTTTACGGTACTCAGGCCTGAAATCATGCCCCCATTCCGAAATACAGTGAGCCTCGTCAACAGCAACAAATGATACATGATTCAGGCGTAAGAAATCGATATTCTCTTGCTTGGTTAATGATTCAGGAGCAACATACAGCAATTTGGTTTTACCGGCGAGTACGTCTTCCTTAACCCTGGCTATTTCTGATTTTGTAAGTGATGAGTTTAAAAAGTGGGCTATACTATCTGATCCTCCAAACGCCCTGAGCTGATCTACCTGATTTTTCATCAAAGCTATCAGTGGTGAAATTACGATGGCGGTACCATCGCTCATCAAGGCTGGTAACTGATAACACATCGATTTGCCGCCACCGGTAGGCATGATAACAAATGTGTCATTGCCAGCCAGGATGTTGGTTATTATCGCTTCCTGTTCTCCCTTAAAATTATCAAACCCGAAAAAATTCTGGAGATTGTCAAATAGCGATTTCTTTGTTTCTATCATTATTTTAACAAATTCTTAAATTGTATTTAAAAGTTTAAAGTAACAAAATTTTCTAAATAAACGTTGGATTTTCTTTTAAATTTTGTGTAAAAATGATGATTAAATGAAAAACAATTTCTTTAATTGCTGATTTAAAATACCAGTCAAATTGGCGT
Organism: Mucilaginibacter kameinonensis; assembly: GCF_003675385.1. GTDB lineage: Bacteria > Bacteroidota > Bacteroidia > Sphingobacteriales > Sphingobacteriaceae > Mucilaginibacter > Mucilaginibacter kameinonensis. The sequence goes on along the minus strand of NZ_RCWZ01000005.1, from coordinate 117,823 downwards.
TTAACTATGCTGTTAAATTATTTAGCTACACTTAATGGATAATTAACAAATTAATACACATTTTTACGGTCGATATACCAAATTTTAAATTCTTTACTTTCTCATGAATAAAAACTATTATGCGATAATTATGGCTGGAGGGATTGGAAGCCGCTTTTGGCCGATAAGTCGTACATCGCACCCTAAACAGTTTATCGATATACTTGGTACCGGTAAAACTTTAATACAGAACACCTACGAACGATTCCTGAAAGTATGTCCCAAAGAAAATATTTACATCGTTACTAACGAAAACTATACTAAGCTTGTAAAACACCAGCTCCCCGATTTGGAGGATCAGCAGATCCTTACCGAGCCGGTAATGCGTAACACTGCACCCTGCGTTGCCTACGGTTGTTTTAAAATTGAAAGCCTTAATCCTGATGCTGCTATTGTTGTAGCCCCCTCTGATCAGCAGATCCTCGACGAAGACGCCTTTGTATCAGCTATTGAAAAATCATTGCAAACAGCAGCTTCTAATGACTACCTGATAACCCTCGGCATTAAACCATCAAGGCCCGATACCGGTTACGGGTACATCCAATATACAGATAATGTTATCAACGATGAGTTTCATAAAGTAAAAACCTTTACCGAGAAGCCAACTCTGGAGATAGCTAAAACCTTTATTCAAAGCGGCGATTTTTTGTGGAACGCAGGCATTTTTGTTTGGTCGGCAAAAGCTATTGTGAAAGCCTTTGGCCAGCACCTGCCCGAAATGCACGAGATTTTTGCGGATGCCAGACCGGTTTATAACTCAGACGATGAAAAACCTTATGTGCACAAAGCATATCAGCAATGCGTTAACATCTCGATAGATTACGGCATCATGGAAAAAGCCGATAATGTGTACGTGTTACCTTCGGACTTTGGATGGAGCGATTTAGGCACCTGGGCGTCCATTTATGACCTTGCTGACAAGGATTATGTAGGTAATGCCGTTATCCCTGCCGAAAAGGTGATTATGTATGATTCGTCAAACTGTATGGTAAATGTACCGGGCGAAAAACTGGTAATACTACAAGGTCTGCACGATTTTATCGTAGTTGAATCAAACAATTCCCTGCTCATTTGCCCGCGCAACCAGGAGCAAAACATCAAGCAGGTTGTCGCAGATGTAAAAAGTAAATTTGGTGCTAAGTATATTTAGTATTTAGTGAGTTGTTGATTAGGTGAATGGAGAGTAGTTACTTCTTGTTCATCTAATCAACAACAATATTCAATGGTATTGGTGTATGATAACTACTCACCCAATTCAACCAACCACTACTCACCTATGCAGTGCGTTGCCTTATCGCCTCATACAAAATGATCCCTGTTGATACGGAAACATTCAACGATTCTATTTCGCCAAACATTGGGATCTTGGCCAGATGGTCAGAAATACGGATGATCTCGTTACGGATACCGTCTTCTTCCGATCCCATAACGATAGCTGTCGGCACAGTATAATCCGGATTGTAAATATTATCCTGTGTTTTTTCGGTACAGCAAACCAACTGCAAGCCCGATTCCTGCAAAAAGCGTACAGTTTGCATAAAATTATCATGCCTGCAAACAGGAATTTTGTACAACGCACCTGCCGATGTTTTAATGGCATCGGGATTAATCTGGGCCGAACCTTTAGCCGGGATCACAATGGCATGTACGCCTGCACATTCGGCTGTACGGGCAATAGCGCCCATGTTACGTACATCGGTAATGCTATCTAAAACTAAAATTAAAGGCGTTTCGCCCTTTTCAAACACCTCTGGTATAATGTTCTCTATCTTCTGATAAACAATGGGCGAAATCACCGCTATAACCCCCTGGTGGTTCTTTTGAGTAATACGGTTCAGTTTTTCAACCGGCACCTGCTGCGCGGTTATCTGGTACTCGTTCATGAGCTCTTTAAGCTCCTGGATCAAGCCTCCGCTAATCCCCCTTTGTATAAATAATGCCTCGATCTCTTTACCCGAACGGATAGCTTCCACTACCGCCCTGATACCGAAAACCATTTGATTGCTTTCGCGCGGAGGCCTTGAATTAAATGCCATTTTATGATTTGAATTTTGGCAAAAGTAGCTATATTAATTGATTAAGCCGTTATTGAACTGATAACCCTTTTCGGTTTATCGCCGTTTACCCACTTATGCTATCAACATCGCAAAACTTTATTAACATCGGTTCAAATATCTGAAAATCAAACTATCCAAGTTTTCTTAAAAAGTTATCCACACCCAGGTGTGTATTAAAAAGCTTTAAATTATCACCCTGTGTATGATTATTTTAAAATGTCGATACACTATGTTAGGTGTTTACTTTGCCCGGCGAAACATTTTTTGTATATTTTTGTACCCTTATGAGTTTTGAGAATAACAACCAGTATAACAAGCCGAACACATTTGAACGCCGTAGCCGGATCACCAATCCAACTCCATTTATCGGGGGTGGCAAATTGCAGCCCCAGGCTACGGATTTGGAGGAGGCTGTTTTAGGTGCGCTCATGCTGGAGAAAGATGCCCTTTCATCAGTTATAGATGTTTTAAAGCCAGAAGTTTTTTACCAGACCAATCACCAGAAGATCTTTTCTGCCATAAAAATCCTGTTTGAAAAAACACAACCGGTAGATATCCTGACCGTTACCGCCGAATTGCGCAGGTTAGGCGAACTTGAAATGGTTGGTGGCGCCTACTATATTACAGAACTTACCAGCCGCGTAGCATCGGCAGCAAATATTGAGTTTCACTCACGTATCATCATTCAAAAATTCATTCAGCGGGAGTTGATCCGTATCTCTACAGAAGTGATCAACAATGCTTACGAGGATACTGCCGACGTATTCGACCTGTTGGATATGGCGGAAAAAAACCTGTTTGAAATTGCACAGAGTAACTTACGTCGTGATGCCCGTAACATGGACGATCTGGTTCATGAGGCTTTGCGCGATATTGAGGCCCTGAAAGATAAAAAAGATGGTTTAACAGGTGTCGCATCCGGCTTTACGGGCCTTGATCGTATGACCTCGGGTTGGCAGAAATCAGACTTGGTGATCATCGCTGCCCGTCCTGCAATGGGTAAAACAGCCTTCGTATTAAGTTGCGCCCGTAACGCGGCAGTTGACTTTGATAAACCTGTAGTTGTGTTCTCGCTCGAGATGTCGTCGGTACAGTTGGTTAATCGTTTGATTGCCGGTGAAGCCGAAATTGAACAGGAGAAGATTCGTAAAGGCACACTTGAAGAATGGGAATGGCAACAGGTGCACTCTAAAATTGGCCGACTTGAAAAAGCTACTTTCATTATTGATGACACCCCTGCCCTAAATATCTTCGAGTTCAGGGCAAAATGCCGTCGCTTAAAATCACAATATGATATCCAGTTAATCATCATCGACTACCTTCAACTAATGCATGGTAAAGCCGAGGGTAAAGGTGGTGGTGGTAACCGTGAGCAGGAGATCAGTAGCATTTCACGTGCTTTAAAATCGGTTGCCAAGGAGCTTAGCGTACCGGTTATAGCACTGTCGCAGTTAAGCCGTGCGGTAGAGAGCAGGCCGGGCAACTCAAAAAGGCCAATGCTTTCAGACTTACGTGAATCGGGCGCTATTGAGCAGGATGCCGATATGGTACTGTTCCTTTACCGTCCGGAGTATTACGGTTTAACGGAGGATGAAGACGGTAACCCAACCCAGGGCGTTGGTGAGGTTATCATCGCCAAACACCGTAACGGTGAAACAGGTACTGTGCGGTTGAAATTCGTAGGTAAATACGTTAAATTTGCTAACCTTGAAGAAGGTATGGACGGCTTCCCTCCTCCTGCAGGTAACGCTTTCGCAGGCCTTGCTCCTTCACAGGATTTTGAAAAACAAAGCAACTTTATCATCCGTCCATCAAGAATGGATGACATGGATGATGAGCCACCGTTTTAATCTAATTTCGGAATTTGGATTTTCGATTTCAGATTTATTAAACGCTAAAATCGAAAATTCGAAATACCCAATCAAAATATCATTCCCAAAATCACACCGATAATAATCACTATCGGTGTTTTTATTTTGGTGAAATGCAATACGAGGAACGTGCCTGTCATTAGTACGTAGGCTATCCAATTTAAACCAAAAGGCCTAACCAGCAAGATCAGGGCAGTCGCCATAAAACCTACAGCTACCGCATTAATACCACTTAATGAATTTTTGATCCGGGTTATCTTTTTTAGGTCTTCCCAAAAAGGCACTATAAATAATATCAATATCAACCCGGGAGTATTGATGCCGATAACAGCAACCAGGCTACCAATCACCTGCCCCCAAATGTTGTAACCTTTATTGCCAAGGGTTATTCCGCCCAAAAACGAGGTAAAGGAGAAAGTGGGGCCCGGTAAAGCTTGCTGAAGTGCGTAACCGGATAAAAATTCCGACCGGCCTAAATAATGCTTCACTTCAACAAATTCGGTGTACATTAATGGAACAAGCACCTGGCCGCCACCGAAAATTAAGATTCCGTTACGATAAAAGTTCTCGAACAAGCGGATTGGTAAACTAAAAGGAGATGTTTGATTAACCAAAGCCCCCAATGCAGCAAAAAACAATAATATACCCACAAAGTACCCGACTTTATTGGGGTTTACATTTGAATAAAGTTTAACCCGCAGCTCGTTTTCATGCTGCTGAGTCTCCATGGCTGATGAGATGATTCCACCAAGCAATATCAATATCGGGAAAGCATAAGCATTTTGCAGGATCAATGTAACAATTAACGAACCGACCGCGAGCATTCTGCTCACCTTTGTTTTTAAAAACTTATTGGCAAATGTATAGGTAGCATATGCGACGACTCCTACTGCAATTGGCTGTACATAACTGATTACGTGGGCAAACTTGGCCTTATTAGCAAACATATTATAGCTGATCGCGGCCATGCACATAATGGCCGCCGAAGGCAAGATCCAAATCAGGAATGTAATAATTGCCAGTCGCAACCCTCCTACCTTCCAGGCAATGCCAACCAATGTTTGGGTTGACGAAGGGCCTGGCAAAACTTGCGACAAGGCATTAAGCTCCATTAACTCATCCTCACTAATATATCTCCGCTTTTCAACAAACTCGCGCAACAAAACCGCTATGTGGGCTTGAGGTCCCCCAAAGGCAGTAAAAGTATAGATCAGCACATCCCGTAGGAATACAAGTTCCCGTTGTTTCATTTGCTAAAGCTGTTCATAGTTCATAGACGATGGTTCATTAGGGACAATATTATAGCGGAAACATTATAGTTATTTCAAATAATTCACAAAAGAATGAAATGGTTAAGAAATACCCAAAACTGCTATCAAATATCAACCCTGAACTAAAAATCAATAATCGTCATCGTCTTCTTCAAAGCCCATTGCCTGCCTGTATACTGCCTGCAATTCAGAAAAAGCATGATTATCGCGCTTTTCTTTGGTCACTTTCATGCCGGTTTCATAGGTTTTAATGGCATCATCCTTACGGTTTAACGCTTCATAAAGCTTACCTAAATGATAATAAGTGCCCACATAACCGGGGTGGTTATTTACCAGATCTTCATAGTAGGCAAGCGCCTTATCTGTCTCATTCAGACGCAGATATTCTGTTGCAAGGGCATATTTCAGAAACTCGTCATCCGGTTCATTTTTTATAAATTCCAACAGCTTATTCAATCTGCTCAACTCCATTTTAAACTCTATCTTTTTTAATTAAATTTGCAAAAACCTATTGATATGAAGATTCTGGTATGTGTAAGTAATGTTCCTGATACCACCACAAAAATAACTTTTACTGATAACAACACGCAATTTAATACAAACGGGGTTCAGTTCATACTCAACCCTTATGATGAAATAGCTCTTGCACGCGCCATTGAATTAACAGATGGCGGTAAAGGTACGGTAACAGTGATTAACGTTGGTGACGCGAGTACAGAGGCCACTATTCGTAAAGCTTTGGCAATTGGCGCTACTGATGCGATACGTGTAAACGCTAAGCCTCACGATGCCTGGTATGTAGCGTATCAGATTGCTCAATATGTAAAAGCAAATCCATTTGATCTGATCCTGACTGGCCGTGAATCTATCGATTATAATGGATCGAAAGTTGCCGGGATGCTTGGCGAATTGCTTGATATTCCATCTGTGTCTATCATCAAAAAATTAGATGCCGGTGACAGTGAAGCTACAGTTGAACGCGAGATTGAAGGCGGTAAAGAAGTGTTGACTATCCCTTATCCTTTTGTAGCTGGTGCTGCCGAGGGTGTAGCTGAACCCAAAATACCTAATATGCGCGGCATCATGTCGGCGCGCACCAAGCCGCTTACTGTTGTTGAGCCGACTGAAGTTAAAACCTTTTCGGAAATTGTTAGTTATGAAACACCAGCCCCTCGCGGCCAGGTTAAACTTGTAGCTGCCGATGACACCGCCAAACTGGTTGAACTGCTGCATGCCGAAGCACGTGTAATATAAATTATGATCTAAATCACTAACAGATAACTATGTCAGTTTTAATATATGCGGAAAATGCCGGGGGCAAATTCAAAAAATCAATTTTTGAAGCCATTTCTTATGCCCGCGCCATTGCCGATCAAAATAATACTTCTCTTACCGCTGTTTCTATAGGTAACGTTGATGCCGCTGAATTAGCTTTATTGGGCAAATACGGCGCTGATAAAGTGCTTAACGTATCTGGCGATAAATTGAAAGATTTTGTAAACCAGGCCTACGCCTCGATAATTACCGAAGCCGCGAAAAAAGAAGGTTCGGCTGTTGTAGTATTATCCAATACGTTTTCTGGTCGTGGTTTGGCGCCAAGGGTTGGCGTAAAACTTGAAGCCGGTGTAGCAGATGGCGTTGTAGCATTGCCGGTACAGGAAGGCGGCTCTTTTAAAGTTAAAAAAACTGCCTTTTCGGGTAAAGCTTTCGCTATCGTTGAGCTTATTTCGGCAATAAAAGTTATCGCGCTTGTACCTAATTCATACAAAGTTGTTGAAACAGGCGGCACAGCCCAGGTTGAAGACTTCAGCGTTGAAAGCAAAGCGTCTGACTTTAAGGCCATGATCAAAGAAATCGTTCGATCAAGCGATAAAGTTTCCCTGCCTGATGCGGAGATCGTGGTTTCCGGTGGCCGTGGTTTAAAAGGCCCCGAAAATTGGGGAATGATAGAAGAATTGGCAAGCCTTTTAGGTGCTGCTACAGCATGCTCAAAACCTGTATCAGATGCTGGTTGGAGACCACATAGCGAACACGTTGGACAAACAGGTATAGCTGTCAGTCCAAATTTGTATATTGCAGTAGGAATTTCAGGTGCAATTCAGCATCTGGCCGGGGTAAGTTCATCAAAAGTTATTGTAGTCATAAACAAAGATCCGGAAGCACCGTTTTTTAAGGTAGCAGATTACGGAATTGTGGGCGACGCTTTTGAAGTACTCCCTAAATTAATAGCAGCCGTTAAAGAATATAAAGCTTCAGCATAAATACAGGGTGATGGGGAATAACATGAAAAAAATAAAGCTTGATATTGTCGGCTTATCCTATAGTCAAACCCAATCGGGTGCTTACGCCCTTGTTTTGGGTGAAGTAAGCGGCCGTCGTCGCCTGCCTATTATTATCGGCAGCTTTGAAGCCCAGGCCATTGCTATCGAAATAGAAAAAATGACGCCAAGCCGTCCGCTTACACACGATTTGTTTAAGAGCTTTGCCCAGGCTTACCAGATTGAGGTGCAGGAAGTGATTATCTACAATTTGGTTGATGGTATATTTTATGCAAAACTGATTTGCAGCGACGGAAAGCGTTCGGTGGAAATAGATGCCCGTACTTCTGATGCCATTGCTGTAGCAGTACGTTTTGACTGCCCGATCTTCACCTATGAGTTCATCTTGTCAACCGCAGGCATTGTAATAGAAGGTAATGACTTTGTTTACCTGGAGAATATTAACGAGGCCCCTGAAGAAAAATCAGTTAGCGCCTCGGTAAGCGGTTATGCTTCTATCAGCACTGAAGAACTTAAAACTAAGTTACAGGAAGCTTTGGCAGAAGAATCATATGAAAAAGCTGCCAAAATTCGTGACGAACTTAATAAGCGTAAAGCCTCCTAAATTCGGAATCCGGATTTTGGATTTTCTTGACTGTTCTATTTTAAAATACAACTTTAATAACCTCTATATTATATAAACAGAAACCTGATCCAGGGTTTCTGTTTACCAATAGTAATTTCTGCAACGGTAGTTTTCTCATTTACATTTATTTCACTACTTTCCGTTTTTAATTTAACACTGACTAAATTTATTTAAACCCGTTACCGTATGAATATTAAGTTCCGCTTAATACTGATGAATTTTATGCAATTCTTTATCTGGGGGGCGTGGTTGCTAACCATCGGTGCGTATTGGTTTCAGGATAAACATTGGTCGGGGGCACAATTTGGTGCTATATTTAGTACGATGGGTATTTCGGCTATATTTATGCCGGCCCTTACAGGTATTATTGCTGATAGGTTTATCAATGCCGAAAAATTATACGGTATCATGCATATCCTCGGTGCCTGCTCTCTTTTTACCTTGCCACAAATAACCAATCCCTCTGCCTTTTTTTGGGTGATGCTGGTTAATATGGTGTTTTATATGCCAACTCTTTCACTTTCAATTACAGTAGCATATTCAGCATTAAAAAGCAGCAATAAGGATGTAGTGAAGGACTATCCTCCTATCAGGATCTGGGGAACTATCGGTTTCATCGCGGCCTTATGGACGGTGAGCTTAACGCATAATGAAACTTCGCCAAACCAGTTTTATATTGCTTCGGCTGTAGCACTTGCATTGGGGCTTTACTCATTTAGCCTTCCAAAATGTCCGCCACTTTCTTCAAAAACAACCAATAAATCATTTGTTGATTCCCTGGGGCTCAATGCTTTTAAATTATTCAAAGATCCCAAGTTTGCCATCTTCTTCGCTTTTTCTATGCTATTGGGGGCAGCATTGCAGCTTACCAATGCTTATGGCGATACATTCATTCAGGATTTCAAAAATATAGCCATTTATAAAGATTCTGTTGGTGTTAAGTACCCGGCCATTATCATGTCTATATCGCAGTTCTCTGAGACGTTCTTCATCCTGGCCATACCATTTTTCTTAAGAAAGTTCGGCATCAAATACGTGATGCTATTCAGTATGCTGGCCTGGGTGTTAAGGTTCGGTCTTTTTGCGTTTGGCGATCCTGCGGGCGGTTTATGGATGATCATTTTATCATGTATTGTTTACGGTATGGCTTTCGATTTCTTCAATATATCAGGCTCTTTGTTTGTGGAAACACAAGCTACTCCTGATATCAGGGCGAGTGCGCAGGGCTTGTTTATGATGATGGTAAACGGCTTTGGTGCCTTTTTTGGAAGTATTGCAAGCGGTCTTATCATAGATCACTTTTTCTTGTTGCCAGGCGGCGCCAAAGACTGGCACGGTATCTGGCTTACATTTTCAGGTTATACTTTAGTAATTGCCATTGTTTTCCCGTTTGTATTCAGGTACAAGCATAACAAAGCGTTGGTTGAGGCAATACAACATGTATAATCTGAAATCTATGCTTTCATAATAATTCCCTTTATCAATCTCCTACAAAAAAGAATATTCATTCATATGAAACCCGCTTTAGATACATGCTAAAGCGGGTTTATTTTTTAAAACAGTCTAATTATATATCCCCTTTTCAAAACTCTATTCGGGGAATTAAAATAAAACTGACTGGGACTATGTCGTTGAACTTACTATCCTGATAGCTAAAGCTGTTCCCGCTTCACAGAAATAAAAAATAAGAGTAAAACAAAAAAGGCCGCAATTTGCGGCCTTTTTCATGCATTTATAATGCGATATTATTTTACTGCATCAACAACTGCTTTGAAAGCGTCTGGGTTGTTCATCGCTAAATCAGCTAATACCTTACGGTTTAAGCCAATTTCTTTAGCAGCTAATTTACCCATTAACTGAGAGTAAGAAATTCCATGCTGACGGGCACCAGCGTTAATACGTTGGATCCATAAAGCCCTGAACTCTCTCTTTTTGGTTTTACGGTCGCGGTAAGCGTATTGTAAACCTTTTTCAACTGTGTTTTTTGCAATGGTGTATACCTTGCTACGTGAACCCCAATAACCTTTGGCGAGGTTCATGATCCTTTTCCTGCGTCTTCTCGACGCTACTGCGTTAACTGAACGTGGCATCTTGTGTGTTTTTTGGTAGTGAGTGCCTGCATCTCGTGTGCCGGACTTAAAACTCTAATACCTGGTTTTTAAATTTGTGAATTACTTTCCGATACAAAGCATACGTTTTACGTTACCCATATCAGCATCAGATACTAAGCTGGTGTGACCAAGGGCACGCTTACGTTTTGTCGACATCTTGGTTAAGATGTGGCTTTTGTATGCGTTTTTTCTTGCGATTTTACCGGTTCCAGTAAGCTTAAAGCGCTTTTTAGCACTGGAATTGGTTTTCATTTTTGGCATAACTCTATTTATTTGTGTTAGATATTAACGTTTCTCAACGTTTTATTTTCAAGCAGATGCGCATTTGCACACCTGCCTATTTTAATTACTTTTTAGCTGCCTTAGGTGCAAGGGTTAAAAACATCCTTTTTCCTTCAAGCTTAGGTAACTGTTCCACTTTACCAACTTCTTCCAATGCCTGGGCAAAACGAAGAAGTAAAATCTCACCTTGCTCTTTGTAAACAATGGCACGGCCCTTAAAGTGTACATAAGCCCTTACCTTTTCGCCAGATTCCAAAAACTTAATGGCATGCTTTAACTTAAATTCAAAGTCATGATCATCAGTATTCGGTCCGAAACGAATTTCCTTGATAACCGTTTGCTTGGCATTGCTCTTTATCTCTTTAAGCTTTTTCTTCTGCTCGTAAATAAACTTATTGTAGTCAGTTACTTTACAAACCGGCGGTACGGCGTTTGGAGATATTTCAACCAAATCCAATTCCTGCTCCTGCGCTATTGCAAGGGCATCTCTTAATGAGTAAACTCCCTGCTCAACGTTATCACCTACAAGGCGAACTTCCTGAGCCCTAATGAATTGGTTTATGTTATGTTCGGCTTCTTTTTTCTTAAAAGGAAGCCTTGGTCCTCTATTGAAAGGTTTGTTTAATGCCAAGTTATACTGTTATTTCTTTAGTTATCTGTTCTTTAAAATCTTCAATGCTCATACTTCCCAAATCACCGGTACCATGTTTACGTACAGAAACCTGCCCTTCAGCAGCCTCTTTTTCGCCTACAACCAGCATATAAGGGATTTTTTTAACTTCAGCATCACGTATCTTTCTGCCTATTTTCTCGTCCCTGAAGTCGATTAGCCCGCAAATATCGGAATCTTTTAATATATCAGAAACTTTTTTTGCATATTCTTCATATTTTTCTGATATAGGAAGTATAATGAACTGTTCGGGGGATAACCACAGCGGGAAATTACCTGCACAATGCTCAATTAATACTGCTATAAAGCGTTCCATCGAACCAAACGGGGCCCTGTGGATCATTACCGGGCGATGCTTTTGATTATCGCTACCAGTATATTCCAGTTCAAAACGTTCCGGAAGGTTATAATCAACTTGAATGGTACCCAGCTGCCATTTACGGCCAAGAGCATCCTTCACCATAAAGTCGAGCTTAGGACCATAAAACGCCGCTTCACCATATTCAACAACGGTTGGCAAGCCTTTTTCTGCTGCCGCTTCAATGATAGCGCTTTCGGCTAATGCCCAATTTTCATCGCTGCCGATGTATTTGGCCCTGTTTTCAGGATCGCGCAATGATACCTGCGCAATATAATTATCAAAGCCTAAAGCCTTAAATACATACAATACCAGGTCAATTACCTTTTTAAACTCATCTTTTACCTGGTCAGGGCGGCAAAATAAGTGGGCATCATCCTGAGTAAAGCCACGTACACGTGTTAAACCGTGTAGCTCGCCACTTTGCTCGTAACGGTACACAGTACCAAACTCAGCAAAACGAACCGGCAGGTCTTTGTATGAACGCGGTTTTGTTTTATAGATCTCGCAGTGGTGCGGGCAGTTCATTGGTTTTAAGAAGAACTCCTCTCCTTCCTGCGGTGTTTTTATCGGCTGAAACGAATCGGCGCCATATTTCTCGTAGTGACCTGATGTTACATACAGGTTTTTATGACCGATATGCGGCGTAATTACCTGCTCGTAACCGGCTTTTACCTGTGCTTTTTGTAAAAAGTTTACCAGGCGTTCGCGCAAAGCGGTTCCTTTAGGTAACCACAATGGTAAACCCATGCCCACTTTCTCCGAAAAAGCAAACAGTTCCAATTCCTTACCTAATTTACGGTGATCGCGCTTTTTAGCTTCTTCGATCATGTGCAGGTATTCAGTAAGTTCGCTGGCTTTAGGAAAAGTAACACCGTATATGCGGGTTAATTGCTTACGGGTTTCGTCACCACGCCAGTAGGCACCGGCAAGGCTCATCAGCTTAACCGCTTTTATAAAACCTGTGTTGGGGATGTGCGGTCCACGGCACAAGTCGGTAAAATTACCCTGGGTATAAAAAGTAATAGCGCCATCAGGCAGGTCCTTGATCAGGTCAAGCTTGTACTCATCACCTTTTTCAGTGAAATACTCAATAGCATCGGCCTTGCTAACAGGCTTGCGGATGTACTCTTCTTTGGTTTTGGCAAGTTCAATCATTTTATCCTCGATCTGCTTAAACTCGTCAGAAGATAAAACCTTGTCGCCAAAATCAACATCGTAATAAAAGCCGGTTTCAATTGCCGGACCGATACCAAATTTTGTACCCGGATAAAGTGCTTCTAAAGCCTCGGCCATTAAGTGGGCTGATGAATGCCAGAAAGTTGATTTACCATCGGCATCGTTCCAGGTTAATAATTTAACATGGGCGTCCTGCTCAATTGGGCGACTTGCATCCCAAACCTGGCCATCAACTTCGGCTGCTAATACGTTACGTGCTAAACCTTCAGAAATCGACTGGGCGATTTGCATAGAAGAGATCCCTTTGTCATACTGACGAACGGAACCATCGGGAAGTGTAATGTTAATCATCTACAACTATGATTTTAAATTTATAAAATTACGTTTAAACGGTCACCTACAAAGTGACCCTCATTTTGTGGGTACAAAAATAGAATTTTAAATAGCAATTAGCATCAAAGCAATTTCAATTTTTATCGAAGGGCATAAAAAATGGGATATCCCTACTTCATACCAATTGAAATAAAGATATCCCACCTGATTTAACGAGGCATTTAAACTATCTGAAAGCCTCGTTTACCGGATTGGAGTTAACCGATGTTTCTTTAACCTTAAACTCGACAGGCTGACCAACCAAAATAGTTTTTATCGAGAAAGGGATTTTAATACCTCCATTTATACCTTCATAATTACCATATTCAACAGCTAATTCATTTGCGCCTTCAATGGTTTGTTTGAGCTTTAATCCTGTTTTCTGGCTGTAATAATTATGAATATGTATATCGGTACCAATGTTAACATCAACCTCGTAAGCGAGTTCATTGTTCACTACCCTTAAAATAGGCTGCAAGGTCATATTTTGATTTATACGCTCGTAGTCAAGCTCCGGGAACGGGCGACTTTTAAGTTTAACTAATTTTTTGCCGGCATCATCAAGCTGCACGTCCCTGTTAACCTGTTTTGCTTTTATACTATCACCGTTTAGCGTAACATGCGACACAACAAGGTTACTGTATGAAGGCACCATTGCTTCCTGAAAATACTTATCGGGCATTTTATAGCGTGTAACCAACTGAACTTCTGCGCCCTGTATGCTACCTGTTGCAGATGTTTGCAGATCTCGAACATTCTTCAATTTATCGGCACCGCCAATAGCGTCTAAATAGGCTTTAATAACAGAACCTGCAGTTGTACCCTGGGGAACTGGCAAACCGCTGTATGAGTTATTTTCAGGATTAATATCCGGCAAGGTATGGTCAGGATCGATGGTTGCAAAGGCAATTTTTGAAGTTGACTTATACGGGAATGTCCAGGTATCACCACGCTGCCAGATCTCGGCCGGGAGTTTTACAATACCGGTTTTTCCGTTCTCTTCTTTGATCGATATCGTAATAGGGAGCGCCATTTCCTCCAGGTTCTCGATGGTGATCATTGCGCCTTTTGAAGCATCATTGTCCGGATATGAAATATCCTTTATACCCTGGTCAAGTTTCCAGGTAGTAAAAAACCACTCGTTCCAAAACCAGCTCAGGTCTTCGCCAGCAGCATTGTCCATGGTATGGAAAAAGTCCCATGGTGTTGGGTGTTTAAAAGCCCAGCGTTTGATGTAGGTTTTGAAAGCGTAATCAAAACGCTCTTCTCCTAATATCTGTTCACGTAAAATAGCCAAACCTAAGGCCGGCTTCTCATACGCCGCTACGGCTAAAAAATCCTCCTGAATTACATCAGGCGTATTCATGATAGCCTCTGCACCTGGAGCGAATAAATAGCTGGCACTTTTTTGCTGATCGGGTTTCTCGTAGTACTCACCTTTATTGAATACTTTGGTATCTACATTATTTATAAAGGTGTTAAAACCTTCGTCCATCCAGGCGTATTTGCGCTCGTTTGAACCAACAATCATCGGGAACCAATTATGGCCAAACTCGTGATTGGTAACCTCCCACAAACCTCCGTTCTGATTGTTTGATCCGCAAAACACAATGCCAGGATATTCCATCCCTCCTACAATACCCGCCACATTGGTTGCAACAGGATAAGTATATTCAAACCATTTGTCGCTGTATAGTTCAATAGCACCTTTAACGTATTCGGTTGAACGGCCATATGAATCATTTCCTTTTGCTTCAACAGGATAAATCGACTGCGCAAGCGCTTTTTTTCCACTTGGCAAATTGATCCGTGCAGCATCCCAGATAAACGCCTTTGAAGCGGCCCAGGCTACATCACGCGCGTTTTTGCAAAGGAAGTGCCAGGTAAGCATTGGCTTTTTAGGATAGTCATTGTTGCGTATTATATCTGTCGAATCTTTAATAACAACCGTCTTGTCGCTCTTTCTCGCTTCGGCCAAACGGTTCATTGTGTTTGGCGATAGTACTTCTGCCGGGTTGACGAGCTCGCCCGATCCAGCTACAACCAAACTCGCGGGTGCGGTAATGCTATAGTCGAAGTTGCCATACTCCAGGTAAAACTCACTTGCACCAAGGTAAGGAATAGTATTCCAACCTGTTACGTCGTCATAAACCTCCATGCGGGGATACCATTGCGCAATTTCATAGATCCAGCCGTTTTTGGTATGCTGACGCCCCATCCTGTCTGTTCCATATTCCGGCACATCAAAAGCGTAATCAATCTTAATTTGCAATTTGCTGCCGGCGGCCCGCAGGGAGTCTTTCAATTTGATCTGCATCCGGGTATCGGTGATCAGGTAATCAGCTTTCAGGGTTTTACCTTTATTGATGACATAGACTGATTTTATTTCGGCACCTTTTGTATATGATTTGTTTACAAATCTGCCGCCCGAAACATTACTTGTAGCTTCGGCACGTGAATCCTCTTTGTATATATTCTGATCTACCTGGAGCCATAAAAAGCCAAGCGCGTCGGGACTGTTATTGGTATAAGTAATTAATGTTGTTCCCTCAATGCGATGTTTAGCAGTATCAAGCGTAACGTCAAGCTTATAATCGGCACGGTTTTGCCAGTATTTAGGACCTGGAGCTCCACTGGCCGATCTGAACTCGTTCCCTCTTTCGGGATAAAACATTGGGTTAAATACTTTATGCTGATCGTACTTAGGGGTAGCTTGGTCTGCATTTTGCGCTTTTAATTTACCGGCATAAAAGCCTAAAAACAATAACAACGCGGCTTTGTAGAATTTCATTAACTGTGTTTTAATTGTGAGGGAAAGATATTAAAATATATTTGAGTTGAAACGTAATTGCTTGGTTACGTAGTATCCAACATACTTTTTTATAGTGATAATGAATAAACTATTTATGCAAACAACACCATTAATACATTGTTGCAAACCATTCCCTATTTTTTATATTTTTGCGGATGATTTTCGGCATATACCGTTAATCGCAGCCCAATAAATGGATATATCAGTTGTAGTACCTCTTTACGATGAAGTAGAGTCGTTACCGGAGTTAACCTCGTGGATTAGCCGGGTGATGGATGAAAACCGTTTTACTTACGAGATAATTTTGGTTGACGATGGCAGCAAGGACGGATCATGGGAAATGATCAGGAAATTGCAAACGGATAACCCGTTTATCAAAGGCATTAAATTCAGGCGTAATTATGGTAAGTCGGCTGCCTTAAATACAGGCTTTATAGCTTCCAAAGGCAACGTTGTGATTACTATGGATGCCGATCTGCAAGACAGCCCTGATGAAATTCCGGAACTATACCGCCGCATAGTTGAAGAAAACTTCGATCTTATTTCGGGCTGGAAAGCTAAAAGACATGATCCGCTAAGCAAAACTATACCGACAAAATTATTCAATGCGGCCACCCGCAGCATGAGCGGCATCCATAACCTTCATGATTTTAATTGTGGCTTAAAAGCCTATCGCGGTACAGTTGTCAAAAACATTGAGGTGTACGGTGAAATGCACCGTTATATTCCGGTGATTGCCAAATGGGCCGGGTTTACTAAAATCGGGGAACAAGTTGTTGAACACCGTCCACGTAAATATGGCAAAACCAAATTTGGCCTGAGCCGATTCATCAACGGCTTTCTGGATCTGCTTTCCATATTTTTTGTAGGTAAATTTGGTAAGCGCCCGATGCACTTTTTTGGTACCATGGGTACTTTAAGTTTTTTTACGGGTTTGGTAATGGCCATCTGGATCATTGCCGAAAAGCTCTACAACATAGCACACAACTTAAAATACAGGGATGTAACCACCAGCCCGTTGTTTTATATAGCACTGGTAGCCATCATCTTAGGTTCTCAATTGTTTTTAACCGGCTTTGTGGCCGAACTGGTATCACGCAGCGCAAGCGAACGCAACCACTATCAAATTGAAGAAACAATTTAATTGAATGTGCGGATATGCAGATTTCAGATGTGTAGATGAAAATAAATAAAATCATCTTGCTCAATTAAAACAATCTGCACATTTGCACATTTGAAATTTGCACATCTATCTAAAAGCATGTTTTTTTCCATCATCATTCCATTATATAACCGTCCGCAGGAGATCAAAGAACTGCTGGAAACCCTCACCCTGCAAACCTATCGCAATTTTGAGGTTTTGGTTATTGAGGATGGTTCTGTAAATGATGCTGAAGCCATAGTAAACACTTTTGCCGATAAGCTTAACCTCCGATATTTCAAAAAGCAAAATGAAGGCCAGGGCTTTACCCGCAACTTTGGTTTTGAACGCGCTAAAGGTGATTATTTTGTAATTTTCGATTCGGATTGTTTGATCCCTCCCAACTATTTGCAAATAGTAAATGATTCGCTGGCGAAAAGCTATCTTGACGCTTACGGTGGGCCGGATGGTGCTCATGAATCTTTTACACCTACCCAAAAAGCAATAAGCTATTCCATGACCTCGCCTTTTACCACAGGCGGCATTCGCGGCAATAAAAAAGGGATTGGTCAGTTTCATCCGCGTAGCTTTAACATGGGGGTGTCAAGGCAGGCCTGGGAAAAAGCCGGTGGCTTTATTATCACCAGACTGGGCGAGGATATTGAATACAGCATCCGGATCCATTCATTGGGCTTCAAAATAGGCCTGATCCCCGATGCTATTGTTTATCATAAACGGCGTACTAACTTTTACCAGTTTTACAAACAACTGCACTTTTTTGGCAGGGCGCGCATTAACATATCCAAGTTTTTTCCGCAGGAGCTAAAATTGGTTCATTTTTTCCCGGCGGCTTTTACCATAGGGGTTATCCTTACTATTATATTAAACCTGCTTGGCTCACCATTAGCAGCCATAGGTAATTTTATATTATTGATTTTCACTTTGTTAATATTTTTCCATGCCTGGTGGAAAAATAAATCGTTAAAAATCGCATTTTTGAGCATTGTAGCTGCCTTCACACAACTTATTGCCTACGGGTTAGGATTTATACAGGATTTTTGGAAGCGGAAAGTTTTAAGTAGATCATAAGCAATATGTACCACACCTTTTCTGTAGCGGAAACCATTAAAACCGCATGGAATATTTTAAAAAGAAATTTTGTACCGCTGGTGGTTTACTCAATCATATCGTTATTTATTAACGAGTTCGTTGAGTTTTTAAAGGCGTTCATCATCGACAACGACGACCGTTTTATTGAGATGGGCTTTGTAATTGTACAAATGATTGTGCAATGTTTTATCGGCTTAAGCTTTTACAAACTGATACTTACCCTCATCGACAAAGAATATTACGAATTTGACTTTAAAGACATTTTGCCAACGTTCAAAATGACATTCAATTTCGTAATCATCGGGATAATGACTGCTTTCTTTGTAGCAGCGCTGGTTTTTCTATACGTATTGGCTAAACGTAACATTGGATACGACAGCGTTTTTGAGGTTATTGAGCTATTGTTTATTCTCTACATAAGTCTTAGATGCATATTTTGCATTTGCTTCATCGTTGATGATGATTCATCACCTATCGAATCATTGCGTCAAAGTTTCGAAATTACCAAAGACAATTTCTTTAAAACTTTAGGCGTTTTCGCCATTATCATACTGATACTGGTTGCTGTATTGCTGCCGGTTGTGATTACCATGGGGCTGTTTGGTTTCGATCAGGAAAAGGATGGTTTTGCATTCAGACTTGCATTTTATTGCTGGTTTATCCTTTGCTTCCCGTTTACCCAAGTGATAATAATGGTTACCTATCGCAAACTGGTTTATAGCCACCAGGATGTGGATGATGACCTATCTGAAACCAATTAAAATGGGACTTAAAGCTGTATTAAGTAAGGTATTTGCATCCTTTGTTGACAGGGAATTAAATAAGGTTCGTAAAAACGCGGTTGCACTACAACAAAAAGCGTTTACAGACTTGATACATGCGGCAAAAAGCACAAGTTTTGGAAAAGATCATCAATTTGAAAAGATCAACAATTACGAAGACTTTAAGCGCCTTGTACCTGTACATGATTACGAGGACCTTCGCTCCTATATCGATCGTGTAGTTAACGGTGAGGAAAATGTGTTATGGCCGGGCAAACCAGCTTACCTGGCTAAAACATCGGGCACAACATCGGGTGTAAAATATATCCCCATCTCTAAAGAAAGCATGCCCGAGCATATCAAAGCGGCGCGCAATGCTTTATTAAGCTATATCCACGAAACAGGCAATGCCGATTTTGTGGATGGTAAGCTGATATTCCTACAGGGTAGTCCAATTCTGGCTCAAAAACATGGTATTTCAACAGGTCGGCTTTCGGGTATTGTCGCTCATCATGTGCCGGCGTATCTGCAAAAAAACAGATTGCCGAGCTATGAAACCAATTGTATAGAAGATTGGGAACAAAAGGTCGATGCCATTGTAGAGGAAACTTTTAACGAAGATATGCGCCTCATCAGCGGAATTCCGCCGTGGTGCCAGATGTATTTCGACAGGCTTTCGGCTAAGGCAGGCGGCAAAAAAGTAAAAGACATTTTTCCTAACTTTAAGCTTTACGTTTATGGTGGGGTTAATTACGAACCCTACCGTGCCCGCATTGAAGAAAGTATTGGCTTTAAAATCGACTCAATAGAAACCTACCCTGCTTCTGAGGGCTTCATCGCTTTTCAGGATTCGCAAAAAGAGAAAGGGTTACTTCTTTTAGTAGATTCGGGGATCTTTTACGAGTTCATACCATCCGAAGAATACTTCAACGAAAACCCAACCCGTATCAATATTAAAGATGTTGAGCTGGATAAAAACTACGCGCTTATCATGAATACCAGTGCGGGTTTATGGGGATATAGCATAGGTGACACCATTAAATTTGTTTCTAAAGATCCATACCGAATCGTAGTTACAGGCCGCATTAAACATTATATCTCAGCTTTTGGAGAGCACGTAATAGGCGAAGAAGTGGAATACGCATTAATGAGCGTAGCCAAAGAAGCAGGAGTTGACGTAGTTGAATTTACAGTCGCCCCGCAGGTTAATCCGCCGGCCGGGCAATTACCTTACCATGAATGGTTTATTGAGTTTGGCACGCCACCTGCCGATCTTCATGCTTTCGCCATAAAAGTGGACAAAGCACTACAGAATAAAAATATTTACTATTTTGACCTGATTGAAGGTAACATTTTACAACCTTTGGTAATCCAAAGCCTGCAAAAAGATGCCTTTATCAATTACATGAGGTCGGAAGGTAAACTTGGCGGACAAAACAAAGTACCGAGGCTTTCAAATGACAGAAAGATAGCCGAAGGATTAAAGAGTTTTATAAAATAAAGATACTTGAGTAATCAAATTAAAAACATTGCCATCCTTGGCTCAACAGGCAGCATCGGTACACAAACACTTGATGTAATAAGGTGGAACAGCAATTTATTCAGGGCATTTTTGCTCACAGCACATTCAAATGCCGGGCTGCTCATAAGCCAGGCTATTGAGTTTGTGCCCGAATATGCTATTATATGCGATCAAAGCAAATACAAGGAAGTTAAAGACGCTTTAGCGCACTTGCCTATACAAGTACTTGCCGGCCACCAGGCTATCATTGATACGGTAACCCACCCTGAAATTGCGGTTGTATTAACTGCAATGGTTGGCTTTGCCGGTTTGGAACCTACCATAGCTGCTATTAAAGCCGGTAAAGATATCGCCCTTGCCAATAAAGAAACGCTGGTTGTAGCCGGAGATATCATAACAGCGCTGGCTAAACAACATCAGGTTCAGATCTTACCTGTTGATTCCGAACATTCGGCTATATTCCAGAGCCTGGTTGGCGAGGATTATAAATCGATAGAAAAGTTGATCATCACCGCTTCTGGTGGCCCATTCCGGGGGCGCAGCCTTGACTTTTTAGCTAATGTGACCCGCGAAGACGCCCTTAAACATCCGAATTGGGTTATGGGCGCCAAAATTACCATCGACTCCGCTTCATTAATGAATAAAGGGTTGGAGGTTATTGAAGCCAAGTGGCTATTTGACGTTGAAGCCGATCAAATTGAAGTAATAGTTCATCCGCAATCCATTATTCATTCACTGGTACAGTTCAGGGACGGATCTATCAAAGCGCAATTAGGCGTACCCGATATGAAGTTGCCTATTCAATATGCACTAACTTATCCTGAGCGGGTGCAAACCAATTTTAAACGCTTTAGCTTTGCAGATTATCCAAACCTTACTTTTGAAAAACCGGATATGGAAACTTTCCGTAATCTAAGTTTAGCCTATGCTGCTTTAAGACAGGGAGGTAATATGCCTTGCATCATAAACGCGGCAAATGAAATAGCGGTTGCAGGTTTTCTGGATCGTAAAATCGGCTTTTTAACTATGAGTAGCATCATTGAGGAGTGTATGCAGAAAATTAATTTTATTGCAGCCCCTACCTTAACCGACTATTTGAATACTGATAAAGAAACACGCATCTTTGCGCAAAATTACATACAGCAATTGCCCTCAAAGGCATTACAATTTTAATATTACACATAGAAATAGATAATGAGTATAGTGATCATGGTGGGCCAGCTTATACTGGGCCTTTCAATTTTAATCATCCTGCACGAACTGGGACATTTCCTGGCGGCACGAGCCTTTGGCATTAAGGTAGAAAAATTCTACCTGTTTTTTGATGCCTGGAACGTGAGCCTTTTTAAATTTACATATAAAGGTGTTGAATATGGTATTGGTTGGCTTCCGTTAGGCGGCTACGTTAAAATAGCCGGTATGATTGATGAGTCGATGGATACCGAGCAAATGGCTGGCCCGCCGCAGCTCTGGGAGTTTCGTTCAAAACCAGCCTGGCAGCGCCTTATTGTTATGCTTGGCGGCGTTACCGTAAATGTTGTACTGGGTATTTTAATATTCTGGGTATTAACCATGCGTTTTGGCGATAGCTATATCCCAAATTCGGCTGCTAAATATGGTATTGTACCTGGCGAGGTTGGTAAAAAGATCGGCCTTCAGATTGGTGATAAAGTTGTAGCCATAAATGGCAAGCCATTCGAGCGCTTTGATGACCTTACAAGTCCGCAGGTACTGTTGGATAACACGGTATTTACGATACAGCGTGGTGCTCAAACTTTGCAGATCAGCATCCCCCGCACTATTTTAAACGATCTAAATGATCATGATATCGAAGGATTTATCAGTCGCCTGCCACGTTCTAAATTCGTGGTCGACTCGTTAGAGCCGGGCAGCAACGCTGTTAAAGCGGGTCTGAAAAAAGGCGATAGTATTGTAATGGCCAATAATCATCCTGTTGTGTTTTGGGACGAGTTACAGACTCAGCTAACCGCTAACAAAGGCAAGCAAATTGATCTGGGCGTAAGGCGCAATCACGAGCTGGTTACCCTAAAAGCACAGGTTACCCCGGAAGGTAAATTGGGTTTCTACCGTGCAAAAAGCGATTTCCCGGACATCAAAACAATCAAGTATGGCTTTTTTGAAGCCTTCCCTATTGGAGTAGAAAGAGCCTGGGGTACTTTCAGGGATAATGCCAAAGGTATTGGTAAAATATTTAAAGGAGACGTTAATCCTGGTAAAGCGGTAAGCGGACCGGTAGCGATAGCGAGCCTGTTTGGCGGTACTGTTGACTGGGGTCACTTTTGGACACTGGTAGGCTTCCTTTCAATGGTATTAGCGCTGATGAACCTCTTGCCTATCCCGGCGCTTGATGGCGGTCATGCGGTGTTCCTGATCATTGAAATGATAAAAGGCAAGCCACTAAGCGATAAGTTCCTGGAACGTGCACAAATTGTAGGTTTTGTAATATTGGTTAGCCTTATGGTATTTGTTTTTGGCAACGATATTGTAAAGCTGGTCATGAAGAAATAGAAACGAGAGATTAGTGATTAGAAGTTAGAGATTAGTTATCTCTTCAAGACCAGTAATTAAAACAAGAAGGCCTTTCATTTTGAAAGGCCTTCTTGTTTTAATTACTTTATTATTGATTTATGCCGTTGGATCTGATGGTTTTGGCGCGTCAAAATTATCAACCGCGGTATCAAAAGGAGAACGTTCATTTTTAAATACAACAGCCGAAATTAAACTTACAATTGCACCAAAGATGGCATACGCAAAAACCACGCTAACTGTAGCAATAACTGCGAAATACTTGGTTGCTATACCCATCGCGGTATCAATCTGATCTTGTGACATAGTTCCCTTCGCTTCCATTTGCTTCCGCGAAACATCCATTATCTTATCAATCATTTCCGGGCTTAGAATGGTAAAATACACATAAGTGAAAATAGCTATAAACACACCGGTGAAAATAGAATATAAAAAGCCCGATAAAAATCCCTGCCCATAAGTGAGATAACCACCAAGCTGGTCTTTAAACTCTTTTTGAGTTAACAGTAAAAAGGCGATAAACGGCAGGTAATTTAAATACTTAAGTGATGAAGTTTGATCAACATTTAAAAATTGAAAGGCGTAAGTAATTACGATAGAAACAATCAGGTTAATTAATGCCCACTTAAGGGCCGGTTGCGATGGACTCGCTTTTTTTACTTCCATAGTACAAGTGTTTAGTGTTTAGTTAAAATTAACCAAATATTTAATATTTATATCACCGATGCCTTTATTTTCAAATCTCGTGAGATCATAAACAAAATAGGCCTTTCAGAATCTGAAAGGCCTATTTTGTTTTACAATAATATCATGCTTAGGACGTGTGTCCGACAGGCTCCCGCTTAAAGAACGCCGCAAAAATTATGGATAGAACAAACAAAAATATAATGCTTATACCCAGCGACTGAATTTGCTGTCCTATAGTAATACCTTTTCCGGCTTCAAAGCTTTTCTCCATTTCCTTTATTTTTGCGTCGGCTTCCTTTTTTTCTTCAGGTTTTGTAGTACTATCTTTCAATTTATTCAAAGCGGTAACCATGGCTGTTTTGGTTTTTTGAGCCATCTGAGGTTCAATAGCTTTTGCAAATACCTGATCACGTAGTATAAATATGGTCAGGTTTGAAATGAAAAACATAATGAAAATTCCGGTAGCGGCTTGCCTCATTGTCCAGTATCCGCCTACCTTGTTCCTCAGATTGATGCAAAACAAAGCAGCAATAGCTATCGGAATTATGTATGTAAAAAGTATGGCGCCAACTGTTATCGCAACAGCCGATGCTACACTTACCATAAAATAAAAATAAATAATACTTACCAAAGCCAATACTGCACCTAAAATCAATCCCTTGATAAGTCCTTGTATTTTTATGGTCTTTTCTAATTGTGCGCTCATTTAAGAGGGTTATTGAAAACTAACTAAAATTTCTAAAACTGCCATATCAAACTCTTTATTGATGGCGTTATCGGCAATCTCCTTTTTCTCTTCATCCGATGGATCGATATTTTGGAAAAAGCACATCATTGGGTAAAACAATTCTGCAAGTTCCGAATCTTCCGGAAGTGTCGCAGCTACTTTGCTGATCTCAGATACCGGGCTTTCAATCAGGATTTGATTTGCGATAACCGGTTCGTAAATACGATACTCGTCCTGAAATTCATCCTCATCAACCAATAAAAACTCTTTTAAGTAGTCTTCCAGTTCAGGTTCAATTTCTTCGTCTTCGCATTCGTTAAGGTACAGTAACAGGTTAAGCAATTCGGTACCACGGTCTAAGGTTTCCTCTTCAATACTCTCCCATTCCGGCGTATCAAGATAATCTTCTTCCAGTTTCTTAACGTCGGCACTAAAGAAGTTGATCATCAACAAATCGAAGAAGATCTCGCGCAATCCCTCTACTTCAGGGTTCTCGTCAAAAACCGCGTCAAGTTCATCTACTTTTGATAAAAAATCTTCGTCAGATGCAAATACATCGGCAAACTCATCGGTTAGCTGTGTTGCATCAAAGCTGTTGTATTTTGAAAAGGCCTCAAGCGCTGCTACAAAGGCGATTTCTATTTTTGGATCGATCATAGGTATGTTATTTAAAGATTTGTTGATTGTTGTAAGTTAACAATACTTTGCCTTTTAATTGCTGCCCGATGTAAGGCGAATTTGCAGATTTAGATTTGTTATTAGCTGCGGTATATTCCCATTCGGCGTCAGTGTCGAAAACTATAATATTTGCCTTTTCGCCTTCAGCAATAACCGCTGTTTCTACACCGAGTATTTCACGGGGATTGATCGACAGTTTTTCAACTATCAACTCGGCAGATAAACCCGCTTTCAAAGCTAAAGAAAAAGCTGTCTGTAGCCCAACTATGCCATACTCAGCTACTTCAAACTCCACATCTTTAAATTCAATTTCGTGTGGCGTATGTTGCGATACTATAGCATCTATAGTACCGTCTTCCAGGCCTTTTATCAATGCGGCAACATCATCGGCAGTACGTAACGGAGGTTTAACTTTGTATAAGCTATCAAAGCCTAATAGGGCCTCGTCAGTTAAAACCAGGTGGTGTGCGGCAACATCGCAGGTAACTTCAATACCTTTACGCTTAGCCTCGCGAATCAACTCGACCGAACGGGCGGTTGATATCGTAGTAAAGTGGATCCGTGATACTGTATATTCAGCGAGGTAAAGATCGCGCGCTACCATCAGTTCTTCGGCCAGCGAAGGGATCCCCTTCATGCCCAGCAAAGTACTGATCTCGCCCTCATTAACTTTAGCTTTACCAGCTATAGCGGTATCTTCCGGATAAGAAAAAACCAGCGCGTCAAAGCCTTGCGCATATAACAAAGCCCTTTCCATTAAACCAGCATCCTGTACGGGGCGGCTACCGTCAGTAAAGGCCTTAGCTCCGCTTTGATACATATCGTACATTTCGGCGAGGTCTTTTCCTTCTCGTTTTTGAGATATGGTTCCCAGTGGATAAACATCCACCAAATTACCTTTTGAACGGTTAAGCAGATATTCCACTTCCGATTTGGAATGCACCGGGGGCTGGGTGTTCGGCATCAGTGCTATGCCTGTAAAGCCACCGGCAGCGGCAGCAACCGTACCTGAGCGGAGGTCTTCTTTAGTTTCAAGCCCCAGCTCGCCTATATTACAATTAAGGTCGAAAAAGCCGGGCGAAACATATTTGCCTTCGGCGTCAAAAAGTTCAGCGTCGGCTTCAATATCTTCGGCTATTTTGGTGATAACACCATTTTTAATTAAAATATCGGCAACTTGTTGATGAAAGGATGATCCGGGATCAAGAATAGTGGCTGATTTGATAAGCAAATTCATTAGCACTGCTTTATGTGTGGATTTGAATCGAACTACACCGCTTGAATAACACCTTGTTTATCAGGATTATAAAACCTAATTAACAATGTTTCTGCAAGCAGGAAGATCAACGCCAAAATTATACAAAGTTTCCATAATTGTGTGCCAAAATTTGATTCGGTAACAACGCTTTTTAACGAACCGTTACCTGCTGTTAATAAGGGCTTTGCATTTGGCAGTAATTTTTCCAAATCGGCTGCCGTAAAATAACTCATGTCTGATTCTGCCCGGTTATCATTAAAAGCCAGCGTGGCCAGCGTGCTATCCTGTTTCCGGAGCGAATAAATTCCGGGAGAGTTTAATTGATCCGAAACATATAATAACGTACTTCCCTCCTGCTGTTTTACATCTGGTATGATGCTTTGATCGCCTTTGGTAAGTTTAAGCAGTTGTTTCTCGGTAGTTTGAACTGGCGGCACTTCAAAATTTTCATCTGTCCCGAGGGTATAAAACAGCGGCTGGTCGTGTCCGCTTAACAAAGCTATCCTGAAAAGCACCGGTACAAACAAAGCATGCCTTGGTAAACTGCTAAAATCCTCATTAAGCGGCGCCGCACATACATAAACATTTCCTCTTCCATTGCTGTAACCGGTCCAAAATGATTCACCGGTAGCCAGGTTCATCAAGCTTTCCTGTTTAGTGCCGCTTTTACTCAGCTGATAATATTTTTTAACCAGTGGCAGGTCCGGGTTTTGAGGAAAATTCTCAAATACGTTTTTAAACACTTGGCTTTGCCTGTTGATAGAGGCCACTTTTACATCCTGGGTTACCAGCTTTTCAGGATACCCCGCGTTTAATGCCAACAAAAAAGACTTATAATTAGCAAGATCGGCATCGGCCGATGGAAATACAACCAGCGTTCCTCCTTTGGACACATAGGTTCTTAACTGTTGTGCCAGACCGGTAGCTATCGTTTTAACATCGCTTACAATAACTATGGGATAGGTATTAAATGCCGCGTAATCAACATTACCATCGGCTACCCTGTTTGCAGCAAAAAAAGTATCGGAAGCAAAAACCGCTTTCAGATAGGGATTTGGAGTACCGCCGTCTATCAATAAAACAGGCATTTGCTGTTTTACATTGAAGCTAAAGTAAAACTGGTTATCAAAGGTAACCGGATTATCCTGCAATTGGATTTCGCCACGTTGCCAGCCGGCTTTTAAACCCGAAAATGATAAAGTATCGTTTTGAACTTCGTGCGTGTTTATGCTGAAGCTACCAAGCGCTTTCTGTTCGCCATTGACCAGGATTTTCAGTGGGATCTTTTCCGCTTTTTCAGTAGCATAGTTATGCAGGCGCACAACCAGTTTCTCATTTTCGCCCGGACGATGCACCGCACTTAGCAGCCATGCCGAATCTACTGCAACATTAGGCAAATTTCCCGCTTTAAGTTGAACCAGATTAACTGAGATGTTACTATCAATTTTTACATGTTTATCATTTTTATTTTTCTGGAAATCAGAAATGATAAAGATTGATTTTAACCCGTCCGCTTGATTTTCCAATAAGTTTTCCTGCCTGCTGATCACCTGCTGCAGATTCCGGCTTTGCGGACTAACCTTTACCGCGTCTACAGCATCATTAAATTCATCACGGCTCAGCAAACGTTGATGTTTACCTTCAAAATCCTGTGTAAGCAGCTGGAACCGATCATTAATATTATAAGCGGAAGCTATCTCCTTAGCTCTCCGTTTAGCTTCATCAAGCAATGAACCCTCGCGGTTAAGCGTTTGCATGGAGTATGAATTATCTACAAATACGCTGATCGCCTGTTGTTTACCTGCATTAACGCTCTGAGCGCCAGGAATATAAGGTCGGGCAAATGCCAGGATCAGGAACAGCAAAGCAAGTAAACGCGAAGCCAGGATCAACCGCTCTTTTAAGTTGCGACGCGAAGCCTGCTGCTCCTGTACCTCCTTTAAAAACTGCACATTGCTGAAATATACCTTTTTGTACTTACGAAAGTTGAACAGGTGGATCACAACCGGTATAGCGAGGCTCAATAACGCGAATAAAAAAGCAGGATATAAAAAATACATATTTTATATAGGTGGTTGTGCTATTTACAAATGTGGTAATTAATTTTTTAAATATGCAGCTATGGTGATTTCATTTAAAATGCGGGATATTTCTATTAATAGTAATCGTTTAAAGCGATAACATTATTATCGATAAACGATAGCACTTTCAAATAATGTTTAAATAAATATATTTGGTGCATACAACAACAATCTACTCTTAAAAATGGAATACAGAAAATTAGGTGAAAGTAAACTAAGCGTATCGGCAATAACCTTTGGTGCATGGGCAGCAGGAGGCTGGATGTGGGGCGGCAATGACGACCAGGAAGCTATTGATGCTATGCGCACTGCTTATGATCACGGAATAACTTCAATTGATACAGCCCCCGTTTACGGACAGGGCAAAAGCGAAGAACTTGTTGGCAAAGCCATCAAAGATTTCCCTCGCGATAAAGTGCAGATACTTACTAAATACGGCTTGCGCTGGGACCTTGCCAAAGGCGAATTCTTTTTTAAAAGCAAGGATAATAACGGTAAGGACATCGATGTTTATCGATACGCTGGTAAAGACAGCATTATTGCCGAGTGCGAAAGCAGCCTAAAACGTCTTGGCACCGATTATATCGACTTGTACCAGATCCATTGGTCGGACAAAACCACTCCTATCGAGGAAACCATGGAAGCAATTTTACGTTTGAAAGAACAGGGTAAGATTCGCGAAGCCGGTGTTTGCAATTATGATGTAAGCCAAATGCAAACTGCAGCAAAGAGTATTAAACTGGCTGCAAACCAGGTTCCGTTCAGCATGGTTAACCGCGATATTGAGGATGAGTTGATCCCTTATTGTATCGAGAGCAGGAAAGCTATTTTGGCTTACAGCCCGCTTGAGCGCGGTTTGCTGACCGGTAAAATGAAGGCGGGCCAAAATTTCGGCGAAGGTGATCATCGTGCAGGCGTTAAATATTTCAAGGATCAGAACATCGAAAGTACCAATGCTTTCCTCGCCAAAATAAAACCCTTAGCCGATGAAAAAGGCGCTACGCTTGGGCAATTGGTAATTCGCTGGACAATCAACCATCCGGGTATAACCGTGGCCCTGGTTGGAGCGCGCAATGCCGAGCAATCTGTTCAAAATGCAAAGGCCATCAACATTCATATTAATGGCGAAGAAATGGAATTCATCAATAATCAGTTGAGTGACCTGGTAATTATCGGATAAAACAAGATTATTTTTCTATCTTCCTAAATGAGAAAGTCGCTCTTAATTTTCCCTTTACTACTGGCGTTGAGATTATCAGCCCAAAATGCTCAGCAAATACATCAAAAGGCTATTTTAATTGACACGCATAATGATGTTATTTCAAACGAACTGATAACTGGGGCTGATTTGGGTAAACGACAAAGCGAAGGAAATTTTGATTTGGTTCGCGCTAAAGAAGGAGGCCTCGATGCGCAGATTTTTTCCATCTGGTGCGGCGAAAGTTATGGCAAGGGAACGGCGTTTGCTTTTGCCAACCGGGAAATTGACTCATTATACGCGCTCATCAAACGCAACCCCGATAAAATAGCCCTTGTTCGTAACACAACTGAACTGAAGAAAGCAGTCGCTGCGAAAAAGTTGGCTGCGTTGATAGGCGTTGAGGGTGGTCATATGATTGAGGACAGGATAGATTACATTGACAGCCTGGCAAAGCGTGGCATGCGCTACCTTACACTAACATGGAACAACAGTACTTCATGGGCAACTTCGGCACGCGACGAGGTCACTAAAAAAGACAGCCTGACACATTTAGGTCTAACAGATTATGGCAAGCAAATAGTAAAGCACCTGAATGATCTTGGCGTTATGGTTGATGTATCACATGTTGGTGAACGCACTTTTTATGATGTGCTGGCAACTACATCAAAACCTGTTATAGCCTCACATAGTTGTGCCTATAGCATTGACCCTAACCGCCGTAATTTAAAAGATGATCAACTGAAATCGCTGGCAAAAAATGGCGGCGTGGTATGCATTAATTTTTATAGTGGTTTTGTTGATAGCACCTATACACCAAAAGTGCTTAAGTTTTTGGGCCAACACAAGGCAGAACTCGACTCATTGACAAAAGTTTACCATGATGTCGATCTGGCCAATATCAGGATAAATGCCTTGTACAAAACCGAATCGGACAAACTAAGGCCGCCACTTGACCTGCTGATTAAACACATTGATTATATAGTGAAACTTATTGGGGTTGACTACGTAGGCATAGGATCAGATTTTGATGGTGCCGAATCTTACCCACTGGGATTGGATAGTGTTACCGATTATCCTAAAATAACCGAGGAGTTGCTAAAACTGGGCAATACCCAAAAGGATATTGATAAAATATTGGGAGGTAACGTAATGCGGGTACTCGCGGCAAACACGGGCAAATGATGTCACTTTGTTGACGATATGCGCTTTGCCTTATGCGCTTAAAATCGTAAATTCGCAACTCATTTATAATAAAATGTCTCAAGAAACTGAACACGTAAAATGCCTGATCATTGGATCAGGTCCTGCAGGTTACACTGCAGCTATATATGCTTCCCGTGCTGATCTTAAACCTGTTATGTATACTGGTTTACTGGCAGGTGGTCAGCTTACACAAACTACCGAAGTTGAAAACTTCCCCGGATACCCGCAAGGAATTATGGGCCCTGAGTTGATGGAAGATTTCCGCAAACAGGCTGAACGCCTGGGTACCGAAATCCGTTTTGGTTATGTAAGTTCTGTAGATTTTTCGAGCCTGCCTCATAAAGTTGTAGTAGATGATGTAAAAACCATCACTGCCGATACTGTAATTATTTCAACCGGCGCTTCGGCTAAATGGCTTGGTTTGGAGTCAGAGCAAAAATACAGCGGTTTTGGTGTTTCTGCCTGCGCTGTTTGCGATGGCTTTTTCTTTAAAGGCCAGGATGTAGCTATTGTTGGCGCCGGTGATACCGCTGCCGAAGAAGCTACCTACTTAGCTAAATTGGCCCGTAAGGTATATATGATTGTTCGCAGGGATGAGTTCCGTGCTTCAAAAGCGATGGTTCACCGTGTATTGAATACGCCGAACATCGAAATTTTATATAATACCGAAACCAAAGAAATTTTAGGTGATGGCCAAAGTGTTACCGGAGTTAAAGTGATCAATAACCAAACCAATGCCGAAACGGATCTTGATGTTACCGGCTTCTTCGTGGCAATTGGACATCACCCTAATACCGATATCTTTAAAGGCTGGTTACACATGGACGAAACCGGTTATATCATTACCCGTCCGGGTTCAACTGAAACCAATGTTGAAGGCGTATTTTGTGCCGGCGATGCCCAGGATCACATTTACCGTCAGGCTGTAACAGCAGCAGGTACCGGTTGTATGGCCGCCATTGACGCAGAGCGTTACCTGGCAGCCAAAGAGCATGTGGTAACAGCGTAATTAGTGGTTAGAGATTGGAGGTAAGAGATTAGTTTCTTAGCCTCAAAAAGCGATAGTTAACACTATCGCTTTTTTTATTAGGGGCAATATCATTTATCAAACTTTCGGCACTTGCGTTAGGGATGGCAGCGGATACCGGCCAAGTGGCTAAGGCCCTGTGCAGTATGAGCGTACAGCCCGGGCCGCAGGCAACGTCCAAACTCAGAACCAGAATCTGGGACGATTTCTCGGATGTACGGGACTTCACTTTGAATACTGTTATCAATACCCGCATCAAACGCGTACAAGGTTCTTTCGAATTTATTTAGAGCATTCTGTTTGTTCGCGTAATTATGCAAATTCGAGTTCAAACAAATACCTAATGAATTATTGAACAAACTTTTTACCGACTAAAACTTTTTATATTTTTTTAAAAAGTTTTATCTTACGGGCTCACACTAACCTGATTGATAAATTATGTATAAGAAGGCCTCTTTGATACTGCTTGCCGCGCTTGCAGTTAGTACAGCCACTGTAAACGCGCAAAACAGCGACCCAAATCTGGGTATCATCCCCGCCCCTGTTTCATTAAAAAAAGCTCCCGGACAATTTGTTTTGAGCCAGGAAACCACCATCCAGGCGGACACGCCTTCAAACAAAGCCGTAGTATTTTTCAAAGACTACCTGGCTAATAACCAGGCTTATAACAAGCCTGTTATTGTTAAAGGCGGGACAAGCGCAAATGTTATAACCCTTACCACTGCCGGTACCGACGGCTTACCCGCCGAAGGATATCGTTTAACCATTACACCACAGCAGGTCATTGTTGCAGGCAAAGGTGCCGGATTATTTTACGGCGTACAAACCCTGCTTCAGTTGATGCCGGCCGAACACGCCGCAACTATTAAACTGCCATGTGTGCAGGTTGAAGATTACCCGCGTTTTGGCTACAGGGGTGCTATGCTTGATGTTGGGCGTCACTTTTTTGGCGTGGAGATGGTTAAGAAATATATTGACCTATTAGCTGCTTACAAATTGAACACTTTTCACTGGCACCTGACCGAAGATCAAGGCTGGCGCATTGAGATCAAAAAATATCCTAAGCTTACGCAAATCAGCAGCATGCGTGCACAAACGCTTATTGGCGGTTACCACGACCGTACACCGCAGCAGTTTGACGGAACTCCGTATGGAGGCTTTTATACACAGGATCAAATCAGGGAAGTGGTAAAATACGCATCCGACAGGTTCATTACCATTGTTCCGGAAATTGAAATGCCTGGCCACTCACAAGCCGCTCTGGCTGCTTATCCTGAGTTAAGCTGCGACCCGTCAAAAACATACAAGCCAGCTGAAACCTGGGGCGTATTCAATGATATTTATTGCCCTAACGAGAAAACATTCGCTTTTTTACAGGATGTGTTGACCGAAGTGATGGCACTTTTCCCCAGTAAGTATATCCATATTGGTGGTGACGAAGCGCCAAAAGATGCCTGGAAGAACTCTGCTTTTTGCCAGCAATTAATTAAAAAGTTGAAACTTAAAGACGAGCACGCGCTGCAAAGCTATTTTATACAACGTATTGAGAAATTTTTAAACTCAAAAGGCCGGAGCATTATCGGTTGGGATGAGATCTTAGAGGGGGGCCTTGCTCCTAATGCCACAGTGATGAGCTGGCGAGGTGAAGACGGCGGTATAGCAGCAGCGCAACAAAAACATGATGTGATCATGACGCCGGGAAGCAATGGTTTATATATAGACCACGGTCAGGGCAAACCAAGCCAGGAACCATTGAGCATTGGTGGAAACGAACCGCTTTCAAAAATTTACAGCTATAACCCTACCCCTGCTGTATTATCGCCAGATGAGCAGAAATACATTAAAGGCGTGCAAGCAAATTTATGGACGGAATATATAGCGACAGATGCTAAGGTAGAATTTATGCTATTACCAAGGTTACTCGCCTTATCTGAGGTGGCATGGTCGCCGTTGGCAAATAAAAACTATACTGATTTTGCCGATACCCGTTTACCGGGGCACTTAGCATGGCTGGATAAAAATGGCTTTGATTATCACGTACCAACTGCCATTGGCGCAAAAGATACAGTAATGATAGGCAGCAAATTAACTGCGCTATTAAAACCATCTGTTGAGGGTGCTAAAGTTCATTACACTATTGATGGCTACACGCCTCGCGAAACAGACCTGATATATACAACCCAGCTGAATTTTGATGTACCTGTTGATCAATACCGTGAATTACAAACTATTGTAATTACCCCATCGGGCAAGCGCAGTAACGTTACCCGTACATTGGTTTATAATAAAGCGCCGATGGCTGCCGTTACTTATACAGGTTCTGCAAACGGAGTTAAGTACCAGGTTTATCCTGGTTTATATACCAGCACCAATCAATTAAGTGGTATGCCTATCGATAGCGGCGTGACCAAAACCTTTAATACCGCCGATCTGAGAAAAAATAAAAGCAAATACGGTGTAATTTATACAGGATTTGTTAATATTGATGCCGATGGAGTTTATGGCTTCTCTACGTTGTCTACAGGTGGTTCGGTTTTATTAATTGACGATCAGCCAGTAGTTAACAACGATGGAAAACATGGGATGAATGAGGAAATGGGTGCCGCTCCGTTATTAAAAGGCTACCATAAAGTAACCGTAAAATATTTTGACCAGGGAACCGGTCCTGTTTCGCTGAAGCTGTTTATAACCGCTCCGGGCAAAACAAAGGCCGAGTTAACGCCGGATACATTGTACAACTAAGTTGAACTATATAAAATATGACTAACAGGCTTTACCTTTTTGCGTTTGCGATGAGCGCATTAATGGCAGGATGCGGCAGGCAAGAAACAAAAACGCCTGCCGCTCCCACGGCACCTAAAAAGCCGGAATTTATGGCGCCTTTCAGGTTTCACAAACTGATAGAGGTATCGCCTGGGCAAAGCTATGATGTTTTAAGCTGGGGGCGTGGTGCTGAAGAAGCCGGGTCGTTCATGATATTACATTCGGATTCAGCTGCTATTAAATACACCACAACCACCGGTGACCTGGATGGTGCTATTGTTGATGTTTACAATTCGGACATGGATGTGGATGGTAACCCTGAGATACTGATCCAGGCTAAATCAAAAGACACAACAAATTACGCGTCAATCTATGCTTTTGAATTTAACAACAACAAAGCAAACAAGCTCGACTTTCCAAAGCTGACAAGCTCACAGCGTAAAGGCTATCGTGGTAACGATAACTTTTATATCAGGGATGGAAAACTGATGCGTGAGTTCCCGATATTCAATGGCACCGGTAAGGAGGCAAAGCCTTCGGGCGCTAAACGCCAGCTGGAATATGGCTTACGCGGCAATGAATTCACCGTAAAACAACTAAGCAAAGATTCTACGGATGTAAACAATAAAGCATCCGATAATCAACCTGCTAAAACTGAGCAGAAAAAGTCGTCCGAAAAACAAAGCTCATCGTCTTCAGGCTCTTCAAAGAAAAAGCATAAAAGACATAGAGGGTAAAACAAGATTTCAAAAAAGCGCCATTCCGGGATCCGGAATGGCGCTTTTTCTTTTACTAATCTCTTATCTCCAACTCTAATCACCAAAGACTACGTCTGTATCACACCTACATTGAAAGCCTTTTCAATAGGCGCGTGATTGGCCGCTTCAATTCCCATTGATATTACCTTGCGTGTTTCAAGCGGATCAATGATCCCATCAACCCAAAGGCGGGCAGCGGCATAATATGGGGTAGTTTGGGAATTATATTTATCTGTTATTTGTTTCAATAGTTCAGCCTCTTTTACTGCATCAACTTCTTCGCCTTTGGCTTTAAGACCAGCGGCCTGGATCTGTAACAGGGTTTTAGCAGCTTGTCCGCCACCCATCACCGCGATTTTTGCTGATGGCCAGGCAAAGATCAATCTCGGGTCATAAGCTTTGCCACACATAGCATAATTGCCGGCTCCATAACTATTACCTACCACAATAGTAAACTTAGGGACTACGGAGTTTGCTACGGCATTCACCATTTTAGCCCCATCTTTTATAATACCTCCCTGCTCCGACCGGCTGCCTACCATAAAACCTGTAACATCCTGTAAAAACACCAACGGAATCTTTTTCTGATTACAGTTCATGATAAACCGGGTAGCCTTATCTGCCGAATCAGAATAAATCACGCCGCCAAACTGCATCTCCCCTTTTTTTGATTTGATTACCTTACGTTGATTAGCGACAATCCCCACAGCCCAACCATCAATCCGGCCCAACCCGCAGATAATAGATTGGCCGTAACCATCTTTATAAGGCTCAAATTCTGAGTTATCCAACAAGCGAAGGATAATCTCCATCATATCGTACGCTTTCTCCCTGTTATCCGGCAGTATGCCGTAAATCTCTTTTTCGTCAAGTTTCGGAATCGATGAATGGATCCTGTCGAAACCGGCTTTGGTATAATCGCCGGTCATGCTCATAATATTGCGGATAGAATCAAGCGCCGCTTTATCGTTAGGTTGCTTATAATCGGTAACACCCGAGATCTCGCAATGCGTGGTTGCACCGCCGAGTGTTTCGTTATCTACATCCTCACCAATAGCCGATTTTACAAGATATGACCCCGCCAGGAAAACTGAACCAGTCCCCTCTACAATCATCGCTTCATCGCTCATGATGGGCAGGTAAGCACCGCCGGCAACGCATGAGCCCATAATAGCGGCAATTTGAATAATTCCCATGCTGCTCATTACGGCATTGTTACGGAAGATCCTGCCGA
This sequence comes from Mucilaginibacter kameinonensis, assembly GCF_003675385.1. GTDB lineage: Bacteria > Bacteroidota > Bacteroidia > Sphingobacteriales > Sphingobacteriaceae > Mucilaginibacter > Mucilaginibacter kameinonensis. The sequence continues at coordinate 81,199 of NZ_RCWZ01000005.1, read as the reverse complement.
AATGCTCCTTATCGGGAAAAATCTCATCCTGCAAAGGCAAATAAACGCCAGCCGAATCGACAAGATAAATGATAGGTAATTTATTCTCGATAGCTATTTCCTGGGCGCGAAGGTTCTTTTTAGCTGTTATAGGAAACCAGGCACCGGCTTTTACAGTGGCATCGTTAGCCACAACAACACATTGCCTGCCTGCTATATACCCGATACCGCAAACAACTCCGCCAGATGGGCAACCACCATGCTCTGCATACATCCCATCGGCAACAAAGGCGCCAACCTCCAGCCATGGTTTATCTTTATCAATCAGGTAATTTACCCGCTCACGGGCAAGCATTTTTCCTTTTTCCTTTTGTTTGGCAGCCGCCTTTTCGCCGCCACCCTGGTATACTTTGTTAAGCCGGGTGTTTAGTTCATAAACAAGCTGCTTATTAATATCTTCATTTTTATTGAATTCGATATTCATAATTGGTTTTAGATAGGAAATGTAATTTAGAAAATTTCCAGTCACAAAACCGCAAGTATGAACTGATTTGTTTTGAAGATGTATTCAGGCAAACTAAGTAAGGTCCTTATTCTTAAACCAAACCTCTTCAGGTGTGGCTTTGAAATTATCCATCAGGTTTACCAATTCAATAGCATCTCCTGAGGTTATGATCAAATCGCGGTTAACCGGCTTTAGAAAACGTTGCTCAACCATAAAATCCAACTGCTTCAATAACAGATCGTAAAAACCGTTCACATTAAGCAAACCTACCGGAGACGAATGCAAGCCTAATTGCAGCCAGGTAAGTACCTCAAAAAATTCTTCGAGCGTACCAACACCACCAGGAAGTGTGATGATACCATCGCTCATGTCACTCATCATTTTTTTACGCTGATGCATGTTCTCTACTATATGCAACTCGGTTAAACCGGTGTGCCCAACTTCTTTATCCATCAAAAACTGGGGGATAATTCCGATGGCTTTTCCTCCCCGGCTTAAAACAGCATCGGCTATTAAACCCATAACTCCAACTTTGCCTCCGCCATATACCAGCGATATGTCCCGGCCTACCATTACCTCTGCCAGTTGTTCAATAGCTTGTTTTAATGCAGCATCGCCATTAAAATTAGCGCCACAGAATACACAAATAGATTTCATGCCCAATGATAACGAAATTTGTTTAAAGCCCAATTAAGCTTTTGTTACCTGTTAATTGCGTGATTTATTGCTGAGTTAAAAACTCCACCAGCGGCTTACGGTATTCTTCGTCTTTTTCGGCAAATTCAATAACCTTTTCATCGTTACGGATGTTTAGATAAAGCTCTGCCTGATCTCCTTTATCCGACTGGAAAAGCAATTTCAATTCAGTTGAATATGGGCTATTCTCGATACTTTTTTTAGTATAGCTTTTGGCAAACTGGTGAAGATCTACATAGGAAACGTTTACTTTTTCAGGAAACTTTTTAACCGATGTATCTAATCCATAAATATCACTCAGGGCATTTCTAAAATCATCACTTTGTTTGCCAAGGGTTTTTATGGTTATTCCGTTTCCAAATCCCCTTTCGTTTTGCTTGTCCTTGTCGGGAATTTCTATTTTAAAGCCGACAAGCTTGTTTTTATATGTTGCCTTTAAATCATAAACGGTAGATGAATCGAGTTTTGTTTTGTGATCGATACTTAGATTAATATCTACAGCGCCATTGTCATTTTCTGCTGGATTAACGAGCAACCCAACAGAACCGGAACTTTTTGCCCGGGCAGATTTGCGTACAATAATGATAACAACTAACAACAACAGGAATAAAAAAGCAGGGACAAGAAATTTCATTTAATTACAAGCAGATAAGGTTCGGTAAACAAATACGCCCTAAAGTTCGCAAATAAATTGAACTTTAGGGCGTATGAGATTTTACTTTTTATAGAATTACCTGCTGGTATAGTTAGGTGCTTCTTTAGTAATTGTAATATCGTGCGGATGGCTTTCGCGCATACCGGCAGCAGTGATACGAACAAACTTGGCTTTTTGCAAATCCTCGATATTAGCAGCACCGCAGTAGTGCATACCTGCACGTAAACCGCCAATGTACTGGAATATAACTTCGGCCATACTGCCTTTAAATGGCACGCGACCAACAATACCTTCAGGAACCAGTTTGGTTACTACATCGGTCTCGTCCTGGAAATAGCGGTCTTTTGAACCTTTTGCCATAGCTTCTACCGAACCCATACCGCGGTATGATTTAAATTTACGGCCTTCATAAATGATAGTTTCGCCTGGTGATTCTTCAACACCTGCAAATAATGAACCTGCCATGATTGAACTCGCACCTGCAGCAATAGCTTTTACAATATCGCCTGTTTGTTTGATACCACCATCGGCAATTACCGGGATGCCACGGCCTTCAAGTGCTTTGGCGCACTCATATACCGCATATAATTGAGGTACACCAACACCTGCAATGATACGGGTAGTACAAATTGAACCCGGACCAATACCAACCTTAACAGCATCAGCACCGGCATCGGCAAGGGCAATGGCAGCATCACCGGTGGCGATGTTACCTGCAATTACCTGCAGGTTTGGGTAAAGCTTTTTAACCGCTTTAACCATATCAATAACTCCTTTTGAATGGCCGTGAGCTGTATCAACCGTAACAACATCAACACCAGCGTTAACCAGTGCGGTTACACGGTCAATATTATCAGCAGCTACACCAACAGCGGCACCTACGCGTAAACGACCAAATTCGTCTTTACATGCGTTAGGAAAGTTTTTAACTTTTTGAATATCTTTATAAGTGATCAGGCCTACCAGTTTCCCATCTTTATTAATTACAGGTAGTTTCTCAATCTTATTACTTTGCAATATGTTGGCAGCATCAACCAAAGTAGTGCCTTCCGGTGCAGTAATCAGGTTAGTTTTGGTCATTACCTCCGTTACCGGAACGCTCATATCCTTTTGGAAACGAAGATCGCGGTTGGTGATGATACCTTTCAGGTTCTGATCTGCATCAATAACAGGGATACCGCCAATGCTGAATTCTTTCATCAGTTGAAAGGCATCTGCTAACAAAGCATCTTCGCGTAAGGTAACAGGATCCTGGATCATTCCGCTTTCTGAACGTTTCACCTTGCGCACCTCGTCTGCCTGAGCCTGGATGGTCATGTTTTTGTGTAACATACCAATACCACCCGCCTGAGCAATGGCAATAGCCAGCTCAGCCTCGGTAACGGTATCCATAGCGGCCGAGATAATAGGAATGTTTAAACGGATGCTCTTAGTTAAGTAAGTTCCGGTATTCACTTCGCGCGGTAAAACTTCTGAATAAGCCGGGAGTAGTAAAACGTCGTCGTAAGTTAATCCTTCGGCAACAAATTTTGATGGGTCTAACTGCATAGCAAATAATTATTTTGGAGTTATTATTTGCCGGGCAAAGGTAATAAAATATTTCGGATTTCGGAATTTCGATTTCGGATTTATTTAAAATTGCCTTCAGATGATAATTCAGAATTATCGGAATTGGGATGTTCGATTTCGGATTTCGGTATGAGTATTTACAATTTTAGATGTTCCATTTAAGTTAACAGAAATAGAACATCTAAAATCAAAATAAATCCGAAATCCGAAATCGGAATTCCGAAATCCCCAATCAAACAATCAAACAATCAATATTTCCCTACTATTACCTTATAAAACTGGTCGAAGTTAAAATAAGTATTAGCCAACTGGATCAGCTTATCTGATGTTATATTTTTTACCGTTGTAGTATACCTGTCGTAGTAATCATAATCCAAACCGGCAAAATAGATACTCTTGAACTTGTCGGCATGTGAAAATACATTTTCGAGGCTGCCCAATAACGATCCCAACATATAGTTGCGCACCAGGGATAACTCTTCTTCAGGTACCAGTTCAGTTTTCAGCATATTGATTTCCTTTTCAATTTCTGCAACTGCCAATTTACAAACGTCCGCACCTACTTCGGTAGCTATAAAAAACGAGCCTACTTGTTTAAATGAAGCTAATCCCGAACCTATGCCATAGGTATAGCCCTTATCTTCACGTATATTGGCCATTAACCGCGATCCGAAATAACCACCCAATACAGTATTCAAAACCTGCAACGGCTGAAAGTCTGCGTGCGAACGGTTGATGATAGGCGTACCTATTCTGATTGCGGATTGCAATGCTTCCGGTTTCTCTGTAAAATAAAACAGATCGGCAGCAGCTTTAATATCAGGCTGAATTGTTACACCAATCTCTGATGTATTTGGCCAGCTTTTGTCAAATGTGTCTGTCAGCAACGTTAGCGTTTCAGATTCTATTTTACCCGCTATAACAATGGTACAATTTGCCGGCTGATACATTTTTTTGTAATGGGCCAGCATATCATCCTGCTGTAGTGTTTGGTAGTCGCCCATTTCTGCCGCATAGCCAAAAATAGTACTACCGTAAACAGCCCTGTTAAACGCACGGCGAGCCACCACGTCATTTTTCTGAAGACTAACCTGTAGTTTTTGCTGCTGATTACGTTTAAATGTTTCCAACTCCTTTTCGGGGAAGATAGAGTTATTCAAGATATCGGCAATAACGGGCAGTGTATGATGCAGGTGCTTATTCAAGCTGTATAAAGTTACCTGCGAATTTTCATACCCATAGTCTACCTGCAAAAAGGCGCCGTAAAAATCAATTTTATCGGCAATTTGCGCGGCGGTTAAAGTTTTGGTACCATCCGTAAGCATGGAGTTTACAGCCATGTTTAACAATGGTTTTGCCGGATCAAAAGTCAGGTTACTGAAGATCCATTCGATGCGCACCAACTCCTGATCGCCGGAGTTGAAGCAAAAAATGTTAACGCCATTATCAAGCGGCAGATGTTGCGGCCTGATCAGGCTAATATTATCGATAGCCCTGAACTCAGGAGCTAATTGTCTGTTGATCATATGAATGTTATATCTTTAACCGTGATTTGCATGATTTTGGAATTTCCTGATATCATCATAATAGATCCATCAAGACAATCCTAAAATCTCATAAATAAAGGTTCTGTTTTACTTTTCGGCTAAATAAATAAGCGTTGACGAATTATCTTGCCTGAACAGTTTATTAGCCTGTTCTTTCACCTGCGCGGCACTTACAGCAAGGTATTTGGCTGTTTCATGGTTAATCAGATCGGCATCACCCAGTAACTCAAATGAGGCCAGGTTCATGGCTTTATCCAGCAAAGACATTTCTGAAAATATCATTGTTGATTCGGTTTTGTTCTGCACTTTGGTAAGCTCATCAGCCGGGATCTCTTCAGCTTTTATTTTCTCCAGCTCTTCCCATAATGCAGCTTCGCCCTGTTCAATGCTGATACCATCAAGCGGCTTGCCTTCTAACACAAACATACCTTTATCCAGGCTGCCGGTGATGTAAGCATGTACTTCACTAAAGATCTGTTTTTCTTTGATCAGCGATTTATACAGTCTTGATGAATTACCTCGTGAAAGGACATCAGAAAGCAATTCAACAGCATAGTAATCTGCATCGGTACGCGCGCCCATCTGGAAAGCTATATAAACATCATTAAGCGGCACTTTGGCGGTTACCGTTTCACGCCGGGCTTCCGTTTGCTCCGGCTCCTGCGGTAAGTCGCGGAGATATTTTTCGCCCGCAGGGATAGCGCCAAACCATTTTTCGGAAAGCTCTTTTACCTGTTCGGTTGTAACGTTACCCCCTACTACCATAATAGCATTTTGAGGGTTATAATGCTTTTTGAAAAAGGCTTTTACATCTTCGATCTTAGCATCTTCAATATGCTTGATGGTTTTCCCAATTGTGGCCCAGCGATAAGGGTGCGTTTTATATACCAACGGACGAAGCTTCAGCCAAACATCGCCATAAGGTTGGTTCAGGTAACGCTGCTTAAACTCCTCAATAACTACGTTGCGCTGTACCTCAAGGCTTTTTTCGCTGAACGCAAGGCTCAGCATACGGTCGCTTTCCAACCAAAAGGCTGTTTCCAGGTTGGCAGATGGTAGGGTGATATAATAGTTGGTGATATCGTTACTGGTAAAGGCATTATTTTCGCCGCCTACCCTTTGCAGCGGCTCATCATAAACAGGAATGTTTACAGAGCCACCAAACATCAGGTGCTCAAATAAATGGGCGAAACCGGTTTGTTCAGGATCTTCATCGCGTGCGCCAACATCATATAAAATATTGAGCACGGCCATAGGTGTGGTATTATCTTCATGCACAATAACCCTGAGGCCATTGTCAAGTGTAAATCGGTTGAATTTAACCATGTATCTATTAAATTGTTAGTACGGATAGCAAATGTATAACTTTTGATGACATTGAAAGTGAGCATCAAAAATGAATAAGTGTTTTAGGTTAGGTACCGGTATTTTTTTACTTTTAAGCTACCAATGACCCGCGACGAACTTACCCAAAAAATTGCGAATACCATAGGCAAACTTAAGGTACTTGAGTTGAGCCGGATTTTAAGGGAAAAGCAATTTGATTTACATGATTTGATTGACATTACCTTTCATCCTGATAAACCGCTCGCCTTCCGCGCTGCATGGTTGCTGGAAAATATGTTCCTGCAAGATCCCGGTGTTTTTACTCAAAACCTTGAGTATTTAATCGAACGCATTCCGCAGGTAACCAACCCAGGCTGTCAAAGGCACTATGCCAAAATACTGATGCACGCTACCGAAGAGAAGGAACAATCGCCTGTAAAACAAAAACTGAACACGCTTAACCTTGAGCCAGCCGTTGAGCAGCTTTTTGACTGGATGATAAATTCCAAGGTAAAAATAGCGGTGAAAGTATTTGCAGGCTGGGCTTTACTTAATTTAAGACACCGCTATCCCTGGGTGGCTGATGAGTTACCGGCCCAATTGGAATTTTTAATGCGCGATGGTACTGCCGCTATACAATCGGCAGGAAGAAAAATGCTACAGGAGCTAAACTCCTAAAAAAGCCAAAAGCCGACAACAAATATTAAGGCTGTCCCTACCACAATATCTGTTACCGACTTTTAACTTAAGACTTTAAACTAATGACTTAAGCGGTTGGCCTGTCTTCGCCATGCAGGTTATGGCTTACCATGTAATGATGCAATTTGGCATCAATGGCCGATGTGCTGTCATTAGCATAGGTGCCGTAGGCGTTTACAAGCACCCCTTTTAAGTTATATTTTGATGATGACACCGCGTACACTATCGACATATCTGACGGATTACTCGCGCCTTCAAAGCGGTAAAACTCGTCTATCTCAAAATCATCAGCTGTCATTTGTATATCTTTCTCCTTATCGTCAATGGTATCGCCATCGAGGCTAAGGTTGGCAGTATATCCTCTCTTCAGGAGGTCGTTAGTGGCATCCACTAAAGTTTCGTAATTTTTCATGGTGACGTTTTTGTATAGGTAAATAAAAAACGATCTGATTGATCACCTTTTAATATATAACCTAAAAGGCAACTGACTTGTTTGAACCAGAGAAATAAAAAAGTCCCGCTGCCATTGGCAACAGGACTTAAACTAACAATTGAAACTTACCCTTTCGGGAAAACGTTTATTAATTTATTGAGCTTTAGCCAGCCACAATGATGCATTTAAGTGGAATGATGAGTGTGAGGTGTAACCCGACGGAGCATCACCAGACCAGCCATTAAACAAACTATCACCTGTATCGCCAGTGCCGTCATCAGCATCAGAGCTATCACCAATCCAAACTACACGACCGCTTCCGTAGGTAGCCAATAAAGCCATTGCATTAGCATTGCCACCATTGGTAGCACTATTACGCCAGAATAAGCCCTGTACGCTTGAGTTATTGCCTGGGAACAACGTTGCTGTTGAACCATCATAGAAAGCCATTTTTGAGGCTGTACCAGCTGCGCCGTTCAATACTTTTTGAGCGTCGGCATTTGAACCGGTATACACGTTAGTCGATGGGCTTTCATTGATATCAACGTAGTTAATGTTAAAACCAAAAGGGTTATTGTTGTTGATACCATTGTTGGTCATCAAATCGTTCCAAACCCTTGGCGAGTCATAACCATCACCATCACGGTCTGATGGATTATAGCCATTAGCATCTGTACCGGCTGTAGTAGCCGCGGTATGATCTGCAATCATGAATAAACCGCCGCCGTTAGCAACAAAGTTCATGAGGGCAGTTTTTTCGGCCGCAGTAAATAAACGATTAGGTTCGCAAACCACAAATACATCATAGTTGCTCAAATCCTGAGCACCACCGCCACCGTAAGTAATAGCTGTACCCACAGGTAACGATTCAACCAACTCACCACGTTTTACCAGCTCTACTGCCCAGGCAGAAAGTGCGCCTTTCCAATAGGTTTCTGCAGTAGTAGAGGTAATGCCTGTGTATGATGGTGTAGGGATACGCTGAGCTTTGGTTTCGGTAGTAGTGCCGCCAGTGTAGATAGCAACCTGTTCGGTGCCGTCGGCGTCAATCTGCCAGTCGGCGCTACCTGCGTTTTCAAGGTGACTTGCATCAAACAGGAATTTCTTACCAGTAAGTACGGTACCGCCACCACCGCCTGTACCACCGCCAGCGTTATCATTGATAGTGATATCATCTATGTTGATACGATTGCTACCGCCTGTAAGCTTACGGATCTCTAAACGTACGTTACCGGTTTGAGTAATGGTAAATGTTGATGTGGCAAGTGTTGCAGTAGTTGTAATTGCCGAACCTGATTGAGTCCAGCTTGAACCGCCATTAGTTGAGTAGAACAAGCCCCAGGTGCTTGGAGTGTCACCATTGTAAGTGGCACTTTTAATGGTTACAGTGCTGATACCCGTAGTAACATCAAACAACATGTTAATTTTACCGGTGTTACGCACGCGGGCGCTCCATGAACCAGCTTTTTGATCGGCAGCAAGATTACCGATCAGGGCGTCGTACATGTTCCATGAACTGCCCGATAAAGTAACATTGTCGCCGCTTGATGAACCGGTTGGAGATACGTCATAAGCAGTTTTAGGACTGGTTGAGCCAACTTCAAACCCCTGTGTTAAGGACACAGCTAAGGTTTTGATTGTTTTAGTGCTGGTAGTTTGGTCAGCATCTGTTAGTGCAGGCATCTGACCATTTTTTTGGCAACTTGCCAGCATGCCGGTTGCGGCAGCGGCCAATACCCACACACGCAGGTTAGTAAGCTTTAGCATAATGATTTTTTAGGTTTTAATGTATAAGTTAACAATATTAAATTATACGGTAACCCATTAGAAATGTTAGGCATAGTTTGTTTTCATTTCATTAACTTATCGTTAATCAAAAAAGTTACAACAGCTATCCCTCACCATTTTTATTAGTAATACCAAATAAAAAAAGAGCGACCCGTAGGACGCTCTTTTCATTATATATAGAGTTATTGATAGTTGTTTTTATTTAGCTGCTTCGGCAACCTTTGGCGTGTTCAGGAACACAAACTGGTTATCAAACGTATCTATTTTGATGGTGCTGTCTTTATCAACTGTACCAGCCAAAATCTGTTTACTCAACTCGTTCAGGATCTTTTTCTGAATAACGCGTTTCAACGGACGTGCGCCAAATTGCGGATCATAACCTAACTGAGCTAACCAATCCAAAGCTTCGTCAGACGCTTCAATAGTTACACCCATTTCAGCAAGGGTATCCTGAACCTGTTTAAACTGCAGCTTAACAATGTCATGAATCTCGTCTCGATTAAGCGGAGTAAACATGATGATCTCGTCTATCCTGTTTAAAAATTCCGGACGGATAGTTACCCTTAACAGGTTAAACAACTCGTTCTTGGTTTTTGCTACCAGTTCATCACGGTTGGTATCTTCCAGGTTCTGGAAGTTTTCCTGGATGATGTTTGAGCCAATGTTTGAGGTCATGATAATAATGGTGTTTTTGAAATTCACCACACGACCTTTGTTATCAGTTAAGCGGCCATCATCCAATACCTGCAACAGGATATTGAATACATCCGGGTGAGCTTTTTCAATTTCATCCAGTAGAACCACGCTGTAAGGCTTACGACGCACGGCCTCCGTTAACTGCCCACCTTCATCATACCCAACATAGCCCGGAGGCGCTCCTATCAGCCTTGACACAGCATGGCGTTCCTGGTATTCACTCATATCTATCCTCACAAGCGCGCCTTCGTCATTAAACAAGTACTCGGCCAAAGCCTTAGCCAGCTCGGTTTTACCTACGCCGGTTGTGCCTAAAAAGATGAACGAACCTATTGGCCTGCGCTTATCCTGCAAACCTGCGCGGCTGCGGCGGATAGCATCACTTATTGCTTCTATCGCTTCTTCCTGTCCGGCCACACGTTTATGTAGTTCGGCTTCAAGGTTAAGCAGTTTCTCACGTTCGCTTTGAATCATTTTGCTAACCGGTATGCCTGTCCAGCGGCTTACCACACCAGCAATATCGTCGGCGGTAACTTCCTCTTTCAGCATGCGGCTGTCGCTCTGATTTTCAAGCAGGGCAACTTTCAGCTTTTCAACTTCGGCCTGAGCTTGTACTATGGTGCCATAGCGTAATTCAGCTACTTTACCATAATCCCCTGCGCGTTCGGCCTGTTCAGCTTCCAGCTTATAATTTTCTATCAGCTCAACCTTGGTGTTGATGCCATCAACAAGGTCTTTTTCACCTTTCCATTTGGCACGTAACGAATCACGTTGCTGAGAAAGATTAGCTATTTCTTCACTTAATTCGGCAACCTTGCGGTCGTCTTTTTCACGCTTGATGGCTTCGCGCTCAATTTCAAGCTGCATGATGCGGCGCTCCAATTCATCAACCACTTCCGGTACCGAATCCATTTCCAAACGAAGTTTTGAAGCTGCTTCGTCCATCAGGTCGATAGCTTTATCCGGTAAAAACCTGTCGGAAATATAGCGTTGTGACATTTCGACAGAAGCGATGATAGCTTCGTCTTTGATCCTAACTTTGTGGTGGGTTTCATAACGCTCTTTCAAACCACGTAAAATTGAAATGGCATCAGCGGCATCAGGTTCTTCAACCATCACCTTTTGGAAACGACGTTCCAATGCTTTATCTTTTTCAAGATATTTCTGGTATTCGTTAAGCGTAGTGGCACCAATGGAGCGGAGCTCGCCACGTGCCAGGGCTGGTTTCAGGATATTAGCAGCATCCATAGCGCCTTCTCCCCCACCGGCTCCAACTAATGTGTGGATCTCATCGATAAACAGGATGATCTCGCCATCACTTTGGGTTACTTCTTTTACAACGGCCTTTAATCGTTCTTCAAACTCACCTTTGTATTTGGCGCCTGCTATCAGCGCGCCCATATCAAGCGAGTATACCACTTTGGTTTTCAGGCTCTCAGGCACATCGCCTTTAATGATCCTGAAAGCAATACCTTCGGCAATGGCTGTTTTACCAACGCCAGGTTCGCCAACCAGAATAGGGTTGTTTTTAGTACGGCGTGAAAGGATCTGGATTACACGGCGAATTTCATCGTCGCGGCCAATAACCGGATCCAACTTGCCAGAGCCTGCATATTCATTCAGGTTACGGGCGTATTTGTTAAGGGCATTGTAAGTAGCTTCGGCGTTTTGATCGGTCACTTTGCTATCGCCACGTAATTCGATGATGGCTTTTTTCAGGTCTTTTTCATTCACACCCGAATCTTTAAGCATGGTGCTCACTGCACCACCGGCTGCCAAAATTCCCAGCAGCACGTGCTCAACCGATACAAATTCATCCTTAAATTCCTTTAAATATCCTGTGGCTTTTTGCAAAGCCGAATTTGCTTCAGACGAAAGATATACATTGCTCCCGCTCACTTTAGGGAACGATGCAATCTGCGCATCAAGCGTATCGTTTAACCTGTTCAGGTTAACGTTTAATTTCTTTAATAAGTAGGTAATTACGTTTTCATCAACCAGCAGCAAGCCTTTAAGCAGATGTGCGGTCTCAATTGCCTGCTGTTGGTTACCAACAGCAATTTCAGAAGCCTTCTGCACGGCCTCCTGAGCTTTTATGGTAAAGTTGTTAAAATTCATAGTGATTAGTTGTGATCAAATTATCGGCCATTTAACCTATAGTGAAAAAATGTCATTCAATTACAAAACCGAATGGCGTTTTGTCATATTCCTGTTACATAAACCAGAAATAAATTCATAGTTTTGTTATAATCTATGCTATAATATCAGGTGAATACCCATTTCTTTTTTAACAGCCTTCCGATAAAATACCGTTCGCAATACCGCGACTACTATACCTACCAAAACCTGGTGGCTATAAGAGGCGCCAGTATGATATTTTTGGTGCTCAACGTAATTATCCGCGCCCTTTACCTCGTGTTCCCGGTTAGTTTAACAAAGGCTCAAAATTTCCCCGAATTTAGCTTCAGTAATTGGGTTTTTATTATTGTTACGCCTATTTTTCTGATAGCAAGCAATCTTTTTATAGCAAGTTTCAAAAGCCATAAAAAAGCAACAACAGGTATGTCGCTGCTTGTGTTTTTGTTTTCGCTTTATATTATTGTTTGCGGCATGTACTCAAGCTTTATAGCCACATCTGATCCAAGCAACGCACTCACGTTATATCTTGTTGCTTTGAGCCTGATCAGCGTAATATTTGTTTTTGAATACTATGAAACTATATTGCTGCTTGTAGCCGTTGAAGTTTTTTTTACCTCGCTGTTATTTTACAGCCAAACCCCGGCTACTGATATGCTGTACAACCAGTTGATATCGGCTATTTTGCTTTCGGGTTTTTATTTTACATCGAGGTATTTTTTCACTTACAAAGCTAATTACTATTTGCAGGTGATTGAGATCCGTGAGAAAAACGCTGAAATAGAAAAAGCCAGTGAATTTAAAAACCAGGTATTAGGCATGGTTGCCCATGACCTGCGTAACCCTATAGGGGCGGTCGAGTCTATAGCCATGATGATGGAGCTTGATGAGGTAGATGAAGACACGCAAGACAACATCAATATGATGAAGGCATCATGCGTAAAGGCCAGGAGCATCATTGATGATTTACTGGAGGCTGCCAAAAACGAAAATATAGCTATTTTTCAAACACAAAATACTGAACTAAACCAGTGGCTAAACAATATTGTAAGCCAATGGAACTTACAACAAGGAAATAAGGTTAATGTGCTGTTCATTAGTCATACAGCTGCTGTAAACGCGCATATCAACCACGAAAAATTCCATCGTGTAATTGATAATCTGATCAGTAATGCTGTAAAATTTTCGAAAGACCTTGACCGTGTGGATATACGCCTGGCTAAACAAACAGATGTAGTGACTATCGAGGTACAAGATTACGGTATGGGCATTCCGGCTGATATACTTCCGGAGATCTTCAACCGGTTTTCAAAAGCGGGCCGTACTGGTTTACGCGGCGAAAAGTCAACGGGGCTTGGTTTGAGCATAGTGCGCCAGATTATCGAAAAACACAATGGCATTATTACCGTTACCAGCACCGAGGGACAGGGATCAACCTTCAGAATCACGCTGCCGGCAACTAATCCATTTTAAGGGCCGGCGTAATTATTCTTCCTTTGACTTATAAAACCTGTTATCAAAGTTTACCAAAAACAATTCGGTAGTGGCACGGGTGAGCGCAGTATAAAACCAACGCAAAAAATCCATATTGATCATCTCGTCGGTTACATAACCCTGATCAACAAAAACAGCATCCCACTGTCCGCCCTGAGCTTTATGGCAGGTAATGGCATAAGCAAATTTTATTTGTAAGGCATTGTAATAAGGGTTAAGCTTCAACTCGTTGTGCATGGCCCGTTTATTGGGCAAATGTTCATAGTCCTTCATTACTTCCTGGTAAAACAATTTTTGATTTTCCTGGCTCAACGTCGGCGAATCGGCATAAAGGGTATCAAGCAGCACCTTACAATCAAGCGTAGGGTCTTCGGCATAATCAATAAATTCCAGTTGCACGTCGGCAAAGCGTAAGCCATACATTTCTTCGGTGCGCCGTACTTTTATTATCCGGGCAATATCACCATTGGCTATAAAGGCAGTGCTGTTTTCGTCCTTATCCTGCAGCCAAAAGTAATTGTTCTTCACAATCATGATCTGATCGCCTCCGGTCAGTTCCTCCTCGCGATATAAAATGCGGTTACGTATTTGCCCGTTATACAGATTGGCATTTTTATTTGACCGGCAAATAATGAGTGTACGATCATGCCCATATTTACGATATGCATATTCCAATCCTTCGGGCAAACGCTCACCCGTCATCCTGAACACATCCTTAAACCCTTTGGTAATAATTTGCGGAATTTCGATGATCTCTTCACGTATCAGATCGCGAATATTGGTGGCATTAAATAAAATGCCCGAGTTTTTTTGCTGGCGCAATACTTCAGTAAGTTCATAGCTGAATATCGACAATCCAAATTTATCACCCATAAGCTGCCCATCAAGCGCGGGGCTGTTGTCAGCCCCTACCGGAGGCAATTGCGCTGTATCTCCTACCAATATTAGCTTACAATTTTTATCATTGTAAACATACCTCAGCAAATCAAATAGTAACGAAACATGGTTGCTTCCCATTGCTTCGTCGGAGATCATAGATGCTTCATCAACAATAAAAAGGGTATCACTGGCCAGGTTATCGGCAAGGGCAAAACCATCATCGATAGTTAATGCTGATTTTTTACGGTAAATACGTTTATGGATAGTAAAAGCTTTGCGCCCCGAATAATTGGTAATAACCTTAGCTGCCCGCCCGGTTGGGGCTAACAACACTGCTTTATAGTTATAATGCCTCAGTGCTTTTACCAATGCCCCCACAATAGTTGTTTTACCTGTACCGGCATAACCTTTCAAAATAAAGCATTCATCGCCATCGGTACTTTTTAAAAAAGCATGCAGCTTACCAAAAAGTTCGGTTTGCTGGCCTGTTGGCTCGTGCGGGAATGACTGACGGATATGATCGGGAGTTGACACCCTGCAAAAATGAGGATTAGTAATTTAATTCAGTAAGATTAGTTTTACATTTGAGCCATGGAATTTGACGAAAACAAAGAGGAAAGCTACCAGGAAGACGATTTTGTAGATATATATTCAAAGCGGGCCATATTTTGGTTTTCGTTTTTCAATTTTATATTTGGGGGAGTACTGCTCATTATCAATTTGTATAATGCAGGCTACAAAAGGGCTATTCCACCGGTTATAGCTTTCATGGCCGTGTTTTTTTACGGATCAAACCTGGTTGTAGCTTACTCCGGCATTAATTTAAAGCTTGTTGTTGATGCCTTAAATGTAGCTTCAAAAGGCGGCCAACCTACCCCTGACCAACTTAAAGCAACATTTTTGTTAGCGGGTTTAAACATTGCAATAGGAATTATAGGAGCATTGATACTTACCCAATATTTCTTCAAAAAATCATTCCCCGATAATGATTATTATCCAAAGCCCGTTTTAAAACCGATATTGGTTATGATAACACTCTATTTTTTGCTTAGGGTGGTTATGTAAGTTATTTATCTGTTTCGGATTCCATACGCCCGGAAACACTGATATTGCTTTGTGTTGAATTGTACATATTTCGGCTTTCCAGTTTATAATTGGCGGGAGTTTGACTATCATTCATTACTATTTGAGCATATTTCTTACAACTGTCAACATTACGCGTTCTACTATAACATAAAGCTATATAATAGGCTGTTTTATAGTTGCGGTTAATCTTATATGAATATTTAAACTTTGCAATTGCACCGGGGAAATTCTTAGCTTGTAAAAAAGCAAATCCTTCCTGATAACTTTGCTCAAAAGTTTCAGTTTGCGAAACAGAATAAATGATCAATAAAACTAAAATTAACGTTTTCATTTTTTATCAGGTTTTGGTAAAGGGTCGAAATCAGTTGGTATAGCTGGCGTATACAAATTGGATGGGGCAGAATTTTTATTAATCTCATAAGGCTTTTCTACTTTAATAGCAAAAGCAATAAGTATTATTCCTAATAAAACAAATAGTAATCCGGGAGATGAACTAACCAATCCGCCTTTAACTCCATGATAACCTGCTGAAAATTTAAACTCACCTTTTACTCCGCTGTTTATTAATTTGTATCCTAACCTGATTGTTAAATAGCCGAAAAGAAAACAAGCCATTTTCATTGTAAAAACCAGTATAACCGGCAGATAAGGCAGTATATCCATAACTATAGCGTGTTTTATAAATATAAGCATAATTTACTGATAGTCAACACCAAAACAGAACAAGAAAATATACTGATGTAGTAAATTCATTATTGCAGAATAACGCTGTGAGATAATATTATTGCTTTTTAAAAAGTAATAGTTATGCTTGAAGAATTAATATTTTACCGATTTATACTGCTACGTTTTCTGAAAACCGCACAGAAATTAAAAAAATGCTACTTTTGTTAAACAGGCATGAACGAACACAATTATACCTACCACGACGATAACTTTAGTTTAGATAGAACTGAAGACTATGTTTTATTAATTCAGGTTGAAAACAATTCGTTTTCATATGCAATCACCGAAAATGGCAAACTAATAGCCTGGGCCGAAAATTATCCCTTTGATGAACTGAGCGATCCACAGGAATTGCTTGATCTTTTATCTGCCAAATACAGGCAAATGATCATTGGCTTACCCGCCCATAGCTTTACCCTTGTACCAACAGCGCTATTTTCGGGCGAACGGCTGCCAAATCTGGCCCGTTTCCTGGATACAAAGCCCAACAGCAAGGTTTTGGCTCAAGTATTAGACAGCGAAAATATTATTGTATACAACACCAGCGAAACCATTGTAAATGCCGCCGATGATTTTGGCATACGCAATACTGTTTACACATCAAAAGGCTGGTTAACTGCTATCGCGCAGAACAATCCTGGCAATAACAACCTCTACCTCAATATTGAAAAAGACAAAGTTGAGATAGCGCACTTTTCGCAAGATAAACTGCGCTTTTACAACTCGTTTGATTTTAATGGGGATGACGAGCTCGTTTACTTTGCCGTACTGGTAGTTAATGAACTTAACCTCGATGCTAAATACACCAGTCTGTATGTTAGCGGCAACATTGAAGCCGACAGCAAAAGTCTGACTCGCCTGGCAGAGTTTTTTGGAAAGGCCGAAGTAAACAGCTTACAGGTATTACAATTACCATCAGAGGTTATTGCACACAGGGTATTATCTATATCGGCTCTTTCATTATGCGCATTATCGGAGGTAGTTTAAAAGGTTTGAGGCTTAATCCGCCTAAAAATCTTCCTGTTCGCCCCACAACCGACCTTGCAAAGGAGGCTTTATTCAATATCCTGCTTAATCAAATTGAGTTTGAAGATATTAAAGTACTTGACTTGTTTAGTGGCACCGGTAATATCTCCCTTGAGTTCGCTTCGCGCGGGGCATCTGAAGTTATCTCTGTTGACAGGAGCATTCACTGTGTTAATTACCTCAAAGACACATCGCGCCAGCATAAGCTTACACAGATAAAAACTTACCGGGAAGATGTATTTAAATACCTGAATGTAGAAACCGAGCAATACGACCTGATATTTGCCGATCCGCCGTATGACCTGAACAGGATCCCTGACTTACCGAAAGTTATTTTTGAAAAGAATTTGCTTAAGCCTGATGGACTGTTAATAGTTGAACACCAATCGTTGCAAAATCTGAGCAATCATCCGGCATTTGTTGAACAAAGGAAATATGGCCATTCATCTTTTTCTTTTTTTCGATACCCATAACCTAAGCTTCATTCATGAAAAAAACCTTGACCTTCATTTTAGTTTTATCCGTAGCAAGTTGTTTATTTAGTTGCCGTTTCGGTGCCTGGGGGAGCTGGAAAAATGATAAAATTGACCCAGATTTGAGGGAAGAAATGGCTACGTTAAATAAAAAGCTTATTAAGGCTATGGCCGAAAATAACACTGCGGGAGTAAAGCAACTTGCATCACCCGCATTGATCCAAAAGTCGGAAGCCGGCTTAGATTCTGTTGTTGCACAATACCATACAGCGGTTAAGAATGATAACTATGAGATCATTGATGAATATTACACCAAAAACGTTGCTGCCAACAATAAAAACACCTTGGTTACAAGTGACAAGGCCGAAAACAACTACACTGTAGACTATCTGGCTTTGAACGCGGAGATGTACGTATCCGTATTAAAGGTAAAGCTACCCACTTTTAGTGCCTTAGTACTCGCCGTTTATGGGCGATACGATAACGGCTGGAAACTTAATATATTAAACCTGGGCAATTACGAAGTACTTGGAAAAACTGCCCCCGAATATTACAGTGAAGCCTTTACGCATTATCAACAAAAGGATATTATCGATGCCATAGATATGATATCAATTGCATCTGAAATTGCGCAGCCAGGTGGTAAGTTCTTTAAATACAAAGAAGAAGATGTGATGAAGAACTTTTATAACAAAATTTTAAAGGAAGCTAACAATCAATATAAATTACCATTAGCGGTAAAACAATTAAAAACTGCCCCGCAGTTATTTTCAGTAAGCCCTCAATTCATTAACGATCCTGCAAAAGCTGGTGTATTTCCGTTAATAAAATATAAAAGCAACATCAAACTTACGGATACCGTTGCCTTAAACGCCGAGAATCAGGAGTTGCAAAAAGTGATCGGTTCAGTATTTAAAGGAATTGATAAAAACAATAAACATATTTTTTACTTCGCTTTTAACGAGATACCAACCGGCAGTGCACTTGCCAAACGCTATGGCTTTGTGCAAGACATTAAGTAAAAAACTAATTGCACATTTACCTTTTTGTACTTAGCACAGTTACACCATTTCTTTTAAGAAAAAGCAGGCTATCCTCGTCCCCATTAGTAATAATGGCGCTAATCAAATTTAATCCTGCAAAATTAAGGTAGGTTTCTTTTCCGATTTTGGTGGCGTCGCACAAAATATAGGTATAAGCGCTATTAGCGGCGAAAGAGGAAGTAATGGATGCTTCGTGTTCGCTATTGGCAAACAGCCCGGCTTCTGAAATACCATCAATACCTAAAAAAGCCTTGATTGCCCGGTATTTATTAATATGCTCGATGGCTGTTGTGCCGTGTACAGCTTGCCGCTCTTTGTCCAGTTCCCCTCCTATTATATTGACACTTACGGCGCAATCCTGAAGTTCATATATCACAGGTAATGAATTTGTTATCACCTTTATCTTCTTGTTTTTAATGAACTGGCAAAGTCTGAAAACCGTGCTGCCACAATCCATAAAAATAATATCGCCATCGTTAATTTGCGCTGCAGCCAGGCGACAAATAGCATCTTTAACGCCTGCATTTTGTGCGCTTTTATTCACAAAACTATGCGGCCTTTCAAGAGGGTTAACTTTTGTAGCTCCGCCGTGGGTACGATAAAGCAAACCATCTACAGCCAATTGATTCAGATCACGCCTGATGGTGATTTCCGAAATATCCAACTCAGTTGCCAATTGTTTAATATCAACCTCTCCCCTCTGATTGAGTTGCTCAATTATTTTTTGTTTTCTTTTAGGAAAGTTCATTTTATTTATTTTAATTCGTTCAAAAATAATCATTATCAATCACAAACGATCAAATAAAAATGAATCAAATAGAAATTCTTAGTACTGATATTTTATCAGATAACTGGTATACACTGAAAAAAGTAACTTATCAGGTTTATGAAAACAATGGAAATACTTCGGTTCAAAGTCGCGAGGCTTATGACCGTGGCAACGGCGCAACCATTTTGCTTTATAACAAGACACAGCAATCTGTCATATTAACCAGGCAATTCAGGCTGCCGACCTATATTAATGGCAACCCTGATGGAATGCTGATTGAATGTTGCGCGGGCCTGCTTGATAAGGACAATCCGGAAGACTGCATCCGTAAGGAAACTGAAGAAGAAACTGGTTATAAAATAACTGATGTGAAAAAGGTTTTTGAGGCATACATGTCGCCGGGCTCTGTTACCGAAATCCTTTACTTTTTTATAGCCGAGTACAATAAAGCAATGAAAGTTAGTGACGGCGGTGGCCTTGCACATGAAAATGAAAATATCGAAGTTTTGGAATTACCCTTTAGCGAAGCCCTGCAAATGATACAAACCGGTGAAATAAAAGATGGTAAAACAATTATGCTCCTGCAATATGCGCAAATAGCGTCATTGGTTTAGTGGAGATATTGAATGGTCGCTTTTAAGACAAGTCGGCCGGTAATTAAATAATAGCTGGGCAACGCGAAAAAAATACTTTTTCACTTAAGCAACCAATCAACAATTCACTAATTTTACTGCATGAAGACAGCCCTTTTTCCAGGTTCCTTTGATCCCATCACAAAGGCACATGTTGATATTGTTAAGCGATCTGTTGAGTTGTTTGATAAATTCTATATAGGCATAGGCGTAAACAGCAGCAAGAAAGGGCTCTTAACTATCGAACAGCGCGAGCAAATGATCAGGGCTGTTTTTGAGCATGACGAACGGATCCATGTAATAGCCTACGAAGGGCTTACAGTAAATTTCTGTAAAAGCATAGGTGCTGCATACATGATCAGGGGCATCCGTACCGTATCCGACTTTGAATACGAAAAGGCTATAGCGCAAATGAACCACTCCTTGGCTCCCGATATTGAAAGCATATTTATAGTAAGTAAACCAGGCTATTCGTCCATAAGCTCAACCATTGTACGTGAAATCATCAGGTATAACGGAGATGTAAGCCAGTTTATTCCGAAAGAGGCATTACCTTATTTGTAACCAACTTTTCTTCATGGAGTACATCCATTATAGATGGAAATGTATTTTCAATTATCGGCTCAATGTGCTCATGCTCAAACCAGCGCACATCGGTAATACCCTCTTCTTTTTGAGGTTTTAGCTTTTCTTTGCCTTTGCTTTTCATGGCAAACCAATGTGTTTTCTTTAGTACAACTTCACCGCGGTTCACATAAACGTGGTAAGTTTTACAAATTTTTTCTCCCAGTTCACTAACTTTTATGCCACACTCCTCTTCTACTTCGCGTACCGCTGCTTCTTTTACCTTTTCGTCTTTTTCTATTTTGCCTTTTGGTAAATCCCATTTATCGTTGCGATAAATGAATAAATACTGCCCCTTAGTGTTCATAACCAGGCCACCGGCCGCTTCAATAAGTGTAATATTCTTCTTAATCACTTTTAAATATACCTTGGCGTTAGGCGTTTTTATGTAAAACAGTTTATTAGGATTAGCGAGGATCCAGGTGTATATAATTTTCAAGTCAAAGGTCTCTGCATCAAGCCTTTCAAAATTATCTGCATGCTTTGGTTCAGATTCTGTGAGCAGGATAACCTTTTCGTTAATATAAATTCTGTATTTTTGAGCCATGTTTACTAATAATGAGATCGAACAACAAGTAGCCGAATTCCTGCTGCAAATTAAAGCAATTAAATTACAACCCAATAATCCTTTTACATGGGCATCGGGCTGGAAATCTCCAATTTACTGCGATAACCGCGTTACGCTTTCTCATCCAACCATCCGCACCTATATCAGGCAGCAGCTGGTTGCAGCCATCCAGGACAAATTTGGTTCGGTGGGCTGTATAGCGGGTGTGGCTACTGCTGGTATTCCGCAGGGAGCTTTGGTAGCACAAGAATTAGGACTTCCTTTCATCTACGTACGCTCAAAACCTAAAGAACATGGTACAGGCAGCATGATTGAAGGTGATGCTCCTACTACATCAGGCAAACGTGTTGTGGTAATTGAAGATTTGCTTTCAACCGGCAAAAGCAGCTTACAAGCTGTTGAAGCTTTGCGTGCTGCTGGTTATGATGTTGCCGGTCTTGCCGCCATCTTCACTTATGGCTTTGATATTGCCGACGAAAACTTCAAACAGGCTAATTGCCCATATGTAACGCTGTCAAACTACAATGCGCTAATTAAATATGCAGAAGAGCACCAATTCATCAACGAAAAAGATGTAAACCTGCTTAAACAGTGGCGCGAAAGCCCATCAACCTGGGGCGAAATAGCAGCAAGTTAAGACCGCAGATTTTTTTGATTTCGATGATTTTGGTTCATTGTTAATAGTCAGCCGAATTTGTCTCAAATCTCACATCTACCAAAATGAATACATTCACAAGTACAATAAGCATTAACAAACCTTTAGCTGAGGTTTATGATTTTTTGGCCGATTTTAATAACCATCAGCAGCTAATGCCCGATAATATCCAGGAATGGATGTCTACCCGTGACGAGGCGCGGTTTAGTATCCAGAATATGGCCAAACTTGCTTTGAAAATTGAGGAACGTATTCACAATCAATTGGTAAGAATTATCCCGGCAGAAAAGCCCCCATTTGATCTTGAACTAAAATGGTCGTTATCTTTCAATAACGACCATACAGATATTTTATTCACCATTAATGCTGAGCTTAGCATGATGATGAAAATGCTGGCGTCAGGTCCGCTACAAAAACTGGCCGACCATGAAACACAAAGTTTACTTAACATTTTAAGCTAACACCAGCTTTATTGCAAAGCTTGTATTTAGTATACTTTGCGTTTTTGAGTATTGTTGATGGCTATTACCACATTGATGATAATTAAACCTATAATTAAAGCTCCCATGACCATTGTTAAATAATTTAAATAAATTGTTATATCAGTTGTTAGTCAAAGGCTGTACCACTATAGTATAATTGGTAAAATGTACCTTTAAAACGCTCCAAACGCGCTTTTAGTTTACATTCAATTATCATTTCTGTGTAATTGTATGCCCATCAGTTAATTTTGTGGGGAAAATTGCTGCTCAAAAAAATCCCCATCCATAATATCGGCGCCGTATGTCGTAAAAATGAAGTTTTTAGCTTACTTTTGCGCCAAATTAGAGGTGCAGCATGATCACGGTATCCAATCTTTCTTTACGTTACGGTAAGCGGACTTTATTTGAAGACGTTAACCTGAAATTTACACAAGGCAACTGTTATGGTATTATCGGCGCTAATGGCGCAGGTAAATCTACATTCCTGAAAATTCTTTCGGGCGATATTGATCCAACCAGCGGTTCGGTTAGTTTTACTCCGGGCGAGCGCATGGCGGTATTAAGCCAGAACCATTACGCTTTTGACGAATTTACAGTTCTTGAAACTGTGATGATGGGTCATAAGGAAATGTATGCCATAATGAAGGAGAAAGACGCCATTTACCTTAAAGAGGATTTCAGCGATGCCGACGGAGAACGTGCCGGCGAACTGGAAAACCTTTTTGCAGAAATGGACGGCTGGAATGCCGAAAGCAATGCTGCTACCCTATTGAGCAACCTTGGCATTAAAGAAGATTTTCATTATCAATTGGTTAAAGACCTTGATAATACTCAAAAAGTACGCGTTTTATTAGCGCAGGCACTTTTTGGAAAACCCGATATCCTGTTACTGGATGAGCCTACCAACGACCTGGACATCCACACCATCAGCTGGCTGGAAGATTTCCTTGCCTCATATGAAGCTATTGTATTGGTTGTATCGCACGACAGGCACTTCCTTGATACTGTATGTACCCACGTGGTAGATATCGACTTTGGTAAGATGACCATTTATACCGGTAACTATACTTTCTGGTATGAATCAAGCCAATTGGCATTGAAGCAACGTGCCGAGCAGAACAAAAAGGCTGAAGATAAAGTTAAAGAGCTTCAGGAATTCATTCGCAGGTTTAGCGCTAACGCGTCAAAATCAAAGCAAGCTACCAGCCGTAAAAAGGCTTTGGATAAGATCAACCTGGATGAGATCCAGCCATCAAACCGTAAATATCCGGGTATTATATTCAACAACCTTGGTCGTGAGGCGGGTGACCAGATCTTAACGGTTGAAAACCTGGGCAAAACGCTAAACGGCGAGGTGCTGTTTAATAATATCACCTTTACGGTAAACAAAGGCGATAAGATTTCTATCCTGTCGCAAAACAGTTTGGCGACTACCGCCTTCTATAATATTTTAACCGGCCGGGATAAAGACTTTACAGGTACTTTTAAATGGGGCGTAACCATCAACGTTGCCGACATCCCTAACGACAGCAGCGAATACTTCGACGGTAAGACCGATAACCTGATAGACTGGCTGCGCGAATACTCACCAGGCGAAAAGGACGATCAGTTTATCCGCGGCTTTTTAGGCCGGATGCTGTTCTCGGGCGAAGAGGTTATGAAAAGGTGCAGCGTACTTTCGGGTGGCGAGAAAATGCGTTGCATGTTTAGCCGCATGATGCTGCAACAAGCTAACCTTTTAATGTTCGATGAGCCAACCAACCACCTCGATCTGGAATCAATCACAGCCCTCAATAATGGTATGAAAGACTTCCGTGGCACTATACTATTCACCTCGCGAGATCACGAGTTGGTTGAAACCGTTGCAAACCGCATCGTTGAGCTAACCCCGGGTGGCTATATTGATAAGCTCATGACCTACGACGAATATATTAACAGCGCTGTAGTTCAAAAGCAACAGGAAGAGCTTTACGCCGCAGTGTAAAATAATTAATAGATAATTGAAGAGGGCCGTTGGTAAATACTATCGGCCCTTTATATTTTACACTTTATTAGCTAATCCTTGTAGCCTGTGTTTCAAGTTGATTAATGGTAGACTCGTCGCTAAACAAGTAGAAATGATCTTTAGTATACGAATACTGAACGTTTAGGCCGTTTTGGGCGATAAAGTCCTTAACTAAGCTTTCATACTGAAGCTTGTTAATTTTGAGCAATTTTCTTTTTTCCATGGGAGTAGATGTTAAGTTCCACAATTTAAGCAGCATTTATTAAAATTACAACAACAAAATCAATACATTGTTGCGAAATTTTAATTTACCACCAGGACTTATCTGTTAACATACAAATAACAATAAAACAATTTTCTTTTAAGTAAAAAACGACTGGCTTTTCCAAAGCGCTTTGCTATATTTGCCTCAAACTTAAACCGTTCTCGTTAAAAAACAACCAAACGTTTTGATAACAGAGAACCTATCACAACTGCATGAATAAATCTTTACCTAAACTCCTCGAAATATCAATAACCCATTACATTAAACATTGTATTGCTTTCTTTATCCTGACGCTTTTCGGAATACAGTTACATGCGCAAGCGCCTATAATTGCCAGTATTTCACCGGCCTCTGGACCGGCGGGCACTATAGTTACCATTAGTGGTAAAAACTTCAATGCCAACGCGGCGCTGAATGCCGTATTTTTTGGCGCAGCCAAAGCAACATTGAAATCAGCTACTAATAGCGCTATAACTGCTATTGTACCTGCCGGGGCAACGTTTCAGCCGGTTGCCGTTACTACTAATAACCTAACAGGATACTCGGCCAGGCCATTTATTGTTACTTATGATAACGGCGGTAACGTATTTACAACCCACAATGCATTTGCCCCCAAATTAAACCTCCCGGTAGACGATAATAATTATACAGGATCGGTTACTACTGCCGATATCAATGCCGATGGCAAGCCCGACCTTGTAGTAACTACAACAGGCCTGGGCGGTGGCGTACGTATCTATAAAAATAACGGCAGCAGCACAAAGCCCTTTGGCCCTAATGCTGATTGTTTCATCAGTAATGACATAGATCCTATAAAGGTAATAGCTGCAGATTTGGATGGTGACGGATTGCCCGATCTGTCCGTTGCCAATTATCGGTCACCAACATTCACTACATACCTTAACACAAGCAGTGGCGGACAGATTTCCTTTGCCAAAGGCATTACTTTTGGCAAAGAACCGATAAGCGCCTTCGGTCTCCAGGCGGGCGACTTTGACCTTGATGGTAAACTCGATATCGCAGTGATTGACCAGGTAGGCGATGTAGTTTCTGTATATAAAAACACAAGTAAACCCGGCGCGCTTTCGTTTGACCCTAAGATTGATTTTGTAACCGGTGCTGCTCCATTTGATGTTGAAATTGTTGATATGGATGGCGATGGGCGTGCCGATATTGTTACCGGCAATCATGAAGGTGCTACAATTTCCGTTTTAAGAAACACCACATCCGGTTCATCTATTTCGTTTGATACAAAAAAAGATTTTCTTGCCGGCAATTCGCCCTATAATATAGCCGTTGGCGATATGAACAACGATGGCAAGCCCGACGTTGGAGTAGTCAATCATCCTTTTTTTGGTGAAATGAAAACGGGTTGTGGCCTACGCAATACAAGCACTCCCGGCAATATATCATTTGACACCAAGGTTGATTTTTATACGGAATTATACTCCGACGACTTGGTAATGAACGATATGGATGGCGACGGCCGGCCGGACCTTGCTTTTCTTGATCACGATAGCGGTACAGCGAAATTGTTATCCAATAAAAGCACGGGCACCGCCTTAGTATTTAGCGGCCCAATAAGTTTTGATGCCGGCCAATACCCGCTGGGCATTGCTGTAGGCGATGTTAATGGCGACGGCAAACCCGATATCGTCGAATCCAATACTTATTATGTTTCGTTATTAATCAATCAGTCAGGATTACTTACTCCCGGCATTACGTCATTTACGCCACAAATTACAGGCGAAGGCAAAACCGTTACCATTACTGGTGTAAACCTTACAGGTACATCAGCAGTTTACTTTGGGGGCGTGCCTGCCACAAGTTTTAATGTTGAATCGGCCACAAAGGTCACGGCAGTGGTTGGTACCGGGCGCTCGGGCGACATTACGCTTACCACACCTTACGGTACAGTAGCACTCAATGCCTTTAACTTTTTACCTAAACCCGTTATTCAGTCACTGTCAACAAGCTCTTCGGGCGGTACATATACCGTAGTCATCAACGGCTCCGATTTTACCGGTACTACTGATGTGAGTATAGGTGGAACGCCTGTAACATCCTTCAAAATAAATTCGCGGAGCATGGTTACTGCTGTTACCAGCAAAGCACCTACTGGTAACGTTGTACTAACCACGCCAGGAGGCACGGCCACTTTTGCCTATATTGTACCGCCAACCGTTACTGCCTTTACGCCCAATACAGCGCCTACAGGTGGTGTAGTAAATATAACCGGGACTAATTTTACAGGTGCAACCGCAGTTACTTTTGGAACCTATAAGGCGCAATCATTTACCGTAAACAGTGCAACAAGCATTACTGCCACCGTAAATGCAGCAGGCAGCGGCAACGTAGCTGTTACCACATCGGGGGGCACCGGAAGCCTGGCTGGCTTTACCTTTATAAGCGCGCCTGTTGTATCTTATTTTACTCCCAACAGTGCAGGTGCAGGCGCTACAATCACCATTACAGGCAATAATTTTTCAGGAGCCACAGCTGTAAGCTTTGGTGGCGTACCTGCAAAATCATTTTTAGTTAACTCTGCAACAACCATTACGGCAGTAATCGGCCCATCGGCCAGTGGTGACGTAGTGGTAACAACCCCCGGCGGCACAGCCAAACAGACGGGTTTTACTTTCATAGCACCACCTGTTATCACTTCGGCTGATGCTACAGGTTATGCAGGTTCAACCGTTGTAATTAACGGCAGCAATCTGAAAAGTGTCACCAGCGTAAGCTTTGGTGGTATACGGGCAAAATCATTCAGTATACTTAGTGATACCAAAATAACCGCCGTACCGGGCAGTACAGGCGCAAGCGGTGATATCACCCTTACTAACGACGGCAACACAGTAAGTTTTCCGGGCTTTACCTATTTGTATCCGCCAACCTTAACTTCAATAAGCCCCACATCAGGCACTGTAGGCACTCCGATAACCATCACCGGAACTAACCTAACCGGGACTACCGACGTTCGCTTCATGAGTAGCCCGGCAACTTCTTTTACAGTAAACAGTCCTACCAGCATTACGGCTGTAGTTGGCGCGGGTAGCAGCGGTACGGTGTATATAACCACCCCGGCAGGCACCGCTAATATCAACGGCTTTACATTCATTCAGTCGCAGCCGGCACCAACACTGGCCTCTTTTGTTCCCGCTCAGGGCTTTATAGGCTCAAGGGTGTACTTAACAGGCACAAACCTTACCAACGTTACTTCGGTAACAATTGGCGGCGTGCCCGCAGCATCATTTTCAAGCGAATCCGCAACGGCACTATTTGCATATGTGGGCCGGGGTGCTGTCGGTGGCGATATAGTAGTAACCACACCAATCGGTTCGGCCACTATAAAGGGGTTTGTGGTAGTACCACCAACCGCCATAACAGGGTTTTCACCAAAAGTGGCTGTAGCGGGAACAATTGTTACCATAACAGGTCATGGCTTCCTCAATACTACCCGCTTAGGGTTTGGCTCGGTACCGGCCAAAGCATTTGTTGTGCAGGGAGATGACCGGATCACTGCAACAGTTGGTGATGGTGCTGAAGGTGACATCTATCTTGAATCGCCTGCAGGCGCCGGTTCCATCACCGGCTTCTTATTTACACCTAAACCTAAAGTTACAGCCGGTGGCCAAACAACTTTTGTAAGCGGTGGTAGCGTTACACTTTATGCCACTATCGGCACCGATTATGCTTATCAGTGGATGAAGAACGGTAAAAATATCAGTGGCGCAACACAGCAAACCTTTAAGGCTACCGAATCCGGAAATTATAGCGTTACCTTAACCCATGCCGGTATTAGCTTAACATCTGATGAAATTACGGTTACTGTCATTTATACCTTACCGGCAAGTAATTTCAAAGTATCGGCAACAAGCGCTACCTGCAAAGGCGAAAACAACGGCATTATCGGTATTACAGCAATACAGTCACTCTTCTACCAGGCTGTGCTAACCGGCAACGGGTTAAATAAGCAATATACGTTTACCAATAATTTAACTATCGATAATTTAACTGCAGGAACTTATAACGTTTGCATCACCGTTGATGGCCAGGCAGACTATAAACAATGTTATGATCTTGTGATCACCCAACCTCAGGACCTGTCGGTATTTTCATCTGTTAATAAAGCAACACAAACCGTTAACCTGAGCTTAAACGGCAGTGATAATTACGCGGTTGAGCTAAATGGTACCGTTTACCACACCACCGATAATTCTATTTCATTACCATTACGCAAAGGCAACAATAAGCTCGTGGTAGCAACAGATAAGCTTTGCCAGGGAATCATTGAAAAAACCATTGCGTTGAGTGATAACGCGCTGCCTTATCCAAATCCATTCCAAGATATTTTGAATGTTAACCTTGGTGATACCGTTGTCAGCAACTGCACCATCAGGGTATTTAACATTGCCGATGGCCGGTTATTATATCAGCAAAAATTTCATAACCAGACAGGAGTTGTTCAGCTTAGCCTGGCTGGATTAAAAAACGGAACCTATTCTTTAAACATGCAGGCCGACAACGTTGAGTCGGTTTTCAAGATCATTAAAAAATGAGAAAATTACTTACCTATATAACCATATTATTGATAGCAACAGGCTGCGGTAAAAGCGGCGGCGGCGATACTCCACCGCAACCTCCTCCAGTACCCGGTGTTTCGGCATTGCTGTTTCCGGCAAAAGACGAATTGTGTAACCAAGGCACCGTCGTATCCGCTACTCAAAGCAAAGTGGTATTTAAATGGAGCAGCGCCAGCAATGCCGATAGTTACTCGATCAGTATAAAAAACCTCCTTACCGGCGCAAGCGTCTCACAACCGGCCACGCAAACGCAGTTAGAAGTAACACTTGATCGCAACACCCCTTATTCATGGAACGTTGTTTCCTTATCATCAAAAAACACTGATGCCAAAACGTTAAGCGATACCTGGAAATTTTACAATTCGGGTCCGGGAGTAGTATCATATGCACCCTTCCCTGCCGAAGCCGTAAGCCCCGCTGTAGGCGCAAGCGTTGCCACCTCAACCGAACACACGTATAACGTAGTTTGGAAAGCCAGCGATGTAGATAATGATATCTTGAATTACGATTTATATTTTGGTGATAGTACTACACCGCCATTAGTTGCAGCCAAAATAAAAGACAGCTTTTACAACAAACTGCCGGTAAGACAAGCAACCACATTTTACTGGAAAGTGGTTACCCGTGATTCAAACGGTAATACATCTGAATCGGGATTATTTCAATTTAAGGTACTTTAGTGGATATAAATCTGGGGATTTAAATTAGTAAAGAGCATAGGTCTATGGTACCAATACGTTTTGACGTATGTGCCTTGATTTCCGCGACTTATCAAAAACAACTCACGAGGTACTTACCTTTCAGAGCATTGTGCCCAATGTCTTTTTATTTGTCAAATGCCGGACGGCAAAGGACTCAAATTTCCGATCAATATACTGCAATTGGGTATTAATTAGACCGTAACCGGAGCATTTTGCTTCTTTGAATACCTTCTGATAGTCTTTAACAAAGGCATCTCAATCCAGGAATAACATATACATCCCGCTGCCGCCAAAACCACTGTTATTATAACAAAAATCCCGTAATGGTTGTGCATGATACGTTTAAGAATAACGTCCAAAATAACAATTGAAATAAAATGTACTAAATATATTGAGTATGATGCATCCCCCAGATACACTAATGAATTCTTTATTTTGCTATTTGATTTATACGTTTCCAATGAGATGAGTCCGTAGATAATCAGGCTGTAAGGAATTCCAAAATTCAAGCTATCCATTTTGGGAAAGTATCTGAATTGGTCCATCTCATTAATCCATGATGTGACTAACAGTACCAATCCTACAAGGAGAACCGATATACCAATAGATCGTTTTCGGATAATTCTATTTTTTAACGACAAGTCAGCTATAACGCATCCATAGATAAATTCAATATTTTTTGCACTACATAAAGTCGACAACAAAGGAGAGGGAGTTACATCTATAACTTTGAAAAAGTTTAAAGCGACGAAGAGCATCCATATCCCAACTATAAGTTGAAATATCTTCTTACTTGTCAATATGTACACCCCAAAAATGATATAAAATATTATTTCAAAACTTAGCGTCCAGGCCACAGGAATAATTGGCATTTCGCTTTTTACAATATTGGTTGGATATAACAAATATGAGCGCAGAATCCCCATAAAATCCAAGTTGATCCAATTGACAATCCCTTTACCCGCAAATTTTAGCAGTAAATAATTGAGTATAAGAAAACCTGTAGTATAAAGCCAGTATATCGGATAAACTCTTATCAATCTTTTATTTAAATATTGTTTTAACTCATTTCTCTTGCCCGCATATTTAAAATTAATGTAATAGATAATAAAGCCACTTAAAATAAAGAAAAAGTCTACGCCACTCCATCCAACAATAAAAGCACCAGAAAACATCTGC
The DNA here is from genome assembly GCF_003675385.1 of Mucilaginibacter kameinonensis. Classification (GTDB taxonomy): domain Bacteria; phylum Bacteroidota; class Bacteroidia; order Sphingobacteriales; family Sphingobacteriaceae; genus Mucilaginibacter; species Mucilaginibacter kameinonensis. Next base: position 49,980 of record NZ_RCWZ01000005.1, on the reverse strand, counting down.
TTATCTACCATAAGATTCGCATGTGCCATAAGGACCATAACCGCAGCAATGCCTCTGCAACATTGTAAATTGTAAAATATCTTGGAATTCGAATAGGTTTGCATTCGTAAATTTTGTCTGCAATGATAATATTTTTTTAACTATCGGTAGCGTTTTAGTTTGTTAATTATGTTATTGTTACCATTGTGATTTATGATCCTTAAGCCATGAATTAATAGCTGTAGCTATAACCTCATGCCCTTTTACATCAGGATGTGTTTCATCCGATACTAAAATTTTCGTTCCCCCAGCTTGTATCATTGATTGAGTAAGGTCGATACAATTCTGTATCCCAAACTCTTTACAAACTTCCTGTACCCCAATGCTAAAATTATTTGCTCTATTTTGGTCCACAGGTAACTTTACGAGTTTTTGATTAGGATATTCTTTAAAATAGTACCTGGAAATTACCAATATATCTTCGGGCTTCCAACCTTGTTTCAGGCAAAAAGAAAACACCCGACGATATGCAGATTTAAAATGATCTACAGACGTAGCCTTTGCGGGGCCATAGTAATTGTAAGAACCGATATCATTTGTACCATATGCGAAAACGAGCCTGTCGGTCGCCTTCTCCTTTTTAGGAATTAAATCGCTATAGTTTGCCATAAATCCGCTATTTATACCATACCCGGCATCAACACTTGTTAATGGTTGCCCACTCACACCAAAATTATACTGATTAACATGCCTTTGATTGCAAATTAAAGTGGCCCATCTTTGTTTCTCCGGATACTTCGTTTTCACGCCCATCGTTATGCTATCTCCAAAAAAATAATAAGATGGCTCTAATCGACGAGTGTACAGGATACCAAGTACAATTAAAACTATTAAAATAATTATTACAGATATTATGTATTTGAGCTTAGAAAAGCGTCTTAAAAAATTCATTTGTGTAAGATTTATGTTTAAGTTTTCAAAACTAATAGTTTCAATTCAAATTTGGGGCGTAAGGATTCTTATATAGGCCTTGTATCAATACTTATCTAAAACCGGGCGAGCGGAAATTTACCAGGCCTGCGAAATGACGGACTCTTCGACATCTATCCTAAAGTCGGCATTCCGTGCAAAGTAGCATACCTATCCATGACCGTGAACGGCACCCTGAAAAGCACAAAACTAAATCTTACGTTATTGAGGAGTTTGTTTTACTTTCCTCATCGTTCCCAGCATTGAACACATCCTATTACGCAGGATATAGGCTGATCGCCGAAGCCATTTTGCAGGGCAGTTAGTGGCAACTGCTGTATTTGAAGAGATTCTTTGGCTTTCAGAAAAAAATCCTTTTGTTTTAATAAAATCCCGAACCGTTTATAGGTTATCGCGCAACTGCTGCCAACTAACAGATAGTAAAATACAAAGAAGACGATCAAAATTGATCGTCTTCTTTCAGTGACCCCGGAGAGATTCGAACTCTCGACCCAATGATTAAGAGTCATTTGCTCTACCAGCTGAGCTACGGAGTCATATATCCGATTTTCATCGGGTGGTAAATATGCGAATTATTTTCTTTTTTGCGCTAAAAAATACCCGGCGCCGGCAATTATTTTGATCTGTTGATTGTAAAATTGTTTTGATCAGTATAATGCATTCAACTTAGGCTGCCCCGTATTTGTTCTACTTATCAAGGTCGGTCTTTAATTAATCAACGGTATGGGCATCGATAGCATTGTTGTTAAAAAACGACAACGTTAAAACTCTTATGATGTCGAAATTATAACGATGATTAAATAAAATAACCTTCGTAAGACCCCGGATGATCAAATAAAACACCTCTGAAAAAATTTTCAGAGGTGTTTCTTCATTCCAGATCTATCTCACCAGTTTATCGAAAAGCTCATTAAGCTTGGCGTTGCGAAGCGCCTTTTCATCAGCAAGTTCGCCTGCCTTTAAAAACCCGCCGTTAAGCCGATTAAATTTTTCATCAAGTTTAACGGATTGATCCTTTAATACAACTGCAGTGGCACGGTATTTCCCTTTTACGCTTTCGTTAAATTCGTCGCTGTTCATAGCGGCTTCCAACTGTAGCGTGTTTAGGTAAAACAACCTAATTTCGGCCATTAAACGGTAATGCTCAAACTCCTGCTGGTTTTTCTGTGGCTTCAATTTATTCAAGGTATTTAACGCGTTCCGCGTACTGTCAGCTAAATTATTAAGCGACAAATCTGTTTTGCTTTTTACCTTACCAAACGCAACAGGATAAGGAGCCGTAAACAGGGCTTTCCTGAATAGGTCTGCATCCGCCAGACTAAACCCATAATTGGTTTTGCAGTAATCACGGATAAAAGCGGATATATCCAATGGCTGGTTACTTTTAACCGCCTCAGTGTAGGCTGTAATGAGCATGTTAAATGCCGATAAGGGATAAACACGACGGATGGGATATAAAGCCACCGGATCATCGTTAGAGTCAAATACCGTTGAGTAAGCTCCCGAGGTTGACCAGGAAGTCATCACCACGCCCTGATAATGTAAAGCTTTGATCTGCGGTATAAAATTGTGGATATTCTCGAAATGATTCCACCACTTTTCAATATAAAAATTATCGGGCTCGCTACGGATAGACGGCGCTCCCCATACTTCATAGCCACTTGCCAGCAGCTTATCACGGTTGCCAAAAAGATTTGGGTTCCAGCCATAATTCCAGTCAACAAAAACTGTTTCTTTAGGCAACAAGTGAATATAGTCCGGGTATTTCAGGGCGATATCTGCCCATACTACCGGTTTCTTATCCAACCCGCTAACAATATCGCAGATGAGTTTGATATGATCAAAGTACAGTCGTGACAGTCCTACTTCGGCAGCTTTCTTCTTGCATTTTTCACAATGCCCCAATAAAAAGGTTTCGTCGCCACCGATGTGTACGTACGGCGAATCATGTAGGCTGATCATATCTTTAATCAGCTTGGTAAACAACTCCCGGTTCAGTTCGGGTTCGCTTGGGCATACCTGCGAAAAATCCTTATCGTCTTCCCTTAACGCGGCATATTTATAATGCCGTAAGATGTATTCAACATGCCCGAACGTTTGCTGTAAAGGGATAACATCTATATGCAGGCTACCACAGTATTTTATAAAATCTTTTATCTCTGCGCGTGTGTAAGCATACTTATTGGAGATAACCGATTCCCCGCTATAAGGATATGAACCCTCCCACTCCATAATCAATGTATTGATGCCCTGGTTATGCAGCTTCAGCGCCAGTTGTTTTAGCGCAGGCATGGTCATTACTTGGATGCGCAGATCGACGTGAAAAGCTTTCACCTTCAACCTATCCTGCGCGCGGCTTTGAATAGCAATTGAACAAAGTAATAACACTACAAATAAACTGTGCTTCGTAAATCTCTTGAAATTGGGCCGGAGGTTTTTCATAACTTAATTTCGTTTTTCGTGTACGTACACGAAAAACGAAATTATCTTGTTGATTTTAATTTTCCAAATATTATTGTCGCTATTTGCAAGAAAAATTGAAGCGGCTAAGTTGGTCTCACAACGCAAAGGCTTCTCCAACTGTATCAACACAATCCATTGGGACCCGATTTACGCAGATAATTAAAAAATATTTTTTTGATATTGAAAATTCACTATTATTGCACCGTGTACGTACACGAAAAACAAACCAAAGCAAAACTGAAAACATTTTTACCGATGACATATAGCTACCTTGCCGACTTATATCACTGCCCTGCTATGCATATCTGGTATTTTTCGCGCTACGGGGTTACAAACTAAACACATGGAAACTAAGGACCAACTAATGTCACCTTTTTTAAAAATAAGCAACACACGCATTATAACGCCCAACGGCATTTACCCTAACGGCACCTTGATAGCCGAAAACGGGCGGATCAAAGTAATTGAAAACGGCCCGGTTGATTTTACCTGCGACAATGAAATTGACGCCGGGGGAAATCTTTTATGTCCCGGTTTTATTGATATCCATGTGCATGGTGGAGGCGGTTTTGATTTTATGGATAACAACGTTGAAGCTTATTTAAAGATAGCCGAAATGCACGCACGGTTTGGTACTACCGCCATGACGCCAACCAGCCTGAGTTCCAGCTTTGCTGATTTGGAGAAGACTTTGGAATGCTATGAATCGGCCTCAAAACTGAATCATAACGGAGCCGAATTTATTGGTTTTCATATTGAAGGGCCCTACGTTTCGATGGAGCAAAAAGGAGCGCAAAACCCACTTTATATCAAAGATCCTGATCCTGCGGAATACACCCGGATCATTGAAAGGTTTCCTTTTGTAAAACGCTGGAGCGCTGCCCCGGAACTGCCGGATGCGATGGAATTTGGCAGGTACCTGAAAAGCAAAAATGTATTAGCCGCCATAGCACACACTGACGCTGTTTTTGAGGATGTAATTGAAGCATTTCATAACGGCTTCACGCATGTAACGCATTTCTATAGCTGCATGTCTACTGTGTTCCGCAAAGATGCTTATCGCTATGCCGGCTCTGTTGAGGCTACGTATTTTCTGGATAATATGACTGTAGAGATCATTGCAGATGGTGTGCACCTTCCCCCTGCCCTGCTTAAATTGGTCTGCAAGCTGAAAGGATATGATAATATTTCATTGATCACAGATGCTATGCGCGCAGCAGGTCTTCCTCCCGGTGAAAGCTATCTTGGCACACTCGAAGACAATTTTAAAGTCATTGTGGAAGATGAGGTAGCCAAACTACCTGATCGCTCGGCATTTGCCGGCAGCGTGGTAACCTGCAACAAGCTGGTTAAAAACATGGTTCAACTGGCGGATGTGCCATTAGTTGAGGCGATAAAAATGATGACGATAAATCCGGCCAGAGTAATGGGCGTTGATCAGCAGAAAGGCTCATTAACAGCAGGTAAAGATGCAGACCTGGTACTGATGACCGACGATTTTGACGTTTTGCAAACCATTGTTAAAGGACAAACTATTTACAAAGCCTGAGCAAAGCTTAATTGATACTAAAATGACAACGACATACCAAAACCTAAACGTTATCACACTGGCCGACAGACAAGCGCTGGGTGCAAAAGCCGCTGCCAACGCTGCCGCAACCATAAAAAAACTGCTAAACGAAAAAGAACAAATCAACATCATTTTCGCCGCGGCTCCTTCACAATCCACTTTTTTAGAAAGCCTGAAAAATGATAATTCGATTGTATGGGAAAGGATTAACGCTTTCCACATGGATGAGTACCTTGGTTTGCCTGCAGGAGCGTCTCAAAGCTTCGGAAACTTTTTAAAAGAAGCCATATTTGCTCACGCTAATTTCCGGAGTGTAAATTATATAGATGGCAACGCATTGGATATAAATAAAGAACGCGAGCGCTACGCCAACCTGCTCAGTGACAATAAACCTGATATTGTTTTTATGGGGATAGGCGAAAACACGCATCTTGCCTTTAATGAGCCCTTCCAAGCCGATTTTAATGACCCCGAGATTATCAAGATCGTAACACTCGACCCGGTTTGCCGCCAGCAGCAGGTTAACGATGACTGTTTTAAACGACTTGAAGATGTACCGGTAAAAGCATTAACCCTTACCATACCGGTCTTAGTAGCAGCTAAGTATATATTTTGTATGGTACCGGGGATCAATAAAGCCGATGCGGTACGGAAAACACTGAATGAGCCGGTATCAGTTGAATTTCCGTCAACCATTCTGCGTGAACACCATAACGCTACCTTGTACCTTGATACTCAAAGTGCCTCGCTATTATAAGCTATCATTTCAAAGCCCTGATTGTACCATAAATCATGATCTCCACAGAAACAGTTATTCCGTTTTCTGCCACAGGCAGCGATATGGCTGCGCTGACTCTGCAACATGCTTTATGGAACACCGCTTTACAACAGGAATCCCAAATTGGCATCGCTCATGATGGCAACGGTATATGGTTAACCTTTGATGTCTGGGATAAATTCCTGCAATCCAGGAAAAGAAGTTTTAACGATGACGTCCACTTTGATAACTGTGTGGAGTTTTTTTTTCGCTTTCCAAGCGATATCGGTTATTACAATTTTGAGTTTAACTGTCTTGGTTCAATAAAGGCTGCTTACGGCCCGGATAGGTTTCAACGGAAGTTTTTACCGGTTGCGATACTGCACAAAATAGAACAAAACCTCCAGGTTTCTATCAGCAACCAAAATAAAACCGGGTTAATCAATTGGAAAATCGGCGTTTATATTTCCCTTAGCACATTTCTATTCAGCGATATCTCCTTTCTTCAAAACATAACCTGCGAAGCCAATTTTACCAAATGCGGCGATATGCTGCCTCAACCTCATTATTTTTCGTGGGTTTACATTGATACCCCCTCTCCCGATTTCCATCGCCCTGAGTTTTTCAGGCCAATACATTTCGCCTAAAGTTCTTTAAGCCCCTCCTCTATTTTCATCCTCCTAATTATCCTGATTTTATGGTCTTTATAGACCTAAAAACCTGCTTTTCCCGCTTTTTCAAACCTTTTTAGCCCTAATCGATAAATAAAATCTCAAAACGTTTGGAAAATTATTAAAAACAAATAAATTTGTTTACGTGTACGTACACGTTTATTTTGTTACCGTTAACGTAAAAACAATTCTTCTACCGGTTTCTACCATTTTTAATCACAGATCAATGAATTAACATTTATTAAAACCCAAACAATTAGAGCTATGATGAAACTACGACCACCTATCAACATGCATGCTTCTACCTTAGCCGGATACACCCTATCCCGGTGTTGGGGTAAGACGACATTTAAGTTTGCCATGATTCTCCTGTTTATTATAGGAAGCTATAGGGCAAGCGCGCAAAACCACTTGGTTAGCGGCCGGGTAATTGACAGCCTAACGCTTCAGGGCGTAAGTGGCGCTACCATCAAAATTAAAAACACAACCAAAGGAACAGTTGCCAATCCCGACGGCTCCTTTAAAATTGAAGTAGCCGCCGGCGCTATTTTGGAAATCTCGGCAGTAAACTATCATCCTGTAGAGGTTAAGGCCAATCAATCGGCACCAATACAGATCATGATGGCATCCATCAACAAAACACTGGCCGATGTTGTTGTTATAGGCTATGGAACCGCCAAACGATCGGATGTTACTGGTTCCGTGTCATCAGTTCCCAAAGCCCGCTTATCCGAGATACCAGCACCAAACGTGTTACAGGCCATGGAAGGTACCGTTGCCGGAGTTAATATCACCACAGGTACCAATGCCCCTGGCGAAAGTCCCAGCATTGTGGTACGTGGCGTAAACACTATCACAGGAAGCACCGATCCGCTGATTGTTATTGACGGAACACCCTTCCAAAGCCTTTCATTAAATGATATCAACACCAATGATATCGCTTCAATAGATATATTAAAGGATGTATCGGCCACTGCCATTTATGGTACACGTGGTGCCAACGGTGTTTTACTGATCACTACCAAACATGGTAAAGCGGGTAAGGCGTCAATCTCTTTCAGCAACTACGCGGGTCCGGAATATTTTGCACATAAGGTGAAACCTATGGGTCCGGCGGAGTATGTGCAGAAATATGCCGACTACAAACTGGAAGCCGGTGTAGACAATAATTTCCCCGTTCCGAACCAATATGAGCAGGAAAATTATGCTGCCGGGAAAACTACCGACTGGCTAAAGGAAATTTCACAACAGGGTTTTATCCAGGACCATAACCTGAGTATTACCGGGGGCGGTAAGGATGTAAGATACTTTGTATCGGGCGATTACTTCCGCGAGAAAGGTTTACTTAAAGGCTTCCAGAATAAACGCGGGAGCATCCGCTCAAACATTGACGCGACATTAGCCAGCTTTTTAACTGTTGGCGCTAACCTGTACATGACGCTCAATAACTTTGACGGCGGTCGCGTAAACCTGCAGCAGGCTATGCAAATGAGTCCTTATGGTAGGTTTAAAGACCCGGATGGCAATTATACAATTTTCCCCATGTCGGGCGATCTGGCTTTTCAAAGCCCTATGCTTGGCCTTACTACAACAAGGAACGACAGGCGCGAGAACTTCATAACCAACGTTTATGCTGAAGTAAAACCATTGGCTGGGCTAAAATACCGTGTTAATGCCAGTTACAACTACCTCCCTACCCTGTATCAATACTACCAGGGAAGATTGGCCGGCGATATTACCAATGGTTCGGCAACGGTAAGCAATGGCGAGCGCAACAACTGGGTAGTTGAAAACATCCTGACCTACGAGAAGAACTGGAATAAGCACCACATCGATTTCACCGGCTTATACAGCGCCCAGCAGAACAGGGAATATTCATCAACCCTCAATGCCTCGGGCTTTATTAACGATGCGCTGCAGTTTAATGCATTACAAGGCGCTTCTACGTTCTCGGCTTCTTCATCGTACATCAAAACTACCATTGTATCGCAAATGGCGAGGATCAATTACAGCTATGATAGCCGTTACCTGATAACAGCCACAGCCCGTCGTGACGGTTACTCGGCATTTGGCAGTAATACTAATAAATATGGTACATTCCCATCTGTTGCAATAGCCTGGAACGTGAGTAACGAATCGTTCATGAAAAAGGCCGAATTTATTGACAACCTTAAACTACGTGGTTCATATGGTTTATCGGGCAACCAATCGGCAGTTGTACCTAACTCCACAGTTACCACATTTTCTACTACCAGCATCCCATCCGGCGGCAAACCAACAACAGGCATCGTTGCCGACATATTGGGCAACAGCGATCTGAAATGGGAAAGCACGTATGGCGCTAATATAGGTATCGATTTCAGCTTGTTTAAAGGTCGCATTAGTGGTACTATTGAAGGGTACAAAACCACCACTAAAAATCTGGTGCTTTACCGCCAGCTACCTGCCGCTACCGGCTACCTCAACATTGTATCCAACGTAGGTAAGGTTGGCAATAAAGGTATTGAGGTTACTTTACGTACCCAAAACATCGTTAGCGGCGATTTTAGGTGGGAAACCAATTTCAACTTCGCGGCCAACAACAACAAGATTCTCGACCTGTATGGCGATAAAAAAGATGATATCGGTAACCGCCTTTTCATTGGCAAACCCATTTATGTTATTTATGATTACAAGCAGGTTGGCGTATGGAAAGTTGGCGAAGATCCGTCCAAACAAGATCCAGGTGCCATCCCCGGCGATTTGAAATTTGCCGATCTGGATCATAACGGCGTTATTACATCTGATGGTAAAGACCAGACTATCCTCGGCCAATCAACACCTAAATGGACAGGCGGTGTTACCAGTGCGTGGCATTACAAAAACTTTCACCTGAGTGTGTTCATCCAAACCGTACAGGGCGTTACCAAATATAACCAGCTAACTAATTTTGTTGACTATGGTGGCAGGCAAAACGTTGTGAGTGGCCTGGGCTACTGGACGCCGACCAACCAAAGCGATGTCCGTCCGTCCATCAACTATGTAAATTACCTTAACTACGGCTATCCGCAAAAAGCAAACTTTACGCGCATTAAAGATGCCACCTTCAGTTATACCATGCCTAATTCACTGGCCGACAAGCTAAAACTAAACGCCCTTACTTTGTATGTAACCGGTCGTAACCTTGCAACTTTTACCAATTGGTTTGGTTGGGACCCAGAAGCTAACTACGCTGCAACCGGCGATACCGGAGGCAATTATCCTTTGGTACGGACATTTATTATTGGCGCAAACATCACATTGAAATAAGCATTATGAAAACATATATCAAACTGCTAACGGTGCTGCTCGCCATAGGTGCGATGCTCAACTCCTGTAAAAAGGACTTTTTGAAAGAGACCGTTTACTCCAAATTTACCCCTGCGGCGCTCAAAGATTCACTTGCCTTTGAAGCGGGTATAGTAGGTTTACAATACACTTACAATCTTTGGAACAATCAAAACGAAAACCAGAATGGTAACCAGGGCTTTCTGTGCGTATGGCAAATGGGCACCGATGTGGCCTATAACAAAGCCATCGACGATCTGGACCCTATGGCCATACCCTACACAAACTATGAAAAACTCACCTCAAGGGATGTATCGATAGATTTTGTTTGGAGATGGTGTTACCTGCTCATTAACAACGCCAATAATGTGGTAACCAATATCGATCAGCCTGGGTTAACCCTATCAACCGGCTTTAAAAATCGTATTAAAGGGCAAGCATTATTTTACAGGGGATTAGCCTATAATTACCTGGCTACCTTATTTGGCGGTGTGCCCATTATTACCACGCCGCTTACCGCGCCTAAAACTGATTTTGTACGCGCATCGCTTGATGATGTAAACAAGCTCATTGTACAGGACCTTACTTTTGCTAAACAAAACGCGCCAACGGTTGATCAATTAGCAGTAGCCTCAACACCACACACCGCTATGGCTTCTCAATTATTGGCAGAGGTTTACCTGAGGATGGGCAAAAACCCTGACGCTGAAACTGAGTGTAACGCCGTTATCAACAGCGGCTTTTTCAGCCTGATCAGGAACCGTTACGGTGTACATGCCAACCAACCGGGCGACGCTTTTGCCGATATGTTCATTTTTGGTAACCAGCGTCGTAATCAGGGCAATACCGAAGCCATCTGGGTGCAGGAAACGGAAAACCCGGCGTCGGTACCTAACGGTGCGGGACCGGATATTGATAGCAAGTTTCCGGGGTATCACTTTACCGGTTCGCAACACCGCAGGGCCTGGGGTAGCCGCTATTATAACACACCGGGTATGATCATAGGCGATAGTTTGGGCGGTCGTGGTATCAGTCGGATGGCATTAACTTATTTTGTACTTAACCTGTACGACAAGAATGACATGCGCAATTCCCAATACAACCTGCGTCGCAAATATTATTATAATGATCCGTCAAGCTCCCTTTACGGCAAACTGGTTACGGGGCCAGGTATTGACACCAACCGTAACATTGTACCCAAAACAAACAAGTGGGACCAGTTTGACCCTAACGATGAGTTTGGCAGCAGCATGATCAAGGATATGATCATTATGCGTCTGGGTGAAACCTATTTACTTAAAGCCGAAGCTCAATTTAAACAAGGGAATACCGCCGGGGCTGCTACGAGTATCAATGTACTGCGCGACAGAGCACATGCGCCTTTAGTTAATTCAGGGCAAATTACAATGGATTTTATATTGGATGAGCGCGTACGCGAATTGATTGCCGAAGAGAATCGCCGCATGACCCTGATGCGTACCAAGACACTGGTTGACAGGGTTAAAAACCGCGGGCAAAAGATCACCAGTATATCTGATAAGTATTTGTTGTTACCGATACCTCAATCAGAGATTGATCTGAATAAGGACGCTCAGTTAACACAAAACCCTGGCTATTAACAGCGTGCACCGTTAGGTGCTACCTATTTGTAGAATCATGATTAAATTATTTTTTGCGCCGTAGGTGCTACCCTAATGAAGGAGTTTATAGTCGATATGATAAGGGTAGCCTCTACGAGGCACCAATTTTATAATTAATTTATCTACAAATAGGTATCCCCTACGGGGAATCAAAACATTATTTTAATTTTTATAATAATGGAAGTTTTCTTTGGTGATGATATCTATCGGCATGTAGTTAGTACGTTCTGCATCACCTAAGCCAAAAAGATGTTTGTAGAGTGCCATGATACCCTGGTAACCTTGCTCTTTAGGGCGCTGACTGATAATAAATGAGATAGATTCATTTTCGAGGCAACGGATATTTTCTTCAATAAAATCATAGCCAATCAGTATTAGTTTTTGCGAGTGATCTGCCAGCACACGGGCTACTACGTTTACCCGCGAGTTGGTAACAAACAGTACGCGCGCGTTAGGTGCTGAAGCCAGCGCTTTACTGAGCTGTTTTTTAACCGATTGAATATCGGTGTTGTTGATATTAAGCGTAAGTATCGTATTGGCAATATTATGTTCCTCAAAATACTTCCGGAAGCCTTGTTCCTTCCTTAGTAAATGGTGATCGAGTTCCAATTCGGTAGAGATATTGACTATAAATATATCGTCGGTTTCGCGGGCCATCATGCTGATAATCTGCGCCGCAAGCCTACCACTTTGAAACAGGTCAGGCCCTATATAACTTAAGCTCTCCTGCCTGGGCAGATCAGAGTTGATAAAAACAAATGGGATATTGGCCTCCGTTAGCTTCTTGGTAAGCATAAGTGACTCTTCAATAAACGACGGTGCAAGTAACACCCCTTGTAAATCAGCATCCAGTATCTGCTCACTCGCAGTGGTAAAGCTATTTTTTGAATCTAAATCGTAAAAGAAGTGTGTGACACTTATCCCAAACTGTTTTAACTCTTCCACTGCTTGTGTGATACCAACCAGCGGGTACGACCAGTAATTGGTTTCGCTGGATGTTTTCGGGATAAGTACACCAATATTCACCTGGTCGCGACGAGCCAAAAGGCTGGCCATTTTATTGGGTCTGAAATTCAGCTCTTCAATAATGGCATTAACCTTTTTACGGGTTTCGTCTGATACCCCCTTGCGATTATGGATCACCCTGTCAACCGTACCGATAGAAACGTTAGCGAGTCGGGCAATTTCCTTAACACCCGTTGAGTTTGAGTTACTTTCTTTCATGTTCAGATTCCAAATATACAGACGAATCGACTTATTCTATCTTCTTTTAAAAACACAGGTATTGTTGTTACACAAATCTTCACAAAACTAAATAAATCTAAACGTGTACGTACACGTTTAGATTTATTTAGTTAAATTGCAGAGTATTTCTTGTAGAACATTAATTATTTATAAGCCAACCGCATCAATGAACCCATTAAAAGAGCGCCTCCAATCGTTAGACGTTTTCCGTGGCCTTACTATTGCTTCCATGATCATTGTTAACACGCCCGGCGATCACGACCATGCTTTCGCCCCATTAAAGCATTCGGAATGGAACGGCTGTACCCCTACCGACCTTGTATTTCCCTGTTTTATTTTTATGATGGGCATTTCTATCGTTTTTGCTTTGCAGTCAAAAAAAGATGATCTGGAGAAACGCCGTGACATTATTCTTAAAGCGTTAAAAAGGATGGTTTTGTTAATTCTTATCGGCTGGGGAATTCAGTTGGTATACAACTTCAACTTTAGCACATTGCGCTTTCCGGGAGTATTACCACGGTTAGGTGTTGTATATTTTCTGTCGACAGTGATCTACCTGTACATCCCGCAAAAAGGATGGAAATACATTTTTGGAGGCATTTTAATCGGATACTATATTGTTATTTGCCTTATCCCCTTGCAGGGTTCTTTTGCCGTAACACCCACGCATAACATCGCTGCAGTTATAGACAGGTTTTTCCTTTCCGAAAAGCACCTCGCTAAATTTGCCTATACAGATCCTTGTGGAATAATCGGTACCCTGCCGGCGGTTTGCTCGGCTATGGTAGGTTTATATGCCGGCGCGATACTCAAAGAGCTAAAACTATCTGCGAAAAATAAATTCGGAAGCCTTGCCGTCATGGGCTGCTTATTCACCATAGCCGGGTTGCTTTTCAATCTGCTCTTTCCGTTAAACAAACCGCTTTGGTCAAGCTCATATGTGTTATTTGCCGGCGGGATCTGTATGGTTGCGTTCGCGCTTTGCTACCTGCTTATCGATATTAAAAAAATCAAAATGCCTTATTGGATATTCACGGTGTTTGGCATTAATGCTATTGCCTCCTATGTACTATCCGAAGTTTTGCCCGAACCTTTGGGTTTAATCCATGTTACAACTACCCAGGGTAAAGTTTCGGGAATGCATATATTTAACGATATTGTTTTTAAGAGCATCATCGGCCCGCAATGGGCGTCGTTAATTACTGCGATTGTATTTACGCTGATAGTTTGGCTGCCTATGTATGTATTTGATAAGAAGAAGATAATTGTAAAAATTTAACGGCGGTGCAAAACGCTGATCATTGCTTCGTACTATATTCATACAGATGGTACTCGGTACCTGTATCCGGGACTTTAACCACATCCTTTACCAAAATGTTGTTTTGATAAGTGTAATAATACTTCACTACTCCTACTCCGCCATCAACCTCGGCATCTTCGTAAATCAGATTTTTATTGCTATCATATTTGTAGTTGTTGGTACAATTCCAGCTGCCACCAACCGTTTGAATTTCTTTTTTAAGCAGATTATCATGATAATATTCAAAGTCCGATTTCATATATGCATCTTTTTCCTTGCCGTTAAAGTATGCCGTACTGCTGATGTTATTACTACTGCCCTGATAGGTATTAACTCTTTTTTCGACTAACTGATTTTTTGATTCATAGTCCACTTCCTGTACTAAACGATTCTGTTTATCATAAGTATAAACGGTAAGTTGGTAGCCTTTTCCGTCACAAAATGTTTTCACCTTCTTTGATTTATGACCATTAGCATATTCAAAGCTAAATATTTCACAATGTGGTTTCTGATGATCGACGTATTGAACCGACTTCATAATATCACCTTTGTCGTTATACAAATTTTCTTCTTCCTTCCTTAGCTTTTTCCCTTTTGCATCCGTTACCCATTTTATTTGCGTTTTATCGGTATTTAATGATCCAAACGAACATAGAAGAAATAGCAATGACAAGCTTAGAACCGAATATTTCATTGTGACAGGTATTTTATTACGGCCCGAATATAATAAAATGTAAACCACGTAAAGCAGCCACTATTTACCCGATGTGATTGGATTCTAAGCTATCTGTTTGTTTCTTTTGGTAATACATGATCCCGATTAATTTAGGATATTTACAAATAAGCTGGCATTTACTTTCGTAACGCCAACTGTCGAAAAAAACAAATACCCAATGAAAACTTTAGCAGAATTTAAAGCATCATTAACTGCAGAACAGCCAGACGGCAGACTTTCTGTACTATTAAAAAGCCTTTGGTATGATGGTAAAGGCGATTGGCATCAGGCGCATGCGCAGGTTGATCACCTGGGTGATCAGGCATCGGCCTGGGTACACGCATATTTGCATCGTAAGGAAGGTGATATCGGAAATGCGGATTATTGGTACAGCAGGGCACGGCAGATCCGGCCCAATATATCTTTAGGCGAGGAATGGGAGCAGTTAGTATTACATTTTCTTTAATCGGATAAACCTGGTAGTTTCCACTGACAGGAATAGTAAGGCAGTTATATAAAAATTTATGGCTGCCTTTAATTTTATAGTTACTCCCGGCAAAAGCAAACAAATATTGTAATTTAAGTATTTGCTTATAAACCCATACACAATTCAACCTCAGATAGTTAATCATTTCAACTATGAAAGAAAAATTGTTTGCCATTGTCCCGCTTCTGCTTATTTCAACGGCTTTACTTTTCTCCTGCAAGGAAAAAAGATCAGAACCATCAAAAGATCAGATCACTGAAATAGGATTGAAAAGAGGGGAACTTGTTTTATGCGGATCGCCCGATAAACATTTTGGATCAGTTGAATTTGAAATATCTAATAAAGGAAAAATCAAAGACGATTTTAACCTTGCCGTGGCCCTGCTGCACTCCTTTGAATACGACGAAGCAGAAAAGGCCTTCGCGAAAATAATTGATAAATCGCCGGATTGCGCAATGGCTTATTGGGGCGTGGCTATGTGCAATTATCATCCACTTTGGACACCGCCTACCGAAGCAGAGCTTAAAAAGGGCGCTAAAGCTGCCGAAATAGCCCGTTCCATTAAACCCAAATCGACCAGGGAAGCCGAATATATAGATGCGATCTCGTCCTTTTATCAAAACTGGGATAAATCAGATCATCATACCCGGAGCATCAATTTTGAAAACGGCATGGCCAAAGTATACAAGGATTTCCCTCAGGATAAAGAAGCAGCCATATTTTACGCTCTTGCGCTCGATGCCGCCGCCGATCCTGCCGATAAGACGTTCAAAAAGCAAAAAAAAGCAGGCGCCATTTTATATTCCCTTTACCCTAATGAGCCCAATCATCCCGGAATAGCACATTACATAATCCATACCTATGATTACCCTGGGTTAGCGCAACAGGCCTTGCCAATGGCCAGAAGATACGCCAATATAGCACCATCCTCGGCTCATGCACTTCATATGCCATCGCATATTTTTACACGTTTAGGTCTGTGGGATGAGGCTATAACTTCAAACCTCGCTTCTGTTTCGTCGGCGCAATGTTATGCACCTGCAGCCGGTATCAAGGGGCATTGGGACGAAGAGCTTCATGGGCTTGATTATCTGGTTTATGCATACCTGCAAAAAGGAGATAATAAGGATGCAAAAAAGCAATGCGACTATCTGCAAACCATTACAGAAGTGCATCCTGTAAATTTTAAAGTTGCTTATGCTTTTGCTGCCATTCCTTCACGCTACCTGTTCGAAAATAAATTATGGGATAAAGCCGCAAAACTGACTGTATCACCTTTAAATTTTCCATGGAAAAACTTCCCGTGGCAAGCCGCTATTGTTCATTTCACACGGCTAATGGGCGCTGTACATATCGGCAGTATGGACACCGCAAAAGCGGAATTGGCAAAACTAAACACTATCCATGACACGCTGACCACGCAAAAGGATTCATATAAGGCCAACCAGGTACAAATACAGATTAAAGCAGCCGAAGCCTGGATACAATTTAAAGCCGGAAAAAATGAAGATGCACTCAATTTGATGAACCAAGCAGCCGATATGGAAGATAAAACCGAAAAGCATCCGGTTACGCCCTGTGAAGTAATCCCAGCGCGGGAGTTATTGGGCGATATGTTGTTAGAGATGAATAAACCGGATAAAGCTTTGGGAGCTTACCGCTCCGATCTGAAAACACACCCCAATCGTTTTAATGGAATTTACGGGGCAATTATGGCAGCAAAAAAATCAGGAGAAAACATAACGGCCGAATCTTATAAGCGGCAACTGTTAACGTTTGCTAACCCGAACAAGCCGGCATCAACTCATTAATATGGTTATATCCAATTCAGGACAACTTATATTGAGCCAAACAAAAATCGGTTTAGCAACACTTCAATAGCGGAAAATAACGATATTGCCGTTCCAAAAACCAATACCTGATGAAATTATTAATCTTACGTTTCTTTGCTTTCCTGCTTTTATGGACAACCATAAATCAAGGTACCGCCCAAACAACCACAGCTGTTATACCCGGCGATTTTCCGGACCCCACTGTTATTGCTGTCCCCAACGGTTATTATGCCGCGGGAACATCGTCAGAGTGGGCTCCGCATTATCCTGTTTATCATTCAACCGACCTCAAGACCTGGAAACAAGTTGGATACGTGTTTGATAAAGCACCCGAATGGACTGTTGGATCATTCTGGGCGCCTGAATATTATCACATTAACAAAACCTATTATATTTATTACACTGCGCGGCGTAAATCTGATAACGTTTCATGCATTGGCGTAGCAACTTCAAAGTACCCTGATCATGGCTTTACAGATCGCGGAATTATCGTTGACCATGGGAAAGAAGCCATAGATCCTTTTATATACAATGACAATGGACAATTGTATATCTCATTCAAAGCATACGGCCTCGATAACCGCCCTATCGAACTCCTGGCTTGTAAACTTTCGGCAGATGGTTTGAAAACCGAAGGAGAAATGTTTTCCCTCCTGAAAGATGATAAACGTGTAGGCATGGAGGGGCAAAGCATATTAAAAACCGGGAAGTATTACTACCTGTTTTATTCTGCCGGAGGTTGCTGTGGTGTACGTTGCAGCTACCATGTTAAGGTAACAAGGGCTACCAGCTTTTCCGGTCCGTATGACAAGTATGACGGTGAAGAGTTGCTAAAACCTGCAGCTGGTTGGAAATGCAGCGGGCACGGCACCTTCGTCAAAACTGCTGCGGGGCAATATTTTTACCTATGCCATGCCTACAATGAACGCAGTGAGGTTTTTACCGGGCGCGAGGGCATGTTGGCTACGCTTTCATGGCCAAAAAACAATGGATGGCCTATCATGAAAGCGGTTGCTACACCACGCCAGCTTCCTGGAATACATGATACCTTTACCACTAACAAGCCCGCACTATATTGGCAGTATGATTTCCACAACGCCAGTCCCGTTGTAAAACAAGGTAATGGCAAGTTTAATTTATCGGGCCAGGTGTCCGAAAAAAATAAGGCCGGGATTGTATATGGTGTTCGCCCGGTATCCGATCATTTCGATATGACTACGACTGTATCTAACAGCAATAACGCGCTTAAAGGCCTGGCCTTTTATGGCACTGTCAATTCGGCTTTAGGAATTGGCACCTCGGGTAAGCAAGTGAAATTATGGATGATTAAGGATGGTAGTTTTACTATTATTGATTCTGTTACCATAGCGTCTGATGTGCCTGTACGCCTCAAATTCAGCATGGCACCCGACAGAACCTGCAAAGCTTATTACGCCGCACCAAACCAGGATTGGAAAGAAATATCTGCCGGAAAAAGTATCCCTGTAGATTTTTTACCGCAATGGGACCGGCCTCAACGTATCGGCCTATTTTTTAAAGGCAAGCCAACTGAAAGTGCCCAATTCAGCACATTTGATATTGTCAATAAATAAAGCTTAGGGGCAAACTGTCCAACCCCAATTATAATAAAAAAGACGGCTTATAAATGACCGTCTTTTTTATTATATCAATTTCAGACCTCCAAAAAACCAATCAGTTGTTACTTCTGTATGCTTTTGGCGTAAAGCCGGTTTTGCTTTTGAAGATCTTTGTAAAATGTGAAGGATGATCAAACCCGAGCTGATAGGCAACTTCACTAACCGACTTATCCCTTTCCCAAAGTAACAGTTTCGCCTTTTCAATAAGCTGTAAATGAATATGCTCAAGCGTTGTTTTGCCGGTATATTTATGCAACAGATCGGACAGGTAATTAGGCGAGATATTAAGTTTCGAAGCAAAATATTTCACTTCCGGTAAGCCATCGTTAACCAATGTTTCACGCGTAAAATATTCGTTCAGTAACAATTCAAAGCGCTGCACAAGGTCATGGTTCGTTTTCGCCCGTGTCAAAAACTGACGATCATAAAAGCGGTTGCAGTAGCTTAACAGCAGTTCGATATTGCTTACTATTAAGCCCTGAGTGTGCTTATCTATATTTTGTGAATATTCCCGTTCAATCTTTTTAACACAATCCAGCAGTACTTGCTTCTCCTCGTCCGAAACATGCAGGGCTTCATTCAGATCATACAAAAAAAAAGAATACTGATGAATATTTCGGCCAAGCGCAGTACCGTTAATCAAATCCGGGTGAAAGAATAAGGCCCAACCATCCTCTAACTCAACTTCAGGGCCTGAACTAATCACCTGTTCGGGAGCGGTGAACAACAACGATCCTTCTTCAAAATCATAAAGCTGTCTGCCATAATGCAGGTTACCCTTGAAACTCTTGCAAGAGATGATATAAAGGGACATTTGGTAAGCCTCGCCTTGCTCCAACAAATTATGCCGGATTGTTTTAAGGTCGATAACCGAAACCAGCGGATGACGTGGCGTACCACATTGATAATGTCGGTGCAACTCATTGATGGAACGGATACGGATCAGTTCTTTTTTCATTTTTAAAGATATGAAATCTCCTTAAAGCGGATTAACCAAAGAAAACCTGGTCAAAATGCTTGCGAAACACCTCCCCGCCCATCTCAGTCCGGGTTTTATATAAGGCCTTTCCGTCTTCGCCTGCAATATACCTTAACTGATCCTTGCCATCAGTCACAGCTTCAAATACTACTTCAGCAATATCCTCGGCAGGTGTAAGGTTTTCAGGAAGTAAAAGATGGCTCATGATACTGTTAACCTTATCAATTGACGGCTGATAAGCTTCAACCTCATGAACACCATGTGCCATTGAACGACCTACATAATCGGTTCTGATGCCACCGGGTAAAATATTTTTAATACCGATGTTAAATTTTGACAGCTCAAAGTACATGCTTTCGCTAAAGCCTTCTATCCCCCATTTGGTTGCATGATACATGGAGCTGAACGGAAAGGCCGTCATGCCGCCCATAGATGATGTTGTTATAAATAATCCGCCACCCTGTTGCCTGAAATGCGGTATAAAAGCTTTGGTTACCCTGATAACGCCTAATAAATTGGTGTTTATCAATCCAGCTATCTGTTCATCGTCATAACTTTCTAAGGGGCCAAATAATCCATGCCCTGCGTTGTTAAATACTGCGTCGATCTTTCCTAAGCCGGTAGCCTTTGTTACACACTCGGTAATTTGTTTCGGGTCATTAACATCAAGGGGCAGCAAGGTAACATTTGCCAATGCTGATAGTTCCTGCTCATGTTGAGGCGAGCGCATGGTTGCTATAACGTTCCAGTCTTTGCTTTGAAATAATTTGGCAGTAGCTTTACCCAGGCCAGATGAGGCACCGGTAATAAATATTGTCTTTGTCATTGTTTTAATTTTTAATACAACACAAAGGTGGCTTTATACCGGGCCTTAAAATTATATGTTTCTCTGAATTACTTATACATTTCCCGGATGCTTATTTACTGTCATTATTACTTCCGCTGTCTTTAAGGTCATCATTGTTGATAGTCTTTTTAGGCTTTTTGGGTTTAGCCTGACTAAGGCCGCCAATGCGGTAACTAAACCTGATCTCGAAACTGCGTACCTGTGTTATGTTAACCGCCTGCTGGCTGATATTACCTGAGTTAACCACCGTAGGCACGTGGAAACCATTGGTCAGGAAGTTATCAAGCCCTATGCCTATACTGCCTTTCTTCTTGGCAAAATATCTGTTAAAACTAACGTTATAAACCCCAAAACCTCCCTGGTAGCCTTGTAACTGGATCTGGCGTGAACGACGGAATGTGAAAGCCTGAATAGAATATTTATCCGACAGATCATAGCTACCGAATAAACGGTAGTTAGCTACCCAGCCCTGGTTATTAGCGCGAAACAATGGATCAGGGTCCAGGTTATCGAGGCTAAGGTGATACATATCTACACCACCATTAATACTTAATTTATTGATTGGGGATAAATTGAATGAAAGGCTTAACCCGTAAGCATCCTGTTTACCCAGGTTTTGGTATGATGTCTTCACCGTATCGCCACTGCTTGTCCTAATGGTTTGGATAGCATCATTGGTAGAACGCATAAAGGCAGATACGTTAATGCTATTGTTTTTGATATGAGTGCTGTAGCCCAACTCAAAGTTATTGGTATACTCAGGCGAGAGCGCCGGGTTTCCTACAGTAACGTTAAGCGGGTTTGATGCCTGGATATTAGGGTTTAAAAACTCAAGCGATGGGCGCTGAATCCTGCGTGTAAAACCAAACTTGATCATATCGCCATTACCAAACTTACGGGCCAGGTTTACACTTGGTACCAGTACACCGTAATTTGGAATATTAACTGATGAGCCGCTGTTAAAATCAGCCGTAATGTTGGTATACTCATACCTTGCACCGGCCTTAAGCGTGTAATTTTTAATAGGCGAAAGCGTATATGACAGGTAACCGGCCGCTACGTTCTGCTTGTAGCTGAAAGCGTTTGATAAACTGGATGATGATATAGGCTGGTAGTTAAGCGAGCCATCGGCAGCAGAAAAATAGGTATAATCACTGCTTACCGTCCTGATAATATCCTTCGCACCAAACTCCAGCAATTGGTTCTTAAATGTGGGCGTTTGGTAATCGGCCTCAAAAGTGAGTTCTTTATTAACGCTGTTATTATTGTTTTTTAATCCGCCGGTTACCGCGCCACTGCTTTGATCCAGATAGATATTCTCAAAATTGTTATTCCGGTTATTCTGGCTGTACTCGGTCAATATACTGAACTCGCGCTCTGGCTTTTTGCCTGTAAGTGTATAAGTAAGGGTTGCGTCTACCTGGTTGGAGTTATTGGTGATCTTGTTCTGCTGCAGCATAGAGCTTGTCAGTTCATCATTAAGATAACTTTGTGTCAGGAAATTATTTTGCGTTGTGGGGCGGTTATTGGCGCCTATTACTACGCCCAAGCTAAGCGAGTTATGTTCGCTGATATCATAGTCCATACCAAAATTATACCTACCAAACAGCGATTTATTTTTAGTTGTGGCACTTTGCGTAGTAAGGTAAGTATCATTTGAAGTAAGGCTGCTTACTGTTTGGCTGTTACTGAAAGAGCCCGGAGAGTTGTAGCTGCCGCGACCAAAACCGCCTAACGAAAAGTTAAACTTACCAACTTTATAACCGCCGTTAAGGCCAAGTCCGGATCCGCGGGTACCGGCGGTACTGTTAATGTTAAGCGTAAGCCCCTGTAGGGTATTTTGTTTTAATACGATATTGATGATGCCGCCCGAACCTTCGGCATCATACTTGGCCGATGGAGAAGTGATCACCTCTACACTCTTAATCAGGTCGGCAGGGATCTGTTTCAAAGCATCCGCAACACTGGCCGACATCATGGCCGATGGCTTGCCGTTAATAAGCACCTTGATATTCTGGCTCCCCCTCAAGCTTACGTTGCCGTCCATATCTACCGAAACCATAGGTACACGTTTCATCACGTCAGATGCGTCACCGCCACGTGCGGTAAGGTCATTTTCGGCATTATAAACCGTGCGGTCGATCTTTTCTTCAACCAAAGCCTTTTTCGCCGTTACCTGTACTTCATTCAAAAGTTTAGCATTGGGACTCAGCAAAACACGGCCCAGTTTTTTCGATTCTCCATCAACAAGGTTAATTCCCGATATGGTTTTATCGGCATAGCTTAAAAAACTGATCTTGACGTTATATATGCCCCTGTTTAATTTTCCGATAGAAAACTTACCATCTGTAGCTGTAAGCGAGCCGGATACTATTTTACCGCTGCTTTGGTCAATAATGGTTACCGTAGCATAATCAACGGGTTTACCACTTACCGAATCAAGCACCGTACCCGAAATACCGGATGAAAACTCATCGAGGTTAGAGGTTATGTTGCTTTTTACCCGGCTACTTGCAGAGGAAGCTAAAACCGCCAGGATGAACAATATGAAGAGAGAGATTTTTTTCATCATTACTATTTATTACCGGCAAAAGAACCCAAAATCACAAACTTCCTAAACCGTAATAGACCGTGGGCAAAAACTAATCGACGTACAGGTAATAGTTATCGAAGTGTGTGTCAGCTTGACACATCAAAAAATCAATCGTTTAGTTAAAATATTGAATGTTAGTTTGTAGATTTAAATATTATGAGAAACCAAACTACCACTAACCAAACCAAAACTTACCGTTTTTTCCGCACGCAGATTATTGCTGCATTACTGCTTCTGATAATTTCGGAGGCAAAAGCCCAGCAGATAAAAGATCCTGCCGTTATCGGTCGCTGGGATATCACTATGGACAAAGGCGGCAAAAGTATTCCATCATGGCTGGAAGTTCAGAAATCTGGTACACATACCCTCATCGGCCGGTTCACTTATGCCTTCGGAAGCGCACGACCGATATCGGAGGTAAAACCAAATAACGGAAAGTACAGCTTCTCTATCCCTCCACAATGGGAAGAAGGAAACCGCAATATGGATTTTGAGTTTGAGGTTAAGGGCGAAGAGTTAAGCGGCACGATGGTTTATACCGATGGCGTGACTTACCATTTTACAGGCGTGCGTGCACCGTCAATGACCCGGACAAAAGCACCGGTATGGGGTAAACCTGTTAAACTGTTTAATGGTACAGATACCAAAGGCTGGCATACCGATGGCAAAAATCAATGGGTAGTTGAATCCGGCATTTTAAGAAGCAAACACTCCGGCGCCAATCTTATCACCGATCAAAAATTTAGCGACTTTAAATTACATATCGAGTTTCGTTACCAGAAAGGCAGCAACAGCGGCGTTTATCTGAGAGGGCGTTATGAGGTACAGGTAATTGATACCAAAACCGGCGAACCGGAACCAATTAATAACCAGTTTAGCGCCATTTATGGTTTCCTGCCTCCTAATAAAATGATGGCAAAAAACGCCGGCGAATGGCAATCATACGATATTACCCTCGTAGGCAGGTTGGTTACAATTGTAGCTAACGGCACTATGGTAATATGCCAGCAGGAAATTCCGGGTATTACAGGCGGGGCTATCGACAGTAAAGAAGGCGAACCAGGTCCGCTATTGATTCAAGGCGATCACGGCCCTATCGATTACAGGAATATCGTTATTACTCCTGCCAAATAAAATACTTGAACTAAAAAAAGAAGCCCTGCTGACTCGGTTAGCAGGGCTTCTTTTGTGTTAATACCAGCCTAAATTATCGACGGGTATATTAATTGTTTACAAGCTTGTACGCCACTACTTTCTTCGAAAAAAAGGTCGGCACGTATAAAATATGATTAACGGTATCATAACCCAGGTCGGCAGTACTCATCTTTTGCGCTTCTGAATCAAGCAGTACTTCTACTTTCCCATCCGCAGATACATAAAATATATGCCCAGCCCAGCAAGTAATCAGGAAATCGCCATTACCAACCGGTTCAAGGCCATCGCCATTGCAAGTAATCGTTGCCACCTGTGTTAAATTACCTTTGCTGTCGGCTTTCATAAACTTCGGCCCGCTCATGATATACAGGTCGTTATCTATTGCTTTAAGCCCGTTAACACCGGTTACTTGAGTTAAGAAGGTGGTTACCTTTCCTTTTTCAACGCGGTGGATCTTGAAGGTTTTGCTATCTGATACATAAACCACACCCTTTGAATCAACAGTAACATCATTTAAAACTTTAGCGCTGTCGATAACTATTTTATTGATCACTTTGCCTGTTTTGATATCAATAACAACAAGTTCCGACAGATCGGCTACATATAATTTGTCGCCAAACCGTCCCATGCCTTTAGCAGAGTTTAAGTCTGTTGTAAAATCAAGGTCGATGATTTTGCCATCCAAACCTATTTTGGCAACCCCTCCTTTACCAGCAGCGGTGTTGGAGTTTCCACCAATTTCGGATACGTATAAAATCTGTTTTTTAAAATCAGGTAAAACCGATTCAGGGACCCGTACAACGGAATCAGTTTCCCAAAGCTTTTCTAACCGGTGGGTTTGGGCAGAAACGCCCTGTACCATAAATGCCAGTAAAGCAGGTAGTGCACATTTAAAAAAGTGTTTCATAGCAGGTTGTTTTATTGGTCAAGATACAGATAATAGCACAACCAATTGTATATCAATATGATTTATTTCTGTAATAAAACAACACCGCTTTGCTTAGGAAGACAGCAAGTAATTTTTGAGGAATATTTTAATGGAACTTAAATACAACCATTAAGCCCGTTGCTCAAGGCTTGTATTTGATTTATTTTGCCGGATCAGGTGCCGCGCGGTAAACACTACGGCTACTATCATGAGCACCCATACCCAGGTATCTAAGGGACAACCATCAGGTCCGCCATCGTTACCATCACAAAGCCCATCGCCCGGATCCGCAAAGGTTAGGGATACCGTAAGCAAATTTATTATTGTAAAAGCTATTATGGATTTCCATTTTGATACGATCATAGATAATACACACATACTGTTATTGTTTAAAAAACATTCCACTTCCAATTCTATCACCCGTGCTTTCATTAACCGCAACTACTATGTAAAGGCCCCGGCTTAAACCGGTAACATTTTCCTGTATAGTGTTTGTGCCTGTTGCTGATAGTTTTTTTACAATTGCGCCCGAAGGACTAACTATATTTATCTTAACCTGATTGGCAGATGTTTGTTCTAATTTTATATTAACCGTACTGGCCGAAACTACTGTTGGATAAACCAGGAACTTATTTACGCCAGAGCCCGGTTGTATTTGAAAAGTGAGTTTATCAGAAAGTTTATTTTCGCCTGTTACAAGGTTTTGGCTAAGTCTGTAAATGATTTGGCCTGTACCGGGTGTTGGATCAGTGTAAGCATATTTGCCAGCGCCTGTTGACCGCAGGCTATCTATAGTTAAAAACGTCTTGCCCCCGTCGGCACTTTTCTGAACGCCGAAACCTGTAAAATTACTCTCGTTATTGGTTTCCCAGTTTAAGGTTATTCCCTGTGTAACCTTTTTTCCGGTAAAGCTTATCAGGCGGTAATCATGCCCCGGAACTATACCAATAGAAAGATAGAACCTGTCATGCGCATAGCTGGCCGCATTCGATTCTACCTTGAACGCGTACTCATCATTATGAACAACATCAAGCGAATCATTGGTGTATTTATCTTTCAGATAGATGGAATACCTTGGATCGATATTCTTTTTTATTGGTGCTGTAAGCTTATATGTTCCATAATTAGAGAAAGTAACAATCAGGTTTATCCGCTTTAATTTTTCGAGGTTACTGGTGTAGTTGGCAAAACAGCCTATTGAATCGCTGCTTAAAGAATAAAACAAATCTCCCTGTCCTGAAGGCTGATAATATGGAGCGTCTTCGCCCGGAACAAATTTGGCAGAGGCGTTTCCATCGAAATTGATATCGGTAGAGTTATGTATTATCGTATCCTGTGCCAATTCCATAGTAATACGAGGCAAAATATCTCCATCATTGATTGGTACGCTCGAAGCAAATGAAGCTGCGATGTTTTTACCGGGGTTGCCCACCACGTTAAATACAGGATTAGTTGGAGGAGTATAACTTGAGTACGCTACTTTCATGGATTCATCAAACTTAATAGCCGAGGCAGAAGTTGCTACAGTAAAAAAGCCCTGACCGGATAAGGCATACCTGCTTGCACCAGTGCCAGCGGAACCTGTAGTACCCACACTTGCGTCATATAATGCAAATTTGGTTGACGAACTATTGGTTCCCGTATTTGTATCCTTAATCAACATGTAGTAAAATTTATTGGTAGTGTTAGCAGCGTAAAGTGCATGAAGGTCAATTACAGAAGCATATGGATTACCAATAAGATTAAGGCCTTTCTTTATTGCTGGAGTACTTGCGCTATATGACAAAGTAGCGGGTGCACTTACCGCGGTAGCGGTATAATAGGTTGGCGGCGTAGCAGGGAAATTAATTATATTTGCGGTTAACTGCGCATTAGTGGCTCCCGAACCTTTAATAACCGCGCCAAAAAAGTTTAATGTGGCATTATCCGTTGCCGGGAATGGCCTCACAAATGGGTTCACCACACTCCTGCTTCCCCTGAAATAGTATAAAAAACCATTAGCTGCCGGCAAACCCTGACTTGTCGAACTGAAAGGCTTGTATTCATTATTCACCACCTGATTTATATCAGCTGTAACAGGGGCGTTTTCATCGTAAACAAATACCGAAGGACTATTACCCGTAGCCGTGGCATTGTCGAAACCATTGGTTGAACCTCCCGGGCCTGTTATATAAGTGGTTGCAATAAGCGGGATGAGATTATAGGTAGGAAGCGAGCCGGTTGTTGTAAATGTTGTTGTCGTATTCGTTACAGGCGATGACATCAGCATATATCGGCGCAGTGTGCCCTTCACATAGCGCTGAACATTGATGCTGCCCGTAATAGAACCAGCAGCCAAGGTGCCGATACTTGCGTCGCCGGCAGAGGTAGAAAGTAATGTAAGCGCTGTTGTAGTCGCAGTTGCGTTACCCACCGCAAGTATGGATGAAGTATTGACGTTTAAGGTGTAGGTAGGCGCGATAGTAAATTTACTGCCCGAGGCCATTGTTTTGGTTCCGCCCGTTGTAAAGGTTACATTGTAAAAAGCTGTGCCATTAGTGGTAGCATCAGTGAGCGTCTGGGTTGTGCCATCAAATGTAATAGTAGGAGTAGAATTTGCCGTAAAGGTACCGGTGTTGGTATAGTCTTTAGCTATATTCAATGCGCCTGTTCCCATAGTCATGGTGCCCGAGTTGGTCAGTGTACCGTTGATATCAATACTTCCACTTCCTCCCGCTACTGTTACAGAAGCCGCGTTTGTCCAACTTGCTCCTGTTCCTCCGGATGCACCTATCGTGGTGATAGTATTTGTTGCGTTTGAAAAAGACGTATTTGAATTGGTTGTTAACGTAGAGTCAATAACGAGGTAGCTGGTGTAACCCGTAGCGGTTGAGCCACCTATAACGGCCGTTCCCGTACCCTGGATTACCAGGTTATCGTAAGTGGGATTAGTCGCGCCGTTAGCGTCCACAGCACCACCACCAGAACCAAATGTAAGCGTAGCAGTGGTATATATTAAAGGGCTTGCCGCGGTATACCTAACCGTAGCTTTCCCGCCCGGGTTATGGTCACCATAAAAATTCACTGACGAATAGGTGGCGACCAATGTACCAAGAGCATTAGCATTGGTTAAAACTAAAGTAGGGTTTGTGTTGGTATTGGTTGTTTTATATGAGGTACGGGCATTCACGGTGAAATAAC
The DNA here is from genome assembly GCF_003675385.1 of Mucilaginibacter kameinonensis. Classification (GTDB taxonomy): domain Bacteria; phylum Bacteroidota; class Bacteroidia; order Sphingobacteriales; family Sphingobacteriaceae; genus Mucilaginibacter; species Mucilaginibacter kameinonensis. The sequence continues at coordinate 21,706 of NZ_RCWZ01000005.1, read as the reverse complement.
CGGAGTTTTTTGAAGTAACGCCCCTGTTAACAAAATTAATCTGACCATTTATGGTCATCGTGCCGCCTTCAAGCCTGATTCCACTACCGTTTTGCTGCTTAACATTCAAATTAATGTTTACATTATTAGTAACCGTAAACCCGGTAGATTCCAAAATTAAAAACGAAAAGGCGGTGGTTGTTACAGAAGAAGCGCTGCCAAACTGTATATTGGCACATGTAACAGTTCCTGTCCCCCTGATGTCATTAAAAATACTCGTTGCAGTGCTGCTTGAGTTATAGTTCTGATTAATATCTCCTGTTACGGTAAGTGTAGCGCCGTTAACTGTCAAAACCGTGCCTGTTAATGTGGTACCGGTAAGTACATAGGTTGAAAGATACTGAATACTGCCAAATGTAATAGAACCTACAGTGACGCCGGTAGCCAAAACCGGTTGAAGGGTAAATACAGACCCGGTTACGCCAAAATTCACGATATCGTCTGTTCTTCCGCTTGCACCGGGATAAAGTGTACCTGTTCCCGTTCCAGAAACCGACCAATTGCCTGGAGTTGCCCAATCGGTTGTTAGCGCACCTGCTGTCCAGTTAAATGTATAAACAGCAAGGGCTTTACCCGTAAAAAAACAAAGATTTAGAAGAATTAATAGAACTGGTTTATATGATATTTTTAAGACGGCCCTCAAGCGCATAAGTAACCTTCATTTATTATTAGTTACTTTTTACGAAGAAATTTCAAAAAAGGTTTCCCATCAAAATATAAATTAACCATTAATTAACAACATATAGCTCTAAAATGATCACTCATCTATTCATTAGTTGGTTTGCATTCAATAAATGGACAAAAAACAAAGGCCTTTGATCCGGGTTAATCAACAGTAAAATTCAAAATATCGCCTAAAGCAAAAAAAGACCCGCCGTTCCCGGCAGGTCTTCCTATATTTTTTAATAAGCTGAGAATTATAAAGAGAATAATTTATAGGCTAAAGAAAGGCTAAACAAGCTTACGCGCGTATGTGAGTTATCATTGCCATAAGGAATTTTGTTTAAACCACCTTCGTAACGCAGGTCAACAGAAAAACTGCTGATATCAACGCCCGCTCCTACCTGGATAGCATAGTTGGCATCTTTATACCTTAAAGCGGTTGCATCATTGAAAGCATTGTCCTTACTTGTAGTAAATGAAAGCACAGGCCCACCATAAAACCTGCCGCCCAAGCCTAAGGCGCCAACTTTAGCACCAATTAACAATGGAACATCAAAACTTTTAAAGCTTTGTTTGTTTGAAACACCGCCATTGTTTACAGTAACGCTTTTATCAGCAAAATAAAGTTCCGGCTGAAAAATGAAGCCTAAGCCGCCAATACGTGCCCAGGCACCAGCCTGGTAGCCTGCTTTATTATCATTGTTAAAAACGCCGTTAGAGGGAAAAGTTGAATAGTTTAAACCGCCTTTTAAACCAAACGAAAAGCTCGGTATAACCTGCGCTTTTGATACGCCAATTGACAGTAAAAAAATAGAGAAGATAAGTAAAATTGATTTTTTCATTTTTATTAGGTGTTTGGAGTGATGTATTAATGTTTTGCAAGCAATATTGTTTGCAAAACTGGCGCTAAAATAGAAATATCCGGCCAAACCCAACCGATAAGTTCGGTAAAAGTTTAACCAGATATTTAACTGTTAATCGGTAATAAAAGTATAGGTTTTTATTAATCTTAAACAATTACATCAAAGCGCTAAGTTGCCCTGGTAGTAATCAAGTATTTTGGTACGGATAAAATAATCATACCGTGCGTTGATCAGGTTGGTATTAGCCTGGTCATAGTTTGACTTAGCTATCACAAAATCAACAGAAGTAATAGCACCCGAGTTAAATTTAACTTCGGCAATCCGGTACGATTCGGCGTAGGCATCAACCTGGTCGCGCAATAAATGATAGCGCTCAAGTGCCGATGTCATGTTAATATAAGCCTGATCGATATTCTGCTTTAACTGGATCTTTGTAAAATCATTATTGTATTTAGCAGTTTGCAGATCGATACGGGCCAGGGCTACCTTATTACGGTTTTGGAAATAGTTAAGGATAGGAATGCTCAACCCAACGCCAAAGCCTGAACTATAGTTATTTTTTAATTGCGAATAATAACCTGTATTACCGGTACTTGAGTAGTTGGTTGCCAACGATCCGAATGCCGAGATAGTTGGCCACAAAGCACCTTTGGCAGATTTCACTTCTTTTTCGGCACTTTTTAAGCGCAGGTCATAAGCTTTAACCAATGCCAGGTCATTTAACGCCTTAGTATAAATCTCTTCGGCATTTTTATCATAACTTCCGGGCAACTGATCGGCAGATAGGCGAGCAAGTTTAACGCTCTTATCCAATGGCACATTCATGATCTGCAACAAGTTGATCTTTGAAATTCCCATCGCGGCCCTGGTATTAACCGCGCCAATCTTACTGGTAGCAAGTGTGCCTTTCAAATCATACAAAGTAGCAGGTGGCGTAGCACCGTCTTTATTCAATATTACCAACCTGTCTACCTGTTTCTGGGCTTGTTCAACTTGTATATCGGTTGCCTTTAGCAGATCTTCATTATCAAGCACCTGCAAATAGGCAGTAATAACATTTAAAGTAACCAGATCCTTCGCCTGTTGAAAATCCATTTTACCAGCCTGGTATGCCAATGAGTAACGTTTGATATTGTTAATAAGGCTCATGCCGTTAAACAATGTCAGGTTACTGTTCAGGTTATACTGGGCATAGGTAATTTGCTGTGTTACGTAGTTATAATTTGTAGGGTCCTGGCTACGACCATTGCTTATATTATGACTTACGTTGCCGTTAATTGAAGGCAGCAGGTTTTCACGTGCCTGGTTATAGGCAATCTCCTGTGTTTGCATTTGCAATTCGCTCTTTTTAACATCGAGGTTGTTTTTAATTGCAAGATCAATACATTGCTGTAAAGTAAGCACAGAATCTGCCGGGGCCTGGCCGTAAGCCTTTAAGTTTCCAAATACAACAAGACCGAGAAATAGTAATTTATAGTATCGCATTTTATTATTGAGTTCAGAGTTTTCTTGATGAATCGATCCTGCCGTCCAGCAAGTCGATAATGCGCGAACCGTATTCGGCATTTTTTTCGGAGTGGGTAACCTGTATAATAGTTACGCCATCTTCTTTATTAAGCTTGCGGAATAGCTCCATAATCTCCTCGCCTTGTTTGGAGTTGAGGTTACCTGTAGGTTCGTCGGCCAATAACAATTTTGGCTTGGCGATAAGCGCGCGGGCTATACCCACCAACTGTTGTTGCCCGCCTGACAACTGCGCAGGGAAAAGGTCTTTTTTGCCAACAATGCTAAAGCGGTCGAGCATATCGGCTACCATCGCTTTACGTTCGGCACTTTTAAAGTCCTGGTAAATAAGCGGCGTTTCAATGTTTTCGTAAACGGTAAGCTCGTCAATTAAGTGATATGCCTGGAAAACAAAACCAATGTATTGTTTATACAAAGCCGAACGCTGTTTTTCTTTAAGCTGATGCACTGCATGCCCCTCAAAGTAATGGTAACCATCTGACGGCTCGTCCAGCATACCAATGATATTTAATAATGTTGATTTGCCAGAACCTGAAGGGCCCATGATAGAAATGAATTCGCCTTCGTCAACCTCAAGGCTCAAATCGTTCAGGATGATGTTTCTGTTGCCCCCTACCTGGAAATACTTTGAAATATGCTGCAGTGATAACATTTTTAATTATTGAATTAGTTTGTTTATAAATAAATGAGTTAAACAATAATACTCATCATTTTGCGATTAACATATCAATAACATACCAAAGTTATATCTAACTAACTATCAATGCATTAAATGATATTACCAAATTATTACTGTACGCTTATGTAACAGAATGCGTTCGATTATGATACAGTGTTTTTGGGGAGCTGAGGTTAAAGATTAGAGGTTAGGCGGATTCGGGTTGTCAGATTTAGTTGCTGACCAAATTATCGAAAAGTCATGTACCATAAAAAAGCGTCATTGCGAGGAACGAAGCAATCCCAAACTATACAGGGCGAACCTGCTAATCGGAGATTGCTTCGTTCCTCGCAATGACGCACTTTTTAATTTTAGGAGTTAACGCTCCCAAACTAATCTCCCGAACGCAAACTCTTTACCGGGTTGGCAAGAGCCGCCCTGAGTGATTGCACGCTTACAGTGATAAAGGCGATGAATATCGCCACGGCACCGGCTGCAATAAATACCCAGATCTGGATGTTGATTTTATAGGCAAAATCCTGCAGCCAGCGGTGCATAGCATACCAGGCTATCGGCGAGGCGATGATAACAGATATGATCACCAATTTTAGGAAATCGCCGGAAACAAGCTTTACAATACTGAAAACGCTTGCTCCCAAAACTTTGCGCACGCCAACTTCCTTTACCCTTTGCCTGGTTGAAAATACCGCCAGTCCGAATAAACCCAAACAGGAGATAAAAATAGTAACCAGGGTAAACGCGGTTAATATTGACCCTGTGCGCTGCTCGGCTTTATACATATCATCAAACTCCTGATCGAGGAAATGATATTCAAACGGCGTAGCCGGGTTAAAGGCAGTCCATTTTTCTTTTACTGCCGATATAGTTTGTGTAAGATTATTTCCGGATGTTTTGATAAGTACCTTGCCAAAATAATCCTCTGTAAACATTACTATAGGTGTAATTTCCTGGTGTACCGATGCAAAGTTGAAATTTTGTACCACTCCCCTTATTTCACCGGTTCGCCCGTTAAGGCCAATGTGTTTACCTACTGCTTCGTTAGCCTTCCAGCCCAGCGCGTTGGCTGCTTTTTCATTGATGATAAACCCATAGCTGCGTTTGTTTTCATCGGCCTCGGTCGAACGTTTTTCATCGGCGTCTGTAAAATCAATGCCTTGCACCAGTTTAATACCAAGCGTTTTTAAAAAGTTGCGTTCAACCGGCAACGCCGTTACCGAAAGATTATAATCGCTGTTTTTACCATCGGCGTGGTTAATGCTATATCCTCCATGAACATCTACCGGCGAATCATACGAGGCAGTCGCATTAAGTACGCCTGGTAATTGCGTTACCTCGTTATTAAATGACTTAATATCTTTTAGCGATTTACCACCAATATCAATCACCATTACCTGCGACCTGTCGATACCGATATTTAAATGCTGGATATATTGTAATTGGCTACCCGCTATAACCGTACAGATCATGAAGAATACAGATACTACGAATTGAAAAATAACCAACGACCGGCGTAATGTTCTGCCACCCGAAGTATTGGTAAGTTTCCCTTTTAAAGTAATTATAGGATTAAATGACGACAGGTATAACGACGGATAAGTTCCCGCTAAAAAAGTAACCACTATAAACAAACCGGCAAGCGCCATGATCAACCATGAAGTGTTCCAGGTTTGAAGGCTTAACTGCTGTCCTGAAAAATCGCTGAACCATTTAAAACTAATATCAGCCAAAAATAACCCGCCCAGCAATGATACGAGGGTGATCATGGCCGATTCGATGATAAACTGCGTAAAAAGCTGGGGCCGGGCCGCGCCCATTACCTTGCGTACACCTATTTCGTGCCCCCGCTCAATGGCTTTCGCTGTAACCAGGTTCAGGAAGTTAACACAGGCCAAAAGCAGTAGTATAACTGCCACGGCACCCAAAATATAAATGTATTTAATATTGCCCGATGGTGTGAGCGAATATGTAGCTTCGGATTTTAGGTGAACATCGGTCAACGGTTCAAGCGTGAACCACATTTTATGGCCCTGCCTGAAATCATCCTTGAACATATCGGCCACGTAGGTATTCATTTTTTGCTGAACCGAAGCCGCATTAACACCTGGCTTTAACAACAGGTAAGAATAATCGTTTGCCGAATCCCATCTGCGTGTTTTGGAGTGTTCGGTAATAGCGTACGAGCCTATCATATCAAACTTGATCTGAGAGTATTCCGGCACATCCTCAACCACGCCGGTAACCATCATATTTTGTTTGTTGTTTACCTTCAAAACTTTACCTAAGGCATCTTCATTACCAAAGTATTTTTTTGCTATAGATGCCGTAATCACCACAGCCGATGGATCTTTAAGCGCAGTCGCGGCGTTCCCTCTCAAAAACTTAAAGCTAAAGATTTTGAAAAATGGCGCATCGGCCAATAAAAACCGTTTTTCGTTGAATAGCTTATCCTGGTATTGTACCGGGTTATTGTACCAGTAAATCCGCACGCCATCCTCAATTTCCTGCAATTGCTGTTTAAATACAGGTACTGGTGCAGTAGGCGTTACCGCTACCGATTTTGCCTCGGCATCATCCGACGATTTATAATTGTAAACCACCCTGACAATACGATTGGCATTAGCATGAAACCTATCGTATCTCAACTCATTTAACAAATAGGTAGCCAATAATATAAAGCAGCCTATCCCAACTGCCAATCCCGCGATACTTATTAATGAAGTAACCCTATTGATAACCAGGTTACGCCATGCTGTTTTGATATAGTTTTTAATCATTTTCTTATTTCATTGGGTCATTTACTACGTGGTCATTAAGTCATTTTTATCAGCGTTCAATTATCAAAGTATGCAGAGCAAATGACTCAATGACGTGCAACAAAATGACGCAAAGCAAATGACTGATCATTCGCTCCGCAAGCTTTTTACCGGGTTAGCAACAGCCGCTTTAACGGCCTGGAAGCTTACCGTTGCAAAGGCTATCAGCAGCGATGTAAACCCGGCTGTGCCGAATACCCACCAGCTGATATCAATGCGATATGCAAAATCTTGCAGCCACCTGCTCATGGCATAAAACGCGATAGGCCAGGCGATGACGTTGGCAATCAGCACCAGTTTTACAAAATGCCCCGAAAGCAGCATTACAATGTTTTGTACGGATGCACCGAGCACCTTGCGTACCCCTATTTCTTTAACCCGTTTCTCTGCCGAATATGATGCCAGGCCGAATAGCCCCAAACAAGATATTATGATGATCAGCCCGGCTAAAATACTCACTACGGTGCTTACCTGGTTATCAACGCTGTAAACTTCTTTAAAATGATCATCCAGAAACTGGTATTCAAAAGGTACGCCCGGAAACTCCTTTTGCCACGTTGATTGTATAAACGCCACAGCATCCTTGGCCCTGCCACCATTTATCTTAACCGACATTTGGTTGAATCCTTTGCCATTTACCAAAAACAAAGTTTCTATTTTGTAATGGAGCGAATTGAAATTAAAATCTTTAGCAATGCCGGTGATCACACCAAGAGAATCAAAACCAAACCTTTGCCCTAACAACGATTCCATGTTTTTCCCTTTGTGATCTTTCAGCAACTCTTTAGCCAGCGCTTCATTGATAATGTATTGCTTCCATACGGCCGAAGTATCGGTAGAGAAGTTTTTGCCCATCAGCAGCTTGATCTTGTACAGATCGAGGTAGTTATTATCAACCACCAGTAAGGTTGATGTAAGCTGGCGCAAAGGTGAATCGCCAAGTTTAAATGAGATACCGGTTTGATCAAGGTGACTCCCCAAAATATCCTGCGAGGCGGTAACTCCCTGGACTATTGAGTTTGATAGCAACTCCTGCTTAAACAGATCATACTTGTTTTGCGGGATCAAACCCAAGGGAACATTAACAATCTGATCGCGGTTAAAACCCGGATCTTTTTGCTGCATAAATTTAAGCTGTTTAATAACCAGCACGGTGGCTATCATCAAAATTACAGCACTGGTAAACTGACCAACAACCAGGATATTACGCAGCGGTACTTTATTACCTCCAACTGAAGCAAAAGCTCCTTTCAATACTTTAACCGGTTGAAACGAGGACAGGAAAAGCGCAGGATATATGCCGGATATCACACCTACCAGTATTGTACTAATAAACACTACGCCTATCAGCATCTTGTTATCATGCAGTGGCAAACTGATATCGCGCTGGCTTAAACTGTTTACAAAAGGAATGGCCAAGCTTACCAGTATACAGGCAAAAATCAAGGCGATGAGGGATAACAACACTGTTTCGCCAAGGAACTGCATAGCCAGTTGAACGCGACCAGCACCTATGGATTTGCGGACACCGACCTCCTTAGCCCGCTCAGACGAGCGCGCGGTTGAAAGGTTAATGAAGTTGATACAGGCTATCACCAGCACAATGATGCCAATAACCGTAAACAGGTTAGTGATATGCTTATCAAATTTCTGATAATTAATATAATCCAAACCAATATCTGCCGAGTTAGCATGAACATCTTTCAACGATAGCAGGAAAAGTTCATAGCTTTTGGAGCCGCCCTTGCCCCTGTATTTTTCAAGATAGGCCGGAAATTTCTTTTCAAGCGCTGCTATATTGGTGCCGGGGGCCAATTCAAGATAGGTATTTAACCAGTTGCCGCCCCAATTGGTGAACATCCAGGGTTTGTAGATACTACTAAACGAAAACAAGCAATCAAATTGTAACTGTGAGTTTTTGGGCACGTTGGCCAATATACCGGTAACCGAATATGTTATGGTATCCTGCCCGTAATTGGTAATGGTTTTGCCCATTGGGTCCTGATCACCAAACATGCGTTTGGCGGCATCCTCGGTTAATAAAACGCTGCGTGGTTTTAATAAAGCGGTTTCCCTATCGCCCCGCAGCAATTTGAAATCAAACATTTTCAAAAAAACCGAATCAACAAAAAACACCTGCGGCATATAAACGCGCTTTAGGCCGTAGTTGAGTGGAAACTTTTGTTGCCAGCGGATCCTGGTAAAATTCTTCACTTCCGGAAAATCGGCCTTGAGGGTCTGCCCCATTGGGAACATGGATAATGCTACTTTTTGCGAGGCACCCATACCCTCAAACTTTTGCACCTCGTTAAGGCGATAAATATTTTTCGTATGCAGATTGTCAAAGCTTTTCTCGTAATAAACAAAAAGCGTGATCACGATGCAGGCTGCCATACCAACGGCTAACCCAAAAATGTTGATAGCCGAAAAAACCTTGCTTTTCCAGATATTCCGCCAGGCGGTTTTGAAATAATTTTTTATCATCTGTTTATTTCATTATGTCATCAGGTCATTAAGTCATTTTTGCTTTGAATTTTGGTCAATGACCTAATGACGCAAATGACTCAATGACCAACTTATTCACTCCTTAAACTCTTAACCGGGTTAGCGATAGCGGCTTTAATTGCCTGGAAACTAATCGTTACCAGGGTGATCACAATAGCTGCTACAACTGATATAATAAATACGCCGGGGCCTACAGTTATCCTGTAATCATATTTTTGCAGCCAGCCTTGTAAAAAGTAAAATGCCAATGGCGATGCTATTACACAGCTTACCAGTACCAACAGCACAAAATCCTTCGACAGTAAAAACCACAACTGGGTTACTGTAGCACCTAATACTTTGCGTACCCCTATTTCTTTGGTACGCTGTTCGGCAATGTATGCGGCTAAACCAAACAGGCCAAGGCACGAGATAAAAATGGCCAAACCTGCAAATATGCCCGATAGTTTACCTACCAATACTTCCTGACCAAACTTGCGATTGTAATCTTCATCAACAAAGCGGTAGGTATAAGGATAAGCAGGACTATATTTTGAAAATACCTGCCCTATTTTATCAATGGCGTCATGTGGGTTTGCTTTTGCCGAAAGGCGATAGATCATATTTTGATGCGGATTGTTATTATAAACAAACATGGTTGGATCTGCCTGAGCAAATGGCGATAACATCAGCGCATTTTTAACTACGCCAATTATCTTACATTTCTGTCCGCCATAGGTAATTGTCTGGCTTATCGGGTTGCCTTTCAATCGTAAACGTTTAATGGCCGCTTCGTTAAAAACAATATTCAGCGAATCTGAAGCGACACTATTAAAATCCCTGCCAGCGAGCATTTTCATGCCTACAGTTTTAAAATAATCATTAGCTACAGCTATTACCCCCATTTCAACTGTTTCCCCTGCAAATTTCCCCGGCCATTGGTCAATATCGTTATGCATGTCGATATCGGTAACCGCGCTTGAGGCCGACGAAACGCTTTGCACTAAGCCGCTTTGAATTAATTCGTTTTTAAACGCATCAAAATGTTTACCGAGATCTTCATTGGCATTGGTGGCCATTAACCGGTTTATATCGTACCCATTAGGACGGTTTTTGGCATACTGGATCTGCCTGTAAATTACTACTGTACTTATGATCAAGGCTATAGAACAGCTAAACTGCATCACCACCAAAATTTTGCGCGAGTAAGATGCAGAGCGTCCCACTTGTATGGTGCCTTTTAAAACTTTTACAGGATTGAATGATGAAAGGTAGAATGCAGGTCGGCTTCCTGCTATTAAAGCAGTAAGTAATACACAGCCTATGGTTATCAGCCAAAAAGTAATGTTATTAAACGGAATGGCGATAGCAGTACCGGTAAGTGCGTTAAACGGACCAAGAGCTACCTGCACAAAAATTATAGAGCATATAAACGATATGAAGGTGATTAACACTGATTCGGTCAGGAATTGGAAGATCAGGTGCTGGCGTTGAGAACCAATGGCCTTGCGGATCCCGACTTCCCTTGCACGCTTTTCGGAGCGGGCAGTTGTGAGGTTAATGAAATTAACGCATGCTATCAGTAGCACCAATACGCCGATAACACTAAAGATATGCACATAATCAATAAAGCCCGCACTCGCTACACCGTTCTTATAGTCGGAATACAGATGCCAATCAAGCATTGGCTGCATGATCACTTCAGAATTTCTGGCATTGATATTATCTTCTCCCTTTTCGACATTTTTGATCTTGGCAGCAAGCTTCGTATAACTTACACCCGGTTTCAGTTTAGCAAAAAGCTGGTAGCCATTATTACCGAAGCTTGCATGAGCGCCTTTCATGTACGACTGTGTTTGCTCCAAAAGACTGAAAGGGATCACGAACCTGAATTGCATCGACGAATTTGAGGGTATATCCTGCATTACCCCGGTAACCTTCAAATTATACGTGTTATCTATCCGCACAACTTTATTGATCACATTTTCGGTACCGAACAAAGCAATCGCGGTAGCTTTTGTTAGCACGATGGAATAGGCATCGCTCAAAGCAGATGAACGATTGCCTTGCAACATGGTATATGAAAAGATCTTAAGAAAATCACTGCCTGCCTGTATACCACTAATTGATAGTTTTTTATCACCAACTATCAAGCCGTGAGTGCCAGTCCAATCTGTGGTTGCCACATATTCAACTTCGGGAATGGTGTGCAACACGTCAGACAATTTCAACGAGGTTGAGCTAAACGTTAGCGTTTCGCCATTGCTGTTAAAATTGCGGCGTATCTGGTACACTCTATCCACATCAGGCAAAAACCTATCGTACGAATACTCATTAGCAACCCAAAGCGCTATCATTAAGGCAACCGCCATCCCAGCGGCCAATCCTAAAACATTAATAGCCGTATAAGCCTTGTTATTTAAAACATTTCGCCAGGCTATTTTCAGATAATTTCTAAACATTTCTTTCGGTTCATTAGTTCACTTGTTCATTAGTTCACTGGTATTTATCTGCACGTAGAAAGTCCTTGTTCATCTTGCTCGCGTTCACTAATGAACTAATGAACAAGTGAACCAATGACTATTCAGAACGCAAACTTTTAACCGGATTTGCCAATGCTGCCATGGCAGCCCGGTAGCCTACCGTGATCCAGGCTATAATAAAGCTTGACAGTATCGATATCACAAATATTTGCGGGCCGATGCTGATCCGGTATTGAAAATCTTTTAGATAATTATGCATTGCCCACCATGCCAGCGGAGCAGCAATCACAAATGCGATAAGCAGTAATATGCTAAACTCCTTGCCGAACAACCATAAAATGCTGCTGATATTAGCGCCCAATACCTTGCGTACGCCAATCTCCTTGGTTTTACGTACCGCCATAAATGATACCAACCCATACAGGCCAAGACAACCTATAATGATCGCTATGCCGGCAAACGCTTCAACAAGGGTTAAAAGAATCCTATCCATTTCGTAAAAGTGGGCAATAGTATCGTCCAGGAACTGATATGAATATAATTCTTCCGGGAAGGTCTGGTTCCAAATCTTGTCAATCTGTGCCAGGGTCTCTTTAGCATTACGCATATCAATTTTTATAGCTACGGTACCCAAGTCCTGGTAATTAGGCATCACACATAAAGGCGAAATCTCTGAATGGAAAGAGTAATTGTAAAAATCTTTCATCACGCCAACAATGGTGCCCTTATAATCGCGGCCGTTAATGGCCATTTGTTTTCCAATTACGTCCTGCGGTTTAAGGTGCAGTTTGTTCACAAAGGTTTCGTTCACCAAGAGTTCTTTTACCGAATCTCCTTTAAAGAAATTTCTGCCGGCAATTAGTTTAATACCAAAGGTCGAAATGTAATTTTCATCGGCCTGTTTCGTGTTTACGCTCCAATGCTCATCTTCTGCACGGTTATCATACTGAATACCGGTATTACTGTTTGAACGTGATGCCGGTGCATTAGCACAATAAGACAAATTTTCGACTCCTTTAATTTCGGTTATCCGATTGCGCATTGTGCTCATTTTTACCTTATCGTTTTGAGGAAGCGGCACCAGCACTATGGCATTTTTATTAAAACCCAGATCGGCAGTTTGTGAATAATGCAATTGAGATACCACGATGATGGTACCAATAATCAGCACCTGCGAGATGGTAAATTGGGTAACCACCAATACCCTGCGCAATGAAAACCCGCCAACATCTTTTTGCGACAGCTTGCTTTTAAGTGCCTTGATGGGCTGAAACCTTGCCAGTACCAAACCCGGGTACGAGCCAGAAAGGAATACTACAACAATGGTAATCAGCACAATAAAAGCACTCAGTTGCGGCCAGTTAAATACCATTCGCGCGTGGAACAGGTTATTCAACGCAGGTAGCGCAATTTCAGACAAGCCAATGGCTACCCCAACCGCTATAATACTGATAATTGCAGTTTCGGCAATAAACTGCCAGAATAGTTGAAAAGGCTGACTGCCGAGTACTTTACGAATCCCAACCTCTTTTGAGCGGTTAAGGGCCTGCGCTGTAGCCAGGTTTACGAAGTTTACAGATGCGGTAATGATCAGGAATACACCAATAAAAAACAGCGCCCACAAATAGCTTTTATCTGCATAGCCACCAAGCTCACGATCAAAGTGCATTTCGGCAATGGGCTGTAGCTTAAAGCGCCAAACCTGCAAATCGCGGCCGGTATAATTTTTCTTAACCAACTGAAGCATGGCTGTTTCAACCTGTGCCTTGGTTACTCCTGGTTTTAGCCGGGTAAAACCCTGGCAGCCGCTGTAAACACCGCCCCAGTTATTTTCACGACCTTTACCAGCATATGCTTCCATACTTGAGTATGAAATGAGGATCTGTTGCTTTTGATCGGTATTGTTTGGTAAATCCTTTAATACGCCCGTTATGGTAACGTTGATATTGTTATCAAGCTTAAAAACTTTACCAATTGGGTTATCATTACCGAAATACTTGTGGGCCATCTTTTCGGTAACCACAGCCTCATTTGGATTGGTAAGAATAGTTTTCCTATCTCCTTTTAACAGCGGGTAATTCAGGATGTCGAAATACTCAGGTTCAACAAAGGCAACACCGTCGTCTTCGCCAAATTTTTTAACCTCGCTGCCGCGTGTCAGGGTGATCAACGTTTTGTTGAAGCTGATATACCTTGCGGTTTTTTCGCTAAAGGCAAAATCATTGCGATAGCCTTTGGCCATGGGTTGCGGGATAGCGCCTACGCGGTCTACACCCTGATCATGAAATTCAGTATAGAAACGATAGATCCTGTCTTTGTCCTTATGAAAAGTATCAAAGCTCAAGTGATAGGTGATCAGTGTAAATATCAATACACCGCATGCTACACCCAAAGCCAAACCAATAACACTAATGGTTGCGTAAGCCTTGTTACAAACCAAATTTCGCCATGCAATTTTTATATAGTTTTTGATCATAGTTAAATTATTTAGTCATTAGGTCATTGACTCCGGCGTTCAAATGACCTAATGACGCGGAGCAAATGACTAAATGAAATTATTCACTCCTCAAACTCTTCACCGGATTGGTAACAGCCGCCTTTATAGCCTGGAAACTTATAGTAACCAGCGTGATAATTATAGCAGCAACAGCCGAAAGCACAAATACCCACGGCCCTATGGTTATCCGGTAATCGTATTTTTGCAGCCAATCTTTCAAAAAATAAAAAGCTACCGGTGTTGCAATGACGCAGCTTAACATTACCAGTAAAATAAATTCTTTTGATAGCAGCAGCCATACCTGTGCTATTGAGGCACCCAACACCTTACGGATACCGATTTCTTTGGTGCGTTGCTCGGCCACGTAAGCCGCTAAGCCAAATAAACCAAGACATGATATAAAAATAGCTAACCCCGCAAAAACCCCGGCCAGCTTGCCAACCAACGCTTCAAGGCTAAACTTGCGGTTGTATTCCTCATCAACAAACTGGTAGATGTAAGGATATGCCGGGTTATAGGTATCAAAAATCTTCCCTATCTTTTTAATAGCATCCTGCATGTTCGCGTTGGGGGCAAGACGATACATGATGTTATTCCCTCCCCTGCCATGATTAAATACAGCAGGCTGCACAGGAGTAAAAGGCGATTCCATCAAGGCATCTTTAACTACGCCAATGATGTGCACCCGCCCCATAAAACTATAGTTTATAACTTTATTGATAGGATCTTTCAGCCCCATGCGTTTAACAGCGGCTTCATTAATGATAACATTTGTTGTGTCAGCTGCCCACTCGGCCGAAAAGTCACGACCTTCTTTCATAGCCATACCCATTGTTTTGAAGTAGTTGGGCGATATAGAAACGGCACCGACATTAATACCTGTTTCTCCCGAATTTTTACCGGGCCAATTTTCTACACCGGCATGGCTGTAAATATTGGTAACAGGACTTGAAGCCGAGGCTACACTCTCAACCATTCCGCTTGCTATCAGATCATTTTTTAAAGCGCTGTAGTTATGTTCCAGATCACCGCTCATGTCAGTCATCATCAAGCGGGTTGAGCTGTAACCGGTAGGCCTGTTTTTAGCGTATTGAATTTGCTGGTAAACAATAATAGTACTAATGATGAGGGCAACCGAACAGCTGAACTGCATCACGACCAATATTTTGCGCGGTAGCGAAGCCGATCTGCCAACTTTGATAGTACCTTTTAATACCTGAACCGGGTTGAATGACGACAGGTAAAAAGCAGGGCGACTACCTGCTAATAAACCTGTAAGCAGTACATAAGCTATCATTGCTCCCCAAAACAATGCATTAGTATAAGGAATATTAATAGCGCTACCTACAATTGCATTAAACGACGGAATAGCCAACTGCACCATCACTATCGATAACAAAAATGAGATGAAAGTGATCATGACCGATTCGGCCAGGAATTGGGCTATAAGGTCACTGCGTTGAGAACCGATAGCTTTACGCACCCCAACCTCGCGGGCCCGTTTTTCTGAACGTGCGGTTGAAAGGTTCATGAAATTGATGCAAGCAATAAGCAGTACCAAAATGCCTATCACACTAAACATACGCACATAATCTATAAAACCACCAACAGCCTTGCCGTTTTTAAAGTCATTATACAGGTGCCATTTTTTTAGCGGATGAATAATTACCTCTGGTTTGGCCGGGCGCATCTGTTCGCTATGGTCGTATACAATGTTTTTAATTTTTGGCGCGATCTGCTCTATGGTTACCCCAGGCTGCAACTCCAGGTACATGTTGAACGAGTTGTTTGTCCACATGGTGCGGGCTCCCTTCATCCAGCCTTCGGTTGCCTCCTTAAAACTGAAAGGCGTCAGAAAGCTAAATTGAAGTGTGGCGTTTTTAGGGATATCTTTTACAATACCGGTTACTTTTAAGTTCTGGCTGTTATCGTAACGTACTACCTTATTGATAGGATCAGTATTACCAAACAAAGCCGTAGCGGTCGACTCGTTCAGGATAATAGAATTTGGCTGGGTAAACACGTCCTTCGCGTTCCCCTTCACAAACGTGTATTTAAAGATTTGCAAAAAATCCGGATTTGCTGCGCCTCCGGCAACATAAAGCTTTTTATCACCAACCAGCAGGTCGTGCCATTGCATTCCTATCCAATCGGTTTCGGCAACACGCTTGATACCCGGAATTTCCTTACGCAACACATCTGCCAATGGCAATGAAACAGCTGTTTGCGTATGCTCACCATCGTGCTGGGTGGTAAAATGTTGTTCAACCTGATAAAGCTGCTCATAATTAGGTAAAAATCTGTCGTACGAATATTCATTGGCCACCCAAAGACCAATCATCAGCGCAACCGCCATCCCGGCAGCCAGCCCCAGTATGTTAATTGCGCTATAAACCTTGTTGTTGAGTATATTGCGCCACGCGATTTTTAAATAATTCTTTATCATAACTTAGTCATTATGTCATTGAACCATTAAGTCATTTTGCCCGCGTTAAAAATGACTTGATGACGCGAAGCAAATGACCTAATGATCTTATTCCGAACGAAGACTCCTCACCGGGTTACTCAGCGCTGCTTTAACGGCCTGGAAACTTACGGTTGCCAGTGCTATTAAGATGGCTGCTATTCCGGCGGCGGCAAATACCCACCACTGTACAGTTACCCGGTATTGATAGCTTTGCAACCAATTATTGATGGCGTACCATGCAACCGGAAAAGCGATCAGGCATGAAATGGCCACGAGTTTCAGAAAATCGCGGGATAACAAACCAGTTAAACCAGTCACCGACGCGCCAAGCACTTTGCGGATGCCTATTTCTTTAATCCTTCTTTCGGCGGTATAGGCTGCTAAACCGAACAACCCAAGACAAGATATCACAACCGCCAGCGAAGCAAACACACCGGCCAGCTTCCCGGTAAGGGCTTCCGTTTTAAACAGCTCATCAAAATCAGCGTCAACAAATTTGTACTCGAAGGGATAGCCCGGATTAGCGCGCTTGTAAACTTCGCCGGCTTTAGCCAGAGCTTCAGCTAAATTAACTCCCTGTTTAAATCGGATGGTTAAAATATTATTGTTTTGCGGGCGGCTAAACAACATTAGCGGCGCGCCCGAAACGTACATGTCATTGTATAGGAAATCTTTAATGATCCCTGCTATTTGATAAGGCTTGCTGCCTCCATCCCTGATAATACCGCCCACATGCCCCGCTTTGCCCATTTGTTTGGCAAAAGCTTCGTTAATGATCACGTTGCTGCTATCAAGCTTGGCATTGGCATAAAAATCCCGGCCTGCAATCAATTTCATATTCATGGTTGATACAAACTGCGGGCTCACACTTTCGATAGTGATCAATGGATTTTTTGAGGCGTCTTTACCATCCCATGAAAAGTTATCGGTATTGCTCCAGATCTGCAAAACAGGATATTCGCTTAATGAAGCATCGGCCACAACACCGGTTTGTTTTAATTCATTATTTACCGCCGCGAAGTGATCTGTCAGCTTGCCTTTGGTATCGATATAAACAAGATTATCTTTTTGATAACCCAGTTCACGGTTTTTTACATGCTGAATTTGCTGATAGATAATTACCGTACCAATAATGAGTATGATCGATACCGAAAACTGAATTACCACCAAACTTTGCCTGATAAAACCGGCGCCTGCCGCTGATGGCAATTTAATATTCTTTAATACCGCAATAGGATTAAATGATGACAGGTAAAACGCAGGATAGCTCCCGGCCAGCAAGCCAGTAACCAAACCTATCGACAATAAATAAAACAGGTGCGATGGTTGTAAAAGATCAATAGTAAGCTCCTTTTGAACCATATTATTGAACGATGGCAGGGCAGCATAAATTAAAAATACAGCTACTATTACTGCAATAAATGCCATGATCACCGCCTCACCTATAAACTGGGCTATAAGCTTGCCTTTACCTGCCCCCATAACTTTACGAACACCAACTTCCTTAGCCCGTTTTTCGGACCGGGCAGTTGAAAGGTTCATGAAATTGATACAGGCAATAATAAGAATGATAAACGCGATTGCCGAAAACAGGCGAACGTATTCGATGCGGCCGCCATCCATTTTACCGTCGGTAAATTTATCACGCAGGTTCCAGTCATTCATTCCGAAAAGAAAAGAGACCGTTTTATTACCGTTCTTTTTGGTACCGATATAATTAGCCAGCTTTTTGTTAACGGCATTAACATCCGCAGACGGTTCCAGCTCTACATAAGTTCGGGCCCAGTTGGCGCCCCAATCCTGCATCCAGGGCTGCATATGATCGATGTTTTTTAAAGGCGCAAACCATTGCATCTGGAATGTTGAGTTTTTGGGCAGATCTGCAAATACACCGGTAACCACAAAATCCTGCTCATTATTCATTTTTAAGGTTTTCCCAATTGGATTGGCATCACCAAAAAACTTTTTGGCCATGGTTGCATTAATCACTACCGAATGCAGATCATGAAAAACATTGGCTTCGTCGCCATGAACAAAAGACAATTTAAGCATCGGAAAAATCTCCGCGTCGGCATATGAGCCTTGCTCATTAATCACTTTTTCACCCAGGGCGAATACTATATCGTCTTCTCCGGCCATCCGGGCGGCATTTTTCACACCGGGAATATCACCCTTCAAGGCTGCAGCCATCGGCCCGGGAGTAGCACGAAATGTTGAGGTTTTACCATCATAGGTTTGATTTTCACGAACCGTGTACAGGTTGTCCCGCTTTACAAAATTGTGATTAAAGGTAAGTTCATCCTGCACCCACAAGAATATCATAGACGCGCAAGCTACACCTATAGCCAGACCGGCAATATTCAAAAAGCTAAAAGCCCTGTTTTTCATCAGGCCCCGTACAGTGGTTTTAATGTAATTTCCTATCATGGTTGTATCATCAGGTCATTTACGTTGTGTCATTTGCTTCGCATCATTTATTGCCTTGTCCTCGAGTCATTATGCATTTTGCTTTACGTTTTTGTCAATGACTTAATGACGCGAAGCAAATGATACCATGACTATTCAGATCGCAGACTTTTAACCGGGTTAACAAGTGCCGCTTTAACTGCTTTATAGCCTACTGTTACCCATGCTATTATTAGCGATGATACTATCGCCAGTAAAAAGATCCATACACTCATGGAAATACGGTACACAAAGTTTTGCAGCCAGCCATTCATAATATACCATGCTGCAGGCATCGCTATCAGGAACGAGATTCCGATAAGTATCATAAACTCCTTCGAAAACAGGAATACGATGCTGCTTACCGAAGCACCCAGTACTTTACGGATGCCGACCTCTTTTGTACGCTGAACGGCCATGAACGATACAAGACCATATAAGCCAAGGCATGATATAAATATGGCTATACCGGCAAATACCTTATACACCAGGGCCATTTTATTTTCCTGCTCGTAAAATTTGGCTATATTTTCATCCAGGAAGTAACCGTTATAAGCATATTCGGGATAAGTATTTTCCCAAAGTTTTTGCAGTTGAGCTACCGTTTTGTTTAGGTCGGATGTTTGGATTTTGATGCCGATCTGACCTTCAAATTTCTTAGCCGGAGAGATCACAATCGGTTTAATTGCCTCACGGAGCGAATTAGTTTTAAAGTCTTTAACCACTCCCACTATCGGCAGCCATCTGCCTCCTCCTAAACGCAATGTTTTGCCGATAGCCTCGTTGGCATTTTGGATGCCAAGTTTATGTATAAATGTTTCGTTAACTACGTACTGCCTGGCGGTATCGCTTACATCATAGCCTTTGCCGGCAACAAATGTTAACCCATAAGTTTTAAAGTAGTCTACATCACCAAACTTAAGATAGGTGTTAAAACCTACATCTTTGGTGGAGTTATTAAAGTCGAAATTGGTGCCCCAGTTATTTTCTGAAGATGGCACATCCGATGAGAAAGTGATCGCTTTTACATTGGGGTTTTGCAGTACCTGTTGCTTAAATGATTCCATTTTATGCAGGCTCAGGCTATCAGTATAACCAGGAATAATAAGTAGTGCGTTTTTATTGAAACCCAGATCGGCCTTGTTAACATAGTCCATTTGGTTTACAGCCACAATAGTACCTATAATAAGCAATTGAGATATGGCAAACTGGGCAATTACAAGCGCACGACGAAGCGGGATGCCTCCTATTGACGCGGCTGTAATTTTATTTTTAAGGGCAAGCACTGGTTTAAACCCAGATACCACCAATGCAGGATAAATGCCCGATAACAGCACTATGGTTATGGTACTTGCAACGAGGAACAATATGCTTCCGGCGGTAAACAGACTGATAGTATCAGGTACATTGGCTATATTTTTGAGTTGTGGCATGGCCAGCCTCGCCACGGCCAACGCAATCAACGCAGAAGCAATAACAATAAGCGTGGTTTCGCCAATTACCTGGGCAATTAATTGCGGACGGGTGCTACCCAATACCTTACGGATACCAACTTCCTTTGACCGGCCAACAGATTGCGCTGTAGACAGGTTGATGAAATTGATAGAAGCCATAATAATGATCAGCAAGGCGATGAACGACAGGGTGCGCAAAGTAGCCTTGCTGGTGCTATGATCACCAAGCGGGTTACCTATACGGGTATCAAAGTGCATATCGGCAAGTGGCTGCGGCAGTAACGTGGTTTGTGCCGATCCTTTTTTGAAATGTTTGGCCGAAAACGCTTTTAACTGGTTATCAATACTGTTTTTTGACATACTTGCCGGGAACAACATAAACACTTCGTGGCTGCTGCTTGTTGATCCCCATTCGGCACTGTAGTTATAGTCTTTAGGATGTTGTTTCCAGGTAACAAATGATACCATTATCTTAAACGGGAAATCGCTGTTTACCGGAGCATCTTCAACAACGCCAGACACTTTCAGTGTTAAAACATTATCCATTTTAAGAGTTTTGCCTACAGCGGTAGTCCAGTCGCCAAAGTACTTAACGGCCGAGCTTTTATCTAAAACCACCATATCGGGGTTAGCCAATACTGATGGGCTGCCTGCCAGCCATTTATAGCTAAAAATATCGAAGAACTGTGGCTGAATAAATAACACACCTATATTTTCGGTGAATTTTTTATCGCCGCTGTTGCTGCCAGCTGCTTCAGGTACGGTGATCTGGCTACCATAGCTACCGTTCAAAGCCGCCACTTTAGCCTGTGGGATATCCAGTCGCAAGGCATCGGTAGCCGGAACCGCGACACCGGGATTGGTAGTAGTTTCCGACTCGTGTTTTTCCTGTGTTACTATACGGTAGATATTTTTATAGTTAGGATTGAATGTATCAAAACTAAGCTCAAACTGGATGATGACGAAAATGAGCAAACAGGCCGCTAAGCCAACTGTTAAGCCCGCAACATTTATGGCAGAATAACCTTTGTGGCGAACAATGTTGCGCCAGGCTATTTTGAAGTAATTTTTAAGCATACCGTACAGCGATTTTTTATTTCAATGTAAAAGACATACCAAAACAACAAATACCTTATTGTCAGATACTTAAATCAAAATAAAATCATTAACTGTTCGTAAGTGTAACACTTTGTGTACGGTAATGATACAGTGGTTTTGGAGGTTAGAGGTTAGAGGTTAGAGGTTAGAGGTTAGAGGTTAGAGGTTAGAGGTTAGAGGTTAGAGGTTAGAGGTTA
>NZ_RCWZ01000004.1 GCF_003675385.1 Mucilaginibacter kameinonensis | reverse complement strand
GAATACTGGGGCAATGTGAACCCGGTAGGTCCGAGAGGTGTATATGATGAAGCCAAAAGGTTCCAGGAAGCCATCACAATGGCTTACCATACCTTCCATGGTGTAGAAACCAGGATCGTGAGGATCTTTAATACCTACGGGCCAAGGATGCGGCTGAATGACGGCAGGGTATTACCGGCTTTCATCGGTCAGGCACTGAGAGGCGAACCGCTGACGATGTTTGGCGACGGTTCACAGACCAGGTCGTTCTGCTATGTGGATGATTTGATAGAAGGTATCTACAGGTTGTTGCTGAGCGATTATGCCCAGCCGGTAAATATTGGTAACCCGGATGAGATCACGATCAAACAATTTGGCGAGGAGATCATCAAGTTGACCGGTACCGATCAAAAGCTGATCAGCCTGCCATTGCCTACAGATGATCCAAAACAACGCCGTCCGGATATCACCAAAGCTAAAGCCATATTGGGCTGGGAGCCAAAGGTATCGCGGAGTGAAGGTTTGAAGATCACATTAGAATACTTCAAGTCGTTACCTGAGCAGGAAATACATCACAAAGACTTTTCTTACTACAATAAATAAGGTAGCAAGGCCGAAAATTAACTTTTTTGGCCTTGTTTATAATATAAAAGTAGATTGATTTGTTACAATCTGCTTACTTTGCTGAACAATCAAATATACTCTCTATACAAACTATGAAAATATTAGTAACAGGCGGTTTGGGTTTTATTGGCTCGCACACCGTTGTTGAGCTGGTTAACGCGGGTTATGATCCCGTTATTGTTGACGATTTATCAAACTCAGATCCTAAAATATTAGATCAGCTTACCAAAATCTTAGGCTTTACTCCAACATTTCATAAACTTGATCTTTGTGATGAAGCTGGTGTTAGGTCGCTTGCGCTTGCCGAGCCCGAAATAGGCGGCATTATCCACTTCGCGGCTTTTAAAGCTGTGGGGGAGTCGGTAAAAAAGCCAATGAAATATTACAGGAATAACTTTTACTCGCTTATCAACTTATTGGAAGCGTATTACGGTAAAGCTATCAATTTTGTATTTTCATCAAGCTGTACAGTTTACGGCCAGCCGGAAAAATTGCCCGTTACCGAGGATGCTCCGGTACAGCCGGCACAATCGCCATACGGCAATACCAAGCAAATAGCCGAAGAAATTTTGGTTGATATGGTAAATTCTGGCAGCGATTATAAAGTAATATCGTTACGTTACTTTAACCCGGTAGGCGCTCATGAATCGGCCCTGATTGGCGAATTGCCAATTGGCGTACCGCAAAACCTGGTTCCTTTCATCACCCAAACAGCTATAGGCAAACGCGAAAAAATCACTGTTTTTGGTGATGATTATAACACACCTGACGGTAGCTGTATCCGTGATTATATTCACGTAGTTGATTTGGCTAAAGCACACGTAGCCGCGTTAAGGCTTGCCGAAAAAGACGACTTTAAAGGTTATGACGTATTTAACCTGGGTACCGGCAATGGTTCTTCGGTATTAGAGGTAATTCACGCTTTTGAAAGTACAACCGGCGAAAAACTGAACTACGAAATTGGTCCACGCCGTGAAGGTGATGTGGAGCAGGTTTGGGGCGATGTTACCAAATCATCAACTAAACTTGGCTGGACAGCTCAACTCGGCATTGGCGAAATGATGTCATCTGCCTGGGCGTGGGAAAAATATATCGCTCAAAATCCGTTCAATTAATAATAGCAGGGAATGAAAAAAAAGATCATTATTACGGGTGGCGCGGGTTTTATAGGCTCGCATGTAGTGCGCAGGTTTGTAAAAAGCTACCCCGATTACAGCATTGTTAATTTAGACAAGCTTACCTACGCTGGTAATCTTGCTAATTTAAAAGATATCGAAAACGAACCTAACTATAAGTTTGTAAAAGGCGATATTGTTGATATTGCTTTTATTAATGAGCTTTTTGCAGCCGAGAACCCTGATGCAGTGATCCACCTTGCTGCCGAATCGCACGTAGACAGGTCAATCACCAACCCGCTTGATTTTGTGATGACCAATGTGGTAGGTACAGTAAATTTATTGAACACCGCCCGCGAGCACTGGAAAGGCAGATATGATAAAACCCGTTTTTATCATGTATCTACCGATGAGGTGTACGGTACACTTGGCGAAGATGGTATGTTTACCGAAGAAACAGCCTATGATCCGCACTCACCTTACTCGGCTTCAAAAGCAGGGTCAGACCATTTTGTGCGCGCTTACCAGGATACTTACGGTATGGATACCGTTATTTCAAATTGCTCAAATAATTACGGATCGTTCCATTTTCCGGAAAAGCTTATTCCGCTGGCAATCAATAATATCAAACAAAATAAACCTGTGCCTGTGTATGGAAAAGGCGAAAATATTCGCGATTGGCTTTGGGTTGAAGACCATGCCCGCGCTATTGACGTTATATTCCATAATGCTAAATCTGGCTCAACTTATAATATTGGCGGCCACAATGAATGGAAAAATATTGACCTGATCAAATTGCTTTGCAGTATATTGGACAAAAAATTGGGCAGGGCCGAGGGAGAATCGGCTAAACTGATCACTTTTGTAACAGACCGGGCCGGCCACGATCTAAGATATGCCATCGATGCAACAAAGCTTAAAAATGATTTAGGTTGGGTGCCGGGCATAACTTTTGAGGAAGGTTTGGAAAAAACTGTAGATTGGTACCTGGCCAATGAAGAATGGCTTAATGATGTAACATCAGGGCATTACCAGCAATATTACAGCAGTCAGTATAACGATAGATAGAAAATGTTCGGGCTTTTTAAGAAGAAGAAGGAAGTAAGGGAAGTAAACCTCAACTATGAGGGGATCATGGTTGATATGCACTCGCATGTATTACCGGGAATTGATGATGGCGCCAAAACGCCGGAAGAATCGGTGGAATTGATCAAAAAGATGATGGCATTAGGCATAAAAAAAGTTATTGCCACACCCCACATCATGATAGATTTTTATCGCAATACGCCCGAAACTATAGGTAATGCGCTTACTTTACTGAAAGCCGAACTGGTTAAACAAGGAATAGATATCCCTGTTGAAGCCGCTGCCGAGCATTATTTTGATGAAACGTTTGAAGCACGTGTAGAGAACGGCCCGGTGATGACGATGGGGGATAACCATGTGTTATTTGAGTTTTCATTTATAAATCAACCGCCCAATACCTATAGCGTAATCCAAAAGCTTCATGATAAAGGGTATAAACCTATTTTGGCCCACCCTGAGCGGTATCAGTATCTTGATTTGGATAAATTGAAAAACCTGCATAGCTGGGGTGTTGATTTTCAGCTTAATACCATATCGCTTACAGGGTACTATGGTAAGGATATAAAAAAGATGGCCGAAGATCTGATCGATAACAGTTTGATAGACTATATCTCAAGCGATATGCACCACTTAAAGCACGCTGCGGCGCTTGGAGATGCACTCAGAACAACTTATATTGAAAAAGTGCTGGTTGATTATCCGCTTAAAAATAAGATGCTGTTTTAGCAGATATAAAAAGAGAGGGGCACAATTTGTGCCCCTCTCTTTTTATATAAGATTTTCGTTTTGTATCTGCTTTATTCGTACCTCAATGCCTCAACCGGATCAAGCCTTGCCGCTTTTTTTGCCGGGTAATAGCCGGATATTAAACCGATAAAGGTACAAAGCACTATGGCAAAAAATAACCAAGCCCATGGTACTACAAACGCGCCACTTATTTGTACCGCGATAAGGTTTCCGGCAGCCATGCCCAGTATCATGCCGGCCGCGCCACCTATTAGGCAGATTACTATGGCCTCTATCAAAAACTGTTTGCGAATAATAGCGGGAGTTGCGCCGATGGCTTTACGCACGCCAATTTCGCGGGTACGTTCTGTTACCGATACCAGCATGATATTCATAAGGCCGATAGCCGCGCCAATGAGTGTGATGATACCTACAGCAAAACCGGCAGCTGTAATTCCTGCAAGTTGACCAGAAAGTTCTTTTTGAATAGAATCACTCCGGGTTATTTCAAAGTTATCCTGGTTAATAACGTTAAGCCCCCTTACATTTCTGAATAGTGAGGTGGCTTCGCCGATGCTTGCATCAAGCGCGCCGGGAGTAGCAACTTTAATAGTTACCGTGAATGAAGCGTTTTTGGTGCTGTCAATTTGTTTGGCTTTTAGTACCGGGATCACACAAAATTTATCGCCGCCAAATGAGCTTGAGCCTTTTGATGCAAACACGCCAACTATCCTGAACCTGTTGGTACCAAGGTATACTGATTTATTGATCGGGTCTTCGGTTTTGAATAATTTCTTCTTGATCTCATCGCCAATGATTACCACGTTTGAGCCATGCTCCAATTCCGAAGCCGAAAAATTACGTCCAAAAGCCAGTTTCTTGCCGGCTGTAACCAGGTAGTTTTCATTCGAGCCTGAAATAGATATGTTTGGATTGGTTTTTTGGTTGCCGTATTTAGCCACTGCTGTGCCGGTTACCTCTAAATTAATGGCTACAGCTACAGGTAGTTTAAAAGTATTTTTAAAACGTACAGCCTGGTCATAGGTAATGGCCGGATAAACCTTACGATGGCCTCCATTGCCGAAGTTTAAGCCTTCGCCACGGTTTTGTAGCGTGAAGGTATTAGCCCCTAAATCGGCAAACGCGTCATTGGTAAATTGCCTGATCCCTTCAATGGCCGTTAAAATACCAACCAACGCCATAATTCCTATAGCTATGATAAGCGCTGTTAATGAGGTACGCAGCCTGTTGCCGGCTATGGACTGTAATGCAATAGAAATGTTTTCTTTGTAAGAGGTTTTTACCGGCATGGTATAAATATAAAAAACTTGTCGGTATGACTAAGCACCATGCCTATTTGTTACAGTTATTACTCAATAAACTTTTTAATAGATAGTATAATCCGCCCGCTAATTGTTTTGCTTGTTTGTTACAGTTTGATGCTTTATAATTAAATATCTGTATTGTATATTTATGAAATTAATACTAAACCATATCATGAAATATTTTACGCTATTGCTTTTCTTAATTGCGTTGAGTTTCAATAGCTGGGCGCAGGATTCGCTTCTGCATAAAGTTGTTAAACGCTCTTTTAATATCGATAACCATTCCGTTGTAAAAGATTCAACCGGAAAACTATTTACTTATAAAGAGTGGAGCGATCTGATGCGTACCAGGAAGTATGTTTTATGGCCGGAGAATATGGAAGATGCTAACACCGCGTTTATACTTAAAAAGAAAGATACGCGGCAGGTTCAATACATAAACTCAGAGACCGCTGCGCCCTCAGCCGGAACTCCGGCAAATACGCCAAAGCAACTATCGCCCGAAGAGGCCAAAGAGCAGTATATGGCTTCGCTTCCCAAACCCTATGAATCTTCTTACTTTAATACAGGCGAGGTTATGGAGCCATTTAGTACGCATGATATTAATGGTAATAAAATCAAATTAAAAGATTTGCGGGGCAAAGTAGTGGTGTTGAATTTTTGGTTTATAGGCTGCCCGGCCTGTATGCAGGAGATTCCGGAGTTAAACAAACTGGTTGATGATTATAAGAATAACACCAACGTGGTTTTCCTGGCAATAGCACTGGATGATCGGTATGAGCTGAAGAAATTTTTGAAGCAGACGGAGTTTAAGTATGATATTATAGATGATGGCCGGTATATAGCTTCCGGTTATAAAATCGGACTTTATCCAACCAGCGTTATTTTAGATAAGGAAGGAAAGGTTGCTTTTCATACCGTTGGCTTTGCAGTAAATTCGCCGTATTGGATGAGAAAGACAATTAATGACGGGTTGAAATAGAGTGTTCTCCAATAAAATATTTTAAGTATGAAAAGCTTTTTTCTTATCGGGGCATTTGTTATTGCTTTTTTAAACGCTAACGCAAATTATAAAACTATTGCCCCTAACGTTTTATGGCCGGGCATTTTACATTTAAGTATTGATACATCGGCAAAAAAATCAAATCAACGTGATTTATATCAATTGGCTGTAGGGAATAAAATGCCTCCTTTTGTTTCGGCAGATATAAACGGTAATAAGATTGACCTTGAAAAGTTGAAAGGGAAAATCGTAGTGTTTGATTTCTGGTTTATTGGTTGCCCACCATGCCGGTACCTGATTCCGCAGCTGGATAAAATAGCAGATGATTATAAAGCTAATAAGGACATTGTTTTTATAGCGATATCAAATGACAAGGCCGGGGCGTTACGCGAGTTTTTAAAAAGGGAAGTTTTTAAGTATCAAATGATAGGTGATGGACAAAGGCTTTTTGACTATTATCAAATAGAAAGCTGTCCGCTTAGCCTGATAATTGACCGCGACGGGAAGATTGTTTTTAACACGAAGGGATTGAGGGTTGCATCGATACCAGATGGGATAAAGGAAACCCTGGAAAAGGTTAAATAGCCACTCAGTTATAAACAAAGCCGCTTCATATTTTTATGAAACGGCTTTTAATATTTTAACAGTCCCTGTTTTAAACTGAGAAAGAAGAGCCGCAGCCACAAGTGCTGGCAGCGTTAGGATTGTTGAAAGTAAAACCACGGGCATTTAATCCATCCTGGTAATCGATCTGCATGCCGGCAAGGTATAAGCCATGAGCTTTATGCATAAATACCTTTATACCATCAATGATGTATTCCTGGTCGCCGTCTTTTTTCATGTCGAAGCCTAAAATATAGTTCATGCCCGAGCAGCCACCACCTTCAACTCCAACCCGTAAACCAAACTCTTCGTTTATTTCTTGCTGGTCTTTTAATTTAAACAGTTCTTTTACGGCACCCGGTGTAAAAGAAACCGGAGCAGTTTCAACAGCTATACTCATCTTATTTTTATTTATTCTACACAAATATAACGTAAAATGCAGATTTTTGTTAATGTCATAATTTTATGACCGCTATATAACATTTATAAATATGCTGGCTCTGCCTTTTTTGTTTGATATTTTAAAGTATACTGTTTCGGGTTTGGGCGTTGTATATATCGCTTTTTACCTGTTTAAACCATATCTTGATAAATCAGAAAGTATCCAGTTATTGGAGTTAAAGCGTACCATCAGTAATCAAACCCTGCCGTTGCGGTTACAGGCCTATGAGCGGGTTGTACTTTTCATTGAAAGGGTTAACCCGGCAAGTCTGCTCATCCGCCTAAACGGATCTGCCGATACCGCCGCCGAACTACACGCAATAATTATTAATGAGGTACGTAACGAGTTTCAGCATAATATTACCCAGCAAATTTATGTGAGCGCCCGGGTTTGGAATGTGGTAAAAAGGGTAAAGGACGATACCATTAGCCTGATCAACAATGCGGTGAAGGCATTGCCTCCTGATACCTCTGCGCTTGAACTAAGTAAAGTTATCCTGGTGCATTTAAGCAAGCTGGAAGATAATCCTTATGATGTAGCTTTAGGCCTCATCAGGCAGGATATGGAAGAGCTATATTAATATTTTCTACCTTCTTTAATACAGGTGATGATGCCTGTTCTTATATTGCTAAGCCCGGAAATCTTTCATAAAACATAATTTGTGAAAATCGTGGGAGCTATCGGGAAAGGGCAACGAGAAAGTGCTGAGAAAAGTTTACATCTTTTGGGAATAGAGGCGCCTTGTACCTAAAACTTATCGCGTTTTATCGTAACTTCGGTTGAAAGCTATACTATCTCCGGGAAATCACCAATATTTTGGGGCGTATGGGCATCGTGATGTGGCTTCCTTGCATGTGTTTTTAGCGTGCCACAAATCAAAAAAACTTGGTTTTTATTTTTATAAGACACTAAACCAGTGTGTTAATTTTTTGTTTGCGATAACCGTAGAAAAGGCGCAAACATTGCCTGTGTTTTGGCGTATAATTAAGGGTTGTAACAGGTGGTTTTGTTCTTCTTTTTTTTGAAATTTCAAGAAAAGAAAAAAATAATGAAGAAATATCCGGATTGTGATTTTTATACCAAAAATTATGTTATCCATACAAAAATTTCATTGAAAAATCGAATTTGTTAATAAAAAGCCAAATGTTAAAAAAGTGAAAATTTAATTTTTTTATAAGCTTTTTTTGGCAATATTCGATGTTCCGTAGCAAGGCCAAAAGTTGTTTCGCTGGGGGTTGGAAATCAATATTTTACTTTTATCTATATGGAAAAAACTTGTACGAACGTTTGGAATAGCTGCCTTCAGATCATCAAAGACAACATACCGGCCCAGAGTTTTAAGACCTGGTTTGAGCCGATAAAAGCTTTGAGGATGGAAGGAAGCGTATTAACCATACAAGTACCAAGTTTATTCTTTTACGAGTGGCTTGAAGAGCACTATGTAGGGTTGCTGCGCAAAACCATTAAGAAACAATTGGGCGATGAAGGACGTTTAGAGTATAATATAGTTGTTGAGCAATCATCAAGTAAACCATACACAACTAACATGCCTTCAAACGGAAATGGCGCTGATTCAAAACATCAGAGTATGCCGATACCTATTTCAATTAACAAGGACATCAAAAATCCTTTTGTTATACCCGGGCTTAAGAAGTTGAACGTAGATCCTCAGCTTAACCGTAACTACACCTTTGAAAACTTTGTTGAAGGTGATTGTAACCGCCTGGCCCGTTCGGCCGGTTACGCGGTAGCTGCTAAACCCGGTGGTACCTCATTTAACCCGTTGATGATTTATGGCGGTGTGGGTTTAGGTAAAACCCACCTGGCACAAGCCATCGGTAACGAAATCAAGCGCACCCTGCCCGATAAACTGGTACTGTATGTATCATGCGAAAAATTTACGCAACAGTTTGTTGATGCCTTAAAGCATAACAACATCAACGACTTTGTGAACTTTTACCAGGCCATTGACGTGCTGATCATGGACGATGTGCACAACTTTGCCGGTAAAGAAAAAACACAGGATTTCTTCTTCCATATATTTAACCACCTGCACCAGTCAGGCAAGCAGCTGATCATTACATCAGATAAAGCGCCTAAGGATTTGGCCGGTTTGGAAGAACGCCTGCTTTCGAGGTTTAAATGGGGCCTGTCTGCCGATTTGCAGATCCCTGATCTGGAAACGCGTATGGCAATCCTGAAAAACAAGATCTATCAGGACGGTATCGATCTGTCAAACGATGTGATTGAGTATGTTGCTCATAACATCGACAATAACGTACGTGAGCTGGAAGGTGCTATGGTATCATTACTGGCACAATCAACCCTTAACCGTAAGGAAATTGACCTGAACCTGGCTAAACAAATGTTGAAAAACTTTGTGAAGAACTCATCTAAAGAAATTTCGATGGAGTATATTCAAAGCCTGGTGTGCGAGTATTTTGAAGTGCCTATTGAAATGGTGAAATCACAAACACGCAAACGTGAAATTGTACAGGCCCGTCAGATATCAATGTACCTGGCAAAAGCCCATACCAAAAGCTCTCTTAAATCAATTGGTCATTTCTTTGGCGGTCGCGACCACTCAACCGTGATTTATGCCTGCCAAACTGTTGAGGACTTAATTGATACCGATAAGAAATTTAAAGGCTACGTAGCCGATATTCAGAAGAAATTAAAAATGAGCTAATATTTGCGCTGTTTTAAGATATACAAAGGCCGGTTAATTAACCGGCCTTTGTTGTTTATCAGGTTTAAACTGTAACTTTAAGAGATTACATCGTCTAAACCTTACATGAAAAAGCTAAACCTACTCCTTATCCTGCTGTTCGCAGGCTTTTCCAATATTTTCGCCCAATCGGTTACCCTTGAAAAAGGCAAGGAGTTTGAGATAGAGGCTCATACCGTGACCAACACGGCCGACAATCAAAACGACTATAAATATACTTTTTGGTTTAAAGCAGGAGATCGGGATGGAGTTAACACCATTTTCGATTGTAAATTGGTTAAAGTGGTTTATGCCGAAAAATTTACCAGGTACAGTTTTGCTAACAGTATTTTAAACACCGATACGGTTCGTGGTTTCAGGCTTAATACAACAACTTCACTGTTGCCCCTGGCACTCCTACATCAACCCTTAAAGGTAACAATAGGCCCGCATGGCGAGTTTTTGAGCGTCACCGGTTTTGATGAAGCAATACAGGATGCTATAACTCGCTGGATGTTAAAAGATGATATCGCTAATCAGCTCAAAGATAATTCGAAATATTTTCCTAAAGATGTGATAGGAAGCTTGTTCCTGC
The DNA here is from genome assembly GCF_003675385.1 of Mucilaginibacter kameinonensis. GTDB lineage: Bacteria > Bacteroidota > Bacteroidia > Sphingobacteriales > Sphingobacteriaceae > Mucilaginibacter > Mucilaginibacter kameinonensis. The sequence continues at coordinate 1,149,465 of NZ_RCWZ01000004.1, read as the reverse complement.
CCTTGCCGCAACAACGTATAGCTTATAAAAGCGAATGGTCGAGCCCTAATACGAGGTATAAGGTTACTGCTATCAACGGGGCTTTGCTATATATCACTACTACTGGTATTAAAGTTCCGGACAGCCAGGGCGACGATGTTAGCGGTAATATAGTTTTCAATGAAGTAACAGGTTTAACTGAGCAATTACAAAATAGTAGCCCGTCTAAAATTGAAATCGCCATTGATGGCAAAAAGCAGCTCCTGCCGGTATTTTATCGTAGACAAACTGTTCGTTATGGCGCGGAGAAACATTTGCCTGATACCGCCTGGATTAATATGGTTGTAAAAACCCATACCGCTTTTGGCAAGGCATTTAAATCAGGTACCGAGATGGACTCTGTAAAAGTACAACGCTATTTAAAAGCGCATGATGATGCATTTGCCAATGATGAATATTATGCGGTAATAAAGCTTCGCCTGCTGCAGGGCTCAGGCGATTATATAAAATACAGCCATCAGTTAATGAAAACTCCTACCCGTTTTATAAAAGATGAAGAATCTCATTTATTTAACAAATTTAACAGCATACTCGATAGCTCTGCCCAATCGGCCTACGAGGTTGCCCGGTATATGTATAAACAGCCTGGATTTAACGGGCTGATTCAACAATCATACGCGCAAAGTTTCCTGACTTTTGATATAGATGACATGCTGAAGGACGATGGCTTCAGGAAAAACATGCAGGAAAAGAACATGAGTGATGAAGACGCGAGAAAGATGATAGCTGAGGAAAATAAAAAACGACTTGCAGGAAATAGTACAGCCAGGCAGCTGCTGGAGTTGTTGCATAATGATAAAGATCCCTTAATGCAGCAAAAGATCAATGCACTATACCTTTGGGAAAAGGCAAACAGTGCTGATGATGCAGGCGTTTTAAATAAAACAGCGAGTGCATTCATGAATATGGATGATGCCTATATGAAACAGGGAAACGGTGGCAGGTATGCGTTGCTGGTATATAAGCTGCTTATTAATGCTAAAAAGGAGACTGCAGCTAAAGCATTACTTGTAAAAACCATCCAAAATCTTGAAAGATACACAGCGGATACCCTTAATACCAATCGCTTTGCCGATCAGAATATATTGGCATATGCTTACTATTTGCAATACACCAGGGCTAAACTAACAGATTCGGTTAAAGCGCTTCAATATCTCTCTAAAGCAGCACAGTATTCACCATATAACAGCAAAGAAAAAGCCTATGCCAGTTTTTACGATAGGGTGTTTCTACATTCCAAAGAAGGATATAGGGACGAGTTTATCGAACGCCTTTTTAATAACGGCGATGAGCAACAAGCCCTTGCCATTTTTGCAGATCACATTAATGCTGAACCTGTAAGTCTTGATGAGATGCAGAAGATTTATCAGCAGCACATACCTGGAAAAAGCTTCGCGGATTTTTTTAAAGCTAAAGTACTTGATTCCTGGCAAGCAGCGCCTGTGTTCACGCTGAAAGGGCTTGATGGCAAAGATTACGCTTTGGCCGATTTTAAAAACAAGTGGCTGGTGCTTGATTTTTGGGGAACGTGGTGCGCGCCCTGTCGGGGTGAAATGCCCGATATAAATACCTTTAACCAGGAAATTAACGATGGGAAGCACAATGGCATCACTTTTATGAGTATTGCCTGCCGCGACAATGAAACTAATGTTAAGGCTTATTTTGAAGCGAGTAAGTTTAATTTGCCTGCTGCGATGGCCGACGCGAACATTGAGAAGCTGTATGGTATTTCAAGTTATCCTTCAAAAGTGATTATATCGCCGGATGGCAAAATGCTGCCCTTGAAATTTGGTGATGACTGGAGAGCGATTGTTCAGCGATTTAACGAAGTAGTACCAGCAAATTGATAGCTATGGTTTATCGTTAGGTATAGCTATCTTTAATTATGGAAAAAATATTACTGGTTTTAATCGCCTGTTTCGGAATGGCTTCATCATGCTTTGCTCAGCAAACCGAGCAGGATGCTATTAAACAAACTATCAATACCATGTTTAATGCCATGCGCAAAGGCGATAGCACCATGCTCAGATCAACCTTTGCCAAAGGAATAGCATTTCATAGTGTAGCCAACAAAAAAGACGGTTCGGTAGGTCTGGAAATTGAAAATCCTGATGATTTCATAAAATTGATTGGAACCCCGCATAAAGGTGTTTATGACGAGCGTGTAACCTTTGCCGATATTAAGATCGATGGCGCCCTGGCCAGCGTTTGGGCGCCATATAAGTTTTATTTAGATGATAAATACAGCCATTGTGGTGTAGATGTTTTTCAACTGATGAAAACCGCAAATGGCTGGAAAATCATTTATATAGTTGATACCCGCCGGAAAGATAATTGCCCGGAGTGATAGCTTATATCACTCCCAGCTTCATCATGCCATAAAACAAACCGGCACAATGCATGGCTTGTTTTATTTCGTTATTGAGCAGCAATTGCTTTACCTCTTCAATGGTATATTCCTCAACAATCAGGTCTTCCAGTTCGTCAAGGTGCTGGCCTTGTACTTTTTTGCCGCCTTTGGTAAAGTAAGTAAAAGTTTGATTGTTGGCTGTTGATGGGTTGCCATAAACTGTACAGATCAATTCAAATTCATCAAACTGATAGCCTGTTTCTTCCAATAACTCACGGCGGATAGCATTTACCGGATCTTCGCCGGCGTCAATTACACCGCCCGGAATTTCGAGCGAAATAATGCCTGCCGCATGACGGTACTGTTTTACCATCAATACCTTGTTATCGTCTGTTATTGCTACCGCGTTAACCCAGTTTGAATATTCAAGTACATAGTAGTCTTCAACAATTTTGCCATTTGGCATTTCGCATTTATCAATGCGGAGTGTAGCCCAGGGGCCTTTATGGATATATGATGATGAAAGTAGTTTCCAGGTGAGATCTTTACTCATTAATGTTTATAGATTTGAACCCTGATTTTAGGATTTAGGATTACAATGAGGGTAAGCCAATTCTAATATACAAGGGTCCGTTAATAATTTTATTTGATAGTAAATGTTGATATTCTTCGGATTGAAAGGGAGTTGCAATAATCATATCCTTTAATCCTTAAATCAGGCCAATCATGGTTCTGCGTTTACCAGCTGCCACTTGAACCACCGCCGCCGCCGCTGCCACCGCCGAAACCGCCAAATCCACCTCCGCCGCCACCGCCGGAAAAACCTCCCCAATCGCCTCCGTTGCTGCGACCGCCGCCGCCAAGCATATTGCCTGCCAGGAACCACCAGAATGGGCTTGCACCACCCCGGCGACCGATGATCTGCCTGCCACCGCCTCCACCCCGGTTGCGGAAGATTATAATCAGGATCACTACTACAATTATAATAATGATAAAACCGGCAGGGCCACCATCATTGCCTTTTTTGCTTGATTTTCTATCGGCTTTATATTCGCCTTTCATGGCTTTAATAATGCTGTTGGTACCGGCGTCAAGCCCACCGTAATAATCGCCTTGTTTAAAATGTGGTTTAAGGTCGTTTTGAATAATATCCTGTGTAACAATATCAGGTAGGGCACCTTCTGCACCATAACCGGTTTGGATACTCATTTTACGGTCGCCTATGGCAACAAGTACCAATACGCCGTTATTCTTGTCTTTTTGGCCAATACCCCATTTACGTAACAACTGAACGCCATAGTCATTGATATCATAGTTACCGACAGATTTCAGTATCACCACCGCTATTTGCGTTGAGGTAGAATCATTAAAGGCAACCAGTTTAGTTTCCAGCTGTTGTTTATCAGCCGGGCTTAAGGTATTGGTATAATCGGTAACAAGGGTATTGGAGCGTTCCGGAAAATCCTGCGCAATTGCTGCAACAACGCAAAGTATAAATCCGAAGAACAGTATAAACTTTTTGAACATGTTTTTTAGTTTTTAATCGCCATCCATAAAGGCAATATCATCCGGAAGTTCGTTTTGATCGCCATCCTGATGAGGGAAGTATTTCTGAAGTTGTTCGCCGGCAATTTTCAAGCCTGTAACAATTCCTTCAACAATATCGCCATATTTAAAATGCTGCAGCATATCATCGCGTGTGGTATCCCAAAAATCGGGAGGAACTACCTGGTTGATTCCTGCATCGCCTATAATCGCAAACTTACGATCGACAGTGGCAACGTATACCAGCACGCCATGCCTTAGCTTGGTTTTGTGCATATTAAGCTGCACGAAATATTTTGCCGCACGGTCAAGCACATTCTCGCTGCATCTTTTTTCAATGCAGACCCTGATCTCGCCCGATGAGCGCTGCTCGGCTTCTTCAATAGCCTTACGGATGCGCTGCTGTTCTTCTTCGTTAAATACAGCCATGTTTTTTAATTATTGAATTATTGATTTGATGGATTATTGAATGTAGAGTTATTGAAATAGCAAGTTGCAATTCAATAACTCAATACCTCATTAATTCAATAATTAATTAAACTCTACTTTAGGGGCTTTGTCGGCACCTGGCTCGGCAGTGAAATAACCTTTTGCAGAAAAACCAAACATTTTGGCAGTTATATTGGCCGGGAACAAGCGGATTTTGCTGTTGTACTCTTGAACTGCATCATTAAAATCCTTACGGGATACGTTAATCCTGTTTTCGGTACCTTCCAGCTGAATTTGCAGGTCGTGGAAGTTTGAGTTTGATTTCAGGTCGGGATAGTTTTCGGTAATAGAAAGCAATTTACCAAGGGCTGCACTCAATTCGCCTTGTGAGGCCTGGAACGCTTTAATAGATTCGGGCGTAAGTTTGTTTGGGTCAACCTGTACCGATGTTGCTTTTGAACGGGCCTCAACAACAGCGGTTAAGGTGCTTTTTTCAAAATTGGCAGCGCCTTTTACAGTATTAACTAAATTAGGGATCAGGTCGCTACGGCGCTGGTAATCGCTTTGTACGGCTCCCCATTTTGCTTTAACAGACTCGTCTAATTTAACCATGCTGTTATAGCTGCATGAGCTTAAGGACATGGCTGTCACTATAACTAATATAGCAGAGAATAATCTTTTCATTTGTTTTTCGTGTATTTATGTGATGTTTCGGGTTAGAGTGCAAATCACGTACCGTTGTTACAAACAAGGCATATGCTGACAAGGTGTCAAGATACGGCTTTTCGGTAAGTTAAAAAAGGGTGTGAGCTATGCAACGTACGATATGAGAAAATTTGCACAGTATCTGAATACTTATAAAAGCAGAAAGCCCCATCAGGGGCTGCAGCTTTGTAAATGATTTGTGTAAGGTTAATGGCAGGGCCGGCTTATCCTGCCAGGCAATGTTCTTCGCGCATGGTTAGTTTGGCTACCATTTCTTTTAAAAGTGTACGGGCACGGTGTAAGGTAGTGCGTGATAGCAATTCGCTCATACCCAGTGATGAGCCGATTTCCTGGTGCGAGTAACCTTCAATAGCGTACATGTTAAAAACAGAGCGATATGTTTTTGGTAATTTTTGTACCAGTTTCATCAGGTCTTTAGCCTCAAGGCCGTTATCGTTGTATGAACTGCTGATAGGCACAGCCGAAGCCTCTTCTGCTGCAAAATCATCAACCAAAACCATTGGTTTTAATTTGCGGTAGCGTGATATGGCGCAATGTACCATGATGCGGCGGATCCATCCTTCCAAACTCCCTTCGCCACGGTAGTTTTTCATGTTGCGGAACATTTTGATAAAACCTTCCTGTAATATATCTTGTGCCTCGTCTTTATCGGTTGCATAACGCATGCAAACTGCAAGCATGCGGGGTGCTAATAACCTGTATAATTGTTCCTGGCTTTTTCTGTCGTTACTCAGGCAGCCATTCCATATTGTGTGTAAGCGTTCGTCGGCGGTAGTCATTTTTTTATTATTTAAATACATGAGGTGCATGCCAATCTGAGTGCCATTTTGTAATTATTTGATTTTCAGATATTTATTTTTTATTGAATTTTAAAACTGTTCGATAGCGTACGGTCATTGTGCAAACCCGAACGGTTTTGAGTGGATTGAACACCATTTGAATGGGGGAAATAATGTAGTTTGTGTTACACAATGGGGGTTAACACTTTTTTTGACATAAAAACGTTCAATTATTTGATTATTAGTTACGTATGTAAATGTTAACCCCTGATTGTGTTAACCCTGTTACCCCCCCCCCTTTGTTAGTAGATTCTATCCTATTAAAAACTATAGGTTGCTTAAAGTATCCGAATAAGTTAAAAAGAGGGTGATCTTGATCATCATAAAACCTCAAGATGAAAATGAGCGCAGGTGAAAATTGCTAATCAAAGTTTCCCCTTTTGGAGAGATTTAGAGAGGGTTTCTTAACTTTGTGTTATCCGGGATAAAAACCCGGCATCAGTCATGACAAAAGAAACAGAGATAGTTTGTCCTCCCGGACAACAGGAAGATGAGGCCGTTTTAAAGCAACTGGCGTCAGCAGCCCTGAAAATTCCACTGAAAAATATTTCGGCATTAAAAATCCTAAAGCGTTCTATTGATGCGCGTGGCCGCCGTGTGGTTTATCGCATGCAGGTAAGGGTTTTTATGCAGGAGGCTTATCAGCCCGAAGTTTTTGCCATCAATTACCCCAACGTGCAATTTGGCCGACCGGTAATCATCGTAGGCGCAGGCCCTGCCGGGTTATTCGCCGCTTTGCAATGTATCGAGCAGGGGCTGAAACCGATTGTTATTGAAAGGGGCAAGGATGTAAAACAACGCCGCCGCGATTTGGCCAATATAAATAAACAAGGCCTTGTAAACCCCGAATCAAACTATTGTTTTGGCGAGGGTGGTGCAGGCACTTATTCCGATGGTAAACTATATACCCGCTCAACCAAGCGAGGTGACGTGAACCAGGTATTAAAAATGTTTGTAGCCCATGGCGCAGCAGAAGATATCCTGATTGACGCGCGGCCACATATCGGCACCAATAAATTGCCTCAAATTATCACCGCAATGCGTGAAACCGTGTTGAATGCTGGTGGTGAAATTATGTTTGATACCAAAGTAACCCAATTGCTGGTTGATTTTGGAAAGATTAAAGGAGTAAAAACCTCGGCTGGTGAAAAGATCACTTCCAATGCCGTGATCCTGGCTACGGGCCACTCGGCAAGGGATGTGTTTGAGATGTTGCACAGTCAAAGTATTTTGATCGAGGCCAAGCCTTTTGCCCTGGGCGTAAGGATTGAGCATCCGCAGGAAATAATTGACCGAGCCCAATATCATTGCGAATACCGTGGGCCGGATCTGCCGCCTTCATACTATAGCCTGGTTGAGCAGGTTGATGATCGTGGTGTGTTCTCTTTTTGTATGTGCCCCGGCGGTATCATAGCGCCGTGCTCAACCGAAGCTGGCGAAATTGTGGTGAACGGATGGAGTCCTTCAAAACGAAACAATCCTTTCGCCAATTCAGGTACCGTAGTACAAATTAACCTGGAAGATGTTGCCGGCGACGATAACGATCCGTTTAAAATGCTCAACTTTCAGAAACAGGTAGAGCAGGCTGCTTTTGCAGCTGGCGGCGGTAACCTGGTTGCCCCCGGTCAGCGCATGGTTGATTTTGTGCAAAACCGTTTATCAACCGATTTACCGGTTAACTCATATCTGCCGGGGACTAAGAGTGTGGAGCTCAAGGAGGTTTTGCCGGACTGGATCAACGAGCGTTTGCGGAAGGCTCTACCTGTGTTCGGTAAAAAAATGAAAGGCTATTATACCAACGAGGCAATTTTGGTAGGCGTTGAATCGCGTACGTCATCGCCTGTAAAAATACCGCGCGACAGGGAAACATTGCAGCATCCGCAGGTTACCGGGCTTTTTCCATGTGGTGAGGGCGCGGGTTATGCCGGTGGTATAATTTCTGCTGCAATTGATGGTATTAACTGTGCAAATGCTGCTTTAAAAATATTATCATGACAACATCTCAAAAATTAGCCGCCGAGCTTGAAAATGTACTGTCGGGCAACCCATGGTATGGCCCGTCTGTTTACAGTATTGTTGATAGCATCAGTTTTGAAGCCGCTTATGAAAAGCCTGCGGGCTCGGTACATAATATTGCCGCTATTATTTTGCACATGACCGGTTGGACCGAGGAGGTAATGGATCGCATGAACGGCATGGATGCTCAAATGCCCGTGCGTGGTGATTGGCCTGAGCCCGGCCTGCCCGAAGAACAAAAGTGGAAATGGATTGTTGAAGATTTAAAGCTGGTGAATGTAAACCTGGCAGGCTTTATTCAGAATTTTCCGGAGGAGAGGTGGAGTGAACCTGTTGCCGGTAAGTCGGGAGCTGACGAAATGGGCGAAACTTACGAGTATCAGGTGGCGGGTTTGATACAGCATCATATTTATCATTCCGCGCAAATTGCTTTATTAAACAGGATGATCAATGGCTGATAAGAAAACATTAATATTAGGGGCCACACCCGATACCAGCAGGTATGCCAATTTTGCGGCTACCCGTTTGGTTGAACGGGGGCATACCATTGTTAACGTCGGCATAAAAACGGGAGAGGTAGCAGGTGTGCCTATTGAAAGGCCTGAAACTATACATCATGATATTGATACCATAACGCTGTATGTTGGCCCGCAAAATCAGCCGCCGCTCTATGACTACATCCTGAACACCAATCCCAAACGAATAATATTTAACCCCGGTACCGAAAATACCGAACTGCGGCGCAAAGCCAACGAAAAGGGCATCGAAACAGCTTACGCCTGTACGCTGGTAATGCTATCGATAGGAGAGTATTAGTAAAACGAGTTGTTATTGTGATGAATGGAGCAATGTAGTGAATCTACTAATCGCTTTATGATATCTTATCCCAGCTTAGCCCTGCGCTTTTTACTTCAAAAGCGTGGTGCAATATTTGGTTTTCGGGATGTGCCAGTTGTGGGTCTTTCTCAAATATGGTTTCAACACATTTGCGTACTTTAAAAAGTAGTTCCTGATCGGTGGCCAGGTTGGCCAGCTTTAAATCAACTACGCCACTTTGCTGGGTGCCTTCAATATTGCCGGGGCCACGCAATTGCAGGTCTATCTCTGAAATCTCGAAACCGTTGTTGGTTTTTACCATCGTATCCAACCTGATCTTGCCATCGTTACTCAGTTTGTGACTGCTCATTAAAATGCAATAGGATTGCTCTGCACCACGCCCAACCCTGCCTCTTAACTGGTGTAGCTGTGATAGGCCAAAACGTTCGGCATTTTCAATGATCATCACTGAGGCATTAGGCACATTCACGCCTACCTCAATAACGGTGGTGGCCACCATGATCTGCGTTTCGTGCTTAATAAAACGCTGCATTTCAAAATCTTTATCGGCAGGCTTCATTTTGCCGTGAACAATACTCAATCGGTAGTTGGGCAATGGGAACTCGCGCGACATGGCCTCGATACCATCTTCCAAATTCTTCAGGTCGAGTTTTTCACTCTCCTGTATCAGCGGATATACTACGTAGATCTGCCTGCCCAATGCTATCTCCTGTTTCATAAAACCAAACATGCGCAGTCGCTGGTTTTCAAAAAAATGGACGGTTTTAATTGGCTTACGCCCGGCAGGTAACTGGTCAATTACCGAAACATCCAGATCGCCATACAATGTCATGGCCAGCGTGCGCGGGATAGGAGTGGCCGTCATTACCAGGATGTGTGGGGGGATGATATTTTTACGCCAAAGCTTTGAGCGCTGTTCAACGCCAAAACGGTGCTGCTCATCAATTACCACAAAGCCAAGGTTTTTAAACTGCACCTTATCCTCAATAAGCGCATGCGTGCCAACAAGTATTTTCAGATCGCCGTCTTCAAGTTTTTGATGCAGTACTTTACGGTCTTTCTGTTTGGTAGAACCGGTTAACAATGCAACTTCAATAAAATCGTCGCCCACCAAACTTTTAATGGTTTGATAGTGTTGAGTGGCCAGGATCTCGGTAGGCGCCATGATACAGGTTTGAAAACCATTATCAATAGCAATAAGCATGCTCATCAATGCTACTACGGTTTTACCGCTGCCTACGTCTCCTTGTAAAAGGCGGTTCATTTGTATACCGCGCTGGGTATCCTGTCGTATCTCTTTCAATACCCGTTTTTGCGGATCAGTCAGCGTAAAAGGTAGTTTGTTGTGGTAAAACTCATTAAAATAATGCCCAACCTTATCAAACACATTTCCCTTAAACTTTTGGGTATGCAACAGCTTATTCTTAAGTAATTTGAGCTGAAGGAAAAACAACTCTTCAAACTTCAAACGGATCAAGGCTTCGTTAAGCAAAGTAGCATCACCCGGAAAATGGATGTTACGGTAAGCATCGGCCCGGTCGAGCAGTTTAAACTGGTTGATAATATATGAAGGCAGGTTCTCCCGAATGTCCTTAGCGTGCTGGTCAAGCAATGAGGCGGTTAACTTCTGGATCCCTTTGGTATCCAGCGAAAATTGCTTGAGCTTTTCTGTTGAATTGTATACAGGTTGTAAAGAAAGATTACCTTGTTTCTGGGCTCCCGGCACATATAATTCCATTTCGGGATGCGCCATTTGGGGCATCATATTAAAAAAGCCTGGCTTGCCAAACAGTATATAAACCTTGCCGGGGATGATGGTTTTCTCAATCCAGTTAATGCCCTTAAACCATACAAGTTCTATAATACCGGTATCGTCTTTAGCCTTTACTACCAGGCGGCGGCTTTGTTTTTCGCCTACAACTTCTTTACTCACTATCCGGGCCAGTACCTGCACGTAAGGTAACTCCTCCCTGATTTCCCTTACCTTATAAAACCGGGTGCGGTCAATATACCTGAACGGGAAATGCCGCAGCAAGTCTTCAAACGTGTGCAGCTCAAGTTCCTTTTTCAAAACTTCGGCCCTTGACTGGCCTACACCTTTTAAATAAACAAGTGGCGTTTGAAAAGGATTCATTGATTGGTAGTTGTCTGAATCAGAATTTACAGAATATTGTCTGAACTCGAATTAAATGAATTAAGAGAATTTATTGAATTTGCTGAGCATGCTGCTCATTCAATAAATTCTCTTAATTCCGATTCAGCCAATATCCGAAATCGAAACCCCGAATTCTGAAATCAAAATATTATTTAACCGCGATAACCGAGATCTCAACATTTACCCCTTTAGGTAAAGCAGATACCTGGATAGTTTCGCGGGCTGGGAAATCGGTAGTAAAATAGGTGCCGTATACTTCATTAACCTGTACAAAGTTTTGCAGATCGGTTAAGAAGATACTGGTTTTTACAATGTTATCGAAGCCTAAACCTGCTTCGGTTAAAATAGCTTTAATGTTTTCCATTACCTGTGTTGCTTCTGCCTTGATGTCACTGCTGATAAGCTCACCGCTCAAAGGATCGATAGGGATCTGGCCCGAAACAAATAAAAAACCACCAGCTAAAGTAGCCTGGCTATATGGCCCGATAGGGGCAGGTGCATTGTTGGTATTGATGATTGTTTTCATTTTTTAAGTATAAATACCTGTACCAGTTTCCAGATGATCCCGGCCAGGAACATAATAATAGCCAGTGCATTTATAAAATGCATCACCCGCAAATTGAAATTGTCGGGACGGTTTGGATCTTTTTTCCTGAAGAAATACATTACACAAACTTACGCAAAATTTTGCCGCTGTAAACCTATACCTATTATATAAGGTATAACTATTGAGCACAAAACCGCATAAAACAAAGAAGGCTCCGGGTTATCCGGAGCCTTCGCAAATAATATTTTAATTAGATATTATTTCTTTTTGAATTGAACACGACGGTTAAGTACGCGACCTTCTTCAGTTGAGTTGTCAGCAATTGGGTTAGTTTCACCGTAACCTTTTACTTTCACTTTCTTAGCATCAACACCAGAGTTAACTAAGTAAGTTTTTACTGAGTTAGCACGGTCTTTAGATAATGATAAGTTGTGAGCAGCAGTACCTTCAGATGAAGCGAAACCATCAACTTCAACAGCAGCACCAGATGAACGTAAGTCAGCAGAAGTAGCATCTAACACTGGGTAAGATGAAGTACGTAATACTGAGCTATCAAATTCAAACTGGATGTTTGAGTAAGCAGTAGCAACTGGAGCAGCAACAGTATCTTTAGGGAATACGATAACGCAACCAGAACCATCAACTACGCTACCTGCAGCAGTACCTGGGCATTTGTCAAACTGATCAGCAACACCGTCACCGTCAGAATCTTTTTTCAGGTCATTAACAGCAGTTTCAACGTTAGCAACACGGCCTTTTAACGCTTCAACTTCCTGACGTAAAGCTGCATCATACAGTTCGTCATACATCATAGCTACTGGGTTAACCCACTCTAATACTGGTTTTGATTTTGAACCTAAAGTGAAGTCTAAACCAGCGTAAGCGTAAGAGTAGTGGTCTTTAGTAGGGTAAGCCCTTTTGAAACCATCTAAGTTGTCACCGTCAACATAGTTTTGAGTATAACCCAAATCTAAAGCAACAACATCACTTAAGCGGAATTTAACACCTGCACCTACAGGGATAACTAATTCTTTCACGTAGTGAGTTCCATCGGTACCGTTGTTTTTAAAGTGACCAGTGAAAGTAGAAGTACCGTCATTACGAGTGATTGTTGGATCATAGAAAGCTAAACCACCACCTGCTTTGAAGTAGAAGTTAACAGCGTTTTTACGACGGATGAAATCGATAGTAGCAACGTTAACAACCGCGCTTAAGCTTGCTTGCCAAAATTTGGTATCGTAGCTAACATAAGTATCACGGTAAGTACCAGCAGCTGAAACTGGGTTTTCACCTTTAATTTTACCACCGTTCAGGTCTAATTGCAAAGCAAATGAATGTGCCAATTGCTCTTTGAATGAGATACCGTAACCAAGGCTGATTTTTTTGTTTTGGAAATCGGTTGAACCACCGGTTGCCAGTGACTGTGAAGTTGCGCCACCGTTTATACCGATGCTAAATTTCCTGTACTGACCCAAACCACCAAATACCTTGGCTGTTGTGGTTTCAGATGACGTTGTAGTTGCCGTTGTTTTGGTTGAATCGGACTGGGCGTTAGCCAAACCCGCAACCATCAAAGAAGCAAAAGACAATGCGACTGTTTTCTTTAATGTAGAATAATTCATAGTTTTTAAGATTAAACGATTTTAATTGTGATTTTTTTCAAATTTAGTAATTATGTTTGAATCCATGACCAAACATTGTTCCAAAAATTGTAATAGTTACACAAATAACTAAAAAAAAATGATTTAATAAAATATTCAACCGATAAATATGAAATATCTGCCGATAAAGAATAGCTTATTTACGAATAATAGAAAAAATTTCGTTTCGCGAACAAAACCCAACTCCATCGCTATTTTTCATGCCAATGACGAATTTCCGCGTAGTGGCGATCAGGCATTTATGTTCAAACAAAACCCTGACTTTTTTTACCTGACAGGCATAGATCAGGAACAGAGTATCCTGGTTTTATATCCGGATTGTCCTAATAAAGCATACAGGGAAGTACTTTTTTTAAGACAAACCAACGAACATATTGCCATTTGGGAAGGCCACAAGTACACCAAAGAAGAAGCACGTGAGGCATCAGGGATTGAGAACATTTTTTGGCTGCAGGAGTATGATACAATACTGCATAGCATTATTAACTATGCCGAAAATATATACATTAATACTAACGAAAATGACCGGTATGCGCATACTGTGCCTTATCGTGATTACCGTATGTATGAAGCGCTTAAATTAAAGTATCCTCTTCATAATTACACTCGTTCTGCACCAATTTTACGCGATCTGAGAGTTATCAAATCCGACATTGAAATTGAGCTCACTCAAAAGGCCTGCAACATCACCCGTGATGCTTTTGTTCGTGTTTTAAAATACACTAAACCTAGTGTAACTGAATATGAAATAGAGGCGGAGATCATTCACGAATTTATCCGCCAGCGTGCTACTGGCCACGCCTATAACCCTATTATTGCATCAGGGCCAAATGCCATTGTATTGCACTACAACGATAATAATCAGGTATGTAAGGATGGTGATGTGATATTGCTTGACTTTGGTGCAGAGTATGCTAATTACAACGCCGATATGACCCGTTCAATACCGGTTAACGGTCGTTTTACCCCACGCCAGCGCCAGGTTTACAATGCAGTTTTAAATGTAATGCGTGAGGCTACAAAGCTTATTGTGGCAGGCACAGTATGGAACGACTACCAGGATGAGGTTGGTAAAATCATGACCAGCGAACTCATTGGCCTCGGTTTACTTGACCGCCATGATGTTGAAAAGCAGGACAAAACCGCACCCTTGTATAAAAAGTATTTTATGCATGGCACATCACACCATCTGGGGCTTGATGTGCATGATTACGCAAGCAGATATAAATCTTTTGAAGTTGGAAACATATTAACCTGCGAACCTGGGATTTATATTGCGGAAGAGGGATTAGGCATCCGCCTCGAAAACAATATCCTGATAACTGGCAATGGCAATACCGACTTAATGGGTGACATTCCCGTTGAGGCAGATCATATTGAAGAGATCATGAATAGTTAGTGTTTGTGGTTAATAAAATATAAACAAATCTGCAAAGGATTATCTTTTGTTTACATTAAACTAAACAAATACTATACAATAGGTATCCACAAAACTATACAGATTAAAGCTTATTTCATCTAAAGCTTCAGCCATATCGGGCTGAAGCTTTTTTTATGCATATTTCCATTATCCTGTATTCAAGGCTTTGTATGCTTTTTCGGTCAGCCTCTATTTACATCAGTCCTGATTTAATATATCGCGGAATAGATGCCTTAAAAAACAATCGATAAAATTATCAATACATGAGTTAATATATCGTTATTATTGCAGTTTTATACAAATGTAACTGAAGCCGTAATGCAGATTGACCACACTACAATTAAACATGTTTTAATAAGCAGAGTTGATGCTATTGGCGATGTGGTGCTTACCTTGCCAATGGCGGCATATATTAAGGAGCTTTTGCCGGGCAGCACCGTGTCATTTTTGGGCCGTACCTATACAAAGCCTGTAATAAACAGTTGTACCGCGGTTGATAACTTTATTAATTACGACGACCTTAAAAAGCTGCCGTCTGATGAGCAGATTACCTATTTAAAGGAGAAAAACATTGATGCGGTAATCCACGTTTTTCCAAATAAACACGTAGCCACATTAAGCAGGCGGGCAGGCATTAAATTACGTATAGGAACGACTAATCGCGTTTTTCATTGGTATACTTGTAATAAACTGGTGAAACTGAGCCGTAAAAAATCCAATCTGCATGAAGCCCAGCTTAACCTTATTTTGCTGCAGCCTTTTGGCCTGAAGGAGGTGCAACCGCTTGCTGCAGTAATTGAACATAACGAGTTTAAGAGCAGGACTGTATTACCGCAAGCGCTTAGCAATGTGTTTGATCAAAATAAATTTAACCTGATCGTCCATCCAAAATCACACGGGAGTGGGATGGAATGGGGACTTGAGAATTACGGCAAGCTAATCGCCGGTTTGCCTGCTGATAAGTTTAATATCATCATTACCGGATCGGATAAGGAGAAACAATTACTGGCCGACTGGATAAAAGGCCTTCCTGAAACTGTTACAGACATGACAGGCAAAATGTCGCTTGACGAACTGATTGCCTTTATTGCAAACGCTGATGGACTTTTAGCATCGGGCACGGGCCCTTTACATGTGGCGGCGGCATCTGGTATAAATACACTTGGATTGTTTCCGTCTGTACGGCCAATCCATCCCGAACGCTGGGCCCCGTTGGGTAAAAAAGCAAGCTACCTGGAAAGCCAAACAATTGATCTTAATGGCATAACTACAGATATGGTAAGCGAAAAAATTAATGCGTGGTATAATAATAAATTTATTATTAATGGATAATACCAATATTAATGGAGGAATATCTGTTGTAATACCCAATTATAATGGTATTAAACTATTAAGTAAAAACCTTCATTCCGTATACCAGGCCTTAAAAAACAGCAGGCTCCCTTATGAGGTTATAATAAGCGACGATGCATCTACCGATGAGAGTGTTTCATTTGTCAGAACCAACTACCCGGATGTTATCCTAATCGAAAATCGGGAAAACAGCGGTTTTTCAATCAATATTAACAAAGGTATAGCTTCTGCAAAACTTGAACTGGTGCTGTTGCTTAACAGCGATATTAAACTTGATGAACATTACTTTGATACGCAATTAAAATATTTTGACAACCCCGGCACCTTTGGTGTAATGGGCAAAATCATTGATGAAGGTACCGGCGATGTTGCCGAATCATGCAAGTATCCGTTGCCTTCCTATTTTAAGATCAATCATTTTAAAAACATACCTGTTAATACTGATAGCCCGGTATACTCTTTTTATTTAAGCGGCGCCAACGCATTGGTTAACCGGGAAAAGCTGAACGAGCTTGGCGGCTTTAATGAAATATTTTCGCCGTTTTACCATGAAGATCTTGACCTGTCGTTGAGGGCCTGGGAAAATGGCTGGCAATGTTATTATGAGCATAATGCTGTTTGCTTCCATGCGGTTTCGGCAACTATAAAATCGCACAGTTCAAAAAAGAAGATCAAAACTATCAGCACCCGGAACAGGCTGTTGCTTCATTTTTTTCACCTGAATGGCATACGGCTGCACTTGTGGTCGTTAATTACCTTCCTGTCGCTATCAGTGAAATGGATGGGCGGTAAATTTTATTACTTTAATGCATACCGCCAGTACTTAAAAAAGCTGCCCGCAATGAAAACTTATAAACAGGCATTTAAACAAAAGGCAGTTAATAAAGGCAGGTATGTGCCTTATGATCGGGTTAAAGAAAACATTAGGACAGCTATCGATCAGGTGCTTTCCTCCTGATTACAAATAAATCACCGGTAAAAAATAGCATTACCGTCTATTGTTTCGTTAGATAACGGATGCTAACGTGGTTGGTTGCAATGTCACAAGCTGATGGCTATTCACATTATTTATTAAATACTGTTAGCTTTGTACTTTTAAAATTATTTAATGAAGATTTATTTCAGGCTTTTGTCGTTTGCCCGCCCAATTGGCAAATTCGCATTTCCTTACGCCATTTGTACTATATTCACAGTAATATTCAGCACATTAAACCTTGCTTTGCTCGCGCCACTTCTTTCAACTCTTTTTGACGAAAAATCGCATAATAAAGCACTTGTTAAGCCAGCCCATTGGGTAGACCTGTCGGCAAACTTTGATTATTATGCTGCACTGGCTAACCATACTTACGGACAAACCGGTGCGCTGAAGTTTGTATGTTTAATTATTGTTGCCTCGGTTTTACTAAGCAACATATTCAGGTATCTGTCGCAAAGGATAATGGAAAACCTGCGTATTTATACGTTACTAAACTTGCGCAAAACGGTGTTTAACAATGTGATGGATCTGCATACGGGCTATTTTAGTAACGAACGTAAGGGCGACATCATAGCCAAGATATCTGCCGATGTACAGGTTGTACAGTTTTCGGTTACAGGAACTTTACAGGTAATATTTAAAGAGCCATTGCAACTGATAGCCTACCTGGCAAGCTTATTCTGGATTTCGTATCAACTTACGTTATTCTCCATGCTGGTGATCCCCGTTTCGGCCTTTGTTATATCACGAATAGTTAAAAAATTAAAGGAACAGGCCATAGCTTCACAAAAAACATATAGCAATATGATCAGCTATCTTGATGAGGCATTATCCGGGGTTAAAATAATAAAAGCATTTAATGCAACGGATTTTATCAAGAAACGCTTTAACGATGAAAACGTAAATTATTCACAGATAACTAAAAGTATGGCCAGGCGTCAGCAGCTGGCCTCGCCTGTATCTGAATTTATGGGGGTTTTGATGGTATCCTGTATTGTTTTATATGGAGGTTCTTTAATCATAAGCCATCAAAGCTCACTCACGGCGGCAGGTTTTGTGGGTTACATCGCCTTGTTTTCACAAGTGATGCGCCCTGCTAAGGCCATTTCCGATTCATTTAGTAACATTCACTCGGGCATTGCCGCAGGTGAACGCGTGTTAAGCTTAATTGATGAGAAACCACAAATTGTAGATCAACCTAACGCCATCGAGCTTTCAGCTTTTGAAGATAAGATCAAATTTGAAAATGTATCATTTGCTTATACCATTAAGCCCGATGTAAAAGAGGATGATCAAAATGACAAGCCGCTGGCTTCGATAGAAAAATACGTGTTACATGATTTAAACCTTGAAATACCTAAGGGAAAAACGGTAGCACTGGTTGGCCCGTCGGGCGGAGGTAAATCAACCATGATGGACCTGTTGCCGCGCTTTATCGAACCGCAATCGGGTATTATTTCTATCGACGGTCATGACATCAAGAGTGTTACTGCCAATTCATTAAGGTCATTAATGGGGGTAGTTAACCAGGAGTCGATATTATTTAACGATACCATTTTTAATAATATAGCCTTTGGTAAAACTGGAGTAACGCAGCAGGAGGTTGAAGCCGCCGCGCGGATAGCCAACGCCCATAATTTTATTATGGAAACGCCAAACGGTTACCAAACTAACACAGGTGACCGTGGTACCAAATTATCCGGGGGGCAGCGTCAACGGATCTGTATAGCCCGCGCTGTACTCAACAATCCGCCGATTATGCTACTGGATGAGGCGACTTCGGCACTGGATACCGAATCTGAAAAACTGGTGCAGGAAGCTCTGAATAACCTGATGAAGAACCGCACTTCACTTATTATAGCTCACCGCTTAAGCACAATCCAAAACGCCGATACCATTATCGTACTTGAAAACGGCAGGGTTGTTGAACGCGGTTCGCACCTGGAGCTGTTACAAAACAATGGCCTCTACAAAAAGCTGATAGATATGCAGGCTTTTAACAGCGCGGAGTAGATTGGTAGTTTGCAAGTGAGGTAAGCGCACTTTTTATGGCGGTCAATTTCTTTTATTACAGGTTCGTCCTTTAGCGCTCAAATAATATATTTGTTGAAACTGATCCCGCTATTTATATGAAGAAATTTTCCTTTCTATTTTCTGCCGTGTTACTGTGCGCACAAGTAAAAGCACAGGATTCATTAGCTATCCGCAAAATGTATGACGAGGCACTGGTTAATGGCCAGTGTTATGAAAACCTGCATTACCTGTGTAAAAATATTGGCCAGCGTATAAGTGGTTCGGACAATGCGCAAAAAGCCGTTGACTGGAGTAAAAAACTGATGGATAGCTACGGCTTTGACAAAGTTTACCTGCAGGAAGTAATGGTGCCACACTGGGTACGCGGAGCAAAAGAGGAGGCCGCAATTATTGACGGTAAAACCCGCATCCCGGTTCCAATTGTTGCCTTGGGGATGAGCATTGCTACACCAAAAGCAGGCATCACTGCCAATGTTATAGAAGTTAAAAGTATCAAAGAGCTTGAATCCCTTGGCGAAAATGTGGTAAAGGGAAAAATAGTTTTCTTTAATCGTGCTTTTGATCCTCGTTTTATTGAAACAGGTATGGCCTATGGTACCGCCGGCGATCAGCGCTTTATGGGGCCTGCTGTTGCTGCCAAACTTGGTGCGGCCGGTGTAATAGTACGCTCCCTTACCGAAATTATTGACGATTATCCGCATACCGGCGCTACACTTGCTACCCCGGGCAGTAAAATAATTCCGGCGGCGGCTATCTCAACCAAGGCGGCGAATAAATTGAGCGCTATGCTTAAACTGAGAAAATTCCCTGCGGCAAAATTTTACTTTAAACAAAACTGTGAGCTATTGCCCGATGTGAAATCATACAACGTTATTGGCGAGATAACCGGATCCGAAAATCCGAACAAATTTATCACCGTTGGCGGTCACCTGGATTCATGGGATTTGGCCGAAGGAGCGCATGACGATGGTACTGGTGTAATGCAGTCTGTTGAAGTACTGAGGATTTTTAAAACTGTAGGATACAAACCTAAAAATTCGGTACGCGCTGTGCTTTTCATGAATGAAGAGAACGGCCATAAAGGCGGCTCTAAATATGCCGAACTGGCTGCCCAAAACAAGGAGCAGCATATAGCGGCTATTGAAACCGACGAAGGTGGTTTTACTCCCCGCGGTTTCAGCTTTGCCGATGTATCGAAAGATTTTATCAAAAAGGTGAATGATAACTTTAAATCAATTCTGGAGCCTTATGATGTTGACAAATTGACCATAGGTGGTGCCGGTACCGATATTGAGCCGATGAAGGAAACTTTGCCAGGCGTGGTGCTGATTGGCTTCCGCCCGGATTCGCAACGTTATTTTGACCTGCACCATACCGCCAAAGATGTTTTCGAAAACGTAAACAAGCGCGAGCTTGAACTTGGCGCGGCTGGTATGGCAGCATTAATTTACCTGATTGATCAGCACGGGTTGTAAACACCTGAACCATGATTATTAGGATTAGAGGATGACCATGATGTTGTCTGAACTCGAATTAAACGAATTAAAGAATTTATTGAATCTGATTAGTTTTCTGTTCATTCCTTAATTCCCCCAAATTCAAGTTCAGACGGTCTTCATCTCAAGCTCATCCTTTAATCCTGCTAATCAAGGTTCAAAAAAATATCTACCTTTGCGGCACATCATAAAAAACTATACAAGTGACCGAAGAAGGCGATAGTAAACCCCAGAAAGTAGACTCCTTTGCAGCATTGCGTTATAAAGATTTCAGATCTTACATAGGCATGCGTTTTTGTTTCACCTTTGCATATTCCATGCAGGCCGTAGTCCTCGGCTTTTACATCTACAGCATTACTCATAGTAAAATAGCGCTTGGCTATATTGGCTTGTGCGAGGCTATTCCGGCTATCGGTATTGCTTTGTACGGCGGCTATATTGCCGATAAATCAGAAAAGCGAAAAATGCTTTTGCTGATCTTTAGCGGCGTTTTACTTACATCCCTGGTGATGTTTACTGTTACGCTAAAAAGCATGGGCAATATTATTCATGCAGCCTGGATAGTGCCCATCATGTATAGCATGATATTTTGCAATGGTGTGGCCCGCGCTTTTTATGGCCCGGCTACATTTACCATTTATGCTAACAGTATCCCTAAAGAATTATACCCTAATGGTAGTACCTGGAGTAGCAGCAGCTGGCAGGTGGCATCTATTTTAGGTCCGGCCGCGGGTGGTTTGATATATGGTTATGCTGATAAGATAGTGCCCGGTTTAACAGGTATTACGGCTGTTTTTGGCTGTATTTTGTTTTTGCTGCTGGTATCATTGGTATTGGTTTTCATGCTCAGAAAATATCCTGCACAATATGTTCCTAAAGAAAGTATCTGGAAAAGCCTTTCGGAGGGGATCCATTTTGTGTTTAGTAATAAAATGATGATAGGCGCTATGAGTCTTGACCTGTTTTCGGTATTTTTTGGCGGCGCGGTTGCTTTGTTACCGGTTTTTGCCAACGAGATATTAAAGGTAGGTGCAGAGGGGTTGGGTGTCATGAGGGCCATGTCATCATTGGGTGCGGTACTTACCATGCTGGTCATGACGCGTTTTTCGCCAATGGGTAAGCCGTGGCGTAACCTGCTTATTGCCGTAACCGGTTTCGGCCTGTCAATTTTATGTTTCGGTTTATCAACAAATTTTTACTTGTCGCTGGTATTCATTTTTACCGAAGGTGCTTTTGATAGCATCAGTGTAATCATCCGTGGTACGCTGATGCAGCTTTTAACTCCTGACCATATGCGTGGCAGGGTATCGGCAGTAAACCAGATGTTCATCGGGTCATCAAATGAAATTGGCGCATTTGAATCGGGTACGGCGGCTCAATTACTGGGCACTGTTCCGTCGGTAATTTTTGGCGGCAGTATGACCATGCTTATCGTTGGCATTACTTACCTTAAAACTAAAAAACTGATCCCATTATCCCTGCAGCAGATCCATGCGCCAGGCGAAGAGGGAATCAAGGAAGCGTAAGGGAAAATATTTAACAGGTTGTGATTTCGATAGGGCTGAGGGTGACTGTGCGCCGGGGTGAAGATTCAGACACAGTTTAAAAGAGGTGTCATGCTGAGCTCGTCGAAGCATGGTGGGTAGGCCTCTGCGCGCGAGTCTTCGACAGGCTCAGACTGACAGGCCGATGTTATCAATTTCCATCCAATCCTCATGAATTTTTTATACAGGTAACATTAATTTTAATTTATCTGCTTGTTTTGCTGCATTATAAATTCACATCTTTACGCTGCCGGAAAACGGCATCAACAAACCAATAAACAATCAAACAAACAACTCACCCTTACAAACAATGAAAAAGGTAATATTAGTAACAGGAGCATCTTCTGGTATTGGCTTAGCTTGTGCTAATGCACTGCAGGCGGCCGGCCATACGGTTTACGGTTCATCGCGTAATCTCGACCGTATGAAATCCGTATCATTTAAACCTGTTCAACTTGATGTTACCGACGATGCTTCGGTAAAGGCAGCAATAGATACTATTATTAAGGCAGAGGGTAAAATTGATGTACTGGTGAACAATGCTGGTAACGGCGTAACTGGTCCGGCTTATGCTATGCCTGTTGAAAGCGCCAAGCAACAGTTTGAGGTTAACTTTTTCGGCGTGATCCGTGTTAGTTCTGCGGTATTACCTACGATGATCGAAAAAGGTCAAGGCCTTATCGTAAACATCAGCTCGTTGGCCGGCTTATTCGGTTTGCCTTACCAGGGCATGTACAGCGCTTCAAAATATGCAATTGAAGGTTATTCACAAAGCTTAAGGATGGAACTACGTAACACTGGTGTTAAAGTAACCCTGCTTAACCCGGGCGACTTTAAATCGGACTTTAGCCAGAACCGCGCGAAAGTTAAATTCCCTATCAAAAACGATAAGCTGGAAACCGAATACAACGCTGCAGTTGCTGCCATGGAAAAAGACGAAAGCATTGCCCCAAGTCCGGAGTCGTTAGCCAAAAAGCTGGTTTCGATAGTAGCATCGTCAAGCCCTAAACACCGTTACCTGGTTGGGCAAGTTGGTCAAACCATTGTGCCTACGCTTAAAGCGATATTACCGGGTGGTTTGTTCGAGAAACTGATGAATGATCATTACGGGATAAAGTAAGATATACTTAATTGATATAAAAAATGCCACCCGGTTTGGGTGGCATTTCTTTTACAACCATATGTCATTGCGAGGAGGAACGACGAAGCAATCGCATGCTATACAGAGTGGCTTTACTTCCTTGCGATTGCCACGCTTCGCTCGCAATGACATTTTTTCTGAAAGCCTTACGCCGTCAACTTCTTATACTTGATCCTTTTCGGAGCAACATCACCTAAGCGTTTTTTGCGGTTTTCTTCGTAATCAGAATAGTTACCTTCAAAGAAGTAAACCTGTGAGTTACCTTCAAAGGCCAGGATGTGCGTACAGATACGATCAAGGAACCAGCGGTCGTGGCTGATCACTACGGCGCAGCCGCCAAAGTTTTCCAGGGCCTCTTCCAACGCGCGTAAAGTATTTACGTCGATATCGTTGGTAGGCTCATCCAGCAACAATACGTTTGATCCTTTTTTGAGGGTAATGGACAAGTGAACACGGTTACGCTCACCGCCCGATAGTACACCCACTTTTTTCTGCTGATCGGCACCGTTAAAGTTAAACTTGGATACATAAGCCCTTGAATTTAACGGACGGTTACCTACCATAATGGTTTCCAGGCCGCCGGTTACGTTTTCCCAAACAGATTTGTTAGGGTCAAGGTCGTCGTGCATCTGGTCTACATAACCCAAAGCTACGGTTTCACCAACACGGAAGGTACCAGCATCCGGCTGATCCTGCCCGGTGATTAAACGGAACAGCGTGGTTTTACCGGCACCGTTAGGGCCGATGATGCCAACAATACCGGCCGGAGGCAATGAAAAGCTCAGGTTATCGAACAATAGTTTATCGCCGTATGATTTGCTTACGTTATTGGCTTCAATTACCACGTTACCCAAGCGCGGCCCCGGCGGAATAAACAGCTCCAGTTTTTCTTCGCGTTCTTTGGTTTCTTCGGAAGCCAGTTTTTCGTAATTGCCTAAACGAGCTTTTGATTTGGCATGACGGCCTTTCGGGCCCATGCGTACCCATTCCAGCTCGCGTTCAAGGGTTTTCTGGCGTTTGCTCTCGCTCTTTTCTTCCTGCGCCAAACGTTTGGCTTTCTGATCCAGCCATGAGGAATAATTTCCTTTCCATGGGATACCTTCTCCACGGTCAAGTTCCAGGATCCAGCCTGCAACATTGTCAAGAAAATACCTGTCGTGCGTTACAGCGATAACTGTTCCTTTATATTGTTGTAAATGTTGTTCCAGCCAATCAATAGATTCGGCGTCCAGGTGGTTGGTTGGCTCATCAAGCAATAAAACATCCGGTTCTTTTAATAAAAGGCGGCACAAAGCCACACGACGACGCTCGCCACCCGATAATACCGAAATTTTGGTGTCAGGCTCAGGGCAACGAAGGGCATCCATTGCGCGTTCCAGTTTGCTATCCAGTTCCCATGCATTTACAGCATCAATTTTATCCTGCAATTCGCCCTGGCGGTTCATGAGTTTTTCCATGGCGTCGGCATCTTCGTAATACTCCGGAAGACCGAATTTCTCGTTGATCTCTTCGTACTCTTTCAGTAAGGCGGTGGTTTCGGCAACACCCTCTTCAACTATCTCACGTACAGTTTTTTCAGGATCAAGTTCCGGTTCCTGGCTCAGATAGCCAACGGTGTAGCCCGGAGAAAAAACAACTTCGCCTATATTGGTTTTATCAATGCCTGCAATAATTTTAAGCAATGACGATTTACCAGAACCATTTAAGCCGATAACGCCAATTTTTGCGCCGTAAAAAAACGACAGGTATATGTTTTTTAATACTGTTTTTTGCGGGGGATAAACTTTGCTAACCCCGGCCATTGAAAAAATTATCTTTTCGTCTGCCATTATAATTGATCAATAAATAGAAATTCAAATATGGATAAAATAGATGAAACGGCAGTCGCAGATTAATGTTTAGGAGTAGTAATTTTAGGCTGATTTTTGAGTTATAATGTTAATTTAAATTTAATTGAACCTTAAACGAAGTTACACAACCCTCGCCGGGCATTCACCGTATATAGTATATATGACGATAATTACAAGGCTAATGCCTAATTGTCATGTTTATGACGAAATGCCGTAATTGGTGGAAATGTTATTAAATATTTGAAATTTGTTTAAACTTTTTTAGGATATTTATATCAAACAGGTAAGTTTCGTTCGTATATTGTAAAAAAAACACTTAGCAGTGGGCTTTTGAGGTAAAAACTGTTGATTGGCACTAATCTTTGATACATTGCGTATCATAACAATGTCTGTTTCTGCAAAGCTTTAAATGTTGGCAATATTGTTGATGAAAGTAAAACAGGCGTCGTAATTTATAAAGACATAATTTATACATTAGGGCGTTCAATAATTAGAAAGGTATATATGGAAGCTAAATTTTCGCCGAGGGTAAAAGATGTTATTCAATATAGCAGGGAAGAGGCATTACGTCTTGGGCATGACTATATAGGTACTGAACATCTTTTGCTGGGGCTTATCCGCGATGGGGATGGTGTAGCAATTAAATTGCTGAAAGGATTGAACGTTGATACCGCAAAACTTCGCCGCGCCGTTGAGGATGCAGTAAAGGGAACTATTGGAACAAACGTACATATCGGCAGCATCCCGTTAACAAAACAGGCCGAGAAAGTATTGAAGATAACTTATCTGGAAGCCAAAATATTTAAAAGCGATGTGATTGGTACAGAGCACCTGCTGCTGTCTATTCTTCGCGATGAAGACAACATTGCCTCTCAAATACTTGTACAGTTCAACGTGAACTACGAAGTATTTAAAGGCGAAGTTGAATCACATAAAAACGATGTTACTGACGAAATGCCGGGATCACCTACAGGTGGCGACGATGACTTTAAGGAAGAAGAGTCATTTAGTCAGCCTAAAAAAGTATCTGACATTAAATCAAAAACGCCGGTGCTTGACAACTTTGGCCGCGATTTAACCCGTGCCGCCGAAGATGGCAAGTTGGATCCAATTGTTGGTCGTGAAAAAGAGATCGAAAGGGTATCACAAATTCTATCGCGCCGTAAAAAGAACAACCCTATATTAATAGGTGAGCCGGGTGTAGGTAAATCGGCCATTGCCGAAGGTCTTGCATTGCGCATTGTTCAGCGCAAAGTATCACGTGTATTGTTCAATAAGCGTGTAGTTACACTTGATTTAGCCTCATTGGTTGCAGGTACCAAATACCGTGGCCAGTTTGAAGAGCGTATGAAGGCGGTAATGAACGAACTGGAAAAATCACCTGATGTAATTTTATTTATTGACGAGATCCATACTATAGTAGGTGCTGGTGGTGCTTCAGGTTCGCTTGACGCGTCAAATATGTTTAAACCAGCTTTGGCGAGGGGAGAGATACAATGCATTGGCGCAACCACTTTAGATGAATATCGCCAGTACATTGAAAAAGATGGCGCTTTGGACCGTCGTTTCCAAAAAGTAATGGTTGAGCCGGCTACACCGACTGAAACTATTGAGATACTGAACCGCATTAAGGATAAATATGAAGAGCACCACGGTGTTACTTATACTCCTGAAGCAATCAACGCTTGCGTTAACTTAACTACCCGGTACATCACCGACAGGTTTTTGCCAGATAAAGCTATTGATGCGCTTGACGAAGCAGGTTCACGTGTTCACTTAACCAACATCCACGTGCCTCAAAACATCCTGGATATTGAGCAAAAGATTGAGCAGATCAAGATTGAGAAAAACAAAGTTGTTCGCAGCCAGAAATATGAAGAAGCTGCACAACTGCGCGATACTGAGAAAAACCTTTTAGTTGAGCTTGACCAGGCAAAAGCTGTTTGGGAAGCCGAAACAAAATCTAAACGTTACACCGTAACCGAAGATAATGTTGCCGAAGTGGTTTCAATGATGACCGGTATCCCGGTACAACGTGTTGGTCAGGCCGACAGCCAAAAACTGTTGCATATGAGCGATACTGTTGCCAGCAAGATCATTGGTCAGGATGAAGCTATCAAAAAACTGACCCGTGCTATACAACGTACACGTGCAGGTTTGAAAGATCCTAAAAAGCCAATTGGTTCATTCATATTCTTAGGTCCTACAGGTGTTGGTAAAACCGAGCTTGCCAAAGAGCTTGCCCGCTTTATGTTTGATACTGAAGATGCGCTGATCCAGATTGACATGAGCGAGTACATGGAGAAATTCGCGGTATCTCGTTTAGTAGGTGCGCCTCCGGGCTACGTAGGTTATGAAGAAGGTGGTCAGTTAACCGAAAAAGTACGTCGTAAACCATATGCGGTAGTTTTATTGGATGAGATCGAAAAAGCTCACCCTGATGTATTCAATATCCTGTTACAGGTATTGGATGAAGGTCAGCTTACCGATTCATTGGGCCGTAAGGTTGATTTCAGGAATACTATCATTATCATGACATCAAACATTGGTGCCCGTCAGTTGAAAGACTTTGGTCAGGGTGTAGGTTTCAGTACCAACGCTAAAACTTTACAGGCCGAAAGCCACTCACGCGGTGTTATCGAGAATGCTTTGAAACGTGCTTTTGCACCTGAATTCCTGAACCGTATTGATGATGTTATCGTATTTAACTCATTAGGTAAAGAAGAGATCTTCAAGATCATCGATATCGAGCTTGCTTACCTGTTTAGCCGTGTAAATGGCTTAGGTTTCAAAATTGAGCTTACCGAAGCAGCTAAAGATTTCATTGCCGATAAAGGTTACGATTCGCAATTTGGTGCAAGGCCACTTAAACGCGCCATCCAGAAATACCTGGAAGATCCAATTGCCGAAGAGATCCTTAAAGGTGAATTAGCCGAAGGTGATGTAATGGTAGTTGATTTTGATACCGAAACCAAGGAAATCAAAATCTCCGACAGGAAAGGCGAAAGCAAAAAGCCAGAACAGGAAGAACAAAAGTAATTTTGTAATCCTATAAATAATATCAAAGCCCCGTTTCGATTTTTCGAAACGGGGCTTTTGTTTTTGTCAGAACTCGAATTTTTTGAATTAAATGAATGGGTAGAATGCAAAACAAATTCTCTTAATTCGTTTAATTCGAGTTCAGACTCATTTCTTCTCCACCACCGGCTCATAATCAACCGGCAGCATTTCGGCAACGCGGCGTATGCCCCAATCACCTTCGTATACAATTGAATGGGGATTGGCTACTATGCCGTTGTTGTCAAAAAAAGCATGTGGCTCATCGAAGGAAATAATGGTTGTAGCGTTGTTAGGCATATTGAACGCCTGGATATTACTGGCGGATGGGTCCTGACCTTTTTTAGTATACATCACATACAGGCAATCGGTAAAGCCTATGGCAAATAGGCCTTCCTGGTCTGTTGTATAGAAAAAATCGGGCCTGTCTAAAGGCTTGTTGACAAGACTTTGCTGGTATTTATTATTTGGTCCGCCATGATAATTGGGATTAGGTTTACGGATCAGGCGCATGACAACAAAATTTTCTTTGCTGAGGCTATCCTTAATCGCTGCCCGGTAGAAATGCATGCTTGAACCCAGATAGGCTATTTGCCTTTGTTTGTGCCATCTGCGTTTCTGTTTTTCGCTGCCTTTAAGATCTTCAAAGTTGGAGATTCCCTCGTAATACAGCATGGCTTTAGCAGGATTATAATTAAAGTTAGTTAGCTTATACCTGATCCGGTAGCCTAAGGCTTTATTCTCGATCTCCAGAAAATCATGCGAAGATGCTTTTAACACATAAGTTACATCGTCGTAATCAAAATCAAGTACATCAGAATTCAGGATCTTGCATTGGGCTGTATTATCGGATGTTCCCAAAAATTGCTGCCTGAATATATTGTAGTATTTTTCACGGTTAGGATCTGGCCTGATCTTAACCTCATTAAGCTGAAAAGTTTTAGGAATAATGCTGATGGTACCCAGATCGATATTGGAGCTGCCCGCCTGAAGGCTGTAAGTATAGGTTTCGTAGCCTACTATGGATATGATAAAATCATATTTGCCTGGCTTTACATTACTTAGCGTGAATGTACCATCCTCGGCTGTTTTATTGCCCACCTGGGCATTATTTAAAAATACGCTGGCATTAGGTACCGGTTTGGTATCTGTCATGTTAATCACTTTCCCGGTAATTTTTACCTGGGCCAAGCAGCAAGCAGGTAATAATATCAACAAAAGCAACAGGGATTTACGCATAGCTAAAATTAAACTAAAATGTTAGTTTATCAATGCGTGTCGCAAAAAAGGGCTGAAATAATATTTGAAATAAAATAATTTAAAAAACGTTTAAACCTTTGAACAATTTTTTGTTCATACAGTTATAATAACTAACGCAATACTTTATGAAAAAAATCTTGACTTTAATTTGCTGCACTATTGTACTTGCCGCAACATCGTGTAAAAAGGAGTATGTAACCACAAGCCCAAGCGCAACTACCATTTTTGATACCACGCCAAATTTTGTGCTTGACAATACTTCCGATCCTAATAGCGTTCATGGCTATACTACAACTTTAGCCGTGCCTGAAATCACAGATTATTACAATAATCACGGTGCTGTTTTAGTGTATTTGGATGAAGATGGAGCTTATGAGCAATTACCTGATGTATATGGAGGAATTAGCTATCGGTTTGTATACGCTAAAGGAACACTATATATAGATGCTCAAAACGCTGATGGAAGTATTCCTACCGGCTCAGGCATCCCTGGCCCGTTAAAACTTAAAATAGTTTTGGTACCGTAAGGCACTCTGAACAGATAAAAAAGGAGCTTTTGCATTTGCAAAAGCTCCTTTTTCATTTAGTAACAATATGGTATTACTTAGCCATTTGATCAATAACCGCCTGGGTTACGCCGGTGAATGAGAAGCCACCATCGTGATACAGGTTTTGCATAGTCACCATTTTAGTCAAATCGCTAAACAGGGTTACGCAGTAATCGGCACACTGATCGGCATCAGCATTACCAAGCGGGCTCATTTTTTCGGCAAATTCAATAAAGCCGTCAAAGCCTTTAACGCCTGAACCTGCAGTAGTGCGGGTTGGCGACTGAGAAATAGTGTTAACACGTACTTTTTTAGCCATGCCATATTCATAACCAAAGTTACGGGCAATGCTTTCTAATACCGCTTTGTTATCGGCCATGTCATTGTAGCCTGGGAAATAACGCTGAGCAGCGATGTAGCTTAATGCTAATACAGATCCCCATTCGTTAATGGCGTCATGTTTCATAGCAGCCTGCAAAATGCGGTGAAGACTTAATGCAGATATATCGAAACCTTTGTGGGTAAATTCGTAGTTGTTTTCAAAGTATGGAATGTTTTTGCGTACGTTAACGCTCATGCCTATCGAGTGCAGGATGAAGTCAACCTTGCCGCCAAAATGTTCCATGGTTTTGGTGAACAGGTTATTGATATCATCACCATTGGTAACATCGGCACCAATAACAGGCGCGTTGCATTCTTCGGCCAGTTTATTGAGTTCACCCATGCGTAAAGCAATAGGGGCATTTGATAATACAATTTCAGCACCTTCCTGTACAGCGCGTTGTGCCACTTTCCAGGCTATTGATTGCTCATTTAGCGCACCGAAAATGATGCCTTTTTTACCTTTTAATAAATTATAAGCCATTTGTTAAGTTTTTATAATTGAAGCAAAGTTATAATTATTTATCAGTTAGTTTAAATTCAACCGAAACAGTTTGTGTCATCAATATAGGCCTGCCATTGTCAATGCCAGGAATCCATCCACCTAAACGTTTTATAGCATTTATAAGCTCTTCCTCACAACCATAGCCTATGCCTTGCAGTACTTTAAAATTGATCGGTGTACCATCTCTTTCAATTTGAAAACCTATTGTAACTGTACCCTCAATGTTCTTGTCAACGGCTTTTGAGGGATATTGTATTTGTCGTTTTATTTGCTCAGCAAAATGTTTGTTTCCATCCTTAAACCTTGGTATCATATGTATCTCGAAATTATCGATATTAGCTTGTCGGCTATAATTTAAATCGAATGATGGCGTAATTCTTTTGTGCTTGCGTGTAGCATTTACTTTGATAGGGGCATCAGCGGTTATATCTACAGGAGTTGCAGAGGCGAGATAAATGACCATGTATCTGCTGCCTTTATTATAAATGGGCACAAGGTTATACAATACATTTTTTTCGAAGGTTAAGGTGTCATTAAATTTGATCCCGTTTAACTGAAAATAACCTGTAGTGTCTGTCGTAGCACCGATATTCCATGAAGGCGTATCCATCCATTTTTGTGTGGACTGCAATCTTATGTACTTGATGGGTTTGCCTGTTTGATCATAAACATATCCCCGTAGGTTGATGGTATCACGTTTTATAACTGTATCAGGCTTGTTTTTTTGTGCCGATAATTGGAGCGAAAACAAAAGTAGGATCGAAAACAAAAATGATCGCATACTGGTTTAGGTTGTATATGTTATTAAGCTATATGCTCAGCAATTCCCTCGCGTTCTGCAACGCGCTTTCACCGGGTTTGTCACCACTCAGCATCTTGGCAATTTCTAACACGCGTTCATCATTACTTAGCTGTTTAATACGGGTAAAGGTAGCTGCTTCGCTATCATCCTTATAAACAAAATAATGGCTTTGGCCTTTGCTGGCAATTTGCGGTAAGTGTGTGATGGTTATTACCTGCAGGTTTTGGGCTAAACGCTCCATAATCACCCCAACCTTGTTAGCCACCTCGCCAGATACACCGGTATCAATCTCGTCAAAAATAATGGTAGGAAGTGCTGTGTATTGTGCCACGATAGATTTAATGCTCAGCATCAACCTCGAAAGCTCACCGCCCGAAGCTACCTTGCTCATCTCCGCCAAAGCATGACCCTTATTAGCTGAAAATAAAAACTTAATGTTATCAATCCCGGTAGCCGTAAGCATGGCTTTAGAACTATCAGCACCCTCTTTAGGGGCTGACGTCGTATGCTGCTCAATCTTCAAACTCGAATTACCCATGCCCATCTCGGCCAATGTGGCCAATACCTGTTTTTCGATATCAGGAATAGCTTTTTGGCGATTAGCCGATAATTGCGCCGCTAATTTTTCCAGTTCGGCTTTATCGGCAGCGATTTGTTTTTGCAGCTTTTCGATGGCTTCGTCACCAAAGAGAGCTTGCTGTATCTTTTCTGATAATTCTTCCTGTATCTGCAATAGCTCGGCAATAGTACTTACCCTGTGCTTTTTTTGCAGATTGTAGATCATGCTCAGGCGATTGTTCACCTCTTCGGCACGTGCTTCATCAACAAAGGTATGCTGTTCAACGGCGTCTATTTCGGCAGCTACATCTTTGAGCTCGATAATGGTACTGCTGATGCGCTGGTGCAGTTCGGCAAGGGCCGGGTTGTATTTTTCTATCGAGCCTAAAGCCTGTCCCGCTTCTTTTAATTGAAGCAGTGCGGCCGCTTCACCATCCTGTAACAGGTAGTTGGCGTTTAACAAGGCTCGTTTTATTTCTTCGGCGTTATTGAGGGTGTTTAGCTCCTGCTCAAGGAGTTCCTGCTCATCGGCCACTAATGCGCCTTTTTCCAGCTCATCAAACTGAAATTGGAAATAATCCAGATCGGCTTTGGCCTTGTCATTTTCGACTATGAGCTGGTTGAGTTTGCTTAATGACTTTTTATATGCCTTGAATTTGGTTTGATAATCAAAAAGCAAATCTGAATGACGGGCAACCGAATCAACCACTAACAACTGAAAATCCGGATCATTAATCTCCAGCGTAGCGTGCTGCGAATGGATATCGATCAGTTTTTCGCCTATTTGTTTTGACACGGTAAGGTTTACCGGGGTATCATTCACAAAAGCACGGGATTTACCATCGGCCGAGATCTCGCGGCGAAGCACGGTTTCGCTCTCGTAATCCAGATCGTTATCCTCAAAAAAATCAGCCAAATGAAAGCCACTTATTTTAAAGGTACCCTCAATAACGCATTTTTTTTGCTGGTTGAAAAAATATTTGCTTTCGGCCCGCTGGCCTAAAATGAGCGACAGGGCACCCAATATGATCGACTTTCCGGCACCGGTTTCGCCGGTTAATATGTTCAGACCGCTATCAAAACCTATCTCCAGGTTGTCGATAAGCGCATAGTTATTAATGGTTAGCTTTTGAAGCATAAAAAAAGTGTCCTCATTTTATTGAGGACACTAAATTACAAATTAAGGCTCTTTAAAAAATATTTTTAATGCTTTTTGCTAATTTATTTAGTCAGCTGTATCGGGTTTTATATCCTCCAGCTTGTCATTATCAAACTTATAATCAAAGTCTTTATCCATTTTATCGCGATACAGTTTCATTTTTTGTTTAAAGGCCGGGCTTTTCATATACTCCTGCAATTTTTTGCTGGCTTCTTTAAGGCGTTCTTGTGCAGCTCTGATCTCCGGGCTATCCTGGAAACCACGCATTTGCCTGCCAATATTTTTCATGTCTTCCTGTAATTTTTTAATATCAGGATTATCATAAGCCAACCTCAGGCTATCGCCCATAGCCTGCATGCGGTTCCTTTTGGAAATAAACTCCGGCGAATCATAACGGTTGCGCATTTTCTGGCCCAGGGTTTTCAGTAGCTCTGTTTGTTCCTTTACTTCAGCAGGAATTTTGCTTTGCAGCTCGTCCTGATATTTTTTGTAGTTAGGATCTCTGTCGTCATTATAGCCGTTATAACCATGATCGTGCGGAATGCCGTATTTTTTCTCCAGGCCCTCGTTCATTTTTTTAAACTCGGCGCTGCTGTAATATTTACCGATCTTGTTACCAATTTCACCCATCTGCTCGCCAAGTTTTTTTGATTCGGATGTTTCGCCATATTCTTTCTGAAAATCCTGGCCCATTTTTTCCATTTCGAGCTTCATTTTCTCCATGCCATCGGAGTTATAATAGGCCTGCAATGCTTTACTTTTTGCTTCAAGCATTTCCTGTTGCTTTTTAAAAGTATTGCTGCTGTAGTATTTGCCAATCAGCTCGCCTTGTTTACTTACTTCGGCGCTTAATTTTTCAAGCTGGGCATCATTAAAGCCGCTGTAATCAAAATCCTCGTGACGTTGTTTGGCTTTAACAATTTCGGCCTGTGTTTTCTTTTTATAGGTTACAGCCTTTTTTGCTTTCACCTTATGGATGGTGTCATCAACAAATATGGCGTGTAAGGCAGCAGGGGTAGCAACTTTTTTAACAGTTAACTTACCATCTTTTATAGTGGGGTTTAGCCAGGCAATGCTGCTAACGCCGGCAGTCATTATAGCAATGGCCACAAGCAGGTGGCGGATATTGCCTATAGGTTTCTTCGTTTTCATGATGCGTTCAATTCTGTTTAATAAATGATATTTTTTGCCGTTAGCAGCCAGGGCCAGCTGTAAATGCTGTTGCCTGGTTTGCTCCAGTTTAAGAAGCGCATGCGCGTAGATTAAAGGTTGTTGCGTTGTTTGCACAACCAGATCATCGCAGCTGTTTTCACGCTCCTGGTTAATAATGCGGTTAATTAATTGGGCAAAGGGATTAAAGAATAACAGTATGGAAATAAATTGCTGCATCAGGTTCAGCAGGTAGTCGTTGCGTTTAATGTGCGAGAGCTCGTGCAATAAAATGGCTTCAACCTCGGTAGCCGATAAGTATGTAGTAAGGGTTATCGGCAACAAAATAATGGGGCTTAAAAAGCCAATCATGCAGGGGGCATCAACCATACGGCTAAAGTTTACCCACACATTTTTAGTAATACCCAGCTTTTGGCAAAGCTCATCGGCAAATTCCTGTAGCCTGTCGGCAGGCACCATGGTACGTTTTATCAGGCTGATCCTTTGCCAGCTTAAGCTCACTTTGAGCAGGTTAAATACCAAACCAACAAAATAAAGGGCCGATATATAAGGGAGATAACCTTTTATAACGTATTCGTAATAGTTGTTTTGTGGTCTGGCGGCTACTTCATGCAGCGGCAGGTAGAAACGTGGTAATAAAGATGGCGCATTGGCGGATGTATAATTAACCCACTCATGCAGCCTGAACTGATGGATAAACGTGTATATAAACCAGGCGCTGATGGTGAGCATGGCCCCCATGGCCCAATTGTGCTTTTTAATAGCCGATAATTGCGGCCTGCAAATAAACACTAACCTTAAGGCAAACCATACTAACAAACCCTGCCATACCGATTGCAGAATAGTTACGCCCAACACCTGGCTTATATTATAGAATAAATTTTCCATCACGTTTATTTTTTGTCCTGATCAAATTGATTCAAAAAATTTTTAATAGCGTCAATCTCGTCTTTTGATGCGCGGTGCTGGCCAAGCGCCTGAATCACCAAGTCGGAAGTAGAGCCTTTAAATACAGTAGACAAGATTTTATCCAGAGCGTTGCTTTGCGCCTGCTCCATTGTGAATAAAGCTTTGTATAAATGTGTTTTTGAAGTGGTGTCGCGCTCAACCATCCCTTTATCATGCATAATCTGCATGAGTTTTAAGGTGGTGGTGTAACCGGCATCCTTGTTTTTAGCAAGCTCCTCGTGAACTTCACGTACGGTGCACTGGCCCTTTTTCCAGATTACCTGTAAAATTTCAAGTTCGCTTTCTGTTGGTTTAATTTCCATCTGTCTCTCTTTATTACGAATTTCTTCGTACAAATATCTACGATGAATTTCGTATTTGCAAGAGGTTTGGAAAATATTTAACAAATTTTAACGGTTGGGGGAGAAGTGAGTGGTTGATTGGGTTGATTAGGTGAGTGGTTATTTTTTGTCTGAACTCGAATTAAACGAATTTTGAGAATTTGCTCAGTATTCTATTAATTCCTTAATTCTACAAATTCGAGTTCAGACAAAATTCCTAAATCCAAACAATCACCATCTTTTAATTACTTTTGCGCCAGGTAGATTCAGAAAATCAAAAATTCCGAAATCGAACCTCCGAAATCCGAAATAAAGAAACCATGCTGCAAATACAGGAAAACGTATCCCTCAAAAACTTTAACACCTTTGGTATTGATACCCGCGCCCGTTATTTTGTAGAAATAGCCCACGAAACCGAATTAGCAGAACTGTTTGCCGACCCGCAATGGCAGCAAACACAATTGCTGGTGCTTGGTGGCGGCAGTAACATGCTTATGGTTAATGATTTTGACGGATTGGTTGTACGGATGAATATCCGCGGTATTGAGCATCGCATTAGTCATAACGATGTTTATGTTGAAGCCGGCGGTGGCGAAGTATGGAACGACCTCGTGAACTACTGCGTTTCCCATGATTATGCCGGGGTCGAGAACCTGAGCCTGATCCCCGGTTCGGTAGGGGCGTCGCCTATACAAAATATAGGTGCTTATGGAGTAGAGCTTAAAGATGTGTTTCATAGCTGTCGCGCTTTTGAAATAGCCACTGGTACTTTCAGGGAGTTTAGTAAAGAGGATTGCAAGTTCGGTTACCGTGAAAGCGTTTTTAAAGCCGAGCTGAAAGGGCTATATATTATAGTATCTGTAAAATTTCATCTTTCACTTGTGCCCAGCATCAACACCCGGTATGGCGCCATTGAACAGGAGCTGCAAAATAGGGGGATCTCAAACCCTACTATAAAAGATGTATCGCAGGTGGTGGCACACATCCGGGTATCTAAGCTGCCCGATCCATCAACCATAGGTAATGCCGGAAGTTTCTTTAAAAATCCGGTGATCAGCGCCGAAGAATTTGCCTCGGTTCAGGCCAAATTTCCAGATGTGGTGAACTATCCTGCTGCAGATGGAGGTGTAAAACTGGCTGCCGGATGGCTCATTGAGCAGTGCGGATGGAAGGGAAAAACAGTTGGCCACACAGGAACATGGAAGAACCAGGCGCTTGTTTTAGTGAACCACGGAGGGGCCACAGGGCAGGAAGTGTATAGTTTTTCGTCGCAAATCATAGACAGTGTGTACACTAAATTTGGCGTTACACTACAACGTGAGGTTAATATTATTAGTTAAATAAGTTTATTTAAAGTGAATTCTTGTTTTAAATAAAATTTGTTCTAAATAACATTCCTGTTACAAATAATTGTCTTAATAAGCTTGTTTTTACTTGTATTATCATTTAAGTGCCTGTTTTTCAGTGATGTAATTGTTATTAATGTGTTAGATGTACACATTGATAGCTAATAGGTGCTGAAATTAAAATGTAGAGTTTTTACCACACATTTTGGGTTAGTGGCATCATGCTTGTCTAATTGTTAACACAAAACTTTAACAAAATGACAAAGATTGA
This sequence comes from Mucilaginibacter kameinonensis, assembly GCF_003675385.1. Taxonomy (GTDB): domain Bacteria; phylum Bacteroidota; class Bacteroidia; order Sphingobacteriales; family Sphingobacteriaceae; genus Mucilaginibacter; species Mucilaginibacter kameinonensis. The sequence continues at coordinate 1,112,161 of NZ_RCWZ01000004.1, read as the reverse complement.
GTTTAACACCCTTGTACTACGTCAGGCGACTTCTTTAAGATCATACGCTTTACACTTCACGCACGACGCAGACGATGCTAACGACCTTGTCCAGGATACAATGTTGAAGGCCATAACTTATTACAACAAGTTTAAGGAAGGCACCAATTTAAAAGGATGGTTATATACCATCATGAAAAATACGTTCATCAACAACTATCGCCGTTTTGTTAAAATGAGCACCTTCGTTACTAAAAGTGATGAAATTTCATCACCTAACCTGGTATTTAGTTCAACCAAAAACCAGGGCGAAGCCAAATTTGTAATGGATGATATTAAAAAAGCTTTAGACAGGCTGCCTGAAGATTATTATGTACCCTTCACCATGTATTTTGAAGGCCATAAATACCATGAAATTGCCGATCACCTGGATATTCCTATCGGCACAGTAAAAACCCGTATTCACGTAGCACGTAAACTGCTTAAGAAAAATCTTAAAGCATATGATAACGGAATCGCCAAACCCGTTTACGCAGAGAATTAATATTCAATTAAACTCCATCATATATTATAGAAAACCCGCCCAATGAGGCGGGTTTTTGTTTGTAAAGAGGAGTGGTATAAAAAAATGTCATTGCGAGGCACGAAGCAATCGCATGCTATACAGGGCGGCCATGCTTCCGTGCGATTGCCGCGCTGCGCTCGCAATGACATGGTTTTATGCTTTTTAAAACAATAGTCGCTAATCCACTAATATTTTCATTGCTTCCCCAGCCACTACCTGCCCCGAAATAATCGCCGGCGGCACGCCCGGACCCGGTACCGTAAGTTGCCCGGTATATAGTAAATTGTTAATGTGTTTTGCCCGCATGGCTGGTTTAAAAAAAGCCGTTTGCGCAAGTGTATTGGCCAAACCGTAAGCGTTGCCCTTAAATGAGTGATAATCGCTCTTAAAATCATTAAGCGCGTAACTCCGTTTCACTACTATTGAGCTGCGGATGTCCTGCCCGAGAATATGGGCAAACCTGTCCATCATCAGGTTAAAGTATTTTGCGCGCGTGCTTTCGTCGTCATTTAATCCCGGAGCAATAGGCATCAGGAAAAATAGGTTTTCGCCGCCTTCGGGAGCTACTGTGTTATCTGTTTTTGAACTGCAGCATACGTAGAACAATGGGTTAGTTGGCCATTGCGGTGACGTGTAAATTTCTTTAGCATGCAGTTCAAAATCTTCATCAAAAAATAAATTATGATGCTGTATGCCGGGTACTTTTTTATTGGTGCCGATATAAAAAAGCAGGCTGGAAGGCGACATAGTTCGGCTGTTCCAGTATTTAGGCGTGTAATTGCGATGGGGGTCATCAAGCAGATGCTGGTCAACATGCTCATAATCGGCTCCGGCAATTACCATATCGGCGTTAAATACGCCTTTGTTGGTTTGTATGGTGTCAACCCGTTTATCTTTTACGTTGATCTTTGTAACCTCTGTGTTTAGTTCAATTTCAACACCAAGTTCGGTAGCCAGGCTTACCATCGCTTTTACTATTTCGTTCATACCACCCATGGGGTACCATGTTCCAAGCGACAGGTCGGCATAATTCATCATGCTGTACATGGCAGGTGTGTTTTGCGGGGTAGCACCTAAAAACAACACCGGGAACTCCAGAAGCTTAACCAGTTTGGGATTTTTAAAATACTTGCGCACATGACTGCTCATGCTGGTCAACAACTGAATGCTGAAGCTTTTTTTGATGAGGTTAAAGTCGATAAATTCGGTAATAGAGTGGGAGGGGCGGAAAACATATTCGCCCATGCCTACTTTATATTTATACTTTGCCTGGTTCAAAAATTGGCGTAAAGCGGTGCTGCTGCCAGGCTCTATTTGTTCAAATAAAGCTTCAAGCTCGGTCATGGATGCCGGTACATCAAGTATCTCATTTTGACCGTAATAAACGCGATAGCCGGGATCAAGTCTTTTGAGCTGATAATAGTCGGTAGTTTTTTTACCAAACAGCGCGAAGAAGTTTTCAAACACATCGGGCATCCAGTACCAGCTTGGCCCCATATCAAACCTAAAGCCGTTCTGTCCCCAAACCCGGGCACGACCGCCGGGCTGATCATTCTTTTCCAATATGGTAACCTTATAACCTTCTTTAGCTAAAACACAGGCTGCTGATAACCCTGCAAAGCCCGATCCAATAACAATAATATGCTTGCTGCTGCTCATGTTTAATGTGAAGCCCAAGGTAAGCAAATTGTTTTAGGCCCATTAAAAAACAATACGGCTTTGAATTTGTACTTTTGAAAATGACCACGCGAAGGCCAATGATGAACCTGTACGATGAAGCCTGTTTTGAATGCAGTAAACTGATAACTAAAAAGTACAGCACTTCATTTAGTCTCGGCATTAAAACTTTCGATAAAAGTTTCCGGTATCCCATCTATGCCATTTATGGTTTTGTACGTTATGCCGATGAAATTGTGGATACCTTTCATGATTACGATCAGCAGCAACTGATAAACAGGTTCAGCGACGAAACATTTCGGGCTATCAAAGAGGGGATCAGTACCAACCCGGTTATTCATTCCTTTCAGCAAATTGTTAATCAGTATCATATTGATCATGAATTGATCAGGGCTTTTCTGCGATCGATGGCGATGGACCTGGATAATAAGGCCTATGATAAAGAAAGTTATCAGACTTATATCTACGGCTCGGCGGAGGTTATTGGTTTGATGTGCCTGAGGGTATTTACAAGCGATGATGCTTTATATCAGTCATTAATTCCTAAAGCCCGAAGCCTGGGGGCAGCGTTCCAGAAGGTTAATTTTTTGCGTGATGTTAAGGCCGATTATACCGAACGCGGCCGTACCTATTTTCCGGGGATTGATTTTAATAATTTTACCGAGCAAGATAAACTTACCATTGAAGCCGAAATTAAGCACAACTTTGATGAGGCTTTTGAAGGGATAAAACGTCTACCGGTTGGTACGCGGCTTGGGGTTTACATTGCTTATATTTACTACCTGCAGTTGTTTAAAAAAATAAGTTATACACCTGCCAACGTCATACTACAAAAACGCATCAGGGTATCGGATGCACGCAAAATGAGTTTATATATCAAGGCTGTGCTGCAGCAAAAGTTAAATGTTATTTAATGTTCAGGAAGATTTTTTTTATCGTCAATATTTTGGCGTTGGTATTCATTTTTCAATCAGTTGAGGCCGAAGAACCTAATCTTAAAGTACTGCGCAAACAAATGGTTATCGCCATTGATAAAAGCCAACTGACCGACTCATTGTATAATAGCCTTAATAGTATCAAAGAGAAAAGTGGTATCGTAAATGGTTTCATAGGTGCTTTACTGGCGCTGAAAGCCAAACATGCCTGGAACCCATATTCGAAAGTAAAATACCTGAACAGATCAGAAAAGGTATTTAAGCTGGCCGTAACCGCCGATCCGCATAATATCGAGATCAGGTTCATGCGCTTTTCTATCGAGCATAATGTGCCTTCAATTTTAGGGTTTAATAAAGATCTTGCTGTAGATAGTGAAGATATCATAGCCCAGCTTGATAGAAAGAACTACGGTTCGGCCGATAAGGAATTAACCATAGCGATTATCAAATTCCTGATCCATTCCAAAAGATGTACACCGGCACAAAACCAGGTATTAAATAAACATTTAACCGAACTTACGTGAGATACGCCTATTTATTGATCAATTTGCTCACGGTGTTTTTTCCTGTGGTGCTTTCGTTTGATAAAAGGGTAGCTTTTTATAAAAGCTGGAAGTTTATTTGGCCGGGCATGGCAATTACAGGTTTGTTTTTTTTGTTTTGGGATGTGCTTTTTACCATCCATGGCGTTTGGTCGTTTAATCCGGCTTATATCATCGGTATCAAGTTTTTTGGTTTGCCCTTAGAGGAAATGCTGTTTTTTTTAACGGTGCCTTTTGCTTGCATATTCATTTATGCATGTCTAAATCATTACCTTAAATGGCTGATGCCATACAGGCTCACCAGTATTATAAGCAGCATGGTAATATTGCTGAGCATAATGATGCTTATATTTTATCATGACCGGCTTTATACCACGGTTACTTTCGGTTTGTTGCCGGTATTAGTTTTACTGATTCAGTATGTTTTTAAGGCTGATTGGCTTAACCGGTATTACCTGGCGTACTTTGTAGCGCTTCTGCCGTTTTATATTGTGAATGGCATATTAACTTCGGTACCCATTGTGCTATATAATAATGCCGAGAATATAGGAAAACGTGTAGGCACTATCCCTTTTGAAGATCATTTTTACCTGATGGCCTTATTGCTCATGAATATTGGTTTCTTTGAGTATTTTAAACAACGGAAATTAAGTCGATGATTGAGCTGCCGATATATACAAAATCACAGTTGGCCCTGCGTAACGGTCAGGATAAACCACAGATTTGGGTAGCTTATAAAGGTGATATTTATGATGTTACCGAAAGTCGCCTATGGCGTAATGGTAAACATTATGAGCACTGGGCTGGTCAGGATCTGACAGATGAACTTCCAGACGCCCCGCATACCGAAACAGTATTTGAGAAGTTTGTAAAGGTAGGAAAACTAAGGCCTGCATAAACTTATGCATATGGGGCTTGGTTTTGAGTCTTTCCTAAGTAAATAAAAAATGCCATTTCGACGAACCAAGGGTAGGGGGGCATTGGAGGTGAGGAGAAATCTTCTACACCCTGCTTGTACTGGCATAGTTGTATAAGATTTCTCTTTCGCTCCATCTCTCAGCCCGCCGCCGCTCTATCGAAATGACATTTTCTGTAATATAAGTAGATCCTAAAAATAGAGGAAAGGGACGTTACAATTCAAATTTAGACAGGCCAACAAACTCCTGGATGCGATTGGCAATTTCCTCTTCGCTCAGGTTTCTTAACCTTTCAGATCCAAACTTTTCAACGCAGAATGAAGCTAAGGCCGAGCCGAAAATGATAGCGTTTTTCATGTTATTGAAGTTAACGGTACCCACTTTGGCCATATAGCCAATAAAACCACCTGCAAACGTATCGCCGGCACCTGTAGGGTCAAATACCTCGGCTAATGGAAGGGCCGGGGCGCTGAAGATCTGATTTTCATGGAACAATAATGCACCATGCTCACCTTTTTTAATGATGAGGTATTTAGGGCCCATGGTTAATATTTTACGTGCAGCCTTAACCAGTGAAAACTCGCCTGATAATTGGCGTGCCTCGGCATCATTGATGGTTAAAACATCAACCATTTGTATGGTTTTTAACAACTCATCAAGGGCAATGTCCATCCAAAAGTTCATGGTGTCCATTACAATAAGCTTAGGGCGATTTTTAAGTCGGCTGATTACTGTTTGCTGTACTTGTGGCGACAGGTTGCCCAGCATCAGGTATTCGCAATCCTGATAGCTATCCGGAATAATAGGATCAAAGGCTTCCAGTACATTAAGCTCGGTTACCAGGGTATCGCGGCTGTTCATGTCGTTATGGTAACGACCGCTCCAGAAAAATGATTTTTCGCCCTGTTTTATCTGCAGGCCTTCGGTATTAACGTTGTGGTTTTGTAGGTCCTCAATTTCGTGCTGAGGGAAATCGTCGCCAACAACAGCAACAATTTTTATTTTATCATAAAAGTAAGAAGCGCCCAAACTTGCAAAAGTTGCAGAGCCGCCTACTATTTTATCGGTTTTACCAAAAGGGGTTTCAATGGCATCAAACGCCACAGTGCCAATAACTAACAAACTCATGTAAAGATATTTATATTTTTCGGCGCAAATATTGCGAAAAATAAGGGATAATCATTCATCGATGCTGATTTGTGACACGGATTTTCATCAGGGAAAGCATAATTTGATAATTTAAACACTGGCAAAAAGGGAAAAGGAATGAAAAGTTAGGCAGACGATAAAAAATGATAATACGTTTTAACCTATAAATGGCACATAATCAGCACAAAAAAAGCATCGTGAAAAATATTTGAAATTTTTTTGAATAAAAATTGTGAAATATCGGACGAGTTTTTACCTTTGCCCCACTCCAAACCGGATTAGATTCCTGAGTAGCTCAGCCGGTTAGAGCATCTGACTGTTAATCAGAGGGTCGCTGGTTCGAGCCCAGCCTCAGGAGCACTAAGGGTAAGCACATTTTAATGGTCGCTTACCCTTTTTTATTTCCATATAATGGCCTATTGATGCAATTACGAAAAGGAAAGGTTATTTTGCCGGATTTTGTAAAAAGTGACCATGGCCAAATGGTTGAGATCAGTCGTGAAGATGACCGGGTAAGTTACCGTACCAGTTGGGTGCCCAACCAAGATGTGATACTGCAGATCGGGGTGCACCTCGGGCTGGATTTTGTACACCGCTACGAGGAACTGGATATGTTCATTTATGGGCGGGCAGAATATAAAGAGGGTAATTATTCCAATGTATTCCTGAACGGCAAAGAGGATTATGATGACTATGTGAACGCGCTTATGAATGACAAATACGAACATAAGGGAAATACGTATGCCACATTCAAGGAACTACTGGTAGGTATGCTGGACATCAAACCCAAAGATATCTACACCGTAAAACCTGACCCGCCTGCCGAAGAAGCGGTCAGGAACCTGAAACGATAATAATTTTGATTAACTTGCCGTTATATTCAGCCGGCTTCCAGCCGGCATGTGATAAGGTTTAGGTTGGAAAGGCCCGGCAGCGATTGCTTGGGCTTTTCTATTTTGTAGGGATTTGATAATCAGCGGTTAAAACTATATATTGTGGGACCTTTAACCCTTTTATCATGAAACGTATCCTGCTCATTGCCAATAAGCAATTTGAAGTCGAGCCGATCCTGAATGCCTTGGTGCATAAATTGTTCAGACCGGCTAATTTTCCTGACCCCGATCCGTCCTCCTTAACTTATTATCCCTGGAATAAACCCAAAGGCACCGTGTTGCCAAGGGCTGTCTGGACTGCCTTTCCCGGACAGCAGTTCGAATTATGGTGTATCGAAGACCTGATGATTTCCAAACCGAACCCATCCAGTTCGGAGGGCAAGGCGCTGGATATGCCCAAGATCCTGAATTACTCCCCTGAACCGCCAAGTCTGACCGTGGCCCTCGGAACAGGTGCATACGGTTCCAAACTGGAAAATCATAATGGCTGCGTGGTCATGGGTTCCAATGTATTCATTCATAATTACCACGCTGACCCGCTAAACCCTAACCCGGACAGTAACTGGTCTGACCCCGCGCACACCGATCAGCTCATCGCCTCGGCGATTGCGCCTGCATTTTTCGACAGCATCGATTCCGCCACCAAAAAAGCCATCGCGCAGAACCTGCTGAAGCCGTACTTCTTTCCCGCAGATACCATCGAGTTTTTGTGGGACATCAACTATGTAGCTTTAAGCTCGGTCAATGTCACCGATTATAAGGAGTTCCCGAAATCTGACCCTGCCGCGATGAAAGCCATCACGGATGCAAACCTTGGCTTGCCAATTGGTTCGATGGAATCTACTCACGGCCTGATCCGGCTGTTGTATGATTGCCCATTTATCTTCCTAACCGGTATCGCTAATCGCTTTATGCAGTTCGGAGTAGATGCGAATGGCACCGATAACCAGGGGAACGTAAAGACAAATACGGTCAACTACACCGCATCCTTTAATATCGGCGTGGCGCTCGGCGCGCTTATGCCTAAGATCAGCAGCTATATCGGCGTTTAACCACCTTACTTACACATATGAAAAAAATTAAACCTACACATTCCAGCATCTGCCTGTTAACATTGCTGACTTTTTTTGCAGTGCAATTTGCGTTCGCGCAAAATACTGTGAAAGAAGATCCGGTGGTCAATGATCATTACAAACAAGTAAAAGCTTTTATTGCCAATCCAAAAGGCACAGACAAATTGATTACCGGTTATAAATTTAACGATTCACTGCAAAATTTTCTTCGTCAGGTTAGCGGCGTAGTATTAAAAGGCGGGCAGATACAAAGTATTTCGGCCATCGCGGATGATAAAAGCTTGACGGTGAATTACGCGCTTCCCATTAAATTAAAATGGCTCAGTGTGCAGGTGAGTGGCACGGGCACTGCTGACAAGGGTATTGTTAATGTGTTTACGGGGGATAAATTCGGAAAAACCCTGACAGGGGGATTTAATTTCAACTGGTTTATCTGGGGTTCCGCCAAGTATCCAACGAAAAAGCGAGAACCATTCAAATATTTCCTAAGCGATGCGGATGATATTTTGCAGACCAGCCTGGATAAAGCAGATGGAGATTACAAAACGGCCATCGCTGACCTGGTAAAGTTTAAAACAACGGATTACCCAACTTATTTTACCGTAACCCCAAGTACGGCCGCTGAATATAAGCAGCATTTTACCGCTGCGCATGCGCTTCATTTATTGCTGGAAAAAACAAAAGCTTTCTTTCCAACCGACCTTGACACCACTGACCAAGCGAAAGTTGGCGCATTCATTGATGAGTTAAATACCAATCAAAAAACCTTAATTCCTTATGTCAGAAAAGTAAGCGAATTAAAAGTTTTAGACTCACTGCAAACAGCCGCACCATTCAGTGTTTACCGTTTTACCTGGGTAAGCTTTGCACCTAAACTTAATCAAACGGATTATCCAATCTATGATCCGAATAATGCTGCCGCCTCCTACACCAAAACCCAAAGTGACTATTTCTTTAGTGCTACATTATCTGCAAACAGGCTTTGGTCATATAAAAAGTTTAAATGGATGGTCTATCCGGGAATTACAGTAAGTAACGCGCGAGTTTTTGATCCCGCTGATTCACTTACCGTAACAATACCGCAGCCTTTACCGGCTGGAGTTTCGAATGTGCAATCCATCAAATCGACCGGCTTTTATAAAGAGTTTGTTAACCCGCAATGGAACTGGGGCGTAAATCTCCCATTCATGTTTTATTGGACCAAAGGTTATGGGATAGATATTGGCACCGGATTAAAGTTCAATCATGGCACCACTGATTTTAATGCGCATGCAGGATTTTTCTTCTCGATATCAGCAGCGAAAGAAGCGATAACTATTGAACCGATCATTCGCTATGACGATGACAAAAAGCAAACCTATGAACGTAACCGGGACAAATTTTCTTTTGGTTTAAGCCTGAGTTTAGCTTTGCCTACATTCATGTCAGGCGGCAAATAATTTTTTCTACTTTCTCATGATTAGCGAAGCCCGGCAATTGTTCGGGCTTCGCTATTTCTTATCTTAGTTGCTTCCATGAAGCGCATTATCCTGATACATCTTTTATTATTCCCGCTCTTATTGAGTGCCCAGGCTCCCAATGCCACTTATGTGAAGGCGCTTTATCAAAAATATCCTACCCAAAAAACTGATCTCTGCCCGGCCTGTAAATTGTGGATCAATCCCTATTACAAATCCATCGCCGACACGCAGAGACGTACACCGCTCATTACTTATTACGTTTATACCAAAGCCCATCGCCTGGAACAGGAAAAGATTAAGGTTCCGCGTTCCGGCATATATGCTGCTTGGCATCCGGCTTTTGGTCAGCCTGACGAAACCGTCGTTTACAAAGAAGCCAATCGGATCATTTGATCAATTAAATGCTTTGAATTACACCTGGTACTGGAGCTTAGCAAAGTATTCTTGAATTTGTATTAGCATTTTGGTAGGTTTGAGAAAGCCACAAGCGCCTAAACTTATTTGATACCATTTACACTCCATATTACCCTTTATGACATTGCGTTTTTAGGTGCTGTATTTATCAGCTTAACGCTATCGCTATTCCTATGGATTGCCCCTAAAGAGAACAGGTCTGCAAACCGATGGTTGGCTATCTTAATGGCCATTGTTGCTTTGTGGATGATCCGGATTTTGTCGGCCGATATTGATCTGGCAAAATACAGTCCAATCTTGAACTACTTACCGTTGCGGTTTTCGTTGGCAATTGGCCCTTTGATCTATTTTTACGTGAGGCAGATAGCCCAGCCAAAGTATACCTTCCGTCGCAAGAACCTGCTGCACTTTATACCCGTACTACCTGAAATAGGTTTTCAGGTATTTGCGGGAATACAAAACATAAATACAGGCGACGTTATTTACGGTAAATGTAACACTACGTTGCAGCTACTCGCATTTCTATCGGTTGCTATTTATTTGTATTTATCCCATGCAGAGATTGGCCGCTTTTACCTGAATAAAAAATTTCATCAGGGCGATCGCTACCGGAACGAGTTGCTTTGGTTGGACAGATCGGTTACCGGACTTGGCATACTATGGTTTTTATGGATACCGTTTACCGCAGTTGATTATTTTTATTGCCGTAATGGACTAAGCATACAGCATTATTATCCCTTGTACCTTCCTTTGCTATCCGCGATCATTTGGATCGCGGCGAAAAGCCATTTGGAAACAGAAATTGTCACGACCGTTGATGTTACGATAAAGCCACTATTGCCGGCAGATCTGAAGCAAAAAGGTTCCTGGTTAAAACTGGAAGTCAAAGAGCAGGGATATTACCGGGATGCAGAATTAAGCCTGAATTCGCTTGCCGAAAAACTCGGCTTGCATACGCATGAAGTATCCCGGATCATTAATACAGTTTTCAAAAAAAGCTTTAACGATTTTATTAATGAATACCGTGTACGTGAGGTTGCACTCAAAATGCAGGATTCCTCTTATGATCATATCACGCTTCTTGGTCTTGCGTATGAATCGGGCTTCAATTCACAAAGCAGCTTTCACCGTATTTTTAAGCAGTTTACCGGCAAAACCCCTCTGGAATATAAAAATCACCTTCAAAAAGTTCTCCCATCTTATAACTTGAGAGGTTTTACCCAACCTATGCCGCTAATATTGAGCCATGTAAACCCTGCGGGGTGGACACATGGAAAATTAACCGGCAGTCATATGATAAAAAACTATTTTAAAATTGCATTCCGCGGATTTTGGAGGCATAAGCTATTTACACTGATAAATGTTATTGGTTTATCCATAGGCATAAGCGCTTTCCTGGCCATTTACTTTATTGTACGCCACGATTTTACGTTTGATAAATTTCACAAGGACAGCGACCGGATTTATCGTGTTGTAATGAACCTGTCATTTCAGGGAAATGTAAACTACTCAAGCGGAGTACCGGGCCCGCTGGCTGGGGCCATTAAAAGCGAAGCCACAGGGATAGAAGAAATTGCGCCTATAAATATATTTTCGCCACATTTTGTTTATATCGATAAAGATAAAAATGCGCAAAAGCGGTTCAGAGATCCGGACAGGATTACCTTTACCGATCAGCAATATTTTAAGATTTTTAATTATGTATGGCTTGCTGGCTCATCACAACACGCGCTGGATGCGCCCGGCCATGTGGTGTTAACATCCCAGCAGGCAAGGCTTTATTTCCCGTCGTTATCATATCATCAAATAATTGGTAAGGTAGTCACTTATGATACCCTTAAGGCAACCGTTAGCGGCGTAGTTGAAACACTTACCGAAAATACAGATTTTAGCTTTCATGACTTTGTATCCATTAGTACGGTTACAACTAACAAGCGTTTCTCTGATGATTTACATATCAACGTTTGGAACCGCGTCTTTTCAGGGGCTCAGATTTTGGTAAAGTTGGCGCCGGGAGCTCCAATAGCCGGGATTATAAAACAGATCAACACCATTCTCGAAAAAAATAACCCGCCGCATACCGGGGTAAAAGAGTTTTCGGATAAGGTTGATGTGCACTTACAACCATTGGACGATATTCACTTTAATCCTCAGTATAATATTTTTAATTTCTCATCACCGGCCAGCAAAACAACACTTTATCAATTATTGGCTATCGGTATCTTTTTGTTGTTGCTGGCATGTATCAATTATGTGAATTTAACTACCGCACAGTCTGCTCAAAGGGCAAAAGAAATTGGTATCCGCAAAACTTTGGGGAGCAGCCGCGTACAATTGGTATTCCAGTTTTTAAGCGAAACATTACTTATAACTTTCTTTGCGGTTTGTATTTCGGTATTCCTTGCGCCGGTTATTTTAAAAATGTTTGCCGATGTTATATCTCCGGATATTCACGCCAATATGTTCAGGCCGGATGTGATGCTCTTTCTGTTGATTTTAACTATAGTGATAAGTGTTTTGTCGGGTTTTTATCCCGCAATTTTGTTATCGGGCTACAAGCCGGTATCGGTATTAAAAAATCAGGTGCAGGGCAATAGTAATAAAACACGGAACGCCTGGTTCCGTAAGTCGCTTACAGTTTCGCAGTTTGTTGTAGCCCAATTCTTTATAATGGCAACCATTTTGGTAAGCAGGCAAATTTATTACGCCATACATAAAAACCTGGGGTTCAAAAAGGATGCCATACTTGTTATTAATTCACCATGGGAAAACGGCAAGGCCAGCAGTAATCAGGTACTGCTAAACGAATTTAGGGCGATGCCCCAGGTTGCCATTGTGGGTTTGGGTAGCGATCCGCCTTCGTCAATTTTATACAATAGGCTGCGCGGTACTTATAATGATGGAAAAAAGCAGATAACAACAGATGAAGTAATATTTAAATCGGTTGCTGATGAAACCTACCTCAATATATACCAGCTAAAATTGCTTGCCGGCAGAAATATAAGCCAGGCCGACACCGGGAAAGCTGTCATTATTAACAATACTTATGCTAAATTATTAGGGTTTACTGATCCCCATGATGCTATCGGAAAGCAGTTAAACTGGCGTGGTGGCCGTGGCCGAAATATAAATATTATTGGCGTTGTTGCCGATTTTAACCAGCGGTCATTGCATTCGCCTATTTATCCTACGGCTATAATAGCTGGCAGTCCCGGTCCTCACTTAATGGTGACGATCCATGTTAGTTTGAAACCTGAAACCCCAGGCGGTAACGAGTGGCAAACCGCCATCACAAATATGGGAAAGGCCTGGAAGAAGGTTTATCCCGACGATGATTTTGATTGCCATTTTTACGATGAAACGATAGGGTGGTTTTACTACGAAGAACAACACACCTCAACCCTGCTCACCTGGGCAACAGGTGTCTCAATATTGATCAGTTGTCTTGGGTTGTTAGGACTTGCCGTTTACACCACCAACCAACGGACCAAGGAAATTGGCATACGCAAAGTATTCGGTGCCAGTGTTGCGCAAATAGTTATTCTGCTGTCAACCGAACTGATATCGCTTATTTTACTGGCTTTTGTTATAGTAACGCCAATTGCATGGTATGCCGTAAATAAATGGATGGAAAGCTTTGCCGACCACGTAGCTATTAGCTGGTGGGTATTCGTTGTCAGCGGCGCGGGAATGCTGCTTACCGGACTATTTACTCTAAGTTTCCGAACCATTAAGGCAGGTATGGCAAACCCGGTGAAGAGTTTGCGCAACGAATAAATTGATATGGCAAACAAATCCTTTGAAAGACATCTGCTAAGGGTTCATTAAAAACATATTAATCCGTTTAAAGGAAGCATTTTCTCCGGGAAATGCTTCCAATTCCAACCTGTTAAGGATCTATACTTAACTAAAATTCCCGCTCAAACACCCCTTATGTTTTTTTAATTAAAAATAACTATAAAAATAGTTTTGAAACTATGGAAATAGTTGTAAGTTTGTTTAACTAAATTATTAGTTTGATATGGTGGCTAAAGAACTTACAAGAGCGGAAGAACAGGTAATGCAAATATTGTGGCAATTGAACGAGGCAATGGTAAAGGAAATAATTGAGCAAATGCCCGATCCCAAACCTGCATATAATACTGTATCAACCGTTGTGCGGGTAATGGAGGGCAAAGGTTTTGTTAACCATAAAGCATATGGAAATACCCATGTTTATTTTCCGCTCATCAGTGAAGCGCAATACAAGAAATTTACTTTCGATAAGATGATGAATAACTATTTCAGCAATTCTTATAAAAGCCTGGTTTCTTTTATTGCCAATGAAAAAAAGCTGGATCTCCGGCAACTGGATGAACTAAGTGACTTATTGGAAGACCTTAAAAACAAAAAGAAATGAACTGGCTACACTACCTTGCAGAAGCGAACATTTATCTCTCAATTTTTTACATGGTTCAATGGTTGTTAATGAGGGGAGATACGCATTACCAGTTAAAGCGATTTTATATACTGTTCGGCTGTGTAGTGGCATACATACTACCCGTTTTGCAAGTTGGTGCACTAAGGCCTGCTCGGGAACTTCCGGTTACTAATTATATGGTTTATACCATACCAACTGAACCCGCAAAAATTCAACAGCAGCCAGTCTCAGTTTCATTCAAGGAGATCGCGATTCCTTCCAAAGCCGCGCCCATAATCGAAGAGCCATTTACTTTTGAAGATGGAATTTGGTACGCCTATTTGGCTGGTGTGGGCATTACACTCATCTTATTCCTGTTAAAAATGTTTACGTTGTTCAGGTTGGCCCGAAACAAACCGTACTCAAAAAACAGAAAATATAAAATAGTTTATTTGCCTGGCAGTGATGAAGCTTTTTCTTTCTTTAACTATCTTTTTATCGGAACCACTGCATCAGCATCGCAAATAATCATCAGGCATGAACTGGTACATATTAGGCAAAAACATTCGGCCGATATTATGTTGCTGGAGTTTTTTAAAATAATTAATTGGTTCAACCCCTTTTTGTACCTGCTGCAAAGCAGCCTGAGAACTTTACATGAGTATATAGCCGATGAACAAACCGCGTCTGAAACAACAGATAGGTTTGCGTACGCCACTTTTTTGCTAAATAATGCCTACGGCACCGGCGGACCATCAATTACGCAATCGTTTTTCACCAATAACCTATTAAAAAAGAGGCTCATTATGCTAAACAAACAACGTTCAGGTAAATTAGCAAGGCTGAAATACCTGGTCACTATCCCGGTGTGTTTATTGTTACTATGCTCATCAACACTTGTTTTTAGTAAAAACTATGGCTGGTTTGATCTTGATCCGGCAAAGAAAAAGATGACCGGAAGATATAATTCCAATCATCTTAACCATGGTAAACAGAAATTGCTGAAAGTAACACAAAATGGTGTAACTACCATAACTAATCAGCTTGCTGTGAACCAGGCAAATGGGCAAGTACTTTATACGGCCAACTCAATTACCGAAGAAGAGAAATTATTGTTATCTAAAAAGCAGCACATGAAAGTAGAGGTTGTTGAAGATAGCACGGTATTTACCACAACTGATGGTAGGCTGATGCTCCCGGTAGTAGGCGTAGACGGATACTATCAGATGGATCGCTTTTTACACAAGCATATTAACTTCAATGCATCAAAAGACGAAAGGGGAGGCTTGGTTGAAGTTGGATTTGGCCTTGATAATAACCGCCATATAACCGACGCAAAAATTGTTAAAAGTGGCGGCGCTAAATTGGATGCACTTGCTTTGGATGGATTTAGGTCATATAAAGGAATTGTGAATGATGACCCGGGGCGTAACTATAAAATAGTCGTTTATTTTTTTACGCACGATTATTCAATTTTTCAAACGGACTCGTTGAGTAATGATCCTGAATTTGCCGGAGAACTGATTATAACAAACTATAAATATCCTATTAGTATAACCAGCAAAGGATATGAGTACGATGAAAGCCCCGCCGGGCCTGGATATATTGTAAACGGTAAACCGCAGGGGAGGGTGATCATTTATGATAAAGATGGCGAGGGGCAATGGTATTATCAGAACAAATGTACTGCTGATGATTTCAGCCTGCTAAAAAATAAATATGGCTATACTTTTCCTTCAGCATCAACTTCTGTTATTCAATTTATGCATCCGGAAAATGTAAAGAAGAGCAAGCTTGCCTATATTTATGATGCTACATCTTATTTAGCAACGCCCTATTCCGGTCAATTTTATAATCATGTGATTGATAGTATCGTTTATCCGGAGCAAGCTAAAAAAGCACTTAAAGGCGGCGTGGTTATTTTAGGTTTTAACTTAAATGGCAGCGGGATGATCAGCGATATTAAAGTTGAACAGGGTGGGGGTAATGGCTTTGACGAAGCGGCCGTAAATGCCCTCCAATCTTATAAATTGCCGGTTGCCGATGAGGCAGGCAGGCACAGCATAGCCATAGTGTTTTGTGTAGCCGAGAAGAAATATCGCCCATCGCTCAATGGATACTTGATGGCCGGAAAGTATGTTGGCGAACTGGCGGTACCCGATATGAAGCCGATGTTCAAGTTTGGGCGGAGTAATTAAGCACCACAGCCTCAGGCACAAAAAGGAAACGTTAATTGCAAGCGTTTCCTTTTTTTTATGCCTGTAATTTTGGGGCGATAGCATGGTTATATCGATACTGTAAACGGCTCGATATTGTTCCCTATATTGCATAATCATGGCAAATAACACTATCATGCTGACACTTCATTACCTGGATGAAAATCAAATGGTTCAGGTTGCTCCCGGGCAATATCACAGCCTGATGTCGTTGATAGCGGATCAGCTGGCAATTCCGGGGTTTGGGTTATGTTGTGGGATGGGAAGTTGCGGTACCTGTGTGGTGCAAATTACCTCAGCCGGGTCAAACATTAAGAGAAGTGTTTTGGCCTGTGGCATATTGGTGAACGATGAACTGGCAAATAAGATAGTTTTAATACCCGATAAAATTTATTGAAATGGGAATGCACTGCAATATTAAAACCACCTCAATGTGGTTGATCCTCAGGTTTATTGTATCTTAAATTTAAAACCTACGAAAAATTTCCTAACTAATATTTGTTTCGTACGAAAAATTTTCTACCTTTGTTTGGGAGATAGATATGAACGCACCAAACAAACCGATAGAACCTACTAAATCTGAACTCGAAATACTGCAGGTGTTATGGGAGAAAGGCCCATTAACTGTACGTTCGGTAAATGACGAGTTGTTGAAGCAAAAGGATGTAAACTACACCACAACCTTAAAGCTCATGCAGATCATGGCCGATAAAGGGATCCTGAAACGCGATGAAAGCCAGATGAAGCACATTTACAGCGTAGTGGAGGAGGAGCAGCAAACCAAGGCACACCTGCTGGATAAGTTTGTGGATACCATGTATAAAGGCTCGGCCGGTAAATTGGTGATGCAGCTATTGGGGAACAAAAAAACTTCGCAGGAGGAATTACAGGAGATCAAAGACCTGCTCAAAAAACTGGAAGAATAGTTAAATTCAATAAACCAAACCGTTATGGATGTTACCATTGTAAAAGCATTGCCCGATTACCTGGTTAAAGCACTTTGCAGTACGCTGATCCAATCCTTGTGGCAGGGCGTGTTACTTGCCGCATTGGCAGGCATCATTATAGTTTGCACCCGCCGCTCGAGCTCGGCCAGCAGGTATAATTTGTTAATTGCAGGGCTGGCAGTTTTTGCCTGCACGGTTGCAGCCACTTTTGTATACGAGGTAAACCAGGCAAAGGCGGTTCAGACTGTGGTAACCGGTCAGCAGATCACAATCCATTCAAATGTTGCTGCGCAGCCTCAATCAAGTCCAAAAGTAAGCGATTATAAAGCAGTCTCCGGCTTTTTAAATGAGCATTCCAATAGCATTGTTTTTATCTGGTTTTTGGTGGTGATGGCGCGCACTTTGCAGTTAATGACCGGTTTACAGAGTCTTTATTACTTGCGTCGCCGTCAAATACTGGCTGTAAGCAGGGATTGGGAAAGCCACGTAAAACAGCTGGCCTTACAATTAGGTATTAAACGGCTGGTTGGCATTGCCGAGTCCGGCATGGCTAAAGTGCCTATGGTGATAGGCCATTTAAAGCCGCTGATCCTGATCCCGGCAGGACTGATGACTGCCATGCCCCCGGCAGAGATCGAAGCCATACTGGTGCACGAGTTGGCGCATATTCGCCGGCGCGATTATATCATGAACCTGTTGGTAAGCATGATGGAGGTTGTTTTCTTTTTTAACCCCGCTGTACTTTGGATAGCATCGCTCATCCGTGCCGAACGCGAAAATTGCTGCGACGATATGGTGGTTAGCCACACCGGTAATAAGGTCAATTATATTAAAGCGCTGGTAGCTTGCCAGGAATACCAGTTGGCCGCACCTGCTTACGCGATGGCGCTTAGTGGTGGCAAAAATCAACTGATGGGTCGGGTAAAGCGGATGCTTTCTGATAATAATCAATCGTTAAACGTAATGGAGCGGTCAATGCTTGCTGTTGCCCTGGTTGCTACAATCCTGCTCACTACGGCTTTTTCACATAAAGAAAACATAGATCAGCTGGTTAACAAGATGGTGCATGCCGGTAAAACGGCACTTGTACCTCACAAGCAAGCCAAACAGCCGGCAAACCCTGCAAAGTCCAAAACCATTGAAAAAAAATTGCACGCAGTTTCACAGGTGGCAAAGGATACGTCCTATAAAACAGAGCTGGATACCTCACGGTTCAGGATCTACCGCCCCGATGAGGTAGGCGACCACACCTCCCTAACATTACCTAATGGCGGTGTGCAAACCCGATTGCTCAAGGTGGATGGTGTATTATACCAGGTGAACACGCTGAACGGTCGCGTTACATCCATGCAGGTTAATGGCAAAACTATCCGGCCAAATGAATATGCACCTTATTTGCTTGTTGTTGATAAGGAAATGCAACACAAACCGGTAGTTGCATCAGTTGCTCCTGTTGCACAGGCTGCGCAGGTAGCCCGGCAACCTGACCCTATAACCCCGATAAATACCAATGGGGCGGCCAGCAGTACAACTGGTCAGGCGGGCTTAAAAAAACTTAATGGAAACCTTGGCAGTCTTAAGTCAAAATTGAGTACCTATGATGCAAGCAGTAAAGCCTATAATGCCACTGCCGCAAATTATAGCGCTGTCAATCCTTATCCGGCCAATTACAAAGCTTATCATGATGATTCCAACCGGGCAAAGCTGACCGATGATCTCATTACCGAAGGCATTATTCATAGCAGCGATGAACTGACTTCATTTAAATTAAGCGACACAGAGTTTATTGTTAACGGTAAAAGAATACCCGACAACATTTACCAAAAATTTAAAAAAGCATACGTAAAACAACCCGAAAAAGGTAAGCAGGGAAGCTGGAGCTGGATGTACAACTATACAGAACAGACGGAATCGGACGCCGGCGATCATTAACAATAATCAACAAATTTAATATCGACTTAATTGATTGTGCTTCAAAGCATGAACAGGATAGCTATTGCCATAAACGAACAAATGATCGGCATTTAAAACTTAACCATACACCTTATGATGAAAATAAAAATTGCGGCTTTTTTAGTCGCCTGGATAACTATTGCCTCAACTTTTGCATCAGCTCAAAACATCGCCGTTAACCTTAGCGGTAAAGTGGAAGGCGCGGATAATAAACCTTTGGATGGCGCGGCGGTTTACCTGCTCAATGCCCGGGATTCGGCATTAGTTAAAACCGCCCTTGCTGATGCTTCAGGAGCTTATAGTTTTAAAGTGAAACCAGGCAGTTACAAGTTATCGGTAACTATGATGGGGTATAAACGATACCAATCGGCCGTATTGCTATTGGAGCAGGATAAGGTTTTGGAGCCTATTATTTTGCAGATGGTTGGCACAACCCTTAAAGAGGTGAGTGTTAGCGCTCAAAGGCCGTTTGTACAACAAAAGATAGACAGGACGATCATTAGCCCGGAAGCATTGATTAGTAACAGCGGAAGCACCGCGCTTGAGGTATTGGAAAAAGCGCCCGACGTTATCGTTGATCAAAATGCTGCTATAAGTTTACAAGGAAAGGGTGTGACTATTTTTATAGATGATAAGCCCACCTATCTGTCAGGACAAGACCTGGAAAATTACCTCAGATCGTTAACTGCTGCCGCTATCGATCAGATTGAGCTTATGCCTAATCCACCTGCAAAATATGATGCCTCGGGTAATGGCGGGGTGATCAATATCCGTACTAAGAAAAGCAAGGTTAAAGGCTTTAATGGCAGTTTAAACCTTAATTATACGCAGGGACGCTATGCCAAAACCAATAATAGCCTCAACTTTAATTACCGCAATAACCGGGTAAACATATTTGGTAATTTGAGTTACAACAAGGGCAACGGTTTCAGCGATCTGAATATCAACCGCCACTTTGAAAATGCACAGGGTGATATTACCTCTAACTTTCTTCAAAATTCCTTCATCAGACGTAAGAGCGATAATTATTTTGCTAAGATAGGTGTGGATTATTACATTTCGGATAAAAGCACATTCGGTATTAACCTTACCGGAATTTACAATCCATACAATACCAAAACCCCGGTAACCAGTCAGTTTTCAAACGCGGCTAACCAGCCCGACTCTACCATTATTGCCCATAACCAGGAGCACGGTACCTTTAGAAATGGAGGTGCTAACCTAAACTACCGCCACCAGTTTGATAAAAACGGACATGAGTTTTCTGCAGATCTTGATTATCTCGATTACTACACCAACAATAACCAATTATTCAACAACAGCAGCTTTCTACCCGACGGTACGCTGGTTGGCAACGAGATACTGACAGGGATGCTACCTGCGCATATCCACATCTATTCGGCCAAGACTGATTACGATCACCCATTGAAAAACGGTCTGAAGCTTTCAACCGGGTTAAAATCAAGCTATACCCATACCGATAACATTGCCGATTACTTTTATTCTACAGGGGGCGCCATGACTCCGGATTACGGGAAAACCAATCATTTTATCTACAAAGAAAATATCAACGCGGCTTATATCAATGCAACCAAGGATTATAAGCAACTGTCGGTACAGGCAGGCCTCCGTTTAGAAAATACCATATCAAACGGGCATCAATTAGGCAATGCGCAAAAGCCGGATTCGGCCTTTAAACGTAATTATACTAACCTGTTCCCCACTATTTATCTGCAATACAAGCTGGATACTGCTAACCGGAATCAATTAAGCCTGAACTATGGCCGCCGTATAGATCGTCCTTACTACCAGGACCTCAATCCATTTCTTTCTCCGCTTGATAAGTTTACCTACTATACAGGCAACCCTTTTTTAAGGCCTACTTTTACCGATAATTTTGAGTTATCACATATTTATAAAAACAGGTTCACCACCACTTTGAGCTATAGCCGGTCGAGGGATGATGTAGAAGAAACCATTGAAATTGTTGATGGCATTTACTACAGTCGCCCCGGTAACATTGGAACCTATACGGTCAAAACACTGTCTTTTGATGGCACATTTGATCCTGCCAAATGGTTTAACTTCCACATTAGCGGAAGGGTATCTCAAATCCATTCGGTAAGTAATTTTTATACCGGTTTACTGGATAGCAAGGGCACTTATTTCTTTATCAGGCCCATTCTTACCTTTAAGCTGCCTGAGGATTGGACTGCTCAGCTTGATGGCGGTTACCAGAGCAAGGTTACCAGCGCCCAGTTTGTAAGTGGCAGCAGGGGTAAGGTAAATGCGGCTGTATCCAAAAAGCTTTCGGCTAAAACAACGCTTAAACTGGTGGTAAATGATATTTTTTACACATTTAAAAACACCGGCGTAATCAATAACTTAAATCAAACCCAGGCCAACTGGCGTAACCTGAATGACACCCGCACCGGGGTACTATCACTTAGTTACCGTTTTGGGAAAGCCATATCCGGCCAGCGGCAGCACGATGCCAATGGGGCCGAAAGTGAACAAAACAGGGTAAAGAATTAGTTTTTATGATCCACTTTTGCGCACTTCGTAATTCGTTTAAAACCGTCGATTGATTTGAATTAAGCCCAACCTCCAGAGAAAAAAGGAAACGTTAATTTCAAGCGTTTCCTTTTTTATGCCCGTAACTTTTGGGGAATTTAATAACATAATATAAAAATCCACGCTTTCAGCGGAATCGTATCTGTCTGAACCTTTTAACTGTATATAAATACATCATTCCCGAAATTATTTTCTTTTCATGTAGGGTAAGGCACAATTCGATGTACATATAGGCGATAACTAACTAAATTATTGCTTAAACATGCTTGTAACCAAAGGCCTTTAATGGAGGTGCCTGCTATAAATTTAACCATACCGGGTCAGGCACGGAGTTCAACCTAAATTAATTAAAAACTTAATGATTAAACGCATCACACTATCACGACTTTTAATTGTCATTCTTACATGTTTTTATTCGGCTGCCGGGGCGCAAAGCAATGAGGTATCGCTCAATAGTTCGGCCAGTCAGCAATGGAAGGTAAAGCCCCAGGCCGACATAACCGATGCTTCAAAAATTAAAGATGCCGGTTATAATACCGAAAGCTGGGTTACCGCCATTGTGCCCGGCACCACATTTGCCTCATATGTGACCGCCGGTTTAGAGAAAGACCCAAACTTTGGCGATAATATTTATAAGGTTGATAAAGCAAAATATGACCGCAGTTTTTGGTACCGTACCGAGTTTAGCATACCGGCAAATTATACTAAAAAAACTACCTGGCTCAATTTTCGGGGCGTTAACCGTAAAGCCGATATCTACCTTAACGGCACGTTGTTGGGTACGCTTGATGGTTTTATGCAGCGTGGTCATTTTGATATCACCGCGTTAATAAATCGTAATGGTAAAAATGTGCTTACCGCTTTGGTTTATATACCAAAACAACCATTGGCCAATGTGGGCAGCCCCAATTATGTGTCAAGTGCCGGCTGGGACTGGATGCCATATGTGCCGGGACTTAACTCGGGCATTACAGATAATGTTTACCTGAGCAATACCGGCGATGTCACCATTAAAAATCCTTGGATTCGCGCTAACCTACCTACAAATGCCCGTGCCGACCTGTCAATTGCGCTTGAGGTTAAAAATAATACTTCAAGCTCACAGGCGGCTATTATAAAAGGCGTGATAACACCCGGTAATATCGAGTTCCAGAAAAAGGTTTATGTTGATGCCAATGGCACTACTGATGTTAAGCTCAACAAACGCGATTTTGAACAGCTGATGATCAACAGCCCTAAACTTTGGTGGCCAAATGGCTATGGTGAACCTAATCTGTATAACTGCAAGCTGAGTGTTAGCATTGGCGATGAAGTATCGGATGTACAGAATATCAAATTTGGTATTAAGCGGTATAGCTATGATACCATAGGCCATGTACTGCATTTAGCTATCAATGGCACCAAGGTATTTATAAAGGGCGGTGACTGGGGCATGAGCGAATACATGCTGCGTTGCCGTGGTGCAGAGTATGATTATAAAGTGAAGCTGCATAAGGAGATGAACTTTAACATGATCCGTAACTGGATTGGGTCAACAACTGATGAAGAATTTTATGAAGCCTGTGATAAATACGGCATCATGGTTTGGGACGACTTCTGGCTCAACGCCAATCCTAACCTCCCTGCCGATATTACTACATTTAATGCTAACGCCATTGAAAAAATTAAGCGTTTCAGAAACCACCCCTCAATTGCCGTTTGGTGTGCCGATAACGAGGGCTGGCCTGAGCAACCTTTAAGCGCATGGCTTAAAGAAGACCTTTCAACTTTTGATGGCGGTGACCGCTGGTATCAGCCCAACTCACATGCCGAAAACCTTACTGGCAGTGGCCCTTGGGATGCTAAAGACCCGCGTTATTATTTCACCGCTTATCCAACCGGTTTAGGAGGCAACAAAGGCTGGGGTTTACGTACCGAACTGGGCACAGCCGTGTTTGTGAATTTTGAAAGCTTCAAAAAATTTATGCCGAAAGAAAACTGGTGGCCGCGCAATGAGATGTGGGACCAGCACTTTTTTGGTCCGCGGGCATTTAATGCCGGGCCTGATACCTACGAAGCAAGCATCGCCAATGGTTATGGCGCACCAAAAGGCATCGAGGATTTTTGCCGCAAAGCCCAGTTTGTAAGTTTGGAAAGCAATAAAGCCATGTATGAAGGCTGGCAGGATGCCATGGGCGAAGATGCATCGGGTATCATGACCTGGATGAGCCAGTCGGCATACCCATCAATGGTATGGCAAACTTATGATTATTACTATGATCTTACCGGCGCGTACTGGGGTGTAAAAAAGGCTTGTGAGCCGGTGCATATCCAATGGAACCCGGTAACCAATGCCATCAAAGTAATCAACACAACCCGTAAAGATGTTGATGGTTTAACCGCCAGCGCCGATGTTTATAACCTGGATGGTACCCTTGTAAAGCAGTACAGCCAGTCAAAAACAATTGATGCTCCGGCCAATAGCTCGGGTGCGGCTTTTGATCTGAAATTTAACCAGTATAAGGCCGATCTTGCTAAAAACAAAAAAGTGGTGAGCTCATCATCAACTAACGGCGATGCATCAGCAATAAATGACGGTAACCCTGGTACACGCTGGGCAAGCCGTTACAGCGATGGTGAGTGGGTTTACATTGATCTGGGGAAGGAAGAGGTAGTTAATGGTGTTGGCCTGAGCTGGGAAGATGCCTATGCGAAAGCTTTCAAAATCCAGGTATCAACCGATGCCAGCCACTGGCATGATGTTTATGGCACCGATGATGGCAGGCAGGGCGAGCAAAAGATCATGTTTCCGGAAGTAACCGCGCGTTATGTAAAAATGCAGGGCGTTGAACGTGCTACCTACTGGGGCTATTCGCTTTACAATTTTGAAGTTTACCAGGGCGATGTAGCCAGCGAAGGTCTTTCGGATGTGCACTTTATCAAGTTAAAACTTAGCGATAATGCGGGTAAACCGGTGTCTGATAATTTTTACTGGAGAGGTAACAAACGTAAAGATTATACAGCTTTGAACACCTTGCCAAAGGTTGATTTGAAAACCGGTTATAAAACTGTTAAAGCCGATGGTAAATATTACATCACGGCCCAGGTAACTAATCCTGCATCATCAAAGGCTGTAGCTTTTGGCATCAGGGTGCAGGCAATAAGGACATCTAACGGCGAACAAATTTTGCCGGCTATTATGAGCGATAATTATTTCATGTTGTTGAAAGGCGAAACCAAAACAGTTAAAATTGAATTTGATGCTGCCGCTTTGGGTAACGATGGTATAAAGCTGATAGCCGAACCTTATAATAATACCAAATAACCGGAGTGCCGTTTAGCCTGTTGAAGAATGGAAATTGCAGCGAAAGGAAAGAAGGTAAAGGGCCACGCACTGGTGGTGTTGCCTGCGCATATCAAACAACAGGTTGCCGATAACCCCATGAACAGGAATATGTTATTAACCGCCGCAGGGTATTTCCCCCGGGCGGTTAATAATTCCCCTGGGCGAAGATCGGGCAGTAATGATTATACATTGATCTATTGCACGGAGGGCACCGGAACAATTAACCTTAAAGACAAGGAATATGAATTGCGGTCGAATGATTTTATAATCATTCCTCCCAAAACGCCATACCGGTATGAAAGTTCGGCTGCCGATCCCTGGAGTATATATTGGGTAAATTTTAAAGGGGAACTGGCGGCCGGACTTTATAACCGCTCACTTTTAAACGGGCGGCAAATGGTTCATTGGGTACCTTATGATGAAAATCGCATCAAGGTTTTTGACGAGATCTGCCGCATCTCCGAAAAAGGATATGATCAGCGGGAGATAGAGAAAATGAATTTTTACTTATTGCATTTCATTACTTCGCTGGTTTATCATGAAAAAAAGGAACAAATTGAGCGCGATGCGGATGCCATCAGCAAATCCATCGTCTTCATGAGAAACAACATCGGTCAAAAATATGAGGTAAAAGAACTGGCTGCCCAGCAGGGTTTGCCGCCAGCCTATTATTCGGCGCGGTTTAAAAAGGAGACGGGCATGTCGCCCATAAAATATTTTAATAAGCTTAAGATCCAGAAGGCGGCCGGGTACCTGAGTTTTGACAATCGTAATATCAAAAGCATTTGCGCCGACCTGGGCTTTGACGATCAATATTATTTTTCGAGGTTATTTACCCAGATAAACGGCCTATCACCATCAAAATACAGGCAGAAGTTTCGTAAACATAACGATATTGCCTAACCGTATAAACCATATGATAAGAACCCTGCTGACAGGAATAACTGTTTTGTTTTTAACGCTGACCAGCGCTAATAATCAACTTCATGCACAACAAAGGCACCCCGGTGCCTGGGGCGATCAGCTCAACGGAACCTATAAAAATCCCATTATTAACGCCGACTACTCCGACCCAGATGTAATTAGGGTTGGAGGTAGTTTCTACATGGTCTGTTCCGATTTTCACTTTATGGGGATGCCTGTACTCCAGTCGGCCGATCTGGTGAACTGGAGAATTATAGGGCAAGTGTACAACAGGTTAGATCTTGACCCAAAGTACAACACTATGGAAAAATATGGCGCAGGCAGTTGGGCGCCATCGCTTCGTTATCATAACGGTAAGTTTTATGTTTATTTCTGTACACCTGATGAAGGACTTTATATGAGCTCCGCTGCCAATCCGACAGGCAAATGGAGCCCGCTTACAGAAGTAAAACGAACAGGCGGCTGGGAAGATCCATGCCCGTTTTGGGATACCGACGGGCAGGCTTACCTGGGGCATAGCCGTTTAGGGGCGGGCCCTATCATTATACATAAAATGAGTGCCGATGGCAAACACCTGCTTGATTCGGGTAAAACCGTTTATGAGGGCCCGGTTGCCGAGGGAACCAAGATTTATAAGCGTAACGGATATTACTATATCATTATTCCTGAGGGAGGGGTAGGTACTGGCTACGAAACTGCATTACGCAGTAAAAGCATTTATGGTCCTTACGAACGGAAGATTGTTTTAGAGCAGGGGAAAACCAATATCAATGGCCCGCACCAAGGTGGAATAGTTGAACTGGATAATGGTGAGGCATGGTTTATCCATTTTCAGGATGCAGGCGCTATCGGCCGCGTTTGCCACCTTGAACCCGTAAAATGGCAAAACGACTGGCCGTTTATAGGTATTGATAACGACGGCAATGGTATCGGGGAACCGGTAAGTACGTATCCTAAACCGAAGGTTAACAAGTTTCCTGTCAAAACTGGTTTACAGACTTCTGATCAGTTTAATAAAACAACGCTGGGTCTGCAATGGCAATGGAACCATAATCCGGTAAATGATAAGTGGTCGCTGAAAACTCATAAAGGATACTTAACACTTACGGCTATGCAGGCCAGTAATAATAAATACGCCAGGAACACCATAAACCAAAAGCTTATGGGCCGAAACGGAATGATAACCACGGCATTAAATGCCGACCAGATGACGCCGGGGCAAAAAGCCGGTTTATGCTTGCTGGGCAATTACATTCATGAAATAGGTTTGATTAAAACAGATACCGGTTTAAATGTTTATGCCGATAATAATGGTAAGTTCCAACAGGGAATTACCATTGGGCAGAAGACAGTTTTTCTTCGCCTGGTTATCAATCTTGATCATATCACGGTAATGCAATATAGCTTGGATGGTAAAATATTTACCCAGTTAGGCGAGGCGTGCACACTATCAAATTATAACTATTGGAAAGCGGTTAGGCCGGGGCTGTTTTCGTACAATACTAAACAACCTGGCGGTACGGCTTTATTTGATTGGTTTAATTATTTGCGTGACGGACCGGACGGCGGATTATAAAAACAAGAAAATTAAAGAGTTTAAGACATTTACTTGGATAATAGGAATTTTCTACAAACTGCTTACATCGATAGTTTTTAACACTTAAACCCTTGATTTATTGATAATGTTAAAATAGTTTTTTCATTGAAATTATATTGCATATTTGTAACCAGGTTTTGGAGCAGTTCCCGCTGTTGACGATACCGGTAACCAATTAGAGCGCGAATCTCCGGAACGGGGCAAATGTCAAAGTACAGTACATATACAGATCAGGAATTAACAGGATTGCTGCAGGCAGATGATCATGATGCCTTTACCGAAATTTACCAGCGGTACTGGAAAAAGATGCTCGGCATTGCCTGGAACCACTGTAAAGATACTGCCGGTGCTAAAGACCTTGTACATGAGGTTTTTTTATCATTATGGGAGCGTCGTGGTACTGTTGAAATACAAAGTGTCGCTGCCTTTTTAGCCACCGCGGTAAAGTTTAGCGTTTTCAAACACTACCAACAGGAAAAGCGCCGCGCCGACCTCGCCAAAGAAAACTACGAGTTTACAGATATAACCCATGACGAGCACAAACTCGACGCGCTTTTTCTACAGGAGTATATCAACGGTATCGTTGAGGAAATGCCCGAAAAATGCCGCCTCGTATTCCGCTACAGCCGTGATATGGGTTTAAAAAACAACGAGATTGCCGAAAGGATAGAGATCAGCGAAAAAGGTGTTGAGGCCAACCTTACCCGCGCCCTTAAAATTATCCGTGGCGAACTGAAAAACTATGGCTGGAGCATAGTTGTGGCTTTGCACACCATCATTTCGCTTTTAAAATAGCATCCCTTAAGATCGCTCATTATTGCGATTTCACAACGCTTTTAGCTAATCCAGTTAATTTTCAAAAAAATTAAAAATCCATATAGGGTATGGTGCTTTTTAATGTACTCACATATATAAGCACCAAAACCAATTGGACCAGGAACGTATTTACATTTTAATTAAAAAGTATCGGGAAAATACTGCTACGGCAGCCGAGCGTGATGAACTGCTGAAATGGTATCGCGAAAACGCGTACCAGGACGCCGAGTTTCCCGAAAATGAAGAGGCGGTAGGTGAGGCCATGCTTGCACGGCTCAACCGTGAAACCAAACCGGTTAAAACCAAAGTGCATTACTTTAAATGGGTTGCGGCGGCATCAGTAGTGCTGATATTAGGTATTGCCGGTGTGTTTGTTTCTAAAATTACCGGTAACAAGGCAGCTACTCAGCAATTGACTAAAAATGATATTCCGCCTGGTGGTAATAAGGCTATCCTTACCCTGGCCAACGGAAAAAAGATTTCTCTTACTGATGCCGGCAATGGGCAAATAGCCAATCAAAACGGAATCAAGGTAACAAAGGCAGCAAATGGTCAGTTGGTGTATACCATTATTGACCGTTCTGAAAACTTACCGGGTGCGGCAGGCAGCAACCAAATTAACACATCTGATTTTAATACCATCGAAACGCCAAAAGGCGGCCAGTACCAGGTGGTTTTGCCCGATGGTTCAAAGGTTTGGCTTAATGCTTATACTTCACTAAAATTCCCTGTAAGTTTTAATAGCCAGAAAGAGCGCCGCGTTGAACTGAGTGGCGAAGCTTATTTTGAAGTTACGCACAACAAGGAGCTGCCATTCCGTGTGGTAACCAACCGCCAAACAGTAGAGGTATTGGGTACTCACTTTGATGTTAACGCGTATGCTGACGATGCGGTTACCAAAACAACTTTATTACAGGGATCGGTACGTGTTACCACTGCCAGCAGTAAAGTTATATTGATTCCCGGTCAGCAGGCTAAACTAACCAACACCTTTGATGTAAGCGAGGCCAATACCACCGAAGCCATAGCCTGGAAAAACGGCTATTTCAATTTTGATGATGAAAAGCTGGAAAACATTATGCGCAGCGTATCGCGCTGGTACAATGTAGATGTAGTTTTTGAAGATCAAAGCCTGAAAAAGGAAACCTTTGGCGCCGTAACCACCCGCTTTGCCAATATCACAACCCTACTAAAAATGATGGAGCAAACTGGCGATGCCAGGTTTAGCATTCAGGGCAATACCATAACCGTAAGCAAAAGAAAATAACCATCCCAATAAACCAATTTAAACTAAACAGAAGAGTATGAGAAAAACCAATACCTACCCATAGCTTATAGCAGATCAGCGGTTTATAAAAAGCAGAACAGAGGCACTTCCGATGCCCCTGCTCCAATCAGCTTTTAAAGCCTGAATGTAATTGTCGTAACATTTCAACTTAAAACAGCCTTTAACAAATGTATAAAATTTTTACTACAAACATTTGTACGCCTTCGTGCTACCCTAAGAAATTTCTGCTCATCATGAAGATAACGACGTTTATACTCTTCCTGGCATTCATGCAGGCAAGTGCAGCGGTTTTTTCACAAAAAATCACTTATAAACAGAATGATGCAACGCTTAAACAGATATTCAATGAAATAAATAAACAAACCGGCTACAATCTGTTCTGGTCGGCAAAGAGCATAAAAAACGTGCCTCCGCTGGATGTTAATTTTCAAAACACCCCGTTGGAAGAGGTGCTGAAGATCAGCCTCAAAAACTCAGCTTTAACCTATACTATCGATGGTAAATCGGTCATTATCAAGGAAGCCGCCGGAGCTAATAACAGTCAAACCGAAAACATAGCTGATATTACTGTAACGGGTACTGTGCGCGATGCAAAAGGCGTAACGCTCCCCGGCGTAAGCATTACCGTGGTGAATGACGCCAAGCGCGGTACGGTGTCCGATAATAATGGCAAGTTTATCCTCGATGTAAAAAGCGGCTCGGTGATCCGGGTGTCGTTTATTGGCTTTGTTACGCAAACCTTTACTGTAACTTCCGACAATAAGCTGTTTAATGTTGTTTTGGTTGAGGATGTGAGGCAGGCCGAAGAGGTAGTTATTACCGCTTACGGCAAAAAGGAGCGTAAGGAAGCCATTGTTGGTTCGGTTACTACCATTAAACCTGCCGAACTGAAGATTCCTGCGAGCAATTTAACCACGGCGCTGGCCGGCCAGGCGGCGGGGATCATCGCCTTTCAGGGTACAGGACAACCGGGTCAGGATAATGCCCAGTTCTTTATAAGGGGGGTAACCACCTTTGGTTATAAGGTTGACCCGCTGATCCTGATCGACAACATCGAGCTTACCACCAATGACCTTGCCCGTTTACAGGTTGACGACATCGCCAGCTTTTCAATTCTGAAAGACGCAAGCGCTACCGCTCTTTACGGTGCACGTGGTGCCAACGGTGTAATTTTGGTGGCTACCAAGCAAGGTAAAATAGGTAAACCGCAGATCAGTTTCCGTGCGGAAAACTCGGTATCGCAAAATACGCAATCGCTTAAAATTGCTGATCCTATCACTTATATGAAGCTCTACAATGAGGCTACTTTATCGCGCGATCCGTATCAGCCAACGCCATTTGATCCTGACAAGATCATCAACACACAAAATACTTTGGCTAAAGGCCCGGGCTATAACCCTTATGTATATCCTGCTGTAGACTGGTTGGGTTTGTTGTTGAAAAAACGCACATCAACCCAAAGGGGTAACCTGAGCGTTAGCGGCGGTACGCCGTTTGCCCGTTACTACGTTGCTGGTTCATACAATGTTGACCATGGTAACCTGGCCGAAGACGCTGCCAATAACAATAGCAACAACATTAAATTTACCAATTACCAGTTACGCTCAAACGTAAACCTTAATCTTACCAAAACTACTGAGGCCATTTTGCGTTTTTCGGGTACTTTCAGCGATTATAATGGTCCGCTTACTACTGATGGTTCATTTAATTCTGACGTTTATAAAATAGCCTTGCACACCAGCCCGGTGTTGTTCCCGGCCTATTTCCCGGCCGATTCGGCAAACCGCGACACCAAGCACATTTTGTTTGGTGCTCCGGCAGATCCGGGTGTGCCATATAACAACCCTTACGCTTTGTTGCTCAGGGGGCACAAAACTTCGTCCGAGTCGCGGGTACTGGCACAGATTGAGTTAAACCAGGGTTTGAACTTTATTACCAATGGCCTTAATTTTCATGGTATTTTCAGTGCAAACCGGTATTCATATTTTGATACCAACCTGGCTTATAAGCCTTTTTACTACAATGTGGGCAGTTATGACAAAACCAGTAACACCTACTCCTTAACCTGGCTAAACCAAAAGCCCGGTGATGCCATTGAATACCTGGAGTACTTTCCCGGAACGCCAACAATCAGTAACCAGGTTTATCTGCAGGGCAACTTTGATTATGCCCGCCAATTTGGCGATCATAACGTTTCGGCAACAATGGTGTTAACCCGTCAGCAAACGGTTTATTCAAATGCCATCAACCCGGTAACTCACCAACCCGATTTGCAATATGCCTTGCCGCACCGTAACCTTGGTTTGGCGGGTCGTGCCGGTTATAACTATAAAAGCAAATACTTTTTGGAGTTTAACTTCGGCTACAACGGCTCTGAAAGGTTCTCAACCGAGCACCGTTATGGCTTTTTTCCAACCATTGGCGGCGGCTGGCTGGTATCCGGCGAAAAATTCTTTGAGCCGCTGCTTGATATTTTTACCAGGGTAAAAGTACGCGGCAGCTATGGTTTGGTAGGTAACGATGCCATCAGCGACAGGCGTTTCTTTTACGCATCAAACGTAAACCTTAATGGCGGTGCTTATGCAGCCTTTGGTACAAACGCAGGTTACGCGCATAACGGTGCCACAATCCTTAATTACTCTGATCCTAACGTAACCTGGGAAACTTCAAAACAGGCAAACCTTGCACTGGAAATGACCCTGTTCAAGAACCTGAATATAACCGCCGAATTTTATAATTATAACAGGTACAATATCCTGCAAAAACGCTCATATATTCCAAGTACTTCAGGGCTTGAGGCCGATATTTATGCCAACTTAGGAAAGGCAAATTCAAAAGGTATCGATCTTTCTTTTGATTATAAGCAAACTATCAACAGCTCATGGATAGTATCAGGCCGTGGTAACTTTACGCTGGCAACCGATAAATATACTTATTACGAAGAGCCTAATTACCCCGAAGCTTATCGCCATTTTGTAGGTCAGCCAATTCGTATCGGATACGGCTACATTGCCGACAGGTTATTTGTTGACGATGCTGAAGCCGCCGCGTCGCCTACGCAAATCTTTTCAACTACCGGCAAAGCGCCAAGAGGCGGGGATATCAAATACCGCGACCTAAACGGCGATGGTATTATTGATAACCGGGATCAAACCTTTATAGGCTATCCGCAGGTTCCGGAAATTGTTTACGGTTACGGTGTATCCGCACAATACAAAAACTTTGACCTTTCGGCATTTTTCCAGGGGCAGGCAAGGGTTTCATTTTTTGTTGACCCCAACCAGGTTAGCCCCTTTGTGCAAAGTACCGAGGACTACATTTACGGTAATACCCAGCTGCTGCAACAATTTGCAGATAGCCACTGGAGCGAGGAGCACCAGGACCTGTATGCCACTTATCCTCGTTTGGGAACAACCCGTAACATCATCGAAAACAATTTACAGCCAAGTACCTGGTGGTTGCGCAACGGCGCGTTTATGCGGCTTAAATCGGCCGAGTTTGGGTATACCTTACCAACGTCGGTTTCAAAGCGGCTTGGCCTGCGCAGTTTGAGGTTGTATGTTAACGGCCTTAACCTCATTACCTGGAGCTCATTTAAACTCTGGGATCCGGAGCTGGGCAGTTACGGGTTTAACTATCCTATCCAGAAGGTGTATAACATTGGTTTGAATGTTAATTTATAAGGAGATGAAGAGTATCATGAAATTTAACTATAAACATATTGGCTTATTACTTTTAATGGTATTAAGCGACTCATGCAAAAAATACCTTGACGTTGTTCCGCCTGATGTGGGCACAATTGACTATGCTTTCAGGAGTAAAAACGAAGCTGAAAACTATCTTTTTACCTGTTATTCATCTGTTCAGCAATTGAATGACCTGAACAGGAGTGCCGGTTTTACCACCTCCGGCGAGATCATTTTTCCGCTTAACCTGGCTAACAATCCTTTGGATATCACCGGGTACACATTGATCACCGGCACGCAAAATGTTGGCGAACCGGGTTTAAACTTCTGGGATGGCAGGGCTAACGGCACAGCCATGTTTGTGGCCATAAGACGATGCAATACCATGCTCGAAAACATCAATAAACCGGCCGATTTAACTGCGGTTGAGAAAAAACGATGGATTGCCGAGACTAAATTCCTGAAGGCTTATTATCATTATTACCTGATGCGGATGTATGGGCCAATCCCAATCATTGATGCCAATTTGCCTGTTGAGGCTTCAACTGCGGAGGTGAAAGTTAAACGCCAGCCGGTTGATGATGTGGTTAACTATATTGTTGGTTTGCTTGACCAGGCTATTCCGGATCTGCCTCCAACTATTGACAATCCGGCTAAAGAACTGGGCAGGATAACCCAGCCCGCTGCCGCCGCCATTAAAGCCGAGGTGTTGATGACAGCTGCAAGCCCTTTATTTAACGGCAATCCTGATTATGCCAATTTTAAAGATAAAAGCGGCAAAAACCTTTTCCCAACATCATTTGATGCTACCAAATGGCAAAAAGCGGCCGCTGCTTGTAAAACTGCCATTGATTATTGTGAGGCAGCTGGCTTGCATTTAAATACCAATTTTGTGCCTGCGCCAGGTGTTTCAAATTTGCCCGATTCATTAAAAAGGGTGTTAACCTGCCAAAACGCGCTAACGCAAAAATGGGATACAAATCCTGAGTTGATTTGGTCGCTAAGTAATATCTGGCACGGGCAGGAGTATTGCATACCCCGGTTAACCCAAAAGGCCAATCAAAACGATAACCAGAACCCGGCTTACTACGCGGTGCCTATTTCAACTACCGAGTTGTTTTATACCAATAAAGGTGTACCTATTGATGAAGATAAAAGCTGGGATTATGCCGACCGTAACCAATTGCGTACCGGTGATGCCGCGAACTTTTTCTACATAAAGCAGGGCTACCAAACCGTTAAAGCTCATTTTGATCGCGAGCCGCGCTTTTACGGCAGTATAGGTTTTGATGGAGGAATCTGGTTTGGTGATGGGATCCTGGACGCGAAAATTGCGCACTATGTACCTGCTCGTGGTGTTACCTCGCTTGCCGGTCCTAAAACACTGCAAAAATCAAATATAACCGGTTACTGGCCTAAAAAGCTGGCCAACTACCTTACCGTATATGATGATGGCTTTAACTGGACAGATTTTTCAATGCCGGTTATGCGCATGGCGGGTTTATACCTGTTGTATGCCGAGGCATTGAATGAAGTAAATGGCCCTACTGCCGAAGCTATATCTTATGTGGATAGGATCAGGGCGCGTGCCGGTTTGGATGGCGTTGTTAATTCATGGGCAGCTTATTCAAAAAATCCATCGAAACCAACAACTAAAGAGGGTTTAAGATCTATCATTCACCAGGAGCGCCGCATTGAGCTTTGTTTTGAAGGCCAGAGCGGCTGGGACCTTCGCCGCTGGAAGGAGTTACAGGGCGTATTAAGCACCCCGTTAACAGGTTGGAGTATTTATGAAGAACAAGCCATTAACTATTACCGTGCCCGCAATGTGGAGATTCCGGTATTTAACACCAGG
Source organism: Mucilaginibacter kameinonensis (assembly GCF_003675385.1). Taxonomy (GTDB): domain Bacteria; phylum Bacteroidota; class Bacteroidia; order Sphingobacteriales; family Sphingobacteriaceae; genus Mucilaginibacter; species Mucilaginibacter kameinonensis. The sequence continues at coordinate 1,076,977 of NZ_RCWZ01000004.1, read as the reverse complement.
GATTACCTGTGGCCTATCTGGAATAATTCAATCGTGGTGAACGATAACCTTGTTCAAAACCCTTACTGGTAGGATTTAACTGGTTTTTAATTAGATAAATAATTAACGAAGAGATATTATGAGCTATAATCATATAAAGCCTGTACACTTTTTATGTGTGCTGGCGCTTTTAACAACATGTTTATTTTCATGTTCAAAAAGCGATAACTATAAACTTCCTGAAAGTACCGATAAAACGAAACCCGGCGTTGTAACCAACGTTAAAGTGCGCAATTTTAATGGTGGCGCTGTTTTAACCTATACTTTACCATCGTCACAAAACCTGCTTTATATAGTTGCCGATTATAATATTAACGGCACCACCACAAGGCAAACCAAATCCAGCTATTTTTTGGATACAATTAGGGTGGATGGCTTTCAAAGCACTAAGGATTACACGGTTACCCTGCATGCGGTAACAAGAGCTAATGTGGAGTCGGACCCGGTTACGGTCACCGTTCATCCGGATACGCCTTACTACCAGCTCATCCGGAAAAACCTTAACATAGCGGCCGATTTTGGCGGGATCCATTTATCAACGATTAATAAAGACAAAAGGCCAATCGGCATAAATGTGATCACTATTGATCCGGCCGATAATAAATTCAACATTAAAGACAGGCACTTTACCAGCACCGATACCATAAGCTACGCGGTAAGGGGATTTAGTACTACGCCTGCAAAATTTGGTGCCTTCGTAACCGATCAGTTCGGTAATGCTTCTGATACTTTATTGGTTACCCTAACGCCTTTATATGAAGAATTGCTTGATAAAAGCAAGTTTTTCCAATACCTCACACCAAGCGATGCCTACATAGGCTATGGCGGTATCCTGCCATATTTATGGGATGGCTTTACCAAGGAAGTTGGCGGTGCCGCGCCTTGGCAAACTACTATTGGCCCGGTGCAAAAACTGGTACAGGGCACATTTGGCGTAGGCAGGAGCTATAAGCTGAGCCACTTTGTGATGTGGCCGAGAGGGTATGGCTATGCAAATCCTAAAGTATTCAGCATTTGGGGATCAAATAAAGATAACCCTGCCGATGCTGTTACGCCAGGTGGCAAACCGGCAGGTACCGTCAGTGGCGATTGGACAGTGTTAGGTACCTTCCGTTTCCCTGATCCACCATCGGGCCTGCCGCAAGGGCAAACCAACTCCGCCGACCAGGCCTTTGTTGAAGCCGGTGTAAACTTTGATGTGCCGTTTAATAGCCCGCCTGCAAAATATCTGCGGGTTGTGGTAAGCGAAACCTGGTTTGGGTTAGACTATACCTACATTGAAGAAATGTCTTTTTACGGAATCCCTCAATAATTTTTAAGCGACAAACAAATGAAGATCAACATAAAAAATATAACATGGCTGCTGTTACTACTGGCCGTGTGGGGCTGCTCAAAAAAGAACGAAAATTATAAGGAGCTGATAAAGGGCGGCGAGATCTATTACCCCGGTGTAATTGCCAATGCCAATTACAGGGCAGGTAAACTGCGTACTCAACTTGTATGGAACCCAAGTCCGGATCCTAAAATTGTTAAATACAAAGTTTACTGGAACAACAAGCAGGATTCGTTAATTGTAAATGCTACGAGCCATGATCCGCTTGATACCGTAAAGGTGATTGTATCAAACCTTACAGAAGGCACCTATAACTTCAGCATAAATTCTGTTGATAGTGACGGGCATATCTCTATTTCAAAAACCATTAACGGGGTTAGGGTTTACGGCGCTATTTACGCCGGAGGTATCTTTAATCGTGGTTACAACGCAGATAATCCCTTTACGGTTGATATCGCCACGGGGGTAGTTAAATTAAATTTCAACCAGATTACGCTTGATTCGGTAACCGTAAACACTAAAACGGTGATCACCTACATTGATAATGCTGGTAAAACGCAAACCACACTGCTCAAGCCCGCCGATTCGATAGTAACTATTAATGATTTTAAGTTTGGTACCGATGTTACTTATCAGTCAAGCTACCTGCCTTTCAGAGGCGCTATTGATACTTTTACCGTTGCCGCTCCTACGCTTTTTCCGAGGGTTAGGCGTATCGGCGATATCACGTCATTGTATATCAAAAATGCAGGCTATCCTTTTCAACGGGGCGATAATGGCACTAACAAATGGGGCACGCCAAAGGATTGGCAGTACAACAACAATGTGTTGAACCAGGATGGTGGTAAAGGCGGCGGCTGGTCATGGGATAATAACGGCTGTATCCATTTTGAATCAAAAGACTGGGGTGGTGATGGCGTAAATAATGGTAAGGTTTATCAAACCGTTACCTTACCTGCTGGCACCTACGCGCTTGATATTGAAACTGCCGGATATGGAGGTACCCTTACTGCCAACGAAATAGTTGCCGTTGGTAACAGTTTGCCGGATATCACTAATCTGGGTAGCCCGTTGGCTATTTATAAAGGCGATCAGAATAATATTGGCGGTACACATACGCTTAACTTCACCCTTTCGTTAACAACTACGGTTACTATTGGTTGGGTGGTTAATACACAGTCATATACGTACCTGCAGTTTAAGGGCGTTAAGCTGAGAAGTTTATGATCCGATTTATCAATTATTGCCTTGCGTTCTGCTTTTAAGTATACACACAGGGTACTATAAAAACGAAAAAGGCCGCACACTATGCGGCCTTTTTTTATTCCCATCCAGATCCCCTCGCACTACCGAAAACTTTAACAGTTATTTTGTTGTTTTATACTCTGATGGTGGGCAACCATATTTTGCCTTGAATGCCGTTGAGAAATAATTCGGGCTCGAAAAACCCACCTTGTAAGTAACCTCGGCAATGCTCAGGTTTTCGTTAATGAGTAAATAGCTTGCTTTTTTTAACCGGCGGTTCAGGATATATTCATTTACAGTACAGCCCAACAGTGCTTTTATTTTGCGGTATAGCTGGATCCTGGAAATGCCGATAAGTTTGCAAATATCCTCAACGCTGAAGTTTTCATTTGCGAGGTTCTTTTCAACGATGCCCGCAAAATCATTAATGAATTTTTTATCCAGTGTTTTAGCCGCTGTCAGCTTTTCGGGGCCAGTTATATCGCTCGAATAATGATCCCTCAATATTTTCCGGTTTTTCAACAAGTTTTGTACACCAGCCAACAGGTAATCAAAATTGAATGGTTTGGATATATAAAGATCGGCGAGGGAGTGCATGCCCGAAATTTTTTGCTCGTCGCTGCTCTGCGCCGTAAGCAGTATAACCGGTATGTGCGAGGTGCGGAGATCGGTTTTTAAACGCTGCACAATTTCCTTGCCCGAATATCCCGGTAGCACCACGTCCGAAATAATAATATCGGGCACTTTTTCATAAGCCTGCGTGAATGCCTGGTTGCCATCGGCAGCAGTAAATACCTCAAAATGATCGCTGAACTTTTGATGCAGGTATTGCAGCAGATCGGGATTATCTTCAACAAGCAGAATTGATATTTCCTTTGGTTCGGTACTCAGGTCTATCTCCAGGTCGGTTTGCAGGTTGTCGATATCTGCCTGGTATGCTTTTGATTGCTCGTCCATATCCGGCCATATTTCCCTGCTTTCCGTTTTTTCGTTATCGTTTAAATGAGCATCGCCCAATGGCAGGGTTATTTTAAAGGTGGTGCCTTCCCATTTTTTTGTTACAACCTCGATGCTACCATGGTGCAGCAGGATAATTTCTTTTGACAGCGATAAACCGATACCCGATCCAACACGCGGTGCGTTGTCGGCCTGGTAAAACTGATCGAATATGAGCGCGGCGTCTTCTTCGGAAATACCAACGCCATTGTCCTGGATATCTATATAAACAAAATCCTTATCTCTGCGGATGTAAACTTTTACCGCTCCTTCGCCCGATATAAACTTAATGGCGTTGGAGAAAAGGTTAAAGAAAACCTTATCAAGCATATTCACATCAAACCATACAGGGATGTTTTTTTCTGTAGGTACCAGGTAAAACTGGATCTTTAATTTTTTAGCATGGAACCTGAAGCTCTCAATAATATCACGTACGTAGGCAACAATGTTGTTTTCTGATGCTTTGATCGTGTTTTTATCTACCTCAATTTTCCGGTAATCAATTAATTGGTTAACCAGCTTCAATAGCCTGAACGCGTTTTGATTAACCATTTTTAAGCCGTTACCCGCTACGTCGCTGAGCCTTTCATCTTTCAGCATATCATTAAGCGGGGAGAGCATCAGCGTTAAGGGTGTACGGAACTCATGCGTAACGTTGGTGAAAAAGTTAAGCCGGGCCTCGGTTGCAGCCTGTGCCCTGGCCGACATTTCGATCAGCTGATTACGCTGTAATTGGATCTCATTATTTTTAGCTTCAAGGCTTTTATTGATCTTCCTGTTCTCCATGAGGGAGTAGAATGCCAGTCCGCCCAAAACAATAGCCATCACCAGTAAAATAACAATGATGTTGAGTACCACCTGCTGGCTTTTATACACTAACTGCTGCTCTTTAAGCAGGCTTTGCTGCTGAATGATGTCATTTTGCTGGCTGTTTATTTTATTAACCTGCATTTTCATCAGCTGCACATTGGTTGAGTCGATAACCAGCGACTGCAATATATTTTCGCGCAGGAAAGGTTCTTTGTTGAGTATTTTAAAGGCAGTTACAATGGCTTCTTTTCCGCTTGTTGGGTAAACTAAACTGGCGTTAATTAATTTATTATCAACCATCTCCATGCCGCCACCAATGCCGGGTAGGGCATCAACGCCAATTACAGTAACCGGCTTTACAGATTTTATAGTGTTAAGCACAGTACGTGAACCCAAAGCCATGTTATCATTATGGGCGAATATGGCGTTTACATCGCTTAGCTGATCTTTGATTTTTAATAGCTGTTTTTCGGCATTTGCCTTGAGCCAATCGCCGTAAATTTTGGTTTTTACATGGATATTCGGGAACTGTTTAACACCGTCCATAAAACCCCGGTCTCTTTCAATCGCAGGTGATGAGCCCGGCAACCCCATAACCTCAACCAGGTTAAGATTGCCTTTGTGTGTAGTTCCTAAATAATGCCCTGCCAGTTTGCCCAGTTCATAATTATCGGCTCCTATATAGGCTGTATATAATGATGATGAAGTTTTTCTGTCGATAATAATTACCGGGATATTGTTTTGGTAAGCCTCGTCAACAATAGGGGTAAGTGGTTGTGCCTCGTTGGGTGATATGATGAGCAGGTCTATTTTATCCTGAAGCATTTTTGATACCTGGCTTACCTGCGTTTTGCTGTCGCCATGGGCATCTGCGTAAATGAAATTTACACCGGGATGCAATGATAGCTCGGTCTTCATTTCGTTGAGCATGGTTTTACGCCACAGGTCAAGCCCGGTACATTGCGAAAAGCCAATGGTGTAGGTTTGGTTTTTAGGCGCCTTGTTACAGCCCAGGTTGCTTATAGCTACCAGGAACAAACACAATAACAAGCCCGATAAATGAACAAGGCGGTTTTGTTGATACATGTTAACGAAATAAAGGTTTACATAGGTAATAATTGGTTGGAATGGCTTCCGGCATCAAAATTAGGGATAATGTATTCAACCCAACAAATGTTGTACTGACATTTTTACGAAAGGGCAATGCCGCTTATGGTACAATAACGAAGAATTGATGATACAGAATTGGAAGTACCCGGTAATTTAATCCGATGTTTCTTAATAAGTGCTTGATTATTAGTTGCATAAATTAAATAACGATTTCAAACGTTTTTGATACTATTTCGCTATCGCTGCCAGGCGGTACGGCAATATTTTGCGGCCAGTTAAACCAATTATAATAAACAACTATTTATGAATAAACATTCCGTCCTGGCGTGGTCCATGGTCGTAGCCCTTGGCGGCTTCTTGTTTGGCTTTGATACGGCTGTAATTTCCGGGGCCGAAAAATCAATCCAGCAGTTCTGGCATCTTTCTGTTTTTGAGCATGGGCTTACCATTTCAATAGCCTTAATAGGCACCGTTATTGGCTCTTTGCTGGGCGCACGCCCTTCAGATATTTTCGGGCGGAAAAATACCTTGTACTTTGTGGCTGCGGCTTATCTCTTATCATCCTTAGGTACCGCGCTGGCCGATAACTGGTATGTTTTCTTGGTTTTCAGGTTATTGGGTGGCCTTGGCGTAGGGGTATCATCAGTAACCGCGCCTATTTACATTTCCGAAGTTTCACCCGCTGATCGTCGCGGCCGTTTGGTTGGCCTGTTTCAATTCAATGTGGTATTAGGTATCCTCATCTCGTATTTATCTAATTACCTGCTCAGCCAGGGCGGGGATGCCTCATGGCGATGGATGCTGGGCGTACAGACAATTCCTTCATTGTTGTTTATTGTGCTGATCTATTTTATACCGGAAAGTCCGCGCTGGCTTATCCTCAAAAAAGGGGAAACTACCAGGGCTTTGGAGATTTTGCGCATCATTAACCCGCTTGATTGTGAGCAGGAACTTGCAGCCATCCAGGCCTCTAATCTGCATGACGGTGCCACCGACACCAGTCTTTTTTCGGGGCAATACAAAACACCTGTTATACTGGCGGTATTGTTTGCATTTTTTAACCAGGTTTCGGGCATCAATGCCATCATTTATTATGCGCCGCGCATTTTTGAAATGGCAGGCCTCGGCGCGCATTCATCATTGCTTTCAACCGTGGGGATAGGGATGGTGAATTTTATATTCACCTTGCTGGGCATCAATATTATTGATAAGGTTGGCCGCCGAACCCTGATGCTGGTTGGCTCATTCGGCCTTATCATATCCCTCTTCTTAGTAGCCTTAACGTTTTACTCCGGGCATTTCAACGGTTTCGCCATCCCTATGTACATGATGGTGTTCATCGCTTTCTTCGCTTTTTCGCAAGGGGCCGTGATTTGGGTATTTATATCCGAGATTTTTCCTAACCAGGTTAGGGCCAAGGGACAAACGCTCGGCAGCTCAACCCATTGGATCATGGCTGCAATCATCGCGTTTTGTTTCCCTTACCTGGCCGAGTCGCTTGGCGGCGCTGTTACCTTCTCCTTTTTCTGCATCATGATGGTATGCCAGCTGGTTTTTGTGTGGCGGTTTATGCCCGAAACCAAAGGCCGCTCACTGGAGCAGATTGAAACTAATATGGTTATGCATTAATCTTCAAAGCCATGAATGAAGTTCAAGACAATCATCACGCCATTTGCTACGGAGAAATACTTTGGGATGTACTGCCCGATGGCCCTCAGCCCGGCGGAGCGCCGCTTAACGTGGCTTATCATTTAAACAAACTGGGTGTAAGTACCGGTATTATCAGTAAAGTAGGTGAGGATATCAACGGATATCAGCTTATAAAGCTGCTGGAAAAGTGGGGGGTAGGCCAAAGCTTGCTTCAGTACGATAGTGAATATGACACCAGTGAGGTTCGGGTGATCCTGAATGAGGAGAATGATGCCTCGTACGAAATATTATACCCCGTTGCCTGGGATTTTATTAATAAAGATGATAAGACAGCCAATGAAGTTAACGAAGCCTCTTTCCTGGTGTACGGAAGTTTATCGTCCCGCAATAAAACCTCGCGCGATACCCTATCTGAGTTGTTGGAAACCGGGGCAACCAGGGTGCTGGATATTAACATGCGCGAACCTTATGTAAAAAAGGAGATATTGAAAGAACTGCTGCACAAGGCCGATATCGTAAAATTCAACCTTTCGGAACTAAAGCGCTGCAATACACTTTTCGGAAGCCAATTTTCCGAGGAGCACGATCAGATCATGTTTTTGCGGGAAACTTTTAACATACCCGAAGTAGTTGTCACCAAGGGCGAAGCCGGTGCTTCCTATTATTCAAGATCGGGTTATTATCATGGTTCTTGCCCTCCTGTTAGGGTGGTAGATACCATTGGTAGCGGCGATGCTTTTTTAGCCGCATTCATTGCCGGTTTACACTATCATTACAGCCCGCAGGAAGTGATCGATAACGCTGCCGCCATGGGCGCATTTGTAGCCACAAGGAAAGGAGGTTGCCCCGAATACCAGATTACCGATTTCTTACAATTCAAAAGCCAATAAATTTTTAACCAAAATAAATCTATAATGAGAAAACTATTACTAACCTGCTGTATCATGCTTATGATAGCAATAAGCAGCTACGCACAGGTCCGGACAATTTCCGGCACTGTGACCGACAAAGCCTCCGTTCCGCTGGAGGCAGTTACCGTAACGGTAGAAGGCGGTAAATCATCAACCCTAACGGATGCCAAGGGTAAATTCAGCGTTCAGGCTTCCGTAGGTCAAACCCTTAAATTCTCGTACGTTGGCAGCAAAGCCATAACTGTTGTTGTTAAAAATACCGAGAATTTGAGCGTAGTGCTTGACCTTGGGGCTAACGATCTTAACGAGGTGGTGGTTACCGGCTATACCGCCGAGCGAAAGAAAGACCTCACCGGCGCTGTAACCGTAGTAAAAATGGCCGATATCCAGAACATCCCGGCAGGCAACCCCATCAAAGCCTTGCAGGGCAGGGTACCGGGGCTAACTGTTACACAAGATGGTTCGCCAAATGGCTCTGTAACCGTAAGGATGCGTGGGCAAACCACGCTCAACATCAGCAGCGACCCTTTATATGTGATTGACGGAATCCCGACGCAGCGTGGCCTGCAGGAGATTAACCAGAACGACGTAGAGTCTATCCAGGTTTTGAAGGATGCATCGGCAGCAAGTATCTACGGTTCAAGGGCTGCTGCGGGCGTAGTTATTGTAACTACCAAAAAAGGCAAGAACGGAACCAAAAGGATAGATGTTGATGCTTCTACCTCAATTCAATATTACAACAGCAAGATCTCGGTTTTAAATACCGAGCAACATGGTCGTGCGTACTGGCAGGCTGTAGTGAATGACGATTTGTTTGGCCCGGCCTCGGCAAATCCTTATGATCCGTCAACAACCAACGGCGTTTATAAATACGATTGGAACAAGGACTATAAAAATCCGGTTTTAAATAAAGTAATTATCCCCGAGTTTGTAGATGCTGCCAAAACCATGCGGTCGGCAAATACAAGCTGGTTTGATGAAATTTCGCAGCCATCAGTTTTACAACAGTACAATATAGCTGCATCTAATGGCGGGCCAAATGGTACCTCTTTCCTTTCTTTAGGTTATTTTGATAACCAGGGGATCATCAAAAAAACAAGGAGCCAAAAGGTAACGGCCCGTGCCAATGTTGATTATAACTTCTTTAACGGTCGTTTAAAGATTGGTGAAAACCTGAACGCCACATACTTTAAAGATGCCATACTGCCAACAGGCGATATTACCAATCTTTCTATCATCGAAAACCCGATAATCCCGGTGCATACCATTAATGGTGGCTGGGGTGGTCCGGTGGCAGGTATGGATGACCGGCAAAACCCCGTAAGGCTTATTTATGATAACCAACAAAACCATAACAACTTTGGCAGGATCCTGAGCAGTACCTATATCGACCTGAATATTTTGCCTGGTTTGAACTTTAAAACAAGCTTTGATGTGGATTATGCCGGTAGTTATTATAGAACCCTGCTGAAGCCATACCAGTCGGGCTTTTTATCAAGCACCATTGCGCAGGTTAATACCGATTTTGACTACAGCGGTTCGCTCACCTGGCAAAATATATTAACCTATGATGTTACCCTGCACAACAAGCATAAGATCAATGCCTTGTTAGGTGCCGAAAGTATCAATAACCACAACCAGGGCTTTAACGCCAGCGCACAGGGTTTGGCAGTTGCCGATATTGATTACGCTTATCTTACCCAGGGTACTTCAAGCATCCTGGCAAATGGTAGCGGAAATGCTGATGCGCTGCAATCATATTTTGCTAAAGTAAATTATACCTACAACGATAAATACCTGTTGTCGGGTACTATCAGGAGGGATGGTTCAAGTAAGTTTGGTGCCAATAACAGATATGCTTACTTCCCTGCTGCATCGGCAGGCTGGCGCATTAGCCAGGAGAAGTTTATGAAAGCTATACCTGCCATATCTGATTTAAAACTGCGCTACAGCTGGGGACAAACCGGTAACCAAAGTATCCCGGCATATGCAACTTATTCCCTGTTCCAATCAATCTACGCTACAGACCTTACCTGGAACCCAAGTGCAGGCAGCGCCTATGACATTGACGGCCGCGGAACAGGCACCCTGCCATCGGGCTTTACGGCTACCCAAACCGGTAACCCCGATCTGAAATGGGAAACCACCACGCAATCAAACTTTGGTATTGATTTCGGTTTGTTCGGCAGCGCCATCACCGGTTCATTGGATTACTATATCAAAAACACCAAGAACATTTTACTGAACCCACCATATTTAGGTGTTGTAGGTGAGGGTGGAAACGAGTGGATCAACGGTGCTTCACTTCAAAATAAAGGTATCGAAGCCATCATATCTTACAGCAAGCAAATCAATAATGACCTTTCGATAGCTTTAACTGGCAACATAGCGCATAATGCACTCAAAATTACTTACCTGCCTAATAATGCTATTATTGGTTACCCCGGCAACGGCACAACCAACACTATCATTGGCCGTACACCGCACTCTTTTTATGGTTGGGTAGCCGAGGGCTTATTTACAACACAGGCCGAGGTTGATAATTCACCCGAGCAGCCGGGCAAAGGTTTGGGGCGTATCCGTTATGCGGATCTGGATGGCAACGGCGTAGTTGATAACAACGACCAGAAATACATCGGCACATCTGACCCTGATTTTGTTTACGGCTTAAATACCACCATCAACTATAAAAACTTCGACTTGTCGTTCTTCTTCCAGGGGGTAAAAGGTGGTGTGGTATCTAACAGCTATAAAAGCTTAACAGATTTTACTTCGCTTGCGCCGGGTGCCAACTGGGGTACCAGGGTACTTGACGCGTGGACACCCCAAAACCCAACTTCAACTATTCCTGCTTTGTCAATGGCCGGTGCCAATAACGAGGGGCGTTCATCAACGTACTTCCTGGAGTCGGGCAGCTACCTTAAGCTCAGGAATGTACAATTGGGTTACGATCTCAAAAACGCGCTTAAGAAATTGAAGCTGTCACGAGCAAAAATTTATGTACAGGCTTCAAACCTGCTTAGGTTCAAAAGCTCATCGTATACAGCGCCCGATCCGGAAAATCCCGGTAATGCTTACCCAATTCCGGTTGTTACCACCATCGGCATCAATTTATCATACTAATCATTACAACTATGAAAAAAATAAAATATATAACAGCGCTGGTACTGCTTTTGGCCTTTACCGCCTGTAAAAAAAGTCTGGATAAATTACCGCAGGGCGTAGTGTTTAACGAAACCCTGGAAACCCCGGCCAATGTTGATGCTATGGTAATAGCAGCATATTCGGCTTTGGGAAACGACCACTGGAGCGTGCCTTATACCACCATGTGGGCTTACGGAAGCGTAAGAGGTGGAGATGCCTACAAAGGCGGCGGCGGTACCGGAGACCAAAGTGATGTTAACGCTTATGAGTTGTTTTCGCTTAACAGGGTAGATATTGGTGAATCTGACGGCACCTGGTACAGGCTTTACATTGGTGTAGCCCGTTGTAATACCGCGCTTACCCTTATTAACGGCATGAGTACGGCAGAGTATCCTCAAAAGCAGCAGCGCCTGGCCGAGGTGAGATTTTTACGTGCGCACTTTTATTTTCTGCTGAAGATCTTGTTTAACCGGATCCCTTATATTGACGAAAGTATCCCGAAAACCAAATACGATACCATTTCAAACCGCAGTTATTCAAGTGATGGCCTATGGACTAAAATTGCAAACGATTTTAAATTTGCAGCTGATAACCTGCCTGTAACGCAAACGCAGGTTGGCAGGATAACCAAAGGTGCCGCGCAATCATACCTGGCTAAAACGCTGCTTTATCAGGCCTATAAACAGGACGACCAAAACAACGTAACCACTATCGATCAGGCTAAATTGCAGCAGGTAAACACCTATTGCGATAGTGTGATCAACTCGGGCAAATACGGTTTATCTGCCGATTTTGCCAACAATTTCCTTTCACAATATGAAAACGGTCCCGAATCTGTTTTTGCTATCCAGTTTTCAAAAAGTGATGGCAGCCCCGAAGGGCGTATTGATGCAGGTGTGGGGGTAAACTATCCGATGAATGTGGAATACGGCTGCTGTGGTTTTCACCAGCCAAGCAGCAACCTGATTAATGCCTTTAAAACCGATACCAAAGGTTTGCCGATGATCACCACTTTCAATGATCATGACATTGTGCCTTCGGCCGATTATAAAAACAACTCGTTTGATGTGAGGTTAGATCACACGGCGGCAATTCCTGGGCACCCGTACAAATACCAAACTAACCTGGTGTTTGCCGCGGCCTGGTGCCGCGACCCGGCCACTTATAATCAGTTTATGAGTTTGAAGGAAGTGGTGGCTTATACCGACCCTACATTTATGAAGTACCCGCCGTTTATGTCGAGTTCAAAAGACTGGCCGGTAATTCGTTATGCCGAAGTATTGCTGATGAAGGCCGAAGCGCTGATTGAGCTTGGCCGCGAGTCGGAAGCTTTGCCGCTGATCAATATGGTCAGGACCCGGGCCAAAAACAGCACTGGCCTACTGAAGCAAGCCGATGGCTCCGCGACATCAAATTACCTGATGGATACCTATAAACCTGGCGTAAACTGCACCTGGAATAATGATTTTGCCCGCCAGGCATTACGGTTTGAACGCAGGCTGGAGTTTGCCATGGAAGGATACCATTTCTTTGACCTGGTACGCTGGGGTATTGCCGATAGCTTTATCAATGGTTATTTTGCTGTCGAGAAAACTCGCACGCCGCATCTTTCGGGAGCGGCTTTCAAGAAAAATCGTGATGAATATCTCCCTATTCCCCAAAACCAAATAAATTATAGCAAAGGCCTGTATAAACAAAATACCGGATGGTAAATTGCAGGTAGTTTTAATTTACCGGGAACTGCTCCGAAACACCGGAGCGGTTCTCATTATTGATATCATATGATTAAATTAAAATATCTGGCGGTTTGCCTGTTGGCCTTTGTGGCCAGCACAACCGGCTTTGCGCAGGAAGTTACGCTTACTTCGCTATTGCGTGAACAGGCCGACTTTAGTGCTGTTGCCCGCTGGCCCCGTCCTTATTATAAGGAGATGCAGGTCAGCAGTTACGACCGTAAATCGGTATTGCCCGGGCAGCCTGGTTGGTTCGCCAATGACGACAGATCACAATACATCCGAACTGAAACAGTGAACGGACGCCGGGAACTGGTAATGATGGATGCTGATGGCCCGGGTGCTATTGTACGTTTTTGGCTTACTACTTTTAAACGTAATGGCAATATCAGGATCTATTTTGACGGGAGCAAAGAACCTGCTATTACTGTTCCGGCTTATGATCTGATGAAAAGTGGCTTAAATCTGGGTGCGGCATTGTTGCAGGCGCATTCGAGTTATGAGCCTAAGGAAAAGGGCGGAAGTACGCTTTATTTGCCAATGCCCTACGCCAAACACTGCAAAATTACATTTGAAGATAACGACCCCGATAACCAGCCCCGCTATTATCAAGTAAATTACCGTAGTTACGTGGCAGGTACCAGCGTTAAAACTTTCAGCCTGCAACAGCTTGATCAGGCCCGAAAATTGGTAGATGATGTTAACGGGAAACTATTGCATCCGGATAATGCAGTTGCAGGTAAGCGAATCAATGCCAACCATGAGATTGCCCCAGGTAAACAGGTTGCTATTGACTTGCCCAAAGGATCGGCAGCTGTGCGCTACCTTGCAATAAAACTAAAAACATCTAACAATGAAGATTACGAACAGGCGCTTCGCTCAACCATATTGCAGATAAAATTTGATGGCGAACAAACCGTATGGTGCCCCGTAGGTGATTTCGCCGGGAGCGGAGTAGGAGCAAAGCCATTGCAAAGCTGGTACCGTACCATCGGTAAAGATAGCTCGCTGATTAGCCGCTGGGTGATGCCTTATCGTTCATCAGCGCGAATTTCCTTGCTTAATACTGGGGATAAACCGGTGAGTGTTTCTGTACAGACCGTTACTTCTAAATGGGCATGGGACGCGCAATCCATGTATTTTCATGCTAACTGGAAAAGCGAAGAAAACGTTGTTATTAAACAAAACGAAGAAAATAAACCAATTGAATGGGATTTGAACGCTATCAATGGCAAAGGAGTTTTTATTGGTGATGCTTTGGCGGTTTATAACCACATGCACAAATGGTATGGCGAGGGTGATCAGAAACTATGGGTTGATGGTGAGCGTTTTCCTGCCGAGTTTGGCACCGGTACAGAAGATTATTACAATACTTCCTGGGCTCCTGTAGTGTTATACCAAACCCCGTTTGCTAACGCCCCGCGCGCAGATAACCCCGATTCATTTGGGCACAATACCTTTACACGCACCCGCAACCTGGATGCTGTTCCTTTTGAAAAGAATTTTAGGTACAGCCTGGAAATGATTGGCTGGGAAAACGGAACCGCCGATTTTGCGGCAACTACCTACTGGTACGGGTTCAAAAATGCAAAAAGCAAGGTAGCCGAAAAACAAAGCCAGCCAACACTATTACCAACAACTAAACAATAACCAAGATAAATTATAGTATATGAATAAAGCTAAATTATTATGCCTGGGATTAATCACGATGACAGGCAGCGCCTTTGCCCAGGAGGAGGGAGTGCCAACTCCGCAATGGCGACCGACATATCACTTTACGCCACAAAACAACTGGACAAATGACCCTAACGGCCTGATATTTTTAAACGGAGAATTCAATTTATACTACCAGCATAACCCATTCGAAAACAAATGGGGCCACATGAGCTGGGGGCATGCCACCAGTAAGGACCTGATCAGCTGGAAACATTTGCCCGTTGCCATTCCCGAAGTGGTTACAAAAGACACAACTACCTGGATCTATTCAGGTTCGGCAGTATTGGATAAAAATAATACCAGTGGTTTTGGCGTAAACGGAAAACCGCCATTGGTAGCCATTTTCACTGCCGATCAACCTAAGCAGAAAAAGGAATCGCAATTTATCGCCTATAGTAACGATGGCGGTTTAAGCTACAAGCAGTATGCTAAAAACCCGGTCATCGATTTGAATATGCATGATTTTCGTGACCCGAATGTGTTCTGGCACGAGGAGTCAAAACAATGGGTAATGACCGTTTCGATGGTTGATGAACATATGGTTAGGTTTTACGGCTCAAAAAACCTGAAGGATTGGACTAAGCTAAGTGATTTTGGTCCGGCAGGCTTTACCAAAAACGGATGGGAATGTCCGTCTATACTTCCGTTGGTAGTTGATGGTAATCCGGCTAATATCAAGTGGGTGCTCTTTGTATCGCTGGGAGGCGAGCATGGTCCGCTGATCCAGTATTTTGTAGGCGATTTTGACGGTACAACTTTCAAAAACATCAACGATAACAGCAAAATTTTAAAAACGGATTATGGCGATGCATTTTACGCGGCCATAGCCTGGCGTGATGCCCCTCAAAACAAAAAGATCCTGTTAGGCTGGCTGCAAAACGGAAGACAGGAAACTTACCCATGGAAAGGCCAGATGTCTATCCCGCATGACCTTTCTTTAAAAACTACAAGTGAAGGATTGGTGCTTAACCAGCTGCCATCGGTGTTTGTAACCAAAGCTTTGCCTAAATATGCAAAAGGAAAGCCTGTTGAAAAAAGGAATGCTTCTATTGGCAATTCTGGTTTGAAACTTCCAGGCGATGGTAATGCATACTGGATAGATGCGGAGTTTGATATTAAAAACGCCAAAAAGGTTGGATTTAATGTGGTTGAAAAAGCTGGTACCGATAAAAAGGTGGTAGTAGGCTATGATGCCGAAAAGCGACAACTCTTTGTTGACTGCACCGGCTCCGAAAAGAATAATAAATCGCCCGAAAACCTGGTGCAAACAGCTCCGATGAGTATAACCGGCGGAATTGTTAAGATCAAGGTCTTGGTTGACAGGTCTTCGCTGGAAGTATTTGGCAACGATGGTGAGAAAGTAATTTCAACAATGATCTACCCGGATAAAGAAGCGACAGGTTTATCGGCCTTTGCCGATGGCGAGGCGGCTATTAAAAACTTAAAATTGTGGAATTTGAATAACGATGTAAAGTAATACAGATCGTTTCCTGTAAAAAGCCGGTGTTTCTTGAAAAGATACACCGGCTTTTCTTTTTGTCAGCCTATACCGGTAGGTATTTATTAAGCACCTTCCCGTTGTTGTAAGCTACTGAGCTTTCCAATTTTAGAATCTTTCTCTCCTTAAATATGGATAGTCCGCTTCCGATGGCAACCGGACATGTGAAAATAAAATATTCGTCGATAAGGTTTAGGCTGATTAATGAGCTCACAAAATCGATGCCCCCGTAAACAAGGATGTCTTTGCCGGGCTGGTTTTTGAGTGCCTTTACAACGGTAGCAAGGTCTCCGTTTTCAACTTCTACATTATCACCCTTTACAGCAGTTTCCGTACTGCTAAAAACAACTTTACGCATATTTACAATCAATTGCCCTAAAGTTCGCTGAGGGCCATCGGGTTGATTATCGGCTACATTTTTCCAGTGATCCATGAATCCCGATTTGGCCAGCTTGCTGCCCAGCAAAAGGGTATCGCTGCTGTCGGCCAGATCTACTATTTTTTGAAGACCGGCTTCATCTCCGCCGGAAAGAAATACCCAGTCGTTTTCGCCGTTTGGACCGGCTGCAAAACCATCAATGCTTATCTGTATCTGTAATTTTAACTTTCTCATATAAATAGTTTTTAATAAATGATCGTTGTTTTGTTCATAACAAAGATCATTAAAGGCCTTGTAACAGGGCGGGTGTAATCACGACTAACAAGAGGTGATTTGCGGCAAAAAATGATAGGTATTAACAGACTTGCTAAACCTCAAGCAGTTTTCTGAGTATTACTATTGCTACCAAGCATAGAAAGCACTTTTAACACAGCAGGTATGCCGGCGCCAAGTGCAGTAATGTAAGTTAATATTTGACTATAAGCTTCCTGTTGCGATACGATCAGGAAGATCAATATGCCTATTATCGATAGGTTCAATGGCACCTTCAGGCTGCTCCAGTTACCGGTATCTTTTACCTGGGCCTTGATGCGTTCAACCTCGCTGTTGCCAATAGCGGTCAGGATATAATTACGGAACCCTTTGTTAAACAGCATCAGGGTGCCCTGGCTCCTGGTGATCAGTCCTTTGTATATCAGCATGCTCAGGTTATAATCATCGTAAGGATTAACCAAGCCATCTTCGGCCAGGTCATAAAGCAAAAATTTCTCTTCCTTGGTGAGCGACTGCCAGATATAAGTATAAAAATAATGCGAACTGATCTGCATTTTAAAAATCAGGGTATCGGTTGCAATGCCTATGCCTTCATCATTGAGCAATGGTAGGGTGTCCATCGCTTTTTCTTTCATATCGTGCAAGTAGTGGGTATATCGTGTTTCCTCTGTAATGCTGTGCCTTAAGTTCTTGATATTCTTTGGTAAATGTGGCGCAGTGGGCGTTGCTTTTAGTTTTACCCGGCGCGCAAAATGCAGACGCCATTCTCTCTCAGATGCTTTGCTGCGTACCCTTGTAACGGCGTTTTTCTTTTTCTTCCGCAACCGTACACCTGTGCCCTGCAATGGCTGTATAATGATCCGGAAATGCCCTAACAATACATGCCAGCGTTCCAGTTCACTTTCTGATACATTGCCGTCGCGTTTAGATGAATCGGCACTTGCAGTGCCCGCGGTTTGCGCTTTATCAGCATTGTTTTTTCTTTGCTCCTCTGTAAATGAATCAAGGAAAGTAAGCGGGTGCACCGTTGATATGATCATGATCTTACTTTTACCCTGTAACATCAACGATTCCAGAAAATTGAGCTTTATGCTGTTGGTCTGTGAGTCTTTAATGTTGTACTCGAAGTGGTTTATGATAACAAGTTTGTTGCTTTTTTTTAAAGCATCTGCTTTGCATTTTTTCCAATCCTCATCATCATTTTCTGTCGGAATCCTGATCATATCAGCTACGAATACATTATCGTCGGGCCTGGTGCCCTCACTGTACAATAAGGGTTTACCGTGTTTGTCTTTAAATAACCTGCTTTTTATTTTATTCTGGATGTTCTTTAGTTTGCCTGAACCCGGAGGCCCAACTATTAACAACAGGGAGTTAAGTTTATCATCAAGCAGCAATTGTTCATCCATTTCCCGCCAGCCATCCTGCGAGGGGAGCCCTAAAGCGAATAATTTTCTTATCACATTATGGATCATGTAAAAGAAACCAACAACCAAAAGGCTGAGTAGAATCACCGGTATCAAATAATGTAAATCAAATATAGCCTCAAATGAGGGATGATAGCCAAGGGCAGCCGAACCGAGGCCGAGGAACGAGCGTTCGGTCAGTTTGTAAATCGTATTTGTTGATATGTCATTTGTGTTGGTAAGCTTGTTGAAAAAAGTATCGGAACCTACATTGGCATAAACCATGTTACTGCTTCTTATTTCGATATCTTTTACCTGCAGTTTAAAAGCATTCAATAATTGCACAGTCAGGAAGTCTTCTTTAAAATACCGCCCGTATTGTTTAACGCTGTCAATTAGCTTTTGATCCGAAACTATGCCATAATTATTGATGAACGAACTATCAATGTATGCACCAACGGGGAGCTTGCCTTGCTCAATGGTATTCTTCGGCATTTTTTGAACCAGATCTTTAGCAAAGTGGAAGTGTTTATACCGGGTCTCTAAATTCTGTTCGTAATTAGAGGCATATATAAAAAAGAAGGCCACAGGGATGCCGCTGGTTATAACCAGGCGCGTAGTAGCCATAAATGCAAAGCTGTGGGTATAGGTCCAGAAAGAGGTTTCTGTTTTTTTTAGCGATTTGATGGTTATAAACAATTGGAAAAAATGTTGCTGGGTTTTGCTCATTAACCAGTTACTAAGCGGCCTGATATAAATGGCTGAGGTAACTATAAGCGCGAAGAAGATTAATCCTGCTTCATATAAAAAAAGCATATATAAGTGGTATGCCGTAAGTGTAGTAAGCGCGGCCCCGTCAACCAGCAGAATAAATGCAAGCAGCCATGCAATAGCATATAGCTTAAAATTCAGATTATAGCTTTGGTTTCTGCCGTAATCAATAGCAAATAAAACGTTGGGGTAAATGCCTATGAAAGTGATGGAAAAAAGGATGAGGTACAGTGATTTAAGGAATGAATTCTGATCGATACTTGCGAGCATACATATAATAACTACTATATTGATAACTATAATAAGATTGTATTGCCTGTGAAAACATCTCTTTGGCCCTATCCATGAGGTTTCAAAGAGTTGCTTCTTAAAAAACGACCGTTTGGCGGATACAAAAAATACTATGGCGAACTGTGTGATGAGAAATAGCAGCAGAAATATCAACATGGCTATGGTGAAGGCATAGGCCTGCATATCCCGATTATCATTATACTCCTGGCTTTCAAAAATTATTACAAAATAAGGCAGACCTTTTACCGGCTTAATTTTAATATTGAGTTCGCGCCCATAATAGGTTGCGGTAAAACCGGTGTCTGATTTTGCTTCCAGGCAGCTTACCAGGCTGGTACTATCAGCAAATTCATTTTTCAGGTTCTCGTTTAAATTTCTGTTGGTGATGCTATGGTACAATACCTTTCCATTGTTGTTAATAATGGCAAACTGGTAGCCATCGGGCGTTGTAACATGGTCTAAGCTTTTCATCGTAAACGTCATAGCTGCCACAGCCGCCGGCTGACTTAGTTTTGACGTTGATTTTATAGCCAGTACAGATCTGAAGGTTTCGTTGGTGACAGAAAAAATTTGATCCAGATATAGTTCATGGCCATTAAAACTGTAGGTATTGTTACTCCTGATTTTTTTAAAATAATCGCGCCAGCCCAGGTTGCTTCGAGGGGTAAACGCGCTATCGGTGCTCCAGTTAAGAAGTTCTTTTCCGGTCGAATCGATCCAAAAGGCCTCCTCTAAAGCGGTTGGTTTAGCAAAGGCATTTAGTTGATCTCTGTACGGTTTATAATTTGTATCCAGCGATGATAGGGTTCTGAACTTTAAATTTGATTTACCCAAATTGGCGATATCATCATTGGCAAACAGATGAGATTGCGAATCGAAATTTTTGAGTGTCTGATACGCGTTTTCCAACTCGGTTGATAAGGCGTTTGAAATACCATTGGCCAATGATGTTGATGACGCTGATATTTTACCATGCGTATTGGCGAAAAGTATAAAATACATAAACACAAAAAACATGAGCGCCATCATCAGTATCGATACCAGTACAGAGGCGATACCATCAGCAGCATTGAGTTTATCCTTATTGCCCGTGTGATACAGTTTTATCCAGGGCAATGATACGATAGCGCCTGTGGCGAATGTTAACAGCAACAGCACAACAACAAGCGGTAGCCGCTTCCGCTCCTGGTCATAGCTTTTTCCCGGCACCAGGCCTACAACAATCAATTGGTTTTTACCATCAAGATTAACCGGTTGTGAAAATGCTCTGTAATCTTTACCTCCGATACTCAGCTTACGAAGCCCCGGGCTGCTTACCTTATTTTTAAAGGTTAATAGTGAATCTTTTGATTGATAGCTTAAGCCCGAAGGGAAGGTTTCATAAATGATATTATCGTCGGTTTTGCCTTTGTCTGAGGCGTCGCTTTCAAAAACAATATAGTTGTCAAAAACGTCGGGCACCAGCAGGGGTTTAATAAAATGATCAAAGTTATACCGGATACCCATGCGCATTTTTAAGGTATCGGTCGGCCCGCTTATAGTTATTGTTTTGTTAAGGAAGATGGTTAACTGCTGTACCGCTACATTTGTGCGGATACTAACAGAACTGTCAACCCATTTAACTTTACCTCCTTGCAGTTGTTGCCTTATCTGCGGCCCGCTAAGGCGGCTTGACACCGGGAGCAGGGTAAAGTTGGTTTTAGGATAGTTACTAAGGTAATCCTGCAGCTGATCATCATTAGGAAAGGTTTTCAGGAAGTTATTCAGCATCCAGGTGCTATTTATAATTTTTGAATGAATATTAATGTTGATATTTTGCAAACATCGAAATCGTCGCTCCTGCACAACTTTTTCGTTAGCCGGTATGTATATGTAAAAGTAACTTAGCCCTAACATGATCAATGTAAGGAAAGTGACAATAGCAACCACCTGGTTTTTACCTATAGCAGGAAATTTGAACATAATTTAGGCTTTTAAGAAAAATTGTAAAACCAGAGCTAAACCAGCGTGTGTCAGTGAAAATAGGAGGTGTAAACAGTCAACAGGATATCGGCTTTGTAATACTATTTTGATAATGAGTATTTTATAAAAGTAATTGGCGTTGATGGCTAATACAAGCGTGTTTTTACGTTTTTTTATAACGGTTTTTACGTTTCGGCTTGTTAATTAGTGAGTTATAGATGAGGTTGTATAATGTTAAGATATTACCCGATAACAAATTGAATAAAATTGTGAAATATCAATGAAAATTATACTTTTGCAAACTCCAAAC
Source organism: Mucilaginibacter kameinonensis (assembly GCF_003675385.1). GTDB lineage: Bacteria > Bacteroidota > Bacteroidia > Sphingobacteriales > Sphingobacteriaceae > Mucilaginibacter > Mucilaginibacter kameinonensis. The sequence continues at coordinate 1,055,400 of NZ_RCWZ01000004.1, read as the reverse complement.
CGGACAACACTCCTGAGTAGCTCAGCCGGTTAGAGCATCTGACTGTTAATCAGAGGGTCGCTGGTTCGAGCCCAGCCTCAGGAGCTAAAAAATATAAAGCCTTGCATAAATTGCAGGGCTTTTTTTGTTGTTATTGATTCAATTATACAGTACCTGATGTAATATATTTATGATTTAAAGAGACAGAGAATATGGGATATCAATCAATTGTATTTGGAAGAATTGTTATTGAAAATAACCTTGATAGGGCGAGAGCAGTAATAAATTCCTTAGGTGATGGCCCCGGGATACTCAGAACAGAAATGTTCGGTTTGGGAGTTTCTCGACACACTTATTATGAAGACCCTGTAATATCTTTCGGGGCCACATATAAGTCAATCGAAGATAATTGGGATCTTTTTATTTTGGATTTTGAGGAATTATTAAGGCAATTTGACTTCGACACCGCTAAGATTCAATTAGAAACAGAAATATTAGGCACCTATAACTTTTTCTGGAAATCAAAGAAATCAGGTAAAGATAACTTTGATGAGAAAGATAAAATGATAGAAACAGATGAGTGGTTTTTCGGATTTGGAAATAGAAGTAGGTGGGGAACTTTAGCGTCTGACTTAACGGATCTTGATATTTTTAGCTATTATGATTTCGAGTATCCTGTCAAAGCACGATAGCTATTTCTCGATTTCATTCTATACATTTAGCAATGACGGTTGCTTGGTTAATTGGCTCGAATTTAGCACAGTTACGAAAATGTATAAACATAGCCTTCCAGATATGGTGATGATGCTCAAACGTCTTTCAACGTCAAATTCTAATATATATCCCCGATTTGTACATCCAGTACAATATCAGCCATAGTGCAAACAGTGCTAAAGCGCCACTAACGAGTGTAGCATAGGCTATTCCGAAAACCTGGTCGTAATCCGCCCCGAGATGTATGTAAAGATTATCTGTTATGTATTGACGCACGCCTCCGTCTGACATGACGTATGCCGCAATGGAATTCATGCCGATTACCTTAAGGAAGAATAACGGCTTTTTGTATTCTTTTAAATCAACGATGAAATAAAGCAATGACAGGAAGCAAAAACAGATCCCTCCGCTGAAAATTGCCCAGGCGGGAGTCCAGATTCTTTTTACTATTGGGTTGAGGTTTGTCAGGTGTAGCAAAATCCCGAAGGCAATGAGACTGACGCCGGTAATGATGAGCGATTTCAGTTTTGTGCCACTTTGAGCATTATTCATTAAAACCCCACCGGCTAAAAGCCCGAGGATCATAGTGCCTAAAGTTGGAATGAAGCTTAGTGTGGAATATCCGCCATCATTATACAGGAAGGGTGAGCTGCGCGGAAATAAATTGAGAAACCAACGGTCGAAAGCCCATGCCAGGTTGGTGTTTTTGTTCCAGTGCGCCGCAAACCCATGCAGGTTATGTTCCCAGGTTGGACTTACGCCTGCAGACGGATAGTTAAAACCCGGGCCCGGTAATGGGTAAAACGCAAAAGCAAGCCAGTAGCCCAATAATATAACAATGAGTGCCCCGATTTGTATCCTGCGGGAACAAAAACCGAGTATGACGAGGAAGGTATAGCCAAGACCTATCTGGGTTAAGGTATCTTCAAAAGTGAAATAGGTTTGATGTTTGCCTAACGATCTTAAAAAGATCCCGAGAAATATCAGGATCAGCGACCGTTTAATGGCGTGCGTAAGGAGCGCTGTTTTGGTAGCGCCTTTATTTTTCCTGGAGGCCAGGGAGAAAGGAAGCACCACACCCACCAAAAAAGTAAAGGAGGGCTGGATCATATCGTGAAGGCTCAGCCAGGTCCAGGCTACGTGCGACTGGTTGAAAGCGAGAATTGCCCAAAAGCGGTTGTCAGGCTGCAAACTCGCTACATCCTGAAAGGCAAGAACTTCCCCCATCATCAGCAACATTACTAAACCTCGGTAAACATCAACTGAAGCAATTCTGCCGGCAGGAAGGGCAGGATTAGCCCCTGTACTTTTTTTCATAATCGGCGTTTGAAATATTCCTTTCAAGGTATCATTCTTTTAACAGTTCTGCAAATCTCCTTCGAACAGGGAATGGCTGTCTGGAGATGATATACGATATATTTTCATCGACATGTTTTTATGGTTGGTTTCGGGGGAGAAGAAAAAAATTAATAAAAAATTGCGTAACTCATAAGTTACCTATATCTTTATGTAACTTATGAGTTACCTATTATTGAAAGGTTATTTGATGCGCAACCTGTTTTATATCCGGAATAACAACAGGGGAGTCGACGGGCTCTGAATATGAGATCGAAAGCCAATAAATAATCAATTATTCAACTAAAAGATCAAAAAAATGACAACAACAGATTTTAGCACAACCTTATTGGTAAATCAAACACCCGAAGAAGTTTTTGATGCCATAAAAAACGTTCGCGGCTGGTGGTCAGGACTGTATGCCGAAAGCTTTGAAGGCGAATCAGACAAACTTGGCGATGAGTTTTCTTTTTTTGCCGGAGATGGCGCGCACTATACTAAACATAAACTTGTTGAACTGGTTCCCTCCAAAAAAATAACCTGGTTGGTAACAGATAGTAAATTAACCTTTGTACCCAACCAAACGGAATGGACCGGCACAAAACTATCTTTTGACATTTCGGCCGAGGGCGATGCCACAAAAATTGTATTTACGCATATGGGCCTGGTTCCGGAATTTGAATGTTATAACGATTGTGCACCAGCCTGGACACAATATGTTCAGCAGCAATTACCAAATTGGATAGCTACAGCCACTGCGACTAAAGCGGTATAGGCAGGCAACAATGTCTGATGCTTTTGGTAGCCGGGGCTGCAAAAACGCAATGCTATTTGCGTAATTGCTCCGGCTCCAAATTGCCTACCTGTTTCGATAAACCTAAAAAATCAAAATAGTTCCAACCTGAAGTGAGAACGCCGTCCTCAATTTTCGCGATTGTAACGCCGCTGAAATGTACCTGTTTACCCGTTGCTGTATGTATCCCGGATACATTAACCAAGGCGGCAATTTCATCGCCCTCGGATATCATTTTTTCAATATCAAACTTAAGGTTTGAATATACTTTCCTGAAATCGTCATAAAAATCTTTGAAGATATTTGCCCCTGTAAATGTCTCGCCTACTCCGTGTACTTTAACATCGGGGTGCAGCATTTCGTCCATAACTGCCGGGTTGCTGTTATTCCATACTTCGGTAAACCAGCGGGTGATAAAGTCTTTGTTTGTGTTGTTCATGGCTGTTGGTTTAAGTATTAATGAGATTGGATTTTTATAAGTATACTAATGTAAGTATTTAATTATCAAACTTTAACAATAAAAATTGAGCTTTAAATGCTAAGCTTAAACGAGTAAATATTTGTTTGTTTCGGCTATTCTCAGCAGGTAATTCGCGTCTTTTAACACGGTATTGTCAATAATGAAGCATAAGGCGGGTAATGTGCTATTCTTGTTATATTTATATCGTTATCATATTGATTTTTCATGATGCCTGAGTTTTTCCATTCCTTTATACACCTGCTTTTTATAGGTATTATCGCGTTGTTTCCCGTTGTAAACCCTATAGGTTCGGCGTTGATAATCCTACCTTACTTTGCCCATCTTGATACTGCCGAAAAGCGAAAGGCCGTGAATAAAATTACAGTGTATGCTTTTTCAATCTGTACGGTTTCATTGTTTGCGGGGCATTGGATCCTGGAATTGTTTGGCATTTCTATCCCCGTAATTCAGCTGGCAGGCGGGATTATGATCTGCAAAATGGGCTGGGAGTTTTTATCGTCGGATAAACAGGATAGCGATCCACAGGAAAGTCCGGTTGATGGTGCAAAGCCGTCCGGGTATCATAATATAGAAGACAAGCTATTTTACCCCATCACATTCCCCATCACAACAGGGGCCGGTACAATTTCTGTATTGTTTACGCTTAGCGCGCACAGCGCCTCGCCCGACATGAAAGACTATTTTATTAATACCGGCGCTATCATGCTTTCTATCATTTTTATGTGTGTGCTCATCTACATATTTTACCTGAACACCAAAACGCTTGTCGCTTTTCTGGGTTCAAATGGCGAAAAAATATTTAACAGGATCACCTCATTTTTGATATTCTGCGTGGGGCTTCAGATTGCTTTTACCGGTATAAAAAGCTTATTCAAATTATAATTTGAATAGATTGTAAAAAAGCGCTTACCTGGCGTATATAACTCAGCAGAACTTTACCTTCGGAAATCTGTTTAAACTTGAAAACTATCACCAACCAATATGTCTATAACCAATAAATCGATTTTGCTGGCCGCCATGGGGCTTGGCACATTAATAGGCCGGGTAAACGCGCAGTCGTTGCCGCCTGTTGAAACACAAAAGGCCAACAGCGAATACAAACCTGCTTTTACCGGGCAAACCCGCATTGGCGGTATCCAAACCAAAACCAAGCTAAACGTTACTATAATCAATCATCAACTTAAATCACCATGGGCTTTACGTTGCTTGCCCGACGGCCGTTTCCTGATCACCGAAAAGGGTGGCACCATGCGGATACTGAAAGCCGATGGCAGTTTTGATAAAAATATTGAAGGGTTGCCGGCTATAGCCGTTGGTGGCCAGGGTGGTTTGCTGGATGTGAATTTCGATTCATCGTTTGCTAAAGACAGGACGCTATTCTGGACTTATTCTGAGCAGGTGGAAGGCGGCTTTCAGTTGGCCGTGGCCAAAGGAAAATTATCTGCCGATGATAGCAAACTGGAAAATGTACAGGTGATCTATCATGCCAAACCGGCCTACAACGGGCATTTGCAGTTTGGATCGCGCGTGGTATTTGATAAACAAGGAAACCTGTTTGTAAGCACCGGTGAGCACGGCGCAGAGGATATCCGCATGAAAGCGCAGGACCTGGGTGCCGCGGTAGGTAAGGTTGTTCACATCACCCGAGATGGTAAAGCCGTTCCAGGCGGACCGTTCGCCGGCAAAAGCGGTGTGCTGCCCGAGATTTATGCTTATGGTTTAAGAAATCCAGAAGGTATGACCACCAACCCGGTAACAGGCGAACTATGGGAAGCCGAATTTGGCCCGCGCGGAGGCGATGAGATTAATATCATCCGTGCCGGTAAAAACTATGGTTGGCCTGTGGTTACTTATGGCATTGAATATAGCGGTCAAAAAGTAGGAGATGGTGTACAACAAAAAGAAGGTGTAACGCAACCTATTTACTATTGGGACCCAAGTATATCACCATGTGGTATCACATTTTATACCGGCAACCTGATCCCCGAGTGGAAAAACAACCTGTTTGTAGGTGCACTTGGTGGTTCGCATATTGCCAGGCTGGTCATTAAAAATAACAAAGTAGTTGCCGAAGAGCGTTTGTTGAAAGATAAAAACGAACGCTGGCGTTCGCTGGTTACCGGTAAGGATGGTGCTTTATACGGCGTAACAGATAACGGCAATTTGTATAGGATAGGTAAGTAACTTGCTTCAGAATATCAATTGATAAAACGCCGGGCAGTAATGCCCTGCGTTTTTTATTGAAACAGCGACGGTTTATGGTACTTTTTATCGAATCTGTGGCATAAATCAGAGATGTTTTAATATTTATTTTTATTTTACCAAACGTTCGGTATATTTGAATCATAATTAGAAACAAGACACCGATACTGATAAATTTAAAAGCATGCGCACTCAAAAAGTTAACCCCGAAAATGTAGACCTGAAGTTGTTTGAAACCTTCAGCGAATTAGGGTACGACGGCGCATCGATGGAAGCCCTGGCAAAGGCTACCGGTTTAAAAAAGGCCAGCTTGTATCACCGGTTTCCTAATGGTAAAAAGGAAATGGCTAAACATGCCCTGGAAATTGTTGAGCATTGGATTCTGCAACATATTGTAGCAGAATCAGCGAATAAAAATGTACCGGCATCGGCAAGACTAAAAAAGATGATTGCCTCCGTTGATGAACTATATAACGGCGGCGCTAATAATTGCCTGCTTCGTACATTATCCATCGGTACAGATGCAAATGCCTTTAAAGAAAGCGTGACCAATTGCTTTAACTTACTTGCTGACGGTTTTACAGACGTGGCCATTGAGTTAGGCCTGTTGCCGGATAAGGCTAAGCAAAATGCCAGGCTCATTAACCAAACTATTCAGGGTTCGCTTGTGCTTACCGGGGCAACAGGCGATAAAAGCTATTTTAAAAACAGCCTTGAAAGAATCCCCGAACTATTAACAGCATAATTAAATAAACATAGCGCCGATAGGCGTAAGGAATAGAACATATTTTTTTATCTATAAAAATTACCGAACGTTCGGTAAAATAAATCAAAAATCAAACGAATACTAAAACTAAACATCATGAAAAATCAAACACAACATCACTTCATTAAGATCAATGGCGTGAACATTTTCTATCGCGAAGCCGGGCCAAAAGACGCACCTGTATTGGTATTGCTGCACGGCTATCCAAGCTCATCGCACATGTACCGGAACCTGATCAATGATCTGTCTGACAAATACCACCTGATCGCGCCCGATTATCCCGGTTATGGCAGAAGCGAGCAGCCCCCAATTGCAGAGTTTGCTTATACTTTTGAAAACTTTGCCGCAATTGTTACCGAACTGCTGAGCCAGCTCCAGATCAGTAAATACAGCTTATACCTTATGGATTACGGTGCACCGGTTGGCTGGCGTATCGCCTCGGCTAATCCCGAACGTGTGGAAACCCTCATTGTTCAAAATGGTTGTGCTTATGATGAAGGGCTGGAAACATTCTGGGACCCGATCAAAGCTTATTGGAAAGACCATAATGACAAAGTAGCGGAAGCCACACTTAGGGCTTTTCATGACGCTAACGGCCTGAAATGGCAATACACCCACGGCGTGCCTGATACCAGCCTGATTAGTCCTGATAACTGGGAGATAGACCTGCGCCATTTGGAAAGGCCCGAAAATGACCAAATCCAACTCGACTTGTTCTATGATTACCGCACTAATGTTGATTTATATCCTAAATGGCAGGAATACCTGCGCACACAAAACCCCGAAATGTTGATCGTATACGGCAAAAACGATTATATATTCCCGGTAGCAGGTGCGGAGGCTTTCAAAAAAGATGTTAAAAATCTGGAATACCATTTATATGATGCAGGCCACTTCGCCCTGGAAAGCCACGGTAACGAAATAGCCGCTACTATCAGGCAGTTCCTGGATAAAAAGACAGGCAAGTAAAAACTAATCCTGAAAAAAATAAAGCCTGCCATAAAAATTTGCTATAGCAGGCTTTATTTTTGACCACACATCTTATACTTATGAATGATCATGAACGATACATGCAACGCTGCCTTCAATTAGCAGAACAAGCCGCTGCCGAAGGCGAAAGCCCTGTAGGCTGCGTTATTGTTAAAGACGGCGTAATCATCGGCGAAGCTTTTGAGCAGAGCCGTAAGCTAAAAGATATTACCCGCCATTCCGAAACATTAGCTGTTTTAAACGCTGTTAAAGATCACGGCAGTTGCGAAGGGGCCGTTCTCTATTCAAACGTTGAGCCCTGCATCCTTTGTTCATACGTAATCAGGCATCACAAAATTAAGCAGGTAGTTTTCACCAAAGCCTGCGGCGAATTAGGGGGAACCGGTCCCCGCTTCCCGATTTTGACTGCCGATGTAAAATCATGGGCAATGGCCCCTGAGGTTATTCAATATCCTTGATAAGCCTTCATCAATTTTTTTGCACCGGCGTTATCCTGAACTCGGTTTTATAGCTGTTCCGAAGGATGCCGATGTATTGAAATTGTCCTATCTTATCTTCAGTAAGCATTTTAAACAGATTGTCCGACGTTTCGACGGGTTGGCTGTTGAATGAATAGATGATATCGCCGCTTAGGATGCCGGCTTTATCGGCAGGGCTTCCGGCAGCAACTTCCGAAACAAACAGCGCCTGTTTATTTGACACCTCATGAATTGCACGGAGTTTGGGTACAAGATCAATCTGCTGCATAACCACACCCAGGTAGGCCCTTTTAACTTTGCCAAACCTGATAAGCTGATTGGCGATATCCTTGGCCGTGTTAATGCTGATAGCAAAACAAATCCCCTGAGCGCCTCTGATCACCGCTGTATTTACACCTACTACCTCACCATCTCCGTTTACTAATGGTCCGCCGGAATTTCCGGGGTTTAACGCGGCATCCGTTTGGATCATGCCGTCCATCAACCTACCACCCTGACCTTCCAGCGTTCTCCCCAGAGCGCTAACCACACCCGCCGTTACGGTATGCTGAAACCCTAATGGATTGCCGATAGCAATCACCAGCTGGCCGATCTGCAATTGATCGGCATCGCCAAATTTTACCGGGGTAAACTCGGCTCCATTAATCTTGAGAATGGCTAAATCCGTGTCCTGGTCTTCGCCAATAAGTTCTGCCGGGTGAGTTGTACCGTCATGCATTTTTACGGTAATCTTTTTGGCGCTATGTATCACATGGCTGTTGGTAAAAAGATACCCGTCAGAAGAAAATAAAAAACCCGATCCCGTCCCGGCAGCCTGCTCCTTGCCGTTTACATTACTGAAAATTTCAATTTTTACAACCGCTGTCTTCACCTTGTCAACAGCGTTAATAATTGTAGCTGAATAGCTATCCATAATAATCCTTTCAAAAAGCCCGCCTCAAATTGCATTCCCTCTTTAAAAAGGTTATCAATCGTCGTTCGTTTTACGTCCTTTTGTCTGTTTACTGCTCAGCATCTGGTTATTATGGCAGTTTACCATTTAATAGAATGGAGCTATTGGCGAAAAACAAAACCGCCCGGTTATGGCTGATGCCATTAACCGGGGCGGCTTGTAAAATATAATTAATTAGGATAGTGCTTTGTTAAAAAGTAGTTGGCACGTTGTTATGGGTGTAGTTTGTCCAGCAAAGGAAACCGATATCGCCGTTAGGCAAACCATTGCTGTCGCATACGTAATTGCTGGCAATATAACTGGTTTCGGTAGTACCATAATGACGGTTAGCTACCTCTATACCCGGCCAGATTGGATTGTTAACATTACCATTAGGTGAGCATGGTGGCGATACGGTGCCGTGCATCAGCTTATACTGGTAGTTAAATCCGGTTAACAAACGACTGCTGCTGGCCGAATAAATAGAAAGATCGCCCTGGATCCCGGCAATATTGGCTGCATAGCTTAAACCGGTAAGTGAGTACTGGTAGTGCACATAATCGTTATGTGAACCGCAGATCTCGCCATTCATTGAACCGTCAGAAGCAATTACGTTTGGCAATACGGTTTTTACCGCAGTAACGCCGTTTTGGTATACAGTCTGGCTGTCTTCAAATATGCCGATAGCCATTTTAGCATAACCTGCAGATACATTCCAGTTGTTGTTGAAGTTAGGCACGTTGTTGATGTAATTATCTTTCATGTTGTTCAGAAAGTTTACAAACTGCGTGTTTTCGGCGGTGGTCCAGCCGCCGCCAACACCGCTGGCCGGGATGTAGTATTTGATGATTTCGGCAGCTGCAGCAAAGGTAGGAGCAGCCCATGAAGCCTCAAGCGAAGCCTGGTTAGGCTGCGAGCCGGTTACGCTGAAGTTTTGGAAGCTATTGGCCCAGCCATCAAGAATCTGTTTTACGGTTGTGGCATATGCTGCTGTGCCGGTTTTAGCCCAGCGCAGCGCCAGGGCATAGCTTAGCAAGGCATCGCCTTTAAAAGCAATTTCATCAGGAGTGGTAACGCCGCCTGCTACCTGTACGGTGGCTTTATAGGCACCACTTGGGCTGTGGTTATTGCAATAGTTAAGCACAAACTGGTAAGCCGCCAACCGGTTAGCATCATTTGAGTTAGCCTGTTGGCCTACGTAATCAAGGGTTTGCTGCGTGTTAAGGATCCCCGGATGGATAAAGCCGGTAGCCTGAGTTTTTAACGCAGGTTTAGCAGCTGCATCATCTTGCGCTGCCGGCGAAACCTGTTTTTTGGTGCAATAAGTAAAAAATAAGGCCACGAAAAGTGCCAGGCCCAATAGGGTTGCAAAGGTAGTTTTTGGTTTGTTGTTCATAAATTGGCTTTTTAGTTTACAATTGTTTACCCGGCATGAGGCCATAAAAACGAGCCGTTTACGGGCTGTCGGGCCCGGCTTTTTTCTGCTTAGCATACGGTCTTACTGTTGTATCAGGTGATACCGGATAATTGGTTTGATAAAAGCAAATCTATTGTAAACTATTGATTAAAAGCAAGATGTAGATCGTTCGATACGCTTTGTGCGCAAAGGCGCTTCTTGCTGGAGGGGCTGTTTTAACAGCAAAAAAAATTAAATTTTTTTTGCATGATACGGTTTGTGCACGTAATAAAGGTATAGTTAAGGTTGATATACAACAGTAATAGCCAACAAAAAGTTATTGTAATTGCCTGTTGTTGATTGAAGCGGTCAGTTTTCCTAATGTTTTTAACGCATCATCAATGCGGGTAGTCCACATGGGGCAGCAGTTTATCCGCACAAAATTTTGGAAATGATTGTTGGCCGAAAAGATCTGCCCGGGGCAAAAACCGATGCCAAATTTTAATGCTTCGCGCTGAAGGGTTAACGCGTTAACATTTTCGGGCAGTTGAACCCATAAGCTGTAACCACCTGCCGGTTCGGTTATTTTTACATCTCCGGGGAAATATTTTAATATGGCATTTCTGTATTGACAGATCTGTTTTTTGGCAAACTGGCGTAGTTTTTTAATATGTGGTTGGTAGGTGCCACTCTCCAGGAATCGGGCTATCGCATCCTGCAAAAGGCCGTTGGTGGAGATATTCTCTGCAAATTTCAGCTTCTCAATTTCTGCCATGTATTTCCCTGCCGCAACCCAGCCAATCCTGAAACCCGGCATTACGGATTTAGAAAAGGATGAGCAATAAAGTACATTGTCATAAGTATCGTAAGCTTTAGCCGGGAGCGGCCGTGATTTTTCAAAGTAAAGCTCGCCCAAGGCATCATCCTCAATTAACGGAATATTTCGTTCCCCCAATATTTTCACCAGCCTGATCTTGCTTTCTTCGGGCATAGAACATCCGTAGGGGTTTTGGCAAACCGGCATGAAAATGCAGGCTGTTACCTTGTTGTTGTTAAGCGCGTTTTCCAGGTCATCAAGGTCAAGTCCGGTAACCGGATCTGTATTAATGCCCAAAGCTTTGAGTCCTTTACTCTCAAGGCATTGCAGGATACCCGCATAAACTGGCGATTCGACGGCCACAATATCGCCGGGCTGAGTAACTGCATCAAGGCAAAGGTTTATAGCCTCCATGCAGCCATTGGTAATCAGGATCTCATCCTGTTTAATGCTTTTATCCCAGTCAAACGATTGCAGGGCAATTTGTCTTCTTAAACGGGGATGTCCTTCCAGAAAATTGTATTGGTATATGCCGGATTCTTCTTTCATAGAAGCCTGCATCGCCTTGTTGATCTTGGTTATAGGCAGATACTCGTTTATTGGTGCCAGTGATGAAAAGTTTATAACGCTATACTTATTCGTGTTCTTCATCATGGCGGCAGCCATGCTGCTTACCTCAACCTTTTCGGGTAGGGGAATAAAGCGTTTGGTGGTTAATACGTTCTTACTGACTGTATTGATATAAAATCCGGAGCCGGGACGCGATATAATGGATCCTTTTGCCTCCAGTATGGCATAGGCCTGGTTTACCGTAGTAAGGCTTACTTTCAATTCGTCGCTTACTTTACGAACAGAAGGTAGTTTATCGCCAGGTTGCAATTGAAGACCTGTGATTGTTTCTTCAATTTTACGAATCACCTGCTCGTACCGGAATGATTTATTGATCATGATAAAAACCTTGATATCAAAGATAAGTCTTATCCGGGCAAGCATGCTATGTTAGCTGATAGTATTGCAATTAGCAAACATAAGCAGGCCAAACTGTTATTGTTTTTTCGATACCGACTGTATCTTTTTCTGCATTGAATTGAGCCCGACCTTTGATTTATCAAATCAAACAAAAGGTTGTTTGAGACAGAATTTAAAAGTAACTCAATTAATATCAATACAATGCAAACTGCAAAAAACGCGGCAACAGCCGTAAATGAAAATAAACTTTTTACCCCGGTCCAATTAGGGCCGTATAAACTTTCGCACCGCGTGGCAATGGCACCGCTAACCCGCATGCGTACTTACGATGACCGCTTTATTCCTAACGATCTGATGGTTGAGTACTACACACAACGTGCTACCGAAGGTGGCTATATAGTGGCCGAAGGCACGGTAGTTTCAGAAACCGGTCACGGTTATTACGGTGCTCCGGGTATTTATACCGATGAGCAGGTTGAAGGCTGGAAAAATGTAACAGCCGCCGTTCATGCCAAAGGTGGGATCATTTTTGATCAGCTATTTCACGTAGGCCGTCAGTCGCACAAAAGCCTGCAGCCAAACCATGCCGATCCGATAGGTGCTTCAGCAGTTAAGGTTGAAGATTTTGTTTATACCCCAACGGGCTGGTTACCTGCAGATCTCGCCCGCGAAATGACTACTGAAGAAGTTAAGCAAAGGGTAGAAGAATACCACCAGGCTGCTATAAGGGCTAAAGAAGCCGGTTTTGATGGTGTGGAACTGCATGGTGCAAACGGTTATTTGGTTGACCAGTTTTTACAGGATGGTTCAAATAAGAGAACAGATATCTACGGTGGTTCAATTGAGAATAGGGCCCGTTTTATGATGGAGATTGTTGAGGCTTTAGTATCTGTTTGGGGAGCTGATAAGGTTGGGGTACGTGTAGGCCCAAGCGGTACTTTTGCTTCCATGCATGATAGTGATCCTATCGCCCTGTTCAGCTATGTAGCCGAACAGTTGAATAAATTTGGTTTGGCCTACCTGCACATTATTGAGCCGCGCATTAAAGGTGCTGTTGAAGAAGTGGAGGGTCTGGAACCGGTTGCTGCTCAGCATTTGCGCAAAATATTTAAAGGAACAATCATAGCTGCCGGTGGCTTCGATTTTGAAAAAGGTAACGCCATTATTGAAAAAGGTACTGCCGACCTGGTTGCATATGGACGTCATTTTATTGCCAATCCTGATTTGGTTTACCGTTTACAAAACGGTCTTGAATTAAATGCCTATGACCGTAACACTTTTTATGGAGGTGACGCCCGCGGCTACATCGACTATCCTGTTTACGAGGAACGGCTTAGCGCTTAAGTCAAATGCCGACGGTGCGTTAAACCCATCGTTATGATAAGTATTTGAAGATCATCATTGTTGTTTTGATCAGGAGAGGGGGGCTATGTGCCCCCTTTCCTGTTTAGTATAAATGTTTTTAATTGCTTACCGCATTTAACAGTAAGGTAATATCGCTATATTTACTTTGCACTGAAATGGCGGCCTTACAATCCCTTACCGATCCCGAACTGGTTTCCTTACTAAAAGAAGGCCGGGAAGACGCTTTTACCGAAATTTACCTCAGGTACTGGAAGCTTTTGTACAATAGTGCCAATAGTGTATTGGCCAATGATGAACTGGCAAAAGATATTGTTCAAAACGTTTTTATCAGCATCTGGCAGCGACGTGCCGATGTGGAAATCCAAAATTTAAAGGCATACCTGCAGCAGGCTGTACGTTTCGCGGTATTTAAATTAATCAGGGAGCAAAAAGTAAATGACGCCTTTTATGAACGCCTTGCCCAGGTTACCGTAGAGATCATTCATGATAATCCTCTGTTGTATAAAGAACAACAAGCTTTATTAAACAGGCTGATCAATACCCTGCCGGCCGATTGCCGGGAGGCTTACCATTTAAGCCGGGAAGAAAATTTGACCTACAAACAAATAGCTTTTCAATTAGGTATCTCCGAAAAAACAGTAGAAAAGCGCTTATCTAAATCATTAAACCATATCCGCAATGGTTTAACTGTGGGTACCTGTGTGGCAGTTATTATGCACTGCGTTTAGCCGATTAAATCTTTTTTTTTAAAAAAAAAACATTTTTGCCGTAGGGTGTCCACCTGTTTTTGGTACTTAAGATCAAAGCAGCATGGAAAAGCCCATTTTTTTTGAACTCATAGATAAATACATAGCAGGGAAAGCAACAGCCCAGGAGCAATCCTTGTTAGAAGAATATTATAAAAGGCTATCGGAGGATACCTCATCATCTCTCACTTCCGAACAAGAACAGGCCTTGAAGCAATTGATGCTGCAGAATATCAGGTTGAAGATGAATGAGGAGATTTCTGCAACCCCGGGTAGGCATATTTCCTATTTTACACGATACATCGCGGCGGCCGCGGTAATCCTGGCTTTCTTAAGTATCGGGACCTACTTTTATTTAAAGCCCACAAGGCCAACCGCTGCACAGCTAAGTGCCATTAAAAGCGATGTTGCTCCCGGTAGTAATAAGGCCGTACTTACCCTGGCAAACGGTAACCAGATTACCCTTAACAACGCACAAAACGGAAACCTTGCGAAACAGGGAGCTACCACGGTACACAAGGCGGGTAGCGGGCTTATTTCCTACCTGATGGGCGATAACAGCAATCAGCAAACCGAAACCGGAGCTAAAGCACCTGAATATAATACCATTACAACGCCACGCGGCGGCGAATACAAAGTCATCCTGCCCGACGGAACACAGGTATGGCTTAACGCTGCTTCATCTATCCGTTTCCCTGTCGCTTTTTCGGGTAATGAGCGAAATGTGGAAACTACCGGCGAGGTTTATTTTGAAGTGACCAAGGATAAGCACAAGCCTTTTACAGTTACCACCGGCAAGCAAACCATTACTGTTTTGGGTACCCATTTTAACGTGATGGCCTATCCCGAAGAAGCCCATATTGTAACCACGTTGCTTGAAGGATCGGTGGAAATTACCGATGGAACCAACACTAAATTTTTAAGGCCACATCAGCAGGCTATATCCGGTGAGGATATTATTGTTACAGATGCTAATGAAGATGAAGCTGTAAACTGGAAAAATGGGATAACCTCTTTTTCAGATGCCGATATCAAAACCATTATGCGCATGGTATCCAGATGGTACGATGTGGATGTAGAATACCAGGGGCAGCCCTCAGGTCGGTTGTTTACCGGGTCTATCTCCAGGAAATCAAACCTATCCGAACTGTTAAGAATATTAACCCTTACCCATATCCGCTTTACGCTGGAAGGTAAGCGGCTCATTGTAAAACAATAAAAACTAAATATTTAACCCCTAATGAATTGATATGGAGAAATAAGCACCCTTTAGGGAACTCATAAAAAAGCCGGAAGTGCTGGAAACACTACCGGCGGATGCTGGGTTCACCTCTCGCCGAAGCGAAAAAAAAATCTTGCGACAGACATTTATGTATTAAACCCAAACAAACAAAAGTATGAATTTTTATACGCACCCATGTCTTCTGCGTGATAATCGAAGACAATTAGTCAAAATTTTCATGATCATGAAAATCACGATATTTTTAATATTTCTATTTTGCCTTAGTGCATCGGCCAGTACCTATGCGCAAAATATAAATCTATCGGAAAAAAACACCTCTATCCAAAAAGTTATTGCCAAAATCAAAAGACAAAGCGGTTTCGCATTCTGGTATGAGAGTAAATTACTTAAACATGCTGGTACGGTAAGTGTAAACCTCCAAAACGGAACTATTCAGCAGGCGCTCGATATTGTTTTAAAAGATCTGGGCCTGGTTTATACCATCACCGATAATACTATTGTGATAGATGAGAAACCGACATCGGCAACCACTTTACCCTGGGCGCAAACTATTACCGGTAAAGTAACAGACGATAAAGGCTCACCATTGCCGGGTGTTAATGTCAGTATCAAAGGTACCTCAAAGCATACCGCAACAGATGCTAATGGCTTTTACAAGGTTATTGCGGAAAGCAACGAGGTGATAGTTTTTACTTTTGTGGGCTTCAAGAAAAAGGAAGTGGTTGTTAACGGGCAGCAGGAGATCAATGTTGCACTGGAAATGGATCAATCCAAACTGAACGACGTAGTTGTTGTAGGTTATGGCAGCCAGAAAAAAGTGAACCTTACCGGGGCTGTAAGCACAGTAAGCGGAAGTGTTTTGGAAGACAGGCCAATACCAAACGTTGGTCGCGGCTTACAGGGCCAGTTAGCCGGGTTGAATGTTACTTCATCCGATGGGCAGCCGGGAAGGGCTACTACTTTCAACATCCGCGGGTTTACATCAATTAACGGAGGCAGTCCTTTGGTATTGGTAGATGGTGTTACCACTGATATCAACAATATTAACCCAGATGATGTTGCAAGCGCTACGGTATTGAAGGATGCCGCTGCTGCCGCGGTTTACGGTTCAAGGGCGGCATTCGGCGTTATCCTGATCACTACTAAAAGTGGTTCAAAACAAAGTAATGGTAAAGCAAAAGTAAGCTACAGCAATAACGTAGCCATTCATAAAATTACCAATCTGCCCGATATTGTTACCGATCCGGCAACTGTGATCGATTTTAAAAACCAGGCGTATTCAGCCTACTATGGTGTCAATTTGTATAATACCGCCGCGGTTGATTACGCGCAGCAGCGTTCAAAAAATCCAAGTTTGCCTGCAGTTATAGTTGACCCTACTAACCCTAATGTTTACGATTATTTTGGCGCTACCAACTGGTTTAATGAATTATATAAACCTAATAACGTAAGCCAAACGCATAACCTGAGCGTAAGCGGCGGCAGCGACCGGATCACCTATTATGTTTCGGCAGATTATAACAGACAAAACGGTGTATTCCGTTACAATCCTGATCGCTACGACCGCATTAATATGAGGGCAAAGCTTGATTTTAAGGTTACCGAATGGATGCATATCTATACCAATACGGCCTATAACCGCACAGTTTATAATTACCCGTCATTATGGACATCGGACTGGACCTCAGGTGATTTGTATCACCAGATCGGTCGCTCCAATTCATTGTCTGTTCCAAGAAACCCTGATGGTTCTTACACTTCTGATGGTACGTATCTTGGCTTTTTGCAAGGTGGCGGCAGGGGCAATACCGTTACCAATCAGCCTCAAAATACCATTGGCTTTACTACATCGTGGTTTAATAATACCTGGCGGGTTAAGGGCGATTACACTTTCCGGTCGACTAATAATTACAACCAGGCGTATCATGTGGCTTTGCCTTATGAAACCGGCCCCAACCAGCCGATATCTTATGCCGGCCATAGCGATGCTTCCGCTTATTCGGATGATAATTCATACCAGGCTGTTAACATATACACCGAGTATGAAAAGAATTTTGGCAAGCATTACTTTAAGGGAATGGTTGGTTATAACCAGGAGCTGAATAAATACAATTACTTTTCGGCCCAGAACAATGATTTGATCAGCGACCAGGTAGGCTACCTTGATGTGACTACAGGAGCTACGCCTTCGGTTAGTGGTAATGGCTATCAATGGGCGGTGCGCGGTGTTTTTTCCCGCTTAAACTATTCATATGATAACAAATACCTTTTAGAGTTAGATGGCCGCTACGATGGTTCCTCTCGTTTCCCGGTTAATGATCATTATGCTTTCTTCCCATCTGCATCTGCAGGCTGGCGGGTATCTGAAGAGCCGTTTTTTAAAGGGCTGCGAGGAGTAGTTAACAACCTGAAATTGCGCGCTTCTTACGGTTCATTAGGTAATGATCAAAGCTTGGGTAACTATGATTTTATCTCGACGCTAAGCTCCAGCAAGATCGGCAATATATTAGGCGGCTCACAGCCAACTGCGGTTTACCCTGCAACCCTTGTTTCACCGGCACTAACCTGGGAGAAAGTTTATAGTAAAGATGCCGGAATAGATATTACGCTCTTCGGTAAATTGAATGCTACGTTCGACTGGTATCAGCGCGATACAAAAAACATGATCACCAAAGGGTTCCAGCTTCCTGCTGTATTGGGGGCCACACAACCTAAAGAAAACGCGGCGGACCTGCGTACGCAAGGCTGGGAGTTAAACCTAACCTACACCGACCAGTTTTTATTGGCAGGTAAGCCTTTCGTATTTGGCGTGCGCGCCAACATCTGGGATGCGCAAACGGAAATTACCCGTTATAATAACCCTAATAAATTCTGGTTTGGCGGCGATTACTATGTAGGGCAGCATGTTGGTGATATCATGGGCTTAACCACTTTAGGCATTTTCCAGACAGATGCCGCAGCTAAAGCAGCACCAGATCAATCAAAACTACAGGGTTATTATGCCTGGAACAAAGCAGGTGAGCTGCAATATGCTGATCTGAACCATGATGGTAAAATTAATTACGGCGATGGCACTATCGGCAATTCGGGCGACGCGCATGTGATCGGTAACACTACTCCCCGTTACAACTTTGGTTTCGGCGGCAATTTTTCATGGAATAATTTCGACTTCAGTATTTATTTCCAGGGTGTAGGCAAGCAGTCGTTTTGGCCTGGTACAAGCGGTTATTACTGGAGCAGCTTTTTCTCGCCATGGGATAATGTTTACAAAAACATTGTGGGCAATACCTGGACACCTCAAAACCCCAACGCCTTTTACCCAAGTCTGAAAGGCTGGCGCGCTGGTGATGCCGGCCAATGGATTGACCTTGCCGTACCACAAACCAGGTATACATACAGCGCGGCTTATATCCGTCTTAAAAACCTGACTGTGGGTTATTCATTCAATTTCCCTGTATTTAAAAAGATAGGTGTAGACCGCTTGAGGTTGTATTTCAGCGGCGAAGACCTTTGGGAATCAGATAAGCTGCCGCAAGGCTTTGATCCCGAAGGGTTGAAAGGTGATTGGGGGGCTGGTAAAGTATATCCTTTCCAGCGTGGCTATTCGTTCGGTATTAACGCTAAATTTTAATGCATCATGTTTTTCCTCATTAAAATGAAAAATATTCACATCATCATACTGTTTTTAATGATAAGCTGCTTATCATTAACATCCTGTCAAAAAGATAATTTTTTAAACAGGTACCCGGTATCCAGCTTAACGCAGCAAAACTTTTTTGCTAACGCCAATGACCTCAATACCTATTGCAATGGTTTGTATTCTTATCTGCCGGGTATTAATACCATAGCCTTAGGCGATCAGCAAAGTGATAACTACGAAAATAACCCTTTTAACAAAGTTGTAGCCGGTCAGCTTCCTTTGCCTACCAGCGCGAGCCAGGCCGGATGGACCTGGACTTACCTTCGCCAGGTAAATTACTTTTTGCAGAATTATCAGAAAGCCAATGCTTCTGAAGCAGTAAAAAGCCATTATGTTGGGGTAGCCCGTTTTTTCAGGGCTTGGTTTTATTTTGATATGGTAAAGCGCTTTGGCGACGTGCCATGGTACGGCGCAACCATTTTGCCAAATGATAACGGCGAATTATACAAAGGCAGGGATCCGCGCAAGCTGGTAATGGATTCGGTAATGGCCGATCTGAGCTTTGCCGCTGCACATATTAATCCAACCGGCCCATCGGGAACCATTACCAAATGGGCAGCTCTGGCATTGCAAGCCCGTGTTGGCTTACATGAAGGTACTTTCAGAAAATATCACGGTATAGACGGCTGGCAGCCATTTTTACAAACTGCTAACGACGCGGCAATGGCCGTTATGAAAAGCGGCACATTTAAATTGTACAGCACCGGTAGCCCAGATAAGGATTACCTGAACCTGTTTTTGTTTTACGCGCCTACTGATCCGCAGAATACTGAGGTGATGCTTGGCTACTATTACAGCAATACCTTGCATGTTACCACCGCGCTTGACGGTAATATGAGGGCTTATGGTTTAAGCCTTACCAAAAGCCTGTTAAATACCTACCTCACTAAAAACGGAACGCCTTATACATCTACCGCGGGCTATGCCACACAGATGATCAAAGACGAGTTCACCAATCGTGATCCGCGGATGGCGCAAACCGTTTTACCGCCTACGGTAACTTATGGCGATTTAAAAGGTACACGTATATTGGGACCTGCGCCAACCGGTTACCAGCAGATCAAATATTATGATCCGGCTACACCTACATACAATACCAACTACAATGCGGGCATTGTGTTCCGTTATGCGGAAATGCTACTGATCTACGCTGAATCGAAAGCTGAACTTGCGGCCGCCGGAACAGGCAGCTTTAGCCAAAGCGATTTGGATATGTCTATAAACCTGTTGCGCGACAGGGTAGGTATGCCACACTTAACCATGGCTGCAACTGTTGATCCCGTACTGGCGGCTACTTATCCTAACGTATCGGGCTCATTGCAAGGCGTGTTGCTCGAGATCCGCAGGGAACGCCGTGTGGAACTGGCCTGTGAAAACTTCCGTTATGATGATTTGATGCGCTGGAAAAGCGGTGCATTACTGGCGCAAACGTTTACCGGTATGTATTTCCCTGGCCTGGGCAGCTATGATATTGATGGCGACGGACAGCCAGACGTAAGCTTGGTAACGGCTAAACCGGCCACTACGCTGCCTAATGTATCATACTTTGTGGTAGGCAAGGATATCTATTTAAGCAATGGCAATAGCGG
Source organism: Mucilaginibacter kameinonensis (assembly GCF_003675385.1). Lineage (GTDB taxonomy): Bacteria > Bacteroidota > Bacteroidia > Sphingobacteriales > Sphingobacteriaceae > Mucilaginibacter > Mucilaginibacter kameinonensis. Next base: position 1,034,905 of record NZ_RCWZ01000004.1, on the reverse strand, counting down.
TAATGTGGTGGTTAACCCTACGTTGGTTAAAACATTTACCGATCCTAAAAACTATTATTTCCCGCTTCCAACCACGGAGTTATTACTCAACAAAAATTTAACCCAAAACCCGGGCTGGTAAAACCATCCTCAGCATAATTTGATATGAAAAGAAGAGAGATTTTAAAAGGCGCGGGGATCCTTGCAGCAGCCGGATTGGTTACACGCGGTAGCAGCGTTGCAAACGCGGCCGAAAATATAAAAGCAAAACCGGTATTAAAGGTTGCCCACATTACTGATGTGCACATCAGACCCGACCTGGATGCCCCTCAAAAATTTAAAAAATGCCTTGAAACCATTAAAACTGAAAAGGTAGACTTTTTCCTGAATGGCGGCGATTCCATCTTTGATGCATCCTATGATAACGTAAAACGTGAACGTGTTACTGAATTATGGAGTATATGGGATGACTGCATGAAAAGCCTGAAAGGATACGAGGTGCACAGCTGTATCGGTAACCATGATAACTGGTGGGCCGCACCAGATCATTCGGATGCCATGTACGGAAAAGATTACGTAGTGAAAAGGCTTGGAATCCCTAACAGGTATTACAGCTTCAGCAAATCGGGCTGGCATTTTATTATTTTGGATGGCAATAATCCGTCCATTACGCTGGATGATGAGCAGTTTAACTGGTTAAAAAAGGAACTGGAACAATTACCCGCAAATACACCGGTGTTGCTGATGTCGCATTACCCGATATTGGGCGTAACCCCATACTGGGAAGGGGGCATGCACTCTGATTATAAAAAGCTAAAAGCCTTGTTTTATCAGCATCGGGATAAGGTAAAAGTATGTTTGAGCGGGCACAACCACCTGCTGGATACCGCTTCTTATAACGGCACCCAATATTTTTGTAATGGTGCCATGAGCGGCTTTTGGTGGGGCAAAGGCGATGAAAAATCTGCCGGAGAAGGTTATTATGAAGAAACTCCGCCGGGTTATGCGATTTTGGAGCTATACCAAGATGGCAGTGTTAAAAATGTTTATAAGCCACATCCGTTTTAAGGATAAGTTATAAAGCATGTTTATTTTTAAGTGTGTATATCCGGAAGGATGTACACACTTTTTTTTATGATGCGGATGCTTAGTCCAGCCGTTTAACCATCTCATTGATCCAGATAGGCGCAAAGGGCGAAGTACAGCCTTTTGATACGGGATAATCACGATAGATCCCCAGGTGTTCTCCGATATTGATAGCACGCTCGCGATAAACGGGATGGTTGATCCCAATTTGTGCCAGGGCAGAATTCATAGTCCATTGTACTTCGGGCGCGGCATTGGGCATTTCTTCTTCAATCCTGTCAAGTATAGCGGGTATGTCAATACCTTCGGGACTTCTTGCTATTCGTCCGCTGGTAAGGCTCCAACCCAAACGTAAGGTCATCGGATCATCAGAAAGCAGCCATGTTTCACGCAACTTTTCGCGCTCTGTATATTCTTTAATTACATAGGCGTAAAGCCAGTCAATAACCTGTGTAAACCGCTCCGAGCGCACCATGCTATCCAACTCTTCGGCCGGCAGTAATTTTGGTACAATAATCAGCGTTGACAATAGCCGGGCTTCAACATTACCGGTTTCCCATAATGCCTTAGCCAATTCATGATTGCTTTTGATCGTATCCGCTACTTTCCTGATATCTCCAAGCTTTACACCGAACTGATTATCATGCGCTCCGTTCTTTTTATTGTGAAGGCGCATTTTTTCATTTCCGAGAGATTCAAGTTTTTTTAGGATTTCAGCGGTCGTCATATCGCAGGATTTTAATTATCCGAAGTTAGGTTATTGACGAATAGCTTATGCTTTATTGTGAAAAAACGTTCCGTACAGAAGTGATCAAATAAAAAAGGGAACTATGATAACATGGTTCCCTGTAAAAGAATAATCTTCAATGCTAAAACGGATATTTCAATCCGGTCGCCTTTTCAGCAAATTCCCATAATTGGGTACCCTGATTTTCATCGTTAGCAGCTTCACTGATATTGGCAGGTGCCGGGTAGCCGTGTAGTTCATGTTCGCCATCAGGCCCATAATAGCCTCCTGCTTTAACTTCGTTAGCTGTTGCGGCAAACAGGGTAGGTAGTGCGCCTTGCCATGCCGGCATGAGCGTTTTAAACCGTTCAAGGGCCGCCTGGTAATCGGCTTCGGGCATGTGTCTTGAAAGCTCTGTTTCAGTCACTCCGGGATGCGTCCCTGCCGAGAGTAGATCAATACCTGATGAATTTAATCGCCGTTGAAACTCAATTGTAAATTGCAGATCGGCTAATTTACTGATAGCATACTCCCTGTATGGATCGTATGATTGCTCGAGTTTGAGGTTCTCGAAATTTATATTGTCGGCAAATCTGTGCGCGCCGCTGCTCACTGTTACAACCCTTGTGCTGGGGCTGTTTTTCAACAAAGGGTATAAATGACCGGTTAGCGCGAAATGGCCGAGAAAGTTGATGCCAAACTGTAATTCATAACCTTCGGCGGTTTGGCCCGCAGGGGGGATCATAACGCCGGCGTTGTTAATAAGGATATCAATTTTATTATAATTTGCTTTGATAGCTTCGGCAAATGCTTTTACCGATTCAAGGCTTGCCAGATCAATTACCCCCTCTTCCGCGATGCCTTTAAAGCCTCGATTGTTGATCTCGCTTACTGCCTGTTTAACTTTTTCGATGTCCCGTCCCGCGATAACTACCCGTGCTCCAGCCTCACATAAGGCAAGCGCTGTTTCAAAACCTATACCCGTATTTGCACCTGTAACTATGGCTATTTTACCGCTTTGATCAGGGATATTCTCTTTTGTCCACATATCTGTTCTTTTTGAGAGCAAAGATCAGCCGATACAGAGGATACTGACGTACCCGAAACAAACCATTACATACAATAATCAATCAACTTTATGATTGTCTGAACTGCTTGGGGCTAAAACCAGTGTGCCTCTTAAAAAATGCGGAAAAATGATTGGATTCATCAAAACCAAGCGACCACGCTATTTCACTTACTGCCCAGTCGCTGTTTTTTAGAAGCGTTTTGGCTTCCTGCAGCATCCTGTTACTGATAAGTTGCGAAGTTGAATTGCCGGTAATTTCTTTCAACGCTTTGTTGAGATGGTTTACATGAACATTTAAGCTATCTGCAAAAGCAGAGGCGGATGTGAGCGCTACTCTTTGGTTGTTTAATTCGATAGGGTATTGCCGTTCCAATAATTCGGAAAATAAAACAGCAATACGTTCATGAGCAGTGGCACCAAGCGATGGTTTGCCATAAGCAGACTGAAGCTTCTGCGCTTCATGAACGGTTTCCATCAATAAATTGCGCAACAGATCATATTTGTAAGCGTAGCTGCTATTTAGCTCATCCTGCATTTTGCTGAAAATATCTTGAAACTGCTGCAGCTGAGCTGGGGTTAATGTGATAACCGCGTTTTCGGCCGACATGAAAACAGGATAGTTTTGCAGCCTGCCAAAATTGTTAAAAAATGCTTCGGTGAAAATACATATCAACCCTGTTTGTATCTCGCTAATAGGTTCCCAATGATAAGGGACCATCGGATTGGTAAAAACTAACGCGCTTTCGTTGATCTCGTAACACCTGTCGGCATAGTGAATTTTACTGTGCCCGGTTACCAAACTTACTTTGTAGTAATCGCGGCGGCTATACACCGGCGGTTTATTACCCGAAACAGATAAGTCTTCAACCCTGATGATATTGAAATGGCCGGTATCCGCCCCCTGCGGATCCGAATCAGCGTTTACTTTACTATAAAATGAATCGAGCTTCAAAAATGTAGTCATATACAAATCAATAACACTGTGCGTGCAAATTTACAATCATGAATTTCACAAGTACGGGCCACGGGTGTTAATTTACATTGATGTGCCTATTGATGATATAAATGGTACAAATGTACTCAGGTTCAGGATTGTCCGGCCGGCGGTTTAGTTTGTCTGCTTCATACTGAAAGCACTTAGGTTTTGCCTGTTTTTGACGCAATTTTGAGTCATCAAACAAATCAAACACTAAATATCATGACAACTAAAAAAGTAAAAACAATCTATTGGATAGGAGCAGCATTAACTTCATTATGGTTTGCAGCAAGCGGTTTTGGCGAACTTACCAAAAATCAATTTGTATGGGACATCACCTTGAAATTGGGCTACCCTCCGCACTTTATTTATATCCTTGGTGTTGCTAAACTTACAGGCGTAGCAGTACTTTTAACACCAAACAAGTTCCTTAGGTTAAAAGAATGGGTATTTGCCGGTATCTTCTTCGATATCATCTTTGCCTTTTTATCTAAACTCGCCGTTCTTAATTTCGCTGCTACCGCAGATGCTATCGTAGCATTCATAATGGTATCAGTAACTTACATTATGTTCCGTAAATTGTATCCTGCAGCATATGTAAAACCTGCCATTGCATAAGCGGATATTCAACTATCGGTCACATCAGACTATCGATATTTATCAGGAGGCTATCCAAAAAGGGTAGCCTCTTTTTTTGCAATAACGTAAGCTGTGTCTGCTATATATCCGATGATTAGCAAGCTTGGTCGGTGAAAAGCAGCCGAACGCCGATTGTTCCGGCGGGTATATGATTGGCAGGTTATATTTGAATAATTCAACTTATAGTAAGCATTAATATCATGATAAAACCCCAATCTGCATGGTCACGTCGAAGCTTCATTACCGCTCTTGCTGGAACAGGTGCCGCAATAATGTTAAACCCATTAACAACCTGGGCCATTGATGAGATAGATCCACGAGTGGCGGCAATTGTAGCCGCTACAATAGGCATCGATACGCATAATCATATCGATGTCCCCCTCGCCACTGCCGAAGTGCCCGGCCCTGATATTGATCTCGCCAGTGAAATGAAGAAATCTGGCTTGTCTGCAATCTGTATGACCTTCGCGCTTGATTATCAAAAGCTAACTAACCCTGGCGAAGCTTACGAGCGGTTTTTGAATGGGCTCGCCGCCATGGATCAGCAGCTAAAGAATAATGGGATGAAACGGGCTTTGAATTTGGCCGATCTTCGTAAAGCCCACGAGCAGCATCAACCTACGGTTATTCAATCGATAGAGGGCGGTCACTTCCTGGAAGGAAAGTTGGACAGGCTTAGTGTAGCGTATGACCGGGGATTGAGGCATCTTGGCCTACTTCATGACAATGATGCATCGGTGCCATTGGGCGATGTTTATACCAATGCTCCTCGCTGGGGAGGGTTAACCCAATTTGGTGCGGATATTATAAAAGAGTGTAACCGATTGGGCATTTTGATTGACCTTGCGCACGCTAACGGCGAAACTATCGCCGCCGCGCTTAAGCTGGCCGCAAGCCCTGTTATTGTTTCGCATACCGGTTTGGATACACAGCTTGGAAGTAACCCCAATATGGCCCAGATGATGCGCCCGAGATTGATCAGTAAAGAACAGGCTAAAATTATTGCAGATGCTGGTGGTGTGATTGGCGTATGGACACATTTAGCCGATACCCCACTGGTGTATGCTCAAAATATTCGTGCTTTGGTTGATGTTATTGGGGTTGACCATGTTTGCATTGGTACCGATACTAAATTAACCCCGCCTTACAGAAGTGCGGGCGGATTTGGCCCGCGGCCAAATAATCCTGGTCCGCCGCCGGGAGGCGCTCCGGATGGTCGTCATGATAAAGGGCCTGGCGATGATGGTCGCAAAGGTCCCGGAGGTGGTCAAAACAAAGGCAGGGTAGGCGAGCGTACCAACGAAGCCTGGCAGGATCAAAAAGCAGGTTTTTACTATGCCGTGGTTGACGCCATGTTAAAAACCGGTTTTACGGCAGAAGAGATCGGTAAAATAGGGGGCGGCAATTTCTGCCGTGTGTTTGATGCTGCTACATCTGGCCGTCATTGATGTTGGTAAATACGCTTATATATTATAATTCAGTATGATAGGATTATAGCACATCTTAGTAAAAATCAGATTACTTGTAGGTTTGTTTTTTGGAATTATGTAATTTGTCGTAAACCAAAAAACATACCTATGAATTCTCGTCGTGATTTTTTACAGAAATTGGGTTTGTCGGCCCTGGCCCTTCAGCTCGCACCCTTATCAAACTGGGCTGCTGAAACAAAAACTATTGAACCGGCCTATGACGGCCCAATGTTACGTGTAGCTATTTTGGGCCTTGGGGGATACGGTGGTATGGTTGCAGAAGCCATGCGCTCATGCACCAAAGCTAAACTGGTAGGTCTGATAAGCGGCACACCCTCAAAAATTAAAACATGGCAGGCTAAATACGGTATCCCCGAAAAAAATTGCTACAACTATCAGAATTTCGATAATATCAAAAATAACCCCGACATCGATGCGGTGTATGTGATTACGCCTAACGGCCTGCACCGTGATTTTGTATTGCGGGTAGCTGCCGCCGGTAAACATGCCATATGCGAAAAGCCAATGGCCGTTAATGCCAAAGAAGGGCAGGAAATGGTTGACGCCTGCAAAAAAGCCAATGTAAAACTGCTGGTTGGTTACCGCATGCACTTTGAACCTAAAACGTTAGAAGTGATCAGGATGAGGCAAAGCGGGGAGTTTGGAAAGATCAGGTTTTTTCAGGGGCAATGCGGTTTCACTATTGGCGATCCAACACAATGGCGGTTAAACAAACAGTTGGCCGGAGGAGGATCCATGATGGATATTGGTATTTATGCCATCAATGGCTCGCGTTATATGACAGGCGAAGAGCCTATATGGGTTACCGCGCAGGAAATCAAGACAGATCCGGTAAAGTTTAAGGAAGGGGTTGATGAAACCATCATGTTCCAGTTTGGCTTTCCGAGCGGGACGGTGGCCTCTTGTTTGTCTACCTACAATATGAACAACCTCGATCGCTTTTTCCTGGATGGCGAAAAAGGCTTCGCCGAGATGCAACCTTCTACTGGTTACGGGCCAATCAGGGGGCGTACTCATTTGGGAGAGCTTAATCAACCGGTAACAACTCATCAAACAGTGCAGATGGACGAAATGGCCGAGATTATATTTAACAATAAAAAACCGGTAGTGCCTGTGGATGGAGAAGAAGCTGTAAAAGACCTTAAACTTATTGATGCTATTTACCAGGCAGTCAAAACTGGAAAAAAGGTTGAAGTAAGCATCTAGAGGCTTGCCTGTATTGTCATATTTGGCAAAACCTGTAACAACGTAATAATATGCTCATCTAAATTATAAACTTATCAAAAACATGAGCACAAAAGAAACATTCTCAATTAACGGCGAGGCGTTATTGGGAAAGATAAAAGAAATAATTGCCGAGGGTAAAGCCAGCAGGATTACCATTTCGAATAAAGAAGGTAAAGAGTTAATGACCTTTCCGCTTAGTGTAGGCCTTTTTGGGATGATACTGGCGCCTGTATTTGCCGCCGTGGGTACCCTGGCCGCATTGGTTACAGAATGTACTATAACCGTTGAACGGGAAGAGGAAGACAAAGAAGAAGAAGGCCCAAAAGAATAGGGTATCTCTTATACTATCGAACAATAAAAATGGCCGGATATCCGGCCATTTTTATTAGCTTAAATTTTCTTTAAAAAAGTCAATCGTCCGTTTCCAGGCTAATTCCGCGGCTGCTTTGTCATAGCGGGGAGTAGTGTTATTATGAAAACCATGATTGGCATTTTCATAAATAAAAGCCTGGTATTTTTTGCCGTTTTCTTTTAACGCTTTTTCATATGCAGGCCAGCCTTCGGTGATGCGGGTATCTAATGCCGCATAGTGCAATAACAGCGGCGCTTTAATTTTAGGAACATCTTCAGCGGCGGGCTGACTTCCGTAAAATGGAACAGCTGCTGCCAGATCCGGAATACGTACGGCCATCATATTGGCAATGCCTCCGCCATAGCAAAAACCTACAACGCCTACTTTGCCATTGCAATCCTTATGGTTTTTAAGGTATTCATATGCGGCTATAAAATCCTCTTCCATTTGGCCTTTATCCCGTTTGGCTTGCATGGTACGGCCTTCGTCGTCATTGCCGGGGTAACCACCAAGCGGTGAAAGGGCGTCGGGCGCGAGCGTAATAAATCCGGCAAGGGCGGCTATTCGCGCTGTGTCCTCAATATATGGGTTTAGGCCCCGGTTTTCGTGAACTACTATAATACCTCCAAGTTTTTGCTTTGCATCGGCAGGCTCGGATAGTAATCCTTTAATGGTGCCGCCGCCTTTAGGTGAAGGGTAATTGATATAGCCTGACTTTAAGCGGGGATCATCTGGTTTAACCTGCGCGGTAGTTTGATAGTTGGCATCAGGAAACTCATGAGCGATGGTACCGTTAGGCCACCTACCGCATAAATAGACAGTTTTTGCATAAAGGCGCGCCTGTCAAGGCGGTTATGCGCGTAATCATCATACAGGTCAAATACTTCCTGTTTGATGTCTTCTTTATTGATTTGGGTCATAATTGATGAAGGCTGTACTCAAATTTAACTGTTAGGGCTTGCTTTAGTTGTAACAGTCTCGTTACCGGTAATGTTTCATGCAAGATTGTTTGTTGTTTGATAACCGCTCTAAATTGCTGCATATCAGTTGTGAGGCAATAGCTTAAAAATGGTATAGTGTTAAGTGTTTGACAACAGAGTCAATAAAAGATTATGATATATTAATAAAAATTGATAAAACGTTTTATTAATGTTATTATTTTATTAGTTTTACTGTTGATGAAGAATGTGTTGCATATCACTCATTTTTTATAATTGATAAATCGTTTTATCAATCGCATATTAAAAAGCAATTGTTTTTCATCACTAAACTTAACCATCGTCACCCAATGAGAGCAATTTTAAACTACAGGTATCTGTTTTAATTTTCACGCAAGTTTCTATTGTGATATTATGCCCTTTATCATCAGGATAAAAATACTGATATGGCATCGCCATGACATATTTTCACAATAGCTTAGGTTGTAACAGACCTTCTTTTCTTTCAGCCGGAATATTTATTCTTTAACCATAAAGAATAACCCAAAAATACTTCGTCAAAAGCGAACAGGGATTTTTATTGCCTTTATTTTATGATAAGTATTTTTTATAACAGCTTATTAATTAATAATATATATGTTTCAAATTTCTAACCTACAATCAATCAATCTATGAATGTTTTAAAACTAACCAGGCGGGCATTGGCAATGCTTTGCTTAGCCCTTGTTTTTTGTTCGGGTTGCAAAAAGGAAAAGCAGCGTACTTACGCCTTATTACCTCCCGACCCGGAAGATGTAACTGCCCAGGGCGCGCTTTCCGTAAATATTGAAAATACAGGAGGGCCTTCGGCAACGGAAGGGTCAATAAGGGTAACCGACGGCCTGCTCGATACTAAATTCCTGATCTTTACTTACAAGCCTACTTTTTTTATTCAGCTTAAATTCAAACAGGCGCAGCACATCACCAGCTATACCCTTACCTCGGCTAATGATGCTCCGGAGCGGGACCCAAAAAGCTGGACACTTTCCGGCTCAAACGACGGCGCGGCCTGGACAGATCTGGATACGCAAACCAATCAAACCTTTGCTTCCCGTGGCCTAACCAAAAACTATGCGTTTGATAACACTAAAACATACACTTACTACAAGCTTGGCATAACAGCTAACGGTGGGAGTGCATTGTTCCAGTTAGCCGAGTGGCGGGTAACTAACGTGCCTTTGTAAGTACCGGCCCATAATCAATCAAAATACTTTTCAATTATCAAATAAGAAACTATGTCAAAAAATCGACTCTTAAAAGTATTTCTTGCAAGCTTAAAGAATAACAAACTTATGTATATCGCTTTGGTGTGCATGGCCTTTGTTATGAACGTACGGGCGCAGGAAACCCACCAGGCAATACCTGTAACCGGTACGGTTAAGGATGAATTTAACATAACACTGCCCGGTGTAACTGTACGTAACCTTAAAACTAAAACAGGCTCAGTTACTAATGATAAAGGCCGCTTTAGTATCCAGGCCAGCCGCGGCGATTCAATAGCCGTTAGCTTTATCGGTTTCAGGACTTTTACCTTTGCCGTTAAGGACGAGATCAATTTCAATATTACACTGCAGGCGGCAGCTAACAGCTTAAATGAGGTTGCTATTGTAGGCTACGGTCAGCAGAAAAAGATCAGTGTAGTAGGCGCGCAATCAACGGTTAACCTGGAAGATATCAAGCAGCCGGTTGCTAATCTGAGCGCCACACTGGCCGGCCGTATCAGCGGTTTGGTTGGCGTACAGCGTTCTGGTCTGCCGGGTCAAAACGGAGCCGATCTTTGGATCCGTGGTATCTCCACCTTTAACTCACAAAACAGCGCGGCACCGCTTATCGTTATTGATGGTGTTCAGGGCAGGGATATTGATAACCTGGATGCTGAAGATATTTCATCATTCACCGTTTTGAAAGATGCTTCGGCCACAGCGGTTTACGGTGTTGCCGGTGCAAACGGTGTAATTATCGTAAACACTAAAAAAGGTGGCGCCGGTAAACCCAACCTGATGTTCAATTATAATGAAGGTATCACCTCATTCACCAAACGCCCCGAGTTAACAGACGGTGTAACTTACATGATGCTCCGGAACGAGGCACGTTTAGCCAGCGGCCAAAGCAAGGAGTACAGTAATAACTACATCAACTCAACCATTAAAAATGAGGATCCTTACTTGTATCCTAATGTGGATTGGATGAAAGAGTTATACGGTAAAACCGCGTATAACAGGAGAGCCAATTTCAGCGCGCGTGGCGGTACCGACAATTCTACGTATTACATCTCCGGAGCTTATTATGATGAGCAAAGTTTACTGAAAACAGATCCATCACAAAGCTATGATGCAAGCACCAGCTTTAAACGTTACAACTTTACGTCAAACGTAACTACCAACTGGACAAGCACTACCAAATTTGAGCTTGGTGTACAAGGTAATATCTCCAACACCAATTACCCCGCAGTAAACCTTGATCACCCTTATCAAAGCGTTCAGGATATTTTTAGCGCGGTAATGCAAACCAACCCGGTACTGTACCCTAAAATTTACCCGGGTAATCTGGTTCCAGGTGTAAGTAACCAGGGTGCGCAGGAAAACCCATGGGACCTTGCAACACAAAGAGGTTATACCAACCTGTTCAGTAACCAGATCTATACCAACGCGAGGCTTACCCAGGATTTGAAGTTTTTAACTCCAGGCCTTTCGATATCTGCCTTATACTCTTTTGACGTTAACAACTCCCATGGCATCAGCAGGTACCGTAGCCGTAACCTGTATTTAATTAACCGTGCCGACCCTTATGATGATAATGGGGATATCAATTTGAACATCATCAGGAGCGATGGATCAGATAACTTATCATATCGCCGTTATAACGATGGTAACCGCCAGTTTTATACTGAGGCATCAATCAACTACGATCATACCTTCAGCAAAGATCACCACATCACGGCATTAGCGCTTTTTAACCAGCGTGAAATTACCCAGCAATTTGCTGATGATGTTACCTCGTCGTTACCATACCGCAACCAGGGTTTGGTAGGCCGTACAACGTACTCATACCGCGACAAATATTTTGGCGAGGTTAACTTTGGTTATAACGGTTCTGAAAACTTTGCTCCAAGCAAAAAATTCGGTTTCTTCCCGTCATTTGGTGTGGGCTGGGTTTTATCAAACGAAAAGTTTTATGAGCCAATAAAGCAGGTATTTGACTATTTCAAAATTCGTTACTCGGATGGTGTTGTGGGTGATGGTGGTAATGGCGGTCGCCGTTTTGGTTACCTTACCCTTGTTAAAACAGGCGATAACGACAACGGGTACACCTTTGGCGATGGCGGCGCGAGCCATCAAATAGGAGGTACTTATATTACCAGCTACGGTACTGATGTGCAATGGGCCCGTTCGCATAAACAAGATCTTGGTATCGAGTTTTACGCGCTTAAATCAGCATTATCTGTAACTGTAGATTTATTCCACGAGCGCAGAAGTGGCGTATTCTTGCAAAGGGGATCTTTGCCTGCCATTGTGGGTCTTAACGCCAACCCGCTGGGTAACTTTGGTATCATAACCAACAAGGGTATTGACGCAACGGTTCAGCTTAATCCAACCAAAATAGGTGCCTTTACATTAGATGTGCGTGGTACCTTTACTTACAACCGCGATAAGGTGATTGAGGATGATAGTCCGATCCAGCCTTACCCATATATGAATACCAGGGGAGTAAATTACCTTTCAACGTTTGGTTATGTGGCTACAGGCCTTTTCCAAAATCAGCAGGAAATTGATAGCAGCCCTAACCAGTCAAACTACTTTGGTACTGTGCGCCCCGGCGATATCAGGTACAAAGATCTCAACGGCGATGGCAAAATTGATGAAAACGACCGTACCCGTATCGGTAACGGCGATGTCCCTACAACTACCTATGGTTTAGGCTTTAACCTTCAATACAAACACTTCTACTTTGGTTTATTCTTCCAGGGTGTTGCCGGTGCCGACAGGCTGCTGAATGGCGATGGTATTATTCCGTTTAACAACAGTACAGGCCCAGAGCGCAGTAACTTATTCGCGGTAGCAGAAGACCGCTGGACACCTGAAAACCCAAATCCTAACGCGTTTTACCCTCGTTTGGCTTACGGTAACAGCGCCAACAAAAATAACTCGGCAGCATCAACCTGGTGGGTTAAGGATATCAGCTTCATACGTTTAAAAACTGCCGATTTTGGCTACAATCTGCCTAAAGGTACATTGAAGAGCATCGGCCTTAAAAATGCAAGGGTTTATCTGCAAGGCTTTAACCTTTTATACTGGAGTCCTTTCAAATTATGGGACCCGGAGCTTAACACAAGCAATGGTACCGCTTATCCAAACGTAAGGACTGCAACACTTGGCGTACAAGCTAATTTTTAATTAAAAACGGAATTTACAGATGAAAAAAATTAAATATATAGGATTGGGCCTGCTTATGTTAAGCATGGGCTCATGTAAAAAATATCTTAGCCAGGTGCCGGATGATGTGATCACGGTTGATAAGATCTTTGCCTCAAAAACCAACACAGAGAGTTTCCTGGCTAATGTTTATCACAGCTTGCCCAACGAATTAAGACAGCGTTACAATGGCCAGGACGATTCAGGGCCCTGGACAGCCTCTTCAGATGAAGCAAAATACAACTGGGATTTTAACTATAGCAACAACATGAACAGCAGCACCTGGAAAAAAACGGATGGTGATGTTGCCTTTTATTGGAATAACTATTATAAAGCCATAAGGAATGCTACGTTCTTTATGCAAAACATTGATAACGCCAATCCGCGGGAGATCCAGGTATCTGATAAAAAGGTGTACAAGGCGGAGGCCCGTGGTTTAAGGGCTTTATATTATTTCTTTTTATTACGCACTTATGGGCCGGTACCTCTTATTGGAGAGAAGGTGCTGGATATTAATGCACCTGTTTCGGATCTGCGTTTGTCAAGGGCTACTTTTGATCAGGGCATTGATTATGTAGTTTCAGAGCTCGATGCAGCTTACCAGGATGTTCCTGTTACAATTGCTCAACGGGAACTTGGACGTATCAACAAAGGTATTTGCAAGGCTTACAAGGTAGAGGCTCTGTTATTAAAAGCAAGCCCGCTATATAATGGTAACACCGGTTTTGCATCTTTAAAAAATGTTGACGGTACTGCTTTAATCAGCCAAACGTATGATGCAACCAAATGGGCTGCGGCGGCTACAGCGGCTAAGGAGTTTATCAACGAATTTGTACCTACTACCTATGATCTTTATACAGATAATGATTCCGATCCATTTATGGCGGCTTATAATGCATGCCGTTATGTAATGACCGACGATTGGAATAAAGAATGGATCTTTGCCAGATCAAGAAGCACAAATTACACGCAGTATGACCGTACTCCTAAACATGTCGGAGCCCCTTATACCGATTCGGGCTACCAGGGTGCGGGATCATTAGGTGCCACACAAACCATGGTCGACGCATATTTAATGGCTAATGGCCTGCCGATCAACGATCCTCAATCTGGCTACGTAGCATCTGGTTTTTCTGATTTTAAGGCTCCGTTTGATACTAAACTAAGAAGTACTTACAACGCATGGGTAAATCGTGAACCACGCTTTTATGTAGGCATTACCTATAACAACAGTCTTTGGTTAAACCAGCAAAACAACAGCGAGATTGTCTCTAACTTCTTTTTTAATGGTAACTCGGGCAGATCGCAAAGTACTTCAGACGTAACACCAACAGGCTATGTGGTACGTAAAAATGTAGCCAATGATGGCGGCGACAGAGGTGCATTATTACTGCGTTTGGCTAACATATACCTTGATTATGTTGAAGCGCTTAACGAATCAGATCCGTCAAATGCTGATATCGTAAAATATCTGAACCTGATCCGCAAACGTGCCGGTGTACCTCAATATGGTACAGGTACCGGCGCTATTGCCGTGCCGTCGGGCCAAGCCGCTATGAAAGATGCTATCCGCAGGGAGCGCCGTGTCGAGCTGGCCTTTGAAAACACCCGGTACTTTGATACCCGCAGGTGGAAAATAGCCGAAACTACCGATGCCGGGCCGTTCTTCGGAATGGATCTGAGCAAAAGCGATAATAGCTTTTACAATAAAACGCAATTGGAAACCAGGATATTCAGGAAAGAAAGAGATTACCTGTTCCCGATTCCTTACGATGAGGTGTTGAAAAATAACAATATGGTTCAAAATCCAGGCTGGTAATCCGGTTTTTTATTGATATTATTGAATCAGGCCCCGCTTAACGCGGGGCTTTTTTAGAAATCTGCCAAAATGAAAAAAACATTTTATTTAATGTGCCTTTTGGGTGTAGCGGTAACCGGTTGCAGCCAGAAAACAACCACGCATACCAAGCAGCCCGTTGTTAATGTCGATGTTCCGGCGCCTGCCGCTACCTGGAAAGAGCACTGGTTTGAACACGCGCAAACACTTAACCGGGTATATTATGATACCAGCGTTGTAGTATATTATGATGCCGATGTGAAACCATCTGTTACCTGGCCTAAAACTTATATGGCGCAGGCCTGGAACTATACCAAAAAAACTTACGGAAACTTTGGCGCAGATTCTCGCCTATATGCGGCGTTTCATGCCGGTAAATATTCCGGCGGGCACCCCTCTACCTATATGGACGACAGTCATGATTATCACAACGTAACCGACTGTGGTTCATCAGATCCAAACGCCTGGACATCGGGGGTGGGTAACGATATCGACCTTTCAACCCACGAGATCGGTCACATTGTTGAAGGTGCTGCAAAGGGCGTACATGGTTCGCCTGCTTTTGGTATCTGGCATGATAGCAAGTGGATGGAAATTTACCAGTACGATGTTTACCTCGGCCTTGGTCGTGATGATGATGCCGCACGCTGGAAAAATATGAAGCTGACTACCACTGATGATTTTCCGCGCGCGGGCACCCATTGGTTCAAGGATTGGTTTTACCCCATCTATACCCAGCACGGGCAAACCAAAGCCTTAAACAATTTCTTTGTGCTGCTGGCCAAATATTTCCCTAAGCAAAACTTTAACAATGGAAAACAAAGCTACCCCGAATATTCAAGGGATTTGAACATGGGAGAGTTTATCCATTTCTGGAGCGGCGCTGCCGGTACCGATCTGAAGCCGCTTGCATTGAGTGCCTTCGGTGATAAAGATGAGCACGGAAACGATTGGGTTAAACAGCTTGAAAAGGCCCGTACAGATTTTCCGGGCATTATTTACTAATACAAAACTTAAAAAATGATCAGGAAAAAACTATTATTCCTCGCCCTGTTATGCGCTGCAGGCACCTGCTTCGCGCAGGATAAGGAGAAAGAAAACGATTTGCAAGAATACCACTTAAACCTGCCTGCAGATAGCAGCGCTTTAGATGCAAAATCAAAAGAAAAGCTTACCAAAGCGTTCTACAAAATTTATCCCGACTTTGCCCGGGCCAATAGCTATCACACTAAAAAACATCTATCGGTTACTTTTTCCGATAGTCCTGCAATTACTGCCGGAGACGGTAAAATGGAGATCAGCGCTGCCGTAATTAAAGATCTGTCTGAAAAGAAACTGGAGAAAGCGATGGAAGCAGCGCTGGCAAAAAATTGGGTATCGGCAGATACCATTAAAAAGAGGGGTTTTCAATTGGTTTTTATCAACAAGAACCAACACATTGATCCGGCTGTACAGCAAAGCCTTATTGATACTTACTTTGAGATTTTTCCGGTGTTGATCAAAACCTTCAATAAAAAAACAACTAAAAGCGTGGTGTTTGTGACCGATACTGCTTATGGTGGCGTAGCCGAGGCCAGCGGCAACCGGATCCTTTTCAGCACCAAATACCTGAAAGCCCATCCAACCGATATTGACGTGGTAACACATGAAACCATGCACCTTGTACAGGGCTACGGCTACAGCGCCGGGCCGGTTTGGTTAACGGAAGGTATTGCCGATTACGTAAGGTATAAATATGGTGTTGATAACGTAGGTTCAAAATGGTATTTACCTGCTTTTAACAGCAAACAAAGCTACACCAACAGCTACCGTATCACCGCCCGCTTTTTTGTTTGGCTGGAAAAAAATGTTAAACCGGGTTTAATTGCCGATCTGGATGTATTGTTGCGTGCGCATCAATACAACGATCAATCATGGGTAACCTTAACCGGCAAAAACCTTGACGCGCTTTGGGAAGCTTACAGCCAAAACCCCGCCGTGGAGTTAACTTACAGCGATAAGGCAAAGGGTAAAAAGGGAGCATAATAAAAGCGGAAATCAAATCCCTCCACCACACCATCATTGCGAGGCACGAAGCAATCCCCGATTGGCAGAGCGGTTATGCAAATCCCCCTGTACAGTTCGCGATTGCTTCGTGCCTCGCAATGACGGGGTGGTGAGGATTGCTTCGTACCTTACAGCAATGACGTTGTAATTGGTATCTATTTTTTCACCTGTTTCAAAATCCCCGGATAAAGCACGCCATCAATATCTGTAAGCTGCAGATCAAGCAAAGAAGCCACCATCGGGGCTATGTCTTCCAGGCCCATCTGGTGAATGATCTTTTGATTGCTGATGCCTGCACCAAATGCTACAAATCCTGTTTCTATTTCCTTAAAATCGGGGAAGTGGCCGTGAGTACCACCGCTGCCGCTGCGTAATGAGTTCCTATCCGTAGCATTGTTAAATGATACTCCTGGAATAGCTGCCAATGCCAATGATACCTGCGGATCTGCCCCCAGTTCATCCAGTTGCTTACGTTCAATTATCCTGAAAAGTTTTCTTTGAGGTGCAGGGGCTTGTTCAAGAAGCGTACGCACCTGTTTCAATACCTTTTGATCGTTGTTTTTCACGTACAGAAAAGTTGTGCCGCCCTGTTGGAAAAACTGGGCTTTCCAGTCGCCGTTTTGCAGATTTTTGCCAACCAGCCCGGCACCTGCCAGCCATACGTTTGGGGCAAGCTGCGTGTGAATGTTCACGAAGCCATGATCGCCCACGATAAGGAAGGCGGTACTGTCTTTAATACCCGCACGTTCAGTAGCTTCAATGATGCGGCCTATGTTACGGTCGATATTAGCAACCGCTTTGCGAACGGTTGGCCCCATACGTCCTTCGGCATGAGCATAGTGGTCAACACAAACCAGGTGAACGGTTATTAAATTAGGTTTATGTTTTTCGATAAGGTAGGAGGCCATGCGGGCCAGGTTATCGTCGGTACTTAAGTGGCCATCCAGATCACAGTTGTACAATTTGCCGGTGGCGTTTTGTTCCAGTTCTTCAAACAAACCCGCAGGTGTAGCATACTTACGGAACGGGCTTAGCGGATCGGGGAGTTTAGTATCGCGTGCGGCATCGGGCATGTTATAATCAACAGGAGCATGTACAGATACCGGCCAAAGTACCGAAGCCGTTGTTAAGCCTTTTTTATGAGCGGCTTCCCACAGTGTTTCGGTTTTTATACGGCGGGCATCGGTATAGCCCAGCTCTCCGGCCTGTTCGGTAGTTTCAAACGGATTGTTGTAAAAAATGCCATGCTTTGCCGGATATTTACCGGTAATAATGGTGGTGTGCGAAGGATAAGTTACTGTTGGCATATCGCCGCGCACGCCATCGGCATAAACACCATTGGCGGCAATTTCCATCAGGTTAATAGCGCCCCAGCTTGGGTCTTTATAAAACTCGGGCCTGAAGCCGTCAATGCTTATCATGACCACGTATTTAGGCTTTTGCGCCCAAGCGGTACAAGTACCTGCCAAAATAAAAAGCAGGGTTTTAAAAAATATCTTCATAAATGATTTTCTAAGAGAATAATAATTGTAGAGACGCATAATTGCGTCTCCCGCTTTGCCAGGCTTTTAACTGCTTGATTTGCATACGGGAGACGCAATTATGTGTCTCTACAAGAAATTGAAACTGTTATTAATTAATAACCAGGGTTTTGTACCATCTTACCCGGGTTAAGATCAACCTCGGGTTGCGGTATCGGGAACAACAATTTATTGGCGGTTACGGTATAGGCATCGGGCGAGAGGTATGAAACCTGTTGTTTTAACTTAGCGCCAAATGCGTTCATTACTTCAATAGCTTTACCTGAGCGGGTAAGGTCATGCCAGCGGTGGTTTTCAAAGGCTAACTCAACCCGGCGTTCGTGCAAAATAGCATCACGCAATGAAGCCTGATCGGTAGCAGTTGTGGCAGCTAAACCGGCGCGAGCGCGTACAGTATTTAACTCGGTTAAAGGCGATTTGCCTTGCTCATTTTTAGCTTCGGCCAACAACAGCAAAGCATCGGCATAACGGTATATCGGGAAATTATCATTTGAGCCGGTGTTGAAATTTAGGCCATGTTCATACTTTTTAATGTATGGTACTCCAATTTTACCGGCGGCAGGCACATAACCAATCACACTTTTTTTAGCAGAGTAAACAAACAGGTCGCTGGCATTATAAGCACCCTCAACAATACCGATAGAGGCATCAAGGCGTTTATCACCCGGTTCATAAGTATTGATCAAATCCTGGGTTGGGGTGTTCCAACCGCCGGTGCTGCTGTTATTCACAGCCGTAACTGTGATAATGGATGTATTGGTGCTGCGCGGCAAAAAGTAAAACGAAATCACGTTAGGTGTTGAAGTTGCATCGAGACCTTCTAAGTACTGGATCTCAAACAACGATTCCTTGCTGTTTTTGTTGGTAGGTACAAACGCGTTTGCATAGTCGGCGTTAAGACCGTAGCCCATACCGGCAAGTGTGGTAAGCAGGGTTTCGGCATCGGCCCATTTCTTTTGGGTAACGTAAATATCTGCCAGCAACATCGTAGCCGAGCCTTTGGTAGCCTCACCCGTTTGCGGGAATTTGGCAGGAGCGGCAAGTTCGCTGATGGCGTCTTTGGCATCGGCTATTATCTGGTTATAAACCTCATCGGCACTCGAACGGCCTAAAAAAGCATCATCAGCTTTTTTAACCTCCTTTAAAAATAATGGTACGCCGCCGTAAAGCCTTACCAGTTTAAAGTAATACCAGGCACGTAAAAACTTGGCCTGCCCATCAATAGGAGCTTTTGTAGCTGCATCAATAGTAGTTGAAGCCGCTAACCTTTCAATAACAATGTTAGTGCGCGATATGCCGGTATAGCAGTGCTGCCAAACGGCATTCGCGTAATCGTTGGTTGAAGTATTGGTAAAGTCGGATATATTTTCGCGATAGATATACGCGGTGCCCCGGTTACTTGGGTAAGGCTGATAGATGGTATTGTCCGACCGCATTTCGGAGGTGAAATAGTCATTCACCAAAACATCACGCAGCGGGGCATAAGCTGCTATTACTGCTTGTTTAAATTGATCGGCAGTGATGTAAAAGTTGGCCCCGGTATAGGAATCCTCGGGATTAAGATCGATATAACTTTTTTTACAGGCGGTTGCTGTAATGGCAAGCAAGGCAATCAGGATATATATCTTTTTCATGTTGATTTTAATTTATGGGGATCAAACTATTTGAATGTTGCCGAAAGGCCTAACGAGAATGTTCTTGGTATAGGGTAAGCGTTTTCGTCAACACCTATGCCCAGTGTAGGGTCAAGACCGGCAAAGTTTATCTCTGGGTTCATACCGCTGTAACCTGTAATAACAAAGGCCTGCTGTACCGAACCGTAAACCCTGATATTCCTGATCATCGACTTCTCTGGCATGTTGATACGATAGCCGAGGGAAATGTTTTTGGCAGTTAGGTATGATCCGTTTTCGACCCATTGCGAGTTAACCTGGCGGCCCATAGCGGTAGTTCCGGTTTTTGTACGCGGATAAATGCCTGAGCCCGGATCGTCAGGAGAGCGCCAGCGATCTGCCGCGGCAGCCAGCATCACCCTCGAACCATCAAGATTGGTTTGATAAGCCCATTTGGCAGCATTGAGGAGTTGGCCGCCAACGGAAAATGCCATATTGATATTCAGATCAAAGTTTTTGTAGCTGAAATTGTTGGTGATACCACCTGTAAAAGTAGGGGTAGGGTCGCCGATGAAGGTACGGTCGTTAACATCGTCAATTACACCATCGCCATTAATGTCTTTAACTTTGATGGTGCCTACATCAGATGCTTTACCATATTGGGCAGAATTTGCCAGGTCGTTGGCATCTTTATACAATCCCAGGAAAACAAAACCATAGAATTCGCCCAAATGATGACCTTCCTGCTGACGGAAATAATCGGACGAAACCGTGTTGTTACGACGGATATACCCCGGACTAACCAGGTCTTTAATAATGTTCCTGTCAAACGAAATATTGAAGCTGGTATTCCATTTAAATTTGCCGGTAAGGTTGGTTGAGTTTACCGAAAATTCATGCCCCCAAAGTTCAAGCACGCCAACGTTATCCAGTATGCTGGTAAAGCCGGATGCTTTAGGGATGGGGCGCTGCATAATCAAACCATCAGAGATCTTGTGGTAATAATCATAAGTAATATTAAGCCTGTTATTGAATAAGGACAGGTCAAAACCGATATCGAATTGTTTGTTGCGCTCCCATCTTAACTCATCGTTTTGCAGGCGGTTGATGGTTTGCCCGGCAGCTAAAGCGCCGGCAAAAGCGTAATAGTATTTAGCGGTTGTTGCAAGCGCGTCGTAGTTGCCAAAAAAGTTGTTACCGGTAACACCATAGCTGGCGCGTAGTTTTAAAAGATCAATGAACGTAAACCTGTTCATGAACTTTTCGTCGCTGATAACCCAGCCCGCCGATACCGATGGGAATGTACCGTATTTTTGATTTTCACCAAAGCGGGAAGAGCCATCGCGGCGTACTGCGCCCTGCAACAGGTATTTGCCCTTGTAGTTATAGTTTACACGTGCAATGCCCGATAGCAAGGAGTATGCACTGTAACCGCCGCCAAAAGCCGAAATGCTTGTTGCCGCCGAAATATAAGGGATATCATCGCTCGGGAAACCTAAACCGGTAATGGAGTTATTGGTGCCACTATATTTTTGTGCCGAATAACCTGCTAATACCTCCAGGTTATGATCGCCAAAACTTTTGTGGTAATCTAAATTGGTTTCGGCGGTGTATGAGCCGTTATCGGCAAAGCTGCTTAAGCCTGTGGCCTGGCCAACGTTTGAAGCCACTACACCCGACTGGAAATACTGGCGCGACTCGCTGCCTTTATCAACAGCTACATTGGTTTTGAGGCTCAGGCCTTTTAAAAACTCATAGTTTAGATAGGCGTTGGCCAGTATGCGGGTAGTTTTATAATCATCGTTAGTAAGCTTAAACTGGGCCAGCGGGTTAATGTATGCCACCATGCCCGGCGAGTAAGTATCGCGGTTATAGGTGCCATCGGCATTATAAGGTGATTTTAGCGGGCTGGCTTCAAAGATCCTTTCAAAAAGACCACCAACACCGTCGGTTGTTAAACGGTTGTTATGATCCAAACGATAGCTGGGCGCTACGCTGAAGCCTATTTTTAGCTTGTTGTTTGATAAAGTAAGGTCCTGGTTAATACGTAATGAAAACAGTTTGGTACCTGTGTTGATCAAAACACCCTGCTGCTCCTGGTAACCGGCGATAACCGTAGATGTTGATTTTTCGCGCGCGGTTTGGATAGTCAGGTCATAGTTTTGGATAGGCGCCGTGCGGGTTAACAGTTTAAACCAATCGGTACCTTTGCCGTACTGATTGGGATCCAGGTAATCGGCTGGGGTAGCAGTAGTGAAGCCCGGTTCATATTTGCGCGAATCGGCAAATTTTTCGTTCATGTACTGAGCGAAACCATGAGCATCCATCATTTTAGGTACCCTGTTGCCGGGGATTTTTTGGATGCCATAGCTTGAGTTAAACTCAATTTTTGATTCGCCGGGTTTGGCGTGTTTGGTGGTAATAAGCACTACGCCGTTTGCCGCGCGCGAACCATATAGCGCCGTAGCCGATGCATCCTTTAAAATACTGTAGCTCTCAATTTCGGACGGGTTAATGTTATTGATGCTGCCCGTAACCGGGATACCGTCGATAACAAATAACGGCTGGTTGCTGGCATAAAACGATGCCGCGCCACGGATACGGAATTCAACACCACGGCCCGGTTGACCGCTGCTTTGTGCTATTTGAACACCGGCAGCCTTACCCTGCAATTGCTGTGCAAACTGCATCACCGGCATATCCTGTAGCTGGCTTGCATCAACCTGGCTAATGGAGCCTGAAATTTCGCGGGCGCGTTGCTTACCGTAACTCACCACTACTTCTTTAAGCATACTGCCGCCGGTCATGCTCAGGTTTAAAACCGAGGTTTGGTTGCCGGTTATGGTTACATTTTTTGATTCGAGCTTGTTATAGCCTATAAAAGTTACTTCAATGGTATAAGTACCCTCGGGAATAGCGATGTTATACATACCCAGTGAGTTACTGATGTCGCCAAGGTTAGTACCTGCTACCCTTACTGTCGCGCCGGGCAGGGCTTCGCCACGATCATCAGTTATTTTACCGGTTAATTTTCCCGAGGCTTGCTTAAACAAAGTGATGTTACCTGCCTGTTCTTTAAACCCGATACCCTGGTTTTTAAAAATTACGGTTAAAATATCCTGCAACGGCTGATTGGTAAATTTTGCCGGGCTGGTATATTTATCATTAAGCTTAAGGTAGTCCTCGTCATAGGCAAAGGATACATTGGTTTTTTTCTCCAGTTTTTTGATGGCCGATGACAGGTCTTCCTTTCCGAAAGAGATATCAACGGGCGTACCCAGGGCCTGTGCCTTAAGCTCCCCGGCCTGTACGGATACCAGGCCTATTGTAACTGATATTGAAATTAGTAAAAATGTAATGCGCATAAACTGCCTCCATAACTGTGTATAGAAATTCATATTTTTGATGGCTTTGTAATGAGTGAAAATGTTGCTTAGCATTAGCAGGTAAGGGAGGGAAACCCTGTGCCCGCTTAAATTAATTAAGGCCGGCGCCGCTGTAACGGAGCCGGTTTTTTTGTTAATAGAGGGTTACCTCATGGCCCTCCTTTCTGAAATGCGTATTATGTAACTGGCTGATGGCTTTCAGCGTTTCATCAGGCGGTATATTTTGCTTTATGCGGATGGTAAAGCGATAGCCTTTTGCCCGCGCGTTACCTGCATGAAGATTAATATTAAACAGGTTTTTATAAACAAGCGCCAACTCGTCAAAACCCGCCTGGTTAAGGCTGGTGTTGCCATCTTTCCAGCTCTGGCTGTTTTCAATGTTAACCTGCTCATTGCTGTAGGTATCTTTAGCAGGTAAATAGGTTAATTGCTGTCCCGGCGTTAACACCGAAAGGGTTTTATCTCCATGGCTTACCGAAACTTTGCCTGTAGCAACAACCACCTTAATAAACGGCATTTGTTTGTAGGCACTGATGTTAAAGGATGTACCCAATACCTGCACTTTTAAAACAGCGGCATTTACGCGGAACGGCTTGGTAGCATCATGCTTTACTTTAAAAAAAGCCTCACCCTCATCAAGGTATACCTGGCGGATGTCTTCGTTGAAAGAAGCCGGTACCCGGATGCGGCTTGCAGCATTTACCCAGATCACCGAGCTATCGGGCAGCGTAATCTGCCTTACTTCGCCCGCATGGGTTTGGATGATTGTAAATGTTTGGTTTTGGGGCAGCTTATTACGGATAACAAAATATGCTGCCAATGATAAACCGGATACAAGCAGTACACTTGCCGCTATGCGGTAAACATACCACGAACGGTTGCGCTGCTGAGCTATGGCCGCTTTGATGCCCGCATGGATATTGTTTTTTATGCGTTCGCGTTCTTCCTGAGGTAATTGCTGATTACTTTCGTTTTGGTATGATTTATACCAGGCCTCAACAATAGCGTTTTCGGTTTCGTTGGCAGTACCCTTAAGGTAGCGGCGTAACTGTTTTCTGAATTTATATATATCCATTCGCGGGTGTTTTCAGCTTATAGTTGCTAAAAAGGCCCGGAGGTACTTTTAATTCCAGTTAAGTTTATATTAATTATTTGTGAAGTAGTGCCGCTAAAACAGCTATATAGGTAACATGCTTTTCGGGATGTTTTTCGATGATGGTTTGTCTTAACCGCCTTAAAACTTCTGAAATATAGTTTTTTACAGTTTGCTCGGCGAGACCGAGCTGACCTGCTATAGCTTTTACAGATAGGTTTTCACTACGGAGCTGATAAACACGCTGCAGCATTTCGGGCATGCTGTTAACGGCGTGTTCCAGGGTTCTTTCAAGTTCGAGGTAGTCGGTATGGCTTTCTATCGAATCTTCCAGATAGGTGACGCGTCTCAGGGCATCCTGCATCCGGATATCATTTGTTTTTTGTGACCGGAAATGTCCCATTACACTTAATCGTACGGCACTCAGTAAATAGTATTCAAGCGATAGCTGTACTTCCAGTACTTTACGCCGCTGCCATAATTTGATGAAAATCTCCTGTACTATATCCTGCGCAATAGCATCATCATTAAGCCTGGCATTTGCCGCCTGGTATAATTTTTCCCAATAGCGTTCAAACAACAAGTCGAAAGCAAAACTATCGTCTTCTTTAATTTGCAGTAATAACGTTTTATCAGGCGAACTTTCCGTGAGCATTTCCGGCCAAAGTTATACCGTCAATGTTAACTTAATTTTAAATCGGTTGCTGGAAAACGATTTAGGAATGTTTTAGGCCTGTTATTAATAGAATAGTTTTGAAAAAATAAACTGAATTGGTCTATTCCTTTTTATTGTAGCATAGGCATCACGCTAATATGCGCCGTAGGCGCTACCTGTTTGTAGAAAAATATAACCGCCGTTTTTGCGCCGTAGGTGCTACCCTAAGAGAGCGATGCTTATAATCAATGCGGAGCGGGTAGCCTCTACGAGGCAAAAGACTGTTGCTTTTATTTTTCTACAAACAGGTATCCCCTACGGGGAATTCGCATATGATAAAGTTGTATAAACCCATTATCTGATGAAAAAGGACGATAAATGCATCCGCTTCAAAGCTTGCATAACGAGTTTACAAAAGAGATGATATTTCTCTTTAGGCCCGATATGATCTGGCTATCATATCAATTGCAAAAAATGGATTATCGTTAATGTCCTTTACCAAAACTCTTTTCACCGGCTTCAACGGCCAAATCTATCCGGTTTTCATCGGGTGGTTTAGGGCATGAATAGCCGCTTGCAAACGCGCAATAAGGATTATAGGCCTTATTGAAGTCGATGACTATTGAGCCGTTTTTAATGTCGCGGGTGGTCAGATCAATGTAGCGGCCACCGCCATAGGTTGTTGTTCCGTTGGTAGCATCGGTAAAAGGCAAAAACAGGTAATTGCTAAACGCGGGATTTTGAGACAGCGCTATACTTTTGTAAATGGTTAACTGCATAGGCTTATCTCTTAAAGTGAACGAAAGCAAAGCGTAACGTACATACTGTTTAGCCGTGCCATCAAATGCCGGTATTACAAATGCCGATTGGTTAGTGAGCAGTTCGGCTTTGGCTGTAACCCGGTAGGTGCTATCGGCATCATAAAATCTTAAATATTGCAGATCATCCTGTTTCAGCGGTGAACGCGGATCTTTCAAAAAATCATCTTTATAATTTTGCCTGAAAGAGGCGATTTGTTCTTTATGGCTTTGCGCAAAACCACGCTGACCGGCGAAGAAGATAAGTAAAATGATGCTCAAATATTTCATATGTACCGCAGGGATTTGGCTCAAAGTTAACGCAGAAACCTTATAAAAAAAATCGCCATTGCCTCATTTTCCGGCAATGACGATTTTATTATTGTATGTTAAACGGGTTAAATCACCCCTTCAATAAAAAACTTGTTGATGCCTTCCACATCGCTCAAATGAGTAGTTATCCGGCTGATCTTTTCGTCAACAATATCACAAACTATGGCTACGTATTCATCAAGGATCAAATCGCCGCGGCTGGCTGTGTTGTGCAGCGACAACGCTACGCTATCCAAACCATATAAAATATGATTAAGCTGAACCATTACCCCAAAATCACGCAACTGATTGGCCCGTTTTATTACAGCATCGGCACCAACTGCCGGCCCAGATAATAAGCTTGTTCCAGGCAGTGTCCAGGTAACATCATTGGTAAGGGCTGAGCGCATGAGTTCCCAATCACGATTCTTTAAGCCGGTCAAAAACTTATTGGCCAATTGCTCTTTTACTTCTTCGGTAGTTTTCATGTGGTTAGAATGTTTTAGTTAATAGGATCGGCGGCAGGAAAATCTACAGGAATTTCGGTGTTGGCGAATACATAGTTAGTATAAACGCGTATGGTAATAAAGGCGATGAGCTCCATTAAAGCAGCTTCGTCAAAGCCTGCAGCGTAGAAGTCATTTAGTGAGGTTTCATCGGCTTTACCTTTATTTTCAACAATTGACTTTGCTAAGCCAACAATGGCGTTTAATTTTTCATCATCAGTATGCCCTCTTCTAATGTCAAGGGTTTGCTCCTTAGTAAACCCGCGTTTTATGGCTAACATGCTATGACCGGCTAAACAGTAGGCACAGCCATTTATTTCGGATACGATAAGGGCAATAGCTTCCCTTTCTTTAGGGGTAAATACGCTTTTACCCATGTCATCTTCCATATCCATAAACATTTTAAGAGCAGGAGCAGAGTAGCCCATGGTAGCGTACAAATTTGGCACTTTACCAACGCGTTTTGTGAAAGTATCAAACATAACCTGCGATTCGGCACTTACCTGGTCGCGGGTTGGAACTGTTATTGTTTTCATGATTATATTATGGTTTAAGATTATTTACTTGTTGTTTTACGTTTAAGATAAAGCTGCGCAGTCTCGCTCATAGTGATAATAGCGCCGCCAAGGATCACGATATCTTTGATTACTAAACGACCGCGGCCTGACAGGTAAGGGAAGCCCCATTGGTTATCGGTTAAGTGTGGCACCCAGCTTTCGGGGGTGGTAATCAGGAATGATAATGTACCCAGGGTCATGATAAATACCAGGATGCTGGCAATCATACTTGGTATTGGTATAACTTTATAAAGGGCAACCAAAACACCCAATGTTACCAGGAAGATCCCCAGTCCCACGGAAAAACCGTATGTGTTATTTTCGATGTGCCATTGGTGATTGGCAGCAATCAGTTCACCTTCTTTGTTTACGTGTTTTTTGTATTCGGTTGGGTGGTTATAGAAGAATGACATTACCGGGCTGTTGGCCACAAAGGGTACTACACCATCGGCCTCATAAGCGAAAAACTTAAGACCGCCAATCCAAAGGAATACGACTACGATGCCGAAACGAACGGCTTTTTTACCAAGCTGATCAAGGTTTGCTATGGTATTTATTATTGAAGTTTTCATGTTGTTGTTTTTTGATGAAGCAAAATTACAACGCCACGTACTCCCCCAACATGGACAAAAAAGGGTTTTATTTGTACAAATCCGCTACGATGGAAATTCCTGTTTTATCGCGGAATGTTTGTGGTGATACTTTGGTGAACTTTTTAAATACCCGGCTGAAATAGAATTCGTCCTGAAATTTAAGGTTATAGGCAATTTCTTTAATACTTTGCCTGGTGAGGTGAAGCTGTTTTTTGGCTTCGAGAATGAGGCGCTCCTGTATGAGTTGAGAGGGGGATTTATGGAAGTATCTGGCACAGCGCCTGGTTAAGGTATCAGACGATATGGCCAGTAATGACGCGTAATCTGATGGTTTATGCAGATCAAGAAAATGCTGATTGAGTAGCGTACGGAACTTTTCCATCAGCTCATCTTTCTGAGGTTTATCCTGATCGGTATTGATGGCGTTCATTTTTATGCTGCTGGCTTTGGCCAAAAAAAGCTGAAGGTAGGCCCGCAGCACAATTTCAGACGGTTGCGGCTGCATAAATTCGTCGTCCATCTGCATAAGCAGCAGTTCAAAAACCTTTACATCCTGCGGGCTAAGCGGGACAATGGGATCAAGATAAATGTTGTTAAATAACAGCCCGTTGCAGGCTACTTCTTCCCTGTGGTACTCAATACAGTAAAAGTCGCTGTGAAACTGTAATAGATTGCTTTTTATAGCGCGGCATTCATCTATATAAATAGTTTGAAGCGGGGTTGAAAACAGCAGCACCGGGCCAGTAAAGGGAAACGCGCCAAAATCGGCATGAAAAATACCCGAGCCTTCCGGAACCAGGTAAACGGTATATTCTGAAAACTGGGCAGGTGTACACAAAATGTCTTCCTGTGGTTCTTTCAGCCCAAGTAAAAACTCTCCTGATTTATCGCGGATTTCCTTCAAAACGCTTGTGGTTTAGGCCGCTAATATAAAATATACGCTGCTATACCCCGGCAGCAATTTTTATGGGCGACGTTTTGGCTCAAAAAAATTACAAAATACCAATAGAGGCAGCTGTTTTGTTGACATTTCTTACATGTAAGTTCATGCGTCTTTCGCTTGAACTATGACTAAAGTAAGCGTCCACGCTTACGTTTATAACGCAATACGGGAGCGTGGACGCTCTATAAGGGTAACGATCAAGCGTAGACGCTTAATCTTGCGGAGGAAATACAAAACTAAACTGCCTCGCCAATCATCCCTTTCAACACCTCACACAAAATACCAATCTCTTCTTCAGTATTATAGTAATGCACCGACGCTCTTACAATATTACTCAGGTGGTTTTTATTCATGTAGATGAGTGTTGATACTGCTTTCCCAACCGATACATTGATATGCCGCTCTGCCAGTTTGTTTTTTACGGTTGCGGCATCCGTGCCGTCTACAGAAAAAGTAACAATACCACATAGCTGGTCGCCAAAATCATGAACTTTTATGCCGTTAACTTCTTTTAGCTTATCGCGCAGCAATCCCGCTAAATATTGAACGCGCTGCCAGGTACGCTCAACGCCAAGATTAAGCGCGTATTCAACGGCTTTTCCGAGGCCCAGGGTTAGGGCACGGTTTTTTTCATAAACCTCGAAACGACGTGCATCGTCACGCGGTTTAAAATCAGTTTCAGTTACCCATTGCGTGGTAAAGCCGTCCATGAAAAACAGTTTTAGTTTATCCCGCACCTCTTTGCGTACATATAAAAAGCCGGTGCCCCTCGGTGCGCGCAGATATTTCCTGCCGGTTACCGCCAGCATATCGCAGCCTATATCCTCTACATCTAATGGTACATGGCCAACGCTCTGGCAGGCATCAAGCAGGTATAGGATGTTATGCTTCCGGGCTATTTTGCCAATCTCCACAACGGGAATCATTCCTCCTGCTGTGGATGGGATATGGGTTACCGCAATCAGTTTTGTTTTAGGGCCGATGGCTTCCTCAAAAGCTTTAAGTGGGAAATTGCCATGCTCATCGTTCGGGATCACTTTAAACTTCACGCCCAATGTTTTTTGTGCATGAAGTAAACCAATCAGGTTGGTTACATACTCCATTTCGCAGGTAATGATCTCATCGTCGGGTTTAAAGTCAATACCGTTAAAAGCCAGCCACCAGCCAATACTGGCGTTTTCAACAATGGCAATTTCATCCTTGCGGGCGTTAATAAGTTTGGCTATCAGGTTGTAGGTATTTTCCAACTCCTCGCGGTAAGTGTATTCGGTTTCATAGCCCCCATTTTGCGCTTCTTCGTACAGGTAATCTATCACTGTATCAACCACTGCATTGGCCGGCAATGATGAACCTGCATTGTTAAAATGGATAGTTTTCTCGGTACCCCGGGTTTCGGCCCTTAGCTGTTGTATTTCCTGTTCGGTTAGTATATTTTCCATTGAGCTTAGTTGTTAATAAAATTTATTTCCATCATGATATCGGCACGTTTGTAGGTGCCCGGTTCAACCGGTATTTCGGTAAAACCCAATTTGCGGTAAATGTGGATGGCATTTTCCAATACCCTGCTCGAAAATAAGATCAGTTTTTTTACGCCAAGCTCCCGGGCTTTATCAATCCCCGTTTGACACAAAAACTGACCCGCACCCGCACCGCGATGATCTTTATCAACGGCCATTTTAGTAAGCTCATAAACGCCGTCTTCAATATATCGCAGGGCTACGGTTCCAATAATTTTTTGGTTTGAAGTAACAAAGTAAATACTTCCGCCAGTTTTGATGATGGCCTCGTCCGGATTTTCCAAAACCCATTTATCAAAAGGCTCAACGGTAAAATACTCTTCAAGCCATGCCTTATTAAATTTTTCAAAGTAGGGGGCATGTTGGGGCTGATAATCGATAACCTGTAGTTCCATGTGCTTAATTATTTGATCGATACAAAATAAAAGTATCCGGCAATAGAAAAACAGATGCAGTTTTGTTAATTTTGAGCATAACAGATTTGGTATGGAAAGCCCGGTAATCAGTACAGATAATGATTTTTTGTATGCGCAGATAGCTGCCCGTATAGAGAAACAGATCAAACAAAACCTGCTCAAGCCCGGCGATAAGCTGCCATCGGTAAGGATGTTGAGCCAGGAGCAGGGCATTAGCCTGAGTACGGCTTATAAGGCTTATGTGGAGTTGGAAAATATGGGATTGATAGAGGCCCGTACCAAATCGGGTTATTATGTAAAATATCTGCCCGCCCGTTTTACGAGCGTTCCGGAAACCAAGCCCCCGGTCAGTAAAGTGGAGCAGGTTGGCGTTGCCGAAATGATTGCCATGGTTTACCGCAACATGTCCGAAGACAGCGTTATACAGTTGTCCCGCTCGTCCCCACCCCTGAGTTTGATTCCGATGACTAAGCTCAGTAAATCCATGCTCGAGTCTATTCGTAACAGTCCCACCGGAAATATTACTTATGAAAATCCGCAGGGTAACATAGCTTTACGCAAGCAAGTGGCAAAAAATGCCTTTAACTGGGGCGGCAACATTACCGGGGATGATGTGGTTACCACACAAGGCTGCCTGGAGGCTTTGATATTTTGCCTGCGGGCACTTACCAAACCGGGCGACACCATCGCTATTGAAAGCCCTACCTATTTCGGCATTTTCAATGTGATGCTGAGCCTCGATTTGAAAGTATTGGAGATTCCTGTAAAACCGGATACCGGACTCGACCTGGAATACCTGGAGCGGGCAATGGAAGAAGTGCCTGTAAAGGTATGCCTGTTTGTTACCAATTTCAGCAACCCCATAGGTGTTTGCATGTCCGACGAGCGCAAGCAACAACTGGTTCGCCTGCTGGCCAAAAAACAAGTTCCCTTAATTGAGGACGATATTTATGGCGAGATCTATTTTGGCAAAAGCCGGCCGCGAACCTGCAAAAGCTATGATACTGAAGGCCTGGTGATCCTGTGCTCATCAGTTTCCAAATCTATAGCGCCGGGCTATAGGGTAGGCTGGTGCATCCCCGGGCGGTTTAAGGAGCAGGTGCTGAATATCAAAATGATGCATAGTATAGCCTCCGCTACCCCCACGCAGGCAGCTATCGGTCATTTTTTTGAAACCGGACGGTATGACCTGCACATGCGGCACCTACGTAAAGCGCTATACACCCAATGCCTGAGGTATACGCAGGCTATAGCGACACACTTTCCGGCGGGTACAAAAATAAGCAGGCCCCAGGGCGGTTATGCCCTTTGGATTGAGCTGGATAAAAAGGTTAACGCCTTTGAACTTTATCAGGCGGCTATGGAGCATAACATCAGTATAGCTCCCGGCCAGATCTTTAGTGTAGACGGGCGTTTTAACAATTTTATCCGCATTAGCTTTGGATTAGCTTTTGATGATGTGGTAGAAGAGAGTTTCAGGGTATTAGGAAAATTGGTAAAGCAACTTTCTTAAAGGTAGTTTAAAAATGAAGTATATTCATTGCCGTTGGTTTTAACCAACGGAATAAAAGCTGAAAAAAGTTCTGGCTTTAGCCCAATTAAGCAAGCGAATTTGGGCTGAAGCCCTCTTTTGCTATTCATTATTCCGTTGGTTAAAACCAACGGTAATGATTTTTTTACTTACAGTGCGTTGTTTCGGCGTGCTTAAACGATTCGCTAAGCAATTGCGTTAGCACAGCGGCATCAACATCGGTTAACTTAATAATATGTGTACAACCGCCGCTTTGCTTATGTTTTCCTAATTTTTGAAGCAGCTGTTCTTTGCTCTCAAAGCTTGGAAGATAAAGTGTGAGGGAACTCTTGCGCGGTGAAAAAGCGATGAGCGGTGCGTCACCTTCGCGACCGCTTTCATATTTGTAATGATAGCTGCCAAAACCCACAATAGCCGGTCCCCACATTTTTGCTTTTTGTCCACTGGCTTCTTCCATCAGTTCGGCAAGTTTAAAGCTGTAAGCGCGTTTAGTTTCATCGGCTATGGTGTTAATGAAATCGGCAACGCTGCTTTCGTTTTCGGTGGTTTTATTGGTGTTTTTGGCCATGGCATTATGCGGACAAAGGTTTAAAACTGATATAAATATATCATGAAAATTTTATTTTATCCCATAGTTTATTGGTAACAACCTGCTGTATCACCTGCTCGCGGTAATTGCGGCTTATGGGCACACGATGCTGGCCGATAAAAATATCGTTCCCTTCAATACCATCAATTTTACCGGTAGATACAATGTATGATTTATGCACGCGAATAAATAATTTACTATCCAGGTTTTGCTCCAGGCTTTTAAGGTTTAACAGCGTAACGTATTTGGCTTTAGTGGTAAAAATGGTCACATAGTTCTGCATGCCCTCAACGTACAGTATCTCATCAAAATAGATCTTCTCATACTTGTTGCCGCATTTGATAAAAAAATATCCCTCATCAGTTTCTGTTTTTGGCGCGCCGGGCTGGACCGAATTACAAAGCAGCCGGTGATAATCTTTAGCCTTATTGGCCGATTTGAAAAAGCGGTCGAACGTAATGGGTTTCAGTAAGTAATCAAGTACATTGAGCTGGAAACCTTCCAGCGCGTAACTTGGATAGGCCGTAGTGATGATCACCATGGGCGGTTTTTGCATGATCTTTAAAAAATCAATGCCGTTCATTTTGGGCATCTGGATATCCAGGAATATCAGATCAATGGCTTCACGGTCGAGCAGTTTGATCAGTTCAAGCGGGTTTTCGCACGTGCCTGTTAAGGTCAAGAAATCTACCTCGCGTACATAGCTGGCCAATCCTTCCCTGGCCAAAGGTTCATCGTCAATTATTACACAGTTCATCATAGGGTGGCCATTTGAAGGGTTGTTGCCGATTGTTCCAGTTCGGCCAAAGTCAATTGCAGGTGTACCTCAAAGCGGTTACCCGTATTTTGAATCTCCAGTTTATGAAGATCGGGGTAGATCAGATCAAGTCTGCGTTTTACATTTTTCAGACCGATGCCGCCGTAGTCCAATACCTCGGTACCTGGTTCGTTGGATGTACTGTTGGCGACTGAAAAGTCAAGCTGATTATTGGTTAGCCCGAGTTTAATACCAATCCAGTTGGGTTGCCCCGCATCTTTTGATACGTGTTTAAAGGCATTTTCTACAAAGGTCATGAGTATGAAGGGGGCTATCCCTAAATGCCCTGGCATGGGTTCATCGGCCTCAAAAGTGACATGTACATTATTGTTT
Organism: Mucilaginibacter kameinonensis; assembly: GCF_003675385.1. Classification (GTDB taxonomy): domain Bacteria; phylum Bacteroidota; class Bacteroidia; order Sphingobacteriales; family Sphingobacteriaceae; genus Mucilaginibacter; species Mucilaginibacter kameinonensis. Next base: position 1,000,889 of record NZ_RCWZ01000004.1, on the reverse strand, counting down.
TGGCGGAGTTTTTCCAGTTCGATAAAATTTTCGAGATAGGTGAGTTCTTTTCCCAGGGGGATTTGATGATCGTTGCATTCATACAATTGATACCGCAACAACTCCGAAAATTTGGCAAGGGAAGCGGATGCCATTCCCGGATTTTTATGGATCAGGAAAAATATAGAGTTGATACTGTTGAACAGGAAGTGCGGGTTAAACTGATACTTAAGGAATTTGAGTTCGGTTTCCAGTTTCTCTTTTTCGAGTAATTGCTGGCGATGCTGGGTTTGCAGCCAGTTTTTAGTCAGCTTGATGCTCATACCTAAGGTCATGCTGGCTATGGTTGAGGGAAACGATGTATTATAGAAATACATGAAGTTATCCGGATCAACCCCAAACATTGTTTTAACCGAACAGCCCGCGAAGAATGCGCTCAAATAATAACCTCCATTAATAAGTGACGACGCGCAAATTGCCGTTAACGAAAGGTAGATAACGTATTTTGTAAGACTGCCCTTTTTCATATACCTGGGCATGAGGTAGTATAGGTTGAAATAAACCGCAAATGCCTGCAAAACCACATAAGCCAGCATCTTAACACTATAAGCCGAAAAAAACATGGATTTGGCAGCAGCTACGGGATTAGCCACCGCTATAGTGAACCAGAAATAATGGTACACGCACCAAAACGGAATGTGGTACAGCTTGTATTTAAACAACCAGTTCTGGTTTAAAGTATCTACGGATAATCTGGTCATATCAGATATAGTTAAGGACAAACAAAAAAACGACCGTCATCGCGAGGAACGAGGCAATCCCAAACTATACAGAGTGGCTCTGCCAATCGGGGATTGCTTCGTTCCTCGTAATGACGGCTTTTATACTTTCATACAGTGTTTTTTTAACGTCATACCTAAAGATACGGCAATAGCACTGATTTATACATGGTTATTATATCAAGCGGGTTAAATAATTGACCAAATGCAGACTTTGGCGTATAAGCAGTGAAAAAGCTGATATAGTTTAGGGTTTTACCTTATTAGCCCGCTTTTTCGGTATCTTATCAATTATCCACAGCTACTCATCACTGAAGTTTTTTAAAGATTAATAACCGGTTTTTATTTGTTGGTATAACCGCTAAAAAGGTTGTGAAAACTTATGAAAACTTTAAGTATCAGTCTGTTATTTATTTGCCTTTTACAAGTGGTGAAAGCGCAGGTATCTGGCCGGGTAACTACAGTCAACGGTCAGCCTTTAGCATACGCAACCGTATCGCTCGTTAAAACGGCCGATTCGTCATCGGTTAAAAGTATGCTCACTACTGAGCAGGGTAGTTATAATATTGCCGAAGTATCTGCCGGAAATTACCGTCTTAAGCTTAGCAGTATAGGTTATCAAACCTGGTTTTCATCGCCTTTTGCTATCAGCGGCAGCAAAGAGGTAAAATACCTTGCTGTTATTGTAATGAAGGAGGATACCCGTCAATTGGGTGAAGTGGTGATTAGGGCCGGCAAACCGTTATACCAGCAACGCAGCGACGGATTGGTGGTAAACGTTGAAAACAGTGTGCTTACCAAAGGCAGTACTGCTTTGCAGGTATTGGAGCGGTCGCCGGGGGTAGCTATCGATCATAGGGATAACGGAATTGCCCTGAATGGCAAAAGTGGTGCTACAGTTATGATTAACGGAAAACTGGTGCGGATGCCGCTTGCGCAGGTCATGAACCTGCTTAACGGTACCAGTGCCGATAATATTGAAAAGATAGAATTGCTGAGCACCCCGCCTGCCGGTTATGACGCCGAGGGCAGCGCCGGGATCATTAATATTGTGATGAAAAAAAGTAAAAAGCAGGGAACTAACGGCTCCTATTCTTTAACCGGGGGCTATGGCATGGGCGAAAAAGGTACGGCCAGCATCAATCTCAATCACAATACGCAAAATGTTAACCTGTACGGCTCTTACACTTTTCAGCATGACAGAACTTATACCGATCTGTTTATTACGGGTAGTCAAAATATGCCCTTTCTTGGCGGTGATGCTGAAGTGGAATTTTATACCAAAACCAAACGGGTGAGCAATAACCATAATGCCAATTTGGGGGCTGATATTAAGCTGGACAGCAAAACTACCCTAAGCGGAAATGTGAGCTATAACAATATTCATTCGCCAACTTATACCTATAGCAACGCCGGTTACAATGTCCTTCCGGATTCTTTGATCAGATATATCGGGCATGTTAACGGTAGGGATGGTATTGATAACCTCATAAGTTCAGTTAGTATGGAGCGGGTACTGAAGGAAGGGGAGAAGATTAGCATGGAGGGTGATTATATCCATTACAACAGCGATGGCCCAACGGTAGTTAATACTTCCTTTATCAACAAACATGGCGAGCAGGTATACGCCAATAACAGCGTAAGCGCTCAACAACAGCGCGGATTTGCCAATACCACTATCAACGTAGGCGTATTCAAGGCCGATTACACCAATCAGTTATCATCTTTATTAAAACTGGAAACAGGTATTAAAGGAACACATACCGGCAGTTCGAGCTCTTCAGGCATTGAGAGTTTTAACAATGGCATTTGGGAGCGAAACATGCAAACCGCTGCTAATATTTATATGAAGGAGGATATCGGAGCCACTTATCTTTCCCTTAACTGGCAACTGGCCAAAGGCATAAGCCTGAATACCGGGGCACGATATGAATACTCGTACACCAATATGGATAACCCGCAAACCGGCAGCAACATCGTAAACCGCAAATTAGGAAAACTATTCCCGACGGTACTTTTTACTGCTAAACTGGGCGACCGCTCGGAGTTGCAGTTATCCTACACCAAAAGAATAGCAAGGCCATCATATGACGACCTGGCTTCGTACTTTGCCTATAGTGATCCAACCGCGGTGTACACCGGTAACCCTTTTTTGAAACCAACTATCACCAATAACATAAAATTGGGATATAACTACGGCGATTATAGTTTTTCCCTGCTTTACAGCCGGGATGATAATGCCATCGCCCGTTATCAGCTTAGCGAAAGTCCTAACCACGATATTTTATTTATCTCGCCTCAAAACTTGTCACGCCAAAACTTTCTGACTTTCCAGGTAAATGCCCCGTTTAAGGTGGGCAACTGGTGGGAAATGACCTATAGTTTTGTGGGGGGATTAAGGCAGTTTAAGGAAAATTACACTTTGAATCCCTTAAGCAAATCATATTTCGGCTATTCCTTCAATTTTAACCAGCTGTTTAAGTTGCCTGGTAGTTTTTCGGCGGAAGTATCGGGGCAGTACAATTCCCTCTCATATAATGGTACAACCCGGGTTGATGGTTTTGGGGTGATCAATGCTGGGATAAAAAAAGAGTTGAAAAATAATAGGGGCAGTTTGCAATTGGCAGTAGCCGACGTGTTAAGTGCATCGCAGATTCACGTAAGGTATGGCACGCTTACACGCGAAGCTTTTGATATAAAAAGCCATGTGATTGTCAATACCGAAACCAGGCGTTTCCCGGTGATTAAGCTTACTTATACAAAATCATTTGGGGGCACCGGGTCGGCAAATCGTAGTAAACAGGAAAATGGATTGAAAGAAGAGCGTAACCGTCTTAAGAATAACTAAAAGGTTTTTGCAATAGTAAAAAGCAATATTGTTCATTTTTATCAAGGTCGCGACGCGGCCTTATTCTTTTTATAATGCTCGAAAAATGGTGCGGGTTTATTTGATTAAATCGGTCCGGAAAGTTTGGTTAATTGCCTGTGGTTCACTTCGAAATGGAGTATCATGAAAGATAATATTATCCATCTTTTTATGTGTTTTATCCATTTTAAATTTTGCGGCACACTTATAGATTTACAAAACCAATTAGTAAAATCAAACGCAAACAATTATGAAAAGAAGTGCTACTCCCTTAATACGGCGAAACTGTCGTTGCTACAATTAAAATTCACGGAGCCTGGATAAGTCTGGCAAGTCATTGGGTCATTTTACTCAAATGATATTATTAGCCATTATTTAGTTTTTCCTTTTGGTGTGGTCGCTTAGCCATTTAACCCCTGGTTAAGCCTGCCGACATAGGAATGTTATGGACTTAAACTAAGGGCAAATTGAATTTAAAACCCGGCTAACAACCCTAAAAAATTTATATGAACCCAATTTTATGAAACCATTTTACAATTATGATCAATTTCCGGTGAAGAGGGGCAGGCAGCAAAGCCATCTTTTTATTGGGCGGTTATTAATGCTTCTGATACTATCGTGTTTTGCCATTAATGTGCATGCGCAAAACAAGATCACGGTTGTGGGGCAGGTAACCGACACCCTTGGCGTAAAAATACCCGGCGCCAACATTACTGCCGAAAATGTTAAAAACACAGGCACAACCTCCGATATAAATGGCCGGTTTGTGCTCGAAGTGCCGGCAGGTATCAGTCTTAAAATCTCGTTTGTTGGTTTTATCGATCAGCATATGGTGGTAACTTCAGATAATCAGCATATCACTATCAGGCTTAAAGAACAAAAACTTCTGGCCGAAGAGGTAGTGGTAACCGCCTTTGGTAAAAAGGAGCGTAAGGAGGCCCTGGTAGGTTCGGTTACCAGTATCAAGCCCGGCGAGTTAAAGATCCCGGCAAGTAACCTTACCAACGCGCTTGCTGGTCAGGCAGCGGGTATTATTGCTTATCAGCGCAGCGGCCAGCCCGGGCAGGATAACGCCTCGTTCTTTATCCGTGGGGTAACCACTTTCGGCTACAAACGCGATCCGTTAATCTTGATTGATAACGTTGAGCTATCAACCAATGACCTTGCCCGTTTAAACGTGGATGATATCGCCAGTTTTTCGATATTGAAAGATGCAAGCGCTACCGCTTTATATGGTGCCCGCGGTGCCAACGGCGTAATTTTAGTTGCCACTAAAGAAGGTAAACAAGGTCCGGCCAAGATCAATTTCCGGTCGGAGTTTTCTTCGTCGCAATCAACCCAAACCCCACAACTGGTTGATCCTATCCAGTACATGAACCTGTATAACGAGGCATCGTTAACACGCGATCCTACGTTACCGCTTCCCTTTCCTCAAACAAAAATTAACAATACTATTAACACCATTAACCACACGCCGGGCAGTAACCCTTATGTTTATCCGGCGGTTGACTGGTTGGGATTGTTATTTAAAAAGCAAGCTACCACCCAGCGTAACGATTTAAGCGTTAGCGGCGGCGGCCCAACAGCGCGTTATTATATTGCCGGTTCATATAATATTGATAATGGCGTTTTGCGTGAAGATATCCGCAACAACAATAACAACAACGTTAAGTTCAAAAACTATCAACTGCGCTCAAACGTAAATGTTAACCTTACCAAAACTACCGAGGTTATTGTACGTTTATCGGGTACTTTCAGTGAGTATAATGGTCCTATTACTTCCGATGGCTCTTTTGCATCCGATCTTTATAATGTGGCCATCCATACCAGCCCGGTTTTATTCCCGGCCTATTATGAGCCAGACGCGGCTAATGCCAATGCACAGCACATCTTGTTTGGTAACGTAGGTTTGGCGTCAGGTACTACCAGTAACAGTATCCAGTACAATAACCCGTACGCTGCTTTATTAAGGGGCCATAAAAACTCGTCGGAGTCGAGAATGTCGGCCCAGTTTGAGTTAAACCAGGATCTGAAATTTATTACTGATGGTTTAAAGTTCAAGAGCATCTTCAATACCAACAGGTATTCATACTTTGATTCACAGCTGGCTTATTCGCCGTTTTATTACAATGTTGGCAGCTACGATAAGGATAGTAATAAATACACCCTAACCTGGCTTAACCCGCAGCCTACAGGCAACAACGTAGCAACCGAATATCTGAACTACAGCCGTAATGAGCCTAACGCCAATACTTTCTTTTACCTGCAAACCGCGCTTGAGTATAATAAGCCATTCGGTAAAGGGCACAATATCAGCTCAACATTAATTGGTACAGCGCAGCAAACGCTTTATTCAAGCGCCAAGGACCCAAAAACAAATACTACTACGCTGCCTTACTCATTGCCATATCGCAATTTAGGTTTGGCGGGCAGGTTAACCTACTCCTACCTGAGAAGGTATTTTATCGAAACTAACTTTGGTTACAACGGTTCGGAGCGTTTTTCGGCAAATCACCGTTATGGCTTTTTCCCAACCATTGGTGGTTCATGGGTGGTATCAAACGAAAAATTCTGGAACCCTAATATCCTTGATCGTTTAAAGATCAGGGCCAGCTATGGTTTGGTGGGTAATGATGCTATTGGCAATCAAAGGTTCTTCTACCAATCGGATGTTACCTTGAACGCAGGGCCTAACTATGCCCAGTTTGGTATCAATAACCAGTACGAGCGTAAAGGTGTGTTCATTAATAACTACGCCAATCCTGATGTTACCTGGGAAACGTCCAAACAAACCAATATCGCGGTTGAGGCTACCTTTCTGAAAAACTTCAATGTAGTGGCCGAGTTTTACCGGAACAACCGCTATAATATTTTGCAGGAGCGTACCAACACCCCCACCAGCGAAGGTTTGGAGTCAACAACCAGCGCCAACTTAGGCAAGGTAAACTCAAAAGGCGTTGATCTTTCGTTGGATTATAAGCAGAGTTTCAGCAATGGTGCATGGGCATCTATCCGCGGTAACTTCACCTACTCCACCAACAGGTATAAATACATTGAAGAGCCCGATTATAAAGAGCCCTGGAGGCATTTTATTGGTCAGCCTATAAGTCGCGGTTATGGTTACATAGCCGAGCGTTTATTTGTTGACGATCAGGAAGCCCGCAACTCGCCCACACAGATCTTCAGCGCTAACGGTACCAATGGTATTTTGCCACAAGGTGGTGATATCAAGTACCGTGATTTGAACGGCGACGGTAAAATAGATTATCTTGACCAGGCATTTTTAGGCTATCCGCAAACGCCCGAAATTGTTTATGGTTTCGGTTTCTCAACCGGATTTAAAGGGTTTGATCTTTCGGCTTTTTTCCAGGGCCAGGCAAGGGTATCATTCTTTATCGATCCAAACAAGGTTAGTCCTTTCATCCCAAGTAATGATCCCTATATCTACGGAAATACCCAGGTGTTGCAGGCTTTTGCCGATAGTCACTGGAGCGAAGAACACCAGGACCTGTACGCCTTGTATCCGCGCCTTGGCACTACTTCAACCACGGTACTTAACAACCTGCAGCCAAGCACCTGGTGGCTGCGCGATGGTAGCTTCATGAGGCTCAAGTCGGTAGAGTTGGGATATACACTGCCAAAAAGCATATCAAAAGCAATGCACCTGACCAATTGCCGCATTTACTTTAACGGCCTTAACCTGCTTACCTGGAGCCCCTTCAAAATGTGGGACCCTGAGCAGGGTGGTAACGGCTTTGCTTATCCGATACAGAAAGTGTTTAACCTGGGCTTAAACGTGAATTTATAACCGTAAACGGATTTTAGAGAGATGAAAAATATAAGATCATATTATAAAATTGTTATGCTGGCCGCTTTGGTTATCATGGGCCAGTCATGCAAAAAGTACCTGGATATCACTCCTGATAATGTGGCCACGATAGACTATACCTTCCGCAACCGCAACGAAGCGGAGGACTACCTGTTTACCTGCTACTCAACCATGCAGCATTTAAATGATGTGGTGAACAATCCGGGTTTTGTGTACTCATCGGAGATTGTATATCCCAACACACTGAACGATCATTACTTTAACGAGGCAGGTTTTAACCTGATCCGCGGGCTGCAAAGCAACTCGAACGTGAGCCTTAACTACTGGGATGGCGCAAACGGTGGTCTGGCTATTTTTCAGGCTTTAAGGCGATGCAATATCATGCTTGAGAACATTGATAAACCTATCGACCTGAGCGCATCTGAAAAGAAAAGGTGGATTGCCGAAACCAAATTCCTAAAGGCATATTATCATTATTATCTCATCAGGATGTACGGCCCGATGCTGCTCATTAAAGAAAACTTCCCGATCAACGCATCGGCAGAAGAGGTAAAACGTAAGCGCTCATCTGTTGATGAGGGTTTTGATTACGTGGTGTCATTGCTTGATGAGGCTATTCCAGATCTGCCACCGGTTATTGATAACCAGGCTACGGAATTTGGCCGTATCACCAAATTTATAGCGCTATCCGTTAAAGCCGAGATCCTAACTACAGCTGCAAGTCCGCTGTTTAATGGTAATCCTGATTATGCAGGTTTTAAAGATCATGACGGCAAAAGCCTTTTTTCTGCAACTTATGACGCGGGCAAATGGCAAAAAGCTGCTGACGCCTGTAAGGCTGCTATAACCGAATGTGAAGCGCAGGGACTTAAGTTATACACCACTCCACCAACAGTAGGTGTAGGTAATGTATCGGACAAGCTGAAAAAAGTTTTAACCCTGCAAAATGATATCACCGAAAAATGGGAGCAAAACCCTGAGCTGATCTGGGCGCTAAACTATGGTTTTACTTACCAGAACTTCACCATCCCAAGGATGACTTCGGCGGCTGTAGGCCTGGCTTCTACCAACCCGGGTACTTTCGCGGTGCCTATCCAGACAGCCGATCTGTTTTATACCGATAAAGGTGTGCCGATTAATGAGGATAAAACCTGGGATTATACCAATCGTAATTCAACACAAATGGGCGATGACTCAAGTGCGCCGCTGATCATGAGTGGTTACGAAACTGCCAAAGCCCACTTTAACCGCGAGCTAAGGTTTTATGCTGATATCGGTTTTGATGGCGGTATCTGGTTTGGTAATGGCAAACGCGACGAAAGTACTGCTTATTACGTGCAGGCCCGCGGTCCGTACGCATTGGCCGGCCCTAAAAGTATCAGCGCTACCAATATCACCGGTTACTGGCCTAAAAAACTGGCTAATTATCTGTCGGTTTATGATAATATCTTCACTACCGAAAATTATCACTTGCCGGTAATGCGCCTGTCGGGTTTATACCTGCTGTACGCCGAAGCTTTGAATGAAGTACAGGGGCCAACTGCAGAGGTTTACTCGTATATAGATAAGGTTCGTGCAAGAGCCGGTTTAGATGGTGTGCAAGCCTCTTGGAGCAACTACTCAAAAAATCCATCCAAGCCAAACTCTAAAGATGGCTTAAGGGCCATCATTCACCAGGAACGCCGGATTGAGCTTTGTTTTGAAGCGCAAAGCGGCTGGGACCTTCGCCGCTGGAAAGAACTGCAGGATGTGTTAAGCAAGCCAATACAGGGATGGAATATTTACGAAGGTACAGCGGCTAATTATTATCGCCCGCAAACCATCATACAGCCGGTATTTGGTATTAAAGATTATTTATGGCCTATCAGTACCAACGACCTGATAGTGAATAATAACCTTACCCAAAACCCTTACTGGTAGGATCATCCTGTTTTTTTTGAAAGATTAGATAATTTAATATAGAGATATAAATTATGAAAAAGATTAATAATCGCAGATGGCTTACCGGTTTAATGCTTATCCCGGTTTTGCTCATCATGCTCATCGTTTCCTGTAAAAAGAGCGAATCGAACATCGAGGTGGTATCCAATGATACCACCAAGCCCGGCGTAGTAACCAACGTAAAGGTCGAGAACCTGAACGGGGCGGCAAGGCTTACCTATACGCTGCCCAACTCTAAAAATCTGCTGTACGTTTTGGCCAGCTATAACATCAACGATAAAACTACAAGGGAAACCAAGGCCAGCTACTATACCGATACCATTACAGTCGATGGTTTTGCAAGGGCTAAAGAATATGAAGTTACGTTGTATGCGGTAAGCAGGGCCAATATTAAATCAGATCCTGTGGTGATAAAGGTTAGCCCTAAAACGCCCAACTATTTGCTGATCAATGATAACCTGGATATTACTCCTGATTTTGGCGGCGCAAATTTCTTCGGTTTAAACCCTAACAAAGTGCCAATTGCGGTGCACGTGCTGTCGTTAAATGATAAAACCAATAAATATGACGAGCAGGACCCGCAGTACATCAATACCGATTCGGTAAATTTTTCGGTACGTGGATACGACGCTACGCCTAAAAAGTTTGGCGTATATACTACAGATAGGTTTGGCAATGTTTCGGACACAGTGTATAAAACCCTTACACCACTTTTTGAAACCCTGCTGGACAAGAGTAAGTTTTATACCTATCACCTGGATAGCGACAGCCCTATTGGCTACGGCTGGGAGTTCAAATACCTGTTTGACGGTAATACAGGCGAACCCGGCTGGCATACACTAAGTGCACCTACCAAACAGGGCACCTTTGCCCTTGGCGTGAATGCCAAGCTGAGCCGTTTTGTTTTGTGGGAGAGGTTAAGCGGCGTGTTCGGCTATCAAAATATCAGGCAGCTAACACTCTGGGGCACCAGCAGCGATGCACCTAAAGACTCTGTGTTGCCTAAAAACTCGGCTCCGGGTACTGTATCTGGTGACTGGGTTAACCTGGGCAACTTTACTTATCCTAACCCGCCATCGGGCTTACCGCCAAACCAGGCTAACGCTTCCGACATCGCTTTTGTGGCTGCCGGTGTTAATTTCAAAATTGGCATTAACGCGCCTGCTACCAAATTTATCAGGCTGGAGTGTACACAAACCTGGGGCGGTCTGGATTATGTGAACGCGCTGGAGATTTCATTGTATGGCAACCCATTGTAGTACCATTAAAAATTAAAGACATGAAGATCAGATATAGTATAGCTGCTTTCTTTTTGGCGAGTATTGCAATATTTGCCTGTAAAAAGTATGATAACGATTATAAGGGCTTTTTAAATAACCATGAGGTAACTTATCCGGGTTTGGCAACTAAAGTTAGCTTTCATCCGGGTAATTTAAGGGCGGTGCTGGTTTGGCACCCAAGTCCCGATCCAAGTATTAAAAATTATAAAATAACCTGGAACAATGCCACAGACTCGGTAATTGTTGATGCCTCAAGCCATAGCCCTGCCGACTCGATCAGTGTATCAATCCCTAATTTGAAGGAGTATGTGTACAGCTTCAGGCTGGTGGCACGTGACAATGCCGGCAATACCTCGGTAGGGCAGGATATTAATAATGTGCGTGTTTATGGCTCGGCTTACCAGTCGGCATTGTTAAACAGGTCGTACAACACGGCTAATCCGTTCCTGGTAAATGATAACGGCTCGGTAAGGTTGTTTTTTATTAAGGCTGATACCGGTAACGTGTCAACTACTATCAAGTACACCAATACGGCCGGAGCCGAGGCAACAAAAGAGCTTAGCGCGGATAGTGCCGGCATAACCCTAACCGATCTTAAACTGGGGACAGCTATCCAGTACCGATCATCATACAAACCAACACCCGATGCGGTTGACGTTTTCAATGCTCCGGCTTTCGATGATTTTCCGAAGATCTATGGGATAGTAGAGTGTGATAAATCGTTGTTTAAACCATATAACCTGCCTACCGATATTCCGTCGGCCTATGGTTGGGAAACTTATTACCTGTGGGATAAGAGCACCAATGAACCGGGGTTCCATACACCGGGAACAAGCATGCCGCAATGGTTTACATTTGATATGGGGCAGCAGGCATCGCTTGCCAAAATGAAGATCTGGCAACGTACTTCGGCCTTGTACAATTATGGTAACCCAAAACGGTTCGAGATCTATGGTAGTAACAGTCCATCTGCAGATGGTAGTTACAACAGTTGGACAAAACTTGCAAGCTTTACCTCGGTTAAGCCATCGGGCTTACCAACAGGGCAAACCACGCAGGCCGATGCCGACTTTGCAGCCGCCGGTGAGCCCTTCACTTTCCCTGCCGATCTGCCTGCTTACCGTTACATCAGGTTCAAGGTTCTGGAAACCTGGGGCGGAACAAATTATTTCCACCTCATAGAACTAACGATGTACAAAGTGGATAAATAAAAACTTGGTTTGGTTTAATAATGGCAAATTCCCGTTGTTTCATTTGAAGCAGCGGGATTTGTAGTTTTTGGGGAGTGTGTTTTTAAATTATGTCATTGCGAGGAGGAACGACGAAGCAATCTCGTAGCTATACAGAGAGGCCATGCTTCTGTGTGATTGTCAGGCTTCGCTCGACATGGTTTGTTCGTTTCCTTCATTTTCTTTTCCCGCCGCCGCCTGGCTCCAGCCGAGTGGCTCATATCCCCAGGCCTCTGGCCAGCTTCTCCAGCTTCGCCGGCCAGAGGCCGTGAAATAGTTGACACTCGGCTGGAGCCGAGCGTCGGCAGATGCTTATTACATTACCATTCTTTCGCATTCCGCATCCTGATTAGTGAAAACTGCAGGCTGGAATCCCGGACAGCTTCTGCTATGCCAATCAATGATGGCATAAACCGCAGTTCAATATTTCTGCCTAACAATGCCGCCATAATATCATCAATAACCGTAACCGCTATCGGCAAAGCCGGTTTATAGGATACATAATAGCCCGCGCACTCATCTATCAGCATAAAATCGTCGGGAGCAAATTCGTAGCGAAATAGGATAGTTTCCTTTATCTGTTGATACCAACCATTTTCAACAGCAATAACATAATGAGCTGTTGTATTGCCCATAAACTGGTTTTTATCATTGTCGGTTGTGTTTTTACCTGCGTAAAATGTTACCCTCGGGCAATCGCGAGGCAGCAGGTAATTATGTAGCAGTTGATCGCTGATGGCAAAAACAACATCGCCAGTAACATTATCAAAATGTGATGGGGAAGGGCGGGGAGTAAATATGCTGATGCCCGGTTGTTCGCTGATATGGAAAAGTCTTGGAACGGTCGGGCGCATAGCCAAACTTACGAAGTTTTTAAAACTTCGTAAGTTTTAAAGAAAGGAACTATCGCTTATGCGTTTTCCGATACTTAGACGGTGACATGCCAATCAGCTTAGTAAACAACCTCGAAAAATAATACGGATCATCAAAACCCAGATCTGAGCAGATCTCCTTGATACTTCTGTCGGTAAAATATAAATACTGGCATGAAGCCTGGATCTTGAGCAGGTTAAAATAGTTAATGGGCGATGATCCTGTTTTCTGTTTAAATAGCCGCAAATAATGCGATGCCGAAATGCCCTGCTGCTTAGCCAAATGCATTACCTCAAACTTTTTGCTGATATGCTTTTTCATGTAAGCGATGGAGTTGCTCACAAAATCATTATCATAATCAACCGGGTTGGTTTGTTTGTAATACACCAATGAGGAGATGAAGCTGAGCAGATTGATGTTCACGATCTCCATTTCCTTTTCATGATAGCTGTGTTCAAGCACGGCATAGATCTGTTCATACAGTTTAATCCGACTGCTGTCATACGGAACGGATTGCACTGTGGGCTGTCCGTTTTCAAGCGAGCGTTCATAAATGAGCTGCGAGTTTAAACCGCTGAAATGCACCCAATAAATACTCCAGGGATTAGTTTCGGAGCTTTTGTAACGATGGGCAACGTTGCGCGGAATGATGAAAAAAGTATTGGGTTTAAGTACATGGTCCTGGCCGCCTAAATAAACATAGCCTTCTCCATCTATGCAATAAAGCAGGATATATTCACTGCTGCCCGTGCGGCGCTCGCGGTCATGATAGGCCGCTTTGGGATAGTAGCCTATAGCGGTAAGGTAAAAGCCCTTGATCAAAGCATTGTTGGTGATGGGTTTTTTAATGTTTGGCGGCAATACGATCATTTTTTGACCTATAAAGCCTTCTTTGATCCGCTTTTTGGGTTCGGCTACGGCACTCATAACATTACAGCATAATTGGTGTTTAAAGGTATTTATTTTTTTGATCAATACAAGTTTTCAAAAACGATGTATTGATGATAGGATTATCCATCACTTTTTGAAAAATATCCATTTTTTTAACCGCCGTTTCATAGTAGGTTTACCAAAACCAATTAGGGACTAAAACAGGTTATTGCCTGCCCAACTACAAGTAAATACATGAAGCATCAATTTAAATATCAATATGCACGTGGCTGTTAAAACTTCATCCCGGTTATGGGGACAGGTTAACGGCGCCGATGTTTTCCTTTTCAGGATAGAAAACGAAAGCGGGGCTTACGTTGAGCTTACCAACTACGGCGCAGCCATTGTATCGGTTGTGGTGCCCGACAGGGAACAACAATTTGAGAACCTGGTAGTGGGTTTTCCTGACCTGGATGGATATTTGAATGATACCTGTTACATAGGCTCAACCATAGGCCGTTATGCCAACCGCATAAGCAATGCCCGTTTCAGGCTGGATGATAAGATCTATTATCTGGATATCAACGATGGCAAAAACGCTAACCATGCGGGCAAAAGCGGTTTTAATTACAGGGTGTTTGCTTCTGAAACAATTGATAACGGCGTAGTGATGACGCTTACCAGTCTGGATGGAGATGGCGGCTATCCCGGTGAGTTGATACTTACCGTAACCTACACCTGGAGCGCCGACAATGAATTGCTGATCCATTACAAAGCCACCACCGATAAAAACACCATAGCTAATTTTACCAATCATGCTTACTTTAATCTCTCAGCATTTAAAAGCAAGATCTATAACCACAAGCTTACCTTGTTATCGGATAATATTGTGGATTCGTATGAAGATTATACGCCGAGCGGGGCTATTATACCTGCCAAACAAAAGGCTTTTAACAATAATAAGCTGAGCGATAAATTTAAGATAGATGAAACTCGGGTTGAAGGACTTAACTTGTTTTATATTATCAACAAAGAAGCCGGAGAACGTGCCCTGACCAATGCGGCCCTCTTAATTGATGAAGCATCGGGCCGCAGCCTTGAAGTTTATACCGATTATCCAGGCGTGTTCCTTTACACCGGCGATTATTTAACCAGTACTTCGCCAACCCATACCGGTAATCGGGCAAAACCATTCGACGCGCTTTGCCTCGAATGCCAGCATTATCCCGATAGCATTAACTATCCTAATTTTCCGCAGGCCATTTTACAGGTGGGCGATGTTTACGATCAAAGCATTTTATACAAGTTTGGTACTATATGAAAAAAACTACCCTGATATTTTTTATTCTATCTGCTTTTACTCTTCGTATTTCGGCGCAAAGCTACACGGTTAAATCGCCCGATAATAACCTGAAACTGGAACTTAAGGTAAATGACAGCATTAGCTATGCCTTGAGCTACAAAAATAATCAGCTGATCTCGTCATCGGCTATTGGTCTAAAGCTGGATAAAACCACCCTTGGCACGAATGGCAAAGTGTTGAGCGCTAAGCCATCAATGGTAAATAAAACTATCCGCCCGCTGTATGGTAAAGCAGCTATGCTTACCGATAATTATAATGAACTGGCCATTAGCTTTGCAGGGAATTATAAACTGCTTATCCGCACTTACAATGAAGGTGTAGCTTATCGCTTTGTTACCGACTTAAAAGATTCGGTTAAAGTAATAAGCGAACAGGCTGGTTTTAACCTGAAAGGAAACCCCGGCGCAACCATTGCCGAAACAGATAATTATACGGCCTGGGAACTGGCTTATAACCAGTACAAATCTATCGGCGAAATAAAGGAAGATAAACATGCTATTACCCCGGCTTTGTATGCTTATAACAACGGCGTAAAACTGGTTGTTGCAGAAGCTGATCTGTTTGACTATCCCGGTATGTATATTAAAAAGAGAAACGGAAACATGACCGGTGAGTGGGCTGCTTACCCGGCCACAACCAAAATGGGCAGTTGGGGCGATTTTGTATCGGTAGTAACCTCCCGCGAAAACTATATTGCTAAAGAGCCGGGTAAAAAAGAGTATCCATGGCGGGTAATTATTGCTACGGATGATGATAAAACTTTACTGAATAACCAATTGGTTTATAAGTTATCAAAACCTTCAGTATTGGAAAACACAGCCTGGATAAAACCTGGAAAAGCAGCATGGGAGTGGTGGCATGACGCCATTTTGCCCGGCGCGCCAATCCCATCGGGTATGGAAAACCGAAGCACGCAATTGTATAATTTCTATACCGATTTCGCAGCCAAAAATCACCTGGAATACATGATGATTGATGCCGGCTGGAGCGATAATTACGATGTTAAAAAGCGTTTGCAAAAAACAGATATCCGTGCGGTAATTCAGCATGCTAATGAAAAGCATGTAGGCATTTTTGTCTGGTGTGTGGCTGCGCCGCTACTAAAAGACCTGGATGCTAGTCTTGATTATTTAAAAGACATTGGCGCGGTTGGTATTAAGGTCGATTTTTTTGACCGTGACGATCAGCAAGCCATTAAATGGCTGCAGGTAATTGCCGAAGGAGCTGCCAAACGCCACCTGATGGTTGATTTCCATGGCTGCTCAAAACCGACAGGCTTGCAGCGCACTTACCCCAATATTGTTAATTACGAGGCAGTACGCGGACAGGAATGTTCCAAATGGGATTTTACCACCAACCCGGTGCATCATACTACATTTCCTTTTATCAGGATGCTGGGCGGTCCGCTGGATTATACACCGGGATCTATGCGCAACAAATCAAAAGATACTTTTAAACCGATAGCCGAGGGATTGCCATCCACCCAGGGCACCCGCTGTCACGAACTGGCCATGTTTGTGGTGTTTGATCAGCCGCTGGCGGTGTTTTGCGATTCGCCTACCGAGTATGAAAAGTACCCGGATATCGAACAATATTTATCAGCCGTGCCAACCGTTTTTGACGAAACAAAACCGCTTGATGCCAAAGTAGGCGAATACATCGCGATAGCAAAAAAGAAAGGTAGCGACTGGTATGTTGGCGCCATGACCAACTGGGACGCGAGGGATATCAATGTTGATTTTTCTTTTTTGCCTGCCGGTGTCAATTATACCGCCGACCTGTACAGCGATGCGGCCGACGCGGATAAGAATGCCGAGAAATACGAGCATAAAACCATCACCGTTAATCGCTCAACCAAACTGAACCTGAAACTGGCACCGGGTGGCGGCGCGGTTGTGCATTTGCACGGGAAATAAGGTGAAAGGATAGAAGTTAGGTAAAAGGATAAAGGTGAAAGGTAGAAAAACGGAACGCTTTAAGTAACCGATGTTAATTAAGTAAATTTATAAAGAGAAGAAGAAGCTAATCAATAACAAATGATCACTGATTTAAAAAAAGAAGTTAAGTTTAACAGCAGCTACATTATAGGGATATCCTTTATTTCGGCACTGGGCGGCTACCTGTTCGGTTTTGATTTTGCCGTAATATCTGGCGCGTTGCCGTTCCTTCGCAAAGAGTTCGCGCTTGATCCGCTTTGGGAGGGATTTCTTACCGGATCGCTCGCGCTGGGCTGTATTGTGGGCTGTATCATTGCCGGTAGTATTGCCGAAAAATTTGGCCGCAAGCCGGGGCTGATGCTTGCCGCGTTCATCTTTGCGGTATCGTCGTTAGCCATTTCATTTTCAACATGGCTTGCTTACTTTATTACAATGCGTTTCGCAGCTGGTATTGGAGTAGGGATGGCATCGATGCTGTGCCCCATGTACATTGCCGAGATTTCGCCGGCCAAGGTGCGCGGGCGTAACGTAGCCATTAATCAGCTTACCGTAGTACTGGGCATCCTGATCACCAACCTGTGCAACTACTTTTTGGCCGATGCCGGTGATAACGCCTGGCGCTGGATGTTTGGCTTAGGCACCGTACCGGCGCTTGTTTTTATGCTGGGCGTATTATTCCTGCCCGAAAGCCCGAGATGGCTCATGAAAGTTGGCAGGCATGAGGATGCCGAAAAGGTACTTTACAAAATAGGTTCCGAAGAATTTGTTACCTCTACTCAGCAGGCTATCCAAAAATCACTGAAAGGGGCAACGAGCAAAGAGTCGTACCGTGCTGTATTTGAAAAGGCTGTTCGACCGGCTGTGCTGATTGGCATCACCCTCGCTGTATTTCAACAATTTTGTGGTATCAACGTAGTGTTTAACTACACTTCAACCATTTTCGCCTCGGTAGGCTCAAGTCTTAATCAGCAACTGTTTGAAACCGTTTCCATTGGTATAGTTAACCTGGTATTTACGCTCCTGGCTATGTGGCAGGTTGATAAGCTTGGCCGTAAACCGTTAATGCTTATCGGCTCCTTAGGGCTTTCGATATTTTATATTGTGTTGGCTTACCTGTTGCAAAACCATTTATCGGCCAAATTGGTATCTGTATTTGTACTGCTTGCCATCAGCACCTACGCGCTTTCGCTTGCGCCTATTACCTGGGTACTTATTGCCGAAATCTTCCCTAATAAAATTCGCAGCGCTGCATCAACAGTAGCCATTGTATCGTTATGGGGCGCCTATTTTATACTGGTGTTTACCTTCCCCATCCTTGCTAAGGTATTGGGCACTTACGGGCCGTTTTATATGTACGCCGGGATATGCTTTTTAGGCTTCGTGTTTGTATTGAAGAAGGTAAAAGAAACCAAAGGCCAGACCCTTGAAGAGTTAGAAGAAAATTTAATAAGACATTAATAATTATAAGCTACATGAATAATTTGTATGTAAATGTTTGGGAAGAGAAGGTAATCATCCCAACCTACGGTATAGGCAAGCCCGATAAAAACCCCATGTTTTTTGAAAAGCGTGTTTACCAGGGCAGCAGCGGCAAGGTATATCCAAACCCTGTTATCGAAAAAATTTACGACGAAAAAGAAGATAAAGAATACACAGGTTTGTACCTGGAGAATAAATATCTCAAAGTGCTGATCCTGCCCGAACTTGGCGGCCGGATCCAGATGGCTTATGACAAGATCAAGGACCGTCATTTTATTTATTACAACCAGGTAATTAAACCGGCGCTGGTAGGTTTAACCGGTCCGTGGATTTCGGGCGGCATCGAGTTTAACTGGCCGCAGCATCACCGCCCAAGTACGTTTGAACCGGTTGATTATAAAACCGAAGAAAACGCCGATGGCAGCAAAACCGTTTGGGTTAACGAGGTAGAGCGCATGTTCCATACCAAGGGCATGGCCGGTTTTACGCTGCATCCTGATAAGGCATACATCGAAATAAAAGCTAAACTTTATAACCGCTCTGCCTTGCCGCAGACCTTTTTATGGTGGGCCAACCCGGCAGTAAAGGTTAATGACGATTACCAGTCGGTTTTTCCACCGGATGTGAACGCGGTTTTTGACCACGGCAAGCGCGATGTATCAACCTTCCCTATAGCTACAGGTACTTACTATAAAGTTGATTATTCGCCGGGTACCGATATCTCAAGGTATAAAAATATCCCGGTGCCAACGTCGTACATGGCTATCAACTCTAATTATGATTTTGTGGGCGGATATGAGCATGATTCGCAGGCAGGCTTACTGCATGTAGCTAATCACCATGTATCACCCGGTAAAAAACAGTGGACCTGGGGGCATAGCGATTTCGGTGTGGCCTGGGACAGGAACCTGACCGACGAAGACGGCCCATACATTGAGCTCATGACCGGCATGTTTACTGATAATCAGCCCGATTTTACCTGGCTGATGCCGCATGAGGAAAAGCATTTTACCCAATACTTTATGCCATACCGCGAACTTGGTGTAATTAAAAATGCTACAAAAGATATCCTGCTGGCGCTTGACTACGCTGATGGTAAGCTATTATTAAAAGTTTACGTAACCGGTGAGCAAAACAACCTGAACCTCAAACTACAGCACGATGGGAAGGTATTGCTAAGTGAGCAGGTTTGCATTGTACCTGAACAGGTTTATACCCGCGAGATAGCCATTAAAGATATCAATGAGAACTTATTATTGCTTACCGTACACTCGGCAGCGGGCAAAGAACTGATTAAGTATGATGCGGCAAGCAATAAGCTCAATAACATTCCCGAAGCGGCCAAACCGGCCTTGATGCCTGCCGATGTAGAAAATAACGAGCAGTTGTTTTTAACCGCTCAGCATTTGGAGCAGTATCGTCATGCTACTTATAGCCCGGTACCATATTATGAAGAAGCTTTACGCCGCGATGCCAAGGATATCCGCAATAACAATGCTTTAGGTTTATGGTATCTGCGCCGCGGGCAGTTTGCTAAAAGCGAACCTTATTTCCGCAAAGCGGTTGAAATCATCACACAGCGTAATCCTAACCCTTATGATAGCGAGTGCTATTACAATTTAGGACTGGCCTTGAAGTTCCTGGGTAAAAAAGATGAGGCTTATAAATCATTCTATAAAGCTACCTGGAGCAATGCCTGGAAAGACAGCGGCTATTTTTCGGTAGCTCAGATTGACCTGGAAAATGGTGATTACGAACTGGCGCTTGACCATTCGTTATCGTCACTGGATAGAAACGCCAATAACAGCAAGGCTTATGTTTTACGTTCGGCGGCTTTCCGCAAGCTGGGGCGTTTTGAAGAGGCTGTTGAAATAGCTACAGCGGCTATAAAAAGGGATGCGTTTAATTTAGGTGCTTTGTTTGAGTTGGTTTACGCTTACAAGGCTTTGGGTAATGAAGAAAAAGCCATGAACAGCCTTAACGAACTAACCAAACTGTCACGAGGTTACTACCAAAATTACATTGAGTATGCCCTTGACTATAGCAACGCCGGCCTGTACCAGGAAGCTGCCGATTTGCTTATTTATGCTGTCAATGGCGATGCTACCAGCCCTATGGTATATTATTACCTTGGCTACTTTGCTTGCCAGTTAGGCAATAACGAACAGGCATCCGAGTATTTCAAACAGGCATCTGCCGCTGATTCATATTTATGTTTTCCCGACAGGCTGGAAGATATCAGTGTGCTAAAACTGGCTGCTGCTTTAATTCCTACCGATGCCAAAGCGCCATATTACTTAGGCAACTTGTTTTATGATAAACTGCAGTATGACGATGCCATTGCCGCCTGGGAAACGTCGGCACAATTGGATGATACTTTCCCAACAGTGTTCAGGAACCTTGGAATAGCTTATTACAATAAACGAAACGACCCTGCAAAAGCCCTGGCTTGTTTTGAAAAGGCTTTTGCCCTGGATACCACCGATGCCCGGATCCTGATGGAGCTTGATCAGCTTTATAAAAAACTGAACCATGCGGCCGATTCACGCCTGCAATTTGTTGAAGCCAACCTGGAGACCGCCAAACGGCGCGATGATGTTTATTTAGAGCGGGCTACCCTATACAATTTTTTGGGTGAGCATCAAACGGCGTTTGAACAAGTGATGCAAAGGACTTTCCACCCATGGGAGGGCGGCGAAGGTAAAGCATCCGGTCAGTATGTTGCGGCGCTGGTTGAATTGGCTAAACAAAACATCCGCGATGGTAAATACAATGAGGCCGTTGAGCAGTTAACGCAGGCGCAAACTTACCCGCATAATTTGGGCGAGGGCAAGCTGTTCGGCACCCAGGAAAATGATATCTTTTATTGGTTGGGAAGAGCATATGAAGGTCTGCAGGAAATAGCGTTGGCGAAGGCTTATTTTGAGAAAGCAGCCATAGGTTTGGAAGACCCGACGGCAGCTGTTTTTTATAACGATCAACAGCCGGATAAGATCTTTTATCAGGGTTTAGCTAAAAAATGTCTGGGTGACAGTACATCAGCAGAGCGTATCTTCAAAAAACTGCTTAATTATGGTATTAAGCACATGCATGATAACGTAAAAATTGATTACTTTGCCGTCTCGCTGCCAAATTTGCTCATTTTTGAAGATGATCTGCAGGTAAGGAACCGCGTGCATTGCCACTTTTTACAGGGACTGGGATACCTCGGTTTACATGATTTTGAGCAGGCACAAAAGGCCTTCACCGAGGTTCTGAAACTTGATGCCGGGCACTATGGCGCGAGGATACATCAAAACATGATAAACCAAATTACCGAAGTAGCCGGTTAAACCAAAATTCACACGTGAGAACTACTCAAAGAAAAACTTTACCACTGGGCCTGCTTTTCGCAGGCTCAATGCTGTTGGCCGGTAGGGCGGCAGCGCAGGATGTAACCATTCCTGTTGAAACCCAGCATAACGCGCTGGTATTACAAACCGATGCCGAGAAACACCTGAACATGGTGTACCTGGGTGCAAAGCTTGCCAATGCAACTGAGTACAGCAGCATCCGCAAAATGTATAAACAAGCCGATGATTCGGGTGTACAGAATGATGTTTATACGCCATCAGGATCGGCAAGTTTGGGCGAGCCTGCCATTACCGTTACCCATGCCGATGGTAATAAATCACTGAACCTTGCTTATGTGAGCCACACGATGAGCAAGGTGAGCGATGATGTTTCATTATTGGTAGTTACCCTGAAAGATCCTGCTTATGATTTTGAGGTAAAACTATACTACAAAACATACTTTAAAGAAGATGTGACCGAACAATGGTCGGTTATTAAGCACAACGAAAAAGGTGTTGTTACCCTTAACAAATATGCATCGGCCAATTTAAACCTGAAGGGCAATACTACCGGCGGTTTTTGGTTGAAACAATACCATGGCAACTGGGCTATGGAAGTTCAGCCGGAAGAGGCCCGTTTAACCCACGGTATTAAAACCATCGACAGCAAACTGGGTACCCGTGCCAACTTATACGAGCATTCTATGTTCGCCATATCAATGGATAAACCAGCTACCGAAGACGAAGGCAAAGTGCTTTATGGCGCTATGGAATGGTCGGGCAATTTCAGGGTGGATTTTGAATTGGATGTAGCCAATAACCTTAAAATTATTGCAGGTATTAACAATGCAGCTTCTGAGTATCATTTAAAGCCGGGTGTTGAATTTACTACGCCGGCGTTCCTGTATACTTACTCTGATCACGGTAAAGGCGATGCCAGTCGTAAACTGCAAAGCTGGGCACGCCAGTACAAAATTGTTGACGGTAACGGCTCAAGGCTTACACTGTTGAACAACTGGGAGTCTACCTATTTTGATTTTAACGAGAGCAAACTTGCAGGTTTGTTAAAAGATACCAAAAAATTAGGCGTCGACCTGTTTTTATTGGACGATGGTTGGTTTGGTAACAGCCACCCGCGTAACGGCGATAATGCTGGTTTAGGCGATTGGCAGGAGAATAAACAAAAGCTGCCAAACGGAATCAGCTCATTGGTAAAAGAAGCGCAGGCTAACGGCGTTAAATTCGGCATCTGGATTGAGCCGGAAATGGTTAACCCGGCCAGTGATTTGTACAAAGCTCATCCTGATTGGGTGATCAAACAACCAAACCGCCCTGAAAAATATTTCAGGAACCAGTTGGTACTTGATTTGGCCAACCCTAAAGTACAGGATTTTGTATTTGGCGTGGTTGATAACCTGTTCACTAAAAATCCTGACCTGGCTTATATCAAATGGGATTGCAACGCGGTTATCTATAATGCTTACTCAGCATACCTGAAAAAAGACCAGTCGCATATTTATGTTGACTATGTGAACGGCTTGTACAATGTATTGAAACGTGTTCGTGCTAAGTATCCTAAAGTGCCTTTGATGCTTTGCTCAGGCGGCGGCGGTCGTGTGGATTATGGAGCATTGCAATACTTTACCGAGTACTGGCCAAGTGATAATACCGATCCGTTGGAGCGCGTATTTATTCAGTGGGAGTATTCGTTCTTTTACCCGGCTATCACCAGCTCAAACCACGTAACCGATTGGGGCAAGCAGCCTATTAAATACCGTGTGGATGTGGCTATGATGGGTAAAATGGGCTTTGATATTGTTATCGGCAAGCTAAGCGAAAATGATCTGAGCTTCTGCCAGTCGGCTCTTAAAAATTATGATGGCCTGAAAGATGCGATCTGGCATGGCGATCAGTACCGTTTAGCCTCGCCATGGGATAACGATGCTGCATCTATCATGTACGTAAATACTGATAAATCAAAAGCGGTTATGTTCAATTACCTGGTAAATAACCGTTACGGTTCGGGCACCAAAGTTCCGGTACGTTTAAAAGGCCTCGATCCTAACAAAAAATACCGTGTAAAAGAGATTAACCTTTACCCGGGCACAGGTTCGGTATTAGGTAATGAGGATTTAACTTTTACCGGCGATTTCCTAATGAATGTAGGTATCAACCCGGAAACTAATACTTACCACACCAGCGTAGTATTGCAGTTGGAGGCGATCTGATTGAAATAATTTTGATAAAACGAGTAAAGGCTGCCTTATGAGGTAGCCTTTCTTGTTTGGTATAATGCTGAATAAAGGTTTTTCAAAAATCCTTTCTCAAAAGGAATAGCCACGGAAAGATAGTTAGCGGATTTTCGTTTAGGGGGCTGCGCGATTCCCTCCCTTGGGAGGGTGTAGGGAGGGGTTTCAGCGAGAAGCCCAATCGTTGCAAAGGCGTATAAACCCCTCCCTGCCTTCGCTCAATCCCAACACACCCCTCCCATGAGAGGGAGTTACCATTCATATGCTATCCCCAATTTTTACTATTACTCCCTTATCGTTGTTTTATCCTCCAAAGCCATTTTTGCGATCTCATCTTTGCGTTTAAAGCTTACGCCTTTATGTTGCTGTATGTATTTAATCAGGTCGTTGGCGGCTTTAACCATTTGTGGGGTGCCTCCAATACGATCATGGAAGCTGATAGACATTTGGCGGCGTTTAAATTCGGCTTCGGCATAAAGCTGGTCAAACTCCATTTTTACCTGGTTCAGGAACTGATCAACAGAGAAGTTTTTTCCTTCAATAAGTACAATATCATTGTTGCGCAGGGTATACGGCACCACCACAAAATCCTTTTGATTTACGGGGATGATAAATGGTTCGTCGCGGCTCAGGTCGTCAATATGGTATACAAAACCAAGCTCCTGTAATATTTTCAGCGTGTTTTCGCCGCGGCGCAGCCAGTTGGCATTGTAGCCCACGGGGGTAAAACCGGTTACTTTTTTGATGGCATCGGCGCCATCTTTTATAAATTGTTTTTCCTGCTCGTAAGGCATGGTATATTGTGTAGCCCAATTCATGCCATGTGCGGCTGCCTCATGCCCACGGTCTACAATTTCTTTAGCCAGTGCCGGATTTTTCAGCACTGCCGAACCAACCATGTGCGATGTTACCTTTACGCCCAGTTTATCCCAGTTATCCAGCATGCGGGGAATACCTTCTTTATAACCATACTGAAACCAGGTTGCACCCGGCAGATCGATATAGCCTTTTTGCATATTTTGCGGAAATGGGCTTTCGGCGTTATCCGGCTGCCCCCCCGCTTCAAACTGCATGGATACAGAAACCACCAGTCTTGAGCCATCGGCCCATTTTGAGGTGTTAACGTTATTGGCAGCCTGGTGTTCTTTAGCAGATACCAAATTACTGCCTACAAGACCAGCCAAACCCAGTAGGCCGCCTTGTTTCATAAATTCTCTTCTTGAGCTCATGATTTTATTTATTGAAGAAAAGTTTATCTAATGAGTAAGTGTTATTTGCTGCAAACTGAAGTAATACAGCAAAAAAAGCAGCGTGGATCAGTTGTGAGGGCAGGATCTCCCAGTTCTCAATCATACAGCTGCCAAATATTAAGATGATCATTACCAGGCCACCGCCAATTAAAGCAGGTTTGGTAAATAAGCCTGATATCAGTAATAAACCAATTGTAAATTCGGCGATGGGAAGCAGGTAGCTGAATGGTGTTACCATAGCTTTGGGCAGCATTGATTTTTCAAAAGTGCCAACCATCCAGTTGCTGAAACCATGAAGTTTAGGTAAGCGAACCAATCCGTGACCAAACATGCTGGCTCCGATGGCCAGTCTTAAAAGTAAAAAAGATGTAGTGTTCATTTTCGTTTTGTTTTGATATGTCAAAGTTCCGCATTATCAGGCCCCTGGCGTTGTACATTTCAGGGTATCATATGTAACTTTACAGGTATGGAGATCAAAAACCTTTACCGCCCGTATGAGTTGGAGCTGCTTGAAACCAACCAGTACACGGCCAAGCCGCACCGCAATACATTTTTTGAAATGGTTTTTACGCTGGAAGGGAAGGGGATCCAGATCATTAACGGGCACGAATTACCTTATTCCTCTAATAAGTTCTTTCTGATTTTTCCTGAAGACCAGCACGGCTTTGAAGTGCATGAGTTAACTCGGTTTTACTTTATCCGCTTTACCGATAGCTACCTGAAAACACAAAGCGAAAAGTGGGTTAAAAAAATGGAATACATTTTTCATAACCACAACCATTTGCCGGGTTGCATTTTGAAAACCGTTACCGATAAACCACTGGTGAGGGCCCTGATTGAAGCTTTACAACGGGAAACATCAAACGAGTTTCCGCAGCATAATGAGGTGGTGGAGCAATTGATGAATACTATTATTACTATTGCCGCCCGTAATATCACCCTGCAGCAACACGCCAATATCATTAAACAGCCATCAACAACCACCTTGCCGCTGCTTAATTATATCCACGAATATATTTACCAGCCCGAGCGCTTAAAGGCCGAATGTATGGCCTTGTCGTTTAACTTTTCGCCAAACTATATCAGCGAATACTTTAAGAAAACCACGGGTGAAAGTTTGCAGCAATACATCACCAACTATAAACTCAAACTAATAGAAACCCGCCTGCAATACACCGATAAGCGCATGAGCGAAATAGCCTACGAGTTTGGTTTTACCGATGAAAGCCACCTGAACAGGATCTTTAAAAAGTATAAGGGAGAAAACCCGACCGCGTTTAGAAAAAGGTACGCGGAGGTGAAAGGATAAAACAAAAAGGGACTTACAAGCTGTAAATCCCTTTTGTGCTCCCGACGAGATTCGAACTCATATCGATGGTACCGGAAACCATAATTCTATCCATTGAACTACGGAAGCATATAGGGGCAAAGATATAAAATTGATTTAAACCAAAAGCATTGTTTAGTACATTAAAAGTGGCGTAAAACCGAAAGGCGTCATGGGTTTGAGGTACGAAGCAATCCCCAACTTTTCAGACGAATTTGAATTGCTACTCTGCTTATTGGGAATTATTAATTATTATGATTTGTTTTCATAGGAATTAATAAGTTTTCTTTGCTTGGTTGTCTTCGTATTTTAAAATAGTATCGTGTAAGTTGTTGATTGTTAGGTGTATTTTAATTTATTGATTCGCAAATGTGGACGTTGCTCAGAGCCGTGCTGATATTGCACAGACATTAGCTGGGTGACGAATTTAGAGTTAACCCCACCTTTTATTTAATTAGTTGATTGTAAATTGTTTATATAAAAATAATCGAATTTCTGTTAACCCTGTTAACCCCCATTGCTGCTCAGATTAACAACTATGGCAACGACGAAAGATGGGACTATCATTCATTTTAAGACGTTATTTCTTAGTAAATATCCATTTCTAACACTAAGATGATTTAGGTAATCGATTGTAAATTGATTTGCTTTTATTTAAATTTAAAGGGTAAGCCATAACCAATTAACCCAAAGCTTTGTATGAGAAAATTTACTTTGTTAACCGCCTGTGCGCTTTTTCCCGCTTTTTTGTACGCCCAGACAGTGACTGCCCCTAAAAAAAGCGCGCCCTTGCCCATTATTGATGTTCACGTTCATGCCATGAAGGTATCGCCCGGCATGGCACCCTTATGCCCATGGTTTTTGAGGGATATGCCCGGTAGCGATCCCAATTCGGCACCGCCATCTTTTCTATCTACAGGTTGCGCCATACCGCTGCAGCCTGCGCACTCTGACAAGGAAATGCAGGACTCGCTTATGGCTACCATGAAACGCCTCAACATGACCATGGTAGTTTATGGCGATGCCGGTATCATCCGCAACTGGAAAAAAGTGGCCGGTGACCGTATTATTCCCGGCATCGGCGTAAGCTCACCAAGCGATATGACTGTAATGGCATTTACCGATTCACTTTCTTCAGGCTTTTACAAAGTGATGGGAGAGGTAGCGCCGCAGTACCAGGGACTTTCGCCAAGTGATATGTCGCTTGATGCCTACTTTGCCGCCGCCGAAAAAAATAATATCCCTGTAGGCATCCACATGGGTACGGGAGGTAACGGTATGGCCAACCTTACATCACCCAAATACAGGGCTTCAAAAGGAGACCCGCTATTACTGGAAGACCTGTTGGCACGCCATCCTAAATTGAAAGTTTGGGTAATGCATGCCGGATACCCAATGGTTGATAATATGATAGCGCTGATGGGTGCAAACGCCTACGTTTATGTGGATATAGCAGGCCTGATCTGGAGCTATTCACAAGTTGAGGTTAATGCCTATCTGAAAAGATTGGTGCAGGCAGGTTTCGGAAAACGGATTATGTACGGCACCGATATGCTGATATGGCCTAAACTGGTTGAAACTTCACTAAGCGTGATAGAAAATGCCGATTACCTGTCGTACGATCAAAAACGGGATATCCTCTTCAATAATGCTGTAAGGTTCTTCAGGCTCGATCCTGATAAGTATAAATAAAACAGAAACGCCTCAGATCATCCGACCTGAGGCGTTTTCATTATTGCTTTTATAAGATTACAGATCAAACCTGTCAAGGTTCATAACCTTGGTCCAAACGGCTACGAAGTCTTTTATAAACTTATCTTTTCCGTCGGCGCTGCCATATACTTCGGCAATAGCCCTCAATTCGGCGTTGGAGCCAAATACCAGGTCGGCACGGGTTGCAGTCCACTTGGCTGCACCTGTTTCACGGTCACTACCCTCGTAAAGTTCCTTACTTTCAGATGTAGCTTTCCATGCTGTACCCATATCAAGCAGGTTCACAAAGAAATCATTGCTAAGCACGCCTTCGTGCGCGGTAAACACACCATGTTTCGATCCGTCATGGTTAATGTTCAATACCCGAAGACCGCCTAACAATGCTGTTAACTCAGGCGCTGTAAGTGTAAGCAAATGTGCCTTGTCAATCAGCAGTTCTTCGGTAGAAACCGGATGTTTTGTTTTACGATAATTACGGAAACCATCAGCCGCAGGTTCCAGGTAGCCAAATGATTCCACATCAGTCTCTTCCTGCGATGCGTCGGTACGGCCCGGAGTGAATGGAACGGTAACATTATGACCACCATCTTTAGCTGCTTTTTCAACAGCCGCGGTTCCGGCCAGTACGATCAAATCTGCCAGTGAAACTTTTTTGCCAGCGGTTTGTGCTCCGTTAAAGTCTTTCTGGATGCCTTCAAGCACGTTCAGCACTTTTTGCAGCTGTACAGGGTTGTTTGCCTGCCAGTACCTTTGCGGAGCCAGGCGGATACGTGCACCATTGG
The DNA here is from genome assembly GCF_003675385.1 of Mucilaginibacter kameinonensis. GTDB lineage: Bacteria > Bacteroidota > Bacteroidia > Sphingobacteriales > Sphingobacteriaceae > Mucilaginibacter > Mucilaginibacter kameinonensis. Next base: position 971,811 of record NZ_RCWZ01000004.1, on the reverse strand, counting down.
CGCCGCCGCGTTTATCAGTACCGCGGAAAGTGGAAGCCGAAGCCCATGCTGTTGAAACCAGTTCAGACACGCTTAAGCCCGATGCCAGGATCTTTCCTTTTAAGGTGGCCACATCACTTTCAACTATCGGCGTGTAATCGGCAGCCGGGATTGGATCCTGCCAAAGCAGTACTTCTTCCGGTACGTCGGCACCCAGGTAACGTACCCGCGGGCCCATATCACGGTGGGTTAATTTAAACCAGGCGCGCGCGAAGGCATCGGCAAAAGCATCCGGGTTTTCCAGGAAATGCCTTGATACTTTTTCATAAGCAGGATCAAATCTCAGGGCAAGGTCGGTAGTCAACATGGTTGGCAAGTGCTTTTTAGATGCATCATAGGCATCAGGGATAATAGCTTCGGCATTTTTTGCAACCCATTGGTGCGCGCCGGCCGGACTTTTGGTTAATTCCCATTCGTAGCCAAAAAGGTTTTCAAAAAAGTTGTTGCTCCATTTGGTTGGGGTTGTAGTCCAGATAACTTCCAGACCGCTGGTAATGGTATCGGCACCCTTACCGGATCCGTATCCGTTTTTCCAACCGAAGCCCTGCAGTTCAAGATCAGACGCTTCAGGCTCCTTACCTACATTATCTGCAGATGCCGCGCCGTGGGTTTTACCAAAGGTATGGCCACCGGCTATCAAAGCAACAGTTTCCTCATCGTTCATCGCCATCCTGCCGAAGGTATCGCGGATATCTTTAGCCGCCATAACCGGATCAGGATTGCCATCCGGACCTTCAGGGTTTACATATATTAAGCCCATTTGCACAGCGGCCAGTGGTTTTTCGAGGTTGCGCGAGTGGATATCGCCATCGGCATCATCGTCAGATACCAGCACGCCGTGACCTTCCTGTACACCATGCGAGCCATGCGCGTAGCGTATATCGCCGCCCAGCCAGGTAGTTTCAGCACCCCAGTATACAGATTCATCTGCCTCCCAGGCATCTTCGCGCCCACCGGCAAATCCAAAGGTTTTAAAACCCATTGATTCAAGCGCAATATTACCGGTAAGGATCATCAGATCGGCCCATGAAATTTTACGGCCATATTTTTGTTTGATAGGCCAAAGTAACCTGCGGGCTTTATCAAGGCTCACATTGTCGGGCCAGCTATTAAGCGGCGCAAAGCGTTGTAAACCCGCACCTGCACCACCACGCCCGTCGCCCACACGGTAAGTTCCGGCACTGTGCCAGGCCATGCGGATGAACAGGCCACCGTAGTGACCAAAATCGGCTGGCCACCAATCCTGCGAATCGGTCATGAGCGCGTGAAGATCTTTTTTTACAGCCTCAAGGTCGAGGCTTTTAAAGGCTTCAGCATAGTTAAAATCTTCTTCCATCGGGTTTGACAGCGAAGAGTGCTGGCGCAGGATGTTAAGCTTTAACTGGTTAGGCCACCAGTTGTGGTTGCGTGTACCGCCACCGCCAGCATTGTTTTTCATAGTGCCGTTGTGAAACGGGCATTTACTGATGTCATTTGATCCGTTTTCCATAATGTGTTTATATATTGAATCTGCTGCTTAACCCCTGGTCAGGTATTAAGTTTCATAAAATTATGATGTTAACTTCAACAATCACAATCAATTAATTCTATAAGCTGATAGCTAAAAACTATAACAGGATCAAATGACGCGAAATCATTAAAATGGAAAAGAAAATGCCATCTATCTAAGGCAAAAGAGGGCAAGTAACTTTTATTTTACCTCAATTAATAGGTAAAAAACACTTTTCTAATCAATTTTTAATCTTTTTGTTAACGAATTGTTTAGTTTTGCAATAACCTTAATCTTATTCAGTGTTGAAAAAAATATCCCATCCTGCAACGATAACCCGATCAAAGTCGTCTTATTGAAAATATAGAGATGTTAACAGCTATGTCTGTTAATTGGTTTAGTGATGTTTTTGCTGAAAGATTTAATTAAGAATATACCGGGCAAACATTTGTTTCCCGTAACGATATTCCCGATAGTTCTTTAATGGGTATTTTCATTGTAAAATACAGTTTTAGTTAAAAAGCAATGTGTTAGCCAGGGATAGCACATTGTTTGTTTCTTCTGCTTCGGATAGCTGTTTTTCCGATCTTTTTCCTTCCAAGTATTCTTCTCAATTTCTGAATATCAATCTTTTTGTGCTGGCATGATCTTCATGGTTGCCATCACCAGTAGTGTCTTTAGCTAAATAGCAGGCAGGTTGCACCAGAGGGTACAAAAGGTATGTAGCAATAAATTATAGTCAATTTTTAGTGTGCCAGCGGTACACAATTCCAGTTGATGTTCCGTGCCTACGGCACGGTTGTTTTGGATGTGTACATTGCTACAAACCTGTACCCCCTCCGGGGGAGTAATATCCCATGTTAGACATAATGGGTAAAATCAGTTAGCATATCAACTCACCCCGACATCGCTGCGCTCGTGACCCCTCTCTACGCAAGCGTAAAGAGAGGGGGGAATTTATATCCTTTATTTTTCTTATCCTCTTTCCGCCAAAGGCGAAGAGAGGGTGGTCCAGCGTAGCGTAGACCGGGTGAGTCCACTATAGAGTCTGTCATTTTCCGTTGCTGTCCAATGATGGGCTATTACCCCCTCCGGTGGATTTCTGCCTGGCGGCTGCTTAATAATTGCTAATTTGGCGCCATGAAACTATCTGTATTCAGGGTTATACTGCTTTTTATATTTATGCCTTTTGCCGGTAACGCGAGCGCTTACTGGATGGAGATTAAAGGTTCTGGTAAATTGAACGAAACCGCATATATCCAGGTTTGCTACGGCAACATTGATGAGTTTAGTATCCGGCACCGTGATACAGGAGTTGAGCTTGACCGCGCCGGCGATTTTGAAGTCTTCCTTCAGGATGAAAATGGGAACAAAACAGCATTACCTATCCTTAAAAAGGCCGATTGCTGGGAAGCGTCCTTTACACCCTCACATAACGGCGTTTACCGCATCCTGGGCATAAATGATACTCACGAGGTTGTTGACCGCTCTAAAACCGGGGGTAAAAATATCAGGCCTATTGATTATTTGTGCTCTGCTTATGTAGTGGGTACCGGAAATATGAATTCAACCCCGGCCCAGTTATTGGATATCATTGTAGCAACCGGCAAAAAGGGATTGATATCGGTTAAAGCGTTTAAAGATGGCCGTATTGCCGAACCAAAAACATCGCTAAGGGTTTTTAATCCTGAAAACTGGGAAAAGGAGTTAATTATCAATGAAGAAGGCGAAGCCTTTTTTAAACCTACCATGTCTGGCTTATATATTATCAGGGAAGATTGGGAAGATCCATCTCCCGGAAACTACAAAGGCGTAGCTTATAAAGCGGTACGTCATCGTTGTAATTATTGCCTGCAGGTTGAGGCATCAACAATTACAGCTAAATAATAAGCCATCATATAAAAATAAAAGCATTGAGGCCGGAATTTCCTCCGGTTTCAATGCTTTTACAGGATTGTCCCTCTGGTTTACTTTAAACCATAATTAAGATAACCGCCGTCAACTACAATCTCTGTTCCGGTAATAAAGCTTGCTGCATCCGATGCCAGGAACAATACGGTGCTGGCAACCTCTTCAGCATCACCTATCCGTTGCAGGGCTGTAGCGGCTGCCAAATGTGGTTTAGCCTCGGCAGGTATAGCATATTCTAATCCGGGTGTTTGGATTGGTCCGGGGCTAAGAATGTTTACACGAATTTTTCTGGGAGCTAATTCATTTGCCGCGATCTGGGCAATTTTATTGACAGCGCCTTTGGTGGCAGAATATACACTGGTGCCTACGTTTGAAGCCGTAGCCACGGTTGAGGATGTGAATATTACCGCCGAGCCATCTGCCAAATGCGGAATCAACTTTTGAAGCGTAAAGAAATAGCCTTTAACATTGGTATTAAATTGCGCGTCAAAATCAGCCTCGGTGGCTTGTTCAATCGGGGTAAATACGGCAATGCCGGCGTTGAGGAAAAGCACGTCCAGTTTGTTACCGCTTTCTGTTACGGCTTTCTCTAAAATTGCTATCCCTTCCAGGTTTGATGTGTCGGAAACTATGGTTTTTAGTTTTGGGCTGTTGATGGTTTCGGCGGCTTTTTGCAGATTACCGGCACTTCTGCTGGTGATCCATACGTTTGCGCCTGCGTTAATAAATGCATGTGCGCTTGCCAGGCCAATTCCGGTACTGCCACCGGTTATAACTACGTTTTTGTCTTTGAAGTTCATTTTAAATTTTCGTTTGTTTATGATGCAAACTTAGGGTAGATTGATTTATTTTCGTTACTTTGTAACTAAAAGTAACAGTAACTTTTGAGTAACCAGGTAACTTATGACTGACATCAACGCCTGTATTGCAGGGCACAAAAAAGAGATCATGGCCATCCATGACGCGATGGATGTATTGAGCGGGAAATGGAAGATCTCCATTATATCATCAATTTGCTATTATAACCAGAGGAGGTTTTCAGATATTTTGAACGATGTGGATGGCATATCAAACAAAATGCTCAGTAAAGAACTGAAGGAGCTGGAACAGAATAAGCTGATCAAGCGTACTGTTTTGGATACCCAGCCTGTTACCGTTCAGTATAATTTAACCGAATACGGCTGGACATTACAAGGTATTATTCATGACCTTGCCGATTGGGGAAAGAAGCATCGCGAGGTAATTATTGCCGACAGATAAAAACAAAGGCCGGAAGTTTAATCTTCCGGCCTTTGTTTTGCTTAAGGTGTTCTGTTATTAAAATTTAAGGCTCATACTGCCTATAAACCGGGCAGGTGCCTGCGGCGTTAACCTTACCGACCATGCTTTTTCGCTTGTCAGGTTATCAACCTTGAAGCTGATGCGGTATTTAGGCTGATCATAAAACAGCGTTGCATCAAGCAGGGTATACGATGGGATAATGATCTTGGTAAGTGTGGTATTAGTTTGGTACGAAGCATTACCATAGTTACCGCCAAAACCTGCACCTAAGCCCCTCAGGTTGCCTGTAGGGATGCGATAGCTAACCCAAAAGTTTACAGTATGCGGCGAGCCCGATAAGCCCGGGCGCAAGCCTTGAGTTGTTGAGTCGCCTTTGGTTACCTTGCTATCGTTATAAGCATAACCTGCCACGATGTTAAGGCCCGCGAACGGGTTGGCTGTAAGGTCAACCTCAACACCACGGCTACGTTGGTTGCCATCCTGTACCGAATAGTTTACCGGGTCTGCCGGATCAGGCCTGATGATATCTTTCACTTCAATATCGTAGTAACTGATGGTACCGGTTAATCTGTGGTCAAGCACATCGCCTTTTACACCAAACTCAAGCTGGTTAGCGTGTTCAGGTTTAAAGGCACTACCATCTTTAAACACGCCGCTTTTGTTAAAAAAACCATTCATGTAGTTACCAAATAAGGACAGCTTGTCTTTAAACAGTTCATAAACTACACCTAATTTAGGCGAGAAAGCAGTTTGTCCGTAAGGACCGGTTTGCACGCCATTGGCACCAAGTCCACCGGCTGTTACGCCTGTAGCGATATTGTAAACACCGCCATATTGATAACGATCGGCACGTAAGCTGGCCATCACCAATAATTGATCAGTAACGTTAAATACATCTGATATGTAGGCGGCGTAAGTATTGTCGCCATTGTTTTCTTTACGCAGTGTGCCTTTGCTGGTCAGCGAGTCGATTTTGAAACGGCTAACACGGTAGCTTGACGGAACGTTGATAAAATCAATGGCAGGCAGGTTAACCGTCACCCTGTCAAAGCTGTTGGAGTTGTTGTAATAATCCAATCCGGCCACTACGCGGTTGCGGTGATTACCGATCTTGAAATCACCAATGAAATTTTGTTGGAGATCTGTTGCGATAAATGATGTATTACCCGCAATAATTTGAGGACTTATTGTAGTTGCCGATTTGCCATTAAGCGCTGTGATATATCCGTTTATGGTTGAACGTGCACGTGAGATAATGGTTTGTGAAGTCCATTTTTCGGAAATCTTATAGTTAAGCTGAGCAAAAATGTTGATCATCTGGGTTGAATAAGCCAGATCATTACTCATGAAAGTTTTGTTGTAAGGAAAATTAAGATCTGCGATTGATTTTGGAGCTACCGGGGTTTTGTTGCCAACATAAGGGTTAAAACGTACTACCGATGTTGCTTTAGCCTGTCCAAATTCAACATCAAGCAATAAGGAAAGCCTGTCGGTTATTTGGTATGAAAAGCTTGGCGCAAGGCTTATAGTATTGGTAAAGCCCAAATCCTGGAAGCTTTTTTGAAAAGAGGTAGCACCGTTTAAACGGAACAACGCTGTTTTATCGGCATTAACCGGGGTATTTACATCCCAGGCAATACGGTTAAAGTTCCAGCTGCCGCCGTAATAAGCTACTTCGCCGCCAAAGCCGTTGTAGGGTTTTTTAGTAACACGGTTGTACAAGCCGCCGTAGCTACTGGAGATACTGGTACCAAATAATGTAGCCGAAGGACCCTTAATGGCCTCAATACGTTCCAAATTTACCGGATCGATAAAAGAAAATGCCGCGCCTGCAACACCGTTACGGGCATTAGGCTCGGTTTCAAATCCGCGTGAGCGGAAAGTAACCCTGCCCTGGTTGGCTATCATTGGGATGCCTGCGCCCGGTACATTTTTGGAGATGCTACCCAGATCAACAGCTACCTGCTCCTGGATTAGTTCTTTAGAAACTGAGTTGTAAACCTGTGGGTTTTCAAGGTTTTTTAAAGGGAGGCGGGCGATATAAACACTCTCTTTTTTTGAAAACTTGTTGGTGTTGGTTGTTATGGTTACCTCCTGCAGGGCCTGAACGTTCTCTTTCGGAAGTTGATAATTAACCGTAACGGTTTGCCCTGCGGTAACTTTTACCGGGATATCTTTTTCGGCTGCGCCCAGCACCTGTACCTTGATGGTATAATTACCTTCGGCAATGTTGTTAAAGGAGTAATTACCATTTTCGTCGGTAAGGGTGGTTTTGGCGAGTTCCGTGATGGAAACTGAGCCTGATGCCAGTGGCTGGCCATCTACCAGGGTTACTTTACCTGTGATATTGCCCGTTGTTTGGGCTTGTAAAGTAAATGGTGTTATAAATAGGAATGCGAGGATGATGGAGAATAAGGGTTTCATCAATAGTCAATATGAGTTAGTATAACTTAAACGCCGGCAAATATACTGGCTTATTTATATTAAGTCTAAATAAAATGAAATTTGATAGGATGTGTTGCTTTTGCCGCCTTAATAGAAATAATTGTTTGTTAAATGTTGCTAAAACGTTTTTTAATTTGTCAGTTACAGCACTTAACTTTAAGGCCAATCAAATCAATCAATAAACCTGTAATCTTAAATCAAAATTTAATGAACCTGAAAAAGTGTTTACCTGTAATAATCGGGGGCTTGTTGCTTAATACCGGGGTCTTCGCCAAAGTGGTAATGCCGGGTGTTTTTAGCGATAACATGGTTTTACAGCAAAAAACAATGGCTCGTGTGTGGGGTAAGGCTGATGCCGGTAAAATCGTAACCGTTACCTCATCGTGGAATAATAAAACCTATACAACGGTAGCCGATGCCGATGGTAACTGGAAGCTGAAGGTTAAAACACCATCATACGGTGGGCCGTATAAGGTTACCATTACCGATGGCAGCGATCCCGTTGTTTTAAATAATGTATTGATAGGTGAAGTGTGGATCTGCTCAGGCCAGTCGAATATGGAAATGCCTGTAGCCGGTTGGGGCCAGGTGAATAATTACAAGGAAGAGATCGCCAATGCCAATTATCCCCAAATACGCTTATTGCAGGTATCGCAAGCTAACAGCCTGATACCGCAAACCGAAGCTAAAATAGCTAACAACGGCTGGATGGTATGTTCGCCTCAAACTATTGGCGAGTTTTCATCGGTAGCTTACTTTTTTGCGCGGGAAATCAACAAGCAGGCAAATATTCCGATTGGTGTGGTTAGCACAAACTGGGGTGGTACCATGATTGAAGCCTGGAGCGATGAAAATACATTAACCGGTAATCCCATTTTTAGTCAGCAAATCAAACAACAGCAGGAAACAGCCAAAACCGAAAGTCAGCAAACTTTTGCCCAAAAACTGGAAGCCTGGAACCAGCAGGCTACGGCGGCAGATTGGGGCTATACCAATAACAACGCTTTTAATCCCGATACAACAGGATGGAGAACCATGGTGTTGCCACAGTTTTTTGAAAAAAGTGTATTGGGCGATTTTGACGGCGTGGTTTGGTTCCGGAAGAAGATCACTATCCCCGCGGCATGGGCCGGGCAGGATGTTAAAGTTAACCTGGGTAAGATTGATGATAACGACATCACCTGGATCAACGGCGAAAAAATAGGCGCTACAGAAGGTTACTTACAATCTCGCAATTACACTATTCCCGGTTCAAAAGTAAAAGCCGGTGAACCAGTGATTACCGTGCGCGTTTTTGACAGTGGCGGCGGGGGCGGCCTTTATGGTGTTGATGATATGCAGTTAATCTCGGCATCGGGCGAAAAAATTAGTTTGGCCGGCAATTGGGATTATAAAGTAGGTTTTAATATGAAAAGCCTGCCGCCAGTACCGGTTGCAAATAATCCCAACAGGCTTGCAGTATTATACAATGCCATGATCAACCCGCTTACACCAATGGCTATCCGCGGTGCTATCTGGTACCAGGGTGAAGCCAACACCGGCCGGCCAGCCCAATATAAAGATCTGTTTGAAGGGATGATAAAAGGCTGGCGCAGCATCTGGAACGAAGGTGATTTCCCTTTTTACTTTGTGCAGTTAGCTAACTGGCAGAAACGTGATACCGAACCTGTCCGTTCGGGTTGGGCCGAGTTAAGAGAAGCGCAAACCCAAACGCTTGAATTACCAAACACAGGCATGGCCGTGGCTATTGATCTTGGCGAAGCCGATAATATCCACCCTAAAAATAAACAGGAAGTAGGCAGGAGACTGGCGCTGGTGGCCCTGGATAAAACTTATCACAAATCGCAGCCTTATTCGGGCCCGATGTATAAATCGCAAAAAATTGATGGCGATAAAATTGAGTTAAGCTTCAATTTTACTGATGGAGGTTTAAAAACGCAAGGCGGCGACAATATGCAGGGCTTTGCCATAGCAGGTGAGGATATGAAATTTCATTGGGCTACAGCGGTAATAAAAGGCAACAAGGTTATTGTGAGTAGTCCAGATGTTAAAAGCCCGATAGCGGTACGCTATGCCTGGGCCAACAACCCGGTGAGTACTTTATACAACGGGGTAGGATTGCCTGCTTCGCCTTTCCGTACAGATAATTGGGAGGGGAAATAATTTAAATAGAGTGATTTAAGAAATACTTATGCCATTGCGAGCGAAGCGCGGCAATCTCGTAGCCAATGCATATTCGATATGTATAGCTACGAGATTGCCGCGTCGTTCCTCCTCGCAATGACATTTTTGTTGTTTATCGGCTTCATTTACAACAACGGCCTCGGATCAAATATCACCCTGATGGAATTTACTTTGCCCTCAAATACGTGGTACCAGCCGCAGCTGAATATGGTTGTGCGGCCCATATCTATATCGTAAAAGATGCACACGTCATCGCCGTCGCTGAATACGCGTTTGATATCATATTTTAACTTCATCTTACGCATATCGGTGAAATAGGCTTCCGCGCCATCGCGTTCGCCAAGTACGCCTACAAATTTCAGGTCGCCGGCGGCGTAACCTCGGGCTGCCGCAAAATCTTCTTCATTTAATGCTTTTATAAATTGCAGTACTATATCGTTAGCGCTGCCATGGGATGCATTTGCTTCTGTTGCCATAGGAGTATTTTTAGATTATAATGATGTTTCATATAACTATCAATAATTATTCCTAAGCGCTGCCCTTACCGGAAGTTTTTAATACAGCACAAATTTTTTGCTGTATACTATTTTGCTATCATGATAGATATTTAATACCCAGTTACCTTTTAAAAGCTCAGATTTTTTTTCGAGCGTGTAACTGCTGTTATTCACCATGTTTGCCGGGATAGACAGGGGATATTTCAGGCTTGTACTGGTAGTGCCTTTGGCCGGATCATACACTCCCGGAAGTACCCATTCAACCTCGACAGCAACAGCGTTGTCCCCATCTGCTGATACTTTGTATTCGGCACCAAATTGGATGCCTAATTTAGCCGGGATCCTTTGTGTTCTTTTTACCAGTACTGAGGTATCGGTAACGTTATGGTAACCTGTAGGCGAACCGACCATGGGTTCTTTGGCTACTGTTTTTGATGTATAAATGCCATAGCTTATTTCGGCAATTTCAAATGTATGTACTACCGTTTGCTGGGCATTTGTACGCAGGTTGATAAGCAGCAAGAAGGCAATTAAGCCAAGTGATAAAGGTTTGATCATTGTGTAAAGATTTATGGTTTTACTAAAGTAATAATTGCCCCTTTCATTATTATATAAAGCAAAAAAAAAATAGCCTAAATTTATTAGGATGAAAAAGCATTACGTAATCAAGCTAATCGGTAAACGCCCGACGTTTCCTAATGATATGACCGAGGATGAGCGGCTTATCATGCAGGCGCACTCTGAGTACCTGAAAGGAAAAATGAAGGAGGGACTGGTGCTTATCTTTGGCCCCGTTTTCGACCCGAAAGGTGTTTACGGTTTGGGCATTGTGGTTGTTGATGATGAAGCACAAGTGCAGGAAATCATTGCCAATGACCCGGCCAATGCGCTGGGGACTTATGAAGTTGCATTGATGATGGCCTGGATGCCGTCTTAGTTTAGGCTAACAATAAAGCCGCCCGGGTATTACCCGCGCGGCTCAAAATCAAAACAACAAAATTAAAAGGATTAGTTAAGCGGTGGCTGCAGTTGTGTAGTTACACCAATGCGGTTCCAGGCGTTAATGGTGATGATGGCCATAATTACCTGCGCTAAATATTTTTCGTCAAATAGTTCGGCTGCTTTTTTATAAGTTTCGTCAGATACGCGGCCGGTGATCAGGGTTACTTCTTCAGTTAAAGCAAGGATAGCGCGTTCCTGTTCGTCAAAGAAAGGAGCTTCGTGCCAAACACTGATATTGTAAATGCGGCGTTCAGTTTCGCCTGCTTTGCGGGCATCGGTAGTGTGCATATCCACGCAAAAGGCACAGCCATTAATTTGTGAAGCACGGATCTTGATCAGGTCTTTATGACGGGTGGTTAACTCGGTGCTTTCGATGTATTTTTCAAGGGCGATCATGGCCCTGTATCCGGCAGGTTCGGCGGTGTTGATTTTTAAGCGGTTCATGTTTTCTGTTTTTTGTTAACACAAAGTTGGGGATAAACATGCCCTCAAAAAATGAACTGAGTTTAAGAAAATCAGATTTTTTTGGCTCTGAGCCTGCTTAAAAACTGAGGGGTGAAGCCTAAATAGGAGGCCAGCATATATTGAGGCACCCGCTGTACAAAGCCCGGAAAAAGGCCGGTGAAGTGTCGATAGCGTTCCTCATCATTCTGATTAAAAATATAACCGATGCGCCTTTGCGACGCGATGAAGGCCTTTTGCATCATTACACGGAAATACCCTTCCATTTGCGGCACAGCCTGAAATAGGGTTACACGGTTCTTTTCGCTAAGCAGCAGTAATTCTGAAGCCTCAATAGTTTGGATATAGGTGGTAGCCGGTTGATGGTTAAGCAGGCTGTCCTGGTCGGCAATCCACCAGCTTTCCAAACCAAACTGGATGATCTGCTCGTTAAGTTTATTGTTAACAAAATATTGCCGTACCAGGCCTTTGATCACGAAATAGTTGCCCGCGCAAAGTTTGCCCGGCTCCAGAATGAGTTCTTTCTTTTTAAATTTCTTCAGTTCAAAATGCTGGCAAATGATTTCCTCATCAGCCGGGGATAGTTGAATGTATCGTTTTATATGGTTGATGAGTTCGGGATACATAGATCAGGCGCAAATTAGTTGGCACAAATCTCAGAAATTGGATTCAATTAATGAATTTGTGTTTGTAAGTATACTATTGAACATAAATGCTATCTATGCCTAAGATCAAATAGATCATGAAAAAAGATGTTTCCATATGCTCCAATGTTCATTCCCCAAATTTTTGACTGGATACTGAATTATTGAAGATTTTAATTCCCGGTAATTTTGGTAGTAGTAGGTTGATAATTTTAGTATTCTTTCGTTGCCGGCTATCAGGTATAGATATTCATTAGCGTTATTCTTATCAGATGTGGTATAGGTCAAGAATCCGTCAATGATATTTATTTGATAAGTTTTCCTGAAACCAAGACCAAAGTTGGGGACTTTGGTTATCGTGTTATCATTAATAATGATTTTGGGTGTTTTATGATTTAATTGATTCCCAATCAAACTAATTACGGCGCTGTTAAGAATGATAAAAGGAAACGATAGGAAATGAATGGGCGCGTCGTGGGCAAAAAGAACATCGAAATTAATGAAAGCATAAACAATTATAGTACACCACAAAAACAGGCAGATCAGCAAAAAGAATTTAGGCCAAAATTTGAATTTCGATTTCATGGGTTATCGTCAGTAAACTTTACCTGTGCCGTCTAATTCTGCCTTTTCCTCATAACTTAAACTCAAATCATCCTCAATTTTTTGCCTTGTTGGGCGCAGGTAAATAAAGTAGGCTATGATGGCTCCGGTTATGCCCAAAAAAATCATGTTTCCCGTTAGTAAAAAGCCCACAATGCTAAACAATGAGGGGCCTTCAAGTAAGGCCAGTCTGACAATAGTTGCAGATTGATAGGCCATAAGTTTATCCTTCAAGGTACTATCGCTTTTGATATTACCCAATAATTTCAGGAACAGGAAATGGCCCGCGATAAAACAGGTTACAGCTAATATAGGTGCTATATAGATCAGCATATCATTGCCTGCGCTTTTTACCGGGTTTTTAGGAATGATAAATGTGACTGCTACAAATAATGTCTGGCCTGCTACAAGGGCAAGGTGTATTATAGGGAGGGTTTTTACAATGGCCGCCGGGCTTTGGTTTTGTGCTTGTTTGCTAATCATGTGATATGGCTGGTATTTAATTGCAGCAATTTAAATAATAAATTGGGAAATGGTCACAAACCGCCCTGATAATGTCGTTTTTGCCCCTCTTATCCCGGAAGTATCCTCCCTAACTTTATCCTAAACAAAATCAAAACTATCATGACAACTAAAGAAATTGTATTGCAGGTTCTGGACGCTTTTGATAATAACGACGTGGAGAAGATCTTAAGCTTTTTTTCAGATGATGTAGAATGGACAATGAGAGGCTCATCCGTAACGGTTATGAACGGAAAGGATTCGGTTTATAAGTTTTTCGGCGGAATGGAAGATGTAAAAATGGTTTCATCAACTAAAGATCATATTGTAGTTGACGGTAATATCGCCGCAGTTGACGGACTTGTTCAGTGCAAAGGCAAAAACGGCGAAGATATGGCTATGTACTATGCCGATTTTTACGAGCTGGAAAATGGCAAAGTAAAGAAGCTTAGTTCATATATAGTTGATAAAAAGGAATAAGCACCATCATATAGTTGATGGCGCTACCCCGAATGTTTTCTTGAAAGAGTACGAAAAGTGCGATAAATTTTCGAAACCGACATCAAGGTAAACATCCGATGGTTTGCGCCCTTTTTCACGGATAAGAAAATAAGCCTCGTTCAGGCGCTTTTGCTGCAGCCATTGGCCCGGCGGTATTTTAAAGATCTTTTCAAAATCGCGCTTAAAACCTGCAAGGCTGCGGCCTGTGAGGCGGGCGAATTGCGCGGTGGGCACATTGTACATATAGTGCCGGTTCATGTAAGCTTCAAGATCTATCTTGTGCGGCTCGCTGAAATCGAACAGAAAGTTTTTTAGTTCGGGATTTGCCCTTAACAATAGCTCAATTGCCTCACGGGTTTTGAGCTCGGCCAGTTGCGCGTTAAGCTGCGCCCCATAGGTGAAGTAGGGCAGCAATGAATCAAAATAGCCTTTTATAAAAGGATCATTGGTCAGTTCAATTAAAGGCTCACCGGTATAATGGTCAACTGGTGGGAGCTTATTTTCGGCTGCATAACGACGTAAAAAGCCCTGCTCCAGAAATATATTGATCGATTTAAAATCGCCGCCCGGTGCAGGAACTTTTACTGATTTTACCAGTTGATTGCGGCGTACCAGGCCAATCATCCCTTGTTTAAAAACCTGTTTTTCATTATTGCTAAGCGAATGTACTTCGCCCGATATGATGTACCCAAACGCGTGTTCGGGTACAAACTGCTCGTTGCCGCGTTCCTTTTGCTCGGTACAGGAGTAAAGCAGGTTATTGAACTGGATATGGCTTTTATCTTCCATGTTTTGCTTAACGCTAATATAAATCAAACTTATTTCATCTGGCTGCTGATGAGCCCGTCAAAAGCACGGTCAGATAGCAGCTTACGCAAAAAAAGCAGCAAGGAAGCCATATAGCCACCATGGTAGCGCGTTTTTGGTTTTTTACTGGTGATGGCTTTGCGTACCAGGTTCACTATTACCATTGGGCCTGGAATTTTGGCATCAACTGTTTGCGTTAACATGTTTGCGAACTTATTTGCTAAAGAAGCGTATGCCCCCCTGGCAGAAACCTTAAGCAGGTTATCCGCCGCTATGCCACTCCATTCGGATTTAATGCCACCCGGTTCAATAACGACTACGTTGATACCAAATTGCTTAACCTCATTACGTAAACTATCGCTCATTGCCTCAAGCGCGAACTTACTTGAGTGATACCAGCCGCCCAGAGGCGCGGCAAATTTGCCACCAATGCTTGAAATATTGATGATAGTACCTGTTCGTCGTTCACGCATGTAGGGCAACACCAACTGGATTAACCGGGCAGCCCCGAAAACATTTACTTCGAGTTGATACCGGGCATCGCTCAAAGGCACGTCTTCAATAGCTCCGTACGAGCCAAAACCCGCGTTGTTAATGAGTACATCTATCCGGCCTTCAGTTTTTATAATGGTTTCAATGCCATCTATCATTTCGGCTTCATTGGTTACATCCATGGCCAGTATCTTTACGCCAAGCTTGCCGATGTCTTCCATTTTTTCAACCCGGCGGGCGGCACCATATACTGTATGCCCATCTTTCAATAGTTCTTCGGCAAATGCTTTCCCCATACCGGCCGAGGCGCCGGTTACCAATATTACTTTCTTTTTCATTGTTTCAATTTTGATATTTTGTTGACTGTATGGCATCAGCCTTACAGCAAATCAAAGGTCGGGTTAAAACAAGGGGGCAGGTTTGGTGTGTGGCTCAAATTTGCTTTGGTGTGGAGCTCAATTTTTGAGGCGAAAGGGAAAAGGTTAAAGGTTTAGTTTTTGCAGGACTGTTTAAACCTCTTCCAACGTCAGCAGGTTGTCAATACCCGCCCTGTCGGTTAATGATTTGAGGTGTTTTTTACCGCCGTTTTCTGGTTTTACTATGGTGAGGTAGGTTTTGCCTCGTTCGGTACTTACATACAGGGCCTGGCTATTAACTTCAATGCGGGCTATGGCTTCAGCAACGGAAATTACTACCCTTGGCCTGTCTAACGATTCATAATAACCAATGTGGGTGATCTGTTCAACCGTGCTCGATGCTTTGGGTTTATCAATACAATTTACCTGATAGCTTGCCATAAAATATAAATGTGGTAGGGATAAAGATATGGTTTATCTTTTTACCAGTGACATTATAAAAAATAGTGTTTTTCGCAGCTGTTACCTGCCTTTGTGCCATTGCTGCGCTTCGCTCGCAATAACATGGAGGAGAAATCATTTCACTTTCACATATCTCAATTTTCCTACACTTCGGATAACACTTTACATCGTTTAATTTTAAAACCCTTACTTTTGCCCCTTATCAATTCCCATAAATTTGTATTCAAAAGAACAGGCAACTCAATTAAAACAGGCTTTCTGGACAGCGTTCGGGCAATACTTAAAACCCCAGTTATCCGCCGATGGCCTGCGCACCAACTGGGTTAATTATAAAACAGGCATTAAACATCTGTATTTTAAAATGGAAGCTGATAAAAAGTCGGCTTTTATTGCCATAGAAATGAGCCACCCTGATGCAGACATTCAGCAATTGATGTTTGATCAGTTTATGGAATTAAAAAATGTGCTCAACGCCCAGCTCGATGAAGAATGGGACTGGCAATTGCATACTACCGACGAGTATAACAAAACTGTAAGCCGGATCATTAAAAGATTACCCGATGTAAGTGTATTTAAACAGGAAGACTGGCCCGTGCTCATCTCCTTTTTTAAACCAAGAATCATCGCGCTTGATGAGTTTTGGAGTGTAGCACAATATAGTTTTGAATTGTTTAAGTAAACTTTAAGGCTGGATAAAGTGAAAACTTACGAAGTTTTTAAAACTTCGTAAGTTTATAATTCTCAAGCAGAAAAATCTTACATTACGTGTGCCACGTCATCACCGGCTCCTAAAAAGCAGTGGTTAACCGTGTCAACAATATCGCTGATGTTAAAAGGCTTGGCAATAAAGGCATCGGAACCGTAATTACCTAATGATTCGAGTACGCGCGGGTAGGCTGATACCATCACCACCGGGATGTGCGCTGTAGCCGGGGTTGTTTTGAGCATGTGGCAAAGTTCACCACCATTAATACCGAATAAAATGTAGTCCAAAATTACAAGATCGGCATTGGCTGATAGGGCCGCCTTGCATATGTCATCAGTATAATTCAATACCTCAACTTCATAGTGCTCCATTTCAAGAGCATCTTTCATCACTTCCAAAATATCCTCGCTATCATCAAGGATCAAAATTTTTTTTGACATAAATAATAATTGGTAAAGGAGACAACGCTGGGAACGTTTCTTTTGTTTTCAAAGTTATGTCCAATTATTGTAACAATCAAGTCACAACCTGGGGCTATAAAATTACAGCTTCAGGCTATCTACCATGCTATGAACAGATGTCAAAACGATATCAAGATTTGCAGGTGAATCAGTCACTTTCGAGATCATGATTCCGCCTTCAATCATCGCAATCATGCTTAAAGCTGTCTCCGTAATATTAATGTCCGGTTTTAGTTCGCCGGCTTCAATACCTCCTTTAATAAGGTTTTCGATGCCGGTTTTCCAGCGGATTACCGCTTTGGCAGCTTTATCTTTTAACAGCGGATTAGTGTCATCGGCATCAACAGCGGTGTTCAGGATAGGGCAGCCGCCGGGAATAAAATCACCCCGGGTAAAGCTGTGATATACCTGGGCGTAAACCAATAGCTTATCATGATAGCTGGTAGCCCGCTGAATGCGCTCCTGGATCTGTTTACGCACCTTGCCCGAGTTATATTCAAATACTTCGGCAGCTACTTCTTCCTTGTTTTTAAAGTTGCCGTAAATGCTGCCTTTGGTAAGGCCGGTAGCCTCGGTAAGGTCAGAAAGAGAAGTGCCCGCGTAACCTTTTTTATTAAATACAGGTGAAGTACGCTCAATAATGAACTGACGCGTACGCTCGGCTTTTGACAATTCGTTTTCCATAATACAAATATACCAACTGGTATTTAGTTTTTAGTGGTCACTAACAATAACAACAGGTCTGGTTTGTTTTTTACGGCTAACAACCAAAAACAGGAGCGGCATCGCCAGTAAAAATATCAGGCCCGAAAACAGGTAGGCATCCAGGTAACTTAGCAGTGATGATTGCCTGTTAATGGTACTGTCAATAACAGCCATTGCTTTATTATGCGCGTCGAACGATGAGAAACCCCGGCTGCTGAAATAATTAGTTAACTTGGCTATCCTTGCCGTAGTTTGATCGTTAAAGATATTGATGTTCTGCAACAGGTCGCTGCGGTGCAACCCGAAACGTTGGGCAACATAGGTATTAATCACTGCGATACCAAAGGAGCCGCCTAATTGTCGCATCATGTTATTAAGGGCTGTACCCTGTGGGATATCTTTAGGCTCAAGACCTGATACAGCCAAAGCGGTAAGTGGAACGGTCAATAACGCGATACCCATAGCCCTGTAAATAAGCGGGCCAACCAAGTCGCCGGGTGATGCCTCCAGATTCATGTGCGACATTTGCCAGGTAAACGAGATGAAGATAACAAAGCCTGCGGTGATAATAACCAACGGTGATACTCCCTTCTTTAATAGCGTTGCTGAAAATAGCAAGCCCACAATGGCCAGCACCGCACCTGGTAACAAAATAAGCCCGGTAATGGTAGGCGGAAATAGTAACACCCTTTGTGCAAGTACCGGTGTAAGGAATACAGATGTAAATAATCCAAAACCGGTCACAAATGTAAGGATAGCAGCAACAGCCAGGGATTTGCTTCGTAATACCCTTAAATCAATAACCGAGTTAGGGGTTGTCAATTCCCACCAGATAAATGTGCTTAAAGAGATAACGGCTACAATAGTTAAAACGATAATGTAATTGGCAGAAAACCAGTCGTCAGTTTCACCACGTTCCAGCACAGTTTGAAGCGATCCAATGCCTATGATCAGCAGGAGAATCCCCCACCAGTCTACACTTTTTACTTTGGCTTTTATCTCCGGTTCTGTAACCAGTAATAAACTTGACACGGTTACAGCAATACCAATGGGGATGTTGATGTAAAAGATCCATGGCCAGCTATAATTTTCGGTAATGAAACCACCAAGGGTAGGGTCAATGGTCGGACCTAAAAACACACCCACGCCAAATAACGCGCTGGCTATGCTCACGCGCTCTTTACCATAAACCTCAAACACAATGGCCTGAGATACCGATAACAGTGCACCGCCGCCAATGCCTTGCAAGAAGCGGAAGGCGACCAGCGTCCAGATATTTGAGGCCAGCCCGCACATAGCCGAAAAGAAGGTAAACGCGATGATGGAGCCGATATAATAATTGCGGCGACCGAGTTTTGTGGTCAAAAAGCTGGTCATGGGTATTACTATAATGTTAGCTATGGCATAAGCTGTAATAACCCAGGATGTATCTTCAAGCGTGGCGCCAAGGTTACCGCTCATGTGCGATAGGGCTACGTTTACTATGGAGGTATCTATCAGTTCCATGATAGCGGCGGCTATAACGGTTATGATAAGGATGCTTTTTTTCATTGGAGTATGAATTATAAACTAATAATCGGCCTAAAAAATACCAATCGGTATTTTTTAGGCCGAAAAAATTAAACCAGAGAATTATCTCTGGTGAAGGGCTTTCAACGCTTCGGCTGGGTTTGACAGGAACAAGCGGTAGAATGGCTCGGTGCCACCAACGCGGATCTCGAAGTTATTGCTTTCAAAACCGGCAACAAATTCATCAGCAACCTGTGAGGCCGGGATACCGTTATGGCCACCAATCTCTGCCGAAAATTCGGTATCAACCAATGGTGGCATCAATTCAAATACTTTAACATTGGTATCTTCTAAAGCTACCCTTAACGAGATGGTGTATGAGTGTAAAGCAGCTTTACTTGCCGAATAGGTAGAAGTTTGTTTGCCGGGCAAAAAGGCAACTATTGATGATACGTTCACGATGGCAGCTTCGCTTTGTTGTTGTAAAACAGGCAACAATTTTTCATTTAAACGGATAACTGAAATATAGTTGGTAAACATTTCTGCTTGCGCGTTTTCAAAAACATTAGGCGTAGTAAGCAGGTCGTTGATTGATGCTGCACCGGCGTTATTGATCACTACGTTCAATTGAGGGAAATCTTTAGTCAGTTTTGCGGTTAACGCTTCTACATCATCGGCATTTGATATATCGGCTTTAATAGCAGTTACATTCTGTAATTGAGCTGCTGCTTTATCCAAACGTTCCTGGTTGCGGCCAATGATAATTACATGGTTATTTTTTGCTGATAGTTGTTTGGCAATTTCAAAACCTATACCGGCACTGCCACCGGTGATAAGTACTGTATTTTGTGAGTTTTTCATTTTGTTGAGTGTCATTAATTTCGACAAGACAAAAATATACCGATTGGTATATTTTTTTATCATCTTTTTGTCATTGTTGTAAATAGTTGATTTTTAGGAGAAATAGGGGGGCTCGGTTGTAAGGAATTAGCCTTGCGCTCGTTTGCAACGAGCGCTTAATATGGTCTGGCGATTGTATCGCCGTTTGCGTTATAAAGCAAACCAGTGTTACGCACTCGTTACAAACGAGCTCGAGATAAAATATGTAACAAAAACGTCATTTGCGAGGTACGAAGCAATCCCAAACTATACAGGGCGGACCTGCTTATAGGGGATTGCTTCGTACCTCGCAATGACGCTCTATTATTGAAATAATCTTTTACGAGAGTATAAACACCGATAAACTCCTCGGCCCGTGGGCGCCGATAACCAAGGATTGCTCAATATCGGCCGTTTTTGAAGGTCCGGAAATAAATGCGCCATAGCCGTAATCGGCCGCGCCAATGACCTGGTAGGCCTGGGCCATGGTAGGCACAAAATTATCTTTGCCAATCACAACTGCCAGATGCTGGGCAATAAAAGGTAATACCCGGCTGCCCATATCCTTTTCGGTGAGCCAAAGTGCACCGTTTTCGGCAACACCAAGTTGGGTGCGAAGTACCGTTAGTTCCACATCGGCAAAGTTGTGGCCGTCTTCGTGTTTTACGGTTTCGGCATAAATGTAATCGCTCAGCTCATCGAGGGCCGATATGATCTTTACGCCTGGCTTAAATTCATTATTGATGATAGTTTTAATCTCGTCAAAACTATTTACCTCGTAAACGAAGCTGCCGCCTGCTGTAGCTATGGTTTTGTATTTTGATACCAGGTCCGTTCTGACATCGGTTAACGTATTCAATACCTCCATATCAGGCAGAGGCAAAGCTGCTGGCTGATTAAATTTTACAGCGGCTAATATTTTTTCGCGGCTCATGAGTTTTTTGCTCCTTTCCTTTTGGCATACCACTCGCCAAATGATTCGTCGGGTGCTTTAGGCATTTCCCTTTGGTTATACCAGGGGTTTAATTTGTTATTTACCGCGAATGGAGCATATTTAAATACCAGTCGACCGGTTTTGCCGCCCATGCGGTATAAAGCTGGCGAAGCCAGTGTTAAAGCCATAGCCTTCATGGCCATAGTTTTTGCTTTAGGCGAATATCCTTCTTTGACAATTACCTGACGCCATTTATACAACTGGTCATGAATATCTATTTTAACCGGGCACACGTTACTGCACGAGCCACATAGGGTAGAAGCAAAGGGCAGATCGGCATATTTTTTCATATCCAGGTTAGGGGCCAGGATAGAACCAATTGGCCCGGCAACGGCTGTATGATAACTATGCCCACCACTTTTGCGGTAAACCGGGCAGGTGTTCATACATGCCCCGCAGCGAATACACTTTAATGAGTTGCGGAATTCCTCACGACCCAACTGAATGCTGCGACCGTTATCAACAATAATAATATGAATTTCGCTGCCATCCCGTGGTTTACTGAAATGGCTCGAATAAGTGGTGATCGGCTGCCCGGTAGCACTGCGGGTAAGCAGGCGTAAAAATACACCCAGATGCTTTCTTTCGGGAATGAGCTTTTCAATACCCATTGAGGCAATATGGATCTCGGCCAGGTGCGCGCCCATATCGGCATTGCCTTCGTTTGTGCAAATCACAAATTCGCCGGTTTCCGCAACAGCGAAGTTAACACCCGTAAGTGCCGCGCGACGGGTTAAAAATACCTCGCGCAAATGTTGACGCGCGGTTTCAGTCAATATTTTAGGGTCCGACTCGCCTTTGGCCGACCCTAAATGCTCGTGAAAAATATCGCCTATCTCTTCCTTTTTTTTATGGATACAAGGCAGTACGATGTGGCTTGGTGGCTCGTTGGCCAATTGTACAATACGCTCGCCAAGGTCGGAGTCAATTACGTCGATGCCGTGGTCTTTCAGGTAGTCGTTTAAATGGCACTCCTCGGTAAGCATCGATTTACTTTTTACCATTTTGGTAATGCCGCGTTGCTCAAGCAGGCTATGTACAATCTGGTTATGTTCTGCAGCATCTGCCGCCCAGTGTACTATAATGCCATTTTTAGTGGCGTTGGCCTCAAACTGCTCCAGATAGGTGCTCAGGTTTGAGAGTACGTTAAATTTTATTTGTGATGCCGTTTCGCGCAGTAATTCCCATTCGGGTAGTTTGTGTGCTGCAATATCCCTTTTTGCGCGTACCCACCACAGGGTTTCATCGTGCCAGTTTACACGGGGTTCATCACGGTTAAAGTCGGCAGCTAAATGCGGGTGATCTTTGGTGGTGGTAGTACTCATTGCATGCTGTGGTTTAAAATTTCGGCCACGTGAATTACTTTAACATCGCTGTTTTGACGGCGTAAAATACCTTCGAGGTGCATGAGGCATGACAGATCGGCCGAGGTGATGTATTGCGCACCGTGCGATACGTGATCGGCCACGCGGTCTTTACCCATTTTTGCCGATACCGCTTCTTCAACCACACAGAATGTTCCACCAAAACCGCAGCAATCGTCCTGGCGGCTTAATGGCACCAGCTCAAGCCCGTTAACCATATCAAGCAGTTGGGCCGGCTTGCTGAAAGGCTCTGCAACCAACTCGCTCATCTGGGCTATGCGTAATCCGCGCAGGCCGTGGCAACTTTGGTGCAAGCCAACCCGGTAAGGGAAGCTGGCCGACAATTGTTTCACCCGCAATATATCAACCAAAAACTCGGTGAGTTCATAAACCCTTTTACGGATCTCCGTTGCCTGTTCTTCTTTTCCATCGGCATGTAAATGCTCTTTGATGTGCAGGGTACAACTCCCCGACGGACAAACGATATAATCGTATCCCGAAAAATTATCGACAAATAAATTATTGCAACCGCCGGTTAAATGCTCATAGCCCGAATTGGCCATCGGCTGTCCGCAGCAGGTTTGATTTTTAGGGTAATGGACCTCACAGCCAAGTTTCTCCAGCAACTCCAGCGTGGCAATGGCCGCATTGGGATAAAACTGGTCAACATAGCAAGGAACAAACAAGGCAACTCTCATCGTTTACACGTTTACTTTATTGGTTAAAGCAATATTAGCGTTTATAATTTGCACAACTATCCTTTGGTATCCTGTAAGCAAATTAAACGGTTATACACTAAACACCGAAAGTACAGCTAAGTGTGATACGAGTTTTCAATTTTATTTGCAAAATGTTGACGTTTATTTGCAGAAAAAGAATTGTCTGAGCCGGGATTTGGGACCCGTATATACCACCAAGTCATTGCGAGGTACGAAGCAATCCCCGATTAGTAGAGCGGCTCTGTATAGTTTGGGATTGCTTCGTGCCTCGCAATGACGGTTGGATTAAGAAGTAGGGTACGGAGGAACTTACTGCACATATGACAACTTCACATCCTTATAAGCAGGTTTCTGAAGTTGTTTTTTTAAGCCTTTAAAGCTTTCTGTAGGGCCTTGCGCGGCAAACATATTGATGAGCCAGGCAGGTACAGAACCTCCGGGATCAAGGTGCAGGGTGTAAATAATGCTTACATGGGCGCTGTCAATGGGGGTAATAACCCATCTGCCGGTTGAGTTTTCAACCCTTACAATGCCATCTTTTGCTGGTACCATATTTGATATAACCGGCGCATCGATGGTAACCACTT
Source organism: Mucilaginibacter kameinonensis (assembly GCF_003675385.1). Taxonomy (GTDB): domain Bacteria; phylum Bacteroidota; class Bacteroidia; order Sphingobacteriales; family Sphingobacteriaceae; genus Mucilaginibacter; species Mucilaginibacter kameinonensis. The sequence goes on along the minus strand of NZ_RCWZ01000004.1, from coordinate 948,211 downwards.
TGGTTTTAGGATCTTGCGTAACTTTTAAATGCGCTACAAAATCGCGGTTATGTACCGGCCATGGAATGTTTACCTCTGAGTAATAATATATATCTGAGGGAGATACTTCTTTAATAACAGTGGCCGATTTGGTATGATAAACCCACTCGCTGCAGGTTTTAATATCCATTAGTACAGCTACCAATTGAGCCGCTGTGGCGTTAAAAGTGCATTCTACTTTAATGGCTTTGATCTTTGAATCGGGAATGTGCCGGGTATAAACCCTGATGCCTTCCTTGTCGGTGCTTAGCGACCATGGCTCTTCAGGTCCTGCCACGGCAAATTTGGCAATAAATAATAAAACGATGATAGATAATATCCTGCGCATTGTATCAGTGACTGTAAATAAGGTGTGACAAATTTATATACAAAAACAGGCCGGGATTGCCCCGGCCTGTCAGTAAATGGTCATTTGATATGTGCAGATATTAAAATATGAAAATGCTATGGCATTTGTGGCGATATTATTTTACCTCGAATACATAGCTGCCCGCGTTTATCTTGTACAACGCAGGATTGTTAATTGCCTTGCCGGCAAGATAAACTTTGCCCGCCGGGAAGGCAATGGTGGCACTTGAGTTTGCAGGTACGGTTACTTTATAAGTTACCCTTTTGCTGCTGCGCTGCCATGACGAAACAATATTACCATAAGGCCCTTTGTGGGTAGCGGTAAACTCATTTAAGCCCGGTACAAAATGCGGTTGCAGCAATACGTTTTTAAAACCCGGATGCTCAGGATCCGGATGGATACCTGCAATGCCTTTGTAAAGCCATGCGCCAATTTCGCCAAACATGATGTGGTTGAGTGAGATATCCGATTTAGCATCTATCTGCCAGTTTTCATACAGGGTGGTAGCACCGTTTACCATCCACCAGCCCCATGACGGGAAGGTTTCCTGCGATGCTATTTTGTAAGCCACATCCGAATAGCCATTATCGCTTAGTGCGCTTAAGATAGCTTTGGCTCCTAATATACCTACGTCTAAATGGAAATTATCGGCCTCAACACGTTTTGCCAAATTGGCCGCGATTTTACTTTTCATATTTTCAGGCACAACTCCCCAGTAAAGTGGTACGCTTAGTTCTGTTTGTAAGCCTTTGCCGTAAATGCCGGTCGCAGTATCTAAATATTTAGCGTTAATGGCATTTTTGATCTTATTGGACAATGCAGCGTATTTTACATAGTCGGCCTGTTTGCCTAATATTTTGGCTGCTTTGGCCAGTATGCTGGCATCGGTATAGTAATAAACCGATGAGGTTAACTCAACCGGCGAAACTGATTTTACCGGTACCCAATCGCCCAGGCCCCAGGTGGTGAGACCGCTTGGGTAAAGTTCATCAATGTGGTTCACATATTTTTCGATGGCGTTATAACTATCGGCCAATAGCTTACTATCGCCATAAAACAAATAAATATTATACGGAATAATGGCGATGGTGCTTGTCCAATCGGGGCCGTTGCCCCATTCGTAGCCCCAGCCACCGGTTGGGATAATAGATGGCAAAACGCCGTTGGGCTGCTGCTCGTCGCGATGATCAGCCAGCCATTTTTCATAAACTGTGATGCCATCAAAATTGTATAAACCCGTTTCGCTGGCGATGTGGGCATCGCCTGTCCAGCCATTCTTTTCGCGTTGGGGGCAGTCGGTTGGGTAACCGAACAAGTTACTTAAATAGCTATTGTTAGTGGCAGTCCAGATTTGGTTAATAGTTTGGTTAGATGCTTTAACCGTACCAATAGGTTCCACATCGCTGTGCATAAAAAAGGCCTTGATGTTTTCTTTACCGATTTGAATTGGTTTACTGCTGCTTACCTCAATGTATTGAAAACCTTTATAATTAAAGCGAGGCGAAAAAGTTTCCTGGCCCTTGCCGCCTAAAATGAAAATATCGGTTTGGAAAGGGTCTTTATCATCGGTAGGGCGGTAGTGCAGGTCTATATTTGACTGATCGACATGCCCGTTCTTATTCAATCTTTCAGCATGTTTCAGACGGATCACCGTACCCGAATCGCCTTTAACCGTAATTTGGCTTACACCCGAAATATTTCGGCCCATATCAAATACCCAAACGTCGCTGTCGAGTTTAGTAACACTTTTGGTGCTGATGGTATCAACCGCGCGGATAGGCTGCATAGCCTGCGATACAATATTCATAGAAGGCGCCGAACGGTTAATGACCGGCTTCCATTTACTATCGTCAAAGTTGGCGGTGTTCCAACCCGGTTGTTCCAGTCTGCCGTCGTAATGCTCGGCAGTATAAATGCTATTGAAAACGATAGGGCTGAGTGATGTTTTCCAGTCGGTACCTGATTTTACAGTTTCAACGGTACCATCGGTATAGGTTATACGCAAATCCATACAAAATGCCGGGCGACCGCGCCACGGTGCCTGGTGAAAGAACCAAACGGCTGTACTCTGGTGATTATACCAGCCGTTACCTAATAATACGCCAACCGCATTTTTGCCGCTTTGTAATTGTGCGGTAACATCATACGAAACGTAAAGTGTACGCCTGTCAAACCGGGTATACATAGGATCGAGCCTGTGATTGCCGATCTTTTTACCGTTTAGATAAAGTTCATATAAACCCGCGACGGCGATATAGGCCCGTGCCGAGCGGATAGGTTTAGCTACCTTAAATGTATTGCGGAAATAGGGCGCAGGGTTAACCGCTATCCCTTTATTATCGCTTATCCATGAGCCCTTCCAGTTTTGCATGCTCATCATGCCGGTTTCAAAACTGGCTACCGGCGATAATGTAAGCTTTTTACCTGCCTTGTCCCAAAGCTGAACCCGCCAGTAATATTTAGTAAAAGGTTTTAGTTGCTGGCCACTATAAGTAGCAAGGTTATTTGATGAAGCTATTTTGGTGGTGGTCCACGCGTTGCCTTTGCTTGTTGAAACAGCAACTGAATCGGTACCTACATAAAGCTGATAAGCACTTTGGGCTGCACCCTGTGCTTTATCGTTCATTAACCAGGTTAAGCGGGGATGCGCATTGTCGATACCTATGGGGTTTACAAGATATTCGGATTTAAGACCTGCAGCCCCCGGCGTTTGGGCTTGTGTTACCGAAAAAGAGCAGCATAATAAGGCAATGCAAAGCAATGGCTTACGTAAAGGGTGTTTCATGTGGTTAAGATAGCGGTTTATACAATATTGGCCAAAGGCTATGAAATGTTGTCGCAATCAACAATGTTAACCGGATAGATCGGGATTGGCATCCTGAACTGTCTTATTGTCTGAACTCGAATTAAACGAATTTTTGAATTTATCGAATCATCCATTTTGCTGTAATTCTGAGAATTCAATTAATTTCAAAAATTCCGGTTCAGACAAATTCACGCTTCCAGTTTGTTGGCGCCGAGCGGTGGTGACATTAAATAATACACAATAATGCACATAAATACACAAATTTATACATTTGCACCATGAGCAAGCTTTGGCAAAAAACTACCAACGTTAACGAACTGGTTGAAAACTTTACTGTTGGTCGCGACCGCGAATTTGATGAGCAAATGGCGGCGTTTGATGTTTTAGGATCGTTGGCCCACACCCGTATGCTGCAAAGCGTAGGGCTGATGGACGACACCGATCTGGAGCTTGTTCAGCGTGAGTTAAAAAATATTTATGCCGATATCGCAAAAGGAGGGTTCAAAATTGATGAGCATGTTGAAGACGTGCACTCGCAGGTTGAGTTACTACTGACGCAACGTATCGGCGATGCCGGCAAAAAGATCCATAGCGGCCGCTCCCGTAACGACCAGGTTTTGGTGGACCTGAAACTATTTTTCCGTAGCCAGCTGCAGGAAGTCGTTGAAAATACCGAAACTCTGTTTCGCCAGCTTATTGAACTGAGTGAAAAACATAAAGGCGTGTTATTGCCGGGTTACACCCACCTGCAGGTAGCCATGCCATCGTCATTCGGTTTGTGGTTTGGTGCTTATGCCGAAAGTTTGGTTGATGATTTGGAATTGGTTTTGGCTGCTTACCGCATCACTAATAAAAATCCGTTGGGTTCGGCTGCCGGTTATGGCTCGTCGTTTCCGCTTAATCGTACCTTAACTACACAACTTTTAGGCTTCGATAACCTGAACTATAACGTTGTTTACGCACAGATGGGGCGTGGGAAAACCGAGCGCATCATAGCACAGGCTATTTCAACCATCGCGGCAACGCTGGCTAAAATGGCCATGGATCAAACGTTATATCTAAGCCAGAATTTCTCGTTCGTAAGCTATCCGGATGCATTGACCACCGGCAGCAGCATCATGCCGCATAAAAAGAACCCGGACGTTTGGGAAATTATGCGCGGCAAATGTAACCGCCTGCAGGCATTGCCTACAGATGTAGCCATGATGACCACTAACCTACCATCCGGCTATCACCGTGAACTTCAGTTGCTAAAAGAACTGCTGTTCCCTGCCTTTGCCGATTTGAAACACTGCCTGCAAATGGCAACCTTCATGCTGCAAAATATCACTGTTAAAACAGATATCCTGAATGACGCTAAATACGCATACCTGTTCAGTGTAGAAGAAGTGAACCGTTTAACCCTGAGTGGCACACCATTCCGTGACGCTTACAAACAGGTTGGCCTGGCTATTGAAGCAGGTGATTTTAATCCAGATAAAACCGTGAACCATACACATGAAGGTAGTATTGGTAATTTGGGTAATGAGCAAATCTCGGCTTCTTTCGACAAGCTGATCAATAATTTTGACTTCGGAAAAGTAGAGCAGGCAATAAAAGGGTTGGTTGAATAGTTATCTTAGTATCAGGATAATTCTGAAAACCCTGATACTAAACCAATGAAAAAACCTTATTACATCATTTTGCTGATGCTCATCGGCCTGTTTTCCTGTAAACAAGATAATACAGTTACTATCAGAGGCAACATCAAAGGCCTTAAAAGCAAGTGGGTTTATTATAAACCTACATTTCCTATTGGAGGCAAATCCATCGATTCGGCCAAAGTCACTGATGGGAAATTTGAATTTAACTTTCGGCCTGATACCGCCTTCTTCGCTGATATTGTTTCTTTAAGTTATAAAGATGAAAAGGGGAAAAGAGAGTATATAGCTGTTGGTAATCCGAATGAACCCGCTAAAAATCATTCCAGGTACGTTGATTTTGTTGTAGGGACGGGAGTGACAACAATAACCGGTGATCTTTCTAAAACTGAGGGGGCAATCCTGAACGGTGGATCGCAATCTGAGTCGTATTTAAAGAATATAACGTTGCCTTATATCCGCATAAGTAAAGACAGCGTTAGGAGAGCTGCCCAGACAGAAAGGATAAAAAAAATTATTAGTGAAAACCCCGACTCATATTGGAGTTTATCAGCATTGCATAATTTTAGATTTTACGTAGAACATGCCCAATTAATAGAATTATACAACTCTTTTGGCGATGCCGCAAGAACATCTTACTATGGTAGAAAACTAAAGCAGTTTATAGACAATCAACCTGCAAATAAAAGTCAGTTTGCTAACAGCATTTTCAATGATGTTGATGAAAAACCGGTAAACCTGGTAGATAATACTAAAAAACTAAATATGGTGATATTCTGGGCGAGCTGGTGCGGGCCATGTCGCCAGGAAATCCCATCCTTAAAGCGAATTGCAGCTCAATTTAATAAAGATGATATAAGGTTTGTGAGCGTGTCAGTAGATGAAAAAAAAGAAAATTGGTTAACGGTTATGAAAGCTGAAGATATGCCTTGGCAGCAGTTGATCATCCCTCGGCCAATTTTTCAAAAAGCGCAAGTACAATACAATTTGGGATTTGTGCCACAGGTATACCTGGTTAATAATAAAAATATAGTAGTAAAAAAGATAGACGGTTTCAATGAGGGTAACGAAGAGCGCGTTAAAACTTTTATAGCCGATTATCTCGCGAAAAATTGATCTTTGCGAATATATGGGAACGTTCTTTAAGTGAAAGCCATGGTGATTTTGCTTGATATTGATGGTGTATTGGTAATCGAACCTGCATGGCGAAAAGTTGAATCGGAAGCAGACGGATTTACGCGGTTTGATAAACAATCCGCCAATAATCTTGCACATATCTTAGCAGAAACAAATGCCGCTGTGGTTTTAACTACAACACATCGAATTAATTTCACCAATCAACAGTGGTTTGAGATATTTAAGTTAAGAGGGATTGCTATAAATAGTATTTCGAAGTTAAACAACAAGCTATCTCTTGCCGAACTGGGGGAAAGGGGAAAAGAGATTGAAGTGTGGGCAAAAGATAATTGTGATGAAAATTTTGTAATTCTTGATGATGATCCGTCAATAAACCAACTGCCCGAATGGATAACACAGCGATGGGTAACCATAAAGCCATTTAAAGGAATTGACGACGAAGCAAAACAAAAGACATTATCAATCCTGTTAGATCGGTGAAATCAAACCAATCAGAAATATCAAAAAGGTGAAATCAGCGCAATCAACGTAATAAAAACAATCAACGGTCATGAACGGACAAAACAGAAGCGATATATACCCAGGCCTTGAGGTTGACATTATACTTAAAAAAGATCAGCGTACCGGTACGCTTACACGCGGCTTTGTGAAGCGATTGCTTACCAGTGCGGCTTACCACTCGCGCGGGATAAAAGTGCAGCTGGATGACGGACAGGTAGGCCGTGTGGCCTGGATTGTTGAGGAAGACGATTTTTAGTATCTTCATTTATTCTACACTAATCATGTGCATATTTACCGTGTAGCCTAAGTGATATGTCTCAAAAAGCCAGAATAAAAACAAAAGTATTTTTTAGTCTTGATGCCCATCACCGCCTCCTGATCTCATTGGGAGCTGCCGCGATAACTTTATTTCTTTCATGGGGGCATTTTTCGGCACCGGTAATTGCTCTGGTAACCTGGATAGCGTTTGGTATGTGCATCATCATTATGGATTGGATCATTATCCTGACCGCCAAACCGGCCGAGATCCGAAGGATAGCGAGTATCGAAGACTCGAGCCGTACGCTGATATTTTTGTTTGTAATAGTAGCTTCAATGGCAAGCTTGCTGGCAATCGTGTTTTTACTGATATCTACTAAAAATCAGTCGGACGAGGTGGTGACCGCCCGGGTTTTACTGGCTATGGGCTCAGTTATTATCTCATGGTGGCTGGTGCATACCATTTTTACCCTGCGATACGCGCATATGTACTACGCTACCGATCCGGACGATGATAAAAAAATAAAACCATTAGGTGGCCTTGACTTTCCGGGCGATTTAAAAGAGCCGGATTACCTCGACTTCGTTTATTTCTCATTCGTTATCGGCATGACTTTCCAGGTATCCGATGTCGAGATCTCTGCCCGGTCTATCCGCCGCCTGGCCTGGTTGCATGGCTTAATTTCTTTCGCTTTTAATACGGCTATTGTGGCGCTGAGTATTAATGTGATATCGGGGATGATATCGAAGTAAGATTAAATCACATGAAATTGAATCCTTAGCATTGCCGGGTGATTTAAACCCGCAGTTCATAATATCTCAACCTGTCATGCTGAACTTGTTTCAGCACCCCACAGGATGGGTTGGCGATTTGATTGGCGGGCGACTTAGCAAGTGGGTTGTTGAAACAAGTTCAACATGACCGCGCTCTTTGCTGCCATTCTCCTTGTATTTTCCTTCACATTGTAACATTTAACTATCTCCACCCTCCACAATTTTCAAAGTAGTTAAATATTTTGTTACTTGTAATGCCTTTTATTTTAAACATTTATGCATAGAAGAAATTTCCTCAAAACCGGCTCGCTGGCCGGGCTAACGATATCTACTTTGGTAGCTGCTTCCTGCAATCAGCCATCTGCGACGAGCAAAGCCGATGATACTGTTGCTGCCGAAAACAGCAAGGACGATATATTTGAACTGAGCGAAATAACAATAACTGATCTGCAGCAAAAAATGCAGAGCAAACAGTTTACTTCAAGGCTCATCACCGAGCTGTACCTGAAACGTATAGATCAGATCGATAAAAAGGGTATTATGCTCAACTCTGTGATCGAGATTAATAAAGATGCCCTGAATATGGCCGATGCCATGGATAGGGAACGCGAAAAAGGTAAAGTACGCGGTCCGCTGCATGGCATACCTGTACTCATTAAGGATAATATTAATACAGGCGATAATATGCATACCACGGCAGGTTCGTTGGCTTTGGCCGATAATTTTGCTAAACAGGATGCTTTTATAGTGCATAAGCTTCGCGAGGCGGGAGCGGTGATATTGGGTAAAACCAATTTAAGCGAATGGGCAAATTTCCGGTCTACACATTCAACCAGCGCCTGGAGCAGCAGGGGAGGGCAGACTAAAAACCCTTATATTTTAGACAGGAACCCCAGCGGTTCAAGTGCCGGTACGGGAACGGCCGTTGCAGCTAACCTTTGTGTTATAGGCATCGGTACCGAAACTAATGGCTCTATTGTTTCGCCGGCTTCGGTTAATGGCTTGGTGGGCATTAAGCCGACTGTGGGCTTATGGAGCCGGTCGGGAATAATTCCCATCTCTAAAACTCAAGATACCGCCGGCCCAATGACGCGTACGGTTAAAGATGCCGCCATATTGCTTGGGGCACTTACCGGGATAGATACGCTTGACCTGGCAACCCTTGGAAGCAAAGACAGAGTAGAGGCCGACTATACCAAATTTTTAGATGCCAACGGTTTACAAGGCAAACGGCTTGGTATCGAAAAATCGGCATTAAATGATAATCCGGCTGTTGTAGCACTATTGCAGGAAGCTATCAAAACCTTGAAAAGCAAGGGTGCTGAGGTGGTGGAGATAGAATTGAACAAAGAGTTGAAAACCATCAATAATAGTGAGTTTAATGTACTACTTTATGAATTTAAAGACGGCCTTAACCAATACTTTGTTAACGCTAATAGCAAAATAAAAACGCTGGCCGATGTGATTGCCTTTAACAAGCAGAACGAGGCCAAAGCCATGCCATTTTTTAAACAAGAGATTCTGGAGCAGGCCCAGGCCAAAGGCGGTTTGAACAGCAAGGAATATCTTGACGCGGTTAAGCAAACCTTTACTGGTACCCGTAAAGTTATTGATGACATGCTGGCCAAATACAAGCTCGATGCTATTATCGGCACAACCAACGGTCCGGCAGTATGTATCGACCTGGTAAATGGTGATTATGATAATGGCTTCAGCTTTTCCGGGCCGGCTGCTATGGCCGGGTATCCGCACATCACGGTACCTATGGGGCTGGCGCATGGTTTGCCAATTGGGTTATCGTTTTTTAGTACCGCATATACAGAAGGGGAAATCATCAAATTAGGATATGCCTATGAGCAGGCATCTAAAAAGCGGGTAGCACCTTTGTTTAAGCCCGATCTGTTTGCTTAATTTTGCGTTATGGAAGCAACGCTTACCGTTCCGAAGAAAATACTGGCCCGGCAGCATGAAATTACTGCCGACTATCTAAAGGCTGTTGACAAACATCTTGACGATGTGCTGAACAAGCGCGTATTGGATATGTACGAGATCCGTGATTTTGCCGATGAAATGCATATCCATCCCACGCATTTAAGCAATACCATCAAGCTTACTACCGGCAAACATCCCTGTTTCTTTTTTGAGGAAAAGATCATGGAAATTGCCAAAGCCATGCTGCAGGAAAATCAGGTAAGCGTAGCCGAAATAGCAGGCAAGCTTACCTTCGATCCGTCAAATTTTACTAAATTCTTTAAACGTTTTGAAGGGGTAACCCCCAAGCAATACCGTGAGCAATGGCTGATTGCTAAGCTTGAACCGTAAACGTGGGATGTGAAAACGTAAATCTAATTCTCTAACACGGCCCTTCTGCAATATTTGCTGCGATAATCCTGTGGGGTTAAGCCTGTTATCCTTTTAAATATCTTTCGGAAAGTCTTTAAGTCGTTATAGCCTACTTTATACATCAGCTCGCTGATGTTATGGTTGGTTTTCTCCAACCCTTTTTTTACCGATTCTATCTTTACCTTTTGCAGGTATTCCATAGGGGTGTTTTGGGTAGCGCTTTTAAAACGGCGGATAAAATTGCGCTTGCTCATATTGGTTTGCCCGGCAATTTCCTCTACCGAAATAGGCAGATGGTAATTGTTTTCAATAAATAATTGTGAGCGCATAATTTCCTGGTCTTCATGCTGATGCTGACCTTCAAACACTTTGAAATGTGCCTGACTGGTACGGTCAATGTCCAGCGAAAACATTTTACTGGCCCAGATGCCGGTATCCCGGCCGCAATATTTTTCAATAAGGTATAGTACCAGGTTCATGCTTGAAAAGGCTCCGCCGCTGGTGTAGGTACCATCTTTATCGGTAGTCACCATGTCGGGTAAAATATCTACCTGGGGGTAGCGGCGTTTCATATCGTCAACAGCAACCCAATGCGTGGTACAGGGTTTGCCGTTAAGTACCCCTGCTTCGGCCAAAAAATAGCTGCCAAAACATAGGCTGGCTACTTCGGCACCTTTATCATACATATTTTTGATAAAATCTATCAGGTTTTTGTTTTTACGCATCACCAAATCAGGCGGACCGTAAAATGCCGGAGCTATAACCAGGTCGATATTATCGATCTCGTCAATGGTTTTGAAACCGGTAAACTGGGCAGGAAAATAAAGCAGGTTATTGTTTATTTTTTCGCCTACAAGCATTACGCTGAAAGCTTCGGTTTTGCCGCTTTCTACCAAAAAACGGTTGGTATGCCTCACCATATCCAATACCCCGGAAATGGTTGAAAGATTGATGTCTTCGTGAATAAGCAGCGCTATTTCTCTCATTTGTTATAATTCAGGTTATTACAAATATATAAAAGCACCCGACACAAAAACATGCGATAAGCTTTAAAAAACGCCCATGAACTATAAAATACTATCGCTTAATCAGTTTGAAATTAAGCGTTTAAACATTAACTCAGGATGTCGGCTATTTCTTCAAAGCCTTTTTCGCGGGCCAGATCGGCAGGGAGTTTACCGCCTTCCATACGGGTAAAAACTTCGGCTCCGCTTTCCAGTAACAGGATAATGAGCTCCAGGTTGCCATTTTGTGCAGCCGAATGCAGAGGGGTAGCACCTGCTTGTTGTACAACGTTCACTTTAGCGCCGTTTTCAATCAGCATCCGGGCAATTTCGGTGTAATTACCGGCGGCAGCCGAATGAATAGGAAAAACGTTGAACCCATTATTTGATTGAAGATTTACGCTTGCACCTTTAAGCACCAGGTATCGCGCCACATCAAACTGACCAAAATAGCAAGCCAATCCAAGGGCGGTAAAGCCATCATCGGCATAATCATCCAGCGTATTTGGGTTGCTGCTTACCAGGTGGGCAACAATATCGAATTTACCGGCGGCAGCAGCTTCAAATAAACTGATATCGCTTACGTAATTTAACAGCAAATTGGTAACCTCGGGCTTTTTATAATAGCACGAAAGCATAAGCGGAGATACGTTAAGGCTCGTTTTTTTGGTAGCCAATGCCCGGTCGCGGCCAAGCAGGGTATTGATACTATCTAAATCGGCAGATGCAATGTATTCTTCCAGTCTTTCTATGCTCATTACTCGGTTAAGTAAAGCGTGACTATTAAGCCCGCTGTATATTTGCTTTATTAAAGTTGCTTTTTATGTTAGAGGTAAATGTTGTTTTTCAATTATACTAAAAAATTAAAAATGTTACCAATAAGTTATATAATCTGTTAACTTTATATTCATTCGGCCTGTAATTTTTGGCAGGTTAATGAATCTTATATAAAATATTTACCGGGTGTAGCCGCAAAGTTTACATAGGTGAAATTTTACGTAAGTTTGCACATAAACGATTGTTACATCAGGATGCCGGCAAAAGGAAACCAGTTTAGAACTAATAATTTCAAGGGAGAAAATCAGCCACGCCAAACCGGTAAAGCTGAAAAGGAACGTGCGACAGGCAGGAGATTACCTAAGCTGCCCAGCTTTGATTTTGACTATGAAAATGGCAAAGCTGTTAAAATTGCGGGTTTGTTTTCGCTGCTTTTATCTGTTTTTTTCCTGATTGCTTTTACCTCGTACCTGTTTACCTGGCAGGAAGATCAAAGCTATATTTCCAAAACAAATGGCGGTTGGCATAACCTTTCAACTGGTACCACTATTCATGAAATAGCAGACCTCAACGATCAAACCGTCAGGGCACAAAACTGGCTGGGTAAGTTTGGAGCGCTGTTATCAAACCAGTTTATTTATGAGTGGTTTGGTGTGGCTTCGTTCATATTTGTTTTTGTGTTTTTTGTTGCTGGATACCGTTTGCTTTTCAAGGCAAGGTTGTTTTCTATCCGTAAAACACTGGCATACTCGTTATTCAGCATTATTTTTATCTCGGTAGCGATAGCTTATTTTCACTCATTTATTATTGATTATCCGCACTACTTTGAAGGTGGCTTTGGTTTTTGGAGCAACCGCTTACTTGCAGCACAGATAGGCGAGGCGGGTACCGGAGGCTTGCTGGTGTTTTTGGCCCTTACCGTATTGGTAATAGCCTATAACATCGACTTTAAAATACCTAAACGTAAAGACCGTCCGGTAGCACCGATGGAGGTTGAAGAAGTAGCGCCCGAACCGGTTGAATTGATTGACGAAGAACCATCAGAACCTCTTGAATGGCCGCGGGGAAATAATAAGATTCGTGAAACCCATGTAAGCAGTATTATGCCTGAACCAATGGTGCAGGAACCGCTTACCCCTCCATCACAATTCAGGCAGCCTCCTATGGAGCAGGTGCCCGAATATCATGAGCCTGTTGTATTACGTCCGGAAAATACCCTTAAACACGAACCGGAAGAAGAGGATGAGATCCCACTTACTATTGATACCAACAGGCCTCTGCCCGAACTGAGTGTTGAGCAGGCCGATGAAGCTAAAAAGGATGATTTGCTAAGCAAGTTTGGTGTTTACGACCACAAACTCGACCTGGCTTCCTATAAACTGCCGCACCTTGAGTTGTTGGAAAACCATGGTTCAAACAAGATCTCGGTTAATGCCGAAGAGCTGGAAGCTAACAAGAACAAGATTGTTGAAACGCTGAACCACTACAACATCGAGATTGATAAGATCAAAGCGACTATCGGGCCAACAGTTACTCTGTATGAGATAATCCCGGCCCCAGGTGTAAGGATCAGTAAGATCAAGAACCTGGAGGATGATATCGCGTTAAGTCTGGCAGCCTTGGGGATCCGTATCATTGCGCCTATGCCGGGTAAAGGTACTATCGGTATCGAGGTACCAAACCAGAATCCGGAGATGGTTTCGATGCGTTCGATATTATCGACAGAAAAATACCAGAATACAACCATGGACCTGCCTATAGCTTTAGGTAAAACCATATCAAACGAAGTGTTTATTGCCGATTTGGCCAAAATGCCTCACTTACTGGTAGCGGGTGCCACCGGTCAGGGTAAATCGGTTGGTATTAACGCTATCCTGGTATCGCTATTATATAAAAAGCACCCGGCCGAGCTTAAGTTTGTTTTGGTTGACCCTAAAAAGGTAGAACTTACGCTTTTCCGCAAGATAGAAAGGCACTTTTTGGCGAAATTACCCGATGATGGCGATGCCATTATTACGGATACCAAAAAGGTAGTAAATACGCTCAATTCGCTTTGTATTGAGATGGATCAGCGTTATGACTTGTTGAAAGATGCACAGGTACGTAACCTGAAAGAGTACAACGCCAAATTTGTGAACCGCAAGATCAGCGATCCCGAAAAACATCGCTATCTGCCATTTATAGTACTGGTAATTGACGAGTTTGCCGATTTGATGATGACCGCTGGTAAAGAGGTGGAAATGCCTATTGCCCGTATCGCGCAGCTGGCCCGTGCGGTGGGGATCCATTTGGTTATCGCTACGCAGCGCCCTTCTGTAAATATCATTACAGGTACTATTAAAGCCAACTTCCCGTCGAGGCTGGCATTTAGGGTACTTTCTAAGATTGACTCACGTACCATTTTGGATGCGGGTGGTGCCGATCAGCTGATCGGTCGCGGGGACATGTTGTTCTCAACCGGCAGCGACCTGATCCGTTTACAGTGCGCCTTTGTAGATACGCCTGAAGTTGAAGCTATCTCCGACTTTATTGGCAACCAAAAAGGTTATCCATCGGCCATGTACCTGCCTGAATATGTTGGCGAAGGTGAAGCCAGCAGCGGGGCCAAAGAGTATGATCCTGATGACCGCGACCCGATGTTCGAAGATGCCGCGCGTTTAATTGTACTGCATCAGCAGGGCTCAACTTCGCTTATTCAGCGTAAAATGAAACTGGGCTATAACCGCGCCGGTCGTATCATTGACCAGCTGGAAGCAGCAGGAATTGTTGGTCCGTTTGAAGGCAGCAAAGCCCGCGACGTGCTTTATCCTGATGAGTACAGCCTTGAGCGTTACCTGGAAACGCTGCAAAAACCTATTAAAGATTAAACCAAGCAAAATTTAATTACTCTAATCCAATAACTATTAATGATTATAGTTGTTGTTGAATAAAACTGAATGAAAAAGATCATAGCATATACCATTTTAGCAATAAGTACATACAGCACGGCTTTTGCGCAAAAAGACAGCCAGGCAAAAGCGATTTTAGGTGAGGTTAGTCAAAAGTATCGTTCATACGATGTTATAAAAACCGATTTTACCCTGAGCCTCAATAACCAGCAGGCCAACATCAAAGAAACACAAACCGGTACGTTGGTATCAAAAGCGAAATCCGGAAAATACAGGGTAACATTGTATAACTCGGCAGCAAAACCCGAAGTTGATAAGGAAATACTAAGCGATGGCAAAAGTCAGTGGACTTACCTAAAAAAAGATAAAGAAGTACAGGTAAGCGATGCCGATAAAAACGGCGACGGACTAAGCAACCCGGCCCAGATTTTTACCATGTATGAAAAAGGTTTCAAATACCTGTACACCGGCGAACAGAAGATAGCAGGTAAAACCTATCAAACCATTGAGCTTACTCCGGAAGATGAGAAAAAGGCCATTTACAAAGTAAAACTCACTATCGATAAGGTAAAAAAGCAAATCTACAGCGCCTTACTGTTTGATAAGAACGGAAACAGGTATACTTATACCGTCCGCACCTTTACTCCAAATGTACCTGCGCCCGATGCAACTTTTGCGTGGGATGTTAAAGGCCACCCTGGTGTTGAATTGGTGGACTTGAGGTAAGTTTTATTTAGATGTGAGATATTTGAAGGCGGGAGGTTTACTTCCCGCTTTTTTTGTTTCTTTTAATTTTTTCGCCGCCGCTCGCCTCCCGGCTACAAGTGTTGGAAAGACGGGGATTACCGGGGTATTAATATAAAATATGTCATTGCGAGGAGGAACGACGAAGCAATCTCGTAGCTATGCATATCGGACATGCATTGGCTACGAGATTGCCACGCTTCGCTCGCAATGACATGGTTTTTATTTGTTTTTCGCGCTGTTGTTGATGCTGTTATCAGCAACCATCAGATAGCCAACGAAATATGATAATTGTACGTCGTAGAGTTGTTGGTGACAACACCAACAACGGCCAATACTCGTGGCCTGGTGGCGAGCAGCGGCAGTTTTTTTAAATCACTTTTAACTTCCCCAAAACAGCTTCAACTCTTTCCTCCACAGTAGTGTCACCTTCAATAACCAATAAAGGCGTTTTTAGGTTATTCATCCAGTTTTTGTGCGAGTGAAGGCTGCGGCTATTAGTGATAAGCTCATCATAGCCTCGTGCCCATTCAATAAATTCATTATAGAGCCTGTTGCGTTCTCTGTCGGTATGGATGATATCGCCGTAACGTTCAAACTCCCTTTCCTGTAAACGCCTGATCCTGATGGCCGGCGGGATATATAAGAATACCGACAGGTCAAATTGCCAATTATTGTTCCAGTTGATAACGGAGCCGCCGAGGATCCAATTTTTGTTATCAGCGATTTCATTATTGATCATGGCATTTCTCTCTTCGGGTGGTCGCCGGTTAGTGAAAGGAGGACTGGAAGGGAACCAGAAATAATGATCGCTGTCGAAATAGGGGTAGCCAAGTTTTTCGCTTAAAGCCTGGCCGAGCGTGGTTACTCCTGAGCCTGACGCTCCAAAGATGTTGATGCGCATAAAAGCAGATAGAATGTTCGGCAAGTAACTAAAATTCCGCCAAAGATGTGATGTGGAGTAGATTAAAAATAAGCTATAAATCAATTGATTATAGTTGGGTTATTATTTTACTCAATACATTGAGTAAAATAACTCAGTGTATTGAGTAATTTCAGATAGTTAATATTGATGCTCTTCTGATAAACATGATTCAGCATAACCTATAATATCCTGCTGTTTTAATTCTTCTAAGCGGGCTTTGACTAAAACGTAATTGACCGAAACAGGGACGTCTATGGCAAAATATTTATTGCCCATCCCTTCCCAGTTACATCCCAGTTCTTCAAATGTTTTACCAATGTTTTTGAGCCCTGCGGTATCATCCATCAAAATTACGTGGATAGTTGAATTGCCCGAATACTCCCGGGTTTCACGGTAAGTGAGCATTTTTTCATCTTCATCAAACTCAGCAAATATGATATCGCCTGATGCTATAATGGGTAGATAAAAAGGAATGTTATTTAACTCGTAGAGTCCTTGAACCTCGTCAATTACTTTAGTCCACATGGTTTCTACAGTAATCTCTTCTAATATATCGCTATAAACCCTGAATAGTACTTTAACGTATTTATCATCACTCATAAAACAAACTTACTCATTTCCCACCTTAACCCGCCGTTCCATTACCTCTTTCCAAGTAGTTAAAATAAACCCTTTTTGTTTCAGGTAAGCTTTCAACCGCGGATCGGTCATGGCCAGCAGGTCGCCTTTTCGTTTCTGGCCTTCGTTGCAGATGTTTTTAAATTCGGGTGATGGATTGGTGCAATGCATCAACACCATGGTTAAGCCCGGCGAAAAACGGTCGAAGTTTTCAATATAATGGTCGGTGTACCATTTTTGTAGCTCTTTGTCGGTAGCCTTATCAATATCGGGCATAACCCAGTCGTAGCTTGAATTATCAAGATCGTCTAATACGGGGAGACCGCCTTTCCAGGCCAGTTCGCCAAGCTCACGTACTTTAGCCAGCTCTGCCGGTTCAGGAATGGTCATGCCCTCGGTGTATTTACCATCTTTTTTAAGCTGGGCAATGGTAGCGTTTTTAGCTTCGGCCCGGTAAAAAAGATCTTCGCCGCCGGGCAGCATTATCGGTATCTTTTTTTCGATGCCCAGGTTTATGTATTTTTCAAGAAAAGCAGGCTTGGCAAACAATGTTCCCATGTGCGAGTCGAGATGTGTTGGCGTAAAGCCCATGGTTAAGGCGCGGTCAAGCTGGGCACGTATTTCCTTATCAATTTCATCTGCGGTAGCACGGAAATATACGGCGGCAACTCCCGGCCAGAAAGCCCCCTCTTTATCCACCAGTCCGGGCACCGCGGCTTTACCGGAAAGTGGTCCCCAGCGGCAATTTTGCCATTCGGAAGTTAGGGTTAAATGCAGGCCGGCATCTATGCCGGGGTGTTGATCCATATAATGTTTAAAATCGGGCACCCAGGGGCAGGGCATCATCACACTGGTTGATGTAGCTACACCTTCACCAATGGCTTTTTCAACGCCCTTATTTGATTCATGCGACATGCCTGCATCATCAACATGCAAAATAATTACACGGGCGCCTTTGGGCCAGCCAAGCTTTTCGGCATAGGTTTTTGTTTGCTGGGCGTAAACGGCAATACTAAAAACAATACCGGCTGTGGTGAGCAGTAAGTTCTTCATCTGGATAGTTTTAGGATATAAAAGGTAAATAAAAATAGAAATTTAATTAGCAAATGTGACATGCAAATGCCAATTTGGGTACTTTAAATACCCCTGTTTTTACTACTTTTGAAATTAATGCTTCCCGCAACAAACCATACGCTCGAGAAACTGGAAATGCTGTTAAAAACGGCAGGTTACAAGGTACGCTATGAAAAAGGCAACTTTAAAACCGGGGCATGTTTGCTGCTCAGCAGTAAAATGATCGTAGTGAACCGTTTCTCTAACCTGGAAAGTAAGATCCTTGCTTTAACAGAACTGTTACGCGAACTTGAGGTTGACTACAAGCTGCTTGATGATAAACAGATTGCATTTTTGCAGGAAATTAAACAAACAAAACTGCAGCTGTGACCATAACATTTTTAGGAACCGGAACATCGCAGGGCGTACCTGTTATAGCGTGTAATTGTGAGGTATGCCTCTCGGCAGATAAGCATGATAAGCGCCTGCGCAGCTCTATTTTAATTGAGGCCGAAGATAAGGTCATTTCTATCGATTCGGGTCCCGATTTCAGATACCAAATGCTTCGCGCCAATGTACAGCATCTGGACGCTATAGTTTTTACCCACGAGCATAAAGACCACGTTGCCGGCATGGATGATATCCGGGCGTTTAACTACAAGCAAAACGCACCTATTGATATTTATGCGGATGAACGGGTTCAAAAAGCTTTGACGCGTGAATTTCCTTACATTTTTGATGGCACAGGTTATCCTGGTATTCCGCAGGTAAAAATGCATACTATCGCGCTTGATCCGTTTAGGATAGGTAATGTTGAGCTTATCCCCATCGAGGTGTTTCATTATAAGCTTCCCATCAAAGGTTTCAGGATCAAAGATTTTACGTATCTCACCGATGCCAAAACAATTCCGGACGCTGAGAAGGAAAAAATAAGGGGTACCAAAACGCTGGTGATAAATGCCCTGCAAAAGGAAACTCATATCTCGCATTTTACACTTAGCGAAGCCATTGCTTTTGCCAATGATATTGGCGCGGAAACCACCTATTTTACGCACATCAGCCACAGGCTGGGCAAACATGCCGATGTTTCTAAAGAACTACCTGCGGGTATCGAACTGGCTTATGACGGGTTAAAATTGACTTTTTAACATCGACATAAAACCACCGCCTCTTTTTCTTCGTAGTTATGAAAATAAAATAGCCCCTAATTTTATTTCTATATGGAATATCTTGTATTTATTAGCACCGCTAAAAAGCTAATGAGCGATGCCGAACTATTGGACCTGCTGCAATCGGCCAGGTCAAAAAACTCCGAAAACAACATTACCGGAATGCTTCTTTATGGCGAAGGAACCTTTTTGCAGGTTCTTGAAGGTGAAAAGGAAGATCTGCACAGGGTTTATAATGCCATCCAGGCCGATTTCAGGCATCGTAACATCATTGTGATGATCAGCGGAATACTTAACGAACGGATTTTTTCAAAATGGTCGATGTCTTTCGCATCGGTTAACGCGGATGTGCTTGAAGTGGTTGAAGGTTACTTAAACCCGGCAAAGATGAGTTTTGCAGCTGATGTTAATAATCACCCCACTGTAAATATGGTGAAAACCTTTGCAGAAAGTAACAGGCTTGCAACACCCGTTTTTACGCTGTTCAATTAGTTATTTAGGTTAGAAACTGGGTTGATACATTAACATTTTTTGTGCTTTTTTTGTATTAACTCTTCGTATATTGAGGAGGTAATATTGACCCTAATTTCATGGAATATCTTGTTTATGTAAGCACGGCAAAAAAATTCATGAGCGATGCAGAACTATTGGATCTGTTACAAGCAGCACGGATAAAAAATGCCGAACATAATGTGACAGGTATGCTCCTTTATAGTGAAGGTACTTTTATTCAAGCCCTTGAGGGTGAAAAAGAAAATCTTTACGTTATCTATAACGCTATCACACTCGACTCTCGTCATCGTAACATTATTTTAATGGTATCCGGAAGTGTTGAAGAAAGGATTTTCTCCAACTGGTCAATGGCTTTTGCTTCAGTAAATGCGGACGTATTGGAATTAATAGAGGGCTATTTAAATCCATCAAACTCAAATTTTATTGGCGACAACAATCATGCTACCGTTTTGATGCTCAAAACTTTTGCGAAGATCAATATGTTGCCGCTGTCGTTTTAAAAATTAGTTATTCAGCCCGTGACCGGTTTTATGCTGTAGTTCATCTATCTATATAGATGCTTCGGCCTTTGTTAATGATTCGTTGAGATCTTTACCGGCTTAATCAATATTGCGTGCCTGAATACCTGTCAGGGCTTATAACTCAATAAAGCTTACCCTGTCAATAGTTCCCTTATATTGTTTTAAATGGCCTTTGTCGCTTGCGTCAACCACGCCACGAATGGTTACCTTACATTTATTCATTTGGGTAAACTGCCCATCATTATAGGTAAATAAACCGATATGTGTACCGGGAAGATAAAGCGGGCAGTCCTGGCTGAAATCAATCCATAAAGCATTCTCCAATTTGTGGCTTGAAAAAAGGCTATCATTAAAAAGCGCCGACTGCTCATTTCCTTCTTTGTATTTGCCACTCACCTCAACGTATTGCTTGTCGTATTTTTCGATATGATTGATCAACTCGGTGAAAGAAACCTTCTTGTAATCTTTGGAGATATTGCAATCGCTTTGAAAGATCTTTTTTTGTTTGGCGCATGCTCCAAGCAAAATGAGCAACGGAAAAATCCGGAGCAGATTTTTGATATGGATAAACGCCGCAGTCATATAAATCAGGAATGTTTAAGATAGCGAAAATATCTGTCACTAAACCTTATAACAGATATTTTACAGCGAGGTTACAGATACGGTGACTAATTAGGAATTTATCTTTGCTAAAACGTTTCGGCATCTTGATTATTAGCTTTATGCTGTTATTTTTGTACATCAACATTAACCTGAATTAAACCTCCCATGAATTTAAAACTGATAGGCTCCTTACTCCTGTTAGCGTGTCTTGGTGCGCAAGCCCAGCAAAAAGTTATTCCGTTGTATCCCGGTGCTGCTCCCGGTTCCGAAAACTGGAACTGGAACGAAGCCGAAAGCGATAATAACGCCTTTAACACCAAGGTAGTTTACAATGTTACCCATCCATCGTTAAGCGTTTTCCTGCCCGATTCAACTATTGCCAACGGTACCGCTGTGGTTATTTGTCCGGGCGGCGGTTTTCATACCCTTTCTATCAATAGCGAAGGGTATGATGTTGCCAAATGGCTCAACAAACAGGGCGTAGCATGTTTTGTATTGAAATACCGGCTGGCACATAGTTTAACCAACGATCCGGTAAAAGAGCTGATGAGCAAAATGAGTCAGAAAGATTTCCCGAAACAGGTAGCACCAATTATCCCTCTGGCCGTAGCAGACGCGCGTACGGCGCTGGCCTATGTGCGGGAACATGCTGCCGAATATCATGTTTCGCCGCAACGCATCGGGATCATGGGCTTTTCGGCAGGGGGGACGCTGGCAGGCGCTGCCGCATTTAATTATACAGCCGCCAATAAACCTGATTTTGATGCGCCTATTTATGCCTACGTGCCGCCCGAATTGCTTTCAAAGATTCCTGATGACGCGCCGCCGATGTTTATTGCCGCTGCTACCGACGATCAACTTGGTCTTGCGCCACACAGTGTTGAGCTGTACAGCAAATGGCAGGCATCAAAACATAGTGCCGAATTGCACATGTACCAAAAAGGCGGTCACGGTTTTGGCATGCGTAAACAAAACCTGCCTACCGACAACTGGATAGAGCGTTTTAACGATTGGCTGGAGCTAAACGGCTTACTGAAACCGGTTGACCCTAAAATAAAATCGGTAAAAGAAAGGAACGAACAGTGGGAGGCCTACCATAAACAATGGGAAGACGCCTTTCATAAAGACTGGGCAAATATGGGCCGTTACAAGGCCGATAACGATAAATTAAAAGCATCGGCCCTAAACCCTAAAAGTGTAGTTTATATGGGCGATTCCATTACCGATTTCTGGCTCAACAGGGATTCGACCTTTTGGAGTGGCAAACCTTATTATAACCGTGGCATCAGCGGGCAAACCACTACTCAAATGTTGGTACGTTTCCGTGAGGATGTAATTGATCTGAAACCCGGCGCGGTAGTGATCCTGGCAGGCGTTAATGATATAGCCCAAAACAACGGGCCTATAGCTATCGAAGATATATTTGGCAATATTCAATCTATGGCCTTGCTGGCTAAAGCTGCCAATATTAAAGTGGTAATATGTTCAGTATTGCCTGCTTATGCTTTCCCATGGCGTCCGGGTATGGAGCCTGCCCCAAAAGTTATCCAGCTTAATACCATGCTTAAAACCTTTGCCGATGCCCAGAAAATGGTTTATGTAGATTACCACAGCGCCATGGCCGACGAGCGCAAAGGCCTGCCAAAAAATCTTGCCGCCGATGGTGTACACCCTACTTTAGAGGGGTACCGGATAATGGGATCGTTGGTGGAGAAAGGGATAGCAGAGGCGTTGAAAAAGAAGTAAATCTGCAATTACATCAATCTAAATAACCGTTAGGAAAAAAGGTCATTGAGAGGAGGAACGACGAAGCAATCTCGTAGCTGAGCATATCGAATATGCATTGGCTACGAGATTGCCGCGTCGCGTCCAAGCACTTTTGCCCATGCCGCTCCTCGCAATGACATGAGTTATTAGATATTCAAACTTGTACTTCCTACTTATTTAATTCCCTTAATACATTCCTGATAAAGATGCCTGCCGGGGTTAGGTTGGCTTCTGTCCAGCCACCTTGTATGGGGGCATTGTTTTGCAGCAGGGCGGTGGTTTCGTGTTTATCGGTGATATTCCAGTTAGTCCAGCTTAGTTTATTGTCTTCGGTCCATTTAAGCCAGGTTTTTGTTTTTTGCAGATTAAATTCACCGTCGCCGCTGGCTTCGCCAACGCCCCATTCGGTAACAATCAACGGTAGTTTCATGGCGATAGCCTTGTCAGCTTTTGCCCGTAAAGCATCCTGATGATACGGGTCGCTGGCATAAAAGTGGAAAGAATAGGCTATATTACTGTAGCCCTTTATCGGATCGGCAGCGGCAATATCTACATCCTGGTCCCAGTGCGGACTGCCCACTACTATTACATTGTCTTTATCATATTTGCGGATAATGGGGATGATCTGCAGCGCATAATCCTTAACCGTTTTCCAGTCGGTTTTTTCAGGTTCGTTCCAGATTTCGTAGATCACGTTAGGTATACCGGCATATTTCTTAGCCATCTGCCTGAAAAAATCTTTCGACTCGCTCACATGCATGTTTGAGTTATGATCGTGCCAGTCTATCAGCACATAAATACCGCTCCTTATCGCTTGGTCAACTACACTTACAATCAGGTCTTTTTGCTCTTCAGGTTGTTGCAGATAGCCGCCATCGGGCTGCACACCCATTGCGGCCCGGATAATGGATGCTTTAAAATCGTCGGCTAACCAGCTTACTACGCCCGGATTAAAATATTTACGCCCCTGCCAAAGCGACCATGAAAAGCTAATTCCCCGTAATTGTGGGGCAACACCATGTTCGTTTACAAGTTTGCCATCCTCAACCTTTAGCTTACCGTTTTGGGCAACCGGTGTTTGGGCCGATACAGACCAGCTAAGGGTAACAGATAATAAAAGCGCTATAAAGATTTTCATTCGCAATTAAATTAAGAGGAAAGTAATTTATAGCTACGTTGCTGCTTTTATAGCAAGATGTAAAAATTTGATTAGATAATGCTAAAAACAGCCAAAGTTTACCGGTTGTTTTTATTCAGGTAACCCAGTATGTATAAATTCGCGCATCATTGTTTCAGCATGAAAAAGTACAGTATTCTTTTAGTTTTCCTATTACTGGTTAGCACCGCTTTCGCGCAGGATACCGCTCAAAAAATCATCCCTAACCGTAAAAACAGCATTGCTCAACAGAAAAAGCCTTATGTTATCCTGATTTCGGCAGATGGCTTCAGGTATGATTATGCTAAAAAGTATAACGCCCAGCATTTACTTGATTTAAGTGCTAAAGGCGTGCGGGCCGAATCTATGATCCCTTCATATCCCTCGGTAACTTTCCCTAATCATTATGCTTTAGTGAGCGGGTTATATCCATCGCACTCGGGTTTGGTTAATAACTCCTTTTATGATCGGGCACGTAACGATAGCTATTCTATGGGTAATAAACAAAAGGTAAAGGACAGCAGCTGGTATTTTGGCTCGCCACTTTGGGTTTTGGCCGAGCAGCAAAAAATGGTTTCGGCAAGTTTTTACTGGGTAGCTTCGGAGGCTGCTATACAGGGCATTAACCCTACTTACTATTATGTTTACAATGATAAGATAGCTATTCATGACCGGATCAGCGCTGTGGTAAACTGGCTGAAGCTGCCTGAAGATAAGCGCCCGCACCTTATTACCTTTTACTTTCCACAGGTTGACCATGCCGGGCATACCTTTGGGCCCGATGCTCCAGAAACCGAACATGAGGTACATTTTGTTGATTCGGCAGTTAATGAGCTGAACAAGGCTGTAAAAACTGCAGGGCTTGATGTTAATTTTATTTTTGTATCAGACCACGGCATGACCAAAATTGACCGCGAACATACCCTGGGCATTCCTGCTGCAATCGATACGGCTAAATTCAGGATCTCTGGCGATGGTATATTAGTTGAATTGTATGCTAAAGACAAAGCGGCTATCCAGCCAACTTATGATCGCCTTAAAGCTGAAGCGAAGGATTACGATGTATATCTGAAAGCCAATATGCCGACTAATATGCACTACAGCGCTGCCGATGATTGGCATAGCCGCATAGGCGATATTTTGCTGATTCCGCATTATCCCCTGATTTTTAATTTATGGAACAATAAAAAAATAAATATCGGCTGGCATGGTTATGATTCCTACGCTGTAAAAGATATGCACGCTACCTTCCTGGCTTGGGGGCCGGCCTTTAAAACAGGTAAACAAGTACCTTCTTTTAAAAATGTTGATGTTTTTAATTTAGTAAATCGGATATTGGGGCTTAAATACAATGGTAAGGTTGACGGTACCGATCAACTTGCCGATGAGATCCTCATTAAAAAATAGAAACATCCTATGAAAAAAGTATTCAGGCTCCTGATCATCATATTGTCGCCACTGGCTTTACACGCGCAAAATCCGGCTGTGGTAAAACAACAGGCTACCTTAATGGCCCAAAGCATGACCAAAGGCGATTACAAAGGCATCGTTAATTACACTTATCCTAAAGCGGTGCAAATGGCCGGTGGTAAAGAAAAAATGACAGCTATGATGGGCGCAGCCATGCAGCAGATGAAAGCCGCTGGTATAAACTTTGAAAGTATTACCGTAGGCGACCCCGGCAAATTTTACAAGGCCGGTACCGAAACTCATTGCCTGCTGCCGGAAACCATCGTTATGTCAAGCCCTAAAGGCAGGGTAGCTATGCACAGTAACCTGCTGGCAGTTAGTGGCGATGGTGGTAAAAACTGGTCGTTCCTGGATATGAATAACTCTACCGCCGATAAGGTGAAGCAACTGATCCCAAACTTTAACCCGGCCTTAAAAATTCCGCCTGCTACTACCGAGCCATTACAATAAGAGCGAGGTTTGTGCGGTTGGCTTATCGTCGCGTTGGATAAACGTTGGGCGCATTAACTGCGTGCCCAGCGCTTTGTTTAATTCTTCAACCACGTAATCGGCCAGTTCGGGCGAGTAGCGCTCATCGTGCTGGTGCATAAAAAACCATACCGATTTAAGGCCCTGATCTTTCCAGTTTTTAATCCGTTCAACCCACTCGTCAACCCGGGCGTAATCGGTAGGGTGGAGGCTGTTACCTACAAAGCGGATAAAGGCATGCGGTGTGGGCAAAGCCATGTGCACTACATCGCGTCTGCCGCTGGCATCAGTTATAATTGAACCAATATTGAGTTCGCGGAAGAGGTTAAATACCCTGTCGCGGTTTTCGGTAACGGCAAACCAATCTTTGTGGCGCAGTTCTACAAATACCGGGATATCTTTTGGCAATTGTTCCAGGTAGGCTTTTAGCTCGAGGAAGCTTTTGGGCGTATAGTTATCGCTCAACTGCAAAAACAGCGGACCAAGCTTTTCGCCGAAGGCTAAAATACCTTCATAGTAGGTAGTGGTAATATCATCGGCGTTTTTTAAACGGCGAATGTGGCTGATGCTTTGCGAAAATTTAGGGC
This sequence comes from Mucilaginibacter kameinonensis, assembly GCF_003675385.1. Lineage (GTDB taxonomy): Bacteria > Bacteroidota > Bacteroidia > Sphingobacteriales > Sphingobacteriaceae > Mucilaginibacter > Mucilaginibacter kameinonensis. The sequence continues at coordinate 922,101 of NZ_RCWZ01000004.1, read as the reverse complement.
AAAATTTAAAACCGGGATTACTATCTGCCTTGGTTTTCCATTTAGCAATAGTGTCGGGGCCGTAAACCTGGTAAAAGGTAGCGTTAAGCTCTATGCAATCAAAGTGCTTAACGTATTCATCTAAAAAATTAGCGTCTTTGGTTTTTGGCGGATAGATTTTGCCGATCCATTCTTTACGTCCCCATTTAGCACAGCCAACGTGTACCTGCAGAGGCACATCGTTTTTGGCGGCGGCAAGCGTTTCAGCAGTTATCTGCGGATCTGCCGGCAGGGTAAAATCAACCCTTGCTAATTCCTCATCTGTTACTCTACCAAATTCCATTTGCTCTTTTTTGTGGGAAAGATAGTGATTTGGATTGATGGTTGATTAGGTGAATGGTTGATTGAGTGGATAGTTGATTAGGGGAATTGGAGAATGGGTTGATTAAGTGAGTAGTTGATTATGTTGAAAGCTCACAAACAAGCATCCCGCCTGTAACTACTCACTTAATCAACCCAGTCAACCACTCACCTAATAAACCCAATCAACCATTCACCAATTAAAGAAACATCCCGCCCGAAGCTTCAATACGCTGCGCGTTGATCCAGCGGGCATCTTCTGTACAAAGGAAAGCTACTATGCCTCCGATGTCATCCGGTTGGCCAACCCTTCCCAAAGCTGTTGATTTCGACATCATTTCTTCCAAACCGGGGTGTGAATCAAATGCTGCTTTGGTAAAATCGGTCTGGATAATACCCGGGGCTACAACGTTTGCGGCTATACCACGACCGCCCAGTTCTTTTGCAAGATATTTGGTAAATACTTCAATAGCGCCCTTCATGGAAGCATAGGCGGCATATCCGGGAGTTGAGAAGCGGGCCAACCCGGTCGAAAAATTGATGATCCGACCACCATCGGCAATTACAGGCAGGCTTTTCTGGGTTAAAAAGTAAACGCCTTTAAAATGCACGTTAAACAGGTTGTCAAAATCCTCTTCGGTGGTTTGTGCAAATGGTGAGGCCGCGTCAATACCCGCGTTATTGATCAGGAAGTCGAAAGTATCACGTCCCCATTTTTCGTTCAGGGTTGCCTTTAGTGTTGTAATGAAAGCATCAAAGGTTGATACAATGCCCGTATCAAGCTGCAAAGCGGCGGCTTTTTGCCCTATTGATTCTATTTCGGCAACAACAGCTTCTGCTTCTTCTTTTTTGGTGCGATAGGTAACTATAACGTCAATGCCTTTTTGGGCGATGTGTTTTGCTGCGTTTTTGCCCAGGCCGCGGCTACCGCCGGTTATTAATGCTATTTTGTTTGTTTTCATTATGGTGTGTTTTAATGTTTTAACAATACAAAGGTGCAATGGTTAGCTAATAAAATTATGGTGACTACTTCAGATTAAATGGTGACCGTTTAAGTTTTTTAGTGGGGGAGTACCAAAAAAACAAAGTGAAGATATCGGAAATTCCCTCCCCCGGGGAGGGTTGCGTTAGGGTTGCGTATTGGCAGGGACGGGCTTACACGTCTTTGCAATGACCGGCATCTCGCTGAACCCCTCCCTACACCCTCCCAAGGAGGGAATCGCACGGCCCGCGTTCTTCCTTTTTATGGTCTAATGGCTATCCTGTATCAAGAAAAAGACATCACAACTACTCCCATCCTAAATTTATCTCCCTCAAAATCAATATAAAACAAAGAGAAATAAAATTAAACTACTAAAACTATAGGATTTATATAATTAATTATTACATTTGCACTGTCAACAACGACAAAGCGTTCTTTTATAACTTATCAAGAAAGACTGAGGGAAAGGCCCAAAGACGTCTTAGCAACCTGTACATCCGCATAATGTAAAAGGTGCTAATTCCTGCTCCTGTGCAAAACGGGAGAGAGATAATTATATCTACACCCCACAACCGATCTGATTAAGTGATTTTTTTCTATAGTTTTCAAGTCGCGTGACCGAGAGGATAGGTGGGGGTCCGCAATACCCTAAACGGCAGTTCGAATCTGCCCGCGACATCAAATTTCTCCAACCATTTCCTGTTTATAACTTAAAGGTTAACCCTGTACCGCGTTGAAACCCGCAAATACGGATACGTTTTATCTACGTCGGGATGATTTTTGTAGTTTCCTTCCAGCCTGAAATACCCTGGCTCCGCACCTATGGACAGATCTTTATATACCCGGAAATTAAGTTCACTGGTTAAAGTATGTAAAAAGTAATGTGATTTGTTTCCGTTAATTGTTAACAACCACCCGCCACGATAATTGATACTGTAATAAAATTTATCGCTGATGCTGAACCCCGCACTCCCATTTACGGCGAACCCGGAGCCGTAATCATAATTCCGTCCCCGGTACAAATAAGGGTCAGGCGCGGCCCCTAACAGAATAAAACCTGCACCCACGGCAGTGTTCACTTTAAAGCCATTCAATAATTTAAACTCCGATATTAAATTGGCCTTTACGCTTTGTCCCCCGTAAAAAAAGGCCGCGTTACGTATATAATCATAATTGGCCGATATGATGATCAGGTTTTCTACCTTATCCGACATGGACATATCCCATCCAGCAAGGGAACCATAAACGCTGACCACATTAACCGCGCTGCTGTCATCCTTACCAAATTCGGCGGTGATAGAGATATTGCTGAATGGGGTATGCAGGTTTTCATTCGGCGAACCGTAAAGCAGCTTAGCCCTGCCAAACCAGCCAAAGCGTCCGTGAGTTAACAATCCCTGGTTTTTGCTGTTAAACCTACGTGCGCCCAGGTCAAATTCGGCGCTTACTTTTGATGAGTCATCATGTGATTTATCAGCCATACCAACAACCTTTCCCCATTTACCGTCAATAATGCGGTTGAGCCCGTTCATGGGGTTCACCAGGAAACCAAGTACCTCGCTCGCCTGTCGTTTAAAACCCCGGCGATGATTATTAATGATCTTGTTTGAAAGGCGATAGGTCATCTCACCCAATACGATGCCTCCAAAACTGGTATTGATAAAATCATTAGGGGCAGGAGCCTGGTTTTCAGCAAAAGTTTCCCACAGGTAACTGCCGGCCATAGTAGCCGGAACTGATTGCCAGAAGCTGTAACCATTGGTACGAAAAGCGCTGTAAAACATGCTTCCATGATAGGGATGGCCAAATTGGTTGGTTTGAAAAGGATCGTTATCCCATGTCCAGCTTGTGGGATTTAAATTGTGTCCTGCCGTTTTCCAGGAAATGCGGGCATAATCGGCTTTGGCAATATAGCGGTCATATGTCCACGGCGTAAGTTCGGCAATGCCAAGCTCAAGAACAGCCCGGCCAAAGCGTTTCTTTTTTACCGGATCCGAAAAGCGGGTGGTGGTATCTTGTATCTTACGTACATCAAATATATTAACCTGGGCATGGGCGCTCTTTGCGCAAATAAATATCAAGATCAAAAGAGCGGAGGCTGCAGTTATAAATTTTCGGAGTCGTTGTTTATTAAAATAGGTATTTGTTGAGCTCATATTTTAGCTATATAAGGATGGGCTGCAGAAAGCTATAAAGGATGAAGTGCGATATCTGAAAAAATGTTTGAACAATGTTTAATTAATGTTAAGCAGGCGGAGGCTTAACATTAGAATTGAAAATTTTCAATTGTTTTTTGCCTATAAAAACCGAAACATATTTTCCTATATTTAGCCTTGCTTAACCTGCATATTAGGCGCCGAAACCAGTATAAATTATTGCAATTGCTTTTTACTTATGAAAATCTTCAACATTGTATGGGTTGTACTTTTTATCATTTTCGCGGGTTTACAGTATAATGATCCCGACCCATACCTTTGGATGCCTATTTATTTGTATTGCGCCTGGTTCTGCTACCTTGCAGCTAAGAAGGAATTTTATCCAATAGGATATGCGGTAGGCATCGCCGTTTTTACAGGCTATGCTATTTATAAAATATTTGACAATAATGGCCTCATAGACTGGTTTGAAAATCACCACGCCGAAAGCCTTGTTGAAACCATGAAAGCCGAAAAGCCATGGGTTGAAGAAGTACGTGAGTTTTTTGGATTAGTGATCTGTATAGCGGTACTGGGGGCCAATTGGGTGTATGCGGTGAAAGAGCGCAAAAAAGTATTGGTTAAGAAAAAAGGGAAGAAGTAAAAAAGGATTGTTAGATAGCCTTCTTCAACATCTTCGAAAAACTACTGCATAGGTTATTTTTAAATCAAATCTTAAATAAATAAGCGATGTCATTTCTGACGAACAGACAGAGGAATGTGTGGTAGCCGTGAGGAGAAATCTTATACATCCTGCTTTAAAGTATGTTTAGCGTTTATGCAAGGCGTATAAGACTTCTCTTTCGCCCCTGCATATCAATCTAACCGCTGCTCTATCGAAATGACATTTTCGACACCCTCTTTTTAGTTTTGCCATGCTGAGGTACGAAGCATCTTCTTCGCTCTGTACAGCGACTTTGTCTACTGAAGAAGATCCTTCGCTGTCGCTCAGGATGACAAATAGATAGACGGTTTACAGTGCTTTCCTTTTACAAATACGACAATCCTTTAAACTCACCATCAACGTAATAAAATGGCTCAAAGCCGTCTTCGGCCAGTTCGCAGCTTACCTGCATGGTTGTAAAGGTAACGTCGCCAAAAATGTTGGCTATGGCCGAGTCTGCGGCATCATGACCGGTGGCTATTTTGACCAGGCCGTTTAATGGCACCAGCCGTGTAGCGTCAAACAAGATCCATTTGCCGCCAAGATATGCCTCAAAGCAGGCATGAAAGTCAGCAGGTTTGAGATGATAGGCATAACCTGTAAAATATCTTGCCGGAATAGTCAAAGCGCGGCAAAGGGCTATACCTAAATGCGCGAAGTCCCGGCAAACACCAGCCTGCTCGGTCACTGTATCGAAAGCTGATGTTTGTGAATTAGTTGAACCACTTAAATACTGCACGTTTTTATGGATCCAGTTGGTTAATTCAACTACCTGTTCAAAAGGGTTGGTTATATGCCCAAACATGTTATGCGCAAGGCGATATAACTTGTCCGACTGGCAATATCTACTCGGGTTAAGATATGGCAGCACCGGCGAAGGCAGTTCCGAAACGTGGGTTTCCTGTAGCTCGCTAAAATCGGTTACTTCATAGCAATTATCAACTACTGCCTTGTAAGTGACTTTAATATCGGGTGTATCTGCACTCACATCAAAGCGAACCAAACGGTTTTCGCCCTGCAAGGTTTGCAGTTCTTCAAACTTAATGTAAGGCTCTAAGCTAAATTCTTCGCTTAGTATGGTTTGATTAGGGCTGCGTAATGCATGTATGTTTAAAATCAATGTGCCGGGCGACCGCACCACATATTCCATTTGGGAAAACACATCGAATTTCATGTTATCAGCTTTCTGTTTTTATTTTTTCTAATTTGTTAAATGTCGCGTCCATCCAGTCTTCCGATATATGGTCGAGGGCAAGCTTCAGCTCTTCGGCCCATTGGGTCGAGATGTGTTCCAGGTCTTGCTTGTTATAGCGCTGCTCAACAATATTGAAGCTGTCTTTTTTATAGACAGCCACATCTATAGGGAAATCCACATTGTTTGAACTCACCCTTGTCGAATCGAACGAAAGGAAGCCTGTTTTCAAAGCCAGTTTCAGGCTCGAATCTTCATCAAGGATCCGGTTAAGGATAGCCTTGCCATGGCCAGAATTGCCGATAACCACATAAGGCGCACCTTGTCCCAACTCTACCCAATTCCCTTCGGGATAAAGCAAAAACAGCTTGTGCTCATCGTCATCGCGTAATTGCCCGCCTATGATGGTATTCAGGTCAAATCGCAGTCCAGAGGCATCAAGCGATTCCTTATCTTCCTGGGCAGCGCGTTTCACCTGTTCGCCAAAGGCATTTACGGCTTTGTACATTTTGTTGAACTCGGCTGTTTCCAGGAGTTCATTAAAATAGATCACGGCCTTATCGCGTACCGAGCGCAAACCACTTGTCATGATAAACAGCGAGAAGTGATCTTTTTGTTCTATAGTGATCTTCTTTTTTACAGTAGTATCGGTCCCCGAAGTTATGCGGGTGTCGGCAATGGCCAGCAATCCCTCTTTAACTTTAATTCCCAGGCAATAAGTCATTTGTTTAGCGAGTTCGTTATAAATTAATACCTGCCAAAGTAGTCAAATAATGTGATAATTAACCTTTAAAAAGCCATCGCAGCCTTTTAGGAATTCCTGAAGTTGAATTTGAATTTAATTAACTGCCTTAAGATATAATATCCTATCCTAAAAAGAAAGTTCACAAAGCTTATTTTGCGCAAAAATATTCCTACCTTGTTTAAAATCTATCTCCATGCACTACTCGCAACAGGAAATACAACCGATTTTAACCAACCTCAATAAGAACAAATTTTATGAAAAGTTTTGCTATCAAGACTCCACGTCGAAATATAATTTGAAGTTTTCATTTGGGATGACTAAAAATGTCAAGTTTTCAATACTCCTTATTCAAGGTCACGTACAATTTCTTATAGATAGCGTCGGGGTTAATGAACTTTCTGCGGCTATAGTTAACATGCAGCATTTAAGACAAATTTTAGATACAAAAAAAACTACAATCGAAAATCAATTTAATATGATGATAAGAGATTAAAAAAGCACCCCGACGAGGGACTTAGCTAAAGAACACAATCCATAACTGCAAATGCATAACATGGCTCTTTAAATAATTCGGGGCGGGATCTATATTTTTCTTTTTACCGCGCATTTAATATTAATTGATTAGAATAATCATTTTAATAAATGCGAATTAATTTCTTAGATTTATAGTATCGTAACTTGTTAATAACCAATTATTAATAGTATCTGCCTAAAAATTTTATTGTAAAAAATGAACCTTAGATCAGCATCCCTCACCTTGCTATTATTTTTTACGTTGAGCTTTTCCAAAGCGCAAAAACACAATCCGATCCCTGTTATTTTTGATACTGATATTGCCGGCGATTATGACGATGTAGGGGCGATGGCATTGCTGCATGCCTTTGCCGATAAAGGGGAGGCAAAAATCTTAGCAACGATATCATGCAATGCTTTTGAAACCACCGCGCCAACCATCAGCGTGATCAATACTTATTTTGGCAGGCCCGATATCCCGATAGGGATTGTAAAAAAAGATAAACCCAATAAAGACTGCGCGCAACGATGGGCACAAGCTATCATAGCCGGATATCCGCATAAAATTAAATCAAACAGCCAGGCAGTTGAGGCGGTGTCGCTTTATCGCAAAATACTGGCAAGCCAGGCCGATGGCAGTGTAACCATTATTTCGGTAGGTTTTTTTACCAACCTGGCCGATCTGCTTCGTTCAGGAGCTGATAAATACAGCAAGTTAACGGGAGTGCAGCTGGTAAAACAGAAAGTGAAAAACCTGGTATCTATGGCTACCGGCATAGGTGCTGATGGTAAAACATTTAGCGAGTATAATGTAAATGTAGATGCAGCTTCGGCGCAGGAGGTATTTAAAAACTGGCCTACGCCGATAACCCTAAGCGGTTTTGAAATAGGCGAAAAGATCCTGACAGGAATTAAGCTCACCCATAATTATTCGATACAAAATAGCCCGATAAAGGATGCCTTTCAGATTGCGCTGGACAGGGATAAAAATACAATAGGCCGTAACAGTTGGGACGAAACAGCTGTGTTAACTGCCATCAGAGGGCCTAAGCCCTATTTTACGTACCGAAAGCTTAATATGGAGATAAAGGATGATGGTACCGACGTGGTAATACCCGGCGAACGGTTTTTATATCTTCAGTTTGCCATGGAACCGGGAGCTGTTGCAAAAGATATTGAACAACTGATGATGCATCAGCCTTTAAAAAAGGCCAAACGGTAGTTGCTACTAAAAATACCAACTACTTGGTATTGAATTTTCGGCCGATTGGTGGCACCTTAGTTTTAAATTATGAGCAAACCAATTAAAATTCAGGTATCAATTTTTTGCGAGCCTTGCATCATTTGCGGCAGCAGACCTGTAATTGCACAGGCCAAGGGTAAATTTATAGTGAGATGCGGTGCCAATCCGGATCATTATCAAACTCCGCCGGGTTTGGTTGATATTGCCAACTGGAATAAGCATAATAAGCGCGATGCTAAAATAATTGTACCCAGTCAGCTAAAGCATGGCTGATCATTTAAAATAGCGGGTTACCACGTAGCCGATGGCTTCTTTTATGTACGTTCCCCAACCGGCCAGGGCGCCGGCATTGGGCAGGAAGTCATCGAATGATACGGCAAATCTCCGGCTGGAAAAATTGCATGGGTACGCGATAACATCAACCCCTTGCTTTTTAAATATCATCATAGAGCGGCGCATGTGAAACGCCGAGGTAACCAACAAATAGGGGCCTTTAAGTTTGTGCTGTTGCAGTACTACTTTTGAAAATGCAGCATTCTCGATGGTGTTACGCGATTTGGATTCGCTAAGTATACAACTGTCGGGTACCTGCATTTCCCTAAGTTGCTCCCTTGTCCAATCGCCCTCCCTGAATGCCGAAGGCATCAAAAGACCGTTTCCTCCTGTTACCAAAATATGGCTAACCTGGCCGGTTTTTTGTAACCGTACACCCTGGATAAACCTATCAGCAGCAGCGTTAAAAAAGCCTCCGCCGTTGCCATCATCCGAGCTGAAACCGCCCAGCACAATAGCACAAGTATATTTTTTGTCTGCCGGTACATTTATTTCCCTGATATCCCAGCACCAGCTTACAAAGTTAATTACCAGCGGGTTGGAGAAAATATAAAGTGCAATAATACCGATAAGCAAAAATTTCCGTTTACGTTTTACGTTCTTTGAAAAAAGGGCTATCAGTAAAAATGCAAATACCCATAAAAGCAGGTTCATTATAAATGAAAGCACTTTTGAAAATATAAAAAACATATTGTGGCTATTGTGTTTAAGTACTTCAAATATAGAAGCTTTTAGTAAACCGGGTAACAAACTGGCATTATCATTGTCATATATCAGAAAAGAAAATTAAAATGGGCTTTATCAAAACTCTTGCTATAGGTGCTGCAGTTGCTTACGGCATAAATTACGTAACCAAAAAAGGACCGGACGGTAAATCGATCATCGATAACCTGGTTGACAATGCCCCTGAATGGGCAGATCGCGCTAAAAAATACGGTGAGCTTACTTTAGAGCAAATTGCCGTACGCACTCAAAATTTCAGGGATAACAGCAGGCGTTAACTTACCCTTGCTTATGCATAATATATTATTTTTTGGCGATAGCCTTACGGCGGGCTATGGCCTTAACGATGTAAAAAAGGAATCATTACCTGCACTGATCCAGCAAAGAATTGATGCCGCGGGTTTGGCCTATCATACAATTAACGGCGGGCTCAGCGGTGATACCACTTCGGGTGGCCTGTACAGACTTGACTACTGGATTAACCGGCCTATAGCTGTATTTGTGTTGGAACTGGGTATTAATGATATCATAAGGGGAATCCCGCCCCAAACTACAGCGCATAACCTGCAAACCATAATTGACAGGGTTAAACAAAGGCATCCTCACGATAAGATAGCTTTAATGGGTATGGAGATCCCCGCCTTTATTCCAGGTACATTTGCGGCACAGTTTAAAGCCATTTTCCGAAAACTCTCAGAAGCAAATAACACGGCTTTTGTCCCGTTTTATTTACAGGGTGTTGCCGGTATTGCTCACCTTAACCTGCCCGACAGGCTTCACCCCAATGCCGAAGGCTATAAGATTATAGCCGATAACGTTTGGCCGGTGATAAAAAAGTTGCTGTAAATTAATACTGAATGTGTTGGCTTTAGGCTTTAAGCATTCTGCTTTCAGCTTTTATACCACTTCTTCTTTTTTACCCTGCTCTACAGTTTTCTTTTCCTGTTGATGATCTTTTGGCTCAAGCGATTCAAAGTAGGCCTTTTTAACTACGGTTGTCATTTTATGATCGCCGGTATGGCTCCAGCCGGGAGGCATGATGATGTACAGGAATTTGTTTTTGATACCCGGGGCCTTGCGCACATCTTTAGCCAGGGCTATGATCTCGCCAAAGTAAGCATCTAAAAAGCTGTTTTTAATCATAGGCCTGCTGATGCCATATTCAATAGGGATTTTGCGGTCTTCATTTTGGAAAGTACCAAATATTTTGTCCCATATAGGCAGCAGGTTGCAAAAATTGGTATCCATATATAATGGGTTGCGCGCATGGTGTACCCTGTGGTGCGAAGGTGTAAGAACAATGTTATTCAAAAAGCCAAGGCGACCGTCTTGAATAAGGTTTTCGCCGATATGGATCATTGATCCCCAGAAACCATCTATAAACATGATCACAAACAGCATGGGCGGGTTTACCCCAAGTAAAATGCAAATGCTGGTGCGGATGAGATCGGCATAAGGTGCTTCAAGGAAAAAGTGCGCGAAGGTAACCGAAAGGTTCATGCTTTCTGGTGCATGGTGGGTTGAGTGCAGGCACCATAAGATCCTTACTTTATGCGCAAGATAATGGTACCAGAAATGCGCGAACTCCCATACGATATAACCGTAAATGAACCAGTACCAGGTAAATGTGGTTTTAAATATCGCAAACCTTGAAAAAAAGCCGATACAGAAACCCACCATAGCTATGGATAGTACGCTGCCAATAAAAGCATTAAGCACATATGTCCAAAACGAGATCTTATAATGGATCACTTTGAATTTTTTATAAAAAGCGCCCCTGATGATCTCGAATACCAGGAGTACAGGCAGCATGGGCCCCAATAAGGCTGTGATGCCATCATAGGTGAGCAGTTTGCCGTAATCGCCAGATTTGACGATGTCGTATAATCCGCCTAAGCCAAAAAATCCTGTAATATGATCGTATATCGCTTTTAAAAAATCCATTTTGAAAAATTAGGTTAACCGGTAAAAGGTTTTTCCAAATCTATAAATTTTATTTGTATGTATGTAGGTACATGTTACTTTTTTTAGAAAATAACGTCTCTTTAAGTGTGTTGTAAATGAGCGTAATGCTTTAAGCTTTTTAACAGCCCGTAACTCGGGTAACTATGCAGTTTGTTATAAAAGCGGACGCAGCATGTACGCTTTCGTACAGTAATACTATTTGTTTTTGTTTAAATATCTGATAGTTAATAAGTTGTATAAATGGCACATGTTTTATTTAGTAACTGTAGTTGTGTACTGCCTTTTGATAAACTGATAACCTGTTTGGGATATGAACTTAGATGACCACGTTTGGAACCTGGCTTCAAAGAAGTTGGCCGGCGAAGCTTCGGATGAGGACTTGCGCGAGCTGAACGCTTTATTGGCCGAAAATCCCGAACTGCATAGTCAGTTAAAGTTGATGTCTAAATGGTGGGATGAAGGAGAAGAAAAGCCTGAAAATACCAGCTCAGCCTTATTTGGCAGGATCCAGGCCAAGATCAAAGACATTGAGGTTGGTGCTTCGCCCCAACCTGCAGTTGGAGAGTCATCCACGGTTAAGAAGTCAGTGCACAAACAGCCTAATTATAACAGCGATAGGGAATTAAAATCATATAGTCCGTTTTTTAACCGTACAGCCATGATCAAAAATTATCTGAAAGTAGCTTTTAGGCAGTTGCGTAAGCAAAAGATGTATACCGCTATTAAAATTGGTGGTTTCGCGTTTAGTATTGCAGCCTGTCTTTTAATAGCCCTGTACATTCGTGACGAGCTAAGCTTTGACAAAAGTTATCCTAATGCCAATAATATTTATCGTTTAATTGGCGACTATCACGATGGCGGTTCGCACGAAAAAGGTGTCGACTGGCCTTCGGTTATGGGGAAAGTGATTAAGCAGGATTTTCCAGAGGTGGAAAAATCGGGCCGCCTGATGCCTAATTCGCTTTTCTGGGGTGCTGGCAGCAATGAACTGAAGCGAGCGGATCAGGCCGATAACACCCATGAGGAAGGTTTTGCCTATGCCGACCAGGGCTTGATTGATATTTTGAATGTGCCCATGGTTTACGGCGACCCTAAACATGCCCTGACAGAGCCTTTGAGCATAGTGATCTCGAAAAGCAAGGCCGATAAATACTTTCCCGGTCAAAACCCGATAGGCAAAGTGATCTACCTAAATAATAACAAAACCAAGCCTTTTAAAATATCGGCAGTAATGCAGGATATGCCGCATAACTCGCATCTGCACGAGTTTAAGTTTTTGTTGACTCTTGCCGGGGTTGAATTCTGGAATGGTGAGCAAGCCACCTGGGATGCTAACAATTACCATATTTATATGGCCTTGAAACCCGGTACTAACATAGCTCAGTTTGAAAAAAAGGTAAGCACCAATATTCTTAAAAACTACTATGTGCCCAACATGACCAAAAATGGGGATAAGCGGGCGAGCCGGGTAATGGATATTTTTAGCATGAAGCTGCAAAATATCCAGGATATCAACCTGCGTTCTTACGATATCCATGATGGCATGTCGCACGGGGATATGAGGTTTATCTGGTTGTTTGGCGCGGTAGCAGGCTTTATTTTGGTGATTGCCTGTATCAATTTTATTAACCTTTCAACCGCCAAATCGGCCAACAGGGCCAAGGAGGTAGGTTTGCGTAAGGTTGTTGGTTCGCAACGGAGCGGCTTGATCAGGCAGTTCCTTACCGAGTCATTACTATATAGCTTTTTCTCTTTTGTTTTAGGCTTGATATTGGCCTGGGTTATGTTGCCTTACTTTAATATTCTGGCATCCAAATCGCTGCATATGCCATGGGCACAATGGTGGCTGGTACCTGTGGTATTGGCTTCGGCTTTCCTTATCGGCATTATAGCCGGTATTTATCCCGCGTTTTACCTGTCGGGCTTTAAACCGGCTGATGTGCTGAAAGGCAAACTAAGCACCGGCAGCAAAAGCTCGGGCCTCAGAAACGTGTTGGTAGTTTTTCAGTTTACAACATCAATTATCCTTATCATAAGCACCGTAGTTATTTACAACCAGATGCAGTTTATTCTGAATAAAAAGGTGGGTTTTGAGAAAGATCAGGTTGTAATGATTCAGGGTACAAACACGCTTGATAACCAGGTGAAAGCGTTTAAGAATGAGCTGGTAAAACTTCCTACAGTTAAAAGCGCTTCTATCAGTGATTTCTTGCCGGTATCAGGTACCAAGCGTAATGGCAACCAGTTTTTTAATGATGGCAAGCAAAAAACGGAAGCCGGCGTTGGCGGCCAGTTTTGGGATGTTGACCATGATTACCTGAAAACATTAGGTATTAAACTGGTGGCAGGCCGTGACTTTAACCCTGATATGAAAACTGATTCGCAGGCGGTGATCATTAACCAAACCATGGCGAGCAAACTGGGGCTCAAAAATCCGATAGGTAAAAAGATTGTCAATTACGGGGCTGGCAGAACTATTATTGGTGTGGTTCAGGATTTTAATTTTGAATCGATGCGCGATGGCATAGAGCCGATGGTACTCCACCTGGAAGCCAGCGAATCAATAGTGTCTGTAAAAATAAAAGCAGGAGATGTAAAGAACGCCCTCGCGCAGATCACAACTACCTGGAAGCAGTTTGCTCCTAACCAACCAATCCGCTATACTTTTATGGACGAGCGTTTTGCCAGCATGTATGCCGATGTACAGCGTATGGGGCGCATCTTTACCAGCTTTGCGGTATTGGCTATCATCATAGCCTGTCTTGGCTTGTTTGCTTTAGCCGCCTTTATGGCCGAGCAACGCAGCAAGGAAATAGGTATCCGTAAAGTGCTGGGCGCTACTATAGGAAACATCACCACCATGCTATCCATGAATTTTGTGAAACTGGTATTCATCGCCATTTTAATAGCAACGCCGATAGCCTATTACGCCATGACACAATGGCTACAGGATTTTACCTATCGGGTAGAGCTGAAGTGGTGGATGTTTGCCCTTGCAGGCGTAGCGGCTATCATGATAGCGCTGGCCACGGTAAGTTACCAAAGCATAAAAGCCGCGTTAATGAACCCGGTAAAGAGTTTGAAAACGGAGTGATTGGATTTCGGAATTAAGAAATGATAATACATGTAATTGCGAGGGGGAACGACGAAGCAATCGCATGATATACAGAGCGGCCCTGCTTCCGTGCGATTGCCACGCTTCGCTCGCAATGACATATTTGAATGAACCATTGAACGAATACACCAAGTAAAATGATAAAAAGTTATTTAAAAACAGCATGGCGGTTTTTGTTAAAAAACAAAACCTTTAGTTTAATTAACATAGTGGGTTTGGCTACTGGTACGCTTTGCTGCCTTTACATTTTGCTGTATGTGCAGGATCAGTACAGTTACGATAAACAACATAAGGATGTTAAAGATATTTATCGCGTCACCACCGCGTTGGAACTAACCGGTGACAAACATAATAGCGCCACCAGTTCGCCGCCGATTACTCCGGCTATGAAGAACGATTTTGGCGAGGTATTGCAATATACCCGCCTGGTAACTACCGAAGGCTTTGGCGCTAAACAACACCTGTTGCGCTACAAGGAAAAATCATTTTATCAGCAGAACGCAGCTTATGTTGATTCTACCTTTTTTGATGTATTTAACTTTCATTTTGTTAGCGGTAATGCTAATAAAGTATTGTCAGAACCTTATACCATTGTACTGCAGAAACCTGTTGCCGATAAACTTTTCGGCGCTGAAAACGCGGTAGGGAAAATGATCTCTATTGACAACTCATTTGGTAAGCATGATTTTAAGGTTACCGGGGTGGTAGATGAGAGTGCAGGCCAGTCGCACATTAAGGTGAGTATGTTTTTAGCTATGAACAGTGGTGGCTTAGGCCAGTATGTAAGACAAAATACTGCCTGGGCGGGCAATAACTTTTTATACGCTTATGTAAAACTTCGTCCGGATGCCAATGCTGCCGCGCTTGAAAAAAAGCTCCCCGACTTTTTAAATAAATACGGTGCCGAGCAACTGAAAGCCATCGGCATGAAAAAGGTATTGCACCTGCAGCCGGTAACCACCATTCATACAACGCCCGGCCACGAGCATGAGCTTACCAAAACGCTTGATCCGGCATTTCTGTATATCATGATATTGGTAGCCGTGTTAATTCAGGTGGTAGCCTGTATTAACTTCATGAACCTTTCAACCGCGCGTGCATCAAAACGGGCTAAGGAAGTTGGCGTGCGTAAGGTAATAGGTGCCGGCCAGGGCGATTTGATGAAACAATTTTTGGGCGAATCATTTATGCTCACACTCATTGGCGTGGCTATAGCCCTGCCATTGCTGATAGTACTGCTTCCGTTCTTAAATCAGGTAACCCATACCGATATTCACTTATCATTTTTTAGCAATTACAAGCTTTGGATAATGCTGGTATGTATGGTAGTGGTTACCGGCTTTGTGGCGGGCAGCTACCCGGCTTTTTACCTGTCTGCATTTAAAGCCATTAAAGTTATCAAGGGGAATTTTACCAATCATATTTCGGCAGCAGGCATTCGTAAATCATTGGTGGTATTCCAGTTTGTATTGTCGATAGTACTCATAACCGGCATTATTGTGATATATAGCCAACTTAACTTCGTGAAGAATAAAGATCTTGGCTTCGACCAGAACCAGAAGCTGATCTTTAATTTTTATACCGAAACCACCCAGGGCAAAATGAAAAATTTTGCAAACGATTTAAGGCAGCTGGCTGGGGTAAAGACCGTAAGCAATGCCGATAATTACCTGAGCCAGTTTGTACCTCACGACCATGGAGTTTATACCGCAGGGGGCAACATGGCTACTGCTACCGACGCCCAAAATATTGTTACCGATGAATTTTTTGCCAAAGCAAACGGCATTAAAATAATTGCCGGCAGGGATTTCCGTATAGGCGATACTACCCGCGTACTTATCAATGAAACTTTATGCAAACGATTAGGAATAAAACCCGACGCTGCTCCGGGCACCCGACTTTATACCCAATATGCACCGGATCCGGTAACCTTTGTTGAGGTGGCCGGTGTAATGAAAGATTTTAATTACAACTCCCTGCATATGGAAGTAAAGCCATTTATGTTGGTTTACCGGAACGATCCGCGGCAATTCAATGTAATGGTAGTATCAACCAGTAGCAAAAACTATAAATCGATGCTTGACAAAATGGAAGGCCTGTGGCGAAAAGACATTGCCGATGCGCCATTTGAATATTCGTTTTTAGATGCCGAAGTACAAAAGCAATATGAAAGTGAAGTTACCCTGTCGCAAATCATCAACTCCTTTACGCTGATGGCTATCGTGATTTCCTGCCTTGGTTTGTTTGGCCTGGCAGCATTCAGCGCCGAGCAGCGCAGCAAAGAGATTGGCGTACGCAAAGTACTTGGAGCCAGCGTAACCGGTATTGTACAGCTGTTATCAAAAGATTTTGTAAAGCTGGTACTGATAGCACTTGTAATAGCCACTCCAATTGCCTGGTGGGGTATGAGCAAATGGCTGCAGGCCTTTGAGTACCGTGTGAATATTAGCTGGTGGATGTTTGCCCTGGCCGGTATACTGGCGTTGGTAATAGCCCTTATCACGGTAAGCTCACAAGCCATCAGGGCAGCAAGGATGAACCCGGTGAAGAGTTTAAAAGCGGAGTAGTTTAGTCACTCCGTCATTTGCTTCGCGTCATTGAGTCATTGAGCGGGCAAAATGAAATAATGACTCAATGACCTAATGAATGAAATGTCATGTTAAAGAATTACATTAAAATCGCGTTCCGCAATATTGTTAAAAACAAGGTGCATGCCTTTATTAACATTGCGGGTTTATCGGTAGGGATGGCGGTGGCTATGCTTATCGGTCTCTGGGTTTGGGATGAGCTGTCGTTTGATAAGTACCACAGCACCTATAACCGTGTAGGGCAGATCATGACGAGCCAGAAGGGTAATGACGATGTGATAACCTTCCGGTCAACCGTGGTGCCATTGAGTGCCGATTTGCGTACCCGCTATGGCAGCGATTTTAAACATATTTCTCTTTTCTGGCCGGGGGCGCATATCCTCGCTGTAGGTGATAAAAAAATAACACAAACCGGTGGCTGGGCCGAAGAGGGGATGCCGGCAATGCTGGCGCTGAAAATGGTTAAGGGTAGTTATACCGATTTTAAAGATCCATCGTCAATGATCATGTCGCAGTCGGTAGCTAAGTCGCTTTTTGGTGATGCCGATCCGCTTAACAAAACCATTAAGGCTGATAATAAAACAAACCTTAAAGTTATTGGCGTTTATGAAGACCTGCCACGTAATACTTCGTTTTACGAAACAAGGTTCCTGATGCCTTTTTTTAACAAAGACAACTGGTGGAGTACACAAACCGCTGCCTGGGATAACCATGGCTGCTCGTTGTATGTTCAACTGGCAGATAATGCTGACTTTGATAAAGTTTCGGCCAAAATACGCAACGTTACCAAAGCCCATTTTAAGCCTTTTGATGAAACTATACAGGTTCATCCCATGAGCAAATGGCATTTATACAGCGAATTTAAGAATAGGAAACCCGTAGGCGGCCTTATTGAAATGGTTTGGCTGTTCGGTATTATCGGTGTGTTTGTATTGCTGCTGGCTTGTATCAATTTTATGAACCTGAGCACAGCCCGCAGTGAAAAGCGGGCGAAAGAAGTGGGTATCCGGAAATCTATTGGTTCATTACGTTCACAGCTAATTAATCAGTTCCTGAGTGAATCTGTCATGTTTTCCTGCCTGGCATTGGTAGTTACCTTCGGAATAGTTTTGATAGCGTTGCCGTCATTCAATCACATCGCCGATAAGCAGATAGCGCTGCCCTGGGGTAATGCATGGTTTTGGCTGATGCTTTTAAGTTTTACGTTATTTACAGGGATCATAGCAGGAAGTTATCCGGCTTTTTATCTATCGTCATTCGAGCCTGTGAAGGTGTTAAAGGGCACATTCAAGGTTGGCCGTTTAGCTTCAATGCCCCGTAAAGTATTGGTGGTGGTGCAGTTTACGGTTTCAATAATGCTCATCATCGGCACCATTGTTGTTTTCAGGCAGATTCAATATGCCAAAAACCGGCCTGTTGGTTATTCGCGCGCGGGACTGTTAACTATCGACATGAATACCCCTGAAATTTATGGGCATTATGAAGCCATGCGCAACGACCTGATCCAAACCGGAGCTGTTGAAGATATGGCCGAATCTAACAGTACAACTAATGAGATATGGGCACGCAACGGCGGTTTCGAGTGGGAGGGTAAAGATCCTAAGTTTGAACCTACCTTTGCATCAATTGCTGTAACTTATGATTATGGAAATACTGTAGGCTGGAAAATTATCCAGGGACGTGATTTTTCAAGAAGTTTCCCTACGGATACCGGCGGCTTTATTATGAACGAGTCGGCAGTAAAAATGACAGGCATTAAAAACCCGGTAGGCAAGGTGATCAAATGGGGAGGTAGGCCTCATTTGGTTACCGGAGTTGTTAAGGATATGATCATGGAATCGCCCTATAACAAACCTGTAGCTTCCATATTTATGATGATTCCGGGTTGGGTTAACTTTATAACCCTGAGGGTTAAACCAACCATGCCAATGCAGGAAGCATTAAAAAAGATAGAGCCTGTGTTTAAAAAATATAATCCCGGTAGCCCCTTCAATTTTAAATTTAATGACGATGAATATGCGAGCAAGTTTTCGGACGAGCAGCGCATCGGCAACCTGGCTACTATTTTCGCGGTGCTGGCTATATTTATATCATGCCTTGGTTTGTTTGGCCTGGCCTCGTTTGTAGCTGAGCAGCGTATTAAGGAAATAGGAGTGCGCAAGGTACTCGGCGCATCGGTAGCCAACCTTTGGCGCTTGCTCTCGACGGAGTTTGTGGTATTGGTTACCATATCGTTGTTTATTGCTATACCGGTTGCCTATTATTACATGAACAACTGGCTGCACAGGTATGAATATCGGTCGGCCATAACCTGGTGGATCTTCGCGGCATCAGGAGTGGGTGCTATAGTAATCACATTGCTAACCGTAAGTTATCATGCCATAAAAGCGGCACTGGCTAATCCGGTGAAGAATTTGAGATCAGAATAAACTTTTCATTGAGTCATTCGCTTTGCGTCATTAAGTCATTTTTGTATGACGATAACCAAAACAAAATGGAGCAAAAAAATGACTTAATGACGCGCAGTAAATGACCTAATGATATAATATCATGTTCAAAAATTATTTAACCGTTGCGTGGCGGAATCTTGTTAAGAACAAGGCGCATACGCTTATTAATATCACCGGGCTTTCGGTGGGGATGGCTGTGGCTATGCTTATTGGCCTTTGGATCTGGGATGAATTATCGTACAATAAAAACTTCGATAATTATGACCGGATAGTTCAGGTTTGGCAAAACCAGACTTTCAATGGTGTAACAGGGTCTCAAACGGCTATGCCTATACCGCTGGGTTATAAGTTAAGGGATGATTATAAACACGATTTTAAATACGTAGTGCTTTCTTCCTGGAATTTCGGACACATTATGGCCTATGGTGAGAAAAAGCTCACTAAGGACGGAAGTTATATGCAAGCCGAAGCGCCCAATATGCTTACGTTAAAAATGCTGAGAGGCACACGTGAGGGTTTGAAAGATCCATCATCTGTTTTACTTTCTGCTTCATTGGCTAAGGCTTTGTTTGGTGATACTGATCCGATGCTTAAAACCATCAAAATTGATAACGTATGGAATGTTAAAGTAACCGGCGTTTATGAGGACATGCCTCATAATTCAGAATTTCGCGAACTGGGTTTTATAGCGCCCTGGGATTTATATATGACCACCGCTGCATGGTTAAAACGAGCTGAAACACGTTGGGGTAATAACTCCTGGCAAATATTCGCGCAGCTGAAACCCGGTGTTGACGCCGCTAAAGTTTCTGCCGAAATCAAAGACCTTAAATTGCATGCTATCAAAGCCCAGGGCGACGATGTAGGGGCCAGCTTTAAACCGGTAGTATTCCTGCACCCAATGAGTAAATGGCATCTGCACTCTGAGTTTAAGGATGGTTTTAATACCGGAGGAGATATCAAATTTGTGTGGATGTTTGGCATCATAGGTGTATTTGTATTGATGCTGGCCTGTATTAACTTCATGAACCTGAGCACTGCCCGCAGCGAAAAGCGGGCAAAAGAAGTAGGCATCCGTAAAACGGTTGGATCATTAAGGAGCCAGCTCATTAGCCAGTTTTTTATCGAGTCGGTGATATTGGCGCTGTTTGCTTTTCTTATTTCGATTTTGCTTGCTCAGCTTACGCTATCATGGTTCAATACCGTTGCCGACAAAACTATGCATATCCTTTGGAGCAGTGCTGTTTTCTGGCTACTTGGATTAGGCTTCAGTATCACTACCGGCTTAATAGCGGGCAGTTACCCGGCGTTCTATCTGTCGTCATTCCAGCCGGTTAAAGTACTTAAGGGTACATTTAAGGCAGGGCGTTATGCCGCGGTGCCACGTAAAATACTGGTGGTACTACAGTTTGCTGTATCGGTTACGCTGATCATAGGTACCATCATTGTTTTCAGGCAGGTGCAGTACACCAAAAACAGGCCCATCGGTTATGAACGTACCGGGTTGGTACAGATAGATATGCGTACCGATGAAATTCATAAACATTTTGAAGCCGTAAGGAACGATTTGCTTAAATCTGGAGCTATTATTGAAATTGCCGAGTCGGGTAGTCCGCTTACTGCAGTGTATTCAAACAACAGCGGATTAAACTGGCGAGGCAAACCAGCCGGCTTACAGGACGACTTCGCGACGATAACGCTTAGTCCGGAGTTTGGCAAGGTTGCTCAGTGGAAGTTGGTTGAAGGCCGCGATTTTGAACGCAACAGATTGGGCGATTCATCAAGCATGATTGTAAATGAAACTGCCGCCCGTTTTATGAATTTTAAGCATGCGGTAGGTGAAACAATAGACTGGGGCAAAAAATTTAAGATCATAGGTGTAGTAAAGGATATGGTGATGTCATCGCCGTACGAGCCGGTCAAGTCGTCGATATTTTTGCTGGATAATGACCCGGGCGGGCTTGTAGATATCCGGTTAAATCCACAAATGAGCGCGCACGACGCTATTGCCAAAATAGAGCCGGTTTTTAAACAGTATGCCCCTGGAAGTCCGTTTGAATATAAATTTACCGACGAGGAATATGCCCGTAAATTCACCAACGAAGAGCGGATAGGCAAACTGGCCGGTTTTTTCACCCTGCTGGCTATTTTTATCAGTTGTATGGGTTTATTTGGCATGGCATCGTTCATGGCCGAACAGCGTACCAAAGAAATTGGGGTACGCAAGGTACTGGGCGCGTCTGTATTCAGCCTGTGGCAATTAATGTCGAAGGAGTTTGTGGTACTGGTGAGTATCTCTTTATTGTTCGCTATACCAACAGCTTACTACTTTATGGCAGGTTGGCTGAAGGATTATAAGTATCAGGCCGAGCTATCCTGGTGGATATTCGGGCTTACAGCAATAGGCGCCATCGCGATTACGCTGCTTACGGTAAGTTATCAAAGTATAAAAGCGGCATCTATGAACCCGGTAAAAAGTTTGAAAACGGAGTAGGAGGTTAGTGATTGGAGATTAGAGGTTAGATGGATTTCGGAATTGTCTGAACCTGAATTTTTAGAATTAATGAATTATCAGAATAGAAGAACAGAGAATTCTATAAATTCTTTAATCCAATAAATTCGAGTTCAGACAGACAAAAAAAAGAGCTGAAGGATTTTCCCTCAGCTCTTTTTTTTGTTTTTTAGCTTTCTGCTTTAGGCTTTCAACTTTTAGCTATTCTCTCAGTTCTAAGCTTAATTAGCAGTATTGTTCAAACGCGTCGATCAGGTTATCGGCAATCATTTGCGCCGGGCGACCTTCAATCTGGTAACGCTCGATGATATGTACCAGTTTGCCATCTTTAAACAGCGCCATAGCTGGTGATGACGGTGGGTAAGGCAACATGTAGTTACGTGCAGTATCAACAGCTTCTTTTTCCATACCGGCAAACACAGTTACCAGTTTATCGGGATGTTTGCCGTTAGCGGCAGCAATTTTAGCAGCAGGGCGTGCATTAGCTGCAGCACAACCACATACCGAATTAACCATTACAAATACTGTACCTTCGCTTTCAATAGCGTTTTTTACAGCATCTGCATCTTTCAATTCCTCAAATCCAACCTTGGTAAGGTCTTCCCGCATCGGGGCTACTAAATATTCAGGATACATCATTTCTTTTTGCTTTACAATAAAATCAGTATTACAAAAATAAGAAATGATACTTGTTTTACGTTTATAAAAACTTAATAATAACAATTGGTTGACGATTAGCGTACAAGGCTATTCTATTGATAACCTGTTTACAAACATTTAATATTGTTTTATTATCGGTAATTTATAACTTGCATTCCCTAATTTATTTAAACTTGATGAAGCGTAAAACATCTGATATTAGTACCGTTGTTATCATCAACAAAAACCAGCAACCAACCAAATCCTTACAAATAAAAACCAAACATCTTGACAGGTTAAAACACTATGCATGGAGTATTGCAGCAGTTGTAGCAGTACTTGGCGGCCTGGTGTTTTATCTGCATCATAAAAGTGCCGAACAGGAAGCTCAAAACCTGCAGTTACAGGCACAAATTGCTAAGCTTAAGGGTGCTATTCCGGTAGCTCAGGGCCCTGTAGTAAATACCAAAGTTACTGCGCAGTCATATATTCAATCTATCGAAGTAAAGCTTAAAACAATAAACGAATATTTGAAGAGAAGAGGCCTTAAAGGCTTCGCCATTAAAGGAACCGGGGGCAGCGGTAATAATGAGGCGGCTAACCTTCCAGATACCGAGGCGTACAGCCTGTATGACGATTATTTAAAACATTTAACCAGCACCATAGCGTTTACCCCAATGGGTTACCCGAGGATCAGTTCTTTCACCTCGTTTTTTGGTTACCGGAGCGATCCTTTTAATTCGGAACATGCCGAGTTTCATCCGGGTATCGATTTTCAGGGCCGTCGCGGTGACGAGGTAAAATGTACTGCCAGCGGCAAAGTTGTTTTTGCAGGATGGGCCGGTGGTTACGGTAATTGCATCCGTATAAAACATATCAATGATTTGGAAACGCTTTACGGTCACCTTTCAAAAATTGAAGTAAAGGTTGGTCAGCAGGTTACCGTTGGCGACAACATTGGCAAGGTGGGTTCAACAGGCCATTCAACCGGTACGCACCTGCATTATGAGGTACGCAAAAACGGCAAACCAGTTAATCCTGTAAACTTTTTAACCCTTAATAAATAGGTTTTTTTAGTCTGAAGTTCTGAGTCTTAAGTCGTGAGCCCTAAGTCGGCGACCGGTTATTTATTACTTTAAATTTAGAACTTAAGATTTGAAACCATTGACTTACGACTACCTACTTAGAACTTAAGACTAAAAACAACATGGCTATTTTTTCTAAAAAAGAGAAGGTTGCGCTCGACCTGCAGGCAATCTCAACCCTCATTAGTGAAGGCAGTGTATTGGAAGGTAATTTAAAAGCCCCGGCTTTTGCGCGCATTGACGGCGTAGTTAATGGCGATGTAACCGTTGATGAAGGCCTGATACTTGGCGAAAAGGGCGAGGTTAAGGGAAATATAAGTACCAAAGAGATATTTGTTTACGGTACGGTAAGGGGCGATATCAATACTTCATCTCTCGAAATAAAAGCTACCGGCCGTATCACCGGCGACATCAAAACACAGAACCTGGCCGTAGAAAATGGCGGCGTTTACAATGGCAACCTTACCATGCAGCAGGCAGAGGTGCAAAAGCAGCTACAGGCGTAGGGTTATGAGATAATGAAGAAAGGAGGCACCTACGGAGCCAAATTGCCGTTTATATTAATACCACAAACACGATACTCCTACCGAGTGTTAGCATGGTTTTCTAAAAACTCCGTGGGAGTACCATGTTTATAGTTCAAAGTACTCAATCGGATTTTTGCTCCGTAGGTGCAACCCCAAAATCGATAATACTTTAGGGGGAAACCAAACATTTCATTTTCACAAGGATATAAGTTAACTTTGCACTCTCAAAAATAAAAATCGATATGTCATCAGTAGAAACTGCATTCGTTAAATACAAAGTAAAAGATCTGTCGCTGGCAGAGTGGGGTCGCAAGGAAATTGAACTGGCTGAGGCTGAGATGCCTGGCTTAATGGCTTTGCGTAAAGAGTACGGTCCGAGCCAGCCGCTTAAAGGCGCAAGGATTGCCGGTTGTTTACACATGACCATCCAAACCGCTGTTTTAATTGAAACCCTGATTGCACTTGGTGCCGAAGTTACCTGGTCGTCATGTAATATATTCTCAACGCAAGATCACGCTGCAGCCGCTATCGCTGCTGCCGGTATTTCTGTGTATGCCTGGAAAGGTATGAATGCCGAAGAGTTTGACTGGTGCATTGAACAAACTTTATTTTTTGGCGAAGAACGCCAGCCGCTTAACATGATCCTTGACGATGGTGGCGATTTAACCAACATGGTATTGGATAAATACCCTGAACTGGTTGCTGCTATCAAAGGTTTATCAGAAGAAACTACTACCGGTGTACACCGTTTATATGAGCGCATGAAAGCAGGTACCCTGCCAATGCCGGCAATTAACGTTAACGACTCGGTTACCAAATCAAAATTTGATAACAAATACGGTTGCCGCGAATCATTGGTTGACGCTATCCGTCGTGCAACTGACGTGATGATGGCCGGTAAAGTGGCTGTTGTTTGTGGTTATGGCGACGTAGGTAAAGGTTCGGCAGATTCATTACGTAACTCTGGCGTGCGTGTTATCGTTACCGAAATTGATCCTATTTGTGCTTTACAAGCTGCAATGGAAGGTTTTGAGGTTAAAAAACTAAGCACTGCTATAACTGAAGCCGATATCGTAGTTACTGCTACTGGTAACAAAAACATCGTTCGTCAGCAACACTTCCGTGCCTTGAAAGATAAAGCTATCGTTTGTAACATCGGTCACTTTGATAATGAGATTGACATGGCCTGGTTAAACGGTGCTTATGGCAATACTAAAGTTGAAATTAAACCACAGGTTGATAAATATACCATCGATGGCAAAGACGTTATTGTATTAGCCGAAGGTCGTTTGGTTAACTTAGGTTGCGCTACCGGTCACCCAAGCTTTGTAATGAGTAACTCGTTCACCAACCAAACTTTGGCCCAGTTAGAGCTTTGGACAAACGGTGCCGCTTACGAAAACAAAGTTTACACCCTGCCAAAACATCTTGACGAAAAAGTAGCCCGTCTGCACCTTGCTAAAATTGGTGTTGAGCTGGAAGTACTTGACCAGGATCAGGCTGATTACATCGGTGTAACTGTTGAAGGTCCGTTTAAACCTGAGTACTACCGTTACTAAATTTAGGCGAAAGCTGAAAGGTTTTTGCTATTTAAATATAAAAGGCACGGTTTTAAGAACTGTGCCTTTTTTGGTTTATTTCTACCGTAACATAAGCGGATAAGGACTTACATGCCTATACTTTTATGCAACTTTTAGTACAAATATTTTGCTAATCGTAACAAAAAACTAAGAAATCCGTAACAATAGATGTGATATGATATAAACGAGAAAAATTGTAACAAACGTGATACAATTATCAAAATTCATATTATATTTACAATTCAATAACGGGTATCTACACCCGGATTTGTGATAAGGTTTAGGTTTAAAGCCCCATGCAGCGAGTGCTATGGGGCTTTTATTTTACCCGCGCTCTTAACTCTTTTTAACAAATACCGAGGTTGCTTTACCTTAACTTTGATCATAAATCTAAACTATTATGCATTTCAAAACGTTTTTTACGTGTTTGTTCATCGTTTTATTGAAATGCGCTTGCTATGGCCAGCAAGCCGCACCAGGATATGCGCTAATTAAACCCGAAAATTGGCATACCGAAACTTTTTTGTTGCCTCCGCAGTTTGCAAATAGCTTGCCTTTTAAAGGTACTGAGGACATTCGCTTTTCACCTGACTGGGCAAAAAAGGGATCGGAAGGTTACTGGACTTATGTTTTTTTATGGATAATTACCGGGAAGGCCACTTTTACCAAAACACAACTTGAAAAATACATGTGCGATTATTATACAGGCCTGTTAAAGGCCAATTTCAAAGAAGCAAAAATTGATACCGCGATTGCTGCACCCGTAAAAGTAAAACTTCGAAATATCAAAACAGCTGAGAAGGATACTCAGACTTTTGAAGGTAAGGCGGCAATGACTGATTATATGACGCAGGATCCGCTAATCCTCAACTTTCGTATCCACGTTAAAAAAGCTAAATCCGGCAGTGATGCAACCGCAGTTTATTTTGAAGCATCGCCGCAATCATACGATCATAAAGTTTGGGTACAGTTGGACGCGCTTGATAAAAGTTTATAACATGTTAAAAAAGCCTTACGAAGTTTTCAAAACTTCGTAAGGCTGCATAGTACTGCAACTACAAGCTGCAACTGCCACTGAAATCAAGGCGCTTCGCTAAACTCTTCATCTACACTTTCACGAAGGTCATACAGCAACCATTGCTTCCCTGCTATAGATCGCGTTTTTGATTGCAGCAGTTTAATAAAATCGTTCACGCCAACAGGTTCGTTGCCATTGCCATGGATGAGCACAATGCTGCCGTTTTGCGGCTGCTGTCCTTTAGCCAGCCAGGCATCGGTACCAACTGGTATCAATCCGAAGTTGGTGATTTGGTAAACCAGTTGTTGGTCAGACACCAGTCCCGGAAAGCGGAAAAATACTGATGGTAACAGTCCGTTCCGTAACATGGCTTGTTCTGTTTCCAGTACTTCGTAACTGATATCAGTGCCGGGTTCCAATAAAAAGTTCTCTTTGAGTGGAGCCTTCAGGCTCACCCGGTGATTGAAAGAGTGATTGATCCAGGTGATGAAGATCTCGCGGTTCGCCTGCATTTGCTTCAGCCAGGCCAGGTCCTGCGGGTGTTGGCGCATCCAGATACCGGTTACCGAAAGTGCGATAGGAACCGGGCGCTCCACTTTTTTAAACTCAGTAAAAATATCGGTGAAAATACGTTTATCCAGCGGACGGTGAGAGGGACAAAGATCAGCAGTGAGGCTGATACCTGTTTGTTTGGGAATGCCGCTTTCAATACCCGCGTCCTGGATATTTATGGATTGTTTTTCAGCTTTGGCCAATGCCTTTTGATAGGGCGTACTTTTGAAAAAATCACGCGCCTGCTCCATCGTCATGGGTTTGATCTGGTAAAAGCTGCTCTCATTTATTTTGGTTTCGAGCGTTTGCGGATTTACCATCAACAGATAATTGCGCCCTTCATTATCAAAACGGCGAAGGATCATCCAATC
Source organism: Mucilaginibacter kameinonensis (assembly GCF_003675385.1). Lineage (GTDB taxonomy): Bacteria > Bacteroidota > Bacteroidia > Sphingobacteriales > Sphingobacteriaceae > Mucilaginibacter > Mucilaginibacter kameinonensis. Next base: position 894,770 of record NZ_RCWZ01000004.1, on the reverse strand, counting down.
TTGAGGATAGTTATGCGCCCAGCCGTAGTAAACTTTGTAGTTTTCTATTTTGCGGTAGATAGTTTGGGCTGATGCTTCATAACAACAAAATATCAGGGAGAAAAATGATAGAAATATTTTAAGAAAGTGTTTGTTCATGAGTATTTGTTTTCCTGTTTTTGCCGGTAAGGATAGCAATTTGTTTTAGGCTTCATGGTTTAAAGTTAAATATATCGGGCATTTTATCTAAATGATATATAACTTTGAAATATGACCCGTCTATCTGTCAATATCAATAAAATAGCCACTTTGCGTAATTCGCGCGGTGGTAATAACCCCGACCTGATACAGGTTGCTAAAGATTGTGAACGTTTTGGTGCGCAGGGTATCACCGTGCACCCACGTCCCGATGAGCGTCACATCCGTTATAACGATGTGTTTGAGCTTAAGAAAATTGTTACTACCGAGTTTAATATCGAAGGTAATTGCCAGGAACAAAAATTTATCGACCTGGTATTGGCCAATAGGCCCGAACAGGTTACCCTGGTGCCCGATGTTTTGGGACAGATCACTTCAAACCACGGCTGGGATACTATCGCCAATTATCATTATTTAAAAGATATGATAGCGGTGTTTAAAGAAGCCGGTATCCGTGTATCTATTTTTGTTGACCCTATTCCCGCAATGGTTGAAGGTGCCGCTAAAACTGGTACCGACCGCGTAGAACTGTATACCGAAGGTTATGCTACCCATTTCCCACAAGGAAAAGAATTGGCTATTGCTCCTTACGTTGAAGCTGCGAAAGCCGCTCAGCAAGCAGGCCTGGGCTTAAATGCCGGTCATGATCTTGATTTGCACAACCTGAAATACTTTGCCGAAAATATACCGGGTCTGCTTGAAGTAAGTATCGGTCATGCCTTGGTAAGCGATGCCCTGTATTACGGTTTGGAAAATACCATCCAGATGTATTTAAGACAACTGGCTTAGCGGATAATGCTTAAGTTGCCTGATAGCAGGCCGCAACCCGCACTAAGGTTAATGATGTAGTAATAACTACCGGAGGGTAATTTTTGGCCATTATACATGCCGTTAAAGGGATGGCTGTATCCTTTTGAATCAAAAATGGCTTTCCCGTAACGGTTAAATATTTTCACCGTTGCCAAAGGATAATTTTCCATGCCTGCTATTTGCCAGTAATCGTTTACGCCATCATTGTTTGGGGTAATCACATTGGCAATATTGAGGTTGGACAGGCCTACACTTACATCAACCTTAGTACGGGTGCTCTCGCAGGCATTACTAAACCGGCTTATGTAATAACTCCTGTTAGCGGTAACGTTTACCTTAAACTTGCCATTGGTTTCCTCATCAAGCGGAGTAGCATCAGTCTCGTTATCATAAAGCCTGTAGGTTGATGTTGCCACTGGGTTGCTAACCGGAATAATGGTTTCGCCGGGGCCGCATAGTTGAAAATTTTTAACCACCGGCGGATCAAGAATAAGCTCCTGGTTGAGAATGGTAACATGATATTGCACAACGCATCCGTCAGGATCAATGGTAAGTGTATAGGTTCCGCCCGGAAGTTTATCCACGTCAAGAGTGGTACGTATTACATCGCCTGCTTCGTTTGTCCACTTTAATGGTGGTACAACGTCATTGGTGTTTATGATTTTTAAGTTGCTGATGCTGCCGTTTGCGGCATCGCATGAGGCATTAACTTTCTGTATTCCTGAATCATCAACCCCGGGATTTGAGCTGGTTAATGTTATCGGGATAGATTTTGCAAAGCAATTGCCATTATAGCATTTGGCATAATAGGTGCCAATACCTACGCCCTCCAGTTTAGGGCCTCCGGATTGTACCAGGTGATCCTGATCGTTATACCAATCAACCCCAATCACATTCTTTAAATTTTGCAGGGTAATTGAGCCGTTATTTTTAAAGCAGGTGGGATTAACCTTAATATAATCAGCTGCTAAAGTTGAAATAACCGGCTGGGTATATTCAGACGAGCTGTTGTTAAATGTAGCGTTTGCTACCAATTTTTTATTGTGCAGGTCGCCGGTAAACTTCCATTTGCCGTTGGCATCGGCAATAATTGTGGTTATGTATTGAACCGGGTTACAAACATCGCAATCTGTATTATCATTATAAATGTAAACGGCAGCCCCGGGCGATGCTGTTCCTGAAAATTCATCGGCATTGCTGATGAGTACGTTAATATCAGGTATTGCTGTGCCTTGCGAAATAAGATAAGGTACAGTATTGCACATGATACTGTTTTTAGCTATAGTAATATTGGTTGATTGCACGGCATAAAACGCGCCGCCATCATTTCTGAAAATATTGATATCGCTGTCATTATTATCGCCAATAAAAGCATTATTGCATTTAAATAAGGACATGCCTGAATTGCCCTGTATACTGCTTTGTTTATTCCGTACAAACAGGAATCTGTTTACTGAAACAAATTGAAACTGTGTAGCGCAAAAATCATTGTCAGTTATCAGTGCGTTACTTCCCTGAAACCGTAACAAAATAGATGAATTACCACGGTTATCCTGTCCGTTTACATCAAGCGAAAGCGAATTGTTAATAAACTTATTATCGATCCCGTTCAGGGCTATAGCGGTAGCCAAATAGTTTCGTTCTTTTGGTGACGCGCCACCTATCAACGAGTTATCTGCAGTGATGTCAAGCGCATAGCCCAATTCAACAACATTAATTCCCGACTCGTCATAACCGATAAAGTTTGATTGGATAACTATGTTGTCGTTGTTCTTTGAATCGGTTAACGAGTTTGTACCGCAGTAAACGCCATAAATATTATCGCAAAAAACGTTGCCTTTATCGGGTGCGCCTATAGTGATATTTGTACAATCATAAGCCGATATAGCAGTGAAAAGCAGGTTGCCGTTAAAGTTTGTGAGTTTACTACTGTAGCCTTTTACACATAAGCCATAAATACTAACGTCGGTAACTTCGGTCATGAGAAACGCGGCGGCCTTAGTGCCCGGAAAGGTATAGCTCACATCAGGTATGATGTAAACCCTGGCATCGCTCCGGCCAAATTTGGGCCCGGGTTGCGTACTGCCGTCGATAATTAAATTTGAGGTAACTTCCGGAAGCTGCGTGTACAGCGTTATAGTTGGATTGCCCGGGATATTAAAATTAATAACATCCTGCTGAACCGTTCCGTTGGCGGCTGCCTGGGTGAGGGCCTCACGTAACGTACCCGGTCCGGCATCGGCATTACTGGTTACAATAAATACAGCAGCCATAGCGCGCGATCCGGCCAGTACCAGGAATAACGTAAACAGCAACAACCTTTGTTTCATGGTTGCAATTTGGGTATGAATGTTAGTTTATAATTAATTGGCAATAAATTGGTTGATATTGTCCGTTAGTAAGTTACGGTTTTGTTGGCAATAACGCTACAGTACCAAACAGGTTGTTACTGCTTTGTGAAATATTGAGTTAACTTACCAACTGTAGCAGGAGGGAATTCTGATATTTACCTGATGCTTGACAGGCTTCCGGAAGTTGGTTTGGGTTTTTGCCGGGAATGAAAAGAAAAATCGTGATAAAAAGTAAAACTCGCCTGCCCGTCATGTTTGGGTATTCATAAGGCAAATTACATTTTTTTCCTGTAAATGCATTGTCAATATCATATTACCTCATTGTTACTCAATTTGTAAAACCGTACCTTTGCGGTAAATTTAAGAGGGACGATTAATTCATGAAGTTGAATACAACCTATCAGGAGCAGTTTCAGTCGAGGCACATTGCTCCAAGCGAGGCCGACACGGCCAAAATGTTAAAAACCATCGGCGTAAGTACGCTTGATGAATTAATAGGGCAAACAATACCGCAAAAGATCAGGCTTACCCAACCGCTTAATTTGCCAGCTGCAAAAAGCGAGTTTGATTACCTGAACACTTTAAAGCAAACTGCTTCAAAAAACAAAGTTTTCAAGTCGTTTATCGGCAAAGGTTACTATGATGTAATTGTACCGGGCGTTATTCAGCGCAACATTCTTGAAAATCCGGGATGGTATACACAATACACCCCGTACCAGGCAGAAATTGCACAGGGCCGTTTACAGGCTTTGTTGAATTTCCAAACCATGATCATTGATCTTACCGGTATGGAAATTGCCAACGCTTCATTGCTTGACGAGGGTACTGCCGCTGCCGAAGCTATGTTTATGCAATACACCTTGCGTAAAAACAACAGCGCTAATGTATTCTTCGTTTCTGAAGAGTTGTTCCCGCAAACCATTGATATTTTAAAAACCCGCTCAGAGCCTTATGGCATTGAGCTTAGAATAGGCGACCACCGTACCGTTGAATTAACCGACGATATGTTTGGCGCCATTGTACAATACCCTGCAGGCGACGGCGCTGTTTATAACTATGCCGACTTTGCCGCTAAAGGTCACGAAAAAGGAATTAAACTAACCGTTGTTGCCGATATCATGAGCCTTGCCCTGTTAACGCCTCCGGGCGAATGGGGCGCCGACATTGTAGTTGGCTCATCACAACGTTTTGGCGTACCAATGGGCTTTGGTGGCCCGCATGCCGCTTTCTTCGCTACTAAAGAAGAATACAAGCGCTCTATCCCGGGCCGTATCATTGGTGTTACTATCGACAGCGCCAATAACTACGCCCTACGTATGGCCTTGCAAACCCGCGAGCAGCACATCCGCCGTGATAAAGCTACTTCAAATATCTGTACCGCTCAGGCTTTATTGGCCATCATGGCCGGTATGTACGCCGTATATCATGGTCCGGATGGTATTAAGTTGATTGCCGAACGTATTCACGGCTTAGCAGTTTTATTAGCCAAAACTTTAGGACAGCTTGGTTACGAGCAGCTTAACGAATCATACTTTGATACCGTTAAGTTTGATGTAGCCCACCTTGCAGGCCCAATTCATTCTGAAGCTTTAAATAACGAAATGAACCTTAACTACGAAGGTTCAATAGTTACTATCTCTATCGACGAAACAACTTCGGTTGAGGATATCAAAACCATTGTGAGGTTCTTTGCCAAAGTAAAAGGTAAAACCATTAATGATGTTGATTTCGATGGTGCCAACGCAAGCCTTGAAACGGTTATTCCTACAGCGCTTCAGCGTACTTCGGCTTACTTAACACACAGCTTGTTCAATACCCACAGGTCTGAGCATGAAATGCTGCGTTATATCAAATCATTAGAAGCAAAAGATCTTTCGCTTTGCCACTCCATGATAGCTTTGGGTTCATGTACCATGAAGCTGAATGCTACTACCGAAATGGTTCCTGTTACCTGGGCCGAATTCAGCAAAATTCACCCGTTTGCCCCAACCGATCAGATTGGCGGATATATGCAGCTATTTGACGAGATCAATAACTGGTTAAGCGAGATCACCGGTTTCGCGGCCATGAGCTTGCAGCCAAACGCCGGTGCGCAAGGCGAATACGCCGGTTTAATGGTGATCCGTGCTTATCATAACGACAGGGGCGATACACACCGTAACATCGCTTTGATCCCTTCATCTGCCCACGGTACCAACCCTGCTTCTGCAGCTATGGCCGGTATGAAGATCGTTGTAGTTAAATGCGACGATAATGGCAACATCGATGTTGCCGATATGCGCGCCAAAGCCGAGCAATACAAAAACGAGCTTTCATGTTTGATGGTTACTTATCCATCAACACACGGTGTGTTTGAAGAAAGCATCATTGAAATTTGCGAGATTATTCATGAAAATGGCGGCCAGGTTTATATGGACGGTGCTAACATGAACGCACAGGTAGGTTTAACAAGCCCAGCCAACATTGGTGCCGATGTTTGTCACCTTAACCTGCATAAAACATTCTGTATCCCTCACGGTGGTGGTGGTCCGGGTATGGGCCCAATCGGTGTTGCAAAACACCTGGTGCCTTATTTGCCAGGCCACGCTGTGGTTGATATCGATAGAGGTAAATCAATCCATGCTGTATCTGCAGCGCCATGGGGCTCGGCTTCTATCCTGATTATATCACATGCTTACATCGCTATGATGGGTGCCGAAGGTTTAACCAATGCAACCCGTTACGCTATCCTGAATGCCAACTACATTAAAGCGAGGCTGCAGGAACACTACCCGGTATTATATTCCGGAGCTAATGGCCGTTGTGCGCACGAAATGATTCTGGACTGCCGTTCATTTAAATCGGCAGGTATCGAAGTTACCGATATCGCCAAACGTTTAATGGATTATGGTTTCCACGCGCCAACTGTATCGTTCCCGGTTGCGGGTACAGTGATGGTTGAGCCAACCGAATCTGAGCCTAAGCATGAGCTTGACCGTTTCTGCGATGCCATGATCTCTATCCGTCATGAAATTGCTGATGTAGTTGATGGCCTGGCCGACAAAACAAACAATCCGTTAAAAAATGCGCCTCACACAGTTGCGGTAATTACCGGCAACGAATGGGAACACCCTTATACCCGTCAAAAAGCGGCATTCCCACTGCCTTACGTAGCTGCCAATAAATTCTGGCCTTCGGTAGGCAGGGTTAATGACACTTATGGCGACAGAACGCTGATCTGCTCATGCCCTCCGTTAGAAGAGTATGAGTTTGAAGAAAGTGTGATAGAATAATTTTAAAACCCCCGCCTCAAAGCGGGGGTTTTTGTTTTATGTAAATTATTAAAATATGAGTTCAGATAATTCAAATGCTACTCTCTTTAGTGAGGACTCAGAAGAGCTTATCGCTCCAACTCCTCAACCGCCTTATTACGCGGTGATATTTACTTCGGTACGCACTCCGGGAGATGAAGGCTACGGCGATATGGCTGTTGAAATGGAGAGGCTGGCTCGGCAGCAGGAAGGTTTTCTTGGCGTTGAATCGGCCCGTAACAATGTCGGGATAACGGTGTCTTATTGGCAATCGGAAGAAGCGATTAAAAATTGGAAAGCTAATGCCCGTCACCTGTTTGCTCAGCAGCAGGGGCGCGAAAAGTGGTATCAAAATTATACGGTACGTATTTGTAAGGTTGAGCGTGATTATACTTTTTAAAAAATAATATTCAACGGTTAGTTTTTGCCTTTAATTTCCTTTTTTGCTGACTTTATTTATTTTTCAAAATAAAATAAAATGGCCCCGAATGGGTTATTTAACTGGATTTGTGAGAGATATTATTTTTTAGTATTTACAACTAAAAGGAATATAACTTTTTAAATTGTAGCCTCGTATAAAGAGGGAGCGCTTAAATTATAGATATGAACATTAACAATAAAGCCATTAGTGTATTACTGGTTGATGATGACGAAATAAATAACTTCATCTCCATAAAACTGATCAAGAAAGCTTTACTGAATACGGAAATTATGGCCTGCCTGAACGGAAAGTATGCTATTGAGCAACTCTCAGATATTCAGCGTAAAGACCCCAATAAACTGCCCGATTATATTTTGCTTGATATTAATATGCCTATCATGAATGGCTGGGAATTTTTGGATGAGTATAAGCGCCTCAACCTCGACCCGCTGGGCAAAAGCAAGATCTACATTATTTCGTCGTCGGTTTTTAGCAATGATATTAACAAAGCGCGTTCATACCCACTGGTGAAGGATTTTATCTCTAAGCCGCTTAATGTTGAAAAAATAAAAGAGCTTTTTGAAGTAGCTGCCGAAAATTAAAAAGGTTTAACTTTAAAATGGTCACCTTCTGTTTCTACCGTTCCAATGGCAAATGACTTGGAATGGTAAAACAGGCATTTCCAGCCTTCGGCGGCGGCTTTTTTACCATATTCTTCGCGCAGCATCATGGCTTTGCGGCCATCCATATCGTATTTAGCTATGAATTTTCTTAGCAACTGTTCGGGTTCGGGAAGTTCATCGCCTCCAAAAAACACTTTTTCGCCTTCCATATCAAACCAAAATACCTGGTGTGCCGGGCAGTGACCGCCCGAATGCTCATACCTTATCCCCGGCTTAAACTCACCGCTGCCTTCAATAAAAGTGATCTTAGCGCTTGCCTGTAAAGCCTCAAATATTTCAACGTGATATGATGAGCCTTTGCCGCTCATACCAAACTCCCATTCCTGTTTATTGATCACGTGCTCGGCTTGCGGAAAGCTTGGGATTAATTTACCATTACGTTCAACCACTAAACCGCCTGAATGGTCATAATGCAGATGCGACATCATTACGAGGGTAACATCATCCGGATCAAAGCCCGCATTGCGGATGTTTTGGTGCAGCATTAATTCGTCGCGGGTATCTTTAAAACCAAGACCGGTATCCAATACTATCAAATCGGTTTTTGTTTTGATGAGGAAAGGGTTAACGTGGATAAACAACGAAGCCGGGCGATCTTTGGGGTTATCGGTTTCCGGGTTGAACGGGATAAATTTCTTGGTTGCATCAACCGAATAAGAGCCTTCACCTAAAGCAAAAAATTCCATAGTAAACGTAGTATCAGATTTTGAATGTAACTTTGGCTCTTTAACAGAGCATAAGTATATTTACTGTTTCAAGCTGCAAAGATATGAATAAACGTTGGGCGCTAAAGGATAATACAAACCATGATGATGTAATAAAATTAGCCGCCGAACTCAATATCGATACCGTTTTAAGCACCATGCTTGTGCAGCGCGGTATTACCACCTTTGAAGATGCCCGCTATTTTTTCAGGCCCGATCACCGGCACCTGCATGACCCCTTCCTGATGAAGGATATGGAAAAGGCGATACTGCGTATTGAGCAGGCCATAGCCGCGGGCGAAAAAATCATGATTTACGGGGATTATGACGTGGATGGTACTACAGCCGTGGCGCTTACCTACAGTTTTTTCAAAAAGCTTTATAACAATATTGATTATTATATCCCCGATCGTTACAAGGAAGGGTATGGCATCTCAACACAGGGAATTGATTACGCCGCTGAGCACAATATTACTCTGATCATAGCGCTTGACTGCGGCATTAAATCAATTGATAAAATTGATTACGCCAATGAAAAGGGGATCGATTTTATCATTTGTGATCATCACTTGCCGGGAACATATATTCCTAACGCGGTGGCAGTGCTTGACCCTAAGCGCGAAGACTGCGAATATCCATATAAAGAATTGTCCGGTTGCGGTATAGGCTTTAAACTGATCCAGGCATACGCCGAAAAGAATGATATCCTGATTGAGGAAGTAAACTGCTATCTCGACCTGGTAGTGATCAGCATCTCCTGTGATATTGTACACATCACGGGCGAAAACCGGGTACTGGCGCATTTCGGTCTGCAAAAAATAAATACCGACCCATGTATTGGCGTTAAAGCGTTAATGGAGATAGCAGGCAGGACGGGACCTTATACGATATCGGATGTAGTATTTTTGCTTGGTCCGCGTATCAATGCAGCCGGCAGGATAGACGATGCCAAACATGCCGTTGAACTCCTGATAGCGACAGATAAGGATGCCGCTAAGGAGAAAAGCGCGATGATCAACGTGCGCAATACCGAGCGGAAGGGGCATGATCTTTCTATTACTGATGAAGCGCTTGGTATGATTGAAAATGATGAGGTGCTGATCGCCCGTAAATCAACCGTGGTGTTTAACGAAGACTGGCATAAGGGCGTTATCGGTATAGTAGCATCGCGCCTTACCGAAAAATATTATCGCCCAACAATTGTGCTTACCCGTTCTAATGGTCATGTAGCAGGTTCCGCACGTTCTGTTTTAGGCTATGACCTATACGAGGCGCTTTGCGGCTGTAAAGACCTGTTGATTCAGTTTGGCGGGCACAAATATGCTGCCGGTTTAACTATGGAGCCAGAAAACCTCGAAGCCTTTATTGAAAGGTTTGAAGAGGTGGTAAGCTCAACCATAAAACCGGAACAATTGATACAGCAAATACAAATTGACGCCGAATTACGTTTAAGCCAGATAGAACCCAAATTTTTCAGGATTTTGAATCAGTTTGCGCCTTTCGGGCCTGAAAATATGGCCCCCGTTTTCATAAGTAAAAATGTGTATGTTAGTGGTAACGCCGGTTTGGTAGGCGGCTCGCATATTAAAATGAGCGTAATGCAGGAAGGATCGGCAGCGTTTGACTGCATAGCCTTTAACCACGGCCAATACCTGGAACAATTGCGACCTGGTGTGCCGTTTGAAATGTGCTATTCGATAGAAGAAAACGTTTGGCGCGAAAGAAGAACGATACAGTTAAATGTGAAGGGAATTAGGTTTTAGAGATTAGAGGTTGGTGAGTTAGGTTCATAGTTGATGGATCATGGTTCATAGCCGTAAGTCTTAATCAACGGAATCAGCGAAATCAAAAAGCTATCAACGGTCAAATATCAGGGTAATCCATGAATCCCATAAATCATGGTTCAGACAAAAAATGATACTAAGAGCAGATAATTTAGTTAAAAAATACAAGCAGCGTACCGTTGTAAACGATGTATCGTTTGATGTGGCGCAGGGTGAAATTGTTGGTTTGCTTGGGCCTAATGGTGCCGGTAAAACAACTTCCTTTTACATGATAGTGGGTTTGATAAAGCCTAATGAGGGCAGTATCCACCTGGATAACCAAGACATAACCCAGGATCCGATGTACCGTCGCGCCCAAAAGGGGATAGGTTACCTGGCACAGGAGGCTTCGGTATTCCGTAAACTTTCGGTGGAGGACAATATTAAGGCTGTACTGGAAATGGGCGACATGCCCAAGGATAAGCAAAAAGATAAGCTGGAAGAATTGATAGACGAGTTCAGTTTGCATAAAGTACGCAGAAACAGGGGCGACCTCCTATCGGGCGGTGAACGTCGTCGTACGGAGATTGCCCGTGCTTTAGCCGCCGAGCCTAACTTTATCCTGCTTGATGAACCTTTTGCCGGGGTAGACCCGATAGCGGTAGAAGAGATCCAGTCGATGGTGGTTAAATTGCGTACCCGTAATATTGGTATCTTGATAACCGACCACAACGTGCAGGAAACATTGTCGATTACCGACCGCGCGTACCTGCTTTTTGAAGGTAAAATATTAGAGTCGGGATTTCCTGAGGTATTGGCTGAGAATGAAATGGTGAGGAAAGTGTATCTTGGGGCTAACTTTGTACTTAAAAGAAAGGTTTTTCCTCAATAACAGCCTATGACCCTCTTTAACTCCGTATTTACCTGGTTCATGAAAAAGCGGATCCACCAGATTGAGCTTTTCATGAAATATCCGAATGAAGTGCAGGAAGAATGGTTTGAGCAACTGGTGTCGGTTGCCGAAAATACCGAGTGGGGTAAAAAATACCATTATAAAAGTATTGAAAACCTGAGCCAGTTTAAGGAGCGGGTCCCTATACAAAACTACGATACTTTAAAGCCCTTTATTGAGCGGATGCTGAAGGGCGAAAAAAACGTGTTGTGGCCGTCGGAGATTCGCTGGTTTGCCAAATCATCGGGAACTACGAGCGACAGGAGCAAATTTATCCCGGTAAGTGAGGAGGCGCTTGAAGAATGCCACTTTAAAGGAGGTAAGGACTTGCTTACCATTTATTTTAATAACCAGCCCAATCCTCGCATGTTTACGGGGAAGATCTTGACGCTTGGAGGCAGTCACCAGATCAGTCAGCTGAGCGCGGATACTTCATTCGGTGATCTTTCGGCGGTGATCATGAAAAATCTGCCTATGTGGGCCGAGTTTCACCGTACGCCGCATTTAGATATAGCCCTACTCGAAAACTTTGAGGAAAAGATTGAAAAGATTGCCCATGCTACCAAGGATGTGAACGTTACCAGCATCAGCGGCGTACCTACCTGGAACCTGGTGCTGTTTAAACGCATATTGGAGATAGCGGGTAAAAAGAACCTGCTTGAAGTATGGCCCAACCTGGAGATGTACTTTCATGGCGCGGTTAACTTTACGCCTTACCGCGAGCAGTTTAAAAAGCTGATCCCAAACGAGGAAATGTATTACCTCGAAAATTATAACGCTTCCGAAGGTTTCTTCGGGATACAGGATACCAAAGAGCCTGGCGATATGCTGCTCATGCTCGACTATGGTATTTTTTACGAGTTTCTACCACTCGAACACCTGCACGACGAGAACCCTGAAACCCTCACCCTGGATGAGGTGGAACTAAATAAAAATTACGCGCTCATCATATCAACCAACGCGGGCCTGTGGCGGTACATGATAGGAGATACCATCAAGTTTTCATCGCTTGCGCCTTTCAGGATCCAGATCACCGGCCGCACAAAGCATTTTATTAATGCATTTGGCGAGGAAGTGATCATTGATAATGCCGAACGTGCTTTGGAAGAGGCCTGTACGCAAACAGGTGCCATTATCAGAGAATATACCGCTGCCCCGGTTTATTTTAATGGGGATGATTGCGGTGCCCACGAATGGATCATTGAGTTTGAAAAGAAACCTGCCGAGTTTGAACGTTTTGTCGACCTGCTTGATGAAACCCTGCGCCGTATCAACTCCGACTATGATGCCAAACGTTTTAAAGACCTTGCCTTGCGCCGGCCAATGGTGCGCCGCGCACCCGATGGTACTTTTTTTAATTGGATGCGGGAAAAAGGAAAGCTGGGCGGTCAGCATAAGGTGCCTCGCCTGGCTAATGACAGGGAGTATGTTGACGCTATTTTGAAGATGATGGAGCTGGTGGGGTAGATGTAGTTGGAGGCAGGAAAGATATAAAAAAGTTGCGGGAGAAATAAATAAAAATCATGTCATTGCGAGCGTAGCGTGGCAATCGCACGGAAGTATATCCGCCCTGTATAGCATGCGATTGCCGCGTCGCGTCCGGGCTCATTTCCGTTTCGCTCCTCGCAATGACATGGTTTTATTAAATGTCAGTTGTTATTGTCCAGCTTCTGGCGGTCCCTCAACCGCCTCCCAAACCTTTACCGCTTCTACAGCTTCCTTAACATCATGCACCCTCAAAATACTGGTTCCTTTCATCAACGCGATAGTATTTAAAGCTGTTGTGCCATTCAATGCCTCTTCAGCTGTATTATTTAACAAGCCATAGATCATCCTTTTGCGGGAGATACCCGTAAGTACAGGTAAGCCCAGTAAATCAAACTCATTCATACGGCTCATTAAGGCATAGCTGTGCTCTGCTTTTTTGGCAAAGCCAAAGCCAGGATCAAGGATTACATCGTGAACGCCAAGCCGTTTTAGCTCACCACATTTGGATACAAAATAATCGAATACCTCGCTAAATACATCATCGTAATCGGCAATTTGGTTCATGGTTTGCGGGGTGCCTTTCATGTGCATCAGGATATAGGGCACATTTAAGCTGGCAGCGGTGGTAAACATATCACTATCAAGCATGCCGCCCGAAATATCGTTAATGATATGCGCACCTTCTTTAATCGCAGCTTCGGCAACGCCCGCGCGAAAAGTATCTATCGACATAATGGCTTCCGGGAATTGGGCGGCAATGGCCTCAACAACGGGTAACAGCCTGTCCGTTTCTTCCTGTGCTGAAATATCAACTGCTCCGGGGCGTGATGAATATGCTCCGATATCCAAAAATGTGGCGCCATCGCTCAGCATTTTTTGCGCCTGAAGTAAGGCCTCATCAATACCGGGTTTGCGGCTGTCGGCAAAAAACGAATCGGGGGTGATATTGATGATGCCCATCACCTTTGGCGATGACAGATCGATTAGTTTGCCGCCGGCATTGATAGTAACTTTTTTACGGAAAAATGTATTTTTAGTCACGGTTAGTTAAGTGTTGCAAAGTTATAATACGGCAAAGTTAACTAACTTTACAGGCGCAGGCTTCAAAACCTTCCAACATTTAAGCTTTACAACGTTACAACAAATAAAATACATCATCCTTTGAGTAATAAAGACACAGCAGCAGAATACGAAGGCGTAATTAATATATGTAAAGGCCTTTTCATGAAAAAGACCCGTGATTACGGTACCGCCTGGCGCATCCTTCGTCCGCAATCCATCACCGATCAGATTTTTATCAAAGCACAACGGATTCGCACCCTCGAAGAAAAGAAAATATCAAAAGTAGGGGATGATATTACCGGCGAATACATCGGCATTGTTAACTATTGCGTGATTGCCATGATGCAGCTGGAATGCGGCCCTGAAATGTCGACTGAACTTAACCCGGATCATGTAAGCGAAATGTTTGACGCGAAGGTAAACGAGACTAAAGAGCTAATGTTTGCCAAAAACCATGATTACGGCGAAGCCTGGCGCGATATGCGTATCAGTTCACTGACCGATCTGATACTGATGAAGCTGCTTCGTGTGAAACAGATAGAAGATAATAAAGGCCTTACCGAGGCATCGGAGGGCGTGAAAGCTAATTACCAGGATATGCTGAATTATGCTGTTTTCGCGCTCATCAAGCTTAATGTACACCTGGGCAAATAAGGCTTATGAAAAAAACATCATCAAACAGCGCCGTTATATGGATTCCCCGCTTATTGGTGGGCTTACTGTTTATATTTTCGGGACTGATCAAGGCTAATGATCCGCTTGGTTTTTCGTACAAGCTGGTAGAATACTTTGAGGTTTTTCATATGACGTTCCTGAACGGCCTGGCGCTTACTATGGCTATTGTGCTGTGCGCGCTTGAAATGCTGCTGGGTTTTGCCCTGCTTATTGGGGCACGTGCCGTTAAGGTGGCCTGGGGATTGTTGTTGCTGATCATCTTTTTCGGCTTCTTGACTTTTTACTCTGCATTTTTTAAAGTGGTGCAAACCTGTGGTTGTTTTGGTGATGCTATTCCGTTAACGCCATGGCAATCGTTCAGTAAGGATATGGTGTTGTTGGCTTTGGTGCTGATATTGTTTGTTAAACGTAAGCAGATTACGCCTTTGTTTAACGCAAAAGTTGGCGATAAATGGTTAATCTGTGCTGCAATTGTTTCGATAGGGTTTGGTGTGTACACCTACAACTTTTCGCCGATTATTGATTTTCTGCCATATAAAATAGGCGCTAACCTGCCCGATGAAATGAAGATTCCGCCGGGTGCCCCGCTTGATGAATTTGAGTTGACCTATCACCTCAAAAACAAAAAAACAGGTGCTACCAAGGTGATGAATGATAAGGAATACCTTAAATCTAATATCTGGAAAGATGCCAACTGGGAAGTGATCGGCGATCCGGAAAATCGCCTGGTGAAAAAAGGATATGAACCAAAGATCCGTGACCTGGCTATCCAGGATGCACAACGGAACGATTATACTAAAGAATTACTTTCGAGCCCCTTCTATAGCCTGTTCATAGTAGCCTATGACCTGAGCGAAACGGATAAAGATGCCATCAACCGGTTAAACGCGCTGGCCATCAATCTTACCGATAATTATAATATCCGTACCATATTGCTTACTTCAAACTCGGCTGCTGATGCAAAAGCTTTCGCGAAGGAGCACAAACTGATCAGCGAGGTATTTTATGCAGATGGTGTTCCGCTGAAATCAATGGTGCGTTCAAACCCGGGTGTTTTGCTGATTAAGAATGGTACCGTGGTTAATAAATGGCATTATCATTCGGTACCTAAATATGAGGATATCGTAAAACAGTACCTGCAGAAACAATAAAATGATTCCCTACCTGCTCCGAAAATTAGTATACGGACTGGCAGTAATGCTGGGGGTAGTGGTTGTTGTTTTTTTTCTGTTCAATATCCTGCCTGTCGACCCGGCCCGCATGACCCAGGGGCAGCGTGCCGATGTGCAGTCATTGCAGGCTGTACGTAAAGAGTTTGGGTTGGATAAACCCGTGCCCGTGCAGTTTGCGTATTATCTGAATGATCTTTCGCCTTTAGGGATCCATCTTAATACGGCTGACGAGCAACAGCGCTACGGCTATGTAAAACTGTTCCCGGTAAGCAAAAGCAAAGTGTTAGCGCTGAAATGGCCTTACCTGAGGCGTTCATACCAAAACCGTAAGGATGTGGCTTCATTGCTGATGGATGTGATCCCCAATACGTTGGTGCTTGCCGCGGCTGCCATGATCTTCGCTATCATTATCGGGGTGTTTTTAGGTGTAGCGAGCGCGGTAAATAAAGATACCTGGATTGATAAACTGGCGCTGAGTTTTTCGACATTAGGTATATCGGCTCCGTCCTTTTTTGCGGGGATCATCATAGCCTGGATATTTGGTTTTGTGCTGAGCAATTATACACATCTCAACATGTCGGGTAGTTTGTATAGCTATGATCCTTTTAAAGGCGAAGTGATCACGTTAAAAAATCTTGTACTGCCAGTCATTACTTTGGGCTTGCGGCCACTGGCTATTATTGTACAGCTTACCCGTAATGCCATGCTTGATGTTTTAGGTCAGGATTATATTCGTACGGCAAAAGCCAAGGGATTAAGTAACCGGACAATCATTTATCGCCACGCGCTAAAAAATGCCATGAACCCGGTTATTACTGCCATTGCCAACTGGTTTGCATCGTTATTGGCAGGTTCGTTTTTTGTGGAATACATTTTTGGTTACAACGGATTAGGTAAAGCGACTGTTGATGCGCTGGAAATGTCGGATTTTCCGGTGGTGATGGGCTCTATATTGTTTATCGCGTTTATATTTGTAGTGATCAGTATCCTGGTGGATGTAATTTATGTTTGGATAGACCCGCGGGTAAAATTAAGCTGAAGAAATTTTTATGAAATACTTTGTTGTGGGCTTTATGGGCTGTGGCAAAACAACCTGGAGCCGCAAACTGGCCGCCAAATGGGGCTATGAATTTATTGATCTTGATCATGTGCTTGAAGCCAAAGCAGGCATGAGTATAGCCGAATATTTTTCATCTTTTGGCGAAGACGCTTTCCGTAAACTGGAATCGCAGGTACTGAAAGAAACCGATTACCCTGAAAATATAGTAGTATCAACAGGGGGAGGCTTGCCCTGCTTTTTTGATAATATGGACTGGATGAAAGCTAACGGCAAAACGCTGTATATTAAACTATCACCTAAAACCTTAGCCGACAGGTTGGAGAACAGCAAAACTATTCGCCCGGTATTGCAAGGAAAAAAAGGCGATGAACTGGTTGAATTTATAACCGGCAAACTGGCCGAACGTGAGGATTTTTATCTGCAGGCAACAAATATTGTTGAAGGGATAGATATGTCGGTTGAGAAGCTGGAAGAAGCGTTGGGTGTTAAGGCCATTTAGTATCACTCATCCGATTATCTAATATCGCTACAACTGAGATTTTATTTTTGGAAGTTGTGTAAAATACAGAAAGCTGTTTACTTAAAACCGCTCTGTGTACTTTGCTATTAATAGCACTTTTAGGATAGAGTTGAGGGAACTTTACAATAATGTTCTCAAATATTTCTAATAACTCATAAAATTTATTCACCTCTTTTTGCGTGAATTTATATAGGAGGTATGCTTTAATTGTTTCAGCGTTTGCAAATGCACGAGTTGTGAAAAATACTGTTGGCAAAGTGTCTTTAGCCATTTTTTAGCTTAGTCCAAAATTCTGTTGAAGACATAACACGACCATTTTCTGCATCATTAACGCCTTCATTTATATTCTGCTTTTGAGCATCTGTTAATTGCTCCCACCAATCTTTGTCCGACTTAGAACTTCTAATGCCTTCTAAAAAAGTAAGCATATTTGAGTCTGAAAGCTGCTCAATCCATGCTATAAGGTTTGATTTTGTTTTATTTAATTCAGCTACCGACATGATATATTTGTTTTATACGAATTTAATTATTCTACCTCAAATAAACCGCATCCTCTTCTGCATCTTCCTCTTGAAGCACTACATCAACATGCTCTTTGATAACGGTTGAAAGGGCTACGCCGGCAAAGTCGGTAGTGATAGGGAAACTTTTGTGGTTACGGTCAACTAAAACAGCGGTGCGAAGTTTTTTTAACGGTACATCTAAAAATACGCCAAAGCCATAAGCAAGGGTTTTGCCGCTGTTCAATACGTCATCAACAAGTATCACTACTTTATTACTGCATTCTTCTACCTCAAAATCAATACTGGCGCTTAGGCTGCTGCTTTGTTTTTCAAGTTCGATAGTCAATATGCGGCTTTTAAAGGGTGCAATGCCATCAAGTATGGTTTTCAGGCGTTCGGCAATGTGGTTACCGCGGGGCAGGATACCAGCTATCAGTATTTCATCCTCTTCAAAATTATCCTCCAGTATCTGGTAGGCCATCCTATCAAGCTTTTGCTGGATCTGTTGCTTATTTAATATGAGAAGCTTTTTATCAGGCATGTTATTGTTGTAACGTTGGCTAAACAGTGGTAAATATACAAGTAAGGCTCATACAAGCAACCCCACAGTTTTTAACTTTCAATAATTATTTCGAGTAAGGGAAAAACACAAAGTTTGCACCCTCGGGTACCACCACAAATACGCACATGTACTGATACGGATCTTTGTAGCTATTGACAAAACGTTCCTTTAATACAGGTTTTATAACGTCACGTTCTACAAACTCTTCCAGCGTTGAAGCATGAATGCTCCATTCGGAGTTTAAGTCGTGGCGGTCAAGTATCAATTCGCCTAAGCTTAGTTCATGCTGGTGGGCAATAAAAATAGGGTAAGAGGAAAGGCCTTCATTGATGATCTCTTCGGCTACCTCTTTAATTGATTCATTAAAATATTTTAGGTCGCGCTCCAAACTTATCAGCGGACTATCCGCCGCCGGTTTATTGCGTTCGTTACTTTCGTTAAGCAGTTCTTCAGGGTTCATGACCGTTGATTTTTATTTTTGGGGATTACACCGATTTTGACCGTTGATGATTTTTGATTTCGTTGATTGCGCTGATCAAGGCTTTTTGCTATGAACTATGATCCATGAACCATTTGCTAAAAAACTAATCTCTTATCTCCAATCTCTCAAAACCAGCAACACCACATTCTCCACGTGCTGGGTATGCGGAAACATATCTACCGGCTGAATTTTAACCGTATCGTATTTCTCTTTCAATACCAGCAAATCACGGGCTTGAGTGGCAGCATTACAGCTTACGTATACAATTTTAGGCGCTTCAATTTCCATGAGGCGGGCAACTACATCCGGGTGCATGCCTGCACGAGGGGGATCGGTGATGATCACGTCTGGCTTGCCATGTTCGGCTACGAAATCGGCTACCAGCACATCTTTCATATCGCCCGCGTAGAATTTGGTATTGGTGATATTGTTAATGGCCGAGTTTACTTTTGCATCTTCAATGGCAGTTGGTACATATTCAACACCAACAACCTCACGTACGTGACCGGCAACAAAGTTAGCAATGGTGCCTGCACCGGTGTAAAGGTCATATACCAGTTCATCGCCTTTGAAACCTGCAAAATCACGGGTTATTTCATATAGGCGTAGTGCCTGTACCGAGTTGGTTTGATAAAATGACTTAGGACCTATGCGGAACTTGATGCCATTCATTTCTTCGTGGATATATTCAGGACCTTTAAAGGCTATAACATCCTGATCAAATATGGTATCGTTCTTTTTCTGATTTACGATGTACAGCAATGAGGTGATCTCCGGAAAACGGGCATCAACGTGGCTCATCAACTTATCAATCTCACTTTGCTCGGCATAAGCGAAAACTACAATTACCATGATCTCGCCCGTTGATGAGGTGCGTACAACCAAATTACGGAGCATACCGCTGTGATTACGCAAATCGTAATAAGTATAACCTTGCTGAACGGTGAAATCACGGATCTCGTTACGCAGACTGTTGGATGGTTCGGCTTGCAGATAGCAATGGTTTACATCTAATATTTTATCAAAACGGCCGGGGATATGGAAACCCAGAGCGTTCATGTTCAGCGTGCCATCTTCCTTGTTTTCGCCATCGTAAAGCCAGCGTTTGTTGGAGAAGGTAAATTCGAGTTTATTGCGGTAATACCTGTCGGCAGGAGAGGGAACGATAGGCATAATGCCCTCAACGTTGATCTTAGCCAAACGACTTAATGCATCAACAACCGATTTTTGTTTGAATTTAAGCTGTGCCTCGTAGGTCATGTGCTGCCATTTGCAGCCACCGCAGGTACCAAAATGCTCACAAAAAGCAGTGGTGCGGTATTCAGAAGCTTGTTTTAATTCGGTGATCTTACCTTCGCCGAAGTTTTTCTTACTACGGTACACTTGTACATCGGCAATATCGCCGGGTACGGCCTTATCTACAAAAAGTACAAAATCATCGGCTTTGCCTACACCTTTGCCTTCTTCGGCAATATCAATGATCTGTACGTTCTCAAAAAACTTTGGTTTGTTAGCTTTACTCATCAGGCTGCAAAGTTAACCCTATTTATTTAATCCTGAAAATGGGAGGGGAGGCCGTTAATCGGTTTTAAATTCAACGAAATATACGAGGCACCTACGGAGCCCGAAAATCCGACTTGCTTTTACTATAAACACGCAACTCCGCTGGAGTTGTAAACATTAGATGAGTGACTCCAGCGGAGTCCCGTGTTTATAGCTTGGATAAACGCAACATCGGGGGCTCCGTAGGTGCCTCGTTCTAAAAGCGAATCGCCCGGGGAAGCGCAAAAGATACCCGGTCGCCTTTAAAAGGCGTCAACATGTCGAAGTAAGATTGTTAAGCAAAAAGGCTTAGCAGATAATTAACCACGTTGTCGTCAACATCAATATCTTCTATTTCAAATTGCTCATCAATCAGGTCGGAAAGTTCTGTTAGTTCGCGGCTCATAAAATAAAAAATTACTATGCTAACATAGTAATTTTTAAACTAAAAACCAAAATAGTATAAGGTATATTTATTAACCGACAAAGAATACTGAATCCTCTGCCGGTTAGCTTATGCAATGCTTAATTCTTATCCCAGTTTATTTTGCGCGAAAAATACATCAGCACTGCTATAATGATAAACAGGGCGATACTGCCAACCATCAAAGCAAGGTCTTCTAACTGGATAATAACAAAGATGAACGCGTAAAACACGGCCAAAATAAAAGCGAATAGCAAGGCCGCCCTGCTGTTTTTTAACAGGGAGGAAATAAATACGGATATCAGCGCTATTGTTGATACAGAGGCTGTGAGGTAAGCCATGTTATAACCAACCTGCTCCGAAAAGGATAGCAGCAGGGTATAGTAAATGACCATAGCGGCGCCAATCAATATATAATTGAACATATGTATCGGCTGCTTGCGGATAATCTCCGTTAAAAATAAAGAGATAAAGGTGAGCAGTATGATGAATATGGCATACTTGCTGGTACGCATGGTTTTCTGGTATTGATCAACCGGAAGGCGAAGTTTTACGCCAAAAGTAGCGTTTGCAAGTTTCTTGTCGTTATCCAATGTTTTTTGCGGACCGGCCCATTGCTGGGGAAAAGGCCTGTTGTAATACATCATTCGCCAGCCGGCGCTGAAACCGCCGGTATCAATTTTACGCTCGTCGGGCAGGTGGTTTCCGTCAAAGCTGGGGCTGCTCCAGTTGCCATTTACCTGCACATCGGTAGTTTTGCCAAGTTGCAGGAAGCTTAAACCTTCGCTACCTTTTAAATCAAGCGTGTAATCAAAAGGAATTTCATTATCGTTTACAGATGAAAGATCAACAGGGGCCTGCAAACCGTTGCCAAATACAGATTCAAACGAGGGCTCGGTGTTAAGTATAGGTTGATTTGTTTTGATAACCGGGTTGCTTTTTAAACCTTTCAGATCGCTTACACTAAACTCAAATCTGGCTTTATTTAAAAGAAGCTGATTTGTATTGATGCCCAATGATGAAAGATTAAGTTTGGCAAAACTACCACTCACTTTTACCTGGGTATTGTATACTGCTACATCAAAAATACCCCGGTGTAGGACCTGAGTTGCAAGGCCCGCCTTGATGTGCAGATTATCGGGTAGTATGTACAGGTTTTCGACAGGTGCCTGCTTAGTGGTGTCAGTTATGTTTATTCCTTTTTTATAAGGGATAACTAACACCGGGCCTTTAATGATCTGGCTGGCCGACCAGCTGTCTGATACCTCTTTGGCCATTTCATCCTGCCTGCTGGTGCGTTCGGTTACAAGGTTTTGGATGAAGGCCGAAGGGATTAACAATAAAAGCGCCAATACCCCGATAAAGATCAATTTAAAAGTCGCCGACTCCTTGAGCCAGTCTGTTGTTGTTTGTTTTGGAAATTGTTCCCCGATCATGATTGTTTAGATATAAAGTACTTTGTTTTTCAAAGTTATTGTTTAAAAAGATAGGCTTGGTTAAGCCCGTGACAAATATGTATAAAGCACTTTGTATTTCAAAGTAAATGATAAATTTTTGTATGGTGAGTTCAGTACTTTGATAATATCAGATTATTATTTTTTGATAGTTTTATCATTAATGAAAAAGACAGATGAATACATGTTGAATCGAATTAAATGGAAAGCCGTCAAGCATGGATTTCCTAAGAGATCAAATGGTTACACATTTTTCTTCGATGAGCTTCCTGAATCAATAAAAAGATATTTAAAATCTAATCTTAATGAAGATTTAAGCGGCATACCTGTGATTTTCTTTACCAAACCCTCAAATCAATGGACTTTGCTTTGCACAAAACGTGTTGTGGGTTACTCAGGGGAAAATGTGTTCGGCCTCAATTTTCAGGATATATCTGAAATTGAGACCTATCCATTTCAGATAACGAAGAAGAATAAGTTAGAATGGGATGAATTGACAATATCAGATAAACAAAACAATAGGTATGTATTCCACACATATGATGGTTATGCACATAATTTGTTGCACAATGCCTTGTTAATGTGCTGCCAATTAAACGCTTAAACCGAAACCGCAGCCTTCACCAGATAAGGCAGGATCTCTTTCTGAAAAGAAACAAAATTTTTCCTCACGTCCGAATCGCTTACCGAGGTAAAAGCGAAACTGAACACGATGCTTTTGCTGCATTTGATCAGAAAGCGTAAGCGTTGCTGATAAGTTTCGTGTTTGCGGATACCGGGCAACTGGATAAACGATGCCATCAACAGTTCTTCCAGCTCGTTAGATAGGTTCTTTAAAAAATCCTGGGAGTTGGTTGATTCGCGGATGAAATCCCAGCCGATAAACTCATTACAAACGGTGTAGGAGAGGCGGCAGGTTTTCATGATGAGGTTGTTGAGATAAGCCTCTTCATCAATATCGTTTGAATTGACCTGTACCAGGTCGTCAACACTGGCTTTAATATAGTCCATAAGCAGCACGTGTAACACGGCTTCTTTGCTATCGAAGTATTTATAGATAGTTGCCTTGGCTATTTTAGCCTTTTTTGCAATCTCATTAACACTGGTTTTATGGTACCCGAATTTGCGGAAAAGTTCCTGTGCTGCCCGCTTAATACTATCTTTTATTTTATCGGCTTCCATTAATTAGTTACTTGAATTTCAAACTGGGTAACGGCTACCCTATATGACCTTAATGCTTTTGTTGCCGGAGCTTTTACCGGTGTGCCGTCTTCAAGGCTAAACTTTGAACCGCTGCAGGGATCGGTTACTGTAAAGCCTGTATTATCAATTGTTACCGCGCATTTTTTTTCGGGCTGGTAACTGCTGCACCTGTCGTACGCGGCATAAGTACCATTTACTTTACGGTAAATGATCAACCCGGCTACGCCATAGCCGTTAATAGCTACCGCCCCGCCCGAAACGTTAAGCGGGCTTAAAGCCGGTGTGCCTAATGCTGCCTGAAAGTTAACAGGTATGCTTGGTACGTTATCAGATGCCTTTCCGCACGAAAAGCAACTGATAACTACCAGTAATATTATTGTGAGTTTCCTCATAACATTTCAGTTTGGAACTGTTTCAGGAAGCGCACGTCGTTTTCTGAGAACAGGCGCAAATCGCGGATCACATATTTAAGGTTGGCAATACGTTCCATACCCATACCAAAGGCAAAGCCTGTGTATTTTTTACTGTCGATACCGCAGTTTTCCAAAACGTTAGGATCAACCATGCCGCAGCCTAAAATCTCTACCCAACCACTGTGCTTACACATGTTACAGCCGGCACCACCGCAAATGGTACATGAAATGTCCATTTCGGCCGATGGTTCGGTGAATGGGAAGTATGACGGACGGAAACGTACCCTCGTACCTTCGCCGTAAAGCTCCTGCACAAAGTGGTAAAGGGTTTGTTTCAGATCTGAGAAAGATACATTCTCGTCAACATATAAACCTTCAACCTGGTGAAAAAAGCAATGCGCACGGGCCGAAATAGCCTCGTTACGGTAAACCCTGCCGGGCATAATAGCGCGGAACGGCGGTTTACCTGCTTCCATCATGCGTACCTGTACCGATGAGGTGTGGGTACGCAGGGCAATATCGTCTTTACCATTATTCTTTTTAATGAAGAAGGTATCCTGCATATCACGGGCCGGGTGCTCATCGGGGAAGTTCAGTGCCGAGAAGTTATGCCAGTCGTCTTCAATTTCCGGGCCTTCAGCAACAACGAAACCTAAACGCTTAAAAATGTCAATGATCTCGTTACGAACCAGTGATAGCGGGTGGCGTGATCCAACGGTGAAGCCATCGCCTGGTAAAGTAAGGTCAAGATCATTGCCTTTGCTTTGATCACCTGCGCCAATGTTTTCTTTCAGTTCGTTATACTTAGCCTCGGCCAGTTGTTTAAACTCGTTAAGTACCTTACCAAAGGTGCGTTTCTCTTCCGGGCTAACGCTTTTAAACTGCTCAAAAAGGTCTTTAATGATCCCCTTTGTGCCTAAAAACTTAATACGGAACGCTTCCAGTTCGTCGGCATTGGCTGGCGAAAAGGCGTTGATCTCGGCGGTATATTGGTCTATCTGAGCTTGCATTATAATGTATTGTTTGTAATTCTTTTTGTTGTCATCGCTGCTTCCTGGCCGGATTCAGAGATATATGAGTTGATCTTTACACGCAGGACGGCAAATATACGACTATTTAAGCACTCCTAACTCCTTACCAACCTTAGTAAACGCCGCGATAGCTTTATCCAGGTGGTGCATATCATGCGCTGCTGAGATCTGTACCCTGATCCTTGCTTTACCCTGAGGTACTACCGGGTAGTAAAAACCTATCACATAAATACCTTCATCAAGCATTTTTGCGGCAAACTCCTGGGCCAGCTTGGCATCATACAACATCACTGGGACTATAGGATGCACGCCAGGTTTAATGTCAAAGCCTGCTTCCGTCATTTTTTTACGGAAGTATTGCGTATTGGTTTCCAGTTTATCGCGTAATTCGGTGGTTTCGCTCAACATATCCAGCACTGCAATTGAAGCCCCTGTAATAGCAGGCGCTAATGTATTGGAAAAAAGGTACGGACGCGAGCGCTGGCGCAGCATATCAATGATCTCTTTGCGGCCAGAGGTAAAACCACCCGACGCGCCACCCAATGCTTTACCTAATGTACCGGTAATGATATCAATCCTTCCCATTACATTATGATGCTCATGTGTTCCGCGACCGCTTTTGCCCATAAAACCAGAGCAATGGCTTTCATCTATCATTACCAGCGCGTTGTATTTATCGGCCAGATCACAAATCTTATCCAGTTGAGCAATAGTGCCATCCATGCTGAAAGCACCATCGGTTACAATAATACGGTGACGAAGCTCCTGGGTAGCTTTTAACTTGTCTTCCAGGTCGGCCATATCATCGTGTTTATAACGATAGCGTTGTGCTTTGCACAGGCGCACACCGTCAATGATCGAGGCGTGGTTCAACTCGTCAGAGATAATAGCGTCCTGGTCGTTAAATAAAGGTTCAAACACACCACCGTTGGCATCAAATGCTGCGGCGTACAAAATGGTATCTTCGGTACCTAAAAATTCGGCAATCTTTTTCTCAAGTTCCTTGTGAATGTCCTGAGTACCACATATAAAACGTACAGACGACAAGCCATAGCCATGGGTGTCCATAGCATCTTTGGCAGCCTGAATAACTTTGGCATTACCTGATAAGCCAAGGTAATTGTTAGCGCAAAAATTAATTACTTCGGCACCGCTTTGTACGGTGATATCGGCACCCTGGGGCGAAGTAATGATCCGTTCCTTTTTGTATAACCCGGCATTTTCAATGTCGGTTAATTCCTGCTGTAAAACCGGCTGTAGTGTGTTGTACATAGTGTGCGTGTTTTAAAGGGTACAAAATTAAGCATTCGCAGGCACTTGATGGGGTTTATTAAACCTTAAATAATTATTAAGTACATAATAAAACATTTTTAAGCCATAAAGCATTACACATAAGTAACATATGAGAAAATATATACTACTATTAATCATTGCTTTCAGCGTAATAACAGCCTCTGCACAGCAATCCCTTTTAACAGGGAAGATAACCGACAAAAATGGACAGGTTATCCCTTTCGTTTCTATTTATATCCGCAACTCAACCTACGGCACCACAGCAAACGAAAATGGTGTTTATCAGCTTAAGCTTAACCCGGGTACTTATAATGTGATTTACCGCTACGTTGGTTATACCGAAAAAATTGAAGAGGTTACCATAGGCGATAATGCCCAGGAACATAACGTACAAATGGCAGATGAACAGTTTAGCACAGAACGAGTATCGGAAACTTACAGGAAAAATCGTGATGCCGCGGATACCATCATTAAGCAGGTAATTAAAAAACGCAAGTATTACATGGAAGAGGCCACCTCATTTTCATGCGCGGTTTATATTAAAGGTGTGCAAAAATTGCTGGGCGTGCCAAAATCACTGATAGGGCAGGAGGTGCAGCGAACACTTGATCTTGACTCCAATGGTCGCGGTATCCTTTATCAGTCCGAATCATTGTCCGAATATAACTTTCAAAAGCCCGATAAGATCAGGGAAATAACCATTGCCAATAGAATGGCCGGTCAGAACACAGCTTTCGGCTATAAAAAAGCATCTGATCTGCAGGCTAATTTTTACGAAAATGTTTTTACTATTCCCGGTTTAGCTTCAAGGGGCTTCGTATCGCCGGTAGCGGCTTATGGCCCGCGGTTTTACAATTATAAATTATTGGGGACTTCTGTCGAGAACGGGCATGCCATCGATAAGATCCGTATTACGCCTAAACACAGCCACGGGCAGTATTTTCAGGGCGATATTTATATTGTTGAAGGCGATTGGCGTATTTACAGCGTTGATTTTTTTATCGATAACAAAGTAAGTAACCTTAACCTGGTAGATACTTTAAATATCAGGCAGCAATACATTGCCATTACCGATAGTGTTTGGATGCCAGCCTCAACCCAGTATAACTTTAAGGGAGCGGTATTAGGCTTTAAGTTTGGCGGATACTACGCCGCTGTATACAACAACTATAAAATTAATCCCACCTTCCCGGATGGGTTTTTTACCGGCGAGATATTAAAGATTGATACTGTGGCAAACAGTAAAAAGCCCGAGTATTGGGAAAATGCACGCCCTATCCCTTTAACGGCTTATGAAACGCGCGATTATAAAAAGAAGGATGCGTTTGAAGAATACAAGAAAACCGATAGGTACATCGACTCATTACAGCATCATAAAAATCGTATCAATTACCCGGGATACCTAATTTTTGGCTATGCCGCAAGTAACAAAAGCGCCCGCGACTCGCTGTACATATTCCCTTTTATCCAAACTTTTTATTACAACACGGTTGAGGGTTTTGGTATCAACGCCAAGGTAAGTTATATTCGTACTTATGATGATTTTCATTCGCTTACTATAACGCCGGCGGTACGCTACGGCTTCTCTAACAAGATATTCAGCGCCAACGTGGCTACGGAATATCTGAATGATCCTTTCCATGCAGCTAAGTTTTATGCCGATTTCGGCAGCGATGTGCTTGATTTGAACAACGTGGGTACGCGTTCATTATATTTCAATACCTTGAGTACCTTGCTGAGCGAAAACAACTATGTAAAATATTACCGCAGCCATTACGGCGATTTTGGGTATCAGCGCGAAGTGGTAAACGGGGTTTTATTAAAAGGCGGGCTATCTTATTCAAGCCGTTCGCAATTGTATAATACATCATTTAGTAAGATAAAGGATATTAAAGATCGGGAGTTTACCTCCAATAACCCGCTGGCCCCTCCGGGTACCCCGGCCGATGACCATTCGTTCCTTTTTCCGGACAACCAGGCTTTGGTGTTTAACGCTTCAGCTTTATTTACGTTCGATCAGCGGTATGAAACCCGGCCAACCGGCAAGTTCAATCTGCCGTCCAGGTACCCCATGGTAAAAGTTAATTACCGTAAAGGTTTTAAGAATATCTTAGGCTCGGATGTGGATTATGACTTTGCCTCTGTTGATGTTTCGCAGGATCATATACAGGTTGGCTTGTCTGGTTATTCGTCGTTTAAAATATCAGGTGGCGGTTTTTTTAACAATAAAAAATTGTACTACATGGATTACAACCACTTTTTAGGTAACCAGGGTACAACATTCGACCCTACCTATGTGGGCAGCTTCCATTTCCTGCCGTTTTATACCTACAGCACCAACGGCGCGTTTTTAGAGGCACACTATCAACATAACTTTGCCGGATCGTTATTTAATCACATTCCTTTTTTACGCAAGGCCAAACTGGAAGAAATCATAGGCGCCAACTACCTCACCACAAAAAACAACCGCAATTACCGCGAGTTTTACATAGGTGTGCAGCGCCTCATCTTTCGTGTCGACTATGGTATCTCCTATGCCGGCAATCAAAAATACATCCAGGGCTTCAGGATATTTTACGGGATAAGATAAGGTGAAAGGATAAAGGCGAAAGGTAAAAGGTTTTTTTATCTAAACCAGAAAGTCGCAGCTACCTTTCGCCTTTAACCTTTTGCCTTTCACCTCATTTTGAGCTTTCAGCTCAAAAATGTATCTTTGCGCCGCTCATTTAACACTGTTTGCAGCAGTATCAATGATTTTATGGAAATGTATAATACCCTACTATACTATTGTTATTCAACAATAGCTAATGCGGAGCAATTTGCTGCCGATCATTTAAAATTTTGTAAAAGCTTAGGTTTAACCGGGCGCATTATTGTGGCGGACGAAGGACTTAACGGTACCGTTTCGGGTTCTGTTGAGGCTTGCAAAACCTATATGGATACCATACACGCCGACGAGCGTTTTGCCAAAACCGAGTTTAAGATCGACGAGGTAGATACTCCTTCGTTCGTGAAAATGCATGTGCGTTATAAATCAGAGATCGTACACTCAGGTCTGCGCGATCCTAACGTTATCGACCCTAAACAAAAAACCGGCATCCACCTGGAACCAAAAGAGTTTTTGGCGATGAAAGACAGGGACGATGTGGTTGTGCTTGATGTACGGTCAAATTACGAGCATTCATTAGGCAAATTCAAAAACGCGGTAACGCTTGATATCGATAACTTCCGCGACTTTCCGGATATGATCAACCAGCTTGCCCAGTACAAGGATAAAAAGATCCTGACTTACTGCACAGGTGGTATCAAATGCGAAAAAGCATCTGCCTTGTTGCTGC
The DNA here is from genome assembly GCF_003675385.1 of Mucilaginibacter kameinonensis. Lineage (GTDB taxonomy): Bacteria > Bacteroidota > Bacteroidia > Sphingobacteriales > Sphingobacteriaceae > Mucilaginibacter > Mucilaginibacter kameinonensis. Next base: position 865,398 of record NZ_RCWZ01000004.1, on the reverse strand, counting down.
ACGAAGGTTTCCCTGAAGTGTACCAGTTGCATGGCGGTATCATTAAATATGGTAAGGAAGCGGGCGGCGAGGACTTTGAAGGCAAATGTTATGTGTTTGATAATCGCCTTTCGGTAGATGTGAACAACGTTAACCCGGTTGTTATTTCAACCTGTTTCAATTGCGGTAAAACAACGCCAAAAATGATCAATTGCGCCAACCCTGAGTGCAATGAGCATTTTACCCAGTGCGATGAATGTGGCACCGCCATGGATGGCTGCTGCAGTGACGCTTGTAAAGAGCATCCGCGCAAACGTGTTTATGATGGCACCGGTTATTATGTAAAAGTTCCTCAGCCGGTTAACGTCAATAAAAGCAAACTACAGCCAATAGCATAATAGCTGTGGTACAATTAATTATACAAGGCTTACCCTTAAGGGTAGGCTTTTTTATTTTGTCGGGTACAAACACTACTTTAGTAAACTGAGCCGCTATATTTTATGCGTAAAACCCTGTGTATTATTATCGTTCTTGTTTTTATATCGGTTTGGCCGGCGTGGTCGTTAGATATTAAAAGTGTAGGTGTTCCTTACATTCAAAACTATACCAAGGCAACTTATCAGTTTGGTAATCAAAATTGGTCGGTAACGCGCGATGAGCATGATATCATGTACTTTGGCAACGCCGAAGGCCTGCTCTCCTTTGATGGCAAATACTGGCAGCAATACCACATGCCTAACGGCTTAATAGTGCGCTCGGTTAGTGCCGATGGCAAGGGCAGGGTATATGCCGGTGGCTATGGTGAATTTGGCTATTGGCATAATGATGGTAAAGGCATTTTAAAATATACCTCGCTAATTAACCTGGTACCTAAAAACTTTTTGCCGGTAACCGAAGAAATCTGGAAAATATATTGCGATAACAATAGGGTGCTTTTCCAATCATTTGGTGCCATTTACATTTATTCGGCGGGTAAAATAGAGGTGGTGAAAACGCGTGAGCCCTATTTGTTCCTTTTTAAAAGCGGTAACCGTTTTTTTGTAGAACAATTAACCAAAGGGCTTTTTGAGCTTAAAGGCTCAAAGACTGAATATATTGAAGGCAGCAATATTTTAGGCGCAAGTGGTGTGTTATCTATTTTGCCATTTCAACAGGGGAAATATCTCATCGGCACGGCAAAAAACGGTTTGTTTATTTACGATGGCAAAACGGTTAAACCCTGGGCCAACCAGGCTAATGATTTTTTAACAACTTACCAACTAAATAATGGTGCCGCCATCGCCGGTAGGTATTTCGCCTATGGTACTATTTTGAACGGTATCGTAATCATTGATACCACGGGGCGTGTAGTACAGCACATCAATAAGGCCAGCGGTATGCAAAACAATACCGTGTTAAGCTTATATACCGATGCCAGCCAAAACCTTTGGGCCGGATTGGATAACGGTATCGACAGAATTGAAGTTAACTCGCCTTTGTATTTTTATTTCGATAAAACGGGCAAATTCGGTACGGTTTATTCAAGCATCATTTTCGATAAGAAGATCTATCTCGGTACCAACCAGGGATTATTTTACAGCGATTGGCTGCCTGATAGCCATAACAGCCCCTTTCAAACGTTCGACTTTAAGCTCATTCCAGGTTCGCAGGGGCAGGTATGGGATTTGTCGCTGCAGGATAACAGGTTGCTTTGCGGCCATAATGACGGGACTTACCAGGTAAACGGAGCCTCCATAAAAAAGATCTCGGATATAACAGGCGGATGGAACATCAAGAAAATGGCACCCGATATGTTGATGCAGGGTACTTATACCGGCTTGGTGATCTACCGGAAAGACGCGGCGGGCAATTGGCAATACAGCCATAAATTGGCAGGTTTTAGTGAACCCTCGCGCTATGTTGAACGCGATGCCAAAGGCCAGATTTGGGTGAGCCACGCTTATAAAGGCATTTATAAACTCACTTTAAGCGCCGATCAGCGCACTGTGGTATCTCACGTTTATTATGATCAAAAACATGGCTTGCCGGGCAGCTACAACATTAACGTATTTGACCTTGATAACCGCACCGTTTTCTCGTCAGATTCGGGGTTTTATGTGTATGATGATATTACCGACCGTTTTTATAAATACCAGCAGCTTAACAGTAAGCTGGGCACGTTTGCAACCTCAAGCAAAATCATTAAGGCAATAGGTAAAAAATACTGGTTTATTAACCAGGGTAGGGTAGGCCTGGCCGATATGTCTGTTACCGGGAAGCTCACTATCGATACCAATAGGTTTTCTATCCTCAACGGGCAAATGGTACAGCATTATGAAACCATCAACCGCATTAATAACTCAACTTATTTGATAAGTGTTGATGACGGCTTTGTGATATTGAATGATGCCGATGCCCAACTGCCCAATATGGTCAAAATACCCAATGTGCTTATCCGCAGGATAGAGAATGTTACCGATAAAGTATCGTTAATAAGCGAAGCAGCGGAGGATAGTAATAACATTGAAATACCCTACGCCGAGAATAACATCCGCATAAGTTACTCTTTGCCCTATTACACGCAAGCCAAAATCAGGTTTCAGTATTATTTGGAAGGATACTCCCATCAATGGAGCGAATGGGCGCCGCAAAGCCAGAAGGAGTTTACCAACCTTAACCAGGGCACCTATAATTTCAAGGTGCGGGCTAAGATCAATGACCAATATCAGTCGGCTGTTTCAACAATAACCTTTACAGTATTGCCACCATGGTATGCCGGTAAATTAGCCATGGTGTTTTATGTGCTGCTGGCTGTATTGCTGTTTTATGTGATTAGGTATTACTACGGGCTTAAATTGAAAAAACATCAGCAGCAGATTCAGCAAAAACTACAGAAAGAGAAGGAAGAGTTTTTGAAACAGGAGGCTATAGCTAATGAGCAGCATATCGTCAATATAAAGAACGAACAGCTGCAGGCCGACCTGGCCAGCAAAAGCCGTGAGCTTGCCAATTCGGCCATGAACATAGTTTATAAAAATGAACTGCTGCAAAAGATAAGCGATGAGCTAACTCACCTGAAAGGAGGCGACGGTAAGAAGCTTGCCGACGAGCAGCTGCGCCGCATACAAAAAGTGATTGACGAGGGCATGAGTGACGATCGTGACTGGAATATTTTTGAAACCAGTTTTAACGAGGCCCATGAAAATTTCTTTAAAAAGCTAAAAGCTGGTCACCCGGACCTGGTGCCAAATGACCTTAAACTGTGCGCGTACCTGCGCATGAATATGAATAGCAAGGAGATCGCTTCACTGCTCAACATCTCGCTGCGCGGAGTCGAAATTCGTCGTTACAGGTTGCGCAAAAAGCTAAATCTGGAGCATGACAAGAACCTCACCGAGTTTCTCATCGAGCTTTAACACTACATCATTACCTCTCATTGTGTCAATTTGAGGCATTGACTGCTATGCACTCTGTGTAGTAGTGTCGGTGCTTTTAACTCGCTGTTAAATAGTTTGTTATACTTGGTTAAAACATTTCTTGAGAAAGTATTCTTATACAGATGTATTAATGTTGAGTTACAATATTTGTTAAAGGCTGATTATCTGTTCAGCTTTGCAAATCAATAAACCAATTATTTTTTCAATCCGTATTATTTATTAACCACTATGAAAAGAATTTTTACTATTTCAGGGTTGATGTTGTTACTGTTACTTTGTTATGACGCGGCGTTTGCACAAAACGTTACAATAAAAGGTAAAATAACTGACGGCAAAACAGGCGAGGCTTTAATAGGCGTGTCTGTATCAGTTAAAGGAACAACCATAGGCACCCAAACAGATGTAAACGGAGCTTTTACACTTAAAACCCCGGGCAATGCAACTTTATCAGTAGCTTATATAGGTTATGCTACACAAGAGGTAGCCATTAACGGGCAAACAACCATAAACGTAGCCCTTCAGCCACAAACCAACGAATTGCAGCAGGTAGTTGTTATTGGTTATGGTACCCAGCGAAAGCTTGACGTAACCGGTTCCATAGCTACGGTTAAAGGTGCCGATGTTGCCAAGCAGGCTTCACCCAACGCGTTAAGCGGTTTACAGGGTAAAGTATCGGGCGTACAAATCACCAACAGCGGTACGCCGGGTAAGTCGCCGGATATTACCATTCGTGGTTTAGGTACTATTTATGGTAATACCAAACCTCTGTTTGTAGTTGATGGTGTTTGGTATGATGATATCAGCTTCCTTAACCCACAGGACATCGAGAGCTTCAGCATTTTGAAAGATGCGTCAAGTACTGCTATCTATGGTATCCGTGCAGCTAACGGTGTAGTTTTGATAGGCACTAAACGTGGTACCAAAGGCAAACCGGTTATTAATTATAATGGCTACGTAGGTTTGCAGGCTGTTACCAACCAGGTTAAAATGGCAAATGCCAGCGAATATGCTACAGCGGTAAATGAGCTATCTGCATTAAACGGTGGCGATCCTATATTCACCAATCCTGCATCGTACGGTACAGGTACCGATTGGTACAAGCAAATATTGCGCAAAGCATTCACTACAAATCATGAAGCATCAATAAGCGGTGGTACCGATAAGTATACCTACAACTATTCGTTCGGTTATCTTAACCAGGATGGTATAGCAAAAACAAATAACTATCAGCGTTACACCGTTCACTTGTCAAATGATTTTAAGCCGACTAAAAACGTAAAATTCGGTTATACTGCAAGTGCTTTATCTGATGTATCGCGCGATGTTAACAGCGCTATTTTCCACCAGTTGTTTGGCGCCGCCCCTACATTACCTGTACGTAAAGCTGATGGCAGCTACGGCGATCCTAACGATTACAACACCGGCGACGGTAATAACTATAACCCGCAGGCTACTATTGATTTCTTTAACCAGAGAACAAAAAACAAGCGTTTTACTTACAATGCTTACGGTGAGGTTACCTTCCTTAAAAACTTCAAATTTAAATCAAGCTTTGGCGGCGATATCAGCCAGAATGAAGTAAGGGCATTTACGCCTGAGTATATGGCCACCCTGCGTCAGCAAAGCAATAAAACCAATCTGGATATCAACCATACCGATGTACGTAACTGGATTTGGGAAAACACCCTTACCTATGATGTTAAAATAAAAGATCATAAAATTACAGCTTTGGTAGGTTACAGTGCCCAGAACAACCGCACCAGGCAAATAGATGGTAAGGCCGATTATGTTCCGTATGTGAAAAACGGAAGCATCAGGAGCTCATTCCCTGATACAACCAATGTGAATTTCTTTGCAACTCCGGGCAGCCAGATCCACACCCGCGCGTTATCACAATTTGCCCGTGTTAATTACTCGTTCAGAGATAAATATTTATTGAACGCCTCTATTCGTCGTGATGGTGCTTCTCAGTTTTATGGCGATCATACTTACGGTTATTTCCCTTCGGTTGGTGCCGGCTGGGTAATTACCAACGAGGAGTTCATGAAAGATCAGAAAGTATTCAGCAACCTGAAATTACGCGGAAGCTGGGGTAAAGTAGGTAACTCAGGCGTACCAATTAACCCAACCGTACAGGTTATCGCGACTGATCCTTACCTGACAGGTTTATTCGGTAACCCGCTTACAACTTATCCGGGTGCAAGTATTAATTCTATAGTACCACCATCTATCGTTTGGGAAAGAACAGTATCATCTGATTTTGGTATCGAAGGCGGATTAATTGATAACAAGTTAACTTTTGAAGCGGATTACTATAACAGGGAAACTCAGGACGCTATTTTCGCAATCCCGGTAGCCGGTTCATTGGGTACAAACAACAGCTCATTGATAGGTAACCAGGCAAGCATCAGAAACAGGGGATGGGAGTTTTCATTAGGCTGGAGAGATAACCCGTCTAAAGATTTCAATTACAGCGTTAGCGCTAACCTTGGTATCAACAACAATAAAGTGCTTAACGTAGTAACCGGCCAAAACCCAATTTACGATGGTGGCGAAGGTATTGCCAACGGCGCATTGGCCACCCGTACTGTGGTTGGCCAGCCAATTGGTCAGTTTTATGGTTATAAAGTAACCGGTATATTCCAAACACCTCAGGAAGTTGCTGCTTCAAAACAAAAAGGTGCAGCTCCCGGCGATTTCATTTACCAGGATACCAATAACGATGGTATATTGGATAGCCGCGACCGCGTAGCCCTGGGTAGCCCACTGCCAAAATATAACTACGGTATTAACACCTCATTCACCTATAAAAACTTCGACCTTGCTTTAGATTTTCAAGGTGTTGCCGGTGTAAGTGTTTATAATGCCAATATCGCTTACCGTTTTGGTAATGAAAACTTCACGCAAGACTTTTATCAAAACCGCTGGCATGGTGCGGGTACTTCAAATACCTATCCATCAGTAAACGTTGGTAAAACAGCTAACTCAGCCCCTAACTCATTTTATGTTGAAAGTGGTGCTTACTTCAGGATGAGGAATGCGCAGTTGGGTTATACCATACCGGGCGATTTCCTGAAGAAACTGAATATTTCAAAAGTCAGGATCTATGCAAATGCGCAGAATGCAATCAACCTGTTTGGCTATAAAGGCTTCTCGCCAGAAATTGGTGGCGATGTAGGCAGCCGTGGTATTGATGCAAGTGTGTATCCGTTGTTTGCTACCTATAATTTTGGTGTTAACGTTACTTTTTAATCAATATAAAGATGAAAAATAGTACAAAATATTCGCGTAAGGTCGTTGCTTTAGGTCTTATCGCTTCAATCATATCGTTCCAGAGCTGTAAAAAAAGCTTCTTAAATGTTGACCCGGCTCAAAATACCGCGGCAACCCAGTTTTTCAAAACGCAAGATGATGCCACTAAAGCGGTTAGTGCCATGTATGCTAACCTGCGCGAGTGGAACAACATCGCTTTTGCGCCTATCGCTGTAGAAAGCATGGGCTCTGACGATGTGGAAAAAGGCAGTACCGCCAGCGATGCTACCTTTTTTAATGACTACCACAATTTTACCATTACTTCGGGCGATGCTCAATTAGGTGGTTTCTGGAGAGGACAGTATCAAACTATCAACTTTGCCAACCAGATCCTGACCAATGTTCCTGGCATCACCATGGACGAAACCTTAAAAGCAAGATACCTGGCCGAAGCTAAATTTATCAGGGCTTATGCATATTTCAGGTTGGTTAGGGCTTTTGGCGATGTGCCATTGCGTTTAACTTTACCTAAAAGTGCGTCGGAATACAACCTGCCACGTACTGCCAAAGCGCAGGTTTGGGCAGCTATTGAAACAGATTTAAATGATGCTGCCAATGTATTGCCGCAAACCTACAGCGCTGCCGATATAGGCCATGCTACCAAGGGTGCTGCTATTGGCTTACATGCCAAAGTAGCTATGTACCTTAAAAAATGGACAGATGTATTAAATTACACAAACCAGGTAATGGGTATGGGCTATTCGTTGTTCCCTGATTATGAACAAATGTTCCGTACTAATCATAAAAACAACCAGGAATCGGTATTTGAAGTACAGTGCGCTTTAATTCCTAATAATCCGGATGCTTCAAACTCACAATACTCGCAGGTACAGGGTGTACGTGGTGTTACAGGCGGTGGCTGGGGCTTTAACGTACCAAGCGCAGGTTTAGCTGCTGCTTACGAAACCGGCGACCCACGTCGCGACGCTACTATCATTTTCAGGGGCGAAACTACGCCAGAAGGTGATAAGATCCCTGCAACAGGCGATAACCCGATGTACAACCAAAAATCATACGTTCCGTTCAGTATGTATGTTTCTGGCTTTAACGAAGGTTGTCAGCAAAATAAAATTGTACTTCGCTATGCCGATGTGTTGTTGATGAACGCTGAAGCTAATAACGAATTGGGTAACTCTGCAGCAGCGTTAATTCCGTTGGAGCAGGTTCGCGCCCGCGCCCGCGGCAGTAATGCCGCTATTTTGCCAAAAGTAACTACAACTGATCAGGCTACGCTTCGTACTGCTATATACCAGGAAAGAAGGGTTGAACTGGCTATGGAATTTGAACGTTATTTTGACGTGATCCGCCAGGGCAGGGGTACTGCAGTTTTCGGTTCACGTGGTTGGACAGCGGGCAAAAACGAAGTTTGGCCTGTGCCTCAAACCGAGATCGACCTGAGCGGTGGTGCATTAACACAAAATCCTGGTTATTAATTAACCGATAACAATACACACAGTTGATTTGATTATGAGGTTGCCTTGTTGGGTTTAACGGGCAACCTCTCTTTTTTAATGAAAACCCTGTTTTTCATATTCAAACGCAAAAGCTTAATGAAAAAACTATTAATTACCCCGATACTTATGTTGGCTGCCATTTGCTGCTTTGCCCAAAAAGCAGCAAAGAAATCAGAAGATGGCATTAAGCCTGTTGGTATTATTAAAAACCTGACGGATAGTTCCCTGCTTGACGTGGTGCAACGCCAAACATTCCGTTATTTCTGGGATTTTGGTCACCCGGTAAGCGGCCTGGCCCGCGAGCGCAGCAATACTTCTTTTGATTATGGCAGTGAGGTGGTAACTACGGGCGGTTCTGGTTTTGGCATTATGTCGCTCATTGTGGCCGATAGCCGCAAATGGATCACCCATGAGCAGGCGGTTGACCGCATGGTGAAGATCGTTAACTTTTTATACAAGGCCGACGCATTTCACGGTGCTTTCCCGCATTGGTTAAATGGCGAAACCGGTAAAGTGATCCGCTTTGGCCGTAAGGATGATGGTGGGGATATTGTTGAATCGGCATACCTTTTCCAGGGATTGTTATGTGCAAGGCAGTATTTTAACAGCGATGCCCCCAAAGAGCGCCGCATTCGTGATGTAATTAGCTGGATGTGGGGCGAAATGGAATGGAGCTGGTACACCCGCGATGGCCGTGACGCTCTTTACTGGCACTGGAGCCCTAATAACGGCTGGGCTATGAATTTCCCGATCCACGGTTTTAATGAATGTTTGATCACTTACGTGCTTGCGGCATCTGCCGAGCGCTACCCGGTTAGCGCCGACGTGTATCACCGGGGCTGGGCACAAAGCGATTTCTTTAAAAACGGAAGAACTTTTTATGGCTTTAAATTGCCGCTGGGATTTGATTATGGTGGTCCGCTGTTCTTTTCTCAGTACTCGTTCCTTGGCTTAAATCCTAAAGGACTAAAAGATCAGTATGCCGACTATTGGGAGCAAAACAAAAATCACACCTTAATAAACCACGCGTACTGTGTTGATAACCCTAAAAAATTTAAAGGGTACGGCGAAAACTGCTGGGGCTTAACTGCCAGCGATAACTTTGAAGGCTACAACGCGCATTCGCCAACTAACGATCTGGGGGTTATTACGCCAACAGCGGCGCTATCAGCATTTCCTTATACTCCGGAATATTCGATGAAGGCGCTGCGCCATTTTTATTATGACCTGGGTGATAAGATCTGGGGCGAATACGGTTTTACGGATGCCTTCAGCGAATCGCACAACTGGTATGCAAAGTCGTACCTGGCTATTGACCAGGGCCCTATCGTTGTAATGATTGAAAACTACCGTACAGGATTATTATGGAAACTTTTCATGAGTTGCCCCGAAGTTCAGGGCGGATTGAAAAAGCTTGGCTTTGAAAGTCCGGCTATCGCTAAAAATTAAATCAGTATAGTTGATAAACAAAACGCGGTTAAAGCAGTTAAATTTGTTTTAAAGCAATAACCAGTGATTATATTGGTTATAAAACAAAACGCTGTTTAGCCCATGATCAAAACAATACTTGTAACCGGAATGCTAAGCTTGCTCTTAGCATTCTCTTTTTCAGCCCAGGCCCAGAACGTGACGTCGTTTGACAGGGGGAGTTATATCTACAAAGTAGATACGCTGCCATACCGCATTTTATTCCCCAAACACTTTAATCCGGGACAGAAATATCCTTTGGTATTTGTACTGCATGGCTCGGGCGAGCGCGGAAATAATAATGAATCGCAGCTGGCTTATGGCGCTCAGAGGTTTTTGCAGGATAGTGTACGGGAAATGTATGAGTCGATAGTGGTTTTTCCGCAATGTCCGGCAAAAAGTTACTGGAGCAATGTAAAGCAGGTTACCGATTCGGCAAGCAATAAGCGTAAATTTATTTTCCAGGAAGATGCGCCGCCAACTATGGCTATGATCATGCTTATGGGCCTTGTAGAGCAATTTTTAGATAAACCTTTTGTTGATAAGCATAAAGTGTACGTAGGAGGCCTCAGCATGGGCGGAATGGGTACATTTGAGATCATTGGCCGCGAGCCTAAGGTGTTCGCAGCCGCTTTTGCTATTTGCGGAGGCGATAATACGCTAAACGCCAAAAAATACGCCAAAAAAGTTCCGCTCTGGATCTTCCACGGTAATAATGACCCAGTGGTGCCTGCAGATCATTCGCAGGTAATGGTTGATGCCATTAAAGAAGCGGGAGGTAGCCCAAGGTTCACCCTATATCCAGGCGTTGGCCATAACAGCTGGGATAACGCTTTTAAGGAACCGGATCTGCTGCACTGGCTGTTTTCCCATAGTAAGTAATGGGAGACATAAAAACTATGTCATTGCGAGGAGGAACGACGAAGCAATCGCATGCTATACAGAGTTTTTATATAAAGTACAAGCCCGTTTTTCTCAATCGTACCAACCATCGCTTAGATCTTTCCATAATGGATTTTCTGTAATTATCAGATCAATTTTCTTTTGACGTGAACCCGCTTTTAACTGCTTTGCTCTTGCAATAGCATCCTGAATCCACTGGAAATCTTCGATGTAAACAAGTTTATTGCAATTATACGTCGCAGTAAAACCCTTAAATATTTTCAGTTTATGTTCAGAAACGCGATTCTTAACGTCATTGGTTACACCAATATATAACACAGTGTTTGATTGATTAGCTATAATGTAAACAGAGTATTGGTGTAGTTTCATGCTGTTAATTTACAAAATGTTAGATAACAAAGCGACTCTGTATAGCATGCGGTTGCCACGCTTCGCTCGCAATGACATGAACTTTTAATTTGAATGAGAAAGTTATTGACCTATTCTTCCCCCTCTGATTTTTTAGGAAGGTTTTTGGCGTTGAAGCGTGGTTTAAACCCCAATTTAGGTGCAGGTGCTTCTGTAGCAGGTGTCTGAGGCTCTTCAGGTAAGGTACCCTCTTTTTTATCTTCTGCCGGTGTTTCAGCTTCAGGAGTTTTTGGCTTCATTGTAGCTGCGTTAAAGCGTGGTTTAAAGCCAAGTTTTGGTGCAGGAGCTTCAGAGTTCTGTTTTTCTTCTTCAACGGCTGACTGGGTAGATTCCGCTGGCGGCTGTTCCGGTTCAGCTGGTTTTGGTTTCATCATAGCCGCGTTAAAGCGGGGTTTGAATCCCATTTTAGGAGCAGGTGCCTCGGATACCTGTGATTTAGGCTCTTCAGCAGGTTTTTCTTCTTCAGCAGGCGCTTCGTTTTCTGCGGGCTTAGGCTTTACCATACCTGCGTTGAAACGTGGCTTAAAGCCCATTTTAGGTGCCGGTGTTTCCGAAGCGAGAGTTTGAGGTTCTTTAGCCGCAGCTTCCTCTTTTTTATCCTCAGCCTGTGGTATATCCGTTTCCGAAGGTTTCGGTTTTACCATAGCTGCGTTGAAATGCGGTTTGAAACCAGGTTTGGCAGTTGTTGCAGGTGTTTCTGAAGCTGGAGCTTCAGCTTGTTGTTCTTTATCTGTTTCAGGCGATGCCTCGCTTGTTGCCGGTTTAGCTTTTGCCATGGCCGGGTTAAAGCGTGGTTTGAATGCCGGCTTTGGTGTAGTTTCTGCCGATTGGGTTTCCGGTGTGGCGGGTTCTGTTGATTCTGTTTTAGGTTCTTCGGCAGGAGTCACCGGTTTAGGTGCGGCTGCTGCGCGGAACTTTGGCGTAAAACCAATTTTGGACGCTGTACCCGGTTCTATCAGACTTTCGGTAATGGTTTGCTCAGCAAGTGGGTTTTTGATGTGTACTTTTTCGGTTTTAACTTCAAGCGGGATCGGGAACTGACGCCTCAATTTATTAAACCAGTACTTTTTGGTATGGTCGAAACTTTTTTCGCCCATCTGTTCAAAATGATCTTTAAATTCAGAAAATAAAGCCGGTTCACCCTGTTCAAGAGCCACAAGGTCAATTCTTTTCTTCTTTAAAAAATCTTCAAAAACCATTTTTGTTAAGAGGTAAGAATCAGGAGTCAAAACAATAAGAAAAATGCAATTCTTAAGTCTTGTTTTCGTGATTCCGATTGTTGTTGTTTCTTGTTTCCTGGCTCTTGCTGTCTTGATTCTAAACTACAGCGTTACATCCACATCCAGCTTATTAAAACGGATGCCTTTTTCGGTTTGGCTCCAGTCTTCACGCTCTTCGTCGGTAGCGTTTAGTAGTTTCGGGAACCATTCTAACGGGAAAGCCTGGGGTTTGCCACCATCGGTTTCAACAAATAGCAGTCCGTTAGCAAAGGTTACCTTTACTTTCCGCTCGCCTTTTCGTGTGTTTAATAGTGGCATGATATGTTATTTAAACCGTCATTGCGAGGTACGAAGCAATCCCCGATTAGCAGGTTCGCCCTGTACAGTTTGGGATTGCTTCGTACCTCGCAATGACGTGTTATTTATGATTAAACCAATCCGAAATCGAAATTCCGAAATCCGATATCAGAATTACTCCGCCATATTGTGGTATACCGCCTGAACGTCGTCGTCTTCTTCCAGGCGGTCAATCAATTTCATGATTTCAGGAACCTGATCTTCGCTAACAGCGTGGAATGACTGTGGAATACGCTCCAACTTGGCCGATTTTACTTCGATACCCATTTCTTCCAAAGTCTTTTGCATTTTGCCAAAATCTTCAAAAGCGGTGTGGATTACCGCAACATCGCTGCCGTTTTCGTCGGCTTCAACAAATATTTCTTCCAGGCCTGCATCAATCAATTCAAATTCAAGCTCTTCCAGGTCACGGTCACCGGGCTCAAAAGTGAAAACCGATTTACGGGTGAAGATAAAATCAAGCGAGCCTGTTTTACCTAAGGAACCACCATATTTTGTAAAGTAGCTGCGTACGTTGGCAACTGTACGATTGGTATTATCGGTTGCGGTTTCAACCAAAACAGCAACGCCGTATGATGCGTAGCCTTCGTAAACAAGCTCTTCGTAATCTTTTTCATCGCGGCTGCTGGCACGTTTTATGGCTGCCTCAACACGGTCTTTAGGCATGTTTACCGCTTTGGCGTTTTGTACCGCGGTACGTAAACGCGAATTGGTGTTAACATCGCCGCCGCCGGCTTTTACAGCCATTACAATTTCCTTCCCTAAACGGGTAAACTGCACTGCCATTTTGGCCCAGCGCTTAAACTTTCTTTCTTTGCGGAATTCAAATGCTCTTCCCATGTGTTTTTAGTTCATTGTTCATGGTTGATGGTTCATGGATCAACCTTGTTGTTTTACAAAGCTTTGCCCTATAAAGACAAGGCGGTAAATATAATATTTGTTTATAAAAAGGCGGATAAAAACCTTTAACCTTTATCCTTTCGCCTTTTACCTTAAATTATCGTTTTCAAATTGGTCAGCATATCGGCTACCATTTTGGGCAGGTCATATTCCAGTTTCCAGCCCCAATCATTTTGCGCGTAGCTATCATCAATTGATTTTGGCCAGCTATCGGCTATGGCCTGGCGCGGATCATTATCGCTGTAGCTGATCTCAAATTTAGGAATCAGTTTCTTTATTTCTTCTGCCAATTGCTCCGGCGTAAAGCTGATGCCTGCAAGGTTATATGATGACCGGATGCTGATCTGGTCAGCTGGCGCGTCCATCAAACTGATGGTAGCCCTGATGGCATCGTCCATATACATCATGGGCAGGGCGGTGCCTTCGGCCAGGAAACTTTCATAACTGCCGGTTTTTAATGCGTGGTGAAAAATATGTACCGCATAATCGGTAGTGCCACCGCCGGGGTTAGCTTTCCAGCCTATTAAGCCCGGATAGCGGATACTGCGTACATCAAGTCCGTATTTATTAAAATAGTATTCGCACCAGCGTTCGCCGGCCAGTTTACTAAAACCATAAACCGTGTTAGGATCCATGACGCAATACTGCGGTGTATCATGCTGTGGTGAATGCGGACCGAAAACCGCTATCGAACTCGGCCAAAAAACTTTAGCTGTTTTAAACTCCACTGCGAAATCAAGCACATGCAGCAAGCCGGTCATATTGAGGTCCCAGGCCATTTTAGGCTTTTGCTCGCCTACTGCCGAAAGAATGGCGGCCAACAGGTAAACCTGCGTGGGGCGATGCTTGTCAAATATGTGGTGCAGGTTATCTTTATCAAGCACGTTGATCAGTTCAAACGGCCCGGTGCTGCCACGCATGGCATAGGTAGGACTGTTAATATCTGAAGCTACAACAGCCTCTGCTCCATGTATATTTCTCAAAGCCATTACCAGTTCGGTGCCTATCTGGCCATTGGCGCCTATCACTAAAATCTTTTCGCTCATGCAATTTTGAGTTTACCGCGCAAAGGTAGGAAATTGACCGTTGATTATTTTTTGATTGCGTTGATTACGCTGATTTTTTGACCGTTGATTTCTGTCTGAATCAGAATTTACAGAATTTAAGGATTTACAGAATTGCTCAGAAATCTGGACTCGAATTAAACGAATTATTAGAATTTCTTGGATTTTGCTTTGCATTCTATTAATTCGCTTAATTCCAAAAATTCTGGTTCAGACAAATTAATAGCCTTCAGAAGTCACAAGTCAGCCGCGTATCAGCCTTTCGCTCAAGGCTTGCGCCAGAAAGAGAATCAGGCAAACCACTCACTTAATCAACCCAATCAACCACTCACCTAAAAAGAAACCACTCACCTAAAAACAATTACCCCATAAAAACCATAGACTTTATATTTTCAGGATACCGAAAAAATGTGCATATTTGAGGGTTTAACATTTAAAACACATAATTAATTAAAAACAGGCGCTGTGAAGCAGCCTGATACATTTCAAAAACAATTTAAAAAATGAAAGTCGCAGTAGTAGGTGCTACAGGATTAGTAGGCACCAAAATGTTGCAGGTTCTTGCAGAACGCAACTTCCCCGTTACAGAATTAATTCCCGTAGCTTCAGAAAAAAGTATTGGTAAAGAAATTACTTTTAAGGGTAAGCAGTTTAAGGTGGTTTCTGTTGAGGATGCGATTAAGATGAAGCCGGACGTAGCGATTTTCTCGGCCGGCGGAAGCACTTCATTACAGCAAGCTCCTTTATTTGCGGCTGCTGGTACAACTGTTATTGATAATTCATCGGCATGGCGTATGGACCCAACCAAAAAACTGGTTGTGCCCGAAGTAAACGCTGATGTACTTACAGCCGAAGATAAGATCATTGCTAACCCAAATTGCTCAACCATACAAATGGTAGTGGCTTTAAAACCACTGCACGATAAATACAAAATTAAAAGGGTGGTAGTTTCAACCTACCAGTCGGTTACTGGTACAGGCGTTAAAGCTGTTGATCAGTTATTTAACGAGCGTAAAGGTATTGATGGACCGAAAGTATACCCTTATACTATCGATTTAAACGTGATCCCGCAGATTGATGTATTTACCGAAAACGGTTATACTAAAGAGGAAATGAAAATGATCCTCGAAACTAAAAAGATCATGGGCGATGATAGCATTAAAGTAACCGCTACCACAGTGCGTATCCCGGTTATGGGCGGTCACTCTGAGTCGGTTAACATTGAGTTTGCCAATGATTTTGACTTGGCCGAAGTTCGTGAGCTGTTAGCTAACGCGCCGGGCATTGTTGTGGTTGATGATACCGCTAACCTGAAATACCCAATGCCGCTTGACGCGCATGATAAAGATGAAGTATTTGTAGGCCGTATCCGCCGTGACGAAACTCAGGATAATACACTTAACTGCTGGATTGTATCTGACAACCTGCGTAAGGGTGCAGCTACCAATGCCGTACAAATTGCCGAGTACCTTGCTGCCCAGCACCTGATCGGTCAGCCGGTTGAGGCGTAAGTAGATATTACTTTTCTTTTCAAAAGAATAGGATAGGGATAGTCATTTGATTATCCCTATTTTTATGCCGTAATATTTAATATGAAAATCCTAAAGCTTATTGCAATTCTTTGCGCCCTTTCTACCCGTCTCTTTGCGCAGACTCCCAAAGCCATTGAGGCCGATTTTGACAAAGCATTTGAAAAGATTAGCTATTGGAGTGAGCATTCATCTGAAGACACCAATGGTGACGGGTTATTTACTGCCAATTTGCAGATTGAAGCAAAAGTGAAATCTTATACCCAAAAATGCCCTGCAGCACTTGATCAGGCGTTTAAAAACATAGGTCTTGTATCCGACGATGGTTTATTCAGGATATTATCATGGGATACCATGACCGGCGGTACGCAACATGCTTATGAAAATATTATCCAATATAAGTCGGCAGGTAAAACCTTCACTATTGTAGATACTGTAAAAAACGACGATGATTACATATATGCCTATAATAAGTTACATACTTTGAAGGTTGGGAGCGAAACCTATTACCTTACTACTTATTATGGTATTTTCCATACATATGACATGGGAGCCGGGATCAGGGTATTTGCCATTCAGAATGGTAAACTGAATGATAAGGCAAAACTGATAAAAACCAGGAGCGGATTAACTCATAAATTATATTATACTTATCATGTTGGGGAGGAACTCCAAAACGGGCTTGAATACCATCCGGAACAAAAAATAATTACATTTCCTGTTGTTATTGGCGATGGTAAAGTAACCGACAATATTATCACCTACAAATTTAACGGGCAATATTTTGAAAAAATAAAAAGCTAAAAAACAGGTAACTGGCAACGATGATAACAGAATATCCACCCGGTTTGCTTTTTTTGCGTATCTTGTTTACCGATGAAAACCTTTAAGTTTATAATTGTTTTCTGCTGCTGTTTTTACTCAGCAAATTTGTTTGCCCAAAGTCCGCAGGCCATTGAGGCCGATCTGTTACGGATTTTTAAAAGGGTAAACTATTACGGCTCCCACAAAAAAGAGTGGAAGGCTATTGATTCATTAGAAAAAATGAACAAGATCTTTGGCTTTAAGCTAAAGTATTATACCTCCAAATATCCTGAAACCATTAATTATCCTTTTACCGAACTGGTTAAAGAGCGGGTAGTGATTGCCTCATCTGCCGATGGTTTGTTCCGTACCTATTCATGGGATACCAGGTTGGGCAGTACCGGGTATGATTTTGATAACGTTTTGCAGTACAAATTTAACGGCCAGGTTTACTCGTCCTTAAAAATGGATTCGGTAGGGAAAAAGCATAACCCGGTGTTTTGGTATTCAAAAATCTACACGCTTAAAGCGGGGAGCAAAACCTATTACCTTGCAGCGTATAATTCGGTTCGGTCGAGTGTTGACGCCACGCAGGGGATTCAGTTTTTTGCTATCGAGAACGCTAAACTGAACGGTGCAATACTGTTGGTTAAAACCACAACGGGTTTGCATAGCAAGCTGTATTTTGACTACAATTTTCTGTCGGTGGTTGATATGAAGGTGATCCCGACTATTTATTACGATGCCAAAACACAAACCATCCATAGCCCCTTAGTTAATGCAAAACGACAGGTTACCCGCGACTATATCGTATATAAATTTACCGGCAAGTATTTTGAACGGGTAAAAAACTAACTTTGCCGCATGATCTCATTCGCTCACCGTGTATTTATGGAAGTTGCCGCCAATCTGAGTTTCAGCAAGGCTGCCCAGGTGCTGTTTATCACGCAACCTGCCATTAGTAAGCATGTAAAGGCACTTGAAGATCAATATAAAGTGCCCTTGTTCGAGCGTAAAGGCAACAGTATTTTGCTTACCGAGGCAGGTAATAAACTAAACGAATACCTGCAGCAGGCAACAGAGATTGAACGGAAGGTCGAGTACGATCTTTCGGTGTTAAGTAACTTGTCGCAGGCGGCAGGTCATTTGCGTTTGGGGGCCAGTACCACCATCGCCTTGTATATTTTACCTTCGATACTTTCGGGTTTTCAGCGCGAGTACGCCAATGTTGATGTGCAATTGGTAAACCGTAACAGCGAATATATCCTGAATGCTTTACTTAACCACGAGATTGATATCGGTATCATGGAGGTAGATAATAAGCTCACCACGGTATCCTACAAACCTTTTATGAGCGATGAGGTGATTCCGGTTTGCTCGGCTAAGAGCCCACTGGCGGGTAAATCATTAACCTTAAAGCAGTTTGTAAAAACGCCATTAGCCGTACGTGAACGTGGCTCCGGTACATTGAATGCGGTATTGAAAGCACTTTCACCCTTGCATATAAAACCGGCCGACCTTTCGGTAAAGATCCGCTTAGGAGGTACCGAGGCTTTGAAAAACTTCCTGCTGGCCGATCAGTGCCTTGGCTTTATGCCGCGACCGTCAATTATCCGTCAGCTTGCCGAAGGCGACCTGGTTGAGGTACCTATTGAAGGCTTGAAAATTACCCGCGATTTCTTCTTTATCCGTCGCAAAGGCACTGAGGACTATGGGTTGACGAGCAATTTTATAAACTACGCCTTGCAGCATATCGGGGGTAGCGCTATTTAATTTTCACTAATGCCTCTTAAGATATATTCGACTGATAAGATTGAAATAGAAAAAGCAGTTCTTTATTGGATTGAATTATTGGCGGAGGGAAAATACCACGAGGCTTATCGGTTAACTCTCCATGATCCTTATTATGGATGGAATTCGCCAAACATCAAGAGTGTAATTAACGGGTATGGATTGCCGGATGAAATGCTGGAAGAAAAATACAGAGTCACTGCCTCTGACACTGCAATAATCAAAAACAATATTCACCCCTATAAGGACATCGAGTTTTATGGTGATTTGGCGAAGAAACCTCATAAACTACATAATATGACTATAATAGGAGCTGTTTGTTATGACTTGCCAATAAACGGTGAATGGAGCGATCTCTCAGCAACATTTAAAATTTTACAGAGAGAAAATTTTATAATGCTCGAATTAAACGAAATTCACGTGTTTTAAAGCTTGGTTAATAAGCTCTTATAACCTCTTTACAATGCTCTGGTTTTGCCCGGTGAGTACTCAACCCCGATAAACTGTTGCACAATATGGACGCTGTTGCGTTTGCCTCTCCTTTTTGGACGAGGGAAAGCCGTTAGCAGCCATCTGCCACGGAGTGCAATTGCTCATTGAAACAGGAATGATCAACGACAAAAGGCTAACCTTATTCCATCGTTACAAACCGAGCTCAGAAAAACTGGTGCCGATTGAGTTGATGAAGAAGTTATGGTTGATAACGGGCTGGTTACCGGTCGCCTCTATGATGACCTGGAGGGATTTAACCGAAAGGTTCTTGAGGCG
Organism: Mucilaginibacter kameinonensis; assembly: GCF_003675385.1. Taxonomy (GTDB): domain Bacteria; phylum Bacteroidota; class Bacteroidia; order Sphingobacteriales; family Sphingobacteriaceae; genus Mucilaginibacter; species Mucilaginibacter kameinonensis. The sequence goes on along the minus strand of NZ_RCWZ01000004.1, from coordinate 846,026 downwards.
ATAGGCGAGGGTGTTCATTATGCTTAGTTAAACATCGATTGATAAAAAGCAATTGACATTTCGAACGAGGAGAATCTTATACAAGCAGCAAAGAGGCTATGCAGATCGAATTTGCAAGACGTAGAAGATTTCTCTTTCGCCCCGGCGCTCTATTTCACCTGCGCTCATTCGAAATGACATTTTGTAGTAACTCTTTAAAGGGCAGCATTATGTGCTGCCTTTTTTGTTGACTGAAAATTATGGCTTTGGAGGCAGGTTGACACCGCATATCGCCTCTTTGACAGCATCGCCATCTCTCTAAAAAATAAATTTGAAAAATATAGTACTATGTATTGTATAGTACCATGTTTAATATTAACTTTGTTTTAATCAGAAGAAAACAATTTTAATATTATTAAAATGGACACTAAACCTCTGCTCTACACCGGCATTATCATTCCCATTATATTCTGGCTTTCAACCATTGTTTGCGGTTTTATACATGGCAATTACAATCATATCAGTAATACCATAAGCGAGTTAGGAGCCATCGGCACAAAATCCGAAAGCTTGATGGAGACATTTACGCTGCTTTGCACGGTGCTCAGCGTGTTTTTTATGGCTGGTTTGTTTATAGCATGCAGTCAGTTACAGCTTAATATTCTGCCTGTATTTGGGGTAATAGGTTTCCCGGTTATGTTTGGCTGGGCGGCTATTTTTCACTCGGGTAATCACCTGCATTCGGCATCGGGGCCGGTGTTTTTGCTGCTTTATATAGGCGCGCTGTTATCTGTTATTTTATGGCGGGGAGATAGCTTTACACAAATCAGAAGGCTCTCGTTACTAAGTCTTGGTATTATGCTGCTCATTTTTATCCGTTTTATTCCTTCGGCCACTATTGAAAACAATTATACCGGACTCATTCAAAGGTTTGCCCATTTGGGTTGGTCGGTATGGTTTATATCGATGGCCGCTTGTTTTATAAAACTGCTCAATAGTAAACAACAACATCAATTAAAATAATCATCATTAAAAAATAATAACATGAAAAAATTAGGATACGTATTGATTGTAATAGGCGTGATAGCACTGTTAGATGGCTGCCGCATTGGCGGAAGGCACACGGTTATTGTTGAAAATGGTAATGGTAAAGAAAGGCGCATTGAATACTGGGGACGCGTATATTTCTCGGCCGATAGCACAAGCATCGCACAGATCTCGCCTAATGGCAAGGTGAAATATAAAAATGACGATTTTGAAATAAGCGCAGAAAGTGATCACAATGGCCGCATCACCTATCAATTTAATGACGGCGAAAAGAAAAAGGAACTGGATAATAATGAGAAGATCTCATTAGCGCGTGCTGTAAGGGATATGATGAAGGTGGGGCATAGTAATAAATAGCCTAAATTATTGTCAGCGATAGCATATTTAAAAACCCTTGTCATTCTGGGTGATTTAAATCCCTTGACCTCTAAAGGAGAAATGACAAAAGGAGGGTGTCACCCTGAGCCAGTCGAAGGGTCGCGCGCAGAGGCCCTGCCCACCATGCTTCGACTGGCTCAGCATGACACCCTTTTTGAAACTTGTCATGGGTAGCAAGAACAAAGAATCTTCTTCAATATGCAAAGCCGCCGTGCATAGCGAAGAAGATCCTTCGTACCTCAGGATGACAAAAATTAAAAGGAAGTTTTTAATATAAGGTTGCTGGTTGACACCGCTTTACTTCGTCCTTACATATATTTCATTATAACCGTCGGCTATATAAATATCGCCTATAAAAAGGCTGTCGTTTCTGACAAGATACGCAACGGGGCGGGTATCAAGAGTTGGGCCGGATATCAACAATGCATCTATTGTTTGTGTTGAGCTAACTTTATAATTTTTGATTGTACGGAAATTGCCATTAAGCAATAATTTGTTGTCCTGGAATCTACTATAGCTACTATCCGCGTTAAATTCGTTACGAATAGTATAGCCGCTGCTTTGTGGTGTGCTGGTAGAGCCGCCGATGCCGCCAACTGACTTTACCCAGCGCCATTTGCCAATGATGGTGTTGCTGCCCACGCCGGGAATATTGTCTTTATTGCAAGCTGTGATACTACATAATACAATCGCGGAGATTAATAGCAGGATATTTTTCATAATTGTGGGTTTATAAAATACTTTACGGCATATTATTTCACTTTGCTACAATGCGTTGTAAATAATTTAAAGAAAATGCTTCTTGCATATTCAGCAAAATTCTTTGTATCATTAAAGCATGATAATTGTAATACAGTGTAAAGACAAAGTGGGCCTTGTGGCTGCCATATCTGCAACATTAGCCAAACACCTTCTTAACATAGTTTCCATGCGTGAGCATGTTGATCATAACGAAAATGTTTTCTTTACCCGCCTGGAGGTTGAAGACGGCGAAGATTCCGGGATTGAAGATTCATTACGGAAAATTTTACCCGAGGGAGCCTACATTTCAGTAAACCCCGAACCTGTTAAAAAGGTAGTGGTGCTGGCCACTAAAGAATATCATTGCCTGAGCGATATCCTGGTACGCAACCATTTTAATACCCTCGGTGCAAGTGTTCAATGTGTTATTGGTAACCATGCCAAGCTACAGGACATATGCGAGCGCTTTGATATCCCCTTTTATTACATCAGCCATGAAGGGGTAAGCAAGCCTGAGTTTGAACAGCAGGTAATAGCGACTATCAAGCAGTACACTTCTGATTATGTAATATTGGCCAAATTTATGCGGATCCTGTCGCCAGCTTTTGTGGCCGAATTCCCGATGAAGATCATCAATATCCATCACTCGTTTTTACCGGCGTTTATAGGCGCTAATCCATATAAGCAGGCATTTGAACGTGGTGTTAAACTGATAGGGGCTACCGCGCATTACGTATCAAATGAACTGGACGAAGGACCGATCATCGCCCAGCAGATTGTCCCGGTAAACCATTCCTACAGCTGGACAGATATGGTAAAAGCCGGTCAGGAGGTTGAAACCGCCGTATTGGCCAAAGCTCTGAAACTTGTTTTTGAAGACCGGGTGTTTGTGTTTAAGAATAAAACGGTGGTGTTTGGGTAGGATTTAAAGCGGGCGGAAAAGTGCGATTCCCTCCCCTGGGAGGGTGTAGGGAGGGGTTTCTGCAAGATGCTCAATCTCGCAATACGTATAACCCCTCCCTGCCAACACACAATGCTAACGCGCCCCTCCCGAGGGAGGGAATGAATAAACCGGTGAATGAGAAAAATCTGCTTAGCTCAACGGCAAAGCATAATAAAACGTAGTACCTTTCTTTTCCTTGCTTTCGGCCCAAAGGCGGCCGTTTATTTTATTGATGAACTCCTTGCAAATGGTTAAGGCTATACCGGCTCCTTTATCAAGCGAATCGGTTTTTTGATTGTTGTTGAAGGAGAACAGCTGCTTCATCATGTTTTCGCTTATTCCTCGCCCTTCATCTTTTACAGATACGATGAGTTCATTGGCGTTAACCTGCGCTTTTACTGTAATTACACCTCCTGCTGGCGAAAACTTGATGGCATTGTGGATGAGGTTGCGATTAATGAATTGGATGATCTCCTTGTCCGAAAAATAATTCAGATCATCGGGTACCTCATTCCTGAACGCAATTTTTTTTGCGTCGATGCTGAGCTTGAACATGGAGGCCGCGTCATCAATGAGTTCTTTTACAGATAGTGTTTGCGCATTGAAAACATACCCCGAAAGCTGCTTTTTGATCCATTGCAGGATATTATCAAAGGTGAGCAAGATGTTTTGGATATCGGTTTCTATCTGGTCGTACAATCCCGTTAATTGTTCTTTTTCAAAATCGCCCTCATCTTCGCGCAGCAAACGGAGCATCGAAATTGTTGAAGCCAGCGGTGCCCTGAAATCATGGGCCAGCATAGATATCAGCCTGCCTTTAAATTCGTCGGTAAGCTTTAGTTCCTCATTTTGCCCGGCTATTTTTTCATTAAGTACCGATAGCATCCGCGAGTGTCGGCGCACCTTGCCATTCATGCGCGATAGTAAGGCTATAAATACGAAGCCCAATACGCTGAGTGCAATCAGGAGCCAAATCTTTACACTATTATTTTTATTAACTACTTCAAGGCTTTTTACCTGTTGTTGGGCATTATTGTAGGCGATGTAATCGCCCAAAAAGGCATTGCTGTTGATGTTACTTTGCTCAAGCGATTTTACCAGCAGCTTATTAATGCGAGCCTGGCTGGCAGCATCATTTTTAAGTTCATAGCAGTGCAGTAATGATTTTAAAACCTCGGTTTGCCAATAAATAAACTTATTGGCCATTGCCGTTTTATAAATGATGTTATACTCGGCTATAGCACTGTCAACCTGTTTTTTTGCGAGGTAATAATCGGCATAGGCGTTATAGGCCTCCAGTTCGTGGTATTCCCAGTTTTTATTTCGGGCAATTTGCAGCGAATGCTTTATAAAAGGCAAAGCCTGTTCATGTTTGCCTTGCTGCATGAGCCTGTCGGCATAAAGTTGATCGATAACCAGAAGGGTGCGGTTGTCTTTAAAATGATTGGCTACATCCGTTGCCTTTTTCAGGTAATAGGCTACTGAGTCCGGAGCAAGCACCGGGTTCATATCGGCATAGTTGGCGTACAGCATGCTGGCCATGGTATCTGCCGGGGCTTTTAACATTTCGTTAAGTGCCTTTTTGGTAAACTGCATTGATTTAATGCTGTCGCCAATAAAACTATAGGTAATGGCGGAGTTCATGAGCATTGACGCTACCTCGCCGTGATTGCCATACTTTTTATAAATTGCCAGGGCCTGGCTGTAATAGGTTAAACCCTGGCTATACAAACCCTTAAGGGATAGTGCCGCACCAATATTGGCTAAGGCATCGGCCTTGCCGGGCTCATTATGAAGGCGGGTAGCCATGGCATTTCCTTTTATACCGTAGTAAAAGCAGCTATCGGCACTTTCCATATGCAGCATAAAGCCCAGCTTGTTAAACAGGTTAAGATAGGTGATGCTATCTTTTGTTTGGGCCATTTGTTGCCTCAGCTTGCTGATATCGGCTGTTTGGGCAGATACATTGGTGTGTAAAAACAGCGCCAAAACCAGGCACACCAAAGGTGTAAGCGTTTTTGCAAATGACTGTTTATACATAAAGCAACAATGTTTAAGACGCGGGTTAATCCGCACACCAATTAAGAATATTTTTAATTAATTATTAACTTTTTCTGGAAATAATCTTGGTCTTAAAAAATATAACTCAATATTCGCTTTTAATTTGTTCAAATGCAGGCGGCATTTGAATTAACTGTTTACCTATGAAAAAAGTACTTTCTTTAGTGTTTATGACTATGCTTTCTGTTTCAGTAAGTTATGGTCAGCATCAGCTTACTGTGGCTACTTACAATTTGCGCAATGATAATGCCACAAACGATGATTCTGTACGTGGGAATGGCTGGAAACAGCGCCTACCCGTTATCACTCAGCTTATCCGTTTTCATGATTGGGACATCTTTGGTACTCAGGAGGGGCTGGTGCACCAGCTTAACGGTTTAAAACAAGCCATGCCGCAATATACCTACACAGGGATAGGCCGTGACGATGGTAAAACAGAAGGGGAGTTTTCGGCTATATTTTATAAAAGGGACAAATTTAAATTGTTGAAGCATGGTGATTTCTGGATGGCTCCAATTACGGATAAACCAAACAAAGGCTGGGACGCGGCACTGCCGAGGATCTGTTCATGGGGATATTTTCAGGAAATAAAAACCGGCTTTAAATTTTACTACTTTAACCTGCACATGGATCATATTGGTGTGGTGGCCCGCCGCGAAAGTGCTAAGCTGGTATTGAAAAAAGTAAAGGAAATGGGCGGCAATTCGCCAACCATTTTATCGGGCGATTTTAATGTTGACCAAACATCTGATAGTTACGCGGTGATCAACACTTCGGGCGTGTTAAAAGATAGCTACGAACTTTCGCCCATTAAATATGCCACTAACGGAACGTTTAATGATTTTGACGCTAACGACAAAACCACTGGCCGGATAGACCATATTTTTGTAACCAAAGATTTTAAAGTGAAACGGTACGGTATTTTAACAGATACCTATAGGGCAAAGGCAAAAGGGAGCGACAAATATGAGGCTAAAGAGCCAAGCGACCATTTCCCGGTAATGATAATGGTGGATCATAAATGACCCACCATACCAGAGATTTAGTTGATTGATTAACTAAGATCGTTATAAAGATTACTTCACAATAAGTGTAGCAATCGAATGCGGCAGGGCAGTAGTGCCGGCCGCTTTTCCTTTTATCCAAAGGCTGTAATCTATTTTTTCGTCGGTTTTGTTCATTACCACAACGGCAATTGAACCATCCGGGTTTTGATAAGCGGTTGTTAGCAGTTTATCGCGGCTGGCCACGGCGCTGATGCGTTTAGCGCCCGGGTGAATGTATTTAGAGAAATGACCGATGTAGTAGTATGAGCTGGTGTAGATCAGGCTTCCGTTACGCAAATCGGCATGTACCGGCGCAAAGCAGAAGTTACCAACGTGGTTCGGTCCGCCTTTTTCATCAAGCAATACGTTCCAGTCGGTCCAGGCTACGGTACCGGCGTTAAAGTCATTGATCATTGATAAACCATAGCGTTCACCAAGCGACCAGTCATTGATCTTATTGAAATCAAACTTTTCGATACAACCTTCGGTAAATACCAGGTTTTTGTTAGGGAATGCTTCGTGGGTACGGCGGGTAGCTTCAAAGTTTTGGCCCGCGCCTGTCCATGTTTCGTACCAGTGGAAACCAATACCCCAGATATATTTAGCAGCAGCAGGATCTTCCAGGATGGTGCTGGCACGCTGATAAAGCAAATCGCGGTTGTGGTCCCAAACAATTAGTTTTTTGCTTGCCAAGCCTTGTTTTTGCAGTGTTGGGCCTAAAAAGTTCTTTACAAAATCACGCTCTTCTTCGGCGGTGTACATACATGATTCCCAGGTTTGTTTAGCCATAGGCTCATTCTGTACCGAAAGCCCCCAAATTGGGATTCCCTCTTTTTCGTAAGCTTTGATAAACTTCACATAAAAGTTGGCCCAGCTTTGGTCAAACTCTTTTTTAAGCTTGCCGCCATGTAGTACGTCGTTATTGTCCTTCATGAAAGCAGGAGGGCTCCATGGCGATACAAACATAGTAAGTTTGCCACCAGCGGCAGCCGTGACTGCTTTAATAAATGGAATACGGTAGGTTTTATCATGGCTGATATCGAAGGTTTTTAGCTCCTTGTCGCCGTCTTTTACGTAGCTATAGCTATCACTCGAAAAATCGCAGCTTTGAATGTTGGTACGGCCAAATGAATAGCCAATGCCCCTGGCTTTATCATAATAAGCGGTTAAAAATTCCTTTTGCTTATCCTTAGGTAGTTTGGCAAAAGTTTCGGCAGAAGCATCGGTAAGGGCGCCACCAATACCAATCATGGTTTGGAATGTTTTGGCAGGATCAATAAATACTGCTACCTCGGTTTCGGCAGGTTGCGGCTTGTCGGCAAATTTCAGTGTTTCGGTTTCTTTGAACTTGTATCCGGCATTTTGCTCAGATACGATCACTTTTACAGATTTACCTGCTGCCGAATACGGGGCTTTACTCTGAGCGCTGACAAAGCCAGCCTTTAATAATCCGCCCGCTATGAAACAGGCAATTAAATACTTTTTTTGCATGAGTTTAATTAAATAGGCTTGCCGGTTTGGTTATGAGCCTGGACTATGGCTAACCGGAGTTGTCAAATTTATTAAACTTAATCAGAAAAAAGCAAAATGCGAAATATAAATTATTAGGATTTATACCCGTTTTAATAAAAATGATACGCATCAATACCAAATATTTTTTGTTTTTAATTTATTGATTATTAGTAATTTAAATCGAATTTAAATCGGGATTTCAGTTGGGTTTTGATGCGCTAAAATCCGTTAAAAATTGTGGTGTATTTTGTACACGGTTGTTAACTAAATTACATGGATTGAGAGGATACTACACCTTGTGTCTTTTGAAGACTTAAGAAGTTTTCAAAACTTCGTAAGTCTGGAATTGGTCGGCATTTGAAGCCATGTAATGGCACAATTAAAAGCGGGTGTCATGCTGAGCCAGTCGAAGCATGGGTGGATAGGGCCTCTGCGCGCGTCTTTCGACTGGCTCAGGATAACAAGCCCCGAACACCTAAATGTCAATCACCTCCACATATCCCGTTTGTTCAACGCGCTGGAATGTGCTAACTTCGCGGCATGTATCAGTTGATAAAACCCATCCTGTTTAAGTTCGATCCCGAGAATGTGCATTACTTTGTTACCCGCAACCTGAAACGTTTTAACCGTTTCCCAGGCGGTACAGCATTGAGCAAGGCAATCTGGGATGTAACAGATCCAAAGCTTGAACGTGAAGTTTTTGGTCTTAAATTCAGGAACCCTGTTGGTCTTGCCGCGGGTTTTGACAAAAATGCCGAAATGATGGGCGAGATGGCTAATATGGGTTTTGGCTTTGTGGAGATTGGTACTGTTACACCCTTGCCTCAACCGGGTAATGATAAGCCGCGTATGTTTCGTTTACCGGCAGATGGCGCGCTTGTTAACCGCATGGGCTTTAATAATTTTGGTGTGGATATAGCTGCCGAGCGCATTGCCGCCTTCAGGCGCGATCCTAAAAACGCTAATAAAGGTTTGATCATTGGCGGAAACATCGGCAAAAACAAAGTTACCCCTAATGAGGATGCGGTAAGCGATTATATCAAATGCTTCGACCGCTTGTTTGATGTGGTTGATTATTTTGTTGTGAACGTAAGCTCACCTAATACCCCTGGCCTGCGTGCCCTGCAGGAGAAAGGTCCGTTGATGGAAATTCTGAATACCCTGCAACAACGCAATAATAAAAACAGTATCAGCCGACCGATACTGCTAAAAATTGCCCCCGATTTGACAGACTCCCAATTGGATGATATTGTTGATATCGTGCAGCAAACAGGTATAGCAGGGTTAATAGCTACTAATACTACGATCAGCAGGGAAAACCTGTCATCCCCATCAAAATTAAAAGAAGAGATGGGTGGGTTAAGCGGTAAGCCACTTACCAAACGCTCAACTGAAGTAATCGCTTATCTGCATAAAAAATCGAACGGTTCATTCCCCATTATAGGAGTAGGAGGGATTCATTCAGCCGAAGATGCTATTGAGAAACTGAATGCAGGTGCGTCATTAGTGCAGCTTTATACTGGCTTTATTTATGAAGGGCCGGGGTTGATTGGCAGGATTAATAAGAAGCTTCTGAACCTTGATTTTTAGGATTTGAGGATTACCCTGATATATTCATTCTAATGCCAAATTCTCCGTTTCCGTGTCCCCACGGAAACATCGATGTCTTTTTTTAACGTGAGCCCGTGAGGGCACGGACTCTGGGGAAGCATCATGTCCATCTTTAAATCCTAAATATCAAGGTTCAAATTCAGGCATAAAAAAAGTCCCGCCGGAAACCGGCAGGACTTTAAGTCTTTTTCTTCTGAAGAAGAAGGAGAAAAATTATTTACCTAATGCGATATCTAAAGCTGCATTGTTTTTAGCTATCTGGCTGTGTTTTGACTCAGCAGAACGGCTTCCGTATTCCAGGTTAGTAGCCAGTTTAAGGAACTGAACTTCTAAACGTGAAAAAGTTTTATTTCTCCTGTCTTTTCTTTTTAAACGAGTAACGCCCATTGTCTTGTATTTTAAATATTTTTTAACCCTGAGGTCGGAAGCGGATTCGAACCGCTGTAAAAGGTTTTGCAGACCTCTGCCTAGCCACTCGGCCATCCGACCCTTTTTTAAGGACTGCAAAGATAGCAATTATTTTTAGCGAACAAATTTATTTGAACGAATTTCGCTTAATTTCTGAACAAAGTATGGCTGTGGCTATGGCAACATTCAATGATTCGGCTTGTCCTACGCGCGGGATAGTTACTTTTTTATTGATTAACTCCTGTATTTCAGGGCGTAAGCCATTTCCCTCGTTTCCCATGGCCAATAGGCCCTCTGTTCCGAAATTTGTACTATAAATATTTTCGCCATCCAGCATCGCGCCAAATAATGGGAGTTTTATCTGGGGGAGGATGGTTAGCAGATCGCCATAGTGTACGTTTACCCTTGCTAAGGAGCCCATGGTGGCCTGTACCACTTTCGGGTTGTAAACGTCAACAGTATCTTCAGAGCAAATAATATCGGCAATGCCAAACCAGTCGGCCGTGCGGATAATGGTACCCATATTGCCGGGATCCTGCACGCCATCAAGCACCAGCGAAAACTTGTTTTTCAGTAAGTTGTAATTTAATGCGGGCCATTTTGGTATTTTAACCAAACCAATTACCTCTTGCGGGGTTTTCAAACTGCTGATCTTTTCGAGGTCGGCCGATGAAATTTCCTGAAAATTTATTTTTCGGGATAAATTCAGCATTTTTGGAGCAGTTTCGGCGGTATGGTATATAGTATCAACCTGGTATGCGGCATTTACAAACTCGATAACCGATTTGTAGCCTTCAACCAAAAACAAGCCATGCTCTTTACGGAATTTTTTATGTTGTAAGGACTTTAATAAACTGATCTGTGATTTTGAAAGCATATACTAAACCTGCTGTTTACCGCCTTACAATATTAAGTATTTTGCTGGTTATTATCGGTTCGGGCTGCAGTATTACCCGTGGCATCCGCAAAGACCAGGCGCTGGTACGTAAAATTACCATTAAAGGTATCGACGAGGAATTTTCTGAAGCAGCTATAAATTATGTAGATAAGGAGCAGCAACCCAACAATTGGCTCAATTTACAGCTTTACTATACTTTCAGTAAAAAAGGTAAAAAAAATATTGGTGAAGCCCCCGTGGTTGTGGACAGCAACCTGATTGAGTACTCGCGCCTGCAAATGGAAAAGTTTATCCGTAGCCGTGGTTATCTTAAAGGCAGGGTTACCGATAGTGTGGTGATCAAAAAACAAAAAGCGGAGTTGGTTTTTACTGCCGATGAAGGCCCGATGTTCCGCATTCGTAAGTTTACCGATAGTATCGGCGATAACAACATCAAAAACCTATACAACGCCAACCGCAATAAAATTACGCATATACAACCAGGCGGGCGCTTTGATACCGATAGCTTAGCTTACGACCGTGATCAGCTTTATCTGCTGATGAAGCATAACGGCTACTATGATTTTTATCGTCAGTATATCAACTTTACTTATGATTCAACCTTTAACAGCAGTGTTGTTGATGTTAAAATGATCATTGATAACCCGGCAGGGAAAAACCAGCACCCGGTTTATACCATCAATAACACCTTAATCACCATATCAAACAGCCAGGGACGTACCCTGGGTAAAGTTGATACCATACAGGTCGACTCACAATTCAGGTTTGTTGATTATTCAAAAAGGTTTAAGCCAAGGGTAGTAACCGATTATGTTTTCCAGAAAAAGGGCGAGATCTATGATATTGATAAGCAAACGCGTACCACCACGCGCTTATCAGAGTTAAACGTTTTCAGAAATGTGCCCAACCCGGTTTACGAAAAGCTGAAAGACAGTTCCAACAGGCTCAATACCAGGATAGATATAGTGCCCCTGAAACGCATGAGCGACCGTGTGGAAGGCGAGGTGCTGTTTAGTGGGGGGCGTTTTGGTTATAACGTAGGTAATACTTTTACCGATAGGAATTTGTTTAAACAGGCCGCTATATTGCAATTAAAGGTTAACTGGAGTATCCTTTTTGATAATGGCAATACTGTGGGTAACGATCACAGCAGTATCCAAAATCAGGAGTTTAGGGCAGGGGCGCAGCTTACTTATCCGCGCCTTTTACTGCCGTTTAAATTTCCTTTCCTGGGTAAATTCGCTGTTCCTCATACTACATTCTCGTCAAACTACTCGTTGTTTTTCCAGAAAGATCTGGTTAAGCGCGAAAGTTTTATCAACTCTATTACTTACGATTTTTTTGATACACCCTACAAATCACATACTATTACGCCCATCAGCATTGAGTTTTCCAGAGGTATAATTGATCCGGCGGCACGTGATACCTTACTTAAGCAAAATAGGTACTCGTACGTTTATCTTATCGGCCGTACCGTTTTTACGGCAGGAAGCCAATACACTTACCAGGTTAATGCCATAAAGCTTAACAGCTACGAAAACTTTACCTATTTCCGCGGTAGTTTAGATCTTGGCGGCAACTTTCTTAACCTCATCAGTAATATTACCAACGCTCCTAAAGATACTTTGGGACAGCATAAACTTTTTGGCTACACTTTTGCCCAATATACCAAGGTTGAACTGGATACCCGTTTTTACCGCAGCTTAGGCGGCGAAAGGCAGTTTGTGTTCCGTATTAACCCAGGTATTGGTATTCCTTACGGTAATAGTAATCAGCTTATTTTTGAGAAGAACTTCTATACCGGTGGTGCCAATGATATCAGGGCCTGGTTGCCGCGCACCCTTGGACCGGGGCAATTTAACCGGGGAACCTATTATGGTGCGGATAATACCACAAGGGCCCGCTTAAAATATCTTGATGAGTTTGGTGAAATTAAATTTGTCGCCAATGCCGAATACCGCTATAAGCTTGCCGATAACTTTTTTGGAGCGAAGCTTAAAGGCGCATTTTTTGTTGACGCAGGTAACGTATGGCGCTTACATGATGAGCCGGATAACCCGAATGGTCAGTTCAAGTTCAGTAATTTTTTAAGCTCAACAGCAATGGGCATAGGTACCGGTCTCCGGTTTGATTTAAGCTTCTTTGTTTTCAGGCTGGATGCCGCCTTTAAATTTAAAGACCCTCAGTTTAATGGCAGCGACCAATGGGTATTGGTTAACCATGCAGGCGAATTATTCAGCAAAGGCTCGTTCAAAAAAGCTTACGAAGCAGCCAACGGAGGCGAAAGCTACAACTTTATGCAGCTTAACTTTGGTATAGGATTGCCGTTTTAGTTAGGTTAAAGCTGAAAGGTAAAAGGTATTGAAAATCAGATGATAAGCCTCGTTTAAATAATTCGTAAAGCCACTGCAATCTTTTGCTACTTGATTTGCAAAGCTGCAGCTACCTTTTGCCTTTCACCTTTATCCTTTTACCTCCTCTCCGAGTCTAAAACATATTCTTCAATCCGTCAATAATACTTTCGAAAAAGGTTGGAATGCTTAAGCCGTTGTGATAATTGAAGTATAAGAAAATACAGAAGATCACTACCGCAATAATAATGAAGCGCTTAAACATATAGGCCAGCAACACCAGCAAAAGCGGGACAGCCACCAACAGTACCCAACTGATATGGAAAGGACTTAGTTTACTATCGTGTTTGTAGATGTAATACAATATGGCATGTGTACCGCTATCGTTCATGTGTTTGGCGTAAAGGAAGCTTGAACGATCAAGCTTGTGACGATAGAAGGCCGTGCCTTTATCAAACTTCAGCTCTTCGGTAAAACCGTTCATTACAAAGGTGAAAACGCCGTTTACATTTTCCTGTATTACGCCCGCGGTGTCGGTGGCTACTACGGCAACCTCGTCAACAGCGAAGGGGTTTTCTTTAACTACAAAGTTGTTAATGGCGGTTTTATCGGCAAATGCAAAGCTGTGTGCAGCGGTAATAAGACAAAAAATAAGTAAGAGTTTTTTCATGGTTGATAGAAAGCTTCTTTATCGATGCTGTAATTATCTGCAATAAAAATAGTGTTTTTTATGAGCTATCGGTTAAGGAAATAAATACTCACGTTAAGCACGCTGGCAAAACTCACCCATAACAAATAGGGGACAAGTAGCCATGCGGCAGTCCGGCTAAATTTGTTAAACCAATTTATATTTACGATAATGCTGATCCACAGTAAAATGATCACGATCATGGCCCCGGCTATCTGGTGCATGCCGAAGAATATGATTGACCATGAAAAATTTAAAATCAGCTGAATAAAGTACACTGAGCGCGCTATGATATATGCGGGCTTGCGGCTGCGTTGTTTCCAAACCAGGTAAGCCGAGGTTGCTATCATGATATAAATTACCGTCCAAACCGGCGCGAATAGCCAGGGTGGGGGATTAAACGGAGGCTTTTTGAGGGTACTGTACCAACCCGCAATTTCGGGCCGGGTTACCAGTGAGGCCACAAATCCGATAGCCAAAACAATCAGCAGACTGATAAGATACGGCAAAAATTGAAAACGTTTGGTAGATGCAGCTACTGGCATAATGTTTTATTGAACCGTTAACAGGGCCGGAAGTTTCACAGCGCGACTATAATTTTTAAAACTAAACAAAATGAACGTTTTGTGGCGACATAGCAACCGTTTTGCAATAATTACACAGCAAGGAGTTGGTATTAACAGTTAAATGTTAGTTTAGCCACCATGATAAAAGCCTACAGGTTATACACCGGCGAAGATGGCCATTCGCACATAGAAAAAGGTATGGTTGAATTAGGGCCGCTGAATGAGGCGCTGGCCATTAGGTTTCAGGAATCTGAACCGTATGCGTTTTATGATTACCACAATGCCCCTACGCATCAATATGTGATTTCTATTACAGGAATACTTGAATTTGAAACATATCCCGGCGAAAAGTTTATTCTGAAACCCGGCGAGATCCTGATAGCACAGGATACCACAGGTACAGCACATAAATGGAAATTAATTGATGATGCCCCCTGGAAACGGGTTTATGTTAGCTATGATCCGGCAAAGCCTATAAATTTTGTGGCTGATAAATAAAAGAATAACTGCCGCGGGTTTAGCGAAGCGTAACCCGTGGTTGAGTATAGCCGAAGCTTTCAGCTTCGCCTTGAAGCTGGAAGCTTCAATGATGTGTCACCACGGGTTAAAAACCCGCGGCAGATTGTAGGTGCAAGTAATATTCCTTTATCTGTCCCCTCAGGGTCTCTCGCAGAGGACCCCGAGGACTTAAGTAATATTCCTTTTACAAATACTGATACTAAACCGAGCAAAGTTTCCATAGTTGCGGCAAATCAGTAAATTCGGCAAATACCTTTTATAATCCACAAATGAAAAATACCGAACAAAACTATCGCCGCCATTTTTTAAAGACAGCTGCTGTAGGCACTATCGCCTCTATTGGCATTCCATCCATCGTGTCATCGGCATTGGCTGCAGAAAAACCGGCGAAGAAATTAACCTTTAACCAAGGCGATGTAGTGCTTTTTCAGGGCGATTCCATCACCGACTGGGGCCGCGATCATAACAAAACCGAACCCAATACTACCAGTGCTTTAGGCTCCGGCTATGCGTTGCTTACCGCTTCGCAATTGTTGCTAAGACACGCTGATAAAGGTTTAAAGATCTACAATAAAGGTATCAGCGGTAATAAAGTGTATCAATTAGCCGAGCGCTGGGATACCGATTGTTTAGCCCTGAAACCAAATGTACTGAGCATCCATATTGGCGTTAACGACTTTTGGCATACGCTTACCGGCGGTTATACCGGCACAATTGATACTTATATCGCCGATTATAAAAAACTGCTTACCCGTACCAAACAAGCCTTGCCGGATATTAAACTGGTGATCTGTGAACCCTTCGCCGAAAAAAATGTAAAGGCAGTTGACGATAAATGGTACCCAACGTTTGATTTGTTCCGCAAAGCGGCTAAAGATATAGCTGCCGAGTTCGACGCGGTATTTGTGCCTTATCAATCAGCGTTTGACAAAGCCGAGCAAACCGCCCCGGCCACCTACTGGAACCTTGATGGTGTACACCCCAGCGTAGCTGGTGAAGCCCTCATGGCTCAAACATGGCTGAAAGCGGTAGGAGCTGTTTAAAGGCTAAAGATGGTTTTAAGGTAAAAGGATAAAGGTCTTCTTTTTAGGTAAAAGGCTAAAGGTGAAAGGCAAAAGGTAGCTGCAGCTTCGCTTACAGAGTCTTTTGCCTTTCTTTATTAACTGATTTTGGAAACCTTTCGCCTTTAACCTTTCACCTTTCGCCTTAAAACAAAAAGCGTATCTTTGCGCGTAAATGATTGCTATAAATAACCTTACGTTCGAGATTGGTGCGCGGGCCTTATATGATGAAGCCAACTGGCATATTAAACCCGGTGAAAAAATTGGTTTAATTGGTGCCAACGGTACTGGTAAAACCACCCTTTTAAAAATTATTGTAGGCGATTACAAGCCTACCTCCGGAACTGTTTCAATGGCAAAGGACCTTACCATGGGGTACCTTAACCAGGATTTGCTCTCTTATTCATCTGATAAAAACATCGTACATGTGGCCATGGAAGCTTTTGAGCGCCAGAACCAGTTGCACGATGAGATCGAAAACCTGCTTAAAAAGCTGGAAACGGATTATAGCGAAGAACTATTAAATAAACTGAGCGACAAGCAGCACGAGTTTGAACTGCTTGACGGCTACAATATCGAATACAAAGCCCACGAAATTTTAGCGGGTTTAGGTTTCAGCGATGAGGATTGCAAACGTAAGCTGAGCACTTTTTCGGGTGGATGGCGTATGCGTGTAATGCTGGCCAAAATCCTTTTGCAGGCCCCGGATATCCTGTTGCTGGATGAGCCTACCAATCACCTCGATTTACCATCTATCCAGTGGCTGGAAGACTATCTGAAAGCTTTTACAGGTGCTATCATCATCGTATCGCACGATAGGTGGTTCCTGGATAAGGTGATCAACCGTACTGTTGAATCACGCAAAGGTAAACTAACCGTTTACGCTGGCAACTATACTTTCTATCTCGAAGAAAAAGCATTGCGCGAAGAAATTCAGCGTGGTGAGTTTAAAAATCAGCAATCAAAAATTAAACAGGAAGAACGTTTGATCGAGCGTTTCCGTGCCAAAGCCTCAAAAGCTAAAATGGCGCAGTCCCGCATCAAAATGCTGGATAAAATGGAGCGTATTGATGATGTTGATGATGATAACCCATCGGTTAACTTCGCTTTCCGCTTCTCTAAACAATCGGGCAGGCACGTGGTAACCTTAGAGGATATCGTTAAAAAATACCCTGCAATTGATATTTTAAATGGCGGCGAGGCTGTAATTGAAAAAGGCGATAAAATTGCGCTGATAGGTGCCAACGGTAAAGGTAAATCAACCCTGTTGCGTATCATCGCCTCGGCCGATAAGGATTATACAGGTACCATGACTACAGGCCATAACGTAACTACTACGTTTTTTGCCCAGCACCAGTTGGAGTCATTACACCTCGAAAACCAGATCCTTCAGGAGCTGCAGGCATTCGCTCCAAAACATACCGATACCGAGTTGCGTACCATTTTAGGCTCGTTCCTGTTTACCGGCGATGATGTGTTCAAGAAGATCAAAGTACTATCGGGTGGTGAAAAATCGCGTGTAGCATTGGCTAAAGCGCTTACTGCCGATGCTAACTTCCTGGTACTGGATGAGCCTACCAACCACCTGGATATGCAATCGGTAAATATCCTGATCCAGGCGCTTGACCAGTACGAAGGTACTTTCATTGTGGTATCGCACGACAGGTATTTCCTTGATAACGTAGCCAACAAGATTTGGTTTATTGAAGATCAAAAGATTAAGATCTATCCGGGTACTTATGCCGAGTTTGACGAATGGAACGCCAAACGCAAACTGGAACCCAAAGCTGCCGCACCCGCACCTCAGCCTAAAAAGGAAGAGAAAAAGCCTGAGCCTGTTAAACAGCCACAAGGCGAAAACAAGCACCAGCAGCTTAAAAAACTGAACCAGGACCTGGCTAAAATGGAAGAACAGATTGCTAACCTCGAAAAAGAGGTAAAGCAGTTTGAAACCCAGCTGGCCGACGAGAAAATATATAGCGATAACGCCAAACTAAAACAAACCAACGCCGCCTACGCCGCTAAACAAGCCGAACTGAAACAAATTCAGGAAAAGTGGGAAGCACTGGCCGAGCAGATTTTGGAGTTGGAATCGTAAACCCTCTTATGTCATTGCGAGGCACGAAGCAATCGCTCGCAATAACGTGATTTTATAGTGTTACTGTAATTCCCTCCGTCATTGCGAGGCACGAAGCAATCCCCAATTGGCAGAGTAGCTGCACAAGTTTCTCTGTATAGTTCGCGATTGCTTCGTTCCTCGCAATGACGGATGTTTTTGTGCTTTAAAATGAAATTAACAGGTTTATATGAAAAAGCTTTACATCGTTCTGTTCATCATCCTGTCACTAAAAACCTTCGCGCAATCCTCTTATAACAACAACGTTTACTCACCGGCGATAAAAAGCGTTGAGTTTTATAATACAGCTAAGCAGGGTTCTTTCCCGGTGATCAATTTAGGATCGGACGAAAAAGTGCTGCTGACCTTTGATGACTTGCGCGGCGGTAGCCGTAATTACTATTATACCATTGAGCATTGTGATGCCAACTGGAACTCATCAAATCTTTCATCTGCCGAATATCTGCAAAGCTTTACCGACGATAGGTTGTACAATTACAACTATTCAACCGGTACCATGCAGAAATATACACACTACGAAATCTCGCTTCCCAACAATAATATCGCCCCTAAAATATCGGGTAATTATGTGCTGAAGGTTTATGAAGATGGCGATCAAAACAAAATGGTGCTTACCCGCAGGTTGTATGTGCTGGGGAAACGAGTATCAATAGCGGCAGACCTGGTACCTTCGGCTAATAATGTAACCCGCCAAACCAATCAGAAGATCAATTTTACAGTTGATTACTCCGGACTTGTGGTACAAAACCCGGCTTATGCCCTGCGTACCTTTATTATGCAAAATGCCCGCACAGAAACCGCAGTACTTAACGGGCAGCCTACTTACATTCGTGGAACGCAGTTGATTTATAATGATGTAGCTATTAACGATTTTCCAGGGCGTAACGAGTTCCGGCTGTTTGATACACGCACATTAAAGCTCAACTCGCAAAGGGTAGCCAAAATTTATAAAGACTCAACAAACGTAGTTGTGCTGCTTGGCGATCCCGTTCGCGATCAGCCTAATTATGTTTTTCAGTATGATAATGATGGTAAATTTTACATACTGAACAACGATGGCACAACCCCGGCTACCGACGCCGATTACGCGCATGTATACTTCACGCTGTCGACAAACAAAGATCCCAAAGATGGTGCTCCTTATGTGGTAGGTCAGTTTAACAACTATCGCCTCGAAGAAAGCAACAAACTACACCCACTTGATAATGGAAGGTACACCGTAAACATGCTGTTAAAACAAGGCGTGTACGACTATGAATATGTTTGGCTGGATGCCAAAACGGGCAAAGCCGACGATGTACCATTTGAGGGCAGTCACTTTGAAACTGAGAACGAATACCAAATGCTGACCTACTATCGCCCGCCCGGTGCAAGATGGGATGAACTGGTAGGTTTCAGGGAATTGGTGACTAAGAGGTAGAGCCCGCCCTAAACCCAATTAATAGTTTTTGTCATTTCGATAGAGCAGAGGGTTGGAATGTGCGATGGGGCGAAAGAGAAATCTTATACGCCTTGCAAAGCAGCATAGTACTCGTAAAAGCTTGTCGTATAAGATTTCTCGCTCGTTCCTCGCATCGAAATGACACTTTTTACAGCCAGGTTCCTATCTTTGCCCCAAATCTGACTGAAAATGACCACAAAATCGCCGCAGGACTCATACACCATCATGAACGAGTTGGTATTGCCCAACGATACCAATACATTGAATAACCTGATGGGCGGTCGCCTGTTGCATTGGATGGATATTGCTGCTGCCATTTGCGCGCAGAAACATTGCAATCGTATTGTGGTAACCGCTTCGGTAGATAACGTATCATTTAAAGCCCCTATTAAGCTGGGCGATGTGGTAAGCATTGAGGCTAAGGTTACCCGGGCGTTCACTACCTCGGTAGAAGTAAGGATGGACGTGTGGGCCCAAAATATACCATCCGGCACCAAAGTAAAAAGCAATGAGGCTTATTACACCTTTGTAGCCCTGGATAAAGACGGTCAGAAAACAGCCGTAGCGGAGTTATTGCCTGAAACTGAAAAAGAACAGGCATTATTTGAAGGTGCGCTTCGCCGCCGCCAGTTGAGGCTGATACTGGGCGGTAAAATGAATCCTAACGATGCCACCGAATTAAAAGCACTGTTTTACGGTGATCAGCTGCCGCCTAACCTGGGCGAAGAAATTAAACAGTAACAAAACTTGCTATTGATGGTCTAACAGATAACTTAACAATAAGATTATTTGTAGCCATGAGATATTTTCTGTGTTTTTTATTCCCACCTGCTGCCATCCTTACTACAGGCAGGATTGGTGCCTTTATACTCAATATATTTTTAACCCTGTTTTTCTGGATTCCGGGCGTAATCCATGCCATATTGGTAACCAGCGATTACTATGACGCCAAACGTCACAGGCAACTAATGCGGGCAACAAGAAGGGCGAGGTGGTGAGGAACCATGATTAGCCTGATTAAAGGATTCCCTGATGCTGTTGGCTGAAATTGTTTGAGATGATAGGTTACACATTACTAATCATCAGGAAATCCTAAAATCCCGAAAATCAAGGTTCAAAATAATTTACCATATTTGCCACGATGCAAAAAGGTAAGCTATTAATTATCGACGACGAAGAACGCCTGCGCAACCTGCTGGCGCGCATTTTACAGTTGGAAGGCCATGAGGTTATTACTGCCGGCACTGCCAAGGAAGGCTTGAAAAAGCTGCAGCATGAAAGCATCCAGGTGGTTTTGAGCGATGTTAAGCTGCCCGATATTGATGGCATCACCCTGTCCGAAACCATCAAGAAAAATTACCCGACTACTGAAATAATTGTCCTTACCGCCTATGGTACCATTAATGATGGCGTAAAAGCCATTAAGGCCGGGGCATTTGATTATATCACCAAGGGCGATGATAATGAAAAGATCATTCCGCTGGTGAGCAAGGCCATGGATAAAGCCCTGCTGCAACAGCAAGTAATGGACTTGCAAAGTAAACTGAATGACCGGTTTGGTTTCGACAGGTTGATAGGAAAATCTAACGCCATTACCGATGTCATTAAGCTGGCCCAAAAGGTGGCCCTTACCGATACCACAGTTTTATTATTAGGCGAAACAGGTACCGGTAAAGAGATCTTTGCCGAGGCTATTCACCAGGCCAGCAACCGTAGCGCAAAATCATTTGTAGCGGTAAATTGCAGCGCGTTCACCAAGGAATTATTGGAGAGCGAATTGTTCGGTCATAAAGCAGGTTCGTTTACCGGGGCTGTAAAAGATAAAAAAGGACTTTTTGAAGAGGCCAACGGCGGCACCATATTTTTAGATGAGATAGGTGAGCTCGACCATGATCTGCAGGCCAAATTGCTTCGCGTACTGGAATCGCAGCAGTTCATTAAAATAGGGGATACCAAGCCTACGCTAGTTAACGTACGCATACTTGCGGCTACCAACCGCAATCTGCTGAACGAGATCAATGATGGCCATTTCCGGTCGGATTTGTATTACCGTCTTTCAGTTTTCCAGATCACGCTGCCTGCCCTGCGCGAGCGTAAAAAAGATATCAAACTACTGGCCGAGTTCTTTATGCAGCACTTCGCCCTTAAAGTAAAAAAGCAGGTAAATACCCTTAGCGACGAGTTTGTTGAAAAACTGGAAGCCTATCCATGGCCCGGCAACATCCGCGAGCTGAAAAACATTGTAGAGCGCGCAGTGATCCTTACCGATAGCAATGTACTTGATGAAAGCCTGCTGCCTTATGAAGTTCAGCAGCAACAAGTAAAAAGCGGCGCCCCGATTTCGGCATTTGACCTTTCTTCTGTAGAAAAACTGCATATTCAGCGGGTGTTAAACCACACCCACGGTAACCGCGCCGAAGCTGCACACCTGTTAAATATTGGCGTAGCTACGCTGTACAGGAAGCTAAAGGAATATAATTTGGAGTAATTTCAGATTTCGGAATTTCGATTTCGGATTTTTAATTTTCTCTCAGCCCACCCCATCCTACGCTGACGCTCGGCTCCAGCCGAGCGTCGACTATCAAGCGGCCTCTGGCCGCCAGAATACGCAGGCCAGAGGCCTAGAAATAGTTGCCTCTCGCGAGGACGCGAGCGGCAGCAAAAGATTTTAAATTCCCCTCTTGAGAGGGCGCGCGTCGGAAATGAGCACTGGCAGGGGTGTGTTTAGCAGCTATTTCAACCCTACTTGCGAAACACACCCCTACACCCCTCTCAAGAGGGGAATCGCACAATGCCATCCTTTATATGCAATCCCACTTTGATAATCAACTATCAAAATGATAGCTCAAATCCCCTTAAATAAATAAAATACTATTTCTTAATCTATATAAATAATTAATAATCAATTATTTATATAGGTTTTAAATTTCTTGGCATCCCCTTGGCAAAGCCCTTTGCAAAACACATAAAAATGGATGCTTTACTCACAATCGCTTACCTGGCCACATTTGTAGTGGTATTCTGGATCTTCTTTAAATCTGTAACATACTTCGAAAAAATCTAAAGTCATGGCCGCATTATTCATCGTAGCAATAGCCGTGTTCATTTACATGGTATACGTACTTCTCAAACCCGAAAAATTTTAAAATTAAACTATGAACACTGAACTAATGGGTGTAATTTTCACCTACCTGCTCACCTTAGCCATCGCCATTCCCCTTGGCCGCTACATAGCTAAGGTATTTAAGGGCGAAAAAACCTGGCTTGATTTTCTTGCCCCGCTTGATCGTTTTATCTTCCGCTTCAGCGGTATCGACACCAAACGCGAAATGAACTGGAAACAGCACCTGCTGGCCCTGCTTACCATCAACAGCGTTTGGTTAATATATGCTTTTGTTTGCCTCATGGCACAAGGCCATTTGCCGCTTAACCCCGATGCAAATCCAGGGCAGTCGGCAGATACGGCTTTTAACACCGCTATCAGCTTTTTGGTTAACTGTAACCTGCAGCACTACTCGGGCGAAAGCGGTGCTACTTACTTTACCCAGCATTTTGTATTCATGTTCCTGCACTTTGTATCGGCTGCCACAGGTATTGCCGCGCTGGTGGTAGTATTCAGGGCCATGAAAGATAAGGTTGCCGATAAGCTGGGCAACTTTTGGGAGTACTTTGTAAAATCTATCACCCGTGTATTATTACCTATCTCATTTGTAATAGCCGTGATCTTTGCTTTCAATGGTATGACTACCAGCTACGCAGGTAAAGATACTTTCATCAGCATGCAGGGTGATACCGTTCACGTTTCCCGCGGACCGGTTGCCCCACTGGTTGCTATCAAACACCTGGGTACTAATGGTGGTGGCTGGTTTGGCGCAAATTCTGCCCACCCAATCGAAAACCCTAATTATTTAACTAATACAGTAGAGCTGGTAGCACAATGTGTTATTCCAATCGCTTTGGTATTCGCGTTGGGTTTCTACCTCAATAAAAAGAAATTCTCCTATGTAATCTTCGGCGTGATGACGCTGGGAATGCTGATGTTGTTGATCCCAACCATGAATGCAGAGTTGCAGGGCAACCCTGCCATAGCAAAAATGGGCATCAGCCAGCCTACGGGTGCTATGGAAGGTAAGGAAGTAAGGTTTGGCCCAGCCAATTCAGCTTACTGGAGCATCATGACCACCATTATTTCTACCGGTTCTGTAAACTCTATGCACGACAGCGCTATGCCGGTTTCAGGCACCATGATGATGCTGGGCATGATGATCAACTGTTTTTACGGTGGTTGCGGTGTAGGTTTCCTTAACTTCTACATCTTCATTATTGTAGCGGTGTTTATATCAGGATTGATGGTTGGTCGTACGCCAGAGTTTTTAGGCCGAAAGATTGAGGCACGGGAAATGAAGATTGCTTCACTGATAGCTTTGCTTCACCCCTTCATTATCCTGGTAGGTTTGGCCATTTCATCATACGTTGCGGTTAACGTAGCCGGTGCCGATTGGGCTGTTAAACCTTCGGCGTGGTTAAATAACCCGGGCACACATGGTTTCTCCGAAATGCTGTACGAATACACTTCATCAGCAGCCAACAACGGTTCAGGTTTTGAAGGACTGGGCGATGGTAATATTTTCTGGAACTACACCACTGGTATCGTGATGATATTGGGAAGGTTCCTGCCAATAATTGGTCCGCTGGCAATAGCCGGTTTATTGGCCAACAAAAAATATATCCCGGAATCAGCCGGTACCCTAAAGAGCGATACCTCAACCTTTGGGTTGATGATCTTCGCGGTGATTGTGATCATTGCGGCGCTGTCATTCTTCCCATCACTGGCTTTAGGTCCTATTGCTGAACATTTTTCATTAAAATAATGAGGCTGTATTAAAAAAGAAAAAGCAAAGGATAGCGCGATTCCCCTCTTGAGAGGGGGGAGGGGTGTGTTACTCAGCGTACGAAAAACACACCCCTGCAAACCGCACAATCCCAACACGCCCCCTCTCAAGAGGGGAACAAAAAATAGAAAATCATGAACTCAACTCAAAATACATTGTTCCAGGGCGATCAGATGAGGGATGCTTTAAAACAGTCCTTCATTAAACTAAACCCACGCGTCCTGTTCCGTAACCCGGTGATGTTCACCGTAGAGATTGGTACGGTTGTAATGCTCATTGTAAGCTTGTTTTCGCTTACCAATAAAGGCCAGGGCAGCTTTGGTTACAACTTTACCGTATTTATCATATTATTACTAACTGTATTGTTTGCCAACTTTGCCGAGGCCATTGCCGAAGCACGTGGTAAGGCACAAGCCGAAAGCTTGCGTAAAACCCGCGAAGAAACACCCGCCCGTTTACTGGTTAACGGTAAGGAAGAAAGGGTAATGTCGTCACAGCTTAAAAAAGGCGACGTGTTCATTTGCGAAACCGGTGATAACATCCCTACCGATGGTGAGATCATTGAGGGTATCGCTACCATTGATGAATCGGCCATTACAGGCGAATCTGCCCCGGTTATCCGCGAGGCAGGTGGTGATAAATCATCGGTTACAGGTGGTACCAAGGTACTATCCGACAGGATAAAAGTGATGGTAACTACCCAGCCTGGTGAAAGCTTCCTGGATAAAATGATCGCGCTGGTAGAAGGTGCATCGCGCCAGACAACCCCTAACGAGATTGCCCTGACCATTTTGCTGGCAGGTTTTACACTGATCTTCGTTATCGTTTGTGTTACCCTGAAGCCCTTTGGCGATTACTCTAATACGCCCATCACTATAGCCGCCTTTATATCGTTGTTTGTTTGTTTGATCCCTACCACTATCGGTGGCCTTTTATCGGCCATCGGTATTGCCGGGATGGACAGGGCTTTGCGTGCCAACGTGATCACCAAAAGCGGTAAAGCTGTTGAAACCGCGGGCGACTTAGATACTTTGCTGCTGGATAAAACCGGTACCATTACTATAGGTAACCGTAAAGCCACCAACTTTTGGCCTGCAAGCGGTGTGGACGAACAGGAATTTGTAATGGCCTGCGTATTGAGTTCTTTAGCTGATGAAACCCCCGAAGGTAAATCGATAGTGGAACTTGCCGAAACAGGCGCTCATAAATTGAAAATTCATGCCCCTGCCGATTCGGTTTTCATCAAGTTTACTGCCGAAACCCGTTCAAGTGGTTTGGATACTCCGGATGGGTTGCGGATCCGTAAAGGTGCTTTCGACTCTATCCGTAACATGGCCCTGAAAGCCGGTAACCCATTTCCTGCCGATGTAGAAGAACAAGTAAAAAAGATCTCGTCAAACGGTGGTACCCCATTGGTGGTTGCAAAAAACGAAAAGATTATGGGGGTTATCGAACTGCAGGATATCATCAAAACCGGTATTGCCGAACGTTTTGAGCGTCTGCGTAAAATGGGAGTTAAAACGGTGATGGTGACCGGTGATAACCCGCTTACCGCCAAATTTATTGCCGAAAAGGCCGGTGTAGATGATTTTATTGCCGAGGCTAAGCCGGAGGATAAAATGAACTACATTAAAAAAGAACAGCAGGGCGGTAAACTGGTAGCCATGATGGGCGACGGTACAAATGATGCCCCCGCGCTGGCCCAGGCCGATGTTGGCGTAGCCATGAACAGCGGTACACAAGCCGCCAAAGAAGCCGGTAACATGGTTGACCTTGATAACGACCCAACTAAATTGATTGAGATTGTGGAGATAGGTAAACAGTTATTAATGACCCGTGGTACGCTCACCACATTCAGTATTGCTAACGACGTCGCCAAATACTTCGCCATTGTACCGGCCTTGTTTATGGTGTCTATGCCGGCTTTAAAGGCGCTGAATATTATGGATCTGCACAGTCCGCAATCGGCCATTCTTTCGGCGGTAATATTTAACGCCATTATTATTCCGCTGCTGATACCACTGGCTTTGCGTGGTGTGGAATACAAGCCGATTGGTGCAAGTGCGCTGTTACGCCGTAACCTGCTTATTTATGGTTTAGGCGGTATAATTATACCTTTTATAGGCATAAAATTAATTGATTTAGCAGTTTCATTATTCATATAAAAAAATGAGCCGGGGACGTGGGGCATGGATTTAGGGCGACAGATAAGCTTTAACTACCATCCGTCACAAACCCCACGTTTCCAAACTCATCTCTAAAAAATTAAATAAAATGAAAACATATTTGTTGCCATCCATCAAGCTAACTTTAATACTCATTGTATTAACAGCGGGCATATATCCTTTAGCTATAGCCGGTATAGGTAAATTTACTCCGGGCAAAGGCGATGGTGAAACCATTACTTACAAAGGCCGCGTGGTTGGTTATGCCAACATCGGTCAAAAATTCACTAAAGACGAATACTTCTGGGGCCGCCCCTCTGCGGTTGATTATAATGCTGCCGGTTCGGGAGGTTCAAACAAGGGCCCGTCAAACCCTGATTACCTGAAACAGGTTGAAGGCCGTATCGACGATTTTATGAAACACAACCCTGGCGTAACCCGCTCACAGATCCCTGCCGAACTGGTTACGGCATCCGGCAGTGGCCTGGATCCCGATCTTTCTCCCGCAGGTGCAAAAGTGCAGGTAGCCCGTGTAGCTAAAGTTCGCGGACTTTCTGCTGATGCTGTAAACAAACTGGTTGACGAACATACCGAAGGCCCGTGGTTAGGCCTGTTTGGCCCGGCTAAAGTGAATGTATTGAAGCTGAATGTGGCTTTGGATGGTTTGAAGAAATAAAAATATAAACTATGTCATTGCGAGGCGCGAAGCAATCGCACGGAAGCAAAGACGCTCTGTATAACATGCGGTTGCTTCGTGCCTCGCAATGACATGGTTTGATGATTATCAACAACGAATCTAAAAGCAAATGCGCCGGGACTATGCAATTCCCCTCTTGAGAGGGGCGGAGGGGTGTGTTATTCGTCACGCGATGAAACACACCCCTGCAACCGCACCATTCCAGTGCTCCCCTTCTCAAGAGGGGAATTGAAAAATAAAATTGATAAATTTAAAAGTCTCCCCTTTTAAAGGGATTGCCTTATGAGCGAAGAAACCAAAGAGCATTCAGTTGAGCATTTCCTGGAGCTGATTAAAAAATCGCGCCGGGGAAAGTTTAAGGTATACATTGGCATGAGCGCTGGTGTGGGTAAAACCTACCGGATGCTGCAAGAGGCCCAGACCCTGCTGCGCAACGGTATCGACGTGAAAATTGGCTACATCGAAACGCATAACCGGAAAGAGACCCACGCCCTGCTGGAAGGCCTGCCTGTTATACCCCGCCGTAAGTTGTTTTACAAAGGGAAGGAGTTGGAGGAGATGGATTTAAAAGCCGTTATCAGCTTACGGCCCGAAGTGGTTATAGTTGATGAACTGGCTCATACCAATATTGAAGGCAGCAGTAATGAAAAACGCTGGCAGGATGTGATGGAGATCCTGAACGCGGGTATTAACGTGATCAGCGCGGTAAATATTCAGCATATGGAAAGCCTTAATGAGGAGGTGCAGCGGATAACCGGAGCTACCATCAATGAGCGGGTTCCGGATAAAGTGCTGCAACTGGCTGATGAGGTAGTAAACATCGATTTAACTGCCGATGAACTGATTGAGCGCCTGAAAGAAGGTAAGATCTATGATGAAAAAAAAATCCCTACCGCGCTGAGTAATTTTTTCCAGGCGGAGCGGATATTGCAGTTACGTGAACTGGCCCTGCGCGAGGTGGCCCACCAGGTGGAGCGGAAGATTGACATTGAGGTGCCTAAAACCATTAAGTTGCGGCCGGAGCTGTTTTTGGCCTGTATCAGCACCAATGATGAGTCGGCTAAGGTCATTATCCGCAAAACGGCAAGGTTGTCGTCATATTATCGCTCAAAATGGTATTTGCTTTATGTGCAAACCTCGCGCGAGAGCAGTGATAAGATTAACTTAGCCGCGCAAAGGCACCTCATCAATAACATGAAGCTGGCCACGCAGCTGGGCGGCGAGGTACTTAAAGTAAAAGACGATAATGTGGCCCGTACCATTTGGGAAACGGCCGAAAAATATGATATCACCACGATTTGCATTGGCAAGCCGAGGTTTAAATTTTACCAGCTTATTATGAAAACAGCCGTGTTTACACAGCTACTAAATAAAATGTCCAAAACTGATATTGACCTTGTAATACTCTCATAGCCATGACAATTAAAAATAAACTCCGGGCAGGGATAGGCTTCCTGTTTACACTGGCATTAATTTGCTGCGGAATGTCGATATACTTTCTTAATCAGCTCTCTTCAGACGCGGGCGCCATACTGAAAGATAACTACAAAAGTGTGCAGTACGTTCAAAATGTACTGTCGACGATTGATTCGCACCCTGGAAAACTTACGCCCGAGCAAATCAAAATCATTGATAAAAATATGGCCCTGCAAGACCGCAACGTAACTGAGGTTGGCGAGCGGCAATTTACCGATTCGGCAAGGCTCACTTTTGAAAAGCTGAAGGAAGCCGGCAACAACGAGTTTCAGGAAAGCCAGTTAAGCTTAAGGTTTCGCCAGCACCTTTACAGCGTTATGCGCGTTAACATGGATGCCATATCACGCAAAAACGATATTGCTAATGCTACTTCCAAACGTGGTTCGTTACTGGTTGCTTTTTTGGGTGCTTTCTTATTTTTGGTAGCCTTTAGCTTCGCGGTTAATTTTCCGGGTTACATTGCTAACCCTATCAAGGAGCTTACAGTAAGGATCAAAGAAGTATCAAATAAAAATTATCATCAGCAGATCCATTTTGAATCTAACGACGAATTTGGAGAGCTGGGAGAGGCTTTTAATAACATGACCCGTAAGCTTGACGAATTTGAGAACAGCAACCTGGCCAGTATCCTGTTTGAGAAAAGGAGGATTGAAACCATTATTAACTCTATGCAGGACGCCATCATCGGTTTGGATGAAAAACAAGTGATCATATTTGCCAACCAGGTGGCCTGTAACCTGATAGGTATGAAGGCCAGCCAGCTTAATGGCGAATATGCTCCCGATATTGCTTTAGAGAACGACCTGATGCGGAAACTATTGGTAAACGACCAGGCCAAGCTGCGCATCTTTGCCGATAATCATGAGGGTTTCTACTCGCGCGAGTCATTATCGGTAAGCAGCAAGGATAAAGTAATAGGGAAGGTGATCATCCTGAAAAATATTACCGAATATCAGCAATTGGATGAGGCTAAAACCAATTTTATCGCAACCATATCGCATGAATTAAAAACGCCGATATCATCGATAAAAATGAGCCTGAAGTTATTGGAAGACGAACGCATTGGCGATGTGAACCCCGAACAACGCCAGTTGATCAGTAATATTGATGATGATACCCGCCGCTTGCTGCTCATTACGGGTGAACTGTTGGATATGGCCCAGGTTGAAACCGGTAAGCTGCAACTCAACTTCGGCAGTACGCACCCGCAAAATATTGTGGATTACGCGGTGAAAGCCATTAAGTTTATTGCAGATCAAAAGCAAGTAGAGATTAAAGTGAAATGTGATGAAAGTTTGCCCAAAGTGCATGCCGATCTGGATAAAACTACCTGGGTGCTCATTAACCTACTCTCGAACGCTATCAAATACAGCCACGAAAAATCGACTGTGGAACTGGTGGTTAAAAAGCATAAAAACGATGAAATAGAGTTTTCGGTAACAGACCACGGAAAGGGTATTGAAGATCAATATCTGCCCCGGTTGTTCGAGCGCTATTTTAAAGTGCCTAACACCACATCTGAGCAGGGCGGAACAGGTTTAGGCCTTGCCATTGCCAAAGATTTTATTGAGGCCCAGGCTGGCAAGATCAGTGTAGATAGCGAAATAGGATCGGGCAGTACGTTTTATTTTACGCTGAAGAGAGCGATAGCGGCGGCGTAACATCTCAGATATGTCATTGCGAGGAACGAAGCAATCCCCGATTAGCAGAGCGGCTCTGTATAGTTTGGGATTGCTTCGTGCCTCGCAATGACGTTCGTATAGAAGTATGGTATTTATCCTCACAACCACCATACTTATTTAATTCAACTTTATTCCTGCAATCAAAGCCTAATCCATTATTTTTAGGCCATGCATCACCCTGAAGATAATCCCTGGAAAATAACCTCCGAACAAAATATTTATGATAATCCCTGGATCAATGTTACCGAATACCAGGTTATTAATCCCGCCGGTAATCCCGGTATTTATGGCAAGGTTCATTATAAAAATTTAGCTATAGGCGTTTTACCTTTAGATGAAGAGCTGAACACTTACCTTGTGGGGCAGTACCGTTTTCCATTAAACCAGTATAGCTGGGAAATGCCGGAAGGTGGTGGTCCGGAAGGTACTGATCCACTTGAATCGGCCAAACGAGAATTGCTGGAAGAAACAGGTTTAAAAGCGTCCCAATGGACAGAGATTCAACGCCTGCACCTCAGCAATTCGGTAAGTGACGAGTTGAGTATATTATACCTGGCACGTGGTCTTGAACAATTTGAGGCCGAACCCGAGGAAACCGAGCAGCTTATCATAAAAAAAGTACCCTTTGCCGATATGTACCGCATGGTTTGTGATGGCGAAATTACCGATGCCATGACGGTTGCAGCGGTGCTCAAAGTACAGCTGCTCCTCACAGAAAACCGTTTGTAAATTACCGCTTTGTTTAAAAAAATATAACTTTGCCCACTGATGAAAAAGTTATTAGGCTACATTTTAACACCGCTAACCGCCATTGCATTTTCCTTGTGTTTAGTTATATTTCATCCTTTGCAGTGGATTAGTTTTCGTGTGTTTGGCTACACTGCGCATAAAAAGGTTGTTGATATACTAAACCTGTTCCTGTTAAGAACCTTTTATTTACTCGGCGATACTGTAACTTTTATTAATGAGCAAAATTTACCGGTAGGCCGCCCTATTATATTTCTGGCCAATCACCAGAGTTTGCTTGATATCCCCCCGCTTATCTATTATCTGCGTAAATATCACGCCAAATTTGTTTCTAAGATTGAGCTTACCAAAAATATCCCTTCTATCAGCTATAACCTGAAACATGGTGGCGGTGCTAATATCGATAGGAAAGATCAGCGGCAAGCCATGACCGAATTAATGATGTTGGGCGTAAGGATGAAGGAAAATAATTGGTCGGCGGTGATATTTCCTGAAGGCACCCGTTCAAAGGACGGTACGGTTAAACCATTTCACTCGGCAGGTATTGCCGCTATCCTAAAAAAATGTCCCGACGCCTTGCTTGTTCCAATTGCAATAAATAATGCTTGGAAGGTTATGAAATACGGCTACTTTCCTCTTAATACTTTTACCGCAGTAACGTGGACAGTGTTAGAGCCTATCGAACCCGGTAAAACTCCGGTAGCGGAATTAGTGCTTGAGGCCGAGAATAGGATTAAAGCTGCGTTAGCTTGATTTAAACTAAAAACCATGTCATTGCGAGCGATAGCGTGGCAATCGCATGCTATGCAAAGCGGTCGTGCCTCCGTGCGATTGCTTCGTGCCTCGCAATGACATGTTGGTTAAAGGGTTTAATATTAATTACTTGTTAACCTTGCCCCTTATAATCATCCTCGCTCACTTGCTCCATCCAATCAACCGGCGAACCGTTTAATTTTTCCTGTATAGCTATGTGGCTCATGGCAGTGGTATCGGTGGCGCCGTGCCAATGTTTTTCGTTCGGCAGGAAATAAACTACATCTCCCTGGTAAATATTTTGTTTGGCATCGCCTTCGCGCTGTACCCATCCTGCACCGGCAGTAACAATTAATGTTTGCCCAAATGGATGGGTATGCCAGGTCGTACGGGCACCCGGTTCAAAGGTAACCAAGGCCATAGCCACACGTGAAGGTTCTGGTGGGCTCATCAGCGGATCGATACGTACAGAACCGGTAAAATATTCGGCCGGACCTTTGCCAGATGCCTGTGAGCCGTTTCGTTTAATTTCCATAGTGTTGTTTTATAGTTGTTGTTAAACAGATCAAAATTACAGCTTATGATTTTGTTTACCGGGCTAAACAGTGATAATGGTAAATAAAACAGTAATTGGTATAATACCCGGCCTGAAAAATATCGGCATATTTGAATATACATCCTTGCTATCCATTTATTCAAACCAACTCAAAATGAAACAAATAAACATCAAGGCATTGTTGCCAATCACATTGGTATTTTTAATTATGGTATTTACTAATCAAAATGCTTCGGCCCAGCAAGGTGACAAGGTTGTGCACATTGCCAAATTACAAATAGACCCTGCCCAGCTCGATAATTATAAAGTTTTCCTGAAAGAACAAATTGAGACGGCAGTACGTGTTGAACCCGGCGTTTTGACCCTGCATGCCGTGGCCGATAAGAACAACCCCGCTCATATCACTGTTTTTGAAATATATGCCGATACGGTTGCATACAAAGCCCATTTACAAACGTCACATTTTAAAAAATATAAAATTGGAACTAAGGATATGGTAAAATCACTTGAGCTGATTGATGTTGTCCCGCTTGAACTACAGGCTAAGGGAAAGCTGTAGGCGATTCTGTTAATGACTTCAAACAGTGACTTCCCGCCGCCGCTCGCGTCCTCGCTACAGTTATCTGAACTCGGATTTTTAGAATTTGTGGAATGGTCAGAATTGAGAAGATTCGAAAAATTCTTTAATTAGATAAATTCGGATTCAGACAACCTTTCTGCTAACACCCGGTCGGAGCCCACATGCGTTGGGTACTATTCACCTTTTACCTTTTACCTAAAATCCTCCAACGTGTTAACAATCAGATAAATGTTAACAAATAAATCACATGTTATTTACGTTAATATGAAAGCTAATCGCTTATTTTTATAGACCCATAAAAAAGGTCGCCTAAAATTTACCTAAAATAATTTTTATGACCTGGAGAAAATTCAGCGGCGAAGTAATCCAATCGCCCATTATGGAAGAGGTTGAAAAGGCAATTGAACGCGAAGCCCTCCTTGGTAACAAACTCAAAGTATGTATCGGCACCGATTCTCAAGTTAAGGGATCTATTACAGATTTCGCAACGGTGATCGTGTTTCTGCGCGAAAAACGTGGTGCCTTTATGTTTATCCATCAGGAACGCACATCGCAAAAAATGAGCATCAAAGAAAGGATGCTGAGCGAAGTGCAAAAATCAATTGACATTGCTTACAAGCTTTGCGATTTGCTTGACCTGTACGATGTAGACCTTGAGGTACATGCCGACATTAACACCAACCCGATGTTTAAAAGTAACGCGGCCCTGCATGAGGCCATGGGTTACATCCTGAGCATGGGTTTTGTGTTTAAGGCTAAACCCGAGGCTTTTGCAAGTTCATACTGCGCCAACAAAATAGTGCAGTAAATTTGCCAAACTAAAAGCGGTGTATCTATATTTGATATTTAAACATATCAGATATACCTATGTCGTCATTAATTGAAATCAACGATCCGGCTTTGGCCGGCAAGGATACTATTCTCATTGATGCCCGCGCAGGGCAAGACTCCTATCAGCGTTACCTGGCCGGTCACCTGAAAGGCGCGATATTCGCCGACCTCGACCAGCACCTTACCACTAAACCCGAAGATCCCGCTTTTGGCGGCAGGCATCCGCTGCCCAACATACAGGAATTTGCTGTACAGTTAGGCAACTGGGGTGTTACGCCTCAAAGCCATGTGGTGGTTTATGACGATAAGTCGGGCGCGTTTGCGGCCTCGCGTTTATGGTGGATGCTGCGGGCTATTGACCATGAAAATGTGCAGGTACTGAATGGCGGTTTGCAGGCGGCTAAAAATGCCGGTGTTGAGCTAATCACCGAGGCTTACACGCCAACCCCGGTTGACCCGTACCCGGTAACGCATGAGTATGCCAATACGGTTTTGATTGATGAAGCAGGCGAAGCGGCCAAAGACCCTTCGCGTGTAGTGATAGATGTTCGCGAAACACCAAGATATTTAGGGCAGACAGAGCCTTTGGATCTGATTGCCGGGCACATACCTGGTGCGCTTAACTTGCCTTATACCAATAACCTTGGTGCCGATGGCAGATATTTACCTGCCGATGAATTGCGCAAAGCCTACGATGCCGCTATTGGCGATGTGGCGCATAATGAGGTGATTGTTCACTGCGGATCGGGTGTTACAGCTTGCCATACTTTGCTGGGTTTGGATTATGCCGGTATCGCTGGTGCCAAGCTTTATGTGGGTTCATGGAGCGAATGGTCAAGAAGGGATTTGCCGATAGGGAAGGAAGAGAGATAGATAAATTAGTGAATTTTGCCGCCGCTCGGCTCCAGCCGAGCGGCAACTATTTCCAGGCCTCTGGCCTCCGTGGCCCGGCGGCCGGGAGGCCGCTTGATAGTTGCTACTCGCAAGGATGCGAGCGGCGGCTCCAGTTTCTTTTGTGTTTTTATAACATTCCCCCTTCATCCTTGTTACCCCATAGTGAAAACATACGTTTTAAAAAGAGAACAAAGCCTCCCCATCACCCTTAACGATGCCTGGGATTTTTTTTCGTCCCCTTTAAACCTGGCCAAGATCACGCCGAAGGATATGAGTTTTGTAGTTACATCTGATTATACCGCCGATACCAAAATGTATGCGGGCATGATCATCACCTACAAAATATCGCCATTGCTGGGTATCAAAATGAACTGGATGACCGAGATCACCCATGTTGATGATAAAAAGTATTTTGTTGATGAGCAGCGTTTTGGCCCTTACGCCCTATGGCATCACCAGCACCATTTTAAGGAGATAGACGGAGGTGTACACATGACCGATCTTTTGCACTACGCTATCCCTTATGGTGCAATTGGCAGGTTTGCCAATGCCGTTTTTGTTAAAAGCAAAGTTGAGCAGATATTTGATTATCGTACCAAGGTGATTGAGGATCTGTTTGGAAAATACCTGCCATAAATCTGCTCCATGTCATTGCGAGGAGGAACGACGAAGCAATCGCACGCTGTACAGAGCGGATATGCTCCCGTGCGGTTGCCACGCTTCGCTCGCAATGACATATTATATGTTCGTGGTAGCTTTTTAGATTTTACTCCCCGCCAACACCACTTCTTCCTCAACAATCTTAACCTTTTGCCTGCTTAGTGTCAACGCAAACAAAGCACCGGTTGAGGCCATAATTACGCCTACTATCTCCGGCGAGGTAAAGCCTAATCCCCAGGCAATAGGTAAGCCACCCAGGAAAGCGCCTAAGGCGTTACCGATATTAAAGG
This sequence comes from Mucilaginibacter kameinonensis, assembly GCF_003675385.1. GTDB lineage: Bacteria > Bacteroidota > Bacteroidia > Sphingobacteriales > Sphingobacteriaceae > Mucilaginibacter > Mucilaginibacter kameinonensis. Next base: position 810,416 of record NZ_RCWZ01000004.1, on the reverse strand, counting down.
CTGCTTGCGTAGCAGCCGCGCCAAGCATTTCGGCACCTTTGGCTGTATTGATCATCAATGTTTGTATAGGCGAACCTATGGCCATTGAAAGGCCACCGGTTATGAATGTCATTACCAGCGACAGGATCTGATTTTGCGAAACAAAGAAGATCACGATTAATGATATGGCCATGGTGATCATCAATATTAAACAAGCTTTTACTGGCGAAACTTTATCCGCCAGTTTACCGCCAATAACATTGCCTACTACCATGCCCAGACCAGCTAAAACCAATACATAAGGAACACTGCTGGCCGCAAACTTAGATACTTCGGTCATGAGTGGGGCTATGTAACTGATCCATGCAAAAAGACCGCCGGTACCAATAGCCGTAAGGCCAATGATAAGCCAGGCCTGCTTTTTTCTGAAAAATGTAAGCTCAGAGCGGATGTTGCCGCTATTGTTGGGTGCTAACTGCGGCAGCCATAATTGGATAAATATTAAAGTGAGCAAGCCAATTACAGCGATCATCCCAAAGGTATAGCGCCATGAATAATGGTGACCTATATAAGTACCCAAAGGAACGGTAAGCAGGTTGGCAATAGTAAGACCGGCAAACATGATGGAAATGGCTTGCGCCTGTTTACCTTTTTCGGCAAGGCGGGTAGCTACTACCGAGCCTACACCAAAAAACGCGCCGTGCGGTAAGCCTGCTAACAACCTCGAAAACAACAACACATAATGATTTGGCGCAAAGGCCGAACAGGCATTGAAGACTGTAAAAATGATCATCAATACGGTCAGGATTTTTTTAGGGGGATAGCTGCTGGTAAATGCTACCAACAGTGGCGCGCCAATAACCACGCCTAAAGCATAAGCCGAAATAAGGTGCCCTGCAACAGGGATACTGGTATGAAAATCATTGGCAATATCGGGCAGCATGCCCATCATTACAAATTCGGTAGTGCCTATGCCGAGGCCGCCTAAGGTAAGCGGTAGTAAACTTTTTTTCACGTTGTTGGATGTTAAAAGATGTTGATGCCTGCTTCCCTGTATACCGATAGTTGTTCGTCGTCGGGAGATACATCGGTAATGATAGTGGCCAGTTCTGTAACCGGGCCTATGTAGTAAGAATCAGCTTTGTTTATTTTTTCTAAGGTGGAGAGCGCGATGGTTTCCTTTGATATTTCGATCATCGTTTTCTTGATCTCTGCCTCTTCGTAATCGCGGGTGGTGATGCCTATGGTAGGGTGCACACTGCAGATCCCAAAAATGCACAGATCGGCCCGGATGTTCCTGAAAGCGTTGATGGTTTCATGACCAATAGTGGTGAAGGATGATTTGTACAGCCGACCGCCTGCAAATATCACTTCAACCGTTGGATGATCTTCCAGCGCGTTTGCCACGGGGAAACTGTTGGTAACAACGGTGATCCTTAAATCGTCGGGCAGGCTTTCGGCAACGGCCAGTGTTGATGTACCGCCGTCAAAAATTACCACTTGTCCGTCTTTTAAAAAGCTTAATACTTTAGATGCGATCACCTTTTTTGATGCTACATCGTGTTTTTCCCTTGCCCGGTAATGGTGCGGGATAGGGGAGTGGGCAACAGCGCCGCCCCTTACCGCAGTTAATAGCTTTTGATCGGCCAGTACTTTGATGTCGCGGCGTACGGTATCTTCCGAAACATTGAGCTTCTCGCTCAATTCGGTAAGCATAACCTTGTTATCCTTTGATACGTGATCTAATATGATCTGGAGTCTTTCTTCTCTTACCATGTTTGCAATATAATGCAAAGTTATAAATAATTTGCAAAATATTGCAAAAATGTTTTGTTTTGCTGCATGAAATTGCATGAAAGAAAAACTATCGCAATCGACATGGACGGCGTTATGGCCGATGTCGAGCCGCAGCTGATCAAATATTATGAGCAGTTGTATGGCATTACAACAACCCTTGAAGCTATTGAGGGCTTATCGCATGCGGAGGCTTTTCCGTTGGATGCCGCTACCAAAGCTTCCCTGAACCTGCCGGGTTTTTTCCGCACGTTGCCTGTTATGCACGGCGCTGTTGAGGCTGTTAAAAAGCTGACGGAAGATTATGAGGTGTACATTGTATCGGCTGCTACCGAGTTTCCATTATCATTATTCGAGAAGCTGGAATGGCTACAGGAGTATTTTCCTTTTATCAGCTGGCGTAATATTGTGCTGTGTGGCGATAAAAGCATCATCAATACCGATTACCTGATAGATGATCATTGCAAAAACCTTGATTATTGCAGCGGTAAAGCCATCATGTTCAATGCGCATCACAACAAGCATGAACACCAGCACGTACGCGTTCACAATTGGGATGAAGTATTAAATCTGTTTGAAACGGAAAAATCCGCTGCTGATTTAGTGTAGCGCAATTTTTGCTGTTTTAGATAATTTGGCAATTGGCTTTGAGCTTTTACAAAGCTATTTAGTATCTATCCGGTAAATAAGCGACGCCGACAAGTTGCTGCCTGCGCCGGTATTACGGCCGGTAACAAACGTGCCCCCTGTTAAAAACATCGATAGGCTTTTGGCAAAGGAATGCCCGTAGCTTAACGCAACCTGGTTAAACGCGAAGTTTTTGCTGGCACTTGGGTTTACGTTAAATTCCTTGTTGATACTGGTGGCATAAAATCCGCCTACGCTTAATGAAATTTGCTCGTGGAATTTTTTATCGAGCGTTAGGCCGTAAGTGGCATTATACCTGTCCTGGAAAACACTTTCGTAGCCAAAATATTCGCGTACGCCGTTTTCGAGAATAAAGAATGAGTTTTTGCTAAACAGGTGCCCGCTGCCTGCAAAGGCCAGTCTGAGTTCGGCTCCTTTTTGGTTATAGCCCAATGCAGTATTGGTGTACATAGGTACAATGGCTGTACCCTGTAAGCTGAAATAATATTTATAATTAATATTGGCCAGGTAATACCTGATGCCTACTTCAAGGTCCTGAAAGCCGGAGCTTTTGCTGGTACCAAGATCTGTCGCGAAAGTATTCATGACATAGGGGGCCAGTACCGATAGCGTAAACCGGCGACTTAAGCCAACCTCCGAATACAAGGCATAGCTCCAGGAAGTAAACTTGCCGTTATTGGCAAAGGATCCTTTATGGCTGTTTTCGTCCCAGGCTTTATTGGCAAAAAAGTAGGTTGCTGATGGCGTAAGCGTGATCCTGCCCGGACGTACCGGGAAACCGCCGCCGTAGCTTTTAGCAGGTATAAAAGCAGCAAGCGTAATTGCTGTAAACAGAAAATATTTTGAAATGGATAACTTCAGGCCCATGGTTTAAACGTGCTAAAATAAACCAAATGTATCACGCATCCAACGGCCCTCGTACTCTTTGTACTCAACGCTTACTTCGTGGCCCAGATTTTTAAATATGATCATGTGCTTATCGCCATTCAATGAATTGTAAACGGCATAGCCATTGGCAGGGGGTACGAAGGGGTCAAGTAAGCCTAAACCAATAAGCGTAGGGCATTTTATCCTGCTTGCAAAGTTTTTGGTATCGTAATAATCAAGGTTGTTGATCACCTGGTCAAAGCTTACCCCGGCTTTGCTGTTGCAGTATTTCCTGATATCATTAATTGGCCATGTTACCGCGCCAACCAGGTTATGTACATCGCTCATGATGGGGTTTTGTGCCGAACATAAAGCTATGCGGTGATCAAGGCCCGAAACAGCCAATGACAGAAAGCCACCCATACTGCCACCACTCGCAAGGATCTGATCATGACGCAGGTTAGGCTGGGCAAAAATAAAATCAACAGCTCTAACGCAGTCCATGATCACGCCGCGCATCACGTATTTGTTTTTATCTTCAATATGATAGGAGATAAAGGCATCGCGCTCGGTATGCACCACGTCTTTACTGGTTCCCTGGCCGCGGGTATTCAGGGTGATGATCACCAGGTCAGGGTCGTCACCAACTATGGGCTGCAGGTTAACCTGGTAACCGGGCAAACCCAGCAGTACCGAAAACTTTTTGTCCTTATTTTTAGTGATAGGCACCGTCATAAAACCGCGGATGAGAATATCATCAAGCGATTTCATTTCAATTTGATAAACCTTGCGATTTTCCGTTTGCCTGTCGGGTAGCTCGGTGAGTTTGTAGTTGGGCTTCACCTTAGCCAGTTCATCTTTGGCGGTTTGCCAAAACTGGTCAAAATCCGCAGGTTTAGCATACTGCGACCTGATGTCGTCTGGTTTAATCCCGAAAGCGCGACGGGTAGTATCGTCATAGTCGCTTACGTTGATCATCATGTTAAGCTTGTAAAAGCCCGCCTTTAAACCCGGAACATCAAAGTCATATTTTGAAGAGCTCTTTTTGGCAAGGTTTACCGGTTTTGACAGTGTTTTAATAACCTGCCCTTTTTCGGTAGTGATATTGTATGAGATGGTACCTTCCTGGTTGGTATCGTGGTTGTTTTTTATCTCGAAACTGAATGACGCGGTTGAGCTAAAAGTGCCGTTCTTATCGTTGATGTTAAGTACGGTTGATACTTCTTCACCATCTTCTTTGTTCTGGGCCAGAACTGGCTCTGTGGCGTTGAACAACAAAAAACATACAGCTAAAACAAGATAGTACGGCTTAAATTTAATTGTGATCAGGAAATTAAAACAGTTCATTAAAAAAGTACAATTTATGGAATCCGGAACTTTTCCCGGATCCAGAGATTTTGAAACATAAAATAATTCAGGTCAACCTCGTGGGTTGAGTTTGGTACACTTACCCACTCCTTATTGGTTGTACCCAAATGGTTATACAATGACATGCTGCAACGCGGCGGACAAAATTGGTCAAGCAAGCCTATGCCCATCAACACGGGGCATTTTACCATTGGCGCAAAGTTTTGCGGATCATAATAATCAAAGTTCTCAAAAAACTTATCCCAGGTAAACTCAGCACGCGAAGCCTTATACCGTCTGAACATTTTGAACGGCACAACCTGTTCTTTGTACGAAGCCGAAATATTGTAATTATCCCGGATATCGGCAAATAGCGGCACCTGCATGGTTAACACTTTAATCCTTTTGTCAAGTGCCGCGGTTACCACTGCCAGCGCACCGCCCTGGCTACCGCCCTCTACATAAATTTTTGAGGTATCAATACCAAGGTTACTGTGCGAGTAAAGGAAATCGAGCCCGCGCAGGCAATCCATATAAACGCCGCGATAAATGTACTTGTTCTTATCCTCAATATTGGTAACATTGTAATTGTCTGTATTAATGTGCACCACATCCTTGCTGTTGCCATTACCACGCACGTTGATATCGAAAGCGATATAATCATCATTGTCCATGTTGGGCTTTAATTCAACCACATAGCCGGGTACACGATAATGTACCGGAAACTTGCGGCCATCGGTAGGGATCACCAGCCAGCCGCGGATCAGCAGGTTATCGTACGATTTCATCTCAACCAGGTAAACCTTTTTGTATTTGGTGGATAGGTCCCTGCGTTCCAATACCTTGTATTGCGGTTTTACGTCGGCCAGTTGCTGGCGGGTTTGCAGCCAGAAGCTATCAAAATCGGCAGGTTTATGTAATTGCGAGGTAACGGATTCGGGGTTTAATCCAAACACCTTGCGCACGGTATCATCATAAGCCGATAGGTTAAACATAAAATCGATATGATAGAACCCCGCGTTTTTAGCATTAACTTTTACATTAAGGCTTTTTGACGAACCGGCACCGATAGAAAAATTTGAAGAGTCCCTGAATACAGGCTTGCCTTCATCCGTGGTGATAACGTATTTGAATTTACCTTCCTGCTTATCTTTATAAGTGCTTTTGATGTTAAGCTTGTAGCTGATCTCATCATCGCCCTTAAAAATGCCGTTCTTGTTACGCGGTTTGGCCTCGATAAACATTTCGCCGTCGCTGTCATCCTTATCCTGGGCGAAAACGTTGGTTGATGATAGCAATAAAAGTGTTGCTGAAAAAAATATAATGGGGGTAAAACTGATATTAAACTTTTTCATCAACATCATATTTTAAATATTAACTGTAATGAACCTCCGTAACCTACACCGGTGTTACGGCCAATTGGGGTATAATAGCCACCTAAAAAGGTTGAGAACCGGCGGCTGAACTGGTGACCGTAATTAAGCGTCGGCTTAAAAAAGGAATAATCGCGGGCGTTGTTGATATTGGCATTGAACGTTTTGTTTGAGCTGATAGAACGCAGGTACAAAAGCTCCAACCCAAACTGATCATGCCTGCTTACAGGGTAGCCAACCATAGCGCTCAGGCTTACCTGGCTTGGCCCCTGCTCGTCAAAATATCTGCGGAACGATAGCTCTGTATTAAAATAGCCCTTTGATGCGATGCTTTTAGGCAGGTTGCCGCAGTACATCAGCTTGGTCTCGGCACCGTAATTGCCGTAGCCCAAATCTGACAGCGGATTTTTTCTGTTATAAAGCGGCGCTATACCCGATACCTGGAAACTCAGGAAACGTACGTAATTAAAGTTAACAAGGTTGTAGCTCAGCCCCATATACAAATCACCAAGACCGCGATTGGTGATAGTTCTGCCGTCAAATAACCTGTTTTGCGAATATACAAATGGTACACTGGCTATAAGATCAAGCCGGCGAGATAAGCCGTAGCCTACATAAAGGTTGGCCGAGTAGGAAGTAAAGCTGGCTCCCGGATCGCCTTTAATGCGCCGTCCATCGATGTCAAAACGGTCGGTTTGGTGGTAGAGGAACATGGATGGGATAACTAAGTCCCTGTATTTGCCAATTGGCCATCCCGCGTACAGCTTTTGTGGCAGCAGCATACCCGTTAGCAGTAAGATGCTTAAAATGCAGCGTAGTTGTTTCTTCATTGATAGATAGACATAGTTTTAGGTAGCACTGTTAAACTATCGATTTTTCACGTACGGCCTTATGTTTAACCAAAAAATCGGACTTGCGGATGTAATGGTTAAGCGGCTCTTCAATTAATTTAAACAGCGTTATTGAAATGATATTTAAAACGATGAACGCGTATAAAAGGTTTAGACTATCGTACTCAAACGGCGAATGCCAGTCCACGCCCCACTTATCATAAAGTTCGAAAACATAATCGTTGAGGTTGTTCATAAGATGGTGTATAAAGTTGTACATATACCCCAGGTGGATAAGGTAAAATATGTACGAGCTTTTGCCCAGTAGTTCGATAAAAGGATGCGCCAGGAATTTTTTAAGCAGGGTAGTTTCGGTAAGTAAACCGTAAAAGAATATCGTTATAGATATAGCCAGGAAATAATTATTCGTTACAATGCCCCATAGGTTATGCAAACCCGCTTCATAGCCTTGTGGAATGGTAAGCGTAGACATAATCCACACACAAAAGAAAATGAGGAAAAAACCGAGGTAAGTAAACTTCTTTTTACTGCTGCCATCCAGTTTTTGCTTACGAACAATTAACGCCAGCTGAATACCGGCGAAAAACTCAAAGCAACGGCCCAAAAAGGTATACAGCATCATAAACGTAAAGTTGCCGAAGAAGCCAAACCAGTTAAAATGACTAAAAATGAGCACCAGCGAAACACCTAAACCTGTAACCGCTATGGGCTGGATATAAAACTTTTTGTATTTGGTAGCTATCAGGAAAATGAATGGGGCCGAAAAGTAAAAGCATTCTTCCACCGTAAGCGACCATCCCTGCGCTATGCCTGTAAACTTAAACTGATCAAAAAAGCCACGCAGAAAAACGATGTTCATGAAAAACATCACTACAGGATTTTGCCCATCAGTTACCGTTTGGTTTTGCGTGAAATGATAAGCTATGAATGCACCAATAGTGAGCAGGGCGTACATGGGATAGATCCGCGCCACCCGGTTTTTCAGGTATTGCAGAAACCACTCCTTGCTTAATTTAAAACTGTCAAAATACCGGAAAGCGATCAAAAAACCCGAAAGCACAAAGAAAATGGTAACCCCAATATGAAACTCGTTAAAGAAACGTTGCACGGAGTGGGGAAATTTTTCATCAAATACATACGCAAAATGCGAGATAAAAACCAGGTAAGCCGCCATGGCCCGCACACCGGTTAATGCAGGAATATAATTGGATTGCGCTCTTTGTGACAAAACAGACGTATTTTAACTTTTAGATCAATTTAATTATACGTAAATATTTGCAAAAGGGATACCAATTGTTAAATAAGTAAGGGTTGAATTAAGTAGCAGTGGCAGTTTTTAGTAGCAGTAAGGGATTTGCTTATTCGTTAATCAGAACCGGGATTTGGGGGATTTGCCGGATTGATGGATTTTTCTTACTTCCCCCGATCCGTGTCCTCACGGATCGTATTGGATGATAGTTAATGAACGAATGGCCGTCAGGACACGGCCACGGGTGGCAAAAAAATCCTGCCAATCCTTAAATCCTATGAATCATGGTTCAAATATATTTGCTTCCCTGTACCACGCCTTTGCTCAAAATCCTTTGATCGATATAATACTGGATCTCTGATTTTTTTAATCCCCAGTTGGGGGCAATGAGCAGTTCGCGGTCGCTGAGACCGAAGAGGCGTTGGATTACGATATCCGGGCGAACAAGCGGGAGCAGCTCGCACAGGAAATCGGCGTATTCTTCTATGCCAAACAGGTGAAACGGTTCGCGTTTATATTTTACGCCCATTACCGAGCCCTCGACAATATGCAGGTGGTGGAATTTTACAAATTTGATCTGCCTGAAACGGTTGATCTCATCGGCATATTTCAGCATCATCTCCTTAGTTTCCCAGGGGAAACCGAAAATGGTGTGCACACAAATATCCAGTTTTGAATTTTCTACCAGGCTCAGGGCTTTTACCAGTTCTTCGTGGCTGCAGCCGCGGTTAATCTGGTTCAGGGTATCGTTATAGATACTTTCCATCCCCATTTCCAAATCAACATCAAAACGGTCGGTATAGCTTTCCAGCAGGGCAATCTTTTCAGCGTCGATACAGTCGGGACGGGTTCCTACCGAAAGACCTACAATATCCTCAGTGCCGTAGCTTAAGGCTTCGTCATAAAGCATTTTAAGGTAATGCGCCGGGGCGTAGGTATTGGTATTGGGCTGAAAGTAAATAATAAACTTATCGGCCTTGTTGCCTTTACGGGCACGCTCCATACCTTCCTCAACCTGCTGGCGCACAGTAGGGGCATTACGACTAACCGAAGGCGTAAACGAATCAACATTACAATAGGTACAACCACCGTAGCCTTTTGAACCATCGCGGTTAGGGCAGGTAAAACCACCATCAACAATTACTTTAAACACACGATGGCCTTTGTATTTTTCCTTAAGCCATGGCCCGTAATTGTTATAGCCTTTTTCCCAGGTTGTTATTGTTTGCTGTTCCACTTTGCTTGCCTTTTGATGATCTCACTGATTTATGTTGTCATTATCAGCGGTTGAGGCGCAAAGATAGTGATTTTTGATGAGCGCTGTGTTTTCATCATGTTCGGTGCGGCGCTTATCGAAAGAAAGCCCACTGTTAAATAGCGTGTTTTTAACTATTGCTTTGTGGATTGTAATCTGTTAACTTTAAGTAGATTATAAAAACAACCTTTTATCTGCCGCACAAAAAATGAAATAGTATTCCAAGCGGCAAATCAAATCTATTGCGAATATCTTCTTGTTATCAGGATGGTGATCTATCAACAATAACCAATAACCCCCATAAGTTATGAACCCCTGGATTTGCGCACTTTTAATTTCCCTGGCCGGGATGGTTGGGGGAGTAGTTAATGCACTGTTAACAGATAACAAGTTTATTGTGCCTAAAATCAAGAATGGGATCCTTTGCCCGGGCTTTCTGTCAAATATTTTGATCGGGGCGACGTCTGCCTTCAGTTCATGGTCGTTTTACGGATCTGGGGCTTCGATAGAGCTGGCAAAAACGACGGCTACTGCACGTCAGGATATCAGTTTGACTTTTTCGGCGCTTGCCGGGGCCTTTTTGGTTGGCGTTGCCGGTGCTAAATGGCTTACAAACGAAGTTGACAAACAGTTACTAAAGGAAAGTGTAAAGGAAGCGGCTAAGAAAGATATCAGCCCGGAAAAATGCGATAAAATTATTACGCAATCGCCCCGTAAAATCCTGGAAGACATACAACAAGTCTGACCATTACTTTCAACAAGGACTCATATTTTAGTTTGACTGTGTTATTATTGTATCGTAAATAATTAAAATCCTAAGCCGTGTTGCATATAGGATCAACGCTCGAAATAATTGGTTTACTTGTTGTATACCTGTGCAATATCCCTTTATATATTTATAGGGTGGTGCGTGCGGTTTGTACCGGGCAAAAAGTTCCTGCTTACCGATGGCTTTTTTATGTACCCCAATGGCTTGACCATTATGTAAGATTTATTGGTTTAGGAATGCTGGTATTGTTTTTTCTGTTGATTGCAATTGGAAAATAATAGTTTCTTGAGATTTAACTTATCATTTATTTCGCTCCATCGGTAGGGTACTGGTTTACCTTTAAATAAGTCTTTTTATATGAGGTCAGGATCTCGGTTATTTTGGATGGATCGCGTTTTTCAAACAGGTGGATGATCCATACTGTAAAGCGCAGCATCCCCACCGGGTTAACAATACCCAGCCCCAGTTTATTAATGTCGTTATCCCTGCTGGCTATCTGCTTGGGGTAATCATCTCCGGTACGGGTAAACAGGTCTTCGGCAAAACACCATGCGCCGTCGCGAGCATTGCTGAGGGCAAACTGGATTAGGATAGAGTTATTTTGCGCGTGCAGACCAGCCAGCGATAATAGGGGCGAAATCTGATTCAGTTCGCTGATCACCTCGTAAGTAAGGGCCGAAAGTATAGTGTTGATGGAATTAAAATCTTTATGAACCTCGGTGAGCGGCTGGTTAAGTTTGCGGGCTACCTCTACAACGGCAACACCCAAATCAAGATTGATATGCGCGTTCATGCCAATGAGCAGGTGCTGCAATACCAATTTTGATGATTTATTAAAAATGCCGAACGCCAGCTGCCAGCAATTGGAACAAGGCTGTTTCTGCTGCCAGGAATGATAGGCGGCAATATACCTGTTAGCGAAGATCACATCCAACTGCTCCATACGTGCAGGATTTTCAAACTCCTTGTTTTGAATACCTTCCCTCACCTTGCAGGTAACCTTATGGTACAGCGCCGCGAAAAAACCGGCCCGGCTGTCGGTTTTTATGGCATCGGCAATAATGGCTTCCAGTTGTTCAATGATCTGATCGATAGTTTGGGCTTGTGCAGTAGGTTCCATAACGGGCAGATAAGTCCAGGTAAATAATTGCAATTTAAAGATAGGGGTTTTGTTGATAGCTTGTACATCAGGTTTTTATGTTGAACAGGCAAAACACAATTAAAAATACGCCGATGAGCAGTAAGCCCCAGTATACATACTTAAAAAACGAAGCGTTATTGAGCCTGTGATTAAGGTATCGCCCTAAGAATATAGCCGGGAAAACAGCCGGAAGCGATACCATAAAATATTTTAATACTTCGGTGGTGATTAGTCCTTTAAAAATATAGCCCATTACCCCAATTAAGCTTGCTGGCAAAAAATAGCCCTGAAGCGTGGCCCTGAAATCTTTTGCGCTCCATTTGCGCATGTTACCATAAACAACCAGCGGCGGCCCGTTAACGCCATAGGCTCCTCCCAAAACTCCCGACAAAAAACCACAGATAAACAGCCAGAACTTACTATCCTGATGAAGTTGAAAGCTGTTTTTACCAAACATGGCATATAACGAGTAGAGGATAATAAGGGTTCCCAGCCCGGTTTTTACCCAAAGCTCGTTGCCGTAAATCAGAATCAGTACGCCTATCGGGATTCCCGGCAAGGCAAAAAGGATGAGCCATTTCGCGCTGTTCAACTGGATTTTGCTATGATCCTGGATCACCACCACCAGTGCAACCAAAACAGAAATAAGTACCGAAAGCGGAACGGCAACGCCGAGAGGGATAAAAATACTTAGTAAAGGTACAGCTACCAGCGATTCGCCAAAGCCAAAGGTTGAACGTACCAGGGTGGCAATGAAACTGATGATAAAAATGTAAAGAAAAACAGTGTACATATTGATGTTTATTAAACCTATTGATCATTTGCCTTAGTGGCATAATGATCAATAGGTTATTATTTTTTATGATTTAATTGGTGCCTCGCTTTGGAGCCAGAACGGAATCGACAGAAAACATACCACCTCCCGAAATCAGTAGCGAGATAAGCGCGGCGATGTACAATAAATTGATCTCATAGCCCGGCGGACCGAAAATTGGTCCGCCGGGAGTTAAGCCGATGGTTTTTACCGAACTGTAACCGTAATGAACCTGAATGCCGAACATAGCTACAAGCATGATACCGATAAGAGGGAGGGCGGTGATGCTTACCATGAACCCGATAAACATGGCGAGACCGCCAATCAGTTCTGTTAAGGTAGAGATCCACGCCATAGCATGAGGAAAGGGCACGTGGATTTGAGCCAGCAGATTTCCGAAAGCTTCGGGGCCTTTAATCAGTTTGGCCCAGCCGTGCGCCATAAAGCCGAAGCCAACGGTCATGCGTAAAAGTAGGGGAGCCATTTGCCGGTAATTTTTGCCGGCTATAGAAAAAATAGGATTGATCATGATTGAAAAAAATAATTGATACGTGATGATTATTGAGGTGCGCCAAGTATAAATGCCGCTGCAAACAGCAACAACAATGACGGAGCAAGCCAGATGATCATCAAAAAAATGTGAAATACAAATAGCCGAAAAGGCCAAGCAGGAATGCATTAATCAGGCCACGGCGCAATTGACTGCCGGGCAATAAGCATTTGAAAAAGGGTGGATTCAGATGAGCAATGCCCTGTTTGCCAAATAAAGCGGAATAGCGCTTAAGTTAAAGGCAAGGGTGTCAGGGTATAAAACAATAAGCTTTTTTAACAGGACAATCCCTGCAAAAAACACTGCCGCTACGACAACCGCCAGCAACAAAGGGACCGTTGTTTTTGCTACAACTTCCTGGTAGGGGATAATTTTGTCGCCACTATTATAGGCGTTGCATACATCCTCAACAATTGCCTTAATATCGCGCGGTGCCTTTTGCTCATTGTTTTGAGATGCGTGGCTGGCGAGCGAGCACAAAACATTCCTTACCGGGCAATAACCAAGCACCAGGAAAACCACCATCATCATCAGGCTTAGTGCTGAGCGTAGTGATTTAGTGTTTTTGCTTTGTGTCATGGCTTTGATAACAATTGGTTGTTGTATTGATTAAAGCGGTATCACAAAGATAGCATGTTTTAAAGAAGTGTTTTGTAACAAGATGATGAGAGAGGGCTGGAGCTAACAGGAGCCGGTAGCTCATACATTGACACTTAAGATGGATTTATGAGGATTGGGCCGTGCGATTCCCTCCCTGGGAGGGTGCAGGGAGGGGTTTCAGCGAAATACGTTCCATTTGTTTAAATGGCGTATAAACCACTCCCCGCCAACACGCGATCCTGCCGCACCCCTCCCAAGGAAGGGAATTGCTTTTTAACAGACTATTATTTTCAATAAAGAACAATACACGCAACTTCCCCGCACAGGACAAACAAAATGTATTGTCTTATTAATTAATAAGTTATATTTATAACCGGATTTCTTAATGTTCTACATCAACCTTTACCTATGACTACAGAACAGTTAACAACAGAAATAGACGACCTTAAAAAAAAACTTGCCAAACTCAAAGAAACTTCGGACGAGGAGAAGAAGAAGGATTTTTGGCTCAAGTTTTTTTCGTCTATCTTTTTGCCGCTGGCTATCACGGCATCGGGCTATTGGTTTTCGCAGGCCATCAAGAAGCAGGATATGGAGCAATCGCGCGATCATGATGCCGTGGCTAATCAGCAGTACCAGCAGCAGATGCAGCTATCTATCCAAAACCAGCGCCTGGAAACCTATAAGTTTGTTACCCCACTGCTGGATATTATGGTGAACAATCCCGATCCGCAGAAACGGGTTTACGCAGCCAAAGTTATTACCGAAGTATTACCGAACGATGCCCCGGAGCTTTTAAAAACGGCAATTACTTCCGATCCGGCAAATACCAAAAAATATCAAACCGCTTTAGATAGTACGCAGGGTAAACTGGTGGCCGGTCTGTTTTCTGAAAACGCCTCCACCCGTACTAACAGCGCCAACGATATTATGGTAAATTGGTACAAAACAGCCAGTATAGTACCGCAACTGGTAGACTACGCGTCGCAAAACATGACTAATGCCAACGGTATTTTTAATACTGTGGTTGTGCTGCAAAATATGCACGGCAGCGTTTTAAAAGTGAACAAAGCCAAAATCCAGGACTTTTTGCAAAAGGTAATGAAGCTGGATAATATGCATAATACCGTCGCGAACGCCAAAGATTTGTATAAGGCCTTGAATACCTTGTAGCCGGCAAGGCAATTTTTATGTATTCTCGGTTCCTTTTATGACAGAAACTACCTATTCGGGCTATACACCCCATATTCCGGGCAGTTACGAGGGCAAAATCGATTTTAAGTTTAGTAGCTATTTAGAGATATTAATAACAAAATCCTAATTTATTAACCTTTAGGAAATAATAATTGCAAAAGTGCATTTGCTATGCTAAAAAAGGGTTGTCTGATAAAACTTTAAGCACTTTTATTCGTACTAATTATAGTATTAATTAATTATTCACCTAAAATTGAACACTATGATTACGTTATTAATAGCACTTACAGCAAGTGCAATATGTGGTTTTTTTGTAGCGCACAGTACAGATGAAAATGAATGTTAAATGTAATAGGTTAAGCGTAGTAATTATGTGAAAGGCTAATCGGAAACGGTTAGCCTTTGTTGTTGGTATTACTTTTAATGTTTTGGCTACCGCGAGGCTGTGCCTTGTGGAAATTTGCTAAGTATTGAAATTGCTTGCTGCAGCCGGAGAAAAATGTATTTTTAATTCATGAGTCGTAATTATAAATTTCATAATTCTGAAGGCCTATATTTTGTGAGTTTTGCTACAGTATTTTGGATAGATGTTTTTGTACGATTAGAATACTTTGACTGCCTGGTTAAGAATTTAAATTATTGTGTGGCCAATAAAGGGATGGAAATTTATGCCTATTGCATAATGCCAAGCCATATTCATTTAGTGTACAGATCAACAATTCAGAAACCTGAAGATTTATTGAGAGATTTTAAATCACAGACTTCAAAACAACTTATCAAACTTATTAACGAAAGTAACCAGGAAAGCCGGAAGGAATGGATGTTGAATGCTTTTAAAAAAGCCGGATTTAAAAATAGCAATAATCCCGGTAATCAGTTTTGGCAGCAACATAACAAGCCTATTGAACTTTGGAGTAATGCTGTAATTCAGCAAAAGATAGATTATGTTCATGATAACCCCGTAGTTGCCGGATTAGTGGAAAGCGATTACGAGTACTTGCACAGCAGCGCGCGTGATTATTCTGGTACAAAGGGTTTGGTTGAAGTGATAACTACTTAATACAGGTGCATAGTTTGTGCTTTTTATGATGCATAAGCCTGGCTTATACCTTGCACGCGGGTCACAAGGCACAGCCTTGCGGCAGCGATTTTAATTTTTTGCTACCGCACACTTTTTCAAATTATTTTATCGCTACCGCAAGGCTGTGCCTTGTGGTAAGTATGCTTAGCGTCGAAGTTGCTTGCGGTAGCAGGGGCAGCGATTTTAATTTTTTGCTACCGCAACGCTTTTTCAAATTATTTCATCGCTACCGCAAGGCTGTGCCTTGTGGTAAGTAGGCTTAGCGTCGAAGCTTCTTGCGGTAGCAGGGGGAGTCACATATGCGCCAACTACTAAAGTCTATGTGGTCCACTTTGCACTAAAGGTGTGAAGTAATTGTGACAATAGCATAGCTTACTATGTGAAAATATATGACAATATGTCTGCCTGTCATGTGCTCACAATTGTGATGACATGTTTATAAGTATTTTTTGTCTAATATTTAATTGCTTAGCCGTATAATAATTAACTTTTGATGTCGATAGTTAATTAATTATACGATAAGATTTGAGGATATTATTCCGCGATTTTAATTTTTGATTAAGGCATGCAAGTTATGTGCCAAATATTTTTAATTTTTTTTAACAGGATATGCCTTATTTTTTAGTAAAATATTTGGCAAAAGGATTGTCTATTTGAACGAAGTTAAGTGGGGTTAAATTTTAATGGTTGTATATAAGTTAGTTATGGATTTTTTTGAGGTGCCAATAGAGGAATGCCAGTAAAGACTTAAGTATTTGTATAGTGTGATATTTGAAATGGATATTATTAGTATACAGTTAATTGTAAGAATCTTTCAAGGCTTAATATTATTAGTTAACTTATTTATTTACGCCTTCATTCAAGGGGTCTTCGGGTGAATGATAGTCGATTTTTTAATATCCTTCTTGATTAAGACTTATTAACCTTTAGGATACAGCTTTTTAATTGTGTAGCATTTTTAAATTATAATATGAAAGATTTTTTCGAGCGATCAAAATTTAGTTTTGCACGATATGACGCCTATTTTAATAGTGTTAACACTAAAGGCGCATTTTATTTGACGATAAATACCTTTTTCGTTGGATTGTCAATTACCGGACTTAATTGGATACAGAATAAGTTTGTTGTTACAGAACTGACAGCATTCTTTATTTGCCTGTTTTTACTAAGCTGCTTTTCGGCTATTATTAGCACGTTGCTTGCCATAAACCCGTTTTTAAAGAGTGGTGAAACTTACGGGAAACCTAAAAGTATTTTTTACTATGGTAGCGTCTCAGAATTTAGTTGCTCAGATTTCAAGAGCAGATTTGAAGAAATCGATGAGAAGGATTTGAAAGATGACATTTGCACCCAACTACACATTTTGGCTGTTGGTTTAAAAAAGAAGTATCGACTGCTTACTATCTCCGGTAGCTTAATTCTTGCAGAATTTGTACTTCTTCTTCCAATTCTAATGCTGTTAACTATAAATAGAAAATAAAATGTCAAAAAACCTATACCAACCCTATTTAAACCAAATTCGAAGCGCGATCAATGAGCCAACTTTATTGGCGAATAAAGTAATGAATTTTAGCGCAAAGGTAGGAAATCATAGCGCTAAATTACTCCTTGAAGATGTAAATGACCTCTCTGTGGAAACAGGTTTGTCATCTTTAAAAAGGCTATTGGGTAAAGATTATCCAATACAAATAAGTTCAGGAGATCATCCAGATTTCGAATATTTGAGGCACAGCCAAAAGGTTACTGAGAAACACTACATCGTATCAGTATTTGTAGATGTCAAAAATTCAACTCATTTTTTTCGTAAATACAACCATGACCAAATTGCTTTGATTATTCAAACCATACAAAGTGCAGCAATACATACTTGTTCTTTGTTTGATGGGCATATTCAAAGGCAACAGTACGATGGATTGTTTTTATATTTTGGAGGAAGACGGAAATCAAAAGAACAAGCGATAGACGATGCTTTGAAAGCAGTAAGTTTCTTTACTTATTTTATGAAATATGAACTTCCGAGCATATTTGACGCGAATGAGCTTGATCAAATTTATACTCGTGCCGGCATAGATTTTGGAGACGATCAAGATGTTTCTTGGTATATTTTTGGTGTTAATGGATGTTCAGAACTTACCACAGTAAGCTTGCATACCAGTTTGGCTCCCAAAATGCAAGCTTGTGCAGGACAAAACGGAATAATGATTGGTGATAATCTTTTAGTCAGGGTACCATCATTGAATACATATTCTAAAGTTCGTATAAACAAGGGGGAAGAAGTGCCTTTAATATTCGAAAAGCCAAATTATAGGCAATTTGAATTTGATTGGCAAAGATTTTTACTGGATAGCTACCAATTTGTATCGCGAGATGGTTCGAGAATCGAGATTGATTATGATTATAATCCGTTGGCTACAACTAATTCATTCAATCAAAAAATTGAAACATTGAAAAGGGACGAAGCTGCTATTTCGAGATCTGGAGTTTTAGGTACTGTAGGACATAACATTACGCCTACTAAGTTTTATGGCTATGAGCAATTTTAAAACGATTCGTAGCTATTTAACGAGAGAAGCTGACCGGTTTGTCCATCTTCAATCGTTATCGGATTTTGATTTTGTTAAAATAAAGAGTAATGAAGATTCGATAATAATAAATTATTTTGTTAGGGACTCTGATTTAAAGCATAATTATGAATTTGAAGTTTTTAATACTTTAATTACCGATGCGTCGATGATTCAATGGCAAACACCTGTCTTGCGATTACTTTCGCCTAAAATTAATGTGAATCTTGAAGTTCATATGTTAGTCGACGGAGTAATATGTTATACATTTCCAGGTGATATTAGATTTAATAGGGGGTTAACCTGTAGTTATGCAGTCGAACAATCGTTTAAATGGGCATTTGGCTATGAATATTATTTAAAATTTAGAAAATGGCCTTTCGCCGAAATGCCACATGGAGTTTACCCTATATTTTGGGGGTTTTCGCGGCCAGGCATCGCTGCATAGCCCCCGCTACCGCAAGCGTCCTCGCTTGTGGTAGCGTTTAGGTAACCACGTGGAAAATTAAACGAGTGCTCATGCATAAGGCCTATAAGCGAGGACGCTTACGGTAACAAATAAAACTTGCTATAGCAAATAAAACCTATCCCCTCGCAACCCCCAACACCCTATTCACCGCCGATAAACTCATTTCCAGCCTGCCGGCAATTTGCCTTTGGCTCAAACCCTGTTTATGGAGCGCGAGTACATCGGCGGCACGGCGCTGGCGCTCTACCTGGCTGTAGCGGCGCAGGTGTTTAACCTCATTATCGGTATGGGAGAATACAAATTTTAAGAAGCCGTTTTGCCTTTCCAGTCGGCCGAGGCATACGTTATGGCTGCCGTACATTTCGGCGGTGCTGCGTTGTTTTACTTGTTTTAGGTAGCGGTAGCCCGGCAGCGTCTGGCTTTCGGCCATGGCGAAGGCGCTGTCGCAAAAGTTGATGAGCATTTTGCTGCCTTGCAGGTCGTTGCGGGTAATGGGGAGCGCCGGGTTGCGCTTGGGCGTGTGGGCCAGCACCAGTATGCTGAGGCCATGCCGTGTTTTAAGCAATTTGAGCTGCTTCATGAGCGAGAGTGCCTGGCTACTGCGCTCGGTGCCGTTGCGCAGGCAGGTAATATTATCAATAATAAGCACCCTGGCATCGGTACGCTTAATAGCGCGACTAAGCGCGTGCGTGATAAACTCATCAAAAGTTTTAAAGTCCTGCGGCAGGCCGGTCATCTGGTCAAACTCGCCGCGGTAAAAATTTTCATGAAAGGCATGGGTGGCGGTGCCATCGGTGTAACGTTGTTCAAACTGTTTGCCGGTTAGCTCAAAATCAATGTATAATACGGCGCAGGGTTCGGCGTCCATTTTAAAAGGTGTTATAGCCTGTCCACGGGCAATGCTGTCGCCCAGTTGTACTGCCAGCAAACTTTTGCCCATATTGGTATCGGCAAACAGGATACACAGTTCGCCCTCCAGCCAAAACTCACCAAACAGCATCCGTGGCGTTTGGCGCTCGCGCTCCATCGCTATCCATGTGCTGGCTTGGTGAATAATAAACGCGTCGGGAGGAATAGCGTCAGGATCATAAACTCTGGGGCGTATGCCTCTTTTAGCATCTCTTCGCGCGGCATCGCGGACATCGGTGCGGATTATTTCCACCACCAACGGTCTTCCATCTTTTTTAATCATATTGGGGTTTTCTCACCGGGGCGTTTTTTATAAGCCCTCTCCGGAGGAGAGGGTGGGTGAGGCTCAAATTTACCCGCAGATTTTCGCAATATTGGTGGCGCTGTTTTGTCAGTACCTTATGATAAAATTCGGGGCCAAATAGAAATCGCCCCAAAAAACAACAAAAAATAGAGAAAATGTAGCGCGGAAAATTAATTAAGGGCCTTGTTTGATGGATAGTGCAAATAACGCTTTAAAAGATGTAGTATCTGATAATCAACTATTTTATAGTGTTTTATGTAAAAAGTTAACTGTTTGACTTTTAACGTGCTTCATAAAAATACTGTTCCGCGTTTCTGCTTTTTAAAAATGGAACACCTGGGTTTTAAAGGAAAACGAGCCTTCAGGAAATTTCACTTTTTTTTCGGGAATCAAAAAAATGGGACACCCCATTTGTTACAAGATCCGGGTGTAAGCTAAATACCACCCTGGTTTGCATAATAACACTGATCAGCAGGCATGCCATCCACACGGCAAACCACTTAAGCGGCAGCCTGGTATCGGTAACAGCCTTTAAAAAGAAGATTACCATCACCAGCATGGCTAAGGCCATGGCAAAGGTAAATTGCTGCCAGCTGCTAATGGGGAAAAACCTTAACGCGTAGGTGGAGTACATGGCGCAACTGCCTGCCAGCGCGGCAAATGCCGTACGCCTGATAAAGATCCATTTATTTTCTTCAAGCATGACCAGGGCGGCTATGGTAATAACCACCCATTTACTCGCCGCTACAATGTTGGATAATAATATAGCTTCGGGCGTGGCCACATAGCCAAACTTCTGCTCAATAAACCAGGCAGTAATTATAACAGATACAGAAAAATAAAGGATAGCGGTTACGGCGTTCCAGGTGTTGTTGGGCATTTAAATTAGGGTTCGGGGGATTAGGGTGATAAATGTATGTATTTATAATTTAATACGAAAGGAGCCTTTACCTAAAATACTTGTTTATATATCCCCCGTAAACAACAATAGCGACAGGGTTACCCGTCGCTATTGCCTTATATTATATAGGTGTAGCTAACTACAAACCGAAGGCTGCTTTAACCTGGTCAACGTAATCAAGTTTTTCCCAGGTAAACAGTTCAACTTCGCGCTCCAGTTTGCTGCCGTCGTGGCCAACAAAAGTTTTGGTAACAACTTCGTTCGGTCTGCCGAAGTGGCCGTAAGCCGCGGTTTCGCTGTAAATTGGGTTACGCAGTTTAAAACGGGTTTCAATAGCGTAAGGGGTCATGTTAAAAATGCCTTCCACTTTTTTTGCGATCTCGCCGTCGTGCAGGTCAACTTTAGCAGTACCGTAAGTGTTTACGTAGATACCCATTGGCTGTGCAACACCGATAGCGTATGATACCTGTACCAGTACTTCATCGCACAAACCGGCAGCAACCAGGTTTTTAGCAATGTGACGGGTTGCATAAGCAGCCGAGCGGTCAACCTTTGATGGATCTTTACCAGAGAAAGCACCACCACCGTGAGCGCCTTTACCACCATAGGTATCCACAATAATTTTACGACCGGTTAAGCCGGTATCACCATGCGGACCGCCGATCACAAATTTACCGGTTGGGTTAATATGGTATTTAATTTCGTCGTTAAAGAAGTGGGCATATTTAGGGTATTTAGCCTTAACGCGTGGGATCAGGATGCTGATGATATCAGCTTTGATCTTAGCCAGCATAGCTTGCTCTTCTTCAAAATCGTCGTGTTGAGTTGAGATAACAATCGCGTCGATACGTTGTGGCTTGTTGTCATCGCTGTACTCTAAAGTAACCTGCGATTTTGCATCCGGGCGAAGGTATTTGATCTCGTTGTTTTCGCGGCGGATGGCTGCAAGCTCAATTAATAAAGCGTGGGCGATATCAAGGGCAAGCGGCATATAATTGTCGGTTTCAACGGTTGCGTAACCAAACATCATACCCTGGTCGCCGGCACCCTGCTCTTCTTTGGCGGTGCGGTCAACACCCTGGTTAATATCGGGCGATTGTTCGTGGATGGCCGAAAGCACACCGCATGAACTGCCGTCAAACATATATTCGCCTTTGGTGTACCCGATTTTGTTGATCACCTCACGGGCAATCTTCTGTACATCCAGATAGGCTTTTGATTTTACTTCGCCGGCTAAAATAACCTGGCCTGTGGTTACCAGCGTTTCGCAGGCAACTTTCGATTCGGCATCAAATGCTAAAAAATGATCAATCAGCGCGTCCGAGATCTGATCAGCTACTTTATCCGGGTGACCTTCTGATACGGACTCTGAAGTAAATAAATATGACATAAAATTTAAATAAGTAAAATTAAAATCGAGTGGGAGGGCTTTATTACGGATTGAGCGGTAAAAAGAAGCATGGTTTTAGCACTTTTTTACGTGGTTGCAATCCGGCCCCATCGTAAAAGGAGCATTAAATCAGTCCACATTCGGGCGGTAAAAATAAAACAAATTTCACAAAGCCGAAAATACATTTACTTTTGGCGATTGAAATAATATATATAGTTGAAACGGAAAGCGTTATTTATAATAAACCCAATTTCGGGCGGGAAGAAGAAGGACGGGGTGCCCGAACTGATCAAGGATACAATTGATGCTACTGTTATGGAGCCGGTTATAGCTTTTAGCGACGGCGTGGCACATGCAAGGGTTATCGCGTCAGAAGCAGTTGGTAAGTTTGATACCGTAGTGGCAGTTGGCGGCGATGGTACAGTTAATGAGGTGGCATCGGCCATTGTGGGTACCGATACCTCGCTTGGTATAGTACCTTTTGGCTCGGGCAACGGGCTTGCAAGGTTTTTGGGCATTCCGATGGATACCAAGGAGGCTATTAAAAACCTGGCAACAGGCCGGATGGAAGTTATTGATTCGGCCAGGGTTAACGGGCAGGCGTTTTTTAACATGGCAGGTATGGGTTTTGATGCCCATATCAGCGAGATTTTTTCGCATGGTAAAAAGCGTGGTTTTATCAGTTATATTAAATCATCTATAAAAGAGGTGGTTGGCTATCAGCCGCAAAACTATCACCTGGATATCGACGGCGAGAAATATGATTATAAGGCGTTTATGTTGAGTATAGCCAATTCATCGCAATATGGCAATAATGTGCATATCTCGCCTAAGGCAAGCCTGCAGGATGGTTTGCTGGATGTGTGTGTGATTAAGCCTTTCCCGTTGTGGAGGTTCCCGGAAATGAGTTTGCGTATGCTGATCAAAGCAACCGAAAGTTCAAAATACGTGAAGATCATTCGCGGAAAGCAGATCCTGATAAAAAGAGAACATACCGGCCCCATCCACCTGGATGGCGAACCGCAGATGGCGGGTACGGGTATAGATATTAATATACTGCCGGAGTCGTTAAAAGTAATAGTAGGCCACACATTTAAAAATTGATAGTATGGCAAAGAAAAATTTTACAGGCGTAGTTTACTCAACCGACCCTGATTTTCAATACCAGGAAAATGGGGGAGGGGATGCCGAAACATTACCACCACAGCAACAAAACCTTAAAATATACCTTGATCGTAAAGGTGGCAGCAAGCTGGTTACGCGTGTCAGCGGTTTTATAGGGGCCGATGCCGATCTGGAGGCGGTTGGGAAAAAGCTAAAATCTAAATGCGGAGTTGGCGGTTCAGTTAAGGATGGCGAGATCCTGATTCAGGGTGATTTTAGGGACAAAGTGTTAACTTTACTCCAAACCGACGGCTATAAAGCCAAAAAAGCGGGCGGATAACATTAAATAAACATTATAAACCGTAGTTTAACAGAATTATTTGGAAGCCGCATTTTTAAACAAAAGGTAAAACTATGTGTTACAAAGCTTGCATCGTAGTTAAATATACCGGCTACGTTTTAGCAACTTTGAAAAAAAATGCCCGATTTTAGCTTGGTAACACAAATTTTATATGTTATCACTTGCTATTTTTAAAAAAAATGGTTTTCATTGCAAATAATTGTGTTGGTAACACACAATAAATTTGTATTGTTGCGTTTATAAACACCAACAATACACAGAATGATATTCTGTATTAAAAAATTGTAAAGAATAACATAAATGGTTTTTTTAATTCAATAAAATTCTATTTTTGTTATTCCCAACAAACAGCGCATTTTAACTAACTTATAAAATAAACAAAAACAAAAACTAAAAATTCAAAAGTAATGGCAAACGCACCAACAAAACCAACTACTCCTGTTAAGAAAGAAAGCTCAAGTGCATCGGGCATGTTTGCTTCTTTAACTATTCCAATCTGTCTGGCAGTAGCTATTTGCATATTCGTTTTCGTCCTTGGTGATCCAAGCCACTTCAAAGGCGGCGACGTAGTTAACGGATACCCTTCTGATATCTTCGGCACAATCCACAAAGGTGGTGTAATTGTACCTTTGATCATGTCATTTTTATTAATGGTTATCGTTTTCTCAATCGAGCGCTTCGTAGTTATCGGTAAAGCTTCTGGTACTGGTAGTGTTGATGGCTTTGTAAGGAAAATTCAAGCTCTTTTAAATGCTGGTAACATTGCAGGTGCTTCTGCAGAGTGCGACAAACAAAAAGGTTCTGTTGCGAACGTTATCAAATCAGCATTGAAAAAATATGGTGAAATGGAAGCTGAACCAAACCTTGACGTAGATCAAAAAACTTTAGCTATCCAAAAAGATATCGAAGAAGCTACAGCTTTGGAAATGCCAATGCTTGAGCAAAACTTAACTATCATCGCTACATTAGTATCTATCGGTACATTAACCGGTCTATTAGGTACGGTTGTGGGTATGATCGGTGCGTTCTCTTCATTAGCAACAGCAGGTGTACCTAACCAGGTTGAACTTTCTTCACACATCTCTGAAGCTTTGATCAACACTGCATTCGGTATCAGTACTTCAGCTATCTCAATTATCATGTACAACGTGTTTACATCAAAAATTGATAAATTGACTTATGCTATCGACGAAACTGGTTTCAGCATCGTTCAAACATTTGCAGCATCGCACAAAAACAAATAAAAATATAGTAGTGCTTATGCCTCATGCACAATAAGTTAGGGGCAAAATAGTTAATACTGAAACACTATATATTTTTAAGAAATTTAACATGGCAAGGATAAAAGTCCCAAGAAAGAGCACCGCAATTGACATGACCGCTATGTGCGACGTGGCGTTCCTGTTGCTTACTTTCTTTATATTAACTGCAAAAGTAAAAACCGAAGATCCGGTACCTATTGATATACCAAAATCTTCAATCCAGCAGCCGGTACCTGAATCTGACTTTGCTACAATATCTGTAGGTGCTCAAAAAGCATTCTTCGGTGTTGAAGGTGTTGATATCCGTAAGGAAACATTGAACCAAATGGGTTCAATTTATCACATGACCTTTACTCCTGAGGAGCAAACAAGGTTTTCTACCATCACTTCATTTGGCGTGCCAATGAGCCAATTAAAGCAATTTATTGCTTTGACTGCTGATCAGCAAAAGAAGTTTGCCCAACCGGGTATACCTCGTGATTCTGTATCAGGTGAGTTAACTAACTGGATCCGCCAGGCCCGTATAGCTACAAAAGCTTTACATAACAAGGAGCTTCGTTTAGCTATTAAAGGTGATAGCAAAGAAGAATATCCGGTTATTAAGGATGTTATCGGTATTTTGCAAAAGCAAAAAGTTAACAAGTTTAGTTTAATTACGGATTTGGGTAGTGCCGGTGGTGCTGCTAAAAAATAAAAGATCATGGCAGAATTAGATACCTCCGGGGGAGGCAAACACAAAGGCGGGAAGGTTCGCAGTAAAAAGCAATCAACCCGTGTAGATTTAACCGCGATGGTGGATTTGGCTTTCTTGTTGATCACCTTCTTCATCATGACCACTACGCTTGCGAAAGCAAAAGCGATGGACTTGGCCATGCCTGATAAAGATGAGAAAACGAAGGATCAGATGGATATTGCCGCTTCACGTTCAATGACCATTTTATTGGGCAGCGACGACAAATTGGAGTGGTATATCGGTGAACCAGGAAAAACTCCGCCAACAATTGACAATTTCGGTCCGGATGGATTACGTAAAACGTTAATTGAAAAAAGCAAAGAAGTACAGCAAAAAACAGGCAAATTTATGTTTGTTGTTATTAAACCAAGCGATAAGTCGAAATATAGAAATATGGTGAGCACGCTTGACGAAATCAACATTGCCAATATTCAAAGTTATGGTATTGTTGATATATCTCAACCGGAGATTGACCTGTTGAAGAAAGACGGCCTGTACAACGATAATAAATAGTATTAAATAACGTTATTAATTTCCATTAAAGCCTTAACAGATGTTAGGATCAAAATTAGACATACTAAAGCAGGAATGGATCGACGTTGTTTTTAGTAATCGTAACAAGGCCTATGGCGCTTACGAGCTAAGGAAAGACAATTCAAAAAATACAAGTAAGGCTTTAATTCTTGCTATTGTGTTCTTCGTTTTTGTGGTTTCTTTGCCTACTATCATCAACAAGATCAAAGGTCTTATCCCTGAGAAAGACCAAAAGGTGAAGATAACAGACGTGGTTCTGTTACCTCCGCCGCCGGTTGACCAAACCAAAAAACCACCTCCGCCGCCACCTGAACCACCAAAACCGAAGGTTGACCAGGTACGTTTCCCTCCTCCGGTTGTAAAACCAGATAACGAGGTTAAGGAGAAAGATCCACCAACAGTAAAAGAACTTGCTGTTGCGGATCCAGGTCAGAAAGACCAAAAAGGTGATCCTAACGCCGACATCAGGATTGATGAGCCGGTAGGTAACTCAGACGTTAAACAAGTGGTAGAAGCCGATCCTAACCAGATCTTTACTTCGGTTGAGCAGGTTCCAGAATTTGCCGGCGGTTTAGAGAAATTTGGTCAGTACCTGAGCAAAAACATCAGGTATCCGGCTGTAGCACGTGAAAACAATACACAAGGTCGTGTAATTTGTACTTTCGTTGTGGAAAAAGATGGTTCTTTAACAGACATTAAAGTTGTTAGGGGCATCGGCAGCGGTTGCGACGAAGAAGCGGTTCGTGTATTGAAAAATTCACCAAAATGGAAACCTGGTATACAAAACGGTCGTCCGGTGCGTGTACAGTACAGCGTTCCAATCAGCTTTACTTTAGCATCTGAAGAATAAAGAATGCCATTTAATTACAATAAAGAGCAAAAATCGCCCAAAAGGCGGTTTTTGCTTATTTTAGGAACCGCTGCATTTATCTGCTTCGTGGTTTTAGGTCTCATGATCATGTTCTGGGACGCCCTCCCGTTGCAGATGCAACATTATCAACGTTTACTTTTCGGTGGGTTCATTATATGTTACGCGGTTTTAAGGTTTTCAAGATTGTTTAAGAAGGATCAGTATGAAGATTAAATTACAGGTTGTATATGTATTGGTTTTAGTTGCTTCAATAGCCGGTTTACAGGCATGCAAGCAAAAGCAAGTAAAGTCTGTACCAACCGATAGCTTCAACGCCGGAAAAGCAACTTTTGTGGCCGATGAATCGTTTTCGCCTATAATGGGGCAGGAAGAGTATGTTTACAGAAGCCGGTACCCCAACGCCGATCCTGTTTTTGTTTATAAAACCGAAAACCAGGCTGTAAATATGTTGTTAAATGACAGTGTAAGGGTTGCGGTATTATCGCGTGATCTGGATACCGCGGAACGTAATATAATTACCCGCCGTTCGTTGAGTGTTGAAGTTGTGCCATTTGCGGTTGATGCCGTTACATTGGTAGTGAACAATGCATCCAATGATACTACCATAACAATTGCCCAATTAAAGAAAGAACTTAACGGGCAGGGTAGCGGAAATAAAACTATCGTTTTTGATAATCCAAACTCAAGTTTGGTAAGATATTTGAAGGATTTCTCTGGTAATAAGGAGTTTAAGCAGAAAAACATTTACGCGCTTAAATCGAATATTGAGGTTATTAAATACGTAAGTGAGCATCCCGATGCATTGGGAATTATAGGGTTTAGCTGGCTTAACAATCCGGAAAAAGCTTACGCTGATTATGTTGATAAAGTGAAAATTGTAGGTGTTAAAGACGAAGGCAATAAACAGTATGCCAGCGAGTATTTTAAACCTTCGCAAGAATCACTTGTCTTAAAACAGTACCCTTTGAGCAGAACTTTATATATGGTTAACTGCTCAAGTAAGAACGGATTAGCGGCCGGATTTGTTACGTTCTTAGCAAGTGATGTGGGGCAGAGAATTATTTTAAAATCAGGTTTATTGCCTGATTCAATTCCGCCAAGAGAGATAAATTTAAAAAGTAAACTATAACTAAATAAAGATGAAAATGATCAGTAAAATAGCTAAGGCTTCATTAGGACTGGTATTTTTAGGTTCATCATCAGTTTTTGCGCAAAGTCTTGCCGACGCCAAAAAAGCTATTGACGCCGAACAATATCAGAAAGCAGAGTCGATGCTCAAAACGCTTACTACAACTCAGCCAACTAAAGACGAAAACTTCTTTTACTTGGGTTGGGTGTACATTAAACAGGACTATTCTGACTCGGCGAAAGTCGTTTTCAATAAAGGGATTGCTGCAAATCCAAAATCAGCATTAAACTATGCAGGTTTAGGTGCTGTTGCCCGTTTAGATAAAGACAACGCCGGTGCTACTACAAACTTTAACCAGGCTATTTCTTTAGCTGCTAAGGATACAAAACCTTATACTTATGTAGGTTTATCTTATTTATTGCCTACAACTACTGATAAGAAAGTAGCCCCTGCCGATGCTGATGCTGCTATCGCTGTACTTACCAAAGGAAAAGCTATCAATGCGAAAGACGTTGATTTGCTTATCGCTTTAGGTGATGCTTACCGTTCAGTATTGAAAAGCAACGAAGCTTACTCAAACTACTCTGACGCTTCTACACTTGATCCTAAAAACCCTGCAGCTAAAGTTGCAACAGGTGTATTGTACAAATTCGCTAACAACTTTGACGGTTCTGAGCAACAGTTTAAAGATGCCTTGGCTATCAATGCTAACTACGGCCCTGCTTACCGCGAGTGGGCTGAAACCGACTTGCGTTGGTCTTTAACTGATCCTAAAATGGCTTCAGCTAAAATCAAGGAAGCGGTTGATCATTACAAACAATACCTGAGCTTAACAGATCAGTCTGTAGAGTCTCAAATGCGTTATGCCGACTTCCTGATCCTTGCAGGCGATTACAAAACCTTACAACAGGTAGCTACTGATCTGTCAAAATCAGCAAGTACAAATGCAAGGGTTTACCGTTATTTAGCTTATGCGGCTTACGAAAACAAAGATTACTCAAACGGCTTAACCGCTATCAATACCTGGTTCCAGAAAGCCGATCCAAAACGTGTTATCCCTCGTGATTATTTGTACCTGGGCCGTTTACAAATCGCCCTTAACCAGGATTCTGTTGGTATTATCACGCTTCAAAAAGCGCTTACCCTTGATAGCACTCAAACCGATGTTTATGCTGAGATAGCTAAATCATATTTCCGCCAAAAGAAATATGCACAAGCTGGTGATGCTTACAGAGAAGTTACCGTTAAAGGTGGTCATAGTGTTAAATTGACCGACTACTTTTATGAGGGTATCAGCTACTACTACGGTTACGATACAAAAGCTCCAAACGATTCATTACTAACCCGCGCTGACAGTGCATTTAGCTACGTTATTGCTAAAACTGCTACAAGCCCGTTTGCCGATGCGTTCTTATATCGTGCACGTGTTAATGATCTGAAAGAAAAAGATCGTAATAACATTTCAGGCTATGCGAAGCCATACTACGAAAAGTATATTGAAGTAGTTAACGCAAAGGGTGCCCCAGATGAAAAAACTAAGAAAAACTTAGCGGAAGCTTATGCTTACCTGGGTACTATTTACCAGTATAAAGAAAAAGACGACGCTAAAGCTTCTGAAAATTTTGCCAAGGCGCGTGAGTTGGATCCCGCCAATAAAAGTGCTGCAGCCTATTTCCAACACAAAGGTGGTGCTGGAAAAGGAAAGTAATAAAATATCAAACTGATACGAAAAGGCCTCTTGAAAAAGAGGCCTTTTTTGTTTGCCTGATTTGGGAATTGATTTTTGAGCGGCAGTTTGCTATCAAGATTAATAATGAATTGCAGAAATGATTGATAAGCTTGTAAAACACACTTTTTTATTATTAAGGCATTAGTATATTTGCAGCATGGAAGCACAAAGTTTACCGGTTAATTATTTGCCCATCATATTTCAAATGGTGGTTGCTTTAGGGTTTGTGGTAACAACTATGTTTGTAACACACAAAATTGGGCCTAAAAGGAAAACGAAAGATAAGCTGACCCCGTTTGAGTCGGGTATTGAGGTGGTGGGTAATGCCCGTACACCAATCTCCATTAAATACTTCCTGGTAGCTATCCTGTTTGTGTTGTTTGATGTGGAGGTAATATTTATGTACCCATGGGCTGTAAATTTCAAGGCTTTAGGTACTACCGGCCTTATTGAAATGTTCATTTTCATGGCTACACTTTTACTGGGTTTTATCTACGTAATAAAAAAGGGTGCTTTAGATTGGGATTAAATTTAGATTGATTCTAAATATACCCCCTGTACGCCCGTAGTGTACATTTTACATCGTTATTATTGTAAATTTGCTCTCATTATCTGCATTTAGCAGATAGTATTTTCTCTATCAATTTAGTTCAATGAGTGATATTCAATTAGTTGATGCCCCTGCCGGAGTTGAAGGCGCCGGGTTTTTTGCTACCTCGCTTGATAAAGTAATAGGTATAGCTCGCTCAAATTCATTATGGCCTTTACCTTTTGCTACTTCATGCTGCGGTATCGAGTTTATGGCCACCATGGCATCTCACTATGATCTTTCGCGTTTTGGTGCAGAGCGTTTGAGCTTTTCACCACGTCAGGCAGATTTGCTGATGGTTATGGGTACCATTGCTAAAAAGATGGCCCCAGTACTGCGTCAGGTATATCTGCAAATGGCCGAACCACGTTGGGTTATGGCTGTTGGTGCTTGTGCTTCAAGCGGTGGTATATTTGATACTTACTCCGTTTTACAAGGTATTGACGAGGTTATCCCGGTAGATGTTTATGTACCAGGCTGCCCGCCAAGGCCGGAGGCAATTATTGATGGTTTTATGAATATTCAGGAACTGGTTAAGACAGAGTCCCTGCGCCGCAGGAATGAGCCTAAATACCAGGAGTTATTAGCTAAATACGGAATCCAATAATGGCTAAGATACCTAACGAACAGCTTATAAAAGCTATAGCCGATAAATTTGATACTTCAGTAACGGTTATTGGTGAGCCGTACGAACTGCTTACTGTAGAAACCGGTCGTGAAACAATCATCGATCTGTTATCTTTCCTGAAAACAGATCCGGAACTAAAATTCATCTTCCTGACAGATATTACAGGCATTCATTACCCTGAGCAGGAAAAGCCGATAGGGATTATTTATCACCTGCACAGCTTAACTACTAATACCCGTATCAGGATAAAAGTATTTTTAGAAAACACTGATGTGCATATCCCGACTGCTACTGTACTTTGGGATGGTGCTAACTGGATGGAACGCGAAACTTACGATTTTTTCGGGGTTATTTTTGATGGTCATCCAGATCTTCGTCGTATTTTGAACGTAGATGATATGACCGCTTTCCCAATGCGTAAGGAGTTCCCATTGGAAGATCCTAACCGTGTTGACAAAAAGGATTTCTATTTCGGAAGATAGTAAAATATAGAATTAAGAAATTGAGAATCGAGAAACAAGAATTTGAGAATTAAGAAGTAAGATCAAGTCTTCATCCTGATTCCTGCCTTCTTTGTTCTTAGACGCTAATAACAATACTGATGCAAAATCATCCTGTATATACAGATAACGATCCGCAAAGCGAGCTATCGACCCTGAATTTGGGCCCAACGCACCCGGCCACCCATGGTGTGTTCCAAAACGTGCTCCAACTTGATGGCGAACGTATCGTTAGCGGTGTATCAACCATTGGGTATATTCACCGCGCATTTGAAAAAATTGCCGAACACAGGCCATTTTACCAGATCACTCCACTAACCGACCGTCTAAATTATTGCTCTTCGCCTATTAACAATATGGGATGGCACATGACGGTTGAAAAGCTTTTAAATATCCAAACTCCTAAGCGTGTTGATTACCTGCGTGTAATTGTGATGGAGCTTGCCCGTATAGCCGATCACATTATCTGTAATGGTGTATTGGGTGTGGATACCGGCGCGTTTACAGGCTTCCTGTACATGATGGAGCACCGCGAGGCTATTTATGAAATATACGAGGAGGTTTGCGGCTCACGTCTAACAACCAATATTGGTCGTATAGGCGGTTTTGAACGTAACTTTAATAGCCGTGCTTTTGACAAACTTCGCGCGTTTTTAAAGAACTTCCCTAAAACCCTAAAAGAGTTTGAAAGCCTGTTTAACCGTAACAGGATCTTTGTTGACCGTACCCGTGATGTTGCTGCTGTATCGGCAGAAACAGCTTTAAGCTACAGCTGGACCGGCCCGCTTTTGCGTGCTGCAGGTGTAGATTACGACGTAAGGGCAATGAACCCATATTCATCATACGAGGACTTTGATTTTGAAGTACCGGTAGGTGATAATGGCGATGTTTACAGCCGCTTTTTGGTTCGTAACGAAGAGATGTGGCAAAGCTTAAGGATTATTGAGCAGGCATTAGCCAAGCTTGATAAGGAACCGAGCGATATTTTCCACGCTGATGTACCTGAGTTTTACCTGCCTCCGAAAGAGGAAGTATACAACAACATGGAAGCTTTGATCTATCACTTTAAAATTGTGATGGGCGAAATTCCAACCCCAACTACCGAGGTTTATCATTCGGTTGAGGGTGCTAACGGCGAACTTGGTTTTTACCTGGTTAATGACGGTGGCCGTTCGCCATACCGTTTGCATTTCCGCAGGCCAAGCTTCATCAATTACCAGATGTATGCGCCAATGAGCCGTGGTATGTTATTATCAGATGCTATTATTAACATGAGTAGTTTAAACGTTATAGCCGGAGAGTTAGATGCTTAGAGTTGACGAAGCTCAGGAACCGGTTGAATTTTCGCCGGCACTGATCACCAAATTTGATGAAATAGTTAGCCGTTATCCGCAGGGAAAACAAAAATCGGGCTTATTGCCAATCCTTCACCTGGTACAGGCGGAGTTTGGTTGGGTAAGTGCGCCTGCAATGGATAAAGTTGCCGAATATTTAAGCATCCTGCCTATTGAGGTTTATGAGGTTGCTACATTTTATACCATGTACTTTTTACGCCCGCAGGGTAAGTACGTACTGGAAGTTTGCCGTACAAGCGGCTGCTGCCTGGTAGGTGCCGAAAAGATCATGGATCATATTGAGGAAACCCTTGGCGTAAAAGAAGGTGAAGTTACTCCCGACGGCTTATTTAGCTGGAGAGGGGTGGAGTGCCTTGCTGCCTGCGGTTTTGGCCCTGTATTACAAATTGGCCCTGAATATACTTTTTATGAAAACCTGACCAACGAGTCGGTAGATAAATTGATCAGTGATTTAAAGGCGAAAGCTAAGAACTAAGCTATGGGACGGAAATTACTTTTAGAACATATAAACGTACCCGGCATCAATACATTTGATGTTTACCGCTCAAAAGGTGGCTATGCTTCTGTTGAGAAAGCATTAAAAACCATGTCGCCCGAGGCGATTGTTGAAGAGGTTAAAAAATCGGGCTTACGTGGCCGCGGTGGTGCGGGCTTCCCTACAGGTATGAAGTGGAGCTTTTTGGCTAAACCCGAAGGCGTAGCACGTTACCTGGTTTGTAACGGTGACGAATCTGAACCCGGTACTTTTAAAGACCGTTATTTGATGACTTACATCCCTCACTTATTAATAGAGGGTATGATTGTATCAAGCTTCGCGCTTGGTGCTAATACGTCATATATCTACCTGCGTGGCGAAATGATGCCACAGGTAAGGATCCTGGAAAGAGCTATCGCGGAAGCAAAAGCAAAAGGCTTTTTAGGTAAAAACATATTAGGTACCGGTTATGACCTTGAACTTTACGTTCAGCCAGGCGGTGGTGCCTACATCTGCGGCGAGGAAACTGCTTTGTTGGAGTCATTGGAAGGTAAACGTGGTAACCCACGCATTAAACCGCCTTTCCCGGCTATTGCAGGTTTATATGGCTGCCCTACGGTAGTTAACAATGTTGAATCAATCGCGGCTGTTGTACCTATCATTAACGAAGGCGGCGACGAGTATGCTAAAATAGGTATCGGTCGTAGTACAGGTACCAAATTGATTTCGGCAGGTGGTAACCTAAAAAAACCAGGAGTTTATGAAATTGAACTCGGCGTACCTGTTGAAGAATTTATTTATTCGGATGAGTATTGCGGTGGTATCGCCAATGGCAAACGCTTGAAAGCTGTTGTTGCCGGTGGTTCATCTGTGCCGATTTTACCGGCTAACCTGATCCTGAAAACCATCAACAATGAAGCCCGTTTGATGAGCTACGAGTCATTATCAGATGGTGGTTTCGTAAGTGGTACCATGTTAGGTTCTGGTGGTTTCATCGCTTATGATGAAGATGCCTGTATCGTACGTAATACCTGGAACTTTGCCCGTTTTTATCATCATGAAAGCTGCGGACAATGTTCGCCTTGCCGTGAAGGTACTGGCTGGATGGAAAAAGTATTACATCGCCTGGAATATGGCCATGGCAAAATGAGCGACATGGACCTGCTTGTTGATGTATCCAAGAAAATAGAAGGAAATACGATTTGTCCGCTGGGTGACGCGGCAGCATGGCCTGTGGCCAGCGCTATCCGCCATTTCAGGGACGAATTTGAATGGCACGTAACTAACGCGAGCGAGGCGACTTCAAGAAACTATGGTTTGGCACATTACGCCGATCCGTTGAAAGTTGTTGAGACCGCGTAAGAGATAAAAGTGTCATTGCGAGGTACGAAGCAATCCCTAAAATACAGGGCGTACCTACAAATCGGGGATTGCTTCGTTCCTCGCAATGACGGCAGTTTTCAGACTTGGGTTTGAAAACAAAAAGTTTTAGAAATTAACAAACGACGTTATTATTAAATGTCAATGAAAGTAACAATAGACGGAATAACCGTTGATGTAGAACCCGGAACAAGCATCCTAAATGCCGCAAGGCAGATAGGTGGCGATATTGTTCCGCCTGCAATGTGCTATTACTCTAAGCTGCAGGGCAGCGGCGGTAAATGCCGTACCTGTTTGGTTAAGGTTACCAAAGGATCAGAAAAAGATCCGCGCCCTATGCCTAAGCTGGTAGCTTCTTGCCGTACCGGTGTTATGGATGGTATGGAGGTACAAAATATCACGTCGCCTGAGGTTGTTGAAGCCCGTAAAGGTGTGGTAGAAATGCTGCTGATCAATCACCCGCTTGATTGCCCTGTGTGCGACCAGGCCGGCGAATGTCATCTTCAGGATCTTGGCTTTGAACACGGTGCCGCAAAAACCCGTTACGAGTTTGACCGCCGTACATTTGAAAAGATCGATATTGGTGATAAGATCCAGCTGCACATGACCCGTTGCATCCTTTGCTACCGTTGTGTGTTCACTGCCGATCAGATCACTAACACCCGTTTACATGGTATCCTTAACAGGGGCGATCATTCAGAAATATCTACCTACATCAGCAAAGCTGTTGATAACGATTTTTCTGGCAACGTGATTGATGTTTGCCCTGTAGGCGCTTTAACTGATAAAACTTTCCGCTTTAAAAACCGTGTATGGTTTACTAAACCGGTTGAAGCACATCGTGATTGCGATAAGTGCTGTGGTAAAGTTACCTTATGGTACAAAGGCGAAGACGTGATCAGGGTAACAGGCCGCAAGGATGTTTATGGCGAGGTTGAAGAGTTTATCTGCAATACCTGCCGTTTCGATAAAAAGAAAACTGCCGATTGGGTAATTGAAGGTCCGCGTAAGGTATCTCATCAATCAGTGATCAGTGCTAACCATTACGAGTTTACGCCACTGCCGGTTGTTAAAACCAACCCGGTATTGATGGAGGCTAATAAAGAACAATTTGAAAGGGAGACCCGCTTATAATGGAAACTACCGATTTAATATTCAGGATCGTACTGATCGTTGTGATTTTCGCTATCAGCCTGGTTGTAGCTATGTACTCAACTTATGCTGAACGTAAGGTTGCCGCATTTTTCCAGGATAGGATAGGCCCTAACCGCGCCGGCCCCTGGGGTATTTTACAACCCCTTGCCGATGGTGGTAAAATGTTTTTAAAAGAAGAGATCATCCCGACCAATGCAACAGGTTTCCTGTTCATTGTGGGACCTTCATTAGCTATTTTAACTGCTTGTATAGGGTCGGCTGTTATTCCATGGGGATCAGCTATTGCTATAGGCGGTCATACATTTGATCTGCAGGTTACCGATATCAACGTAGGTGTACTGTACATTTTTGGTGTAGTATCATTAGGTGTTTACGGTATCATGATAGGTGGCTGGGCATCAAACAATAAATACTCCTTGTTGGGTGCTATCCGTGCTGCTTCGCAAAACATCAGCTACGAGATTTCGATGGGCTTATCTATCATCGCCCTGCTGATGCTTACCGGTACTTTAAGCCTTAAAGAAATTGCTGAGCAGCAACATGGTTTTGCCTGGAACGTCTGGAGACAGCCACTTGGTTTTATACTGTTCCTGGTATGTGCTTTTGCCGAAACCAACCGTTCACCGTTCGACTTACCTGAGTGCGAAACCGAGCTTGTAGGTGGCTATCACACCGAGTATTCATCAATGAAATTAGGTTTTTACCTGTTTGCCGAATATATCAACATGTTCATTTCATCGGCAGTAATGGCTACCCTTTACTGGGGTGGTTATAACTACCCGTTTATGGATAATTTTGCTGCTTGGGCTGGGCCAAATCCGGCGGCAATATTTGGTGTAGTGGTATTATTTGGAAAGATATTCTTCTCAATCTTCTTCTTTATGTGGGTACGCTGGACAATCCCGCGTTTCCGTTATGACCAGTTGATGGATTTGGGTTGGAAAATATTAATTCCATTGGCTATTGCCAACATCGTGCTTACAGGCGTGATTAGTACATTACTTAAATAGATTGGAGTTTTAAAAAAATGGAATCATTAAGCAATAAACGAAAAGTACTGGAAGTTAAGCCTCTCAATTTTTTAGAGCGTGCTTACCTGCCGGCTATTGTAGGCGGTTTATCCACTACAATGAAACACTTTTTCAAAAAGCCGGTAACCATCAGCTATCCTGAAGAGAAGCGTGAATTTTCGGAAAACTTCCGCGGCATGCACTCCTTGAAGCGCGATGAGAACGGTAAAGAGCGTTGCACAGCTTGCGGCCTTTGCGCGTTATCTTGCCCTGCTGAAGCTATCACCATGACAGCTGCTGAGCGTCAGAAAGGTGAAGAGCACCTGTATCGCGAGGAGAAATATGCAGCAGTTTATGAAATCAACATGTTGCGTTGCATTTTCTGCGGTTTGTGTGAAGAGGCCTGCCCTAAAGAAGCTATTTATCTTGACGGTGATATTGTACCTTCTGATTATTTAAGGAAGGATTTTATTTACGGTAAAGACAAATTAGTAGAAGCACCCTTAAATCAATAAAGAAGTTTTATACCTTTGCCCTACCTAAAGGGTAAAGGTATTTTGTAAATAAAAACATGAGTACATTTTACTTCATCGCATTTTTGTCCATATTCTTTTCGATATTGGTAATCTCGGCCAAAAATCCGGTACATAGTATCCTTTATCTGATCCTTACCTTTTTTACTTTCACCATCCACTACATTTTGCTTAACGCTCAATTTTTGGCGATTGTAAATTTCATTGTATACATGGGCGCTATATTGGTATTGTTCCTGTATACGCTGATGCTGATCAACCTTAATAAGGAGTCGGAACCTGTAAAACCATTTATGGTTAAAGTAGCAGGTGTTTTTGGTGGTGGCATATTGGCTGTTGCTGTAGCATCATCACTTAAACTGATTGGAGCATCAAACCCTGTATTGTTACAAAATCCTGATCTGGGCCTTGTAAAAAACTTAGGTAAAGTATTGTTCAACGAATTTTTATTGCCATTTGAAGTGTCATCGGTATTGTTGCTATCGGCAATGGTAGGCGCGGTATTATTGGCCACTAAAGAAAAAGAACCTAAAGCAGCATAATGGAAAGTTTAACAAATACTATGCACGCCGTGCCGCTTAATCATTACATATTATTAAGCACCATCATTTTTGCTATAGGCGTAATGGGCGTATTAATTCGCCGTAATGCTATCGTGATCTTCATGTCGGTTGAGCTGATGCTTAACTCGGTTAACCTGCTCCTTACCGCGTTTTCGGTATACAGGGGGGATGCTACCGGGCAAGTGTTCGTGTTTTTTATCATGGCGCTGGCCGCTGCCGAAGTGGCGGTAGGCTTAGCTATCATCGTGATGATTTACCGTAACACCAACTCAATTGATATCAACGTACTGAACAGATTAAAATGGTAGATCTGTGATTTCGGATTTCGGAGTTTCGATTTCGGATTTGATAAGTTCTAATAAATATTAAAAGCGTCATTGCGAGGTACGAAGCAATCCCCGGCTATACAGAGATGTTTGAAAGGGGTTACTTATTCCTGGTAATGATGGATCTGATAATTTAAAACGTATAACGTAACACGTAAAACGTACAACATCGAACATGGATAAATATATCTGGCTTATTCCTATATTACCGTTAGCCGGTTTTGTTATAAACGGACTTGGCCGTAATTCGTTATCAAAAAGCGTAATCGGCTTTATTGGCAGTTTAATCGTACTGGTATCATTTGGTTTAAGTCTTGCCGTTTTCTTCCAGGTAAAATCAACTGGTGTACCCATCAACGTTAACTACTTTACTTGGTTTGCGGTTGGTGCATTAAAATTCCCTTTCGCGTTTCTGATAGATCAGTTAAGTGCTATTATGCTGCTGATCATTACAGGCGTTGGTTTCCTGATCCACTTGTATTCTATCGGTTATATGCATGACGACGAAGGTTTCGGAAAGTTTTTTGCTTACCTGAACTTATTCGTTTTCTTCATGCTGTTACTGGTTTTAGGCTCAAACTATCTCATCATGTTTATTGGATGGGAGGGTGTAGGCTTATGCTCGTACCTGCTTATCGGTTTCTGGTTCACTAACCCGGATTATGCTGATGCCGCTAAAAAAGCTTTTGTGATGAACCGCATCGGTGACCTTGGCTTTTTATTAGGTATCTTCAGTATAATTTACGTTTTCGGTAGTATCCAGTTTGCGGAGATCTTTCCAAAGGCGGCTACTATGAAATCAGGCGCAGGTCCGCTGTTAATAATTACCATATTATTATTTATCGGTGCCTGCGGTAAATCAGCGCAGTTACCATTGTTTACCTGGTTACCAGACGCGATGGCCGGCCCGACCCCCGTTTCGGCCCTGATCCACGCAGCTACCATGGTTACAGCTGGTATCTATATGATTGCCCGTTCAAATATCTTATATACTTTATCACCTTTTACCATGGAGCTGATAGCTTATATAGGTTTAGCAACGGCACTTATCGCGGCACTCATCGCGTTAACGCAAACGGATATAAAAAAGGTATTGGCTTATTCAACTGTATCTCAATTAGGGTACATGTTTTTAGGTTTGGGTGTTGGTGCTTATACCGGTGCTTTCTTCCACGTGTTAACTCACGCTTTCTTTAAAGCTTTATTGTTCCTTGGTGCTGGTTCTGTGATCCATGCGATGAGCGGCGAGCAGGATATGCGTAAAATGGGTGCTTTAAAAGGAAAGATCAAAACCACCTTCACCACCATGATGATTGGTACAGTAGCCATCGCAGGTATCCCTCCGTTTGCAGGCTTCTTTTCAAAAGATGAGATATTAGCACATGCTTATGCGCATAGCCCTATATTTTGGGCTGTAGGTGTATTAACCGCTATGTTAACCTCGTTCTATATGTTCAGGATGATGTACCTTACATTTTACGGAAAATTCCGCGGTACACATGAGCAGGAGCACCACTTGCATGAGTCGCCTCCAACAATGACTATTCCGCTTATTGTGTTAGCCATCCTTTCAATTTTGGGCGGTTTTATAGGCGTGCCGGAAGTATTACACGGACATCATGAACTGGCACATTTCCTTGAGCCTGTTTTCCATAAATCAAACGAGATTTTAGGCGAGCATCATTTGTCTGAATCACTTGAATATGCGTTAATGGCTACTTCGGTAGTGTTGGCTTTCGCTGCCATGGCCTATGCGTACATGAAATATGCCAAAAATGGTAGTGTACCGGTTGCTGATACTGAGGAGCGCCCTGCATTGACAAGCCTTTCGTACCACAAGTTTTACCTGGACGAGCTTTATGACTTTATAGTTCGTAAACCGCTCGATTGGCTTTCAACTTTCTTCTATAACGTAATAGACAAATTAGGTATTGATGGTTTAGTGAACGGGATTGGCCGTGGAACAATTGAAACCAGTAAAGGCCTGCGTTTGCTGCAAACCGGTAATGTGGGTTTCTACATATTTATCATGGTACTGGGAATTATCGCGGTACTTCTGTATAGTGTATTTGGATTAACTAAAATATAAACGATAAGCGTTTAGCAACATAAAAATGACCGTTAGTATATTACTTTTTTTGCCAATAGTTGCCGCTGTTATAACTGCCCTGCTTAAAAATGGGATAGCTAAACATGCAGCATTATTTTTCTCTGTTGCCCAACTGGTAATAGCGCTTATATTTTTAAGCAAGTTTGTTCCGGATGCATCAACCCAGTTTGTTATTGATGTGCCATGGATCAGCAGTTATGGAATTTACTTTAGTGCCGGTATCGACGGCATCAGCATGGTGCTGGTTTTATTAACCACAGTACTTGTGCCTTTAATTATTTTAACAACCTATCAGCATCAATATAAAAACGAGGGCGCTTTTTATGGCCTTATTTTATTTATGCAGGCAGGTATGCTGGTTGTGTTTACCGCCCTCGACGGATTTTTATTTTACGTTGGATGGGAAGCTGCACTAATCCCCATCTACTTTATATGCGCCCTTTGGGGAGGTGAAAACCGTATTCGTATCACTATCAAGTTTTTCATCTACACATTTGCCGGTTCGCTGTTTATGCTGGTTGGTATTATCTACCTGTACCTGCAATCGCCTGATAAAACTTTCGACATCCATAACTTCTATAAAATGACTTTGGATGTGAAACACCAGAGCTGGGTATTCTGGGCGTTTTTCCTGGCCTTTGCTATCAAAATGCCTTTGTTCCCTTTCCACACCTGGCAGCCGGATACTTATACCGAAGCGCCATCAGGCGGTACTATGATGTTATCGGGTATCATGCTTAAAATGGGTATTTACGGTGTTATCCGCTGGATGATCCCGAATGCTCCGCTTGGTTTCTTCCATTTTCAGGCTTTGGCCATGATCCTTGGTGTAATAGGTGTGGTATATGCTTCAATTATTGCTTTTAAACAAAAAGACGGTAAGCGCCTTGTTGCTTATTCATCAATAGCGCACGTTGGTTTAATAGCAGCAGGTATTTTTGCATGGAACATTGCCGGTGTTCAAGGCGCCATGATTCAGATGCTTAACCACGGTATCAACGTTGTTGGTATGTTCTTTATTTGGGATATCATCAGCCGCAGGCTAAATACCCGCGAGATTGACCAGCTTGGCGGTATTGCTAAGGTGGCTCCAAGGTTTGCAATAGGTTTCCTTATTATATTACTGGGTACAGTAGGCTTACCGCTTACCAATGGTTTTATCGGCGAGTTCTTATTGCTGAAAGGCGTATTTGATTTTAGTGTACAGCATTATGTAAACCTGGTATTAGCAATTATAGCTGGTCTTACCATTATTTTTGGAGCGGTTTATATGTTACGCATGTACAAAAATGTAATGCAAGGCGAAACCAACCCGCTTACAGCAACTTTTGCTGATGTTAGCGGTACCGAAAAGTTTACTTTGTGTTTGATTTGTGTACTTGTAATCGCATTAGGTATTTATCCTCAGCCTATTCTGCATATATCTGAGGCTGCGGTTACGCAGTTGGTAAACCAGATAGGTTCAAAGTTTACAATGTAGGTTTAAGATTTTAAAGAAAAGAATGAATACTATAATCATCATATCTGTTTTACCTATAGTGCTTCTGTATTTAGGGTTATATAAAGCGCAAAAGGCTTTGCTTCCGGTTACCGTTATAGGCTTACTGGCTGCCTTAGCTTGCGCAATTTGCCAATGGACTGCAAAAGATACAGCCGCGCCGATTTATACCGGCATGCTGTTGTTCAATAATTTTTCTGTTGTATTTTCAAGTGTTACCATCGTATCAACTATACTGATCCTGTTATTATCAAAAGGTTACTTTGAACGCATTAGCAGGCACACTGCCGAGTATTATGCCATTATCCTGTTTTCGTTGGCAGGTATCATCGTAATGGTATCTTTCAATAACCTGGTGATGTTGTTTATCGGCATCGAGATCATGTCGGTTAGTTTGTACATCCTGGCAGGTATTAAAAAGAGTGATTTTGCTTCAAATGAGGCTGCTTTAAAATACTTCCTGATGGGCGCTTTTTCAACCGGCTTCCTGTTGTTTGGTATGGCCCTGTTATACGGATCATCTGGTTCGTTCAATATGGACGCTATCAGGGAATATGTGGTTAACCACCCTCATATCGACCCGATGTTCTATACAGGTATAGCGCTTTTAATTGTAGGTTTATGCTTTAAAGTAGGCGCTGCTCCATTCCATTTCTGGACTCCGGACGTATATGAAGGGGCGCCAACATTGATTACTGCATTCATGTCTACAGTGGTTAAAACTGCAGGCTTCGCGGCATTTCTGCGTTTGTTCTCTGCCTGCTTCCAACCATTATCAGATTTCTGGACGCCAATATTATTGGTAATTACCATTATCACTTTATTTATTGGTAATATCACCGCGCTGTATCAGCAAAGCTTTAAGAGAATGCTTGCGTTTTCGAGTATCTCACACGCAGGCTACTTGTTATTTGCAATAGTATCATTAGGTGCTGCTTCTGGTAACTCGGTATTCGTATATGCTACGGCTTACTCAATTGCTTCAATTATAGCATTTGGTGGTTTGATATTAGTACAACAGCAAGGCGGAAGCGATAACTTTGAAAGCTTTAACGGGCTTGGCAAAAGGAACCCTTTCCTTGCATTTGTATTAACCGTTGCTATGTTGTCATTGGCAGGTATCCCGCTTACTGCAGGATTTATTGGTAAGTTCTTCATGTTTTCGGGAGCGGTAAGCCGTTACCATATAGGTTTGGTTATTATAGCCGTAATTAATGCTATCATTAGTATTTTCTACTATTTCAGGGTTATTATAGCGATGTATTTCCGTGCCGACGAACGCGCCGAACTTACAGTGCCGGTTTACTACAAAGTTGTATTCGCGCTATCAGCCCTGGCTACAATTCTTATAGGTGTTTATCCCGATCTTATAGCCCGTTTCATATAATCAGTAATGATAACTGCAAATTGATATAATATTTGTAGTTTTACAGATATAGTGAATGGAAAGTTTTTGGGAATACCTTCAAAATTTAACTGACGCTCAATCCATAATAAGCAGGGGTGGTTTTTATCTCTTGCTTATTGTTGTTTTTGCTGAAACCGGTTTATTTTTCGGTTTCTTTTTGCCCGGCGACTACCTGCTGTTTATGGCCGGTTTATTATGCGCGGCGGGTAAGGTTGATGTATCTATAACCACACTGGTACTATCGTTAATAGGGGCCGGGGTATTAGGAAATTTTACCGGTTATTGGTTTGGCTACCGAACGGGGCCGGTGTTATTCAATAAAAACGACTCGCTCTTTTTCAAGAAGCGCTACGTAGTGTTAGCAAGCGAATTTTACAACAAGCATGGGGGGATGGCGCTTATTTTAGGGAGATTTTTCCCTATAGTTAGGACATTTGCTCCTATATTTGCAGGAGTGGTTAAGGTTGATATCAGGAAATTTTCGATCTACAACCTTATCGGCAGCGTAACCTGGGTGTGCGTATTTACTTTAAGTGGTTTTTTTTTAGGGCGAAGGTTCCCGCAATTGAAAGATTATTTGCAATATATCATACTTGGATTAATTGTAGTTACAACAATTCCGCTGGTTATTGCTTATCTTAAGAAGAAATTTACCGAGAAGGGCGAATAAACTGATTAGTTAATAATTTTATATAATAAAAAAATAAATGAGTACTCAACATCCTTGGCACCAGGTTTCACCAGGTGATAATATTCCTGAAGTAGTAAATGCTATCATTGAAATCCCTAAAGGTTCAAAAGCAAAATATGAAATTGACAAGGAATCGGGTTTGTTAAAGCTTGATCGTGTGTTGTTTTCATCTGTAATGTATCCTGCTAATTATGGCTTTATCCCACAAACTTACTGCGACGATAAAGACCCTT
The DNA here is from genome assembly GCF_003675385.1 of Mucilaginibacter kameinonensis. Taxonomy (GTDB): domain Bacteria; phylum Bacteroidota; class Bacteroidia; order Sphingobacteriales; family Sphingobacteriaceae; genus Mucilaginibacter; species Mucilaginibacter kameinonensis. The sequence goes on along the minus strand of NZ_RCWZ01000004.1, from coordinate 766,193 downwards.
TGGATATCCTTGTACTTTGCTCAATTGACGTTTTCCCAATGTCAATCATCGAGGCTAAAGTGGTAGGTGTAATGCACATGGTTGATAACGGCGAGCAGGACGATAAGATTATTGCAGTAGCTAAGAACGATATGTCGGTAAATTACATCAATGATTTAAATGAGCTGCCTCCGCACGCTATGACTGAGATTGTTCGCTTTTTTAAAGATTACAAAAAATTGGAAGGCAAAAACGTAACTATCGAGCATCTGTTAGGCGTACGTTATGCCCACAAAGTGATTAACGAAAGTTTGGAGCTGTACAAATCGACGTTCCCTGTTTATCAATCATAAAAAATAAATGGACCCCGCACATTACGAGATTAGTTTATTTTACATTTTCGCTACCATATTTTTGGTTTTACTCAATGGCTTCTTTGTAGCCGCGGAGTTTGCCATGGTGAGGGTTCGGGGTTCGCAAATTGAAATTAAGGCCAAAGGCGGCAGCGGCGTAGCCAAAGTTGCCCGGGGCATACTACATAATTTAGATGGTTACCTGGCTGCAACGCAGCTGGGTATTACCATTGCTTCACTGGCCCTTGGTGTGGTGGGTGAAGAGGTTGCCACTAACCTTGTTATCCGCGCCTTCCTGGGTGTAGGTATAACCCTTTCTCCCGGGTATATTACTGCCAGTCACATCTTAGCTTTCAGTTTTATTACCATTATGCATATCGTTTTTGGTGAGCTTGCGCCTAAGTCGTTAGCTATTCAAAAATCGGTGCGTACAGTAATGGCTGTTTCATTGCCGCTGAGGTTCTTCTTTGTGGTTTTCAGGCCATTTATATGGGTGCTAAATAACTTTGCCAATTTCATTCTGAAACTGTTAGGTATAAGCGCTGTTGAGGGCGGAGAAACACACCACAGTTCTGAAGAGTTGCAATACCTGTTGGAGCAGGGTAAAGAAACCGGTGCGCTTGATTCAAATGAACACGAACTGATCCAGAATGTGTTTGATTTTAATGAGCGTGTTGTAAAAAATATCATGGTGCCCCGTACCAAAATATCGGGCGTTGATATCGCTTCAACAAAAGAAGAGTTATTGGATATGATCATCGATGAAGGATACTCACGTATGCCCGTTTATGATGATGTAATTGATAAGATCATTGGTATTGTACATGCCAAAGATATTTTGCCCTTACTGGCCCGCAACGAGGAAATTGTTCTGAAAGACATTATCCGTAAACCATACTTCATCCCTGAAACAAAGAAGATCAACGATCTGATGGCCGAGCTGCAGCAGAAACGCATTCAGATAGCCATTGTGCTTGATGAATTTGGCGGCACTGCAGGCATGGTTACCCTCGAAGATATTGTTGAAGAGCTTGTTGGTGAAATCCAGGATGAATACGATGAAGAAAAGCCTATTGTTGAAAAGGTAAATGAACGTGAGTTTATCGTAAACGCGCTTGCTTCTATTTACGATGTGAACGAACACCTGCCTCATGATTTACCCGAAGATGGCGACTTTGATACCGTATCCGGCTGGCTTGGCGATATCTTCGGAAAGATCCCGGATGTTGGCGAGCAAAAGGAATCTAACGGATATAACATCACTGTATTAAAAAAATCCGACCAGAATATCGAATCAGTTAAACTCGAATTACTGATAAATGAAGAAGATGCAGTAGATTTACATTAATCTGCTTTTCCATAATGCAACTTTTTTATACACCTGATATCGATGCCTCGCATCCACAATACTTTCTGAGCGAAGAAGAAAGCAAACACGCTATACGTGTGCTGCGTCTTGAAGTGGGTAATGAGGTGCAGTTAATTGACGGCAGGGGAGGCCTTTATACTGCTCAAATTCATGATGCGCATCCTAAGCGCACCATTCTTAAGATAACATCTGTAAGTACCGAATTTGAAAAACGGAACCATTACCTTCATATAGCGGTTGCGCCAACCAAAAATATCGAACGCCTGGAGTGGTTTTTGGAAAAAGCCACAGAGATAGGTATAGACGAAGTATCGCTGATCATCACTCAGAGATCGGAACGTAAGGAAGCCAAGGTTGAGCGTTTAAATAAAATTGTTACGGCTGCAATCAAGCAATCCCTTAAAGCATACCATCCTGTATTAAACGAACCGGTGACGTTAAACCAACTGCTTGATAAGCCTTTCGATGGTCAAAAGTTTATTGCCCATTGCGAGCCTGGAGAAAAGCTTAGCCTGAAAGACGAAATAAGCCTGCAGGGACGTTATTTGATACTGATAGGCCCGGAAGGTGATTTTACTTCCATGGAGATCGACAAGGCCTTGCAAAATGGCTTTAAACCAATATCTTTAGGTACAAGTCGCCTGCGTACAGAAACTGCCGCGCTGGAAGCCTGCTTTGAGGTGAATTTTTTAAACAGGATATGAAAAGAATATGGGTAGCGTTGGTTGTTGTGTTTGCAGCTATAGCGATGAGCAGCTTTAATGCGCCTGCTTATAAAATTGCCCGGCTTAAATACAGTGGCGGTGGCGACTGGTATGGCGACCGCACGGCACTACCCAACCTGATCAAATTCTGCAACGAAAATCTCAAAACTAATTTTGACGATGATGACGAGGTTGTTGAGGTGGGTAGTTCTTCGTTATTCAATTACCCTTTTACTTTTATGACCGGGCACGGCAATGTGATCTTCTCCGATCAGGAAGCCCGTAACCTTCGCAAATATCTTACAGGAGGCGGCTTTTTGCATATTGACGATAACTATGGGCTTGATCAATACATCCGCCCGCAAATGAAAAAGGTATTTCCCGAACTTGACTTTGTGGAGCTACCTGTAAATCATCCCATTTACCATCAAAAATACGACTTCCCCAACGGACTACCCAAAATTCATGAGCATGATGGTAAGCGTGCGCAGGGATTTGGCTTAATATACAAAGGCCGGCTGGTTTGTTTTTACACCTATGAGTGCGATTTAGGCAATGGTTGGGAAGATTATGGTACTTATGCCGGCGATACCCAGGAAGCCCGCCAGAAAGCCTTAAAAATGGGCGCAAATTTAATTCAGTATATCTTCACTCAATAGCCACCGGTTTTACCCGCGGCTTTCCTTCCGACAATTTTTTTTCCTGTACTGTCAATTAAGGGTTGAGTTTGCCCATTGCACCGCCATTGATAAAATTTATATGCTTAGTTTTATATCAACGCCGACGCAATTTAGTTATCGGCTGTGTAGCAAACCATCTCTTTTACAGATCAAGTATTAATGGCTGGTAATGGATTAATCAGTGCGTTGTTATAATTTCCTGATAGTTAATTTTAACAGGAGGGAAAATGTGAATAAAATAAAGGTTAATCGTTTTACCCCGGCTGATTTTGGTAAGAATAATTTGAAATAAGGGATTTGAATATCGCCAATACCAGCGAAGTAAAGATTGTAATCACAAGGTTTGTTGTGAAAATTATTGTAAATGAGTGGTTTGTGTTGTGGTGTTGCGTTGGCTGCTTTGCATCTGCCCGAATGGAAATTAAGGGCTCCAATAATTACCGGAAGAGAGCACAATTAAAAAAACATATTGATAAACCGCTGAAAATCGAGCCGATAAAAGAAAGGTGGTAATGTGTTTTTATTTGATTGTCATGGTTTTAAATGTGCGATAATAACATTTTTGTAAAGAACGCAACGTGATTTTGAGGTATTTGTTGTTTCTACACATTTTTTTTACGAACTTACTTTCTTAATTAACAATATTAACTTTTATGAAGAAACATTTACTGACAATCCTGTTGTTATGTACTTGTATTACCTTTGGTTTTGCTCAAAACCGGGTTATTACAGGTAAAGTAACAGATCAGAAAGACGGCTCGCCCTTACCTGGGGTAAGCGTAACCGTAAAAGGTGTTACGGGGGTGGGCACCCAAACCGATATTAACGGTAGCTACAAGCTTAGCGTGCCGGCAACAGCAAAAATTTTGACTTTTAGTTTTTTAGGATTTAAGCGAGCTGAACTTGCTGTTACAGGTTCGGTGCTTAATGTGCAATTAGAAAGCGATTCCAAACAGCTTACTGAAGTAGTAGTAGTAGGTTACGGAACCCAACAGCGTCAGGCAATTACAGGGTCTATAGCAACGGTTAGTTCGAAAGAAATACAAAACACACCTGTTACTACACTTGAGCAGGCCATTCAGGGCAAGGCGGCAGGTGTAAACATCCAGGCGAACAATGGTAAGCTGGGGCAGGGTATTAAAATTAGTATCCGTGGTAATGCTTCTATAACCGCCGGCAATCAGCCATTGGTTGTTGTTGACGGAATTGTCATAACGAGCAGCGATATATCAACGACTTCGGCAGCTACCGATCCACTTGCAGATATTAATTTTAACGATGTGGAGTCGGTACAAATACTGAAGGATGCATCGGCCTCCGCTATATATGGTGCAAGGGCTTCGAATGGTGTTTTATTGATTACGACAAAAAAGGGTAAAGCCGGTGATGCCAAAGTGAACTTTACGGCACAATGGGGTACAAGTAACCCTTCCCGTCATAGGAAGTTTCTTAATACAACACAATGGCTCGCTTTATTTGAACGTGCGGCCGAAGGGGCCGGTAAACAGGATTTCTTAAATCAGGATCCTGACAACCCAGATTATGCTACTGTTGAAGACGCAATTGCTGATGAAAAGTCATTTGTTGAAAGTAGGTTTACAAGATATTCGGCCGGAAGTACAGATTGGTCTAAAACCAACACCGACTGGGAAAAGCAGGCATTTCAGCATGCACCACAGCAACAATATGACTTAAATGTTTCCGGCGGGAGCGAAAAAACAACGTACTATATTGGCGGCCAATATCTTGACCAGACAGGCATTCTTAAAGGAAACAATTTCACAAGGGCATCGGGTCGTTTAAATTTAACCACCAAGTTGTATAAGAATCTTGATGTGGGAATGAACTTTAATTTTACCCACTCATTAAATAAGCGCGTTGATAACGATAACTCTTTTGGTACCCCGTTACAAGTTGTTGCATTATCGCCTGTAACACCTATTATCGACCCTCGCAGCGGTCTGTTGAGTGGTACACCTCCCGGAGCATCAAGTAATTATCCGGTTTATTATAATCCGTTAATTAATGTTGATAATGCTTATTTTCATACTAACATCTATAGGACATTAGGAAATATTTACGGAAACCTGCAAATAGCAAAAGGCTTAACTTTCAGATCGGAGTTTGGTATCGATCAAACAAATCAAAATGAGGACAACTATTCTGGAACTGCAACTTTTAGGAATACAAGCCAGGCAAATGGATTTGGGGAAAATACCAATACCAGCATAATTCACTACACAATAAATAACTATTTCTCATATAAGACTTTATTCGGAACAGACCATAGCTTAGATGCTACCTTGGGTACAAGCTATGAATATAATCATTACATGGGTAATGATATTCAGGGAACCCAATTTCCTTCAGATGCATACAAGCAGATAGTTTCTGCCGCAATAAAATCAGGAGGATATTCATCTCAGTCTGAATATAGTTTCGTTTCATATTTTGCACGGGCAAATTATGCATATAAGAGTAAATACCTTTTATCTGCCAGTGCACGTACCGATGCCTCATCAAGGTTTAGCAAAAATAACAGGTACGGCTTTTATCCCGCGGCTTCTGCAGGCTGGGTGATTAGTCAGGAAGACTTTTTGAAAAACTCGAAGTATTTAAGCAATTTAAAACTTAAAGTAAGTTACGGTTTAACAGGTAATGCCGAAATTCCAAACTATGCATCTTTAGGTTTATTTTCCGGAGACGCTGGTTATAACGGAGTTCCCGGACAACGCTTTTATCAGTTGGCTAATCCCAATTTAAAGTGGGAGACTACTGCGCAGATCGATGCGGGCCTTGAACTTGGTTTTTTCAATAATCGGCTAACAGCAACGTTTGATTATTATAGAAAAAACACCCGTGATTTATTGCTTGATGTCAATGTTCCACAGACATTGGGTATTGCAACTCAGACCCAAAACATAGGTAAGTTGTACAATCAGGGATATGAGGTAACCATATCGTCAGATAATTTTGTAGGTAAGTTTAAATGGTCAACAGCATTTAACATAGCGTATAACAAAAACGTTGTTACAAATGTGAATAAGTTGATCATTGGTACCAATGATTTAAACAGAGTAATAGAAGGACAGCCTATAGGTGTGTTTTACGGACCTGAATATGCAGGTGTAGATCCGGCTAATGGAGATGCTTTATATTGGACTAACACTCATGACGCTAACGGTAAGGTAATTGACCGCACAAAGACCAATGACTATAATAAAGCCGAAAGCGTTGTTTTGGGCAACCCAACCCCTAAGTTTACCGGCGGTATAACCAATACGTTGTCATATGCAGGATTTGATCTTGCATTTACTTTCCAGGGTTCATTTGGTAATAAGATTTTTAACAGTGCTGGCCAATATATGAGCGATAATGGAAGTAACGGATTTGATAACCAAACACTTGATCAATTGGCGTACTGGAATAAGCCCGGAGATATTACTGATGTTCCAGAACCCCGACTGTTTTATTCAAATGGTGCAAATGCCTCAAGCCGTTATTTATCCGGAGGCTCGTATGTTCGCTTAAAAACGGTAGCATTAGGTTATAATATTCCTAAAAATATCTTGTCGAAAATAAAAATCGACAGGGCTCGTGTTTTTGTAAACGCTTACAATTTATTCCTGATAACTAAGTATAAAGGTTGGGATCCGGAGGTGAATTCAGACTACCAGGCAAGTAATATTAATCTTGGTGTCGACTTTTATTCAGCGCCCCAACCTCGTACAATCACTTTTGGCGTAAACATAGGTTTGTAATAACTAAAAGCTAAAGAAATGAAAAGATTTACATCATATATTAAATTAATTGTTGGCTTCGGTATTGTTATTACAGCCGGGGCCTGCAAAAAACAATTGGAACTTAAACCGTTTGATTACATAGAATCAGGCGAGGCCATCAAAACTGAAAAGGATGTACAAAGTACATTAGTGGGTACTTACAACCGTGCCGGTTTATCATTTGTATACGGAGGCGATATTTTTTTGATGCCAGATTTAATGGCAAGCCAAAGCGTAATAGATTGGTCGGGCACGTATCAGGAGCTTACACAGATGGTAAGCCAGCAAATTCCCATCAACAATGCTTATGTGAATACATTATGGCTTGATGCCTATCGCATAAACAACCAGGCAAATAACGTGCTGGCCAACCTTGATAAGGTTACAGCAGCAAATAAAAACTCAGTGGAGGGGCAAGCTAAATTTTTACGGGGTTTGATTTACTTTGATCTCGCACGTTTATTTGGTAAGTCATGGAACGATGGTGACCCTAATACAAATTTGGCCGTACCTATAGTTTTAACGCCTACAACTGAAGTCAACTCCAGTTCATACCCTGCCAGAGCAACTGTAGCAGCTGTGTATGCACAAGCTATCTCCGATCTTACTGATGCAGAAGCTAAAGCTGGTACGAGCGTTTCGTTTTATGCAAATAGTTATTCAGCATCGGCAATCCTTGCACGTATTTACCTGCAACAGGGGCAATACGCTAAAGCGGCGCAAGAAGCCACTAAAGTAATTAGCAGCGGTGCTTATAGTTTAGTTGCAAACTATGCTGATGAATTCCCTTTCCCGAATCAAAATGCAGCGCATGTTGATAACACTTCTGAAGATATATTTGCTATACAGGTTACCGCTCAGCAAGGTATCAACGATTTAAATACTTTTTATGGCTCTGCTGATTACGGTGGCCGTGGCGATATTTCCTTAAAGAGTAGCTTTCTTAATGAATTTGAAGAAGGGGATGACCGTTTATCGGTATATAATGAGGATTCAGACGGATCGCTAAGGGTAGATAAATTTGATAATTTGTACGGAAACGTGCGCGTTATACGTTTGGCAGAGCTTTATCTTATCCGTGCCGAAGCAAATTCAAGATTAGGCACATCTACAGGTGCTACACCTGTTGCCGACATTAACGTGATCAGAAATAGGGCTAACCTAAGCTCTCTTACATCAGTTACTCTTGCACAAATATTAAAAGAGAGAAGATTGGAGTTAGCATTTGAGGGTGGTTTCTTTTTGCATGATGCAAAACGCCTTAAGCAAAATGTTGCTTCATTGCCATATAATTCACCTAAATTAGTGTTCCCGATACCTTTGCAGGAAATGAATGCTAACAAAAACCTGGTACAAAATGAAGGCTATTAGCAATAATTATATGATTTAAAATGCTTATGTCCCGGTGACGAAACGTCACCGGGATTTTTTTATAAAAACAAAATCTAACCGAAACCTAAAACACCATGGAAGATGAGCAAATATTTGCAGCCCTGAATGCACATTGGCAGGCATCAGCAGACGGTGATATCAACGCGGAGCATGATATTTATGATAATGATGTAATCTGCGATTATCCACAATCGGGCGAGCGGATTTTTGGGCGAACGAACTTACAAGCCTTGCGAGAGCATCACCCCGGTAAACCGTCAGGTTTTCGTGTAAGGAGGATCCTGGGAAGCGGGGATACGTGGATTACCGAATATACCATTAACTACCAGGAAAAGCCGGCATACACGGTAAGTATTATGGAGTTTCGTGATGGGAAGGTGATACATGAAACGCAGTACTTTGCTGATCCTTTTGAAGCCCCTGCATGGCGAAGCCAATGGGTTGAGCCTATTGACGGATAATGTAATGTTTGAAGCAATGAACGTGGTATAAAACAAACAAGGCCTATCATTTCTGAAAAGGCCTTGCATGTATTATGCGTTAAAATTATCTTGCTTTAAAAGGTTTTGCCTTTTTTACCGGATAATGAGGTTTACCATTAGGGTTAATTTCAGGAGCACCTACCAGAGTCATTGCGCAACGGAAACCAACTTCGGCACTTGATTCGTCCTGATCCATGAAACGGCGGGTGGCAGGATTTAACCAGTAGGCCATATCGTTCCATGAGCCGCCTTTGTACACTTTAGAGTGGTCGTTAACCAGGGTGGTTGTACCGTAAAGGGCTTTGTTAACTTCATCTTTGTCACCTCTCGCGTCAGGGTTATATGCTTTACCTGAATTTTTAGGCAACAATGAATCAACCGGAAGCGAACCTGTTTGCGTAGTTGAAAGCGGCGCGTTTGGATTAGCACTTTGCGCAGCTGTAGTTTGCTGTTGTAAGGCCAAAAGCTCGCTATATTTTAATTTTTTGTTAGCATGTGCAGGATCCTTGATCGGCTTGCCATATTTATCTTTAGCATAAAGGCCTTTGCTTGGATCTGAAAGACGCTTGTTTGTAAACTCGTTACCACGGAAAGGGTTAAAGTCTTCAAACTCTTCAAATGATGTTTGACGGTAGGTATCGGCAACCCACTCGTTAACGTTACCTGCCATGTTATACAAACCAAAATCGTTTGGAGCGTAAGAACGTACAGGAGCTGTAATGTCGGCTTTATCATTCAGGTAACCGCCAACACCGGCATTGTCACCGCTGCCACGTTTAAAGTTAGCCATGATTAAGCCGCGGGTTTTGCTTTTTGCCGAACGTACACCCATACCGTTCCAGGTATACATTTTACCGTCGTCGATATTTTCAAATTGGGTGTTACCTGCAAGTGCTAATGCGGCGTATTCCCATTCAGCTTCTGAAGGCAAGCGGTAAGCTTGTTTCAGGATACCATCTTCCATACGTACCGGCCTAACGGCTTTACCGCCTTTACCTGTACCAGCCTGGGCGTTAGGGCTCAGGTTTGGCATCATTTTTTTACCATCGATACCTGCACCTGTCATCTGACCGTTCAGATAAATGTCGGTATTGAAAGGCTGGCCATTAATTGCAGCACCGGCATCACCGCCGCCGCCTTTTTTGCCCTGATCTTTCCATGCTACCAGTTTACCGGTTTCACGTAAAATATTTTCGTTTGTACGATCGGTACGCCATGCGCAATAAGCTTGTGCCTGATCCCAGGTTACACCTACTACAGGATAATCCTGAAATGCAGGGTGACGCAGATAGTTATCTACATAAGGCTCATTGTATGATAAAGGATGGCGCCAAACTAAGGTATCAGGTGTTGCGTTGTAATATAATTCGCGGTCCTGAGGGAAGGTAATATTGATCCAGTGCAGGTAATCAAGCCAATCCTGGTTTGATACTTCCGTTTCGTCCATGTAAAAAGATGGTACGGTAACCCTGCGACGCACATTATTATAATCGTAAGTAATATCCTGATCTGCGCTACCACCCATAACAAAGGTACCGCCCTCAATAGGCACCAATCCGGGGCCCGGAGAAGGATGACTTTGTCTGAAACGCTCGTAACCGCCGTTATTTTTATCGTTATAAGTTATCCCCGTTTTTTGCGATTGCTCACGTTTACTGCAGCTGCTAAGCACGGCCCCTAAAGCCAACAATCCCAAAGCAGTTTTAGTAAAAAGTATTTTCATATTTTTACAGTTCTAATGTGTGGTAAATTTATAAAAAAATGGATACGTTGCTTACGCTCGTAAATCATTATTTATAAATAAATAGTACAGTTATCAGGGGTTTTAACGAAAAATTGATGAAATTAGTTGCGTTGATTTGAATTTTTGATTTAACTTTCAACAAATGGGATGTAACATAAAACGGGCAATGCACGTTACTATTACATACCATACAATAAAATTTTGCAACCTAACTCCTACAAATGAAGCTTTTTACATTTCGAGGCCTTGCTTTTATTACCCCCTTTTTAATACCTTTTGCAGCCTCGGCGCAAACAAATCCTAACGGGAGTAATATTAATGCAATCCCTACCGAAGTACCTTTTTTAAATATTTCGCCCGATTCGCGTTCGGGAGCAATGGGTGATGCGGGTGTGGCGCTGTCTCCAGATGTTAATGCCAATTTCTGGAACCCTTCCAAGCTTGCGTTTTTGGAAAGTAATGACGCGTTATCGGTTTCATACAGCCCGTGGTTAAGGCATTTGGTGCCTGATATCAGCTTGTCATATTTAAGCTATGCCCATAAAATTGATGAGCGCAATACTTTAGGCGCCTCGCTCCGGTATTTCAATTACGGTTCTATCCAGCTTACTGATGATAATACCAACGATCAGGGCACCTATACTCCTAATGAGTACTCGTTAGATGTTTCATTTGCCCGTAAGTTTGGTGATAATTTTTCATTAGGTTTAACCGCGCGGTACATACATTCTAATATTTCAAGCATCTCGTTTGCTACCGGCTCAAGCCAGGCCGCAAAAGCGGGCAATGCTTTCGCTGCTGATGTTTCGTTATACTATACAGCTCCTTATGGTGATGGCAATCTTTTTGCCTTTGGAGCACACATATCAAATATTGGTACCAAAATCAGCTACAGCGATGTAGGTAATAAATATTTTTTACCGGCCAACCTTAAGTTGGGTGTGGCTAATACCTGGCAGTTAGATGATGTTAACGAGTTTACTGCAACTTTTGATATCAACAAGCTGTTAGTTCCTACCCCGCCTCTGCGCGATCAGAATGGTAATATCATCAAAGGCAAGGATGATAATGTATCAGTTCCTGCCGGTCTTTTTCAATCATTTGGTGATGCGCCGGGTGGTTTCAGTGAAGAGCTGAAAGAGATCAGTTTTTCGCCCGGTGTTGAGTATTGGTATAATAAACAGTTTGCGCTGAGGGCGGGCTATTTTTACGAAAACCCTAACAAAGGCGACAGGCATTATATTACCATGGGCTTAGGGTTTAAGTATAGTGTTTTTGATTTCGACTTTTCATACCTGGCGGCCAGCCAGCAAAATAGTGCCCTGGCCAATACTTTGCGCTTCACTTTGTCGGCAAGTTTTGGTGGCACAACAAATGCTTCAAGAAGATAATGGGTAAAATTAAGGTAGGTTTTGGGTTTGATGTACATCAGTTAAAAGAAAATCACCCGTTTGTTTTAGGCGGAGTAAAGCTTGAGCACCATGCGGGTGCCTATGGCCACTCAGATGCCGACGTATTGTTACACGCCATTTGCGATGCCCTGCTTGGGGCTGCAAATCTGCGCGACATTGGCTTCCATTTTTCAAATAAAGACGATCGTTGGAAAGGTATCAGCAGCCTGATCCTTTTACAACATGTGGTGGCGCTGATCAAAGAGAAAGGTTTTGTTATTGGCAATATCGATGCCATGGTATGCCTCGAAGCGCCAAAGATCAATCCGCATATTCCGGCAATGAAAACTTATATAGCCGAAGCCGCCGGTATCGGCGAAGAGGACATCTCTATTAAAGCTACTACCAATGAGCAAATGGGCTTTATAGGCAGGGAGGAAGGTGTAGTTGCTTACGCTGTTTGTTTGATTGAGCGGGAGTAGCCTGTAGTTACAAACTACAGCCATATAAATCCGAAGTCGGAGACTTCGGATAGCGAATAAATAGTATAGAAAAAAGACAAGAATTGCTGTTCGAAGTCTCTGACTTCGAATCATTATGTATGTAGTTTGTAACTACATACATGAAATAAAAACCTAACACTTATTGCGATATGTTTAAAAAAGGCTATGTAATTCGTGATCAGCAAGCGATTTATTACATGACTTTTACTGTAGTAGGTTGGATAGATGTTTTCTCCAGGCAGCGATATCGCGATATCGTAATTGAATCATTAAAGTATTGCCAGGAACATAAGGGATTGCATTTACATGCTTATGTAATTATGTCAAACCATACGCATCTTATTGTTTCTGTTGATGATGGATTTACTATTAGCGCATTTGTAAGGGATTGTAAGAAGTTTACCGCTAAACGTATTTTAGAGGATATCGAATCAAATAATACCGAAAGCCGCAAAGAGTGGATGTTACATCAGTTTAAGTATTATGCATCCAGGCACAGCCGGAATGAGCACTATCAACTCTGGGATCATGATAATCATTTCATTGAACTTTTTTCGCCCGCTGTTACTCAACAAAAGATAGATTACATCCATCAAAATCCGGTTAGGGCAGGATTGGTTTATCGTGCGGAAGATTACATTTATTCGAGCGCGTCAAACTATGCGGAGATAGATCAAATTATAGATTGTTTGTATTGAATCCTGTAGTTGCAAACTACAGGCATAGCTGTCCGAAGTCAAAGACTTCGGACAGCGTTAAAATAGAAGCGAAGAATAAAAAAGCTATTCGAAGTCTCTGACTTCGAATTTGTATGCCTGTAGTTTGTAACTACAGGCTCAAGCAAGTCTAACTATAATGCTTATACAGCAAATATATGATCACAGCAACTATCGCTACGCCGATTACAATATATATAGGCTGCGCTTTTTTGCCGCTTGATCCGTCTACTTTTACGTTACCTGTACGCTTAAGTACTCCCCAGCCGCTTAATTCACCTTTTAATGCTTTACGCAGCGATTTAAACAGCACGTAGTACATCAGCTGGCGCCACATAAAACGCTGTGGGATGATGTAAATAAGTTTCTTGTAATCCTCTTTTTCCATCCGGAAGGCGATGATGCCAACGATGAAGTCAACCACAACGAACGCCACGTAATAGAGCAGCATCTTCTCTGGTTTTTCGCCAAACAGGGCGAACAGCATCATCAGATCTGCCAGCGGCGAGAACAACGGTAATATGATTTGGAAAATAAGGATATTAGGCATCCCGACCATTCCAAAAAACTTATATTTTTTGTTAAACAGCGCGTCGCGGTTTTTCCAGAAACTTTGCATTACGCCAAAACTCCAGCGGAAACGCTGTTTAAGCAGCATATTTATGGTTTCAGGTGCTTCTGTATAAGCAACAGCCTCGGCACAGTTACGTACCACATAGCCTTGTTTCAAGATGCGCATAGTAAGGTCACAGTCCTCGGCAAGGGTATCATAAGTGAAGCCACCCGCGCGGAAAATAGCCGACTTGCGGAACGCGCCAATAGCTCCCGGCACAACAGTAATACTGTTGATGAGGTCAAATGCGCGACGGTCCATATTTTGGGCGGTGATATACTCTATCGACTGCCAGCGTGTAATGATATTAGTTTCGTTACCAACTTTAACCGTTCCGGCTACTGCGCCTATTTCTTCATCTGTAAAGTAAGTCATGAGCTGATAAACGGCATCTGTTTTCAATTGGGTATCAGCATCAATACAAACCACAAAATCATTTTGGGCATGAGTGATACCAAAGTTTAACGCGGATGCTTTGCCACCGTTAGGTTTGGTTAAGATTTTGATTAGTGGGTTACCTTTATAGGCAGCTTCCACAACCTCAAATGTTTTATCTTTTGATCCGTCATCAACAAAGATGATCTCGAACGATGGGTAATCGGTTTTGAGTAAGCTCTGGATGGTTGCTGCCGCGTTAACTTCCTCGTTATAAGCCGGTACAATGATGCTCACTGCTGGCATCGTGTCTTTATCACGATCAAGCTTTTTAGATTTTTTATCTACGCTACGCTGCCTTACAGCCAGGATGCCAATAAGCACAATACGACCAATGGCCAGGAATATCGCTGAAAGGAAAATATAGATCAGTGCCCAATTAATGTAATAATAGCCATGTACAAAAACGTCATACGCCGGACCGAAAATTCCCGTGCTTGGATCATTTTTAATTGGCGGCATCAAATCATCCTTGGTTTTGCCCAATACATCGGCAATGGTAGTAAACTCGTAACCGTGCGATTTAAAGTAATGAATGATCTCGGGCAGGGCCTTAACCGTTTCTTCACGGGTATCGCCGCCGGCATCATGCAGCAAGATCATCGAACCGTTATCTTTTTGCCTGATGGTACGGGCAATGATACTATCGGCTGTTACGCCTGGCTGCCAATCCCATGGGTCGATAGACTCGCCAATGGTGATATAGCTTTGGCGACGACTTTCAGCAACCGGGATAACCTCGGCAAGTGTCTGCGGTTCGGCATCGGCATTAAATGGGGGGCGGAACAGGATAGTACTTCGTCCCGTTACCGACTCAATAAGCTTGCGGGTGGAGTTAAGCTCCAGTATTACCCTTTTTAAGCTGATTGTTGAAATATCGGGGTGGAAGAAGGTGTGGTTACCTATTTCATAACCTTCTTCATACTCGCGGCGAAGCAGCTGCATATTCTTTTCGGCCATTGAGCCCACAACAAAGAATGCCGCCGGTACTTTTTCGGCTTTAAGAATATCTAAAATACGTGGGGTAAAGTCGGGATCCGGACCGTCGTCAAAAGTTAAAACCACTTTTTTAGGTGCATAACCATATCTGCGGATCACATACTTGGTTGGCAATTTGATATAATGCTGATCAAGAATGGTAAAAGTGGAACTGTCCATTTTTACATCGATTACACCTGTAGTAGGGGTAGTGATGAGGTCGAGCACCTCTCCATCGCCATCATAGTCAACATTTACGCGGTTGTTCAAGCCTACCGAGGTAAGTTTGCGCATGTCGATGCCGGTTTTCTTCAACGAATCTATCGACAGGTTTTTCTGGAAGAAGGTCCACAACCGAGGATCTTCGGCACCTAAACGCCATAAAGCCACACCTCCGGTTGCCCAGTCATCGGCCATGCGGATCACGTTAAAGTTGGTAGCGGCATCGGTAAAGTAAATGGTATGGTCAAGGCTGTCCTTGTCCATGTATGTAAAGTGCAGATTGGCCGAGTTTGGATCAAAAGTGATCTTGCTTTTTTGCTCTTCGGCGGTACTGATTGCCTGCTGGTAACCGATGGTTTTACCTACGCTGTTTTCGGGCCAGTCATAAGCGCCACCAGCAAAAGTTAAGATGATTTTCTCTGACGGCACTTTTGAGCACACATCATCCAGAATCTGTTCAACCCAGCGCTGGTTTGAAAGATCGCCGGCATTAGTGGCCTCATAGTGTTCATCAATAGCCATGATGAACAGGAAGTCGTTTACATGTTGAAGTCTCGTAATATCAAAGCTTTCATCTTCGGGTACTACGTTTTGCGTAACCAGGAAGCCTTTGGCATGCAGTGTATTATAAAGCTCGTTTTGGAAGGCGATATAGTTTTTGCTGTTGCGGTCGCGCAGTTCATCAAAATCAACATTGATACCCTTCAGCTTATGTTTAGTGAGCGAGTTGACTATGCTATTGATGAAATTGCTACGAAGGGTTTTGTTATTAACAATACGATCAACATCCTTAGTGTCATAACCTCCATGAGCATTGTCAATGTTTACGTAGTTTGACAGCGATACAATAATAGGCTTATTGTATTTTTTGTTAAGGTTCATCAAC
This sequence comes from Mucilaginibacter kameinonensis, assembly GCF_003675385.1. Lineage (GTDB taxonomy): Bacteria > Bacteroidota > Bacteroidia > Sphingobacteriales > Sphingobacteriaceae > Mucilaginibacter > Mucilaginibacter kameinonensis. The sequence goes on along the minus strand of NZ_RCWZ01000004.1, from coordinate 749,964 downwards.
CCGGTATCGAGCTTGGTAACAATAGTATCGGTTTTGGGTGCTATGAAAAAACCTTCGCTCACTACCATATCCAGGTGGCTGATATTTACCACCAGCGAGTTATAAGCCTGTGGTTCCCACGCGCGGTAAAAGGCGGCATTAATACGGTCTTTATTATTGGGCTGTTTAAGCTGGTGTTGCTTGCGGGCACGTTCAAGAGCTTCTATTTCTGATTTCTGAATCTTAAACGATTTGAACTTGGTTGATCTTTTTAACTGCTCAAGCTCCTCCTTAGTCATTTTTTTTGGAGCAGGATTAAGGTTAGGAAGTTCGGGATAGTATGTTGAACGTATAGTTACAATTACGGCTATGATGCCAATAACCAACACAGCCAGTAGTACGCGGCTTAACCATTTAAAACGGTTCCACCTACCGGGATTATCAGCTTGAAAAACTTGCTTGCTTGACGACATTCAGGAAAATAACTTTTTTAAAAGTATAGGTTACTTATGAAGATTGTATGAATGGGAATTTAGCATTATTTGGCGGCTTTTCCAGGCTCAATACCTGAAAAATCAACACCACATTTGCAATTGCCACCACAACTTTTTTTGGTGGTGAGCGCCCTGTACATCATACGGCCTATATAGAAAACAGCGCCTGCAAAAAGTATCGCGATAATGATGATTTGCATATTCATAAAGACAAAATTAAACATTATTTAATATATACGTACAGACAGGGTAATTAGTGTAAAGTTTAACGGGGCATAAAGGCAATTGTGCCGCCAACCCAGTTGTAATCTTTGTTATAACGTACGCCTATCATTTTTCCTCTGCTTAACCTTGCAAGGTTAACGGCCAGCGTTGGCTTTTCATCGCCATTTGGCCAAAGGTAAAGTAGCCTGATCTCGGCTTTTACGCCTCCTTCGGGCGATTGTACAACGGGTTCGTAATTTACCTTTTGCTGCAAGATCCAGTTCTCCGGATCGGATATGGCCGCTATGTCGTCCTTACTAATATCAATAATTACCCCCTGGCCCGCAAATGAGAACAACGGTTTAAGTACATAGTTTTCCAAATCGGCAGGGATTTGTTGTAATTGATGTAAAAACTGCGTTTGGGGGACGTAATCGCCGTTTAAAAATGGCATGGTGAACTTGCTGATACGGTAAAACCAGTTGGGATGGGTGATCCATTCAACCTCAAGCGGCTGCCTGATATCGGCTACTTTGGTAAAAACATCCGGGTCGCCGGCTATTTCATCAAATATCAGACGGTTATAAATACGTTTGATCTGTTTCCTTTCGTCGCCGGCCAAGTAATAAAGCTTTTTACCATCCTGGATCAGATCGGATAGTGACACAACTGGTGTGCCAATGTATTTTTGGGTGAGGTAAAAATCAACCGCTGTTTTTTGTTCCGGAGCGTTAACATCCATCAGCACAACTTCATCAGGTTCATAAGGGCCTATGATTGTTTTTTTGAGCAGATTGAGATAGTCTTCCTTGCCTAATCCGCCGAAAAAGATGGTTTCATCGCCGGGGATATCATAAACCTCGCGGTAGGTATCGCCCAATAGTACCTGGAAACCATAAAGCGAAGGGAAGCCTTGTAATTCTATTAGTTTGGGTACGATATTGCCTTGCTCATCTTTACAGATCCCAAAATCCAACGCGATAAAATGTGGATGATCACCTTCATTGGCTACCCGCCAAAAATCAGGGATGGCCCTTTCCGTAATTTCCTTAAAGTCGGGCCGGAGGATGGTATCAATAATCCCATCGCCCGCGGCTATGAGTTTGTCACGAAAATCAGCGGTTAAAAACACAGGCGTTTCCGCAACGCGGAATGGAACCGGTTCGCGTAACCCCTCATTAAGACGATTCAGAAACTGGCTGTACTTTTCGTCGCTGAACGTTTCGTTAAATGTTTTTCTGGCTGATGGATTCATTACCTTTTCATATTGTTCATGTCATTACGAGGAGGAACGACGAAGTAATCGCACGGAAGCATGGCTGCTTTGTATAGCCTGCGATTGCCACGCTTCGCTCGCAATGATATAATGTTATAATTATACCACGCCCAACGCACTTCCCACCGCTATATCCAAAAAGTTAGGGATAAGCGTGTGCTGGGTATGTGTTATTTTATCCGGATCGTCGAGGCGTTCCAGCATCTCTTTATACTTTACCTCGCCATGCTCGCTGATCACTTCTTGTTTCTTTTCTTCGCGAAGCAGCATGCCTTTCATTCCTCCGGCATCGGCCTCGGGATGGAATTGCGTAGCGAAGAAGTAGTCGCTATACCTTATAGCCATCATGGCCCTTTGCAAATCAATATGCGGGCGTTCTTTTTCTATCGCTACCAATTGCATGCCTAATTCATTAAAGCGTTTTTCATCAGGGTTGATTACCTGCCAGCTGCGCGAATCAACGGCATAAAAAGGTTCTCCCAAACCTTCAAATAAAGGTTCGTTTAAGCCGAGATCAGTTTTATTTACCGGCAGCACCCCAAATGAAGGAGAGCGGCGCATATTAATATCGCCCAGTTTGTAATAACGGCACATCAACTGAAACGAGTGGCACACGAATAACACATGTTTTTTATTGCTGTTGTTGGATAGGTTATGATCTTCCAGTTTGTTAACCAGGTTGAAATATTTCTTTTCCCACTCGGTGCCCTCGGTTTCCAGAGGGTTACCCGGGCCACCACTTGATATATAAATATCAAAATTGAGATCGGCCATTTCACATTTGCGGCGTACATCAAAAATCTGGTATGTTAAATTCAGATCGTGTTCGGCTTTGTATCGCTTCAAAATATCCTGGAAGCCGCGCATACCCTCGTTCGCTATCCCATCATACAAATCAAGTATGGCTACTTTTATTTCCGGTTTCTCAGTCATCTGTTGTATCTATCTATTATTATCCTTGATTTAGGATTCCGCATTTAGCAATTAAAAAACAATTGTCATAAGTTTTGCTCGGAGCATTATGTATTGTATGGCGTATAAGATTTCTCTTTCGCCCCGTCGCACAGTCCTGCCTTTGCGCTATCGAAATGACATTTTTAATAAGGATGGGCTTACAAACCCTTCAATGTTTGCGATGTAATGTAATCAACCACGTCGGCAAAGTTATTATTTTGCTGGTAAATGGCCAGTTGTCTGTCGGCGCCGGTGCCGTGTTCCAGTATGTTGTGCACATATTGAAGGTCATTGCGCGAGCCAAGGTCATCAACCACATCATCAACAAAGTCAAGCAATTCTAATATCAAGGAACGGGTATTTACCTCCGTTTCCTTACCAAAATCAATCATTTTACCGTCGATACCGTAACGGGCCGCACGCCACTTATTTTCGTTAATGAGTGCGCGCGAATAGTTGATGAACTTCATGTTTTGTGCCCTGAGTTTATACAGTTTAGCACATAATGCCTGAAACAGTGCGGTGAAAGCGATAGTTTCATCAACCAGCATGGGGCAATCGCAAATGCGGAACTCGATGGTTTCAAAGAATGGGTGTACGCGGATATCCCACCAGATCTTCTTGGCGTTATCAATGCAATTGGTTTTTACCAATAGTTTAATATAACGGTCATACTCTTCAATGCTACTGAAATAATCGGGGATGCCGGTACGCGGAAACTTATCAAAAACCTTGGTGCGGAACGATTTAAAGCCGGTGTTTCGCCCTTCCCAAAACGGCGAATTGGTTGAAAGTGCGTACACATGCGGTAAAAAATAGCGTACCTGGTTGGCTATATGAATAGCCATATCCCGCGACTGGATACCAACATGCACATGCAAACCAAAAATGAGGTTAGAACGGGCAGCTTCCTGCATTTCGTCTACAATTTCAAAATACCTCGGATGATCGGTAATGAGCTGATGCTGCCAGTGCGAGAAGGGGTGCGTTCCTGCAGCGCCAATACGCAGGCCGATGTCGCCGGCCAGTTGGGCTACTGTGGTGCGAAGTTTACCTACTTCTTTACGTGCTTCTTCGGTATTGCGGCAAATATGTGTGCCTACCTCAACCACGGCCTGGTGCATTTCGGCCTTTACTTGGTCTTCGTGGATCTTTTGGGCGGCATCCACAATTCTTTGCTCATGTGATTTAAGTTCCCGCGATACGGGATCAATCACCATAAATTCTTCTTCAACGCCTAAGGTAAATTCGTTCATAATTGGTTGTGGTTAGTACTCTTCTTCTTCAAAATATAAAAAGAGGGGGAAGTGCGATTCCCCTCTTGAGAGGGGTGGAGGGGTGTGTTTCTGCTTTGATAAACTAATCGTATAAACACACCCCTGCCACCGCTCGCTGTCTCCGCGCCCCCTCTCGAGAGGGGAATCTTGGAATTTCTATTTCTTAGCTGCCTTTTTAGGCTTAGGCGCCGCTTTGTCTTTTACAGCGACTGCTTTAGCAATAGGTTCTTTCACGACCGTTGCTTTTTTTGCAGGTTCTTTTGTTACCACGGGCTCTTTTGCCGCAGCTGCTTTTGCAGCAGGTGCTTTAGTAGTTTTGGCTTTCTTCGCCTTGCCTTCGTCTTCGATAGCATGCTCAACTTTAGCTACAGTAACATCGGCTTTGGCCGCGGCTTTAGGTGGAGCCGCTACCAGCGGTGTTTTTGCTGCCGATGTTTTTACAAACTCGCCCCAGGTAAGGTTGTCCAAGCCATCTTTTTGTTTTTTTGCGCGTTCGATGGCGTAGTCGGCGGCGGTTTCAACCACCCAGTCAAAGTTTTCCTGGCCAACGCTGGTTACTTCGGCATCGGGTGCAGGGTTGCAGAAATCAATAGCATAAGGAACACCATCGCGAACAGCAAACTCAACAGTGTTAAAATCGTAGCCTAAAAATTGATTTAGTTTTATTACATAGTCTTTAACGGTATCCAGCAGTTTTTTGGCGGCAGGCGCTTTGCCGTGCTCGTAGCGCAAATGATGTGGGTTGCGCGGCTCATACTGCATGATGCGTACATGTTTGCCGCCAATGCAATAGCAGCGGAAGTAATCGTCAAAAACAACTTCTTCCTGCAGCATCATAACATGTTGTTTGGTTTTATCATACTTGCTAAAAAAATCTTTCTCATTCTCAATCTTATAAACTTCTTTCCAACCGCCGCCATCAAAAGGTTTCATATAGGCCGGGAAACCTACGTAGTTGAAAATGCCATTCCAGTCAAGTGGGTAGGCCAGGTTACGGAACGATTTATTGGTGGTATCGTCCGGAAGTTCTTTTGATGGCAGGATCACGGTTTTAGGTACTGGCACTCCAATTTTTACAGCAAGGGCATTGTTGAAAAACTTCTCGTCGGCGCTCCACCAAAAAGGGTTGTTAATTACGGCAGTACCGCAAATAGCTGCATTTTTTAAGGCTGCGCGATAATAGGGAACATCCTGCGAAATACGGTCTACAATAACAGCATAGTCAAGCGGTTCGGCCTGCATAACCTTATCAAGTCTTACAAACTCGGCACTAATGCCTTTTTCTGCCTTCTGGTTTACACGATCCACAAATGCTTGCGGAAATGAATCCTCTTGTCCGAATAAGATGCCAATTTTTTTCATGGTAGTAGGTATTTATTTGTTTGTTTTTGGGGTTTCAGTGTGTTATATCTTGCCTCCTGTTTCCTGCTTCTTAAATTGTCTTTTCTTGTTTCTTGAATCTTGATCTCTTGGTTCTTTATTTAATCGTTGATAAATAGTGCGGGAACATTTCGCGCCAGATAGGCCAGTCATGATTGGCAAACGGGCGGATATCCAACCAATGTTTAATGTTTTTTTGTTTTAATATGTTTGAAAGCTGGATATTATACCCTTTACATATATCGTACTCGGACGTGCCGAGAATAATGTTCATTTGCCAGAGGTCGTGGCGATTGTTGCCCGGTAAAAAGTCGACCGGGTTATTGTAAAAAATGTTGTCATCGTAATAACCATCGGTAAACATTTTAATATCAAATGCCCCGCCCATGGTAAATAAATGCCTGACTTTTTCGGGGTGCTTAAAAGCGAAGTTAGCCGCGTGGTATCCGCCAAAGCTACAGCCGGCAACGGCTACTTTGCCAACTCCCGTTTCGTGCATGGCCCAGGGAATAAGCTCGTTCGTCAGCATACGATCATACCCGGCATAGGTTTTGGCCCTGTCGGCCGGATGGATGCCTTTGTTGTACCAACTGCGGTCATCAATGGTATCGGGGCAATAAATCTTCACCAGACCATTGTCAACAAACCATTTTACGCTCTCAATAAGGCCGAAATCTTTATTTTGATAGTAACGACCTTTGGTGGTAGGGAAAACGATAACGGGGTAACCGCGGTCGCCGAATACCAGCATTTCAAGGTCGGTGTTGGTGTTGGGGGAGTGCCAGCGGTGAAATTTTTCGGTCAAAGCAGTGTAGTTTTTATAATGATTGTAAGTTAGGAGGTTTGTTTGAAAAAGGCAACAGCCTGATAATATTAATCCTTAGCCCCAAAAAGTAAAAAGTATAGCTTACTTTTGTGCCCTTAATTTTAATTTAGAAAGAGATGTACCCGGGCTGGCTTGATACTGAAATGACGATAACCGAACAAGAAATAAATATAACCTCTGCGCTGCTTGAGCGGGAAGTAACTTTAACCATCCTGAAACCCGAAGACAGTGATATTGCCGAACCGCTGAACCTGCTGTTGCTCAACGATGGTCATGAGCTTGAAAACCTGGGGTTAAGAAACACGCTCGAAACATTATATAATACCAATCGCCTTAAACCAGTTTTGGTTGTTGCAATTCATGCTGGTGATAACCGCCTTGACGAATATGGCATTGCCGGCAAGCCCGATTTTAAAGGCCGCGGTGCTAAAGCCGATGTGTATACACAATTTATAAAAGAAGAATTACTGCCGCAGTTGCAACAGCTAACTGGCTTTAATGAATTTGATACCACTGCATTCGCAGGTTTTTCGCTTGGCGGTTTATCAGCTTTTGATATTGTTTGGAACAACCCTGCATTGTTTAATAAAACGGGTGTTTTTTCTGGTTCATTTTGGTGGAGGGGAAAAGACCTTGCCAAAGGCTATACTGATGCAGACAGGCTGATGCACCAGGCGATACGGGAAACTAAAACCAAACCGGCTATCAACGCCTGGCTGCAAACCGGCACCAAAGATGAAACCAGCGACCGCAATAAAAACGGAATTATTGACGCCATTGATGATACTATCGACCTGATCAAAGAAATGGAAGTCAAAGGCTTTAAACGCCCGGACGAAATTCAATATGTTGAAATAATAGGAGGTACCCATGACACCGCTACCTGGGGTAAAGCAATGGCCAAGTTTTTGGTTTGGGCTTTTGGGAGATAAGGTATAGTTTTTGTAAATTAGCTTTATTAAGTTTAAGAACATGGTTAGTGCTGCACTTATAAAAAAGCTTGATCAATTACCACCTGACCTGCAAACTCAGATAGAGAAAGACGTAGATAAGCTTTTGAAAAAGTTTACCAACGCTGAATCATTAAATGATGATCAGTCTGTAAGAGGATATGGAAGTTTGAAAGGGAAAATTTGGATGTCGGAAGATTTTGAGGAGCCGCTTGAGGATTTCAAAGATTATATGTAATGCAATTGCTTATAGATACACAAGCAATCCTTTGGTTCCAGGCTTCTGATGATAGATTATCTAAAACAGCCAAACAACTAATTGAAGATCCCGCTAATCAATGCTATATAAGCATGGCATCGCTATGGGAGATGGCTATTAAGGTTGCTTTAAAAAAGCTTGATATCGAAATTGGCTATGAAAATTTTTATAGCTATCTGATAGGGAAGCAATTTGAGATTCTTGATATAACGCCTTATCATTTAAGTAAATTAACGTCTATGCCCCATCATCACGGAGATCCTTTTGATCGTCTCATTATCTCCCAGGCTATCTCTGAAAATCTTACTATCATTTCGGCCGATCAGCACTTTAAAGCCTATCCGGCGAGCGTTGTTTGGTAAACCTAATGAATTAATTATCAACTATAACTTGTAAACGCTTTATAATCTCATATATTAAGCGTACCTTTGCGCCAAATTTTAGGGAGCATTTTCATGCAAAAAATAAGAAATATCGCAATCATTGCGCACGTTGACCACGGTAAAACTACTTTGGTTGATAAAATTCTGCACAGCTGTGCCATTTTCAGGGACAATGAGCAAACCGGAGAGCTGATCCTCGACAACAACGACCTTGAACGTGAGCGTGGTATCACCATCGTTTCAAAAAACGTATCTGTAAGGTATAAAGATGTTAAGATCAACATTATTGATACCCCTGGTCACGCCGATTTTGGTGGCGAGGTTGAGCGTGTATTGAAAATGGCCGATGGTGTATTATTACTTTGTGACGCTTTTGAAGGTGCAATGCCTCAAACTCGTTTCGTAACTCAAAAAGCTTTGGCTTTAGGCCTTAAGCCAATTGTGGTTGTAAATAAAGTTGATAAAGAGAACTGTCGCCCTGAAGAAGTTTACGAACAAATATTTGAATTATTCTTCAACCTTGAAGCTACCGAAGAACAACTGGACTTCCCGGTTATCTACGGTTCATCAAAACAAGGCTGGATGAGCACAGATTATAAAAAACCAACGGAAGATATCTTCCCGTTGATGGACGCTATTTTGGAGAACATTCCACCTGCTCCAATTGCTGAAGGTACGCTGCAAATGCAGATCACTTCGTTAGATTATTCATCTTTCGTAGGTCGTATCGCTATCGGTCGTGTTGCCCGTGGTACTATCAAAGAAAACCAGCCGGTATCTTTGGTAAAACGCGATGGCACTATCCAAAAATCAAGGATCAAAGAACTTTACACATTCGAAGGTTTGGGTAAAGTAAAAGCTACCGAAGTAAAATCTGGTGATATCTGCGCTGTAGTTGGTATCGATGGTTTTGATATCGGTGATACTATTGCTGATTTTGAAAACCCAGAGCAATTAGAGGTTATCAAAATTGATGAGCCAACAATGAACATGTTGTTCACCATCAATAACTCACCTTTCTTTGGTAAAGAAGGTAAATTTGTTACCTCACGTCACGTACGTGACCGTCTGTACAAAGAGATGGAGAAAAACCTGGCGCTTAAGGTTGTTGAAACCGAATCGCCTGATTCATACCTCGTGTATGGCCGTGGTATCCTTCACTTGTCGGTATTGATCGAAACTATGCGTCGTGAAGGTTACGAGTTACAGGTAGGTCAGCCACAGGTTATCGTTAAACACATTGATGGTGTAAAATGCGAGCCGGTTGAAACCCTGATAGTTGACGTTCCTGGTGATGTTGCAGGTAAAGTAATTGAATTGGTAACACAACGTAAAGGTGATTTGTTAATTATGGAGCCAAAAGGCGACTTGCAACACTTAGAGTTTGAAATCCCTTCACGTGGTATCATCGGTTTACGTAACAACGTGCTTACCGCTACTGCGGGTGAGGCTATCATGGCACACCGCTTTAAAGCTTATGAACCATGGAAAGGCCCAATCCCAGGCCGCTCAAACGGTGTATTGATCTCAATGGAAAAAGGTAACACAACCGCTTACGCGATTGACAAACTGCAGGATCGTGGCCGTTTCTTCGTTGATCCGGGTGTTGATATTTACGAAGGTCAGATCCTTGGTGAGCACATCCGCGATAACGATTTGGTGATCAACGTTGTTAAAGGTAAACAGTTAACCAACATGCGTGCATCAGGTAGCGATGATAACGTTCGTATCGCGCCGGCTATCAAATTCTCATTAGAAGAATCAATGGAGTATATCCAGGCCGATGAGTACATCGAAGTTACGCCGCAAAGCATGCGTTTACGTAAAATCTACTTAACCGAAAACGAGCGTAAAGTAAACGCTAAAAGGTTTGTTAATCAATAATTGATTATAATATGTTTTTTGGAAGCCCCTCTGATTATTCGGAGGGGCTTTTTTGTTTATTGGCAGATACAGGGCACCTATGGAGCCGAAAGCGGCTTTTGTATTTGCTATAGACGCGTCACTCCTCCGGAGTGTAGAACGCTGAAGATAAAGCCTCCGTTAAGAAAAATCCCCCGGAGGGGGTAAAGGTTTGTAGCAATAGCGTATTTAAAAGCAACCGTGCCAGAGGTACGGAACACCGGGGTTGTGTACCTCTGGCAAACTAAAAGTTAGATAGGTTATTCCTACAAATCTTCTGCACCTCTGGAGCGGCCTGGCGGTCTCTCAGTCTAATGATATTTGTTGCTTACATAAATCTTTATTGAATTTGCTACCTTTAATTTTATGGAACATTACGATAACCGAATTGATGCCTATATCGAAAAATCGCCCGATTTTGCAAAACCAATTTTAAATTATCTGAGGGCTGTAGTACACGAGGCCTCACCTGCAATAGTTGAAACCATGAAATGGAGTATGCCATTTTTTGATTACAAAGGTGTGGTCTGCAATATGGCCGCTTTTAAACAGCATTGCTCGTTTGGCTTTTGGAAAGCATCGTTATTGTACGATCCGCAAAAGATATTGAGCCTGGCCGATCAGGCAGCGGGCAGCTTTGGCCGGCTGACCAGTATTGATGACCTGCCTCCCAAAGAAGTGCTGATCGAATTTATCCATCAGGCCATAATGCTCAATGAAGATAATAAGGTAAGACCAGCCTCTCAGAAGAAAACGCCCGCCCAACGCGATGAATTGGTAGTCCCGGATTACTTCGTGAAATTTTTAGAAGCCCATCCGCAAGCCTGGCTTAATTTGAACCAGTTTAGCTATTCGCAAAAAAAGGAATACATAGAATGGATCACTGAAGCCAAGACCGAAGCCACCCGCCTTAAGCGCATGGAAACCGCCGCCGAGTGGCTTACAGAGGGCAAATCAAGGCATTGGAAATATAAGTAAGAGTAGTAAGCTTATTTCACTTTATCCAGTCTTGTTGGTTTTTCATGAAGCGGACTATAAAGCATATACAACTTACCGGCTTCTTTATGAAAGAAAATCTCATCCCTTTCGTTTTCGTACATGAAAAATGAATCTTTAGCAAATGGTACAAAGGCTATAGGGAGTTGCCCGTTATTTGCGAAATAAAGTTTGTTATCGTTAGTGTATAGTTTGAATTTGCCTTTGGTAGTATCCCCGGCTATAACGTAATTGCCGGTATATTGCTGCAGGTCTTTTACCGGAATACTAATTTCTTTATGCAGTTTGCAATAGGCAAATTTTATTGCGTTTTGCATTACTTGTGCCAGGGCCGCACCATGCCCTGCGTTTGGTGTAATGGCAGTGGCGATATCGAGCCCCTGGCAATGCTGGTTTTCCATGTAGCTTTTAAATTCCTGGATGTTTTTGCTTGTTAACTGCTCAAAAGAACCTACACCTAAAAATACCCGGCTGTTAAGATCATGGTTATTGGCAAAATATTTTTTGGCCGAAGGGATCAGTTCACTGCCACTATTTCCCGGCGCTCCAATAAAGATCATGTTAAACAGGCTGGGATGATCAAATAGAACCATCGTAGTAAACATGCCACCAAAAGAATAGCCGTATAAGGCTTTATTGTCGTTTACACGGTACTTACTTTGTACAAACGGTATTACCTCATGTTCGATAAATGAAATGAATTTTGGGCCGCCGGTTGCCGGGTTCAGGTCGCGGCTGCGCTGATTGGGGCGGTTGCCATAGCCAATGCCTACAATAAGTGCTTCGGTGGTTTCGTAATCCTGCCTGAGCATGTTAAAACAATTCATGGCAACAGTCATGTTCCAGTCGCCATCGGTCATGTACAACACGGGGTATTTGGTTTTGGTGGTATCGTAACCCGGAGGGAAGTGTATGTAGATAGTATAATCATCACCAATAACTGTTGAGTGGTAATCCAATTGCACCATATCTTTATCAGTAAAAGGGGTAGGGGTGTCACTTTTAACCTGGGCGGTTACAGTGTTTTTGGCAAACAAAAGCAAAAGTAGAATTATGCTGAGTTTTAGGTTTTGTTTTAACATGGCAGTTTCGGTTATGTAATTAAGATAGCCTTAATTTACAAAAGGTTACAGCTTTAGTAAAATAAAGGGGAGTGCCAATTATAAGTTACAGAACACCGTGGGAGGATATCCTTTATCTATCGTTTGTCATTTACCTATTTGTAGCCTACCTTTATCTTATAAATATAAAGTATTATGGATACAGAAAAAGCCATTTTAGCAGGCGGCTGCTTTTGGGGAGTAGAAGAATTGATCAGACATTATCCTGGTGTTGTTTCCACGGTAGTGGGATACACTGGTGGTGATGTGCTTAACGCGACTTATCGAAATCATGGAACACATGCTGAAGGCATTGCAGTTGAATTTGATCCCGATAAACTGCCTTATCGTAAGCTCCTGGAATATTTCTTTCAGATCCATGACCCCACTACCCGGAACAGGCAGGGAAATGATATCGGTACTTCTTATCGTTCGGCTATTTTTTACCTGAATGAAAGCCAGAGGGAAGTAGCAAACGCGCTAATAGCCGAAATGGAAGCATCTGGTATTTGGCCGGGAAAAATTGTTACGGAAGTAGTACCTGCAACTGATTTTTGGAACGCCGAAGCGGAGCACCAGGATTATCTTCAAAAAAATCCATATGGCTATACCTGTCACTTTGAAAGGCCTGATTGGAAGTTGAGTTGATTATAAATAAGAAGCTGAATAAATTCTGATACTAATACTGGTCGAAGTTTAGCGATAGCGTAACTTCGACCTAAAACTAATGAAGCATCCTGCTTCAATAGGATGCTTCATTAGATACATAGCCAAAGCAATTCGGTTAAGCTGAAAGCTTAAAACATTTTGGGACGAAGTTACGCTATCGCTAAACTTCGACCAGGAATGTAAAAACGTCATTGCGAGGTACGAAGCAATCCCCAATAAGCAGGTTCGCCCTGTATAGTTCGAGATTGCTTCGTATCTCGCAATGACGTTTTGTTTTGTCCTGAATTATGGAAATCTAAAAATCCAGCGGCCCTAACCTTTTCATGTTTTTCATGATGAGATACTGCCTGTGCTTTAAGTATTTGGTAGGGTTGGTGGCCGACCATTTTAGTGGGCTCGGGAAAATTACCGCTATGGCAGCAGCCTCCTGGCGGGTTAAGTCCGACGCTGATTTATGGAAATAGGCCTGCGAAGCAGCTTCAACACCATAAATGCCGTCACCCATTTCAATTTCGTTCAGATAAACCTCCATAATGCGTTTTTTACTCCAGAAGGTTTCTATCAATACGGTAAAATAAGCTTCAATGCCTTTGCGAAGTATGGAACGGCCTTCCCATAGGAAAACGTTTTTGGCTACTTGCTGTGATATAGTGCTGCCGCCAATCAGCTTTTTGCTGTGCGAGTTTTTTTCAATCGCTTTTTCAATAGCATTAAAGTCGAAGCCGTGGTGTTCCAGGAAAGTTTGATCTTCGGCGGCAACTGCGGCCCGCTTCATATTGTCGGAGATATCGTCAAAGTCCTTCCATTTTTTATCAATCTTCCATTCCTTTCCGGCAGATTTGCGCTGAAAGCCGCGTTCAATCATGAGCCAGGTAAAAGGCGGATTAACAAAGCGGTAAAATATCACACCTAATAAACTCAGCCCGAAAAAGAGGAGGAAAGCCAGTTTAAAGATCCTGAAGATAAGTTTAGGTATGCCGTAATATTTAGAATCCGATTTTGAATTTCGCGCGTTCGACTTCGATTTCTGATTGTTTTTGCTGAAGAACTTTAACACTGTTGTAATATTTCCTTATAAAAAGAGAGGGTACTTTGGTTTGGCAAAGCACCCTTTAAAATTCTAAATTTTTTCCAGAAATCCGAAATAAATATTCTTGATTTCGAATTTCGAATTTTCGATTCCGGATTTGTTTTTAATTAATTTCAATCATAAAAAAACAGGTGTTTTGAATTAACAAAACACCTGTTTTAAGTTTTTCAAAATCCGAAATCTCAAATCCGAATTCCGAAATATAATTATTCCGCTACTACTTCAAACGGAACCTGAACTTTAACTTCTTTGTGCAGGTTGATGTTGGCTACGTATTCACCAACAAATTTTGGCTCCTGATCAAAAGTGATACGACGACGGTCAACGTCAAAACCTTCTTTTTTCAATGCATCAGCAATTTGGATAGTGTTGATAGCACCGAAGATTTTGCCAGTTTCGCCGGCTTTAGCACCAATGTTAAGTTTAACACCTTCTAAACGGGCTGCAATAGCGTCAGCATCCTTACGGATTTTTTCTTGCTTAAATTGAGCTTGTTTAAGGTTTTCAGCTAAAACTTTACGTGCACTTTCAGTAGCTAATATGGCGTAACCTTTAGGTAAAAGGTAGTTACGGCCATAACCTGGTTTCACATTTACGATATCGTCTTTATCACCCAGGTTTTTTACATCTTGTTTTAAAATAACTTCCATTTCTTAAATCTCCTATTATTTTAATGAATCTGTAACGTAAGGTAATAAACCGATGTGACGGGCACGTTTAACAGCCTGAGCCACTTTACGCTGAAATTTTAATGAAGTACCGGTTAAACGACGTGGTAATACTTTACCCTGGTCGTTAATGAACTTTAATAAAAAGTTTGCGTCTTTGTAATCGATATACTTGATACCGTTCTTTTTGAAACGGCAGTATTTTTTACGGTTATCCTCCACTTTTGGAGCGGTAACGTATTTAATTTGTTCGTTAGCCATTAGTTTGCTGCCTCCTCTGCTTTAGCTGCTGGTTTTTTGTTAAAAGCACCGCTGCGTTTTTTGTCATTGTAAGCAATGGCATGTTTGTCCAAAGCAATGGTCAGGAAACGCAATACACGCTCATCGCGCCTTAACTCTACCTCCAATTTGTTAATTAATTCACCCGGAGCCTTAAATTCAGTTAAGTGATAGTACCCTGTAGTTTTCTTTTGGATAGGGTACGCTAATTTTCTCAAACCCCAATTATCCTCCTGGACAATTTCGGCTCCGCCATCAGTAAGGATCTTGCTGTATTTGGCATTTGCCTCTTTAGCAATCTCTTCTGAAAGCAACGGGGTTAGAACGATCACGATTTCGTACTGTTGCATTATACTTGATTTTTAATTATTTACCCGCTATAACGGGGCTGCAAATGTACAAATAGTTTTTTAATTTTCAAATGAGTGTTGATATTGGTTAATAACTATTTACGCGCTTTTTTAAAACTTATAAGGTAATGTGCCGTTCTATCCTAAAAAACGTATAGCTATGCAGTTGTTAACAGACTTAACCGGTGTAGAAAATTCACAAACGCTTTCTTTTGATGAAATTCTGATGTACGGCGGAGGTGATGAGCCTCTTGAAGGTGATTGGGATGACCAGGAAGATGAAGATTTTGACGACATACTTGACGATAAAGAAGATCTGCATGAAATACAGGTTGATGATGATATGGGCGAGCCAGACCCGGAAGATGACGATCATTTACCTGATGACGATTTTTAAATAGTTTTTTTGACAATGAAGAGCTTAACTGCTTATTGCACGGCGTATAAGCTTTAAAGCGTATTTAGTATTTATTACTCCACATATTGCCGTTTACAGGCAAGGGGATAGTTATTTCCTAAACTGTCCTTTATCTGCTAAAATCTGAAACA
The DNA here is from genome assembly GCF_003675385.1 of Mucilaginibacter kameinonensis. Taxonomy (GTDB): domain Bacteria; phylum Bacteroidota; class Bacteroidia; order Sphingobacteriales; family Sphingobacteriaceae; genus Mucilaginibacter; species Mucilaginibacter kameinonensis. The sequence continues at coordinate 734,379 of NZ_RCWZ01000004.1, read as the reverse complement.
AAAAGGCTTGGTACATACCTGGCTTTGGTATGCTTTTTATTTCGTAAGGATTTAAATTTTTTCGATCTGACTTTCATGTATTTAAACAAATAGTTAAATTTAATTATTGGTTTAATTTAGATTATTGAATTGAATTAGATATATTGTGATAGTTATGTGTTTTTATTGCTGTTAATGATGTGATTTTAACAATGAAATAACATTATTGTTAATAAAAGTTCATTTTTCGTTATTTGAAATTAATCGTTTGCCGAAACTATCTATCTATGAAAAAGCTATTTGTTTTATTGCCACTACTTGCGTTTGTTTTTTTTGCGAGAGCACAAGATCAGAATGTGCACATTAGTTTGGAAGCCCAGGGTATTGCCACCACCAATAACGTGGTCCCGTTTTGGTTAAGGGCAAATCAGTTTGGAAGTGTTCCGCTGTCAGGAGGTTCCGGTAGCTTGATTGGAAAAATCAGGAAGGATTATGATACAACAAAAACGTTTGGCTGGGGATTTTCATTTGAAGGCCGGGGCAATGCAGGAAAAGATAGCCGCTTTTCGCTCATTGAAGGGGCAATTAAAGCCCATGCAAGTATTTTTGAATTAAAAGCAGGCCGGTCAAAAGATATTGTGGGGCTTGTTGACTCTAATCTGTCATCAGGAGCTTTTTCTATATCGGGTAATGCTTTGGGGATTCCTAAAATAAGCATCAGTATTCCTCATTATTATAGTATCCCCTTTTTTGATAAATTATTTGCCGTTAAAGGTTCCTTTGCAAACGGATATGGCGGTATAATTTCATCAAAATACTATAGGGCCTTAAATGTGAAGAGCTATTACCTTGAAAACTATCTTTATGCCAGAATAGGAAAACCTTCATGGCGGTTTAAATTTGAAGCTGGATATAACCATGAGGTATTATGGGGCGATGAAAAGAAAATTTTTGGGAAGCAATTTGATCTTTCGGGTTCGGAAACTTACTGGTATGTGTTAACCGGTAAAGTATTTTATTCATCAAAAGTAGGTAATCATCTCGGATCATTAGATTTAGGTGGTGAATACAGATTTGATGCGTTTACCCTGAAGTTTTATCGCCAAAGCTTTTATGATAAAGGGGCTTTGTCGTCTCTTGCTAACGTAAAGGATGGCTTAAATGGCATTAGTTTAACTAATAATCAATCCATTACCGGAAATTTTGCCTGGAAAAAACTGTTGTTTGAGTTTTTATACACCGCCGACCAAGCGGGTACTTTAGGGTCAAAAATGACACAATCCGGCGCCGAGGATTATTATAATAATTATGAGTATGTAGAAGGCTGGTCTTACAAAACACTTGCTTTAGGTTCGCCATTTATCACTACATCACTTGACGGACGGGCCAATCTGGGTCGAGACCCCAGGCAGTTTTTTATAAACAATAGACTATATGCATATCATGTTGCGGGACAATTTTATGCTTTCAAATGGAATTATACTGCTAAGATTTCCTATTCGCATAACCTTGGTACTTTTCAAACCGGTAGTGAGCCATTTAGATTAATAAGCGGTCATTTAGTTAAACCAGGTTATCCGGGCGTATTTAAGGCGGTTAATGAACTATCGCTTTATTTGGGGAGTTCGCGGTCATTAAAAAATGGCTATACTGTTGGTTATGATCTGGCTTATGATCATGGAGGGCTGCTTTATAATTCATTTGGTGTTATCCTGAAAGTGTCAAAGTCATTTATGTAATTAAAGCCGGGACAGATATTTATTTGAGATGGTTAGGTTGCAATGTGTAAAAAATTAGCAAACGCGCTCTTTCACCCAATCTAATTTCTCACTACCTTAGCACTTGTGGATAATTTCATTGTTTCGGCCCGTAAGTATCGCCCGGCTACTTTTGAAACCGTTGTTGGTCAGCAACATATAACCAACACGCTCAAAAACGCTATAAAAAATAACCAGCTGGCACAGGCATTTTTGTTCTGTGGGCCGCGTGGTGTGGGTAAAACTACCTGTGCGCGAATCCTCGCAAAAACCATTAACTGCACCAATTTGCAGCCTAATGGCGAAGCCTGCGGCGAATGCCCGTCATGTAAGGCCTTTGAAAATGGAAACTCCTTTAACGTACATGAGCTTGATGCCGCATCAAATAACTCTGTTGATGATATCCGGAGCCTGATAGAACAAGTACGGATCCCACCACAGGCTGCACGTTACAAGGTTTATATCATCGATGAGGTGCACATGCTATCGCAGGCCGCTTTTAACGCGTTCCTGAAAACACTGGAAGAGCCGCCTCATTATGCTATATTCATATTAGCCACTACCGAAAAACACAAGATCCTCCCAACCATTCTTTCCCGATGCCAGATCTTTGATTTTAACCGCATCAGGGTTGAGGATATGGCTAATCACCTGGCTTCAATTGCCGGTAAGGAAAATATCAGTTACGAACCAGATGGTTTGCACATCATAGCTCAGAAAGCAGATGGCGGTTTGCGCGACGCATTGTCGATGTTTGACCAAATCGTTAGCTTTTCGGGTGCCAAAGTAACTTATCGTTCGGTTATTGATAACCTGAACATACTTGATTACGATTACTACTTTAATATAACCGAAAGCCTGCTTAGGGAGGATACCGCCAAAGTATTGCTCTTTTTTGACGAGATCCTTTCACGAGGCTTTGATGGAGCCCATTTTATAGCCGGTCTTTCCGAGCATTTCAGGAACCTGCTGGTTGGGAAAGACCAATCAACGTTAAAGCTGCTTGAAGTAAGTGATGGTATAAAAACGAAATACCTGCAGCAATCGCAACAGTCATCGGTGTCGTTTTTGCTTTCGGCTATGAATATTGCCAACCAGTGCGATATCAGTTACAAGCTAAGTAAAAATCAGCGACTACAGGTTGAGCTGGCGTTGCTCAAGATGTGCCACCTGCCATCGGTATTTAACCTGGCAACCACACCACTCACAGTAACGCCCGCAGCCGACGGGGGATTAAAAAAAAAACCTGATACCTCAGCAGTAACACCTGTAAATAATGCTCCGTCAAGCCCGGCAGTGTCGGTAGTGAGCGAAGCTGTACCAGTTTATAAAACTGCTCCTAAAGAAGTAGCTGCACCACCTGTAACGGCAAAAGAAACACCTCCGGCCGAAAAGCCTAAGATAATAATGCCGTTGCGCAGTACGCTCACGCCTTCATTAACAGGCGAGGTGAAAACGCAGGAGCAACTACTTGAAGAGGAAGACCCTTATTTAAAGGGTGATGACAATGAGGATTTTACTATGGATGCCTTTTTGCAATGCTGGAGTGATTTTGCCGCGTTTGCCAAAAAAGAGGGCAAAAAAAACCTGGTAACTATTTTTACATCAAACGCGCCACGTATGCTAAAACCATATGTTTTTGAGGTAATAGTAGGTAACATGGTGCAGGAAACCACGTTTAGGGATGAAAAACCTCTTATGCTGAATTATCTGCGCAGCACACTTAAAAATTTTACTATTGATGTAAATGCCCGTGTTGATGAATTAAAAATGGTACGTAAACCTTACACTGCTCCAGAAAAATTTCAACATATGGCAACCCGCAATCCGCAGTTATTGGAATTGAAGAGCAGGTTTAATCTTGATTTTGATTAAGGAAAGGTTTGGATACTGAGCCGCAGGTTATATTAAACCAACAACTCAGTATCAATAAAAATATCCCGGTAATTGATTATCTGTCGTTTTTTGGGTATCCTTCCTCATCAAGGTCGTCCCGGTCATCTTCAGGAGTATGAGAAAGGGCGGCATCAACGGGATCAACTTCCACACTTTCGCCGTGATCGATATGCATTCCTAATTCATCTACATCAGTTTCAAGCGAGCGATCTTCGTCAAATTCGCCATCAACATCATAGGGGTTTGCCTCATCGTAAGTAGAGTTAAAATCCTCGCCATTTTTTGCCGTGGTATGATACGGATCGGGGTGGTCATAATCCGGATCATCACTTTTAACATCGTATTCGTAGCTGTTATCGTCCGGATTGTAGTTCAGGTTTTCCTCATCAATGGTTTCACCCAGCTCATCTTTTAGTGTTTCGTCGCGATCAAGCAGATCGTCGTTAAAACCTGCGTCGTCAATTTGATCGTTGTCCATAGGTCTGTGTTTTTATAGTATAAATATACACAGTAAAAACCCTGCCAAAAAAACAAACTGATTAAAAAAAAGATTTTTACCTAAAGCTTAATAATGGATCTGTTTACGGTACGAAGTAACGCCGCCAATAGCAAATTTAAAGCCTAAGGTAACCTGCGAGTAAGCATCATTATGAGCGCCGGCAACGTATCCGTCAAGGTTATCGCCCATAATAAAGTTGTATTGATAGCCCAGGTCAATTTTAACAGAAGGTTGGTTGTAGCTGTTAAAGAATTTAAACTCGTAACCTAATCTAAGGGGTATAAATATTTCATTTGTTTTAGGTTCAAAAGGCAAAACCTGGTTGTTTGCTAATAGAAGAGCGTCATCCGTTCTGTATACAACATTGTTATTAATGTAGCCCAAACCTGATGACAGGTAAAGGTTTTTAAAGGCATTGGCTATGGCGCTTTGCGAATAATCAATTAATTCGCCTGCCTGTACCTGTATTCTGAATGAGTAGGCACTAAAATGATTTTCAAACTGCCTTTGTGTTGTGGTGTTTGGAGAGCCTCCTTTTAACCTGCCTACCTCTACATTAAATACATAATTAATATATGGGCTTTGATTGTAAGTAAAGTTAAGATTTATGGAAGGTGTTGTTTTTAAGGTTTGCACGTCGGCCGAACTGGCCTGGTTAATACCTGCGGCAAAGCCAACATCATATTGTGCGTAGTCAAACCCTATCTGGGCTTTGGCTAAAAACGAAACAGAACACAACAGGATTATAAAGGAGGTTTTTAGTATCAGTTTTATCATAATAAACGTTAACTCCGGCTAAAAGGAGTTTGTTTTATGGTAAGCATTTTGTTTTAGTAAAAATAGCACCAAAGTTTATAAAAACAACAATACCCGTGTTAATAATTGTCATAATAACGAAATGTGTGATTTTTCATTGCATTATTTGATAAAATTCATAAAGTCTATTTTATATATTTGGCCGTTTGTAAAACAAAAACCACATCAGGCATGTCAAAAATAAAAGTAGAAAATCCGGTAGTTGAACTGGATGGAGATGAAATGACCCGCATTATCTGGAAATTCATCAAAGACAAATTGATTACACCGTATCTTGATCTTGATATCAAATACTACGATTTAGGTATTGAGTACCGCGACCAAACCGACGACCAGGTTACTATTGATGCAGCTAACGCTATTAAACAATATGGTGTTGGTATCAAATGTGCTACTATTACTCCCGACGAAGCAAGGGTTGCTGAATTTGGATTAAAACAAATGTGGAAATCACCTAACGGAACTATCCGTAACATTTTAGATGGTACTGTTTTCCGTGAGCCAATCGTTATGTCAAACGTACCTCGTTTAGTACCTAACTGGACAGCTCCTATCTGCATTGGCCGTCATGCTTTTGGCGATCAATACCGCGCTACCGATTTCTTAACTAAAGGCAAAGGCAAACTTACCGTTAAATTTACTCCTGAAGATGGCGGCCCAGAGCAGTCATATGAGGTATTTAACTTTAAAGGTGATGGTGTTGCGTTAACCATGTACAATACCGATGAATCTATCAGAGGTTTCGCCCATGCTTGCTTTAACCAGGCTTTAATGAAAGGTTGGCCTTTATACCTTTCAACTAAAAATACGATCCTTAAAAAATATGATGGTCGCTTCAAAGATATTTTTGAAGAGATCTATCAAAGTGATTACAAACAAAAGTTTGATGCAGCCGGCATTACTTATGAGCACCGCTTAATTGACGACATGGTTGCCTCGGCCCTGAAATGGAACGGTAACTTTGTTTGGGCTTGTAAAAACTATGATGGCGACGTACAGTCTGACACCGTAGCTCAAGGCTTTGGTTCATTAGGTTTAATGACTTCAACCCTGGTTACCCCGGATGGTACTGTAATGGAAGCTGAAGCCGCTCACGGTACAGTAACCCGTCACTATCGCGATCACCAGGCTGGTAAACCAACTTCAACTAACCCAATCGCGTCAATTTTCGCTTGGACAAGAGGTTTGGAATTCCGCGGTATCCTGGATAAAAATCAGGAACTGATTGATTTCTGCAAAGCTTTGGAAGAAGTTTGTATCGAAACTGTTGAAAGCGGCAAAATGACCAAAGATTTGGCCATCACCATTAAACCAAAAGTGGAGCACGGTACCGATTACCTGTACACCGAAGAGTTTTTGGCTGCAATTGACGAAAACCTGAAAAAACGCTTAGGTAAATAATTACCGGCAAGTTTCATATAGGAAAGCCCGTGCATTTAGCATGGGCTTTTTTGTTATACAATATGTTAAGTAAATCAATTTAGCATTTTCAATTATCTATTTAACTCCTAACTTAGCAGTCAAAATACACAACACTATGTCGGCATTATATCCGTTAAAATTCAAAACCATATATAAGGATAAAATATGGGGCGGTCAAAAGATCAAAACCTATTTGCATAAAGATTTTGGCAGCTTGCCAAACTGTGGCGAAACCTGGGAAATATCAGGCGTAAAATCTGATGTTTCGGTAGTAGCATCTGGCGCGCTTGAAGGCGAGTCATTGGCCGATTTGCTGGAGCAATATAAAGACGAACTGGTTGGTAAAAAGGTTTACGATCATTTTGGCAATATCTTCCCTTTATTGGTGAAATTTATTGATGCCAATGATGACCTTTCTGTACAGGTGCACCCTGATGATAAACTGGCAAAAGAGCGTCATAACTCATTTGGCAAAACCGAAATGTGGTATATCATCGAAGCCGATCCTGGTTCGACGTTGATTACCGGCTTTAACCAGGAAATGACCGAGCAAAAATATATTGATGCTTTAAACAGCGGTCATATTATGGATATCCTGAACAGGGAAGAGGCCGTTGCCGATGATGTTTTCTTTTTACCTGCCGGTAGGGTACATACCATTGGTAAAGGATTACTGATTGCAGAAATTCAACAAACATCAGATATTACCTATCGTATTTACGATTTTGACCGTGTTGATGATAAAGGCCAGAAACGTGAATTACATACCGAAGAAGCCCTTGCCGCTATTGATTGCAAACATTACGATGAGTACAAAACTCAATACGAGCCTAAAAAGGATGAAACAGTAAAGCTGGTTACCTGCCCTTACTTCACAACCAATGTGCTTGACTTTGATGAAAGTACATCTAAAGACTATTCGGCCCTGGATTCATTTGTTATCCATGTTTGTGTTGCAGGCGGTTATACTGTAAAATATAATAACGAGGCATATGCCGTTAAAATGGGCGAGTGTATCCTGTTGCCAAAAAGCATTGATAAAATTGAATTGGAAACAACCGGTGGCTTTAAAATTCTGGAAAGCTACATTGAATAATTAACACGTATACACCTGCATGTATAAAAAAGAATAACCTTTTTTAGCCTTATCCTAACAGTATTGTTTGCCGGTAATAGCTGCAAAAAGGAAAACAGTAATCCCAAAAGCGCATATGCTGGTAAATATGTGCTTATATCTAAAGCCGATTTTGACACCAGCACGGGTGCTTCCGAAACGTATACAAGCACAGCTTCGCCATGTTTGAGCGATAACCAAACTACGCTTAAAGACGATGGAACCTGGGCGGGGGGCTACGTAGGAGCGGAAGATTGTTATGTTTCAAGAACACCGAATAGCGTTACTATAATAGGGGCAAAAGGTGATGCCGCCGCAGGCCAGTGGGTGATGAGTGGCAGTAACAGGATAAAATTTACCGTTTCGGGCAACAACGCCTCATATGGGCAATTGAGTAATGTGGGCGGAAAAGTTCAGCTTACCTTTAAAGATACCTCTCAAAACTTTATATCCACATCGGTTTTGGTAAAACAATAAAAAGCAATACGGAACATCATGTTCCGTATTGTCTTATTCTTTCGTTTGCCTGATACTGGGTTTGAGAAAAAATTTCTGTAAGCTGGCTGATCTTTACAGGCTTAAAAATATAATCGGCAACTTCCGGAATACTTTTAGCCCGGTGGATATCGTTGAGATCAAGGGAGGGGGTCACGATATATACAGTAATGTTTTTCCCTAATTGTGGCTTTAATTTCGCAAATTCATTCATAAACTCCCATCCATCCATTACGGGCATATTGATGTCCAGTAATATGATATCCGGCAATTGTTGATTTTCGTTTGCTTTTTTTAGCGCGTTAATGCCCTCTTGTCCGTTAATAAAGTGACTTAAATTGGTATTTATCCCCTTTATACTTATCAGTTTTTTCAGGCCGTAAACATAAATGCTATCATCGTCTACAATCCAGGTGTTTGTAGGATTTCGCTCTTCAATCATCTCTCCGTATTTGTAAATTATACCAACCTGATAGTAAATTTTGTGCCAACATTTACGGTGCTGTCAACTTTAATGTTACCGCCTAACGCTTCAACCTGGTTGCGGGTTATAAACAAGCCAATTCCCTTGGCGTCACTGTTGTTATGAAATGTTTTATACATTCCGAAGAGCTTGTCGCCATACCGTTCAAGATCGATACCCAGGCCGTTATCTTCAAAAATAAGATATATGTGGTTTCCTTCGGCCAGCGTGTAACATTTTATGATGGGTTGCCTTTCCGGGCTGCTATATTTTAACGAGTTGGTAAGCAGGTTTTGCAAAATGCTTTCCATATAAGCCGGGATATAACTGATTTCACGGCATTGGGAAAAGTCCCATTCAACACGGGCGTTTATAGCTTCGATGTTATTTTTTAAAGCCGAGCAAATAGTCCTGAACATCGGCTCCAATTCAACTACCTTCCGCTCCTTGGTGATTTCGGTCTGGATTTTAACTATTTCATTAATATGCTCAATGGTTCCATCCAAACTTTCACTTATAGCTTTGATGTGCGAAAAGATCTCCTCCCGCTCTTCCCGGGCGTCTGCCTGCTCAAACAGGTTCACCATAAACTGAAGGTTCCCGGTATGCGAACGGAGATTATGCGATACGATGTACGCGAAGTTTTGCAAACGGCGATTCTGGTCGGTAAGCAGATTTATGGATTGCTCCAGCTTAAGCAGCTTTCTTTTTTCATTGTCGATATCCTGAACAATCCCTTTAATAGCGGTGCATTTGCCAAAATGGTTAATTACCGGTACAGCTTTCACTTTCAGCCAAAGCATATTGTTTTTGGCCGATCGTAAAAGCAGATCGATATCAAAAGGCCGACTGTGGTTGATAGTATTATTAATAGCGTTTTGTAAAACCGGGCGGTACGGAGGCTCAAAAAAGCTGATAAATTCTTCAACACTCAGGTTTAAGTGGTTCTGGAGATCAAACAACTCATAAACCTGTTTTGACAATACAATGGTATTAATGTTTTGCGTGTCAATTTCCCAAATGCCCAAGCGTGCTGTTTTAAAGGCGTCGTCATGAGTAGCCTGATTATGGGCCGATAATAAGTCGTTATGCTTGTAGCGGTTGATATTTATAAGCGAACCGTAAACGATACTGCCGTTTTCGTCATCCTGCTTCCTGATGGTAGTTTCAAACCATTGGTAGCCATTTTTTTTGGTTAAAAAACGTAACTGAAGGGGAGGGGTATCGTCGGTTATCCTGTTGTTGATAGCGTTGGTAAAAGCAGGCTTATCGCCATGGTAAAGCAGGTGCTCAAAAAAAGTATTGACAGAACATTCAATTTCATTGAACTGATAGCCTAATACAGTATAAAAGCCAGTCGACCATTTTACCTCCCTGGTATTGAAATTATATTTCCAAATACCCGTATCCAGATCATTGATCAAAGGGGTAAGATGAATATCATCGCCAGAAAGTTTACCCTTTTCCGAAAAACTCATATCAACAATCCGTTCACTAATTCAATTTGTTTTTTGACACGTGCTTATTATTAAAATATGTGCCATGATTTGAAGTTTTTTAACTTACAACTACCAGTTGTTTTGTTGTTATATTCTTCTCAATCATTATTCCACATTTGCTCAGCCTCAAATATAATATTTTTGATACTTTATAATGTATTCTTTTACTGGTAATTACGGTTTTTAGAATATTTGGCTATATGTACTCCTAATTGAAGTATTATTTTGTAAAAGAGCCATCAAAGAACCTAAACTTTGTTTAAATACACTAAAAGTTGAAGATATTCCCTATAAAATACTTTGACGTAATTTGATTGTAAAAATAGCGGGCACTAAGTTAGTGAATATGGGTGAACTATTATTGGGTATTATAATGTCCTATTTTACAGGCAACTTGGGCGTTTTTAATTATGTAGAAAAATATTATCAAACTTATTTGCTTATTAGTTCATCTATTGCACTTTTAGCTATCCACTTGGCCGATTTGGAGGATTGGTTATAAATATTTCTTGCAGTGTTAATAGCATTAACTTTTAATATATTATTCCGTTTGCCTATTTGGCGTAAGGCCCAGTTAATAGCCTTTTTAACAAAGTTGCGGTTATCCCAGGCTTCCCTTTCCATAATAGGGAACAGGTTCAGGAAAACCTCATCGGGTGCGGTTTTATTGTGTATGGCGTATTCGGCCATCAGCACAAAGCCCGTGCGTTTTACAAACTCCTCCTGGTGGCTGCTATATTCAACAGCTTTATCAATAGCAAATGGAGTCCTGTCGAAAAGATTACCGCAAACCTGGTCGCAAATATCCCAGGAATAAAAGTCGCCAGCCCATTTATCCATAAGTTCGGGCGTTACCTGTTTGGGCTCAGCAATCATTGATGCCAGCATCCTGGCCTCATGTATTTGAGTATCCCAAAGCGCCAGGGCCAACTCATGATCTTTTTTAATGATTTTGGCAAGCTTACGGATCTCGGGCAGCTTTACACCCAGAGCCCGCGAACTGTCGATACCAAAGCGGGCCATGCCTTTTAAGTAGGTGGCATCGGCCTTTTCTTTAAGCTGTTCAAGTACAAATGCTACGGCATCCATTTAATTAGTCATGCTTTTCTTTTGGAGGGTATTGTGAATAGGCACAACCTGCATCAGCGCCGCGCTGCAATAAAAAGGGTGCAGTTCCAACACTAAAGACCCTGCCTTAATAGCCGGGTCTGTTTCGGTAAGTTTTTTAGCTTCTTCTACAGTCTCTACATTAAAAATGAAAATGCCGCGTAAAGGCTGGTCATCCAAAAACGGACCTGCAACAACCAATTTACCTTCGGCAGCAAGCCTGCCAATATTTTTAAGATGCGCCATTTGCAACTGCATGTTAGCCGCCGAATCTTTTAGCCGGGTAGGCCCTTCTTTTAGGAAAGCCATTACGTATTTTTTCATGCCGTAATCATCGGCCCCAGTTTTTTAGCCAGGGCGGCATCATAAACGGGTTTGGCCGCAGGGCCGCTTTGGGCTAAGCAGTTAAGGCTTAATACAGCAGCGGTAATAATGAGTAAAGCTTTTTTCATAACATGATTATTGGTTATATCAAATATAACCTAATGCCAACCAAATAAAAAGCCGGGTATTGGCCCGGCTTAAAATCTATTTATGAACATATAGTTATGCTAATTGCCAAACTTTTTACCGGTTCCGCTTTTTTCATAAAAGGCTTTATAGTCTTTGATATTCAGCATATCATAAATGGCCTGCTTTTTATCCGTGCTGTTATCATAGTAACCTTTGCAAATCTGGTAACCAACCCAATAACCCAGATCGGCGGGTTTATCAGCCGTTTCCTGGTTCGAGTTGGCTATCCAGTTGTAGCCTCGTTGTAAGTACATTTCTTTTTCAAAATCGGTCCATATTTGCTTTTCGCGACCTTTTGCCCATACATGTAGGCGCTCATTGGCCGTGTGGCCTGATATCAGTTCGCCTAAAAAATCCGCCATACCTTCAACCAAAACTGCCCTGAGTAAAGTGGTATCACCGCCTAACATACCGTCCTGGTTAAAGTGGATAAGTTCGTGCGCTACAAGGTTGGGGATGTAGTCAAGTTTGCCAAAATTGTTGTTTTCCCAGAGATTAAGTTCACTAACAGGAATATCAGGTGTGCGTACAGCCTGGTCAAGCCCGATAAGCAGCCCGTTATCTGTTGATGTGCCGCCAGATGAAAAGGCGCCGATAACAAAATAAACATCGGGGAATTTGGCTTGCGGATAAAGCTCTTTCAATTTTACAAACGACGCCGTCATCTGCGGTTTTTGTTCATCAACTGTATAAGTGTTTTTGCGGATAGCAGCATAAAACTTTGACTTTTTATCGTGCCCCTTTACAAAGTAATTCATGTGCACAACTTTAATGGCAAAGTAATCCTGCAAGCCCGGCGATCCGGGGTCAACGTAGTATTTCCTGTAAATTTTAAGACGGTTGGCTGTATCTTTTTGAGCCCGGTCATAAGCTGTCCAGAAGTTTTTAATATCGCTGGTTACCAGTTTGGCTTTTAAAGGATCATCGGTAAATCCTTTGGGTTTCTTTTCTACCGAGCTAACCAGCGGCCGCCATTGAGGCATTTGATGCAGTGAATTCAGGTCTGAATCTGTTATCAGGTGCGCCGCGTTTTTGTAACCACTATTTACAGCCAGTTGTAAAATGATCATAGCGCTATCGGCTTTGCCCGATAGTGCATAGCAACATGCTGCATTATAATAATCATTGGTGGCCGAAGCTTTAAATTCGGCTTGTTTGGCCGATTGCAGGTAGCAATTTCCGGCATGGATAAAGTTTTTTGCCTCGTACAGGCTATCGCCTTTGCTGCTCAGGCTTTTTTGTCCAAATACTGCAGAGCATAGCAGCATAAAGAAAAAGGTCAGGTATTTATACATGGGCTAAAAATAACAAATTGCAACAAAAAAGCCGGGCAACGCCCGGCTTCTAATCATAAATCACTATTTAAAAAATCCGAAATCCGAAATAGAAATTCCGAAATCAAAGGTTCCCCCTTGCTTCCTGTTCGCGTTCAATAGCTTCAAACAAAGCTTTAAAATTACCCGCACCGAATGATTTGGCACCCTTGCGCTGAATGATCTCGAAGAAGAGTGTCGGCCTGTCTTCAACCGGCTTGGTGAAGATCTGCAGCAGGTAGCCTTCGTCATCACGGTCAACCAAAATACCTAAGTGCTTTAAAGGTTCAAGGTCTTCGTCGATGTGGCCTACACGATCAATCAGATCATCATAATAGGTAGATGGTACCTTTAAAAATTCAACGCCACGGCTTTGCAGTTCGGTAACCGTAGCTACAATATCATGGGTAGCAAGAGCGAGGTGTTGTACGCCTTCGTCTTCGTAAAACTCCAGGTATTCTTCAATCTGCGATTTCTTTTTGCCTTCGGCCGGCTCATTGATCGGGAATTTTACATAGCCATTCCCGTTGCTCATCACCTTACTCATTAAAGCTGAATACTCGGTTGAGATCATTTTATCATCAAAGGTGAGGATATTCCTGAAGCCTAAAACTTCTTCATAAAAATTAACCCACTCATTCATTTTATGCCAGCCTACGTTGCCTACGCAATGGTCAACATATAGTAAACCTGTATCGGTTGGGTTAAAGGCATTTTCCAGTTTCTGATAGCCGGGCAAAAACAAGCCATTGTAGTTTTTACGTTCTACAAACATGTGCACGGTTTCGCCATAAAGTTTGATACCGCTGGTACGTACCTCGCCATGCTCGTCAGTTAAAGTTTGCGGTTGCTGATAGGCTTCAGCGCCACGTTTGATGGTTTGCTCAAAGGCATCATAGGCGTCATCAACCCAAAGGGCCAGTACCTTTACGCCGTCGCCATGTTTTTTGATATGCTCGGCAATTGGATGGTTGGAGTGCAGGGGAGTAGTAAGCACAATCCTGATTTTGCCTTGTTGTAAAACGTATGATGCGCGGTCGCGTACGCCGGTTTCAGGTCCTGCATAAGCCAGGTTTTGAAAGCCGAAAGCGCTTTTATAATAATGGGCTGCCTGCTTGGCGTTACCCACATAAAATTCAACGTAATCCGTGCCGTTAAGGGGCAGGAAATCGGTTGTAGTTTGTTGTTTATCTAAAGTTTGAGTAGTCATTTTAATTAAATTAAATATGTCATTACGAGGAGGAACGACGAAGCAATCGCATGCTATACAGGGCGAATATGCTTCCGTGCGGTTGCCACGCTTCGCTCGTAATGATATAGCGGTTAATATTGCCAGCTTTTATAATAATTTTCATCCTCTATCCTGATAGCATCCTCGGTTAACATTAGTGGCCTGAACGGATCTATCATTACAGCCAGTTCGTCTGTTGATTCCTTACCTATCGATTTTTCGACAGAGCCAGGATGCGGCCCGTGCGGGATACCGCCCGGGTGCAAGGTGATCTGTCCTTTTACCACGCTTTTGCGGCTCATGAAATCGCCATCAACATAATACAACACCTCGTCGCTATCCACATTGCTGTGGTTGTACGGTGCAGGGATAGATAGCGGGTGATAGTCAAACTTGCGGGGCACAAAAGAACAAATCACAAAGTTGTTACCCTCAAAGGTTTGATGTACCGGCGGTGGTTGGTGCAACCTCCCGGTTATCGGCTCAAAATCATGAATGGATAAGGCCCATGGATAATGAAAGCCATCCCAGCCTACAAAATCAAACGGATGGGTGCCATAGATATAAGGATAAATGAGGCCTTGCTTTTTAATCAGAATTTTAAAATCGCCATGCTCATCATAAGTTTTCAGATCGGCAGGTCGCTTGATATCACGTTCACAATAAGGTGAATGTTCCATCAACTGCCCGTACTGGTTTCGGTAACGTTTTGGCGGACGAATAGGGCTGAAACTTTCTACAATGAAAAGCCTGTTTGCTGTACCGTCAAACTCCATTTGGTAAATAGTACCGCGCGGAATCACCAGGTAATCGCCATACTGAAACTTGATATTGCCAAAACCGGTTTTTAAGGTGCCGGTACCCTCATGAATAAATACTACCTCATCGGCCTGGCTGTTTTTGTAAAAATAGTCGGTCATGCTTTGGCGCGGTGCTGCCAGCGAAATATGCAGATCGCTGTTTACCAGTACCGGCTTGCGGCTTTGCAGGTAATCATCTTCGGGCTGTACATTAAAACCTATCAGGCTGGTATGCTTCAGGTGCTTTTCGCGCGCTATTTTAGGCTCCACGCTGTAGGGCTCGCCCAGGGTTTTTACAATGGTGGGCGGGTAAGCATGGTATACTAATGAATAAAGGCTCGAAAAGCCCTCGGTTGACACCAGTTCTTCGGCATATAAACTACCGTCGGGCTTACGAAATTGCGTATGCCGCTTAGGCGGAATTGATCCTAAACTATGATATACAGGCATGGAGTGGTTTAATTGGTTAACAATAAAACGTATAAAATGCTGATTTGTGTTCGGCTTAAAAGTCTGTAACGCATAGCCATAACCATTTAATAAATAATGGTTAAAAAAAATGAAGAAAACAGGGGGAGGAATTAGTATTGCGCCAGCACGATCTTAGCGAGCATAGCATCTCTGAACGATGAGGCATCGCTCATGGAGGTTAACCCCAATGAAAACAGAAAATGCATTTGTACCCGTAACATGATACTAAGTTAGCAGGATTATTTTTAGGATGCAAGTTTTGGTTGGAAGATGGTGAGTGGTTGATTGGGTTGATTAGGTGAGTGGTTGCTATTATTTTTTAACGCCGCCGCTCGGCTCCTGCCGAGTGGCAACTATTTCACGGCCTCTGGCCGCCGGCGTGATGTATACAGGCCAGAGGCTTGGGGATAACGGCCACTCGGCAGGAGCCGAGCGGCGGCGGAATATATATCCGCGTAAGAAACTAATCACCTAATCAACTACTCACCACTCTCCAATCAACTTAATCAACCATTCACCTCATAAACCATCAACCAAAATCATTAGCTTTGATTATACCAATTAAGCTACTCTATGAAATTAGTATCCTATAAAACTGAAGACCGCGAACATCTTGGTGTTTTTGTTAATGGCCACATCTATAATTTAAACTCCTGCGATAAGCTGATCCCCGACAATATGAATGAATTTTTATGGGGAGGGCCCGAACTGATGGAGCATGCCGCGCGGGTTAATGAAGATATTCGTTCGGGAAAGATAGAGGCTAAGGAAGAATTGTTTTTTGAGCTGATGGCGCCTGTACCTCATCCAACATCGTGCAGGGATGGTTACGCTTTCAGGCAGCACGTAGCCTCAGCAAGGCGCAACCGTAAATTGGATATGATACCGGAGTTTGATCAGTATCCTATTTTTTATTTCACCAACCATAATGCCATACAAGGCCCCGGCGAAATTGAGTGTATGCCCGATCATTTTCAAAAGCTGGACTTTGAACTGGAAGTAGCTATAGTATTGAATAAGAAAGGCCGTAACATTAGGGCTGCCGAGGCAGATAGCTTTATTGCGGGCTATATGATCATGAATGATATGAGCGCCCGTACCCTGCAAATGGAAGAAATGCTGCTGAACCTTGGCCCGGCAAAGGGTAAAGATTTTTCGACGGTTATTGGTCCGTGGTTGGTAACGCCAGATGAACTGGAGCAATACAAAGTGCCTGCAAAACCTGGGCATACGGGTAACGCTTATAACCTGGAGATGAAATGTGTGGTGAATGGCAAGCAAGTATCAGCAGGTAATATGGCCGATATGGACTGGACCTTCGCCGAAATCATTGAGCGCGCTGCCTATGGCTGCGATGTTTTGCCTGGCGATGTTATAGGTTCGGGCACAGTTGGTACAGGTTGCTTCCTTGAACTAAATGGCACCGGCGTACTTAATAATGCCGACTACGAACCACAATGGTTGCAACCCGGCGACCTGGTTGAAATGGAGATCACCGGCTTAGGCATGTTGGGCAATATTATTGAAAAGGCCGATAGTGATTTTTCGATATTGAAATTGAAGAAGTAAGAAATAAAAATTATGTCATTGCGAAGCGCGGCAACCGCATGCTATACAGAGCGGCTATGCCTCCGTGCGATTGCTTCGTCGTACCTCCTCGCAATGACATATGATATAATGATACATAGTAATGCCCACCATTAATATAGCCGATCTTTCGCCTGTTCAGCTTCAAAGCTACCTGCATTATGTAATAGCGCCACGACCGATATGCCTGGCCTCTACTGTTGATGAAGCAGGTAATGTAAACCTGAGCCCTTTCAGTTTTTTTAATTTTTTCAGTACCAATCCGCCGATATGTATTTTTTCGCCATCGCGTCGGGTGAGGGACAATACTACTAAACACACGCTCGAAAATGTAAAGGAAGTACCCGAATGTGTCATCAATATTGTTAACTATGATATGGTACAGCAAACCTCGCTTTCAAGTGTAGAATATCCGCTGGGGGTTAACGAGTTTATCAAATCGGGTTTAACACCGGTGCCATCACAATTGGTAAAACCACCACGGGTGGCCGAATCATATGTGCAACTGGAATGTGTAGTTAACGAGGTGATTGAATTAGGACAAAGCCATGGCGCCGGTAACCTTGTACTCGCCGAAATTAAACTGATCCACGTTAGTGACGCTGTTTTAGGCGAGGACGGAAAGATAGACCAGGCCAAAATGGACCTGGTGGCCCGTCTTGGCGGCGACTGGTATTGTCGCGTTACTAAAGACAACCTGTTTAAAGTAGCCAAACCAAACATCAGGATAGGCATTGGTGTTGATGCCTTGCCCTATGCCATCCGTAATTCAAGAATATTAACCGGTAACAATCTTGGGCAATTAGGCAACCTGGAAACCATACCTACCGACGAGGCTATTGAAGCCTTCGCGCTTACCCCGGAGATAAAAGAAGTACTCGACGCCACCATCGGCGATAGCCAAACCCGCGAATTGCAACTGCATTTGAAAGCCAAACAGCTTTTGGAATTGGAAAGGGTAGAGGAAGCTTTGATGGTGTTGTTGATGGAATAAACGATCAACTATTATTAACAACCATATATAAGCAAGCAATAATTACCGTCGCGATGCTTAAAATTACAGGAATTATTCTGCGGTAAAGCGTTTTATTTAGGTATAACACAATAATGACCAGAATTTGGATAGCCGCAAATATTATAGCCCATCTATCGTATTGTTTATCGGCCGAAACCCCTTCGCCGTATAAAAAGAATACCACAAATTGAGATACAATTTGCAACCCAATTAGCATTGCAAGGTTTAGCAGGAATACTCCAACGTCAATAAGTGATTTTTTCATTGGCTGATTAAGCGGGACGTTAAATATAGCTTAATCAATCATCAATAAGCATAATCCTTCCCCTTAAGGTGATAATCAACCGGTAGCTGTCTTTTTTCAAATAGTTCGTACGCTGGTTTCAATGAGCGCCAAAAGGCATCTTGTTTGTAAGCTGCGTAGCGCTTTAGATTAGCATCATCCATCCGGAAAGGAAAAATATCAACCCGGATTTGTTTTTGACCGGCTGTAAACGCTTCGTAAACCAGGGTATAAATTTCTTCTATGCGGGCATCAGTCATAGCGTAACAGCCAATCGAAGCACAATGTCCATGTACCATAATGGCACTTCCGGTATAGCCCTTGGCTTTATCAACCACGTTAGGGTATCCAACATTAATAGCCAAATAATAATTACTTGCCGGATTAAGCTGTTTAGGTTCAATTGTGTATAATCCCTCCGGACTTTTGCCGTCACCGTCGCGGGTTTTTGTACCCAGTCCACCGGAGTAGGTGCATACATCGTAAGTTTTAAATAGCTGGTATTTATTGGCCGATTTTACCCATACTTCAAGCACGCTAATGTCTTTGATAATACGGAGATATACTGAACCATAGGGAGCAAGACCTTTGTCTTTAAGCTCTTTCTGAAGCTTGGGCCAAACTTTAATACGTACATCGCTGGCACGTTTACTATCTGGAATTTCGGTTTTGTGAAGCGCTAATAATAGTATTAATAGCAGCAATGTGATCAGTTTAGGCATTGGTCAGGTTATTAACTATAATTGTAGTTAACGGAGTTGCCGGGAGGAAATTATGTGGGGCCGGAGATTTTTATGTTGTAGTTGAAACCTGCTATTCTTAACACGTCATTGCGAGGAACGAAGCAATCGCGAACGGTACAGAGCCGCTCTGTATAGCATGCGATTGCTTCGTGCCTCGCAATGACGTTGGGGATACTATTTATATCCCCAACACCTGCTTCAATTTCACATATCCTGTTTTACTTACCGGGATCTTGGCGCCGGATTTCAAGATGGCGAGGTGCGCGTCTTTTTCGTATGGATCGATACGGGTGATTTGCGGGATTGCTACCATGTATGAACGGTGTACGCGGACAAAATGATTAGGGTCAAGCGTTTGCTCAAAAAAGCTCATGGTTTTGTTTTTGAGGTATGAACCTTCTTTGGTGATCACGCTTACATAATCATCATCAGCTTGCAGGTATTCAACATCGGCAACAGGGATAATTTTCACCTTGGTGCCGGTTTTTACCACAATACGCTCATGCTGTGCCGGCGACTGGGTGGCTGCGGTTTCCAACAGTTCTTCCGTTTGCTTAGCTGCCGGTTTTGGAGCAGCAGTAGCCAGGAACTTTTCAACAGCTTTATTAAAGCGTTCTTTACTGAAAGGTTTTAACAAATAATCAACCGCGTGTGCTTCAAAAGCTTTTATGGCGTATTCATCAAAGGCGGTGGCAAATATTACGGCAGGGGGCTGCTCAACCAGTTCAAGCATTTCAAAGCCGGTAATTTTAGGCATCTGGATATCTAAAAAAACCAAATCGGGCTGGTGTTGCTGAATAGCTTTAAGACCTTCAAAGCCATCGTTACATTCCTGTATCAGTTCAATGTCTTTAAAATCAAGCAGGTATTCCCTTACAACCATGCGGGCTAAAGGTTCATCATCAATAATTAAAGCTCGCTTCATAGTTGCGGTATTTTTATAATGGTAGTGTACAGATCATCGCTCGCATGGGTTTCCATTAAATCATTGCGGGCATACAGCAAATATAATCGCCGTTGCACTCCCCGCAAACCAAAACCTGTACCTTTTTTTGGTTTTGATGTTTGTGGATCGTAGGGGTTCTGTACCATTAAATTCAGATAGCCATCCTCAATTTCGCCGCGAATGCTCACGGTGACTTCGCCTATGGTATCATAAAGGCCAAATTTAATGGCATTTTCAACCAAAGGCTGTAACAACATGGATGGTAATATGGCGGTTCCGCATTTTGGGTCGCAGCTTATTTCAGTTTGTAAACGGTGACCAAAGCGTACTTTTTCTATATCGAGGTATAAGTTGAGGTGCGCAAGCTCTTCAGTTAAGCTAACCTGTAACTGATCGTCTTTCTTGAGTGTTCCGCGTAAAAAGTCAGATAACTGGTGGATCATCCTGCGGGCCTCATCAGGCTTAAAGCCGATAAGCGCGTTAATAGAGTTTAAGCTGTTAAACAAAAAGTGTGGCTGTAACTGCTGCCTCAAATTATATAATTCGGCTTCGCGGGCCAGTTGCTCGGCCTCGGTTTTACGCTTTAGGGTTTCTTTCTGATCCAATTGTGAAAACCACAACAAACTGATCATCGCCATCCAGCCTATCGCCAAAAAGTCGGTAAAAAAGCGGATGGTCAACGACTGGGCCAGGAAACCGGTGTAGATCGTGTCGCTGTTAATTAACGGCAAAATGTAACGGCAGCCGGCTGTACAGATCCCTGCAAGCGCTACGCACCAAATAAACAGGTTAATGTAGCTGCCTTTACCTGGTTGGTAGTAGCGTAAGTTATTATTGATAAGCCAGCAGGCACATGAAAGGAATATTGCGCTAAGCAGGCCATCGGTAGCGGCAGTGAACCATAAAAAACCAAAACTATGGATGATGTAAGTTTGCAATGCAGCCCACGCTACACCGCATATTACAAATGCCGCGTATAGTTTTGATGATTGTATTGATGGGACTTCCAAAACGGGTTGCTTTCTGTGGTTTAAGGTTTAGTTTCTGACGCCCAATAAGGCCGATTTATGATGCGCCCAAGCAATGTACAAATCAGCGTCGGGCGTTTCATGTATGTTGTAGTACAACTCGGTGCCATCGGTAAGTTCGCCAAGCTGGTTAAGTTCGGCTACATCTATAAATTGCCATTTAACGGTTTGCTTTTCAATGTTCTTAAAGCTATCCTGGTTGGCGTGACCTATGCGGTTTGCTTTTTCATAAGCCACCAGTTCACTGTCAGCACTGATCAGCCTTAATTGCTCATCAAACTGCGCCTGATGATCGCCATCCCCGCTTATCACCCTGAAAACTAATTTTGCTACGTACCAGTTCATGTTATTTATGCTTTTCGTAATTAGCTGCCTTAATTAATAACTGCGGATATCTACTCCCGCAAAAATGGATACACCTTTAAGTACCAGCACCTTTTCGCTGCCTACGCTTGCGGTGCTCCTGATGCGTTTATCATCAACACTGGCAAAAACAGCCGCAAGGTCAGATACTACCTGCCAGTTTGATGGCACAATTATTTTAGTGCCGCCAAAGATTTGGGTAATGTCGATGATGATTCTGCCGTTGATATCTGCCTGGGTAAAATCAAGTTCGGCACCGCCAAATATGTTCACGATATCGCCTCCGCGGAATTGTTTGGAAAGAATAGTTTTGTTAACCCCGCCAAAAATAGATACAGTATCTATATAATCATCACCAGAGTATTTGGTGTTATACTGCTGCTGTTTCTGAGCGTACGGATCAACGGGAGGTACCGGATCGCCTTCGTCTTTTACAGTGTAGTCAACAGGTTCGGTCTTTTCAAATTGAAAGGGCTCTTTTTTATCCCAGTTTGTCCATTTTTCGCCTTTGAAATCGTTTTTCCACTGGTTTGGATCAAAATGTTTGTTGCGCCTTAATATTAACCACATGCCAAAGCCAATTACAGCCAAAGGGCCTACTATACGATCGGAGTTGTTGATGTTTTGGGTTATCAGGAATATGACACCTAAAGCTACCAGCATTACCCATGAAGCCTTTTTATAATTATGCTTGGCACCTACATATACGCCCCAGAAAATAAGCCACAATGGCCATAGGGAAAGATGATCGGGTATGAAAAAAAATCGGAATTGCTGAAGCAGCAATATGCCGCCTACAGCAAGTAAAATGATCCCGGCAACAGACTTGCCTTTGTTGGGATCTTTTGGATGTTCTATATCGTTGTTCATTGTATTATCTGCAAATTGAAATCATATCCAAAACTAAGGTAACATTATAGTTGAGTCAATCAAAAACTGGCGACGTATTTAAAGAAATCGGTAAAGAGGGATGTTTTGGCGGTGAAAAAGTTGTGTTTGATTTTTTAACATTCGGCAAAAATAAAAATTTGTATGTTGTGACGGTTTTTTATCCATAAATAACCACACTAAACTTATCATATAAAAATGGAACAGGAATTTAGCCCTTCAAGGGGCACTACGTTTGAAAAAGAATACAGCTTCAGCACCGGATGGAAAATATTCTTATATATCACCATAGTAGCCATGATAATAGGTGGCGCTTATCTCGCTTATACTTCTATCGCCGATAAAAGCTGGTGGCTTGTATTAATAGGGATTGGGCTGGTAACGTTAGGACTTTATCTTTATCTCGAATTTAAGGCAAGCAAAATAATTATCTCCAACAACAGCATAAAACGGACGGGCTATTTCAGTAGCAGGGAGTTGTTAATTAATGATATTAAGGGTTATGATACTGTTCAGGGTAAAAGGATAACGATACGCCCTGTTGATAAATCAAATAAAGCGATAGTTTTAAGTGACTACAGCTATTTCGCCGAATATGGTGAAATATTGCAATGGTTAACAGCAAATTGTAAAGACCTTGATGCCGAACAGGAACAAAAAGGTATAGAGGAGATACAAAATGACGAGAGCTACGGCTATAGTAGTGAAGAGCGATTGGCCGAATTGAAAAAATTAAAGCGGTTTTGCTCATACTTTAATTATGGAGGCATTGCTTTGTGTTTTTGGCTATTTATACATCCTGCACCTTACGATTATGCTGTTTTAATTGCCACAATATGGCCTCTTGTGGTAATGGTTGTTTTTTATTTAAAGCGCGATGTAGTTACACTTAACAATGCTGAGGATAAGAAACAGGCCGTGTACCCATCTTTAAGTATGGCGTTGATATTTCCACCACTTGCGCTTTTGGTGAGGGTGCTGGCTGATTTTAAATTGATGCATTTAACAGATATACTTTTGCCGGCGTTTACAGTGATAGTTGTATTGGGAGCTGCTTTTTTTGGGATAATAATGAGCTCGAAAGAAAAAGCACGTTCAAACAAAACAACCTGGCTCAGCGCAACGGTATTTGTATTATTATATGGTTTTACAGCCCCCGTTATAATCAATTGCAATTTTGATTATAGTAACCCAAAAGAATATAAAGTGCAGGTGCTTAGTCAAAGGATATCGACAGGCAAACACACATCGTACGATTTAACTTTAAGCAAATGGGGACAGAAAGAAAGTGAGGAAACAGAAGTTTCCAAATCACTTTACTACCAGGTTAAGGTTGGCGATACAGTTTATGTAAATTTAAAACCAGGCCTGTTTAAAATGCCGTGGTATTATGTTAGTCTGTAATTGCTAAATAAGATAAAACAAAAAGCCCGGGCTTTTTAAAAATGCCCCGGCTTTGATTTATATATGATGGATGATTGAGTTAAGCTTCGGTTTTGGGTTGTTCAAAATCAAAGTGTTGTTTGGCTTTTTCGTTCTTTTCCCAGAAATCCCTGTCGGTTTGTTTAGCCGGCCTGATGGCTATCCAGGTGCCAAGCAGCATCAATGCAATTGGCCAGGTTATGCGGTCGGCATCGTTAACGTTATCGTTTACCAGGAATATTACGCCTAACAGTATCATAAAGATCCATGATGGTTTCTTGAAGTCGTGTTTGGCACCCATGTAAGCGCCCCAGGCTATGAACCACATTGGCCAGCTAAAAAGCCAATCGGGAATAAGGAAGGCGTTAAGCTGATCTATCAGAAATAAACCACCGGCTGCCAGTAATATTATTCCTAACATGATTTTGCCATTTCTTTTGTTTTCGGTGTTTATTATATCGTTGTTCATCGCTTTAAGTTTTAATGTTACCCAAATCTACAGCAGTGCGGCAGGCGGGTCAATCAATACTTGGCGATGTAAGGGGAGATGTCGGTGAAGCAGGGGATAAAGGCGGTGAAAAAGAAGCGGAGCGGCAAGAAGTCAAGAAGCAAGAAACGAAGAATGGGATTCGTATTGATAAAATCGCATTGTCATTTCGAACGAACAGGTGGAGGGAAGTGTGATGGCGTGAGGAGAAATCTTATACGCCCTACTCTAAGGCTAAGGCGTGGGTGACAGTTATGCATTACGTATAAGATTTCTCTTTCGCCCCGATGCACAATCCCATCGCTGCTCTGTCGAAATGACAATGTTTTTAATCAAAAAGCCCTCCCTTTAGCGGAGGGCTGAATGGGCTTATTCCGGTTCCTGCTGGCTCAGGCAATGGAAACTGCCAAGGCCCCAGATAATGTCGGTGCTGTCAATGCCTACAACCTTACGGTCGGGGAAGCATTGGGTTAATATCTCAAGTGCTTTATCATCGTTTTTTGAACGGTAAGTAGGCACTATCACCGCCGAGTTGGCTATATAAAAATTAGCATATGAGGCCGGTAAACGGGTATCTTCATAAACTACAGCGTCGGGCATCGGTAACTCAACAATGTTTAGTTGTTTGCCGTTAAGCAGGCGCATGGTTTTCAGCGTTTCAAGGTTTTCCTGAAGGATGTGATAGTTCTCATCGTTTTTATCTTCCTCAACAACGGTAACTACGGTATCCTCGTTTACAAAGCGGGTGATATCGTCAATATGACCGTCGGTATCATCGCCTATAATACCATCACCTAACCAAAGGATCTGTTCTGCCCCGTAGTAGTTTTGCAGGTAGCTTTCAATCTGCTGCTGGTTAAGCTGCGGGTTGCGGTTTTTGTTAAGCAGGCAGGCAGTGGTAGTTAAAATAGTGCCTTTGCCATTAAAGTCGACAGAGCCGCCTTCCATCACAATGCCCGGGTTAAATACCGGTAAGCCAAAGTGGTTGCCTATTTTGGTTGGGATCACATCATCCAGGTCAAAAGGGGGGTATTTGCCGCCCCAGGCGTTATAGCCCCAGTCAACAATAGCTTTTTGCCTTGTAGTAGGGTTGATCAAAAAAGCCGGTCCGTGGTCGCGGCACCAGGCATCATTAGTCGGGAATTCAAAGATCTCTATTTTATTAAGGTCAACGCCGGCGTTTTGCAACTGGAAAATCACCGAGGCTTTCATGTCTTCGTTTGCTACGTTGATACGTACCAGTTCGCCTTGGGTAACTACTTTGATAAACTCAATGTAAGGCGCGTAAATGGTATCGATTTTGCCCGGCCACGAAGCCTCTTTATGAGGCCAGCTAAGCCAGGTGGCTGTATGTTTAGCCCACTCGGCGGGGAAAGAGAAGCCTTGCGAAGCGGGGGTGAGTATAGTTGATATTTGTTGGCTCATAATTTGGTTAATGCAAATGTAAGAAACTGTATGTCATTGCGAGCGTAGCGCGGCAATCGCATGTTATACAGAGCGGCCCTGTATAGCATGCGATTGCTTCGTCGTACCTCCTCGCAATGACATGTAGAAAAGGCTAATCCTCGTCAAGCAAGCGCTTGGTGATCGGATGATACGAATCGATCCTTCTGTCACGTAAAAACGGCCAGTGGCTTCTGTAGTAATCAGATTTATCCAGATCAAGTTCCTGTACTACTACTTCCTCATCATTGTGTGATGTTTGGTGGATGATTGCACCAAATGGATTTGCAAAGAATGAACCGCCCCAGAATTTTACGCCGGCTTCTTCGCCTACACGGTTTACGCTTACTACGTGTATGCCGTTAGCTACCGCGTGCGAACGCTGGATGGTTTGCCATGCATTGTATTGTTCTGTATTTGTGGCTTCGTCTTGTGTGGTAGCCCAGCCGATAGCGGTTGGGTAAAATAATATATCGGCACCCATTAAAGCGGTGATACGCGCTGCTTCAGGATACCATTGGTCCCAGCAAATCAATACGCCTACACGGGCAAATTTAGTATTGAATACTTTGTAACCCAGATCACCAGGGGTGAAGTAAAATTTTTCGTAAAAGCCCGGATCATCAGGGATATGCATTTTGCGATATTTGCCTAAATAGCTTCCGTCGGCATCAAGCACCGCGGTAGTGTTGTGATAAACGCCCTGAGCACGTTTTTCAAATAATGAAGCAATGATTACTACATTAAGCTCGGCAGCAACTTTTGAAAGCTCGTCTGTTGATGGGCCAGGAATAGCCTCGGCCAGCTTAAAATTGTCATAATCTTCTACATCGCAAAAATAAAGCGAGGTGAAAAGTTCCTGTAAACAAACTATTTGCGCGCCTTTAGCAGCAGCTTCCCTTACTTTAACAATCGCCTTTTCCAGGTTCTGCTGTTTATCAGCAGTACAGCTCATTTGTACTAAACCAACTTTTACTTTACTCATCTTCAAAAAATTTGCGCAAAAGTAACACTTTGTAACAAGGATTTCAGCCTTTTAATATTATGATTACACTGAGTTGAAAGTAGAATTACAATGGTATGAGATTGCCATTGCGGTTTTAAATTACAGCATGCCTTAAATAATAAGCTGATTTACTGCTTTTAATGTTTCTGAAAACAAAATGAAGAAAAATTGTTAATTGACTATCCTGTACATCCAAATAAAAAAATAACATAGCTTTGCAGCCGAATGACACAAACAGAAGACATCATTGACGAAGGTGCCGAACATAAAACCTGGAAAGGTAAGCTTTGGGGCGTTATAAAAGTAATTCTTATCATAGTAGTAACCGGCGGTTTGCTTTATTGGGTTTTCAGTAAAGTGCCTTTTGCCAAAATAAAATTTCGTTTAATTCATGCTAACCGTGCCTGGTTAGCCGCTGCTATAGCCTGTTATGTCGGTTCGATGTTTTTTTCATCATGGCGGTTATTAAGTTATTTTAAATCCATTGGTTTACGGTTAGACTGGCGTTTTAACCTTCGCCTGTATTTTCTTGGCTTGTGCTATAACGTGCTATTGCCCGGCGGTATCGGCGGCGATGGCTACAAAATTTACCTGCTGCACAAACGCTATCATTTGCCTACAAAAAAAGTATTCTGGGCTATCCTGTTTGACAGGCTTAGTGGCTTTTGGGCCATTGGTGCCATTGTAGTGGGTTTGGTTATATTAATACCGAGTTTTCCTTATCACCTGGGTTGGCCGCTTGGCATAGTGTCGGTTGGTTCGGTGATCTATTACTTTGTAGCCCGTAAGTTTTTTAAAGAATATACCCACAACTTTGTGCAGGCGCATTTAAAAGCCATAGGTGTACAAAGCATGCAATTGCTTACCATTGTTTGTTTACTGCTTGCGCAGGATTTCAACGGTAAATTTGCTCCGTATTTACTGTCGTTTCTTTTCTCATCCTTAGCGGCAATTATTCCGTTTAGTTTAGGCGGTGGTGGTATCCGCGACGCGTTGTTCCTTACCTTAGCCCGTCAGTTTAATTTAGCCGAAGACATGGCTGTTTACCTGAGTTTCGGGTTTTATCTCATCTCTATTATTGTGGCTTTATTAGGCGTGTATTACGTGCTTGTTCCTAAGCGTTTGGATGGCAATCTTAAAAAAGGCGAAGAACCAAAAATGGAAAATCACCCAATAGAAGAATAATATTCTGTTTAAAATTTAATTTCGTAATAATAAACTGAAACTTGTTTTCATGGCAAGCATCTGCTAAACTTGGCGTTATATTATAAATCGTCAAGTTTAGCAATGAGCCATTTTAATGATTTTAATAATCCGCAGGTTGCGGCATTGCCCGGTCATTTAAAACAATTTATAGTCGACCAGCACTACGAGCATTATACACCTATTGACCATGCGGTGTGGCGTTACGTTATGCGTCAGAATTATAGCTATCTGAAAGATGTAGCTTACTATCCGTACATACCCGGCCTGCAGAAAGCGGGATTGACCATTGAGCATATCCCCAATTTACAGGAGATGAATGATGCCCTCGGCAAAATTGGCTGGGGAGCGGTTACTGTTGATGGTTTTATTCCGCCGGCTGCATTTATGGAGTACCAGGCTTACAGGGTGTTGGTTATCGCGGCAGATATTCGTCAGTTAAAACATATCGAATATACACCTGCACCTGACATTATCCATGAATCGGCAGGACATGCGCCTATTATTGCCGATAAGGACTATCACGAATATCTGAGTTATTTTGGATCGATAGGGGCGAAAGCCATGTTTTCGGCACAGGACTTCGAGTTGTACGAAGCTATCAGGGCTTTATCGATATTAAAAGAAATGCCCGATGCCGATGAACAGGAGATCATCAAGGCCGAAGCGCTTGTAACCTATTGCCAGGAAAACATAGGCGAGCCTTCGGAAATGGCCTTATTGAGCCGTTTACATTGGTGGACGGTAGAGTACGGCCTGATCGGAACACTGGAGCAGCCAAAGATCTATGGGGCAGGCTTGCTTTCATCCATCGGTGAAAGCTCCACCTGTATGAATAAGAATGTTGAAAAGTTGTGGTATACTATTGATGCTGTTAAGTATTCATATGATATTACTAAGCCACAACCTCAGCTTTTTGTAACCCCCGATTTTCAGAACCTGATCAATGTACTGGAAGAGTTTGCCGATACCATGTCATTCAGAAAGGGTGGGGCTTACGGTTTAAATAAAGCTGTAGAGAGCAAAAATACCTGTACCGCGGTTTACAGCTCGGGCTTGCAGGTTTCCGGTACCATTACCGATTTTAAAACAAGTGCCGGTGGGAAACCTTATTTTATCAAAACAACCGGCCCTACTGCTTTGGCATTTAATAACAAACAGTTAAAAGGCCAAGGAAAAGACTATCATAAAGATGGTTTCAGTTCGCCGGTTGGTAAACTGAAGAATAGCCCTGACCTTGCTTTAGAGAATTTTTCGGAAGAAGATTTAAAAGCAGCCGGCATAGTAAATGGTAACAGAACAGAATTACTTTTTGAAAGTGGCATAACGGTAAGTGGCGTTGTGAAAAATGTGCTTTCTGTGGATGGTAGAATTTGCTTGGTCACTTTTAACGATGTAACCGTTACTGATAATAAGGGAACGATATTGTTTGATCCGGCATGGGGTGTTTATGATATGGCTGTTGGTGAAGAAATTGTTTCAGTATTTTGCGGCGCGGCCGATAGGGAGGCTTACGAAACCATTGTTTATAAATCAAAAACAGAAACCCACCATGCTGTGCACGACCATAAGACCAAAGAACTGCACCGGCTTTACCAGCAGGTGCGTGATTGCCGCATTAACCATGGCGACTACGGATTTTTAGGCAACGTTTGGCAGCAATTGCAAAAAGACCATCATGACGACTGGCTTTGCGCCCTCGAGATCCTTGAAATACTGGATCATGAAAAAGCAGAGCCCGTATTAGCCACCGAGATCAAACATTTTCTGGAGCAAAAAGGAAGTAGCGAGCCTGAATACGGCAAACTCATCAGCGATGGTTTTTACCTGATCAAGCACCCGGTTGAGCAAAAATTGGTAGTTTAGCGTTGATTTACCATCTTAGGGGTATTAAATCAAACGTCATTGCGAGGTACGAAGCAATGACGTTTGGAAATAAAATTAATAACAAACAATTATTCCCCCTTTAGGGGGTAGGGGGCATATGAACATTATAATAACCGGCGCCAGTAGTGGCGTGGGCTTTGAAGCCGTAATTGAACTGATACTATCGGGCAGCCATAAAGTAATTGCTTTGGCCCGCTCACAGGATAAACTGGAACGTTTGCTGGAAATAGCTCATGGCTTAAATCCCGATTGCCAGTTGTTTGCCCTGAAATTTGATATTGTGCATGACGATTACGAAGGCTTGCAGCATTTCATAGCATCACATTTTGATAACCGGGTTGATATTTTGATCAACAACGCCGGGGTGCTTATCAATAAGCCATTTGCCCAATTGCTTGAGTCGGACTTTGTAGAGATGCTGCAAAGCAACTTTATTGGTCATGTAAGGGCGATTCAGTCACTGTTGCCTTTAATGCCTGCAGGCGCACATATCCTTAATATCGGCAGTATGGGTGGTTTCCAGGGGAGTGCTAAATTTCCGGGCCTTGCGGCTTACTCAGCAAGTAAATCAGCTTTACATACACTAACAGAATGTTTGGCGCAGGAGCTAACAGAACAGGGGGTTAAAGTAAACTGTTTGGCTTTAGGATCGGCACAAACCGAGATGCTGGAACAGGCCTTTCCAGGGTATGAATCGCCGGTGATGGCTTTTGAAATGGGAAAATATATTGCCGACTTCGCATTAACCGGTAGTAAATTTTTTAACGGAAAAATAATACCTGTAGCAGCAACTACTCCATGAATATTGAATAATATTGCAAACATTTTTATAACTTAGTTATTATAAATATGTTATGCTTTTAGCTAATGGACACCAGGTTTACATCACTTTTTACTCATTCGAAAGACATTTTTTTTGTCATGGATATGAATGGTGTGATCCTTCATACCAATTACGCGTTTCGAAATACATTTAACTATACCGATCAGGATTTAGCAGGTTTAAATATCGCATCTATTTGTCACCCTGCCGATAAGGAACGCCAGGCCGAATCTCAGGCCAGCCTCCTGCTTCATAAAAAGCTGGTAGGTTATCAAAGCCGGGTAAAGGCCAAAGACGGGTGTTATTTCAGCATTATCTGGTCGGTAATATTAAATGAGGATGATAACCTCATTTATTCAAGCGGTAATACCCTTGCCGGTATGGTGGGGCAGCCGGAAAATGATATAGTTCAGCATACCATTCAGGGCCTTAACGAAGGTTTTGCCGTATTAGACTCGTTCTGGAACATTACTGCGTTTAATCCAGCCTTTCACGCCATGACCAACTTAAGTGTTGAAGAGGTGAAAGAGGCTAATTTTATGCAGATAGAAAACCTGGGCTTGAGTGAACGCGTTGCTAACGAGTTCCAGTTATCGTTAACCGAGAGACGATCTATACAAGTGCAATATCTCAATACCAAATCCAATGGCTGGTTACGCATCAACGTTTATCCTTATAAAAACCAGTTAGCCATTTTTATCCGCGATATCACGGAGATCAAGATGCAGGAATGGGTTTTGGAGCTTGAAAAAGCAGTGCTGGAGTTAAATGCTACTGCGCAATATACACTTGGGCAAACTACGCGTGAATTATTGCGGGGTATTGAGCGGATTTTTCCGGATATGGTATGCTCGGTACTGGAAGTTGATGAGCAACAGGAAAAAATGCATGTACTGGCAGCTCCGCGCTTGTCACAGGCTTATTGCGATTTGCTCGAAGGGCTGCCTGTGGGCCCGGATATCGGCTCATGTGGCAGGGCGGTGTACCATCGGGAACAGGTAATTGTAAGCGACATAGAAAACAACCCGCTTTGGGATAATTATGCACATATGGTAAGGCCTTACGGTTTAAAAGCCTGCTGGTCTACCCCGGTAATGAGCTCAAAAGGATCAAAAGTTTTGGCCGTGTTTGGCATCTATTATCATGAAACACGTGAGCCAAGCAATGATGAGCAAAGCATCATAGAGCGTACAGTTAACATCCTCAGGGTGTTAATAGAAAGCAAAAAAACGGAAGACAATATCCGTGAACAGAATAACCGGCTGCAAACTATCGCCAATATCAGCTCACACGAATTACGTAAGCCGGTAGCCACTATTTTAGGTTTGGTTAATTTATTTGATAACGATGACCTGCAAAATCCGCTCAATAAAGAGATCATCGAACACATTGATACAACATCACAACAACTTGATGGGGTTATCCATTCTATTGTGGAAAGAACGGCCTTTATCAAAGCTTTTGGGGCTGATGCATAGGCTTTTTATCATAAGTGTTTTTCTATTGTTGAGCAATATCTCATATGCCCAGGTTACCTCATTCACTATTGACAGCAGTAAATTAAACAAGCCTTTAATGACTATTTTGGATACCATTTTCCAATCAGATCAATCGGTGAGAATAAAATATCTGCAGGCAAAAAGGGATAATGCGCAAGTCAATATTGTTGATAGCCTGCAAAAGATTATGCGTAATACGGATAGCCAAAATTTGATCAGGGTAAACACGATATTAACAAAATATGGTTGGTTAGGTCCGCAAAAGGTGGGCATTACAGGCAGCCAGGCCCTGTTCCTGGTAATTCAACATGCCGATTTGCAAACACAGCAAAACTATCTGCCGATGATCCGGACAGCAGAGAAAAACGGTGAGATCCTGTCAAGCAACCTGGCTATCCTTGAAGACAGGATCAACATGCGGACCGGCAAAAAGCAAGTTTACGGGAGCCAGGGATTTACCGACAAACAAACCGGCAAAACATATATTTATCCTGTTGCCGACGTTGACCATCTGGATGAGCGACGCAAAGTCATGGGCATGCAGCCAATGAAAGATTACGCTAAAAACTGGGATGCTGAGGAATATAAAAGGCAACTGCCGGAGATAGAGAAGATAGTTCATGAGCAGGAAGTTAAATAGCTACTCTGATTCCCTCCGTTATTAGTTTTCGTTATAAATCCGTGTGTAGTTTGCAAATTCGGTGTTTTGCAAAGATCTTTCAATTACCGTTTTAGCTAAATTAAAATCTACCACTAAGCAACAAACTTCCATAGTGTCACTACCGATACTGCCGCCATCGCAATGTCCAAGGCCAGTCCATCCTAAAACCTCATCCATTTTATTTTGAAGTCTCGTCCTTTTGTCAATATCTTCCGCCGTTCCCATACCTTCAACCAGATATTCGACTAAAAGAGTATAGTGATCATCTATATCGATTTGCCTGTAGCCTTCTTCTATTTTTTTATTTATGATAGTTTGAATTTTTTTGTGAAAGTTAGATAGTAAGCCTGACTTAATTTCTTCGCTTTGCCCTACTTCGCCGACAATTCCCCAATGAATCAACCCCGTTTTATCATCTTTATCCCAGGTCTCCCAGTAGTTTATGATTTCGGCATCTTTTCTATATAGCTTTAACATGTATTCAGGTGTTTTAAGAACTATTGCGAAGATACTTTTTCTATTGTATTCGTAATTGAAAAATTTGTGATGATAAATCAAAAGTGACCGACTCGAAAATTTAATATAAACGGCAATCTGTTACATTGATTTATCATCAGTATTTTATATCATCAGTGTTTTAATTAACTATTATTTGTTGTTATTCATCTTTTGGAGATACCAAACCAACTGCGTTCACAGGTTTTACCCGCCAATGTCCCGTAGTCTTAGGCACCTCGCCCTTCGCTCTTCAGCCTTTGGCGCCCACCTTTAAAAATTCGTTCACTACTATTTCTGACACGTAGCGTTTAATGCCATCTTTGTCGGTATAGTTGCGGTTGGTAAGTTTACCTTCAATAGCCAATTCATCGCCTTTTTTAAGCAGGTCTTCGGCAAGGCTGGCTTGTGGTCCCCAGAAAACGAGGTTATGCCATTGGGTGTCGGTTATCTTTTCGCCTTTATCGTTCTTATAGCTCTCGTTGGTGGCGATGGAAAGGCGCACCATTTTTTTATTGCTGTCAAATACTTTTACTTCCGGGTCCATACCTAAGTTACCTACCAGGCGTACACTGTTTCTTAATGAGTTCATCGTTTTAATATTTACTGTTTAATGTTGTTTGAGTTAACGATACAAAGGTGGGGAGGACAGGAAAAATTAGCCGGATAATAACCGTTTATAGTCGATAGTATCCGTTTGTAAGCGTTTGCAAACGGATAAATTAATCGTTACCTTTATACTATGAACCAGGAAAGAGTATGCTTAGATTGCGGTACGCCGTTACAAGGCCGTGCCGACAAAAAGTTTTGTAACGATCTGTGCCGCAATAATTATAACAATCAACTCAATAGTAACAGTTATAACCTGGTGCGTAATATCAATAATATCCTGCGCCGTAACCGCCGCATACTGGAAGAACTGAACCCAACAGGCAAAACCAAAACAACCCGTAAAAAACTTACCGCAAAAGGTTTTGATTTTGACCATATCACCAGCATCTACCAAACCAAAACCGGATCAACGTATTTTTTTAATTATGAATACGGTTACCTGCTGTTAGATAATGATGAGGTGTTGCTGGTGAAAAGGGAAGGGGAATAATTTCAGTTAGCAGTTTTTTTAGTAGCAGTGGCAGTTTGCAGTAGCAGTTTAAGTGGGCAGTTTATAGTTAGCAGTTGCAGTACTTCTGCTATGTTTGGGCGGCAGGAATCCCGGAAATCCATTAATCCCAAGAATCCGGGTTCAGACAAAAATCAATAATTTTTAAATCCTAAAATACCTGCTGAATCGCTCAAACCGATTTAAGCGCGGATGTAAGCCCGGTAAAATCTAAGATTACTCCCACAAATCTGTTTTTGGAGAATAGAAAATCGTAATTATCCTTTAAGTTACCGGTTTAAACAACTATCTGAGCGGTAAAATATCAATGCATAGTCTCAATCTCTATAGATTTAATAGCATTTAACAGTTTAATATTTTGATAATTAATACTTAACTGTTGTTTCATTCGGCTCTTTATGTTATCAATAAATTTAAGTACGTTTGGGGAAATGTAAATTTTTAATTTTTGACTGATCTTACTAATTTAAAATGAAATTATTTATTAAGAAACCGATTGCTCAACTAATGGCTGCTTCGGCAGAAACAGAGAAATCGCTTAAGAGAACCTTAGGCGTTGGCTCACTTATAGCACTCGGTATCGGCGCAATTATAGGTGCCGGTATTTTTGTTCGTACGGCAGCTGCGGCAGGTGAACACGCCGGACCTGCGGTTACCATTTCCTTCCTTATAGCAGCCGCAGGTTGCGCGCTGGCTGGTTTATGCTATGCCGAATTTGCAAGTATGATCCCTATTGCAGGATCTGCTTATACCTACTCTTATGCTACCATGGGCGAGTTTATTGCCTGGATCATTGGTTGGGACTTAGTGCTTGAATATGCCCTTGGCGCCGCTACGGTTGCTATTGGCTGGTCGCAGTATTTTAATGAGTTTTTAACAACTTTCTTTAACGTGCATATACCATACGCGTGGTCACACTCGTTTATGGAGGTTTCAAATACTTCCACAGGTATGTATGCCGCCGAATTTGGTACAAGAGGTATTATTAACCTGCCGGCTATCCTGGTCCTGTTCCTGCTAACCCTGTTATTAATCCGTGGCACAGCCGAATCGGCAGTAGTAAACAACATTATTGTGATTGTAAAGGTTGCGATCGTGTTGTTAATTATAGGTTTAGGCTGGCATTTTATTAATCCGGCTTTCCACACGCCTTATACTATTCCTGCCGATGCCGGTAAGATCAAAGTTAGCGCCGGCGTAGTTGATTATGCTGATACATTTAATCACGGATGGCTCGGTGTTTTACGTGGTGCAAGTGTTGTGTTTTTTGCCTTTATCGGTTTTGATGCGGTTTCAACCGCTGCGCAGGAAGCTAAAAACCCACAGAGAGATATGCCAAAGGGTATCTTGATATCATTGGTGTTTTGTACTGTGCTTTATATCTTGTTTTCACACGTGTTAACCGGCTTGGTTTCATATAAGGATTTCCTTATCCAGGGTAAAGAGGCTTCTGTAAGTTATGCTATTAAGACAGCTATGCCTGGTTATGGCTGGTTGGCTTCATTTGTTACTGTATCTATACTTGCAGGTTTCTCTTCAGTGATCCTGGTGATGCTGATGGGCCAAACCCGCGTGTTTTACACCATGAGTACAGATGGGTTAATTCCTTCAGTGTTTTCAAAGTTGCACCCTAAGTTCCGCACACCGTATAAATCACAATGGTTATTCTTTGTGTTCGTATCATTATTTGCCGGTTTTATCCCTGATAAATATGTTGGCGATATGGTGAGCATAGGTACATTGTTCGCATTTGTACTGGTATGCATTGGAATCTTAATTTTAAGGAAAACTGATCCTGATATTGTGCGTCCGTTCAAAACCCCTGCTTACATGATAGTTTGCCCGCTGGGTGCCATCATTTGTTTGTGTATGATTGCAAGCGAGGGCTGGGAAAACTGGGCAAGGCTTATTGTTTGGTTACTGATTGGCTTTGTAATTTACTTCGGCTATAGCATCAAACGTTCACACGTACGCCACGGCAAGGTTGAGGGTGCCAATAACCCTATCAATCCTAAATTTGTTGAGTAACTATAACAATGTTATCATAAACAAAAAAGGTTCTGAATTTTCAGAACCTTTTTTGTTACATTCCATTTTACATTGTAAACCAATAAAACCGCTTCATGAAGGGCGATAAAAACCTGTGGGTATTAGTATTTATTTGTGTTATCAACTCCCTGGGGTTTGGCATCATTGTACCGATACTTTACTCATACGGTAAAACTTTCGGCGTTACCGGCGAAACGTTGGGGATCCTCACCGCTTCGTTTTCGGTAGCCCAGTTTTTTGCCACGCCGGTTTTGGGCTCCCTTTCCGATAAATGGGGGAGGAAGCCTTTACTGGTGATCAGCCTGGCGGGTACCTGTATCTCCTTCATCCTTTTTGCCGAAGCACGGAGTATGGCCATACTTTTTGCGGCCCGCATCCTGGACGGACTTACCGGTGGCAACGTATCTGTAGCGCAAGCTATGGTATCGGACACGGCCGGGCCGGATAACCGGGCTAAAAGGTTCGGGATACTAAGTTCGGCATTTGGGTTTGGTTTTGTGATAGGGCCGGCCATAGGCGGTTTGCTGAACAGGTATGGTATGCAGGTGCCTTTCTATTTCGCGGCGGGCATATCACTTATCGGCACACTCTGCAGCTTGTTCTTTTTAAAGGAAACTAATCCGCCCGACAAAACGAAGCGAGATTCGGAAAAAACTAAATTCTCGTTCACGGCTCTGGCAACAACACTTAAGCGCCCGCTTATTGGTACGGCGGTGTTTACGGGTTTTATGCTTACCATGGCGCAGTTTACCATGATCATCGGTTTTCAAACTTTTACTGTTGATGTATTGCAAATCAATCCTACCCAGATTGGTATTTTATATGCGGGGTTTGGTGTAAGTGGCATTATCATGCAGCTCTGCGTGCCGTTGTTTACCAAATGGTTCTCGTCCAAATCAACAATTCTGATGCTCTCTACGCTGCTTTGTCTCGCTGCAATGTTTGTAACGGGGCTCACCAATCATTTTATTCCTTTTGTCATCGGTATTTGTATTTATGGCCTTTTCAATGGCTTGCGAAACCCTATGCTCAACGCTATAATTGCAGATCATATTGATCATAAAGAACAAGGCAAAATATTGGGGATCAACCAATCGTACGCTTCTATTGGTCAAACCCTCGGGCCGGTTACTGCCGGCTTTGCAGCTTTGCTATCGGTACATGCTATTTTCTTCTTATCTTCATGCTATATTTTGGCTGCTTTGCTGCTAAGTATCCGGTTAAAGAAAAAAGAATAAATTCAAGACACCATGCCGCACCCGTTTATTTTTAAGGAGATCATTTCGGTTACGATGATCCTGTTTGCTATTATTGATATTTTGGGTGCTATACCGGTAATTATTCAGCTGAGGCAACGTGTTGGTCACATCGAATCGGAAAAGGCCAGTATAGCCGTGCTGGTGCTTATGGTGACCTTTCTTTTTATAGGAGATGAACTGCTGGCGGTAATAGGTCTGGATATTTCGTCATTTGCCATCGCTGGCTCACTGGTGATCTTCATCATTGCCATGGAAATGATATTAGGTGTCGACTTTTTTAAAGAAGAATTGCCGCAGGCGGCGTCTATCGTACCGCTGGCTTTCCCGCTTATAGCCGGCGCAGGAACCATGACCACGCTGCTTTCCCTTAAATCGCAGTATCAAACACAAAACATCCTTGTAGGTATAGTGCTGAATACCCTTGTAGTTTACCTGGTGCTTAAAAATGTAAAATGGCTGGAAAGGTTGCTTGGGCCTATAGGATTGAGCGTGTTACGCAAGGCATTCGGTATTATTCTATTGGCGATAGCGATTAAGCTGTTCAGGAGTAATACGCATTTGTAGTTAAAGGTACATCCAAACGCTGTCGCTCGGCGGGAGCCGAGCGATAGCGTTTGTTGAAATAAAAACCATGTCATTGCGAGGAGGAACGACGAAGCAATCTCGTAGCTCTACAGGGCGAACATGCATTGGCGACGAGATTGCCACGCTTCGCTCGCAATGACATGGTGGTTTATACTATCGGAGAAGGGCTCAACCTTGCTACAAACATGGTATCCGCTTTGCGCTCGTATCCTTTTAACACCGCTTTTTCTTCCAACTTTAATCCAAGCTCGTTTACCAGGTAATCAACTACATCTTCATTCTCTCCTTTAAAGGCAGAGCATGTGATATAGATAAGGGGCTTACCGGGTTTAAGATATTTTACTACGTTTTGGGCGATGCTTTTTTGAAGCTTCTGGAAAAACTCTATTTTATGATTATCAAACTGGGCTATCATCTCGGGAGTACGTCCCCAGGTGCCTGAGCCGCTGCAGGGGGCATCGAGGATGATCCCGTCGAAAGCGTAATCATGCATCACCGAATCGATATTCTGTGTAAGATCGAGGGCCTTTTTTTGATATTTGGTTAATCCGGCAAGCTGAAAGCGCTCATCAAGATTAGCCAGGATGGACTCGCGGATATCGGATACAACCAGTTTGATATTAGGTTCGTCTTCATGCAGCAATAAGGATTTGCCGCCCGATGCCGCGCAGGCATCCCACCAGCTATCCCAGCGTTGCGGCTTAAAATAGTTGCCTGTTTGCTGCGATGAATAATCCTGCACCTCAAACCAGTGTTGCTTGGCAAATATGGTTTCAAGGCGTGTGCCATTGGGCAGCGAATAGCAGCCGTTACCTTCATCCTTAAATACAACCTGAGCTTTGGTTAACTCAGCTTTCACCAAATGATCATAACCGTTACGGACACGGATAAACAGATCGGGCTGGTAAAAAAACGATTTCAGGAAAGCTTCTTTATCAATGCCTTCCGAAAGCTGGCTGCTCCAGGGGAAAACATCTTCCAGTTTAAAATCAGGGTAGGAGGTTTTTACGAGGGCCAGTTTATCATCGTCACTAAAACCTATACAAGCGGCCCATTCGGGCTTAAAGTTTTGCAGGTAGGAGTTAGTTTGGGTATTGCATAAAAACTCGGCGACTAAAAGGCGCTCGTCTTCGGGCACATCGGGCAATGCCCTGCCCAGGCGAAAGTAGTTATACACCAACCGGTTGGCAACCCGCCTGTCGGTTGAGCCCATTTGTTTGTTTTGCCGGTAAAAGCCGGGTAAAAATTTACTTAGTGGCGTATCGGCAGGGTATTCACCCAAAATTCGCTGAAACGTTTTAAGCTGATTTATAGCCTTCATTCTACCTGTTTTAGCTCAAAGTTAGTGTACATTAATATATTTACGTGGGTATTGATCCAACCCTGCCCCGGCTTCTTTATAAAATGAAAGCTGTTATGCAAGCCGGTAAAATCGGTTCCCTCAATTGATGACAATCCTTTATCGGCAAAAAGCTGCCTGCCAAAGTATAGTCCTTCATCAAAACCCTTAATGGCGTATTCGGTCGGTTCAACGTGATAAGCGCGCCTATAGTTACGTAAAAATGTTGTTGTGGCCCCTGCTTTGTAATTTATTTTTTCGGTAGAGGTGATATGCGTATTCAAACGTTGTAAAAGTTGCGGTTTCAGGAAGCTGAACTTCTCCCAGCTCGGGTGCCCGAACACCATAACGGGATAGTGTTTGTTCAAGGTATCTAACGAGCGGAGGGTTACGCCTAAAAAAGCCTGATCGGTAGCGGGGATCACAAACACATTTTTTTCGGTTTTGGAAAGCTGCGGAAGCAGGCTGCTTAATTTCCCGCGCACAACATAAACGTTGGTAACCTTTACCTTTTTTTTGCTTAAACTGTCGATAGCTTTTTTAAAGTTGACAGCGTAATCATTTTCCTGGTTAAAGCCCGAACGGAGGATGAAGATCTTTTTAGGCTTAACTGTTCTGTTGATATATTCAGCAGCGCCCCATGCATGATATTCAAGCGGGGGGATAGCAGTGATTAAGTTTTTGCTGTTGATGGTGGCCGGGTTGGCGGGCGACAACGGCGACAAGATTGGCCCTTTTGAATAAGATAACGCGCCGGAAAATGCCTTTACACCATCCGGAAAAACAGGGCCCACGATCAAGTCGCTCGAGCGGATAAACGCGTTTAAGGCCAGGTCATGCGCCTGCATAGCCTCATCTCTTGAGTCAAAGATCTGCAGCTTGTAATTATTGCCATAAGCGGTAAGCGAATCAAGGGCGAGTTTAAATCCCTGGTAATATTCAACCGCGATATTTGCCTGGCTTATCTGAAGCGGACTGTATTTTTGAGCCGGATTTAAGTGCTCCAAATTCAGGGGCAGGAGCATGGCAATGTTTGCCACTTTTTGTTCCGAAGCCTTTTCTGCCGGTTTCTCGGTGGTATTGCCGGGCTTTTTTTCGGTGTTATCAGTCGGTTTTTTTACGGTAGTTGCTACCGGCCGCGTTTTTGGTGAACACGCGGCCAGCAGCAATGCTATGCAAAAAAACGGTAACCACTTATTCCCACTCAATGGTGGCCGGTGGTTTTGAACTGATATCATATACTACCCGGTTAATTCCTTTTACGTTGTTGATGATCTCGTTGCTGATCTTAGCCAGCAAGTCGTACGGTAAATGGCACCAGTCGGCGGTCATCCCGTCAACCGATTCAACGGCACGGAGGCAAATCACGTTTTCGTAAGTACGTTCATCGCCCATTACACCTACCGATTGAACCGGTAAAAATATAGAGCCGGCTTGCCAAACTTTATCGTAAACTCCGGCAGCACGTAAATTGTTTATATAAATTGCATCGGCTTCCTGTAATATCGCCACTTTTTCAGGGGTGATATCGCCCAAAATCCTGATAGCCAGGCCTGGCCCAGGGAATGGGTGGCGACCTAAAATATTAGGATCGATACCTAATGCCTTGCCTACTTTCCTTACTTCATCTTTAAACAAAGTGTTAAGCGGCTCAACAACTTTAAGTTTCATAAAGTCGGGCAAGCCACCTACGTTATGGTGCGATTTGATGGTAGCCGAAGGGCCTTTAACCGATACCGATTCGATAACATCCGGATAGATGGTACCCTGACCAAGCCATTTCACGTCTTGTACTTCGTGCGCGGCGTCATCAAATACCTCGATGAATACACGACCGATAGCTTTACGTTTCTTTTCAGGATCGGTTAAGCCGGCAAGCGCGTCATAAAAACGTTGTTTGGCATCGATGCCTTTTATGTTTAAGCCCATGTGTTTGTATGATTCAAGCACCTGCTCAAATTCATCCTTACGCAAAAGGCCGTTATCAACAAATATACAGTGCAGGTTTTTACCGATGGCATGGTGCAGTAATACAGCAGCAACCGATGAATCAACACCGCCTGACAAACCAAGTACTACTTTATCATCGCCAATTTTTTCGCGAAGCGCGGCGACGGTGGTTTCGATGAACGAGTCTGGTGTCCAATCCTGTTTGCAACCGCAAATGTCAACCAAAAAGTTTTGCAGCAATTGCTTGCCATCAATACTGTGGGTAACTTCCGGGTGAAACTGGATACCGTAAGTTTGGGTACCGGTAACCTGGTAAGCGGCAACTTTAACGCTATCGGTACTTGCAATTACCTCAAAGTTATCGCCAATGGTAGCAATGGTATCGCCGTGCGACATCCATACCTGTGAACCGCCGGGAACGTCTTTAAACAATGGATTATCCTGTTTAATGTATTCCAGGTTGGCACGACCGTATTCGCGGGTGCTTGATGGCAATACTTCGCCGCCGTGGAAATGGGCAACGTATTGAGCACCATAGCAAACACCTAAAATAGGGCGTGTGGTGTGGAATTTTTCAAAATCGAAATGAGGAGCGTCTTCCTGCCTTACAGAATAAGGACTGCCTGAAAGGATGATACCTTTTACAGTGCTGTCAATTTCGGGATAATGATTGAATGGGTGGATCTCACAATAAATATTGAGCTCCCTGACACGGCGCGCTATAAGTTGGGTGAATTGCGAGCCAAAGTCAAGAATGAGGATTTTTTCTTGCATGGGCAAAGATAGGATTTTGATTTGAAAATTGGGATTCCGGATTTCGGATTTTTTATGGGAGATTGAAATGATCGATTATAAACTGCTGCATTGATAATCAAGGATCGCACTGGTATTCAAACTATCCACAATTTTCCATTCGTTAAGCTCACGTATAAATTCAGGTTTTTCAAACCCCGAATCCATAGCCGCGCGGGTATAAAAATCA
The DNA here is from genome assembly GCF_003675385.1 of Mucilaginibacter kameinonensis. Lineage (GTDB taxonomy): Bacteria > Bacteroidota > Bacteroidia > Sphingobacteriales > Sphingobacteriaceae > Mucilaginibacter > Mucilaginibacter kameinonensis. The sequence continues at coordinate 691,941 of NZ_RCWZ01000004.1, read as the reverse complement.
GCCTTAGCAGGGTGATCGGGCGAACATCCGTTAAATAAATATCCGAAAGCTTGTTTAGCCAAGATAGCTTTGCTTATCCCGATACAATCATCAAGGTGTATGAGGTTTACAGGAGCATCCCCGTTAGGGATCTCCTTTTTACCCGCGAAAAACCTACCGGGGTTACGGGCAGGCCCAATCAAGCCGGCAAAGCGGATGATGGTTGTTTTGAATCCGCTCTCTGCAAGGAACAGGTTTTCGGCTTCCAATAATATTCGCCCTGATTCTGTATTAGGCTGAGGATCGGTTTGTTCATTTACATGCTTATTGCTATCGGCATAAACTGCGGTCGAACTGATGAATACCACATTTTCGATCTGATGGCGTTTTATAGCGTCGATGATGCTCTTTATTTTCTCCAAAAAGATAGACCCTTCGCCACCTCTGGTTTTAGGCGGGATAGCTATCCATAAAACCTCGCAGTTAAAAAAATCAGCATCATATATCTCCTGGTTGGGCAAAAAGTTAACGACGTAAGGTTTGATGCCCATGGCCGCCAGGTCGTCAAGTTTAACTGCCGAGGTAGTTGAGCCTTTTACCTGCATACCACTGGCAAGCAAAGCTTTTGCTAATGCGCTGCCGTACCAGCCGCAGCCTAAAATACTGATGTTTGTTATACCGGGCATGTTGTAAAATAATGCTTTGGCGCAAAGGTAATTAAATAATGATATGGTGTTTGACTGCCATTAATGTGCTTTTGGTTTAAACTTTTTGGGCATACCGGGCGTTAATGTTTTATGAAGAAAGAGATTATTGCAACCTCTGTAGCATTAGGTTTAACAGCTTTGGCCCTGCAGGCTACCCGCTGCAAACCATTGCAAACTGTTCCCTACGTCGATCTGAAAAAATATGTTGGTTCATGGTTTGAAATTGCCGCTTTACCGCAATGTTTTGAATCGGGATGCACCTTTACTTCAGCGGCCTATGGTTTAGCCAAAGACGGCAGCATCGTTGTTAAAAACCGTTGTATAAAAGACAATAAAATAAAAATAGTTGAAGGCCGTGCCGTTGTTGCCGATAAAACAAGTAACGCCAAGCTTGACGTACAATTTCAATGGCCCTTTAAAGGCAAATACTGGATCATAGCTTTGGCCGATGATTACAGCTACGCCATGGTAGGCCATCCTAACAGAAATTACTTGTGGATAATAAGTCGCCGTTCAACACTGGATGAGCAGATCTATAACCAGCTGGTAGTGCAAGCCGCCGAACAGGGATTTGATGTGAGGAAGCTGGTGAAAACGGTGCAGGTATAAAAAATAAATAGAGACATAAATATGTCATTGCGAGCGAAGCGCGGCAATCGCATGCTATGCAGGTCCGCCCTGTATAGTATGCGATTGCTTCGTCGTTCCTCCTCGCAATGACAAACGGGAAATTTACTTTATCTCCCTAACCTTAATAACCAGTTTCTTTACCTTATCATAGCCATTAACCTTCATATTAGGCCTGTGACCATCACTTGGGAAAAACAGGAAAAACTCATCGGGAGTAGCGGTGTAATATTTGCCTTCGCCGCTGTAATTCGCGAAATCTTTTTCAGCGTCGTAAGGTTTGGTTACAGTAAGGCTTTCAATAGGTGCAACGCCAATTTTTTCTTTTCCTTTGATCACGTACTGCACGTCGATATAGTTTTGGTGCGATTCCCAAGCTGCCTGTTCAGGCTCTTTTGAGGGGCCTTCGGTGATCATGGCATAAACGTTATCGCCATCAATAGTGTATTTGCCTGGTTCTATAGTTTCGAGGTTACGTTCGCGAAGAAATTCAAACGCTTTATCCCAAGCGGATTTGTTTGCAGCGTATTGTTTTGCAAACTCCACATCATTGGTTGATGAGTTTAACTTCAGTTTAAGGCCATTGGCCCAAACGCGGCTTTTAACCCAGGTTTTGGCGCTTTTTGCCGTAATGTCCTGCTGTTGAGCCGAAGCACCCGCAGCTGTAAGCGAAAAAAGTATTAGCAACATGATATTTTTATAAGTTGTTAAATGTTTCATAGTTTTAATTATTTATCGGTTATTGAATTGGCAGCGCGGTAACGGATTCTGGTTAAGGCATTCAATTATACAAGCTTAAATAAATAAAACAATATACTAACCGTTAAATATTTACTTTAACGTTATAGTTTAATTTTTATTAGCGCTAAGGTACGGCAGATAAACTATAACGTTTGAGTGAAAATAAGGTATGGATACCTTTTTTAATACTTTTTAACGTTGTAGAATTGTAGTTATTAACCAATGTCTTCTAAAACAACATTTGCTTTGAAAACAATACACAGCGTCCACCCATCGGATTTTAAAAGCTACGATACCACCACCATACGTGAACGATTTTTGATTGATAAACAGGTACAGGCCGATCAGATCAATTGTACCTATACCCATTACGATAGGATGATTGTAGGCATGGCCAACCCGGTAAGCAAAACACTTGAGTTGCCAAACTACCCAAACCTACGCGCCGAATATTTTTTAGAGCGCCGCGAGATAGGCATCATCAACGTAGGCGGTGCCGGCGTCATAAAAGCCGACGGTCAGGCCTTTGAAATGAACAAACTGGATTGCCTGTACATTGGCAAAGGGACTAAGAGCGTAACTTTTGAAAGCAAGGATGCCTCGGTACCTGCTGTATTTTATTTGTTATCGTCGCCGGCACACGCGGTTTACCCTACAACGCAGCTTACCCATGCCGATGCTGTTAAAGTTGAACTGGGTTCAATAGCTACGGCAAACAAGCGTACCATTAATAAATACATCCACCTGGAAGGTGTAAGAAGCTGCCAGCTGGTGATGGGCTTAACCATACTGCACGAGGGCAGTGTTTGGAATACCATGCCTGCACACGTGCATGACCGCCGTATGGAGGCTTATTTTTATTTCGATGTGCCTGCAGGACAAAAGATTTTCCATTACATGGGCGAGGGGCAGGAAACCAGACATATCACTATGGATAACTATGATGCTGTGGTATCGCCGCCATGGAGTATTCACTCGGGCAGTGGTACATCAAACTATAGCTTTATTTGGGGTATGGCAGGCGAAAACCTGGATTATACCGATATGGATGCCATCGCGATAACAGATCTGAAATAATCATACAATCAACCCGAAAAATATAATTTAAGTGGATAATCAATTTTCATTAGCCGGTAAAGTAATAGTAGTTACCGGCGGAACAGGCATATTAGGAAAAGCGTTTATTGATGGCATTGTTGAAGCCGGAGGTGCCGTAGGTATCCTGGGTCGTAATGCACAGGTAGCAGAAGAGCGTGCTAACGCGATAAACCAGGCAGGCGGTAAGGCTATTGCCCTGGTAGCTGATGTGATGAATGAGGCTGAACTGGTGGCCGCTAAAGATAAATTGCTGGCAGCTTTCGGCAGGATAGATGGCCTGGTAAATGGCGCCGGTGGTAACATGCCCGAAGGTGTTTTGCAGCCCGACGAGGATATTTTTAAAATGAATATCGAAGGGATGAAAAAAGTGATGGATCTGAACCTTTGGGGCACACTAATCCCTACACAGGTTTTTGGCGAAGCCATTGCCCAAACAGGTAAAGGCAGCATTGTTAATATATCATCCATGAACAGCAAAAGGGCCATTACTAAAGTTTTAGGCTACAATATGGGTAAAGCCGCTGTTGATTGCTATAACCAATGGTTTGCCGTTGAACTGGCTAACCGTCATGGCGACAAGATCAGGATGAACGCATTGGCCCCAGGTTTTTTCCTTACCGAACAAAACCGTAACCTGCTAACCAAACCCGAGGGCGGATATACCCAACGCGGCGAGCTGGTGATCAAACAAACGCCATTTAAACGCTTTGGTCAGGCCGATGAGCTGAAAGGCGCCTTGGTATGGCTACTAAGCGACGCCTCGGCATTTGTAACCGGTTCGATGATCTGCGTTGACGGCGGGTTCTCGATTTTTGGCGGGGTGTAATTAAAAAAAAGAATAAAGAGAGGCCTGTGCGATTCCCTCCCCTGGGAGGGTGTAGGGAGGGGTTTCGTCGCTATGTAAAACATTTAGCAAAGCGAATAAACCCCTCCCTGCATCACACATCCAGCCGCACCCCTCCCGAGGGAGGGAATTATAAATCATCGGAATAGTTGTTGTAATAATGCTGGCCACAAGCTGCAAAATTGCATCCGGAAATGAGTGTTCAATTTCTGAAAAACGGGTGTTCAATTTTTTATTTCGCTTAAATGTAACTTGTTGATTGTCAGCGTTGATGTGTTCGATTTTGCTAAAGTAACTGTTTTTATAAAATTCAACTTATTGATTATCAGTGGTGTTTTGTTTTTGAAATAAGTGAGGGTGTTTACACTTTAAAAGTTGAACACATGGAAAAACAGATAATAAAAGTTAATAACGCCTACCGAAAGCTAACCCAATAATAAACCTACAATGAAACTCAAATCATCAATCATCACATTATTCACCCTTGCAGGTTTTGCCGCAAACGCCCAAACCGTAACCCTCGATTATTATTTTAATCACGAGGTACACAAAGGTGCAAACGGTCAACCCGAGCGTTTTCATTACCTGTGGGATGAAACGGATAACAACGGTTTCAAGATTTTTGGTGAAGCTTTTACAAGTCGCGGGGCTAAGCTGGATACGCTTGGCGTTGCGCCGACATTGGAAAACCTGAAGGGATCGTCGGTTTACATTATTGTTGACCCGGATACCAAAAAGGAAAGCCCAAATCCTAACTATATCCAGGAAAATGATATTGAGCAAATTGCAGCCTGGGTTAAAAAGGGTGGCGTGTTACTGATGATGGCCAATGACAGTGTTAACGTTGAGCTACCTCATTTTAATAATCTCGCCGCTAAGTTCGGGATGCATTTTAATAATGATCTGCAAAACCACGTAATTGATGATGCCCACTTTGAAGATGGTGCCGTTTATGTTAAAAACAACCCGGTTTTGAAAACCGCGATCAAAGTTTTCATGAAGGATGCCTGTTCGATAGGCTTAAGCGGTGCTGCCGTATCCGTACTCAAAAACAAGGAAGGGGCAACTATAATAGCATCGGCCAAATACGGCAAAGGAACCGTAATAGCCGTTGGCGACCCCTGGTTGTATAATGAATATGTGAACGGAAGATTACCCGCTGGATACGAGAATGACAAGGCTGCAAATGATGTAGCGCAATGGCTGCTGAAACAGGCGAAGAAGTAAAAAAAGAATTGTCATTTCGAGAGAGCAGGGGAGGAAAGCGCTTTGGGGCGAAGGAGAAATCTTGTACGCCTTGTTGATCGGATAAGCATGGCGTATAAGATTTCTCACTCGTTCCTCGTTTCGAAATGACACGGAGAATAAAACAAGACCGCCGGATAGTTTAACTATTCGGCGATCTTGTTTGTAGAAATAGGAATACGCTTACAAAGCTTTCTCTTTCGGAACAAAATCATTCATAACCGCTTCGCGGATCAAGGCCGGAGGCAGGATACCCTGCGACAGGATAAAATCATGGAAATGCAAGACGTTGAATTTGCTGCCTAAAGCGGCTTCGGTATCCTTGCGCAGGGCAATCATTTTGGTAAAGCCATAAAAATAGCTGTTAGCCTGGCCAGGAGCGTTAATGGTATAACGTTCAACCTCCTGACGGGCAAACGCGCGCGATTGTACAACATCGTTCATCAGCACATCAAGAGCCTGCTGCTGGGTTATTTTGCCGGCTTGTAATTCCGGGTCGAGGAAAGCGCGGGCTGCCCTGAGCAGGCGGTAATCTAACGATACCAGCTGACCTTCTAAAGGCATATAAGGGCGGGTGATGTATTCAGAGTATAAGCCCCAGCCCTCAACATTGGTTGAGTTAAAGGCATACAGCGCGCGGGCTTGCGATACGCCTTCTTCTACCATTTTATCAAATTGCAATTCATGACCTGGTCGTGCTTCGTGGGCTATGATGGTCCATGAGGCTGCGTCAAATGTAAAGTCGTCGTATTTGTCGGTCGCTTTTTCGCCGGGCGATGCAGGCATATTTAATGGCAACACAAATACACCACGCTGGCCGGTATTGTTCAGGAATGGCGGCGGTACCATATGCGGGGCCGGGCCCTGTGCGGTTTCGGCAGCAGTAGCCAAACGGATAATGGCCGGACGGTTTGGCAATGTTACCAATTGATGCTCGCGGATAATACCTTCTATATCCTTCAAATGCTGCTCATACAACGGAATAATAGAATCACCATGGATTTGCTCTTTTTTAAGCTCCCGGATCACAGCGCGGTAATCGCTTGATGGCAAGTTGCGTTTTTTTGCAATTTGCTCGGCAATGGGCTTCATTTCATTCTGAAGTTCATTGAATAAGGCGTGTGCCATTTCGGCAACCTTGGCCGGAGGGATATCAATGCCATAAGATTCTAAATTCATGGCATATTCTTCGGGCGGCAGGCGGAAATCTGTACGGGCCTTTACCAGTACGTTTGCTTTTACCCATTTATCATAATCTTCCAGTTGCTTTTTAAGCGTAGCATAAGGTTGTTCCCAGCCGGTTACTTTGTATTTGGTGCAAAGCTCTGCAATACCGCTTACGATGCTGGCATTACGCGACAGGTCGGTTTCCATACGTTGTTTTGACGGATAGATCATGTTTTTACCTGCCATCTGGTGTTGAACGCGCTCCATATAAATAGTCGCTAAAGGTTTATAGCCTTTTTCAAGTCCGGCATATTTACGGATGCGCATTACAGCTGCCTGGCGGCGGGCTTCCGGTGTTTGATCATCAAGCAGGGTTTCCAAACCGCTGTAAACAGTTGATGACGCATTAAGAAAAGGTACCTGGCGGCTCAGCTCAAAATCCTGCTGACGGAAACCTAATTTAAGATGGGTTATGATGATATTGATATCCTGTTGGATAAATGTATTTTTCTCGGTTTTAAGGACTTCGGTAAGTTTGGCTACAACGGCCTCCTCATCCTTACGCTCGGCCATTATGTTTTGCAGAGTTGGTACGGCAATATCGCTGTCGTACTCCGCCAGCCCCTGTGATGATCCGTATTCGGGCGAATATTTTTTATCCAGATCAATGATGATCTTGGTATACTCGTTTGATTTGGCTACCCAGGCTTTGGTTTCGGCAGATTGCTGGGCCCGGGCATTAAAGCCGATACCAGTCAACAGCATCAGTATGCCCGCGCTTTTAAGTAGGTTTTTATTCATGGTCAATTTAAATTTTGAATGGCAAGTTAGTTATTTGACCGCTGATTTTTTTGATTGCATTGATTTCGCTGATAATGGCACATTTTGACCGTTGACTTTTTTGATTACGTTGATTTCGCAGATGTTTTTTGATAGTTGATTTTTCGCCGTCGTTGGTGTTGTCACTAACAATAGCGCAATGTTGAATTCTTGATAAAAAAAATAGCCTCCCTTTTTTCATAAAAAGGGAGGCTGAACAGATCAACGCAATCAGAGTAATCACTCAAAAAGATCAACGGTCTAGAAACGGTATCCTAAAGTTAGGAACGCATTATTATTAGTTTTTTTCAAATCGGCGAAAGGACTGGTTGCTCCAACATCATAAGGGAATAGCGTTTGTCTGCCGGTTACCCTCGCGTAGGTAGCATCAATAAAGTAAGCGCCAAAGTGCACACCTATACCACCGCTAACAGTTTTAATATCACTGCCCAGATCTTTCATCGGGTTGCCTTGCTGACTGTAACCGCCGCGCAAATAAACCAGGCTGTTTACATTAATTTCGGCACCTACGTGCAGGTTTACTGTTGAGCGATAAAGTGACTTGATATCGCTGTTATCACCATCGGCAGTATAGCTGTCGTTGCTGCTTAAATGTGTAGTGGTGTAATCAATATATTCAACATCGCCACTTATAAAACCATATTTGCCAATGAAAACGGAGGCACCACCGGCTAATTTTAGTGGAGTACGCAGGTTATAGCTCAACTGGTATGGCTCAGATACATTCCTGTAGCTGGTTCCGCCGGTGTATTGGGTTTGAAGTCCTTCAGTATAGGAGTCGTCGATATTATAAAACGTTGGCGAAGTAAATACGAAACCTAAGCGTACTGCCTGTACTGGTTTGTAAATAATACCCAGTTTGGCGTTGAAGCCCGAACCTTTAGTTGCCTGGCTTTGCAAAAAGGTTGATGAAAAATCGGTAGGGGCACCGCCATTAGTTATAACGGCGTTACCATTTTCGGTGAACGCGCTGTTTGAGTTGTACCTGATATCGGTAATGGCCAAGCCTAAACCCACATAAAGTTTATTGCTGTAATTGGCACCGAATGACAGGTTAAATTCCGACTGACCACCTGTATGGGTAATACCCGCCAATTGCCTTACCGGAACATTTACGGTGCTTGAATAAGAATTTGGATCGGTAGCCGGGCCAAAGTTATCGATTAATACATGATCATAAGCCCAGCCGTCAAGACCGTTGGGGTTAACGCTGCCGTACTGAGAAACCTCGCGTTTGGCTATACCAGCGTAGTAATCAGAAATAGAACTTGTTTGATTGGTACCGCCGTATGCAACGTTTTCATAAAAGTTGTTGGTACGGCTGTAACCCGCTCCGTAGTTAATACTTAGCCAGCCTTTGCTTTTATCCTTGTGTGTGGTATTAAGCTGCTGATATAAAACTATAGCGGCATTGCTCATGTTTACATCATTGCGGTTTGCGCTGCCTGCCTGCCCAAAAAAGCTTGAGTTTATTTTTGAATTGTCATACTCAGGTGTAAGGCTAACCTCCGAGTGGGTGAAAAAGCCCAGACCTGCGGGATTGCCGCTTATCGAACTCAGATCGCCGCCTATAGCTGTACCTGCGTTGCCAATAGCTTTAATGCGTGATGTTGACCCGGTTTGAAAGGTTGAAAACCTGATGGCATCCTGTGAGTATTGCGCAAAGCTATCTTTAGTAATTGCTACTATAGCAATTACGCTTAGTAAATACTTGATTTTCATAAAATTCAGGTAAAAAAGATATAAGATTTAGGTTTATGGTCTTGATGGTCTGCCACCGCCGCCTCCGCTGCTGCTGCCGGTGCTGCGTGAACTGCCGCCGCCGCTTGAGCTTGATGATGCCGGTGTATATGACGGTTGAGGCTGCGATGCACGCTCAACCTGTGGTTGCCTGTAAACAGGCTGCGAGTCACGTGTAGGAGCCGCATCTGTACGGGCCGGGCGTGCGTAACGGGTGCCCGTGTTATTATTATAGCTGTTGCTTCCGTTGCTACCTGTACTATATGTACTGTAAGTATTTGTGCGGCTGCCAAGAGGTCTGTTACGGCCTCCTGGAACATATCCTATGCCCGAAACGGCGCTGCTAACAGGGCGACCGCCGCTACCTGCAAACGGATTGCCATTGCCACGGTAAGGTCTTGCCGTACCGGATGAAGCATAACCGCCTCCGTAATAACCGCCATAGCCACCACCGTATCCGTAACCACCGCCGTAATAGCCGTGTCCCCAGCCGCCGTATCCATAGCCGTAACCTAAACCTAAGCCACCATAACCGTAGCCAAGGCCCCAGCCGTAACCGTATCCGCCGTAGCCATAGCCTAAATCCCAGCCGCTGTAATAGCCAGGGCCGCCATAATAGCCTAAGCCACCGTAGCCTAATCCGTAGTTATAGTAAGGGTAGTTGTTATATGCTGAGTAAAAGTCGTCGTAATAGCCAAAAGGGGAGAAGTAGCTGAAACGGTTTATGCGTGTAGCATAATCATCATAATAAAAGTAGTCATCGTCGTCATCGCTGTACCCATCCTGGGCAGCCGGAGTTTGGTTGTAGGCTGGCTGCTGTGCATAAACAGGTTCATCGCCCGCTCGCGCGTCAGAAAAATAAACGTCATCATTACTTTGGTTTGATGCAAGCTTGGTTGTAGAGCAGGAACTCAGCGCCATGGCACCGATAATAAACATTCCTATCGCGATGTTCCGTTTCATATGCAGGTAAGTAAAAAGTGCAAGGTCAAATAAGTTTTAAATTTATAAATTTGGCAGCAATATACAACAATTACACAAGTCCAAATTCTATCCAATCAATATGAGCAAAGGTGTTATTAGTAAAGACGAAGATTATTCGCAATGGTTTAACGACTTAGTAATTAAATCTGACATGGCCGAATATTCGCCGGTTAGGGGCTGTATGATCATTAAACCGTACGGTTATTCGATATGGGAAAAGATCCAGGCGGTACTTGACGAGATGTTTAAAGAAACCGGGCACAGCAATGCCTATTTCCCGCTTTTAATACCCAAGTCTTTTTTTAGTAAAGAAGCCAGCCATGTTGACGGTTTTGCAAAGGAATGCGCCGTTGTAACCCATTATCGCCTCAAAAATGATGGCGAGGGGAATATTATTGTGGATGAGGAAGCTAAGCTTGAAGAAGAGCTGATCATCCGCCCAACATCAGAAACTATTATCTGGAACACCTATAAAGGCTGGATCCAATCATACCGCGACCTGCCTATCCTGGTTAACCAGTGGGCAAACGTAATGCGCTGGGAAATGCGTACCCGTTTGTTTTTACGTACCAGCGAGTTTTTATGGCAGGAAGGCCACACCGCGCACGCTACAGCTGAGGAAGCTATAGCTGAAACCGAGCAAATGCTTGATGTATATGCTGATTTTGCCGAAAACTGGATGGCGTTGCCTGTAGTAAAAGGCCGTAAAACAGCTAATGAGCGTTTTGCCGGCGCATTGGATACCTATTGTATTGAGGCTTTAATGCAGGATGGCAAAGCTTTACAGGCCGGTACATCACACTTTTTAGGACAAAACTTTGCAAAAGCTTTTGATGTAAAGTTCACCAATAAAGAAAATAAGCTTGATTACGTTTGGGCTACTTCATGGGGTGTTTCAACCCGTTTAATTGGTGCGCTGATCATGGCGCATAGCGATGACGCCGGTTTGGTATTGCCTCCAAAAATCGCCCCTATAAAAGTTGTTGTAGTGCCTATCTATAAACATCAGGAAGAGCTTGACAATATTTCGGCTTATGTAGCAGCGTTGAGCAAGGAGCTTAAGGCAAAAGGCATTTCGGTTAAGTTTGACAACCGCGACACCCATCGTCCGGGTGCTAAATTTGCCGAGTACGAACTGAAAGGCGTGCCGCTGCGTGTAGCCATTGGCAGCCGTGACATGCAGAACGGTACTGTTGAGCTGGCCCGCCGTGATACCAAAACCAAAGAAACTGTTAACCAGGAAGGCCTTGCACAGGTCATCGAAAACCTGCTTGAGGAGATTCAACAAAATATCTACAAAAAAGCTTTCGATTTCCGTGCCGGGAATACCAAAGAGGTTGATACCTGGGAAGAGTTTAAACGTGTACTTGACGAAGAGCCAGGCTTTATCAGTGCACACTGGGACGGCACATCTGAAACCGAACAAAAAATAAAAGAGGAAACTAAGGCGACAATCCGTTGCATACCTTTGGATAATAAACAAGAGGAAGGTAAATGTATTTTTACCGGTAAGCCTTCTACGCAGAGGGTTCTTTTTGCAAGGGCGTATTAGCCCCCCGGCCCCCTAAAAGGGGAGTGCTGGAGTAGAGGGCTAAATTTATGTATCCATCCCTAAAGGATATAATTAATGTAAACAGGTTTCATCGTAGGGATTGAAACGCATTCCAAACACCCCCTTTAGGGGGCTGGGGGGCTTATGAAATTCGCAACTAAAGCAATACATGCAGGGCAGGAGCCCGATCCAACAACTGGCGCTATCATGACGCCGATATACCAGACATCTACTTATTGGCAGAAATCGCCGGGGGATAATAAGGGTTATGAGTACTCACGTGGTACTAACCCAACTCGTAAGGCGCTGGAAGATTGTTTGGCTGCTTTGGAAAACGCGAAGTTTGGTTTGGCTTTTTCGAGCGGTATGGGTGCTACCGATGCCGTAATGAAGCTGCTTGCTCCGGGCGATGAGGTGATTACCGGTAATGACCTGTACGGAGGTTCATATCGTATCTTCACTAAAATATTTGCTAACTACGGCGTTAAATTCCATTTTCTGGACTTGTCCGATCCGGAGATTGTTCGCGCCCACGTAAATGATAAAACCAAGCTGGTTTGGATAGAAACACCTACCAACCCAACTATGCGCATTGTGGATGTGGAAGCCATCGGCAAGATCACCAAAGAAAAGAATTTGCTTTTTGTGGTGGATAATACCTTTGCTTCGCCGTATCTGCAAAACCCGATAGATATGGGGGCAGATATTGTAATGCATTCCGTAACCAAATACATAGGTGGCCACAGCGATGTGGTAATGGGCGCATTGATGCTGAACGACGAAGAACTTTACAAAAAGCTTTGGTTCATTTACAACGCCTGTGGTGCCACTCCGGGGCCTATGGATAGCTTCCTGGTGCTGCGTGGTATCAAAACCCTGCACCTGCGTATGAAAGCTCATTGCGAGAACGGCAGGCAGATAGCCGAGTTTTTGAAAGATCATCCTAAAGTTGAAAAAATCTACTGGCCGGGCTTTACCGATCATCCTAATCATGACATAGCTAAAAAGCAGATGCGTGATTTTGGCGGCATGATCTCCATTGTATTGAAAGATGCCGATCTGCAGGAAACTTTCCGCATCGCGTCATCATTTAAAGTGTTTTCACTGGCCGAGTCATTGGGTGGTGTTGAATCATTGATCAATCACCCGGTAAGCATGACCCACGGCTCCATCCCAAAAGCCGAGCGTGAAAAAGCCGGTGTAGTTGACAACTTGCTGCGCCTAAGCGTAGGGGTTGAGGATATTGAGGATTTGTTGGAGGATATCAAGCAAGCGCTGAGCTAAAAAGGAGCCTTTAATCAAAACTTTCTTATGGAGGATTGGATAAAGGAAGCTATTGCGTTTTGGGATGAATGTGAGGTTAACATGAACCCACCCGCAACTGCCGCGGATTTCGGGAAAGCTGAAACTATTTTAAGTTTTAGCTTTCCTGATGATTTTAAAGCGCTTTATGCTGTTGTGAACGGGTTTCATGATTATGAATGTCAAGAGTATATGTTTTCTTTTTGGTCACTCGATAGGATTATAGAAGAATTTGTCGAAAGCAAGGATAAAAATATTATAGGCTTTTGTGATTTTTTAATAAATAGCCACGTTATTGGCTTTAAGAGAAATACGGTGGGCATTTTTAATGATTATTCAACTGACCACGAACCTATCGCTCTTACTTTTATAGAAACAATAGGTATGATAAACAGTGGTTCACGTGAAATATATTAAATGTGAACTTTTCGGCACATGGATATGGGATCTGATAAGAACAATTCCCCCTTTAGGGGGATAGGGGGCGAAGCTTTAAAAGCCTTCCTCGACGCTAAAGTTGCCCAGTACAATCGCCCTGAATTTATTGAGAATGATCCGGTGACTATTCCGCATATGTTTAGCCAGAAGCAGGACATCGAGATCATGGGCTTTTGGGCGGCTACCCTGGCCTGGGGGCAACGGGTTACCATTATCAAAAAATGTAAGGAACTCATCGCCTTAATGGATGGCGCGCCTTATGATTTCATTGTCAATCATGAAGAGTCCGATCTTAAAAGACTCTTAAAGTTTAAACACCGCACGTTTAACGATGTGGATACGCTTTATTTTATAGCTTTTTTCAGGCAGCATTATGAACGCTTTGAATCGTTGGAGGACGCGTTTTTGCCCCCCGGCCCCCTAAGGGGGGAGCAAGATTTAGCTGTAGAGCATGCACTCAATAGTTTCCGGTCGTATTTCTTTTCTTTGCCCGATTTTCCGCATCGTACTAAAAAGCATGTGTCGTCACCTTCGCAAAAATCTACCTGTAAACGCTTGAATATGTTTTTGCGCTGGATGGTGCGTAAGGACGATAATGGTGTTGATTTTGGTATCTGGAACCGTATAAAACCCGCCGACCTGATCTGTCCGCTTGATTTGCATGTAGACAGGGTATCACGTAAACTCAATCTCATCAACCGTAAACAATCCGACTGGCAAACTGCCGTTGAACTAACCGAAAGGCTACGTGAGTTTGATCCTAATGATCCGGTTAAGTACGATTTCGCTTTGTTTGGATTAGGGATAGAAGAACGTTGGGGCGTGCAGCTTTAAAGATAAGCGCACTTATTTACTCAGTAAAACAATGTCTGGTTTGTTCGTTTCAATAAGTTCCGTGCGTACCAGCGTGCCGCTATTGAAATAATAGTAATGGTATGACAGCGGCTTCATTTGTGCGTCTGCCGAAGCCACCCGTCTGTAAACAGCATGTTGCGAGGTTTCTTCAACCAACTCGAGGTTATACTTTTCTGAGTTTTTAAATTCGCTTTCACTCATTCCAATGGTATAGTGTTTTACACTGCAACCGGCAAGGATCAGCAAAAAGGACAGCGTTATCAGTACGTTTTTTAAGGCAGACATGTGATTAAGTTTATTTTTCGTGTTACAGGTATGACTCTGACGAAAAACAAAGGTTTATCTACAATCTGTTATTTTTTACGATTATGCCTCTTCCTTAAAATACACTTTATAATAGTTCATTGCCCGGCCATCGTCAAAACCTTTCTCAATCAGTTCTTTATCACCATGAATGTAGATGTGAAAGTTTTTATCAAGCTTTAAAACGCTTTTATAAACGCGGGCCTGCTTTTTTACAGCGTTTTCTGAAATGATGAAATTATCAGCGATAGGGCTGTCAAACTCTTCCTCGTACTGGTTTTTAAAGTTTTTGAACGACTCTATAGCCTGCTCGTTACCTATCACTTCGTTTGAAAACTCTTCCATATCAAAAGTTTCCTTCTCCTTAAAATACTTCATAGAGCGATTGAGCAAGTCGATTTTATCAGCTTTACTCATCTCAAACTCTTCGTCGATTTTTTCGGTGATAAAGTTTTTGTAAATGCCGAGCGTATTGTTGGTTTGGTTAAAGCTGTCGTTACGAATTTTGAGCTGTAGAAAATCATCTTTCCAGAATCGGGCAGCTTCCTGTCCGGTGTTGGTTTTATCAACCACCACTACCTTATAACCGTTCTCTTTTTCAATATTGAAGATCAGTACGCCTTTATCCAATTTATTGATGTTGATGGCGTCCTGCTCATAATCAACCTGGAAACCGCCTTTATCCGGGTAGACTTTAAGATAGGTTTCCTTATTTTCTGATTTGAAAATACCGATAGCATTTAAGGGGTTGCCTTCAATTTGTACTTTGTTGAAGTAAACCACATAAAGTTCGCCGCCTTTAATGTTGGGGTGAGTGGTAACTTTATATAGATGCTTCGCTATTTTTTCAGATGCCTCGTGGAATTTTGTGTTATCATCAAACACCTGTGTAGCAAAATGGTGAAGCTCGTTTAGTTGCAGATCCCCGCTGCTATGCATCAGGTGATAAACCTCGTTAGCCTTTTCAAAAGGTTTCAGAAAATATTGCATTAGCAGGTTGGGGATTACATCATCCTTTAATTCCAAAGGTTGTTCAGAAAGTGCATACATCTCTTCCTGCGACTGATTACCAACATGATGCACCGAAATAGTTTCGAGCGAAGCTTCAAAAAAAGTTACCATAATTGCCTGCGAAGGTAAGGTTTTTAGTCATTAGGTTGATGGGGAGAGTTCATAGATAATAGTTCATGGATCATAGCCACGAGCGAGGTTTTCTTAATAGTTAGGTCATATAAATATTGGATTGTGATTGGCCGGCGGGAAAATATCCCTGAAATAACGACCTTTGTGCCCTGGTAATTAGGCAAGCTTAGGCTATGATCTATGAACCATTAACTATCAACTAAAAGATGACAGACAATACCGATACCATAGTAGCCCTTGCCACACCGAATGGGGTGGGTGCCATAGCAGTGATCCGCCTTTCGGGCCCTGATGCCATAAGCATTGCTAATAGCGTGTTTAAAGGTAAAGACCTGAGCAAGCAAGCATCGCATACCATCCATTTTGGTAGTATTGCCGATGGCGACCTGATTTTGGACGAGGTGCTGGTATCATTGTTTGTTGGTCCGCGGTCATACACCCGCGAAAACGTGTTGGAGATCTCCTGCCATGCTTCGGGATATATTGTTGAAAGTATTATTAAGCTGTTCATCAAAAAAGGTGCAAGATCAGCCAAGCCCGGCGAGTTTACCCTAAGGGCATTCCTTAATGGTCAGCTTGATTTGAGCCAGGCCGAAGCTGTGGCCGATTTGATTGCTTCAAATTCAAAAGCTTCGCAGCAAGTAGCTTTACAGCAACTCCGTGGAGGCTTTAGTACCCAGCTACAAGCCCTTCGTGAACAATTGGTAAACTTTGCCTCCCTGATAGAACTGGAGCTTGATTTTGCCGAAGAAGATGTAGAGTTTGCCAACCGCGATCAGTTGAAAAATCTGATTCATGAAATTACCAAGATCGTAGGCCGGCTTATCAATTCGTTTGAGTTGGGGAATGCTATTAAAAACGGTGTGAATACAGTAATAGCCGGCAGACCGAATGCCGGTAAATCGACCCTGTTGAACGCGCTGCTGAATGAGGAACGTGCCATAGTAAGCCATATCCCCGGTACTACAAGAGATACCATTGAAGAAGTACTAAATATCCAGGGCATTAATTTCAGGCTGATAGATACCGCCGGAATCCGCGAAGCCACCGACGCGATTGAACAGATGGGCGTGCAGCGAACGATGGAAAAGATCAGCCAGTCGGCCCTGTTGATTTATGTGTTTGATGCCGCCGAAATCACCATAGAAGAACTGAACAAAGATATAGAAAGCTTGCAAAAGCCAGGGATTACCATGTTGGTAGTAGCCAATAAAGCCGATTTGCTTAATCCTGAACAACTATCGGCTCTGCCACATACCGATAGGGCTATTATTATATCGGCCAAAGAAAAGCGACATATCGATGAGCTCAAGCATAAGATCTATTCGTCGGCAGTAAAAGATCAATTAAGCGGTGATGAAACATTGGTAACAAATATCCGTCACCTTGAAGCCCTGCAAAAAACTGAAGAAGCCCTGGTACGTGTGTTAGGTGGGATTGATGGTAGTATTACTTCTGATTTTCTGTCGATGGATATTAAACAGGCGCTTCATTATCTCGGCGAAATTACAGGGGTTGTTACGACAGATGATTTGCTGGAGAATATATTTAGTAAGTTTTGTATCGGCAAATGACACATATTTAAGACCACAAAGTATTACATAATAAAACATGATAAACCGCTTTTAATCAATGATTAAAGCGGTTTTTTCTTTGCGTTATCATTTGTTTCTTTCGCGTTGTTTTGTTTATTTTTGTACCTCAGTTGTATCTCGTTCTGAAATTTGTACCTCGTCATATTTTAAAGGGGAAATAACTTGGCTTATTTAAACTTATTTAATCTTAAATAGGTTAATTTGTAGTTATAAATATTAAAAAAGATGTCTTCAAATATCAGGGTTAAGCGGGTTTGTCAATATTGCGGAAAGGACTTTGAAGCCAGGACGACGGTTACCAAATTCTGCTCCACTGATTGTGCTAGACGTGGTTATAAGCAAAGGGTCAGAAAAGGGAAGATCGCCAAAAGTGAAGAGGAGATGAAACTGGTTAAAAGTAAACCGCTAAATGAAATCCAGGCTAAGTCCTACCTCACTGTGGGTGATGTCGCCACCTTGCTGCAAAGCAGTGAGCAGGCGATTTATGACATGATCAATTCAGGAAGATTACCGGCAACTAACCTGGGCATCAGGAAAACCCGGATACTTCGTGCAGATATCGACAAACTGTTCAATCCGCCAAAGGTAAAGCCCATGATACAGGATGTTCCGGTAAAGCCACTGCGGATCAGTGATTGTTATACCATCGCTGAGGCTGAATACGTAAGCGGTATGTCGAGCAAGGCTTTTTACGAACTTATTAAAAAACATGATGTCCGTAAAATAAAGCAGGGCAAGTTCGTCTATGTGCCCAAAAAGGAGATTCATAAACTATTTAATAAATGAAGTTATGAGTGTGACATTGAGGAAAAAAACAATTGGGAAAGGAAGGAAATCACTATATCTTGATTTCTACCCGGCCATTCCACACCCTGACACCAGGCAATTCACCCGAAGGGAGTTTCTGGGCCTTTATATTTTTGCGAAACCGCAGACCGAACTGGAGCAAACGCATAATAAAGAAACAATGTTGCTTGCTGAAAATATTTGCGCAAAACGAACACTGGAAATTCAAAACGCCTCCTATGGCTTTCTTGCGAAAGCACAGCGGCAAAGTAAGTTTCTCGATTATTTCAAAAAAGTTGCCGCAAAAAAGTCAGGTACGAATGCCTATGGATGGGAGATGGGCTGGCGTTATTTTGAAGGATATGCGGGCAAGCATATCCGCTTCTGCGATCTGACTGAAGCTTACTGTGAGGAATACCGCGACTATATTTTGTCGGGCCCGTCGGTTGGACGTCATGGAAGAGGTATCTCTTTAAATACGGCCGTCGCTTATTTTGCAAAGTTCAGATCTATGCTTAAAGCAGCATACAAAGAAAAGCTGATCACCGAGGACCTTTACGCTCAGGTGAAGCCGATCAAAGAGCGCGAGGTATTCCGGGAATTTCTAACGCTTGAAGAATTGCAGCAATTAGCCGCCACACCAAATGATGATGATCTGATGGCAAGAGCCGCACTTTTTTCCGCGATGACAGGGTTACGTTATTCGGATATCGAGACTTTGTTATGGTCGGAAGTTAGAGGCTATGAGGATAATTATTATATACAGTTCAGGCAGGAGAAGACAGAGGGAGCAGAGACGTTTCCGATTTCCAATGAAGCGCATAGTCAGTTGGGGGTAAGAGCCGAATCTGACAGTCGGGTTTTCAGAGGGATCAGGTATTCACGGCTTAAGCCTTTTCTTACATTATGGTTGACACGTGCGGGAATACAGAAAACGAACTTTACTTTCCATTGCCTGAGGCATACCTTTGCCACATTGCAACTCATTATGGGAACCGATATTCATACGGTGATGCGGATGCTGGGGCAGAAAAACCTGAAAAGTACACAACGCTACCTGCATCTGATCGATAAGGTTAAAAAAGAAGCCAGTGGCAAGATCAGTTTAAGTAATAAGACATTGAGCGAAGTTAATATCATAGACCTGCTGATGAAAGAACTGAAGGAGATCAACCAAAAGTTAGCGTCCGTATCCCCCTGAAAAGCGTTTGGAGCGACGTTTCAATACTTTTGGAATCACCTGGTACTCATCAAGCATTTGGTTTACGGTTTGGTGACGGCCACCTTTTTTGTACTCAGTCAGCTCCGATTTGCTGAAATAAAGCCGTTTACCCGGCTTGCATACAGGAATCTCACGGCGGCTGACCTTGCTGTAAAGCGTAGGTACCGCCAGGTCAAGAAACACAGCAGCCTGGTCGACGGTCAGCATCTCGTCAGTATCTTGTTCATTTGCTTTTTGCCCCTTCAGCAGGGCCTCGATCTTTTCTAATTTGGCAAATAGTCTGCCTACCATTTCAGGCAGCTCTTCAAAAGTAATTTTATTCATTGCGCTGATTGTGGTTAATGGACGGAAAGCTGATCAGGCTGCCAACTTTACGATCGAATGAAGGTTCGTAGTTCAGATAGCCATAAGCATTGAGGTCTCTGATACATTTATGGTAAGTAGTGCATGAGGAAATTTTCGCCAGCTTCATTAATTCTTTTGCAAATACACGAAAAGATTCCGGGTAATCCAGACTTTGCCAGTAATAAATAATGGCCGCATAAAGACCGCCATGCGTCACTGAAATCCTTGGATCAAACTTAGCTTTTTCAAAGAAATGCAATAGTGGTAGTATACTCATGGCAGGATAGCTTATTAATTTGTTATAATTAGAAAAAGGTTTATCCTCAGCAAAGTTAAGGGCCGATATTTATGTGTTCTCCGATTTAGTCCGACTCGGATGTCGGTAAATATGTGTTTAATCAAGAAAAAAAGCAGCTTTTCAGTAACGCCTAATCTTAACGCGGAAGTCAGGTCGGGATTGCAAATCCAGGACGGCAAGTGATCTTTGAAAAGCAAGTCCATTGATGAAATGAAAGCGCCTGCATGGTTTCTCTGAAGAGTTCTTCCGCAATACAGCATAGATTGCCTATGGCCATAACTGAATTATGAGCCCATTGTTCAAGTTTAAAAAAACTTGAGTTTTGCATGGCTACTACTAAAGCAATGGAAAGAACAAGCAAGAGGTCTGGGAACGCGAACGCAAAAAATTGCCTCAACAAGCAAAACGATTATTTTAAGGCTTCGGTAGGCGATAAGCACTCCAACCAAAAAAGCAACAATGGATGGGATACGCATAAGTGCTCGTTGCGGGTTTCCTTCGCCGAAGTACATGCTCATAAAAACAACGTTTCTGGCCATTGAATTGGCAAATACATGAAGGTGACCGATATATATGTTTAAACGTCCGGAAAGCCACCCGATAGTGTCAACAAAAAGCAACCTCAGGAGAATTGTCCGAATAGAGGAGGCCTGGCTTTTTTTGTTCGATAACCGGCTGGTTGTTCTGTTCCATGTTGTTCATTGTTAACAAATTTTCCCAATACATATATTGGGGCATGGACGTTATTAATTATTCGAATCCGGTAGCGAGTAGGATTAAATCTTCTAAAATCGCCCTGTTTAAAAGATATCTGATGTGTCAGTAGTACTTCGTTCTGCCGTTCCAATGATTATTATGATCTTGATCAGGCAGGCCACCATAATCACCCTCGTCAAAAAATAAATTAAAGTTTCCATTATAGATAATTGAGTAATTGTAAGAGAATAACAATCCGGGTGACAGTTTAAATAATTGCCACCCGGTGATAAATTATAAACCGAAGCCGTAGGCAACTCTTAAACCGATCTGGTTGATTTTTCCATAAGCAGAGTTTCCGTCAAACGAAGAGGTTCCTTCGTAACGAACGCCAGCATCAATGAATGATTTACCTCCGATTGAGAACTGGTAACCGACCTGAGGTACGTAAAGAAATGCTGCGGAATTAGAATAATTCACCGTTGACTTATTGAGTGCGAAAGCAGCACCAGCATCAGCCTGAATGTACAAATTCTCAATCGGGAAAAATTTCAGGCCCGCCATTACTGGCAGAACATGGATATCAGGAGCAGAATATCCTGTTCCTAGTACATTGTCTTTACCGAAAAAGTTGACATAACCGGCGTTTACATTTAAGTAAAATTGCTGGGCAACAGGAAGATCGGCCTGGGCAGAAGCGCCCAGATTGGCTTTATGAGTGTCCTTAAAATTGCCTAAACCTAAACCGGTTTCGACACCGACACTTAATTTGATCCCGTCAGATGGCCGGGTTGTTTTAGTTTGTGCTTTTGCGCCTAAGCTGGCTCCGAATAGTGCTGCAACCAAGATTGCTTTTGTCATTTTTGTTTTCATGATTTCTGTTGTTTTAAATAGTAAATGGATATGTTATTTGAAATTATTTATAGAGCATGTAAAATAGATCCATACCTCGTAGGAAAAGTGTGAAATACTGTGCCTTAAGGACGGTAATCAGATTGAACCCTGTTGATTTGGATATTTGCTTTTTCATGGCGATTTATTTTTCTAATGTGCTTACTAAGCTCTTTGGTATGTATTATACACAAGCTATGCCTTTGTTTTAATGTATTGAAATTCAGTAATTTGTATTATTTAATAGCAATTCCATTCAGCGTTATATCGCTTTTTTTCGAATACGTCAGCCATGATTTCGCTTTCGGTGATTTTTTTTAGTGATATTTTGGTACTTGCCGCTACCCATTCGCTAGACGGAAATGATTTGATCAGAGAGATCACAGGTAAAAAGTAAGATTCATTATAACGTTCACCGGGAGCCGGGAAGCTTCTATATTGATTTTACCTGAGGTCTATTCAGCGAAAGAGAGTAAAACCTTCAATCCTGTTGGGGTAAAAGCTTAATGTTGTGAATGCCGGCTATGTAAATGAAATGATACTACAGGCTATAATGAAGAAGGCCCAATTGCGGCGATCAGGCCAGTTAAGGCAAATCACAACTAATGGGCCGAAGAAACTGCTATGAAGAGAAGGTGTAATGCGCGGAAAAATCTATTCGGTACTTAGTTCCCCAAGTACCTGGCCGAGGTTCAGTTCAGTTGGACCAGGTTGCTGAAAACCTATTTTCATTAATGCTGTGACCCTGGATTTAGTTTCAGGTTCTTTAACGGCAACGCCAAATAACTCTGAATCTTTGCGGAAATCATCTTCATTGGCCAACGTTATGGCGTTGATTCTTTCCTTATTAAGAATCAGCGAATGATGCGGGAACTTTCCTATTCTATGGGCCAGATGGTAAACAAAAGGCTCCAGTTCGCTTGCCGGAAGTGCTCTATTAATCCAGCCATATCGTTCTGCCGTATCTGCATCATAATCAGCTGCACTGGCGATGACCTCCATCGTGCGTCCCTTCCCGATCAGCCGTGTTAAATGCTGTAGGCCACCGGCGCCGGGTACTGCGCCAAAGCCGGCTTCCATTTGAGCGAATGCCGCCTTTTCACGTGATGCAAAACGCATATCACATGCCAAAATGAACTCATTTCCTCCACCTCTTACACGCCCATCGATTTGTGCTATTGTAATGGCTTTCGTTTGGCTGAGGCGCCTCAGCAACAGACCAAGTGAAGGTTCCCCCACTAAAACCGCTGCTGCATCCCGATACTCCTGAACCTGGGTCATATCTACATGCGGTATGAAAAAATCATTGATTCCGCTGGAGAAAACGACAACGCGAAACCTTTCTCCGCGGTCGAGAATTTCGATCAATTTTACCAGGTCCCTTACCATTGCCGGGCCGATCAGATTTAGCGGCGGGCTATTAATCTCGACAAACAAAACAGTTCCTTCAATCCTTAATCCAAATACTTCGAACAATGGTAAATCTTCTACTTGCGGCATAATCGTTAATTTTAAATGATTTAAATGGAATAAATTTTTGATCCTCCGGGGATTCAGAATGTTTTACCAGGGAATTTCCTCTTCCAATTGAAGAAATTTTCCTGTTGGTCCGTCGTCGGGTAAGGTAGCCAGATAAACGCTGGTTTTAGCGCCATCTTCGGGCGTTGAGGTGCCTGCAGCTCCACCCAATGCAGTGCTGACCCACCCCGGGTTGGAAGAGTTTACCTTAATTGCCGTATTCTTTAATTCATTGGCCAAATGGACTGTGAATGAGTTTAGCGCGGTTTTGGAAGTATCATAAGCAAAGGTATTCACCCTGGCCAGCGGTGTGCTGAAATCTGCCTTAGTGGTCAATGACCCCAGGCGGCTGGATACGTTCACAATTCTACCTGCCTCAGACTTCTTAATCAGTGGAAGTAGCGCTTGGGTAAGAAATACAACGTTGAAGAAATTTACTTCCATGGTGTCCCGCAGTACCGGTTCCGAAACATTTTCAGTGGCATCCTTGATTTTTGAAGCAGATACCGGATCTCCTTCAAAACTTGCGCCTGCATTGTTGATCAGGATATCAAGCCTGTCAAAATGGGTACTGAAATAATCGAAAGCGCTCAGGTGATCTTCTCGAAGAGTAGCGTCAAACTTAATATAACGGGCACTTATTCCCATAGTTTTAAGCTTGTCTATAGCTTCTTGACCCTGTGCGGGATTACGGGCGCCGATAACAGGCAGATAGCCCAATTCTCCAAGTTGTTTTGCTGTTTCAAAGCCGATGCCACGGTTACCACCGGTGATAAAGGCTATTTTTTGTGTTGACATAAGTAGTTGATTAATGGAATTAGAACTCCGACAAATGGGTTAATTTAGACGGATTTAACATTTTACCTTTTGAGAATGCAAAAAACTCCTGTGCATGAGGCGTTTGTAAATGCGCATCATGGGCGGCCTTGGATGTGTATACCTCAAAAAAATAAAGGCAGTTAGGATACATCGGATTATAGGTTAATTTAAATAGCTCAATACCGGGTTCCTGAAGCGCCAACGCTACTGATTTCTTTGCCGCTGCTTTAACTTCATCCAGAAAACCAAGGTCTACAATTAACTCAGCGAGTATGATTACTTTAGGACCATTCATTTTTGTTAATAATTTGAGTGTTTTTGCTGTTATTGAATTATTGATAATGATCTTTCTGAAGTGCTTGTACAGCGCCTCATAGCTGCGATATCATGTACTGGGCTACCTCCGCGAGCCTGTTACTGAATCCCCATTCATTATCATACCAGGCAGCTACGGAGATCATGTTGCCTATTTTGGCGGTTAGTGGCAGATCAATGATGGAGGAGTGAGGGTCGGCTACGATTCGCGCGGAAGCCCATTGCTCTTCCAATACATCCATAACTCCTTTTAAGCTGGCAGTCGTGGTCGCTTTTCTAAAGGCGTCATTGATTTCCTCTGTAGTGCAGGATTTTGTCGTCACCAGGTTTAATTCAGCGATACTGCCTGTTCTGGTCGGAACGCGGTAGGCTTTTCCGGTGATGTTCAGATCGCTCCAGATGAATTGAAGAGCTTTGGCGGCCCCAGAAGACGATGGAATGATATTTTCCGCAGCGGCCCAGGAGTCCCGTCGGTCTTTCATCGGCTGATCAGTCAGCGATTGCGAATTGGTATAAGAATGTACTGTCGAAAAGAAACCGTATTCGATTCCAAAATTCTCTCTGATAATTTTGATTGGCGGTGCAAGAGCATTAGTGGTACAACTGCCTGTGCTCACAATACGATGTTGCTGCGGGTTGAAATTTTCCAGGTTAATACCTTTTAGTAAAACAGCATCACAATCTGCGAGTGATTTACTGGGTGCACTGACCAAGACATATTTGGCCCCTTGATCGAGATGGGCCTGCGCGCCCTCTCGTTTAGTCGCCCTTCCCGAACAATCGATCACCAGATCGACGCCAAGTTCGCCCCAGTGCGGAGTTCCGGCTGAGGAATCGATATATGTTATTTCGTTTCCATTTAAAATAAAGCCATTATCATTTATCGCGACAGTTCCATTCCACATTCCGTAATTCGTGTCTACGGCAAAGAGTGCCGCCAATGTTTGATGGTCTTTAACATCTGCAACAACCGATGGGATCACCAGATTGCGGTCAAGGCCGATACGCAGAAGCTGGCGCCCAATGCGCCCAAATCCGTAAATGGCTATCTTTTTCATAGATTTAGATTTTTTTTATAAACAGGTTTGTGGTTTCTGTAAGTTTAAATTTCGGCTATATAAGGATTTCGAAGATCCTTTCATAGGCTTCTTAAGCCGTTTAGTACTGCTTAAAGATGAGCCCGCAGCATCCATGCCATTGCTTCATGTTCACGCAACATGCCAGTAAGAAAGTCATTCGTGCCGGCATCATGATATTCCTCGATGACTTGATCTAGGTTTCCTCTGATAAATTCAATGATTGATTGGTGGTCTTCCAGTAATTCTTTCATGAACCCGGC
This sequence comes from Mucilaginibacter kameinonensis, assembly GCF_003675385.1. GTDB lineage: Bacteria > Bacteroidota > Bacteroidia > Sphingobacteriales > Sphingobacteriaceae > Mucilaginibacter > Mucilaginibacter kameinonensis. The sequence goes on along the minus strand of NZ_RCWZ01000004.1, from coordinate 666,552 downwards.
GGAATCATTTTTCTGACCAAGTTTCTCGCTTAAATGGGTCAGTTGTAAGAACTGTTTTACCGTGGCTGGTGCATAGTGGCCGATCTGTCTGATCCGTTCCGCTGTACTATCCATGGTTTCATCTAATTTATTATAGTGTTCTTCAAAAAATAAATGTGCAGTGTGAAAATCGGGGCCTTCAACATTCCAATGCGCATTCCTTGTTTTTAAATAAAGCGTAAACTCATCGGCAAGCAGTTTGCCTAATATCTCTGCAACTGCGCCACGGTCAGCTGAGTCGATTCCAATCTGGGTTTTCATATATTTTAATTTATCGTTAATATTATGGGTAGTCACTTTTATCTGTCTACCCGGCACTATGAAAAAGACTAACTTTGTGCCTTTATTTATGTTGTTGATTATCAGTTGTGTGTGGCTTTATTGCCTTTGATAAATTACGATATTTAGTTAATCGTCTGTTGCTTTTGTTTGATTTCGCTTTTTATCAAATAGGTAACCGCAATAGAGGATGATTGAGACTTCCTGTGCTTTATTAAGATGATTATACATCTTTACCCGCTGAAATATTTACAGATCAGCTTAAAGATTCCCCAAGTTTCGGCCTAGGTTTAATTCGAATTCCCCGGCCTTACCGATCCCTTTTTCAATGAGTTTGGGCATGCGTTCACGGGCGCCGGCCCATCCAAACGTTGTAAAAAAAGTATCTTCCGTAGCCTGGAGTTCAGCTGTATCAGGCAAGCCCACATTGTTCAGGATACTTTTACAGGTCGACAATGCCTGCTTATCGAATGATAAAATGCGGTTTACAAAATTCTCGACAAAATTTTTGAGTTCGGATGCAGGTAAGGCACGGTTGATCCAGCCATATTTTTCGGCAGTTTCAGCATCATAATCATCAGCTCCCAGGATAATCTCCAAAGCCCTTGAACGCCCGACCAACAGGGGCAGGCGTTGCAAGGCCCCGCCGCCGGGTATCAATCCCGTTCCCACTTCCGGCTGCCCGAAGATGGCATTTTCGCGACTGGCAAAACGGATATCGCAGGCCATAACAAACTCGCAGCCACCGCCACGTACTCGGCCGTCAATTATTGCGATGCTTAATACGCTGCTGGCGGCAAGCCTGGTGGCAGCAGCCACCCATTGCGGTTTCCCAAAACGACTGCGAGGTTCGGCTGTGCTGTAATGGGCAATAAAGAAGTCCGGATTTGAACTCGAAAAGGTTACAACTTTCAGTTCAGGGTTTTGTTCAATTTCTTCGATCAGGTCATAAACCTCATCATACATACTATCGTCAATCGCATTAATAGGCGGATTCGATAAGGTTACCTGCCAGTAACCAGGTATGGATTTGTCAACGTTAACTTTCTTTGAAGTATTCATGATTGTCGAATTAAGGTGAGATTAAATAGAAAAGCCGGGATACTCCTCTTAGTCTTAAGTATCCCGGCTTCAGATGTCAGATGTTAGGCGATTGCTTCAGCGGCTTCCAATATCAGTTCGATTACCTGTTGCGGGTGCGATGCCATCGAGGCGTGGCCAGCATCCAGATGAATGGTTTTCTTTGCTTTGATACGTTCGGCGAAAAAAGTTTCAGCTTCAGGCTGGATCATTTTATCGTTGTCAGAGACCTGGTACCAGCTTGGTTTTTCTTTCCATGCTGGTGCGCCGGATGGGCCGCCAAACGCTTCGCCCGAAATGGGCTTTTGTGCGGATGCCATCACCAAAGCCAGTTCATCGCTTACGCCTTCACAAAAAGCTTCATGGAATTTATCGTAGTTAACATATAATAATCCTGATGGGCCAGGGGCTATCGCCGTTGCGCCCGCAGGCGCAGGTCGTTCCTGTAATAAACCGAAAGCAGACTCGCCTTCTTCAGGGGCAAAAGCCGCAATGTAAACCAATCCTTTAACACTAGGGTGGTTGCCCGCACCACTGATGACCATGCCGCCATAAGAATGTCCTACCAGTAGTGTGGGACCTTCAAGAGAGGCAATCATATCTGTCGTTCTTTGAATATCTTCTGCTAAGGTGATCAACGGAAGTTGGACAGCACGCACGGTATACCCTTTAGCTGCTAATGCAGGAATTACGAATTGCCAGTGTGAACCTTCTCCGAATGCGCCGTGAACAAGCACGACATTGATGTTTGTTTTCATTTTTAGATATTGTTAGTGTAAATAATTCAAAATTTAATGATCGGTTAGCGCCTTCTGATAAAAGCGCTGATCAGGTCCGCTAAAACGGATGGTTTTTCCAACATGGACAGATGTCCGACATCGGCTATAGTCACCATTTCCGATCCGGGGATAAATGATTTGACTTCTTGTTCCAATCGCTCGGGGGGATCTACGATGTCGTTCTCTCCGGCAATGATCAGGGTAGGAACAGAGATTTCGTCAACGCCGTCAGAAACGTCTTCCAGTAATGCAACGTCAGTCCATCCCAACCTCGAATAAGTATTATGATTTTGCAGTCCTTCAACCAGGTCCTTGCGCTGACCAGTGTCAATATGGGTCACTTTAAATACGTGATCGATTGTTTCGTTAATACGGCCTAGCGAGGTGTACGCTGTTCTCATCCCTTCAGCTATATCCGGCGGAAGCATCGTACTAAAAGATGGGGATGGCGCAACAAGTATCAGCTTCCTGAGGCCATCAGGTTTTTGTGCTGCGATGTATTGGGCAACTTTACCGCCCATAGAATGTCCGATGAGTATATAACTATCCAGATTCAAGACCTCGATTAACCTCAAAGCGTCGTTTGCAAGTGAAGCTATATGATAGCCGTTATCTGGTTTATCCGATTTTCCCCATCCGCGACTGTCGTAACTGATGCAACGGTATTTATCCTTTAAGAGTGAGATTACACCTGCCCAGGTTGCTGATGAACCTCCCCAAAAATGAAGAAACACGAGCGCTGGCTTACCTTCGCCTTCATCGTTAACAAAGAGATTGATTCCGCTTATTCTTTGGTACATATTGGTTATTTAAATTTTAGCACCGGCCTTAACATGAGATTCGATTATCTGAATTTGTCAGCCACAGGTCGGCTTTTAACGTTTTTTGACAATATTGATCGATTGTTATGCCTGATCTTATTTTGTTGGTTTTCAGGTTTTTGAGAAGATGTTTCATTCGGTTTTTAACTATATTTAGTGAAATGGCGGAATGGGATAATGCTATTTCGCAGCGATCGGTCAATTGTCAATCGTCATGAGACCGCTACCGGTGTTTTTCAAACGCTTTAAGGTTTGCCTTAAAAAATATGTTGGAAAAGTTTCCTTCAGGGTTACTTAATTCCAACATATTTGTTTTTCAGAAGAAGATCGGATTGCAGGTTCTGCTTATTTACTTGCAGCAGCCTGTTCAATTATAGCTAGCACTTCTTTTGGTTGAGACAACATCACAACGTGGCTTGATGCAACTTCAACTGTTTTGGCATTCATCCTTTTTGCCTCAAAACGTTCCAGATCAGGAGAGATTGCACGGTCATTTTTAGCGACAATAAAGTAGTTGGCTTTAGTTTTCCATGCCGGTACACCACCTTTTTCACCGAATAATGATTGGTTAGCAGCTATTTGGGTTGCGTAAACCAGGTTTTGTTGTTTTGCAGGTAAGTCTTGGGCAAATACAGTTTTGATACCAGCATTGGTCAGTGCTAAAAAGCTGCCTTGTGGGGCGAAATATTTAGCCAGTTCGGTTTCGCCGCCATTTTTGGATAAAGATGGGATAGTTTCATCTTCATCTGGTGCAAAAGCAGCTACATAAACCAAGCCGGTTACTTTGGGATCATTACCGGCCTGGGTAATTACAAACCCTCCCCATGAGTGGCCGACAAGGATTACATTGCCTTTTGCCTGATCGATTGCTCTTTTTGTCGCTGCAACATCATCAGCAAGTGATGTCAGTGGGTTCTGAACAGAAACTACATCATAACCTTTAGCCTGAAGTGCGGTGATTTGTTCAGCCCAGCAAGAGCCGTCAGCCCAGATGCCATGTACGAAAATGATGGTTGGCTTTGTACCTTTTGTTTGTGCATTAGAATTAAATGTACCAGTGATCAACAATAATGCGATTGCAAGAAGTTTGATAGTTTTCATGATTTTGATGTTTTAAAATTTAATTTGTTTTTGATACATAATAGTCATTGCCCGTGCCAAAGAATTTAATATACTATCGGTCAGTTGATTATGATTTTTAATAGTTTTAAACCTAAGCCATATGTCGTTTCTCGGCGAAATAGTATAACCGGATTTCGCTATGATCAGGTTAAATTGATAGAGTATAAAAGGGGAATACTAGCGGGTGTTCATGAGCATTAAAAACTACTGAATAAAAAACGGCAGTGCCTGTCGCGCTGCCGTCCAAAGCTGTAGGTGGGTGAAGAGTAATGGGCTACAGCGCAATTTCGTTGCCCTGTAAGATCTGCCGGTAATGGCTAACCATTCTAGGATTATTCAGGAGAGATCTGATGATCGATCAGATACCAACAGCACATAATGATCGATGATGAGATTTCATTATAGGTCGTCGGTTTGATCGAGAAAGCTTTTTTTGATCTTTAGTTTGATGATTTTAGAACTGAGTGTGGTGGCCGGAATTTTGAGCATCTCCGCAGCGCCGCCGATTCCTGATACTTTTCCATTAACCATTTTTAATACTTTAAGGATATGTTCTCGTTCAACTTCCTCAAGAGTTTTCACGTCCGTATTTATCAGCGGCGTATTAAGTTCACCCTTAATAGCAAGTGGCAGATAGATCTCATTGATGACCTGGCCTTTCGAAAGAACGACGCTTCTTTGTATTAAATGCTCAAGTTCCCTGACATTTCCCGGCCAATTGTAGGCGATCAGCTGCTTCATAGCGTTACTGCTGAAATATTTGGCAGATTTGCTACGCTTGCCATATTTGTCTGCAAAATATTTGACCAATAATGGTATATCTTCCTTTCGTTCCCGCAGAGGCGGGAGGTGCAATGGAAATACATTCAACCTGAAATATAAGTCGCTCCTGAAACTTCCGGATTGAATGGCTTGAAAGAGATCGCGATTGGTGGCCGCAATGATTCGAATATCAATCTTAATGGTATTTTTGCCACCAATGCGTTCAATTTCTTTCTCCTGTAGCGCACGCAGTAATTTTGTTTGTAAATTTAATGGAAGTTCGCCAACCTCATCCAGAAATAATGTACCGTTATTAGCCTGCTCAAATTTACCGATCTTTCTTTCGAAAGCGCCGGTGAAACTTCCCCTTTCGTGCCCGAATAATTCACTTTCAATCAGATTTGCCGGCAAAGTAGCACAGTTGACTTTAATAAATGGTTGTTCTTTTCTCTGAGAATTCTCATGTACGGCATGAGCTACTAATTCTTTCCCGGTGCCTGTTTCCCCCAAAATTAAAACCGAGCTCTCAGTTCCGGCAACTTTTGTCAATAATTGAAAAATGCCGGTCATTTCCGGACTTTTACCAATGATGTAATTATGAAAATCATTCTTTTTCAAGCTTTCCTGCTGGCTCTCAACTTCCATCATCCGTTTCAGGATGTTTAATTCATTTTTTAATTTTTCGCCTTGCTCAATGGTTAAGATTTCCCGAAACAATAGGTTTAATCGGGCGAGAATAAGATCCCTATCCTCCCGATAAATACTTTCATCCACTGTAGGCGATATCAAATAAAACAGGGCACCGATAATCTTCTCTTCATAAAAAAAGGGAAAGATTTCCAGTTCTCTATGATTGTAAATGGGTAAAGGGAGTAGGAAAGATTGAGTTTTACCCAATTTTAAAATTTCTTCGTAAGCATATGTCGATGAAGTTTGGAGGCCTGTTATCAGGTCGTAGAGCGGTGTGTTCCGGTTAATTTCCGGCCCTTCGAAATTTGACCATTCTTTCCCGAAGAGGTTTCCGGGAGCCTGTTTGATCAGGTTCAGTGTGATCTTTTCATCATTGTCCTCAAATAGCAATAAACCTGCACCGTCAATAAAAGGAATTTCTTTAAATGATTTCTTCATTAAGGTGAGTAATTCCGTCTTGTTGTTAACCGACATCGAATTTGTCAAAAACGAATTGGTTAAAGCATTGATCTGGCTTTTTATTTTCCGGTTTTCTGAATCAATGATATCAATAATATTGTAAGAAATGAATTCTGCTATTTCCTGGGATAAATCTATTTCGGCGGGGTTAAATGTCTCCGTCTTTTCACTGAGAAAAAAAACGGCTCCTTCTGTACCACTTTCCCTGAAAAACGGAACTGCCATGATGGTCTTGGTCTGATTGATTCGAAGGCGTGTCAGAAACGCAGGCCGCTGTTCCATTTTCATCAGTTCAGACATTGACCAGATTATTGGTTGCTTGGATTGCAGTACCTGGAGAATAATCTCCTCCTCTGACGATTTACGCATATGTTCGCCCTGCCTTGAATCTTCAGGAATAGGTAACCGGGTTTTATCTAAACTTAAGAACATCGATTTGCGTGAATCGGTATTCTCTTCCCTGGCGACAACTAATATCCCACTGATCTTAATCAATTGGTTAATAACAGGAAGAACCAAGCTCTGAAAAGAGGTTTCATTATTGGCTTTTAGAATTGCCTTACTAAGTTCCAAGAGCCGTTCCTTAACAGAGATGATTTCCTGGTAATTTTCCATTTGAATTATTGAACTTATTTAAAAATTAGTTTTAATGAAAATCCGAAACTTAAAGATATAGCTTTAAGTTTCGGAGGCCAATATATTTGTTGCCCTTAGGGCACTGAGCAGCTTTTCCGCCGAGAAACCTTTCCTGTTCCCAAAGCTGTCTTTGATCAAAGGATTGCCCACTTTCCCCGCAAAAGTTTTACGATCTCTGATTGCACGATAGTAGCAGAAAAGATGGGCGAGATGGCCAAATTCGTATTCTGTATTCTTCAGCGGCGCCGCTTTCCAATAATAAAGATGCTATATGTAAAAGCATGTAATGGTTAGTGCCGTAGAGCCGTGGCTATCTATTGTACCGGGACACATTGTGCCAGTTCATCCGTAAGGTTTGTCCTTGCAGCTTCAAAAATATCGTTAATGTCAGGCTGGTCATTAATTATTCGTTCCATGGTGAATGTAATATGCAATCGCAGAAATTTTTCCGGTGGAAATCGGGCATCATAAATGCACATACATCCGCTTTGATATTGCCAAATGTGGTCTCTGTTTTATGTTCAAAGCCACCAAAAAAAGTTGGTATAATTTTCTTTTTAAAGTCGTTGCGGGGATAAGCAGCAACAATTTCGTTTCTTTCCGACTGGCTAAGATTTTCAAACCCTTCACCCATAACGTCGAGCCCTACTCCTGAATACATTAAGGCAACCTCGGTTTCTTTATGCTCGGCAATGCCAATAGTTGTATGCAGGGCAATCGTGTCCCATACCAGACGCTGTGCGTCTTTTGATATGCCATGACTGGCCAGGAAGTCCCTGGCGGCATTTGCGCCATCGACTTCGAAACGTAGGTCCTGGCTACTGTATTTTTTAGTTAAACCAAGATCATGAAATACAGAGCTGATGTATAATAATTCCGCATCGTAGTCCAGGTTATTGCGTTTGCCGTTCAGACTGGCGAATAAAAAAACCCGCAGGGAATGATTGTAGAGAAATTCTGTACCATGGTCAAGCAATAGCTGCGTGGCTTCGATTGCAATTTTACTATCCGGAATTTTAATACCGGCTACATTAGTGAGTTTGATAGTTGTCATCGTTAGATATTTATAGTGTAAACGTATTTTACCATCAATAGAAAATCGATACCGTTTTATAAGTTATTGTAATACAATAACTTGTTATGATTTATAATTTATTTTTTAACGATATTTCGTAATTTGGCTAAGAAGTGAAACGAATGGACGCTTAAGATATAGTTACGGCTTTTGATATTTAAATGCAGTTTGCAGCTTTTTTGGTATTGAAGAACCGGTAAAACTGATTTAGCTTGACGATATTTTAAGATAGTGACCGCAGGTGCTGATCCGGTTTTCCCTGGATTGGAATAAATATACTGAGGACTACCCCTTCATCGTTGTAAATAGAGAGTTTTCCGTGCATTTGCCTCACAAGGCCCGTAATTAAGCTCATTCCCAGCGAAGTAGACGTCGTGATATCAAACGCATCCGGCAGACCGCGGCCGTTGTCTCTGATAGTTAATGACAATCCCTTGTACGGAATTTCTTCCAAGCTGATTTTTATAGTCCCGGGGCTATGATCAGAGAAAGCATATTTAATTGCATTGGTAACGGCCTCATTTAAAATTAGCCCGATGGGGACCGCCTGTTCAACATCCAAAGCAATGGGTTCAATTTCCTGTACAACTTCGATGTTTATCCCGATACTGAAACTATCGTCGAGGTAATCGACCAGTTCAGCAATATACTCGTCCATTTCGATTTTGGCCAGATTGTCGGATTGATATAGTTTTTGGTGGATCAGGGAAATAGACTGCATCCGATGCTGGCTTTCCCGGATTGCGTCGAGGGCTTCGGTATTCTCAATGTAAACCGATTGAGTATTGAGTAAACTGATAACGATCTGGAGATTATTCTTTACCCGGTGATGAATCTCTTTTAACAACCATTCTTTATCTTCCAAAAGCCGGTCTTTATCGGTAACTAATTGTTCCAGCGCACTGTTTTTATTATGGATAATAGTTTGCTGTTTTTTAAGCTGCTTGTTGCTTTTTTGTTTGAGTTGATAGCGGTTAAATCCTAATGCCAGCATCAAAGCCAGCATTACGGTACCACCAAGTATAACCTTCCTACTCGCAGCAGCCTCTTTTAAACTGGCTTTTTGTAACTGGCTTTCCTTGGTCAGGATAACGATATTTTTGTCTTTTGCCTCGGTTTCGTATTTGGTTTGGATATCCGCAACCTGGTTTGCTTCCTGCACATTGAAAACCGAGTCCTGCAGTTGTTTATGAAGCTGATAATGTTTGATGGCTGGAACATAACGCCCCAATCCGGAATCTACCCTGAATTGAAGGAGCTGAAAATCGCTATGACGTAAGGCGCTTACATTAAAATCAGGGATTTCCAGGGCCATTTTAATGTATTTATCGGCCTTTTCATATTTTCCCATTGATACGTAAAATTCAGCGACATGTATATCATCGATAAAACGGCTGCCATATTTGTCCCCCACAGAGAATTTATCAAAATTTTCTGCATTGATCATTTTCAGGAAATAATTCTCCGCCAGATCGTTCTTATGTAAGGCCACGTAACATATCGCTAAACAATTGTACTGGATGTATTTTTCAGAAGAAGCCTCGGGCGGTATTTTCAACTCGTTCTTTTTTAAGAACAATAACGCTTCCCTTGCTTTATTTTGCTTGATGAGTGCCTGGCATATATGGTACAGTGTAATATATCGTTTGTGGTAGTCTTTTGCGCTTGGTCCCGCCAGAATTTTCTTATAATAAACGATACTGTTATCGTACATCGCAAGGTTTTCGTAAACACGTGCGAGCTTGTAATAAAACAAACCAAGGTAACTCGTGTCTTTGGAGGCCTGGTTTTCTTTTACCGTTTCAAGTGTGTAGTAGAGCTCCTTGTTGAGGTTCCCTTTGAGATCATTTACCGATGCCAATAGATAGTAAGTATCGTACAGGTTTGGGTAATGAATTGCTTTTAGTTGTTTTACGACATTTAAGAGCTGATTTTCAGCAAGACTTAATTTACCTAGATTAAGGTTGGCATCAGCTTCATCTTTTAAACTTAGAATTGCTTTCTGTTTATCACCCAACTTTAAATAAATGGCTTGCTCTTGCTGACAGCACCAAATAATTTCATGCAGTAATTCAATATGGTTGTCGGATGATTTACGAAAATTAAGCCGTAAATAACCAAGCGCTGCTAATGCTTCTGTCCAATCATGTCTGTCAGCATAGTAATTTATCGCCTGTGCAGCATTACGTCTGCAGTTTTTGTAATCGTTACGCTTACTGTATTCTATGGCGATATGCAATAATGACTGATTTTCCTGGTCCCTTAATTTTGCCCTGACGGCGATAGCAAGCGCCTGCAGATAGGATTTAAGCGCACGCTGGTCACTTGCAGTTGATTCCGAGTAAAGATCTCCGAGTTTTAACAGCAATTGTATTCGGTTTGAATCGGTTTTGGTCGTGTCTAGCTGTGAAAGACATGTTTTTATCGCGGGGTCCTGTTGCTGCCCCTTAGTGGTCGTTGATAACGTACATATGATTAGTAAGAAGAGGCCCCGATAAATAAATTTAATGGGTGGAAAACTAAACGGCACAGAATGCCATTTGATTCTTTTTGAAAATATGTTGTCAAAAAATTGAGCCATAGGCAACATCACTAAGTGAATTATGATTTTACATAATTCGGTTTGTCGCCACCTTTTTCATGGATTTAGCCTGAAGTTTATGATCTGTTTCCAAACCAATGTTTCTGTATAAACTAGATGATACTTAATTTCTTGAAAAACAAACATTGGCAAAAGAAAAATGCTTCTTATCAAGATACAGCGTCGACAGGATACGCTTTTTTACTGCTTAAATTTTGAGATTTTCGTTAATTTAACCAGGTTTTTCAAGATTATTTTAAAGCATTGAATGCAATATATGCAAAGCAGGTTTGGTGGACCAAGACCTATATTGCCGTTTGATTCAGAACAAAAGTCAACAATACAAACAGGTGACTTTTGGTTTCTTCCAAAATGTAGTCCATTGGATATTTTCCTGTATAATAATTGCTTATCCGAAAATGTCTTTATATTAATAATGTTATTTCGTAAATTAACGGTATTGTGTTACGCTATTTCGCCCACTCCCTAAAATCGAGGATCCAGTACCATAATAAATAGCAGGGAAAAAGTATTAAAAATCAGGATCTGAAAATTGTTCGTTCTTGCGAAGGATTTTGAAGATTATGGTGATGCTCGTTCCATGATTTTTCTGCAACTGGAAAGTGCCATTCAAGTCTTCTACTAACCCCATAATTAAAACCATCCCAAAAGATTTGTTTCGACTTAACTCGAAATTTACCGGCATTCCACGACCATTATCAGCGATGGTCAGCTTTATTTCATCGTCATCCGAAACAGTAAGTTTAATATCAACGGCATCGTTATCACCGTGAGGAAAGGCGTGCTTAACAGCGTTGGTGATCACCTCGTTTAAGATCAGTCCTACTGGGATCGCATAGACAACGTCCAGTTCAATTGGGGCGATATTCGCCTTAAACAAAATTCTTCTTTTTGTTTTAAAGCTTTCAGCCAGGTAATCTGTCAATTCTTCTATGTATTCCGGCAAGTAAATGCTGGCAAAATTTTCATATTTATAAAGTTTCTGATGGATAAGCGACATAGCGTTCACCCGGTGTTGACTGTCCATCAACGCACTCAAGGCTGTTTCATCTTTGAGATATCTGATCTGCGAATTAAGTAATCCGGTAATAGTATGTAGATTGTTTTTTACACGGTGATGTATTTCCTTTAATAACCATTCATTTTCGTGCAGTAATTTTTCAAGATCTTTATTTTTAACTGAAATCTCCTGTTGCTTATCCTGAAGAATTACAACATTACGACGTTTTAATAGATAACGGTTATAAAGAACCGCTAACAGGAGCAGCAGGAAACCAATACTTGCTATTAAAAAATTCCCTGTAGTTTTCTTTCTTCGGTATCTTTCCTGTTCAATTACCGACTGTTTTTTTAGAAGCTGAATATTTTTGTCCTTTTGCGAGTTTTCATAGATGTTCTGTATTTGCGCCACTCCTATATTGGTCCTTACGCTATAAATTGAATCATTTAATCTTTTATATGCTTGATAGTGGCTCAACGCAGACCTGATATGATTAGTGCCTGAGTCTATCTTAAACTCTATAAACTCCATATCCCGCTGTGTAATGGCACTTACATTGAACAGAGGAAATGCAAGAGCCATTTTCAAATAAGCCCGGGCGCGGGTATAATCTTTTATGGCAAGGTAATATTCACATAATTGTTTGTTTTCCAGTAGGATCATTTCGAAGTTTACACCCGCTAATCCATAGTCAATATACCCGATTGCAATCATTTTATGAAGATAGTATTCGGCCAGGTGAAAACGTTTTAGACTAAGGTAACAGGCAGCCATTGCTCTGTAATATATTTTTTGATTGGCTGGCGTCATAGGCGGGTGCATATCGATTTTTTCCTTCAGTAAACGCAATGCTGCCAATGGTTTGTGCTGGGCTATTAAAATCAGACAAATCCGATAGTAGGTGCCGTAACCATGAAATTCCATTCTATTTGAATTCAGTGCCAGTTCCTGTTGATAAGCAGAAAGACTGTTTTCAAACATTTCCAAATCTTCATAAACCCTGCCTAATTTATAGGTGCCGTTAATCAGGTCAACAGTATCCTTTACTGCGCGGGCCTCATCAACCATAGCGAGGCAATAAAATAACTCTTTATTGAGATTGCCTTTTAAGTGATATACTGCAGCCAATAAAAAATAAGTATCTCTCAGTTTTTGATAGTGTACCTCCTGGAAGCGATGAAGGGCGTCCAATAAGAATTGTTCCGAAATGTTTAGATTTCCAAGATTAAGGTTTACATCACCCAGATCTTTAATGCAATTAATAACCTGAAGCGTGTCTTTTAACTGGACGGCAAGTGCTTTCTCTTTAAACAATATGGCTGATGCTTCGTGCAGCATTCCGGTGTTGATCTTTAAGCCTATGCGCAACCGCCACTGCAGGGCACCGTAGACAGATAAACACTGTTTCAAGTCGTTTCTGTCCTGATAATATTTTATCAGTTTGGAATAAGTTTCCCTGCATGCGCTGAAATTTTCTACCACGCCATATTGAACTGCCAATTGAAGCAAACATTCATTTTCCGAATTGGTGAAAGGGGGGCGCTTACTGAGGCTCACCGCTTTTTTAAAGGCAGCCACAGCACGATATTGATATTTCGATGAGAGGGCTCTATATTTTTGTCCAAGTTCAAGCCATAAAGAAATGCGATCAGAATCAGATCCGGCATTTGATATCCGTACCTTGAAATCATGCGCAATGGAATCTGCATTCTGCGCTTTTGCATCGATTGTTTGGAAGCATATAGCGAGAAAGAGAAAAACGAGCAGGGCATTTACTTTAAGATATACCAAAACTTTTATCAGTCTTTTTAAAATACATATTTTCAAATCCTGGCCGGATGATTTCTTATCTGAATTTCCAGGAAATACCCAATTTCTTCATTTTTGAATTCAGCGTAGTTGGGGGAAGGTTCAGCATTTCAGCTGCACCGCCTTTACCCGATACCCTGCCATTGCTTTTGTGTAAAGCGGCCATGATATGTGCTTTATCGACTTCGGCAATAGATCGGAAACCTTTGTCTTCGAGGAGGTCATCAATCGCGGTTACTATATTTTCAGGCAGTTCAATCGTTGAAATGACATCCGAACTGCTGAGAATGATATGGCGTTCTACCAGATGTAATAATTCTCTGATATTGCCTGGCCATGAATATGCGAGCAGCTTATTAAGGACTGCCGAAGTTATTTGTTTGACCGGCGTCCCTGTTTTACGGGCATGCTGCTGAAGAAAATAGTGAGTAAGCAGCGGTATATCTTCCTTGCGTTCGCGCAAGGGAGCTAAGAAGATCGGGAATACATTGATCCGGTAGTAAAGGTCCATTCTAAAACGGCCGGCTGCCACATCCTCATGCAAATTTCGGTTTGTCGCTGCGACAACACGTACGTCTACTTTAATCGTTGTCCGGCCGCCTACTCTTTCCAGTTCTTTTTCCTGAAGAACGCGAAGCAGCTTTGTCTGTACTTCCAGCGGGATTTCACCAATTTCGTCTAAAAAGAGCGTACCGCCATGTGCCTGTTCAAATTTTCCGATGCGCCGTTCAAAAGCGCCGGTGAAAGCCCCTTTTTCATGGCCAAATAATTCCGATTCAATCAGAGATACAGGAATCGCGGCACAATTTACTTTGATCAGCGGTTTTTTGTTTCTGTTGGAAAGTCGGTGTATGGCTTGTACAAGGCCTTCTTTGCCCACACCGGTTTCGCCAAGTACTAAAACGGACATATCAAAATTTGCCACTTGTAGTGCCTGATCAAGGGCATTGAGTAATTTAGGACTTTTACCGACTATCCCCTCCGTTAGCAATGTTCCGGTTTCAACAATGGCCATATCCGTATGCCGCGACAAATTAGACGTATTGACTCCCTTATCCTGCGCTTTCCCGAAGACCACTGCTAAAAGAGGGCGGAGGGGATTCATCAGTTCCTGGTGGTCGGTCTTGAAGCTATCTCTCCCTTTACTGTACATACGGATGCTCATGTGCTTGTCATCATTAAGCAACGGTAAAACCATCCTGGAGAGTACACCAAACTTTTTACTGATATTATCCAGGAACGGATATTTGGAACGGGCTATTTCAAAGTCCTGACCGTTTTCAATTTTGGTACTGTTAGAAGATGCTATGATTTTGCGCCAGTCCATATAGGCTTGATAGCCCAAATCATAATCGTTCAGGATCTGCTGCCCTGTCCAATATTCATACTGGTCATAACCGGTTCGATGAAAACAAAAGACCTGGTTAAGGTCCGGACCATTGCAGTCTGTATCAAAGTGAATATAGTCGAAAGGAATATAAGGATTAATGGCCTTAACGACCATCAGCATTTTTTCCATGGCCGGTAGCCTTTCTCCCATGATGTGCTTAAGGATCGCGGTTAACAGTCCTTCATGCTTACTGATCAGTTCAGCAGTATGGTTGTGCCTGTAACTGGCAATATCCAGCGCCACCAATACGTCTTTTTCCCGGAAAGGCTTCACCAGAAAACCATATGGACGCGTGGCCTTCGCGGCTTCCAGTACAGATAAATTTGAATTTGCAGAGATATAGATAAATGGAATGTTTTCTTTAGTTAAAACCAGGGCGAGGTCCAAACCTGTCAATTTTCCTTTCAGATATATATCCAGCAAAACGATGTCAGGCCTTATTTTCTCCAGCAGCGTCATCGCCTGATCATAAGATTTCGCAATTCCGCAGACTTGATGACCGGCATTCTCAACTGTTATCCGCAGATCGTTTGCTTCTATAAACTGATCTTCGACGATTAATATACTTGTTGCCATTTCCTCGGATTATTGATGTTCGCATAGTGTTGTAAATCAGGGTGTTTAATGCTTCTTACAACTTCCTTACGGCGTAAGCCAATATAGTGGATTTATTCCGAAACAGGCTTTTATCTAAATTGCCAAGTGTTGTGCCGTTATGTAAGTGTCTTTTATACAGATTGTTGTGGAAATTTTGTCGATAATCAATAACGATATTTAGTAAATTGGCGAAATGGTTGCGGGATAAAGTAAGGATGATTTAGCCATAAAAGACAATTCAGCCGCTTCGTTTTTGCTCCCTAATGAAATCACCTGAAGCGAGAGGAACAGATTTCTCATTTTCAAATGACGCAGATACCCGCGGTAAAATTATCGGTTAGATAGAGGTATCGGTTTTACCCGGAGTTGCCCATATGCCGTAACGCCAATTCATCAAAATACGATAGTTCGTAAATAATTGCATTTGATTTATTTATTTGTTTCTGATAGTCAGTATTTTAACTATTGGACTCGAATTAAAATGTAATAATCTATTACATGAAGATTTTAAATAACATTTGGGAATCAGCTTTTTCTCCTGTTAAAAGCGACACCGAGACAGCTGTTGATCAAAAATGAGGGGATTTATATTTCAATGAAAAGCGACATGTCGCTGCTTTAAAGATATGGAAAAATATATAACTAATTAAAAAACAATGATTTAAAATAATTGGTATCGGGATTGTTTAAAGCTATACCTGAGGACGGATAGTAAAAGAGAAATGATTAGAGGCGTCCCCCGATAACATGAAAAGTATTGCAATTAAGTTTTGTTTATTATATCTCTTCACACTGTATGTTAAAACGGCAGGAGGAGAAAAGTTTATACCTATGGTATCGGTCAACCACCATAAAACTTTTGTATCAGGCGAGTTTTGTTGCTTCGGAACAGGACGGCGGCTGATTGATTTCCAAACAGATTCAAAACAGTCAATGCCAGTTTTGATGGTTATTTCTTCGGGCAGGGGACATTCTGGTTTTAAAATAGCAACTGTTAATGATCAGCGTGAAGTCAGGCAGCCAGCCATGATACCGGCTGCTTCCATTTGGTTGCGTATAGCGCCGATGATCCTTCTTGCCATAAGTCTGATAGGAGTAGTTGCCTTATATTATCATAACCTTAAGAACTCCCGAAAGATCATTTCGCTCAAAAATGACCTGACGGAAAAAAAACATTGTCTCCAGGTCTCCGACGAAAGACAGGACTGGCTTGTAAAAGAAATTCATCACCGGGTAAAGAATAACCTGCAGATCATCATCAGCCTTTTGAATACGCAGCTGTCGTTCTTAACCAATAAGGAGGCTGTCAAAGCCATTCAAAATTGCCAGCACCGGATGTATGCGATATCTCTCATTCACCAGAAACTTTACCAGGAGGAGAATCTTTCAAGTGTTGATATCGTTGCCTACACCCACGATTTATTGGAATACCTGTGTGATGAGTATGGGTGTGAAACTGTCATTTTCAATGTAGAGATGGAACCCTTACGGCTTGATATGGCACAAGCGGTGCCATTTGGACTGATCCTCAATGAAACCATCAGCAATGCATTGAAATTTGCATTTCCAGGAAATAGCAAAGGAAATGTCGGCATTACACTCCACAGTACCGTAACTGGCCAATATACTCTCGGGGTTAGTGACAACGGTGTCGGATTTTCAGGCGACAAAGAAGATGAGGATGATTCTTTTGGTAAGAAGCTGATCGCCGGGCTGGCAGGCCAGCTTGGCGGTACTTATAAGTTGGAAAATGATAATGGCGTTAAAGTCGAGGTGAATTTTTATACAAAAACATTAATGTCCGCATAGCAGCATAACCTATTAACATGAAAGAAAATATACTAATTGTTGAAGACGAATTTATTGTAGGGAACGATCTGAGTCTGATTCTAAAAAAAGCAGGTTACAACGTTTGCGGTATCGCCGCAACGGTAGACGAAGGCAGGGCGATGGTTGATAAATATAACCCAACCTGGGTACTTCTTGACATATTCCTGCAGGACGGCTCTAAGGGGACAGAACTGGCAGGCTACCTGACAGAGAAAAAAATCGGCTTTGTTTACATTTCTGCCAATACGAACCAAAGAATATTGGAGGAAGCTAAGCTGACCCAACCATATGGCTTTGTTGTAAAGCCATTCCGACAAAAGGACCTGCTGATTATGCTGGAAATAGCAATGGAGAAGCATCAGCAAAACGAGCAGTTTGAACTGATGCGCCGGAAGATGCTGGATAAACAACTGCATGATATACTACTATCACATAACGAAGCCAGTGAAAAACTGGAAGCATTGCCGGGAGTTTTTCAGGCGTTCATTCCATTCGACTTAATGAAGGTTGTGTTTCCTAAAACGAAAGACCCCGGGCTTCATGAATTTGTTTTCATCCGGGAGGAATTCGAAAAATATCAGCATTTTCAGGATACCCAGTTGCCAGAAAGTATGAAGCTTGCCAAACGAGATCTTCAAGCTTACCGCCCGACCCTTCCTGCGCAAAAAAAAGGAATCATTTTCAACGGTATGGAATTTCGACACGTAATGTTTGACGATCCTTGGGAGCGGATACTTTGCAGTCATTTTGAACTGAAGTCAAAACTTTCCTATCCGATTTCGCTACCGAATGGACTTATTTTGGCTTTAATGTTTTACAGCAAAAATCCAGATGGGTTTACACCAGCACACATTAGTCTTTTATGGCAATCACAACAATTGATCGGCTTGTTAACAGCAATCATTCAAAAGGATTCAGCGCCTTTAGCAGTTGGCGATTCCAAACAGGAGGTCATTCGCATTAACAATACCAAATTTGATGGCATTATTGGAAAAAGCCCGGAATTATTAAAAGTACTTGATAATATCTCCCTGGTAAGCCAGACAGATATATCTGTTTTGATCTATGGAGAAAGCGGTACCGGTAAAGAAAAGGTAGCCCAAAACATTCATAAGTTATCCCCGAGAAGGCAAAAGCCGTTAATAACGGTTAATTGTGCTGCGCTGCCGCACGAATTGATTGAGTCCGAACTATTCGGACACGAGAAAGGGGCATACACAGGTGCAATTGAAAAAAGGATTGGGAAATTCGAACTGGCAAACGGTGGCACGATATTCCTGGACGAAATTGGTGAAATGCCGCTCGAAGCCCAGGTAAAACTATTAAGGGTTTTACAGGAAAAGGAAATCGAACACATCGGCGGCAAACAATCCATCAAAGTGGATGTGCGGGTAATTGCGGCAACGAACCGAAAGCTGGAGCAGGAGGTCGCAGAAGGCCGATTCCGACTGGATCTTTATTACCGTCTGAACGTATATCCAGTTGAACTTCCCCCGCTACGTGACAGAAAACAAGATATCCCTCTGTTGGCGCAATATTTCCTGGAGATTTTTGCAAAAGAAACAGGTCGGAAAATCAGCGGGTTCAGTGCAGCGGCGCTTGCTCAGTTGCAATCTTACGACTGGCCGGGTAATATTCGCGAACTTGGTCATTTGATCCAACGCTCAATGATCATGTCCAGCGGCACTCAAATCAATTCCGTAGTGGTTCCCGAGACTATAAAACAAGAGGTAAAACTGGTTGAAAGAAAAGAAGTCGAATTGAAAACCCTGGAGCAAATGGAAAAAGAGCATATCCTAGGCATATTAAAGCGTTGTAGCGGTAAAGTTTGTGGCGCTGGTGGTGCGGCTGAAGTCCTGGGGTTACCACCAAGTACATTAAACTCAAAAATGAAAAAACTTGGGATTAAACGCGAATCCTATTTTAATTTTTAAGCAGACAATTAGCATAAGCCGAACGAACAAGGTTACTTAATAAGCTTTCTTTTAGGACCGAGAAATGATACAAACTTTTAATTGAACGAATGTCTGTTCGTTTTACACGAAACGGTCAGTATATTATATATGATAAAGGATGGATGATCCGGCGATTATGTAAATGGTATCATCCCTCTTTATTTAGGCAGCATGACAAATATGAAAAGCCTCTTTACTTTAATGCTTCTTTGAGTTGCCCTGCAGCCTGATGGATCATTGATCTTGTTGCAGGTATTTCTGCCAGTTGGTTAATGGCGCCCCAGTCGTGGATCATTCCATCATAGCGGGTACAAGTTGTCGGTACACCTGCTTCGTCAAGTTTCCGGGCATAAGCTTCGCCTTCGTCTCTTAGTACATCGTTTTCGGCTGTTTGAACCAATGCGGGGGGTAATCCGCGAAGTTGTTCTGTCGTTGCACGTAAAGGGGACGCGTATATATTATCCCGGTCATCCTGATTGGTTGTGTAACTGTCCCAGAACCAGATCATTGCTTTCTTCGTCAGGAAGCGTCCTGTTCCAAATTTTTTATAGGACTCATCATCGAAATTTGAATCGGTTACAGGCCACATCAGGATCTGAAGTTTAATTTCGGGACCATGGTTATCTTTAGCCATCAGCGCCACCACTGCGGTTATATTGCCTCCTGCGCTATTTCCTGCGACCGCCATTTTTTTACCGTCAACTCCGATTTGGTCGCCGTGTTCGGCTACCCAGGCCGTAGCGGCATAAGCCTGATTGATAGCCACAGGGAAATGCACTTCCGGGGAGCGGGAATAGTTTACAAAAACGGCTGCTGCACCGGACTCAACGACGAGGTCTCTCACGAGGCGTTCATGTGTCGGGAGATCTCCCAAGACCCAGCCGCCGCCATGAAAGAACATGAATACCGGTAGTTTGCCTTTGGAATCGGCAGGTTTTACAATATTGATTGTAATGTCCTGCCCACCGGCGTTAATTGTTTTTTCACTCACATTAATTCCGGAGAGGTCGACTTTGACCGAGGCCTGCGATCTGGCCTGACCAGCGCGGGCAGCAGCAGCAGTAATTTTTTCCAGTGAAGCACCGGCACTTCGGTTGACGGCTTTTAGGAACGGCCTGATATGGCTATCGATATGTGGATCCGTAGAGGGGTCGAGATCCTGGGCCTGAACATTCAGGTTATACGCAAAGGTAAGTACCCAAGTAAGGACGACGCTCTTTATTAATATGTACGTTTTCATAGTGTTGTATTTATTTTCTATTATTTTCTGTCCGTAAACTACTGTCTGAATTGAGCCTTGATTTATTGTCCTTATCTACACCGCCATTGTTGTTGATCCCGTAAAATCTATTCATTCGCTGTGCCAAAGTGAGAATTTGTTGAAAATCAGGCGTATGGATAGATGCATTGCAACTGGACAAAGCGTCATTCCGTTTATCCGCGGTTTAATAAACCAAATATGGCTTAGTTCGGTACCGATGGCGATAGCAAAAGGGATAACGTTTGAATCAGTTGACCTTTTCTAACGCGCTGATCTTATCTTCAACTTTCTTTGGTGCATTCAATTTCAAGGCATGTTGGTACGATTGGATAGCTTCCTGATATCTTTTCTGCTGAACGTAATAATCCCCGAGGCTCTCCCAGGCTCCATAACTTTGCGGATAATCCTGTGTGTTCAGTAGGTACAACCGGAGCGCTTTATCCGGGAGATAATAGTTCTGCATGGTGTTGGCAAAAAGGTTTACCAGGCTTTCGGGTGGAAGAACACGGTAACCTAATACCCGGGAAACTTTTTCAAAATGCCGGGAAATAACCTGTCCCGGGTCATCATGATTTTGCGGATCGAAAAATGTTTGTTCGACACTGCCTGGTAAGCGGTAAAAATCAAACAAAAACCGAAGGCCATCATATTCGGCAATCATGGGTATACTCATGTGTGTATCGTTTCGGTAGTACAGATATTTGAAACGAAGCCCATTCCCATGAATATTAAGTAAGGTATTTTTGAAACGGAATATGGACCGCATATGCAAATTCTTTCGCGCGGTATCTTTCATCATTTGTAAGGTGTCCATACCAGGCGACAGGTTGTTGGCAATGCCAAGATATAAGCTTATACCACTGAATTGGCCTTTTCGCAGAACGTCCAATGACTTTTTTAGAAAGATTTGATTGTCAAACCAAAGACTGGGATCAATTATAATATACCCATTAAACATGGACTGGTGGTGGACCAGGACATTGGTTGCTGCTAATCCGCCAAGAGAATGGCCAATCAATACCCGGTAAGGCGCGGTATGATAGGCTGAATCAATATGAGGAATTAATTCTTCAGACAAATAAGTCGTGAAATTTTCTCCTCCTCCGCTGTGATTAAATGGGGGGGGAGTATCATATAACCAGAAGGATGAACTGTAAGGAGTAAAATCCCGGGATCGATGGTTGTTCATTACACCAATCACTATTGCCTCTGGAAGAATAGAGTTCCCATTCCTCACACTGAGCTGTCGGATCATCGCGCTGACGGTCGCAAAATTTGCATCCCCATCCAGTACATAAATAACAGGAAATTTGGCTGAGGCAAACTTTGGATTATCATAGTTTAAGGGCAGGCTGACCCAATAAGTCTGGTCCTCATTTAAAATCTTTGAGTGCAGGCGTTCCTCTTTTCCAATTGTTATATTTCCATCTGAAATAGACTGCGCGCACACCTGGTTTACAAAAAAACACAAGAGAAATAAGGATTTGCAAAGGTAATGGCTCATGAGTTAAGAAAAATGCTATTTATCACGTATCTTAAAGCTCTTGTCTAAGACTATTCCTTAAGTCAATTGATTTGAAATCAGTGATTTGAAGTAATGTTCGTTTTGAAACCTGACGTTATTTAGTAAATCGATGAAATAGTCTGCGAATTATCGTCGGTATTTAATTGCCCCGGTTTAAAAACCAATCTGATGCTTCTTCCCTTTTATCGCTGGAAATGTCCAGCATTCCGCCAAGGTCTTCAGCCAGTCCCTTTACCAGTCAAGTCCGAAAGGGGTTTTGCTTTTAATGTACCCTATAATAGAGCCTTTGCCATTGTCCGAAATGATAAGTGTTAATTGTTCACCAGTCTCTTTTAAAGAGATCGAAACCGGGGGCTTCTTGTTAAAGTTTTACTTCTCATTGATTCTTGAAAACATAAACCCATTCTTCCTGTCAGCTTT
This sequence comes from Mucilaginibacter kameinonensis, assembly GCF_003675385.1. Classification (GTDB taxonomy): domain Bacteria; phylum Bacteroidota; class Bacteroidia; order Sphingobacteriales; family Sphingobacteriaceae; genus Mucilaginibacter; species Mucilaginibacter kameinonensis. The sequence goes on along the minus strand of NZ_RCWZ01000004.1, from coordinate 644,421 downwards.
CCGTTCTTTCAAATAAAAATCATCCGGAAACATCGGGTTGATGTTAACGGCAAAGCGCCGTGTTTTGGTTGAAAAACGGCATGTCGCTGATCGCCGGTTTTGCCTGTTTTGGGTAATAGATTGGCAATCAATCTAAAATATTTTTGGTCTGTAAATTGAAAACTGGTACTTAAAGATCCAAGCATTCCATGTTATTCATTTCACTTTTAAGTCATCGTTATTATGAAAAAAAGTCAATCGACGCTGATAAATCTGCAAAACAGAACAATCCGTTCCCGAAAATCAGATTGTGGTCACTGGCGGATCGTCATAAATGGGACAAAATTGTCTGCATGTAACAATTTGAAGAAAATGTTAGGCGCCGATAATCCGCGACGCAACGGGGATGAAATGGTCATGTTGCGGACCATCAGAAAAGACCATCTCATCCGGCTTATGCGTGATTATTGCTACGCGGTTTCCAATATTTCTGCTTTGGAAGCTATTATACAGGTAACGCTCACCAATGGTGAGGAAAAGTGGCTGAAAATTATTGGCATGCCTGTACAACGGCAATGGGGTAAAGTAGAGGAGATGGCGGGAACGGTCCAGGATATTTCTCAAAAAGTATGCGAAGAGAATTTTGGACTGTCCGTAATCAGCCACGAGTTACGGAACCCGCTTACTATTGCTGTTTTAAATACTCAATTGGCCATTAAAATGCTGGCAAAGGACGAAAATAATGCAGCTGTGAATTTTTTAAGGAACGCGGAAACGCACCTGAACGGCATGACCACACTGATGGAAGAATACCTTACTACGTCAGGAAAAAGTAGGCAGCAACAGCTTAATGCTTCCGTATTTGATTTGAACAAGTTAGTGGATGTGCTTTTGACAGAGATGGGGTTGATCCATCGTTACCACCGTTTTGTCAAAGTAAACCATAGTCCTTGCCTGGTCAAAGCTGATAAGTTCAAGATCATACAGGTTTTTATCAATTACATCACCAACGCCGTGACCCATTCGCCAATGGGAACACCAATTACCGTTGCCTTGGTAAATGGATCCCATCACGTTGAAGTATCTGTGATAGACCGGGGAAGCGGTATTCCGGATGGTTCTGAAGAATTGATTTTTGATAAATATTATAGCGGCGCGGCAAAAGAGAAAAGCCGTCATAATAAAGGCCTGGGATTATATCTGGTAAAAAATATAGTGGAACGCCACGGGGGGACGGTCAGAGCGATCAGGAACAAAAACTGTGGTTCGTCTTTTTTCTTTTCCCTGCCTGTGCTTACTGCTTGAAGAAGCGTAACAATTAAATCATTTACTACAAGCGTGTTCCGTTGATCAATCCATCCTGACCCTTTTCCAAATATGATATGTTGCTGAATTTCGCTGATAATCCGGGATGATTAACTAAATAACGTAAAATATAGAAAAGGTAAAAATTTCAATTACTTGAAAATCAACTAATTGATAATGGGAATGGTGTTGGCAAATAGACCATCAAATGGCGAACATCCCTGGTCTGGTGTGACCTCGCGAAGGCCGTTGGATTATCGCTCATCCTTAATTAACCGGAGATATGAAGGAAAAAATATTTTTAAATCGTTATCATCACCTTAAACGCTGGGTACCGGGATTATTTCGTCCTTGTACTTACGCAATACTTCTCAAAGGGGGGCTTTTATTTACCTCTTTACTGACTGCGTCCCTGCAGGTTTCGGCTCAGGATACTGCGTCTAATAAAATTACGAGCCTGCCGGATGTTTTCAAAATGGCTGTCGCCAACAGCGTACAACTGAAAATAGCTGCGCAAAATGCTGACCTGGCCCGTCAGGTCACTTCGGTGCGCGAATTAGATAAACTACCATCGGTTTCTACGAAAATTGATTACGGCTACATCAGTAACGCCGATATCTGGACCCCCAGTTTTTCCAAACACCTGGTTGCCCCTATTCCGCATCAGTATACTGACTTTTCTGTAATTGCAGGTGAAATTATTTTTAAAGGCAACCTCGTCAACAACAATCTTCGCCGATCAACCATTGAAGAACAGATCGCTCAGCTGAATGTCGATAAGAACACCACTGATATCAAATTCCTTGTCGCTGCACAATATCTGGACATTTACCGCTTAATCGACCAGCGCAAGGTTTTTTCAAGTAACCTGAAACTGGCGAGATACCGGTTGAAGAATATTCAGACCATGCAAAAACAGGGTATGGTTACCCAAAATGATGTACTGCGTACTACCTTGACCATATCCGACCTGCAATTAGCTATCCGCCAAATTGATGACAATATCGTTATTCAAAACAGGCACCTGAACATGGTTACCGGGCAACCGGATACCAATAGCCTGGCTCCGGACACCACCTTGCTGGAGAAAAAGATCGACCAGCAATCGATGTCTTATTTCATACAATCCGGCTATTCCGGCAATCATGATCTCAAAATTGCAGGTAGCCAAAAAAAGGTAGCGGAACTGAACGTGAAAATTGCAGGTAGTGACCGTTACCCTGAATTAAGCTTATTTACAGGCACCGACCTGCAGCGGCCATATACCTACAGCGACCCAAAAGAAGATGTTTTTTACAATGTCTGGGAGGCTGGTATTTCACTCAAATATAATATCTCTTCCATTTATCAGTCGCCCCGTAAAATTAAGGCTGCAAAAATCCAGCTGGAAGAAACTTCTTCAGCAGAAACCCTGACAAGACAGAAAATGGAGGTGGCCATATCAACAGCCTATATAAAGTATACGGAGGCACAGGAAGACCTCAGAACCTATGAACATGACCTGGGGGCGGCCGAAGAAAACTACCGTATTGTAGAAAAAAAATACTTTAATCAATTGGCATTGCTGACTGATATCCTTGATGCAGCTACAACTAAACTGGAAGCGGAATTAAAGGTTACCAATGCGAAGGTTAACACGATCTATACCTATTATCAACTATTACAATCCACCGGCAACATTAATTAATTTATCCTATGAGCGACATGAACCCAGGGATCACCGATCCCACTCCCAATAGAAAAAACATCATTGTCAATTGCCTGTTAGCCATTTGTGTTATCGGGGCTATTGGCTGGGGTATCAGTACTTATTTCGACCTTGGCCGCGAGGCTTATACGGATGATGCACAAGTACAGGAATATATTAACCCTGTGAATGTAAGAATTCCCGGGTACATCAAAAAGGTGAGGTTTGAAGAACACCAATTTGTAAAAAAGGGAGATACCCTGGTTACCATCGACGACAGAGAGTACCATATTGCATTGGAACAGGCGGAAGCATCATATTCAGCCGCAATTGCAGCTAAAAATGTTACCTCTTCCACCAGGACCACCACCGAAAGTAATATCGGAATTACGGAGGCTAATATTGCGGCATCTAAAGCCCGGCTCTGGAATGCCAGGCAAAACTATATACGTTATCAAAGCCTGCTCAAGGACAGCGCCGCTACCCAGCAGCAATTTGACCAGGTTAAAACGGAATACGATGCGCTTGCCGCACAAACGCTGGCATTGCAAAAGCAGCGTAACACCACCACGTTATCTACAAACGAGGTAGGGACACGTATCACCGTTAATGATGCCGATATAAAACGTGCTGAAGCTGCGGTTGATCTGGCACGATTAAACCTTTCTTATACGGTTATCACTGCTCCTTATGACGGTTATACAGGCCGTCGCAATGTCGAAGAGGGCCAACTGGTTCAGGCAGGACAGAACTTGCTGGCCTTCGTTCGGAATAATGACAAATGGGTCGTCGCTAATTTCCGGGAAACCCAGATCGGTAAAATACATATCGGCGATAACGTAAAAATAACCATCGACGGTTTCAACGATAAAATACTTGTTGGCAAAGTGACCGCAGTCTCCGAAGCTACAGGCGCAAGCTATTCTGCCATACCGGTTGACAATTCAACCGGAAACTTCGTGAAAGTCCAGCAACGTATACCCGTAAAGATCAGGCTGGCGGCCAATGAGAATAAAAAGGATGATATCGAATTACTGAAAGCCGGCATGAACGTGGAAGTTCGGCTTAACAAAAACTGAAAGCCATGGAATTGTATGATCTTTTCTATAAATGGGTACCGGCTTACGTCCGGTTGCCTGTTTTGTTTTTATTGTTTTTTTGTGTGTTATCCGCAAATGGGGTCTACCTTGGGAACGCCAACCTGATCGCTAATAACCTTGGCGTTTATGCAGAATCTTTTACGGAAGCATATAACGCCGTTTACATCGGCATGGGGTTAGGGTTGATCTTTCATTATCGGCTAAAGCTCCGGTTCAGCAGCAAGCAACTCGTATTATTTGGGTTCATTATGATGTTTTTGACGAACCTGATTTGTGCAACCACCAGTAATACTGTGGTATTCATAGCTGCATGTTTTATTCTTGGATTCTGTAAGATCTCGGCACTGGCTGACCTCTATGTGATTTGGATGCTGATATGGGCTAACAAAAAATTCGATGCCACGAAAATTTATCCGTTCGTGTATTTTACCGCGCTTTGCGGAATCAATTTCCTGATCTGGCTGACCGCCTATATCGCTACGCTTTATGACTGGCGGCATGCTTACATTGTAGTGCTGGTTCTGTTATTATTGAGCATTCTGTCAGTTATTTTATTGGTAGAGAACCATGAATTGAAAAACAAACTGCCCTTGAAGGGGATTGACTATCCCGGGTTAGTCCTGCTCGGGGCTTCTCTTTTGTGTTTAAACTATGCCGTAGTCAACGGGCACGTGGAAGACTGGCTGTCATCAAAAAATATCGCTGTTGCATTTATAGCTGCGGCAATTACTATGCTGCTGTTTATAAAACGACAATTATCGGTTAAAAGCCCCCTGTATGATTTCGGCCTGTTTCAACACGCTACATTCAGGAAAGGACTGATTTACTTCCTATTGTTAGGTGTTTTTCTGCCCGGTAGTTTTCAAACGGCATTTTCCGGAGGGGTATTAGGCTATGATGCCGCAACCAATTCAGCGGTAGCCCTTTATATGATCCCTGGGATTATAACAGGTTGTGCAGTCTGTTTTATCTGGTATTATTTTAAGCTGAATACAGATGTGCTGATCATGCTTGGGTTCCTTTCCTTTCTCGTTTACTACATGATGCTGTACAACAGTTTCTCCAATAGCTTCGCAATGGCCGGTTTCGCATTGCCATCCCTGTTTAAAGGGTTTGGAACGGCGATACTTTATATCGCAGCAGGTCTGTTTGCTGTACAGGGCTTTGATATCAAGGGACTGGTTATGGCTTCCGGCACAGTAATCATCATCAGGAATTTTTTTGGAAGTGGTATCATTACGGCCATATACACTCATCTATTGTACACCGAAAGAATAAGGCAAGTCAATGACCTGGCGTCCCATATGGACGTTAACAGTTTTTATGTTCATAGTTACGGGGCCGGGTTGATCAGGCGAGTCCAGGGCGAGGCAACGTTAAACGCCTCAAAAGAGTTATCCGGGTTTGTTGTAATTGCCGGTGTGATTTTGATGATCTGCCTGTTAATTAATTTCCTGCTGAAAAAAATAAAGGGCTCCGTGCCGGCTTAAGGTTAAGCCTGATAAGGTTATTTTAATTTATGTCAAAAAGGCAATGATAATATCCATCATTGCCTTTTTTATTGCTCAAGGGAGCTGTTTTTATTGTTTTTTAGCGGCCATAATCGCTAATTGTTGGTTGTCCCGTTCCTTCTGCAGGTCTTCATATAAAACCTGGCCATAAGCCCTGGTTTCCTGCTCAACCAGCTTATCGACGGTGGTTTTGTCGAAATGAGGGCTGCCAAGTACCTGCCACAATTGCTCCAGTCCTGGGCCGAAATGCTCCAGAAAATGGGAGAAACCTCCGGGGCCGCCGCCTAAAGTGAATGTTTTGAATGGTCCTGCAGCTGCCCACCTCAACCCGATCGAATTGGAAACGATATCGTCCAGGCTTTCCATTCTGACAACCTCTTCGCTTACCAGATAAACGCATTCCCTGAAGATTGCTGCCTGTAAACGGTTAGCTACAAACCCGGGAACTTCTTTATTGATCACAACCGGTTTTTTGCCAAGTGCGGCGTAGAATGATTTAGCATCGGAAATAGCCGCTTCGCTGGTTTGTTTACCCGGAACAATCTCCACCAGGGGAATCAGGTGAGGGGGATTAAAAGGATGCCCTACCAATACGCGGCTGGGGTCTTTCATTTTTTCTGCAAATACGGTTGCCGGAATACCCGAAGAAGAAGATAAAACCAATGCCCCTGACTTCAGGCCGGCTTCAATGTTTACATAAAGGTTCTGCTTAAACTGGATGTTCTCGGGCCCGTTTTCCTGAACATAATCGGCACCTTCCAAAGCTTTCGCCAGGTCTTTTTCGAAGGAGAGGCCCGATTCCAGATGATCAATCTGATAGCCCAGCGCCTGAAGAGAGGGCTTAAGTTCGTTAAGCCCTTTTAAGGTACTTTCCTCCAGGTCCGGACGGACATCATTAACGGTAACTTTCAGACCGTTGGCTAAGAACAGCCCGGCCCAGGAGATCCCGATAACGCCGGCACCGATAACGGTTACCTTGGCATCCTTAGGCACCATGCCCGATTTTTCATTTAGTGGATTTGTTGTAGTTGTCATATGTTAATCATTTAAATGTTGACATTGGTTTTCGTCAGGCATTTTCGCCCGAATTGACGGGATGCCATGTTTTATTTAAATGAAAATTTCAAGCCGTTTGACAACTGTCTGTAAATTAGATTTTTGTATTATTTGAGTGCTTGTTTCTTTACGAAATAAAATCAATCAGCGAGTGGCAGCAGCGATTTTTCTACAGATAGTAGGGTTTATTTCTACTTTCATTTTTTTCTTATTCGTTAAATATCAGGTACAAACAGCGTACATGAAATGGACTATTCGCCGGGAGTTTCAACGATTAACTAAATGTCGTAAGAAATCGAAGGGTTTAATCTTGTAATATTTTGTATTTCAGTTGGTTATAAAACGGTGTGCGGTTTGGCTTTTATGAATAATCATTAACCATAAAGTCTGAACACTATGAAACACGTATTCATCATTGGCGGAGGTTTTGCCGGAATCAACCTGGTCAAGCATCTTGCAAAAGATAAAAGCCTGGAGATCACACTCGTTGACAGGAATAATTATAATTTTTTTCCACCGTTGCTGTACCAGGTGACTACAGGATTTCTGGATTCTCCTAATATCAGTTATCCTTTCCGGAAACTGTTACGAAAGTATAAGAATGTGCATTTTCTGATGGGTGAACTCGAATTCGTCAATAGTGAAAAGAATGCAGTAACCATCGATGGAAAAGATTACAGTTACGATTACCTCGTTATAGCCACAGGTGTTAGCAACAACTACTTCGGAATGGAGCAGGTAAAGGCCAATGCTTTCCCGATGAAGACCCTTTCTGACGCCCTGACTTTAAAAAATCATTTGTTGAGGCAGGTTGAAAAAGCAGCATTAACAACTGACCGGCAGGAACGGGAAAAATTGCTGAACGTTGTGGTGGTGGGTGGCGGGCCAACCGGGGTAGAGATCTCCGGCATGCTCGCTGACATGAAAAGGGATATCCTGGCAAAGGACCATCCGGATTTGTACGATAAAGGTCATTTGCCCCACCTGTTCCTTGTTGATGGCCTTAATGTCGTGTTAAAACCAATGAGCGATAAGACCCATTTATACGCGCTTGACGCGCTGACGGCCATGGGTGTCGACGTGCACCTGGGGATGCAGGTTAAAGACTATGATGGGGAAACCGTATTTTTTGCCGACGGTCATCAAATTACAACAAAGACATTGATATGGGCCGCAGGTGTAACCGGAATAAAGTTTGCAGGCCTACCTCCGGAATCTTATGGCCGTGGCAACAGGATCATTTGTGATCAATATAACAAAGTCCAGGCAACAGAGAATATTTATGCGATTGGCGATGCTTGCGTACAAACACACGAAGCCGCTTACCCTGCCGGACATCCCCAAATGGCTCAGATTGCCATTCAGCAGGGGAAAAACCTTGCCAATAATATTATTGCGGCCAGGCGTCATGGTAGCCTGAGACCATTTGCCTATCAAGATAAAGGCAGTATGGCAATTATCGGCAGGAATAGGGCAGTAGTCGATCTGCCATCAAAAAAACATTTTCAAGGCCGTTTAGCATTTTTTTCCTGGCTTGCAGTCCACCTGTTGTCGCTTGCAACAGCCGCCAACCGTCTCACAACGTTTTACAGATGGGTGGTCGCTTACTTTACCAGAGACCAGGCATTAAGGATGATTATTGAGACGAGTAACAAAAAGGACTGATGAGATTGAGGACTATTATAATTTCTATACAATCGTTGCGTCCTGCCATAATCAAACGGTGATCCCAGGGTGTGCAAGACCGCCAAATGCCGCAATTTTCAGGAAAAACATTGATTGTACGGCCGATTTAACGGCCGTACAATCAATGTTTAGTTGGCCTCTTTCAGTTCATTCGTTAATATGGCCATCAGCTCATCCATGCCTTTAGGATCGTAACCCGCATCGGTATATATTACTTTGCCATCCTTTCCAATCACTACTATACGTGGAATATCAGCGCGGGCATAAATATCAAAAATCTTCCTGTTCTTATCCGGCAGCATCGGAAATGTGTAATGATTTTGCTCTTTGAATGGTATTGTCTTGTTCCAATCTTCCCCACGGGCAAAAGCAAAAAGCTCGAAATGCGGGTCATTCTTAAACTTATTATAAAGGTTCTGTATCAAAGGCAATTCGCGGCGGCAGGGTTCACACCAGGTCGCCCAGAAATCAAGCAGTACTATTTTTCCCTTATAATCGGACAAACTCGCTTTTTTATCCTTTGCCAAGAAGAATTTAAAATTGGGTGCCATATTTCCCACGAGTACCTTTTTTGTAGTATCGTCATCCTGAGCATGGCTTGGCTTAGGAAACAAAGCAAATAGTATTGAAAGAACGAACAGTTTCATAACTGCCGTTTTTCTGAAATTTAAAATCTGGTTCATATCGTTTATTTTAGTGTAAATGGTTCCTTAAAAAAATGCGCAGCCTGCACTCCTCTGCGCTAAAATTTATTAACTCTTGAATGCCTAAAGAACATTTTGTGCATATGTTAACTCACTGGATTATTTTGCGGCTGTAGCTTCGGGCAATAAAACCATCCTGATGTAGTTTTTTCCATCGAGGTATTTGTCGGCAAGCCGTTTAATATCCTGTGGCCCTACGCCATTCAGGAGCGTTTCATATTGTTGAACAAAACCAAAATCCTCGTCTGATTGCAACTGCCCATTCAGATATCCCAGCCAGAAATCATTGGTCTTAAGCTGGGGCGTGAAACTGTTCTTTTCTTCCGAACGCCATTTATCTATATTTACCTGAGGGGGGCCTTCCGTCTTCAATTTTTTAATCTCTTCCAGGGAAGAGTTGATCATTTTTTCGACATTCTCCGGCGCGCAGCCGAAGCGGACCAGCACGCTATACCTTGTCTGAGGAAGCTTACTTACGTTTACTTCGACTCCAGGGGTATATACTCCACTTTCTTCCTCCCGTAACCGTTCCAGTAGCCGTATTTCTAAAACCTCCTGTAAGGCTTTCATCGCTATGTTATCCGGGTGGTTGTAATTATATGGTGCAGTAAATACCAGGTAGACGGTAGCCTTGGAATCATTGCCTTGATAAACCGTTTTCGAAATGCGACCGGCAGGCGGGTGGATATTCAGATCTTTTGCAGTTTCGTGACTGTTGGTCGCTGGAAGTGAAGCGAGATATTTCTCCAGCAGAGGTTTAATGGTTTTCGGATCTACGCTCCCGACGAACGTAAAAGTAAAATTTGCTGCGTCTGCAAATCGCTCCTGATATACCTGGTACGCTTTGTCAAGATTTATCTGATTTAATTTCTGTATTGACGGACCGGTTCTTCTGGGATTATTGTTACTCATTAAAGTACTGATGGTATCATTGAACACACTACCGGGGTCGCTGAACCTATTCGCAAGCCTTGCTTTTGATCGCATCATAATTCCGTTGAATACGGCTGTATCTTTGCGGGGCTCAGTGAAATAAGCATAGATTAACTGCATGGCCGTCTCCAGGTCTTCATTGTTTGTACTGCCATTAATGCCTTCACTACGCTCATTGATATACGGAGATACACTGAGCTGTTTACCTGTCAGAAACCTCCTAAGTTCATCCATGTTATAATTCCCGATCCCACCTGCGGTGACCAGACCTGATGCGCTTGAAGCTGATTCATAAACCGAGTCATTGTACAAAGAAGTTCCTCCCGGAGCAAAACCACCGAAAATGATCTGGTCGTTTTTAAAATCGGTAGGCTTGAGCAAAATTTTCATACCATTGCTCAGTTTTAGCGTGGTAATACCAAATCGCTTGTCAAACTGCTCATTTATAATGCTGCCGGCGACCGGTTTTGAAACCAGCAGCGGCTTGGTCAGCACTTTATCCTGATAGGGTTTAATATCTTCTGTTTCTACCGATTTCAACCAACTTAGTATTTGAGCTTCGTCTGGTAACCGGTCTTTCTCTTTTTCTGGCGCGGTAATTAAAATATCCCTGTTAACTGACGTAATGTATTCGGCCACCAGTTTTTTGAAGTCTGTTAAGGTGATACCCGGTAAGTCCTTTTTTATCAGGCTGAACTCTATATCTATTCCCGGGGAGGCTTCTCCCTTTAAGAAGTAGGCCTGGTATTCCGCCGCGTAAGATTCGGAATTAATTTTATTTTTCTCCTTTACAGCACTGTTCATACCGTTCAGATAGGCAGCTTTGGCACGTTCAAGCTCTGATTGGGTAAACCCAAACCGTTTGATACGAATGACTTCCCGCCATACCGCTTTGAAACCTTTTTCGAGTTCTCCGGGTTTTGCATTTACCGTGGCACTAAAATCATCGATCCCGTTGATCAGCTCCGTAATCCTGGCATTACCCGAAATATATGGAGGATCAGCTTTTCTTGCTATCTCTGCATAGCGGCCGGCCAGCATCTGGTTAAAAAGGCTAACAATGATCCGCTGCCGGTAATCAGCAGCCGTTCTCAATTCAGGGGCCCTGTGCTTAATCAGCAGTTCTGCTTCCGTTGCCGTCATCTCTTTGTCTGTCACTGCGATAAACTGATTTTTACCCTCCAGGGGAATGGCATAATTAACCCGCGGTCGTTCGTGTACAGGATTTTTCAAATCTGAAAAGCGCTGTTTGATCATCAGCTCGATCTGGTTGACATCGACATCGCCTACAACGATCAGTGCCTGCAGATCCGGCCGGTACCAATCGTTGTAAAAACGGGCAATTACCGGGCGCGTGAAATTTTTTAAAACCGTATCCTGTCCAATAGGAAGCCGGTAGGCGTAACGGGATTGGTTGAGCAATACCGGGTAATAAGCGCGCTCCATCCGCTCACCGGCACCTTTGCCCAAACGCTCTTCTTCCAATACTACGCCCCGTTCTTTATCGATTTCTGTCGGATCCAGTAAAGCTTCATGTGCCCAGTCACGTAAAATCTGGATCCCGCCCTGCAATAACTCGGGTTGATCAGAGGGGATCGGCAATTGATAAACGGTTTCATCAAAGCTGGTATAAGCATTGATATCTGCACCGAAGCGAACACCGGCTTTTTGCAGATAATCGACAAGCTGGTTATGCGGAAAATGTTTCGTCCCATTGAAACTCATGTGCTCCATGAAATGCGCGAGTCCACGCTGGTCTTCATCCTCCAGAATGGCCCCTGCTTTATTCACCAGGAACATGGTTGCCCGGTTTTTGGGTTCTTCATTGTGCCGTATGAAATAGGTAAAGCCATTAGGTAATTTTCCGGTGCGTACTGACGGATCAAGCGGGAGGTCCTGCGCCCGTGAGGCAATCGTACTGCCCAGGAGTAAAATTGTTAAAATGATGCTATTTCTCATGTTGTTGGTATTATTTAAAAATATTGGCTAATGCTTTGTTCAGTTCGTCTCCACGCAAATTTTTGGCGATGATTTTTCCGGTGGGATCAACCAGGAAATTTTGAGGGATCCCATGAACGTCGTACATTTTTACCACATCAGGATCGGCTATTTGTCTCCAGGGCATGCCGTCTTTTTTAATGGCGGCCAGCCATTGTTTTCTTTCCTGTTTGGTGTCCAGTGAAATTCCCAGGACATTAAACCTTTGATTTTTATACCGGCGGTATGCCTTTAATAGATTCGGGTTTTCTGCACGGCAGGGGCGACACCATGATGCCCAGAAATCCAGCAGTACATATTTTCCGCGAAAATTTTTAAGCCCGATTGTTTTGGCATGAACATCTTTAGCGGTAAATGCAGGGGCGGTGGCACCAATTGCCGTCAACCGGGCCTTATCGATCGCAGCGCTATAGCTAATTCCGGATGGGCTAAGCCGTATTTCGGGTGATAGGTTTTTAAAAAGCGGCCCTGCAACAGTAACATCTATATCATCTCCGAACATCGCCTTCATGACCACAAGACTGATATATGAACCGGGATGCCGGATAATAAATTGTTTTTGCAGGTCACGTTTCCCATTAACCGATGCGGTCAATTTCGTCTGTAGGCTATCCATAAAGGTTTTATCATTCTTTTTGCCCGCAGGGGCCGTCGAAAACGCCATGTATACTCGATTGATCGCTTTAACAGCCTCAGCAACTGAATTGGTATAAAATTCGTATTCATCATTGCTTTTCGAACCGGTTATCGAAGCTGTTCTGACAGAATCTGTGACGGAAACATCAATATTTGCGCTTTCAAGGTAGAATTCCCGAAGATCTTCGCCCCGGCCCAGCTTATCCAGTCCAACACCATCGTGATCTAATACCAGCTGTGCCATAACCGGCTCGCTCAGTGTATCCGTTAATTGGAAATGATTGTTGTTCGCGGGGACCGAGTCGATTATTATTTTCTCACCTGACCTGTAAATCAGGTATGCTTTGGCCACCTTTGAATGAAGGTCGGCTTTGACATTTAAAACGAACTTGCTATTTTGTGCCCATGTCATTATCGGCAGGAAGCACAATGCAAGAAAAATCCTTAATTGCATATATTTTAATTTTGATATGATTGACGATTAATTGATTGGGGATAGGGCAGGATTTTTCAAGGCGGTTGCATTACCAATACTTCAGGATGATTTTATCGACCATGCTTTTGATCAACTTTTATCCCTCAATAGTGATTTAGTGCCCCGAATGGGCCGGGGCAGTACATGCTTCGCCGAATCGCGTGCCTTATAAATTTTCCTTAATGATACCCCGGATTTTGGATCAGCTGATTGTCCAGTTGTATTTGTGCCTGTGGTAACGGATATAGCGCGGCGTCTGTGGTCCATCCTGATTTCTCCGCTGCCAGTACGGTGCCGGCTGTCCCGGTACGCTTGAGGTCAAACCAACGATTGCCCCATTCGCAAAATAGTTCCAGCTGACGTTCATGCATGACAATATTCAATGCTGCGGTCTGCGAGGCGGCGGAAGCAGGCGCGAGACCGGCCCTGTCCCTGATCACGTTTACGTCGGCCATCGCCTGGGAAATATTTCCCAGATGCGCGGCTGCCTCAGCCCTGATCAGGTAAATTTCACCTAATCTCAGCACCATATAATCTTCCGTGTTTGGCGCATCAGAGGTCACATTTTTATATTTATAGGGATAATATAGCGTTTGACCATTGATCGAAGTGGAACCAATCCAATTAACCTGTCTTTGGTCACCGGGTTCGAACGCGCTGAGTAAGTTTGAAGTTATCAGGTATTTGGGTGCATCCCCACTGTCCTGAGGGACAAAATTTTTCCCATCCGAAGTGGCGTAATAGCCTTGATTTGCGGGTATTTGCCAAATGGCCTCCGCACTTCCTTCCAGAAAAACGTTATTAAGGTCTAGTTCAAGATTATACGATCCTGATTTTATAACAGAGTCCGCTTCATTATATGCTTTTTGCCAGTTACCAAGGTATAAATTCACCTTGGAAAGTAACGCTGTAGCTGAATAGATATTAGGCCTCGCCCTGCCGTTTGATGGATTCGCGGTTTTTAGTTTTTTCTGCGCATCACCTAGGTCGGAAATGATTTGGTTATAAATTGCTGAAACCGCAGATCTCGGCAAATGAGAGGTTGCCTTGTAATCCGTGGTTATCACCAGCGGAAGTCCGCCAAATTCATTCACCATATTAAAATAATATAGTGACCGGACAACTTCCATCTCTCCTGTAACCTGCTGTTTAAAGGAGTCCGACAGGTTACCGTTATTGGCAACTCCGTTCAATACGGAATTAACGAGGAATATAGCCTGGTAGGGGTTGCTCCACAAGGTTCCGATCTGGCTGTTTAAAGAGGTAAGGGTATAACTGTAGAACTGTTGTCTGTCATCATTAATCGTAGATGAAATTTCGTCAGAGGACAATCCTGTACAAATAGTCAGGTTGCCATCGCTATAGCCGAATCCGGTGCCAGGGATATATGCGTAAACACCGGCAACTGCGGTCATGGTAGAGGTACTATCCGAGAACTCAACCTGCTGGGTGATCGCAGATGGTGGGTTAGGGGGGATCTCAATTAATTTTTTGCAAGAAGCCATTGTGCCCGACAAAAGCAATAAGAACAAGGCTATTTTATGTTGATTGAAGAGCTTATTTTTCATAATTCTTAGAACTTAAGGTTTAAACCAAATGCAAGGACACGCTGAATAGGGTAGGATGCATAAGAACTGAATTGCTCCGGGTCGCCAACTTTATAATTGGTAAAAGTCAGAACGTTCTGAGCGTTGGCATAGATACTCCCCCCCTTGATATGCACTTTTTTGAGCAATGCATCCGGTAAGGTATAGGAAAGCGAGATGTTTTTAATACGCAGGTAAGTATCATTTGCGTGAACACCGCTTGATTGTGCGAAGTCCTGTGCCGAAGTTACGTATGCCGAATTGTAGCTGCTGGACAATCGCTGCAATTGTTTGATATCGCCTGGCGCTTTCCAATAATTATTGAGAATGGCTTGCGGCTCGTTCATTAACATTGTTCCGGGTGGATAGCCGTATAAGGTAGCAAGATAAGTCGGAGCATCCTGGCTTGAAAACTGGCAAAAGATAAAGAGATTGAATTGTTTATACCGGAAGTTGTTACCGATTCCGCCCGAATAATTTACTTCACGGTTCGCTATGGGTACCTGGTCGCCCCCGGTTGAGGCCTGTCCAGAGGTTGGATTGGATGTCACGCCACCGTCTTTAGTATAAAATTCAAATAAGCCTGTTTGAGGGTTCACATCCTTGTAACGATAGCCGTAAATAATCGATGTAGGCTGCCCCACTGCATAGGTATAAGCGTAGGATGAAGATTCGAGGTTTGGAAAGGAGAGTAGTTTATTCCGGTTGAAGGAAAAATTTAGATTCGTTGACCACGTGAAATTTTTAGACTGGATATTGGTCGAGGAAAGAGAGAATTCATATCCTTTGTTCTGGATCACCGCGTCTAAATTTTCTAATACCGAAGACATGCCGGATTGTATGGGTAACGGATAATCAACTAATTGGTTACCCTCCCGATTCCTGTAATAAGTTGCATTCAGGAGCAATCGATTGTTGAACATCCCGAAGTCTAA
Organism: Mucilaginibacter kameinonensis; assembly: GCF_003675385.1. GTDB lineage: Bacteria > Bacteroidota > Bacteroidia > Sphingobacteriales > Sphingobacteriaceae > Mucilaginibacter > Mucilaginibacter kameinonensis. The sequence continues at coordinate 628,830 of NZ_RCWZ01000004.1, read as the reverse complement.
TGCGATGTTAAGGGACTTTTTCAATGCCCAGCTGTAGTCAGGATTATATAGGTTTAAAGGCACGCTCGGCTGAATGCCCTGAAATGCCGGGTAACCAGTCAGGCTTCTGTATAAAGTTTGGAACTGGTAGGCCGCCACTCCGTCCGACCCGGAAGTACCATAATTACCGGATAGCTTGCCGTAACTGAGAAACGGAAATTTGTTTTTAAGGAAATTCTCCTCCGTAAAAATCCAGCCGGCACCGATTGATCCGAAATTACCGAACTGAAGGCCGGGGCCGAAGTTACTTGAACCGTCGCGTCTGCCGGTCAGTTCGATAATAAATTCGTTGTTATAAATATCTTTGATCCTAGCAAAACCTGCGTTGTAGCGATAAATATTATAAGTATCATTGTTATAAATCGTAGGTGCACCATTAATGGAGCCGAGCAGGTGATCGTTGGCGTATCCGTCTCCTTCCTGTTGGGTGGCGGTGTTGGTGTTTTTCTTATAGGTAGCACCAACAAGGGCTGAAAAATTATGCTTTCCGACGGTCTTATTGTAGTTCAGTTGTGGTTCGATATTCAGGGTCTGAAAGGTATTGTCACCAAACTTTGCAGTTGCGTAAGCATAAGCGGGGTTTTGAGCAGACGCAGGATTAACCTGGTGTTCCGTCGTGTTGTTCCGGTTATAACCCAAGTTGACGCTGAAATTCAGGCCGCTGAGTATTTTATAGGAAATACTCAGGTTGGCGTTGTAATTATAGTTTTGGAGGTTGGTTGTCTGCTGTAACGAGCTGTAAAACTGATAACTGCTCAGGTCAACACCTTTGTAGTTCCACAATAACCGGCCATTTGGCCCGAGCAGGTCAGGTAGGTTAGGTGCCAACAGGATATCCTGTGCTCCCCCATACCCGGCGGAGTTATTTTGATCATACCCGTAGTCATTAGTCAGATCAATGGTAAAACGTTTATCATCGGAAATATGATGAAGATTGCTATGTATGGTAAACCGCTGATCTGCAAAATTACCCGGATAGTTATAATCGGATCTGCCGTATCCTCCGGAAATGATGAACGTATTACTTGGAGATCCACCTGACAGACTTCCGTGTACATCGGTCATATTGGTGTTGCGGCCTAAAATTACCTTCTTCCAGTCGGTGAATTTGTTCTGATCGAAGATCGTCAGGTCAGGTGCATAGCCATCGTAATCATTTGGGTCATTGCTGGGGGTGATGCCATCAGATGCGTAAGCATCTTTCCGCAATTGTAAATATTGCTGGGTATTCAGCAATTGGACTGGTCGTGCATAAGAATTGAATCCTGTCTTTACATTAAGATCAAACGCGGTGGGCCCTACTTTCCCTTTTTTTGTTGTGATCAGGATTACTCCGTTTGATCCCTGGGTTCCGTAGATGGAAGTTGCATCGGCATCTTTCAGAATACTGATACTTTCTATATCCGAAGGATCAATATTATTAAAAGGACTAAATCCTCCGCTTTGACTAATGCCCCCCTGAAACGATTGGGCAGTTGCCAGCGAGCTGAACTGACTCACATTGTTATTTTGAGAGGCAAAGGGAACGCCATCTATAATAAATAATGGCTGGTCGTATGGCCGCGCACCATTTGCACTTAGCGTCAGGGTGTTTTGCCCCCTGATCTGGACCAGGACCTGAGACCCGGGTACACCGCTTGTTGCCGTTACGTTAAGCCCGGCGACCTGTCCCTGTAAAGCTAACAAAGGATTGGTAACCGGCTGCCGTTCAATGTCGATGCTGGAGACTGTAGCAACCGACCCCACACTGAAACGTTTGGTAGCAGAACCGTAAGCAATAACCTGGACCTGGTCTAACTGGGATAAGCCCTGATGTAAAAAAAGTCGCATGGTAAATGTCTTTCCTTCACAATCAATTGGGTACTCCTCGCGCTGATAACCTACGTGCGTAATAACCAGCGTGTATTCCCCCTGTGGAATATCGTTAAAATGAAAGTCCCCTTTGCCATCTGTCTGGGTTCCGAATCCGGTTCCTTTCAGCATAATGTTCGCACCGACTACCGGATTGTTCAAACTGTCGGTTATGGTTCCTGAAAAACTTGTAGGGATATGATTAGCAGATGGGTTCTTTCCGGTTGGAGATACGGATGTTTTCCTGATAACTATGGTTTTATTTTCAATAGTATAAGTTAAATCGTTGTTTTGAAAACAGGCATTCAACGCATCTTTAATCGTTGCGACTTTAATTTGAACAGTGACTTTTTTGTCTTTCAGGTCATTGTGGTCATAGAAAAAAACATAACCGGTTTGCTTTTTGATATCATTCAGCACATCTTCAATGGGAGCGTTTTTAACATTAAGTGTCACCCTCTGTGCTAAACTTGATGCGCTTGCATGAACCATAGCAATTACCAGGACAATAGCAGATAATTTAATTCTCATGAGGATAGCATTAATCTTTACCGGATATCTGAGGGGACTTCTATTAGGAGCGATCGGAATTCGTTCCGATTGCGGCAAAGCATGGTGCTGTGCCTTAAATAAAGCAGTAAAATTCATTACCTTTGTTTGGTTTGAGTTTAAAATTAGGTCAATTTGTCAAGATTGTTTTATCCGCCCAGGCGGAAAGGTTTGCTCAAACTATCGCCGGGCTGTGCTTCGACTCACTGCCCGGTTTTTTTTTAGCTACCCTGATCATGTGGGTTAAGTATTTCTTTTTTGCATAGCATTAGTTTTAGTTGTTCATATAGAATTAATTAAATCGATTTCTTCGGTGTTATGATGTCACAATAATTTTCTTTCCCTCAATCCGGAAATGAACGCTCGTATAGCTTAATAACTTCAGTACCTGTTCCAATGTCAGGTTTTGCTCAAGTTCTCCGTTAAAACTTCTTGAAGGGATGTTGCCCTCGTATTGTATGTCCACATCATACCAACGGGCAATCTGACGCATTACAGAGGGAATATCAGCGTCATGAAAGTTAAAATAACCATCCTTCCATGCCGTCACAGTTTGAACATCCGCTTTAACGATAGCCAAATCGTTCGCACTGCCTTTAGCGGATTCGCCGGGATTCAGATAAAGTGTCTGGCCGGACCGGGATACCTTTACCCGGCCTTCCAATAAAGTTGTCTTTAATACGGGTTCATTATCGTAGGCATTGATGTTGAAATGTGTTCCTATGTCTTCAATGACCTCATTCTTTACCATTACCTTAAACGGTTTGTTTTTATCGTGTACAACTTCAAAATAAGCTTCACCGGTAACCATTACCTCTCTGGTTCTGCCATTAAAGTCAGTTGGAAAACGAATCGACGAAAGTGCGTTTAGCCAAACTTTTGTACCATCTGGCAATACCAAAGGAAAGGGGGACTTTTCCCCTTTGGCGGTGCTTAGGATATTAAAGCCCGGAGCGGATGTTTTATTTCCGCTTTGATAATAGATGTTGTTGTTTTTTACAGTTACAATGGCGTTAGCCGACTGCATTAAGTTTCCGATAAGCTTACGGGTCAGTTTGATTTTTTGACCATTCGATAAGGTCAAAGTAGCCTCATTACGACCGGGATGGATGTCATGCTGGAGATGACTTGCCACTCTATCCGGAGCCTGGTCCCTGAAATAAAAGTAGCTGCCCAGCGACATACATATGATGATAGATGCCGCCGCCGCAAGCCTTGACCATAACTGCTTTGTTACTTGATGGCCAGCATTCAATTGTGCCCAAACCTCTTTCCCGGCACCCGAAATTTCTTCCTGATCGGGTACCGGCCTTTCATCTGGCAGTAACAAAAACCAGGACTCAACGATAGCGCGTTCTTCGTCGCTGGCGTTACCGGCATTGTATTTTTCAAATAATTCGTTTGCGTTATGCTTTGCCATTACTGATCAGTGCCCATTGGGCTTATAATGACATAACGATTTGCTGAAGGGCAGGGGGTAAAATTAATTTTAAATTATTTTAAAAATACCTTAACAATCATAACAGCATATCCGAATAGTCCGAGTCTCAGCCTTAAAATCCGTAAAGCATGCTTTACGTGTGATCTGACGGTTTGTTCGCTGATATCCAGCATTTCTGCTATTTCCTTGTGGCTGAGGTGCTCCCGTCTGCTCAACAGGAATATCTGTCGCATCTTGGCCGGGAGCGAGTCAATCGCCTCCTCGATGAGTTTTGATAATTGTTTTTCCCTGATTCTGTGGTCGGTAGTAAAATATCCCTTGTCAATGTAAGATTGTAAGGATTGTATATATCGCTGCTCGATGTTATTTCTTCCAATACGATCAATGATGCGGTTTCTGACAGCAGTATAAAGATATGAGGGCAAGGTACCCGATAAATTAAGGGTTTGACGTTTTTCCCATAAAATGCTGAATAACTCCTGAAGGATATCCTTTGCAGCATCTTCTTCCTTCAGCTTACGACTGGCAAAAATGAATAATAATCCAAAATAACGATTGTAAATTTCCGCGAATGCTTCCCTGTCACCCTTTCTCAGCAGGGTGACCAGTTCATCATCAGAAAAAACATTCAGACCAGGCATGTTAACTTTCTCAAAACGAATTTACTAAATCAATTGCGTTTAGGCAACATTTCAGGCCGGCAATTGGATTTACAAAGGATATTGACATTTTAAAAAAAGCGATGGTTGAACATAATTCGCTGAAGCCAAAGACGATTAACTATATATCGTCGAAGAATAAAATAGACTATTCTGTAATGTGTTGCACATCAATTGTTTTAAAAGAGGCATTGAATTCGCTTACGATAAGCGTTAATTAAATCTCAACATTCGATCAGGGTTTATACGATGGTCTGTAAACTCACGATCGGATCAATAAAAATTAGAATCGACGATATGGAAAACACTGATCTAAAAACAAAATTTAAAGCTCCATTGGAGTTTTTGTCTGCTGTTAGTGCGAAATGCCCCAAATGCCGGATCGGGAAGATGTTTAGCACGCCTATCTATAATTTCGGCGGCCAGAAGATGAATCCGGAGTGCCCGCATTGCGGTTTTCATTTCGAAATTGAACCCGGTTATTATTATGTCGCGATGTTTGCCAGCTACGCACTGAATATTGCTGAAATGGTTACATTGGTAGTGGCCGTTTACGTGTTAACGGACTCCCGTAGTCCCTGGATTTATTCAGGTTTGTTAATTGCGAATTGCATTATTTTAGCACCATTTAATTTCCGGTATTCCAGGGTGGTCTTGCTCTACTGGTTAACCCCTGGAATTCACTTTGAAGCCTGGAGGACCGAACAAAAGGAAAACGAGAAGGGTATTTAACAAGCCGTGCCGGGATAAAATCAATTTGCCGGTCAGGCTTTATTACAGTTACAATTAATTATGGCCTGGCCTGCAATGGTTATTTCTTTTTACTGTGATCATCGCCTACAGATAAAAGGTTAACAGCCTGCAGTAAAACTTTTGTAAATATGCAGGTCTTTCCAGTTCATCAATCACAGCCACCGAAAAACCTTTCACCGGAATAAAATTTGCTCCACTAGCGTTTTTAACCGGTTTATGGTTACTTAACAGTATTATTGCCCGAAGTTCCCGGCCTATTTCTATTGGGAGAATGAGTGCGGTTTGTCCGAGATTTTTTTCCTTTCCCGGTTTTTTAGATCATCCCGATATTTTATTATTTAAGTTTCCCTCTCTTACTTGGACAAATTAGTCATTTCTTTCGTGCGATCGCAGGTAATTGGAAATAATACCTCGATACGTTAATGAGGCTACTCGCAGCTGGGGAAATAGACGGGCGGCAGGACAACCTTTACGGCTGGCCGCTTACCCGCCAAATCCAGTATTTGCGTTCAAAATCAGTACAGGTATATTTGAGTTTTCCGTTATTTCCGCAGTAACGCTGTGGTGTGTAACATGGTAAAAGAAACCGTGTTCCCCGGGGATTGCAATAATTAATTGACTTGGGTGGTCTGATATAAAACTCCTGATCCCTTCTAAAGGTTCCTGATCTGAGTTCAGGTTCCGTATATCATGATAATCTTTAAAAGCGGCGTTATTTTTTTGACCTGTATCCAGGCCGCCCTTCAACTCTACTAAATCATCCTGCTCTCCTTTTAGTTTTAAAAAGATCAATTGCGGTTTGTTGATAAAAACATCAGCTTTCGTTACTAATTCCAGCCGATTGGCATTATTTGAATTATAGGGTACCAATACCTCACGAATTCCTTCATAGGATGCTTTTTTAGGGATGATCAGCACCGGAATTGTACTGGCTTTGGCGATTTTGATCAGGTGGTCTCCAATGTATGCTGCTGTTTCATCATTAAAATTGCTGCCCATAACGATCAGATCAGGAGATTCATGCTCTACCAGTTCCTGCAGAGATGAAAGAAGCGGCAAACGGGAGATTTTAAAATACAGCTCAACTCCATCTTTTAACGCCTTTTTCAAATCCGGCCGGATTTGTTCAAATTCATTCATCAGCCAGTCCTCGCGTTCTTCCTGGCTGTCTGGTTGTGCAGGTAAAAAATCAGGGGAAGGAAAAAACTGTTCGAACTGAGAAACATGCGCGTTTGCCATTAATACAATTTCCCGGGCATCGGAATCGTTCGTAAGTGCGGCCGCGTATTTTGCTGCGTTGACAGCTGAGGGGGTGAAATCTATAGGGATCAATATTTTTTTCATAGGAGTTGATTTGATGATCATTGTTTATATGGAAATAATCGTTAATTCAAGGTTATATCTCTTAAGCAGGCGTTTCTAAAGTTTCCGTCGGTGAGGCGCTGCTGATCAAAAGTGATGGCAAAAAATATAATTGCACAACTGTACCTCCATCATTGTAAATGGACAATTTTCCTCCCAGATCCTTAGTTAACCCTTTGACGAGCAGCAATCCGAAAGAACTGTTTTCATTGGATGTTTTTTGAATAAAGCCGCTGCCATTATCCCGGATAGTCATTTCCAATTCTTTTCCGGTTTTTTTCAAGGCTATTTTGATAACAGGATGGCTATCCGACGATTTTAATTTGAAGGCATGTTTGATCGCATTGGTAACACTCTCATTGATAATCAAGCCTATTGGAACAGTATCTGCCACATCCAGTTGAAGGTCATCAACTGAAACTTCGAACCATACTTTCTGGTCTTCTATAAAACTGTCTTTTAAATAGGCTACTAATTCATTAATATATTCCGGCATATAAATGCTGGATTGGCTATCGGATTTATAAAGCTTTTGATGGATCAGCGCAATGGATTCCACCCTGCCCTTACTTTTTAAAATCGCATCGAGTGCAGCGCCTTCTTCCAGATAAGCCGACTGGGAATTTAAAAGGGATATTACGATCTGCAGGTTGTTTTTAACCCGGTGGTGAACTTCCTTCATCAAGAAATCATTTTCATTAAGCAGCCTTTGCAGTGATTTGTTTTTACGTGCGATAAGGAGATTACTTTTTCGGCCATAGACATATTGCCGGTAAATCAGTCCGGCGATGATCAGGATAAAAATGGAAATGATCACCACGATGTTCCTGGTTGTACTGACAGCCTTAAGGGTTGCCCGTTCCAGGTTTTGTTGATCCGTTAAATTGATAATTTTTTGTTGCTGAAGCTTGTTTTCATTATCCCTGCGCTCTACCTGGTACTGCATTTCCATTTCCCGCACCTGCCTGTTCCGCGTATTATTGTATACGGTATCTTTTAGAGCGTTTAGTTGGGATAAATGACGCGTTGCGTTCTCGAAATCTTTCCTTGCTGTATCTAATCTGATTCGTCGGTTAAGATAGGAGATATGCATGGCCGCGTTCTTTGGTAACCTTGTTAAGATCCTTTTCCAATCGTTCAGTAAAACATTACCTTGATTAAACTGACGCGAATTGATACAAAAGGTGGTCATTCCATTATAATATTCCCCCAGGTTTATATCTTCCATGATGATCTTCTGCCGGATCATCCGTGTAAGAGTATTGAAATATTTTTGTGCCTGATCATCTTGTTTCAGGTCATCGTAATTCTGTAACCTGGCTAGCAAGCGGGTACCTATCGGCGAATTATTATCGTCGGGATATTCCTTTTCTAATCTGTCCAGCAGTTGCAGCCCTTCTTTCGGCCGGCCCAGTCTTGATAACGCACGGATGCTGAACAATGCCATATCGTAAATATGAGCAGCATTGATTCTCCCCATTGGGACTGTCATTATTGCATCTTGGCTGTAGTTCAAGCTATGCTGATAATCCTTTAAACGGTAAAAGACTACGGAAGCTGAATGTTTCATGAGCGCTACCTGTAATGAACGATCTCCGGGGGCGGTAGCCCGAAGTGCATTTAAAATGTTTTCCAGTTGTTTTTCATAATTGGTCTGACGGCGATAGTATTGATAATACAGCATATACAATTGCTGCCAATCTCCTGACCGCGCTTCCTGATATAAACGTTTGGCGGAGTCCAGTTCTGTTAAAGCCTGAGGATCATCTTTCAGATAGATTCTCAGATCGGCCATTAACCGCATACAATCCCCAAGTTTTCTTTTATAATTGGTTTTGCTGAATTCCGCGGCTGCCAGTTGAATGAGTCGCAGCTTTTTAGGAACGGTTGTATCCGAAAGCGGAATCCTGTTCATCTGTTCAGAATAAGAAGTGCCTAAAAGCACAGGCACTTTTGCCGTCTTCAGATAGGAAATCGCTCTTTCCAGCGTAGCATCAGCTACACTTTTTTGTCCGATTTCGTTTTGATATCCTGCTAAGACAAGGTAATAGAACCCGTTCCGGTCAGGAGATGGAGATTGTTTTAATATCCGACCGGCGTTGGAGAGGTAGTTTTTTGCGCTGTCCAGATCGGTTTTTAACTCCCCCGGTTTCAATACCTGGTACCAGGCTAGCCGCATCAGTTTATCGAATTTATCCGTGTCCGTTTTTTTACTTTGTAGCTCAGATTTCAGAATCTCTGATTGCTTAGCCGTCAAAATGTTGTCCTGTGAAAAAGCTACATTTTGAAACAGCAGGCATGTGAAGATGGTTACATAAATAACGGGGATTGACCCTTTTGATTCGTGACTACTCGCTTTTATTAGTGTATTGCTGCTGATCTTCAACGGAGTTTAATACTAGGTTAAGCACCAAACAATCGAATTTTTAACCAAAATTCAAATAGTTATAAATCAGCATGTTGTTTGGATTTTGATCTTGAAACTTTACGGTATTTCGTATTTTAATTGATTGACGTAATGTTATTCCGCTTTTCAGTAACAAATTTCCACCTGCATTTTCAGCCAGGTTCATATGGAATTGTATGCATCATTTTGGACAGTTTAAAAAATAGGAAAACACCTTTTGTAGCCTTGTGTATGATTATTCACTCCCGAACATATATCCCGTTTCGTGCTTGGCTTCTGACATCACGAAAAAGCTTTGCATGTTACCTACGTCAGGTAATTTCGACAGTTTCTCAATCAAAACTTTATTATATTCGTCCATATCCCGGATCGCGATCCTGAGCAGAAAGTCGAAGGCCCCGGTCATATGGTAACACTCCATTACCTCAGGAAGCTTTACCGAAGCGTCCATGAATGCTTTCAGGCTTTCCTGGGAATGCTCTCTCAGGTGCACCTGGGTATAAGCAATAAGGCCTTTTCCGACCATTTTGTGATTAATGATGGCCGTATAGCGCTGGATATAACCTTCATCCTGTAACTTCCTGATCCTGGCGTGAATGGGTGTAATGGACAGGTTCAGCGAATGGGCGATCTCCTTATGGGTAAGCCTGGCGTCTTTTTCCAGTAATTTCAAAATGCCCAGGTCGATTTTATCCAGTCGGTGTTCGGTCTTTATCATAATTGTTGTTCAGGTTGGATTAAGTTGAAACTTTCCGCTTTTTCGACCATTTTTTTTGATCCGATGAAAATTGGGGAACGCTGATGTAGTTCACTGATCTCAAGTTCAAGTATCCTGTCCCGGCCGTTGGTCGCTTTTCCCCCCGCCTGCTCGATAAGAAAAGCCATCGGGTTACATTCGTATAGTAGGCGTAGTTTACCAGATGGAGCGCCGGACGTCAACGGGTAAATAAATATCCCGCCTTTAATGAGGTTGCGATGAAGGTCAGCGACCATGGAGCCGATATAGCGGGAGGCGTAGGGCCTGTTTGTCTGCGTATCCTCGACCTGGCAATACTTGATGTAGTCTTTTACGCCCTGTGGGAAATGAACATAATTGCCTTCATTGATGGAATAGATCGTCCCTGTTTCCGGGATCTGCATGTTGGGGTGGGAGAGGCAGAACTCCCCGATAGAGGGGTCGAGAGTAAAGCCGTTAACGCCCCTGCCGGTCGTGTAAACCAGCATGGTGGAGGAGCCGTAAATAATATAGCCTGCGGCAACCTGTTCTGTTCCCCTTTGCATAACATCATCTAAACCAGGGCCGCCATCACTTGATTTTCTCCGGTAAATGGAAAATATGGTCCCTACGGGCACATTGACATCGATATTTGATGAGCCATCCAAAGGATCGATCGCCACGATATATTTGGCATTTTTGGACACATCTGTATCGAGCCTGATAATGTCCTCGTTTTCTTCTGAAGCGACGATGCAGCATTCGCCGCCGCTTTTAAGCGCGGAGATAAATTGCTGGTCGGCATAAAGGTCCAGCTTTTGCTGCTGTTCGCCCTGGATATTGGTAATTCCGTTTTTGCCGAGGATATCCATCAGTCCGGCTTTGTTTACTTCCCGGTTAACGATCTTGGCGGCGATCCCAATGTCCCGCAGCAAGCGCGACAGCTCGCCTTTGGCGTAAGGGAAATCCGCTTGTTTTTCAATGATAAACTGGCCTAAAGTAACTACTCTGGACATTGGCTTAGTGTAAATTGTACGGTTTGTTTTTGGTTAACTGGTGGAGCCAATTTAGTTATTAATGTGCTTTTTATGCAAATCTATGGCCATGAAACCGGGTTTTGGATACGCTTTTTCCGGTCTCGGATAGTGTATCAGGGATGTCTTGAAAAGCTCTTTTTCCTGAAAGTGCGAAGTTTTATGTCTTAAAAAAGGCATAATGTATTTTAAAATGAGGTTTTACAGTCATGTTTTCCAAAGTCTTGCGGTACTGTGGTTTTAATGACCAAAAGCGGCAACCTTTGCCTCTGAAAACGGTGCAACCCGCGACGCTTTCATCAAACCAATGACCAATTAAGCCGGACTGACGGGAAACCGTATTTGACAGGATGGGATACCGGGTATCTCCTTTAAACGGCGTTACTAATGCAAAACCTAACAGCAACAGATGAAAAAAGACAGGATTCTAATTATTGGTGCCTGCGGCCAGATCGGCACCGAGCTAACGATGGCCTTAATGAAACGGTATGGCCCTGAAAATATCATTGCGGCCGATATTCTTCCCGAAGTTCCGGGATGGAAGAACTACATCTGTCTTGACGTGCTGGATCATGTGCGGCTGAAAGATGTGGTCCGGGAGTGCAGCGTAACACAGATTTACCTGCTGGCCGCCATGCTTTCCGCAAAGGGCGAAATGCAGGCTGATACCGCGTGGAAACTGAATGTGCAAAGCCTGCTGTCCGTTTTGAAGATCGCCGGATCGAATGAAGTGGAGAAAGTGTTCTGGCCGAGCAGTATAGCCGTTTTCGGTCCCGGGGCACCCAGGTACAATTGCCCGCAGCATACCGCCGCGGAGCCTAATACAGTATACGGGATCAGCAAGAAGTCCGGGGAATACTGGTGCAACTATTACTTTGAAAAACATGGCGTGGATGTCAGGAGTATCCGCTTTCCCGGGTTAATTTCCCATGCTGCTGCACCTGGAGGCGGTACGACCGACTATGCGGTTGAGATATTTCATGGGGCACTGGAAAATGGCCGGTATGATTGTTTCCTGGAAGAAGATAACTGCCTCCCGATGATGTACATGCCGGACGCTGTCAGGGCGATCCTTGAATTGATGGATGCCCCCAGGGAAAGGATCAGTATCAGGACATCTTATAACCTATCGGCAATGAGCTTTGCCCCCTGCGACCTGGCCGCGGAAATCAAAAAACACCTGCCGGACTTCAGGATCAGCTATGTGCCGGATTACCGGAACGCGATAGCCTGCGGATGGCCTGGAAGCATTAAGGATGACGAAGCACGGCTCGACTGGCAATGGCGGCCTGAATATGACCTCAAAACGATGACTACGGACATGTTAGAGCGTCTGTCTGAGAAAAAAGGCGAGGGCCTGCCGAAGCCGTCCATGGCAAAACAGGAATACCCCGATTTTCCGATCGATAACTATGTATTCACCCCTTCTGTTTAATATATGCGGAACCTGCAAATTACCCCCAATATTGCCCACCGGGACAATGCTTCTGTTGAAATCTACTTCAGCGAAATAAACAGGGAGGGCCTGATTAACGCAGATGAGGAAGCGAATCTGGGTGCAAGGATAAAACAAGGTGACAAAGCCGCCCTTGAGCGGCTGGTCCGGAGCAACCTCCGCTTTGTGGTTTCGGTGGCAAAAAAATATCAGCACCAGGGGTTGCCGCTGAGCGACCTGATCAGCGAAGGGAATTTAGGCCTGATCAAAGCCGCGCAACGCTTTGATGAAACAAGAGGCCTCAAATTTATTTCTTTCGCGGTATGGTGGATCAGGCAAAGTATTGGCGCCGCGATTATCGAGAATGCCCGGATGATCCGTTTGCCGATGAATAAGATCCATGAGATTACCAGGATCAACAGGGCGATCGCGGAGATCGAGCAGGAGACGCTGAGGGAGCCAACAACTGAGCAACTTGCGCAGCATTTACAAAGATCAAAGGAACAGATAAGGGACGCTTTATATAGTGCTCCCTGGACTTTCTCTTATGACATGCGTTCCGGCGACGAAGATGTTACTTTACTCGACCGGCTCCCGGAGGATGTGCCGGCGCCCGATCATATATTAATGGCCGAGTCGGAGCGTACCGTCATGGACGAACTTCTTTCCGGCCTGTCAGACCGGGAGCGGAAAATCATCGAATTGAGTTATGGTATAACCGGCGGACATGAAATGAACCCGACGGAAATATCCAAACAGCTGGACATGAGTGCCGAGCGGATCAGGCAGCTGCGAAATACAGCAATTTATAAACTTAGAGCTTCTGTCAAAACGCGGACCGATGCGGCAGATATTAATTAACGATTCGATCATCATCCTTCACCAGGTTTTGCAGATATGAAACATCATTTATCAACAGGCATCATATCAGGCGTCATCGCTTTGGTTATCGTCAGTCTGGCCGCTATTTCCCTTTTCCGGCGTTACCGGAAATTTAAAAAGAAGTACAAAGATGATTTTGAGGGTTGGATTTAACAAATACAGATATGGTCTATTCATTCTTGAAAAATAGGGTTCACTACCAGTCACCCACCGATCAGTTAGTTCGGCAAATTCTGGAAAGAGGGGAGGGTGCATTAAGCAATACGGGGGCGCTGCTCATCCGTACGGGGGAATTTACAGGTCGTTCACCGGATGATAAGTTTATTGTTCGGGATGCCGAAACGGAAGATACCGTATACTGGAACAGGTTTAATAACGCTATGCAAACAGCATGCTTCCTGGCGCTGGAAAAAGATCTTCTGGCCTACCTGGAACTTAAGGGGGAGATCTGGATGCGCGATGTTTTCGCCTGTGCCGACGAAAAATACCGGTTGCCGATCCGCATTATCAGTGAACTGCCGGCATCCAGTCATTTCGCCGCGAACATGTTTATCAGCCCGCAGCCGGGCGAACTTTCGGGGATGAAACCTGAATGGCAGGTCATCCACGCCCCCGGCTTTAAAGCGAACCCGCTGAGGCATGGCACCAGGAAAGGCAATTTTACCGCTGTTTCCTTCAGCGATAAGAAGATCCTGATAGGCGGCACCGGCTATACCGGGGAAATCAAAAAGGGTGTGTTCACGATATTGAATTACCTGCTGCCTTTACATCATGGCGTGCTACCGATGCACTGCAGCGCGAATGTGGGAAAATGGGGCGACACGGCTTTGTTTTTCGGGCTCAGCGGTACGGGTAAGACGACACTCAGTTCGGATCCCGCCAGGGAGCTCATCGGAGATGACGAGCATGGCTGGGACGAAGCCGGGGTCTTTAATTTTGAAGGCGGCTGTTATGCGAAGATCATTGAACTGTCGGAGGAGCGGGAACCCGAGATCTATTCGGCAGTCAGGACCGGGGCACTGGTGGAAAACGCGGTATTCCTGCCGGGGACGAACGGGATCGACTTTAAATCCCGGGAAATCACGGAAAATACGCGCGTCAGTTACCCCTTAAATTATATCTCCAATGCCAGGATCCCTTCAGTGACGGGAATACCGCAAAATATATTTTTTCTGACCTGCGATGCCTATGGTGTTTTGCCGCCGATCAGCAAGCTGACGCCGGAACAGGCGATGTTTTATTATATCAATGGATATACCGCGAAGGTTGCCGGGACCGAGGTTGGTGTCATGGAGCCTCAGATAACTTTCAGCTCCTGTTTTGGTGCACCGTTCCTGCCCCTGCATCCCGATTTTTACGCCGGCATGTTCAGGACCAAGATTGAAGAGAGCGGGGCCTCAGTCTGGATGATCAACACAGGCTGGACCGGCGGACCCTACGGAACCGGTCACAGGATTTCCCTGGCCTACACCAGGGCCATGCTTTCTGCCGCATTGGGCGGCGAACTCGAAGAAGTCGTTTTCATCTGCCACCCACTCTTCGGGCTTTGGGTGCCGCAGCTTTGTCCCGGGGTGCCTGCTGAATTGCTAAATCCGCGTGACACCTGGGAAGACGCTTTGGCCTATGACCGGTCGGCGGTTTCGCTGTTAGCACAGTTTGCAGGAAACTATGAAAGAAACCGTTCCCCTTCTGCGCAAACAGCTGGTACATCCCTTTGACAGGCCTGGTGTAACCGGATTTTATACTGGTGTATCTGTCCAACCTGTTTATATGGTTAAGCAAAAACATCCGCGCTATAACCGTTGATTTTCTATTTTATTAAGAAAAAAGGCCCGTTAAGGGTCTTTTTATATCTCTCGGTCGTAAAAGACAGGAGAGCGCTAAAACGGAGGACCGACCACAACGACAACGCTTAACTGATTGGCGGCTGTTACACTTGTCTGGAGAACATCGAGGCGGGGCGTTGCCTAAGTTGTCAATACCTGCAATTCACATTCCCCGGAATCAAAAAATATTCATTAAATAAAATCCTCATCCGCCTCGGATCATATCGGAGTTTTTCTCCGCTCCGGATATCAACCTTTGTTATGTAATTCTCCAGATGCAGAATTACATCAATATGTTTTTACAGCAATTTAGAATTATGTAACATGGGAAAGATCATCACGATTGCCCACCAGAAGGGTGGGGTAGGAAAGAGCACGATAGCCATCAACCTGGCCTTGTGTTTTCGCGGCCAATTGAAGGTTGCCCTCGTCGATTCGGATTTACAGGGCAGTATATATCATGTCAGGGACGATTTTCCGGGTTTGGATATTTTATTGGCAGAGCAGGTCAGCGTGATCCCAAAACTGGATTATGACCTCGTTATCGTCGATACCCCGCCGTATTTATCCAACAAGCTGGCCGATCTTTTTTTGATTTCAGATTTTGTGCTGGTGCCGACAAAGCCGGGCTTCTTTGATGTGATGGCTATCCGGGCGACCCTGGCCCTGATCAGATTCGCGCAGGCTAAAAACCCGGCCTTGAAAGCCGGGATTGTTTTGAATATGGTCAAGCCCCGGTCTGGTGTGACCAGAGATGTAACCGCGTTGCTGGAAAGCCTCGGCACCCCGTTATTGGTGACCATGATACATGACCGTGTGAGCATCACCAGGTCCGCGATTACGACCGGGGTCATTAACGGGACCGATGTGAAAGCCAAAAATGAGCTTACCGCGCTGGCCGGCGAAATCGTTGACCTGATCAGCGCATAAATCAGTAATCATGTAATTGTGGATTTATGCAGTTATGCACCTGCAGTAATATGTATTTGGAGGGATTTGCATTCCTGTAAATGCAGGATTATGTATTTATAGGATTATGCGTTTACAGAATTATGCAATGATGTAATTACAATAATGGTTACTGCCTGATGCATTGTTGTAATGATTTAAAAGGGGATTGGCGACATGGAAGATTACAAAAACAAGCTGGGCAGCCTCGCTGATAAATTGAAAAAAGAACCGGCGAAAACACCCGTGCAGGAAGTCCGGCCGGTAAAAGAACTGCCGGCTGACAAGGAGGAGGAAGCGCAATTGAATACCTGGATCCCTAAAAGCCTTCTGAAACGGATGCGGTCCTATGGAGTAGACCAGGACCTTTCTTTAAAGGCGATCAATATCCTGGCCCTGACGTATTTTCTTGATGCCAGATCACCGCATCCTGAAAAGTAAACGTCTTTTGCAGGGTTCCGTCAGGTAATTGAGGATAGTGAAAAAATGAGGATTGGCATATGACCGGCGAATTTGGGCAAGGGATTAAACCGCTGTTTTTCTGCGGTTAGCAAGATGTACGTTTGTGTCACAAACGGATCTTGCCCTTCCTTCCGGAGTCAGTCCGGGGGAGGGGATCAAACGCTCCGGAGTCGGTCTGATCATGATGGATTGTTATGGAAGAGAAAGCAGAAAACAGGTGCCGTTGGCTGAACATACGGCTGAAGCCCGAGGAATATAAAATACTGGAAGCACGCCTGGGAAAAACAACTTTCCAAACCATGAGTGAATACCACAGGGCGCTTTTGATGGGCAAGCCGGTAACCGTGCTGACCCGAGACCAGTCTATGGACGAGTTACTGCAGGAGTTGGTCCTCCTCCGGAAAGAGCTGAACCCGATCGGCAATAACCTCAACCAGGCCGTCAGGAATATCAATGCCGCACATGGTTTCCCGGATCATCGGCTCTGGTCGTCATTGCTTGAAATTATCCATGGAAAACTGGAGCCCGCCATGAACGAGATCCGGGACCGCATGAAAAATTACGCGGACTTATGGTTGCAAAAATTAAAAGCGGAAAAAGCCTGACCGGCGCGCTGAACTACAATGAGCGCAAGGTGAAGGAGGGGAAAGCGGACCTGCTTGAGGCCCGGGGATACCTCAAAGACGCACATGACCTTTCCTTTGATGATAAGCTGTACCGACTGAAAGACCAGGCCGGGAAAAACCTGCGAGTACAAACCAATACGGTGCATATCTCGCTCAATTTTGATCCGGACGAAAGGCCTGACAGTCATACCCTGGTTTCCATAGCCGATGCCTATATGAAAGGGATCGGTTTTGAAGATCAGCCTTATCTGGTTTACCGGCATACCGATGCAGGGCATCCCCATATCCATATTGTATCTACCAATATAGAACCCGACGGCAGGAGGATCAGTTTGCATAATCTCGGAAAAAATCAGTCGGAACAGGCACGGCAGGACATAGAGGACAGGTTTAGCTTAGTGAAGGCCGGCTCAAAAAATAAGGACCTGAAGCCGGAAAAGATTGATCTCGTTCCAGTACAATATGGCAAACTGACATCTAAAAGAGCGGTTACGAATGTCGTCAGCGAGGTTGTCCGGACTTATAAGTTTACCAGCTTGCCGGAACTCAATGCTGTTCTTAATCAGTTTAATGTTATGGCAGACCGGGGCGGAAAGGCCTCGGTGATGTTCGCCCGCAAAGGGCTCCATTATTACATCCTGGGCAGCAGGGGTGAAAAAATCTGCGTACCGATTAAGGCCAGCGCGATCTACGGCAAGCCGACGCTGAGCAGGCTGGAGAAAAACTTTGTGCTGAATGAAGTGCTGAGGCGCCCGTTCAGGGATAGGCTCCGGGAAAAGATCGATCGGAGCGCCCCGGGATGCGGTTCTATCGCCGGACTCCAGAAGCAACTCCGGGCCCTTGGTGTTCAGGCGGTGGTCAGGAGCAACGACGATGGCAGGGTATACGGCGTAACCTTTGTTGACCATGAATTTAAAGCCGTGTTTAACGGAAGCGACCTTGGTAAGCAGTACAGTGCTGCAGGAATTATCAGCCGTCTGCAGGCGGAGCCGCGTGTCGAGGGACAGCGGGAAAATGTTTCCGGAGTTCCGGGAAAAAACACGTTAAGCTGGCCTGGTTTTACCGAATCAGGGCAGGGGCCGGCGGGGAATTTGCTTTTAGAGCTGCTGTTGCGTCAGGAAAACCAGCAAACAGGTGTTCCTCAGGAGTTCCTGCAAAAAAAGAAAAGAAAGAAACGTAAAAGGTTGAATTTATAAGATGTTATTATGCAAACCGGAGAAAACGAACAGGCCTTACGGAAGATCATCGATTTTACCAGGCTGCTAAGCATTACGATTTTAATCATCCATTTTTATTTGTGCTGTTACCCGGCGTTTACTGATTGGCAGTTCACCTGGCCCCTGGTCAATAAGGTATTGTTACCCATATCCCGGATGGGTGTTTTTAAAACGGTGCTTTACGCAAAGCTTGCCGCACTGCTGCTGTTGCTCGTTTCCCTGATCGGTAGTAAAGGGAAAAAGGATGAAAAGATCCGTAAACAGACCATTTGGGGCTATGGACTGACAGGTCTGCTGCTGTATTTTATGAGCAACCTAATGTTAGGTTTGTCAGGGAAGCCGGTGTTCATTGCAATAATGTATATGGGTTTATCAGCTCTCGGCTATGGTTTTATGCTGGTCGCGGGTTCTTTATTGTCACGCCTGTTGCATATCAGTCTGGCAGGAGATATCTTTAATAAGGAAAACGAAACCTTTCCGCAGGAGGAACGGAAACTTGAAAACGAGTATTCCGTCAACCTGCCTGCACAGTACCGCCTGAAAGGGAAGAAAAGGCGCAGCTGGATCAACCTGATCCAACCCTTCGCCTCAACGCTGATCGCGGGCCGGCCTGGCGGGGGCAAATCCTATTTCGTGGTGCGCCATATTATCACGCAGCATATCCGGAAAGGGTTCGGTATGCTGATCTATGATTTCAAGTTCGACGACCTTTCGGTGATCGCCTATAACGCGCTGATGAAATACGCGGGCAATTACAATGTCAAACCGACCATCTGGTTCATTGATTTTGACAGGATCAGGCACCGCTGCAACCCTATTGAGCCCGGGAGCATGGATGACATTACCGACGCGATGGAGTCGTCGCGGACCTTTATGCTCGGCCTCAACCGCGAATGGATCAAAAAGCAGGGCGACTTTTTTGTAGAATCACCTATCAACTTTGTAACTGCCCTGATCTGGTTCCTGCGGAAATACGAAGGCGGCAGGTATTGCACGCTGCCGCATGTCATCGAGTTGGCCCAGGTGGACTATAAATACCTGTTCGCGCTCCTGAGAACGGAACCGGAGATCGAAGTGCTGATCAATCCTTTTATCTCTGCCTGGCAAAATGAGGCCTATGATCAGTTGGAGGGGCAGGTTGCCAGCGCCAAGATCAGCATGGCCCGTCTGGT
Source organism: Mucilaginibacter kameinonensis (assembly GCF_003675385.1). Taxonomy (GTDB): domain Bacteria; phylum Bacteroidota; class Bacteroidia; order Sphingobacteriales; family Sphingobacteriaceae; genus Mucilaginibacter; species Mucilaginibacter kameinonensis. The sequence continues at coordinate 609,452 of NZ_RCWZ01000004.1, read as the reverse complement.
ATCCCCGGCATTGTATTATGTGCTGTCCGGTAACGATTTTACCCTGGATCTGAATAACCCGGAGGCCCCGAAGATCATTTGCATGGGTAACAACCCGCTGAAACAGCAGGTATACGGCGCGGTGCTGAGCCTTTATATTTCCCGGACAATTAAACTGGTTAATCAAAAAAGCAAGTTGAAGTGTAACCTGATCTTTGATGAGTTCCCGACAATTTACTTCAACAATATGGACAGCCTGATCGCCACAGCGCGCTCAAACAAAGTCGCTACCACCCTGGCCGTTCAGGATTATAGCCAGCTGAAAAAAGATTACGGCAGGGAACAGGCCGAGGTGATCATGAATATTGTGGGTAATGTCATCTGCGGGCAGGTCTTCGGGGATACGGCCAGGCAATTAAGCGAGCGGTTCGGCAAGATCATGCAGGAAAGACAAAGCATAACAGTCAACAGCCAGGATATGTCGGTAAGCAAATCGATGCAGTTGGATTTCGCGATTCCGGCGTCTAAAATATCGACCCTGTCTTCCGGGGAGTTTGTGGGCATGGTGGCGGATGAACCCGGGAACAAGATCGAATTGAAAGTTTTTCATAACGAGATCATCAATGACCACGAGGCGATCAAAGCGGAAGAAGAGAGATACCAGAAACTACCGGAGATCAGGCAGCTCAAGCCGGAGGTACTGATGGAAAATTACCTCGCGATCAAAAGGGACATCGAGCTGATCGTCCAGAGGGAGTTGAGCAATAGGGAATAGAAACAAAATAGCCCGGGCCATTTTTTACCCGGACTGACCCAAAACAGTTTTTTTAATTATTGTGCGTTCTTTTTTTCTGTTACTTCTTTACGGATGTCCGTCGCCAGTACTTTTAAGGATTGCATCGCGTTTCTCAGGCGGGTACCTGCAGCCTTATTACCTTTTTCATAAAAACTTGCCGCGTCAGCTTCTGCTGCGGCAATCACTTCTTTTAACTTGTTGAAATTTTCCATTGCTTTTTCTTAAAGGATCAAAACTAATTAATTCTTTGAAATCCCGCATTTTTACAACTAAGGAGAGTAAAAGGTTGTATATACAACCGGGTGTTTATAACAAGATTACTTTCCGGCCCCTGTTTGGTTTTTTAATTAAACAGGCGGTTGTTGTTGTTTAACAGGTAAATATGAAATAATGATACGCCTGATATTACAACCTATTTGTCACTGTTTTATCGTTCGTCCATGCGCTTACTTTGTTTCATCAAATGTAAGCGCATGATCACTCCACATATTCGTAATCCCCATACCAGGATCTATCAAATTGTCGTAGAAGCAGTTTCCGGTTTATTGGTGTTACTTTTCATTTACACGGCTGTCAGTAAACTGATCGGTTTCGAAGATTTTAAAAGGCAGATGTATAACCAGACCCTGCCCCGGGAAGTCGCGGCACTATTGATCTGGACGCTGCCCGGATCTGAAATACTGACTGCCGTTATGCTGATATTCAGGCGGACAAGAAAGCCCGGTCTGTATATTTCGGCTGTTTTGATGCTGTTGTTCACCGGCTATATCTCCTTGGTGCTGCTCCATTATTTTAGCCGGATCCCCTGTTCCTGCGGCGGCGTGATCAGGGCGCTGGGCTGGAAAATGCATCTGGTCTTCAATGTTTTCTTCTTGCTGTTGAGTCTACTCGGTATATATTTCATCGACAGGGAAAGGAGCGTAATTGGCAAAGAGTGACCTCTCTACATTGCTTCACTGATAACACAGTGCTGCCAGCGGAGCACAGGCGGAGCCGAAAACCTGAAAACAGAGTAGGCATAAACTTCAATTTTCAAGCTTTCGCTTTTTATTTAATTAAACAATAATCATTATGAAACGTCTAAAATTAAATTTCGCAGCTATCGCCCTTTTAGCAGGCACCGGATCGGCTTTTGCAACCGTATCCGCCAAACCTTTTTTAACCAACCTTTACAACGACACCAATACCCCGGGTGCCCATAACTGGCAACCGATCCCCGCCGGAAAGACTGTAAGCTGTGACGCCGATGCGCGGTTTGACTGTACAGGGACCCAGGCTACCCCAGGAGGTGCCATTACGGTGACCCAGACAGGGCATGCTACATTAAACTAACAAAAAAAGCCGCGGTTAAGCCACGAATGGTCGGAAGAAATTCCGGCCATTTTTTATGTTTTGAAAAAGAGCCCTGGATCACCTCCGCATTGAACAACGATCAAAGCAATGGCCAAGTCCCTTACTTCCATTGCAAAACGTCTTTTGGAAGTTTTATAGCCTTGTTTATTTCCTTTTTTGTAGATCAATACCAGCATGCTTGTTATCAAAGTCATATATAACATAACCTGCAGGCCGTTTTTATTAAGGGAAACCAGGTGACTTACATTGAGTTCCTGTTTGAGGAACCTAAAAAAGACCTCGATGTCCCAACGTCTGCGGTAAGCTTGTGCGATATCTTTGGCTGATAAATCAAACTCATTGGTTAACAGCCAGTACTCTTTACCATGATCAGATTTACTTTTTACTATAACCAGGCGAAAAGGATGATCGACCAGTATCTCTATGTAATGTTTGTTTTCGCGATTGTTGATTACAGGCATGCCTGTATAAAGTCGTACAATGCTATCCCGAATCAGAACGGACTCGCCCATATCCATGTCCTGTCCTTCGGTGATCCGATCCTCGAGTAGTTCAAACTTTCTGTTCTCTTTTGCACGGCAGATGAATGTTACTTTATCTTCACTGAATGCTTTCATTGTCCGGGTAGATTGAAGCCCCCGGTCCAATATATAGATATTCTGATGCCCGGATTCTTTTTTTACATGCGAGATGACCACCTCCGGTAATGCATTGTCTTCGTTACCATATTTTGGATCCGTAAACACATGGGACAGCCCGGGCAGTATGCCGTCAAAAGCAAGGCTATATTTGACGGCTTTCTTGCTGCTGCCGGGATTAACTATACCTTCAGTTAACTTACCAGCAGTTTGACTCACTATTGTACTGTCTACACGGATCAGGTTATACTGTTTTCTTTCCGTTAAAGTATAAGCTGCGGAAAACTGCTCGTAAATATATTCATATATCTGCCTGAAATAGTCAGGGTCAACCTTTGACAGCCTTTCTGAAATAGAGCTTCGGCGTACCTTTTCATCTTCATCGAGGTTGAAAAGTATCTTAAACACCGAATCGTTGAAAGTATCTTCTAATGTTCGCTGACTAAGCCTGTCATTGTCCAAAATGCCATAGAGCAGCAAATAAAACAATTTGTTGCCGTGTAGAACCTTTGCATAATGATCGATCTTGGTCGTGACCGACAAATTTGCTATTAGCGCTTCGGGAATGAAGCCTAAGAGCTGTTTTACCGTGACGTTGTGGTCTTTGAAAATACCCATCTCTCATTGATTTACAGTATTTAATATACTTAAAATCAACAAGAAAAACAAGTAAATATTTGATAATCAAATGATTAAATAAAAAAAGAAAAACCTGTAAATAAAAAAGTCGGAAGAAATATTCTTCCGACCATTCGTGCGGTTAAGCGGCTTTTTTTTATTGGGTTAATGCTTCTTTGATCTCAGCGATCAGCTTACCTTGCCCTCCTTCCGTATCCGGGCGTGTCGGGTCCATCCTGATGATCCTGCCGTCTTTCCCGATCAATAACAGGTGGGGATAACTGCTCGTTAAATTGTACTTTTTGATAAACTGGTTGTTGGTGCCGGTGCCTGCAGTATACAGGTAAAGTGTTGAAGGCGTCGTGTAATGCGTATAGCCGCCTTTGATGGTTTGTGCGGGATCAATACTGTTCATCCATACCTTTTTATCTTTGTCTATGGACAGGCTGACAAACAGCACGTCTGGATTGTTTTTAAATGCTTCTTCAACGCCCGGGAGTGCTTTTGCCACCTGGATACATCCTGAACATCCGGTAAACCACATGTCCATAAACACGACCTTGCCCCGGAATTTGGCCATACTAAAAAGACGGCCGTCCTTATCCGGGAAATTAAAGGTACTGATGGTGTTACCTTTACCAAACTGGTCCTGAATGTGGACCAGCAACCGGTTATAGACGGGTGTTTTAACCGTTAATATTGCATCCGAGAGCACGGAATCACTGAGCAGGGAAAAACCCAGTTCCTTGACCAGGTGTGCCGTGATGACCTTGTCCCGAAGGTAGCCCGGCGTGCCTTTTTTCAAATGTTCATAAAGTGAGGGGGCCTGGGGGATCGAATTGAATTTTTGATAGGCGAAATCAGCTTCTTCCCGGCTGAGCAGATATAAAGCATAGTAAGCGGAGGAGCGGAGGAAGTCTTCATCTATCGTATCCTTGGGGCGCTGGTAATATCCGTCTTTATAAAGCTGGTCCATTTGGGTTTCCAGTTCCGGATTCCCCGAGCTTCTGCCGAAATCTGAAAAACGGAAAAAATCATACACCAGTTTCCGGTTGGCAGCGATCACATCGGCCTTTGAGACGAAATATTCCTTGGTGCTCAACCTGTCTTTGATCAGGTCGAGCTGATGCAGGTGGTAAGCTAATTTTTCATCTAAATCGGCCAGGTGTTGCTCAGGGTGCTCGTAGGAGTTGACCTGTTCCTGGCTGTCGCTAATGCGGCGCTCATCCGCATTCATCCTGTCGTGCCACCAAAATTTCAAACTGCCCCGTCCGGAATAATTTACCTTCTTGGTCAAGGCATCATAGACAACGTGGATGCTGTCCCCGGGCTCGATGTAGTATTGTAAAAATATCGCGGGATTGCCTGCCGCACCGGAGGTGAGTGTGACGTAGGTCGACCGCAGGAGCGTGGGCAGGACGATTTTGAAGCGTTTCCCGGATGTAGGTGCGGAAACGGACGTATCCACGGTCAGGCCGGAATTACCGGAACCGAACTCCCTGGTGAGCTCAACCACCATCAGCGTATCCCCGGCATTTAAGAATTCTCCTTCAATAATGGTGGTTTTTTCGGCATGGCTGGTATTCGTTATTGGGGTTTGTCGCTGCGCGTAGCCCGATAGTGCGCCAAGCATGATCAGGCAGATCACGATGAACTGTTGTTTAATTTTCATTGAAATTTTATTTAAGGTTTATTAACGTGGGTTTTGCTGGATCCCACTGGTGGATATGACTTCGTCAGGTATCGGGAATACATACTTATTATCATTGGGCGCTAACGTGTAATTTTGGTCTTTGACGGTCCGTACCAGTGTTTTTGCAAACTGCGGGTCCTGGTTCAGGCGCCTGAGGTCGGTCCATCGCAGGTCACGGTATACCAGCTCTTTCCTTCTTTCCAATAGGACCTGTCCGAGGGCATCGGAGGCGCCGCTTGCAGTCAGCGGGATAAAGGAGCCTGTTTGATAACGCATTTGAAGCAGGGCGTTCAGGTCAGCCATAGCCGCTTCGGGGTGGCCTGTCCTTGCGTAACACTCCGCCCTGATCAGGTATTGTTCGTCGGTGGCCAGCCCGGAAAATGGCAGGCTGGTTCCGGTATAAGATCCCCTGAAACGGTAAATATGGTTGCCGCTGTCGTTGAAGAAGAGCTTTTTTCTGAGGTCGTTGCCGGAATAGGTTTTGTAAAGGGCGGTATCGATGCCCGTCAAACTGGCTGTTCCGTTGAGCATGCCATTGTTGATCAGTACTGCATAAAAGATGACTTCATCCGTGCCGTTCCGTAGCGCGACAGGCATCGGAAAGGCTGCGGAAGGTGCCAGGGAATTGTAGTCCAGCAGCTTCGGGCCTCCCTGGAGGCTTTGGTTAGCATAGGTCAATGCCTGGTCATAGTCCTGCATGGTCTGGTACACCCTCGCCAGCAACGCATCCGCTGCAGTTTTTGTTGGCCGGGTTTTGAAGGCCGTATTGGCAGGGAGCAGATTATGCGCCTGGTTAAGGTCAGCAATGATCTGTTCATAGGTCTGGCGGAGGGTAGATCGGACAGTTTTGTCATTGACATCGGAGCTCAGCCGGAGCGGTATTCCCGGGTCAGCCTGCGCGGAAGCGGGATTATAGGGTGGGGCAAACTCCTGGGCGATGTTATAAAAAGCAAATGCCCGGTAAAAGTATGCCGCCCCCCTGAGCTCGTTCAGCTGTGTTATTGAGGCCGCGCCTTTAAAATCTTTTAAGCCATCCAGTACAATATTGGCATAAAATACCTGCTGATAGGGCCTGGTCCAATCAATTCCGCTTGTGCTCTGAAAAATGACCGGTGCCCATACATAGCTGTTTTGAATTTCCACCGATTGCCCGGCCAGGCCGTTGGAAGGCGTGTAGATATCATCCGAACTTATGGTGGACAGGTATGGCGAATAGTTCATGACCGAATTACTGTTGTCCAGCAGGGACTGGAAGTCTGTCAGCGTCTCCGGGACCAGCAAGGCCTGGTCAGGCTTTTGTTCCAGAAAACCTTTCTGACAGGCGGACAACGCGATGACGAGGCCGATAATGATATATGGAAATGTTTGTGTTTTCATTTGAATCAGCTAAGGGTTTATAAATCAATTTTTACACCGAATGCGACGGTCCGGGGGGGCGGAGGGCTTTGCGGGAAATCCGGGTCCAGGCCGAAATGGTTGGCTTTCCAGAGAATTCCCAGGTTATTGGCGTAGGCATAAAAGTGGACCATGGAAAAGGGCAGGCCTCTGATCTGCTCCCTGCTGAGGTCATAGCCAAGGCTGATATCCTGGAGCCTGATATGGTCGCCTTTGGCGACCAGCGCGGAGGAGGTCGAGTAGAAGAAGTCCCTGAACCCGTCCGCTGTCGCCGGCATAGACGGGACATAAGTGCGCATTTCATCGCCCGGTTTCTGCCATCGTTGGGCGTAATCCCCGCTGCCGCCCAGGCCGGTAAGTAAGTTGGCATACAAAATGGAATTCTTCCGGAAATAGTAGCCCAGCCGGTAACTGATATTAAAAGAAAGGCTAAGCCTATCATAGGAAAACGTATTCCGGAGCGAGCCGAATGAAGTTGGAATAGCCGAGCCATTATAGACCAGGTTGTCATAATTCGTCCCGCTGGTAAGCGCATCGTAATTTTTGCTTACCTGGTTGTTGAGGTACCCCTGGGGATCACCATTCTGCGGATCGAGTCCGGCCCAGCTCCGGCTGTAGATGCCGAAAAGCGGTTTGTCCCGGTAGGGTATCCCCTGTGCGATAGTCAGGGAATAGGCTGCGGGCACTACGGTATAATCCGTTACCACATCGTTTACGTGACTGTAAATAAAAGTCGTCAGCCATTTGAATTTTCCGTCCAGGTTCCTGGTGTTGACCGTAATGTCAAAACCATGCCCCTTCGTATCGGCATTATTGCCTGTGAAGGATGATATCCCGGATGTAGGGTCAAATGCCGAGCGGCCGATCAGGTCGTAGCCATTTTTATGGTAATATTCGATGGTCCCGCTCACCCTGCCATTTTTGCTGCTGAAGTCGGTCCCGATATTGATCACTTTTACCCGCTCCCACCTCAGTTCCGGGTTGGGCGGGTTTTGGACACTGGAATAGGGAAGCCCGGTGTTGGGGAAATAATTATAGGAGGTCGAGGGTATCGCCGTCGTATAGGCCGACAGTCCTTTAAATACGTTGCCGTTGTATCCGAAACTTGTCCTTAATTTCAGGTAAGGCAGCCATCCAGCATGGTAAAACTGTTCGTTGCTTACATTCCAACCCGCCCCGAAACTGTACAGGGGGACGCCTTTTTGGTTTGTTTTTACGCCGAAGATATTACTTTGATCCAGACGCGCGCTTGCGGTCAGCAGGTAACGCCTGTCAAAAGTGTAACCCGCGTTTGCAAAATATGACCTGTACCGGTCAGTAAGCCTGTTCTCATAATCATTGAAGGGCACACTGCCGGTGTAGCCGGGGTAAAGGAACAAAGGCAGTTCGGTATTGTAGGCGACGGGTTGTAAGGTGGCGTGCGCGGGGTCATACCCGTAATACCGGTTCGCGTCCGTCTGGGTTACGGATTGCTTCTGTTCAATGCCCGCGAGTGCATAAATTTCATTTTTCTGACCAAAAGTATGGGCATAGTTGAGTTGCCCGCGGATATTATAGGTCCTGACAGCTGTATTGGACTGGTCCAGGATCCCACCCAGGGGTATGCCGTAGGTGAGGGTTCCGTTTTCCGCTACCTGCGTATAGGAATTGATCAGGTCCCGGGTGTAATAAGTATCCTGGCTTTGCAGGTTCCTGCCGTCACTGTGGGTATATTCGTACTGGTAGCGTACCTCCGCGTTCAGCGATGGCAATACCTGGTACTTGAGGCTTATATTGATGCGGTAGCTATCGGAAATAATGTGGTTATTGATCAGGTCCAGTTCTTCAAGGGGGCGGTACTGCCAGTTGAGGAGCCCTTGCTGGGACACGCCCTGTACGAATTTGGCGTCGTAAAGGTTGACCACAGGAAGGGGGGTGCCCTGGTCATCGGCAAGCCGGGCGTAGGGGTAAAACGGTGAGCTCGGCGCGTTGGTATAGTTAAGGTTGTAGAGGCTGATATTGGGCTGTGAATTGGTCCTGGTGTAATATACAGCTGTACCCAGTTCCAGCTTTTTATGAAAGAAGGAATAGGTGTTATTGGCATTGACCGTAACCCGGTCGTAACTGTTCGCTTTGAAGCTGTTCAGGTTCTTGTCGTAACCCGCCGAAATAAAATAACGCTGGTCGTCCGATCCGCCGCTGATATTCAGTGTATGCTGCTGCGCTACACTGTTGCGGTAAAAATATTTATTCAGGTCGTTCCTCGTATCGTACTTTCGCAGCGCGTCGATCTGCGCACCGGCATCCGCCGAGGAGATCGCCCCGCTCTTTTCCTGGTACAACAGGTCCACGACCGGCGTCAGCGCGGCATGGTACGGTGACTGCTGCGTGCCATCATAAAAGCCCTGTGAAAAAAGCAGCTTTTCGATATCGATAAAGTCTGAAGAGGATATCTGGGATGTATAAAACAGGTCAGGCTTAGCACCAACCGTGACATTGGAACTGAGGGAGATCTGCACCGGCGCGTTCAGTTTTCCCTTTTTTAAAGTCAACACGATAACACCGTTCCCTGCCCTTGCACCCCAGATAGACGCGGCTGCCGCGTCCTTGAGGACGGTGACACTTTCCACATCGTTCGGGTTGATATTGTTGATATCGCCGTCATAGGGAAAGTTGTCCACGACGATCAGCGGACTGGCGTTGCCGTAGATCGTATTTTGTCCCCGGATATTAATGGAACTCTGGCTGGCGGTTCCCGGTCCCGTGGTGATCGTGTTCCGGTTGAAAAGAAGGCCGGGAACAACATCTTCCAGGCGGTCGAGTACGTTCGTTCCGATCCGCCGGTTCAGCAGGGCATTGTCGACCTTGGAAAACGACCCTGTTGCGCGTTCTCTTGAAATCGTTTGGTAACCGGTGGAAACTACGTTGATCTCCTCGATTTTTGATGAAACGGGTAAGAGTTTAATGTTTTGAAAAGTCATGCCCGGCGCGGCCTTGAAAGAATAAGGCAAAAAGCCGATATAAGTGATATCGATTTCGTCACCGCCCCGGGCATTGATCTGAAAGGTTCCGTCAGAGGCCGCCTGCACTGCATGCCTGTTCCGGGCCCTGATCGTTGCACCGGGCAAGGCCTTGCCGGCCGTATCCGTTACCCTGCCTCTAATGATAAGGGAATCGGCGCGCGCTTCTTCTTTCAGATCAGGGACCGGCTGTTTTTGGGGAGCTGACACAATGATGATCCTGTCCTGGACGGTGTAGGACAGGGGCTGGTATTCGAAAATCTTTTTCAGGGCAAGGGCAAGCTCTTCATTTTGGATCCTGATGGTAACCGGCCTGGCGGTTTTCAGGATGCCGTCCGGTAAAAGAAAATCGTAACCTGTCTGGTTGCTGATCTTTTCAAATACCTGGGACAGCGGTGTATCCTTCTCGGATAAGGTGACTTTTTGTGCGAATGATGTCGCGCTTACCTGAAGGATGGCCGTGATGAAAAGAAGGACCGTCAGCTTCATAACCAGCAGGAATTTGGGGGCGCGGCCAGGTGGCTGCACCAGGTTTTTAGGGTAAAAACTGTACATTTGTTGCGCATGGCTTTAAGCACCGTGCCTGTTCATTGTCGAGATGGGGGAGGCGCGGCGCGGTAAATAATAGTTGAATAAATTATTAGGTAGTCAGGCCTTAAGCCAGGTCACCGGTTGCTGCCGGTTTCCTGGCTTTAATTAACTAAACTGATCGTTAAACATTACTTCATAACGGTTACCCTCCTTCCTTCCGCTTTAAAGCGGACAGTTCCGGTTGCCTCAAGGGCCTTTAGCACCTGGCTTATATTTTTGTAGCGGGATACTTTGCCGTTCATCGCTTCTGTTGGAACGGGACCCTCGTAGCGGACTTCGATGTCGTACCATCTGGACAGTTGCCGCATGATGCTCTGGATTTTTTCATTATTGAAACGGAAATAACCGTTTTTCCAGGCGATGGCCTGTTGCGGGTCGACAGCGCGAATAGTCAGGCTGTTACCGGCCAGTAAGGATTGCTGCCCGGGGCTCAGGATTTTCGCGGCTTGCCTGGCCGACAACATAACCCGGACGCTTCCTTCCAGGAGCGTGGTCCTTACCGAGAGTTCGTCCGTAAAGGCGTTTACGTTGAAATGGGTGCCCAGGACCCTGATCTCCTGCTGCCCCGTCCTGACGATAAAGGGATGGGCCTTATCTTTGGCGACCTCGAAATAAGCTTCCCCGTTTAGTTGTACGATACGCTCTTTCTGATGGGCGAAGGAAGCGGGGTACGTAAACGATGAGGCGTTATTGAGCCAGACTTTGGTGCCGTCGGGTAGTGCAACGAACCATTGCCCGCTGTTCGGGGTAGTGATTGTATTGGAGAGGGTTTCGTCAACAGTTGTGGTTTCTCCGTTCCTGTAGGTTAATTGTCCGTTCGCGTTTTTGACGATCTGGATACCGCCTTGCGTAGCAAGCCGGCCGTTTGCTGCCCGGTTCAGGTCGATTCTTTTGCCGCCAGCCAGGGTTAGTATAGCTTTATTGGACCCGGGTGGTATATCATGGACGGCGGTTATGTTTTTTTCAGATGGGTTATCGAAAACGAGTTTTACGGTAACGGAGATCAATAACCCGATCAAGACGGCAGCCAGTGTGATCACTACACCTATTCTTAGGAAGGAGGATTCGTTCCCGGGGAGCTCACGGAAGATTCGTTTGCCGATAGCCGCTATTTTACGGGCAGGGAGGTCAACCTCATGTTCGTTATATTGTAAATACCAGCTTTCCAGTAAAGTTTTTTCTTCCTCGGTGCAGGTGCCTTCGTGGTATTTCTTAAACAGTACTTTGAGTTGTTCCTTTTCCATGGCCGTTTTTTAGCGGGTTTGTAGATATGACGGGAAGGGGAGAGGGAACCGTAAGAGGAAAATGAAAAAAAATGAACAGATTGTTACTTTTATTGATGTAGATTAGGTGAAGATTTTTGAATATAATTTTTTATGTTAATGAAAATCGTTGGGAAAACTTAACCTACAGGTATAACCAGGAGTCGGAAACAGCGGCCTGGCAGCAAAATTAAGATGAACAAGCAGGTGAGCTTATCAGGAATGAGTTAAGTATTTATAGCGTTGCCTCTGGCCTGGCTTTTGTTGCCAGTCTTCGCTTACATTTCGCGCTGGGGGGTTTTCTCGTCAATCTTTAACGCGGTTGGGCGAGATAGGGTTTTAAGAAATGGAGAAATCCGGTTTATTGGGGAATATTTTGTAAATAAGCATATGTATAGATACAGAAGACCTTTTGTTCGATCACAATCAGGGGATAGAGACTTTTGCTCATCGTTTTTAAAAAGGCCTGATCAACCATTCCTTTTTTGACGGCGATCCGACTAAATTCGGATATAGTGTCTACCAAATGCCATTGCTAACTCTCCGGATCAAATACTAAAAAATTAAGTTGTTCTGTTTGAAACAAGGCCATTTCACATCTGGCAGTCAGTAGCAAATCGTCATCAATAGATAGGCAAGGGTAAAATGAAGGCTATAATTGCAATTTCGCGGGAACTTGGCGATGCGCTGCTGAAGAAAGAACAAAGTCAATAACATAAGTTTTGTTCCCTAACCATGCTATCCCCCCAATTTTTTATTCCCTGATGCTTCGAAAATTTAAAAAACGATCAAATCTGCCGAAATTTCTATTATGAGATCCAGCTTGCGTTATCTCAAACTTTTAAGGAATGGCAAAAATGAAAGCGAAAAACCTACATAAGGCGCAGAACCGTTGGATGTTCTGAAAAAATAGTCGTTTGGTTTGGCGTTGTGGTCGAACATGCGGGCCTGGGCAGTGGTAAAAATTCCTCCGCTAACACCGAATACAAGTTTTTTGGTCAGCATGTATTCCAGGGTTGCGCCTGTTTTGATATCCAATGATGTATATATATTGTTTTGTGGTAACGAAGGCTGGTTCAGATCAAAAAAGAAAAGACTGCCACCTAACTCACTGCCTGCAAATACCCAGCTCTTTTTGGATAGTTGTTTTCTTAAAGCAACTCGGTAAGGGATATCAACAAAAAGATCAAGGTTGGCATCTTTAAATTTATGCCAGTAGCTTACAAATGGTACAACCGGTGCTACAGATGACGGATCGATAATTACCGCGACACCAACCGACCATGATGAAGTAGCCTTGCGGCTAAGCGGAACATTAAATGTACCGCTGTAGTTTATCCTTTTTACGGAGCTGAGCTCATCTGTAAGTCCGGATACGCTTACCGAATAGGTTACCGGGTGGTTAAAAATACTATCCAACCGGCTGAATGTAGCTGTGAAGCCAACTGTTGATTTGCTCAGGCTTTGGTTTGCGGTAGAAAACGCCGGATTGTAACTGGTGATACCTTTGGTATCAAAATGGATTTGCTGGTAGCTTACTACACCTGTTATGGTGTTTTTACCCCACTCTGCCAACGGTATTTTAAAGGCCGCCCTGATACGGCTGATGTTTGTTTTGCCTTCGTAAAGATCATGACCACTAAGCTCGCCTTTTATGGTGCGTGCGCCTAAAATATCGGTAGCTATAGATCCTTGCCTTAAAATAGGATAGCGGGTCGCATAATCAGACAGGGCCGACATTTTCAGCGAATCGATCATACGTTGTCTGGTCAACGGGTTGGTTTGTGCGAATGAGGTTGTAAATAAGGTGCTCAGCACAATAGTGCCAAGATAAAATTTGATTTTCATAGGAGATTCGGAATAAAACAGTTGGACAAAGCAAAGCCAAATCCCGGGCAAGGGATGTTAGTCACTTGCCCGGCAACAATGAACCATATGTAGATGTTAATTATTGAGCTTCTAAAAGCGGTGTTTTTGTGCTTGTTTTCTTGCTCTTGAACTTCAGGAGCAGGTTTTCTATAATAAGGTACATGGATGGCACAACAAAAAGGGTAAGGATCATGGAACTTGTTAAGCCACCGATGATTACCCATGCCATGCCATTTTTTATCTCGGCACCGGCACCGCTGGCTATGGCAATAGGAAGCATACCTAATATCATGGCGAGGGTGGTCATGAGGATAGGTCTTAACCTTTCCTTTCCTGCTTCAATCAGAGCATTTTTAACAGCATATCCCTGTGCCTTGAGATGATTGGTAAAATCCACTATCAGAATGGCATTTTTAGCTACTAAACCAAGTAACATGATCACACCAATGAGCGAGAATATATTCAATGTTTGCATGGTTAAAGCCAGGGCCAGCAAGGCACCCACCAAAGCAACCGGGATAGAAAACAGAACCACAAAAGGATATATAGCGTTTTCATAAAGGGCAACCATGATCAGGTAAACCAAAACAATAGCCACACCAAGGGCGAAAAATAAACTTCCAAAAGCATCGGCCTGGTTCTTAGCATCACCCAAAAACTCAACCGAAACACCCTGCGGCAATTTAACCTCTGGTAACTTCTTTTTAATATCAGCAGTAACCGAACCTGACGGGCGACCAACAACGTAAGAGTTTACAGTAATAGAACCCAATCTGTCAATCCTTTGCAAAACGCTTTCGCCAAGTCCTTCTTTTACTTCAGCAAACTGGCTGAGCACGAATGTTTGTCCGTCGGCATTGGTGAATGAAAGATTCCTTACATTGTTAATATCCGAGCGGTCATAACTATCCAGGCTTATCAGGATATCATATTCGTTGCCATCCTGTTTAAACTTGCTGTCATCATTGCCGCTAAAGGCATTTTGAAGCGCCGCGCCAACCTGGCTGGCATCAATGCCCAGCAAGGTCATTTTTTCGCGGTTCAGGTTTACTTCAACCTGAGGTTTTTGATCTTTTACTGAAAGTTCAACAAAGCGGGTTCCCGGTACTTTGGCCACTATCTTTTTATAAGCTTCGGCCACGTTACGTACAGCTTTCAGATCAACACCTTTAACCGCTATCTGGATAGGGGCCTGATTAGCGCCGCCGGTAATGGAGGTTGGTGACGATGTGATTTTTACACCAGGTATTTTCGCGTTTAACATTTTTTGCAGTTTGCCGCCAAACTCCTCGGCAGTGATGTCGCGCTCTTTTTTATCAACCATATTTACGGTGATTTCGGCAAGGTTACTGTTATTGGTTGTTCCGGCAACACTGCCTGTTATAAATCCAATACTTGAAAATGTCCTGACTACTTCGGGCTGCTTCATGATCAGTTTCTCTACCTGCTGCGTTATCATATTGGTTTGATAAATGGATGCTGAAGGTGCAAGCTCCAGGTTAATGAGCAACTCGCCCTGATCTGCACTTGGAATAAATGCTGCACCCACAAACCCGGCCGGCACTAAGGTTATCGCGCCGATAATGAGAACAATAACACCCGAGAGCAGCCAGCGTTTTTTGTGAAGCACTATGGCAAGTAATTTCCCATAATCCTCTTTTAAAACATCAATAAAGTGTTCAAAGCCAAGGTTTAGTTTACCCCATAAGGTGCTTTTAGTCAAGGTTTCTATTTTGCCGAATTTGGCGGCAAGCATGGGCGTTACCGTGAAGGAAACGAATAAGCTCATCAGCGTAGAAAAGACTACCACCAGCGAAAACTCTTGTAACAGGGAACCGATAATACCACCTGCAAAAGAGATAGGCAGGAACACCACCACATCCACCAGTGTAATAGCTAATGCTGTAAAACCAATTTCACTGCGGCCTTCCAGCGCGGCGGTTTCTTTATCACGGCCCATTTCCAGGTGCCGGTAAATGTTTTCGAGCACTACAATAGAGTCATCCACCAAAATGCCAACCACTAATGACATGGCCATCAACGTCATTAGGTTGAGCGAAAAGCCCAGGAAATACATGGCAATAAACGTAGGGATGATAGATGATGGCAAAGCCACCAGTACGAACATGGAACTGCGGAAACTGTGCAGGAAAGCCAGCATAACTACGCCCACAATCAGTACGGCAAGGCCAAGATCTTCCATAACCGCGTCGGCGGATTTAAGGGTGTACACACTTTGATCCGATGATACGGTGAATTTCAATCCTGATGCTTTGTATTGGGCTTCTATCTCTGTAAATTTTTCTTTAACATGCTTGCTCACATCAACCGCATTAGCATCGGTTTGCTTAACAATTTGAACACCGATAGATGGAATGCCGTTGATATGGTTAATGGCAGTGGTTTTAGCCGTAGCATCAACAACCTCGCCAATATCCTTCAAATAAATACTCCCTGCCTTTGGCCGTTGCTGAATGATGAGGTTGCTGATCTGTTCTGTTGAGGTGACGTTGGCATCAAAGCGGATGGACTGCTGCTCATTTCGCGTTTCGATGCTGCCTGCCGGGAACGATTGATTAGCTTTGGCTATGGCATTGGTTACAGAAGCGATACTAAGTCCATAAGCCTTCATTTTATCCTGGTCGATATTTACCTGGATCTGGCGCTCATCGCCGCCAATAATATTTACCTGGCCTACGCCCGCAACGTTTTGCAGCAGGGGCAGTAATTGCTTATCAACAAAATCATAAAGCTCTTTTGGCGATTGTTTTGAAGTGACGCCGGCTTTTACAACCGGGGCATCTTCCAGGTTAATCTTGTTAACGATAGGTTTATTAATATTATCCGGTAAATCATTCTGGATCTGATCCGCCTTGCGCTGAATATCGCGTTCGGCCTGGTCAATGTCTGTACCGGTTTTTAACTGTACAACAACACTGGAAATACCTTCCTGTGATGTTGAATTAATTTTATCTAAACCTTCTACCGATGAAAAGGCGTCTTCCAGCTTTTTGGTAACGGAGGTTTCAACCTCCGCGGCGGCGGCACCCGGGTAAACCGTACTTACCGACACGGTAGGCACTTCTATTTTGGGCAACAGGTTATAGTTTAAGCTAAAGTATGACCGGGCGCCAAATATAAACAGCACCGTAAAAATCACTATGATGAGTAAGGGCCGTTTAACGGCAATCTCTGTAATTGACATCTGTCTGCGTTTTTAGTTAGTTGAATTGATTGGGTAATCTTCAATTTAAGGCAGGTTTGCATGATAACCAGCAACAGGACAACAAGGCCAATTAAAGCCCGCCATAAAACCTGTAGATTGATCTTTTGCATCATTGCTTTTTATTTGGAGATGGACACTTGTGCTCCATCCTTTAAATTGATCTGCCCCGAGGTAACAACAACTTCACCTGCTTTAAGCCCGCTCATGATCTGGATCATGCCGTTAAGCTCGATCCCTGTTTTTACCTGTTTTTGATGAACCGCGTTGTTTTCTACCACGTAAACAGACGCATCTTTAACGCCTTGTGTAAGCGCGTCGCGAGGAATAAGCAGGATATTTTGAGTTGTTTTACGGGAGAAATCAGCATAAACGAAAGTCCCGGAACGTAAAGGATTGCCCTCTTTGTTACCAGCCATTACTTCTACTTTATAATTATGAGTTTCATCCGCCTGTGGGCTGATAAAGCTGATCTCGCCGTTAAATACGTCATCAGGATTTACATCCGTTGTGATCTTTACCGCCTGGCCTTGTTTTACCTGGTAAACCTCGGCCTCGGTCAGGTTGATCTGCACTTTGGCCTGTGACAGATTTACAATGGTGGCTATCTGAGTACCTGCGTTTGCAAAAACACCCTGTTCAACCAGTTTTTCAGAAATAGTGCCACTTGTTGGGGCTTTGATGGCGGCATCGGAAATTTGTTTTTTTACCTGATTTACCTGGTTAACAGCGTCGAGGTAGTTTTGCTGTATGTCGTTAACCTTTTCCTGTGTTGCAGCTTGTCCCTGCAGTAATTCTGTATAAGTTTCCAGATCGCGGTGAAGTTTAGCGGCATTGGTTTGTGCTTTTTGCAGATCGAGCTGGGCTAAACGCGTATCCATTAGCGCCAGTATTTGGCCTTCATTTACATGATCGCCAAGTTCAAAGCGTAATTGTTGGATAGTACCGCCTGTTGTTGAAAGTACTTTCGCTTCCTTAAAAGGTGCCAGTGTTCCGGTTTTGATGAGGTTTAGGGCCTGAAGCTGCTCTTTAGCTACCGCAACTTTTACGGGGATCCGCACTACCGAATCCTGCGAGGGCTGGTTCTTTTTGTCGAGCGTTTTTTTATTGGATGCGAGTTTGAAAATTATCAGTGCCAATAAAACCACGATGATGAGGCCGATGATATATTTACGTTTCATATGTTTTAGAGTGTGCTGTAAAAAGTTTTGAGGGTACCTGCGGCTTTTTCCAGATCAAGCCTGGCCTGATAAAAGCTGTACAATGAGTTGAGGTAATTATTTTGCGAATCTTTGATGGAGTACTGCGCGTTTAGCCAGTCGGTAAGGTCGGTTACGCCTTTTTTAAATTGAAGGTCGGTAGTTCTGAAAACCGATTGCGCCAGTTCAATATTGCGTTTATCATTATCAAGGTTAGCTTGCGCTTTCACCAGCTTCGTGTTGGCATTTTCGTACTCCATCTGGTACTTGCCTTCATCCAGTTTTAAATTCTCAACTGCGTTTAACCGTTTATATTTAGCCTGGCTGTACTGCGCATTGCGCTTAAAAAAATCAAACAACGGAATTGTTAGCTTTAAGCCAATGGCCGAGTAATCGTTCTGATCCCTGAACGCAGGGCCTAAAGTATTACCAAAACCTACCGAACCATATTTAGCATATCCGGTTAAACGCGGAAGAGCACCTGCCTTGATCCGCTTTTCATCTATTTCCAACAGGTGGGTGTTCACCTGCGAAAGTTGATAATCGGTACGGTTACCTACGGCAAAGCCATCGTTAGCAGGGGAAACCGGCGTATTGATCTTATCATTCGAGGTACTATCAACCGGTAATTGTGTATTGATTGGATAGCCCATATTATATTTTAGCTGGTTTTGCGAAAGCGCGAGGTTACTTTCGGCAACACGGATCTGCGATATGGTGTTATTATAGTTAACCGTTACCTTATCAAGGTCTTTTTGAAGGGTAACGCCTTTTTTTACCTGGAGCTGCGAAATCTCCATTTGTTTATGGTAGGTTTCAAGGTTTTCTTTCATCAGCCTCAATTGTTCACGGTAAACATAGATCTGGTAATAGGCGTTGCTGATATCGTAAATGATGGTCTCTTCGTTTTTCTTTACGTTGAGGTCGGCCTGTTGCTTATTGTATTTATTGGCCTGTAGCCCGGTTAGTAAAGCCTGATCATAAATAGTTTGATCGAGCTGGGCAACACCGTTAGTATTATACTTTTGGGTAAAAGCCACTTTAACCGGATCCGGTCCGAAAATTCCCGCCGGAATAATTGATTGTTGTACTTTTAAGTTATCATCAAAAGTTCCGGTTACACTTACCTTGGGCAGGTAATCGGCCAGCGCTTCTTTAGCCTTCGCATCGGCTGCTCGTTTTTCGTTTTCATAAACCGCGTTGCTGCGGTTATTTTTCAGACCGTAATCAATGCAATCCTTCAAACTCCATTGTTGCTGGGCCAGCAGTTGGAGCGGCAGGAGGCAGATCAAAGCCAATAATGTATTTTTTTTCATAATCTGCATCAAACTGTAGTTACAATGCCTTAAGAGCATTGGTTACTAAATAATTAATGATGCAAAACTATGGGCCTTAATGGCGCGGTAGCCTTAACCGCTAATGAAATGGACAAATCCGCTAATGAACTGGACAGGATTGGAAAGCTAGATGTGATCCTGGAAACCTTGGTAAAGTTTTTGTATTAATATTGCAATAAAACGGCAGGTTTATTGCTCAATCCATTTTAAAAACGGCTGTGCCTTGAGTTTGCCAATTACAATTTTTTCGGGAGTGGGATAGGTTGTGGCTACGTATAGCTTACGGTTGAAATAATGTTCAATATTGCTAATGGCATCCCGATTAATAATAAACTGCCTGTTTGCTCTGAAAAACTGTTGTGGGTTCAGCATCGTTTCCAGCAGCTCGATAGTGTATTGTACCGGATAATTTTTATCGTTTGGAAGATAGATGTAAACCGCGCCCCCCGATGCATATATGAACTGAATATCGATCACTTTTACCGGGATGATCTTATCGCGGTAGTGCACCAATATACTTTGCTTATAATTGGGATCCATCTGCGTAAGTACATTGTTCAGGTTGCGCGTGTAGGTTGTACTGGCAACCAGGTGCTCTTTTAAGCGCGCGTATTTTTCAAGGCTTCTGGTGAGGGCGTCTTCTTCTATTGGTTTTAAAAGATAATCGATACTGTTTGATTCGAAGGATTTGATGGCGTATTGATCAAAGGCTGTACAAAAAATAACCGGGGTTTCTGTTTTTACCTCTCGGAAAATCTCAAAGCTTAACCCATCACCCAACTGGATGTCGGAAAAAATAAGCTCTGGAGCAGGGTTTGAGCGCAACCATTTAATACCTGCCGAAACCGACGTAAGTATTGCCTCAATCTGTATGGAATTATCCAGGTGCTCCAGCATACGCTGTAGTTCCTTGGCCGTTTTGCTCTCGTCTTCAATAATTACTACTCTCATGTATTTAAAAGCGGCAAAATTACTTTAAAGTTTGTTCCGTCGTTTACAATATGAATTGGCTTATGAACCAGCAGCTTGTAACGCTCAGTGATATTATTCAGCCCTGTTTTGGTGCTTTCTTCTGCTATTTTCTTAAGTTGCAAATTGTTAGATACGATGAGGGCCGGCGTATTGTCTGTTTTTATGCTGATCTGCAAAGGATGCTCTGCTGAGATCATATTGTGCTTAATGGCATTTTCTATTAATAACTGAACCGAAAGAGGAGGGATCATGTAAGCCAGGTGTTCTTCAGGCACATCAACGGATACCTGGAGCGAATCTTCAAAACGGGTTGTCATGATAAACAGGTACGACCGGATAAAAGTAAGCTCATCTTTTAAAGGCGTAAGATAATGCTGGTTGAAATTCAGCACATAACGATACACCGAGGCCAGCTGCACAATGTAATTTTTGGTAGGTTGTTCACTTGTTAGTGTTTTAAGGGTACTTAACGAGTTGAACAAAAAATGCGGGCTGATTTGCTGTTGCAATGATATCAGCTGCGCACGTAAATGCTCCTGCTCTAAAATCTCATTTTCAAGTTTTGAGTTCTGCAAAGCCAAGTTAGTGTGTACACTGTAAAACACAACGTAGGATACCAGGCTTGCCAAAAAGGCACCAAGGAAATGGACTACAAAGTCGGACAAGGTATCGAAAGGTACAGCGCTATCCCTTAATGTGCTTTTAGGTAACACGTGGTAAAGTATAAAACTCATTGAAAATGTAAACACTGTTGCAGTAACATTACTGACAATGTGTTTTGAATAGCTGTTTAACCCTCTGATTTTGTGAAGCAAAAAGAAACCATGTACCGACCAGCATACAAATAATATAACGGCCAGCTGAAATGCATATTCGGGATATTCCCACCATCTTACACCCTTAAAACTATCATGGCGTAACAGCAAACTAAGCGTTGTTGCGCTGCTGAGCACACCGGTAACAATCAGGTACCATTTGAGATAGTAGTTCTTGAACATATGCAAATGTATCTCAAAATTCTGCTTCAAAACCAATTAGCCAAATGAGCGGGACAATTATGTGAATGAAATGGACAATTTTTTTTAATGCAGTTTGACGGGCGTATTTGATATCTATGGTGTGAGGAAAGATCGTTTTTAACAGATTGACTTAATATGATGTGTCCGAGTAGGACTCGAACCATAAACTGTGCGGTTCGAAAAGTGCACAGTCAGGGATCGTTAAAAGTGCTCTAATGCGCTGATTCAGATCAATATAATATCTACTACCGAAGTTGGCAAATTGAAAAAATAAGGTACACTGACATCCGCAATCGAGCATTTTTGAAATTAAATTTCAGCGCGAAAAATGCTTCGGAGATTAATAAAGAATATCAGAAGCATTTTAAAGACATCTTAGTAAAACAGTACTAAAGCACAATTAATGTTTAACAACTTTTTATTTAAGAAATTTCCATTCGATCCTCAAATGGACATGATGGATTGTGGTCCCTCCTGCCTTAGAATGATCGCCAGATATTACGGCAAATACTACACTTTACAATTTCTGCGTGAAAAATGCTTTAGCTCTAAAGAAGGTGTGTCTTTTTCAGATTTGAGCCAAGCTTCTGAGGCTATTGGGCTGAGTACCCTTGCCGTGGAAAATCAGCTTTGATCTGTTAAAAGATAAAGTTCAGCTTCCTTGTATTGTCCATTGGGATAATAATCATTTTATCGTGCTTTATAAGATGGACAAACAATTTGCGTATGTAGCTGACCCGGCGAAAGGTTTGGAAAAATATAGTCATTCTCATTTTCAAAAAAATTGGATTAATGATTCAAATCGAAATGGCGCTGTCTTGATCATTCAGCCTCAAGCTGGCTTTCTGCAAAAAGCTCCTGCCGAAAATCGAAGCAAATCCAAAATGTTTCAAAATTTCGTTGGCTATTTATCCCCATATAAAGGAAGTTTCGCCAACTTAATTTTAATTATGTTGGTCATAACTGTGTTGCAAGGTGCTTTTGCCATTCTCCTGAGGTGGCAATTTCAGCGCGTTTCCCATTAAGGGTGACATGTGGGCGGATAGGCTGATGGCCGGTTGATGTGCTTTGGTCTTTATTAAGAGCAACCTGAAGGTTATTTTGATAATTTTTTTAATAAGAAAGGTGAAACAAAATTAGCTTGGCACCCTTTTCAAAACAAGACCTATGAATTTGGAGATCTTGTTAATCAGCAATTTAATGTACTCTTGGCGAACGATGCTTTCCTTGGAGTTTTACCCCCGAATGTTCGCTAGAATTATATGAAAATATGAACGATTTGTGATCGTGTTAAAAATACAAAATACTGTAAAATGTTGATTTTCATATATTTAAATTGTTGAGTTTTACTTGGTAAATTATTTGATACATGCCTTACTATAGATGTGCCAAACGGTAAATTGTTGGTATTTAATCAATTGCGTTGGATCTGATATTTGTCGTAGTCAATTGTTAATCATTTCGCAAACTTTGTACTGGGTTTGTCAGCGCAGCTTTAAGGGCCGTATAGCCTACAGTTACCCATGCAATAAGGATTGAACCTATTATAGTTATCACAAAAAACTCAGGACCTAAACTGATCCGATAGGCATATTGTTGTAACCAAAGATGCATTAAATACCAGGCAACGGGCGACGCGATCAGAAACGAGATACCGATCAGTAAAGTAAACTCACGTGATAACAGGATCAGTATTGCGCTGGCAGGTGCGCCGAGTACTTTGCGTACGCCAATTTCCTTTTTTCGCTGCATGGCTATAAATGTTATTAATCCATATAAACCCAAACAGGAAATAAATATGGCAACGGAGGCAAAAAGCTTGTAAAGCTGTGATATTTGGGTTTCCTGCCGGTAAAACGCGTTGATATCATCGTCGAGGAAGCTGTGTGTGAACGCGAAATCGGGATAATATTTGCTCCATAGCTTTTCCATGGCCGCTATTGCAGTCTTTGCCTGGGTCAAATTCAACTTAACGCTAACCATGCCATAGCCTCGCTTATCGGTTGTCAATACTACGGGGACCATGCTAAACCGTAACGGAGTAACATGAAAGTCTTTCACAACACCCACAATCGGCCGGTTGTTCCCATTCACAATAACTCTCTTTCCTATAGCGAACTGAGGATCACGGTAGCCCAGCTTACGGGTAAGATTTTCAGATACCACGAATTCGCGGCTTGTATCTGAGTTAGCGTATGGGTGGCCCGCGATAAACTGTAAATGAAAAAGGTTAAAAAATACGGTGTCGGTTATTTTATAAGCAATGGCCATATCGGGTGCTTTACCTGCATTGTCAGGCGTTCGCAAATCCATAAACCAGCGACCGCTGATAGGGGCTCCTGAACCAAAACTCACTTTTTCTATACCCGGTATTTTTATCAATTCGTTGCGTAAAACGGATTGGTTGGCAAGACCGATGCTGTCCTGTGGTAGTTGGGCGTTTAAAATAGCTTTCTTGCTGAAACCCATATCAGCGGTATTAACATAAGTCATTTGCGAAACCATTACCAGTGTAACAATGATAAGGGCCTGTGCTACAAAAAACTGGAAAACAACCAGGCCGCGCCGCAGTGAAATACCGCCTTGCTGTGCAGAAAGTGTACTTTTAAATACCCGCGCAGGGTTAAAACCTGATAGCAGGAAGGCCGGGTAAAACCCAGCTAAAAGAATTACTGCGACCAGTGCAGACACAAGGAAGAAGATCATATTACCCTTGTACAAGGAGGAAGCAGTGAGGTGGATATCGAGCAGGCTGTTGATAGCTGGTATAAAGAGCAGGGTAACCACCAACGCCATCAAAAATGCGAAACAACTTATAAGGGCAGTTTCACCCAAAAATTGAAGAATCAGTTGCCGACGGCTACTGCCCATTACCTTACGTACGCCAACTTCCCTGGCGCGGTTTACGGCTTGCGCAGTGCTAAGATTAATAAAATTTACACATGCCACAATCAATAAAAAAATGCCGATGGTGCTAAGCGCAATGATCAGGTTTTCGCTGAAAACGCGGCCGTCGAATGTTCCGTAACGCGCATCAAAGTGCATTTCGTTCAGTGGCTGTATCGAAAGAAAATAACGCGGGTCAACGGGCCTTATAAATTGATCGGAGTAATCCTTAAGCCTGCGTTTAAATTGCGCAGGTGAATCGCTTTCATTCAATTGCACAAAGCAGTAATTGTCTTCTTCAATATAACCCCAGTCATTCATGAACTTTTTCAGTTCTGGATAATTTTGATGTGTAGCGTAGGATAGTACCGCTTTAATCGGGAAATCGGTATTGACAGGCATGTCTTTTAAAATACCGCACACCCTCATTTGTACGCCATCCATCCTCAACAATTTCCCTATAGCTTGCTGCCAATGCCCGAAATATTTATCGCCCATGTTCTTCGTCAACAAAACGTTGCCAGGTGCTTTGAGAGCGTTCCGGTACTCGCCTGCTACCATCGGAAAACTAAACATGTCAAAAAACTGTGGCTCAGCGAAAAATATTCCGCGTTCTTCTCTGAATCTTTTTACAGCACCATTACCATTATCCTTTATGATAACCTGCACAAATTCATCAGGCACAATAGCTCCTGCATTGGCCAATTGCGGAAAATTGCTCCTTAAACTCGGGCCGACTGGAAACGGCACACCCATCCGGTAGCTTTCATGTGCGGTGGCACGAGGGACACGAATTAAACGAAATAACTGGTTTTTGTGGACATGAAACTGATCGAAACTTTGTTCATAATGAACTACAAGGAAAATAAGCAGAAATGTCGCAAAGCCTACAGTTAATCCGGCAATGTTTGTTGCTGAGTAAGTTTTGTGACGAATAATATTGCGCCATGCGATCTTTAAATAATTTCTAAACATATACCTGCGGTTTGGCTTGTCGTGAGACCACTGACCTGTTGTCTCGTGTTTCGAAATTACCGCAGCAGATTTAGACTGATATGTCAAATTATAAAATGGGAGTTCTTTTTTGTATTCCGCAGGCGTTTTTCCCTTCAACTCTTTGAATATGCGGTGAAAGGTGCTTGGTGAGTTAAAGCCGGAATCATAGGCGAGCCCCGTTAGCGTTAAATGGTTGTAAGCAGGGTTCTGCATTTTTTTCGCCACCTCAGCCACACGATATTCATTGATGAAATCATTAAAGTTTTTTTTAAGAGCGGTATTAATAATCCGCGATAATTCGTGCGTTGTCAAATCAAGTTTGTCAGCCAGCGAGACTAAACTTAATTCCGGGTCCTGATAATAGCGGTTCTCCATCATTACGCGCTTTAACCAAGCCCCTTTTTGTCTCAGATCTATTGGTAGTGATGGTCTCGTAATCAGTGCATCTTCCTTCCTTACGGACTCAGGCCTTAAATGAGCTACTACCGCAATCCAGATGATGTTTCCGATTAACAGGATATACAGCGGAAAATAAATACTTATACCTGATAGATAATAATAATGAACCGCTGTAAAGGGTATCCACAATAGCCATAATAGCCCCAAAATGGTTAGCAAGCGATGCAGCCAACGCAATTGATACCGGTAGCGGTCACTCATTACGTTAAATTTCAGGCTTTGATAGTACCTTTTTATTAATCTGTTAGACAGATACAAGTAGATCATTACCGATATAAATGCCAATACCGGCAATTTTAGATTCAACTGCTCAAATACCAACTGAACACTTAACTCCAGCAACAACGGGCTGAAATGCAGGAAGTCCCTTGAAATGAACTTAAATTCGGGGTGGGTTATTTTGAGGACATAAAAGTAAATAAGGGGCCCTAACGCCATCGAGAACCATGGCGATATGTAAGTCCCGCCGGGAAAAATGGCTGCCAGACCTGTGTCAATCGCCAGAATTCGCGCCGCCCATAGCACAATAATCCCCAATGCTAATCCTAAATACTTATTAGCAGCATGATTAACGCGCTTGCTGAATCCCAAAAGGAGGGAGTAATTTATTCCAACGATGATTGCGACCAGCAAGGCTAGGTCAAAGAGGGTAATATGGAACAAGTATGGCTTCAATCGTCTTTAGCAGTTCAGTGGCTCGCCCGAATATATAAAATTGAATTATATGCTCGCTAACAGATTTTTGTATGTAGACAAACCTCCTGTAATTAATAATAGACACGACGGTACTCGAACTTGACACGAACGGTTTCAAAAACACACAGTTATGGATCATGAAAAATGTTCTAAGTCCCTTAAAACGTGTATTGGATCTGAAAAATGCTTCGGATTTGCCCAGCTACTTATGGGTATCTACGGTTTCCTGATTGAAAAACTGAACGCCTACAATCTCGCCTATCTGCATTTTGTTGAAGGCGCAACAGTAAAGTCCTGTGAAATACCGGAAGGGGTTATGATATCAAAATTGTTAATATCAAAGCCGCCATGAAGTTATCAAATGTTGCCGTGGTTTTAATCTATCGATCCCAAACAGTGACCAGTAAACATCTCGTGAATTAATAACGCTTAAATTTTAATCCGGGGCGTTGCCCGCCCGGTTCAATACTGGTTCGTTCCCGTTGTGTGCTGACTGAAACAGCGGGAGATGCTTCTGACTTGAGTTAAGATCCGACATTACGGGATAAACGAAATATCATTTAAGCATCGTGACTTAACGCTATTTAGTAAAGTATCGAAAATTGATTTTTTTTAAGTGTTTGATTTGTAGGGACTTGTATTTGGGTATCAAATTGGTATGCTTTTCGGCAAAAGCTCAAACAGTTTATGCTATCAAATATGAACATCATGAAAAAAAAACTCAGCATTGCGCCGGCCCACAGCGCATTTGGTAATGGTCCTCCCTGCCAGTATGTAATTCCTGTTTCCTGCGCGGAAAGAAAAAGCAAACCTTTACCCGGCATTAGATAACGATCTAATGATCCGGACAGAAACAGCAGCCTGTTCAGCCGCGTGTCAATGCCCGCAGGAGCATACACCTGAAAGCAGGAAATGCTGTTTGGCTTCGCAGGACGCGGAAGTTGCAGCACTGATTCTTAAAGCGTCGGCCACACCCGCTTAAAATATCTCAATAGTACCCGATAATCAACAAGCATTATTAACCAAGGCATCCTGATCCCATGAAATCGAAACGGCGGCTGCATTTTACGGCAGCTAAACTTCTGATCTGGTTGAACAATGGAATGCCACAAAAAATCACCATATGGAAAATGATAAAAAACTTACCACCGCGACCGGTCGCCCGGTGCCTGACAACAACAATGTGATGACTGCCGGTCCGAGAGGCCCCCTGTTAATGCAGGACTTCTGGTTCCTGGAAAAATTAGCTCATTTTGACCGCGAGGTCATCCCTGAGCGCAGGATGCATGCCAAGGGTTCAGGAGCTTACGGAACCTTCACCGTGACGCACGATATTACCGCCTACACCAAAGCCAAATTATTTTCGGAGATCGGTAAAAAAACGGAAATGTTCGCCCGGTTCTCTACCGTCGCCGGTGAACGCGGTGCTGCTGATGCGGAGCGCGATATCCGTGGTTTTTCGCTTAAATTCTACACCGAGGAAGGTAACTGGGATATGGTTGGCAATAATACGCCGGTCTTTTTTATCCGCGACCCGTTGAAATTTACTGACCTGAATCACGTGGTGAAACGTGACCCAAGGACTAACCTGCGTAGTGCGGATAATAACTGGGACTGGTGGACACTCCTCCCGGAATCATTGCACCAGGTCACTGTGGTAATGAGCGACCGTGGAATACCGAAATCCTATCGCCATATGCACGGGTTCGGCAGTCATACTTTTAGTTTTATCAACGCTGATAACGAACGCTTCTGGGTAAAATACCATTTCCTGACCCAGCAGGGGGTTGAGAACCTCAGCAACGAGGAAGCTGCAGCGCTGATCGCCAATGACCGCGAAACCCACCAGCGTGACCTGTATGACGCGATTGAAAACGGCGATTTTCCGAAATGGACCTTTTATGTTCAGATCATGCCGGAAAAGGATGCTGAAACCTATCACATCCATCCGTTTGACCTGACCAAAGTCTGGCCTCATGGCGACTACCCCTTAATTCAGGTAGGTGAATTTGAATTGAACCGCAATCCTGATAATTACTTTGCGGAAGTGGAACAGGCAGCTTTCAATCCGGCCCATGTGGTGCCGGGCTTGGGTTATTCCCCGGATAAAATGTTGCAGGGCAGGTTATTTTCTTACGGTGATGCGCAGCGTTACCGTTTGGGTGTCAATCATGCGCACATCCCGGTAAATAAACCCAGATGCCCTTACCATGCCTATCACCGTGACGGTGCCATGCGGGTTGATGGCAACTACGGATCTACCCTGGGCTACGAACCGAACAGCTTTGGTGAATGGCAGGAACAGCCCGAATACAAGGAACCGCCTATGGCCCTGCATGGAGATGCCTATAGCTATAATTTCCGGGAAGACGACAGTGATTACTTTTCTCAGCCGGGCAACCTGTTCCGCCTGATGAGCGAGGAGAAAAAAAGGTTATTGTTTAACAATACCGCTGCCGCGGTCGGCGGCGCGCAGAAATTTATTCAGGTCCGTCATATCCGGAACTGCTACCAGGCAGACCCGGCTTATGGTGCCGGCGTGGCCAATGCGTTGGGAATGACCATGGAGGAGGTCAATAGCTTTAGCGATCCTAGATTATGATACTTCAAAGGCCGGAGAATAAACGCTCCGGCCTTTTATATGGGTTGATGTTTTTTATGTAGGCGTTGATATCGGTGTAGATCGCTGCGGATGGTTCTTTGATTAGGAGTTGACCGGAACCGGAAATGGGTTGTACTGGATGATGATGAGGAAGATTATATATTAAAATTAACAAGATCTGAGTGTTCTTGGCGTTGCCTCCGGCCAGACTTTTATTGCAAGTCCCCGCTTGCTTCGCGCTGCTGGCTTTTAACGGCATTCTTTAACGCGGATGTGATAGGATACGGTTCAATAAAGGGAGGAATCTGTTCTTTAGGACTGATTCGATAAGGCGTGTACGTGTACTTATAGAAGACCTTTTAATTCAAGCAAAACGGGAGGATGCATTTGGAATCATCTGATTGGACTAAGAATACTAAATTAAATGATTGATATATCCGAACTTTGTCAAGTTAGTGATCCTATTTAAAAGTACCTCATTAGATACAGGTAGTGGTGCTTCAGCCGAACAAGGACTAACATGGTCAACGGGTAATGGAACGCTGTGAAATTACTTGAGGAAATCGCTTCTTCAGGCATCCAGAAATTGCTGGTTACTTTACTGTCCTACCTGGTTGGTCGAAAAAGCGGATGCATCGATAAGCGGCAAAATGGCGTTATGCAACGCCGTTCCGCGAAGACGTGAATACAGCAGCCCTCGTGAGGTGGAAAGGGAAATGGCATTCGCGCTGATCTGTAAATCCGAAGGTAATACATCAATGGCCTTGTCCGCGATGAGCTCGAAATAATATCGGGTATCCTGCAAACAAAGCACAGCGCCATTCACTTCTGACCGTACTTCGATCCGATTGTCGACATAAAACTTTTGCTTGCTGGCATTCATACTGATTTCCAGGGAAACAGCGTATTGAAAATCGCCCCTTGGCTGGAATGCATCCGGGACATTGAAATCAAACCTCCGTTCTGTGATCTGGATCAGTCGGAAGTCGGCATTGAATTTCTCTTTGTTTTTGCTCATAATTAAGCCTTTCGAACAGTGTTTTCTTCCGGGTGACGTTTTCTTTTTGATTTGCCTGGTTCATCCTGGCCTGTTATTCTGGCAGTGATCTGGGTACAAACGGCTCGTGCGCCCATCAAATCCAACCATCCTGCGGAAGGATCAATATGCGCCAAGACAAAAGGCTGTTCATTTAACTTCATTAACCCGGCATCAACAGGATAATACGAAGCTAATGGTGTCGTCTGATTTATCTTGGTAATGCCAGTAACCTGAGTAACATCGAAAGTGGAGCGGAAGACAACCGGATTTTGCCGTTCCTGGTAGAAATCCACCATCGAAATACCTAATCTGAAACTGATCTCGGAAAGTGTGTCCTGAGTAAAGTTATGGGTGCCACCAAGCCATTTACTGATCACTGACGGTTCTTTATCCATCAGGTCTGCGAATTGTTTTTTGGAATAACCTTTTTCCGCGATCAGGTCCGCTATCCTTGCCGCAAGTAATAATCTGTGCTCTATCTTTCGGTCGTCGATCGGGCTGACCGAGTCCAGCACATCGTCAATGATTGAGTCCCGCTTGCTCTTTTTTTCAATTTTCATCATCGTCATTATCCTTAAAATCGAGTTCTCCTATAATGTCCCGCATGTTTGGAGCCCATCGTAGATCACGCTCCTTAAAACGTTTATGGATCCTGTCAGCGATAGCCATCAGTATTTCCATTTGATTGCTTAAATTGGGGTCTTCCTGCCAGCTCCGGGTTGATTTTGGTCCTCCGCCACCCAGTATGATACAGTCGCGCCCAAACCTGATACAATAAAGCCGCAGGTTACGATCAGGTTCATCGAATAATGCATCAATATTGTCCTTCATCCGCCCTTCCCCGACTTTGAAGAAATCCGCCCTTGCGCCGGTTTTATGGCCTATTTTCTGCAAACTCGTTACCAGGTCTTTGATCTCTTCTTTATAGTCATTAGTATATTCCTCTAAAAACTTCTCAAATAGTGAGCCATCATCTCCTTCAAGCGTCACGGAATATACCGATGCCTGTTCTCCGCTTAGCCTTTCTATTTTTTCTAATGTGAAGTTCATTTAAAAATACAGTAATTCTGCAAATTTACTAAATTATTTATATAGAGAACCTGATGGTTTTACTTATAAGTGAAATATTGACGATCTGGCTGCTGGGAATACTACTGTTCTCCAGGCTGAAGAGTGTGCTGATCCTGCTATTTAAACAAAGCTTGACAATAGTTTAAAAAGAAAGCGATTTTCACTCACATTGAATCAAGTCCTCTCCTTTTTCGGTATTTTGCTCCTATGGATCCAAATCAATTCTCTGCCGAAGAGTGTGCAGGTAACAATGAAATATTTAACCAGCTGTTCGAGCGGTTGAATATATATGTCGGGAATCATCCCGAAAGTAAAGAGGAAGCAGAAAGTCTCCGCCAATCGTTTATTGATCTCCAAAATCTTTATGATAAAGGGAAGGCGGTTTGGTTCGACCAATACCGGATGGTCTTCCAAAAGAAAATCATGGCACCCGCATTGAATGGTATCCGTAGCGATATCGTCGTGGATTTCAACAGAATTTATACCCGCCTCTCAAAAGCGGACAGGCTGATGTTAGCTGAATTTCGGAAGAATAGTTACGCATTTCCTGTTTATAACCAGTCCGGTCCGGAACAATTGTTGAAGAAGATCGAAAATTGTATCTCAAATTTTTGCAAAGCGGAATACGGTGATAAGGGAATCGCTGATATTTCATTGAACACGAATAAAACGGCGATGTTGTTTGCGCTGCCAGAATTTGACACAGCCAAATTATTTCGCGTTGTAGTCGATCTTCATATTTTGCAATTTGAGGTTTTGCATACAGGTAGTTACATTCCTGATTTTGAATCCCTGCGTTATGCAGCGCTCGCCTGTGTGATCGATGCAACGCATATCGTCAAAAAATAAACCGGTTAGATTATAACCCGATACCAACAGGCATATTTACGCTGCTTAGTCAGCTGGCAAAACATTTGGCACGTATCGTGTGCCATATTACCTGGTAGTAATCCCCGGAGCCCGATTTGCCCGTTACAGCATTGAACAGTATTTCCTTGAATAATGCCTTTACCGAAGTATCCGGTAATAGCGTGAAAAGCTCCGGAACGCCAAGAGCCGAATGGTCCGCGTTCGTATAGATAGCCACTACCGCAAGGTTTAGTTTTCTTTTTTTATACGCTACTATTTTTGAGGTCCAGGATACCTTGTTCAATGCGTTCTTCCGGGCCTCTTTCGGGGCGCTCATGATGGCCTGATAGTTTGATGGGATCAGTTGACCCTGTCAAATAGTAATGACAACGAGGACGGCGGATCAATTGCCGCCCTTAAACTTTACAGTTTCCACCGCGTCCTGTACCGGTTTTGGCAGGGCGGACAGCAGGTCGTAACCTGTGGCCTTTTCGATATCCCTGACCGTACAGGTATAGTTCATCCAGTTCGGCGTGATAATGTTATCGTTGGGTGTATTGACGGCGATCACCCTGGTTTTCGTATTGATGCGCTGCAGGTCATGATCGCCTTCCGGGATCACCACCACGACCTTCCAGATATTCGAAGGCACCGTCACCTTGCCGCCCGCGATCGTTTTAAAATAGCCGCTCCGGCCATAGCCGCCAGAGCCGTAGCTCCCGGCGATGACATAAACCTCCATGCCGGCTTTGACCTGGTCGCGGCAATAGGCTTCCAGGTGCTCCCAGGTCTTCTGGTTGTTATTGGGGGCCTGAGGCATCATGTTGTCCATTAAAAAAGTGGCCGAGTTGGCTGCTGTTGTGCTGGTCCGGTCCGCGCTGGGGCAGTTGTGCCCTTTGTCAAAGCCGGAATTTTTATAATCCGTATCGGCCACCTGGTACCAGCCTGCGGGCAGGGTGGCATCCGGGCGGAAATCGTTTTGCCGGTCCGCACTGCCGAAATCATTTTTGCCGATGTGCCAGCTCACCCAATTCGGGCAGCCCCGGCTCCTGTTGTAGCTGCTGATATAATAGCTTTTGTCGATGAGGTAATTATCGGGGGTACTCAAGTCGGTATTTGCATGGCTCGGGTTGCCAAGCAGCAGGTTGCTGTTGTCGTAGTTATAATTGCTTTTCAATGATTGGGAGCTGCCTGAGGTTTGCGCTGAGGGCTGCGTAGGTGCATTGATGGCGAATTTGCTGATCAGGATCCTGTTCTTGCCGCCGGAAACCTTGCGTAATTCAAACCTGACCGGCCCTTTGATGTTCGTGGAAAAGGTCGTGGATTGTTCCGTGCTTCCCTGCGTATTTCGGAGGGTACCGGTTTGCCTGTAGCTTTTACCCTGATCGGTGGAATACCAGACCTGGAAACCGGAGTTCTCATCGCTCCCGTAAGCTGCGTAGCTGACCTCAAGCGTCCGTGCCTCGCCGTTAAAATCGAAAGTCATGGAAAGCCTGCCGTTGTTCCTGATACGGACGGCGTTTTTATCGGTCAGCGCGTCTGTCAGGTACCATGTTCCGCTGGTGAAGGTCACGGAACTGGGGGCGTAGGCTGTTTTACTGCCCTTGCCGAAATCTTCCAGGAGTCCGGTGGTTTGCGGTTTATGCCATGCGGAAAGTGTAAGTACGGATAACAGGAGAAAAGTACGGATCATATTCATCGGGCCAAAGTTAAAAAACGGGCCGGATTTGTGCAGGTTTGTGGATAAGATGGAAGGGGGATCGGAAGGGAGGAGAAGAAAAGGGTTAAGGGCTATAAAAGGAAATTTAAAAGAATATCAGGGATTGTATTTTTATTGGTTTTGGTGGAGAGGGGGGGAGGTAAAGGGGAATCAAATCGAAAAAATATGGGGGATATTTTTATTGGTTTTGGTGGAGATGGGTTTTAGTAAATGTTTTTTGATGTGATTGTTGAGGCTAATTTTGGGGTTTGGGGTTAGTTGAAACCGGAAATGGGTTGTTCTTGGTGATGATGAGGAGGATTACACGCCAAAATTAAGATGGTTTAAGTTTTCGTGGCGTTGCCTCCGGCCAGGCTTTTGTTGCAAGTCCTCGCTTGCTTCGCATACTGCGGGCTTTTCACGTCAATCCTTAACGCGGTTGGGGGAGGTAAAACATCAAGGACTTGGTCGTTTGGGATTTGTTCAGTAAATAACGATATGCATAGGAGTGAACGGACTCTTGTTTCGAGCCTAGCTTAGGAATCCATTTTAAGTTTCGGAATAAGACTAAGTATTACCTTATGCTGGACCGGTCCTTTCTATATCACTGGGTGTTATTCGGTAATAGATTGGCAGTACCGTAATTATCAAATGAAGTATGGTCGGATTACGGATGTTATTTCTATATGGCCAAATATCATGTACAAGTACAAATTTATTCTTTTGAAAAATCTTTGTTATTGGTTGTCAATATTTCGAATGGCCAATATGTTCCGACACTTTTGCCATCGGTTGGAAGTTTCTCTTTTTGTGGCGAAGTTAAGACCTTAACTGATTTATAACCTGGTCATCAAAAATAGGTAAATAAATAGCCCCAGTTTGGTCCTCAAAATACGGAGCGCGCTGGTAACCTGTGTGGAAATATTGTTCTCCGAAGTGGAGAGCTCCTTTGCGATCTCTTTATGACTCAGTCCTTCCTTTCTGCTCATTTCAAAGATCCGCTGCATTTTAGGTGGCAGGGCTGCGATCTCCTTGTCAATATGGGCCTGCAGCTGTTTTTCGCGGATGCGGGAATCCGTAGGTACGGATTGGCCGGAGCGCACATAATCCTGAAGCGAATCCAGGTATTTAGATTTAACTTTCTCATGGGCGAACAGGTCGAAGATCTTGTTCCTGATGGCCGAATAAAGATAAGCTGAAAGGTTTTGATCGATGTCTATAAAATCTCTCTTAAACCAAAGCTTAGCGAACAGTTCCTGGACAATGTCTTCAGCCTGGGCTTCGTCACGCAGTTTTTTGTAAGCGTGAACGTACATCAGGTGGAAATATCGGTGGTAGATCTCGGTGTAGGCGGAATGGTCCGACTGTTTGAGGAGTTGGAGCAGTTCGATGTCAGGAAGGTGAGAATATGATACCATGCATCGCCTTTTATGGGGCAGGTAACGCCTACTTTTACATGACCCAGATCGAATGAAAAAGGCAGGAAACACGAAAGGCGTGGAACCCACCTGCCGCTTTAGAGGTCGTAGGAGACCAGGAAACGAACAAGCAGGCCCACACCTTTGGTGTGGGCACTTGCACTTATTCCTCGTTTCCTTTTTGAAATTTCCTACGTTTCTAAAGCGAGACTCTAAGTACGAGTACCACAAAGTATCTTGAAGTATCCGTAAAGTTATTTTATAATATTTTTATATAACTGTTTTTTATTAATTGTATAGATTTTCTAAACAAGTGTACGTATAATCTATCCAAAATCAAAATTATTATTTAGAAGTAAGAAACAGATGTACTTTAATTCTAAATAACGGTTAAGAATTTTAGAATTGATGACGGTACTCGGCTTATATTTAACTAAAAAATCTGTTAACAAAGCGGAGATATCTAGGCGTACTGGCATTAGTAAGGCTCGGTTGACGCAATTAACCAATAATTTAACTACAAAGTTGACGACAGATGAACTTTGGAAGATTGCCTTGGCTATTGATATTTCTCCATGCGACTTATTGAATGAAGTTTGTGGTGGAATTAAATTACCTAACACATCATCAGACTAATTATGGCGTTGCCTTTGGTTAGGCTTTCTTTACAAGTCCTCGCTATGTTGCGGGCTTTTTAATCCAATCCCTGGCATCATTTATTATACCCTTAGCGAGGTATGGGAATAAAAGAACCAAAAGTCTTATAATCTTTTGGTACCTGGTTCGAGCCCAGGCGGAGCTTAGCCGTGCAGCCAAAAGATCATCAATTGCCTAAGTATTTGACAGCAATACCCTTTGTTGAGGCTAAAGACATGATAGGGCGCAGCGATTGTGTGGGAGAGATCAAAGTGCGCTTAGTGCGCATCGTTGCGCGATCCTTCAGGGGAACGGTGGCAT
Organism: Mucilaginibacter kameinonensis; assembly: GCF_003675385.1. GTDB lineage: Bacteria > Bacteroidota > Bacteroidia > Sphingobacteriales > Sphingobacteriaceae > Mucilaginibacter > Mucilaginibacter kameinonensis. Next base: position 573,837 of record NZ_RCWZ01000004.1, on the reverse strand, counting down.
GGGAAAATTTACGCTGGCTAAACTGAATGCGAACTCCGTGCAGGGGGGCTATGATCATTTGATCTGCGGGAGTATTATTTAGGCTTGTTGCCTAACCGGCAGGTTGTCGACCAGGAAACTTATCGGCAGGCACTCAATAGCCGTCTGCCGCTTGTTGTTTAATCATTCATCGCCCATTTGCCTTGCTTGTAAATTTGATCGATCTCGCTGATCAGTTGTTCATATTCGCTGATATCCCCGTGCTGGAAATAGTTGGTATCTTCATGGTCAAAACGTTCGAAACCGCTCAATTGGCTTTCATAGATCAGGAAAAGATCGGTCGGTTCCCCTGTGTTATCGTGTTTTTGGATAAACCGGTGTTCAATTTCCTGGGGGAAATAACGGCGGATCAGTATAGAATAGGCGGTTTTTCCGGAGCTATCGGTGTAAGGTAATACGAGGTCATTGTGGCCTTCCGGGAATTTGAAGCTGGTGGTCACCACACCCCTACCCAGCTTAACCCTGCTTTTACGGTTGTGACGTTTTTTATCGGGGAACAGCGTATGGACAATGCGGGTGTCTTTATAGGTCAGCAGGTGATATTTTTCATCCGGTCCGCTCTGGTAACTGTAGGTACCGGAGTATTTGTCGAATTGATCCGGATGATTGTTTTTAGTGACATTCTTGTTTTCCGGTAGGAAAATGGTATCCGCGATCTTAACATAATCGATAATGGGCATCATGCCCGGATGGAATTTGCTGGGGGCATCTAAACGATAACCGTCAGGTGTTTTCTGCCAATAGTGCTCGTAAGAGAACTGCGCATGCCGGTCTTTTAGGTGCCGGAAACCGGTATGCGTGTTACCCTCCGTAAAAATGAGCTGGTGCTTTTCAGAAATGGTGAGTATGGATATCTCTGTGGCTTCGCCGGAAATGACCCGGGTATCTAGGTAAAAGGCTAAGTTTGAACTGGCTTCCTCTTCGATGGCCGTGATCTGCGCCTTGGTGAATAGTATTTCCATGATAGCTTGGCTTACAGATTAATATGGTCTTTTAACAGGACATGCTCTGCAGTTTGGTAAAGGTTGGACATCCAAACACCTTTGAACAGCTCAAAATCCGGGGTGACCACTTCTTTACTTAAACTGAAACGAGGATCGGGTTCATGGCTTTCATAATAGTAGATCTCCGTCATCGTATCCAGTAGCAGGAATAAGCGCATGCAGTTTTGCCGGGTAGCGAACTGCGTGTCGTTCAACAGGTGCGACGCGACATGACGGTTAAAGTTGGCATAAGAATTACCGCTGTCCGTTGGACGATAGAAGTGCTCATTCAGTATCTTGTCGCAAGCCTTGATGTAGACCTGATGAAAAAGGATATTGCCCGGTGAAGGCTGGCGCACATGTGAATTTTTAAAGAACTTTCGTATATCCTCAAATTCCGGCTTGGTGTCATTTTCTGCATATCCCATCCAGCGAATAAGAATGCCTTCGATGATGGGTACCAGGGTCAGGTAGCAGCTGATGAAGTTCATCCGGTAATAACACAGCACCGCCGCATCGATCAGCTTGGTGAAAGTTTTGAAATAACGGTAATGTTCGAAGCGGCCGATCTTTTGATGAACACGGCGGTTAAAGTCCATGGTAAACAATCCCACAAAATCCATGACCTCTGCTTCGGAATTTGGTAGATTTTTAGCCAGTTTACAAACCTTTTCAAAATCAGCCAGCGTAGAATAGATCGGCATCAATAAGGCATAGTCGGCCAGCTTTTCGTTCAGGGCGATCATAGCCTGGATATCCTTGTTCGAGGTGGCGGCATGTGGCCGTTTGGTTTCTAAGATCGCCCTCGCTTTCCGGGCTGCTTGTAAGTTGAGCTCGTAGGCTTTTGCCGAGTAATTATGCCATTGCGTCTTATTGGGATAATCTTCCACCCGTAAAGCAGCAACGGATCTGCCCTGTTTGAGCTGATCGATGATGTGCTGCGCTTTTTGTTTGGTTTGCGACATAGGGCTAAGTGCTTTTTTGCGGTCCGGGGCCGCGCATTAAATAAACAGGATGCAGTGCTGCCAAATGCAATTGTTGGTGCTGGCTGATCAGCAGGTTGTGAAAACGGGAATGTCCTTCTACCAGTTGGTAAGGCCGGCGAAGTTCGGCCTTGTTTGGAAACGGCTTGGGCAGACTGTCGATATCAGCGATGATCGGCGGTACGCGCCAGGTACAGTGGGTTTCCCAATAAGGCGCTTCCGATTTAGGCAATCTGGCAAATTCGTTATCATAGCCCCTGCGCATCGGTTCAAATAAGTCGATCAGGTGAATGCCCTGTAATTGCTCAAAACTCCAGAAAACCCGATCGAACCGTAATACACTGACATCCAACCAGGCATAATTCCGAAGCGTTTGTTCGTCCTGGTGCAAAGGATAGATCCATTGCTCGAAAACTTCGTCGGGGATATGATCATAAGTTTCGTTCAGGCGGATACGAATGAGATAGCTATCGAACGTTTCTCTTGGATACGCTGAGCCACGGGGCGCAAGTTCCTGCCAGCTTATGCTCGGTTCATTTGATCTTTCCATTATTTCATTTCCCAATCTATTTGTAGCTCGTCGGTAATCACTTTGGCGACCCGGACGGCATTATCCCAACCGCCGCAACATTCCGGACTCAATGCGATAGTAAAAACCTCGATGTTATCCCAGGCTGATGCGATCTCTTTGGCGACCACCTTGATAAAGTCGTCCGTGAAAAGCTGGATGTATTTTTGATTGTATTTAATGAAAAAATGATCAATGTCGAGGTTCAGGACGCTTTTATGTCGCTTGTTTTCGAGCCAATAGCCCAGGTTTTTAGGCAGGTCCTCGAAATCCGGCTCATGCAGTTCATAACCGTCCGGGATATCGCCATCACGATGGGTAACGAAAGACCGATCAGACCAGAGCGCCGGATAAAGCCGGTCAAGGATGGTGATATAATTATCCCACCGAAATAAAGGAAACGCGCCGCCATCCGGATTGTCGGGACGGGTGAACAGGATAGCCTGAAGTTCTTCTATACTGACCGCTTGATAATCGAATTCGATCGTGTGGAGATACGCTACCCATTCGTCTATCTGGCTGACCATTAGATTGTAATGGCGGTCAATATAAAACAAGTGATATTGATTATACAGATCTACTTTTTGCAACCAGCACCAACCGGCGGCCATATGGTTGTCCATAATATAGGTCTTACCGGTATTGTACAGGAAATTGAGCTTGTTGTGCAGCGAGGTGTTCCGCCCTTTGAATGGTATGATGTTCATCGCTTTAACTGTTAGGGTTTACGGTTGCTGTTGGCGCCGGCAGGTAATAAGCGAATTCATCCCCTTCCTTCAGTATTTCTTCGACGATGAATGTTTTCAGTACTTGGCCACGGTCGGTGATGAATTTTTTGACGGCTTCCAGGTCGGTCCAGTCGATCGTTTCCCGGTCGATCTCGTTCTGCGACATGATAGGTGCCCGTTGAAAATGTTCGAGTTTGTCACCGGTGGCGGAATTGTTCTTACTGGAATTTGAGGCGGTACTGTCGATGACCAGGTTGCCGATATGATGCAGATAGTTTTCCTTGAAATCATCATCGAAAACGATGCCTTTTGCTTTTTTGGCAGTGATATGTTCGATGTTTAACTTTTTCCTGTTGTCATCTGAATGATAATCCGAGCGGCTCAGTAAAGGGAAACCTATTTTTTCACGCCTGTGGTTCTCATAGGAGAACAAGATATATTTGACCAGGTTATTATTAAGCCACTCATAATAATTCGCATAAGCCAGCGACGCCTTGACCCGTCCGTTAATATTCCACCAGTTATCCCGGGAGAAAAGCATGATCTTACGGATGACATCCTGCCCGTTGCGCAGGTCAGTATGAAAATAACTTTCTCCGCTGCTGCGCAGGTTGGACATACTGGCCTTAAACGTAAAGTTGGTTAATTCCTGCAACAATCGGTTAAAGTCTGCCGGCTGTTCCTTCAGTACTTTCATCATGACGGGGTAATATGGCCCGACTTTACCGATCATGAACAAGTTATCGAGTAGCGGCTCTTTAACGGTATTGTCTTTGATGCTCCGGAATAGCTGGAAGGACTGTAATAAAGATTTGGTATACCGTTCAATGACAAGTTTGGCCTCCTCTTTTTTACCGGCGTTGATCAGCTTACTGATTTTCCTTTTTATGAACTTCTTCGGTCGTTCTTCAAACTCTTTTTCAAAAGCGATGGTGTGGTAGCGCAGCACATCATTATCATCAATAGCATACAGTTCGATCAGGCGGTAGATATCGGCAAAGTGTTGCTGTATATTCTTGATATACTGATCGGGGTTTGCAGCCACTAATCCCATATTGTACATCAGGAAACTTTTGATCGATTCCAGGTCGGTCAGCTTTTTGCCTCTGTCGTTCAGCAGTTCGAATATCTGTGTAGCGCTGCTGATCTGCTTGACAGTATATAACAGGGCCTCCGCTTCCGTAAGGGTGATATAAAGCTTGTCCAGTTGTTCGGCTTGCAGGTCTTTCAGTTTGTTGTTAAAATAGCCTTTGGCTTCAAGCAGCAATCTTTTTGAAGGCGTGTTGATCTCTTCGTCCAAAGGGTCATCCTTACCCAAAATATATTGATGCAGAAAAGCAGTATCCTCGTTACTGAGTTCCAGTTTATAGGTATCGCCGTCACGAATGAATATGCGATAGGTACGATCAGATGCCAAAGCCGACCCTGCCGCTTGCATCACCCTGATCAGCACATTCATGAAAATGATCATGGTGGTCAGCCTCTGCTGTCCGTCGATAATATCGATGACCTCGAAATCCGCCGATCTGCCGCATTCATGGAAAAGGAATGTCCCTAAGAAATAAGGCCGGTCTGCCTGTTGATTGACCAGATCATTGAAAAAGTAAGGCAAATGGTTGTCTTTTTCCCAGGAATAAGCACGCTGATAGATCGGTACGTTAAAAATGCGGCTTCCGTCGAAAATGCCGCGTACTGTAGTTTGGCCGGTTTGCATAAAATTGAATAAAGTTCAGACCTTCAAGTTTAGCATTTTTCGGCAACAATCACTTGCGATTTTTGAGCTGGTTCATTTTTAATTTACTTTTTAAGGTCGGATAGGTCAGCAAAAAATCCGTATGGTCGGTCTCTATTCCCGGCTTGGTTAAACAGCAGCTTTTATATTTTTTGGAGGAACCGCAGGGGCATTTTTCATTACGCCCGGTTTGATATTCTCGGTGGGGTTTAAATATCTTGTAGTTTTTGGTTTGCCATTCATTAAATGGATGGTCAATGACACTCATCAGATACTCGATCTGCGGGTAATGATAACTGTCATCGGTTTTACTGGTAACCCCCATGACCGAATATTTATTGAAAGGCACATCAACGATGGACATCCCGACAAAATGAGATTGCTCGATCTCATGCACGCACATTTTACCCATGTAAAGCTGCCCCTTCACGTGGCCGCAACGCTTGCGCAGCGTGACCAGTTCATTACAGATACCGCAACGAACGATCTCTTTGATATATTCACTGCTGCCAAATACTTTGTAAGGAAAGAGCGACTGGAGCTTACGTATATATTCGAAGATGAACTTGATCCGGTACTCGTCTTCGACGAACTGGTAAAGCCGGAAAATCCCTTTAATGGCGATCTCAATGCGCTCCAGCAGGCACCAGGCTGCATAATATTCTTCGCTTTCGAAAAGGGCATACACCCGCAAATAGTCCATTTGCGCCTCGAAGATCATAGACAATAAAGCCCACTTATTGGCATTAGGCTCATCCGCCGCTGCGATGGCGCTTTCCAGTTGCGCTGTCAGATAAGTGTTGATCGTATCCGTTTCAGCCTTACTTCTTAGTTGTTGCGGCGTGCGCAGTATCTGTTCGATGTTCATCTTCTTGTTCCCGGGCGATCTGTTTTACTTTTTCCGCTACCTTATTGAAATTATCCGCCGTTCCCTTAAAATGAACGGTCTTAGCCTGACCCTGGTCGCCCTGAACCGTTATATCCAGTTGTATCTCATCTTTCGGGTCCTCGTGCTTCAGTTTATCCGAGATATAATTACCCAAGACCGTAACAAAGGTCGGCACGATCACGGCGATCACCACAAATTTACCATACTTATGCACCTTGCTGTTCAGCGACAGTTCATGGTAGTCCTCATCATTGATGGCTGCTTCAACCTTAAAATACTGCTTTAGCTCATCATAAAGTACCATCAGGTTACTGGGAAATAATGGTGTCGTATATTCCCGTAAGTCTTCTTCCGGAACGATTAATACCTCCTGCGCTTGCATTATTGATCTGGTTGCTTCACTCAAATAAGGCCGTTGCAGCCAGTAATCCATATTTTGTTCGGTATCCTTAACGGTCAGTTCCATGTGCTAAAAAATAAAAGCCTAATTTAAGAAAAATGTGATATCCTTTCTTTCTGTGCGGTGCCTGCGGCCCAGACTCTCTCGGGCTGCGCTACGCTCCTGTGCCATGCACTGAACCCTGCCGATCCCAACCGCCGCCTCCGGCATTTTCGCTCTGCTGCAAAAGCCCCGGCGTGGATCACAGCATCGTGCCGCTATAATTCACCAATGATAATGCGCCTAGTTGCTCATTGGCCGAAGCCCTCACCAAGCAGGATTTATTCATCAACTCGGCACTCGCCAACGTTGGCGCATCCTTATTGTGGCAACAGTTCAGGGAGGGCGTATTATTTAACAGGGGTTTTTTTCTAAACCTCAAAGATTTCAGGACACAGCCCTTAAAAGTAGCTTAAAAAGTATGGTTAAGGCCTGAGGGGGAATTTTACAATTGCCCGGCGGGCTCCGCCATGCGAAGCCCCGGGAACGCCCCGTGTTTTGCCTGTTGATTGATATATCGGTGCAAAACACGGGGCGCTGCGATAAATTAGAACGGGTGATCAATACATCAGGAATATGCGCTTCATATTGACCAGCGACTGATCGCGATTCAATGTGGCAATATTCTGCTTTAGCTTTTTCCGGCGTTCAGCCCGGTTTAGTTGGGGGAAATGTAGTTTGGTCTGACCCGCCAGTTGCTTGAATTTGGCATATTTATCGACCGTTGTGCCTTTCAGGTCTTTCTCTATACAATGTTCAAATATCCCTTTGCAATGGAGGTAAATGTACTTGCTGCGATTGTTATTGAGTGCGATCTGTTGCAAAGCATCACCCCAGTCATTGGCGGTCAGGAAACTTTCATAAAAACCGGTAAAATCCTCCAACAGGTCATCGTTGTTAATAGATGCTTTAGTTCCTAAAAAGCCCCAGTAAGGTGCCGGTTTTGTCACATCGATCATCGTCCATATCTCACTGCCCCAGCAGGTAGCCTGGGTAACGATCAACTGGTTATGTGTTTTAATATTAACCAGACGACAATAATGTTCCAGCTCTTTCCATCGGATAATTTCACCGTTATTGAGCATAAAGCCATCAGGACTGCCGTGTATCTCAAAATGCAGGACAGGAAAAAGATCATCCGTTCACTACCATCCAGCAGATGTGGTCTATCGCGGCAGTAAATCAGCCTTGGAACTAACGTTGAAAAAATACTTTCCATGCCCTTTCAGATCGCAATAGCGGGAGATTATATCATTATACAGCATTTGAGCGGTCTGTCGTTCATTAGCCATAAGTGATTGAATGACCACTATTCCGTTAAATTTAAGTTGAAATGCCGGCATGATATTATGGTTACAGGATCATAGTTAAAGCTTGGTGCCTAATTTCTGTTCCAGGTTATTTTGAAAACTGGTCAACGCACCCTTGTTTTCAGGACTTTTGGCCAGTTCTTCCTTTAGCGTGGCACTGAGGCCTTTTAAAAGCTTTTCATAGAGAAACACAGCGAACTCGGTCGGGTTATTATCGGGTATCAGTTTGTTTCCTGCTTCACTTTCAAATTCATTTCTGAGTTGCTGGGTCAATTGATGATTGAGCATGGTTTTTTCTTTAAAATTAAGCAAAAGAGCAGACAATTCTGCTTTTACAAAATATGCTGCTATTTTTTAAGATAGTGAATGTGCCGAAAATGATGATCTTGACAATGTGCTTGATAATGATGCTTATTTTAAAGTATTGATAGTTAAATAATTGATATTGTTTCTGATCATTGTCATCCTGCTGCTCGTGTTTAAAATGATGCTCAGGAGTAAGTATAGGCATCGGCTCATCCTGAGAAATAAGTTTCTTAAAATCAATTCATTACAAAATAAAAAAAATAAGGCTATTTTTATTGATAACTTTGCCTGATAATCAAGGTCTTTTTATGGAACAAACTAACGAGAAATACCTTCAAAACGAAGCCGCAGAGCAACAAGCGCAGCAAATTGTGATCGATCATACGAAGATGGACAACGAAGTGCTGAAACGTTTGATCGGCGAGATCGATTTTGAAAAAGAGAACCGCATTCACTCTTACAACAGAACGCATAACCGTCACAACCGCGGGAGATAATTAGGATTTGGAAGCGCTGATAGATACCGTTTTACTCAAGGTAGCCAGCAGGTGCAATATCAATTGCTCGTATTGCTATGTTTACCATATGGGAGATGATAACTGGGCCCGCCAGGGCAAGTTCACGACCCATGAAACGATCAGTGCTACAGCCCGTGAACTAAAAAAGGTGGCCGATCTCCAGGGCAAACCATTTAGTATCGTCCTGCACGGCGGAGAGCCTTTCTTATTAGGTGTGGAACGTCTAAAGTTCTTATTGGCTACACTTCGCAACTCTTTGTCTTACGAATTTCCGATCAGCATACAAACAAACGGCGTACTGATTACTCCAGAACTATTGGATATTTGTTCTCGATTTAGGGCGAGCGTTGCGGTCAGTATCGATGGCCCGAAAGCGGTCCATGACCAATGGCGCATTGGCCACACCGGAAGCGGTACTTTCGATGAGGTAATTAAAGGCTACCAGTTGCTCAAAGGGCATCCCGACCATCTTTTTTTAAATGCCGGCTTGCTTGCGGTCGTAGATCCTTTTTCCGACCCGGCAGAGGTCTATTACTTTTTTAAATCTTTGGGCGCGCCAAGCGTAGACTTTTTGTATAAGGACGGGAACCACGACCGCCTGCCATTTGGCAAAAGGTCGCTTTATTCAACGGAATATGGAAACTGGATGGCGCAACTACTCCAGGTTTACCTGGCTGACCGCGAACCTATGCCGATCAGGGTACTGGACGATATGCTGAAAGTTTTATTGGGTGGTATCGTTTCTAAGGAGGGGTTGGGCATCACCGATTTTGGCATCCTGATCATTGACACGGATGGTACGCTCACCAAAAATGACACGCTGAAGAGCGCATTCAATGGCGCTGACCAGTTCGGGCAACCGGTAAATATCAAGGATGGGGAGCTGTCGGCGTTCTTGTATTCAAAAGATTTTGAAGAGTACCGCCGGATGCAAAGGCCATCAAATGCACAATGTTTGAAATGCCCTTATCTTGATCTTTGCGGCGGCGGCATGATCTTGCACCGCTGGAAAAAGGAGACCGGATTTAACAACACCTCGGTTTATTGCGCCGATCAAATGTTGTTAATTGATGAAATGAAAGCCGCCTTAGCTAAGCTATATGGAAACGTTGCCTGAGATACAAAATATACCCCTGCAAGGATCGGCCCTGAAGCCTGATCCGTTCCCGCACTTCAGCGTGACCGAAGCTTTTTCGGCGGACAAGGCAGAACAACTATTGGCCTGGTTCGAAAAAACCAAACTTTGGTCGTTCACCAAGACCAATTTTTATACCCAATATGAGTTTAGCTTGGTCGGCCTTGAGTTGCCGGAACCATTGGGATTTTTAAATAGTAAAGATACCCTGCAATTCCTTGCCGAGCGTTTTAATAATCTGTTTGGATGCCGATTGAAAGTGATCGATATCACTGCCCATAAACTGATCGACGGCCATAAAATGGGCGTACACAACGATTTCATAGGCAAAGATGAGACACATCGGCTGGTCATTCAGATCAACGACAATTGGAAGGACGAAAAAGGTGGTTATTTGATGTTGTTCAATTCTAAACAGCCATCCGACGTGGCCAAGATCATCCGGCCACTCCATAACACAGGGATCGGCTTCGAAATATCGGACCGTTCTTTTCATGCCGTATCGGCTGTCCATGATTTTACGAGATATACCTTAGTCTATACATTTAATAGTCTATACATTTAATGAGTGCTGTTGAAACCATTCAGGCGGTTGTCAGGATTTTTCTGGATAAACCTTCACCATTGTGGGAAACCGGATCGACCCATCAATTGGTCGAAGCAAAATATACAGCGCTCGCTAAGAGCAGTTCAATAGACAGAAAAAACTATAGCACCGCGGCCGTTTTGGATATCGAGGACGCGTCGCTGGATAAGCAGTTTTTAGCCACCTACGATCAATATACCATTTATCTGGAGAAGACCGACCCCAAGCTAGCGGATTTTTGTGAAGCTCATGGGCTGGTCCCCTTAACTGGCCGTGAATTGATCCGCACCAGGGCCGCTTCCAAATTGAAGGCAGCATTAAATATCTTGGGTCTTATTCCCGAATGCGCGGCCTGTATCGCTGAATTAGTGAATTGCATCCAGGTGGTAACGGCTGAGGGGCCTGAATTTGATACCAGTTACAGTCATCCCAATCTGCCGTTCACGATCTTTGTGTCGGTGTGTGAAGACGATTCTTTAAATGGTGACCTGCGGGTAGCTGAGAGTATTCTTCACGAGGCGATGCATTTAAAATTGACTTTGATACAGGAGTATATCGAATTAGTAAAGCCGGATAGTATGGATACCTTTTTTTCACCCTGGCGGAATGTGCAGCGCCCGCTGATGGGTGTATTACATGGCCTTTTCGTTTTCCGGGCGATCAGGGATCTTTTTCAAAACATAAGAGATCACACTGAACTTAACAACAGGGACTACAATTTCGCAACCTACCGTATGGCCGATATTGCCGGGGACTTCCAGGCTTTAAACAACTTTTGTCAATGTCATGGATTAACAGAGATCGGCAGAAAACTTGCTGATCAACTGCAAAGCTTAGACTTTGATTAATAACAATCAGAGAAAGTAATAACTTTAACCCATCAATTAGAAATTAAAGCGTTTATCGGGGTATTCATCGATAAGGTTGTTCATAAACATTACAATATGAAAGTAACTCCTATTTATATTAGGTCCTTGCTGTTAACGGGTGTAAAAACCTTTAGCGGACCTGCCGAATTACTGATGGGGAAGCCTAATGGCGAAATTTCCAAATGGACCCTGATCCTGGGTGAAAATGGTATCGGTAAATCGACCCTGCTGCAATGTATCGCGTGGATGAAGCCCGCGCTACCTTATGATATGGCGGATACTGATGACCTTAAGCCCTCGCCGCTGATCAACGATGAAGAGAACGAAACGCTTGAACGTCTTGTCTCGCGCTTTAGCAATAAACAATTAAAGGCGGAGATACACGGGAATTTCGTCGCAAATCAAAAACTCGGGACCGTTCCGAACGAGGCTCCGGATACCTGCGAAACGAGTATGGTTATCGGTCTGGATAAAGATCGAAAATTACTATTAGTAGAACCTTTTGTCTCCGATGAGAAGAAAGAAGTATTTTACAAAGACGAAGTGATCGTATACGGATATAGCGCTTCACGGGTTTTAGGCAAGCAGAATTTGGCGAACAGTAAATTACTGGATACCATACCTGGCTTTATAAGTGAGCGGAGTGAATTGTATGATACCGAAGAGATCCTGCACACGCTGAATTATGCCAGATTGGGCAGTACCAATGAAAAAGAGCGTGAAAAGTATAGCAAGTTCATTGATGATGTTAAAAAGATGTTGGTCGACGTATTGCCGGATTATGAAGATATTGCCAGCATCGACATCCTGCCACCCAAAGTGCTCTTAAATGATCCTGAAGGTGGCGTGGTCATTACCACGAAATTCGGGAAAAAGATCCCGTTTGGTGACTTCAGCCTCGGGTACAAAACGGTAACATCATGGACGATAGATCTAGCCTGGCGGCTTTTTAATAAATATCAAGCGGTTTCAAACGAGCCTTTAAAAGAACCAGCTATCGTTCTCATAGATGAAATAGACCTGCATCTACACCCTATCTGGCAGCGGGACATCATGCAAAACTTGTCTGCAAATTTCCCTAATGTACAATTTATAGCCACAGCTCACAGTCCTTTGATGGTTCAGGCTGCGTTGGACTTTAACTATGCCGTAGTTTCCTATAATGAAGACGAGAAAAACCTTCAGATCATCAACAGGCCGGAGAATTTAGATGGCTGGCGGGTTGACCAGATCCTAACCAGCGAGTTATTCGGATTGGAAACGGCCCGGGGAATAAAATATGATGAAATCATTTTACGACGCCGGGAGTTGACCAGTAAAAAGAAGTTAACCGATGAGGAAAAGACTGAATTAGCGGATATCGATGAAAATCTGAAAAAATTGCCGACAGGAGAAGACCCAGAAGAGATCAAGAAGCGGGAGTTCATCTCCAATTTGTATGACAAGATTCAAAGCGGGGAAATCAAATTTGCGGAATGATAAAGATCGACAGACCAGTTGCTGTACCGGATCGACTGTTAAACGAAGGTGCAGATACCAATTTGCAAAATTGCCAGGACTATGATGCAAATCCCGATAACTATAAAAATCTGATAATTGAGTTTGATATCCTTAATGGTATTTACGGACACTCGACTGTAAAAGATGCTTTACGAACCGCTCAAGGCAATAAATGCTGCTTTTGTGAAAAGGACCAGCGGGAAGAAGATGGGACGGTGGAGCACTTCCGCCCGAAAAAGGGCTTCAAACAAAAACGAAAAGATGCATTGATAAAGCCTGGATATTATTGGCTGGGTTATACCTGGTCCAATCTGCTATTCTGTTGCAGAAAATGTAATGGGGCAAAATATAAAGGGAACTTATTCCCGCTAAAGGCTGGATCGACCAGGGCAAGAAATCACAATGATGACCTTACTTTAGAAGACCCTTATCTGATAGACCCCGCAACAATAGATCCCAGAGATCATATTTACTTTGAGGATGAATTAGTCAAGCACAAGACGGATTATGGAAGCGAAACAATAAATATCGTTGGATTAGACCGAACTGAACTTAACGATTTCCGGAAGGAACTGATCGATGATTTAAAGTCCCGCATCATTATTATTAAAGCCCATCGCTTTCTACCGGCGGCTGAGGTTCAGAGCGCCAAGACCTTTTTAATTAACGCACAGAAATATACCGCTAAATTTTCAGCAGCTGCTATAGATTTTATAGCCAAATCAGGCGTTGACCTTAATTGAAAAAAACTTTAATGAGTATTTGACCTATTTACGCGCTAAACCTGTTCCTTATCTAATGATTAAGCTATGATTAAATTCCTTGTTGACACTTGTGTTTGGTTAGACCTTGCAAAAGACCCCAAGCAAGAAACGCTGCTCATGGTTATGGAATATCTCATGGACAGCGAAGAAATTAGCCTACTTGTTCCTGAGATCATCACAACCGAATTTGAAAGAAATAAAGACAGGATAATTGCTGAAAGTAAAAAAAGCCTTTCCAGTATCTTTTCGCGTGTCAAAGAAACGGTAAACCATTTTGGAGATCCCGGCACTAAGAATTCAATTCTTGATCAATTAAGTGAGATCAACCAAAAACTGCCTTTGTTGAATGAGGCCGTAGACCGTTCAATATTAAAGATTGAACAGCTTTTCGCAAAAGCTGAGATCATCCCGACTGCGGATACAATTAAATTAAGGGCGGCGCAGCGTGCAATTGATAAAAGAGCACCATTTCACCGCGCAAAAAACAGTATGGACGATGCGCTTATTATCGAAACTTATGCCGAAGAGCGAACAAAGTCCCCATCAGATACTTTCGTTTTTGTGACACATAATGTTAAAGACTTTAGCTTGGTTGCCGGTAGCGATAAAATACCCCATCTTGATTACCAGGATTATTTTGAAGATGGCCGGTCATTATACTTCATTAAACTATCCGAAGCCATTCAGAATTTCAACCCCGAGTTTGTTTCTGAAATTTTGGTTGGGAATGAAATGGCATGGGAGATCAGGCCCTATTCTGAACTTACCAGCGTGGAAGATGAGTTGACCAATCGGCTTTGGTATACACGACATAAAGTTCGTGCTTCTTTGATCAAGGAAGGCAAGGTCAAGCTGGTTAATCCGGAAGACTGGGATGATGAAAATCCTGAAAGTACTATCGTAAAAGAAATATGGAACGGAGCCAAAAAATCAGCAAAAGCTTTAGAGGTTAAGGTCGGTAAAAAGAACCTTTTACCGAAAGATGATTTCGAATACGGGATGCTATATGGGAAGTTATCAGCAATCCGCTGGGTATTAGGTGATGATTGGGACAATTTCGATACATAGTTCTCGAATAATTCGGAAACGACTAAACTTTCAATTAATAGTCAGGCTGTTATGATTTGCCTGGTGCTATAGATAACACGGTTTCTACGGCATTCAAGCCGCCTTGATCACTACGGATGATGTCCAATTGCTGACGCAAATGTTCATGAAGATCAACAGACAACCTCTCTTTAAATAGCTCGAAGTGTTTTAGGTAACTAAATTGTGCGTAGTCTTTTAAAAGATCGTATTGATCTTCTCCAGCGGAGAATCCGTAAAATTTAAAAATGGATAAAGTCGTAAATCTGTAATAGAGGGTTGTTCCCTCTAATTGACTTGAAAGGTTTACCTGAAACTGAGCTGTTTTACAGTCAACATCTATGTCTGTCAAAAAAGGTGAAAAATATATATAGTGTTTAAAATCATGTTTTTCATCAATGGGAATATTAGGCTTAACTTCTGTTATCGATGTTCCCTGGTAGGTAACTTGAACATCATTCATGTGTTTGACTTTAGTTTGCGATTTAATTGTATTAAGGTAGGTTCCAGATCAATCCGCTTTTTGATAAAGTAAGTTTCCTTTTATCGAAAAGCTCATTCATGATCATCCATACCTGATCGGTCAAGTAGAACGATCTTTTGGAGCTTTTGTCGATCTTGGCAATGTATCCGGTGATGGCTATTTTATCGAATGCAATCTCCTCGTTTGGTTGTTTATAGAACAATGTACGGTTAAGCGGATAGGTTATCGTTGTGCTCTTTAAAAGCTCCCCTTTGTTTTGTAATTCTTTAGAGAACTCGCTCAGGAATTCGCCTAGTATAACAGTGTTACCGCTGGCATCAGAAAATTGGACATAGTGCATGTCGATCAATTCTTGTTCATCAGCAATTGTGATTATTTTATCGCCGATATCAATGCTGGTTGCGACTCCGCGCGACACGACTGCATTGATATGGAGGTTTAATATTCCTATCTCGACCGTTTTTTGAAAGTGCTCATCTTTTTCTCCTGCTTCCCACAGTTCGACCAGTTTGATACCCTTATGTTCTGCATAGATGAGGGTATCCCGGGTAAAGCCTGTTTTGCAAACAATGATCCCGCTTCCGATCCCCGCATCCTCCATGATACACTGGAGTTTCATGACAGTCTCATTGGTGACCTTTTCATTGAGGAATTTGCATTCGATGGCTGTACGGTGTGTTTTTTCGCCGTCAGACTGTTCGGTCAGGACATCGATTTGATAGATTACCCCGGACTTTCCTTTGACCTTGCAGTTCCGGCCATAGCCGATTACTTTGACGCCATCTTGCTCGCCTAATGCCCCATAAATGTATTGGGTAATGGCTTCATAATCCTCCCAGCTGAGTTCGTTTTTATCGGACATTGTTTAGCTTTTTATAAGCTTTAAAGATCGCTACAAAGGCTTCGCGATCTTGATTATTATCATAAAGCTAAACATTTCAAAAGCAACCTTGAAATCACAGGATTTTTATCTCTCTAGGTTGCCGATATAATTGAGTAAACCGAGAATAATTAAATAAATAGATTCTGCCTCGTTTCTTCCAAAGTCGACAGACTGTCCTGAAGGTGTGTTTTTGATGCAATAGCTGATGTAGACTGGTTAATTTTATCAATCCAGTTGAACGTTTCCGTGGAAACGGTCTGAAGCCATTTGAAACCGGTTTCAGACTTGCTTTCATTTTTAATGCTTCTCAGGTTCCTGGTCAATGCATCCAGCGTGTGTCGGCAATGTGCCACGCATTTGTTATAATCGTGAAGGTTAAAATAATGCTCCGCCTTATCAAATTCAGCAATGATGTCTTTGTAAGCTTCTTTTAAGTTGGAGTGCGATAACGGAATTTCTATTAATTTAAGATTGCGAAAACCTGTTTTAGGTAATAATTTTTCTATCCAAATTGAACGCGGAATTATGAAGTTTACAACGACAATTTCTGCGTGTATGTGATCACTGGAATAAAAGGACCTTCCATCGCCAGCATCAACCCTGTTTTTAATTATAGCATTGACATTGATCTCCAGTGCCATTTGTAAATCCCCTTTTCTTGACTGCTCAATGAATTGCATTTCCCGTTGATCCATCTTGAAGGTAACCAGATAACCTGAGTTCATTTCGATTTGCCTTACCGAAATCCCCCTCAAGCCATAGTTTTCTGAAAGGAGTTGCTTAGGCTGGTTAAATAAAAGCCGAAAAGTTCCCGGTAAGAGATCGAACGCTGTCTCTTTGGGGTTTAGAACACGAAGGATGAAGTGTAAAGGAACCTGTAGATATGCGTGAAGATGATCTTGATAAGCTGTTATTTCGTTAACACTGATTTTGATATGCTGGCTGTAATTGAGGATAGAAAAATTGGTTTCGCTCATGATAGATTTGGTTTAATGCCCTCTGCATAAGTAGATGACAGGCGGCTAATATAAAAAAATTGGCAGTTTGTTGTCCAGCGGTCACCGTTCTGGAGTTCAAGTAAATAATGCCAGCTTGGCCTTATGTAATTCCTCTCAATCATCTGGATGGGGGCAGGGGATATATACACACTGCAACCCTTTGATATCCTGATATTCCCTCACCATTTCTTCGTAGGCCTCGAAGGTGGCCCTGTCTGGTTTCCTTACATCAAAAACGATATAATAAATATACTCGGCGTTAACTGATTTTCTATACTGTATGAGCTTTTCTTTATATACTGCACGCCGCGTCATATCCTGGATTTCGTCATTGTGCAGTAATTTCAGTTCGGCGATCACAGGCCCGATGAACCCGTATTTGATATACAGGTCCAAGCGCTTATCATCGTAAATAGATACTTCGCGGAGTATATCGGTATTTCGGAACCCCCGACGTAAAAGGCTATTCTCCAATTCGACTTTCAGCGTTTTCTGAAGTATATCTTCGTTGAAAAGTTTGGGTTTGCCCGCCCCGCGTTGAATAGACCCCGATAGCTGTCTTGCGGGCATATAATATCCTTTATCGTTCACAAAGCTTTTCAGGTCCTCCAAAGCAAGATCTACTACAGCAACAAGCGCATGGCTATCGTCGATGGATAAATACTTTCTGGTCCTCAGATAGTTGAATTTTTTTACGGGTTCGCTGATCGTTTTGTATAATAGGACATTCCCCGTATAGTTTATCTCAATAGTCCTGAGGTATTCTTTGAAGCTATTGGCCGTATCTTTATATTTTGGATCATCGACGATGGACCTGATCTCTCTGATCACAGATAAGGAGTTGATACTCGAAAAATAACCGGAAATAATTCGTTGAATATAGCTGCTGTAGCGTATGTAGTCAGGATTCCTGCGTACTTCAAGTGAGAATCTCAGTAGCCCCGCCATTTCCATACGGATCAATTCGCTGTTTATGCCTTCCAGGCACTTGCCGAATTTAGGGTCATCCAATTCAATTTCCCATTCCGGGTATGGGCGCAAACCTTCGTCCCGGGAGTAGGGATCAGTGGGATAAGCCTGAAGTCTCGATTTCAATTGCGAAAATCGCCACCCCATACTTTCTTCATCCCCGAATTGTGTGATAAGTATAGAATTTGCCAGGTTGCCTAGCTTCCACTTACTTTCATCGTCGGGATCGAAATCCTTTTCTATTGCCTTTAAAAGCAGGATATCGTCTTGGTTTTCGGAAAATGTACCGATCACTTTCAGAATAGCTTCTTTTTCATAGATCTCTGGTAGCGGAGCAGCGAGCATTTCTTTCAAAATGGGTTTGAAAACGTATAAACGATTGGCCGCAATAAAATCAGTAAAGCTTGAAACTGCGCTGTAGAGGTAATCATCATTGCGATTTGTACAAAAAGCAAGCAGGTCTGATACCTCTTCCGGCGTTACCGTTCCTATCAATTTTGCAAATTTACCAGGATGTCCATAACCGGTAGCTGCTTTTTCATTCATCATGGGGAGATGTAGAATAATTTTTCGGCGGTTTCGTGCTATCAGATCTTCCATTCCAAACTCTATCGCTGCATTCAGAAAATACCCGAAATTATACCAGCTTGTATCATTGACATTATAGTTTACAGTACTGCCTTGCCTTTCTATGCGGACCTTAAAACTTTCAGGCTTTACTCTGTCTACCACTGACCTTACAATGTCGGTCATTTTTTTGATATCATCGGACGTTACCAGATCCTGCAATTTCTCCTTGTTGTCAAAATAAAACTTATATACCGACTGTTGCACGTCCGCTGTACCCTTCATTAGCCGTTTTTCGAATTGTCGGTACAGTTTTTCTTTTTCCATTTGTTCCGCCTCCTCCATTTCTTTTGGAGACACTTTGTGTTCATGAAAAAACATTGGGTAACTGGCACGTAGTTTATCAAGTAGTTTTTTTCTTTCAGGAATTCCTGTGACTTTTAAGTGACTGATCAACCGGGTCAATAAGAAATTACCTCTGCGCTGTTTGCTTAGGGCTTGAAAAAGGGACTTGAATTGTGCTTCGCTCATATTTAAAGCAAAGGGCTCAGATGTTTCCTGGATAATCTCTTCAAAATTTGGGCGCTGTAACAGCCGCTTCATAAAATTCTTACTGTCAACCAAGAGATAAGCAACTAGCCGCTCCATAAGATGCCCCAAGTTATTAGGGTAGTCGACATAATCTTCATCCCCGGAAAGTGCATAAAGCGTTTTTTCAATCAGTTTAAGAAGGGGATCACTTTTAAGCTCCCTGATACTTTCTGGCAAGGAATAAAATTCGACAGAACTGGAGTGGTGATTGAAAATACTGGAACGAGCAGTCTCATCATTGATGAGTAACTGAAGTATTTCGACGATCCCGGCTTCTGTCTTCATGGAATCTAAGAATCGATCTTTGCGCTTTACGTTGGGCCTGCCGGATACAATTTTTAAGAAAAAGGGTAAACTTTGGTCTGGTCCGATCCGTGACAGGGTATCAAGATAAGCGGCAATATGCCCATCATCCATTCCCACAATAAAATCGCCCAGCCCCCTGATCTCTGAAAAAGCTTCAAGATGCTCTAGCCCGAAAAATAAGATCTCGTATTCGTTTTTTAACTGACCATTTTGGATATGATCCATGATAAACGTTTTCCAGCACTCATGAAGTTCCGACGGCAGTACCCCGATTTTATTCAGACTACTAATCATTAAGATCAAGTTTGTCAGTTGCCGGATATTATTGGTGTCGAAGTCCTTATAATCCGGGACAGCCAAAAGGGATATATCTGCCGGCCCGGCAAATAAAACAGCAAGGGCATCATTTTTCTGGTATAAATACCTGCCGCTTAACTGGTAGTGCTTAAAAATGGTGTTGAAAAGTCTGCCTTTGGTTATATTACTGGCCCGTTCAATACCGGGTCCCATGAGTATATTGACTAGTTTTTCATCAAATTGACGGGAAACGTTATCTGACAGGAAATTACATAAAGCACCAGCGATTTTTTCTGCATCAAGCTCGATGGCGTACTGCAAAACGTCTAGCCAGTTGGGATAAATAAGTTGTAGGTCTTTCTCCAGGATTAGATCGTAAATAACCTGTGCAGAGTCCCCCATTCGTACCAGTTCCTTCGCAGCCAGGTACTCCTGAAAGGAACTGTGCTCAAAGGATACGGTATCATTGGTTTTCTTTAGCGTGCGTTCAATAAACTTATCCACGCTGCTGTATTGCAGGAATATTAGGTTAATGTTAGACTCCGTATTATCTAAAAAGGTCACCAGTTCCTGCATCGTGATCCGGGTCCGCTGGTAGACTTCCATTACGAAGGCCAGTTTTTCAAGTACCCGTTGCGTAATATAAAGCTCGTTTGAGTTTTCTTTAGGTTGATTGGATGCTTTTATATAGGACAAGACTTCCCGAACGGTGGTCTTGAACTTTTTCTCTTTCAGTGGTGCAGCACTTTCTTTGGCTTTCTTGAGCTCGGTCCTGAGCTGGAAATAAATAACCCGCTCGAAAATCTCGGTTGTCGCCATGTTCCTGATTTCTTCGCGGCTGATATTTTCGTTCAGGACAGCTTTTACAAATGCCTCCAGATATCTTGGTGTTTGCAGGACTGACGTTCCAGAAATACTGCGGGACCGGTAATAAATAGCATCGGCAATATCTATGTTGCTGAAGTAGTTCAGCAGGTATCGCCAGATTTGAGTATGGTTAAAAGGGGTGACCTGTACATATTTAGCCCCTTTGAAATTAACGAGATAGCTTTTCGCGCGTTCGAGGTAATGGGTCCGACACGCAATACTAACCGAACAATCCGGACGGCTGGCAATAATCGACCTGATGCTATCAAGTATTCCCAGAAAAGCTACTGGAGCAACTTCATCAAGGCCGTCAAAAAAAAGGTATTTTATGTTTTGTTCAACTATAAGTCCCTGCTGTGGGTCAAGGTCCCTGCAATCAAAACGCACATAATCTCCAGGTGTATGCTTGCATAGCTCCTGGATAAGCCTGCTTTTCCCATAACCAGGCTCCCCGATGATAAAACTGGTCCGGCTTTCCAGAATTGTGGAAATATGGTCCTCGAATGGAAGGTCCCGTCTGTAAAAATAACGCTTGAAAGCATCCGGATCATTGATATCTGCAAACTCGTCAACGATATTAAGGATGGGTTGAATATAATATTCTTTAAATGGTTGGTTTTCAGGTTTAGTTTCGGTTTTCATGAGATCTGAAGAAGGAATGCTGCGAACGGTAAGGTAAATATTCATCAGTTTATTGTCAAGGGGGAAGTAAAACCCTCCCTTATGATCGGGATATTTTTATTTTTTATGTACCACCCTAACGTCCCATTTTTTTACCATATCCGTTCCGGCATAGTGGCTGTCATATCTCGAACGGTGGATGGCAAATGCCAGGAGATGTGTAGGTCTGGAGAAACCCACATAAGCCATTTTCAGGGACTGTTTGATGTATTTGTGTGTCTTTTCATCAATTGCGATACCCTTTAACTGGTCCGCGATCCGGGTGGATTCATATTGGCCTTTTTTGCCAACGTTGGCCTGATAAAAGCTTTCCATATACAGAGTACAGGTATGAGTCTGTCCCTTAATCGAGTGTACGGTTGCCACGTCGATCACAATTCCGTCCTGGATATATTGATTTACGGTGGTGGCAGATGGGCTTGTATCCAGGACTGGTGCTTTTCCTTCATGACTTGTGGTCATGAACCCTCTTGAATGTTTTATGGTCGTCCCGAATTTTTGCAGGGAGGCTTCAATTCCTCTGGAGAAAAATCTCAGAGCCTGGGGGATTTGACCTTCCGCTACCATCTTAGAACATTTGAATACAAAAAGTTTAAATCTGGGTTCGGACTCCGGGTGTTCTATTTTTAAATAATCCAGGAAAGATCTTTTGGAAAAAGTTCGCCCGGTATGTGGGTGGGATATACCTTCGATACGAAGAACGCGCAGTAGGCCGTTCAGTAGACTTTTCCGAATCGAGGCCAGCTTGTTTGTGCCGGGAGTAAAATAATGCAAGTAACTTTCGAGACAAGGGTAATTAATCTGTAATTTTTGCTGTTCCCTGGAAAAATCGGGGTGGTAATGGTTGAGGCAAAATATGTTGCGATCATCGCCATCCTTTTGCGTAGTCCAGGCAATGGCCTTAAAGGTGTGTTCCGTTTGCGTGTCAATTAGTCGGCTGTCTGCTAGTTTTTTGATCTCTCTAGCAAACGAAGGGATCACTTCTTCAATAGTATCATTGTCATACACAAATAGGATAGGGTTAATATTGATGGGGCTCCCGTCCACGTTCGTTTTTTGTGCCTTGATGGGGATTGGGTTGATGGCCAATGGTTCGACCATCGCCGCAACCAGGGGCTGTAGCCGGTGGCTACCATTAAATTCTTTAACGCTACGTTCCTCCCAGATGGCTTGCAGCGCATCATCATTGCTGTAAATGGATTGATTTTTATCGCCGATCCGCTGGTAACCGACATCCCGCGCCTGACAGAACAGGACTTCCAACAGCGCATACTGATAGGCATCCATGTCCTGCATTTCATCAACGAAGACATACTTAAACCTCTTATTGATAATGTTAATCATCCTCGGGAATTTATCGAGGTATTCCATGGCGAGGATGTAGGCATCGTCATAACAGATGAAACCCTCTTCTCTTAGCTTCTTTTTGAGTGCGAGGATCGTTTGGAATGATTTGGTTTTCTTCCCGAATGGAAAAGCATCCGTGGTTCGTCTAAATGTAAGCTGATCTCCGTCTCTCAGGCGATAGTCGTGCAAAAGTTTTTTGCCGTCGCCAGGCCGGTTATCAAGCCATTTCTGAAAACCGTAATCTACATGATGGTGTTCTTGGTAAATGTCGTCATCGATCCTGACCGGTCTTTTCCGGTAAACGATCTTGTAATAAGGTATCGTAAGGAACAGGTCTGTGAAACTTTGGATCGTGCCGACAAAACTCGGACAGTTGAACAAACGAGGACACAAGGATCCGATCTTGTTTCGGATCTCGTCTACAGCGGCATTGGTATGCGATAAAACGAGGATGCCTGATCCGTCCTCAAATGGCAAATGTTGCTCCAGGGCAAGCAGCTTGGCAAGCAGAGCTGTCGTTTTGCCGCTTCCGGGCACAGCATGCAGGTCGAATGTTCCCAGATCTTTGATAAAATCCAACCGTTCGTTATCAAAATGTCGGGACGCTGGCAGTAAAATGTCTTCGGAGAGCCTAATCTGTTCGTCCGTGATCTTAATTTCCTGAGGCATGTCTAATGGCTTTTAACAGATAGCCGATAGCATCCGAATCGCTATCGGCGAGGTTTATTTCTTTTAAAGGGGAGAGCAGCCGCTCAGGGTCTTTGACGAGGTGCTGATTGATCGTATTTGCCAGCCGGTAGGCGATCTCCGTTTTATCAAGCCGTTTCTCGATCAGCTTTTCCGCAAGCTTGGCCTCCCAGCCTGTTTTCCAGTCCGTTTTACTGTGTACTTTTTCCGCAAGTTCCTTAAACAACACTTGCAAAGCTTCCGAATGGTAAAGGGCATATTCCAGGGTCCATTTGTCACCGATGTAGTACTGAATGATCCCCGATGATTCGTCCTTTTGTTTAACCGCGGCTTTGGTTTCTGATTCGACTGTCGGACCATCCCGTTTGATGTAAACGTAAGTGCTCTTTCCCTCAGTATCCAGCTCCAGTTTACCGGCGGCATCCTTTTTTTGCGATTTTTCATATGTTCTGATATCCACATCAGTAACGATAGCGACGGGGATTTCCATCAACGGGGCCTCTTTCCTTTGAAAGATCTTCGAATACCTTAGATATGCGGTACTACCCACATTGATAATGGCAACGCCGTGGGCTGTAAGATCAATTCCGATAGCTTTGGCGAGGGAAGGAACCAGCAGCTCTTCCGCCCAACCCTCGACCAGGATTATCCCCTTGGCGAAAAATAGATTGGCCTTAGTCGTGTCGAGGAATATCTCCAGGAACTGGTAATCTTCGTCGTCGAGTTCGGTAGTCCCCTTCCGGAGCGGGAAAACTTTGCCACCGTGGCAGATGATCAGGTTTTCCAAGGGAATCTTTGAACCGATATTTGGGCTGTGAGTGGTAAAGATAAGCTGCATATCGGCGGAATGTGCCTTCAGTGTTTCGACCACCTGTAACTGTACCTGGGGATGGAGATGCGCTTCAATCTCTTCGATCAGACCCAGACGAAGGCCATCCCAGTTGTTCTTTTTGAGATGAAGTAGCTCTGAGGCGATACAAAGCAGGTTGTGGCTACCTAGTCCAAGGTTATAGCCATCCTGGAACAACAAGCTTAAAGATTCGAGGATACCTTTGAGTTCGGCACGCGTCATTTTAAATTCTGTCGACTTGTTAGAAAACCGCCTCAGGTATTCGTCTATAACTTCTTTAACATCCTTGCCCAGTAGGTCATTCTCGGACGTAAGGCTTTGACCGTCCGCGCTCTGTCCTTTGAAGTAGCCAGCGATCTCCTCATTCAGTAATTTGGCCAGGGTGATCAGCCTGTGATTTTTCTTATCTTGAAAGGCTTTGTGCGAATAAAGGATCTGGGATAATCTGGAATTACGTTTGGGCGAAAGTTCGCTTTTGGCATCCCTCAACGGGCGCAAGTATGTCGTGCGTAGCATCTCCTTTGCTTCTGCATTCATGACATGGCCCGTATCATCTATACCTGCCTTGATATCCGTTGGCATGATCCTGCCGTTCCGCCGGGATACGTCATAATAAACAGTCAGGTAGGGTTCTCCTCCATTTGGGCCAGTCTCCCAATCCAGCCATTCCGTAAAATATTTGGCCTCGTCATCCGTGAAGCCTTTAAACCTACATTCGATCCTGAACCTTTCGGAATCCTGGAAAAAATCTTCTTCCTCGACCCTTATCCATTCTGTACTATGCGTCTTTAGAACGATTTTAATGGCATCGATTATCGCGGTTTTCCCGGAATCGTTTTCACCGATTAATACATTGATACCTTGATTAAAGGTGAGATTCAGGTGGGGACGGAGCAGGTCAAACGGTTTGTTATTTCCGAAAATTCGGAAATTCCAAAGCTTCAGGTTTACTAAAAACATAATAAGGGATAAGATCTATAAACAAGAATAAAGATATTTATTTTTTGAAATCATATCCTTATACATCATAAGAAAAGCATTTATCCGTCCGGCCAAATGAAAAACTGTGGTGTAATCAAACCAGTTTTTAGCAGTTTTGACTAATCATCGCAGAATGCCATTGATTATTTAGGTTTTTCGCAGCCCCTTATTTAATATTACATTTTATATACTGTATAAGCTAAACCTGACATGATCATCCTCGGAAAAAATACGGACGATAAGGGCCATCAATTGGAAGAACTCACTAAATATATCCTTGGCCATCTCGGATACGAAAAAGTGGTTACCAACGAAGTTGGAGCGGGAGGGGACGAGATCGACGTCAGCGCGAGGTTTCGGCAACCCGGCGTAGCCAAGGTTATCTTTCATGAGGTGATCTGCGAATGTAAAGCTTATAAGACCCCTTTGGGTATCCCTGATTGGCTGAAATTCCTTGGGAAGCTTTACGCCAAAGAGCACGGGCAAGCGAAAAATATCCAGGGTTGTTTTATCGCGTTGAACGGCGTTAACGGCAATGTACATGGGCATTATAAAAATCTGTCCAACTGCGGGGAGGGTATTCAGCTCATCGATGGCGAGGACCTGCTCCGGGCTCTGCGCGCTAAAGACAATATTTTACCTGTAGCGGAATTGATAATGGTAGCAAAAAGCCTGACTTCGAAGGCGGTCATTCAAAGCGAGATACTTTACTACCAGAAAGTTTGCTACTGGCTGCTTGTATTCAGTGACGAAAGTTTTACCATATTTTCAGCCGATGGACGTTCATTAGATGCACGACCGGCTAAAATGCTGGCAGATCTTGTGGTGCAAAATACCGTCTATCGCAATTACGTTGATCTGCGCGCCGAAGAGACCGAACGCCTGCGCATGCTTTCGGTCGTTAAATATGTGCTTTCGATTTTGCTCGTCGCCAAAGGGCCGGTTGACATGAAATACATGCTCAGCAGGAAATCCATCCAGGAAGTAAGGCCGGTGACCGGTAAGATCTCTGAAGAAGATATCCGAGAGGCCATTGGGACAATATCCGATGCTGGTATTATCCTGGCCGGAAACGGTAAATTTACGCTTCGCACTCACTTACGAAATGGCACGATCAAACATACCCTGAGGTTTTTTGAACTGTTTCTGAAAGAGAGCGTCATTTTGCTGGTACTGGGTTCCCCTGAATATCAGGAACTAATCGACGAAAGGTTTTTCAAAGCGGTCATGAAAATACAGGGTGACCTGAAGATCAAAAAAGCATATTATACGGACTACATTAGTTTAATGAAATGGTCGCCGTCCGCATTGACAGGAGCAATCCATCCGGATCCTATTTTGGTTAATTCGAGGAAGGGAGGGGGACAGCATGATGAGCAGGTGAATGAGCTGGGTAGATCGTATCTACTCCAGAAGATGATGGAACGTTTTGCCGGCGATTATAAGAATCAGACTTTGAATAAATATTTTCTAAAAACCCTGGGCATTGTGGAACTGGAGACGACCCTTAATCTGAAAATAAAAAATAACGAGCGCCTATTGATCTCGCCATCTTTTAATGAGCGGTTATTTTTGGCTCCAATGACAAAAGGGTATAAAAGTGTAATAATTCCGGTGCTTTTACTTCCTGGCATGCAGGAACCTTGGGAAAACAAGCCACCCTCGGAAGGGACTTTGGCCGATAAAGTTCAATAGGAGCTGAGTCTAATTATAGTTTGGCCGTTAAAATATCCTTTGCCTTCGATGTTTTTTCACGATTACAGATCTGTTCATATGCAAGTTGACATACATTCGGGACATAGGTTTTTTCTTTATGCTCAATAGCAACCTTTTGTATATATGGTAAAGATTTTATGCTTCCGATGCGCGCAAAACATTCTATTGCCTGCCTAAGTTGAGGAAATTCAAGCCCCGGACCAAAGTCAGTTTCCCCCAATTTGCTTAAGATCCAGTCCTCATCGGATGGGCGAACAATACTTGCTAAGGTTCTCATAGGCCTTTCTAAATCGAATCCGTCTTGTTTATCACTGTTTTTTGAGCTTGTGATCAGCATTTCAGCGATATCCTTAACCAGAGGTATTAATTTCGGCCGGCCCAGATCCTCAACGGCTTCTAAGAATACGCCCATTTTAAATCTAATCTTTTGATCATCATCAAAAGGGAAGTGCGTTCTAAAGTAGCAGTCAGCAAGCTTAACACCAAGTAATGAATCAATCGATTTTATATTTTTCATGATATGAAAATGAATGTTATCAGATTTTTGCAGAAAGCTTTGACCGTTAAAATACCAGCTAGGTTGTGGATGCGATTGCCGTGAGTCGAAAAAGATCGAGTTGGCTGTCGATTACCGAAGGTTCATATTTCATCACTTTTCCATTGGACTAGATAGTTTAAATTAGCTCTTGTAAACCGATGAACATGGTTTTACTTCTAAAGGAAACGATATTATTTTACGCTCATAATTTTTTGGTCCAGGGTTCGAGTTCAGGTGGGCGCACTTCTAATAAAGAGGCTGTATCATAAATCAAATGATACAGTCTCTTGTGATGAATTTATACTTTAACTCTCTTCTGCTTTTTTGCAGGCAGCTCCTCCTTTTGCTGCTTTCCCTGGTTTTGTTTGTTGTCTTGTTTTTGGCTGTTGCTTTGTTTTTGTTCCGGTTGCAATAGTTCCTCCCGTTTGACCTTTTTCATTTTGTTATCGAATACATCCACGGTTTTGAACTGGGGGTTAGCGGTTACGAAGAATTTTTGTTCTTTGCCGTTGATATCAACGGTGACCTGTTGCGCGTTTCCTTTTTTTAAGGATTTGATCAGGGCTTCCTGTCCTTCCGCAGTCGCCATTTCTTTGATGCCTTTACCGGAAAGCACTTTTTCCACATCGAAGCCATAATTCTCGTTCCAGCGCTTGAAGAGCTTATTGCCGCCGGGGGACAGGTTGTCGTCGTCAAGTTTCAGCCAGGCCTGGTATTTTTCGTCCTCTTTATTGAAAAGCGTCTTGTGTACGGCGCGCCCTTCCATCAGGTTAAAGGCTTCTTTGGCCGTAATGCCATTGCCTTTATTGATGTAGAAACTTTGTTTTTCGTCGGGCTTGCTGTTTAGGGCGGCATCGAACTTGTTGAAAAAGTACATGTCGCCTTCGTTTCCGGCCTTGAAGTGCAGGGCATAGGCCACATCTTTCTGGTTATAGGTCATGCTGGTCAGCAGGGCGAACTCCGGTTCTTTTGCCTGGATCTTTTTCTCCAGCAGGTCATTGATCTTGTCGCCGAACCCCAGGTTCAGCAGGCTGTTCTTCAGAAACTCTACATTTTGTGTGTTCATACTATTTTGATTTAAAAGTTGTGTTACTTGTTTATCGGTCAGGGGAGGGGTATTGTAATAATACCCCGATGGTTTTACGGTCGGCCGGGTTTCCAGCAGTGTTGTGGCCAGTTGTTTGTTGACGGCGGCTTCGAAATGCTCACCGATAGCGGGATGGTAAAGTTCGGATACTGTCTTTTGCCGGGCAATCGGATCCTGGGATACGAAACAGCCGCGGTAATTATCCAGGCGGGTTTGGCCGGAGGTATCAGGCGCAAAATTGAGCGTAAAAAGAATGTCATGCCGGCCGCTTGGTGAAAGCGATTCAAGGTAAAAACGCTCCTGCCGTTCTTCGATCTTTTGTTGCAGAGCCCTGCATAGATTGGGGTCATTAAAACCAGTTTCGGTCAGTTGGACCATGATGGGCTGGAGCTTTTTTTCCAGGGGGACCGGTAATTTAAAGGCTTCCAGCCTGATTTTGACTTCTTTGAGGCTCAGCGGGGTATAGCAGCTGTTAAAGTCGAGTTCGGGGTATTTGGCACGTTCATCCAGGAGCCGGAGTGCCTGCACCCCTGGGACACCGGGCAGGAAATGCTGGAACCGCTCGTTGCCGAGGTCCCCGTTCACCGACAGGTGGCCCGCGTAATAAAGGAGGTTAAGCCGCCCGTCGTCGCCGCGCCCGAAATCGAAGATAAAGTATGATTCCTCCTGTCCATGTTTCTGCAGGTCGCTCATCACCCAGCCGTAATGATCCTGTTTGAAGATCATTTCACCTACCCGGTTGGTCACCCTCGGGTCTGAAAAACCCAGCTCCCTGAGCTCTTCCTTTAATTCCTGAAAATTGACGCTGCTGTCCATGGCTGTAATTTAATGGTTAATCCCCCGGCTCCTTTTTCTTTGCTGTTTGATTTCCTGTGGCTGGTGGAGATGTTTAATGACTGCCTGTTGTTTTTCCTGCCGGTTTTCCAGTTTCTGGTTCAGTTGTTCCGGCCGGACCGCTTTCTGCATGCTGTCGGTCATGCTGATGCCGCCTCCGGCCGGGTCCGCTTTGATGTAAACTAATTCCTGGCCATTGGCATGGGCCCATTTGACCGGAACCATATGCCCCTGTTCCAGCTTCCCGATCAGGGAATCCATGCCGTTCGGGCTTTGAAGCGGACCGAACTGGGGATCATGCAGTACCTTCGCCAGGTCGTAGCCGTAATCCTGGGTATATCTTTTAAGCCGGGTGCCGGTTTCCGGTAATTCCAGCCATTGGCTGTTCGACCGGCCGCTGACATCCGTAAAATCCTGCCGGACAGCGCGCCCTTCCAGCAAGTTTTTTACGTGGGCGGCTTTCAGGCCCGGCCATTCGTTCATGTAGAACTGAAATGCCCGTTCCGGTTGTTGTCCCTGCTGATCTTTGAGAGTGGCAGCGATGGCCCTGAATTGAAACTGGTCATTGGCATCTTTTTCAAAGATCAGGTTAACGTCCAGGCTGCGGTTCTGATCCAGCTGGCTGTTCAGCGCTATGCTATGCCTGGCTGATTGCGGGTCGAGCCGGTCTTCCAGTCTGACCGCGAAATCTTTAAAGCCGGCTTTGACCAGTTCCGCTTTCAGGCTCTCGATGTTCTCCCTGCGTTCGGTTTCACGGGCTTTGAGCTGCGCGGGTGCATCGAACAAAGCATGCTTCAGCCGGAAGAACAGCCGGGCCAGGATATTGGGATAGACCTGTTTCTCCAGTTTCCTGATGGCTGCGTTCATCAGCGGCAGGAAGGGCTGTTCATCTTTTCGTAAATTTCCGGCTAACAAATTTCTGGCCTTTTGGAAATGCTCCAGCTTTAACCGCCGGATCACGGCGGCTTCCTCCTTGCCGGGGCCGGCAATCTTTTCCATCTGCGTCTGTTTGTCCTCCCAGCTCTTCCAGGCTTCAAGGACGCGGTTCAGGGATTTTTCCATGGACTTTTATTTTTTATGGGTGTTGTCGCGGAGCAGTACGGCGAAATTGTCCTCAAGCTTCACCCTGATCTTTTTGACTTTCCTGCTGAACAGGCCTTTGGCCGCGTTTATCCCGCCGGCCGCGGCCTGGGTGCCCAGCGACTGGTCCATGCCCAGGAACTGCATACCGGCAATAGCGTTACCGGCGCCGCTTCCGGCCGCTTCACCGAGCTCGGCCTCAGGGGCTGGTATGCCCGGCATCCCGTCCAGGCTGAAAACTGTCAGGTCGGTCGGCAGGATACTTTTGCCGATCCTTATGTTCTGGATATGCAGCAGCAGGCGCTGGTTGATGACCTGGCAGGCCCCGAAAAGTAGCTGGCCGCTGGGCAGTAAAACCCCTTTCAGCGTGACCGTATCGGTCAGCTTCAGCCGTACCGTGCCGCCGTTGATGACCTTCTGTCTCCCGTCGACCACCGCGGGGATCGCGCTGAACGCGGAATCGTTTTCTTCTTTTGGGCTGACAGCGGGTTTAACAGGCTCCGGGTTCTGGATCGCCTGGATCTTGCTGAGCATCTGATCCAGTTGCTTCATTTCCGGGTCTTCGGCGGGAGGGGTATTCAGTCGCTTCATCATTTTGTCCAGCCTGCTGACCTGGGGATCAGGTGTCGCTGGGGAATAATTGCTTTGCTGGGCCGGTTGGTTGAGTTGCCGGTTGATCTGGGCAAGTTTGGCGGTTATCCGGGCAGATTGCAGGTCGGCGCTGGCGGAGTATGCAGACTGGCCGATAACGGCCGTTTTCGCCTTGTCCGTTGTTCCGGCTGTCCCTGGGGTAAATCCCATCGCCTGGATAAAACTTTTACTGACGCCGTTTCCGCCGGAAGATGTGTCCTTTGCCGCGGAGCGGTAAATAGCCATCTTGTCTTTTTCGGGTTTGTCCTTGAACTGGGCCGATGGCAGGGCCATGTTGAGCCCTTTGGATGGTGCCGCCGCGGATCTGCCTGTATCTTTTCCGCCGCCAAGCGCCCAGAAGGCCATGGTGAGGAAAGGCAGGATCAGTACAGGAACCGCCAGGTAAAACTTTCTTTTTTTCAGCAACCCGGCAGGGTTAGGGGATTGGCTGGTCAGCTTGGTTTGATTTTCCATAACGTTTATTTTTTTAAAGTCGATGAATCGGTTAATGGCCGGTAGGGCGCAACTGCGCCCGGGATGTCTGAGGCCCGGCCGATGTGTCCGGGCAGGTAGTGACCATCCTGTTTGGGCAGCTTGATTATCCGGATGGTAAGGAGCAGGCTGGTGGTCAGGGCGAGCATGAACAGGGCGCAGAACAGCCATAAGAACCTTTTCTGTTTGTCGGCCCGGTAGCGGCCGGCCCACCTGTTCAGTTTTGCAGCAATCCGGCGCTGCTGGCTGAGGATCTGGTCAGCGATCCCTGCGGCGATGCCCCCGGTGACTGTTTCGGTTTGTGTATCCTTTTTGAACTTGAACATGTCAGTGTGATTGAAGGGTCGTGTCCCGGTTGGATAATATTTCCCAGTTCTGAATGAGAAAGCCGTGAGGATTGTTGTCTGTCTGGATGCTGATATTCCTTACCTGTCCGCGGGTGACCAGCCGGCGGTAGGCTGTACCGCTGGACCTCACCAGTTTTTCTGTGGCATAACAGGCAAAGGTGAATGGCCAGTCGTTACCCTCCAGCCTGATGCTGTCGACCGTCAGTTCCTGCGAGATGTTCGCGGAGATCAGGTTGTTGTAATACCCGGATTCCCGGAGGTTGTCATATTGCCGCTTGGCCGATTCGTCAGCCAGGTAGAGCGACCGGCTCACATTGGACTGGATCGCTTTATCGTCCGGGCTGAGGTCGAAAAATGCTTCATGAAAGTTCTTGATATGGTCCCGCAGTTCCACCGGGAGGTTGGCCCTGCGCTCTGATGCGCCTGCTTCCAGCAGTCTTCCGTTATGGAGGATATACACCCGGTTGCGGGCTTCCGCGCCGGCCAGGCCGCTTTTGTATATAAAGAACAGAATTGACAACAGGTTGGCGACGGTCAGCCAGATGCTGAACTGCCTGATGTGTTTGAATGCGGTGTCGATATTTTTGAGATGGGTGAACATAGTCTTTCGGTTTGATGGTCAATAAATAACTTAGCGGCCCGACAGCTTTTTCTCTTCGTAATTACCTTTTTGTCCTTCTTGTTCTGGGCTGTTGTAACCTTTCATAAAATCGCCGGGGGCGTTAACAAGGTTGGTCGCGCCCTGCTGCATCCTTGCTCCGGTAGCTGAACCGGCCTGGATCGTCGTATTTCCGGCGTTGATGACCATGGTATTGACCTTATGCAGCAGGCCGTGGCTGCCGCCGGGGCTGATGATATAATTGGCCACGCCGGGGACCGTGAAATAGCCGATGATCCCGATGATCAGGAAGATCAGGTAGGCCGTATCGGTTGAGCTGAAGAAGGTATCGCCGGTGTCCTGCACCTGTGAAATATCCAGCTTCAGCATATTTTCCTGCACTTTACCGATGATCGCGCCGAATATATTGGCCACCGGCAACCATAGGAATACGTTGAGGTATTTGGCCAGCCAGGAGGTCAGCGCGTGCTGGAAGCCGTCGAAGACGGACAGCCCGAAGACGAGCGGACCCAGTATGGCCAGCACGATGAGGAAGAAAGTACGGATGGTGTTGATGCAGAGCGCTGCTGCCTCGTAGCAGACCTGGAGGATTTCCGACATCCACTGTTTGACCGTGTTGCGGAAATTATAGGAGGCCTTGGCCATGGCGAATTTGAGATCGTTGCCGATACTCTCGAACATGCCCTCATTGTTGCCGGTCTGATCGTCGGGATGGGTATATTTATACCATTTCTGCCGGTCGCCGCTGCCATCTTCGCCCTGGTACATCTGCCAGGAGTTCGTCTTTTTGATGGCATCCTCCTTGGCTTGGAGAAGCCGTGCGACGGCCGCGTCCGAGTTTTGTACCATGCTGCCGGTCGCGCTGACCGTTGGCTGCATCACGCCGTTAATGACCGCGATCACTACGGGGAAGAGCAAAATGGCCAGCCCCAGGGCGAAGGGCCGGAGCAACGGGTAAAAGTCGATGGGCTCCGCGCTGGCGATCTGCCGGTAGACCCGGGCAGCAATATACCATAAGGCGCCAAATCCCGCGGTGCCCTGGCCTATGCCGATCAGCTGGCCGCAGAGCGGCAGCATGTCCTGGTAAACGCCGTCGAGCGTACCCTGCAGGCCGTGGATATCGTCCGCGAGCCCTTCCGCGTGGGAAAACAGGGGAAAGATCATCCCTGCCACCGCTGCTAAAGCGGTAATCGTCCGTTTATTTTTCATAAGATTGGAGTTTTTTAGTTGTTCAGGCCGTAAAGTTGTTTGAGCGAGCGGGTGTCGCCGGCCTCCTTCGTCCGTTGAAGAGAAAGTATGATCCCTTGTTCATTAAAGGAGCGGAGGAACCCGAGCTTGTCGGAGCTGGCCGAATAGATCCGGTCGATTCCCCGGATGCGCTCGGCATCGGACATCCGCAGTTTGCCTGCCGTGACGATGTTCGTCAGTTCCTCCAGGTCGTTCAGGGTTTCGGAGACAAGCCGGGCGTAAACGGTGCCCATGTAGTTGAGCTCGCTGATGGAGAAACTGCCGCTTTTTCGGAACAGTCCGCTCTTTTCTTTGTACTCGCTGACCAGTCGGGACTGCATCAGCAGGATCTCCGTTACCCTGCCGTAATTCCTTACCGCGGGACTGACCGCAAGCAGGCCGCTGAGGTAAAGGTTATGCAGGTCGAAATTGCCCTTCGAGAGGGCGGAGATCGTCCCGTAGCCCTGCTGGTAGATCTGGTAACCCGTTTTCATGTCCGAGAGGATACTTTTCATCTGCGTCAGCTTTTCGATATCCAGTAGTAGCTGCTGCATTTCCTGCTCCTGGGCTTTTGCCCTTCCTGTTTTTAACAGGGCCGCTGCTAGGATGAAGGCGAGCGCCAGCGTTTTTATTGATCTGTTCATAACCGGTTCATTTAATATTATAAAGCGCCCTGGTTGTCAGTGCATCGCCATGTTCCCGGGCCCGTTGCAAGGCGTAGGATCTGACCTGGGCGGAAAAGGAGGCGGCGAAATGGTAATTATCCTGCATGGCCGAATGGATTCCGGCGATCCCCGCCAGCCTTTCTGCATCGCTCATCTGCGCTTGCCCGTCTCTGATAATCGCCTGGAGCGTCGTCAGCTGCAGGTCGCAGTCTTTCAGGACTGCCGAGCGTACCCCGGATAAATAATCCTTTTCGGCCTGGGTTAAACCCAGGACCTGTCCGGTGCTGGCCAGCAATGCGAGGATATCCTGCTGCCAAACCAGGATCTCGGCAACCTGCGGGTTGTCTTTGACAGCCTGTCCCGGAATGGCCAGGCGGTTATAGTAGCTGCCATGCAAAAGGTTTTCAGCAGTAAGGGAGCCGGAAATGGAGCCCAGCCCGCCGCGGGCCACGCTGTAGCCTTGTTTCAGGTAGCCTGCGTAAACCTGAAGCGCGGCGATCTGTTGCAGCAGGTACTTTTTTTGCGTGCTGTTTTGCCGGAACCATTCCGCGAAGCTCTGTGCTTTCGCTTCAGCCGCCATGCCGGAAGCGATAGCGGTAACGAATGAAAAGAGGAGCAGCGCCCGCGCCCTTTGCCCAAGCCTGCCTGCTTTATGCCTGAGCTGTTTAATCGATGCCATATAATGCTTTTATAGTTTGAGTATCACCCAGGTCCCTGCTGCGCTGCAGGCTGAGCATTTTGTTTTCTGAACTGAACCTGCGCAGGTCGTTGTAATTTTCATCGAGCCGGTCGCCAGCCCGGTTGATCAGCTCCAGGCGCTGTTCATCCGTCATCTGCGTACGGTCACTGCTGATGATCAACAGCAGCTGATCAAGGTTTTTGAGACTGGCGGAAAGGATACCATTGTAAATAGCCTCCATCTGATTGATCTCGCCAGCATTGAAATGGTTGTCCTGCCGGAGCAGCGACCAGGCTTTGTTGTATTCTCCGACCATGGCCACCTGGGTGGCGGTCAGGTCTTTGATCCGCTGGTAATAAGCAATGCCGGCTTTGATCTTCCAAAGCTCGTCGTAATACCCGCTGAATAGCTGCTGCTGATTACCGGACCAGCCGGAGATCTCGGAAAGCCTCAGCTTGGATAGCTGGTTTTCCAATACTTTCTGGGCGTTCTGAAGCCAGATCGTATTGTTTTGCAATCGCTGCACTTTGAGGTCGATGGCCTTGATGACCTTAGTCACTGTCAGTTTGATGACATCTGCGGCGGCAATCTGGGCCCGGGCCTTTTCCGGTCGCAGCGAAAACAATGAAAAGCCGAGTGTTACGATTAGGATGATTCCCGTTTTTTTCATGATGAACTCCTTCCTTTTTTAATGATGACTGGCCCTTGATCACTCCACGCGCCGGTAATGAGTTTCGCCCATCGTCAGTTCTTTTTTGCCAGGGTTCAGAAATAGCTGCCTGCCGAATACGGTTTCCTGGAGCACTTGTTTTTCAGGATCATATTGCGCCATCCACTTTTTGTGCGCATATTCCTTTGGCAGGATTTTGCCGTGACGGATCTTCTGGTACCCGGTCCGCTTTTCGATTTCGTAGGTACGGGCTGATCGGTTGTAAGCGGTGACAATGATCGTGTCATTACCCATAGCGTATTCATTTTCGTAGCGGGTAGCGTAAACGCCAGTAACTGTATGGTCACTGGTGGATTGACAGGCGGTCACGGCCAGGGCCATACAGCCAAGGACTGCTGATTTTAAATAGTTCATGTCTGTTGTTTTACTGGGTTATGTGAATTGGTTTTCAGGTCCCTGAGCAAGGCTTCGATTCCTTTTTCGACACTGCCGTATTTTTCGGCGTATTCCTCCACCAGCACCCGCTCCCGGCCCTCGGTCGTGTACGCCCAGTATTCCTCGGGGGACAGTTCGTTTTTGAAAACTTTCATGACCTGCCCGCCGAGGTCGATATAGATCTCCCGGTTGTCTTTATTGACCGATAATACCTGCGTTTTTCCTTTATCCGGCATCCCCAGTACGTCCTGGAGCTTGTCAAACTTGTTCATGAAACCGCGCATGTCCATCAGGATCTTGATATGCGCGTTATTGATGATTGCATCTTTGACAATGGGGGAGCTGATCAGGTCGTCCAGTTCCTGGGTGACCACATTGGGGATGCCGTTGAACTTCCGCATGGTTTTGAAAGCATACTGGATGAAGCCTGCCATGCCGGAGTTGGCAATGGCTTTCCAGGCTTCGTCTATGGTCAGTACTTTCCGGACACCTTTCAACTTGCGCATTTTGGAGAGGAACATTTCCATGGTTAGTAAGGTCGCTACCGGGAAGAGAATGGGATGGTCCTTGATCGAATCCAGTTCGATCACCACGAAGCGCTGCTCCAGCAGGTCGAGGTTTTCCGCAGCGTTCAGCAGGTAGTCGAATTCGCCGCCCCGGTAATAGGGGCGCAGTACGTACAGGAAATTGTCGATATCGAAATCCTTGTCTTTTACTTTCTGCTCCCGCAACGCTTTCCGGTAGCCGCTTTCCAGGTAATCATAAAAACTATCAAAGCAGGCGAAAATATCAGGGTGCTGCTGCAGGTATTGGTAATAGCCCTGCAGGGCATTGGATAGGGCGACATATTCGCTGCGTATAAAACTTTCATTTTCCTGTTTCCACAAGGTGACCAGCAGGGCTTTCAGGGTTTCTTTTTTTTCGGTATCAAGCAACTGGCCTTCCGGCAGATAGAAAGGGTTGAATCGGATCGGGTTGTCTTCTTCATAAGTGAAATAATAACCGCCGACCAGGCTGCAAAGCCCTTTGTAACTGCCGCCGATATCCACGGTCACGCAATGAGCGCCCTGATCGTAAAGCGTGCGGAGGATATGGTTGACCGTCATACTTTTTCCGCCACCGGAGGTGCCGCAGACCAGCATGCCCATGTTGGAAGTGATCCCGGCTTTCCGTGGCGCGTCGAAGAGATCGATAAAGACCGGTTTGCTGCTCAGCCGGTCGCAGAAACGGATACCCTCACCGGGAGGGTCGCTGCGGTAATTGCTTTCCAGGTTGAGGAAACAGGTGCCCTGCTCAAGGAAAGTGTCGAAGGTATCGTTCATCGGGAAATCGGCGGCGTTACCCGGTATCCCCGCCCACCAGATCTGCGCGGCGCCGTCGGATTCCAGCCTGCTGCTCGCCCCGATCTGCGCCATGGAAGATCCCACCCTGTTTTTGATGTCCTGCAGTTCCGCTTTGTTGTCCGTCCAGGCCAGTACATTAAAATGGGCCCTGACCAGTAAGCGCTGCTGGCCGATGGCTTCGTTCAGAAAAGCATCCGTAGCATCACGGCCGATGGTGTTCTCCCTGCTGTAAGCGGACAAGGACTGTAGCCGGAGCTTCCTGGCCTCCAGCTGTTTCAGCGTTTTCGCGGGATCCCCGGTAAACAGGTACTGGTTGTAGATGTGGTTGCAGTCCAGCAGCAGGTTGAGCTGCGTAGCGAAACCGACCGGGAATTTTGTTTTGTCGGTACCGTATTGATCATAATTGATCCTGCTGCCGCACAGGGCCGGCAGGTCTTCCGCATCCGCAAGGGTAAACAAAAGGGCGTGCTGGTCGCCGATCTGTAACCGGTCCTTCAGGTGCACATCTTTCAATACCGGTTTTTCGTCCGGCCCCGTCAGGAAGCAATATTGTTCCAGCAGGCCGGCCGTTAAGCGGCTGCCGGTGATCTGCTCATCGTTCAGCCGTTCAAGCCTTAAGAAACCGCTGTCGGACACGATCCGTTCGAACTGGCCCGCCTTTTCCAGGAACTCCGGGAGCATCCGTTCGTCGGTGACCTGTTTCGGGGAGATGTTCTTGCGCATGATCCCCGAAAAAGCCGTACTGGCCTGTTTGCGGTCTGCTGCCTTTTGGGTCAGCATGAGGTAGCAGGTATGACCGCGAAAAGGACGGCCGCTGAAATGCCTGTTCGCTGCTTCCGTCAGGAAATTTGCAGGAAGACCCTGCTCGCCGTTATAGGTTTTCCGGACAAAGATGTCCTGCTTGTGCAGGATACAGTGCCGGGGCAGGAGCCTGACCGCCCGGATCCAGGCCTGGTGGTAGGTTTCATAATCGTCTTCCGAAAGCGTGAAGATCTCGGGCAGGAAAAGCTGGTAAGCTATGGTCAGGTCTCCATACATGGAAACCATACAACCGTGTTCGACTTTGAAGATCGGGAAAACCTGTTCTGCGCTGCTGAATATGGCCATGATTAACGGGATAAATGATAAAATAATTTTCTGGAACGGAATTTCAGGTACCCGGGCAGGTAACGCCTGGCGGCACGCTTCATCAGCCCGAACTCCCCGTAACGGTGGCTCAGGCGGTAAACCTGCATAAACAATGCGCCGCCCAGAGCAACGATGATGAGTACACAAAGTAAAACCGGCATACCGGCTATATAAAGCACGGCGAAGAGTACCAGCAGGCAAACCAGGCCCCCGCCGAGATAGCCGATATACTGGGCTTTCAGCCCTTTGAATTCGATAGGCCGGTTAATGCCTTTGTTGATCTGATAGATTGCCATAATGAATCGATGAGTGTTTTAATTCAGTTTTATATCATACCTGCGATCAGACGCCGAAAAATGATTTCAGCACCGTAGCTACAACCACGAGGAAAATGCAGCTCCCGAACCAGCTGGAGGCGACTTTCCCGGTGTCATGCTCGCCGTCATTCCATTTTTTAAAGACCTTGATCGCCCCCACAAGGCCTACGATCGCCCCGATCGCGTACATCAGGTTGGTGCCCGTATCGAAATAGCTTTTCACCTGTGTGGTTGCCTCGTTGATTCCCGCGTTACCGTCCTGCGCGGAAGCTTCCCGGATGGAAAGAATGATCAGGCCGATGAGAGCCATTGCTGCCCTGAACAGTTTTATCAGTGGCGATGAAATGGATTTTAAGGTGTTCGTTTTCATGTGGTTTGTAGTTTATCTTCGTTCAACCATAGTGTTTTAAGTTCCTGTTCGTTCAGGGGAAAGGGGAGTTCTGCTGCGCCTTCGTTCAGCATGTAGTCGTTAACCTGCTGTTCCGCCGCCGAGCCGGCCAGTTCGGGGTATTTTCCGACGATCAGCCGGAAAAGCAGCTCGAAGTTTTCTTTGGGTTCCCCGGATTCGTTGACAACCCTGACCAATGTTTTTACTTCAGCGATCATCCCGGAATAATCCTCAGGAGGGTCAATATCCGTTGTGGCAGTGCCGGAAGGTGATGGTGATGACGAGGCTTCGTCTGCGCTCTCTGCAGGCCCGAAAACCAGTTCGTTCTGGGGCACATAATCCACGTCCTCAGTCCGGGTCGGGCCGACGATACTGTGATCAGGTAAAGGAAGGTCCCCGGCAGATAGGTTGATATTGGAGCGGGTTCTGCCCCGGAGCCTGTCGAAAAGGTTACGGAATCCGGTTTTGTAAAAAATCAGCCCGATGACGGCATAATAGATGGCCGCCGTCAGTAATACGCCGGCGCCATAGGCGGCCCATGAGATTTGATGAAACATAAGCGGTAGTTTTGACCGCAGCCCCATTGCTGCGGCGACAGTACAAAACTCCCAAAGCAACTGTCCGAAATGCTCCGAGTTGCTCCGAGTCGGAGCCTGACTATTTTAACGGTGGCGAAAAACGCGGCTGGTGCAGCTTGCAGTGAGCGTTGCTCAGCACGGAGAATCGCTCCATTTATGCCGGGCAGATCTGATTACAGGAGGAGGCCTGTTGATTCAGCCAATTTTTAGTAATGATATCGGGCTAAGGGAATGGAAATTTGATCGCGATATCATTGTTTGTTGTTGATTAGGAAAATTACTTCATGTTATAAAATTTAGAATTTAAGAAAATATTTTTCTATAGTTCTTGTTTGATTGATTGAGAATATTAGAATATTAACCAGGTATTAATTTGAGATATTTTCTTTTTATCCAAACTTTAATATTTATATTTATCTCATTATCAGTTAGTAATCTTAAATGGAATATTAACTTGGTGCGTTGTCTTTTTTTTCCTGAGACTTAGTTTGGCGATAGCCTTTACAGGCTTCGATAGTTGCATCGAACAGATTTGAGTTCTGCCATGCCGGATTTTCTTCCCGGCATCAGGGAAGAGCTGCAATCGTTTTTCGTTTGATCGTTAGCAGCACTGACAGTAATTAACAAGTAAAAACTTAAACCATGGAACAGACCGAGAAAGATGTAAAAACGATCATTATTAAAGTTTCAAAATTGCCCGGAAGTGCCGAAGGTCTGGAGGATGGTACGACGCTTGGGGAATTAAACTATAATGACCCCATGTGCCGCTCCCTTGAAAGCAAATTAAATCAGTATGTCAAAGAACAGGGAGCTGATGAGCGTATTGATGACGGGGACCTTGATCCGGATAAAACTGCGGGAGAAGTTGTTGAAATCGTTGAAGATAAATTACAGGTACCATGACCAGGGCAATGATCATGAGCGTCTATCTGTTGCTTTCTGGTTTTTTTTGCCTGGCCGCCGGGCGGGATACGGTTAAGAGCAAGGCTGATACGATTCCTGGCCATCCTTTTTTTTCAAAGTTTACCATGCGGCAGACCTTTCAGGATGAAGATGGAAAGTTAAGCCCTGCATCTGTTATTGTTTCATTCCCGGGAAACGGTAAGAGCGACTGGCTGGTCGACGCAGGTGCTGCCGTAGTTTTAGGTAAACTGAGTGATGGGCTGCTAACCTCCAAACTGGTGGGGGAATTTCACCGGAATACGTCGATAGACAGTAAGCAAT
This sequence comes from Mucilaginibacter kameinonensis, assembly GCF_003675385.1. Taxonomy (GTDB): domain Bacteria; phylum Bacteroidota; class Bacteroidia; order Sphingobacteriales; family Sphingobacteriaceae; genus Mucilaginibacter; species Mucilaginibacter kameinonensis. The sequence goes on along the minus strand of NZ_RCWZ01000004.1, from coordinate 532,897 downwards.
ATAATTGGCAGATAGGGTATAACCTGAAGGTTTTTAAGTTTAAGCGGGATACCTTGCTGACGCCGCTGATGACGGCAAATGCGAAGTATATCAGAGACGTCATCGATACTACACATTCGGCTACTGCGACATTTAACCTCGCATTCTATCGTGATGGAGATGGGATTATTAATTTAGGAAGGCCGGCTTATCTCGATAGTGCGAGGTATACTTATCAACTGGACCCTTCCGTCGAAGTACAATATCAGCAATACCTGGGATCGGACACCCATACGAGGGGCGCTCTTATCCGGCCTCTGCTGGATATTGCAGCATCTTTTGCATGGAATAAGCGTAAGGAAATGAAAGAGATTACCGTCAGGGAACATGGCAGAAAAGTAAGGAAAACCGTGATTAGAGTCATCAGACCGAGAAAGATCCTGGAATTCATTTCAAGCTATTCGGCGAGATATGCCGTTGTTAACAGCACGGATAACGGGGAACGTTTCAGTAAGCTGTTTAAAGCAGGGATCAATTTGTACGTTGTAAGTACTGATGATTCCGCCGTTTCCATTGGCGGCAGCTATAACATCGGTTCTGACCCGCTGAACGGCTTGAAGGAACAGCATTTCTGGCGTTTGTCAATGCAGTTTCAATTTTGAATACCTGTAGGGTAAAGATATCATTCTGAATGAGGTTTGACACCTGTCAGCAGTCGGGAATTCATTCCGGCTGCGTTTCAGGATAGCTGTCAACCCAGTTGAAAACAGGAGACCGCCGCCCCTGAGTCAGTTACCGAAAGATGTGCCTTTGGTTGCTGGCTATGAATGTGTTGAATGAAATTTATATATGCAATCGCGTTATTATAACGAAACCTTAGCCATGAAAACTGTATTCCTTAAATTCCTGAACTGGGTCAAATTTAATTTCCGGCCTCTTTTTTTAGTATTTGCCGCAGGTTTACTGACTACTGCAATGCTGACGCAAAAAGATAATTATCTGGTCATTACCGCCAATGCACCCAAGGCGATTTTGTCCTGGGAAACCAATCTTGATAATTTAAAGAGGGACAGGATATTGAAGGATTGGAGTACCACGTACAAAAATCTGGTGATTTATGAAAACGCCGATACCCCCCGGATACAAAAAATATCGGGCCTGGATACGGTAATAGCGCAAAATAGCGCGGATTACGGCTTTATCATATTTTATATGGGTATCTTATTGCTGATGCTTTCCAGGCTTGTCCGGACTGCAGGTTATAATAAAAAGTGGGCGTGGGTATTTATAATGCTTGCGGTTTTTACGGTTCTGGCAGGCCTGCTGGATTATGCAGAGGATTTCGGAACAGTAAAGATGCTCCGGCTGTATGCGGATCCACATCATCCGGTATTACCGGACGCGGGCACTATCGGTTACCCTGCACGGATTAAATGGTTGTTGATCTTAGTAGTGGTGATTGTTGTTGCCTGGCAATCGGTCAGGCTTGGCCTCGCATTGCTCTGGCTTGGAATGAGTACCGATTTTTTGAAAAAAGGGGTACTGCTCGGCTGGAGGTGGCGGGTGATTGTCCTGACCTTGCTGATCGTTTTTGCCGTACTCTATATCAGCGACCAGGGGCAGGACCTGCTGCTCTCGTTGAACGCGGATAAATTCGGCGTCGTTTTATTTTTATTTTCGACTTCGGTTATCGCTTTATTGAGCTGGTATTTACCCAAGATCCTTGAATATACCGGCCCGATGAATTATGCGCAGTTTTTCCTGAAATCGGTGGACTTCGCAGCGAACCCTCTTGCCTTAAAAAAACCAAGGCCACAGGTGGATTTCGCCCGTTTATTGGGTGCGGCAGGATTTCTGATACCGGCGATCGGTATTCTGAAAGTAATGGACAATTATCATATCGATTATTGGTTTTCGGGTGTCCCGCCCCTGGCAATCCTGGTCATTATCCTGGTGATCTACAGAATTGTGCTGGAGCACCACTGGATCGACCGGTTTTATAAGAATTCAGGAGGACGCATCAATAGGACGAAGTTTTTCATTACGTTGATCGTATTGCTCGTTCCTGTCCTGATATGGGGCATGGATAAAAATAATATCCAGCCTTATGCGATCGTTCATCTTGCGCTTGATCTCATTATTTTTTCAGTACTTTTTTTAATCATCACAACCTTACGCACCTGCAGTTATACTTTCAAAAATTTGCCGGTTGCTCCGGTCATAACCCTGACTGGTTTCGCCTGCCTGGTTTTTTTTATCGCCTGCAACTTCCCGGGCTTTCTGGCCAACTTCATCTACAGTTCCAGGTTCTATACCATGCCATTCGTGTTTTTTGGGATCGCCGGCTATCTGTTGTTTTTTACCTACCTGATATTCGTTGGCAGGAAAACGGGTGTGACCTGGATCACGTTATTGCTGATGATCGCTTTTGTCGGAGCAACAACGAGCGTCACCAATTTTCACGGTGTCGCGGTCTTAACAGACACCACCCACTGCAGGAACGCAAACCATATGGATACGGCCTGTAATAAGCAAATGGTTACTTTGGACAAATACACAGAAAACTGGCTGATCTCAAGGGAGGCGGAAATTGATAGTTATCATAAAAAATACAATGAGAATTATCCGGTGTTTTTTGTAAATGCGCACGGCGGGGGGATCAGGGCGACGATATGGACAACTATGGTTCTTGGCAGGTTGGATCAGGAAATGCGTGCGGATACGGCCATGACCAATAAATACGGATTCCAGCATTACGCCTTTTCGTACTCCGGTTCATCCGGCGGCACTGTTGGTTTAATGTTGCTGACGGCTTCGCGGTACGCTCACCTTAAGAATGCTGCGATCGATACGCTCTTTTATCCAGCCAGGTCATGGCCTTTGTACAGTACAGATAATCTGACCTCCGATGTGATCGCCCTGCTGGGCAGGGATATGGTTTATGGCGGTTTGGGATTGTCGGGAATCCCGGACAGGGGCAGGTTGATGGAAATGGATTGGGAGCAGAATACCCGAAACCAGGATACGGCGGTTAACCTGAAGTTACCGTTCAGGTCCCTGTGGAAGGGTGGGCAAACGGAGGTGCCGCTTTTATTTTCAAATACCTATGACATCATATCCGGTAATAAAGGAATCGTAGCGCCCGTCGCGTTGGATACCGCTGATTTCCCCTCTGTTGTTTTTCTGGAGCAGGAAATACCCGGCAGGGGGGACCTGCGCCTCAGCACCGCAGGTTTCCTGAGTGCCAGGTTCCCCTATGTAAGCCCTACCGGCAAGTGGAACAACCGGAGGCACTTTACTGATGCCGGCACCATCGAAAACTCCGGTGGTGAAACGTCTTTGCAGGTGATTAAAGTGTTTGAGCGGGTACGGGAGAGGTTAGCAGCTACCCATCAGGCGCTTAGAAACATAAATATCAATATTCTTTCACTTCCCAACAGCATTGCCAACGTAGAATCCCCGGCTTACGACAGAAGTTTTTACGAACCGCTGGGTCCTCCCCTGGGAGCCCTCAACGTAGGAAGCGCAAACAGCGACAGGGCTGAACTGATTAACCGAAGGCTTCCAAAGCCAGGAAACGGATATTTTTATTTTAGTTTTCAGCCGGCAGCGTACAAATTTAAGGAAAAACCTTTCTGGCCTGTACTGCCTCTGGGTTGGCAGATTTCTAATGCCGCGTTGGAAGCTTTGCAGTACAACGCTATTAAACCTGCTTCAAAAATGGATACTATACTTAAGGTTTTCAGGGTAAAAAGAAAAATGGTAAAATAGTTTGAGCAGCTTCCCTTCACGAACTGAGGCTTATGAAGAGAAGCCTGCTATGGTAAATCCGCTCGGAGCGTTATGCAGGAACGGAGATGGATATATGTAATACATAGGGGCAGGTTTATTCAGTAGGTACCGGTCCGTGTTACCTATGGGGTTTCAGCCATTCCTGTAACTCTTTTACCGTATCCTGGTAAAATACCTTATAAGTGTCTTCGGTTACATAGCCGATATGGGAAGTCGCCAGTACGTTAGGTAAACTACGAAAGGGGTGGTCATTTGGTAAGGGTTCAATATCAAATACATCCAGAGCAGCCCCTGCAATTGCGCCGGATTGCAAGATGGCCAAAAGGGCCGTTTCATCTACCAGTGGCCCGCGGCTGGTATTGACCAGGAAAGCCGATGGTTTCATCAGCTTCAGTTCTTTTTCGCCAACGGTATGCCTCGACCGGTCACTCAGTACAAGGTGCAAAGTCACGATATCCGCTTCTTTGAATAACCTTTCTTTGGAGACCAGCTCGGCACCTGCGCGGTGCGCTTTTTCCTCGGTAAGGTTTTCGCTCCAGGCGATCACTTTCATTTCAAAAGCTTTGGCAAACCTGGCCATTTTCGCGCCGATCCTGCCTAAACCAACAATGCCCAGCGTTTTACCTTTCAGGTCTGTGCCGATCGTCGTCTGCCATCCGCCTTCCCGGAAGTTTCTGGATTCTTCGGGTATACGCCTTAACAAAGCCATCAGCAATGCCCAGGTCAGCTCCGGTGCGCCGCTTTCTACGTAACCGGTGTAGCTGATCCTGATACCCAGTTCAGCAGCTGCTCTGGTGTCGATGGACGCATTGCGCATCCCCGTCGAAATGATCAGTCTGAGCCTGGGCAGCCGTTTTAACAGGTGTTCCGGCAGGGGCGTTCTTTCCCGCATGACACAGAGGACCTCGAATCGCGCCAGCCTGTTAACCAGTTCATCCGGGTCACTGATATGGTCACTGAATACGGTCAGGTCTGCGTTTTCACGGATGGCGGACCAGTCGGCGAATCTGAATGCAGCTTGTTGATAATCATCTAAAACGGCGATCTGAGTTTTCATAGAAGGGGGTATTTTGTCGCAAACTTAATTTTTTTGGCGAAAATCTAAAGATTTAATGAGCGGCTTCCCGGGTTGAAAAGGGTTCCCGGCGCAAGCGGCATGTTTAAAAATAATCTTGCGCGGCGGGCATAAGATTAATATTTTGCCCGCATGATGATGGAACCCATCTGCCTGGACTTCGAACATTGGCAAGTCCATACATTTCGTCCCGAAGAACTGGGCCGGCACGATCTGCTGGTCCGGGAGATCCACCAGTTGCTTTCTGACCGGCAGACCCTGTATTTCCTGCCTGAAAAGCACCTCAGGTCGGTCGCTGACGCGGCGGACTGGCTGAAAACAGCCATCCTCAATTTTTATTGCGGCAGGAACTATGTCCACTTGATTACTGAAAAAAACAATCACCGGCTGACCGGGATCATTGATATTATCCCTCCGGCCACGTCCAGGGAATATTATACCCTGGAACATTATCCTTATTTTATAGAATTTTACCTGAGGAAGGAAGCTGCCGGCCAGAAGCTGATGAGCTCGATCCTGCCGATGGTCTTAAACGCATTGGAACGCCGGGGCATCGGGCAGCTCGCCGCTGCGGTTAACCGCAGCAACCATGCGGCCAGGAGGGCGCTGGAAAATAGTGGGTTTGCCTACCAGAGGCCTTTCGACAGCCTGCAGGACCTTTACCTCGCTCAATTGAGCAATGAACTTGAAGGGGCCCGCCGGGCCGGATAATAAAGATCCAGGGTTCGTTATCGCCTTTTTTCTCTGGTAATGCAGGGGGGCTGAAATGCTTTCCGGTCAGGTCCCCGTTGATTTGAGCGGTGCCGGTTTAAATCGGATACGCGGTATCGCTTTTGGTTTCAGATAAAACAAAAAAGCTTTGGATGGAGGTAATATTAGGCAGGGTAGCCAGCTTATGCCTGTAAAACTGGTGATAGGCATCCATATCGCTGGTCGCTATCCGGAGGATAAAATCAAAGGTGCCCGTCATCTGAAAACACTCCATTACCTCCGGAAATTTAATGACGTCCTCCTCGAATTTGGCCAGCGTACTTATCGTATGGTCATTAAGGAGCACCTGGCTGAAGGCGATCAGTCCCTTGTTGATCTTTTTGCGGTTGAGGATGGCCACAGACCGCTCGATATAACCCTGTTCCTTTAACCGCCTTATCCTTTCATGAATGGTCGCGATGGATTTGCGGGTTTTAAAAGAGATCTCCTTGTTGGTCAGCAAGGCGTCTTTCTGCAGAAGCCTCAGAATTTCAAGGTCCAGATTATCTAAATCAGTCATGCTCATCGGACGGGGGATTTTCAGCTGTAAAAATATATAATATCCGGGCCGGAAAATGGTCTTGATAAGAAAAATATATAAAAAAAAGCCAAAATTCCGGATAATTTCCGGTTTTATAGAGGTTCGTTGTTATTATTATCGGCTATTCTGAACTTTATGCTGTAAATGATTGAAAACAATGAACACGTCTGAATGCCATGGCCTGAGCCCCGAACTTGAACAAAAGTTTGAAAGTTTATGGCACATGGTAGGCAATACCCCCATGCTTGAGCTGCAGTACCTGTATCATGGAAAGCCCGGTAAAGTGTTTGTAAAATGCGAGCATTATAACCTTACCGGCAGCCTGAAAGACCGGATGGCGCTGTATATCCTGATGCAGGCCTACAGGCTCGGAAGGATAAAGGCCGGCGACACGATCGTGGAGGCTACTTCCGGGAATACCGGGATTGCTTTTTCGGCAATCGGTAAGGCGCTTGGCCACGAGGTGATCATTATCATGCCCGACTGGCTGAGCAAAGAGCGAAAAGACATCATGACCAGCATGGGGGCCAAAATTCATCTTGTAAGTAAGGCCCAGGGAGGGTTCCTGGGCAGCATCAGGCTGGCGGAAGCCATGAGTGAAGCCAGCGACAGGTTTTTTTTACCCCGCCAGTTTGAAAACGAATACAATGCCGAAGCGCATGAATTGACAACCGGTCCGGAAATATGGCAGCAATTGCAGAATTCCGGGCTTGTACCTGACGCTTTCGTTGCCGGGGTGGGGACAGGAGGCACGGTGATGGGCACAGGGAAATACCTGAAGGCCATGAACCCCGGAATGAAAATCCATCCGCTGGAACCGGCCGAATCGCCCACGTTGACTACGGGGCATAAGGTCGGGAGCCACAGGATCCAGGGCATCAGCGATGAATTTATACCCGCGATCGTGAAACTTGATGAACTGGACTGGGTAGTGCAGTCCTGTGACGGCGATGCCATTATCATGGCGCAGAAGCTCGCCGGGGAGCTGGGGCTGGCCGTAGGTATTTCTTCAGGGGCGAATATCATCGGCGCTATAAAACTCAAAGAAACTTTAGGGCCTGATGCCGTGGTCGTAACGATCCTTTCAGACAGTAACAAGAAGTACCTGAGTACAGACCTCTTTAAGGACGAACCGGTGAAAGAAGGCTATATCTCTGCCGGTACCAGTTTTGAAGCCTATCGTCCGATCAGCAGGCTTAACAGGCCTGTGCTTAAATAAAATAAACCAAAGACATCATATGAAAAAATTACTTATTGTGCTGGTCGTTTTAATGGCCTCTTTTCAAACCCGGGCACAGATCCTGCAACCTGTACACTGGAGCTATGCCGCCAAAAAGATCAATGCCCGGGAAGCGGTAGTGTATTTAAAAGCCACGATTGACGCCGGATGGCATGTGTATTCGCAGTTCGTAAAAGATGGCGGCCCGGTAAAAACTACCATTACTTTCGCGCCGTCTAAAGCTTACATGCTGACAGGCAGGACTATTGAACCTAAACCGATCACCCGTATGGAGAAAGCGTTTGGGATGGATGTCAGCTTTTTTGAAAGCGCTGTGATATTCCAGCAGAAAATAAAACTCAGCTCAGGTCAGGCAACAGTGACGGGCAAGCTGGAATACATGACCTGCAACGATCAGAAGTGCTTGCCGCCGGATGAAGTCGAATTCAGTATTCCTGTTAAATAACCATATCGTCTGATTACATGTTGTTTAAAATAAGATTGACCCTTTTTACTGTTTTTACATTTGCACTTTGCTTTGTGGCTAAAGCGCATGACACCGTATCCGCAAAGGGCATTGAATTTACCCCTATTGAAACTAAAACTCCTGCCGCAAAAGCCACCGGGACATCACGATATGGCGGCGGGAGTAAAACGCCTGGGAAACAAAAGACGGGTAATGCTCCGGGAGCTGCAGGTACGCCTCAAAAGCATCAGACGCTATGGGCAATATTCCTGTCGGGTTTTATCGGTGGGTGCGCTGCCTTTTTTATGCCCTGCATATTTCCGATGGTACCCCTGACCATCAGCTTTTTTACCAAGGGCCCGGAGAAAAAGAGCGGCGGCGTGATCAGGGCGCTGGTTTACGGGATAAGCATTATTGTTATTTATGTAGTGCTCGGGCTGCTGATCACGGTCAGCTTCGGGGCAACCTCCCTCAATAACCTCGCGACGAACGGTATATTCAACATGGCTTTTTTTATTGTGCTGGTTATTTTCGCGGCATCGTTCTTAGGAGCTTTTGAGATCACGCTGCCGTCCCGCTGGGTAAATGCCGCGGATGCGAAATCAGATCAATCCGGAATGGCGGGCTTGTTCTTCATGGCCGCGACACTTGCGCTGGTATCGTTCTCCTGTACCGGGCCTATTGTCGGGACGCTGCTGGTACAGGCCGCTACAACGGGGGCCTTACTGGGACCCGCCGTAGGTATGCTGGGTTATTCCTTCGCACTGGCAATTCCGTTCGTGGTCTTTGCCATGTTCCCGGCCTTGCTGACTAAACTGCCAAAATCAGGAAGCTGGTTAAACAGCGTTAAGGTCGTACTGGGCTTCCTGGAGCTCGCGCTTTCGCTCAAGTTTTTATCGAACGTCGACCTTGCCTATCACTGGCATTTGTTTGACAGGGAAGTTTTCCTGGTACTGTGGATAGTGACCTTTGCCATGATGGGCTTTTATTTACTTGGAAAGATCCGGTTCAGCCATGACAGTGCGCCGGCACTGATCTCTGTGCCTCGTCTGTTCCTGGCCATTACCGTGCTTTCCTTTACCTTGTACATGGTGCCCGGCTTATGGGGTGCGCCGCTGAAGTCGATAAGCGCGTTATTGCCCCCGATGGCCACGCAGGATTTCGATCTTTCGGCAGTTGCCCCGGGCGGAAATATCGGGGGGCAGCCGCAGGATACCGGCGGGCCACGTAAATATGCCGGTCTGTTCGATAAGCCCCGGGGTTTTGATCCGTTTTTTGATTATGACGAGGGGCTGGCCTATGCCAGGAAGGTACATAAACCGGTGATGATCGACTTTACCGGGCATGCCTGTGTAAACTGCCGCAAAATGGAAGCAAACGTGTGGCCGGATAAACTGGTTTACCAGATACTGGCGCAGGAGTATGTGCTTATTCAGCTATATGTAGATGACAAGACTGAACTGGCTGCTGCGGAGCAATTAACTACCCCCGAAGGAGGGAAACTCAAAACTATCGGTGATAAATGGAGCTATTTACAGACCAGCAGGTTCGTTTCCAATTCACAGCCTTTTTATGTGCTGCTCAACCCAGATACCCAGGCGCCCCTGGCCGAGCCGCGGGGCGCTGAATATGATCCCGGTATCTACCAGGCTTATCTGAGCAGCGGTTTAAAGGCTTTTGACAATTAGTTATTACACAGGATATCACCAAGTCTTCAATCGTTCTTGAAAATCAGTTATTAGTTAGTTAACAAAAGCACCTCCTGAAGCGGGTGCTTTTTCCTGTTTTACGGTCTGCGCCCGGGGAACGACCCGGCCGCTCCTGTCCGCCTCACGCTTGGGGAGCCCGGGAATACCTGTTAGGCACGGACTGGTCAGCTACCGGAGATCCTTAACCGCCAGTTGGCCATGAAAAAAACAACAGACGAAAATCCGGTTTGTAACTTTAATTTAACAAATCCTTCAAATTGGATATTATGATTTAGATTTGTTGGCACAGAATTCAAATGCGGAAATATCAATTGCCCATCTTTACCGACCAAAGGCTGCTTTCGCTGCTAAGCGAACGTGATGACTTTGCAGCATTTGAAGAAATTTATCATCGTTACTGGCGTAAATTATTGGATACGGCCTATCAGCGCCTGAAGTCGAAAGAGGCTGCGGAAGAGGTTGTCCAGGAAGTGATGGTCAGTCTCTTCCTGAAACGGCAGGAACTGGTTATTGATACCAGTCTGGAAGCATGGCTTAAAACGGCCCTCAAGTATAAAGTGTTCAATATCTACAGGTCACAGCAGGTACACCTTGCGCACCTGAACGAAATCATACGGCAAAAACAAATTTCACCGTTGAGGCCGGATGAAGAAATGATCCTGAAAGAAATCCGGGAAAAAGTCAGGTTGGCCGCCGCTAAATTACCTGATAAATGCCGGGAAGTTTTCCTGTTAAGCCGTTTTGAACACCTGTCCCAGCAGGAAATTTCGGACCGGATGGGGATTTCGGTAAGCACCGTTAAAAAACATCTCACACGGGCGTTCACTTACCTCAGGAGCGAGCTGCGTGAGAACCAGTTAGACCTGCTGGCCGTCTGTCTTTTTGCCGTTCTGGCAAGCCGTTTGTAATTTTTTTTTAAAAAAATGTTTTTTTATTAGCACCTGCGTGGCAGTTAAGTGACTTAGGTTAAAACACCTTAATGAACGACGCCCAGCGCAGAATTATAGACCTGCTCGAGAAATTTAACAACGGAACTGCCTCCCCAGAAGAAATTGGTGAGTTAGACCGCTGGTACGCTTCCTTTGAAAGCGATCCTGAACTTACAGCCGGGTACACCAAAGAGCAGCTTGCGGCTGCAAGGGAGGGCATGTTTCGTAATATACGTAGATCGGCAGGGGAGAGGACTGATGGAGGGGAGACCCGCAGGAAGGCATTGCGAAACGCCCTGGTTTCTGTTATTGTTGTTTCGGTGATGACTGCTGTCTTTTTTGTGTTCAGGGTGACGCCCGTATTTAACGTAGCACAGTCCTCCAAGCTGGATGTGATGCCGGGTAAAGATGTGGCGGTCCTGACACTTTCCAGCGGACAAAGAATTGATCTTAACCTTGCTAAAAATGGCCGGATATATTTAAAGAAGGGGCTGGAAATTACTAAGGATGCCAACGGGGAGATCAGTTACCATGAAGGGAAAGGGACCGGCCAGGCTGCTTCGGAAATGAATACACTGACCACGCCCTCTGGCGGGCAATTCCGGGTTGTACTCGCGGACGGCACCAAAGTCTGGCTGAACGCGATGTCCTCACTGACTTTTCCATCCCGCTTTTCAGATCATAAACGGCCGGTCGCACTAACCGGCGAAGCCTATTTCGAGGTCGCAAAAAATAAAGCAAAGCCTTTCGATGTCAGCACCACCAATGAACGCGTGGAAGTACTCGGCACCCATTTTAATATCAATGCATACGCGGACGAACAGGTACAGCGCACAACGCTCCTGGAAGGATCTGTCCGAATATCCAATCAACGGTATCAGGCGCAGGTAACTATCGCTCCCGGACAGCAGGCTGAAGGCGGGGACGGTAAATTGAAAATTATCAATGTGGATGCCGAGGGAGCGGCTGGCTGGAAAGACGGCCTCTTTGTGTTTAACCACACCGGGATCCGTCCGCTGATGCGGCAGCTGTCGCGCTGGTACAATATTGATGTCGTTTACCAGGGCGATATCAAAAACAGGACATTCTCCGGGTCGATAGAACGGTCCTACACTTTACTCCAGGTTTTGGATGTGCTCAGGATCAGCAAAGTGAATTTTAAAGTCGAAAAGCCGGCCGGGCCGGATCACCGCAGCCGGCTTACCTTGATACCATAACCAACCTATAAAATATAAACCTATAAGTAATAGCCTATGAGAAAATAATATGCCACACTATTCGAGGGGAAAAAAAGAAGCCGGGGCGTGATTGGAACCCATCCCCGGCTATGTCTGGGCTTCCCTACTAAACTGGCAGTTGCCAGGATTCGACAGAGATTTTTATGTATCACATTAAACCCAAACGTACAAAAGTATGAATTTAAACATTCGTGCGGTACCAGTCTTTTATTTACGACGTACCGTACTTAAATTTTTGATGGTAATGAAACTCATTATGATAATGATCACCATCGCCTGCTTACAAGTATCTGCCAAAAGCTTTGCACAAAAAGTAACGCTTGATGCCAGGAACAAACCGATAACAGAGGTCTTTCAACAAATACAAAAGGAAACTGGCTACCGGTTCTTCTGGGAGGATGGGGATGATATTGCTGACATTAAGCTATCAGTACAGGTCGAAAATGCACCGCTCAATGTTGCGCTTGATAAAGTGTTTGAAGGTCTGTCACTTAGCTATACTATTTCGGACAAAACAATTGTTGTACAACGGAAGAGGGCGTCGCTGTTCGATCAGGTCCGTTCGATCTTCAGCGTCATTAATTTTCATATCAAAGTGGTTGATGACAAAGGTCAGCCGCTACCCGGCGCTACAATCAGTATCAAGGGTAAAAATTACGAAAAAGGTGCCATTTCCGATGCCAACGGTGATTTTACGTTTGAAGGGGTGCCGGAGGGTAATTACTATGTTGTCGTAACGATGGTAGGTTCGGTCCGTTTTGAACGGTCCCTGACGGTTGACGGCGATCACCGGGAACTTACCGTAACATTGGCCACCTTATCCGCAAGCCTGAGTGAAGTTGTGGTCGTAGGTTACGGAACCCAGCAAAAAGCCAATGTTACGAGCTCGGTTGAAACGGTTTCAAGCAAAGAAATAGTGAACCGTCCCGTTCCTTCCGTCCTGAACATTTTGCAGGGTGAAGCGGCAGGCCTGAACATCCAGCAAACTGATGGAAATCCGGGTTACGGATCAACTTCTATTGATATCCGCGGAAACAGCACCCTGTCAAATAATCCGGTGCTGTACATCGTTGACGGTATGGCCGTCAACGGCATTGATTACCTGAACCCGAACGACATCGAATCGGTTAGTATCCTGAAAGACGCGTCTGCCACTGCTATTTATGGCGCGAGGGCATCAGGCGGCGTTTTACTGGTAACAACCAAAAAAGGTAAGCTCAACAGCAAGCCCGTTGTACAATACAGCTCGATATTCGGTTATCAGCGCCCGGCAAGGTTGCCAAAGTTTGTCGATGCTCCGCAGTTTGTAGACCTGTACAACCAGGCGCAGCTAAATGATAACCCCGGGGCGCAGGTGAAATTCACGCCCGAGCTGGTGCAGAAATACAAGTCAGGAGAGCTGCCGAGCACCAACTGGCTGCCCTACATTCTGCATAATCAGGCTTTGCAAAACCAGCAGAACCTGAGCGTTGCAGGAGGGTCCGGAACAGCGGACTACTTTGTGTCGGGTGGCTATCTCAACCAGGGCGGTTTGATCAAAAATGTGGATTATAAGCGTTACAGTACCAGGGCCAATGTGAACGTACAGGTATCAAAACGATGGAAATTGGGTATCAATACTGTTTTAACGAAAGAAGATAAGCAGCAACCTTCCTATGGTATCGGAAGTGCGCTGCAATGGTCATACATCGTACCGGTAACGGAATATCCTTACACCAAAGACGGACATGACCGTTCTTACCGCGGAGGCGACCAGCCCAATGACATCATGACGAAAGCCGGGGTTCAGAACGAAACCCTGAATACGATCAATACCAATTTCCTGGCGGAGTTCAGGATCACCGATGACCTGTTACTGAACGGCACTTATGGCTATAATTACACGAGCAGTTTCCTGTCGGGCTTTAATAATAAGTATCCTTTGTATAATGATGACGAACAGATCGTATCTTATAATAATAACCCGAACAGCGCCTATAAGGCCAATTATTCCAGGTCCCACCCTACAACATTGATCACCTTGAATTACAACAAGGCTTTCGGCAAACATAACCTTAAAGCTTTGGCGGGTTACTCGCAGGAGCAGGACCGTTATGACTACAACAGTATCACCCGTTACGGTTTCCTGAACAACTCCCTTGACCAGATCGATGCCGGTTCATCGGATCCCACCCTGACCAATGTGTCCGGCAACGCAACCTCTTATGCGATCCGATCCTGGTTCGGACGCGTGAATTACGATTTCAGCGGGAAATACCTTATTGAAGCCAATGCCCGCTACGACGGTACGTCGGTATTTCAAAATAAGAAATACGGTTTTTTTCCGTCCGTATCTGCTGGTTGGATAGCTTCTGAGGAGGATTTCTTCAAACCATTGGCGAATACGGTTGATTTTCTGAAAGTAAGGGGTTCATTGGGCCAGGTAGGCAACCAGAACGCCGGGGGCCTGTATCCGTACGCGAATACCATTGCGCAGGATAAATACGTGCTCAATAAAGCTGCTTCAACTACCACTTATTATAATAATTCCCCAAATCCAAACCTTACCTGGGAGGTGAAAACTACCGTTAACCTTGGTCTGGACCTGACGCTGCTCAAGCACCTGGATTTCAATATTGACCTGTTCAGGGATAAGACTACCGGTATTCTTCTTGTTCCTAAGGTTGCTTCATCTTACGGTATAGATGGACCTCAACAGAATGTGGGCAGCCTGCGTAACCAGGGATTCGAGCTTAATATTGCCTATAAGAATAATATCGGTCAGCTGAATTACCGTGTTGCGGTCAATTTTTCAGACACAAGAAACAAAATCCTGAGCCTCGGTGGTACCCCCGAGCAGTTGGGTGACAATCCTTTACTGGTCGGGCAGTCCCGCTGGATCTGGTACGGCCTGCAGGCTGAAGGGCTGTTCCAGTCAAAAGATGATATCGCCAACCATGCCACACAGGACCCGCGTGATATCCCGGGTGACATCAAGTACAAAGACGTCAACGGCGACGGAAAAATTACGCCTGATGACCGTGTTATCCTTGGCCAGGCAACCCCGCATTACCGTTATGGCATCAGCCTGGGGGCAAGCTATAAGGGCTTTGACGTTTCTGTACTTATGCAGGGGGTATTCAGCAACCTGCTTCGGGTTCAGGGCGGCGCGCAGGTGCCTTTCTTCTTTAACGGGGACGGCAATATCCTGCAGTCGCAGCTGGATTACTGGTCACCTTCAAACCCCAATGCGCGTTACCCCGTGCTCCGTACAGATCAGTCTATCAATAATGGACAGTTCAACAGCTGGTGGTTATTTAAAGCTGCCTATATGCGGTTTAAAAACGCGCAGGTCGGCTATACGTTCGCGGAGAAGCTGACCAAAAGACTGGGAATCGGTTCGGCGAGGATCTTTGTAACCGGGGATAATCTGTTCCTGATCACCAGTAAGAATTTCCCGAAAAACCTTGACCCCGAGATCGCCAATTATGGTGACGGATCAAACTATCCGCAGGTCCGCAATCTCAGCCTTGGTTTAAATGTAACCTTCTGATCATTGGGTTTATGAATTTTGAAAATAAGATCATGAAAAATAAAAGATATACGATAATAACCGTTTTCATTGCCTTCGCAATGGCAGTGGGGCTGGCAGGATGTAAAAAAGGCCTGCTTGATCAGCATCCGCTCAACCAGATCACCGACGAAACCTATTGGCAGACTTCAGATGACGCGACGATGTTCGCCACCCGGATGTACACTTATATGCCCCAGGACAACTTCGTTTATTACGAAGGGATGAGCGATAATGGCATCAGCAACGACCAGACCACCCGCCGCTTTGGTAACAGCACACAGGACCCTACGATCAGCAGTAAGGAATGGAGCTATGAACCGATGCGCCAGGCCTTCAGTTTTTTCGCCAATGTGGACAAAGTTCCGGGTATGGACCCGGCGCTTAAAAAGAGGCTGACGGCAGAAGTGAAATTCGTGCTGGCCTACCGGTATTTCATCATGACCACGCTTTACGGCGATATCCCTTTTGTCAATAGCCTGATCACGGATCCGACAAAAGCGGATCTTCCCAAAACACCGAAAGCCGATATTATGAAGGCAGAATTGGACTGGCTGGACGAAGCCGCGGCCGACCTGCCGCTCAGCTATACGGGTGCTGATCTCGGCAGGGCTACCAAAGGTGCGGCAATGGCTTTAAAAGCACGTATCTATTTGTACGCCGGCGATTATCAGAACGCTGCTGCGGCTGCTAAAGCGGTGATGGACCTTAACCTGTACAAGCTTTATCCTACCTATTTCGACTTTTTTCAAAAGGATGGGGATTATTCTTCCGAAGATATCTGGTCATTTGGCTATACACTTTCCGTTCACCAAAACGGCTTGCGTGATATATTGGGATCGCAGGCATTGATGAACGGAAGAAATATTCTCGACCCAACATCTGAACTGGTTAACGACTATGAAAGCAAAAACGGCTATTATCCTTACACCAAAGATCCTGCTTTCGTGGCTACAGATCCGTATAATAACAGGGATCCCCGCCTGAGGCAGACTGTATTGTGCCCCGGGGACATTTACCCTTATCCTTATTTTGCCGATATTAATCAATACGATCCGTTCAATAACCAGGGCGACCGTATCGGCGGTGACCTGGGATCGAGGTCGGGCTATTCATGGTGCAAAAATGTTGACAGGTACGATTATGTACGTTCCGGTGTCAACAACTGGAAGGCATTTCACTACGCGGAGGTGCTCCTGAACTATGCAGAAGCTCAGAATGAGGTTGCGGGGCCTGCCGCCGACGTGATAGCAGCCCTTGACCAGGTCCGTTCCAGGGCCGGTATGCCAACAATCGCGCAAACATTCAGCATCAACGGTCTGGCGTTGAACCAAACCAATATGCGCAATTTCATCCGTCACGAGCGGCGGATCGAACTGGCAGGAGAAGGGCTGCGTTATTTTGACGTGCTGAGATGGAAAATTGGCGAGCAGGTTTTGCAGGGCGCAATCTATACAGTTGATGCCTCTGCAGGGATCACGAATATCAGCACGGCCAACGGGCACATCAACAAATATCCTAAAACCGTTGTCGAGCAACGTTTCTTTAATAATGCTAAGTTTTATGTTTGGCCTATACCGCAATTTGCCATAGATGATTCAAAGGGCATACTGACGCAGAATCCACTCTGGAAATAATCATTTAAGGGCAGCGGCTGTTGCTGCCCTTTACTTTGCCCTTTCGTACACAAAATAAGATCCATAATGAAAATCAGATTCTTTTTAAACACCTGTTTCCTGCTTATCCTAAAACTGCTGGTCGTGGGTGCTTTTGCCCAGGCACCGAAAAAAACACTCGGCGAGCTGCAACAATCTTTCGTTGACCTTAAATTCGGTATGTTTATCCATTTCAATATACCGACCTATTTTAACCAGGACTGGCCCGATCCTGAAGCTTCGCCGTCAGCTTTCAACCCGACAAAACTTGATGCTGACCAATGGGCTAAAGCGGCAAAATCCGCAAACATGACCTACGGATGCCTGACCACCAAACATCATAGCGGTTTTTGTATCTGGGATACCAAAACGACCGATTATAATGTGATGCACAGCCCTTATAAAAAGGATGTGGTAAGGCAGTTCGTCGACGCTTTCCGGGCAAATGGTCTGAAAGTGATGTTGTATTATTCTATTTTGGATACCCACCATAAATTACGCCCTAACGAGATCAAGCCGGCCCATATTGAAATGGTAAAAAAACAACTGACAGAGCTGCTTACCAATTACGGGCAGATCGAGGCTATCATCATTGACGGCTGGGATGCACCCTGGTCGAGGATCTCCTATGATGATGTTCCGTTTGAGCAGATTTACAAGCTGGTTAAGTCATTGCAGCCGAATTGTGTGCTGATGGACCTCAATGGTGCCAAGTACCCTAAGGATGGTCTTTACTACACCGATATAAAGACGTATGAAATGGGTGCCGGTCAGCGTATGTCCAAAGACATCAATCAGATGCCTTCGCTGGCCTGCCTTCCGCTGCAATCATCATGGTTCTGGAAAACTGATTTCCTGACGGTGCCGGTTAAAGAACCTGCGAAGCTGGTTGAAGAAACGCTTTTGCCACTTAATAAAGCGAATTGCAATTTTATTTTAAATGTCGCCCCGAACCGCGATGGCCTGTTCGATGACAACGCAGTAGCAGCGTTGAAAGAAATTGGCAGGCTTTGGCACAGCGATGGTTCAAAGGCGGACTTCAGACCGACAGGTGCGCCGGTCATCGCTTCGAATTTAGCTAAGCATCAGCCAGCCAATTCGAGCTGGAGCGATGATATGAACATCATGGATTTTGCCAACGATGACGATTTCGGGTCGTCCTGGCAGTCTAATCCTGAAATTAAAAATCCTTGGTACGAAGTCGATTTCCGGTCTCCTCAAACTTTCAATGAAGTGGTCATTTTCGAACGAAAGGCCAACATCAAAAAATATAAGCTTGAATATTTTACAGGTAATAAATGGAATATCTTGTTCCATGGAGAAAAAGAGGAACGGGTTAAACAACACCGTTTCGCCGCAGTAAAAGCAGAAAAAGTAAGGATCAGCATCGAAAGCTACGAGACCCCGCCCTCTATTGCAGAGTTTGGTGTTTATAATGAGCCGGATCAGCGATAAATAGTGACCTTGCGATCTGATGAAAGATATCTTTGCTCCGGGTTGACGGATGATTTATCTGGTTTTTCTAAGGGAACACTTCAATCAGTGTTCCCTTTTCTTTTCCCCTTAGCGGGTAGGTATAAAGGCGGACATTGAGGGGAAGTACATCAGGGGTTTGATCCAAAGGATGATATGAACTTTTTGCACCGATGTTAACAAATGCTTTAACAATACGCCATTTTTTTTTATCTTTCTGACTTTATAAAGGTTTTCAACGGTTAGGGTTTAAATCAGCATAATGATGTCGGACCGATTTATCTGTAACCATCTGATCAATTATGCAAGTGATCCGCTGCCATCAGCCCGGACAGGGACGGATTTAATTAAAGTACCATACACAGCTGGTCATTTCCGATAGTTTCGGAAATGTCAGGCAGGGGAGGAATCATAGAAATAAAATAGACTACATTTTAACCGGGTCCCGGCAGCAGAAAAGATTCATGGCAAATTACAGTAAACTAAATGATCTGGAGTTATCGGACCTGCTGAAGGATAATAATCATCATGCCTTTACTGAGATTTATGAGCGTTACGCCGGTTTATTATATGTGTATGCTTTTAAACTTACTGCCGATAGGGATAGCAGCAAAGATATTGTTCAGGATCTTTTCATCTCCTTATGGGATAACCGGTCAGCCACTAATTTCAGGACTTCGATTTCAGCCTACCTTTATACAGCCGTGCGCTATAAATTTCTTAAGCAGACAGCCAGTGAAAAAATAAAATCGGGTTACGCGGAAAGATTTTTAAATACGATGGTAAACGGTGTCAGCAACACGGAGACCTATCTGGAAGAAAAAGACCTGGCCAGGACACTGGAAAGGCTCATCTCTGCCTTACCGCCAAAAATGGCCCGCGCTTTTGTGATGAGTAAACTGGAGTTTTTCAGTTATAAGGAAATAGCGGAGGAACTTAATATTTCGGAAAAAACTGTGCAGAACCTTATCAGCGAAGCTTCATCCCGTTTAAAGCCAAAACTTGGCTTTTCAATGCTTTCTTTTCTTTTATTTTACTGAAATTTCGAATATTGCCCCGGAAATTTTTGCTTTTTCTTTCTTATTATGATGATTTAACAACAAGTTTCAATTATTTTAAAATAAACCGGGAAAATACCGCGAGTTAAAGGACATGTATTTAAATTATGTTAACTCGGGGCTATGAACAGATCTCAGGCAGAAGTTTTAATAAAGAAATACATCGACGGCACCGCTACGCAGGACGAAAAGCAGCTGGTTGAATATTATTTCCATGAATTTCTTAAGCAAAGTAAAGTTTTTCCTACAGAGCGGGAGCTACAGGAGGATAACCTGGAAGTCTGGGATAACCTCAGCGCCCATATCGGAATTTTACCATCCGTCGCGAAGCGGTTCGTGCTGTGGCAAAAAATAGCCTCGGCGGCGGCTGTTATATTGGTCGCAGGTGCGGGTTGGTTGTATTTCAGTATACACCGCACGGATAAACCCCAGCGACCCGGTTATAGCGCCGTCATCCGCCCGGGGCGCAACGTTGCTGTTTTAGAGCTGGCCAACGGCAAAAAAATAAACCTGAGCAGCAAGAAAACCGGAGTAGTCATCAAAGCCGGTGACATAGCCTATAACGACGGGGCTGCCCTGGGCGACTCCGCAGTAGCAGACGGAAAGACAAATTCAGGAACATTATTTACAACTGTGCGGACACCCAAAGGGGGCATGTATCAGGTAGAGCTTTCCGATGGCACCAAAGTCTGGTTGAATGCCGCAAGTTCACTGAGGTTCCCTTCCAGTTTTGCCGGGAATCTCAAAAGAAGCGTTGAGCTGGAAGGCGAGGGGTATTTTGAAGTTTCCAAAGACAAAAACCATCCTTTTCAGGTCCGAACCTCAATGCAGGAGGTTGAGGTACTCGGAACGCATTTCAATATCGACGCGTATGGTGAAGACGCAACCACAAAAACGACATTGCTTGAGGGGCGCGTTGCGGTTTCCCCGAGGATTAATACCGCCACTGCGCCCGGAAAATTAAGCCGGACCCTGTTGAGTCCCGACCAGCAATCCATGTTATCTGCTAAGGGTATTGTTGTCAATGATGTCGATAGCCGCGACGCTATAGCCTGGAAAGAAGGTTACTTTCTATTTAATAATGAGGATCTGGGCAGCATCATGCAACGGCTCTCGCGGTGGTATGACACCAAAATTATTTATGAGGATGAAAGCCTGAAGAGAGAAACCTTATACGCCAAACTAAGCAGGTACGAGCGGATCGATAAAATATTGAAGCTCATGGAAAAAACAGAAAAAGTCAGGTTCAAAGTGGAGGGGAATACGATCACTATAAGCAGGAAACAATAGCCGAAAAATGATTGGTACCAGGGTAAAGGTGGACAAAAACGAGAAGCGCGGATATTTTAATAACCCTTTTTAATTAACAGATTTTAAACACCAAAGCAACAAACGATGAGAAAAGACTCCTTCTTTTAGACAGGCCCGTAAACCCAAAAAAGGACCTCGATTCGTGGTCGAAGCCCTTTGATCAGGTTTAAAACATTGAGTAACCAATATTTTATTAATTGGCTGTATGCAGGTGCTTCACAACTTTTCATATAGCCTAAACCAGACCCGTAAATGTATAAAAATTCTACCAGAAATTGGTGGGCTCCTCCAGCCTATACCCATAAATTACTATTAATCATGAAGCTAACCGTTCTCATTCTGGTTGCAGCGCTTATGCAGGTCAGCGCCGCGACATTTGGACAGAAGCTCACCCTGAAAGGAAAAAATGTTTCAGTGGAAAAAGTGTTCAAGGCAATCAGTGAACAAACCGGCTACGATGTTATCGTATTTACCTCCCGGTTTAAAACAAGCCAGCTGATTGATATTGATTTTAGGGACACGCCGTTGAGCGATGTTATCAAAGCATTGATCAGCGGCACAGGAATGACTTTTACTATCGATGACAAGACCGTCATCATCAAGGAAAAGGCACCAGGTGTTCCTGCACCCAAGATTCCTGATCCTGCCGTCATTACGGTGACCGGGAAAGTTGTAAACGAAGACGGCAGCCCGCTTGCAGGTGCCACGGTGATCGTTAAAGGGAAAAGCCGGGGCGTCCTGACAAATGGAGAAGGCAATTTTACCTTATTGGATGTTGAGGAAAAAGCCACACTTGTTATTTCTTTTACCGGGTATGAGCCAATAGAAATTCAGGCGACACGCGAACCTAAAACGGTCAGGTTGAAAATTAAAGTAGCCAGTCTCGATGAGGTTGTGGTTACTAACGGTTATCAAAAAATAGAGCGGAGGAAGCTGACAAGCGCCATTACATCTGTTAAGGCCGCCGATATCACCAACCCGGCTTTCTTTACAATTGACCAGGCCCTCGAAGGCAGGATACCAGGCTTATTTGTGTTGAACAATTCCGGAGATATCGGCGTATCCCCTAAAATCCGCGTCCGGGGTACGTCAACTATTCTCGGTAACCGCGATCCGATCTGGGTCGTGGATGGGGTTGTGGTGAACGATCCGGTAGGAATTGACCCGTCCACGATCAATGACCTGGATTTCGTGAACCGGCTTGGCAACGCGATCTCGGGACTTAAACCCTATGATATCGATCAGATTGACGTACTTAAAGACGCTTCGGCCACCGCGCTGTATGGTGTACGGGCGGCGAACGGCGTCATCGTCATTACCACTAAAAAGGGGAAAATAGGCGAACCGGTTATCAACTTCGACCAATCAACCACACTAACCAAAAGGCCACGCTATACAGATAACAACATCCGCCTGATGAACTCCCGCCAACGGGTGGATTATTCCAAAGATATTATCAACAGCGGACTGGAATACAGCGGTAACATCAACTATGTAGGCTATGAAGGCGCGCTTAATAACCTTTACACCGGCAAAATCACGTATGACCAGTTTCAGGCCCAGGTCAGTCAAATGGAAACTATGAATACGGATTGGTTTGGTACTATACTAAAAGATGCCATATCCACGCAAAACAACATCAGTGTTTCGGGTGGCAGTAATAAAATGACCTATTACGCATCTGTTGGTGCTGCAACACAACGCGGCACTGTCAGGGGGGACAAAACTGATCAGTTTACTGCCCTGGTCAAGCTGAGCGCTTCCCTTACACCTCGCCTGACCTGGGATATGACCTTACGTGGCAACAATCAAAAAAGCGACTATGTGGCCGGGTCGGTAAATGCACTTTCTTACGCTTATAACACCAGTCGTGCTGTTCCTGCTTTCAATGAGGACGGCAGTTTAAGCTACTATCAGAAATTTAGCGCGGGCGCCACATCGGCGAGCTATTATAAATTTAACATCTTAAACGAGATGCAGCATTCCCGGGACCTGATCAACACTTCAGGCATCAACCTGCTGACAGACCTGAATGTTAAAGTAAGCTCACACCTGAACGGAACCGTGCTGCTTTCTTACGGCAACAACAATAGCAATGACCAGACAGTTTACGAGGAAAATACGTTCTATGCAGCCAGCCTCAGAAGAAGCGAATATGGAACACCCGCTCCCACAACCAGCTTAATGCCTTTTGGCGGGGAATTGAAATCGAACCAGGTGCGTAATGATTCTTATTTGGTGCGGGGCCAGTTAAATTATGATCGCCCGATAGGTGCCACGTCCAGGGATAATTTGAATGTTACCCTAGGTGGGGAGATTTCTTCCAATACCTACAAGGGCTACAATATAGACAGGAGGGGGTACCTTCCTGATCGTGGTGAGACCTACGCCGCAATAGATCCGGTAAAATACCCCTCGTATGCCCAATGGGCCAACCTGAGTGATATGGATATCGTGAGGGATGAACTGACGAACCTGGCCTCTGCTTATTTTTCAAGCAGCTATACCATTAACGATAAGTATATCGTGAACTTTAATACACGGACGGACTTTTCCAATAAATTTGGTTCCCGTGCAAAAGAGAAATTCCTGCCTACCTGGTCTGTATCCGGACGATGGGATATCGATAAGGATTTTTTTAAAAACAGTGAGTCAGTAAATATGCTGGCCCTGAAAGCATCTTACGGTTTTCAGGGAAATATGCTTGATAATCAAACGCCCAACCTGATCATCAAACAAGGGGCCGTAGATCCCATAACACAAGCCTATTATTCCAATATCGCATATTACCCGAATCCGAACCTGAAATGGGAGAAGAACAAGGAAGTCAATATCGGCCTGGATTTTGGTTTTTTCAACAATAAGGTACAGGGAACTGTAAATTATTTTAACAAAACAACGAGTGATGCTTTTTTAAGCAAGGAAGTAGCAGATATCAATGGCGTTCCATCGTACGTAGTTAACTCCGGAACTGTAAAAAACAGGGGTATTGAAGTTACGCTCAGCTTTACGCCGATCAATAATCTGGGGCCCAATGGTAAAAAAGGGGGCTTCACCTGGCGAATTGATCCGCAATTAGGACAGGTAATCAATAAGCTGCTTGCCAGGAGCGTTAACAGCCAGAATGTGGGTGAGTCTAACGCTAACGTCTATAATAATTACCTTACCGGCAGTCAGATCATTGACGGTAAAGCCAGTAATACCTTTTACTCTTATCATTTTACCGGACTGGATCACCTGACAGGGCTCCCGACCTTTGCGAACAATGATCCCTCGATGGCTGATAAATACAAGGGTATGACTTTAGATGAAGTTGTTAAAGAGGTAATGGTGCCTTCAGGTAACCGGGTCCCTACTGTTCAGGGCGGAATTCTGAACGTGTTCAGTTACAGACAGTTTTCGTTCAGCTTTAATATGACTTACAGCCTTGGGAGTAAAGTCAGGCTTCAGAAACTATACAGTAACACGGTGAACGGCATTGTTTCATCTACGGTTTCTGCGCCACTGCCTGAAAATAATGTAAACCTGGATTTTGTAAACCGCTGGCGCAAACCGGGTGATGAAGCCCATACAATTATTCCTGCTTTAGTCGGCGGTGCCGCGTATGCCAATACGCTCAACCTATGGTCAACAGGGCAAAGTTATCAGTATGCCGACAACATCTGGCAGATGTACGATAATTCAGACGCCAGGGTAGCAAGTGGAAATTACCTGAAACTCAGAACGCTTAATCTGAGATATAACCTGAGCGATGCGTTGACCAGGCGCCTCCGGATCAAGCAGACTTCGGTCATGTTTTCAGCTACCAATGTCCATACCTGGGCAAGCAAAAAGTTGGAGGGGCAGGACCCGGAGCAGGCAGGCTTCGGCGATAATACACAATTGTCACCGAGATCTACCTATTCAATCACACTGGACGTTTCATTTTAAAAGAATTGATCATGAGAAAAGCATTTATATATATCGGGATTTGGTGTATGGCATTTACACTAACCGGGTGCAAGAAATTTTTAGAGGAACAATCGCAGGACCTGGCCTATGCCGACACCTGGCAAAAAATGGACGAAGTGATGCAAGGCGAGGTTTATATGAAACATTTTACCACGCCACCAAGCACTTCATTTAAAGAATCCGGTACGGCGGTTTATTTCCCATGGCTGAACGCGATGGATGACGACATTACCGAATTTGTAAGCGCGCCCTATTATATCGACAACAGGGACGACGTGTTCGGGTTTTACACCTGGCAATCCAACCCCTGCGTCGACAAAACATTTCTGCCCTACGTTGATGATACCTGGCCGAAAGTTTACAAATCAATCAATGCTGCCAATATCATGATTTATCAGGCCGGGCAGTTGCATGATAACCCCGAACAATTAAAGCGCATCAGGGGCGAGGCGTTGTTCCTGCGCGCTTATTATTATTTCTACCTGGTAAACACTTATGCCCAGGCTTATAATAAACAAACCGCTAAAACGGATATGGGGGTGCCCCTGAAAACAACGGAGTTTGTAGAGGATAAATTTTTCACGCGTTCTACGGTCGACAGTGTCTACCAGCAGATGCTCGTTGATCTGGACGCTTCTGAAAAATGCCTTACAGGACTAACCCCTTCATCCATTTATTATGCCAATGTCGACGCTGTGAACCTGTTGCAAAGCAGAATTTACCTCTATATGCAGTCATGGGAAGAAGCCATAACCGCCGCGGATAAAGTAATTGCACGCAGGCCGACCCTGTCCAGCCTTACCAATTATAAACCATTGACCAGTTTTTTTTCAAGAGATAACCCCGAGGCCATTTTTAATGAAGGGGGGAATGCCATGGTTTACCTGATGGGGGATGGGCTCACCAAATCATTTCAGGCCAGCCCCGCGCTCATGAACCTTTATGAAACCAGTGACCTTCGCCGTACCGCGTATTTTGAAACCGATGCAGCCGGGAAGGTTCGGTATACAAAAATGTACCGCTCACGCGCTAACAACGTGTTTCCGACAGAGATATTCTCGGACAACTATTTTCTCCGGAATGCTGAAGCCTATTTGAACAAGGCGGAAGCTGCTTCCATGCTGGGGCGCACGGCAGATGCGAATGCCGCAGTTAATACCCTGCGTCAATCACGTTTTGATCCATCTACTTTCGTGCCCGTAAATTATTCAGGAGCCCAGTTGGTCAGCTTCGTCAGGGACGAACGCCGGAGGGAACTTTGCTTTGAAGGCCATCGCTGGTTCGATCTGAAACGTTATGCTGTCAACACGGCATATCCCTTCACAACGACAATCGTTCATAATTATTCAGACGTCAGTTACGGTGCAAGTCCATTTTTGAAAGCCAGTCTCGTCCTCCAGCCGGGTGACCCGGACTACCTGGTTCCCATACCGCTGGATGCAATTACTTTTAACCAGGGGGCATTAAAGCAAAACCCTGCACGTCAGAACAGAACTTTTTAACCGATCCTAATCAGCATTCGACACAATGAAAAAATACCTCTTTTATCTCATAGCCGCATTGATGGTATGGTGTTCTTGTAAAAAAGAAAGCATACCTCAGGCATCTCCGGTAACCGCAGATCCATTTGCAAGGCTTGATAATCCACAAAGCGCAGCAGATCACCAGATTTACCTGTTCTATCAGGAAACCGGCTTTCCGGTACTGTATAGTGATACGCTTAGTAAAACACCTTTGCAAAAGCTGAACCTCAGTTACCATCTCACTACAATAGACTCTATGGTTACGGCAAAGTATATGCACAATGAAGCTGATGTTCTGGCCGGCCTTGATTTTGTAAAAACACAGATCGTACCGAACTTAAGTAAGGCTCTAAGGCCATACTCTATCCTGCTGACCGATTCGGTTTATACTTTCACGCCGGATCCTTCCGGCAGCGGGGCATTGGTCAGGGTGCCGCTAAGCAGCTATTTAGGTTTTAATACGGTGGCTATCTCTTACGTACCTGCAATCAAAAGCATGGATGCCTTACAACTAAAAAAATACCGCAATGATATCCTGAAAACGATCCTTACGGCAAAGATCAATGCTGACCCTAACCTGACCGCAAAATTTTATGCAGTTAGCAGCGCTTACTATGGCAAGACAGCCTTTGGCAGGGTTTCAAGCGGACAGCTCATCCCTTTTAAACCTAAACCGACCTATGGATTGCTGAACGACGGCACCGAACAGCCTACTTATTACGATGTGCGCGGAGCCATAGAAGATTTATCGGCTTACCTGGACACGGTGTTAACACTGTCGTCCTCCGATTTTGTGACAACATATCAAAGCTATCCGCTTGTCATGCAAAAATACACTTACCTCCTCGAAATCTTTAAGACCATCAACTTTACAGTACCGCAATAAACGGTACAACACAGACTTATGACCACTATAAATAAGGAACCTATTCTCAGGATCACGGGTTTGTCGCACCGTTACAATTCCAATTGGGCCATCCGCGACATCGAAATAGAAATCGTTAAAAATGGTATTACCGGATTACTGGGCTCTAACGGAGCCGGAAAATCCACAACCATGAACATTCTCTGCGGCGTATTGACCCAGACCGAGGGCGATGTATATATCAACGGGATAGATCTCAGGAAACAACCGGAAAAAGCCAAACAATTGATAGGTTTTCTGCCACAAACGCCACCGTTATATACCGATCTTACGGTAGATGAATATTTAACGCACTGCGCAATGATCAGGTCTGTTGAAAAGGTGAACCTTCCGGGCGCACTTGATGAAGCGAAGAGCCGCTGTGGCCTCTCCCATATCAGTAAACGATTGATCAGGAACCTGTCCGGCGGTTACAAACAAAGGGTTGGGATTGCGCAGGCCATCATTCACCGCCCCAGCCTGGTCGTACTTGATGAGCCTACCAACGGTCTAGACCCCAATCAGATTATCGAAGTGAGAGCACTGATCAGGGATATCGCTGAAGAGCACGCCGTTATCCTTTCTACCCATATGCTTTCTGAAGTGCAATATCTCTGCAAGGATATCAAGATGATTGAAAACGGGCGTATTGTCTTTTCTGATACCATGGAGGCATTCGACAACTATATCGCTCCCAATTGTCTTCTGGTCACGATGGAAGAGGCCCCCGCAGCCGACAGCCTGATGGAAATACCCGGTATCGCGCGCGTCGACTTCCTGACCGAAAAGCAGGCCCGCATCTATTTTAACGGAGATAAGACCGTAGCGGAAAAAATTGTCCTGGCCAGTGCGGGGTCAGGCTGGCGGCTGAGCGAAATCATGGCAGAAAAAAATTCACTTAATGAAACCTTCGCGCAGCTCTCCAAAGTATCCGGTAAACAAAATAAAAACAAATAGTTTCTATGAAAAAAACTCTTCAAATAGCACGTCTGGAACTGAGCCTGCTTTTTTATTCCCCAATAGCATGGTTGCTTATGATCGCGCTGTTTTTTCAGGTGGCCTATGGTTTTACCGGGGCCATAGAAGGTATGCAACGCTCGCAGGAATGGTATAAAATGTCCTACTCTTTCCTGACCAGCAACGTGTTTACCAAAAATGGGCAGGGCATCTTCAGTAACCTGCTTTCTACACTTTACCTGTATATTCCGCTGGTGACCATGAGCCTGATCAGCAGGGAAACAAGCAGTGGTACCATCAAGCTCTTGTATTCATCCCCACTAACGATCTCGCAGATCGTCTTGGGTAAATTCCTGGCTATGGTCTATTATAATCTGGTGCTGATAGGATTGTTGTCCCTGGTTGTTATCGGTGGCGCGATATCTATTGATCATTTTGGTTATATGCAGCTGCTCTCCGCCTTACTGGGAATTTATTTACTGCTTTGTGCTTATGCTGCCATAGGGCTCTTTATGTCCAGTCTTACCACTTATCAGGTCGTGGCCGCCGTCACCACGTTTATGGTTTTTGCTTTATTGTCGTATATCGGCAGTCTCTGGCAGGACAAAGATTTTTTGAGGGATTTGACTTTCAGTTTATCGATGCCGGGAAGGACCGTGAAGATGCTCGGAGGGTTTCTGACCACCAGGGATGTTATTTATTTCGTGATGATCGTTTACATCTTTCTGTCTTTCACGATTTTTAAACTCCGCATGGCAAGGGATGCCGGAAGTTTGTTAGCCAGGATCTCTGGTTATGCTTTCATTATAATTTCAGGGATCTCTGTGACCTACCTCAGCTCCAGGCAGCAATTTATCGGCTACTACGATGCCACCGCCACTAAACGTAATACGCTTCAGCAGAAGACACAGGAGGTGCTGAAGCAAACCGGTGCCGATCCTATTGAGGTTACCGAATACGTCAACCTGCTTGACGGTACATACGGCAGGGCCGCGGCTGAGGAACGGATCAGGGAACTGGACCGTTGGGAACCCTACCTCCGGTTCAAATCAAATATCCGGTTAAAATGGGTTTACTACTACGACGCCATTCCTGACCCCTACTTTAATACGGGTATGAACACGGGAAAATCCCTGAAGGAAATTTTTGACAAAAAGGCCAGGTTCCTGGAGATTGACCCCGGACGTTTCAAATCCCCGATGGAGGTTCACCAATTGGCTGACCTGCGGGATGAGCACAACCGGCTGGTCATGCAGCTCAGCTATAAAGGTCAGTCAACCTTCCTGCGTGTTTTTGACGATAACGATTTTTGGCCGGGAGAGACTGAAGTGGCGACCGCTTTAAAACGCCTGATGACCAATCCGCCGAGGATCGTGTTCGCAAGCGATGGCTATGAACGGAGTATCGATAAAATTGGAAGCAAGGATTACAAGGTATTAACCAATGTAAGAACAAACAGGTCTTCGCTGATCAACCGTGGTTTCAGCATCGATTCCATCGCGCTGAAAGACCAGGAAATCCCTCAGGACCTCTCCGTGCTTGTTATTGCCGACCGGAGAGCCGGTTATGACAGCGTGAGCATGAAGAAGCTGCGTAACTATATCAATGCAGGCGGAAACCTGATGATCGCGGCCGAAAGCAGCAAGAGAGCATTAAACAATGAGGTTTTAAAACAGCTGGGCGTACGATTGATGGAAGGAACCATTGTGCAGCCGAGCAAAGACTTTCCGCCGGATATGGTGACCGCGCAGATCACAAAAGGCGGTGCGCTCCTGTCTCCGATGCTGAAAGATGATTATGAAGGCGATATCCCGGTATCCATGCCTGCGGTTTCCGGTTTGGCATTTGATAAGAATAATGGTTTTGCAGTGGATACCCTGCTCGTTTCTCCTGAAAAGAAGAGCTGGAACCGCACCGGGAAACTGGTGCTTGATTCTGCAGCACTCGCTTTTGACCCGAAGTCCGGCGATCAGTCCGGTGCTTATCCTACGGCGCTCGCGCTCACCAGGAAGATAGGCAAAAAGGAACAGCGTATTATCGTTACCAGCGATGCCGATTTTATGAGTAACGGCGAGTTGAACCAGGCGAATATCAGAACAGCAAACTATGATTTTGCGAATGCTGTTTTCAGCTGGTTTGCGCACAACGAATTTCCGCTGTATACCAGGCGCCTGCCACCGGTAGATAACCTGATAACGGTATCCGCAATTCAGGTGAAATTTATGAAGGTTATTTACCTGTTTGTCATACCCGGCCTGATGCTGATCTCTGGCACGGTATTATTAATCCGCAGAAAAAGGAAATAAGAAATGGCGTTCCAAACAGACAAACAAACGCTTGACGACCTGAATATCATCGGTAAACGGGGTGGGAATTCTATATTCACCATGTTCAATCATACAGCTACCCGTGGAGGGGCGGAGATGCTGGAAGCTGTTTTTTTAAACCCGCTTAACGATCCGGACGCTATCCGCTACCGGATAGCAATGCTGGGATTTTTTCAGGCCGCTCCTTTTTCCTTCCCCTTTCATGGGAGTGAACTTGACGCGATAGAGCAATATATGGCTGAAACGGATGAAAGATACCGGTTGCCTGATGAACCCTTCGGCCTGAAAAGGAAATTATATACGTTTATTGCCGGGGATACAAGGCACCGGAATATTAAAGCGGGTGTCTCGGCAACCCTGGGTTTAATAAAAGATCTCCTGGCAATGATTTCCGATGAAGCCACAGTCGCCCTGCCGGAGGTGCTGAAAAGCGAATTGGGGAAAATATTAAGTCCGTTGGACAGATCGGTGTCCGGCCCGTTGCGGGCCGGATTGCTCAGGTCATCACTTTCTTTTGAGGAAATCTCGGACGCAGATCAATTTCTCCGGTTTGAATTTCGTAAGGAAATTGATAACTTATTGCAATGGGTGTACCGGCTGGATGTTTTCCGGTCGGTGGCCAGGGTCGCGACCGAACAGCGTTTCGTACTCCCCGTTCTATTATCAGCAGATCAAAATAACCTGCTGCTGGAAGGTGTGTTCCACCCGCAAGTGCCCGATCCTGTATCCAATAAATTAAGTGTCGGGCCAGAGGGGTCTGTCGTATTTCTTACCGGCGCTAATATGGCAGGTAAATCTACCTTCATGAAGTCGATCGGCATAGCGCTTTACCTGGCCCACCTTGGCTTTCCGGTGCCTGCGCTAAAGATGGAGTTTGCTTTGCGCGACGGTATTTATACGACCATCAACCTGCCAGATGACCTTTCGTCGGGAAACAGCCATTTTTATGCTGAAGTATTACGTGTGAAAAAAATCGCGAAGGAAATCGCTGCCGGTAGAAACCTGTTCGTTATTTTCGACGAGCTCTTCAGGGGCACCAATGTCCGTGACGCATGCGAAGGAACGGTTGCGCTGACAGCCGCTTTTGCCAGACGGCCAAATTGTGCGTTTATCCTCTCGACGCACATCATCGAGGCGGGAGAAATACTTAAAGAACGCTGCAGCAATATCAATTTCGTTTACCTGCCTACGGTAATGGATGGCAGCAGGCCCGTATATACCTACAAATTAGAAAGCGGGATCACCTCAGACAGACACGGGATGGTGATCATCAACAATGAGCGCATCCTGGAAATTCTCGGAAAGGCTAAAACAAAAGCTGAACAGCCATGAATACTTTTGCAGATAAACAGACGCTTGATGACCTGAACATACCAGGCAGGCATAAAAATAATTCAGTTGCCAGGATATTTGATGAAACCATCACTCCGGGGGGGGCAAAATTACTGGACGAAATGTTCCGGAACCCCTTGACCAATGAAGCGCAGATTAATGAACGCAGCGGGATTTTTGAATACTTTACTGCCCGGAGCTATTCTTTTCCGGTGCAGGAGGAGGAGTTTTCCATGATGGAAGAATACCTTCATTCGGGCGGGAGCCGCAATATCCTGGCGGTTTCAAAGAACTTGCTGGTTAAAAAGGTACTCCAGGCAGCAGCAAAAGACGATAGCTTTGATTCACTGAAAAAAGCGTTGACAGTTACAGTCTCCGCTTTGCGGAAATTTCAGGGTTTTATTTGGGGAATGGACGATGACGGAGGCCCGTTTTCGCAGACGCTGTCGGCATTTAAGGCTATACTGGGGAACTCTCTGTTGTTGGCCATTGAAGAAGATAATATATCCCCGGAGATATCCCTGGCGAAACTGATCACGTATGACCGTTTGCTCCGCGGCGTTCTGAGCGCGCAAATGGCCGAATTGATAAGTTTGATCTACCGGCTGGATGTATACATTGCCGTAGCGGCCGTCGCAGCAAGAAATGGGTTTTGTTATCCAGAAGCGCTGCCCTCGGAAAGCAACAGGCTGCATATCAGCGGACTTCGTCACCCGGGGATCAGGAATGCAGTAGGTAATAAGCTGGCATCTGATACCGGTTCTAACGTGGTCTTTCTGACGGGGGCCAATATGGCGGGTAAATCCACCTTGATGAAAGCAGCGGGGATCGCCTTTTACCTCGCGCACATGGGATTTCCGGTTGCCGCGGATGAAATGGTATTTTCAGTTAAAGACGGGCTGTACTCATCGATCAATGTCCCCGATAATATCGGGCTTGGCTACAGCCATTTTTATGCGGAAATACTCAGGGTCAAAAAAGTAGCTGAAGATGTAGCTGCCGGAAGGACATTGTTGGTGATTTTCGATGAGCTTTTCAAAGGCACCAATGTCAAAGATGCCTACGATGCTACACTGGCCATCAGCGAAGCCTTTGCTGAAAACAGGAATAGCTTTTTTATTATTTCAACACATATCACCGAAGTGGGAGAGGAGCTCCGTAGCCGGTGTGCCAATTTCCAATTCGCCTACCTCCCAACGGTTATGGAGGCTTCAAAGCCTACATATAGCTACCGGCTTAAAGAAGGGATCACAGCAGACAGGCATGGGATGACCATCATTGAAAATGAGGGGATTCTCGATCTGATCAATGAAATTCAGCGATCCGATGCCTCCCCTGAAAAATTAACAAACACCAATAAGATTAAATAAGAAGATACATCATGAAAAAAGTATGGTTAGCGGCATTCGCTTTTTTGCCGGCCCCTTTGCTGGCCCAAAGCAATTTTACATTGAAAGCGAAGATCGGGGAAGGTAGTGCGCCGGAAAAGGCATACCTCGTTTACAAGCAAGACGGAAAAGTGATCAGGGACTCGGCACTTGTAGTCAAAGGCAATTTTGAATTCAAAGGTACGCTGACCGATCCGCTGGTCGCCCAGCTCATTCTGGATCACCAGGGAGCCGGATTAAATAAGCTGAACCGGACCGCGGATTTTACCCTCTTCTATCTGGAAAAGGGGACGATCAACATGACTGCGGGTGATTCGGTAAAAAAAGCGTTGATCAGCGGCTCCGGGCTCAATGATGACAACCTGAAGTACAAGCAGTTTATTGCGGTGCCTGAAAAAGCTATTGCCCGGCTTAACAGCGAGTATATTGCAGCCCCTGCGGAAAAAAAACAGGACCAGGATTTTATCAGGGACCTGCAGTCGCGGGCAGATAAGCTGATGGGAGACCGGAAAACACTGCAGCGGGAATTTATTAAACAAAACCCTGATTCTTATATCAGCCTTCTGGCATTGACGGAATTAGCCGGACAGGATATCGATGTGGCGACGGTGCTTCCCTTATACAACGGACTTACCCTGAGCGTGAGGAATACAATGGCCGGGAAATCACTCGGGAAATCGCTTGCCGCGGTAAATGCTACAGAGATCGGTGCAACGGCGCCCGTTTTTACATTAAATGATGTTAATGATCAGCCGGTTTCCCTCGCGGGTTTCAGAGGTAAGTATGTATTACTTGATTTCTGGGCTTCCTGGTGTATGCCCTGCAGAAATGAAAACCCGAATGTTGTTAAAGCTTACCAGGCATATAAAGACCAAAATTTTACCGTATTAGGGGTTTCACTGGACAGGCCCGGAAAAAAGAGCGACTGGCTCGCGGCGATCAAAGCAGATGGCCTGACCTGGACCCAGGTGTCCGATTTACAATTCTGGAACAGCGAAGCTGCCAAATTGTACAACGTCACAGCGATCCCCCAGAATTTCCTGATTGACCCGAATGGTAAAATCATTGGAAAAAACCTGCGCGGGGATGAGTTGAATAAAAAACTGGCCTCATTATTTAAACGCTAGCCTCCTGATACGAATTTTATGAAAATCAGCAATATTTTCGCCTGGCTTTACCTGGCAGGCGCATGCGGTATCGCCCATGCGCAAGACCTGCCCTTAGACCCCGCGGTGCGTACCGGCAGGTTGCCCAATGGGTTTACCTATTATATCAGGCACAATGAGAACCCCGGAAAACGGGTCATATTTTACCTGGCGAACAAGGTTGGATCTATTCTCGAAACGGAGGAGCAAAGGGGGTTTGCACATTTTACGGAACACATGAGTTTCAATGGCACCGTTCATTATCCCAAAAATGAGCTGGTTAATTACCTGCAGAAATCAGGTGTACGGTTCGGGGCCGACCTAAACGCCTATACCAGTTTTGACGAGACGGTTTACCAGTTGCCGCTGCCTGCCGATGACCCGGTAGTAGTCGGGCGCGGATTACAAATTATGCGGGACTGGGCACAGGGCGCAACACTGGACCCGGCCGAGATCGATAAGGAACGCGGGGTGGTTTTGGAAGAGAAGAGGTTGGGAAAAGGTGCCGATGAAAGAATGAGGGCTTATTATTTTCCTTTATTGACAAATGGTTCCCGTTATGCCCAGCGTCTGCCTATCGGGACCGACGGGATCCTGAACACATTTAAGCCGGAAGCCCTGAGGGATTTTTACAATGAATGGTATCGCCCTGATCTGCAGGCCATCATTATTGTCGGCGACATCAATGTTGACGCCATGGAAAATGCGGTTAAGGTGAGGTTCAGCGATTTGAAAAACCCCGTGAAGGAACAAAGCCGGACGAAGTATGCGGTCAAACTCACGGGAAAGAACCAGTTCATTGTCGCGACGGACCCGGAGCAGACGTCCACTACGGTCGAAGTGATTCATAAGCAGATCGGACTTCAGCTGCATACTGCCAGCCAGTACAGGGAAAGCCTCGTGAGGGAGCTTTTCAACACAATGGTCAGGGACCGTTTCTCCGGGTTGGAACGTCAGGCGAATCCACCTTTTTTACGCGGAAGCGCGGGGATTGAGCCCTTTTTGGGAGGGCTTGACTGCTACACTGTTTCCGTTACAGCGAAGCCGGGTGAGTTGGAAACCGGGTTTAAAGCAGCGTGGAAAGAGCAGGCCCGGGTGATGCGTTCAGGATTCACACAAGCCGAGCTGGACCGGGCAAAAAACAATTTCATGAGCAGGATGGCCTCCGCGTTAAAAGAAAAAGATAAAACACCCTCGGAGAGCCTGGTGAAGGAATACCTTCAGTATTTTTTAAGTGGTACCGCAGCTCCGGGTATTGCCGCCGAATATGAATTGCTCCAAAAAGAATTGCCGGGAATCAAGCTGGCTGATTTATATGCGATGGCCGGAATGGAGGCAAAAGGTAGCGATACAGACGTTCTGATCACCGCCCCGGCAAAAGATAAAGCTTTGGTACCAGCCCAGGCTGTTTTTAAGAAATGGGTCCGGGAGGCTGAAAGCGAAATCATGCCGGCATATCAGGAAACTGTAAGTGCTGATCAATTGTTAAGTGCGCTGCCGGCCGCCGGAAAAATAGTGAAGGAAGAAAAAGACCTTAAACTCCATATTACCAGATTAACTTTGAGTAATGGCGTCAAAGTAATTCTCAAACCAACAAGCTTTAAGAACGATCAGATCCTTTTCAGCGGGTTCTCCGATGGGGGGACTTCTTTGTACAGCGACGCTGAATACCAGTCTGCCGCGGCCTCAAACTTGATTCCATCTTTTGGTGCCGGCAATTTCAATACTTTGGAACTGAACCGGTATTTAACAGGTAAGCAAATCAATGTACGGCCTTTTATCAACGAAAGAACCCAGGGTGTAAGCGGCGGGAGTTCTGTTGCTGATTTTGAATCCGCACTTCGTTTAATTTTGGCTTATTTCACGGCTCCGCGAAAGGACTCCCTGCAATTTCAGGGGATTATAGCGCGGTCTAAAGCAGCCTTGGTTAACAGGGGAGAGGATCCGTCAAAGGTTTATGCGGATACGGTGAACGCTATCCTCGGCAGCAATAATCCCCGCAGGACCGGACCGAGTCAGAAAAAGCTCGATCAGATCAGTTTAGACCGGGCGTTTGCAATATACCGGGAAAGATTTGCGGATGCTTCCGGATTTACTTTTGTTATCACAGGAAGCATTGATACAGGTTCTGTCAGGCCCATGCTGGCGCGGTATTTAGGAGCGCTGCCCTCGAATGGAAGGATAGAACAGGCCAGGGACCTTCACATCACCACGCCTCCCGGAAAAATAACCGCTACCGTTTATAAAGGAACGGAGGAGCGCGCAACCGTTAACCTGGTTTTTTCCGGCGATTTTAATTACGATATGGAGAATAACCTCAAATTAGATGCCTTGAAGGAAGTTATCGCTATCAGGCTGAATGAAAGGTTAAGGGAAGAAGAAAGCGGCGTGTATTCGCCGGGCGTTAAGGTTGCAAGCGTAAAATACCCAGCTCCCCGTTTTAACCTGAATATCTCTTTCGGCTGCGCACCTCAAAATGTGGAAAAATTGATCTCCTCGACGCTTGACGAAATAGATAAAATCAGGAAAAGCGGCCCGGCTCAGATCAATCTCGATAAATTTAAGGCGGAAGACCACCGCACCATCGAAACACAGGTACAGACCAACGGATTCTGGGTCGGTTATCTGAGCGCGCAAATTCAAAACGCGGCACCGCTTGACGAGATTACCCTGTATCAGCATATAATCGCCGGAATGACTACCGGCGATATAAAAACGATGGCGCAAAAATACCTGAACGGAGATAATTATATCCGGTTAGTGCTTATGCCGGAACAGCCGGGCATGTAAACGAGGCCTGCCGGCTTGCTGTTTCCTGGTGTGAAGTGCAGTGACGGATAGATCACCAGTGTTTTAATTATTGGTTGAAATGCGTTTTTTTCCGGAAGAGAAGCTCAGGAAAGGAACTCAATGCTTACGTATGTCGCAAGGGTTTTAAAATATGATCAAAGGTATGACGGAACTCAAAAAACAGGACCAATTTCATACCGGAACGGCTGTCATTTCGGTGAAGTAACGGCGGACCGGCAAAGGTTACAGGCCTGTTGAGCGGGATCCCACGATGAACGTCCGGCCAGGGGATCCGATTGAACCTGACAAACTGAGCTTTTCCGGATACGCATAACGATCTTTCCCCGTTAAAAACGTTGGTTGCACGGCCTGTTAAAAGACCGTACAATCAACGTTTTGGCTTCCTGGTGACTTTAAAGAACGGGGCCAGGTAAATAACCGGTTTTAAATACGGCCAGGCAATTGCTGAAACCCATAACTTATTTTTCCGGAAGCCTGATGTTTTTTACCGTTGTGAAAACCAGGGATCAGGTTAGATACAGCTTTAAGGCAGGTCCGTATGATGAACGTTTTAGCTTTTCGAGTGCGAAATCCTTGATCCGTCTCGTATGTTCAGTGGATAAGCCTAACTGAGCAGCAATATCTTCCAATGTCACAGGAAAAGGACAGTTTAATCCAAAATAACTCTGAATAATATTCCGGTCTCTGGAATTTAATACGCAGAGCGCTGCCCTGAGCGTTTTTTTCAGGCAGCTCTCCATCGTTACCTGATCGGCCAGATAATCCCCGGAAGGTAAGGTATCCAATAACGCCGTTTCCGTGTTTCTGCTGACGGGCGCATCGATATATAATTGTTTTCGATCATAAGCGTACAGTTCATGCACTTTTTCTTCCTCCACATTGAGAAATATGGAGATCTCATAGGACGAAGGGAGGCGATAAAGCTGTTGTTCCAGCTTTTGCGCCGCTTTTCCTACTTTGCTTTTCAGGGTCACAAAGTTATATGGAATATGGATCATCCTGGACTGTTCGGCGATGGCAAAAATAATCGCCTGGCGGATCCACCAGACAGCGTAGGAGATGAACTTGCACCCTTTGGTTTCATCAAATTTTTTGGCGGCCGTGATCAGCCCAAGGTTTCCCTCGTTGATCAGGTCCCCAAGCGAGACACCCTGGTGCTGAAATTGTTTTGCTACGGAAATCACAAACCGCAGGTTGGAACGAACCAGCTGCATGACTGCTTTTTCATCCCCATTTTTGATACGGTGCGCCAGAACAACTTCGTCCTGGCCACTGATCATTTGAATTTTTTTTATATCTGTAAAATAGAGATCAGTTGACTTATCCGGTCGCTCTGAGATTGATTGTGATATAATTAGTTCCTTCATCGTTTATTCAAGCGGATTGCTATCCTTTTCAGTCAATCTTTTTGCCGTTTCGTAAATTGTTGATTGATAGTGTGTTGTTTTAATGTTGGGCGTTAAATCAAACGTTATATCGTGATTTTGCCTTTATTCGCAACTAAATAACATGCAGTTTTTAAATCAAACAGGGCAGACGTTCCCGTTACCAGGGCCTTTGCGTTGATGCGCTGCCTGTTTGTTTAAAAAGACGGTAGTATGCTGTTTTATCGATGAGCATCATGGCCCTGAATTTATATAAACAGGCTGTGAGGCTAGGGCCCTGGGCCGGTGTTTTCCTTTGATGATCTTTCGGAAAAGACGGAAAGCTGGCCGGGTAACCTGAATGGCCCGTCTTATATGTGGCGAATCATTGCTGAACTTTATTTATTCGCTTCTTATTGGATCACTTATTTTCTGCATTGGGGCATTCAGCGAAATACCGTCATTGATTTTCGTGAAATCATGTTATTTAGTAAAGAATTGCCTCTGTTTCTGTATATGTATTTGATTTTCAGTAATTTATTTATGGGTTCTGTTTTTGGTATTGTCTGATCTATCGGCGCTGTGCAAAAAATCAACAGTAAACCAGGAACTGAAAAAATGAGATGTTCATTCTTTATCGTTCTATTGCCGGTTGGGAACAGCTTTACAGAATTGGTTACACCGGGAGGGCAAATGTGAATCGCTTTTTTGAGTGAGCTGTTTTCGTATTGATAAGCGAGGCTGTGGATTCAATAACCAAATCCTGTTACAGTTTTGCGATCGGATAATTATATGTAAAAAGATTTACCGGCAAATGCCGGCTTTACACTTGTGCCGGTTAAAAGAATATAGGATTGTTAAATAACAAGAACAGGAGTTGATTGCAGATCAGTTGATTTTATATCTGTTGCCGATGAAT
Source organism: Mucilaginibacter kameinonensis (assembly GCF_003675385.1). Classification (GTDB taxonomy): domain Bacteria; phylum Bacteroidota; class Bacteroidia; order Sphingobacteriales; family Sphingobacteriaceae; genus Mucilaginibacter; species Mucilaginibacter kameinonensis. The sequence goes on along the minus strand of NZ_RCWZ01000004.1, from coordinate 493,531 downwards.
ATGGTCCGATTATCACGCGTCAGTTTTTTATTTTTTATTTTACCTGTTTACGCATTTTCGCAGACCGAAATACCACGGCCTTCCTTAAGAACATTACCGGCTGATCAAAGAATAAAGGATTCCATAAAAATCAAACAACAGCTGGATGCCGCCCGGTATTACCTGTCAAAGCCCGGTGACCTGAAACGCGATGTTGACAGCGCACAGGTCAAAATCAAAGGAGCACTTGGGCTGAGCCAAAAGATATATGCTGTCAGATGGGAAAATGAAAGTTTGAAACTGTTGGCCGAAAGCTATTGTAAACTCAACGATCTGGCAACAGCAAAAACATTCTTTTTAAAGGCAATTGCCGGTTACCGGCAAGAGGGAGCAATCGGGGAAGAGGCTCAGGCGTGGCAGAGGTTTGCAGATGTTTGGCCGCACTTTACCCCGGAACAACTGGCCGATCAGCGGTCTGCATATTTCCATGCCAGTTTACTTTACAAAAAACTGCATCATACGGAAGAGCAGTTGACCGCAGATAAGGAGATCGCAGATATAGATTTAAAAAGCGGCAAATACGACCTTGCGGAGCAGGAACTATTGGCTGTCATTTCTGAATCTAAAAGGACCCCCTATAAAAAACTGCCCTATACCTACGATTTGCTTGGCGGCGTTTACCGGCTGAATGGGAACTCATACAGGGAATTGTATTACAGGATCCAGGCCATAAAAAGCATGAATGAAAACCGTGACCTGAGCGGGGCAATGGAGTTTTATTGCAGGTTGGCAGGCACCTATTTCGACTTGGGACAATATGATAAAAGCCTTGAAAATATAAAGAAGGCGCTGACTTTCAGGTCGCCCTCTCCGGACTATCAGTTTTTTGTTCAAACAAGGCTGGTCCGTGTTCTTGTCGTCTTAAAGAGGCCAAAAGAGGCACTTGCCTTATTAAACGGTTTCGTACGCTTACATCGACCTGATGAGGGCCTGCAACAGTTTTTTGCCAACACGGTTTATGGGGACTGCTACAGTGCGCTGGGTGATTTTTCAAATGCCGAGAAATATTATCTTAAAACCGTAATTAAGTTTTCAGATGATCGGGTGACCGAATCAGCCTTTGAGCGCATAACTGAATTTTATCTTAAGTTTAAGCAGTACAGAACTGCGCAATATTATACAAACGTATTGCTTTCGCTCCCGCAGCAAAACATGACCCCTTCCGCGCTCCGCCAGATCCATCTCTTTAAGTTTAAAACGGACTCTGCTTTCGGTAATTACAGTGCCGCTATTATCCAGTTTCAGAAATATAAGCAGGTCAATGATTCGATTTTTAACCTTAATAAGGTTCGTGCCATGTCAGAAATGGAGGTCAAGTACGAAACGGAAAAAAAGGAAAGGTCTATCGCCCTTTTAAAAAGCCAGGAAGCCCTGCAACAAGCGGACTATGAAAAGATAAGCCTGCAGCGGAATCTGATGTTTTGCGTCTGCTTCCTGCTGCTGATGACCGTCGGGTTGGCCTATTACGGCTTCCGGCTTTATAAACGGACTGCCCGGAAGCTTCAGTTAAAACAGTCGGAAATAAACAGCCAGAACGAATCTTTGCAAATATTGAATGACAGGCAACAAAAGCTATTAACGGAAAAAGAATGGCTGTTGCGGGAAGTTCATCACCGGGTGAAAAATAATTTACAAACAACGATAAGCCTGCTGAACTGGCAGTCAAGCTTTTTGACAAACGAAGATGCTGTAGATGCGATCCAGAACAGCCAGTCCCGCATACAGGCCATGTCGCTGATCCATCAGAAATTATACCAGGGTGAAAACCTTCGCACAATTAATATGAAGGCCTATATTGAGGAACTGGTCAGTTACCTGCAGGATAGTTTTATTTCGTCTAAAGACATTAAGTTTGAACTGTTACTTCAGCATGTTGAACTGGATATCGCGAAGTCGATACCTATAGGCCTAATTATTAACGAAGCCGTCACCAATTCAATAAAGCATGCCTTTCCAGACACCGGAAAAGGGAAAATCAGCATAAACCTGGATGCCGTTGCCGCTGACAATTACGTCCTGTCCATTGCTGATGACGGCGTTGGTTATCCGGAGGTGATGACGGCAGAAACCAATAACTCATTAGGAATGAACCTGATCAAAGGGCTCGTCAGGCAAATACAGGGTACCCTGGACATGGAGGGCTCAAACGGAATGCGTATCGGTGTGGGGTTTAATGATGTGAAGGTTGCACTCGGAGATGCGATTGATCAGGATTACATAAGCAGCCCGGCATAGCGCCTTATTCCCTTATAAGAGGCTGAAAGATATTTTTGGGAAGTTCGCTTTGCCTGACCTGGATAGGAGTGGGGCTTGTACGAAGGCCCCACCCATCAGGTAAGCATAAAAAATAACGCGCCTGTTAAAAAAGGAGGGGCCGGCGGCCCTGGCAGAGCTTAGTTCCGGATCCCCCAGTTTTTTGCAGGGCGTGGCCCCATCATTAATTTGAGTTCCCCGCCGCGTGTTATCTGGTCGAAATCAATATAACATTTGTTCAGTATTTTACCATTCAGCTCCGCGCCTTGAATGTATTTGTTCTTCTCTGAATTATTAACAGCAGTTATCGTGAACGTTTTTCCACGATAATAGCGGTTGTCCAGTTTGAAAACAATTTTATCAAACAGCGGGCTGCTGATCTCCTGTCTGGTATCCCCGGGGCAAACCGGATAAATTCCACTTGCCGCCAATACATACCATGCCGACATCTGCCCGACATCCTCGTTACCCACCAGGCCTTCAACCGAATTGCCGTAGGCATGCCTGATAACCTCCCTTGTCCATTTTTGCGTGAGCCAGGGCTGGCCAAGCCGGTTGAACAGGAACGGCAAATGATGTACAGGTTCATTGGCATGATTATAATAGTTGTTCCAGATCATGCTTTCTGGGGTCTTTAAGAACATGCTATCCAAATCGGCGGCAGCTTTCTCCCGTCCCCCCATCAGTTCGGTCATTCCCTTGATATCATGTGGTACAAACCAGCCCTGTTGGTAAGGGTTGCTTTCCATACACCCGTAAGATTGCCTGAGCCGCCCATCCTGCGGCCAGGCCTCCCAGGTGCCGTCTTCCAGCCTTGGCCGGAACCAGTGTTTTTCCGGGTCAAAAACGTTGCGGTAATCGCCGCTCCTTTTCAGGTACGTTTGGTGGTCCTCCGGGTGCCCCAGGTTCTCAGCCAAACGCGAGACACACCAATCCGCGTAAGCATATTCCAGTGTCTTGGCGATGCTGTTGTCTTCATTTGTATAGCCTTTATCTGTATTTCCAAATATACGCACGGTACCCACGCATAATTTATAGGCCTCAGGCAGGTTGTAATTGCGGATCCCCTTTACGTAAGCATCTGTGATCATGGAAACGGCAGGATTGCCAAGCATACAGCCGCTGTAGGCATTCAGAAACTCCCAGCGTTCGAGGTAAGGGGATTTTTTTTCACCGGCAAGGGTGATAAGCGAATTGATCATATCATTGACCAGGGGCGGATTGATGAGGGTTTGCAACGGCATTTGGCTTCGGAACACGTCCCACCCGCTGAATATCGAGCGTTTATGAAAATTGGAAGGCGAATAGATATGCCCATCACCCCCCGTGTACCTGCCGTCTACATCACTTACAATCCGGGGGTCGATCATGGTATGGTACATCGCCGTATAGAAAATTTTCTTTTGTACAGTGCTCCCGCCTTCCACCCTGATCCTGGACAAGGCTTCGTTCCAGAGGCGGCGGGCATTCCGGTAAACGCCGTCAAAGTTCCATCCGGGGATTTCTGCTTTCAGGTTCAGCCGGGCGCCGGCAGTACTCACCAGAGAGATCCCCGCTTTGAACAAAACCTGCTCGCCCTGTCGCGTTTCGAAGTCGGCATAGAATCCCAGGTGCTTGCCTTCCTGTTCCCTGGTACCCGGGATTACCCTGGCGTTTGCGATTAAATGCTGATATTTTTCACTGCTTACGTCTTCCAGTTTACGGGGCCATCCATCCGGAATATCTGCACTCCACACTCCCCATTTCTTTAATGGCTTGCTGAATTGCGCATAAAAATAAACCGTGTAATCGGCCTTGCCGTCGCCATTGCCCCAACCGCCACCTTCCGGTGTGCATTTCATCCAGCCCCCGATCGTGTGGTCATCGATCACGGTTACCTTTTGCAGGGTTGACGTACCGCCGACCCGTCTTGCAAGGTCTATCTGGATCCTCGATGTTTTATTTGCGGGGAAAGTAAACCGTAATATCCCGGTATGCGGCGCCGCGGTCATTTCGGCCTTAACATGATACCGGTCCAGTGTCGCGCTGTAATAGCCCGCTTTAGCAAACTCATTTTTTTTTGAGTATACTGATCTGTACCCCTGGTCAGGGGTGTTCATTTTTCCGGCAGAGGTATACAGTTTGCCTGTTGTCGGCATGACCAGAAAATTACCCAGGTCGCCATACCAGCCCACGCCGCTCATCTGTGTAAAAGCGAACCCTTCGATACTGTTATGTTCGTAGCTGTACCCTGAGCCGTTGTCGCCTCCTGTGATCGTATTGGGGCTCACCTGGACGAGCCCGTAAGGTGTTGTGGCCCCCGGGAAGGTTTTCCCAAGGCCGTTACCCGTAATGTCGCTGGCTGTTGTTGCACCTATAAACGGATTGACATAGTCAACCGGGGATTGGGCGCCTGATACGTAGGCGGCAAATAAACACAATGATGTCAGTAAACAGGATAGTTTGTATTTCATAGTTCTGTAATAAAGCCGCTCCCGGGCGGCTGTGTCAGGCGGCTGGCACCTGGTGCTGGTTATAGTTACAGCGGGTTATTATAAATGCCAATTTCCGAGATCGTCGGCCGGTCGTTATAACTCTCGATATCGATTCTGACTTTGTCTCCCTTCACGGCTTTAAACCTGTTTATTTTAAACCTGTTTAAATTTTCACCTTCGAACAGGGTTTTCCATCCGCTTGGGTCATGGTATTCGAGCTTGTATCTCCTGATATGGGGATCGTTTTCAAAAAGTACGATCGTATTGAATTGCTGGCCCGGCTTTAAACTGACCTCGAACCAGGGCTTTTTTACGGCCGGGTTAGATAACCAGGATGACCCGAAATTGTCATCGTTCCCGAAATCCATGATGTTAGAGTCGTCGCTCCAGCTTGAATTGGCAGGGGCCCGTTTCGCAAGGTTGTGGGATATGACAGGCGGGCCTGTTTCTGCAATCGGCGCAACAGGCCCGTCGTTTTTCCATTGCTGCCCGATTTGTTTTAACGCGGTAAGGGCGTTGTCATCAAACAGGCCGTCCCTGTTGGGCGCCACATTTAGAATGAAATTGCAGCTGGCCTTATTGAGGGGGATGAGGACTTCATCGATCAGTTTATTAACGTCCCTCACAGGGTTCGCAGGAAAATCCGTTTTCCAAAACCAGCTGCCCTGTAGCGGCAGGCAGGCCAGCGCCGGCATCTTGTTTGTTTCCGCTGAGATCCGCTGGCCGGCACCCATTTCGTAGGTCTTGATATCGGTATAGTATAATCCTTCCGCAGGGTATTTGGCACCGTTTAAATCCATCAGCAGGCAATTCGGCTGTAAAGATTTTACCAGTTTATAGATGACATCGAACGGTATATCATCATAGGAGATCCTCGACCAGGGCGCGTCCCAGCCATCGATGATTAAAGCCTCAATAGGGCCGTAATGGGTCAGTAATTCGGTAATTTGCTTTTTGACCATATCAATATGCCTGGGTTGGATACTATTGGGGCGTAAGCGGTGATGGGTATCTAAAATCGAATAATAGAGCATCACTTTCAGCCCCTCATCGCGAAATGCCTTAACATACTCTTTGACCACATCTCTTTTTAAGGGGCTGTTCATCACATTGTATCCGGTCGTTTTGGTATCCCAGATGCAAAAGCCGCTGTGGTGCTTGGTGGTCAGGCACCCGTAGGTCATATTAGCCGATCTGGCCGCCTTTGCCCATTGCCTGCAGTCGAGTTTTTTAGGGTTAAAATCTGAGGCCCGGGCCTCCGGGTCCGGCCAGTCGGCATTTTCAAACGTCGGAATGTTAAAATGGATGAACATCCCAAAGCGAAGGTCAACAAATTTTTGCTGAAGCAGTGATAACGGGGCCTTCGTTTCCGGACGGTTTTGGGCCTTGGCCGGCATCATGTTCAAAAACAAAATACCCAGCAGTATTACGCGCAGGCGTTGAAATGGAATTCGTAACAGAAAAGAGCGGTTCATTGATAGTAAAGTTTTAAGTAGGGTTGAAATTTAAAAAACGTCAGCCGGCCGCGCCGGCTGACGTTGGGATCATTGCTTATTCCAGAATGTTAATTCGCTCCAGTTGCTCAGGTTGCTGTTGTCAATGGTTTTGATAACCCTGATCCTGATATACCGTACGTTCACAGGGCCGCTGGTCATATCGAATTTTACGGCTTGTTTGCCGTCATCATTCCGGATGCACTCTTTCAGGAGTGTCCAGCCTTTTGCCTGCATTTCAGCACCCCATCCGGGGTCCGTACTTTTGAGGACCGGTGCCGCGTTGCTGATGTCTGCGATACCCCACACTTCAAAATCCATCGGGTTATGCTCGCTGTCCCTGCCGGTTTCTTCGACCCGTCCCAGGTTATCATAAATCTTACCCATATCAAAGGTAAATGTATGGGGCAGCTGCATGTCATTGGTATGAAAGATGTTAGGGTAAGCCTGCGGGCCTGAGCTTCCGTCCCAAAGCTTGCTCAAACTCGTGCCATAGTCCGCATACACATCATTCGGTAATTTTGCATCGTCCTTAAACAGGGACTTATCGCATTGTACATAGGAATAAATTCTGGGAAAGTTGTCAGCTGCAGCGACCGAAAAAATATCAATCGCGCCCCGTTCAGGAATGTATGACGAACGGTAGGTGATCGGGCTGGCCAACTGATAGCTTGGCAAGGTAATGGCGTTGTCACCGGGCAGCAGTTCAGCCTGCGCGGCCGCCCCGGCTGCGTTGGTATAGTTGATAACAGTTTTGATATTGATGGTATCCGGTGCAATAAAGTTCAGGGTCAGGGACCCGTCGTCATGCAACTGATACGGGTTAACGGCGTCATAGCCACGGTTGAGCAGCGTGGAGGCATATACCGGGCCGTATACCTTGGCATTATTGACCTCCACGGGCACCGACCTGTTCCCTTTCGCGTCAGCGGAGTAAATCGTGAAAGAATACGTATACTCTGACAGGCCTTTGATTACGGTCCGGATCGAATCGGTAGGCGCACTGACATCAACAATGGCGGAATCAGATTTATTGTTATAATAGATAATGTACCGGGTGATACTCGGGTCAGTGCTGGATTTCCACTTTAAGCCAATTTCAAGGTTGCCCGGCTGGACGATTACCTTGCCGACCGCACCCGTATAAACCAGTTCATGATCGCCGAGGTACTTTTTAAAATCGGTTTGGAGGTTGTTCTTCGCGCAGCCTGCCAGCAGGATGAGGCCGGCTAGGCCAGATAAGACATGGATGATACTTTTCATTTTCTTTGCTTTAATAATGATTACTGAGGCTGGCCATACAGGGAGATTTCCATGAAATGGGCGATGTCCCCGTTTTCCCAATTTTGTGACACTGAAAACCTTAAGAAATGAATCGCGGGGTCATCTATGGAAACATTGAAATTCACCCCAGCCAGTACAAAGGCATTATCCGCCGCGTTATGGCTTATCGGCGGTAACCCTGAGGGCGGATTAGGGTAACGGAAATTCCCCAGATTGATCCAATCGCCCACCACGGTCCCGACAGCTGAAGAAAGTGGCAGGCTGGCATCCTTTGGAGACGGTGCATTTGATCCCCAGAGCGTAAAAAATTTGGGGTTCCCATGCGCGAATGAATAAATGATCTGCCCGTCGTCAGGTCGTTCCCAGATCACAAACCGGCTTAATTTATAACTCTTGCCTACGTTGAAAGTTGTCACGAATGGCGGAGTGTGGCCGGGCTCGGTATGCCAGCCGGCCGAACTGCCATCTGTTCTGCCATCCCATAAATTGGAAGTAACCCATCCATAACCTATCGGTGTATCTGAAGGCAACAGGTAAGTACTGAACAGGCTTTTGTCCAGCATCACCTCCAGCAATGGACTGAGGGTGTGTTTCAGGGTGTCGGAGACGTTACCGAATTTATCGGTAACATAAACCCCGAATTCGCGGGAGGCGGTGCTGTAGCCCCGTAATGAGTAATCAATCGTATCCGTATTCGTATAGTGCTGATCCTCGACTTCCATCTGGTGGGTTGATTGGTTGAAGGCGGTGATCACTACACCTATATCTTTTTTAAACAGGTTCAATGACTTTACATTGACGCCGCCGAAATCGCTTTGCAGGGACAGGTCCTGTCTGACTAACTCGTATACCGGGGTCAATGGGTGCACTTTGACCGTCACCGGGTCCGATTTGACATTGGAGCGGCTGACCGTATACAGCGTAACATTATATTCCTGCGCTTTGGCAAAACCTTCGACGTTCACGGTATCACTGTAATAGGACGCTTTTGTTTCTCTGGTTACGCCATTCCTGATGGAATAACTGGCCAGTACATACAGGATGTTTTCTGAATTCGGCAGATCGTAAGTGATGTATGAACCGCCGTTATAATCGGTTACCTTAACGTTGCTTACGACGCCCGGCTTGGTCGGGTCTTTGGATACCGGGTCATTGTAACCGTCATTTCGTTTACACGATAGTATAACTGTCATTATCGAAAAAGACAGCAACAGTAATATGTTTTTAACTTTCTTCATGATTGAGCGCATAAATGTTACCAGTTTAAGTTTTGGGCCAGATAGTTATTGTATATCAGGTCGTCGGCAGCGATCGGCCACAAATAATCCCTCACGTTAAATACCGGCGTGACCAGCGTGCGGGGCCGGTAATAGTTAATGGACGAGGGTTCATAAACATTCCAGCCCTGAAGGGGCTTGCTCAGGATCTGTTGTAATTCTTTCCATCGGCGCAGGTCCCATCCGGCCTGGCCTTCAAACGCGAGCTCTATCCTTCGTTCCTGGTGGATGATTTGACGCAAACCGTCCTTACTGGCATATTTATCGGGGTTTTTGGAATAGCTGGTCCAGGCTTCGACCACACCGGGCAGCCCGGCCCTTTCCCTTACCTTATCCAGATAAGGCACTACGGTTGCAAATGGCTTGCCCTGTTCATTTAACGTTTCAGCATACAGAAGATAAAGGTCTGCAAGCCGCATGAGCGGCATGTGAAAATCGCTCAATGTATAGCCGTCATCATGTACGGTTAAGTAATTAACGAGTTTTTTGGGCCAGTATCCGGCAACGTTGATCCGGATATTGTCTTTCGGCCCGGCCAGCGAAGTGGGCCCCCGTCCCTGTACGTAATAAGCTCCCTCCGGATCGAAGTTGCCATTGCCATACCATACGCCTCCGTCAAAGGCGATATCCGCGTAGAACCTGGGTTCCCTGTTGAAATGCGCTTTGATGGTTTCGTAACCTTTCCCGATGTAGAACCTGTTGGCCTCATCGCCGGTCCTGATATCAAACCGGTTCTGATAGTCCCAGGTTTTGTCTTCGTTAATCGGAACGCCCTTGTCCGTGTAAAATAATTCCTGCTCTGAAATAGGAACTGCAAATGTTCCCTGGAAGGTAATATTAGAGGCAGACTTGGACGTTAAACGCGGGCCGCAATAGGTTTGATAATCAAAGTTGCTGTTTAATGCCCAGATCAATTCCGTGTTTACATCCCACTTTTCTGTAACCGAAGTCTGTATCGTCAGCACTTTTTTAAGGGAGTCGGTAAGATTGGACGGGATATTGGCAGGCGGCAGGAAAGTGTGGAGTTTCACGCCGTCGGCTTCGGCAACAGTAATGGCTTCCAGGCATGCCGCCGCCGCTTTGTCCCATTTGCCGGCATCATAGGTGTTGCTGAACAATGGCTGCCCGTCCTTGTTTTTAACGGACGCATAATCAGGGTTCCCGTTAAACAAGGGGCTCGCCGAAGTAGCCAGTATCTGTGCCTTCACAGCGAGCGCGATCGGCATGGTGATCCGGCCCAGTTCCTTGGCCTGGTTCAGGATAACAGGCGGAAGGTCGGGAGCGGCTTCGTCCAGTAACCTGACCATATAATTGACAACCGAATCGACAGGCGCCCTTTTAACTTTGACCTCTTCGGTAGAGGCGTTGATCGGAAGGTTCTTATCCACGATGGGGATCGGGCCGTATAAGCGGAACAGGTAAAAATGATAATAGGCCTTCAGGAACTTTACTTCGGCTATCCATCTTTTCTTTTCAGCGGCCCCTAAATCAACCGGCTTGTCTATGTTCTCCAGCATGGTATTACATTGCCTCAGGGCCTTGAAAGTTGCCTGCCCGCCATTGTTGCCGTCCCAGAAATTAAGTCCCGGGTTCTGGCTGTTCTGGGAGCCCCTGATCAGGTTAAAGCCGGTGATATCGATACTCGAGTTGTCGCTTAAATTGTTGGGGAAGATGATCTCTGACGAGGTAACGAAACCTGCATTGTACTGCGGCAGATTATAACGCTGCAATTGTGAATAGCAGGTAAACAGGTAATTCTCCGCCTCGTTCCTGTTTCTGAACGCATAATCAATGGTGCCTACATTATCGGGAGTGACGTCAAGATATTTTTTGCACGAATGGCAGAAAACCGTCAGCAGGATCAGGAAGATGAATTTATGATTGGATTTCATTTCTTTTAATTTTTTGTGTTAACTATAAATTGACGTTCAGACCAATATTAAATACCTTTTGAACCGGGTAGGCAAAGGCATTGCCTCCCTGTTCCGGGTCCCATAGCTTGAATGGGCTCCAGGTAAGCAGGTTGAGGCCGTTGAAATAGATCCTTGCTTTTTTTACATTTAACGCTTTGGTTATCCTTGCAGGCAGGGAGTAACCGAATTCAACCGATTTGAGCCTGAGGAAGCTGCCGTCGCGCAGCCACCAGGTGCTCGATTGCCTGTTGTTTTCGATGATGCCCCCGTCCGGGCCGAAGCGCGGGTAAAGCGCATACAGGTTCTGGTTGTCCTCAGACCAATGGTCATCTGCAAAAGCCTTTAACAGTTGGGTATTCCCGGTATAATAGGAATCCGGGCTTTTGATGAACGGTGCGGTACGGGCGGGGTCAATGAAAAAAGACACCTTGGCCTGTCCCTGGAAGAAGCCGGAGAGATCGAAGTTCTTGTAGCTTGTGGTTAAGCCGAAGCCGTATACGATCTGAGGTACTGTGGGATAACCAATATAAGTTTGGTCGGCACCGTCTATTTTACCATCCCCGTTGAGGTCCCTGTATTTGATATCCCCACCCTTAGGTTGGGTGCCGCTTGAGCTAAAAATCTGTTTTGGGGAATTTGCCGCTTCATTATCATCAACAAAAAGCCTTTCAGCGATATAGCCGTATTGCCGGTTCAGCGGTTGTCCCAATAAATACCGGGATGCTTCCAGCCAGTGCGGTTCCTCAATCTGGGTATATTTGTTTTTGGAATAGGTGAAATTGCCCCTTAAGCCGAAAGAAAAGTCCTTTCCGATATTTTGAGAACCGTCGATCTGAATGTCTATCCCTTTGGAATTTACCTTGCCGATGTTGGCTGAGATCCCTGCCTCCAGGCCCAGCGTCGGCTGTACGACACCCCGGTTCTGGAGGATATTATATTTGTTGTTGTTGTAAACCTCGGCAATGACATTTATTTTCTTTTTTACCGTAAATTCAAGACCCAGGTTAGTCTGTTTGGACGTTTCCCAGGTTACGTCATCATTTTCATAGCTATTGATACTGACGCCGTTATGTGAGTAGCCGTTATTCGTCCCGAAAGCTGCCGAGTTCCCGCCATTAAGGTTGACATCAGAGAGGTAAAAGAAACGCTGGCTGCCGATCTGGTCGTTACCTACCAGTCCGTAACTGCCCCGGAGCTTAAAGCGGTCAAAAATATTATACAGGGCGCCCCAGAATTTCTCGTCTGATATGATCCATGAAGCCCCGATGGTAGGGAAAAATCCAAATCGGTGGTTTGCGTTGAAGCGCTCTGAACCGTTGTAACCGAAGTTGAATTCCAGGTAGTAGCGGCCTTTGTATGAATAAGTCGCTCTGCCCGCCAGGGTTTCATTGCGGAAGGGGAGGGAGTCGAACAGGCTCCCCGCGTTGGCGTTCCGGGTCTGTTGCTGCGTCCCGATCAAAGAAGCGCTGATGTTATGATTGGTCGCAAAGGTCCTCGAATAATCCAAAACGCCCTGCAGGTACAGAAATGTGCTCAGCGTACTGGCGCCTGGTGAGTAACTCAGGTATTCCCTGGCCTGGCCGGGTTGGTCGTTGATCCAGTGCAGCGTGTATTGATTGGTTATCTTGTCATAGTTATCATAGGTATAATAAAACGGGTCATAGTGCATTTCTGACTGGAAACGGGCGTAGCGGTTGGTGCTGAAGATCGCGTGGAAATTCAATCCGGTGGTGAGGAAATCCAGGTTCTGGTTCAGCTCAAGCTGCGCGAGCATCCTGGATTCGGAGAAATTCTGGTGACCGGAAAGCAAATTCGCATACGGGTTGATATATTTATAATTGCCCAGGCCGCTGGATGCGGCTGTGTTGCCGAACAAGATGTGCTTAGTTTTTAAATTTGCAGAATCGGCAGGGAAATATGCAGGAAAATCAACGGGACTGGTATGCATGACCAGGTTATACAGATCGGTCGAAAGCGAAGCATCATTTGTCCGCGGGCCGTTATATTCATTAAAGTTGCCGGACAGGCGCACGATGAGTTCCGTTTTATTGGTCAGGTTGATATTGACATTGGACCGGAGCTGATAATTCTGAAATTTCACATTGTTGTTATTGTTGTTCCGGATATCGGTCCTCAGGATGCCATTGTCATTGTCATAGGACCCCGCAACGTAATAACGCGCCACCCCGCCGCCGCCCTGTACACTCATATCCCCTCGTTGCGTGCTGGTCCGCTTTTTAAAGAGCATGGCCAGCCAGTCTACCGCAGGGTAGACATATGGGTTGCTCCCCGGTGCGTGATTGATGGTGTTTTGCGTGTTGATGATCTGATTTTCAGTGTATGGAAGCGGGTTAAGCGGGTAACGGGTACTTGTAGCCTCATTAAATAATCTCATATAGGTGATCGGATCAGCCAGCTGAAGGTTTTTAACTGACTGCGACGAGGAGTTTTCCACCCTCACATTGATTTGGGCTTTGCCCGCTTTGCCTTCTTTGGTTTTTACCAGGATCACACCGTTCCCGCCCCTTGCTCCATAAAGGGCCGTTGCGCTGGCGTCTTTTAAAATAGTAAAGCTTTCGATGTCGTCCACGTTCAGGCGCGCCAGGTCGGACGCAGTCAGTTCGACGTTGTCGATCAGGATCAGCGGGCTTTGTTTGTAACCAAATGTAGTCACGCCCCGGATGAAAAAATTAGAATTGTCAACGCCGGGCTGTCCGCTCGGCTGGTAGGCTATAATACCCGCGACCTGGCCGGCAAGCGCGTTGGTCAGGTTGCTGGCCGGAATCTTCAGGTTGCCCGGCTTGACCGTTGTTACAGAGCCGACCAGGGCCTCCCGGGTCTGTTTCCTGTTATAAGCGGTGACCACGACTTCGTCAAATTCGCTTTTCGCTTCTTTTAAGATAATCTTAAAACTCTTTTGGTTGGCGGTAATCGTTATCTCTTTTGAAACGAAACCAACATAACTTACCTTAAGAACAGCACCGGTTTCTGTATCAAGGATGAATTTTCCGTTTTCATCCGTGGATGTGCTGTTCCCTTTTTTGTTTACCGGCGAAATATTGGCGCCGATGATAGCCTTGCCAGCGGTGTCGACTACGGCTCCGACGACGGTGACCTTCGTTTGTGCTCCTGCCCGTCCGGCAAAAAGCAGGCTCAGCAGCACGAGAGATACCGGGACTGTCTTAATCATCTTCCAATTTGATAACTGCGCCTGCAGGTGCCGCAGCATTTTGTAGAATTCTCTCATAAAAAGGGGTTAATGTTTATTCTGGTGGTTTATAATGTGTGGGTAAAACAGAAGTCACTGGCTGGCGGAAGAAACAAGAGGACGTGCAATATCCTGTCAGGTAATCTTATGGCAATACAAGCCTCAGCCTTCCGTAAAAGCAGCGAAAAAATTACTTTGATCCCCGGGGAACCCTTCCGGGCCGGGATCCATGTTGCGTTAAAGTTGAGCGTAAATGTATTTCATCATAGGCTTTTCAGGTTTAAGAATTGGTTTTGTAAAAGTAGAGGCGCGCCGGGGCAGAAAAAATGGAGAAAGCCCGGAAAATAATGTATAATCCTGCCATTTTTTAACAGCAATCGTCACCGTTTTTTTTAAGATACCCTGCACTTTTTCGTCTGCATTGCTGATGAAAATTTTGGGGTGCCGGCAGGATGGCGGAGCTCATTTCAGGCCCCCGCTAAGTGTACATTTTACAACTGCAGAGGGATGTAGATGGAGGTAAGAAGGGGTGGCCATAACCTTGAATTCTGAAAGTATGCGAAATTGGCATAATGATCATAAAGGTTTGCAATTATGTTAATTATTTTGCAAATGCTTGTTATTTAGACTATAATGGCATTGTTTTAGACATTGTTGTCTAAAAAATAGACGGTAATGTCTAAAACCAATTATAGATTTAACTTTGATTATGCTTAGCGAATTAAAAGAAACCGATGGCTTTGCAAGGCGTGAAGCCGTTAAAATCCCATGGAAGCTTCTGAAGGGTTATAAAGCCATGGCTCCCGAGTTATTCAAGATTTATATCACTGAAATCGGGTACTTCCCGGAAGCTGTTCAGGGATGTCAGAAATGGAGGTCAGGCAGCCGGGATAATATCCTGATTTATTGTGTTAAGGGGATCGGGCACCTCGTGCTTGGGGACAGGAAATTCGAACTGCGCCGGAACGAGTACATTGTGATCCCGGCTACTGATAAGTATATCAATTATTGGGCGGACAAAGATGCACCCTGGTCCATCCATTGGCTTTATTTTACGGGGCCCACTATCCAGGCTTTCAATGAAGCGCTTAAACTTGACGCTGTGAACCAGCCCGCGCCTGTGCATTTTAACGAAAAAGGCCTGGAACTCTGGGAGAAAATGTTCGATACGCTAAACCGCAGCCTTGGTTTTGAGCAGGTCTGCAACGCCAATTTCAGCCTGTACCACCTGTTGGCAACACTTTTATTTCCTCAAAAGCATGATAACGATAGCGTAAAAGCTGATCGTGATATTATCGCGTTAACGATCAATTTTATGAGAAGGAATATCAATAAAAAACTAAGTGTTGAAGAGATGTCTGCACGGCTGCATATCTCTGCTTCCCATTTTGCCTATGTGTTCAAAAAGGAAACGGGCTCGTCTCCTATTGATTATTTTAATCAGTTAAAAATGCAGCGCGCATGCCAGTTGTTGTTCCGGAGTAATGATAAAATCAAAACCGTAGCGTCGGATCTCGGATATGTTGACCCTTTTTATTTTTCGAGGGTATTCAAACAATTAATCGGTTCGTCGCCCGGCCAATACCGAATGTCCTCCAAAGCAGGCGCATAACCTGCACGTTTACCATAAATAACCCTCATGAAAAAAAATATTCTGGTCGTCCCGGCTATTGTTCTTGCGCTGTCAGCGTTCGGGCAGACCGAAAAACTAACAAATTATGTCGACCCTTTTATCGGCACAGGCGCCGCACATGGCAGTTTAGGCGGCAATACCTATCCCGGTGCCACCGTGCCGTTCGGTATGGTACAGTTAAGCCCCGATACCAGGGCGGAGCCAAACTGGGAAACAGGATCTGGCTATAGCTACAATGATAACTACATCGCCGGGTTTAGCCACACCCATCTCAGCGGGACCGGGGCCCCGGACCTGTACGATATCCTGTTTATGCCTTATTTAGGCGAAGTAAAAACCAGGGCAGGAGACCCCGGGCATCCGTCAAGCGGTTACGGTTCAAGATTTTCCCATAAAGAAGAAACCGCGAAGGCTGGTATTTATCAGGTGAAGCTCCGGGACTGGAATATCAATGTTGAATTGACGGCTACGGCGCATTCCGGTTTTCACAGGTACACTTTCCCCGGCGGAACAAAGGACGCGAAAGTGGTGGTGGATCTTGATCATTCCATGCCTAAAGGTGTTTTTAATTGCCGTATCATAGCCGCTCAGCTGCACGCTATCGGAGACCAAGCGGTCAGCGGGTTCCGGGTGATCAGCGGCTGGGCAAAATTGAGGAAGATTTATTTTTATGCGGAGTTCAACCGGAAAATCAAGAAGACCGATTTATTTGACGGGGGGGACCAGTATATTGATCAATCCCTGCTGAACGGAACTGATTTAAGGGCTGTATTGCATTTTGACGATGTCGCGGGTTCGAGGCTTTTAACCAAAATCGGGATTTCGACAGTGAGCGTCGAAAACGCCAGGCAGAATTTGATGGCCGAGATCCCGGGCTGGGACTTTGAAGGCACCGTGTCCAAAGCGGATGCCATATGGGAGTCTGAACTCAACAAACTTCGCGTTGAGGGTGAAAGTGAAAAGAAAAAGCGCTTTTATACCGCGCTTTACCATGCCTTCATCCAGCCTAATAATTACGCTGATGTGAACGGCGATTACACGGCAATCGACTACACCGTTCATAAAGCAACAAGGGGCTTTTACAGTACGTTTTCCTTGTGGGACACCTTCCGGGCCGCCCACCCCCTGTATACATTGGTACAGCCGGAACGGACGGCAGCCTTCGTCAGCAGCATGTTATCCCAGTATAGAGATTATGGCTACCTGCCCATATGGCAACTTTGGGGACAGGAAAATTACTGTATGATCGGAAACCATGCCATACCGGTACTCGTCGATGCAGCCATGAAAGGACTGCCGGGGATCAATGCAATGCAGGTTTACGACGCGGTAAAGGCCTCCTCGCTGCGGGACCATCCCGGTTCACCATTCCGGCTTTTAAACAAATACGGTTATGTCCCGGAGAACAGACAATCCCAATCGGTTTCCCTAACGCTGGAAATTGCGTTTGACGATTGGTGTGTCGCCCGGCTTGCAAAAAAGCTTGGTAAGGAGGAAGATTACCTCTTTTTTTCCGGGCGTTCAAAATATTACCGAAATCTTTTTGACCCCGGGCCGGGCTTTTTTCGGGCCAGAAATGATCATGGCGAATGGCTTAACCCTTTTGATCCGTTCCAGTATGGGGGGAACGGCGGAAACCCTTATACAGAGGGAAATGCCTGGCAATATTTATGGTACGTTCCGCAGGATATTAACGGCCTGGTCGATCTGATGGGCGGAGAGGAAAACTTTGTTTCCAGGCTCGATACTTTCTTTACAGCTAAAAGCAAGGGCGAAATTAATAACAACGCTTCCGGCTTTATCGGGCAATATGCGCATGGTAATGAACCGAGCCATCATATCGCCTATCTTTATGATTTTACCGGCCAACCCTGGAAAACTCAATATTATACAGCGAAAATAGCTGAAGAAATGTATGGTAGTTCTCCGGAAGGGTATGCCGGTAATGAGGACTGCGGCCAGATGTCTGCATGGTACCTGTTCAGCAGTTTAGGTTTTTATCCGGTTAATCCGGCAAGCGGAGTGTATATGTTTGGTTCTCCAGGGTTCGCAAAAGCCACGGTCCGCCTGCCATTTCACAAAACATTTGTGATCACGTCAAACCGGACTAAGGACAATATCTATATTCAGTCGGTTAAATTGAACGGTAAACCGTATGGCCGCACGTTTATAACGGATGAAATGATCCGGGCGGGCGGAAAAATGCAGTTTATAATGGGGAGCAAGCCCAATAAATTATGGGGGACGGGGCTATCCGATAAACCAGGCAGAAAGGAAAGTTGATATGTTGCGGGGTTTCAGACAATCAGGGGCGTGGCAGGCAGTAAGTATTCAACTCCAGCTTTATGCTTTTAACAACGTTTTCCAGCGGGGCACGGGTTTCGAGTACCCGGCACACTACAGTACATCCTTCTACCATGGTGTAAAGCCGCATGGCGAAATCACGGGGGACCAGGTCAGCCGAAAATTCGCCGGATTTGATTCCGGAACTGAGTACGCCGGTAAGCATTTTCTGGGTTTCCACGATAGCGTCCTTGATCAGTTTTTTAATGGCCGGATTGTTCTCGTGTGATTCCGTGGCAAAATTAAATAACGGACATCCACCCGCTATAAAAGTATCAGCGGAGTTTTTGCAAAAATTAAGGTAGGCATGAATGTTTTCTTTTGCGGTTTTATGACGGCTGAGAATTTCGGCGTTTTTATCAACTTTTTTTCTGAGAAGAAAGCCAACCGTTTCCAAAGCCAGCGCTTCTTTTGTTTCAAAGTAGTTATAAAGACAGCCCCTGGCAACATTGGCAGCCTTTAAAACGTCCTCAACAGTAGTATCTGCAAGCCCTTTTCTGTTGAAAATGAGGGCAGCTTCATTGATGATATGCTGTTTGGTCTTTTCAGCCTTACCCATGCAATCGGTGATCGTTAAAAGTATGATAGGCCTGATGTTAATTGAAGAATTTTACAATGGAAAACAGATCAATTAAAAGCCCTGCGCTAATCTTAAGATTAAAAACAGACTGTTGTCTTTTTTAACTAAATATCGTTAATTTTTTTCAAATATACGATATATAGTTAGGTTTTAAGTGGATTCCCGTGGCCGAAGCAATTATGACAAATTATAAAGAAATAGAAAATAACCCATCCGCCAATGATCAGAGCAGGCATGGTTTTTTAATTTCAGGTCTAACCGAATTGATATATCTGATATAACAGGTCTATGGAGATATACGATTTATTCTTCATCAGTGGTGCCCCGGCGCACCTGCATTGCCCTTTGGAAATAAAGCAGCGGGGGTATAAACTGGGCCGTATTAAGGTCTGTCCTGCACCTTCTGACCCGACTTCCCATCAAAAAAACAGCATCAACAGGATTGGGCGTTTTATTGATAATCAGACCCTGCAGTTTCAGCGTGGTGAAAAAAAAGTGACCGTAAAAAGCGCTGTCTTTATCATAACAGCGGAGAAACTCTCCGGTAACTTTATTGATCATGATTCCCCTTGTGCTGACCCGGCCGGAACGGACAATAGAGCAGGGGTAAAAAGAACCGGATCCATATTGATTATCGGTTCCGGAAGACTGGTAGCAGAACTTGCTACCTTTTACACCAATTTCAATACGAGGATCTGGATTGCGGTGCCCGGAGGGCGTTTAATCCCTGAATTAAATGAAAAAATAGATTCGGAACTGAAGGCTGCATTGAAAAAGATGAATATCGAGGTAATCACTGAACTGAAAATTGATAACTTATCAAAAAACGAAACCCCTGAAATGATCACTTTTGTGGACAATGAGCGGAATTATTGGAACTTTCTGATCTCCTTAAATTCTTACACTGCGTAGGTTGACCGGCCGGAAAAGAAACCGGTTGGCCAAGGTGACCATGTTTCATTATTGGGGACATGGTATAAGGTCCTGCCCTCAGGATAAATGTTTTTTATGGACAACCGGTGGTTATATTTGGGCTTCTTGCGAGGGCGCTGGTTCCGCCTTATGGCCGGAGAAGCCACATGCACTGTAAGTAGCCCGGACCGGGAGATTGTTCCGGTTCTAACCGGTTTGTGCTGACGTAAAAACAGCACCTGCTCCTGCAGAATCGCGGCATGTGCCCGGCGCTTTTAATGAATGGCCCCTGAGGCCCGGCAGGGTGATGCCGGTATTTCCGTTGATCGCTTAAGCTACCAAAATGGCACCCGGTACGGCCTGCAAACCGAAAGCTCCCGGAACTGTCGATAAAGCATCCGGGTAGGGCAAGGGAGCCGCAATATTCTATTGAAAATGGATGGTTTATAACGGTCAGATGGTAAGGGCAAGAGCTTTAGTGATCCGTTTGGTCAGTTATTATTTTAATTTTTTTTGCACCCGCATTAAAAAGGCAGCTTTCATTTCATCGATGTAAACCGTAGGGCTGGGGCGTCCGCACAACCAGTCGTAGGTGTCATAAAAATTGCCAAGGGAAATATTAAAGGATCGCTCAATGAACCTGGCGATACTTTTCAGGCTCTTTTTACCGAAAGCCTCCGTGGCATGCCAGCTGTAGATAAGTTCGATCAGCGCACATTTCGTTTGCTTCCAGTCAAAGTCCTGGAAATCGTTGTCGGCCTGTACCAGGGATTCCCGCCGGCCCACCGTCCGCAGCGCCTGTTCGAGGTAATGTTGCAGCAATTCATGGGCGATGACCTGCGCCAGCTTATGGTCATGGCTTGTACTGAATACGGGATCAAAATCGATCATACACTGGTCAGGGTCGAGGTGTATATCGTAGGTGCCCCGTAAAAAATAATAGTCATCCAGATAACAGCCCTGCGTACGGACGTATTGGTAAAAGGAGAGGTTGCTTTCAAAAAAATGTTTCAGCACCCTGATCTCGTTCTGGTAATACTTGGCCACAGTCGCCCCTTTTCCTACGGGCTTGCGGCTTTCGATATTAAGCAGGGACTGGTAAAAGATCAGCTGTGCCTTGAACTTGGGTTTGATGTGCTTAAAAAAGTTGATCTCCTCCGCCGGGCTTGCCGGCTCGTGTGTTTTGCAGAAATCTTTGAGCTTCTGCAGATACCTTAAACACAAGCGGACAGATCTTTCCAATCGCCTCATATCCTCGTGCTCCTCGAGTGTTACCTCGTTTAAATCCTTGTTTAAATCAGCAAAAAGGCGGTCACAAAATTTCGCAATCATAATGAACTGTTTTGGTGTCCGGCATTGCCACCATCAGATAACGGATGGTGTACCTAACAAAGCCTTTGTATCAATTTTCCATAGTTTCCGGTTTTTAGGTGGTTAAGGAAAGTAAATTTTGTCAATGTAGTCGATCATCCGCCGGAGGATGTCCCGGACGACAGCTGCCGCGGGCTGGTCCATACCATAAAATGCCCGGGCGAAACTTTTTGCCGAAACATCGGATTGTTTTTTGGTCGTGAAATGCGCGGTGAAGAAACGCACGATTTTAGCAACGTTCCTGACCGGAAAGCATCCGCACTGGTAAAGTACCCTGACAAATATGGCAAACTGGGGTACCGAAAGGTCAATCGCCAGGCGGCTGTTGCCGTTTAAGCCCCCGGGTGCTGCAGCCCTCGACGGGTGGCCAAGTTGCGCCTTTAAAAAGGCCCCGACCTGCTGGTCTATAGCCGGCAGGCCGGGCTCAAAAGCGTTCCCGGGCCTTACAAAGACCCCTGAAAACCTTGTCAGTTCTTCCATGATCAGTTGTTCTTTTCCTTTTTTACCGGCCGCCCCTGCCATTTTACTGAGAATGGCGCCCGTATACCAATGATAGAAATACCGGGTGTTGAGGTTTTGACGGTAAAGGGCATCCTGCAGGCTTTCCGCTATATTTTCATTTCCGTTGTTTAAATGTTGCCGGACTATGTGCGTCAACTGTGTAAGGAGTTCCGCGTCCCGGTAGGATATACCTTCGCAAGCAGCGCCCTGCAGCTTGCCTGAAACAGAGTCCGCGATAGCGGCGGCAAGCCCGGTTTCCATCGCAGGCCCCTTATATGCCCGTAATTCCTTTTCAAACCCGGCAGCATCATTATATTGCCGGCGTTCGTTAAAAACAGTCATCCTGAAGCCGCTGTCAAAAAACTGATAACAATTGTTTTGAAGAAAGAGCAACAGGTCTTCAAACCCGTTCAGCAACTCACCGAGCGCCCCGTCGTAAAGAGACAGTGATGCCGGATCTTTCAGACCGGCGGCTTCACTGACGGCATCAGACAAACGGGTAATCCCGGACTGGTGGTATTTTACGTACCGGTTGACCGCATAGTCTTTTGCGGGTCCGAACAAATCCTGGATCCAGTGTTTTTTTAACCGGGTGCAGGTTTCGAGAACGGACTTTACCTCGCCGGAAAATTCTTCCCCAGGGGCCAGGCCATTGCGCTGTTTATGATCCGTTATTATTTCGGTGACCTGTTGTTCAAGTATTATTAATTCAGACTTAAGCAATGTTTCGAAATTTAAGTTTTAAATCAGAATATCTAATTGCTTATAGGTTAGGATTTTAATATTATTTTTTAATTTATATTTAATAATATTCCTGAAAGTTGTTATCT
The DNA here is from genome assembly GCF_003675385.1 of Mucilaginibacter kameinonensis. Lineage (GTDB taxonomy): Bacteria > Bacteroidota > Bacteroidia > Sphingobacteriales > Sphingobacteriaceae > Mucilaginibacter > Mucilaginibacter kameinonensis. Next base: position 471,420 of record NZ_RCWZ01000004.1, on the reverse strand, counting down.
TTTGGGTATCAACCCCGTATTGATAGTCGTGGTGATGATGGTTAAAGTGGCAGTTGTGTCTGTGCCCGAAGTCGTGTCACCGCCGTTACCCGGTAAACCGGTGTTGTTGTAATCGCAAATTGTACTGATCTTTTTTTTGAGTTTTTTTGACCTGGCGTTTTTCATAGCATTTGATTTTGACCTAAACTACCGGTCGGGGATAAGACAGTAAAGTTTGTTACGCCGGGAGGCAATTGCGCTATGCAGAAAGTTGAAATTTTGTCGGAGTTCCAATCTGAACAGGTAAATGAAGAACAGGGATATCGTTTTCAGCCACATCGTCGGCTGGATTGTTTACATTCTTTATGAGCTATTGTCCGTTGCCGCTACAGCGGGCCTGCGCGGGCCTTTGTATCATTTTCCCATTTATTACCTGTGCTATATCGGCCTGTTTTATTTCCATGCACATGTGGTCCTGGACTATGCCTTTTTCAGGACCGGCAGGCCTTATATCGTTTCGGGCGTATTGATCGTACTGGAGGCATCGGTGTTTTTTATCTGCAAGGCTGCGCTGGATTTCGTTATGCCCGGGATGAAAAAAGGCCTTGACGTATTGCTCGGGGAGCCATATTTTTTAGCCAACCTGTTCAGGGAAATTTTTTATATCGGGTTCAGCTCCGGTTACTGGGCAATGCGCTATATGATCAGGTTTAAGGACCGTAACCATAAAATGGAGACGGAACAATTGAAAAATATCGCCAGTGCACTTGAATTACAGAATAAATACATTTCCGTTGAGAACGCATTCCTGCAGAACCAGATCAGTCCGCATCTGCTGTTCAATTCTTTAAGCTTTATATACACCTCAGTCCGCAGGCTTTCTGATAAAGCGGGGAGAGGGGTGATGCTGCTTTCGGAACTGATGCGCTATTCCCTGGTAACGGGAGATGATGCTGAATCGGTTTTATTAAGCAGGGAAGTAGAACAGATCGAGAACCTGATCAACCTGAGCCGCCTGCGTCAGGAGGAACATTTTTACCTGCAGTTCGGGCGGAAAGGCAGGCTGGCAGGTAAAAAGGTCATTCCTTTGCTGCTGATCACGCTGGTAGAAAACGCCATCAAGCACGGAGAGCTGGGCGACAGGAAAATGCCTGTTAAAATATCCCTTGTGGCGGTGGAGGATCAATTATCATTTCAAACTACCAATAAAATCAGGGTAAGTTCTCCTTATAAAAAGGGTGGCCTGGGCCTTAAAAACCTGCAGAAGCGCTTAGCTAATGCCTATCCTGGCAGGTTTACCTTTGATTTTGGTGAACGGGACGGTTTGTTTATAGTCAGTTTAAAAATAATTCTATGAGTTATACCTGTTATATTGTTGATGATGATGCGGACGCAATCGGGCTGCTGGAGGAGTATATCGGTCAGACCGATGAACTGGACCTGGTCGGTTCATCCCTTAGCCCGGTAACCGCTTTGAGGGAAATCACAAGGGATGGCGCGCCAGACATCACCTTTATTGATGTCGATATGCGCGGCATGAACGGCATAGAGCTCGCCGGGCTCGTTAACCTGTATACCAACGTGGTATTCACCACCGCTTTTCCGGAATACGCTTTACAGGCCTTTGAGAAAGCCGCTTACGATTACATCTTAAAACCGATCAATTATGAACGGTTCTACAGGTCTATACAGAATATTAAACATAAAATGAAGAAGGCGCGGCGCGGGAATAAACTGGCACTGGACGAATTTTTCAATATCAAGAGCGAGCTGAAGGAAAGGATGGTCAAAGTAAAAACGGAGGACGTGATCTATGTCGAGGGAGCGGGAAATTATATCATTATCCATACGGCCGGCAATGAGAAGCATATGACTTACCTGACAATGAGGGAAATTGAGCATTACCTTCCCCGGCAGTTGTTTGCCCGCGTCCACCGCTCTTTTATTGTGAATATGAACCATGTCAAGGTTATCGAAAGGAACCGCGTCCTGCTGCTCAATGAGAAGGAACTGGTCATGGGCGATTATTATAAAAAGCGTTTTCTGGATATCATGGACGGAAAACTGATCAGAACTGACCGTAAACCATAAGCGGTTAAACCTGCTTCCGCTTCAGTTCGGAACGCAGGTATTTATAAAGCAGGTAATAAGTGACCATTTCCTGTTTACGCTGGTTATCGGGAAACACGCGGTTGATATGCATGTGGATGATGCTCTTCAGAAAAGCCGCCGTGCCGCCGTTTTTGCGGTTCAGTTCCTGCTGAAGGGGCCGCAGGCTTTTGGTAAACAGGCCGGCAGCGGCCCGGAGCCCGGCCTGATCGTAAAATTCATGGCCGGAGCAGGCCGTACGGATGTCCGGGGCCAGCTCCCGGTATTTCCTGTCCAGTTCTACCCGGATATTTTCTCCGGTAAATTCTGCCGAGAACTCTCTGTAGGAGCTATAGCAAAAATCAACCTGTTCTTCCGGGCCGGGTATAAAGAGCCTGATTACCTCCGTTACAGAAACCAGGGCGAGCAGATAATTGGAAGCGGCAGGCTGTTTCGCCTGCCGCTTCAGAAATTTAACCACCAACTCGCTGCTTGCCCAGAAATGCGTTTCTGTATTTTCAATGCCGCCCGCGCTGTAGCGTTCCAGTTCACGCGTATACACGTCGATCTGGTATTCTCTTAAAACGTGATGGTGGATCCGGTCCTCCAGCTGTGTCTTGAAGGCAAACAAAATTTCGGTGACGTTCAAAGGATCGATCTGCATCCTCAGGCGGATATGCGGGGCGTGGTCTTCGTAACGAATAAAGAACCATTTCCGGATCGGTCCATGGCTGTAGCGTTTCCGCAGTAAAGGAAGGACCCTCAGTAAAAGTTTTCCTGCCCCGATTTTCGGGGAATAAATTTTGAGGTAAAGCCATTCTGAACCGGGTATATATTTGCGCGGTTGTTTGGCCGTCACAGGACTATCTTTTTTTAACGCCGGCAGGTTTACAGGGTCGGCAGGCAGGACAAAGGCGTTGAACTGGCTGGTATAATACCGGCCGTCGAAATCCCTTGCCTGCCCGCGGGCAGATGCTTCGGTGAAGCACTCTTTAACCAGGACCCGGTCCTTCTGCCCGATAATGTTTTTAAAAAGCTCGATATCTTCGTGCTTTTCCGCATGGATGACCAGCTGCTGATCTCCTTCGGTAAAGGCGAAAGTGCCAGGCAGTCCTTTTTTTAAACGCAGTGCTTGAAAGGCGGCATAGAAACCCGCTTTAGGGGCATTCCTGATTTCCGACAGGTCCGGTCCGGACAGGATCCAGGTGGCCGCGGACAATATGGTATCCCTGAATTTTACCCTGGGATAAAAACTCAGGCCGGGAAAAAAACGCCGGAGGTCCAATGACAGGTCTGACCGCCCGAATTGGTAAGGTATATCGGCCAGGAACCGGAATAGCGGCAGCTTGTTCAGCGTGTGGTTATAAGCGGAGGTCAGCCTGGGCATAATCGCTTTCCCCCGGGATGCAGACCGCAGAACCACCTGGTCCTGTTCAACGGAAACCAATACGTCCGAAAGCGGGATCTGACTGGCCGGCCCCTGCGTGGACGAAGCGGTCAGGGGCAGGTCCCAGGACCATATATTTTCCCGTTGATTGACGTTATCGGTGTGGGGGCCGGAAAGGTGAAGGATCTCGGCGAACAGGATATGCGGGTTGGCTCTTTCCTGCGCCAGGGCCATTTCCCTTGCCGCCTGACGTATTTCAGGATCCGTGACGGTAAAACGGCCGATTAATGCCGGGGCATTGACGCCGCCCGCGCTTTCCAGGTAGATCATTTTTCCCCAGGTCCGGAAAAGGACCGATAGCCCCATGGGCTGGTTTTTAGCTGACGCTTCTCTGATACTTAACAACTCATCTTCTTCCAGGTCGATTACCGCCGTTTTACCTTCCTGTCCGGTATGCCACCGGTCAAGAAGGTACTGATGGGCCGGGGACCACGATATCAGTTGTCCTTCGGATGATTTGGGATAGATATGCAGGGATTCCAGCAGTGGGTTATCTTTTTCAGTCTCCTGTTGTTGGTAACCAATACCGAGTTCCGGGTCAAGTACGGTCATTAACGGGACCGACCTGCCCTCGAAATGCTGTTTAAACCCTTTGATGAAACGTTCCATTTCCGGTATCCTTTCGGCCGGACATAGCGCGTTGAGTGCGAAAAGACCGTCGGAGATCCCGTTCTGCAAACCCGTGTCCAGTTTTCCTCCGTCGATATGCCTGGTTAAAATGACATTCAGCTGGTGCTGTTGCGGGGCCGGGCCGGTATTCCGCGGCAGTAACGCTGTAAGGCGATGGTTCGTTTCCTGAAAAAGTGCTTCATTGATTTCCCGAAGATCGCCGGCAATTTTAAAAGTTTCACTAAATATGGAGCTCCCGGATGGGGCAAGACCGGCCATTTTGAGTTTTTGGGTCAATACTTGCAGGTAGCTTTCTCCGGTGATATTTTCCCTCAGCGCATGGACCAGTAACTGGGCGTCTTTCAGGAACTCAACATAATCCCGTGCTTCTTCAGCTGAACACCCTGCGTTAGTTTCGAGCATGGTCACAAGCTGCTGTACCGTTTTTCCTGTTTGGCAAAAAAAGAGGAGCTCTTTCAGCAGCCGGCTGAACTCAGTCGACTGCAACAGGTATTCCCGGTGGATAATTTCCGGATCGACCAATGTCCTTATAAAACGGTATTCATCCAAAGCCCGGTATATGGTGGGATTGGCCACCAGCAGGTTTTGCCCCTCCGGTAATTTTGCCGACAATACCGCGCCGAGCCGGGCAACGTAGGCACGGTCCGGGTTGACCATGACCCTGAAACCTTTGAAACCATCAAACCCAAGCCTGGTTTCGCTGCCCCAGCGGATCACGGAGACGCTGGAGAACAGGCCGAAAGGCGTTGGCCGGAAACAGAAGCGGTTAAAATATCTGAGTATGGTCAGCCTTTGTTTTTCGTTCAGATCGCTTCCGTCCGACCGGTTCCGGCTTAAACTTCCGTAAAGCGCCGGGCTTGCCAGGTACAGGGCAGCCCGGAAAAAAGGGTCTGCCAGTATCGACTGAAAATCGATCTGATCATAGGCGGATGAGTGCTTAGCCGGCATCCGCAGTAATAGGGTATCTGCAAAATAATAATTCATAACGCTAAAGATCGCCTGCAACCTGTAGGGCTGATTATTCTGTTCCTGCTATTCAGGAATGATGTTAAAAGTTTGGTTGTTTTTGATAGTTAACCGGTGTTACTCCTGTCTTTTGTAGATCTTGATACTTTTCGTTTTGTTCCTGGTGTCAGTCGCTGTTAAAATGTAATATCCCGGTTTTAACCCATTTAAATTCAACTCATAATGTTTGCTGTTCACGTTCATTGCCTTTTTTACTGTAGCTCCGGTATTGAAATCAGTCAGCATCACAGTAGCCATATCGTAGTTGTTATCAACATTCAGGGTGGACGTAGCAGGATTAGGATAGCAGATCAGTTTTGTTGCCGATGGTTTATCGCCCTGAACTGCCTGACCGGCATCCTGCTTTGCAGCCGCGGCGAAGCTCCCGCCTAAGGAAATGCGGTAAATAGCGGCATCGCCGGCAGGTACCGTAAAACCGATGGCACTTGTTATTGTTGAAGTTGTGGCCCCGAACAGTTCTTTCATGGTATAGGTGCCATTCTGTAAACCTATCCTGCTGTAACTTACCGAATAGGATTTGCTGCTGGTCCCGTAGTTAAATGCCGCCAGGTACATATAATTGCCAACCGTACGGGAAAATAATTCGCTTGTACCTGTGCCGGTATTGCCGTCAACGGGACGGAAAGCGACGCCGTTGCGCGCGATATCCAATACGTCCTGATTTTGAAAAAGCGTTTGCGCACGTCCGGTCCACTGGCCGGTAGTCGAAAAATTGTCGCCGGTTATGACTGTGCCGGTGATCACACCCGATGCTACCCGCATGTGGTTTGCGCCCAGTGTAGCGGTTGACAGGACCTCGTGGTCAGCATCGATATAATTGTACATATAGGTTTGCCACCAGCCATAATTGGTACTGTTCAAGGTATACTTACTATCGCTGGTGGAAGAAAACGCGTCACAGGCTATACGGCGCATGTGGGCATAACGGGCGGTCGCCAGATTGGGTGATATTGCCGCGTAAACCAGCATTTGCCCGGCCAGCTGATCGGTTAAATATTCCATTCCCTTACGGTATGCCTCCATGCCGGTATGTACCGATCCGTCATAATAGCTGTCCGCTTCAATGGCGGCATGTCCCAGGAAGTCGATCTTGATCATTTGGAAACCAGCCGTTTTAAACCTGCCTATCATCCAGGCTATGCGTTGCTGTGTGCCCGGATGGGTAGGATCCAGGGCCCTGCACCCGTCAAGGTCATGGTAGGCACCGTTTTCTTTGGCCCATATATCGGTATAATTGTAGGAGCTGCCTTCTACTCCCCGGCTTGTTTTGCCCCAGTCAACAAATGGTGCCCAGTAAACGCCGGGCTTAAGGCCTTTGGATTTACAGTAGTCTGCAAATTGCTTTAACTGTGTGTCGTTCAGGTTATCCCAATAAGAGTCCAGATCAATATATGCGGTGTTGCCATTGCGGAACCCTGTCAGGTTATTGGCAAAAAAATCAACCACTGCTTCGGCATTGGTCAGGTTCAGGCCGCTTTGGATGGAGCCCCAGCTGTTCCAGCCAAAAGGCGTGGGCTGCGTCCAGTTAAAGATATAGGGAGGTTCAGCTATCCGGTTCGATTTGCCGAATTCTTCCATCCCGTCGCGCCAGTCATTAAAAAAGCCTACCATCATTTTAGGTGATCTGGCATATGTCCCGCCCTGGCCAACCCACCCGTGCCCTTTTTTGTCGCGGGTGATCGCTTCCTGGGCCAAACCTCCAAAAACTGAAAGTTGCGATAAGGTAGTTCCGGAGGCGACAGCGCTGATCCCCGTTTTCCAGTCGCTGTGCTCAATAGAACCCAAAACCATCCCGTTCCTGCTGTTATTGTCAAAAATAGCGGTTACTTCACTACTGGTCGTGTTCACGCCGCTCAGGGCCTGCGCATCATAGGATATGAAGGTATCATTATCAAAAGGCACCTTTAAAAAGCGGTTATCACCGCTGACGGGCAAAACCACATTGGTGGATACCAGCGGGGCCATATAATAACAGTTGGCACCCGTACCACTCAGTGAAATATCCGTATAAAAATAATTGCGGTTATTATAAACGTAAAACGTTTGCTGCATGGGGATGAGGCCGTTCCCGGATAAGGAAATCACGTGTTTGGTACCCGAACCCAATCCATCGTTAAGGGCTGATGTACTATAGGTCCTTGTTGCATAATTGGGGCTTGACTGTTCATTGTTTGATTGCGCCCTGGCTATAGCATCTGTGATGACTTTGCTGCCGTTAAAATAAACATTGTATTTGCCTGTGGCCAGATTGTATTCGATGCGGTTAGTACCCCCGAAGTTAATGTTTTTGATGGTCGCGGGAACGATCGCCAGGCCCAGTTTATCAGCATTAGGCGCGTACCAGCCATTATTATCTAATTTGATGGTGTTATTACCCGCGTTTAAACTGACCGGTATGGTAGCAGATGCCACAGTAGCCCAGCCGCCCGAAGGCAAACAGGCCAGTTCGCTGCCTGTCCCCCCGTTAACCGATACGTAAAACGACCTGGCATCCTGCGTGGCGTAATAAACGGTAAGGATATAATTGCCGGCCGTGCCCACATTCACGGTATTGGTTACCGACCCGGTGCCGAGGTTCCCCACAATAGATGTGGCGGAGCATGCGGAACAGGATTGTACGTTCGCACCGCCGGCAAGGGTACCTGCTTCCGATTCGTAATATTTGGGCGCGGTGCCTATCCTGTCAACATTGGGCGCGTAATCCCCGTTGTTATTATTAAGTTTGACGGTGTTTGCGCCGGATTGTAAGTTTACGACCAGGGTAGCCGTAGCAACCGTGCTCCAGCTGCCCGAATTACATGCGATTACTACAGCGGCATCGTTGTTTACGGTTACATAAAGGTTACGTGGATCTGCTGAGAAATAGTTTACAGATAGGGTGTATTGACCTGCGGTGCTTACCGTTACCGGGATAATTACAGTGCCGTTTGTTGTCCCGCCCAGATATCCTACGTGCTTTCCGCCGGATGCCGAACTATTGTTTTGAACTACTGCACCATTTGAAAGGGTGCCGCTTTCGGCTTCGACCCAGGTTTGGGCAAAACTGCTTGCTGCCGTGAGCAGTATGCCGGACAATAGTAAAATAACAGGTTTGACGCTGCGGGAACGCAAAAGCGCTGAGAAAAAGTAACAGTGTTTCATAGTATGTGAGTTATTATAATTGGTTTAAGCCCCGGTTCGCCTGGTGAACGCGCAGGAATGCCTGGTATTCAAATTGGTAACTTGTGCCTGAATACAGTTAAGTCTACCCTGATCCCCGTCCCGGCGGATTCAGAACCTGGAAAGTGATAACTTAAGGGCAGGAACCGCGATTTCAGTCTGCGATGTAACTAAGTGGTTAAAACTAACCCGTTATTTTTTTAAAAAAAATGGATAAAGCTACGAAATGATGTACAAAACGACCATGTGCCCGGAGTGGTCTCCGGCTAGCCCTGGGCGCTGAAACGGGGTGGGGGATGCAGCTGCCGTTTTGGTTACCTCCATGAGGCAGGGTTGCGGCCTGGAAGATCAGCATAGTTTCCTGACGGCCCGTCAATTAATTAAGATGATTTGGGAAGGGGGTATTGACAGGCGCCTCTTTCCTCATCATAAAGCTCCAAAGTACGGATCAGCCTTTTATAGGGCCGGGCCTGCCTGGCATACCGGATATATACATTCAATATAGTCCAGGCCGTTACCTGTATGATAACCGCGTTTTGCAGATCCTGTTTTATACCTGTAAGCGGGAGTGTCGGGAAAAAAGACAGCATTAAGGCAAATAACGATAGCAGAAGGCAGCCGGAAAGAAGATTCTTGAACGTCCGGTAGCTGTATGGGCTTTCTTCAGCCTGCCGGGTTTTCAACTCCATGATCATGAACGCCAGCTTTTCATCGCTGGTTGGGGGGAAGCCTGCAAAAAAATCTTTGATCATCAATAACCTGTCTTCCGGTGATTCCGCCGACCTCAATTTCTCCCTGTCAAAATGAATCAGTTCTTCAATGATCATTTATCAAAAATAAGTATTCGCGGCTATGTTACAAAATCTGGGCTGCCCTCCCGCATCTTAACTGTCTGGCGATCGGTTTTTACGGATTTAAAAATCATGTATGTTGGTTCAGGGTGAATTAAAGCGGCCCCGGAGGTTACAGCGATTTATAATTTGGCTTCCTTGTCCTGAGGGGCAAAGCCTGCGGCCGGGCTCTCCACTGTATCCCTTTCAGGGGATGCCGCTGCTATCCCTTTTGCGATAATACTGAGGGACCCTTATGCCTGGCCTTTGCCCGCCTTTCTGTAGCAATGCCCATCTTTCACGCTTTCCTGTAAACGGTGCCTGATCGCCTCCGGCTCCAATGGAACAGGGTGTGTCCTGTATTATTTTTCAGTCGAAACGGATAAAAAGGGCAGCTAAGGTCTGGCCCGGGCATCAGCATATTTCCAGGTCCGCCAAAAGACTACGGCATAATTCGGCCGCTCCGTTCCTTCGCCGCCTCAGCCTGCGGCACTTATTCCGTTTCCTTTTGGCCATTCCCGGCCCGCCTTTGGGGCTTTCTTTTTTTCCGTTTTTTCTTTTGAAAAATAAATTCTCGGGGAGGCGGGCAAAAAAAGATCAGCAAACGGAATAGTAAACATTTTAAAACCAAAGCACATGGAAATGACAGGAAGGTTAACCGGGGACGCTCAGGTGAGCGAGGTTAAAGGGGACAAAAAAGTGGTGAATTTCAATATCGCCATCAATGACAGCTACAAAAACAGGGATGGCGAACGGGTGGAACTGGTCACCTACGTGGATTGCGCCTACTGGATCAATGCAGGCGTAGCCGAATACCTGAAAAAAGGCCTGCTGGTGGAAATGTACGGCCGGGTAGGGGCACGGGCATGGATCGACAAGGAGGGCAACGCCCGTGGGGTCGTCACCTTCAACGCTTCCAATATCAAATTTTTAGGCGGGGCGGCAGCCAAACCGGCAGGGGATCAGGAGAAGAAAACGGAAAAACAGGCAGCAGGCAAAAGTTCGTCAGACGATGACGACCTGCCGTTTTAACAGCGCTTTGATGATCTGAAACAATAGAGAACCGAAATTTTGAGCCATGATAAGAGTAGTTGACAGATATACCGTTGCCCACCTTTGGGCGAACGGGATACAGGAGGAGGCAAGGACAGCGAACGGGAGCCTGTATTTTGAGGGGGACAGTATTTTTTCTTACGGGCATCATTTTATGATCGCCAGGCACGTCAAAAACACACTTGGGGAGAGCGCCGTCCTGTTTACCCGGAGAACCTACAGCAGGACCACGGCAGCGCAAATCGGGATCGTCCGGAATGCGGCAAGCCAAAAAAGGGCATTGTTTGTTCCCGATCCTGCGGAAGATGCCGAAGGCCTGTTCGATCGGTGGTTTTCGCGGATCAAGGAGATAGCCGCCTGCCTGAACAAGGCCAAAAAGCCTGGAAAATATATCCTGCAGATCGCCTCGGTTTTCGAAGAGGCCGCAGCATACGCCGGGTTCTTTGGTTTGCAATTGCCCGAACATCTGGTCAAAGCCGGGGGCATCCAGGATCAGCAACAGTATGCCGACCTGTTAAAGGCCGGAAAGAAATGGAAAGCGGCGCAGGAAAAGAAACGGCAGGCGGCACGGGTGGCGCAGCAAAAAACGGCTTTGAAAGACTGGCGCAGCTTTAAAAGGCGCATGATCTCGACCGCAGACGGTTTTGATTACCTGCGTTACAACAGCGAAACCGGGCGGGTCGAAACCACGCAGGCCGTGGAAATACCCGCCGGGGCAGCCCGGGAATTTTATGCGCTCATACTCGAAACGCTCGAGAAAGGCGGTTGTACCGATTGCCGTTTGATGCTCATGAACAGGTATGCCGTCACTGCTGTCAATGTGGATTTTATCGTGGTGGGCTGTCATAAGATCGCCCTCAAAGAAATCAAATCTTTTACCAAAAAGCTGGGGTGGTGAGACCGCCCCGGCATGATCAACCATTAAAAAGAAGTGAAAATGCAACCATTGAAAGTTTTAAATAACGTGCAGAAAGCAAGGCTCATACATGCGCTGTTCCTGCAGGAAATTCCGGCGTTTCTTGATTATGTTCAGCATGCCTGCCTCATCATCGCAGACAACCGGGAAGAACTCCGCAGGGACTGGATGAACGGCCTGCTTACACCGGATAGGTGGATCGAACTGGCGGCGGAAACCGAACGTTGCATCAACAGGAAACACAAAGGGGTGTTTGCGAGCAGCGTGGTATTTGCCGAACAGCTGTTTTCGGGTTTCGGCGCACTTTTTATGTGCCATCAGTTACAGCAGTACGTAGGGAATAACCACCATGCAGACCCGAAGTTCAGGACTGCCGTCGACTTATTTTTTAACCCTTAATACTTATTGTCATGAAATTCATCGCCACGCACGAACAGGCTTGTATACTCATCGCTATAGGTTTCGCCGTCCGGTATATCATCGGCAGGCGCAGGTTTAACCGCCGTGGGATCACGGGCTTGCAGGTATTTGCCTCCTACGAACAATGGTGGCTGACCACCCGGCTGGAAAACTTGCTCAGCCTGTTGGCCCTGCTGGCCATCCTTGCAGGAGTGTTCCTGCTGATTTTTCAATAACCTTTAAATGAAAACGACATGAAAACCAATTTTTTTGAAACTTTCGCAGGATTGCAGTTCAAAGGCAACCTGCAAATCAATATGATCCTGAATGAAAATGACAGCCTGCTGGTATCCGTACTGCCCGCACCGGGCAACCCGCAGGTGAGTACCGGGAAGAACCTGCCCCCGCTGTTGTTCAAGGGTAGCCCGGGGGAACTCGACGAGGTGTTTTTTCAGAAACTGACCGGCCCGCTCAAACAGACCGGCGACCTGTTTGCCAACGCCGAGGCTTACCAGCAGGCACTGGCCAAAGCGCAGAAAGACAGCAAGGGCGGCAAGGACAAAGCGGGCAAAACCAAATCTGAAAATGAGGGTGAAGCAGAAGAAGCTGCCGAAGACTTGTTCAGCCCGAAAGCGGACGACAAACAGGCGAAAGCGGAAAAGAAAAAGTTGTTCGATGAAGCGATGGACAAAGTGCGGGAACTCAAACAGACCTTTAAATATGATGAAGCCATCGCCGCTTTGCCGGATGCCGGAGAACACCCGGAACAGGTGGAAGAGATCAATACGAAAGCCGCCGAACTTCGCAAACAAAAAGCGATCTATGCAAGCCTTCAGGATTAAGTATATAACCTTTTAAATAATAGAACCATGATCGTAAATGAATTGAAAAGGGTGTTCCTGCACACCGTAAGCGGGCAGGAAATCCGTTTGGCAGACCCCGGTGCGGAGTTTTCCGCAGGCGATGTACAGCACTTCTATGCGGGAACTTATCCCATACTCACCAACGCTAAAATTTCGGGACCGGAGATCAGGGACGACGAAGTGTTTTACCGCTTCGAAAGCACGATGGGAACAAAAGGATGAGAACAATAAACAAAAACCGGGTCGTCAGGATCAGGAGGGAGGGAGACCAATGGAAAATACAGCAGTTATTCGGAAAACTGGCAGCGCACTTAAACCGCCTGCCGGACGCAGGCGAGGTACAGCAAAACCCGCTGCGGAGCGCCCCGGCGGAAATGACGGGAATGGTTTTCTGAAACACCGTTTTCGCTCCCTGTGGGCGGTGAGCGGAAACCGGGAGCAGACGGAAAGGGAGTTTTACCACTCCCTCTCCAACCTTTGCCGCTTTTACCGGATACCCCTGCCGCAGACAGGGGAGGCGCTTTACCCGCAGAATATCTATGCGGCATGGCAAAAGGTGGAACAGGCCTTGAAGGCGGTTGACCCGAACCTCAACGCCATGATCGTCAAAGACAGGGGAAGGCGGGCGGTAATGGCCACCGCCAGAATGTTCGGTATCGGCTACAACCTGTATTTTATTCCCATCCGGACGTGGTGGCGCTGGTCGCAATGTGCGGAAAAACAGGAGATCACAGCGTTGATCCTGACCGTTTTCGCTTACCTGTACCAGATCGTCGGTATCCCTTGTTACGGCGACAGCGGCAGCTTCATGTACAGCCAGTACGATACGCTGTACCAGTGGCTGATGGAGGACTGTGACGGGGAAGAAAGCGGGGAAGAACAGGAATGGCGGGAACACCAGGAAAATACGCTGTACGAGGCCTCGCAGGCAGGTGTCGGTTTGTTGCGCCTGCTGCAGGACCCGTACTGGTTAAAGCAGATGGAGGTGAAGATCACTGCATTCCGTCACCGGGACGAAGGGGAGGCCGAATGGGAGCAGTTGGGACGGGATTTTTTGCGGTTGTACCGGGACTATCCCCGGCGCTCCTTAGCGGATTGCACCCGTCCCGACCTGATCTGTCCCGCCGAGGAAGAGCGGATCAGGCCGGATATGTACACCGGGTTTTTCTGGAGCAGCAACGATTGTTTTGCGGACGAACTGGACGAGATGCTGAACTGTTATTTTCAGGAAATGCCGATGATGGACGAACCCCTCTGCCTCCGTTTCTTTGATACCCTGCCCGTGGACACTGTGCCTGAGTTTGATTTCGAACACCGGCTTTTTGACCTGATCGACCGCTTGCGTGATTTGCTGAACCAATACGATACCAAAGAATAAGACCATGACCAACATAACCGAAGATTTCGATACGGCTTTTACCCCGGTCAAAGCCCTGCTGATCTACCTGCACCAACCCAAAGAAGATAATAACAACCTTTATCTCAACTACGACACCGCCACCCAAATCTATGTGGAAAGCTACGACATCGGAAAACAGGGGCAGCCCATCAATGCGCACCCTTTGACGCTGAAAGAAATGAGCGCCTTAAGCGAAATCCTGCTATCCACGCAGGAACTCAAAGGTGGCTACCTGCGCCCGGCGGGGATCATCCCCTCCAGGTTGCTGTACCTGAACCAGCAGGCTGGCGGCTTCGCCGTATGGTATACGCCTCCGCAGGAGGTTAACCTCTTTTTTGCGGATACGCTGCATATCCCCTCCGGAAAAACCAAAATCCCGGCAATGGTATGGCGTGCCGATGCCGAGAAACTGGCCGTGTTCGCCATCAAAGGAAAAGCGAAACCCACCGCAGATACGCCGCTTTACCATGCGCCTTATTTCAATATCTACCACAATGGTAATGTCTGTATGGGGACAGTGCAGGTGGGTATTCATGCACAGACCGCTTTGGAGGACTTGATGACTGCATGGGAGCAGTATTTTTTCAACAGTTATTTCAGCCATTCCATTAACGGGAACAGCAGCACCAGATCACCCCTGCAAGCCCTGTGGGCAAGGCTGCGGGAAAGCGGCGAAGCGTTTCCGCAGGAGGAACTCGTCAGGACGGGGTATACCCTTAAACAATTGATCTCATGAAAGGTAAACTGAAGAATAACATCAGACAGGCGGTACACTTCGTATCGTCCGAACTGCTGAAACCCACCAACCCCGTAACGGTCAACCTCATCGGTGCGGGAGGGACAGGCAGCCATGTGCTGACCGCACTGGCAAGACTTGACCATATGCTGACCGAAATGAACCATCCCGGTCTGATGGTGCGGGTGTTCGATGATGATCGGATAGAACCCGCCAACCGCCTGCGGACGCTGTTTGCATCCTCGGAAACCGGTTTATATAAATCAGTGGTCGTCACCAACCGGAACAATCGTTTTTTCGGAACGAACTGGAAAGCTTTTACGGAAAAGTTCGACCGGCAATTGCTCAAAGCGGATGCGTCCATCCCCTTTGCGGAAATTACCGTCAGCTGCGTGGATTCAGTCGCAGCCCGTTTGGAAATTGCAGCGGTATTGGAACAGGCACTTCAGGCCTCCGGCTATAACCGCGGGCAGCCCCGCTACTGGCTTGATTTCGGGAACAGCAAATCAGCGGGACAAGCGATCCTGTCGACAGTCGGGGACATCCCGCAGCCCCAATCCAAGTTGTACCGGCCAGTCCAAAACCTGCCGAAGATTACCGACGAGTTCAGGGATTTGCTGGCCCTGTCGGAAAAAGGGGACGGCCGGAATACCTGCTCGACAGCGGGCGCTCTGGAAGAGCAGGACTTGTTTATCAATGCCTCGCTTGCTTATACCGGCGTGGAAATCCTGAAGAAGATGTTCCGCGAAGGGATGCTGTTTAGCCGGGGCGTTTTCCTGAACCTCGGGGAGTTCAGGTCACAGGCGCTTAAAGTCGCTTAAGGTTTCAACAAACCGGTGACCGGAAAATCACCGATAATTCAAATATTTGCAACATGTTAAGGTTTACAACAGGTAACTTGCTGGATTCGAGTGCGGAGGCTTTAGTCAATACCGTGAATACAGCTGGCGTAATGGGAAAGGGCATCGCCCTGCAATTCAAAAATGCCTTCCCCCACAATTACGAAGTATACAGGCAAGCCTGTTTGTCGGGTAAGCTGCAGACCGGGCAGCTATTGGCGGTCAGCGATAGCGACCTGATCCTCGGGGAAAGGCTGATCATCAATTTTCCGACAAAGCAGCACTGGAAACTGCCCTCGAAATATGAGTATATTGAAAGCGGCCTGCTGATGCTTGCCGCTTACCTGAAAGAAAATCCGCTCAAAAGCCTGGCCATGCCCGCACTGGGCTGCGGCAACGGCGGACTGGACTGGAAACGGGTCAGGGCGATGATTGAACATCACCTGTCCCTGCTGGATACCGATATCTGGGTCTACGAACCGCAGTTACCTTGAATTTTTGGAAATTCCCCGGCGGGCGGGCTAATGCCCGCCCCCTTCGCCCCGCATGCCCCATTATTTATATTCTGGTGAGCATGCGGGGCGCTTTTCTTGTCATGCACTGCCGATAAACCTTAATGCCGGATTTTTATCAGGTTTTATGGCAATCGGGATAACGTCAGGTCGTTGCTGATGCCTCTTTTTATTGCGCCTGTTCGCGATGTTTTTTTGTTGCGCTTGTTCGCGAGGTTTTTGTTGCGGTTATTCGTAATTGTTCTGTTGAGGCTGTTTGTAATTGTTTTATTGTGTTTGTTTATAATTGTTCTGTTGCATCTGTTTGTAATTGTTTTAATTCTTTTGTCTATAATTGTTTTGTTACATTTGTTTGTAATTGTTTTATTACAACTGTTTATATTATTCTAATTGCTCTGATTTAAATGGCTACACCTAGGGAACGGCTTGTAGAAGCGCTGGAAACATTAAAGGAACTTCAGGATCAAGGCCTGGTCGCAATCCATACTTCTGAGATTTCAAAAAAAACGATCCGGGTATTATTGCTTAAAAAAGGTTTTCTCAAAGAGATCATCAAAGGCTGGTACATACCGGCAGACCCGCAGGAACGTCCTGGAGACAGTACCTCGTGGTACTCTTCGTATTGGGATTTTTGTGCCAGGTTACTGGAACATAAATACGGGACAGACTGGTGTATCTCCGCCGAACAATCCTTACAGTTACATGCCGGTAACTTAACGGTTCCGCCACAGTTGATTGTCAGGTCACTAAAAGCCAACAATACGCTGACCAATTTGCCTTTTCAAACCACGCTGTTTAATCTTAAAGCCGAACTTCCGGAAGAAGGCTTGAGAATGGTTCAAAACGGGATCAGGATGTATACGCTCATCGGGGCGGTAATTTATGCTTCGGCCAACACCTACGCCCGGAACCCGATTGACGCACGCACCGCGGTGTCCATGATCAGGGACGCATCTGAGCTTTTGCCGGTGTTGTTGGATAAAGGACATACCTCTATCGCGGGAAGGCTGGCCGGTGCTTTCAGAAATATAGGCCGGGAACGGATCGCAGACAACATTCTTGGTGCGATGCGTTCGGCAGATTATGATGTGAGGGAATCCGATCCTTTTGAAGAAAAGATAGCCATCAATTTGTCAGCAAGGGAACGTTCGCCTTATGTTAACAGGCTTCGCCTGATGTGGCAGCTGATGCGCCCCACAGTCATTCGGAATTTTCCGGCCGCGCCGGGCATACCCAAAGATAAAGCGGCCTATCTTAAACATATTGATGATGTCTTCGTCACCGATGCCTATCATTCTTTGTCGATAGAGCGGTACCGTGTAACACCTGAGCTGATCGAAAGGGTCAGCAGCGGGGCCTGGGACAAGAATGAAAACCCTGAAGATAAGAAGCAAAAAGACGCAATGGCCGCAAGGGGATATTACCAGGCTTTTCAGCAGGTAAAGGAATCGATCAGCAGGATCATAGATGGCGGAAATCCCGGAAAACAGGCGGACGCGGACCACGCTGCCTGGTACCGGGAACTGTTTGATCCCAGTGTGTCTGCAGGTCTGTTGAAAGCTTCAGACCTCGCCGGCTACCGCAATGCCCAGGTTTTTATTACCAGTTCCAAACATACCCCTTTAAATATTGACGCGATGAGGGATACCATGCCGGTATTATTTGAGTTGCTGGAAGAAGAACCTGAAGCATGCGTAAGGGCTGTATTAGGCCATTTTGTATTTGTTTTTATCCATCCCTACATGGATGGAAACGGCCGTATAGGCCGGTTTCTGATGAACAGCATGCTGGCATCCGGCGGTTATCCCTGGACAGTAATCCCGGTTGAAAAAAGGACTGCTTATATGGCGGCGCTTGAAAAAGCCAGTACAGAGCAGGATATCACGCCCTTTGCGAAATTCCTGGCCAGCCTGGTTGAACAGGAAATGAAAGGTAAACCGGAAGCCCACTTGCCAGGATAAAGGCAGGTGGAGCTTCCTGCAAATAAATAGCCCGCCCTTTTCGCCCTACATTTTCTGATAGTTTGTTAATCGTGGAAATGTAAAGCGTTTTTCTTATCATAAAACTTCAGGTAAGCATAATCGCATGACATTAAGAGAGCAGGCGGTAAAAAATGCTATTGTTACCGATGTTTCTAAATCTGAATCGCTTAAGCTAGTATCTTATTGTATATTTCAGAACACCTGTTTATTCAAATGAAGTTTAGGCGTACTTTCAATTTTTGGGTCAGAGATGGAAGTCTTTGTACTGAACAGTCCTGCTCATACTTGAATTGTTAGCATTCTGTAATTGGTGAACTATGGGCGAAGAAGCCTGATGTAAAAAAGCTATTTTTGAAAATACTATTATAAAAATGAAAAGTGCACTTGCGTTGGTAATCGGCCTCAATGATTATGAAACTTTAACAAAACTAGATAATGCGGTCAGCGATGCTAAATTAATCAGCGAATCCTTAGAAAATTTAGGGTTTATAGTTATACGCGGCTATGATATGACCATCAGGGAGATTGACGGTCTGGTTGAAGAGTTTTGTTCCGCATTGACAAATTATGATTTGGGGCTTTTCTATTTTGCCGGACATGGGTTTCAGATTGACGGCGAGAATCTGCTTGCCGGGAAGGAAATAAATGCATTCAGCCTCACATCCGCTAAAAGAGACTCTATTTTGCTGGAAGACCTTATAAAAAAAATGGATAGATCTGGCGTGAATGCCAAAGTTGTTATTTTAGATGCTTGCAGAAAGCCGATTGAAGGTGTTGTACGTGGGAGTGAAGGCAATGATTTTGCACCTGTATTTGCACCCAAGGGAACCCTGATAGCCTTTTCAACTTCCCCGGGCGAGGCTGCTAAAGACGGTATCGGAAACAATAGTTATTATACTTTGGCATTTGTTCAGCATCTTAAGCAAGAAGATATTGAAATTGAATTGTTCTTTAAAAGAGTTAGGGCAACCGTATCGTCTGCTACACAAGGCGCACAAACCAGCTGGGAGCATACTTCACTTATCGGACCGCTAATTCTGAACTCAGGCCAGTTAAGACACTCGAAAAATTTGCCTTACAGCGACACCGTAATCGCTGATTACGAATTTAAAACCGTTAATTCAGGTTCAGCAGTTGATTTATTGTTGGCAGCTTTAAGTGGTGATTTTCATAAGCAAAATGAAGCACTAGATAAAATACCGCATTTATCATTAAATGCCTGGTCGGATGATCAATTATTTTTATTGGGGCGGGGCTTAGTTAATGCTGGCGAAAATCATTCAAATTCAGGTATCGCTATTTATCGTGATTTAAAAAATTGGTTAATTGGAAATGCAGGTGCAAGGGCACACCATATTGTAAGTGGGATGTTCTTTGAGATATACTTTAATGGACATGGACTATTTAGAAAAAGTGCATTGAAGCAAAAATTTCTCAAGGAAGTTATTGATCTGCAAGGCGATGTTCGGTTTAGAGAATCATTTGTAATGATTAACGATCAGTTACGCCCATTCAGCGATAGATTGTTATATAGACCAGGACCAGATGCCCTAAGTTTGCCGGTTGATTTAACCATTGGAAGGCTTAGGGATGAAAGCGGAAGACCAACTATATCAGCAGTTAATGTTCACGGGGTAAATATAACGAATACAGATATTGAGGAGGAATATTCCACCCGCCTTGTCACAAAAGATGAGTTACTTAGCTTACTTTCCAAAGAGCTTATGGTTCCTCAAAATAAGATAACTTTAAATCCTGAACTATCTGACAGTCAGCCGGTGTCAATCCCGTATTCTTATCGTATGCAAAGAGCCACTTTAGATCTGTTTAAAGAGGAGAATTTGGAGGAAACATTGGAATTATGATATTAAATTGGCAGTTTGTTGGGTGATAACAAACCTCGCGCATTCATCATTAGAGTACATTGTAGGATTTTTTTCGAATTACTGATGGACGGTATTGGTAATTTGGGTATTTCTGGGATTAGGCGCAGCCCTTGATGATTAGCAATGGATATTGCTTTTTTCTGCAAAAGGTATGATTTCCCGTAATTGAGATATAGATTGTTTAGAAAGGAAAAATTCAATCAAGAAGAAGTATATGCCTATGTAGGATATAAATATGCCCGTTAACACTGTGTAACAGGTATTTTTATAAACACAGAACAGTTATTATTCATCGATGTCCATTCGATCGTCCCTCCTAACAAGTTGGTCCTTTGCTTCATGTTTGAAATGCCAATGCCATCACTCATTTGCCGAATGTCAAAACCGTTCCCGTTATCCTCAATTTTTATTTCTATAAGCTCATTTGTGGCAAGTGATTCTATATGGACAATATTAGAATTCGAATGTTTAATGGTATTTTGCAATGCTTCCTGAATGATGCGGAAAAGAATAATCTGATGATCAGAGCTGATCATCAGGTTGCCGGTATGCTTAAGGACAACAAGCAAGGATTTTCCTGAATTTATGCGTTCTGCTTCGGCCTCAAGGTTTTTGATCAGGTCAAATTGAACTAACCAATCCTTGTTCAGGGATTTTGAAAGCGCCCTCAATTCATTGATGGCAGTGGTCAACGTTTCGCTTGCTACCAAAAGCGTTTCGGCGGGTTCGATGGAATCTCTTACCGTAATGTTTAATAACATTTTTGCGGTGCTCAGGAGCTGGCCGATATTGTCATGGATTTCACGACTCAAAGTTGAAAGTGTCGATTCCTGGACTTCTATCTGGGCTTGAAACAGAATGTTTTCGAAATTTTTTCTCATGGCAAGACGCTCTTTGATGTCTTCTGTCACTTTACGCTTGTATTTTACGATAGAAAATATAAACACAGCTACCAGAAAAAGAATCAGTAATACGCCGACGACGACGGTAATTAATACCTCTTGATGTTCTTTGAACATAAAAATCCATAAGTGAGTGTAGCGTAGAGAACATAATTGAGGCCGGTATTGATCAGGTTACGAAGTTGTTTTGCCAATAGGGAATCTGTTACCAAAAAGTAATTGTATACGCCATTAAAAAAGAAAATACCCGAATAAAAGATAAGAAATGAGGTATATATCCAAAATAAGGGGAGATCAGTAATCGGCAAATCGTCAATAGATACAAGTTCAAAAAAAAGAAAGGTAACCCAGAGCGTATTCAAAACACAACTTACATTGTATATGAGAGAAGGATAAGTTGTAAATTGAGGGTGCACTAGAGCAAGGGTCAGGCAAATGGTTAAATAAAGAACGATTGATATATAAAGGAAATTCTTTAAGAAAACTCGTTGTGTGTTCGCAACATAAAACAGCACCAGCAGACAGTATTCCAGTGGAATATATAGATAATATGGTTTATTATCATTGATTCTGTAATATTTACATATGCTCACCGCCAGCTCCGTCACAAAACCACAACAAAGTATTAGGCGGATATAAGACAATCCAGGTATGCTTCTTGTTGTAGTTTTAAAGCTAACGGTGAGGCATATTATGTAAATTATAAAATAGATGACATCGTAAGCTGTAAACATGATTAAAAGGAACCGAATATTATATCTGTCCTGGTTTTGGGTGAGTCGAGTAAATTATGTTTATTCAGCATTGTCTTGGTCTGAGCTATTGTTAAGCTAGCTTTATGGACCTCACCATCGACCGGAATATTATTAGTGCTTGCATCTATTACTTTTAAGGGAAGAGAACTTGCTCTTGGAATGCCATTATCACCTGTTATCACACCTTCATCTGTGACCCCAATCAAGATGATCGTGTTTCTCTTTTCATCTTCGTCCTTTCCGACAATGTATCTTATTCCTTCGCAGTTTTTCATGGCCAGAATCTGCAATATGATTTCCTTCCCAAATACACCTGAAACAGTTTGAGATTCGGGTGAAATCAGTTTTTTTAATTTGTCGAAATCCGGATCCTCTGCGAGGTCACGATATCTGTCATCGTTAATTATTTTTTGCACCAACCTGTCAGCCGCTTCGATATCGGTAAAATAAGCTTCTGCCATTTGTTTCGCCCGCTCGCGGGTTATAGGTTGACCGAAGCCTCTTACTTCTAAAACATCATCTGCTAAATTGATCTTAATTGTTTTGTTTGAATCGCCAACATCTTTTCCTTGAAGGCACATGTGATTTGTGTTTTCCATGACTTTTTGGGAGTTACTATTAAATTATTTGATGAATTAAAGGTATAGCTATTGATAAAAAAGAAATCAAGTGAAAACCCCTCTGCGGTAAGTGTTTTTCTTGGAATAATCTTTTTTAACATGCACATGTCCTCTTGTTCTAGATTATTATACAGAAGACACCTCATAGAGATCTTAAAAATAAGATCTCTATGAGGGCTCCCTTTATTGATCGGTTTATTGCATTAAACAACATTAAATTATTTTACATTTAATGGCATATAAGACAAGGCCAACCCTGTTTTTTAATTCCAGCTTTTTGAATAACTGGTCTCGGTAACCATCAACTGTCCGCAGGCTAACCAGCATTTGATCGGCTATCTCTTTATAGGTAAGCTCGGAGGCCGCTAATTTTATGAACTCGATCTCGTGATCTTTTAATTCCTGATTTTTAACGTTCGGCGATGTATCCGATGACTTCGTTTTGCCTATTAAATAGTTATTGACGAATCTGGGATAGTAATAATTGTCATTACTGACCGTGTCTAATGCATTTTTAAATATGTTTATGTCTGAATCCTTAAGGATATAACCGTTTATGCCACTTCTTACCATTTTAAGAACTGTGTCTTCGGTATGATTCATCGATAGCACAAGTATCTTTATATCAGGATAGTTTTGTTTTAACCATGTTACGGTTTCTAAACCGTCCATATTTGGCATATTTTGATCCAGTAAAACAATATCGGGTTTCAACTTCTGACTTATTTTTCTGGTAAGATCGACACCATCTGAGCAGCAGAATAATACCGAATATTCGGGAAATCCTTTGATAAGAATTTCTAAACTCTTCGCGAAAAGGATATGATCGTCTACAATAACTATGCTGATTGTCTTCATGCAGTCAGAATTAATGCGTGAGGTTAGGTATGTAATGAGATTGTATTAAAAGCAGTTGTATTTTCATTTTAAGAACCGAGACCGAAAATATCAGGTCAGGAT
Source organism: Mucilaginibacter kameinonensis (assembly GCF_003675385.1). Taxonomy (GTDB): domain Bacteria; phylum Bacteroidota; class Bacteroidia; order Sphingobacteriales; family Sphingobacteriaceae; genus Mucilaginibacter; species Mucilaginibacter kameinonensis. The sequence continues at coordinate 448,439 of NZ_RCWZ01000004.1, read as the reverse complement.
AGAAATGATTAAGGTTTGGGTGCATTTTGGTTGTTTTGTTATTAAAAATATCTGATTTATAGGTATTTATCAAATTTTTTGAAAATCTTGTTGCTGTTGTGACAAAAAGTGTGTATTAATGGACTGTAATCGCACGAATACGGAAGATAATTTTACTTATTAAATATTTGTTGACCGTATTCGCTCAGATAATCATCTTGTTTTTGAAGCTGTTACGAATAATCTTGCTATCGGTATTCCTTAGAAAATGTAATGATGTAAGAGCCTCCCACGGCCCTTATCTCGTGTTTTCATCCTCACTTAAAGTTTTTCTGGACTATGCTCAAGATAAACCCCCGCCATGGGGTGCTTTAAATGAGGAAAATACTTCAAGATCCGGGCAAAACACTTGTGAGTAAGCAGCAAGATTGAACCAATTTTGGTCTGTCAGGTATGGAGCAGAATTATCTGCCAGTGTCTGTTTATTAATCATTAACTCAATTGTTATGTCAACATTTCATCGCTTCTATCAAAACCGGAGTGCCCCGGCCCCGCAGCGTATTTTTCAGTCATGTTTTGTTTGTAAAAATGACCTGCTTCGACGACGACAATTTTTCTGTATAATAATCTGAATTCTCTTTGAGATACGACGCGGTTGCTCCGTTAGGTCTCCCTCACTTTTATTAACCTTAATAATCATAGTTATGAAACATATTTTTCTGGCATTTTTTATGCTCATGGCAAACTTTTGCATAGGACAAACACCTGTTATGCAAAAAACAACTACCGTTTCCGATACAACCGTTTCTGATAGTACCTTTGATGAGAATGCGGGTAATGACCCGGAAGATAAAAAACTAAAAGATGCCAAGCCAAATATCTTGGGTGCGCTATTGTCTTATAACTTTTCTGGGAACAAAAAAGGCTTAAGTAACTTAACACCGGTTGTTAACTACGGTTGGACACGGACGATGGCAACGTCAAAGGACGAACGCTTTCACTACGACCTTTCAATCAATCCTTATGTTGGAGGTCAGATTGATATAAGAGATTCGACTTCTTATATTCCTGGGCTGATGCTTCCTGGAACTGCAGGAATAACGATAAATAACTTTTTGCGCTTCAAGATGGGTAAAGGAGAATTGGCTTGGTCTCCTGTAAACTTCGGGTTAAAACTTGTATCAAATTTTGCTGATTCAACCCTGACGGTAGTACAGCACAATCTGCGTTCGGGTTTGGCTTTCTCCTATGATGACCTTTTCATAATGGGAATTCAGTATACTTACGCCTGGCACAATGCGACAAGTGAATCTGAAAAAACATTTAAAACTGTATTTAACAAACGCGCCACCGACCTGCAGTATTTGATGATTAGCTTACAGACTAAAATCTCATCTAAAGAAGCAAATACACCTTTATATTTTTTTGCCGAATGGAGGGGACTGTTAAATCAAGGGCCATATAAAACTTATGATAACCTCAAAATCCTGACTTTTGGTTTTCGGGCAGAAATGAACCTTAATTTCGGGGCACCGGCAAAGGCTCCTAGGAGGAAGGGAATATGAGACCGACATTCAGAAAAGGCAGCTTTTGGGCCTATTGCCAACTGACGCTATCCGGTATGATTTGGCTGCTGTTTTCCTGCGGGCAGGGCGGTAGCGCAGATAATAACGCTAATGCGCCTGACACATCCAAACGCAGGGTACATCAACCTCTGCTTGTGCCTGCTTTTGATTCTGTCAAGAATATACCATACGACACGCTAGACCGTGGTGCGCTGAACTTTATGAAAAGCCGTTCTAAGACGGCACGCATTAATCCAAGCTTTTTTCCGCCTGCAGGAGATCAACTGGAGCAGGGTTCTTGTGCGGCCTTTTGTACTTCTTACTCGCTGGTGTCTTATTATGAAAAACGGCAGGGAGGCTATAGTTACGGGGAAAGAAATAACAAGCCGGATTACAAAACTGTCTATAGTCCCGCATTCGTTTTCAATGCCATCAAATATGAACAACGAAATAGGAATTGTGGTAGCGGGATAGATTTCTCTCAAGCATTTGGTCTTATCGGTAGAAAAGGAATCTGCAAATGGTTTGATTATCCCTATACCGGTTCTCTCCAAAATTGTAATGCTAATCCTGGTGCGGCCGCTTTCGCAAAAGCAGCCACGCTCGACAACTACCGGTTTCGAAGGATAAGCAGCGATATCGAGACGGTCAAAGAATATATAGCTCTGGAAATACCTGTTATAGTTGGACTTTATTCATCCGGTAGCATGGACCTCGAAGGATATAATCATGTTGATAAGACGAAACCGTTTTTATGGTCTCCTGCCTCCGATGATATTGATGCTTATCATGCCATTTTGTGTGTGGGATACAATGACATTACCAGGCGCTTTATTTTACTTAACTCCTGGGGGTTTGATTGGGGAAGTAATGGATATTGCGAAGTTCCTTACAATGTATTTAAAGACAGATCACGGGAATTTTACATCGCCCGTATAGATCGAGGTACATCACTTGTGGCTACGGATAAATCTAAGGATACGAAATTCAGTCGGATGACCGACCTCGTATTGGACCGGCGATATCCAGTTGCGGATACGATTCAACTCAACCAGTTTATAAAAGATATAAAAATAATAAGGTCCTTTAAATCAAAGTCGGTGCATCAGAAGATTTTGCTCGGACAGCTAGAATCATACGTTGCCGATGCTGGCAAAACGAGCGATAATTGATTTAGAAGTATTATAAACCCTTACCTCAGGCAGCCTATTTTCATTCCAGAGGTATGGGTTTTGTTGATGAGAGACCTTATTACGATATTTTTCGATCATCCGTTCTCCGGGATACTCATAACTCTATTTTTTCGTGGTATCTTTTGACATTGAAATTGATTACTTGGATTTGTTTTCTCTCCACTTATCAAAAGACCTAATATTGTTACAACTGCGACTATTACAGGGGCATTTTGCTTAAGAGACTCTTTGAAGTTTTTGCTTCGAAGTGAAGATGTGACTTATCAAATAGAAGAAGCAGCCAATGACAGCACACACTAAAACAGCAAAAACGATATTAAAAGTGTAGTAGACCTTTTGACCGTTTTCATCTTCTCAGGGTGTATTTTCGAAATTTTCTTTGGGTGATATCCAATTATCGTAAAGGGGGGCGAATATGTATCATCCGAAACCATAATGAGATTTGATCCGACAAGTACCAGATAAATTGCAAACTAATCCTTATCCGGACGCAGAGTAAGTTCACACTTACCCTTTGATAAAATACTTACCCATTTTAAAGTGAATTTCTCAGTATTATATGACTCGGATTATCCCCAAAATCCATGACTTTAAAGAGTTTGTTCGTTACGAAGTTGTGATGGGTATGCTGGCTTTTGGTGACGATGCGGAGGATGAAATCGTAATCCCAAAGATTCGGAAGAATGATAGTGACCCGGAAATCTTCAAGCTCCGGTCCAGGGTAAATTATTACGATTAGCAGTCCTAAACAACAGAATTACGTGAATTGCCGGACCGTCGTCCAATCTATTATTCAGGAGGAGAACTTCTTTATTAATCTTGATATTAAACCCATAATATTTTCTTTCGTAAGTACTCCGATGCAATAATATTAACTTAAAATGTAAATATGTAAGTAGATCGGACTTATTTTATTAAAATGATTTGTTTAAATAAGATTGTTATATAACTTACGCTTTGTTAATGTCTATTTAATAGTGTTTTATCAAGCCTAAATTCCGCGTATCACGTTAATCATATGAAAAAAGAGATCAGGGTAGCTGCAAACATCAACGCTGAAGCAATCGATCAGCTGATCAAATTTTATAAAGAGACTTCTAAGGAAACTTCCAGCGAATTAATTATAGCCATGACGGGAGAAAAGGCAAAAAAAGGCTCTCTGGTTGGCGAAGCTGATCCTGTGTTTTTGTCATACTTGGTTTTAATTATCAGGGAAAATTATAATTGCCGTGTAGCCATCTCATTTGAAGGACTGGAACTTACTGACCGGGTTTTTAGTTTAAAAGATCAGCTTTGTCAGCTCATCTATTTGAACCCCTGGCTTGCAGGTAAAATCATTTTGAGATCGAAAATGGCTGATCGTGAGACTGGCGAAATTCAAACGATCACTCATAACTTAAGCGATCAGCCTGTTGCATCCCGAAAATTTACACCACTGATATTTACTGAAGATAAAAATGATATAGACAAATATTTTGTCAGGCGGTATTCGCAGGGCACATCAGACCGGCTTTGGAAGGCTTATATGGACAGGTTGATGGCGGACATTGTAACCTTAACGCAATATCCGGACGGTTCAGCTCTCTACGATACAGAAGCCTTGCTGAATTTAACTTTCATAGAAACTTGTATCATGAGTTTGCTCATGGCAGATGACCTTTATGAGAACCGCAATGTTAACGATAGGAAAAAAAGGGAAATAATTTCAAGGGACAGGGAAAAAATAAATTATTTTGCAAGTTTCGCGGTCGATATCAGCCGCGGGTTGAAAGAACTTTCTTTGAACGCCGTTGAACATTCCAGCACCGGGAAAGGCATCATCAGCTGTCGTTTGTTCGATGCCAGGCGGATGGCAGTTTTGAAAGAGAAAGAAGAAAAAACGTTCACAGAACAATGTAATGCAAGCCATTATTTGACTATTGAGATGGTCGACATTGGTGAGGAGTCGATACGTGAGACTTATTTGAAAAGTTTTAAAGACCTGATCCAGGACAATGTCATTTCGGACGTCGGGGGGCTTGTTGACGCAAAAGTGATTGGGGAAGATTATCACTTCCAAGACTTTTTTATTGTTGATATAGATAAGTATCAACGCTTAGATCATCAACAGAACAAATTGATCAGCCGGTTTGGGTTGCATTATTTTACCCATATCATTAAATCTCAATATAATGGTTTTATCCGGTCACAATCCCTGAGCGAAGGGTTTATTGCTTATCACGGGCCTTCTAATACAGATTATGTTCAATCTTTAAGTTCGGCAAGGAGTTTGGGGACTGCTTACAGTTGTATAGTTCCTGTTGGATTTCAGGGTCCAACTGCCGATAAAAACGATGTTTTTCTGAAAGACAAGCGAAAGGAAGCTACCAATATCAATGCTTTTCAAAAACTGGATGAATATGAGATTGTCGAATGGGATAGAATAACGAAGTCCGGAATAGTTGATAAGAGGCCGATCCGATATTATCAGCCGCTGGCAGCTCAGGTTGGGCAGCAGACAACAAAATACGGAGGCATTGCCGGAGTATATCGGCAGCTTTCAGATTTGGCGCCGCAGATCGGGGAGGATATCCTGCTGATCAACGCAGCATTTTTGGGAGCTGAAAATGAAAGTCAGTGGATCAGGCTTTTATCCGCCCTGTCTCTTTATTTCTCTGACGTGATCGTATTTAACCTGCATTATGATATTATTCGAAATATCATCGCAATAAGGCGGTCGATCTCGGACCAGGGGGCTTTGCAATTTTGGAACAATGAAAGTAGGGTATTATTTTATAGTTATAAAGAACTGGCTGACCGAAGAGAAATCAGGCGGTATGGGGCCACATTATTAACCGGCGCAAGTCAGACTTCTTTCGATATTTTAAATAAGAACATTTGGAGGCACCATTACAGCTTCAGAAAAGATTTTTTAAAAGAGCCGTCACAAACAGATGGTGCGGATTCAAGATATGTCCTGTCAAATTCAAAGCTTTTTCATGCAGACAAGTTGTTGTATTTCGAGTTGCTTATCAAGAATAAATATCCTGACGGCAATGAACTCACCATATTTGAACATTCTGTTCAATTCTCTCTCAATAAAGAATTTAATGCTGAAAATAATTACGATACTAATAACAAAGGGTACAAGATTTCCGATACGCATTTCCGGCTAGGCTCAAAAATTCATATCAAAGATTTTTATTACGCAAAACGTTTATTTCAAAATAGCTTTTTTACAACGCCATTTTCTTACCTTATTTCAAAAGCCATTGTCGGCGTCATTGCGCAATATGATGATGAGCTGCTGCGGGAGGATGCCTTAGGAGCAACCGATCCTGTTTTTAAAATGACCATCATTGGTTATGAAGATTACTCTTCGTTTCTGACCAGTACGATCAGGAATATCCTTAGTAAAAATAAACACGTCCGGGACCTTCGGATCGAATTCAATCACAATACAATCAAAGACGGACGATTATCTAAAGGCCTGGAAACTGTTAGTAAAAACATCTTGATCCTTGTGCCGATAGCATCAAGCTTTTCAACCTCGCTGAAGATCAAAAACCAGCTGGACGAAATCTTCCGCACCCAGGAAAGTTATAAATATGCCAGTAGATATTTCATATTGCCCGAGAGCCTTAATCTTATTCTTGTCGGTCACAGGGATGAGCATGACAGACCTTTTGAGCGAATGGCGAGCGAAAAACAGGACGAGGATGCAGGACTGGATTTTTTCCTTTATGATGATGAATTATTGAACCGGACCTATAACTGGGTGTCTATCAATCGTAACTGGAAGACTGTAAGGTTAAAATCTTTCAATGGTTCAAATGAGGATGAGTACACATTTCAGCGCTATTTTATCCCCGTCTATACTAGCTGGAAGGATGCCGATAATTGTGACCTGTGTAACCCAGACGATATCGTTGCGGAAAAATGCCTTATTGAGACCGGCAGGACCTCCATTACGCCCACACTTATATTTGGGTATCCAAAAGTAAAATCCTGTAATGATTACGGCCGAAACCCATTGGACCTCCGGCATTCCTTGTTATATGGTAATATTACGAAAGGTCGGAATAATTATTTATATTTCTCAAGGTCTGGCCAGGTGGTATCGAATAATCGCCAATCGATCATTGAGTGGCTCAGGCGCCTGAAGAAAGACGTCTTTAACGAAAGTGTCCTTGCCTTCAAGAAGGTGGTACTACTGACCCCGGCGACCGGAACTAAGTCCAATTTTATTGATTTAGTTAATGAATATTTGTTTGAATATACGGCCAATTGCCTGACGATCTCCTTAGGCGAAGATTATATCGAGAATACAGAATCACTTTACGCCGACGGATTACATCAGGCGGATATTGTTATTTTTGTGGATGATGTTTTGTCTTCCATCAATTCCTTCTTAGAGATTAATTACATCGTCAAATATATACGGAATAAATATTTAACCGGAAGAGGGATCGATTTTTGTATTTCACTTATTAACAGGATGTCATATGATTGCGAGGATAACTTGATGATCAAATTACCTTCGTTAAATGCAGAAGAACATAGCCGCTTATTATATTTTGCAAAGCTGAATAATGCAGTTATTGAGGAACCTGACAGCGAATTTCCATTGGCGAAAGAGCGTAAACGGTATAATGCTCTTGCCGAGACCTCGTCACTCGATGCTATCAGACTGCTGTTCCTGACCAAGCTGAACAAACTGGAACCGGTAGATATCGAAGAAAGCGTACCGAATCGGATCAGGGATGATGTTGCTTATTTTGACAAGAAGTTATTTCAGCTGTTAGTTTTACATCATTTATATAATTTGTTTGAGATCCGGTCTGCAACACAGATGGATAGCGGTGCGATGAATTATGAATATCAACAGCCCATACATGATTTTTTTCATGCAGATCAGCATAGTCTGGAAAACCTGATCAATTTCATTTTGAATGGTTTAGCTAATGATAGCCATCATAAAGACATTATAGAAAAATATGCGCACAATGTGAAATACGTCATATTGAAATTATTGTGCAGTACGCCATTGGTGTACTATAAAGGTGTTAGGAACGCGGCGTTTCAGTGGGTGCTTTACGAATTAGAGGGACTGCGCAAAGAAATGGAGTTCATAGATAGAAAGAAATTAGCCACATTTTTTGAAGTCACATCAAGAAATTACTTTTCCAAATTTCAACGGCTCAAATTCCTTTTGAAGCGCTCTGTTCAGCTTAAAAGCAATTACATTTTCCATCTTACCTTTTTGAGATCGCTGGAGAAATTTATGGATATGCTTTATGAGCAGGAAAGCATGCTTAATCTTGAATTTGCTGCAAGTAACAGGAAAATATTCGACCAGTTAACTAATTTATTTGTACAAACAGATTATACTCCTGGTAAAATCGAAGTAGCCAAATATTTAAAGGAACTCGAGGCCCTAATCATGTCAGAAGCTTACACCACGCTTATTGAAGATATAGATCAGAAGGAACTCGAAGTAGCTGCGATAAGTTATAACACGGAATTGATTTTTGACCCCAAGAGAGAGGGCTTTTACCGTCATCTTAAAGCGATAAAGGAGCAATCAAAGTATACCTATGTTTCCGTAAAAAAGTTCATTTACCAATTGGTTTCCTTAGTTCAGGAACTTATCGAGGAACATGAAACAAAAGCGATACGCTTAGAGAAAAATTTGAAATTGGATTTATGGAGTAAGCCCAAATATAATCCAACAGACGATCGGAATGGTAACTTTAATCACTACCTGCGCTTACTGAAACTTGAAAATACTGCCATCATCGAACGTTTCTGGGAACATTACCGCTTAAATGAAAGCGCCAATGGTAAAAAAACAATTTCGATCATCAATATTAGGCATCTCTTCGGCAGTTACAGGCATGATCCGAAATTTAAGGTAATCAGAGATGACCTTATTATCAATTGTGAGGATGCGTTTAAAGGTTTTTTAACAATAAAAAGCATGCTATATAATTGGGGAGCGGAGACCAATAAGCAACCTATAACAGGTAATGACCTTAAGTACAAGATAAATCAGTTGCTCAAGCAAGTTGGTATAATGCTTGGAAATCAGGTAATATCTGCACACCTGACGGTCAATTATAATAGCCTGGAATCAGCAAACGATTCGGACTTGTACGTTTTCGCCCCGTGTGAATTTGGTATTAAACCTCCCGTACACCGTATCCTAGAGGATGATGAAAGCCTTAAGGGATCGCTGACCAGGCATATGTTTGAATCCCGGTATGTAAACGGCGCAGAGCATAGCCCATCTAATATCGAGATCTACAAGACGCAGGCAGGAATACGCTATCGGGAAAACATCATCAACGACAAATTGATGGGAAGCTTTTCAGAAATAAAAACGCTAAGTAAATTAAATTCATTTTCCTTACTGGCCATTCGTTTGTCAGATATCAAAGAGAGCAAAACACTTTTCACGCAAGCAGTGCTGACGATCGTATCTGAAAGCGGAGAGCGTGTCGATGAACGGAAATTAAGGCTCTTGTTACTACTTCGAAAGTCGCTGAGTGAGTTTATCAAGTCTGAAACATCAAGTAATACCTTTCTGGAATTACTCGAAAACCGCACGATTATGAATTATCAGCGGCATTTAAAGCACGGCATTGGAGACTTCATTTCCAATCAGGTAGCTATCGTACAGGATTATGAACAAATCGGGAGAAAAATTGAAGTCGACGACGAAATCGAGGATGTGAAGGAAGCTTTGGAATTGGAATATATCAAAAAAGCTACATTCCCATTTAAAGAATTCCTGGTAGTGACCAATTCCATTAATAGCCAGATGGGCATTAGTACAAAAAAACACAAAGGAGAGAAGGTGTTTTTTTACGCTTATTTCATGGACTTACTTTATACCATTTACTTTTCTGAACGCTTGGGTAAAGTCGGTTCACTAGATGTCTGCAAAGTTGTTAAGTTTCTTAATCCAAATGAATTCGACAAAATTAAGCTGCCGGTAGTCATCGTTAACAGTCTTATTCCGGAACTGATACTCAATCAAAAAAAATATGGAGTTGACCGGACCATTAACTGGAAGGATAATAAAACGGAATTTGAACTGATTTTTGGCAACCGTATAAGCGATACTGTATCACAGGAGGTGGAAGGCTACGGATTAAAGATGTGTAAAGAAGTGGAAAAATTAGAAGACAGCCGTTGTTCAATCAGCATGCCTGTAAAGCCATATGGTGATTATTTCTTAATTTCAATAAAAATCAAAAGATGATGAATTATAAGGCTTTGATCATAGAAGATAACCCGCAGCATTATAAGTTATTTGCTGAAGGCGTAGCGATGTCTAAATATAAGTTTGACATCGAAAAAGTGGAGCTTCCGGCGCTTATTGCCGCTTTGAATAAGGGTGAAGGCATTGAATTGATCCCTGACGGAATAGATCTTTTTATCATAGATGTGAGCTTAGATAAAGGACAGGACGAATTGGGGTTGAAGCTCTTCAATCAAATCAATTTGGATCACCGACGTACTGGTCGGGCAATTCCTATCGTGGTATCAAATTGGGAAAGATCAGAGTTTCATACGGATGTTACGTTTGACAAGAAAAATTTTATCAACAAAAATCATTACCAAGGAATCGAACTTGCAATAAAAACGCGAAATACAATCAATATTTTATGGAAGACCACTACGACGGCGACGGAATAACACCCGACGAAAAATTAAATCACGGGACCGGGATCAAAACCTTTATGGCCATGTCCTGGAAGAAAACTAATTGGATAATCACTGAAGTCTGGTGCTGGATAAATGAAGTACTAAAAGAAACTCTCAGAGAAGTTATCAGTAAGAAGTTAATTGACAATATGCTTGTCTATTTGATTTATGCTTTGCTGATCTGTTCCATTTCCTATGCCGGGTTTCAATTATTCGTTGATATTCAGGGAAAGTTCCTGACTATTCCTGATGAGCATGAATTTCCGTTCATCCTACAGTTTTCCGAGAAGCTTTTCCTCTATTTTTTGCCGGTATTTATATTGTTTGGCATTTTGAACTATTACGATCTGGAATGGAGCAGGCTGATCAACAAGGCAAATAAACCTAACCCCAATGCTGAAAAATATCTAAACGTTTCTAAAAAGTTGTTCTTCTCATCGCTGTTATCCTATACCTCACTAAAAATCATTGAAAAATTATTTTTTAAAGAATCGGGGGAACACCTGGATCCTTTGGAAATGCTCTACATAGGTGTTTTCTTTGTTATCTTGTTGTTATTCGTCATTTCTCAACACAAGCATAAGGAAGAGCCGAATTAACAACATCCGTAGTTTTGGGAAAAGGTATGTTTTTAATCAATGGTCTAACAGTTTGGCTCCTTTCAAGCATCGCGTATCTGGAAGTCGTGGTAGGAATGCAAGCTTTTGGTGACAATGCGGTACTGGTTTTTTCAAGTGTACTGTGAGCTAGTGCATCATAGGTTTGGCAAAGTAGATTACACCTGGATGGGGAAGAGGTGAAAGATATTTAGGGTCGAGGTGAGGATACAATATCGCCGGTTTGAACGGAAAGCTGCCATTGCAGAGCGTTCGGATGTCTTTTTGGATCCGAATGCTTATTGTTTGCCTACAAAAAAATAGACCTACCTTGCATCTGATCACGATCGATTTGTTCAAAGCTGAAATAGCGGATGAAACACCACCGTGCTGACGAGACTATATAAGCTTATTGATCAATTATAGTCAAAAACAACTTTGACAATTATTGAAAAGTAATGCTTAGTATTGCGTAGTTATCTACAAAAGGATAACAGAATAGTACTCAGTAACAAAATCGATATTTGTTACTGATTTGTACCTGGAATCGTTTAAGTTACTGATAATCAGATATGCAGTACTTTCTGTATCGGAAAGTAAACCGTCAAAATCAAACAAACTCAATCCTTTCTTAGACAAGAAAACCGCTTAATTACAGCTAATTACGCGGTTTCTTCTTTATGCTCGGATTTTGATTTTTGCCCCATTTTGATGTTCCTTGTGCCCCAAAATGGGGGCAAATACTGATTTACCTCAACTACTCTAATCGGGCCTGATAATTACGGATTTCCTATTCGATACTCTCGGCAACCCATTATTCAGCGGGATCCCCACCGTAAATAATAATCCCGTTTCTCCGCCAATCTTCCCCTTCCCTAATAAATCTTCACCAAAAAAAATAAAAATGTTTGGACGTATCATTTTTGTTACTACCTTTATTAAAGAATAGACCAGAACAGAATAACCAATTATTCAAATTAAAAACCATTATGAAAAAAAAAGTACCACCTAAAAAACTGGGCATGTATTTGCTGTGCTGTATCATGCTGCTTTGTTATCAGCACGTTTTTGCCCAACAAAAAAGAAGTATCACTGGCCATGTTACCGACGAGCATGGTCAGGCCCTGCCGGGAGTAAGTATTTTATTGGAGAGCACGGGCCTGGGCACCAGTACCGACCAAAACGGCTTTTATAAAATCAACGTTCCCGACGCCAATGCAAAACTTTCGTTTTCATTTGTTGGTTACACCAAAAAGATCGTGCCTGTTACCAAAGACTGGAATGGCGATGTATCCCTGACACCTGATAAAAACGCGGGCAGTCTTGGCGAGGTTGTAGTGATAGGTTACGGAAGCAGGAAAAAAGCAAACCTTACCGGCGCGGTTAGTACCATTAAAGGTACCGAACTGGAGAAATCGCCGGTTGCTAACGTATCCAATACCTTGGCGGGCGCGGTACCCGGCCTCATCGTGAACACCCGCAGTGGTGAACCTGGTGCGGATGATGCCAGCATCCTTGTACGTGGTAAAGGAACATTAGGCAATACCAGTCCGCTGGTGGTAATTGATGGTATTCCCGACCGTGGCTTTAACCGTTTAGATCCTGCCGACATAGAATCTTTTACGGTATTGAAAGACGCCTCGGGAGCTATCTACGGTGCAAGGGCGGCGAACGGTGTAATCCTGATTACCACCAAAAGGGGTACTGCCGGTAAAGCAACTTTATCGTTTACCTCTAATTTTTCTATTACCCAGCCTACCCGGGTACCTAAAATGTTAAGTTCATGGCAATACGCACAGGCGGCCAATGAATATGACGACCTGGTTGGCCAGCAGCACGAGTATACTGCCGATGATATTCAGAAATACCGCGACGGATCTGATCCGCTTGGCCACCCGAATACCAATTGGTGGGATGCTGTTATGCGTAAATGGGCAACACAAACCAACAACATACTTACATTAAGGGGCGGTTCGGATAAGGTGAAATATTACATTTCGGGCCAGCACCTTTACCAAAACAGTATTTATAACAGCGGAGCCGATTATTATAAAAATGATAACGCCCGCGCCAACGTGGACATTGCCGCTACCGACAATTTTAAAATTGGCGTAGATGTGATGTACCGGAGTGAATTTAAAAATGGCGAAGCACCAGGCTATGACGCCAATGGTATTTTCCAGCAGTTGTGGAATGCCTATCCTTACCTTACACCAGTTTATCCAAATGGGAAAGTGGGTGTTGGTATTGGTGGCGGTCCCGCTACCAGTATGGTTTACATCCTCAACCAGGATTTAGGTTACACCCACAATACCTACGACTTTTTACAGACCAAAACATCATTTAGCTGGGCTTTACCTAAAGTTACCCCCGGTTTGCATTTGGACGGTTATTTTGCTTATGATGTCAATAGCAGGGCGTACAAAGGCTTTAACGCTATGCCACCGCCTGCTTACAGCTATAACAAAATCACCACTAACTATGATGAGTATACCTCTACCGTGCCGCCAAACCTTTCTATCAGTAATTATCAAACCAAAAGCAGGCTAACCAACATCAAACTTGGTTATGAGCGTAAATTTGGTAAACATGGGATTGAGGCTTTTGTGGCTTACGAGCAGCAACAGCAAACTTATACCGAGTTGGATGCTTACCGTACCGGTTTCCTGAGTAATAACGTGCAGGAATTGTTTGCAGGCAGCACCGAAGGGCAAACCAATAACTCGGCAACAACCCAGTTTGCCCGCCAAAATTTCATCAGCAGGCTCTCTTACAATTATGACGACAGGTACCTGCTTGATTATAACATGCGTTATGATGGTTCGCCAAACTTCCCAGCTGGTAAGCGCTTCGGTTTCTTCCCATCAGTTTCGGCTGCATGGCGTATCTCACAGGAACCTTTCTTCCATTCATCAGTTATCGATGACCTGAAACTGAGGGGTTCATGGGGTAAAACGGGTAACGATGCTGTGGCAGCGTTTCAATATCTGCAAACTTACGGATTGCAGGCCGGCCAGATTTCACAGTACCTGGGTGCCGGTTACTACTACGGACCCAATGCAACACAGACACCTGGTTTTACTTTAGGCCCAACGCCTAATGCCAACATAACCTGGGAGGTTGCTACAACTACTAACATCGGTTTTGACGCGCAGTTGTTTCATGCCTTTTCGGTAAGTGTCGACGCGTTTCGTTCATCGCGCAGAAATATCCTGGTTCCGCCAAGCGCGTCGGTACCTGATTACACCGGTTTAACTTTGCCGGACGTGAACCTGGGTAAAGTTGATAACAAAGGTATCGAGCTTGACCTGGGCTACAGCAAAAAACTCAGCAATGATTTCTCTTTTAACATCAACGGAAACCTTACTTACGCGGTTAACAAAGTAGTTTATGGTGCCGAGCCAGCCAATGTGCCCGATTACCAGCGCGTTACCGGTCATCCGATTGATTCATGGCTTTTATACCAGGCCGATGGCATTTTTCAAAACACTGCCGAACTGAACGCTTATCCACATCCGGTAGGTACAGGTGTGGGCGATATCAGGTATAAAGATGTAAATCATGATGGTGTTATTAACGACCTGGATAAAGTAAGGAATACTTTATCTAACACCCCCCAGATCCTTTACGGTTTAACGCTTGGTGGCCGGTACAAAAACTTTGATTTTACTGTGTTTTTCCAGGGACAGGCAAGGGCTCAGGCTATTTTGAAACCTAATGGCTTAAATATGGCCGAAGAGTTTTTTGACGGCCGCTGGCTAAAAGAGGGAGATAACAACTACCCACGCACGTTCAACGGGCCAACCAGCCGCACGTTCGGTTCCAATGCTTATCCCTCAACTTTCTGGCTGCGTAATGATTCCTTCCTTCGCCTCAAAAATGTTGAATTGGGTTACAGCTTTTCAAAAGAGTTGCTGAGCAAGATCAAAGTAAAAGGCGCCAGGGTATTTGTAAGCGGTAACAACCTGTTCTCGTTTGATAAGTTCGGGCCTTCGTTTGATCCTGAAAGTGCCACAGGTACTGTTAACGATGGCAGGATCTACCCGCAACAAAGGATCATCAATTTGGGCGTAAACGTTACATTTTAATGAATTGAGTGATGAAAAAGATATATATAACTTTTAGTTTACTACTGCTGCTGATTATGGGTTTTTCCTGTAAAAAGGTAATCGATCTGCAGCCCACCAGCTCCTTCACAACCAACAACGTTTGGAAGGACCCCTCGCTGATACAGGTGTTTGTTAACCAGATCTATAAAGAGTCGGTATTTGCCTTTAAAGACGGCGGCTTTGGCTGGGGATCACAAACAGACGAATTGTACAGTAATTTTAACTGGTGTAATGAAAATACCTATATCATGGGTCAGGCTACGCCTGATAACCAATCGAGTTCGTTCCCTTTAAATTACAGCTCCACATTAAATTACTGGACAACGCTATACAGCACCATCCAGAAAACGAACCTGTTTTTTCAAAACGTAAGTATGGCCGATAGCGTTGGGCATGGTGCACAGCTGAACAATATGAAAGGAGAGGTGCACTTTCTGAGAGCGCTCTGTTATTTTGAGTTGTTGAAGCGTTTTGGCGGCGTTCCGCTGATTACCAAAGTATATACCGCTAACGATAATACTTTTACGGAATCGAGAGCTACTTATGATCAGACACGTGATTTTATTTTGACCGAGATAGCTGCCGCCGCTGCAATACTACCAAAAACGTATGCCAACAGCAGCGATTATGGTAAAGCTACGCTTGGCGCGGCTCTTGCCCTTAAATCCCGTTTGCTGTTGTATGCTGCCAGTCCAACTTTTAACACCGGTAATGATGTAAGCCGCTGGCAGGCTGCTGCCGATGCTGCAAAGGCGGTGATTGATCTTAACGTTTATTCTCTACACGGAAATGCGACAACCTATAACACCATCTTCACCGATTTCTTTAACAGTGAAGTGATCTTTTCGCGGGTGTTTAATGCCCAGGTACAGGAAGACCGCTACAACACCCTTTACCGCGACCTGAGCCCTAACGGTTACAACGGCTACAGCGCATACAATGTACTGGAGCAAATGGTTGAGGATTTTGATATGGCCGATGGCAGCCACTTTAGCTGGACCGCAAACGGCACTAACCCTTATCAAAATAGGGAGCCACGTTTTTATGCCGATATCTTATATAATGGAGCACCTTTCCAGAAGCGCAGTGCGCAGTTTTACGAGGGCGGGCTTGATTCAAAAACAAGCTCATTATCTCCATGGAATGCTTCAAAAACAGGCTATACAATCAGGAAGATGGTTGATGAAAGCTATGACTTTAATGTGCAGCCTTATAGTGCCTGCCAGTGGGTTGCTTTCCGTTTGGGCGAGATCTATCTGAACTATGCCGAGGCTGAAGCCGCACTTGGCAACAGCAGCGAGGCGCTGAATTATCTGAACAAAATCAGGGTAAGGGCCGGCATGCCAACTATTACCGCTACAGGCGCGGCACTAACAGATGCTATCCGCCATGAACGCAGGATCGAGCTATGTTTTGAAGGGCACCGCTTCTTTGATATCAGGAGATGGGGCATGGCCGAAATAGGCTCTAAAGACGCGCTGGGTATTACTATTACTCCAACCTCGCCGGCCAATACATCGTTCACTTATAAAGTAACCACGATACAAAAACGTACCTGGGTGCCAAGTTTTTATTATTACCCGATCCCTCGTAAAGAGATCCAGATCAATCCTAATATTAAACAGAACCCTAATTACAATTAAAATAAACAATGCATAAAAAAGGCAGCAGCGTAGCTGCCTTTTTTTCTTACTTTGCCTAAAACTACGTACTTAATGGATAAGATATTTGATGAGATAAGAAAGCTGGCGGAAGTTCCTTCTTACTCCAAGCATGACAGGTTTGTTCAGGGAATTATCAACGCTATCGACGAAAAATTCATCGGCCAGGATGAGGTGTTACCATCGGTGAACAGGTTGATCAAGGAACTGGGCTTCTCACGCGAAACCATCATGAAAGGTTATAAAGACCTCATCAGCAGGGGGATTGTGGAGAGTAAAAACAGGCTGGGCTACTTTGTTGGCAACGGAAATACCGGGCAAACCTTAAATGTAGCCTTGCTCATGTATAACCTGGATACTTTTGAGGAGCAGTTTTACCGCAACTTCAGGCATGAGCTTGGGGAAACCGTACAGCTTACCACCTATTTTCATCATGGTAATATCGAGATATTTGAAACCATACTTTTGCAGATAAGAGGGAAGTACGAAATGTATGTAGTTGCACCTATCCCGCATCCTAAAACCAAAGAGTTGCTGGAGATTATTCCCCGTAATAAATTCCTGATGTTTGATAGGTTCGAGTCGTTGGAAGGGGAGTTTAACCACATTACCCAGGAGTTTGGACAAAGCTCCTATGATGTTTTTTCGAAGCTTGCCCCGCGGATAAAGCAGTTTGATGAGTTTATATTTTACCATTCTAAAAACTCGCTCGACCCAAAAGAGATCGTACAATCGTTTAAAAAGTTCCTGAAAGATTTTGATGTGAAAGGTAAGATCCTGGAAGAGTACGTACCCGGGTCTATCCAAAAAGGAAAGGTATATTTTACGCTCGACAACTTTGCGCTCTGGCAAATTATGCGCGACTGTAAAACGCAGATGCTTGAACCGGGTAAGGACTTGGGGGTGTTATCGCATAATGATGAGCCAGCCAAGGAAATCATCGGTATAACGACATTCTCTGCCGATTTCTCGAGCATGGGGCAAAGGGCCGGGCAGGCTGTTTTATCTAAGGAAAAACTGCAGCTAACCGTTCCGATGTTATTGTTTGACAGGAATACGCTATAACCCATCGATATGAATGCCATGATGATTGCCGGTTTTTTATTTTTTGCCGGTATAGTAGTTTTTATATCATGGTACCGACGGGGCAGTGCGCGGGTTAATACCCTGAATAACCTGTTTTTTGCTAACAGGAGCCTTGGCTTTGTGCTGGTGGGCAGCGGTTTGTTATTCACCAATATCAATGCAGCATCCATCATAGGCGAAAATGAGCTTACTTATACCAATAACATGACGGTTATGGCCTGGGGCGTAAGTTCGGTGGTTGCTATGCTGCTGGTATCGGAATTTATGATGCCGTTGTACCTCAAAATGGGAATAGCAACAACTCCCGATTTTTTGACCGCGAGATATGGGGCTGATGTGGGCAGACTGGTGTCGGTAATATTCCTGATCAGTTATATATTCAACCTGTTACCGTCTGTGCTTTATGCAGGCGCAGTCGCATTTAATGGTTTATACCATTTTTCCGATGTATGGGGAATATCATATACTACCGTGATTGTGGTGTTGGTGTGGATCATGGGGACTATCGGTTGCATTGTATCCATCATTGGGGGATTAAAGGCAATCACAAAGCTGGATATATTATTGGGTGTAGGCTTTTTCTGCGGGGGGATCCTGCTGCCATTCTTCGGCCTCAGGTATATTGGGCATGGAAACATAGGTAACGGCTTGCAGCAAGTGCTTACCAAAAATACCTGGCACTTGAACAGCATAGGTTCAGCGCATGACGCTATACCATTTGGTACTATGTTTACGGGGATGCTGCTGGTTAATCTTTATTATTGGGGTACCGAGCAATATATTATTCAGCAGGTGTTGTCATCCAAAGATCTGGAAACCTCCCAAAAAGGCATCGCTCTTGCCGGTTTAGGAAAGCTGGTATCACCACTGCTGCTCAATATCCCTGGGATTATTGCTGTTCATGTTTTTGCCAATATGCATAACACCGCCGAGGCTTTTCCGAGATTGGTTAGCCAGGTATCGCCGCCTTTTATCGCGGGCTTTATTTCGGCAATTGTTTTTGTGGCATCGCTTACAACGTTTAATGCCGGGCTCAATAGTTCAAGCACACTTTTTATGCTGAACATTTACAAGCCCTGGTTAAAAAAACACTCAAAACCGGTTACAGAAAAAAAGCTGGTGCGCACAGCCAAACAGTTTGAGATTTTGATTTGCCTGCTGGCCATGTTTATAGCCCCGCTTATCATGTTTGTTAAAAATGGTTTTTACACTTACGTGCAAATTGTTAACGGCTTTTTCAACGTGCCCATTTTTACAATCATGTTCATCGGTTTTGTAACTAAAAAAGTGCCCGGTGTAGCTGCTAAAGTAGGGTTGGGCTTTTTTATTACCTGCTACGCGTGTACCCAGTTAGTGGTGAATACGCATATTCATTTCCTGCATATCCTGGCCATTTTGTTTGTGCTTACGTGTGGTTTGATGTTGCTTATTGGCAAGCTATATCCTATGCCGGTGCCCTATACTTTAAAGCTGAATAACCTGGTAGATATCCGCCCCTGGGAAAACCGGTACTATTTTGCAGGTATTCTGCTTATTCTTATGATAGCGTTATTTGTGATGTTCTCTCCCTTGATTCTGGCAAAGTAAGTTTGTTTAAAATATATTTTACAATTTATAGAATAGAACAGAATAGAATTTATACTTTATTGTATATTTGCTATAACCTTAATACATTATAAACATTAAATAATTTACGATATGGCCTTAATGAAATATAAAGCAAGCCTGCTTTTATTGCTTTTGGTATGTTTTAACGCCGTCGCTCAACCGGCCTTTACATCGTCGGATAAGGCTGTTGAAAAGGCCTTTAATTGGGCAAAAGAGCAAGCCCTGCATTACAGAGGTGGTGCTACAGACCCTGTTGGCCCCTGGTATGAATCTGCGCTTCCTCCAAGATCTGCATTTTGTATGCGGGATGTATCGCATCAGTGCATTGGTGCCGAAGTATTGGGTTTGAGCCCTGAGAACGTTAATATGTTCAACTTATTTGCGGACAACATTTCGCAGTCAAAAGATTGGTGTTCGTACTGGGAAATCAATAAATGGAACAAGCCTGCTCCAGATGATTACCGCAACGATAAGGAGTTTTGGTATAACCTGCCCGCGAATTTTGATGTGTTAAATGCAAGCTGGCGAATGTACCTGTGGACCGGCAACCGCCACTATATTGATGCCCCCGCGTTTGTTAATTTTCAGCAGAGATCTGTGAACGAGTATATCAACAGCTGGGTATTGGCCGCCGATTCTTTATTGAAAAGGCCTGCCCATCCCAATGCTCCTGTTCCGTATAATGAAAGTGATTCTTTTCACCGCTGCCGGGGCTTACCTTCTTATTCGGAAGGAGTACAAAACCTTAAAACCGGTGTCGATCTGGTTGCCGCGCTTTATCGTGGAATGATTACTTACTCGGATATCCTTACGCTTAAAGGAAAAACTAAGGAAGCCGCGGTTTACGCGAAAAAAGCGCAAAAATATCTCGACCGACTTGAGGCCGATTGGTGGAGCGATAAGGATAATCAATACTATACCTATTACAGTAATACGGGGCAATTTGGAAAAGACGAAGGTGAAACGTTTTTGCTTTGGTTTGATGCTTTGAAGGATAACGTAAGGGCAGGCAAAACCCTGGATAGGGTTACCGCGGCCAGGATTAATGTCGAAAATATGTCGTACTATCCTTTCCTGTTTTACAAGTTTGGCCGGTGGGAAAAGGCCCGCGATTATATCCTGCTGCTTTCCGATCCGTCAACCGCCCGCCGGGAATATCCTGAAGTATCGTATGGTATAGTGGAGGGTGTTGTGCAGGGCCTGATGGGGATATCGCCCGATGCCCGCACACAAACCTTAAGCACCATTTACAAAACCGATGCGCCCGGTAATGCTGCAATCAGCAATGTGCCGCTTTTAAACACCAATATCAGTTTGGATCATTTAAGCAGGCAGCAATCGGCCATGAAAAATACAGGAGCCCGCGCTTTTAAATGGAAAGCCATGTTTTATGGCACTTTTAAGCATGCCAATGTTAATGGTAAAATCACGGCCACTAAAGCGGGAAAAGACTTGCAAAACAAAGTAGTGTCTTTTGTGGAAACCACCGTTAACCCCAATCAAAAAGTTAACATCAAAGTATATTAATCTATCGGCAATTATGCTTTCTACCTTATGAAGTTTATTAAAAACTGCATCTTCTTATATTCTATTGTATCGACCTGTTGTACAGCTCAGGCGCAACAAGCTGGTCTTGCTAAACAAAATAACAGGTGGGCTATACAACCCGACGGCAGTATCTCCTGGAAAACAGATAACCGTCTGCCACATAGCGACCACATTGAAATGTCGGGCGAAAAGGTTTCATTATGGGTTAAGTATGGAATAGACACCAGCGAATTGGCTAACCTGACCCGCACGGTGGTTTTTCCAACTTTCCGGATGCTGCCCGATGATACCCGGAGCCATATCGCTTACACTTTCCATGATAATGAACTGCCGCGCATTTATATTGATAACCAATTGCTGCATTTAACCGGCGAAGATGGTACCGGGGATATAAGCTTGAAGGTTAAGAGTATTAATCAGCATGGCATTATGCACTTATTGGGCCAGGCAGGTAGAAAAGGGACTATCAGCGTCGACCGCAGTTTGTTTCCTTCTGTCGACAAACCTTTGGCTATTGAAAAGTTTACCATCACAAATAAGGGCAGCGAACAGGTAACTGTTTCGATGGAAAAGTTAAGTCGCATGGTTACAACTGATTCGGCAACCAGTAAATCGGCACCGCATAAGGTGATCATGCAAACGGTTAATGATGGAAGGCATGTGTTGCAGCCGGGGCAATCGGTAGCTTTGTCTGTTTGTTACCTCGCTACCGATCATCCGGGAATGTCAAACCCGGTTAATCCCTTAGCCGAAGAAACCGCAAGAAAGCAGCGTGTAACCGAGATTTTAGCGCCGCTGCAGTTACAAACACCCGATAGTATTTTAAATACCGAATTTGCTTTTGCCAAAATACGCGCCACAGAGAGCATCTTTAAAACAAAAGCCGGTTATATGCATGGGCCGGGTGGCTTATCATACTATGCGGCTATCTGGGCTAATGACCAGGCAGAATATGTAAGTCCGTATTTTGCTTTTTCTGGCGATAGCATAGGCGTTTTATCTGCCATGAATTGTTATCGCTTGTTTGCAAGTTATATGAACCCGCAGTACAAGCCCATTCCAAGTTCAATTGTAGCCGAGGGCGATACCTACTGGAATGGCGCAGGCGACCGCGGCGACCAGGCTATGATAGCTTATGGTGCGTCAAGATTTGCGCTTGCCTATGGTAAAATAGATTCGGCCCGCAAATTATGGCCGCTGATAACCTGGTGCCTGGAGTACAGCCGCAGGCATATTAACCAGGAAGGTGTGGTAACTTCTGATGCCGACGAACTGGAAGGACGGTTTCCGGCGGGGAAAGCCAATTTATCAACCAATTGCTTGTATTATGATGCTTTGACATCAGCAGCGCTGCTTGGTAAACAGTTGCAGGTTCCTGCTAAAATTACCGATGGCTACCGGAAAGAAGCGGCCCAGCTTAAAGCCGCAATAGAAAAATACTTTGGCGCGACTATCGACGGATACCAAACCTATCGTTATTACGAAACCAACAATATCCTCCGGGCTTGGATCTGTATGCCATTGGCCATGGGTATTTTCGACAGGAAAGAAGGAACTATCCAGGCGCTGTTTTCGCCAAAACTATGGACAGCAGATGGACTGGCAACCGAAGCCGGAAAAGAAACATTCTGGGATCGGTCAACTTTGTATGCTTTGCGAGGCGTGCTGCAAGCCGGTGCAACTGACAAGGCAATAGATTATCTGCATTACTATTCAACCCGCAGACTGTTGGGTGAGCATGTGCCATACCCGGTTGAGGCCTATCCTGAGGGCAACCAACGTCATCTATCGGCCGAAAGCGGTCTGTATTGCCGGATCTTCACCGAGGGGCTGTTCGGCATAAGACCTATCGGTTTTAACAGTTTTGATTGTACGCCAAGGTTACCAACCAATTGGAATAATATGGCCTTGAATAAAATTAAAGCCTTCGGAACAGTTTTCGATGTCCGAATTTCAAGACGGGCGGGTGGAAAAATTGCCGTAAAAGTTATCCAAGGAGCCAAACAGCATACCTACGTTATCAAAAGCGGCGATACCATCAAGGTGGTATTGTAAGGCCTTGATGATACCCTCTTAAAGATGATTCTTCCATGTACGATTGGGTAGCACCTACGGCGCAATTGGATTTTCGGGATGATAATCTACAAATAGGTAGCACCTAACGGCGCAAATTGGCAGGATTGCTATCCAACTGGGATAGTGATTCTGCTATGTTTTCAAATTGGCCCAATCCCCATGAGCATAATTTTTATCAGACCTTAATTCCCCGTAGGGGATACCTGTTTGTAGCAGAATAACAGATTGGATTTTTTGCGCCGTAGGTGCTACCCTTTCAAACATGCTTCTCCCGTGTATTGATTGAACAGCAACTGACGGTGCAAATTGGCGGGATGTGTCCGTCCGGCCAACTTAGCAATCCGGCTATGTTTTCAAACCGCTTAAAATTTTACGCAAACGTTTCTGGGAACGTTTGCGCTTTTTTAGTTGGACAATTCCTTTTTTTTATTGCCCTCAGCCTTTAATCTTGTTTGGGATTTAACAATCCTGCATCCAATTATAAGGCGATAAATAGCTGTTTTAAAATAAAAACATGTCGGTAATAAAAACAACGGTTAGGGTAGTGGTTTTGCTTTTGGCAGGCTGTGTTACATCGCAGGCACAGGTACAGCAATACTCCTGGCAGCATTTGCCGCAGGTGAGCAAGCCTGTGTTTAAAAAAGACACCATCAGCATTTTAAAATACGGCGCTAAACCCGATGGCATTACATTGAATACGGTTAGTATCAACAAAACCATAGCTGCCTGCAGCGCCAAAGGCGGTGGGGTAGTGCTTATTCCACAGGGATTATGGCTGACTGGTCCGCTGGTGATGAAAAGTAATGTTAACCTGCATGTAAGCCGTGCTGCGTTGTTGCAATTTACCGACGATAAAACCCAATACAAGCTTGTTGAAGGCAATTATGAAGGTCACGCCGCCGTACGTAATGAATCGCCGATTTCGGGAACAGATCTTACAAACATTGCCATTACCGGCGAGGGTGTCATTGATGGGCATGGCGAAGTTTGGCGGGCCATAGGCAAAGACAGGCTAACCGAAGCCGAATGGAATAAACTGGTGGCCTCGGGAGGCGTGGTAAGTGAACATGGCAAGGCTTGGTATCCGTCCCAAAGCTATGTTAACGGATTAAAAACTCCCGGAGCCGGTGTGATAGGCAACGGCAAAACCATAAAGGACAACGAAGCCTTTAAAGATTTTTTCAGGCCCAATATGCTGGTACTTACCAATTGTAAAAAGGTATTACTACAGGGCGTTACGCTGCAGAATTCGCCTGCCTGGGATATTCACACGCTATTGTGCGAAGACCTCTCGGTGCAAAACGTAAAGGTTAGAAATCCCTGGAACGCGCAGAATGGTGATGGTATTGATGTTGAATCGTGCCGGAATGTTCTGATAGAAGGCAGTACTTTTGATGCCGGCGATGATGGTATCTGCATCAAATCGGGCAGGGACGAGGAAGGCCGCAAACGGGGCAAACCTACCGAAAATGTAATTGTGAGAGATAATGTTGTTTACCGCTCGCACGGAGGTTTTGTGATAGGCAGCGAAATGTCTGGCGGGGCGAGGAATATTTTTGTATCTAACTGCACATTCATAGGCTCGGATATTGGTTTGCGTTTTAAAACTACCCGTGGCCGGGGTGGCGTGGTCGAAAATATCTTTATTAAGGATATCGCCATGAAAGATATTGTTCATGAGGCCATCTTGTTTGATATGTACTATGGCGGTAAATCGCCCGGCGAAGATGGCGATGTAAATGACCAGGCCGTTGTACCGGTAACCGAAGCTACTCCATCTTTCCGCAAATTTTATGTAAACAATGTGGCCTGCAATGGCGCCGAAAAAGCGCTTATGATCAGGGGGCTACCTGAGATGGGAATTAAGGACATCCACATCGAAAACAGTACGTTCAAAACTACTAAAGGAGCGGATGTGATTGAAGCACAGAATATCTCCCTGAAAAATATCCATTTCGAAAGTAAGGAAACCAATCCGCTCATCAACATTCAAAATAGTAGTAATATAAGCTTCGATCATATCACTTATGGCGATACACAGCTACTGTTCAGGATCAGCGGGAAAAAATCACAGCAAATAAAATTACTGAATACAGATACCTCGAAAGCTAAAAACAAAGCAGCGTTTAGTTCAGGAGCGGCGGAAAACGCTTTAATTAGTTCAAAATAATGAAGAGGGCGGCGCTATTGATGTGGATTGTTTTTGTACCTGCTTTGCTGCTGGCACAGGCGGTTACATATCCAAATCATTTTACTGTAGCGCAGGATGGCAGCGGCGATTTTAAAACCATCCAGCAGGCGGTAAACGCTGTTCGCGATCTGTCGCAACAGAGAGTTGTCATCAATATAAAAGCAGGTATTTACCAGGAAAAACTGGTGATCCCCTCCTGGAAATGTAATATCGAACTGTTGGGCGAGGATCAAAATGAAACCATCATAACCAACAGCGATTTCTCCGGTAAACCAAACCCTCAGGGCAAGGATGCTTTCGGAAAAGCCGAGTTTACAACCTATACTTCCTATACGGTTTTGGTTCAGGGCAACGATTTTACCGCCAGTAATTTAACCATAGCAAATGCCGCCGGACCGGTAGGGCAGGCTGTGGCCCTGCATATTGAAGGTGATAGGTGTGCCGTGATCGATTGCAGGCTATTGGGTAACCAGGATACGGTATACGCGGGAACGGAGGGCAGTCGCCAGTTTTATAAGGACTGCTATATTGAAGGTACTACCGATTTTATTTTTGGCGAAGCCACCGCTGTTTTTCAAAACTGTGTGATCAGGAGTCTTAAAAACTCTTTTATAACCGCACCGGCAACCACAGCAAGGCAGCAGTTTGGCTTTGTGTTTCTGGCTTGTAAGCTGATCCCGGCTGATACATCTGTTAAAAAAGTTTTCCTGGGCCGACCATGGCGACCGTATGCCAAATCGGTTTTCATCAATACGCAGATAGATACCCAAATCTCCGCCACAGGTTGGGACAACTGGCGTAACCCCGAAAATGAAAAGACCGCATTTTTTGCCGAATACAAAAGCAAGGGTACCGATGTAAGCAAGCGGGCACCATGGTCGCGCCAATTGACGAATGCTGAAGCGAAAAAATATACTTTGAATAACATACTTGCCGGGAACGATAAATGGGATGTAACGCTGATAAAATGAATTGGACGATGAAAAAAATATGGTTGTTAGCTGTATTCCTGTTTACGGGTTTGGGGATTAGCGCGCAGACACTGCCCTGGTCAAAACGCATGGCTAATACCGCTCTGCATATCTGGAAAGATTCATTGCCGGGTACCAATTGGTCGTATGATCAGGGGATTGTTTTGTTGGGCTTGCAAAGCGTGTGGCAACAATCGGCACAGGGCGAGTATTTCGGTTATATCCAAAAATCAATGGACAGGTATGTAAGTGCTGATGGGAATATCCGCACCTATAAAGCCAATGATTATACACTGGATAATATCCTTTCGGGCCGGAGCTTGTTGCTGCTGCACCGGGTATTAAATACAGAAAAGTATTATAAAGCAGCTTCATTGCTTCGTAAGCAGTTGGATGGGCAACCTAAAACACCCGAAGGCGGTTTCTGGCATAAAAAAAGATATCCTAACCAAATGTGGCTTGATGGCTTGTACATGGCCGAACCTTTTTATGCCGAATACGCTTCTGTTTATCATGAGGATGCGGATTTTGACCAGATAGCCGATCAGTTTATCTGGATGGAACAACACGCGCGTGATAGCAAAACAGGTTTGTTGTATCATGCCTGGGACGAAAGTAAAAAAGAACGCTGGGCAAACCCGCAAACTGGCTTATCGGCAAGTTTATGGGCCCGAGCCGATGGCTGGTATGCCATGGCATTGGTTGATGTGTTGCCGTATTTTCCTGTCAATCATCCTAAACGTGCCGCGTTAGTAGCTATTTTAAACCGCCTTGCTGTGGCTATACAAGGTAGCCAGGACAAAGCTTCGGGCTTGTGGTACCAGGTGCTTGATCAGGGCGCTAAAAAAGGCAATTATCTGGAAGCGTCCGCGTCATGCATGTTTGTTTATACACTGGCAAAAGGTGTAAGGGAAGGATATCTGCCTCAAAAATATTTACCGGTTGCCCGAAAAGCCTATGATGGTATTATCAAAAACTTTATCGAAACAGATGCATCCGGGCAGGTAAATCTTAAAGGTACGGCAGGTGCGGTGGGCCTGGGCGGCGAGCCTTATCGCGATGGTAGCTACGAATATTACACAAGCGTTAAAACCATCACTAATGAAACTAAAGGCGTTGGTGCGTTTATGTTGGCCAGTGTGGAAATGGAACGCCTTGCTAACCTGAACCTGGGAAAAGGCAAAACCGTGCTGCTGGATAGCTACTTCAACAATGAGCACCGCACAGATGTTACCGGTAAAAGTATTCCGTATCATTACAAGTGGGATGAGCTGAGTCCTAACGGTTTTTCGTTCCTTGAGCAGATCTTTAATAATTACGGTCTGCATACCCAGACTTTAAATGATGCGCCGGAAGATGCCAACCTGAAAAAAGCTTCAGTTTACATTATTGTTGACCCTGATATCCCAAAGGAAAACCCGGATGCTAAATATATCGAAGAGCCGCATAGCAAAGCCATCGGTAACTGGGTGAAAAATGGCGGTGTACTGGTGGTATTAAATAATGATACCGGCAATGCAGAGTTTACACATCTGAACAAATTGATGGCGAGGTTTGGCATCAGTTTTAACCAAAATAGCATTAACAAAGTGGTTGGGCGTAACTTTGAGCAGGGTGCTGTTAATATTCCTGCCGGCAACACTATCTTTAAAACGGCCCGCAAAGTCTACATCAAAGAGTTAAGCACGCTGCAGCTAAGCAACCCGGCAGTTCCGCAGCTAACCAATGGCAAGGATATTATCGTAGCCACTGCCAAATATGGTAAAGGCACCGTGTTTGTCGTTGGTGACCCCTGGTTTTACAACGAATATGTAGACGGCCGGAAACTGCCTCCCGAATATGACAATTTTAAAGCAGCTAACGATTTGGTGAGCTGGCTGGTTAAACAAATCCCTCAAACAAAAAAATAGTAACCCCTTACAATCCATAAGCAAATGATATTATCACGATATAACCTGAACAAAACCACTGTACCGGCAGGCGAACTGCCTCCTGCAAATGTATTCGATCTGCCTGAAAAAGTGCTGCAATTCGGCACGGGCGTATTGCTGCGTGGCCTGCCCGATTACTTTATTGATAAGGCGAACCGCGCGGGCATTTTCAACGGCAGGGTAGCCGTTGTTAAATCAACCGACAAAGGTTCGACCACGGATTTTGATATGCAGGACGGTTTGTATACCATTTACTCAAAAGGTATTGAAGATGGTAAAGAAGTTAACGAGCAGGTCATCTGTTCGGCGATAAGTCGTGTGCTGTCTGCCTCAAACGAGTGGGAAGAGATCCTGGAGATAGCCCGCAGTAAAAGTTTACAAGTAGTGATTTCCAATACAACTGAAGTAGGCATTCAACTGGTTAAGGAGGATGTTCGTAAACATCCGCCTGTATCATTCCCCGGCAAATTACTGGCTATTTTATATGAGCGTTACAGGGCATTTGATGGCCGACCGGATACCGGTCTGGTGATCATTCCAACCGAGCTGATCATCGATAACGGCAAAAAACTGGAAGCTATAGTACTGGAGCTTGCCCATTTGAATAAGCTTGAACCTGCGTTTATGGACTGGCTGGAGAGCAGCAATAGCTTTTGCAATTCGCTGGTAGATAGGATCGTTCCCGGCAGGCCTGATCAGCAGCTTAGTGAAGCCATGGAAACAGAACGTGGTTATACCGATAACCTGAGCATCATGTCTGAAACTTACAGCCTTTGGGCTATCCAGGGCGATGAAAAAATAGCCGAAGTTTTATCGTTTGCCCAGGCTGATAAAGGTGTTGTGATCACCCCAGATATTGAACTGTTCAGGGAATTGAAACTAAGGTTACTTAACGGCACGCACACGTTAAGTTGCGCTGTAGCCTACCTTTCTGGCTTCAATACCGTTAAGGAAGCTATGGACGATGCCCATTTCACCAAGTTCATTACCCAACTGATGTTCACCGAAATTATGCCATCCATCCCTTATCAAATTGATGAAGATGTAGCCCGCGATTTTGGTAATAAAGTGCTCGACAGGTTCCGTAACCCCAACATCAGGCATGAGTGGTTAAGTATTTCGGTACAATACGCTACTAAAATTAAAATGCGGGTTATTCCGTTATTATTGAACTACTATAAACAAAACAATAAAGCACCGCAAATGATGGCCCTCGGTTTCGCGGCTTTTATTCGCTTTATGCAGATCACGGAAACCGCCGAAGGCAAATACATAGGTATAGCTCATGCAGATAACTACACGGTAACTGACGATCAGGCGCCTACTTTGAGCAAAGCATGGAGCGGGGCTGATGCTGAAACCGCGATAGCTGCTATCTTAAAAAATAAAAGCCTTTGGGATGCTGACCTGACAACTTTATCCGGCTTTACCGAGGCCGTAACACGTCAGTTTAAATTGATTAATGAAGAGGGAGAATTAGCCATACGCGCTATTTAAACAGAATAACAATGAAACAGAATATATTAAAAGTACACCCTGCCGATAATGTGCTTGTAGCACTTACCGATTTACAGGCTAATGAGCAGGTTACTTACCAGGATAAAACATATACCGTAAAAGAACTGATTCCGGCCAAACATAAATTCGCTATCGTGGAGATCCCGGAAGGTGACGAAATTATTATGTATGGCGTGTTGGTAGGCAAGGCCCAAAGCCCGATCCCGGTTGGTGGTTTGATAAGTACGGCCAATGTTAAGCACGCTGCAAACAGCTTTTTGACAGGCCAAAGCCATATCGATTGGCACAAGCCGGATATCAGCAAATGGGAGGGTAAAACATTCAGTGGCTATCATCGTGAAGATGGCGGCGTGGGTACGGCAAATTACTGGTTGGTAGTACCCATGGTGTTTTGCGAAAACCGCAACATTGAAGTATTGCGGGAAGCATTGGTAAAACCGCTGGGTTACGGGCGAAAAAAAACATATGAGATCAAAGCGCAGGAGCTTATTGGTAAAATAAAGGCTGGCGCGGAAATAGATGAGGTTTTATATACCGAAATAGGCAGCGATACCGCCCAAAATGCCGGTAACAAAGTTTTCCCAAATGTTGATGGCATTAAGTTTTTAACACATACCGGCGGCTGCGGGGGCACCCGTCAGGATTCAACGGCGCTTTGTGGTTTGCTGGCAGGATATATTACTCACCCCAACGTAGCCGGTGCAACGGTTTTGAGCTTAGGCTGCCAGAATGCCGAAGTGAAAACTTTGCAGGAAGAGATCAATAAACGCTCGCCGGAGTTTAACAAGCCACTATACATTTTAGATCAGCAAAAAACAGGGAAAGAGGCCGATTTGATGGAACTGGCTATTAGGCAAACGCTTGCCGGTTTGATGCAGGCTAATCAGCACACCCGTAAGCCGGCCCCGCTAAGTAAACTCACTATTGGTTTGGAGTGCGGCGGCTCGGATGGCTTTTCGGGTATTTCTGCAAATCCTGCTATTGGTTATACTTCAGATCTGCTGGTGGCTATGGGCGGTTCGGTTATTTTAGCCGAGTTTCCGGAGCTTTGCGGTGTTGAGCAAAACCTGATTGACCGTTGTATAGATAAATCTAAAGCTGATCGCTTCGCTGATCTCGTTCGTACTTACAGCCAACGTGCAGAGGAAGCCGGTTCCGGTTTTTACATGAATCCGTCGCCGGGTAATATTAAAGACGGATTGATCACTGATGCTATCAAATCGGCCGGGGCGGCTAAAAAGGGCGGCACATCGCCGGTGGCAGATGTATTGGATTATCCCGAAAAGGTAACACAACCCGGACTTAACCTGCTTTGCACGCCAGGGAATGATGTGGAATCGACCACGGCCGAAGTTGGTTCGGGCGCTAATATCGTATTATTTACTACGGGCTTAGGAACGCCTACCGGCAACCCGATAGCCCCTGTTGTAAAAATTGCTACCAATACGGCGTTATATAACCGTATGAGCGATATTATCGACATCAATACCGGTACTATTGTAGAAGGTGACGAAACCATTGAACAAGCCGGCGAACGTATCCTGGATTACGTGGTAAAAGTAGCCAGCGGAGAAATTGAAGTTCATGCTGTACGGCACGGGCAGGATGATTTTATTCCCTGGAAAAGAGGGGTTTCGCTTTAATTTCCTCCTCCCCGTGTTCGTGTCCTCACGAACACCCGTAGACAGGTATTGAGGGGGGATATGGAATGAAAAGAGAACAACCATAGTAAAAAAACATCGGGTTTCCGTGAGGACACGGAAACGGGATAAAAACACGACGAAAAGCCAATGAAAATACTAACCTGTACAACGCCCGGTCAACTGGAGTACGGCACTGCCGAAGCTCCGCAATTAAAACCGGGTAATGCGCTGCTTAAAATAAAACGCATAGGCATTTGCGGTACCGATCTGCATGCCTTTGAAGGTACCCAGCCCTTTTTTAGTTACCCCAGAATTTTGGGCCACGAGCTTGCCGCCGAACTGGTTGAAGCAGGCGACGCCGAAGGTTTTGAAAAGGCCGAGGCCGTTACATTTATCCCATATTTCAATTGTGGGCATTGTATTGCCTGCCGCTCGGGCAAACCAAATTGTTGCGTAAATATCCAGGTTTGCGGTGTACATACCGATGGCGGTATGGCCGAATACCTGCAGGTTCCATCGCATTTACTGGTTCATGGCGAGGGATTGAGCTTTGACGAACTGGCATTGGTTGAGCCATTGGCTATAGGTGCGCATGGTGTGCGACGAGCTGATGTAAAACCAGGCGAGTTTGTACTGGTCATCGGCGCGGGACCTATCGGTCTGGGTATTATGGAGTTTGCCCGTATTGCCGGCGCAAAGGTTATAGCTGCTGATGTAAACGAACAACGCCTGAATTTTTGCCGTGAAAACCTTAAAGTCAACTATGCCATCAACGTAAAAAACGAAGATGTAACGGAGCGGCTTAAACAGATCACCAATGGCGATATGCCTACCGTGATAATTGATGCTACCGGCAATCAAAAAGCTATTAATGGCGCGTTTTTGTACCTGGCCCATGGCGGCAGGTATGTGCTGGTTGGCTTACAGCGTGATGATATTATTGTAAGTCACCCCGAGTTTCACAAACGCGAAAGCACGTTGATGAGCAGCCGTAATGCTACCCGCGAGGATTTTGAGCATGTGATCAAATCAATGAAAAGTGGTTTGGTAAACCCGCAGACCTATATCACTCACCGGTTAAAGTTTGATGAAGTAAAAGATCAGTTTGAAGGCTGGCTTAACCCGGCAAATGGAGTTATTAAGGCTATTGTAGAGGTATAAGCGATGATGAAAAGGGCATTTTTAATTAGTTTGTTTTTTTGTGTGGCGGGTAATCTTTTTGCACAGCAAAAGCGTGTATTGAGTTTTGACAAGCTGAAAACGTATGTAAACAGCTTTAACAAAGCCGATACCGAAATGGTTAAAAATTACATCACCAACGATCATGCCTACGAATGGTTATCCAAAAATGTACCCTTATTTGAATGTCCGGATTCGGCTATTCAAAAAATCTATTATTACCGCTGGTGGACATTCCGGAAACACCTGAAACAAACACCAGATGGTTTTATTTTTACCGAATTTATAACTCCCGTTAGCTTTACCGGTGTTTATAACAGTTCAAGCAGTGCGCTTGGTCACCAGGTTTACGAAGGGCGCTGGCTGCATGATCCGCAATATATAAACCAGTATATTAACTTCTGGCTGTATGTTGATCCTAAGCAAAAGAAGCCGCATTTGCATGCTTTCAGCAGTTGGATTGATGACGCAGTGTACAATTACTATCTTGTAAACCTTGACAAACACTTTGTTGAACAGGCTTTGCCTTTGCTTAACACCGATTACCACGTTTGGGAAACGGAAAAGCAGCTGCCATCCAAATTGTTCTGGCAGTTTGATGTGCGCGACGCCATGGAAGAAAGTATCAGCGGGGGGCGCAAAGTCAAAAACATCCGGCCTACCATTAACAGTTATATGTATGGTAATGCTTTGGCGCTATCAAAAATGGCCGCCTTAACCGGCAATGATTCGCTGAAAATAAAATACACACAAAAAGCTATCGACCTGAAAAAACTGGTGCAGGATAGCTTGTGGAACGATAGTGCCTCCTTTTTTGAAGTACGCAAACCCGATGGACATTTTGCCGGTGCCCGCGAGGAACTGGGTTTTATCCCCTGGTACTTTAACCTGCCCGATGATAAAGCAGCCTATGCTAAACAATGGGATCAGTTAACTGACGATAAAGGTTTCAAAGCTCCCTGGGGCATTACCACAGCCGAACGCAGGCACCCCCTGTTCCGTACCCATGGTACCGGGCATGGCTGCGAGTGGGACGGTGCGGTATGGCCTTTTGCTACTACGCAAACCTTAAAAGGACTGGCCAACCTGCTTACCGCCTATCAAAATAGGGGCAATATGACGCCGGGTATTTTTTATGACGAGTTGCACAAATATGCCCTTTCGCACATTAAGCGTGGGCAACCTTACCTTGGCGAATACCAGGACGAAAAGACCGGCTACTGGCTTAAAGGCGATAACCCGCGAAGCAGCTATTACAACCACTCCGGATTTTGTGATCTGGTGATCAATGATCTTGTTGGCCTGAAACCACGTGAAGATAATATGTTAGAAGTTTTCCCGCTTATCCCTCAAAACCAGTGGAAATGGTTTGCGCTGGATAATGTGCTTTATCACGGTCATACCATCAGCGTGGTATGGGATAAAACGGGTACCAAATACCATAAAGGCAAAGGTTTTATTATTTATGCCGATGGTAAGGAAATATCCCGGAGTGCGCAATTGAAACGTATCCTGGTTAAGCTTCCGGGCTAATCTTGACTCATTTTTTCTTGTTTGTTGGTTTGCTGACTTTAATGATGATAATATCGTATAGTAGATAGAGAAAATATCAGATGAAATTGCAGCCTTGCACTGATATTTTTGAATACTATACAACCAATTAAGTTCAAAACCCTGGGTATCATTTAAGATACTAAAGCCTTCATTCAAATCAACGAAACGGGCTTTGGTAAGCCTGTTTTAATACGAATGAAAATGAAGATGTTCAACCGTTACCTGTTGCTGTTTTTTACGCTGATCTTTTGTTTTTATTCAACTTCACACGCTCAAAACCAATTTAAAAAAATTACCATCGTTACTTTGCCCCAGCATCACGCAAGGATAAGTTATGGCGTACAAAAGCTAACGCTGGCTTTGCAACATGCCGGGTATTCGGTTACCGAACAAGCATATAAAGGCACACTTCCTTCAGCCAATGCTATAGTTGTTGGTTTACTTACGGATGCCCCGGTTAAGAAACTGGCTGGTACTGCAAGTAATCGTCCCGGAAAAGAGGGTTTTATCATCAGTGATAACGGCCTAAAAAATAAACTATTGATAGCGGGTGCTGATAATTCCGGTGCGCTTTACGGCTGTCTTGAACTGGCGGATAGGATCGCCTTAAATAGAAAACTTCCGGTAAATATCAATCTGCATGATCAGCCCGAAATGGTTTTGCGAGGGACCTGTATCGGGGTGCAAAAACCTGCGCTACTTCCTGGTCGCGGTACTTATGAGTACCCTTACACCCCTCAAAATTTCCCATGGTTTTATGATAAAGCTTTATGGATCCGTTACCTGGATTCGCTGGCGTATAACCGCATGAACTCTCTGTATTTGTGGAACGGCCACCCCTTTGCCTCGCTGGTGCGGGTAAAGGAATATCCTTATGCCGTGGAAGTTGATGATGCTACTTTTAAGAAAAATGAAGAGATCTATAGCTTTTTGGCCGATGAAGCTGATAAGCGCGGCATCTGGCTTATTCAGGGATTTTATAATATCATCGTATCCAAACCCTTCGCCGAAAAAAACAACCTGAAAACGCAGGACAGGAACCGCCATATTGTACCCATCATAGCCGATTATACCCGCAAATCTATCGCAGCCTTTGTACAAAAATACCCTCACGTTGGTTTATTGGTTACGTTGGGAGAGGCCATGGAAGGTGTTGGTCAGGATGATATTGACTGGTTTACCCAAACCATTATTCCGGGGGTAAAGGACGGATTAAAAGCTTTGGGCCGCACTGATGAACCGCCGATTGTGCTCCGTGCACATGACACGGACGCCCCTGCTGTGATGAAATATGCTAAGCCACTTTATTCAAATTTATACACCGAAGCAAAGTATAACGGCGAGGCCTTGACTACTTATGAACCGCATGGCCCATGGGCCGATCTGCATCGTACGCTGAGTAGTATTGGAACCGTACAGATAGAGAATGTGCATATCATGGCCAACCTGGAGCCTTTCCGCTATGGCTCGGCCGATT
This sequence comes from Mucilaginibacter kameinonensis, assembly GCF_003675385.1. Taxonomy (GTDB): domain Bacteria; phylum Bacteroidota; class Bacteroidia; order Sphingobacteriales; family Sphingobacteriaceae; genus Mucilaginibacter; species Mucilaginibacter kameinonensis. Next base: position 412,862 of record NZ_RCWZ01000004.1, on the reverse strand, counting down.
TTATTCAGAAATGTGTACAGGCTATGCATCAAATTTACGGAGCTAATGCCCTGCACTTGTATCCGCAGGCATCATACTGGGATTGGCCTTATACTGCCGATAATACCGGCGGCGAGCGCTTATTGCAATTAGACAGGGACTGGATTTGGTATAAAGCATGGTCGCGCTATGCCTGGGATAGCAAGCGGGACAGGGTCGGCGAAATAAGTTATTGGGCAAAGCAGTTGGCGGATAAATATGGATGCGATAAGGCTCATGGCGAGGCTGTTTTGAAAGCATATGAGCAATCGGGCAATATCTCGCCCGAACTGCTGCGCCGCTTTGGTATTACCGATGGCAACCGCCAAACCATGACTTTGGGCATGCTGATGAGCCAGTTGGTTAATCCCGAAAAATATGGTTTGTTTTCGCTGCTGTACAATTCAGAGGGCCCGGTTGGTGAAATGATGAGCGAATATGCCGAGAGAGAATGGAAACACCAGCCGCATATCGGCGAAACGCCGGTTAAGGTGATCGATAGCGTAATAGTACAGGGACAAAAGGCGGTTGAGGCTATTAACGAAGCGTCTGCAAAGGTAACTAAAGATAAAGCGGAGTTTAACCGCCTAAAAAACGACATGTATTGCTACAACGCCATGGCCAATAACTATGCCTACAAGGCAAAAGCGGCATTATGGGTATTGCGCTATAAATATTCGGATAATGTTGCCGATCTTGAAAAGGCTTTGCCCGAACTGCAAACCAGTCTGGATTATTATAAACAACTGGTGAAATTAACCGAAAACACTTACCTGTATGCCAACAGCATGCAAACCAAGCAGCGCAAAATCCCGGTTGGGGGCAACGATGCCAAAATGAAAACCTGGGCCGAGCTTTTGCCAGTTTACCAAAAGGAACTTGACAATTTTAAACGCAATATTGATTCGCTGAAATCGCCTCAAACACAGCAAAAGCAAAAAGAGGTTGCAGTTTTGAAAGATGCGCCTGTGAAGTTTGAAAATAATAGCTATCAAGTCAACGCCGGTGAGATGGTATTTGCCGATACATCAGCGGCAATCAAAAATATCGCGAAAGAACTGGCGGGTTTAAAAGGTGCAAAGCTATCTAAGGCTGATCAGCATAAAAATGGCACAACCATCAGCTTTAAAAATGATAAACCGGTAAAGGTATTGGTTGGCTTTTTCAACAGTAAAATGCCTCAATACCTGCCCGAACCACAACTGGAAACAGATGCCAGCGCTAACGATTATGGTCAGGCAGATATCAAGATTGCCAATGCCATTCAAATTGATGGCTTGCCGCCTGTAAATATCCATACCTACACCTTTAAAGCGGGTTCAAATACGCTTACCTTGGGTAAAGGTGCGGCCTTGGTTTTGGGCATTGTTGATGCGGAGGCCAATGTGCCGGTGTACGATGCCGGCTTAAGCAACGAAGGTAATATCAAAGATTTACGCTGGCTTTTTAACTGATGTTTATGAATAGCAGGAAAAGTTTTTATATCGCTATGTTAATGTTTGGAGTTGTACAGGCTTTTGCCCAGCAACCCCTTAAGCTTTGGTATAAACAGCCCGCTCAAAAATGGACGGATGCCTTACCCATAGGTAATGGCCGCATTGGTGGCATGATTTATGGCGGCGTTACCGAAGACCATATCCAGTATAACGAACAAAGCCTGTGGACAGGCGGCCCGCGCGACTATAACCGCAAAGGTGCCGTGAAATATTTGGAGCCCATCCGTAAGCTCCTTGCTGATGGTAAACAAGCCGAAGCAGAGGCCATGGCCCAACAACATTTTATGGGTACGAAGAGCGATGAAGCTACTTATGCTGCTGATTCTGCAAGGTGGTTTAAGATGATAGGTGCGTACCATTTGCCGCAAGACGAGCTGTTTCATGATGATAATTTTAAAACTATCAATTTGCCGACAGAACAGGGATGGGAAGTCTCGCCAGGGTTTGAAGGAGTTGATGGCGCAGTTTGGTTCATCGAACATTTTAATGTTCCGGCTGATTGGAAAGGGAAGAACGTGGTGATCAGTTTAGGCAGGATACGAGATATCGACCGCACCTGGCTTAATGGAGATTACATCGGCACAACTTCGGGTAACGCCTACCGGAAATACATTATCCCGGCAAATAAAATACATATCGGTGAGAATAGGCTTGCAGTACAGGTAATCAACTTTTATGATAAGGGTGGCTTTACGAGCAACGCTAAAACTTTATCAGTTTATCCCGAAGGAAGTGAAAATGATGCGATTAGCCTTGCCGGACAGTGGAAATATTTTATACAGGATGATAACCCACCTGCATATCCCCGCTACAATGCCGATTATCAGCCCTTCGCTGATTTGTACCTGCAATTTCCAAAGCAGGAGGCTACGGATTACAAACGCGACCTTGATCTTACTAATGCTAACGCCCATGTGAGTTATAAGGCAGATGGTGTTACTTACAGTCGCGAGTATTTCAGCAGTGCACCGGATCAGGTGATGGCGGTACATTTAACTGCCGATAAACCGGGCAAAATCGGCGTGAAAGCTTTGCTTAGTAGTCTGCAAAAAAACTATGTTATCCGTAAAGTTGATGACCATACGCTGGCGCTATCTTTAAAAATAAAAAGTGGTGTTTTGCGTGGCGTAAGCTACCTGTATGTACAGGTCGCGGTTGGTAAGGTTGTGGTAAGTCCGAAGAATATATCAGTCACAGGAGCTAACGAAGCTACTTTTTACCTTACAGCGGCAACCAATTTTAAAAACTATCATGATGTATCGGGCAATCCCGAGGCTATCTGCAAAGCTCAAATAGAAGCAATAACGCACAAGACTTATGCGGCTATCAAAGCTGCTCACATTAAAGATTATCAAAGGTATTTCAATACATTTTCTATCGATTTAGGCAAGGGCGAAAATGCGGAGCTGCCGACAGATGAAAGGATCCTGAAATTTGGCCAATCACTTGATCCTTCTTTTATCAGCTTGTATGCGCAATATGGCCGGTATTTGCTGATCTCGTCATCAAGACCGGGCAACGGGCCCGCAAACTTGCAAGGTTTGTGGAACAACCTGCTTACGCCGCCCTGGGGTAGCAAGTTTACCACCAACATCAACCTTCAAATGAATTACTGGCCTGCTGAGGTACTCAACTTATCGGCTTGTAGTCAGCCGTTTTTTAGTATTGTCGATGATCTTTCAAAAACGGGTCATGAAACCGCGGTTGAGCATTACGGTGCCCCGGGTTGGGTATTGCACCATAATACCGATCTGTGGCGTGGGGCGGCACCTGTTAACGCCTCCAATCATGGGATCTGGGTTAGCGGGGCTGCATGGCTTTGCCACCAGTTATGGGAGCATTATTTATACACCGGCGATAAGGATTTTCTGCAAAAAAGGGCATATCCCGAAATGAAAGGTGCCGCGGAGTTTTTCGTACACTTTTTGGTTAAAGATCCTAAAACAGGATACCTCATCAGCACGCCGTCTAACTCGCCCGAGCATGGCGGTTTGGTTGCCGGGCCAACGATGGATCACCAGATCATCCGCGATTTGTTTAAAAACTGCATCGAAGCAGCTAAAGTGCTTAACATTGATAAGGCTTTTGCCGATACGCTGAAGTTGAAATACAGCCAGATAGCACCCAATAAAATTGGCAGGTATGGCCAGTTGCAGGAGTGGATGGAAGATAAAGATGATACCACTGATACTCATCGTCATGTTTCGCACATGTGGGGCGTTTATCCCGGAACAGATATCACTTTTAAAACGCCGGAACTATTGAATGCCGCCGAAAAATCTATGAAATACCGTGGCGATGAAGGTACCGGCTGGAGCATTGCCTGGAAGGTAAATATCTGGGCGCGGATGCACCAGGGCGATCATGCTTATCTCATGTTAACCAAACTGCTTTCGCCAGCCGATGTAAGTTCGGGTAAAGAGAAGGGCGGCGTTTATCATAACCTGTTTGATGCACATCCACCATTTCAGATTGATGGAAATTTTGGCGGCGCGGCAGGTTTAGCCGAAATGCTTTTACAAAGTCAGGGCGATGCTATAGAATTGCTGCCAGCCTTATCAACTGCTTTGCCACAAGGTAGCATTAAAGGTATTTGTGCAAGGGGCGGCTTTGTGCTGGATTTTGAATGGCAAAATGGCCGCTTGAAAAACCTGCAGGTACTTTCAAAATTGGGCAAAACCTGTCGCTTAAATTATGCCGGAAAAACAGTTGATATCGAAACTCAAAAAGGTAAAAGCTATCGCTTCGATGCTGATCTGAAACAATTGTAAAAGATGGGCGAAGCGCAAAAATATTACTGCGGGATAGCAGGGAAAGCGCAATGTGTTTTGGCGCTGTGTGATTGCCCTTTTGAGAGAGTAGTAGCCCATAAGGCTATAGAGGAGTTTAAAGCGCGTTGGGTTGTGCGATTCCCTCCCCTGGGAGGGTGTAGGGAGGGGGTTCGGCGAGATGTATTGTCGTCAGAAAGGCGCATAAACCCCTCCCTGCCAACACGCAATCCTAACGCGCCCCTCCCAGGGGAGGGAATTGTCAATTCATGGGCTATTACTCTTGGGAAAGAGGGAGGGCTGTGTTTTCCTTTTTTAAAATTGATCGCCTCGCTGCTGCTTCTACTCCTTTTTTCCAATAGTTACCTTTTTGCACAGCCTAAAGATGTTTTATTAAATACCAATTGGAAAAGCATCGCCGATGATACCAATCCAAAAGCTAATGCCGGTTTTGAACAAACTGGTTTTAACGATACCCAATGGCAAACGGTAAACGTACCTCATAACTGGGACACTTACGGAGGCTATCGCCGGCTGAAGCATGGCAACAGGCACGGCACTGCCTGGTACCGCAAAATATTCCCGCTTGAAAGTAAACAAAATGATAAGCGGTATTTCCTGTGGTTTGAGGGGGTAGGTTCTTATGCTACTATTTGGCTCAACGGAAAGCAGGTTGGATACCACGCCGGCGGACGTACGTCTTTTACTATTGATGTAACAGATGCTATCAAAGCAGGCAAACAAAACCTGCTATGCGTTAGGGCCGATCATCCTTCGTTTATTAAAGATTTGCCCTGGGTTTGCGGGGCCTGCTCGGATGATCCGGGTTTTTCAGAGGGTTCGCAGCCGATGGGGATTTTCAGGCCGGTGCATTTGATGGTCACTAACGCTATCAGGATTGAACCTTTTGGCGTACATATCTGGAATGATACCACTGTTCGCGAAAAATCAGCTACACTCAACCTCGAAACTGAAGTTAAAAACTACAACGGCAAGCCATCTGCAATAACCGTAATAAACAGTCTGGTTGATGCCGGTGGCAAAACTATCGCGCAAGCAAAAACAAACAAAACATTAAAAGCCGGTGAAGTTAATACAGTAAGTCAACAATTTGCCGATGTTAAAAACGTGCAGCTATGGTCGCTGGAGAAACCTTACCTGTATCATGTAACAACAGAGGTTTGGGCTGATGGAAAATTGATTGACAGAACGCAAACACCTTATGGTATCCGGTGGATCAGCTGGCCCATTGGCAGGAATAATAACGATAATCGTTTTTATCTTAACGGGAAACCTGTGTTTATCAATGGCATTGCCGAGTATGAACACCTGATGGGTAAAAGCCAGGCTTTTGAAGCGCAGGAGATCAAAGCCCGGGTAATGCAGGTAAAAGCCGCCGGTTTTAATGCTTTCCGGGATGCGCATCAGCCTCATAATCTCGCCTATCAGCAATATTGGGATAAGTTGGGCATTTTGTGGTGGCCGCAGTATTCGGCGCATATCTGGTATGATTCGCCTGAGTTCAGGGCCAATTATAAAGCTTTATTGGTTGATTGGATAAAAGAGCGTCGTAACAATCCATCGGTAATATTGTGGGGCTTACAAAACGAAAGTAAATTACCTGCCGATTTTGCCCGGGAATGCAGCGACATTATCCGCAAGTTTGATCCTACGGCTTCATCGCAACGCAAAATAACAACCTGTAACGGCGGCGAGGGTACCGATTGGGATGTGCCCCAAAACTGGACGGGCACTTATGGCGGTAATCCGCTTACTTATGGTGAAGATCTGAAAAAACAAATCTTAGTAGGCGAGTATGGCGCCTGGCGAAGCCTTGGTTTGCATACCGAGGGGCCGTTTGATGCAAACGGCCCGCTAAGTGAAGACCGCATGACCCAGCTGATGGAAACTAAAGTCCGCCTGGCCGAGTCTGTAAAAGATCAGGTAGCGGGACATTTCCAATGGCTGTTATACTCACATGAAAATCCTGGAAGAACGCAGGGCGGCGAAGGTCAGCGTGAATTGGACAGGGTTGGCCCTGTTAATTATAAAGGCCTGTTTACGCCATGGGGCCAGCCAACCGATGCTTTTTACATGTACCGGGCCAATTATGCCCCAAAGAATAAGGAGCCGATGGTTTATATTGCATCGCATACCTGGCCAAACCGCTGGTTGGCTCCGGGCAAAAAGGATAGCATAATCGTTTATTCCAACTGCGATGAGGTTGAGCTTTTTAATGATGTCAATCATGAATCTTTAGGCCGAAGAAAACGACAGGGCGTCGGCACACATTTTCAGTGGGATGGGGTGGATATTAAATACAATGTGCTGTATGCTGTGGGATATGTTAATGGTAAGCAGGTAGCTCATGATGAGGTGATGCTGAACCACCTGCCATCGGCACCGCATCTGCTTAAAGGGAATCCCGTCATTCTGAAACCGGAAGCAGGTTACAACTATTTGTACCGCCTCAATTGCGGCGAACCGGATTATACCGACACCTACGGTAATACCTGGATGGCCGACAAACATCAGGATAATAAACAACAACCCGGTTCCAAATCATGGACGGATGATTACCCCGGTATGCCTGCATTTTTTGCCAGTCAGCAGCGCACTTTTGACAGAATCAGCAATACCACCGATGAGGCTTTGTTCCGGACTTTCAGGTATGGTTTGGATAAGTTGAAGTTCAACTTCCCGGTGCCGGATGGCGATTATCGCATCGAACTATATTTTGCTGAACCCTGGTACGGCACGGGCGGCGGGATAGACTGCTCAGGCTGGCGTTTGTTTGATGTGGCAGTAAATGGTAAAACCATGATCCGCAATCTGGATATCTGGAAAGAAGCAGGCTATACTAAGGCGCTTAAGAAAAATATTACTGCTCATGTTACCGGCGGGATGCTAACCATATCTTTTCCAAACGCTGCGGCCGGTGAAGCTATCATATCAGGCATTGCTATAGGTACTTTAAATAAAGCAGCCAAGCCAAATCAGTCGGGCAAAGGAATAATTAGCCAATTACAGGGCAATAACAAATGGGTAATAAAAAGCTGGATGGATATCGGCCAAAAGCAATATACCGATGTCGGGGTAACTTTTAATGATCTGCCCCCCATATTTTACGGTGCCGATTGGATAAGTACAGCAAATTCGATTCAAGGGCAAACAGGCTCGTTTACTTTAAATGCTGATGCTGACGTATATGTTGCCATGGACAAGTCAGCATCGGACAAGACAGATTGGGTTGCCGGTTATGAAAATACCGGTTTATTTGTAAAAAATGATGCCGATGGGCGGCGTCAACTGTCTGTTTACAGGAAGCGTTTTAAAAAGGCTGATGTAGTAACCTTGGGCGAAAATAAAGGCAGGTTCATGTACACCGTAGTGGTACTGCCTGTTACTTCGTTGCAACCGGCTACTGATCTTCGTAAAACCGTAAGCTATAAGGCGGAGACGGCTGAAATAAAAGGCGAGGGCTTAAAAGCCGACACCCTGAACGGAAAGAAAGTAATTAAATTTAGCAGTGTGGCAGGCGGCAGTGTGGCATTCGCGTTAACACCGGGAGTTGCAGATGTATATGCCTTACGCATAAAATATTATAACCTGAGTAATCAAACTTTTACGGCAAAAATGCAATTACTGGCCGCCGATGGTACGGTGATGAAGGAGGAAGAACTGAGTTTTAAACCGGTTGCCAAAAATAAATCGGGCACGGTTGCAACCAATACAGGCACAAGTATCAACGCGGGTAATTATAAACTGATAATCACAGGTATTAAGGCCGATGGTTTGGCTGTTTCGGGTATTGAAATGCAATAAAATATTAACATGAAAAAAAGTATCTGCCTGTTGTTTTTGCTACTGCCCTTCGGCGCTTTTGCTCAAAGTCTGAAAGTGTTAAACCTGCAATGCGAGTACAAAACCGATCCGCTGGGTATTGAATCGCTTAAGCCAAAGTTAAGCTGGCAAATACAAAGCGATGCGCGCAATACAATGCAAACCGCTTACCGTGTTTTGATTGCCGATGAAGCTGCTAAACTGGCAAACAACAATGCCGATATATGGGATTCGGGTAAGGTTCCATCCAGCGCATCGTTACAGGTTTCCTATAATGGCAAGCCTATGCAGGCCGCAAAAACTTATTACTGGAAGGTAATGGTTTGGGATAATCACGGCAAAGCATCGGCGTGGAGCAACATAGCCAACTGGCAAATGGGCCTGCTCACAAAAGCCGACTGGCATAATGCCGAGTGGATTGTTTATGATAAATTGCCCGATTCATCGGCAATAGTACCTTTTTTTCATGGTAAAGGGCCTAAAAAGTTGGGTGCCGCCAATGATGTTTTGCCTTTAATGCGTAGGGGCTTTAATGTTGATGGCAAGCTAAAAAAAGCCACGCTTTATTTATGCGGATTGGGGCATTTTGAGCTGAGTCTGAATGGTAAAAAAGTAGGAGATCATTTCCTTGATCCAGGTTGGACAAAGTATGATAAACAGGCCTTGTATGTGCCTTTTGATATCACTGATCAGCTTGTTTCTGGTAAAAATACCATTGGCGTAGCGCTGGGCAACGGGTTTTACTATATCCCGCGCGACAGGCGTTACCGAAAGCTCACCGGTGCTTTTGGATATCCCAAAATGATTTGCCGTTTGATGTTAGAATATGACAATGGCCGGATAGATAATGTAGTGAGCGATGGCTCATGGAAAACAGCCCCTTCGCCGGTTACTTTTAGCAGTATTTACGGTGGCGAGGATTATAACGCCAATCTTGAACAACCGGAATGGGACACCAACAACTTTGATGATTCCAAATGGCGCAGTGTGGTTAAGGTAGATGGCATACCTGAGTTAAATGCGCAAACGGCCGAGCCTTTGAAAATTATGCAGGAGTTGAAACCGCAAAGTAAAAAGCAGCTCGCTAATGGCGCATGGATCTATGATCTTGGTCAAAACTTTTCAGGCATCCCACAAATCAGCGTTCAGGGCAAAAAAGGCGATACTGTACGCATTATCCCCGCCGAATTGGTTAACGAGGATGGTAGCGCCAATCAGAAAGCATCCGGCAGTCCGCATTATTATAGCTACGTATTGAAGGGTAACGGCGTTGAAACCTGGCATCCACTGTTTACTTATTATGGTTTCAGGTATTTGCAGGTGCAGGGCGCGGTTCCTGTAAATGAGCGCAATACCTCGAAGCTACCTGTGATTATTGAGATTAAAGGACTGCATACCCGTAACTCCGCGGCAACAGTAGGGAGTTTCGCCTGCTCAAACGAGCTGTTTAACAAAACTTTTAAACTGATTGACTGGGCCATGAAAAGCAATATGGCCAGTGTATTTACCGATTGTCCTCACCGCGAAAAATTGGGCTGGCTGGAAGAAGCGCATCTGGTTGGCAGTTCCCTGCATTACAATTACGATATAGTTGGGTTAGCGCGTAAGTGTATCAACGATATGCGCATCTCCCAAACCGAGGATGGGTTGATTCCCGAGATCTCGCCCGAATATGTAAAGTTTGACGAACCTTTCCGTGATTCGCCCGAGTGGGGGAGTAATGCGGTAATCCTGCCATGGTATGTGTACCAATGGTATGGCGATAAGGAAGTGCTTACGCAAAATTATGATATGATTAAACGGTACCTGGCCTATCTCGATAAAAAATCAAAAAATCATTTATTGTACCAAGGCCTTGGCGATTGGTATGATCTGGGCCCAAACCCTCCCGGTGTTTCGCAATTAACACCTGAGGGCATTACCGCAACCTCGCTTTATTATTACGATCTGGATATAGCCGCCAAAATAGCTACCCTGCTTGGCAAAAACGATGATGCCCTATCATACAAAAAGTTGGCTGCTGAAGTAAAGCAAGCCTATAATAAAACATTTTTTAATGCCGGTACCAAGCAGTACGGCACCGGCAGTCAGGCGGCTAATGCTATGTCTGTTTATGCCGGTTTGGTTGAGCAACAGTATAAAAAAGCAGTGGTGAACAATATCGTAAAAGATATCCGTGGGCGTGGCAATGCCTTAACGGCAGGTGATATTGGTTATCGTTACCTGTTGCGTGTGTTGGATGACGAGGGGCTTTCGGATGTAATATATGATATGAACAGCCGTGCCGATGTACCCGGTTATGGTTATCAACTGGCTCATGGGGCTACCGCTTTGACAGAATCATGGGCGGCGCTGCCTTCAGTATCTAATAACCACTTTATGTTGGGGCACCTGATGGAATGGTTTTACAGCGGCCTGGCAGGAATCCGTCCTGCAGATGATGCCATCGCGTTTAATAAAATCGAGATCAGGCCCGAAACGGTGGGCAATGTAACCTGGGCTAAGGCCAATTATCAATCGCCCTATGGCGATATTTCAAGCAGTTGGGCGAAGGGGCAGGGCCAGTTTAAATTGGAGGTGAGCATCCCTGCAAATACAACTGCAAGCATCTTTTTGCCCGTAAAAAATAACGCAACTATTATGGTAGACGGACAAAATATTAAAACTCGCCATGATATTAAATTTATAGGTTATCACGATGGGAAAGCTGAGATCAAGGCAGGTTCAGGCAACTATACATTCATCGCCAAATAATATTTAAACAGACCATGAAACACATTTTCAAATCATCTGCATTCCTCATTTGCGTTTTTTTAATGCTGAAGGCACACGCCCAGGATGTACCCGAAAAGGTGATGAAGGATATTTATGAACAGGTAAAAACACCTTACAAATATGGCCTGGTGATAGCACCTGAAGATAATAGCCAAAAGGCCGATTGCCCCACGGTTTTTCGCCAGGGCGATAGCTGGTATATGAGTTATATCATTTTCAATGGCAGGGGTTATGAAACCTGGCTGGCTGATAGTAAGGACCTGCTGCACTGGAAAACCTGTGGCCGGATCCTGTCGTTTTCGGACGATACCACTAAATGGGATAATAACCAAAAGGCGGGTTACGTAGGTTTGCAGGATTATAAATGGGGCGGCTCATATAAATTGCAGCAATACAATGGTAAGTACTGGTTGTCGTACTTCGGCGGACAAAGCAGGGGGTATGAAAAAGGTCTGCTATCTATAAGCGTAGCTTCTACCGATAAAGATCCGGGTACGGTACATGAGTGGCAAGGTTTAGATCATCCGGTATTATCGAGTATTGATAAAGATGTAAGTTGGTGGGATAACCATACGCAATACAAACAAACCGTGATCTGGGATAAAAAGAAGCTGACAGGTCACCCTTTCATTATGTATTACAATGCCAATGGCGACAGCGTAAATAAAAAACGTGGTGCCGAGCGGATTGGCATGGCCGTATCAGACGATATGCTGCACTGGAAACGTTTTGGCAAAGACCCTGTATTGAATCATGGCGACGGTATCACGGGTGATCCATATATCCAGCAAATAGGAAATGTGTATGTAATGTTCTATTTCGGAGCTTTTTGGAAAACCGGTGACTCTGGCGTGTTTAACCGCTTTGCCTGCTCGTACGACCTGGTGCACTGGACAGACTGGACAGGGGAGAAGCTCATTCAATCGTCCGAGCCTTACGATAATATGTTCGCCCATAAATCGTGCGTGGTGAAGTATAAGGGCATGGTTTATCATTTTTATTGCGCCGTAAACAAAGCCGATCAGCGTGGTATAGCCGTAGCTGTATCAAAAGATCAGGGTAAAAGCGGGCTCAACTTTGTAGCGCCGCCTGTTAAGAAAAGCAAATCCAAATAAATGAGGCTACGTTATCTATATACGCTGTGTTTGGTGCTTTTCACGGCCGGTTTTGTATCTGCCCAAAACGTACGCCAAACAACGAGCTTTAATGCCGGGTGGAAGTTTTTTTTAGGCGATGATCCAACAGCTAACGCGATAAAATATGATGATAGTCATTGGCGGAAACTCGACCTTCCGCATGATTGGGGCATCGAAGGGAAATTCGACAGTAAAAACCCCTCCACACAGGCCGAAGGTGGATTGCCAGCCGGCATTGGCTGGTACCGTAAAAGTTTTTCTATCCCCGCATCATCAAAAGCTAAAATTATTTTGATTGATTTTGACGGTGTTTTTCATAACAGCGAGGTTTGGATCAATGGCCATTATTTAGGCAAACGGCCTAACGGCTATATCTCGTTCATGTATAATTTAACGCCTTACCTCCAATTCGGCACACAACAAAATGTTGTAGCTGTGAGGGTGGATAACAGCGATCAGCCTAATTCGCGCTGGTATACCGGTTCTGGTATTTACCGTAATGTTTGGCTGACGACCGTCAATAAAATTCATCTGCCGCAATGGTCATCATTTATCACTACACCGCAGGTTGATCATCAAAAGGCAGAGATCACTATTAGTACAGTTTTGCCGGGTTCCATCAACTCAAAGTATAAGCTTAAAGCCGTTGTTTTGGATGATAAGCGTAAGGTTGTTGGATCTGTCATAACTCCGATAACCGACACTGTAATTCAGCAAAGTATCCGGCTAAGCAATCCTCAACTATGGTCGGTAAAGCATCCTTACCTGTATAAAGTAAAGCTGCAGTTGATGGCGGGGGGCAAAGTGGTTGATGATTATGTTACAACTACAGGCATCAGGTATTTTAATTTCGACGCGGATAAAGGTTTCAGTCTAAATGGTGAGCCAATGAAGATTCTTGGTGTTTGTCTGCATCATGATCAGGGGGCTTTGGGCACGGCTGTTAATACACGTGCTATAGAGCGGCAATTGCAGATCTTAAAAGAAATGGGTTGCAACGCCATCCGTACCTCACACAATCCGCCAGCCCCGGAGTTACTTGATCTGTGCGATAAAATGGGTTTGCTGGTGATGGATGAAGCCTTTGATATGTGGAAGAAGAAAAAGAGCAAACACGACTATCACGAAGATTGGGATGAATGGCATGTGAAAGACTTGCAAGACCAGGTTTTACGCGACCGTAACCACCCGTCCGTTTTTGCCTGGAGTATTGGAAACGAGATCAGGGAGCAGTTTGATAGTACCGGCGTGAGCATAGGCCGCGAGCTGGTTAAAATTGTAAAGCAGTTGGATAATACCAGGCCGGTTACATCGGCCTTGAGTGATGCCGACCCTAAAAAGAATTTTATTTATCAGTCGGGCGCGCTTGATCTGGTTGGCTTAAATTACCACCAGGAAGTATATGCCGATTTTCAAAAAAACTATCCCGGTCAGAAGTTTATCGGCACCGAAAATATGTCGGCCCTGGCAACAAGGGGACATTATGATATGCCCTCGGATAGTGTCAGGCGCTGGCCAAAAGATGGTAAAACTCCTTTAAAAGATGGTAATGCCGATTTTACGGTATCATCTTACGATAATGTTTCGGCCTATTGGGGTTCAACGCACGAGGAAACCTGGAAGATCATCAAAAAACATGATTTCCTTTCAGGCCTTTTTGTGTGGACAGGCTTCGATTATATCGGCGAACCAACCCCATACCTGTGGCCTGCCCGCAGTTCATATTTTGGCATTGTTGATCTTGCCGGCTTCCCCAAAGATGTTTATTACATGTACCAAAGCGAGTGGACAACCAAGCCTGTTTTACACCTGTTACCGCACTGGAACTGGAAGCCTGGACAGATAATTGATGTTTGGGCCTATTACAATAATGCCGATGAAGTGGAAGCTTTTTTAAACGGTAAATCGATAGCGGTTAAGAAAAAGAACGGCGATGACCTGCATGTCATGTGGAGTGTTAAATATGAACCGGGAGTGTTAAAAGCGGTGTCCCGTCGTAACGGTAAAGTAGTCATGACCACGCAGGTGGTTACAGCAGGCGAGCCTTATAAAATACAGTTAAAAGCAGATCGGGATAAGATTAATGCCGATGGCAAAGATCTGTCATATATTACCGTGTCTGTTTTGGATAAAAACAATGTGCCCGTGCCCGATGCTAATCAACTGGTAAAGTTTAAAGTAACGGGGCAAGGGATTTTGAAGGGTTTGGATAATGGTTCACAAACAGATCTGGATCCGTTTGTGTCTGATCAGCACCATTTGTTTAATGGCTTGGGGCTGGCAATTATTCAATCTAAATCAGTTGCGGGCGAAATTACTATAGTCGCTACGGCAGATGGATTACAACCGGCCCGGTTAGTTATTCAGGGCAAGCGTTAAGCAGTTGTTAAAAGCGAAAGGGGGTTCATTGCCGTTAACGAAAAAAGCGCCGGATTGTGCGATTCCCCTCTTGAGAGGGGTGGAGGGGTGTGTTTCTGCTTTGATAAGTATATAGCAGAAACACACCCCTGCTATCACACGTTCCTACGCGCCCCCTCTCAAGAGGGGAATTTTTAAAACCTCCAGTCAGCCGAGGGGACTTTATTTATTTCGTTGGTGATAATATCCTACAATAGCAGGAGAAAATATTACAGTAAAGCTTAACTGTGGGTTGTTAAATTTGTTATACAATTTTAAACCACAATACTAATTTTTACCGTACTACCCGATTAACGCATGAAAGTGTTGCCCGTGTTAGATTTCGCGATTATAGGTATTTACCTTATAGCTATGGTACTGGTTGGTTTTTATTTTTCACGTAAAAATAAAAATGCCGAGCAGTTCACCGTCGCCTCTGGGTTAATACCGGGCTGGGCTATCGGTTTATCAATTTATGCCACTTTTTTAAGCAGTAACACCTTTTTAGGCGTACCGGGCAAGGCTTACGGAGGTAACTGGAACGCTTTTGTATTTAGTTTATCCATGCCATTCGCGGCATGGATAGCGGTTAAGTATTTTATACCATTTTACCGTAATACCGGTAATATTTCGGCATACACCCATTTCGAAAAACGCTTTGGTCCCTGGGCAAGGGTTTACGCGGTAATATGTTTTTTGCTTACGCAGATAGCCCGTATGGGTTCGGTATTCTTCGGCATTGCATTGAGTTTGCAGGCGCTTACCGGGCTCTCTATGAAAACCATCATGATCGTTATGGGCATCTCCATCATATTGTATACCGTATCCGGAGGGATCAAGGCTGTGATCTGGACGGAGGTGGTACAGGCTATCATTAAAACTTTAGGAGCTTTGCTGATCATTTACCTGGTGATAAACAGTATCCCCGGCGGCTTTGATAAAATTGTAGAAATTGGCAAAGCTGATCATAAGTTTAGCCTGGGCAGTTTTTCGCTCAACCTTACTGAACCAACTTTTTGGGTGATCCTGTTCTATGGTTTTTTTATCAATCTCAACAATTTTGGGATGGATCAAAATTATATTCAGCGTTATCATGCGGCAACATCTACGAAACAGGCGGCCAAATCGGTTTGGCTTTGCGTTGGTATTTATGTACCTGCATCTTTTCTGTTTTTTGTAATAGGCTCATGCTTATATGCTTACTACAGTCAGCATCCCGATCTGATCCTGAGCCTTAAACACCAGGTAGCCATTGAGCGTCTGCCTGCTACGGCTTCGGCAAATGAGGTTTCGGCATTTATAAGCAAACTTACCCCTGCCGATTATGGTGATAAGATCATGCCGCATTTTATGGTTACCAAAATCCCGGCAGGGCTGGTTGGCGTTATTGTAGCAGCTATTTTATCGGCCGCTATGAGTACCATCAGTTCGGGCATGAACGCCTCAGCTACTGTTTTTACCATCGATATCTATAAAAGGTATTTTAAGCCACAACTCAACGACAAAAATACTTTGAATGCCCTGCATATTGGCACCGTACTTTTCGGGTTCGCGGGTATGGCGGCTGGGATAGCCATGATAGGGGTAAAGAGTATCCTTGATTTGTGGTGGCAGCTTTCGGGCATTTTTGCCGCGGGTATGCTGGGCTTGTTTTTGCTGGGCATTATCAGCAGGCAAACCCGCAACCATGAAGCCATTATCGCCAGTATTATTGGCGTTTTAGTGATCCTTTGGCTTACTTTTCCATCGCTCATTCCGGAACAATATGCCGCTCTTCGCAGCACGCTCAATACCAATATGATCATTGTTGCAGGTACCCTCGCTATATTTTTAACAGGAATATTTTTAACCAAAACCAGGCAGTTAACAGTTTAATCATCATCAAATGGAACAATCAAAAAAGGGTTTTATCCCGGTAATGTTAACGCCTTTTAAAGATAACGGCGCGGTTGATTATGTAGCCCTGACCCGCCTTACCGAAATGTATTTACGCGCCGGCGCCGCCGGTGTGTTTGCCAATTGTCTCTCAAGCGAAATGTTTGAACTGAGTGGTGAGGAGCGGCTGGCCATTATCAGGCACGTGGTTGAAACTGTTGACGGCGCTGTGCCCGTAGTTGCCACTGGAACCTTTGGCGGCCCGGTTGAAAAGCAAGCTGATTTTGTAAAAAGAGTTTATGATACAGGTACTTCGGCGGTAATTGCCATCTCAAGTTTATTGGCTGATGCCAATGAACCAGACGCAGTATTTAATGACCGCGTATTTGATCTGTTTGATCAAACCAAAAATATTCCTTTAGGTTTCTATGAATGCCCGGTGCCTTACAAAAGGTTATTATCGGCAGAGCAGCTTCATCATTTTGCAGCTACCCGCAGGATAATATATCATAAAGATACCTGCCTGAACCTGGATATGGTAAAACAGAAACTGGAGGCAAGTAAAATTAACCCGGCCTTTGGTTTGTATGATGCTTACATGGTCCACGCGGTTGAATCGTTGAAAGCGGGTTCGGCGGGATTGTCATGTATCCAGGGGAATTTTTTTCCGGAGCTTATTGTTTGGTTATGTGATCATTATGTAGATGAATCGCATGAGCATGAGGTTGCTATGGTGCAGGAGTTTTTAACCGAAAACATGGATGTAATGCACAATGTATACCCGGTTATTGCAAAATATTATCTTACCAAACGGGGCTTGAAAATATCAACTACCACCCGTAGAGATGTTGGTTATTTTTCACCCGCTATCCGCAATAAGATCGAAGATCTGCATAGCAATTATACAATGTTGCGAAGCGAGATAGGTATTGGGAAGTACTAAGTCTGGAGTCGAAAGTTCTTATTTAAATTTGTTGAGAAGTTTTTACGTAGAGACGCATCACATGCGTCTCCCATAGGACAAGCCGCTTTGTAAATTCATTAAAACAAGGATTTGCATGTGGGAGACGCATGTGATGCGTCTCTACATTTTAAAACAACCTCTTAGAACTTCCGGCTAAGGACTTAAAACTTAACAAAAATCAAGCTGAAACTGCCTGCTTTTGCCCTTTGATGTAACGGCGTTTATATTCAAGCGGTGTCATCCCGGTAACCCTTTTAAAGTGACGGTAAAAGTTGGAGATATTGTTGTAACCGCATTCAAAGCACAAAACTTCGGTAGGCAGCTTGTCCTCAATCAAAAAGCGGCAGGCATGACTGATCCTGATCTCAGTTAAAAAATCAAAATAAGTTTTCTTGGTCATCAGCTTAAAATAGCGGCAAAATGAGGTAACACTAAGATTGCCGATAGCTGCTATTTTTTCCAGGCTGATCTCCTGCTTATAGTTGGCCAGGGTATAAGAACATACTTTATTGAGACGGATGGTATCCGATTCGTTTGATTGGTGGAAGTCGCTGTGTGATAGTGTTATCGGTTCAAATTCTTCATTTTCCGCCAGTACTTTCAGTATCGATAACAGGATAATGATCCTGTCGAGGTTGGTTGCTTCAACAGCCTGGCGCATCAGTTTGGCCAGTTCGGTTTTTGCTTCGCCCTTAATTACCATACCGCTTTTGGCTTTTTCAAAAAGCTTGGGCAGCATGTATGCTTCGGGTAAATTTAACAAGTAACGGCCAAGGCAGTCGGGCAAAAAATGAATCACGATCACTTCGACATTCAATCCGGAATCGGGCAAAAAATATTCATCCTTGCAGCGCCAGCAGTGTGGCAAAGCTTCGCCAAGCAAAGTAATTTCGCCCGGCGAAAAATTGCTGATATTATCACCGATAAACCTAACCCCTTCGCCCTTTATTACGTAGTGTAATTCAAGCTCAGGATGATAATGCCAGATACCCCTGAAGGTGGGCAAAATATCATGCCTGATACTGAATGAATTTTGCGGTTTTACCGCAACCTTGAGAAAATGGGGCTTCATTTTGTAAAAATCAATAAAGGTTAGCAGATCGGCAGGCGATTAGGTATGCGCCGCTTCGGTTTATATTTTTAAAAGTAGCAATTTTTAATTAAACCCTATTTGTGACAATGTAATTTTCTTTTGACAAAAATTTAGCTTTACAGGAAAAATGGCTTATGGTAAGATTGTATAATAAATAGATAAATACAAATAGGAAACGCAAAGCCTAACACGTGATATTTGTTAAAGCAACTTGTAAATCAGGCTGCAGGATACCAGGAAATATAAACCAATAAAATTAATTATACTTTTTATCAGGCTTTTAGAACTGACAAGATTTTAATATTTAATTAATTGTGATATAAACAATTAATTGCATTGAAAAACGGCAGTATTCTATAAAATTTTGAGAGGCTTTTATAATAAGCTGTATAATAATTTAACCAATTAAAACAACCATGAAGCACTTTAAATACATAGCCATATTGTTATTATCAGCTGCATGCAACGCCGCTTTTGCGCAGTCACCTGCCGATAACAACTACATTAAAGTAATAACCGAGCGCTCAAACAAAATTGTCACCGGAGCAGGCATTACCGATTCTGTAAAATTTAAGAAAGTGCGTGATATTGTGGTTGCACAATACAACGATTTGAACACAGTTTACGAAGCTCGCAAAACCAAGGTAAACGATATTAAAGCGCAGATGCCCGATGACAAAAACGGTGCTAATGCCAAAATAGCCCTTATAGATACCGATGTGGTAAAGCAGGTTAAAGTGTTACATACCGCATACATCAAGAAGTTAAATAAAGAGTTAAGTGCCGATGAGGTTGATAAAATAAAAGACGGCATGACCTACCGCATTTATCCAATCACTTATACGGCTTACCAGGACGAAATCCCGAACCTTACTGAAGAGCAAAAAAGTAAGATAAAAGGCTGGCTGCTGGAAGCAAGGGAAAACGCTATCGACGCCGAATCATCAGAGAAAAAACATGCCTGGTTTGGCAAGTTTAAAGGCCGCATTAATAACTACCTGTCTGCACAGGGCTACGATATGAAGAAGGAGGGGGAAGAATGGCAAAAGCGCATCAAGGAGCGACAGGCTGCAAAGCAGTAATTTTTGAACTAACCTAAATATCCCCGGTATCATGATATAAGCTTTAGCCGGGCCAACCAATTATACCAATTAATTAACCTGATCATGAAAATTAAATTATCAAGTTTATGAGAAAACTTTTCCTCTTACTTTCGGTGTTGCTGTGCTTAGGCAGCGCGCTAAAAGCCCAGGATCGTAACATAACGGGTACCGTTACGGACGAGAAAGGTGCTCCGCTGCCAGGGGTTGCCGTACAGGTAAAAGGCAGCAACACAGGTACATTAACCAATGCCGATGGTAAGTATTCACTTAAGGCTACCAACCTGCAGGCCATTGTTGTTGGGGTTAAATTTCTGGGCTACAACTACCAGGAAAAAACGTTGAAGATTGGCGAAATGAATGCCGACTTTAAAATGTTGCCATCACAAAACGCCCTCGAAGAGGTGGTTGTAGTTGGTTACGGTACCCAGAAAAAGGTTCACTTAACAGGCGCGGTTGCCGCGGTTGATATGAAGACCATTCAGGATATTCCTACTACCAACCTTGCGGCAGCATTACGTGGAACCAATGCGGCGGTTAGCGTTACCGGTGGTATAGCCAGGCCAGGCCAAAGCGGTACCATCACTATCCGTAACCCGGTTTTCCTGGCCAAGAATGGTGGTAGCACAACTCCCTTATATATTATTGACGGAGTGCAACGTACAGAAAGCGATTTTAACCTGCTTGATCAGAGTGAGGTTGAAAACATTTCGATATTGAAGGATGCAGCTGCAGCTATCTACGGTATTTTGGGCGCGAATGGTGTTATCGTGGTAACTACAAAACGTGGTCAGGCAGGTGCGCCTAAAGTGAGCTTCAGTTCATCGGTAGGTGTTGCAGACGCTATTCAGTTACCTAAAATGATGTCGGGCGTTCAAATGGCTACTTATCTGAATGATATTGAGCAAACACGATATAACCACACCATTACTCCTGAAGGTTACATCAATGGCGATTTAAGCAATAAAGACTTAAAATATTATACGCCTGATGAGCTGGAGTACTTCAAAAACAATAACCAAAATTTCCTGGAGCAGGCATTTAAACCGGCCGTTACCACCAGGAACGCACTTAGCATAACCGGCGGTAATGATAAGGTTACTTATTTTGCCGGTGCTAACTACGTAAACCAAAACTCAAATTTTAAAGGTGTAAATACCAACCGTTTCGGGTTTAGGGCAAGTGTTGACGCTAAAGTGGCCAAAGGTTTAAAACTATCGTTATCATTAAGCGAGGATCTTGCCAAAAGTAAAATATACTGGTACAAACTGGCAAGCACCAGCGAAAGCCCTGATAACGACTTTCTGTCGCTTAACCAGGCACCACCATGGCAAAAATATTTTATCGACGGGCATCCTGTATACTTAGGAACCAGCAATAACGATAACCTTAACTTCTTTGCTGTTCAAAATTCAAACAACTACACAGGTAACAATAATACTGTATTTAATGGTTTAGCCAATTTGAGTTACGAAATTCCGGGCATTAACGGGTTAACCGCCAATGTAAGCTATAACCGTAACATCAATAACGCTTTTAACAAGCAATATGGTTCAACATTTTATTACAACCAATACTCTGGCGAAGGCGATAATAACCATATTCCGGGAGGAACTGTGGTAGGCGTAAAAGCCATCAAAAATGGTGACAAGGTTCGTCTTACACCATCATTGGCTGATAATTATCAGTTCAATGCTAACCTGACATACCACAAACGCTTTGGCGCGCATGAAATTACCGCCCTTGCGTTGTATGAGCAGTATGAATCATACAGCGAAGGTGTTGCAGCTGAGGCCGACGGTGTAATTGTAGGCGGAAAAGACAATCAGACCTTCACCATCGGCGATCAATCGTCAAACCAGGCTACATTGGTAAAAGAGTATGGCCGTAAAGCGGTTGCAGGCAGGATAAACTATGCTTACGCAGATAAATACCTGGTTGAACTGGCCATGAGGGCGGATGCCAATACCAACTTTGCACCGGGCCACCAGTGGGGTTATTTCCCTTCGGCATCGGCAGGTTGGGTAATCTCAAAAGAGAACTTCTTTAAATCGGTAAGCTTTGTTGACCTGTTGAAATTCAGAGGTTCGGTAGGTTTGTTAGGGTCTGATAATACGCCTTCATTCCTGTACGCGGTTAACTACCAGTTTGGTACAGGTAACAAGGGTGGCGCGGTTTTCGGTGGTAATGGCGATAGGGGACTGGGCGCGTTGTTAAACATCGCTATCCCTAACGTTAACCTAACCTGGGACCACGACTTGAAAACAAACTACGGTTTGGACGCTGCTTTCCTGAATAACCGTTTATCAGTTTCGGCCGATTATTTCTGGGAGCACCGTTATGATATGTTAGCTTCATTGAATACTTCGGTTCCGGTAACTATTGGTGCCGCGCCATCTGCCGAAAACTACGGTATCATCAATACTTTTGGTTATGAGATCTCGGTAAGCTGGAAAGATAAAATAGGATCAAACTTTAGCTACAACTTCAGCCCGTTCTTTTCATGGAGCGATAATAAATACATCAAATATGATATCGCTGCGGCGCAGGTTGGAACCATCCAGGATTTGACAGGCAAATCTGGCGACCCCGGAACACTGGGTTACAAATCCTTAGGTATCATCCGTACACAAGCCGATGCCGACGCGATCATTGCTGAAAGGGCTGCCGCTGCCGGTGGCGCGCAAAACGTTAAGATCTTCGGTTACACTCCGGCTCCTGGTATGATCAATTACGTTGATAAAAACGGCGATGGTATCATCAAGCAGAATGATATTAACGATCAGTTTTATTTAGGTCATAAAGCCAACAACCACTATAATCTTGGGTTAAACTTAGGTGGTTCATATAAAACACTAAGCCTTAATGTGGTAATGGGAATGAGCTGGGGCGGTACGCAATCAATTGAGAGCGCGGCCATTAAACAGGGTACGGCTAACCAAAACAGACCGGTATTCTGGGCCGATCACTGGACCCCGACTAACACAAACGCAAGATATCCGGATCCATACTATTCAGATGATGTGAGTGCTACAAGTGATTTCTGGTTTGTTAGTCCGTTCACCTGGAATATTTCCAGCGCTAACTTAAGCTATACCCTGCCTGCCGGTTTAACCAAAAGGCTTGGCATGTCAAGCATAAGGGCATACGTGGTAGCAACAAACCCTATCAACTTTGTAAACCCTTTCCCTGATCATTACCGTGATATTTCATCACCATTTGGGGCATATCCTAACTTACGTACAGTATCTTTTGGTTTAAACTTAGGCTTCTAAACTTTGAAAGACATGAAATTATTTAAAACCATATTTGCAGCTTTGATCGTATCAGCCCTGTTTACAAACTGTAAAAAGGTGCTTGATAAGGAGGATCTTACCCATAGTACTCCCGGTCAGGTGTTTAATGACTCAACAGTAGCCATACTAAACATAAATTACCTTTACACTGCTAATCAGCCCGGCTGGTTTGGCGATACCGGCGGCGCCCTTGGCGGTGGCGGCGATAAATGCGACGAATTTTACAGCGATAACGCATATGTAAAAGGTACCGTTACTACCGAAACCGTTGGCGATATCGGTACATCAGTAAATATCAGCAATAACTACGGCCGCATCCGTAACATCAACCAAACCCTTCAGGATCTTGATGCCAGCACTTTACCGGCATCAACCAAAAACAGGTATAAAGCGCAGGCTTATTTCTGGAGGGCTTTCAGGTATTTTGATTTGGTAAGGTTATACGGTGGTGTTCCGCTGGTATTAAAACCGTTGGATGCTATCGGACAGGATGCTAAAAACGCGGCTTTGCTACCTCGTAACAAAACTTCGGAATGCTTTAAACAAATTGTAAGCGACCTGGACAGCTGCATCAAATACCTGCCCGCCAAATGGAGCGGAAGCGACTATGGCAGAATCTCATCGGCTGCAGCCGCGGCTTTCAAAGGCAGGGTATTGTTAACTTATGCAAGTCCTCAGTTTAATGCCAATAATGATGCAGCCCGCTGGCAAACAGCTGCTGACGCCAATGATAAGGCCATTCAAATACTTAATGCCAATAACTATGGCTTAAACCCATCGTACGATAACATGTGGTTTACCGAAAGCAGCAGCAATCCGGAGGCGGTTTTGGTAACAGGTTACAATACATCAACAACCGATCAGAACCAAAATAACAATACGTACGACAATGCAACCCGTCCGGCTTATTTGGGTACCAAAGGTGGTTCAAACCAGCCAACCTGGGATATTGTAAAATCGTACCCGATGCTTGATGGTAAAGCCCCTGGCGCGTCAACCAAATATGCTTATGATGATTCAAAGTTTTTTGATAACCGCGACCCAAGGTTTAACAAAACCATTGCTTACAACGGTTGTAACTGGCCTATAAACGGTAATACCTCATATCGCCTGTGGACTTATTTTTACTACAATAAGGCGGATGGCTCGGGTGTTAAAACTACCGAACCTACATCGGCAACAGGCTCAGGCTTTTACTTACGTAAAGCTATCGATCCTAATATCAGCGTATCTAACGCGCAATATGTGGGTACCGATTGGATGGAGATCCGTTATGCCGAAGTGTTGCTAAACCAGGCCGAATGTGCTGCCGCGTTGGGTAACGTAACTACCGGTTATACCAATATTATAGCTATCAGAAAACGTGCAGGCATTGAAGCCGGTGGCGATAGTCAATATGGCTTAGACGCGGGCATGAGTCCTGACCAGATGATCACCGCTATCATGAACGAGCGCAAGATCGAGTTCGCTTTTGAAGGTAAACGTTACTGGGACCTTCGTCGCCGTAAATTGCTTGAAAGCACCTTGAACGGTACCAAAAGAACCGGTTTGACGGTTACGTTGAACAATAACGCGAGTGCTAAGGATTACATAACCGGTACACGTGATGCTTCGGCAGCTGCATCTTTAGATGTCCTGTACAGCACGTCGTTCACGGTTAAAACCAAAGCTTTAGATTCATACAACATCGCGGTTCAGGCAGGTGATTACTTTTTCGGGATCCCTTCGGCAGCATTGTTAAACAATATCAATTTACAACAAAATAACACCTGGGGTGGGCCGTTTGATCCGCTTCAATAATTAAATTAATAGAACGATGGGTGCCTGCTAATCACTCAGCAAAAAGAATATTATCGATACAAATATGAAAAAACACACAGCTTTATTTTTAGTAGCAGCGGCATTGGGTTTAGCTAAACCGGCTTTTGCCCAGTACCCTGAAGTGCCGGAGAAGGTTAAAGCAGAGAGTGAAGCTTTGATGAAAGAGGCTACCCGTCGTTCAGATTCAGCATGGGCGGTTGCACTACCTATTATAAAAGCCGATCAAAGAAAAGGCAAGGTATATGTACCATGGGCTGCGCGCCCAACCGATTTGCCACAGGCTAAGATCCCGGCTTTCCCGGGTGCCGAAGGTGGGGGTAAATTCACTTTTGGAGGTCGCGGCGGTAAGGTATATGTAGTTACCAGTCTGGAAGATAATGGCCCTGGTACCCTGCGCGAAGCCTGCGAAAAAGGAGGTGCCCGCATCGTGGTATTTAACGTTGCCGGTATTATCCGCATCAAAACGCCAATTATTGTAAGGGCGCCATATATCACTATTGAAGGGCAAACTGCCCCGGGCGACGGTGTTTGTATTGCAGGCGAATCATTTTGGGTAAATACGCATGATGTGGTTATCCGCTATATGCGTTTCCGTCGTGGTGAAACTAATGTTGGTCGCAGGGATGATGCTTTGGGTGGCAACCCGGTTGGTAATATCATTGCCGATCACGTATCTGCAAGCTGGGGCCTTGACGAAAACTTCTCAATGTATCGTCACATGTTTGACCCTGGTGATGGCTCAAAAGAAGAGAAACTGGGTACCGTGAATATCACCATCCAAAACTGTATCTATTCAGAATCATTGGATTACTGGAACCATGCTTTTGGCTCAACAACCGGTGGCGAAAACAGCTCATTGATGCGTAACCTTTGGGCCGATAATACTGGTCGTAACCCATCTGTAGGCTGGAATGGCGTATACAACTTTGTAAACAACGTAGTATTTAACTGGCACCACCGTTCAATGGATGGCGGCGATTACACTACCAACTACAACGTTATCAATAACTATTTTAAACCGGGTCCGGTTACACCAAAAGATGAGCCGGTAGGCCACCGCATCCTGAAACCAGAATCAGGCAGGAGCAAGTTGAAAGAAAAATTCTTTGGTCGTGTTTATGCTTCGGGCAATATTATGGAAGGTTATCCTGAAGTGACTAAAGATGCCTGGAACGGTGGTATCCAGGTTGAAGGTGCCGGTGGTAAAGAATTGCCTGATGCAGGTGAATATAAAGATTACATGAAATCGGATGATCCGTTTCCGATGCCTTCAATGACGATCATGTCGGCAAAGGATGCTTTCAAATTTGTTGTGGCAAACGCCGGAGCAACCCTTCCCAAACGCGACCCCGTTGATGTGCGCATCACCGAGCAGGTACGCACCGGTAAAATTACTTACAAGGAAATGGAAACCGATACTGCTTACCAGTTTAAAGTGCGTAAATTACCTAAAGACTCGTACAAACTGGGTATCATCACTGCCCCATGGCAGGTTGGCGGCTATCCTGAATATAAAGGAACGCCTTACAAAGATTCGGATCATGATGGTTTGCCAGATGATTGGGAAACAGCACATGGCCTGAACCCTAAAGATGGTAAAGACTCGGCCCTGCCTGCAAAAAATGGCGGTGGTTATACCAATATCGAAGTATATTTAAATACAGTAGCCGCTAAAGGCGAAAAGAAATTGGCTTCGTTAAAGTAAAGAGATTAGAAAGCCTTGAAGTCATTTGCGCCGTTTATAAAAATCATTGCCGTTGGTTTTAACCAACGGAATAATAAATGGAAACAAAGGGCTTTAGCCCAAATGCCAATGCATAATTGGGCTGAAGCCTGGATTTTTTAGCTTATATAACCGTTGGTTAAAACCAACGGCAATGAAAAAAAATACATTTTAAACAACTGCTATAATGCGGGGATTGAGGTTTACAAGGATTTATATTTGGGTTGGTTTAATGACTGGGGGGATGCTTATGCATTCCCCCTTATTTGCACAGGATAAGAAAAAAGCCCCTAAACCACAGCCGCCCGTTGCTGCCGATAAAAACGGTAAGCTAACTTACGCGGTTGCACCAAACGGCGACCGTATTCCTGATTACTCATATTGCGGGTACATGGCTTCTGAAAAGCCCATCCCTTTGGTGCCTGTAAAAGTTGTAGTACCTGTAAAAGCAGGTGACGCTACACTGAGGATCCAGGCTGCGTTAGATTATGTTGCAGGTTTACCTGCCGATAAAGACGGATTTCGTGGGGCGGTTCTGCTCAACAAAGGCACTTACCAGGTTAATGGTAGCCTTAAAATAAATGCATCAGGCGTTGTTTTGCGTGGAAGTGGGATGGGAGCTAACGGTACCGTACTATTCGCTGCCGGAACGGATAGGGAAACTTTTATCCACGTCAGCGGTAAAAATGACCGGAAAACATCCAAAGAAATTAAAATTACTGATGCTTACGTACCGGTAAACGCCAATACGGTGCATATTGCGGATGGCGCGGATCTTAAAACCGGCGATCCGGTTTTAATTCACCGCCCAAGTACACAGGTCTGGATCAGTACCATCAAAACCGATCATTTTGGCGGCGACTTAACCGCCTTAGCCTGGAAACCCGGCGAACGTGATATTTACTGGGACCGTAAAGTAACATCAATAGATGGTAATAAAATAACCCTTGATGCGCCATTAACAACAGCTTTAGATACCAGTTACGGAGGGGGCTTAATATCAGCCTACCAATGGCCCGGCAGAATAGCGCAGGTAGGTATCGAAAACTTAAAACTACAGTCGGCTTATAACGCTGCTAATGCAAAAGATGAAGCCCACCGCTGGATGGCTATCACTATGGAAAACGTAAGTGATGCCTGGGTGCGGCAGGTAACGTTCGAACATTTTGCAGGCTCGGCGGTATTTGTTGGCACTACCGGTAACCGCGTTACGGTGGAGGACTGTAAATCGCTTGCGCCAGTTTCAGAAATAGGAGGGCAACGACGAAACACCTTCCTGACCATGGGCGGGCAAAACCTGTTTCAGCGCTTATATTCTGAACAGGGCTTTCATGATTTTGCTACCGGCTATTGCGCGCCGGGGCCAAATGCTTTTGTGCAGTGTATGTCGGTAGGTTCGTTGGGTTTCAGCGGAGGTATTGATAGCTGGGCTTCGGGCGTTTTGTTTGATATTGCCAATATTGATGGGCAGCCACTAAGCTATATGAACCGCGGACAGGACGGACAAGGTGCCGGATGGAGCGCTGCCAACAGCCTGTTCTGGAATTGTACCGCAGCCCGTGTTGATTGCTACCAACCCCCAACTGCTCAAAACTGGGCTTTTGGTACATGGGCGCAATTTGCAGGCGATGGCTATTGGAGCACACCAAACAGCACCATAAGCCCAAGAAGTTTTTACTATACGCAACTGGCTAACCGATTAAATAAAGATGTAACTAAGCAGGCCGATATCCTTTACCCGGCCACCGAGCCATCAAGCAGCCCAACCGTTGAGCAGGCGGCAGAGTTAATGGCCGCTGCACGTAAACCCGCGGTAACTATCAGCACCTGGATAGATCAATCGCCAAAAAGAAATTCGATCAGCACAGAATCAACGGGTGCAAAAACTATTGATGAAATAGGATATAAGCCTGTAGCGCCGGAGAGTTTAGCCCCTAAAATGGCTGTTACCAACGGTTGGTTAACCCGTGGTAATGTTGTGCTAACCGGGAAACATTTTGAAACACCATGGTGGAATGGCACAGTTCATCCGGATTATACGGAAAAAGAGGCCAAGCCAGCTATCTCCCGTTGGGTACCCGGACAAACCGGAACCGGTTTAACTGACGATCTTAACGCGGTAACCGATTGGATGAAGAAAGATAATATCGTGGTTTTTGAACATAACTACGGTTTATGGTATGATCGCCGTCGTGATGATCATGAGCGCATTCGCCGGATGGATGGTGATGTTTGGGCACCGTTTTATGAGTTGCCTTTTGCCCGCAGTGGTAAAGAACTGGCTTACGATGGCTTAAGCAAATACGATCTTACTAAATACAATACCTGGTACTGGAGCCGCCTAAAACAATTCGCCGATTTGGCCGATGAAAAAGGTTTGGTACTGGTTCATCAAAACTATTTTCAGCACAATATTATTGAGGCAGGAGCGCACTATACTGATTTTCCATGGCGTACTGCCAATAACATCAATGGCAGTGGTTTTCCCGAACCCGTACCTTATGCCGGTGACAAGCGCCAGTTTATGGCCGAGCAGTTTTATGATGAAAATGACCTTTCCCGTCGTAAGCTTCATATCGCTTACATCAACAAATGCATGGACAACTTCGCCGGTAATACCGGGGTGATCCAACAAATAGGGGCAGAGTTTACTGGGCCGCTGCATTTTATGAAGTTTTGGGTAGAAACTATTAAACAATGGGAGACCACGCATAAAAAGAAACAGATCATAGGCCTGAGCGCTACCAAAGATGTTCAGGATGCCATTCTTGCCAACCCGGCGACAGCTGCGGTTATTAATGTTATTGATATTCGGTACTGGTATTACCAGGCCAACGGAACGGCCTATCAGCCAGAAGGTGGTCAAAGCCTTGCGCCACGTCAGCAGGCCCGAATTTTGAAACCAAAGGCAACATCATTTGAGCAGGTTTACCGCGCAGTTCATGAGTATCGCACCAAATACCCTGATAAAGCGGTCTTGTTTTCTGCCGATGATTATGACCATTTCGGTTGGGCAGTATTCATAGCTGGTGGCTCATTACCTGTGCTGCCCGCCAATACCAATAAAGCTTTCCTGGCCGATGCAAGCAGCATGAAACCTGCAGATCTGCCCGGTTCGCCTAAAGATCAATGGGGATTGGCCTCATCAAAAGGGTATATCGTTTACAGTAATGGTGGTAATGCTATCCGTCTTGATTTATCGGCTGGTACCACTTATAAAGCACAATGGATTGACCCAAGAACCGGTGAACTTTTACCCGGTGCTGACACGGTAAAAGGCACTGCTAATACAGAAATTAAAGCACAAGGTAATGAGGCTGCAATTTTGTGGTTGAGCCGGAATTGATGCTGCGCACGGTCAAGCGTCTACGCTTGAGTGTTGGGCTTAGTAGGAGCGTCCACGCTCCAGTAAAAATGTATGGAATGTAAGCGTGGACGCTTACTTCGGGTATAGTTCAAGCGAAGGGCGCTTGAACTGGCGATAATGAAAATAAAGGGATTAAAAAAGCGGCGGACAGCGCGATTCCCCTCTTGGGGGGGGGGGCGAAGGGGTGTGTTAACAAAGTGATAATAAACGTGTGCGAAACACACCCCTGCCAATGCTCAACCCAACGCGCCCCCTCTCAAGAGGGGAACTTATAAATGTTACTATACTATGCTTAAAAAATCTACCATACTAATCGCTATAGCCTGTTTGCTTTTTGCCTTTAAAAGCAACGAGGAAATGCCACGTTTAAGCATATCCACCAATCACCGCTATTTTATGGCCCGTGATAAGCCGTTTTTTTGGCTGGGTGATACAGGCTGGTTGTTATTCTCCAAACTGAAAAGAGAAGAAGCAGAACAGTATCTTGATACTCGCTCAAAACAGGGCTTTAACGTGATACAGGTGATGGTAGTGCACAGCATTAAAGAAACCAATGCCTACGGGGATTCCGCGCTAAGTAATAAAAATATCGCTCAACCAAAAACAACTCCCGGCAATAACTTTGGTAAAGGAAACGAATATGACTACTGGGATCATATTGACTGGATTATCACCAAAGCTGCCGAAAAAGGTTTGTACGTTGCCTTGGTTCCTGTTTGGGGATCGGTTGTGAAGGAAAGCCATATTGGTGCTGATAAAGCAAAAACGTATACTGGATTTTTGGCCAAAAGATATCGCGACCGGCCGAATGTGATCTGGATGAATGGTGGCGATATTGCTGGTTCAGATTCATTAAAAACCTGGAATGCCATAGGTAACACGCTGCATGATCAGGACGGAACACACCTGGTAACTTACCACCCACGTGGCCGCACGCAATCATCAAAATGGTTTCATAATCAAGACTGGTTAGATTTCAATTGCTTCCAATCCGGCCATCGTACCTATGCGCAGGATACCTCAAAAAAAGATCTGAAATATGGCGAGGACAATTGGCGCTATGTGCAAACGGATTACAATCTATCGCCTGCAAAACCAACGCTTGATGCCGAACCATCCTATGAAAAGATCCCTTATGGTCTGCATGACATCAAGCTACCCCGCTGGACTGCCGCCGATGTAAGACGCTACGGTTACTGGTCGGTTTTTGCCGGGGCTTGCGGATATACTTATGGCGATAATGATGTGATGCAAATGCACAAGCCAACTGATAAAGGCAGTGCGTACGGTTCAAAAGGGTATTGGTATAATTCAGTTAATGATCCGGGGGCTAAGCAGATGGTTTATCTGAAGAAGCTAATGCTGTCGCGCCCATATTTTGATCGGGTACCCGATCAATCATTAATAGCGGGTAACAATGGCGAAAAATATAACAGGCTGATAGCTACCCATGGTAAAAATTATGCTTTTGTGTATACCTACACCGGTCGTGAGATCAATATCAATGCTGATAAACTGGAAGGCACAAAACTAAAAGCATCATGGTATAACCCGCGCAACGGGCAAACTACAGCTATTGGCACCTTCGCGAAAGCTAAAACAATAAAATTTAAACCGCCCGGTAAAGTATCAAACGGTAACGACTGGGTGCTTATCATAGACGCGATATAAATGAAAAGGGCGATTAAACATATCAGCTTACTATTTGCAATTGCGTTGATGTTTTCATGCAAGGCCAGTAAAAGCGTGTACCTTTTTACATCGTTTCATGAGCCTGCTAATGAAGGTTTACGCTTTTTATACAGCAATGATGCTTATCACTGGAATGCCATCGATCATATTTTCATTAAACCGGAAGTTGGCGACGCCAAAATCATGCGCGACCCATCCATAGCTCAGGGCCCCGAGGGAGTTTATCACCTGGTATGGACAACCGGCTGGAAAAACGATAAAGGTATTGGTTATGCCAGTTCAAAGGACCTGATTCACTGGTCGGCAGAAGAGCATATTGAAGTGATGGCCAACGAGCCCACCGCGGTGAATGCCTGGGCACCGGAGTTGTTTTATGATGAGGGTAATAAGTATTTCATTATCGTTTGGGCTTCAACTGTACCGTTCCGCTTTTCAAAAGGGCAGGAGGATGAAAATAATAATCACCGCCTTTACTACACCACAACCAAAGATTTTAAAACCTTCAGTCCCTCAAAGCTCTTCCTTGATCCGGGTTTTAGTGTAATCGACGCCGAAATTGTAAAGCGGGCCAAAAATGATTACGCGCTGGTGATGAAGGATAATACCCGGCCTAACCGCAATATTCTTGTAGCGTTCAGCAATAATCCCCTGGGGCCATATAATAACTATATCCCAAGATTTACCGAGCCCTTCAGCGAAGGCCCGAGCATGACCAAAGCGGGCAATAGCTGGTTGATCTATTACGATTCGTACCGATTAAAAAGATATGGCGCTATGCGCACAACCGACTTTAAAACTTTTACCGACCTGGCCGACAGCGTAAGCGTACCGGAAGGGCATAAGCATGGCACCATATTTAAGGTTACCAAAAAACAGCTTGCGCAGCTTTTACAGGCCGCCGGGCAAACCAAAGCAGCTAAACATGAATAAGTTCATCAGCATATTGTTTTTTATATCGATGGCCTGCGTTGCCAATGCACAGGACACCGTGCATTACAGCGGCAATACGGTTGCCAATGTTGATTATCATCACGGACAGTTAACTCCGGTGATAGGCGTGCATAGCAAACAGATCTTCAGGGCCAACCGCGAACATCCGGAACTGGCCGATGGGTTTGGTTTTACCTATAACCATGCGCCCATGCTGGCCTACTGGAACAATACTTTTTATGTAGAATACCTGAGCGATAAGGTAGGCGAAAGCGTGCCACCGGGCCAAACCCTGCTCATGACCTCAAAAGATGGCGAAACCTGGTCAAAGCCTACTGTAGTTTTTCCTCAGTATAAAATACCTGATGGCACCACCAAAGAAGGGCATCCCGGTGTGGCTAAAGACCTGTATTCGGTAATGCACCAGCGTATGGGTTTTTATACATCCAAATCAAAACGCCTGCTGGTGCTTGGTTTTTATGGCATTTGTTTGGATGGTCATGATGACCCTAACGATGGTTTGGGTGTTGGCCGCGTAGTGCGTGAAGTTTTTCCAAACGGCAAATTTGGGCCGGTCTATTTTATTCACTACAACCCCAAATGGAACGAAAAGAATACCTCATATCCCTTTTACAAAACCAGTAAGGACAAAGGTTTTGTACAGGCCTGCGATGAGTTGATGGCCAACCCGCTAATGATGATGCAATGGGTTGAGGAAACCGACAGGAAAGATCCTTTGATTCCGCTGCATAAGGATTATAAGGCATTTAACTTCTACCACCTGCCCGACGGACGCGTGGTTGGTTTATGGAAATACGCGCTTACCGCCATCAGCACAGATAATGGCAAAACATGGCCTGCTAATGCTGCCCGCGCACCACGTTTTGTAACCGCCAATGCCAAGATCTGGGGACAACGCACATCCGACGGCAAATACGCTACGGTTTACAATCCCTCGGAGTTCCGCTGGCCGCTGGCTTTATCCGTTAGTAAGGATGGATTAGATTATACTAATCTACTACTGGTTAATGGCGAGATAACCACCATGCGTTACGGTGGGGCTTATAAATCATACGGTCCGCAATATACGCGCGGTATTGAGGAAGGGAACGGAGCCCCGCCAGATGGTAAGCTTTGGGTAACCTACAGCATGAACAAGGAGGATATCTGGGTATCATCCATCCCCGTGCCGATCACCGAAAAAGCGGATACGCACGCCAACGAGGTTTTTAACGAATTACCTTCCGGTAAAGAACTGGAGAAATGGAATACTTACAGTCCGCAGTGGGCGCCAGCAAGTATCGACAAGTCGCCTGATGGTGAGCGCGCGTTAACCCTGAAAGACAGCGATCCATTTGATTTTGCCAAAGCAGAACGTGTTGTGCCTGTTTCTAAAAAATTAATGACCGATTTCACCATCACTGCAGGGCAAAACAACGCAGGTATGCTGGACATTGAATTTCAGGATGAAAAAGGTACTGCTGCCATCAGGCTTACGCTTGATTCGGCGGGACAGTTCAGGACCAAGGCTGGGTACCGCAATAAAAACTTTATGAAGTATGATGGTGGTACGCAATATCACGTAGTCATCAGGCTCAATACGGATACCCGCTTTTACACGGTGAATGTGAACGGAAAGGATGTACTTACCGGCCTGTTTTTCGCGCCGGTGCTAAGCGTAAATCGGGTTGTATTCCGTACGGGGGATATCAGAAGGTTCCCGGATGCCGATACACCTACCGATCAGGACTTCGACCGGCCAAACGCTGGTGAAGCAGCAAAGCAAGCTGTTTTCTACATCAAATCATTTAAAACAAGTAATTACTAATGATACCGCGCCTGATAAAATATTGTTGGTTAACGGTCTGCCTGCTAAGTTCCGGGATTGCCGGGGCGCAGGTAGTTTTACCTAAAGTTTTGGGCAACAATATGGTATTGCAGCGTAATGCTCCCGTACCTGTTTGGGGCACAGCCTCGCCGGGCGAAAAGGTAACGGTAAAGTTCAATAAGCAAACCAAAACAACTACAGCTGATGCGGCGGGCAAATGGATGATAAAGCTTGACGCGATGCCGGCCTCTGCCAAACCGGTAACGCTAACCATATTGGGTAAAAACACTATCCAACTGCAAAATATACTGGTGGGCGAGGTGTGGCTTTGCTCCGGCCAATCAAACATGCAATACGAAATGCGCAAGAACAGCAAGGTGAAAAAGCCGGATACAAGCACGGCAAATTCGCCGGTTGATGAACTGGACCGCGCGCATAACCCGCAGATCAGGATCTTCCTGGTTACGCAGAAAAATTTGTTAAAGCCCGATTCAACCCATTCGGGATGGAGCGTGGCCGAAGATTCGGCTTTGAGGGCATTTTCGGCGGCGGGATATTTCTTCGCTAAAAACCTGCAGCATGATCTGAAAGTGCCGGTGGGCATTATTTCATCGGCAGTAAGCGGTAGTAGGATCGAGCCCTGGGTATCGCAGGAAAGTTTTGATGCTATCCCTTATTTCAAAGCCAATAATATTAAAATTGACGGCGATCCGGGTAAATTTTATGCCAAAATGATTGAGCCTGTTGCGCCGTACGCGCTGAAAGGTTTTTTATGGTACCAGGGCGAAAGTGGCTGTTTTTTAGGTGAAACCATCAGCTACACTTACAAAATGGAGGCGCTGATCAATAACTGGCGCAAGCTCTGGGGCGATAAAACATTGCCGTTTTACTATGTACAGATAGCACCGTATTACTATACCCAGGGAAAAGGCCCCGTAACCTATACGCAATTTACCGAGCCCGAATTTCGTGAGGCGCAAGCCGCCGCACTGCAAATTCCGCATACAGGCATGATCATCACTACCGATTTAAACGATGATCTTAAAAATATCCATCCGCCATTTAAATGGGAAATAGGCAGGAGGCTTGAGCTGCAGGCGCTTGCTAACACCTACAAAAAAACAGTCGTTTTTTCGGGCCCGGTATATAAAAGCATGAAGATAAGCGACAACAAGATCATTCTTGAGTTTGATCATGTGGGTGCTGGCTTGGTGAGCCATGATGGTAAACCGCTTACTGATTTCACCATTGCCGGCGCCGACGGAAATTTTGCTGTGGCCACAGCCACAATAAAAGGAAATACGGTTGAAGTATTAGCCATGTCGGTTGCCAAACCCGTAACCGCACGCTTTGCCTGGTCGGAATCGGCACAACCCAATTTTTATAACAAAGATGGTTTGCCTGCTGCCCCTTTCCGCACAGATAACCCTTTGAAATTTACTTTAACTGCTAACTGAATATACTAATGAGATCTGCCTGCTTTAAAATATGGATTGCTTTGCTGTTTGTTATTAACTGGTCGGTAAGCCATGGCCAGGAAACGCAAAAGTTATTCCTGTCGGGTACAGGGAGCGACCATACCGTGAACTGGCAGTTTTATTGCACCGCGGGCAACAATTCAGGTAAATGGACTACCATTCCGGTGCCATCAAACTGGGAGTTTCAGGGCTTTGGCAAATACAATTACGGGCTTGCAAAAGATAGTTTAAAAGGTAAGGAGCAAGGGTTATATAAATACGAATTTAAGGTGCCCGCATCATGGCAGGGTAAGGCTATCAATATTGTTTTTGATGGCTCGATGACCGATACCGAAGTGAAACTAAATGGCAAATCGGCCGGAGCAATTCACCAGGGATCATTTTATCGTTTTAAATACGATGTAAGCGCTTTGCTCAACTACGGAAAATCAAACTTGTTGGAGGTAACAGTATCTAAACATTCGGCCAATGCATCGGTAAACGCGGCCGAACGCAAAGGCGATTTCTGGATCTTCGGCGGAATTTTCAGACCGGTATTTCTGGAAGCTGCCCCTAAATCGCACATCAGCTATTATGCTATTGATGCCAAAGCCAATGGTAATTTAAAAGCACAGTTGAAACTGGCATCTGTAAAAAGCGGCACGGTGACAGGACAAGTATATACATTGGCAGGGCAGAAGTTTGGCGCTCCTTTTTCTGTAAAAGTTAACGCGGGTGATACCGTTGCTAATATCAATACTCACATCGCCTCGCCAAAATTATGGTCGCCGGAGTTTCCTAACCTGTATAATGTGGTGTTTACTCTGAATGAAAATGGCAAGCCTGTTCATGCCGTAAAACAACGCATCGGCTTCCGCACGGTTGAGTTGCGGGAGCATGACGGCATTTATGTAAATAACGTCAAGATCAAGTTTAAAGGCGTAAACCGCCATTCTTTCTGGCCAACTACAGGCAGGGCGTTAAGTAAAAAAGTAAGCATCGAAGATGTTCAGCTCATGAAAGATATGAACATGAACGCCGTGCGTATGTCGCATTATCCGCCCGATGATCATTTCCTGGACGTGTGCGATTCATTAGGTCTGTTTGTATTGGATGAGCTCACCGGCTGGCACCATGCATATGATGATGTGGTAGGATCGAAATTGACCAAAGAACTAATCGAAAAAGATATCAATCATCCCTCTATCGTGATATGGGATAACGGCAACGAAGGTGGCTTTAACTTTAACCTCGATCATTGGTTTGATGAGCTGGATCTTCAAAAACGCCCGTTGATTCATCCCTGGGGGATCTTTCGCGGAACAAATACGCAGCATTATATCAATTATGACTACGGTACCAATACAGGTATAAATGGACACGACGTATTTTTCCCGACCGAGTTTTTACACGGTCTTTATGATGGCGGCGGCGGTGCCGGACTGGATGATTTCTGGAAACAGATGTGGCATACCCCAATTTCGGCGGGTGGTTTTATCTGGGATTTTGCTGATGAGGCCGTAGTTCGCACCGATAAAAATGGAGACCTTGACAGTGATGGCGACCACGGTCCCGATGGTATAGTAGGCCCATATCATGAAAAAGAAGGCAGCTACTATGCTATTAAAGAAATCTGGAGCCCGGTTTACCTCGAACCCCGTGAAATAACTCCCGAGTTTAACGGCATTTTGCGTTTAGAGAACAGGTACGCCTATACTAACCTTAAACAATGCACATTCAGCTATAAGTTGGCTACGCTAAACGACGCCAGATCAACAAGTAAAACCGGGGCTATTGCGTCGCCGGATGTTGCGCCCGGACAGTATGGAAACCTGCAATTACAATTACCAAAGGACTGGCAAAGCTATGATGTGCTTTATATATCGGCTTTTGATGTAAACAAGCACGAACTGTTTACCTGGAGTTTCCCGGTAAGCAATCATGATCAAATCACCAACCGTATCATCACAAAAAAAGACGGAAGTAAAGCTGTAATTACCGAAACAGATTCGCTGTATAAAGTAAAAACCGGCAACGGGATCGAACTGGCGTTTAACCGTAATTCGGGCATATTGGTTAGTGTGAAAAATGCTAAAGGTGATATTCCTTTTAACAACGGCCCTGTTTTGGTTGAAGGGCAGGATCAAACAGGTTTTGAAAAACTCAGCTATCATTACGAAGGCGATAACCTGGTAGTTGAAGCGGTATTCCCACCCAAAAAATCAGAACCTTTACTGAAATGGACTATCTATCCATCGGGCTGGGTGCAGCTTGATGTTAAATACTGGCCAATTGGCGAGGATGCTACACTGATGGGTGTTAATTTCTCCTTCCCCGAAAAAGAGATTAAAGGCGTTACCTACATGGGCGATGGCCCTTACCGGGTATGGAAAAACAGGATGAAGGGTACTTCGCTGGGTGTATGGGATAAAACCTACAACAATACCATAACCGGGCAGGGCAAGGTTGTTTATCCTGAGTTTAAAGGCTATTACTCCAACCTGTACTGGATGAAACTGGAAACCACGGGGCAACCTGTAACTATTGTATGCAATAGCCGGGATGTTTTTATGCGTCTGTTCACGCCGACAAACCCTGCAAAGGTTTACAATACGGCCCCAGCTTTCCCTTCGGGCGATATCTCGTTTATGCATGGTATCACGCCCATCGGCACCAAATCGCAAAAGCCTGAAAAGCTGGGCCCGGGCGGACAAAAGAACCAATATTTTAATTACGACAGGAATATAGAAGACGCGCTTTCGCTGAACCTGTATTTCGACTTTTCGGGTAAATAATCGATGAGAAGGTTGCTTGCACATATCGGTTTGGCTGTAGTGGTTATGTTAACCTGCCTGGGCAATTGCTATGCGGATGCCCACATCGGTTTGCAAAACTTGAAATGCGAAATGCAGAATAACCCTTTAGGCATCGGCACCAATAAACCACGCTTAAGCTGGCAAATCACCAGCGATGCACGGAATACCAACCAGATGGCCTATCAAATTTTAGTAGCCTCAACTCCCGAAAAGCTAACAGTCGGGCAGGGTGATCTGTGGGATTCTCGCAAAGTAAATTCTGCTGAATCCATCATGATCAGTTATGCGGGCAAGCCCCTGGTGAGTCGTACGGTATGTTACTGGAAAGTAAGGGTTTGGACAAACAACGGTGGAAGCGCTTGGAGTAAACCCGCTAAATGGAGTGTTGGACTTTTAAATCCAGCCGACTGGAAAGCCAAATGGATAGGTTGTGATCGTGGATTTGCCTGGGATAGTGTTTCCAAGTTTTCGCGCCTTTCGGGCCGGTATTATCGCCGAGGGTTTAGTTTGAATAAGGCCATCAAGCATGCCACGGCCTACATAGTTGGCTTGGGTCATTACGAGCTATATGTTAATGGCCAGATCATAGGCGACCAGGTTTTGGCCGAAGCACCTACCGACTATACCCAATCGGTTAAGTACAACACGTTTGATGTTACCGGGTATCTGAAACAGGGCAATAATGCTATCGGAACGGTATTGGGTAACGGCCGTTATTTTACCATGCGGCCAAAATACAAGCCTAAAAAGATCAAGGAATTTGGTTTCCCAAAAATGCTGCTTCAACTGGAGGTGGAATATACCGATGGAACAAAGCAAACTATCATAAGCGATAACAGTTGGCATTTTACCGCTGATGGCCCTATCCGCACCAATAACGAATATGACGGTGAGGAATACGATGCCACCAAAGAATTTCCGGGATGGAACAATGCAGATTTTGACGACAGCCAATGGCTTAAAGCGGAACTGGTGCAGGCTCCCGGTGGAAAGCTCGACGCGCAGATGAATGAGCCGATCAGGGTGATGGATATCGTTAAACCTGTTAGCATCAGTCAGCTTAAAAAAGATACGTGGGTTTTGGATATGGGGCAAAACATGGCAGGCTGGTTGCTGGTGCGTGTAAAAGGAAACCGCGGCGATAAAGTAACACTCCGTTATGCAGAAACCCTTCAGCCCAACAATGAACTTTACGTAGCTAACCTTCGCGATGCCAAAGTAACCGATGTGTATACCCTGAAAGGCGGGGCAGAAGAAACCTGGCACCCGGTATTTGTGTACCACGGTTTCAGGTATGTAGAGATCAGCGGGTATCCCGGTAAGCCTGAATTAGCCGATTTTGAAGGGCAGGTGGTTTACGATGCCTTACCAACTATTGGCCATTTTGAAACATCTAACGGCATCGTCAATAAGATATATCACAATGCGTATTGGGGAATCCTGAGCAATTACAAAGGTATGCCCGTAGATTGCCCGCAGCGTAACGAACGGATGCCCTGGCTTGGTGATAGGGCTGTGGGTTCGCTTGGCGAAAGTTTTGTGTTTGCCAACGGTAATTTCTACGCCAAATGGCTGGATGATATCGCGCAATCGCAAACGCCGGATGGCGCTATCCCGGACGTTGCGCCCGCTTACTGGAACTATTACAGCGACAACATGACCTGGCCCGGTACCTATATCCTGGTGGCTGATATGCTTTTCCGCCAGTTTGCCGATAAAGCGCCTATTGAAAAGCATTATGCCTCCATGAAAAAATGGATGGACTATATGCGGGTTAAGTACATGAAAAACACCATCGTTACCAAAGATAAATATGGTGATTGGTGTGTGCCGCCGGAATCACTTGAACTGATCCACGCCAAAGATTCATCATTGAATACCGATGGACAACTGATTGCTACGGCCTATTATTATCACTTGTCAGGACTAATGGAAAAGTTCGCGACAATACTGCACAAACCTGCTGATGCACAGTTTTTTGCCAGCATGAAGCAAAATATAGCTAAAGCATTTAATGATAAATATTTTGATGAAACCACATTGAAATACAGCAACAATACAGTAACAGCCAACCTGCTGCCGTTATATTTTGGGATCACACCACCTGCAAATAAACAAGCGGTATTCAAAAATATAGTAGCTAAGATCAACGAGGCACATAATCATATCAGTACCGGCGTAATTGGTACCCAATGGCTTATGCGTGGGCTTACGGAGTTTGGCCGCCCCGATCTGGCCTGGAAAATTGCATCTAATACCACTTACCCAAGCTGGGGCTATATGGCCGAGAGGGGCGCTACTACCATCTGGGAATTATGGAATGGCGATACTGCCAATCCGGCTATGAATTCACGTAATCACATTATGCTGCTGGGCGATCTGATTGCCTGGTTTTATCAGGACGTAGCCGGGATAAAAACGGTTAACGCCGGCTTTAAGCAACTGGTGATGCAACCGGCAATTATCAAAGGGCTGGACAGTGTTAATGCTTCGTACCAAACAGCCTATGGCCTTGTAAAAAGCAGTTATACCAATACAAAGGGCAGTTTTAACTGGCATGTTACCGTACCGCCAAACAGTTCGGCG
Source organism: Mucilaginibacter kameinonensis (assembly GCF_003675385.1). Taxonomy (GTDB): domain Bacteria; phylum Bacteroidota; class Bacteroidia; order Sphingobacteriales; family Sphingobacteriaceae; genus Mucilaginibacter; species Mucilaginibacter kameinonensis. The sequence goes on along the minus strand of NZ_RCWZ01000004.1, from coordinate 371,881 downwards.
CTGGTTTATGTGCCATCAAAAAATATGGATGAAGTAACCGAGGGCGGGAAGAAAGTATCCGCCATAAAAGATATTAAACAAGTGAAAATGGAGAACGGGAGAGCGGTACTCAGCATAGGTTCGGGCGATTATGATTTTGAAGTAAAATATTAAAGCAACATTGATATGAAAAAATTAAACGTGGCGGGTGCTATGCTAATAGCCTTATTAGCACTGTCGGGCACCTTGAAAGCCCAGGAGCAACAGGTAACTAAAGCAGCTCCATCTCCCGAAGCCCAGGCCAAAGCCGACGCTGAGGTTGATAAGAAAGCGACTGATTGGGTTGCCTCATTATCGCTTACTGATACCGCAAAGGCTACTCGCGTAAAAAATGTGATAGCAAACCACCTCAAAGCCATCCGCGATTGGAACAATACCCATTCGTATGAATCCGTTCCGGCAGGTATTGATCCGGCTACGGGTAAAACTTTGAGCACCATGGACAGGCAGATCATCGTTAATTCATCGCTGCCAAAATCGGTACATGAAAACCTGATGACCGGTTTGCGAAATGACCTGACCGAAGAGCAGGTTGAAGCGTTGCTTGATAAATACACCATCGGCAAAGTGGCTTTCACCTTAGCCGGTTATAAATCGATTATCCCCGACCTGACACCGGTTGAAGAGGCCGCGATCCTCGCCAACCTGAAGCAAGCCCGCGAACAGGCAGTCGATTTTAAAAATATCAAACAGGTATCGGCCATATTCGAGATCTACAAAACCAAAAACGAGCAATACCTCAACAGCAACGGCCGTAACTGGCACAAATTATACGGCGATTATACCAAAGCCATCATCGCGAAAAAGGCTGCTGATAAAGCCGCAAAGGATAAGGCAGTCACTCAAAAATAATGTTATGATGTTAAAAAAGATTTTGTTTACCGGTGCGGTAAGCTGCTTATTCATGATCAATGCCTTTGCCCAAAATCCCTGGCGTAAGGGCATTGTGAAGGACGAGTTTATATACGATAAAGCACCATACCCCGAGTGCCACGCGGCGACTATAGCCGAAACACCGACCGGCCTTGTAGCCTCATGGTTTGGCGGTACTAAGGAGCGTAACCCCGATGTTTGTATCTGGGTAAGCCGTTTTGTTAACGGCAAATGGACCGAGGGTATTAACGTAGCAAACGGCATCCAGAATGATACTTTACGCTATGCCTGCTGGAACCCGGTATTGTACCAGGTGCCCAAAGGCGAATTGCAGCTTTATTATAAAATAGGCCCAAGCCCGGCAAAATGGAAAGGTTTTGTAAAAACATCTAAAGATGGCGGCATCACCTGGTCGGAGCAGAAGGCTTTGCCCGAAGGGTTTTTAGGCCCTATCAAAAACAAACCGGTATTGCTTAAAAACGGCACGCTGTTGAGCCCGGTAAGTACCGAAGGTAAGGCCTGGCAGGTTCATTTTGAAGCCACCAAAGATTTTGGGGAAAACTGGACAATGATAGGCCCAATCAGCGATGGCAAAGATTTGAAAGCTATACAACCGAGTATTTTAACTTACAAGGATGGCAGGCTGCAGGCGCTTTGCCGCAGCCAGAACCGGGCGATATTAAGCACCTGGTCTAAGGATGGCGGACAAACATGGTCGCCTTTGGAGAAGACCAGTCTGCCTAATAACAATTCCGGTACCGACGCTATGACACTAAAAGATGACCGGCAGCTATTGGTTTACAACCATGTTTTGCCGCCAGGAAACCTCGCAAAAGGTGCTCGCACGCCTTTGAATGTGGCAGTTTCCAAAGATGGCATTACGTGGTATGCGGCTTTGATCCTTGAAGATTCGCCTGTTAGCCAGTATTCTTATCCATCGGTAATTCAAACTTCGGATGGAATGGTGCATGTGGTTTACACCTGGCGCCGGCAAAAGATAAAGCATGTGGTTATTGATCCATCAAAGTTGGAGTTGAAAGAGATAAAGGATGGCATTTGGCCTAAGGTAGAGGGGTATACGCCGCCCGTGCCGGTTGGGGAGACGAAGGATTTGTAAGGAGGAAAGAGACCCTGATGGACAAAAAAGCGTCATGCCGAACTTGTTTCGGCACCTCACAGGACAGGTAGTCGATTTGCTTAGCATAGTGACTTGGCGAGTGGGGTGCTGAAACGAGTCCAGCATGACCTTGATTTTGCAAATGTAGAGACGCATCACATGCGTCTCCTTCAGGACAAGCAACTGTTGAATAACAACCCACGGGAGACGCATGTGATGCGTCTCTACAAAAAATAAAACCATGAAAAAACTGATCTACATATTGGTAACCTGCCTCACAGCAATGTGCTTTGCCACCCACGCGCAGCAAACTACAGATGCCATGTACAGGAAAACCCTGAAGGAGGTGCTTGATGAGGTGCAGGACAAATACCACGTAAAGATCAAATACACAGCTGCCCAGGTTGATGGTAAATGGGTTAACTACGCGCAATGGCGTTTCAGGCCCAATGTGGATACCTCACTGGCCAATATCCTCACCCCGCTCGATCTGAAAGTGAATAAAGAGGCTCCCGGCAGGTATAAGCTCAAAGAATATGAATACTTCCGCTGGGCGGTAAGCGATGGCTGGAAGGAGCTTGACAGGATAGCCGCTCAATACCACGACCGTGATACCTGGGAACAGCGGAAGGCCATGCTGAAGCCGGAGCTTTACAAAGCTTTAGAACTATCGCCTTTGCCTGCCAAACCTGCGTCAAAACCAATCATTACTCTAAAAAGAACGTTTGATGGGTATACCGTTGAGAATATCGCCATTGAAATATTACCGGGTTTGTACATCAATGGTTCGCTGTATAAACCGCTGAAAATTAGAGGTAAAATACCTGTGATACTAAGTCCGGACGGGCATTGGGAGCATCAACGCTACCGTGCCGATTGCCAGATCCGTTGCGCATCACTGGCGCGGATGGGAGCGATGGCCTACAGTTACGATCTTTTTGCCTGGGGCGAATCCTTGCTGCAGTTTAAAGACGAAGATCATCGCCGTAGCCTGGCGCAAACCATCCAGGCGCTTGGTGCTATCAGGATCCTGGATTATGTCGTTTCGCTTAAAGAAACCGACCCGGAACGGGTAGGCATCAGCGGCGGTTCGGGTGGCGGCAGTCATACCGTTTTAATGACAGCCCTGGATGACCGGATCAAATTGAGCGCCCCGGTGGTGTCGGTGTCATCTTATTTTTATGGGGGATGCCCTTGCGAAAGCGGTATGCCTATCCACCAATGCGGCAACGGAACCGACAATGTAGAACTGGCGGCTATGGCAGCGCCCCGGCCCCAGCTGCTGATCTCGGACGGGCAGGATTGGACAGCCAATATGCCTGAACATGATTTTCCTTACCTCCAAAAAATGTACGGTTATTACGGGGTTGCCGATAAGGTAGAGAATGTACACCTACCCAACGAGGGGCATGATTTCGGCCCGTCAAAAAGGGCTGCATTGTACGCTTTCGTAGCAAAGAATTTCCGGTTAGATCTTAATAAGATCAAAGACAGCGGCGGCAGCTTCGATGATAAAAAGGTGACCATTGAAAAAGAGCCTGCTATGTATGTATTTGGCGATAAAGGTGAAAAACTCCCCGCCAACGCTATAAAAGGTTTTGATCAGTTAGAGAAAGTATTTGCGCAGTCAATAAAAAAATAAGATATGAAATACAGGTTGATATCAGGTTTTTGGATAGGTCTAATGGTATGTGCTTTGGGGGCACCATCTACTGCGCAAACCGCGTCAAAGCAACGCTATAAAGTTGCGGTGGTTGATTTGATGATCCTTAAACGGCAAAAGCTGGGTGCCTTTCAGTTGGCTAAAGACATCGGTGCCGATGGGGTTGAAGTTGATATGGGGGGGCTTGGCGACCGGGAAACTTTTGATAACCAGTTGGCCAATGATTCGATCAGAAAAGTGTTTCTGAGCAAGGCCAAAGAGCTGAATCTCGAAATCCCATCTATGGGAATGACCGGCTTCTTCGCTCAATCATTTGCCGAACGGCCAACCGCAATTAAAGCCGTTACCGATTGCATCAACACCATGAAGCAAATGGGTGTTAAAGTTGGCTTTTTGCCCATGGGCATAAAAGGCGACCTGGTGAAGTTTCCCGAATTGCGCGGGGCCATAGTTTCCCGCCTGAAAGAGGTTGGCAAGATAGCCGAAAAAGCTGGTGTGGTGATCGGTATCGAAACTGCATTAGATGCCAAAGGCGAGTTGCAGCTCTTGAAAGATATAGGCTCGCCGGCTATCAAAAGCTATTTCAATTTTGAAAACGCTATCAGAAACGGTCGCGATCTGGATAAGGAGTTAAAAACGTTGGGTAAAACCAACATTATTCAAATCCATTGCACCAATGACGATGGCGTTTGGCTGCAAAACGATCCTAAGATCAACATGGAGCATGTAAAAGCCACTTTAGATAAAATGGGCTGGTCGGGTTGGTTGGTGATTGAACGATCGCGCGATGCCAAAGACCCGCGTAACGTGAAGTGGAATTTCAGCGCGAACACCACTTATGTAAAATCAATTTTTCAGGCTAACTAATTAAATATAAATGAACATCCGCCGCATCATTGTTTTGGTATTTCTGTTAAATGTTATTTTGACAGGCAGCCTTTTTGCGGCCGAAATCTGGGTATCACCTAAAGGCTCTGATACCAATACCGGTACCCGAGAACAGCCGCTGGCTACCGTAGCCATGGCCATCAGGAAAGCCCGTGAATTGAGGCGCTTAAATGACGCATCGATAAAAGGTGGCATTTATATCAGGGTAGCAGCGGGAGTTTACTATTTAAATGAGCCGTTATTTATCCGTCCGGAAGACTCAGGTACTGCCGATAGCCCCACTATTATTGAGGGCGAGGGCATTGGTAAAACTATTTTAAGCGGCGGTATCAAAGTAAATGGCTGGCATAAAGTCAACAACAAAATTCCGGGTTTGCCCGCGGAAGCTAAAGCGAAAGTTTGGGTTGCTGATGGCCCTGTAATCGGCGATGAGCCCTTACAATTCAGGCAGCTATGGGTGAACAACGAAAAGGCTGTTCGTGCCCGGGATACCGAAGCGCCATTGATGAACCGCATCCTTTCCTGGGATCATAAAACTCAGACTTGCGTAATTCCATGGTCGGCATCGGTAGATACCTCTCATCTCAAGGGGATGGAGATGTTTATTCACCAGTGGTGGGCCATTGCTATTTTACGTGTTAAAGCTGTTAAGGTGATGGGTGATAGCGCCCGCTTATCATTTTATCAGCCCGAAAGCCGTATCCAGTCAGAGCACCCCTGGCCCGCGCCCTGGATCTCCAAAAAAACAGGTAATTCAGCTTTTTATCTCAGCAATGCCATCAGCTTTTTAAACAAACCCGGCGAGTGGTATCATGACCGCAGGACTAACAAAATTTACTACATCTCCCGCAAGGGAGAAGATTTGCAAACGGCCACGGCAACAGTCCCTCAATTGGAAACCCTGGTTAAAATGCAGGGCACCGTTGATAACACGGTTAATTACATCAGCTTTAAAAATATCAGTTTTGAACATAGCAGCTGGCTTCGCCCTTCAAAAGAAGGTTTGGTTCCGCACCAGGCGGGAATGTATATGCTTGATGCCTATAAACTGAAAATTCCCGGTACGCCGGATAAAAAAGGATTGGAAAACCAGGCGTGGGTAGGCAGGCCAAAGGCAGCGGTTGAAGTGGCTTATGCATCACATATTAACTTCGATGGCTGCGGTTTTGAACATATGGCCTCAACCGGCTTAGATTTTCAGCGTGGCACACATAATAATGTGGTTAAAGGCAGCCTGTTTAAAGATCTTGGAGGAACTGCGATACTTGACGGCGTATATTCTGATGAAGCACAAGAAGTGCATTTACCCTATAACCCAGGTGATAAGCGGGAGATTTGCACCAACGATACCATTACCAACAATTTAATCACCGACGCTACTAACGAAGACTGGGGCTGTGTGGGCATTGGGGCGGGCTATGTAAAAGGTATCAGTATAATGCATAACGAGGTTTGCGATATAAACTACACCGGCATCAGCATGGGCTGGGGCTGGACCAAGACCGTTAACGCCATGAGCGATAACTGCGTCACGGCCAATAAAATTCATCACTATGCCCGCAATATGTATGATGTGGCGGCTATCTACACGCTATCGGCGCAGCCCGGTTCGGTTATCAGTGATAACTATGTGGATAGCATTTACAAAGCCCCTTACGCGCATGATCCGCAGCATTGGTTTTACTTGTATACTGATGAGGGATCGTCATACATCACCCTAAAAAACAACTGGTGCCCGGCAGATAAATTTTTGAAGAATGCCAATGGCCCCGGCAATGTCTGGGAAAATAACGGTCCGCAGGTTGATGCCGCTGTTAAAAATGCCGCGGGGTTGGAAGCAGCTTATAAATATTTGCTTAAATACAAATCGGTAAACCGGGACAATTGGCCCATTAATCACAAAATGGAATGAGGCAGTTGAGAAAATATTTGATGTTTATAACCTTCTTTGGAGGATGCCTTACATCGATTTTAAGCGCTTGTGATCTTCCTCTTCCCAAAAAGGCCAGCCAACCAAAGGCTGTAGCTAAGGTAAAACCACGCTTGATTGTGCGCCCGGCTGTTATTGAAATTATTACACATGATAAGGCCCACTTTGACTATGACGGGTTGTTCGATATCGGCAAAAGTGTAGACGGTGATATTGACGACATTCGCCAATGGAAAAATCATTTTACCATTTACCTCCACATCCCAAATCCCGAAAGTGTACTTAAGGAAATAAAGAAATCATATCCGCAGGATTCGATCAAATACTACGAAAAACCTTTCTACGCATTTAACCGGAAAATGTGCGCGGATACCATTAGGGCCAAACAGTGGGAAAATATAGTCATGACCGCCAACCTGGTTAATGAGCCTAAGCTTCAGCAAGAATATTTAAACTACCATGCCACACAGTTTAAGAACTGGCCGGAGGTAGCCAAAGGCTTTTGCAACGCAAATTTTCAGCAATTGCTCGTGTTCAAAAGCGGCAGGCAGTTAATGCTGGTCATCAGCATTCCCAAAGGCGAAAGCCTTGATAAACTGAACCCTAAAACCACCGAAAATAACCCGAGGGTAAATGAATGGAACCGCCTGATGAAGAAATACCAGGAAGGCATTCCCGGTGCAAAGTCGGGCGAGGTTTGGGTTGAATTCAGACCTGTTCATACAAATTAAAGCATCAGCAATAAGATATAAAATGAAAATAGGAATATTAGGATTAGGCGAAGGGCGCAGCACCATGTCGGCAGTATTGAAAAGCGAAAAGCTTGAACTGAAAATGGTATGCGATATGAATATTGAAATGTGCAAACACCGCGCGGAGGAGTTTAACTTTCATAACTATACCACCAGTTATCAGGACATGCTCAACGATGCCGAAATAGATATCATTGCCATTTACACACCCGATCATTTACATGCCGAGCACGTTAAACAGGCTTTACTGCATGGCAAACACGTGGTATGTACCAAGCCATTTATTGATGATTTGAGCAAAGCGGCCGAGCTGCTTGAACTGGTTGAGCAAAGCGGCAAAAAAGTATTTATAGGCCAAAGCTCGCGGTTTTTTGAGCCGATGAAAAAGCAGCGTAAAGATTACGAGGCAGGTTTGATAGGGGATTTAATTACTGTTGAGGCTTACTACCATGCTGATCATCGCTGGTTTTTAGCGAAGCCATGGTCATTACAACAGGCTTTTAAATGGTTGTACGGCGGCTTAAGTCACCCGGTTGATTTTATCCGCTGGTATCTGCCGGAGATTGAAGAGGTGATGGGCTACGGCATGTTAAGTGCTAATGGTGCAAAAGGAGGCTTGAAGAACCCCGACACCATGCACTTTATATTCAAAGCAAAAGATAGCCGCATTGCACGCGTGAGCGGTTGTTACACCGGGCCGGTGCAACCCGTTACCCGCGACAGTGAAATGAGCTGCATTTTACGCGGTACCGAAGGCTGCAGCCAGGGCGATTACATGGATTTACGCTATGCCATCACCGATAACACCGGCGAAGAACGCATCATTACCTGGGAGCATAAACTAAAACACTACTTCAGGTTTGAGGGCAAAAGCCACCACGCCGGCGAGTATCAAAACTACCTCGAGTACTTTGCCGATAGCATCACCGAAGGCTACACCGCTTACCCGGACATAAAAGAAGGTATCGGCACCATCGCCCTGCTTCAGGCCATGGATCGGTCGTTACAAACCGGTAAGCCCGTAAAGGTTGATGAGATCCTGACCGAGTTTAATTTAACCGTAAATGAGTTAAGCGCATGATATTGGGCATGAGCAATATCGTATCGCGCCTTACGCTGCTTGATTACTCGGCGGTTGCCGTGTACCTGATCATTTTAATGATAATCGGGTTCCGCGCCAGCTTTAGCAATAAAAACAAAACGGACGAAACGCTTTTTCTGGCCAATAAATCTTTGGGTTGGGCAAGTATTGGCTTTAACATGTGGGGCACCAATGTGGGGCCATCTATGTTATTGGCTTTTGCAAGCATCGGTTACAGCACAGGTATAGTAGCAGTTAATTTCGATTGGTATGCTTTTGTTTTCCTGATGCTGCTGGCCCTGGTATTCGCGCCTAAATACATCGCGGCCAAAGTGTCAACCATGCCCGAATTTATGGGTAATAGGTATGGCGATTCAACCCGTAATATCCTGGCCTGGTACGCGCTTATCAAAATGCTGATCTCCTGGCTTTCATTAGGCCTTTTTGCAGGTGGTTTTTTAGTGAGGCAGATATTGGGTATCCCGATGTGGCAATCGGTTATTGTGCTGGTATCTTTCGCTGGCTTATTCGCGTTTACCGGCGGTTTAAAGGCTATTGCCAAAGTAAATGTTTTCCAGATGTTGCTGCTTATCGGCGTATCATTAACGCTGACTGTTTTAGGTGTAAACAAAGCCGGAGGCTTATCGGCCGTATTTCATCAAACACCCGCAAATTACTGGAACCTTATCCACCCGGCAAGCGATGTTAAATACCCATGGTATGCTATTTTGCTGGGTTACCCGGTATCGGCGGTGGCTTTTTTCTGTACAGATCAGGCTATGGTTCAATCGGTATTGGGGGCTAAAAACCTGGAGCAGGGGCAGCTTGGCGTTAACTTTATTGGCTGGCTGAAAATATTATCGCTGCCGCTGTTTATCCTAACGGGTATCCTGTGTTTTATCCTTTTTCCGCATCTGAGCGATCCTGCTTTAGCCTACATGACCATGGTTACTAATCTTTTCCCTCCGGGGATGAACGGACTGGTTATTGTAGTGTTGATAGCGGTTTTGGTGGGCACCATCGGCTCATCGCTCAACTCGCTGAGCACCGTGTTTACCATGGATATTTATGCCGAAAAGATTAACCCCAATGCCACTAATAAAGATCTCATCAGGGTAGGGCGTTACACCGTAATTGGCGGCTGCGTATTTGCTATAGGTATGGCGCTGGCTATTGACAGCATTAAAGGCCTCAATTTGTTTGATGTATTTCAATCGGTATTGGGTTTTATCGCCCCACCGCTGGCTGTGGTTTTTTTGCTTACCGTCTACTGGAAACGTACAACCCGTAAGGCGGTGAATATCATTCTTTCAGTAGGTTCGGCTTTTAGTTTGGGGACTGGGGTAGTTTACCTGTGGGTGTTACCGCCCGATAAATACAGCTTTTGGCCGCATTACCTGATGCTGTCGTTTTTCATATTTGTTTTCCTGGCTGTATCGGCTGTGCTGATCTCATTGCTTGATAAGACACCCGCGGTGTATGTTGCCGAACAATCTGAAACAGAAAATACTGCAAAGCCTACCCGGCGTGTAAAAATAGCCTGGCTGCTACTTACGGTAGTCATGATCGCCTTATACCTCATTTTTAACGGACATTAAAATGCATAAAACATCTACCCATATAAAATTCAATAAGGCCCGTGTATTTATCGCGCTGCTAAGCTTTATGCTTTTTGCTGATATCGCCAAGGCACAAAAAGCTACCTGGATCTGGTACCCAGGCGATTATGAAGTATGGCTGAGTAACCGGATGCAGAACCGCCGTACCGAGCGGGGCGCTTTCTTTCCGCCGTTCTGGAAACTCGACAGCCATTATGTACTGGTTGATTTTCATAAGGATTTTACGCTAACAAAGCCCGAAACGGTCGAACTGGCTGTTGAGGGGCAATACAATGTAAAGCTTGATGGTAAGGCATTGGCCGGTTACCCTAAAAAAATTTATGTGCCGGCTGGCAGGCACAGGCTTAGTCTCAAAGTCTATAACCAGGCTGCTGCTCCCGCCATATTTGTTAAGGGGCAGCAATTGGTGTCAGATACCTCATGGCTGGTAACTTATGAAGATAAGGAATGGATTGACGAATCTGGGAAAACTTCAGATGTATCGGCCACAAAATATGTAAATGCCGGTAACTGGAATTTTGATTCGGTTGATAAATTACCCTCAGCATTTCGTTTACCAACAGAGGAGTATAAGCCTGAGAAAACCGAACGGAAGGAGCATTCAATTGTAGTTGATTTTGGCAAAGAAACCTTTGGATACGCCAGGCTTATCGGCTTAAAAGGCAAAGGCAATGTTAAATTCTGTTACGGCGAATCAAAGGAAGAAGCTTTATCATTAACCAATTGTGAACTGTTGGATAGTGTTTATATCGATCAGCCTCAGAAAGCCGATTATACCATGCAGGGTTCCCGTGCTTTCCGTTACATCAATATATTGTTTGATGATAGTGTGACTGCCGATGACGTTTCGATGCTTTATGAATATTCGCAGGTTGAGCAGCGTGGAAGCTTTAAATGTTCGGACGAACTGATCAACAAGATCTGGGATGTTTCTGCCTATACCTTGCACCTGAACACCCGCGAGTTTTTTATCGATGGCATCAAGAGGGACAGGTGGATCTGGTCGGGCGATGCTTATCAAAGCTACCTGATGAACTATTACCTGTATTTTGATTCGCCAACGGTAACCAGAACATTGTATGCCCTCCGCGGTAAAGACCCTGTAACAAGCCATATCAATACCATTATGGATTATACCTTTTACTGGTTCATGGGTATTTATGATTACTACCAGTACACCGGCGATAAAAGCTTCATTAAACAAATGTATCCACGCATGCAAAGCCTGATGAGCTATTGCCTGCAACGCCGCGATAAAAATGGCTTGATGGAAGGCTTGCCCGGCGATTGGGTGTTTATTGACTGGGCCGATAAACTCAGCAAAAAAGGAGAGGTAAGCTTTGAGCAATTACTGCTCTGCCGTAGCCTGGAAACCATGGCCCTATGCGCCAATATCATGGATGATAAAACAGGTAACGATCAATACCAAAAACTGTCGGCAAATCTGAAATCGAAGATCTTCTCCCTGTACTGGAACAGTGATAAACACGCTTTTATACACAGCCTGGTTGATGGTAAGCAAAGCGATAATGTGACCCGCTACACCAATATGTTCTCGATATTTTTCAATTACCTGAACCCAGGCCAACATCAGGAAATTAAAAAATACGTGCTGCTGAATGACAAGATCCAAAAGATAACTACGCCCTACATGCGCTTTTACGAACTGGAAGCGCTTTGTGCCATGGGCGAGCAAAGTTATGTGATCAAAGAAATGAAAGACTATTGGGGTGGCATGCTCAACCTTGGCGCTACCTCTTTTTGGGAAGAATACAATCCCGCTAAAACCGGTGCCGACCGATACGCCATGTACGGACGACCGTTTGGTAAAAGCCTTTGCCATGCCTGGGGTGCAAGTCCGATATACTTGCTGGGTAAATATTATCTCGGTGTAAAACCAACAGCACCGGGTTATCAGCAATATATTATTGAGCCGCAATTGGGCGGTTTGCAATGGATGAATGGCAGCGTGCCAACTGCTAATGGGGATATCAAAGTATCGTGCAGTACTAAACAAATTAAAGTAAGCAGCAGTACCGGAACGGGTCTGTTGCGGTTTGCAAGTACGTCCAAACCGGTTTGCAAAGAGGGGGAATTAACTGCAAAAGGGAACGGCACTTATGAACTTACCATCCAAAAACAAAAACAGTACACTATAAACTATAGCGCAAAAAAATGATGAAACGGCTCATAAATATCCTGCTTTTAACAGCATTTTCATCAACAGGGCTTTACGCGCAGCTGGTTGATAAAACACCCGCTGCCATACCCAACGCGCCAACGGTTTATGATGCCGACCCCTGGGAAAATCCATTAGTTGACGGTATAAACCGGGATGCGGCACGCGCCACGGCCTATTCGTACAGCAATATTAAAGATGCACTGGCGGGTGACAGGGAGAGATCGGGGAGAATGTTATCTCTGAATGGTTACTGGGATTTTAGCTACGCAGCAAAACCGGCCGACGCACCTAAAGATTTTTATAAAAGCAGGGTAAGTGGCTGGAAGAAGATCATTGTACCCTCAAGTATTGAAATGCAGGGCTATGATAAGCCTATTTATAAAAGTGCGGTTTATCCGTTCCGACCGGTCAACCCGCCTCATGTACCGCAGGATTATAATGGCGTTGGCAGTTACCAGCGTACGTTCACTTTGCCTGCCAACTGGAAGGATCTGAACATCACCCTGCATTTCGGCGGTGTAAGTTCGGGTTTTAAGGTTTGGTTGAATGGCAAGTTTTTAGGTTATGGCGAGGATAGCTTTTTGCCCTCGGAGTTTAACATTACGCCATACCTGCAAGCAGGTGAAAATGTAGTATCGGTACAGGTGATCCGCTGGAGCGATGGTTATTTCCTGGAAGACCAGGATCAGTGGCGCATGAGTGGTATCCACCGTGAAGTAATGTTGTTAGCCGAACCTAAATTGCGTATAGCTGATTTTCAATGGCAGGCAAAACTCGACAAGCAATACAAAGACGCTGTTTTCAGTATCCGTCCGCGGATTGAAAACCTGACAGGTAAAGCTGTACCCGGTTATAAAATTGAAGCAAGGCTTTTCGATAGAAATAATAAAGAAATATTGCAGAAACCTTTGGAGCGAAGTGTGGAAAGCATCATTAATGAGATCTATCCCCGGTTGGATAACGTAAAATTCGGTTTGCTGGAAACCACGCTGAAAAACCCGGAAAAATGGAGCGATGAAAAGCCAAACCTGTACACACTTACTTTATCCCTGATCGATAGTACGGGCCAAACCCTGGAGGTTAAAAGCTGCAAGGTGGGGATCAGAAGCATCGAGTTTAGCAAGGAAGACAGCAAACTACTCATCAACGGAAAAGTAACCTACCTGTACGGCGTAAACCGGCCAGATCATGATCCGGTAAAAGGAAAGGCATTATCGCGCGAGGATATCCTGAGTGATGTGCGCACCATTAAGCGTTTCAATTTTAACTGTATCCGCACCAGCCATTACCCAATGGATCCCCACCTGTATGATCTGTGCGATGAATATGGCATATTGGTTATAGACGAGGCCAACCTGGAAACCCATGGCCTGGGATCAAAGCTCAGTAATGACCCCATGTGGACCGGCGCTTATCTCGATAGGGCTACCCGCATGGTGATGCGCGATAAAAACCATCCAAGTGTGATCATCTGGAGTTTGGGAAACGAGGCCGGCAGAGGGCCAAACCATGCGGCTATGGCCGGTTGGATCCATGATTTTGATATTACCCGTCCGGTACACTATGAGCCCGCCCAGGGCACACCACAGGCCGAAGGTTACATCGACCCAACCGATCCGCATTATCCTAAAACTAATGACCACTCGCACAGGTTGCAGAACCCTATCGATCAGCCTTATGTGGATATCGTAAGCCGGATGTACCCCGGCATTTATACCGCACCTTTGCTGGCCAATCAGCAAAATGGAGACAACCGCCCGATATTTTTTGTAGAGTATTCGCACGCGATGGGCAACTCTAACGGAAACTTAAAGGAGTTTTGGGATCAGTGGAGATCGACAAAGCGGATTATTGGCGGAGCAATTTGGGAGTTTAAGGATCAGGGATTACTAAAATATGACTCCACAGGCAAGGCGTACTATGCCTATGGTGGAGATTATGGCGAACGCTATTTTGATAATTTTACCATTAAAGGCATCGTAGCATCCGACGGGCGACCAAAGCCTGCCATTTACGAATGCAAGCACGTTTTTCAGCCCGCGGTTTGTGAATTGGTTAATGCCGATAAGGCAACTATCCACATCAAAAACTGGCATAGTGTGGCTTCTCTGGCTGATTACGATGTTACCCTGCAGTTGAAGGAAGACGGCAATATCATCCTGAAAAAACAAATGCCCCATATCAACCTTGCAGCCGGGCATGATACAAGCATCAGCATTAAACAATACCTGCCCAATTTAAAACCCAATCACGAATATCTGGCCGATATTCACTTTAACTTGGCCGAAGATAAGCCATGGGCAAGCAAAGGATACGAAATAGCGAGCGACCAGTTTCAACTAACCTATCCTAAAACATTAGCCGCAAACGCTAATGATAAGCGTTATCCAGAAACCAAATTATCTGAAGATGATAAGGCTTATCATATCAGTGGAAAGGATTTTGAGATAGGCATCAGCAAAGAAAATGGTGCTTTAACCTCGTACCTGTACAAAGGCGCTCAGCAGGTGTTCGCCCCTTTATTGCCACATTTTACCCGACCGGTTACCGATAACGATCATCGTGGCTGGAAGATGGAAAAGAAACTGGCGGCATGGTTTAAGGCTGTGCCGATACTGAAAAAGATCTCAGGCCAAAAAGCCGGAGATGGTTCGGTAGTGGTTACAAGTGTTTATTCTATGGTTAACGATAGTGCCTCGGTACAAGTAAGTTATACCATTCGCGGTAACGGTTTGCTGAATGTTGCTTATACTTTTGACGCTAAACCAGGTTTGCCAAACCTTCCTAAAGTTGGTATGCAAATGGGAATTGCACAGGCCGATAGTAATATCAGCTATTATGGTCGGGGGCCTTTTGAAAACTATATCGACAGGCGTACCGGCTCGGAAGCAGGTATCTACTCACAATCGATAGGTCAATTTATGGAACCCTATGTTGTGCCCCAGGAAAACGGCAACCGTACGGATGTACGCTGGATGCTGCTGCACCATAAAACGGGCGGTTTGCTGATCACTGCCGATAGCCTGTTGAGTATGAGTGCCTGGCCCTATATCGAAGAGAATATTCAAAAAGCAAAGCACACCAATAAGCTAATGGATGCAGGATTTATTACGTTGAATATCGACCTGATGCAAATGGGCGTAGGCGGTAACGATAGCTGGTCGGAAGTGGCCGAGCCTTTGGAGCAATACCGCATTCCCGCCAAAAAGTATCAATACAGTTTTTACCTAAAACCATATGAGGGTAAACCTGAGGCGGCAGGAAACGCGGCGTATCAGATAAAATTTAACAGGAAGCCATGAGGAAATACGTTTTCACAATTTGCCTTTGCTGCCTGTTTTTACCTGGGGTGGCCCAGCAGCGTAAAGTATCGCGCTTAAACGATGGTTTGGAGCAGGCCTTTTTGCACCCGCCTGAATCTGCAAAGCCATGGGTGTTTTGGTACTGGATGCAGGGTGCGGTAAGCCGTGAAGGGATCACCGCCGATTTGCAGGCCATGAAGCAGGCTGGGATAGTAGGAGCGTATTTAATGCCCATTAAAGGACCTGCTACCCCGCCTTTTATTACCCCGTCAATTAATCAGCTAAGTCCGGAGTGGTGGGCGATGGTGAAGTTTACCATGCAGGAAGCCGACAAGATAGGCGTAAAAATGGCTATGCACGATAGCGATGGTTTTGCACTGGCCGGTGGCCCCTGGATAACCCCGGAGCTTTCCATGCAGAAAGTGGTATGGTCAAAAATTGAGCTTGAAGGCGGTAAAGCGTATCATGATACTTTGCCTGTTCCTAAGCATTATAAAAACTATTATAGAGATATCGAGGTACTGGCCTATCCGTCACTCCCGGGCGAGGGGATAAGCAGTTATGATGATCATCCGAAAGTAAGCACCAGTGTGCCAAATACTGATGTGCAATATCTTGCAGAAAAAGGAAATATCAAAAGCTTTACAAGCAATGAGCAGTGCTGGCTGCAGTTGGAGTTTGAAAAGCCTTTTGCCTGCCGCTCGCTTGTTATCCATACTTCAGCAAGTAATTACCAGTCGCAAAGATTGATTCTTGAGGTAAGCGATGACGGTAAAAATTATCGCTCGTTAGGTAGGTTGGAGCCTCCACGCCATGGCTGGCAGGATGGGGATGCTGAGATCACAAACTCCATCGCTCCGACGACTGCCAGATATTTCAGGTTCACCTACGATAAAGAAGGTTCGGAACCCGGAGCAGAAGACCTTGACTTTGCCAAATGGAAACCGACTTTAAAATTATCGGGCATTGAATTATTAAGCGAACCGCGCATTCATCAATATGAAAGCAAAACCGGCGAGGTTTGGCGTTTGAGCAAGCAAACTACAAATGCACAATTGCCGGCTAACCTTTGTGTAGATAAAAGCAAGATCATCAACCTTACCGATAAATTAGGAGTAGACGGCAAACTGAACTGGCAGGTACCGGCAGGTAGATGGACAATTATCCGTATCGGGCACACTTCTACCGGGCATACCAATGCTACCGGCGGTGGCGGTATTGGTTTGGAGTGTGATAAGTTTAATCCCGAAGCCGCCAAAATACAGTTTGATAACTGGTTCGGTGAGGCTGTAAAGCAGGCGGGGCCGGAGTTGGCAAAGCGTGTACTGAAAATCTTTCATGTGGATAGCTGGGAATGCGGGAGTCAAAACTGGTCGCCGGTGTTTGCTGCTGAATTTCAGAAGCGTAGGGGATATGACCTGTTGCTGTATTTGCCTTTAATGGCCGGTGTACCGGTAGAGAGTGCCGAAAAATCTGAAAAAGTATTGGCTGATGTAAGGCAGACCATAGCCGAATTACTGGTAGGTAATTTCTACGGTACTATGGCTAAACTGGCGCACGAAAAAGGTTGCGCATTTACTGCCGAAAGCGTAGCCCCAACCATGATGAGCGATGGCATGCTGCATTACCAAAAGGCCGATATCCCGATGGGGGAGTTTTGGTTTAGGAGCCCTACGCATGATAAGCCTAATGATATGCTGGATGCCATATCGGGTGGGCACATCTATGGCAAAAATATTATCCAGGCCGAGGCTTTTACCGAGTTGAGGCTATTATGGGATGAACATCCCGGGATGCTCAAAACCACTGCCGACCGCAATTTTGCCCTCGGCATCAACCGTTATGTTTTTCATGTAAATGTGCATAACCCATGGCTTGACCGTAAGCCGGGCATGACGCTCGACGGTATAGGCCTGTTTTTCCAGCGCGACCAAACCTGGTGGGAACCCGGTAAAGCCTGGTTTGATTATATCAGTCGTTGCCAGGCTATGCTGCAACAGGGGCACCCGGTTGCTGATATCGCTGTTTTTACCGGCGAGGAAACACCACGCCGCGCTATTTTGCCCGACAGGCTGGTTAGCACCCTGCCGGGGATTTTTGGTGAGGAACGGGTAAAGCAGGAAACAGAGCGCTTAGCCAACAAAGGTGTACCAATCATTAACTCAATTGAGGATGCAAGCCATTCTGCTAATATGGCGTTGCCCGAAAACTGGATAGACCCGCTGAGAGGATATGCCTACGACTCCTTCAACAAAGACGCGTTGCTACGTTTAGCCACGGTAAAAAACGGCAGGATCATTTTGCCAGGTGGTGCAAGCTATGCCATGCTGGTGATCCCCGGTGTAAGTCAGATGTCGCCTCAGCCGTGGCAATTATCGGTTGAGGTTGTAAAAATGCTTCAGCAACTGGTAAATGAGGGCGCTACCGTTTTATTAGGCAATGAGCGGATGAAAGCCACTTTGAAAGGTAAGGTACTCATCGGCCCTTATCAAAAAGAAACGTTCGACGAATTAGGTATTCCCCGTGATCTGATCGCCACCGATTCAGTTAATCAACCCGCAAAAGATCTCGCATGGGTACATCGCAGTTCAGCTAATCTTGATATCTATTTTATTTCCAATCAGCAGGCTTTAAATCGCACCATTAATTTATCATTGAGGACAGCGGCCCGTATCCCTGAACTTTGGGATCCTTTAACTGGTGAGATCAGGCAGTTGTATAGCACAGGTAAATCAACCCGTACAAATGTTAAGTTTGATTTGGCCGCTTATGGCTCAGCCTTTATTGTTTTCAGAAATGCCTCTTCCGTGGCAAAAATCGGGGATAATAAGCCATCTCATTTTAAAACTATACAAACTTTTACAAACTGGCAGGTACAGTTCGATCCTAAATATGGAGGCCCGGCGAAGCAGGTTACATTCAATCAACCTGAAGACTGGTCGCGCAATACCAATGATAGTATAAAGTATTATTCAGGAACAGCGGTTTACAGTCACACGTTTCAGTTTACCGGAAAAGCAGGGGCCAAAACATATCTTGACCTGGGAAATGTTGCCAACATGGCCCAAGTGTATGTAAACGGCATCAATTGCGGCACGGCGTGGACATATCCTTACCGGGTAGACCTGAGCAAAGCCATCAAATCAGGCGAAAATAAACTGACTATCAAAGTAACCAACACCTGGGCTAACCGCCTCATGGGCGATCATGCCCTGTCCGAAAATAAACGTATTACATGGACAAACGCGCCTTACCGGTTGGATGGTCGCCCGCTTTTACCGGCCGGCCTGCTTAGCCCAGTGAAATTGCTCATTGATATCCCTTAATGATATGAAAAGAACTTTTGAATATATTGGAATAACATTATTGTTAAGCTGCGCGTTAAAACTTTCGGCCCAAAACAAAGCGCTGGTAAATACGAGCAAAAGCAACTACGCCAAACTCAGCAGCCTTGATATGGGCGCGGTACAATGGACAGGCGGCTTCTGGGCCGATAGGTTTAAGGTTTGCCGCGATACCATGATCCCTAACCTGTGGCGAGTTTACACCGATCCGAAGATCAGTCACGCCTACCGCAATTTTGAGATAGCCGCAGGACTGGATACCGGATCGCATGAAGGCCCGCCATTTCATGACGGCGATTTTTATAAATTGTTTGAGGCGGTAGCCAGCATGTATGCCTCCACGCATGATCCCAAATTGGACGCGTTGATGGATAAAACCATAGCTGTTATTGCCAAAGCCCAACGCGCTGATGGCTATATCCACACACCAACCCTTATTGAAGAACGCAAGAATAGTGGTAAGGAAAAGGCTTTTAATGATCGCCTTAATTTTGAAACTTATAACCTTGGGCACCTCATGACCGCCGCCTGTGTTCATTACAGGGTTACAGGTAAAACTACTTTATTGAAAGTGGCTGTTAAAGCCACCGATTATCTTTATAAGTTTTATAAAACTGCCTCGCCCGAACTGGCGCGGAATGCCATTTGTCCCTCGCATTACATGGGGGTAGTGGAGATGTACCGTACCACCCGCGATCCACGATACCTGGAACTGGCTAAAAATCTGATCGATATCCGGGGCTTGATGAAGGATGGCACAGACGATAACCAGGACAGGACGCCTTTTCGGCAGCAAACACAGGCTATGGGACACGCTGTACGAGCCAACTACCTGTTCGCGGGAGCTGCCGATGTTTATGCCGAAACCGGCGACACTACACTCATGCACACCTTAAACCTGATGTGGAACGATGTCGTGAACCGCAAGATGTATATAACCGGTGGCTGCGGTGCATTGTACGACGGCGTTTCGCCCGACGGAACTTCTTACAATCCTAACGATGTACAGAAAGTACACCAGGCTTACGGGCGCGATTATCAACTGCCAAGTTTCACAGCCCATAATGAAACCTGCGCCAACATTGGCAACGTGCTCTGGAACTGGCGCATGCTGCAGGTAAACGGTGATGCCAAATATGCTGATGTGATGGAACTAGCGCTATACAACAGCGTGCTTTCGGGCATTAGCCTTAGCGGACGTAATTTTTTGTATACCAACCCGTTGGCTTATTCGGATAGTTTGCCATTTAAACAGCGTTGGTCTAAGGATAGGGTAGGTTACATCAAACTTTCCAATTGCTGTCCGCCAAATGTAGTGCGTACCATTGCCGAGGTAAGCGATTATGCTTACAGCACATCAGATAAAGGCCTTTGGTTTAACCTGTATGGCAGCAATACAATAACCACTAAGCTGAAAGATGGCACGCCGGTAAAACTAACACAAACTACCAATTATCCATGGGATGGAAAGATCCGCATCCGGTTTGATGAAGTACCGGGCAATAAAGCGTTCTCGGTATTTTTAAGGATTCCGGGCTGGTGTAAGGGCGCAAGTATAAAGCTTGCTGGTCAGCCGGTGCCGCAACTGGATACCACACCTGGAACGTATGCTCAAATTAACGCCGTTTGGCAAAAAGGAATGACAATTGATCTTGATCTGCCTATGCCGGTTACGCTGATGGAAGCCAACCCGCTGGTTGAGGAAACGCGAAACCAGGTTGCGGTAAAACGAGGTCCGGTGGTTTATTGCCTGGAATCAGCCGATCTGGCTAAGGGACAAAAGGTCTTCAATGTAGCGCTATCTGCAGGTAATCAACTTAAACCCGAGTTGATCAGGATAGATAACAGCGAAATCATGAGTCTTGTTGGTAAAGCCGACCTACGTGATGAAAACAATTGGAGTAATCAGCTTTACAAGGAAATATCTACGCCAAAACAAAATGCTGTTGATATCAGGCTGATTCCATACTACGCATGGGGTAACCGTGGGCATGTGGATATGGAGACCTGGATGCCGCTGGACAGGTAGTTTCGAGGCGAAAGGCTAAAGGCAAAAGGTTGCAATAAAAATGCACAGGTCGCTGCGCGGCTCAAGCCGAGCGGCGGCGTGAGGCTGATATTTTTAATCAATCTTTAGTGTTACCCCTGTTGATTTTTAAATATTTGATTGTCAGTTATTTGCTTTGTAAGTATTCGAAAAGTGTTAACCCTGTTAACCCTCTACGCAGCCGCTCGGCCAGTGATGAGGTAAAAGGCAAAAGTTTGTAAAAAAAACGCGCCGCCGCTCGGCTCCAGCCGAGTGGCAACTATTATACGGCCTCTGGCCGCCGAAGCGCAAGGGTAAAAGCTATTTTAATCCAAGTTTAGTCGCGGCGGCCAGAGGCCGCCCTGATAATTGCCACTCGGCTGGAGCCAAGCGGCGGCGGAGATTTTGAGGAGCCTTTATTTATCTAACATCACCTCAATATCCTTCTTCCTTTCTTCCGGAAAAACTTTTAAATCAACAACTTTTCCATCTTTGAGCGTAGCTTCAACGGTAGTATTATAAGGTGCATGAAGTTTAAAATGCACATCCCAGCCCTTTGGCCAGGCGGGGAACAGCAGGATCTTTTTGTCATCTACCTGCATCAGCATTTCCTGTAAGCCAATCATTCCTGAGCCTCCCCAATTGTGGTCGGGTGTCCAATCGAAACCCGGTCCCCAAAAGGCAGGGAAACGCCTGCCGGAATTTTTGAGTTTGAACTTAGTCAGTTTGGCGGCTTCATCGGTAAGACCTAAACGGGCCGCAAAAATATTATCCTGTTTCCAGCCTATGCCGCTCCTGAATTTGGCTACAAGCGTGTCCAATTTCCAGGTATTTAAAGCGATATCCAATCCCGGTTTATCTAAGCCGAATATGCCCCAGGGATATACCGGGTAAAACTGGGTATTTTCCTCGTTGTTCACCCGCTCCCATGATTTGGCGGGTGTGAGGGTTTTATGACCGTCAATATCGCCAAATGTGATAGGAGGGATGCGTTTTAACAGGCTTTCCAGCTTGGCATGTTCATCTTTAGTTAAATAACCATCAGGCAGTACCAGCATCCGTTTGGTGATGGTTTGCAGAGCTGCGATGGTCGAGTTGGAGTTATAGGCCATCTTGAAAGTTTCGGCAGAAGAGCCTGGATATAGTACCAGGTGCCCGTTGCCGTCGAGGGCTTTAGCGCTACGCTTGCGCGAAAGGTATTGATAATGTTCGTCGAAAAAAGTAAGACAGCTTTCAATAAACGGAATGTATTGATGGATGTCGTCGCCTTTATATCGCTCCGTTTCCAGCATCATGAGGCAAAACTCAAAAACGGTATCCCAGGTGTATTCCAGCCATGCATTATACTCAAGTCCTTTATCAAAATCGGCCGGACGCTTCCAGGTATACTCGGCGCTATTGGGCAAACCGAAATTCTCTACCTGTTCGGTAAAGCAGGCGCCGTTGTGGCCCCAATAAACTTTGCTGCGTAATTCGGCGTTTTTAAGAGAATTGAGATAGAAGTCAAACTCGGGTTTCATCATGTCTATGTCGCCGCTTTTGAGCATCGGGAAATAAACCAAGCGTTGATTTTGGGCCGTCATCAGGCCACCACCCCAGTTACGGAAATCGGGTGTAAAGGCGTATTGAGGATTAACGAAAACGGGATCGTAGGTAAACAGACCGCCGTTAAATTTGGTGGGCGCTTGTCCGTAAGCATTGCAACCCAGCATGTACCTGAAAAGCTGGTAATTTTTACCGGTTTGCCAGGCTGTTGTATCATTGTCAGGCTTAGTCGCGTTGATGTAGATGAAACTCCTGTCCCAATATTGTTTCCACCAGTCGGCTGTTTTTTGCCAGTCGGTTTTAGTATTGGTTTCGGCTTCCTTAATTACTTTTTCGAGGCCTTGTTGCCATTCATTTACGGATGCGGTTTGTTGGGTATTGAGATAGATCTCGATATCCTGATTGGTCGTAGGTTTAATGCTCTCCAGTTTCCAGCCTTCAAAATCGGTGTTGAGGTATTGCCCTTTGGTGTTTCCGGCTGCTTTCAGGTTTTTGCCTTGCATTAGCCCGCCAAAAGTCAGGTTTTTAAGCGGGTTGTACATCTGATCTTTAACCGCATTCATCCCTTGCTGCTTCACCGTAACATCAAATATGGTGGAGTCGAGGTTGTGGTGGTAGAACCGGATGGCATTGCCTTGAAACGCTATGTTATCCTTCAGCGTTTTTACATCATTACGCGGTGCGAATTTCCATGATCCTTCATTTTTTTCAAGTCCCTTTACCTCCCTGTCGCGATAGCGCCAGCTTTCAAAAATAGCTTCGGTTTTAAGGGCTTTATTGCTACTGATGTTGACATGGATCACCGGACGGAAAACATCAACCCAAAGCTTTATTTCGGCTTTTAAATCGCCATTTTTTCCGTTGATGAGTACCGAGCCATTTTGAAGTTTGAGTTCCTGTTTAAAATCATTGCCATCAAAAGGATTGGGCGATAGTTTAACCCTTATCCGACCAAGTTTAAGCATGGCATTATTTTCATCAAAAGTGCCGCTCCGGGCTATATAAAAAAGCAGCTCGCCTTTTTCAACCCAAACGTTTAGGCCGATATCGCCACCGCCGCATGGCATCGACTGGCCTGAATTTTGGCTCTGGCTGGTCCACACTTCATTGTATTGTTCTATGCCTTTGTTTTGAGCTAACGCGATATTGCAGTACAGGAAGCAGAGTAGCAGGAGTCTTTTCATAATTACCAATCGTCGGTTCTGAATGAGGAAACGGGGAGCCCGTTAGTGCCGAACAGATCGCCCACCACAAAATCTTTGAAGGCATAACGCACGGCCACAGGCTCTTTTACCAGGGGTGAAGATACAATAATTGCGCTACCCGATATCATGGCCTGTGCAGGGTAAAACATTTTGTCTTTACCGGCAATTTCAAAGTTTTGGATAGACTTGTTGAAGGACGTAAGCCCGTTTTCGGCATGTTCAAACCTGATGGTAGCCTGATTGCCATCCACAGTCATTTCTTTGTACAGCGGACTTGCATAGTCGAAACCTTTGATGCCATAAGTTTGAGCTAATGCAAGATAAGCCAGCCGGGTGCCTACGGGTTCTTTACGTGAAGGGTGAATAAGAGCCTGTTCGCCAACATCAAGCAATACAGCCATGCCGCTGTTGGGGATAATCTTTAATGATTTACGCTGGGCATCACGCAAATAGGCCGAATTGTATTTGCCACCGGTATTGTATGGTGGCAATTGGGCATAATCGTAAGGGGCAATCTGCACATAGTAAAATGGAAAATCGCCTTGCTGCCAAAGCCCCCGCCAGCGTTTTACCAAGGCTGGGAAAAGTTTTTCGTATTGGTCGGGGCGGTCATAATTTGATTCGCCCTGGTACCAGATACAGCCTTTAATGCCATAGCCAATAACCGGGTTCAGCATGCCATTGAATAGGGTAGTAGGCGTGCGTGATACCGCCTTGATGGTATCTGTTTTGGCCGGAATTTTTATCTCCGGAAAATCTTTTAACCCTTCGGTATCCATCCAGGCCTCGGCGTTAGATCCGGCATAACAATCGCTGATCAAACCGATGGGCACATGAAGCATCTCATTCAATAACCTGCCGAAATAATAACCTGTAGCGCTAAAATTGGCTACAAACTCAGGCGAGGCCACATGCCATTCGGATGGTTTGCTGTTTTCCTGGACTTCGGTTACAGATGAGTGGGGGACGGTGTAAATGTGGATGTTACTATTGGCTGATTTCAGGATGGCATCAACAGAACCGCTGATAGGCTGACTTTTATAGCCTTTCATCGGGATTTCCATATTTGATTGTCCCGTGCAAAGCCAAACTTCGCCAATAAGTACATTATTTAGTTGTATGGTATTGCCATCGCTGATGGTTACAGTATATGGTCCCCCATAAACCGGGGTACTTACTTTAACAAGCCATTTACCATTGGCATTCACTTTGGCTTTGTAGCTTTTTTTGTTCCATGAGGTATTGATAGTAACTGTTGATCCTGCTTTGTCCCAACCCCAAACAGGAGCTTCGCTTTGCTGTTGCAGTACCATGTTATCGGTAAAAATGGATGCCAGTTTTACCTGTGCCTGTGTGGATATAAACATGAACAAACCCAGGCCTGATGCCAGTAACTTTTTCATTGCTGTAAATTATTTGGTAAGCTTTCCGGCGCGTTTGGCCTCAAGCCACCCGCTGAAAAGGAGGTTTTTATTTAACTCGGGTTTAGGGAAAAACAAACTGGCCAGGGAGCCAACTATGATCACCACCAGATGGCTGTATACACCGAGCATGTATTTATGCTGATTGAAATTATATTTGCCCAGATCAAGCAGGATATGTTTATCATCACCCAAACCAATTTTGGCAGATGTTAAAAACGCGTAACCGGTAAACAGGATGCAGGCAATGATGCCGATGTTTACCCCCTGGCTATTTGCCCTGCTGCTGAACAGTCCCAATAAAAAGATCCCAGCTATACCACCCGAAAAAATGGCGTAGAGGGTAAACACAATGCCCAATGCGCCTTCATCGCCGGCAAGCATATATAGGGTAGCTATACCCATAGCACCGAAACCGGCCAGTACTACTATCCATCTCCCGGCTTTTAGGTAATCCTTATCTGATTTATGAGGCCTGAATTTTTTGTAATAATCTTCCACACCAATGGCCGAAAGACAGTTAAGATCTGCTCCAAGGCTGGAGATAGCTGCCGAGATCAACGCTGCCAATATCAATCCTACAACGCCGGTAGGTAGTTGGCTCATGATAAAATAAGGAAAAACCGCGTCGGCTTTAATACCTGCAGGTAGTGGGTTTTGCTGATAATAGGCAAATAATGCAGTGCCAATAAACATGAACAAAGCCCATAAAGGCACGGTAAGCGCCACTCCTAATATGGATGCGCGAATAGCTGCTTTGTCGGTTTTAGCAGTCAGGTAACGCTGTACCATGGTTTGATCGGTTCCGTATTTCTGGATGGCGTAAAACACGCCGTTTATAGCCATTACGATAAAGGTGAGTTTCTTGAAATTCCAGGAGTAGGGGCCGAAGTTATTTTTGTGGTTAACGCTGGCAATATGCCAAAGCTCTGGAAAGCCCCCTTTTATCGAACAAATAAGAATGATGAACGATGCTATGCCGCCGCCTATCAGCAGAAAACCTTGTACCACATCAGCCCAAATTACGGCCTCAATACCGCCAATAAGTGTAATGACAATGATCACAAATCCTATAACCCAGATAATGGCAAAAGTATTGGTATTGGTCATGTTGGAGAGTGCCAGCGCCAGCAGGAAAAACACGGTCCCCATTTTTGAAAAGTGGGTGAGCACAAAACTGATAGAGCTATAAAAGCGGGCAAACAGGCCGAAGCGTTTTTCAAAATACTCGTAGGTGCTTACGCCTATCACCTCGCGGTAAAGGGGGACTATGAACCAAACCATCAGCAATAAAACTACCGGAACCATTAAGCCCTGAACCAACAAGATCCAATTGGATGCAAAACCCTCGCCGGGATAGGCCAGGAAAGTTACACTGCTGATGAGGGTAGCCATTAACGACATGCCTATGGCCCAGGCCGGGATAGAGCCGCGCGATACAAAATATTTTTTGGTGGAGTTTTGTCCTTTTGAAAATTTGAGACCGATGGTTAATGAAATGGCCAGTGCCAGGGCGATGATAATATAATCTGCCAGGTGCAGGGTTTCATGTTTCATATGCAGGTATAATTGTTGGTTTCCCAAACGGGAGCAGGCCAGGGGTAGCTGCCCGGTTTTAAAGTTAAACATAATTGGTTATTGCCTGCTATGCGCATATGAATAACTCCGGGAGCTATTAGTTTTGAGGGATATAATTTTTTGATGTTTAAACGCTCAAGTATGGCCCAAGCGGTTGCGCCACCCTCAATCAACAATTCGTGGAGCGAAGTGTGGTCAATAACCTGTTTTACTATATCCGCCATTTTGTGGCTTAGTAATACCGGGTCTACTTTAATATGCTTAATAAAATCGGGGTTTATGGCTATGATGGCATTGTTGCCTGCTACAATGCTTGATGCCACGTGACTGGCAAAAAGGGCATGCACATTATCACCGCTGGTTTCGGCGCAGATGGTTGCCGCGGGGACATAATGTACGGGGATATTGTTGTGCCGGCCATCACTTAGGTTTAACTTACCCTGATAAAACGTACTGCCGAATACAAACAGCCGTCTGCCGGTAGTTTCGGGATCAATAGTTTCAACCTCTTGCGGAGCGGTTAAAGATTCGAGCAGTGAGGTAAACAAATTTGCTGAGCCTGCCAAAACGGTATCGCTATCCGTTTTACTTACCCAATATTTAAGATCATCTTCGTCATTGGCTGCTCCTATAATGATTCCTGTCGCTGGTAGCTTGTCATCTTTTTTAATCAACCGGATCTTTTCATCGGCTCTTAATAATTCAATAATATTTGAGCTTAAGGCCGGGAAAGTTGGATCGTTGGCGAAATCACTGAGGTGGATAGGTGCGCTGTTGTAGTGGAACGTTTCGCCGATAAGTTTTTTGGAATGATGAGGATTGCCGGGTATAATCAAAGCCCTTTTTAAACCTGATGCTGCAAGCTGGCTTTGCAATTCCTCAATAATATGGCCCCGTAAAACCGAATCTATCTTTTTAAAAATAAATCGGGGTTTCAATCGCTGTAACTGAACGGTAAGATCATGAACAATCTCCTTTGCCCGGGCTTCAGTAACTGAACGGGTATCGGTAGCTATGATCAGCAGATCTGCATCGCAGTATTCATCAACAGTGGTGCTCACCTCGGCTCTTAACCCGTGGTTGAGGCCTATGCCCGCCAGTTCGGCGGCTCCCGTTAAATCATCTGCAATTACAGCGATCATAGCTTATACTTTTACTCTATTTTTGCTCAATTGCACTGCCGACTCGATAGCCAGTATCATGGCGTCGCTGCTGGCAATCCCTTTTCCGGCAATTTCAAAAGCGGTACCGTGGTCCACCGAGGTACGGATGATAGGCAGGCCCATAGTTATGTTAACGCCTTTTACGCTGTCCATCTGCTGTTTTTCGGCATTCCATTTAAAGCCGGTAAGCTTGAAGGGGATGTGCCCCTGATCATGGTACATAGCCACGATACCACCATAATACCCGGTTGATGCTTTGGAAAACAAGGTATCGGCAGGTACCGGGCCATCCACATCATAACCTAATTTTAGAGCCTCCTGCACAGCCGGAAGGATCTCAAATTCATCTTCTGTACCAAACAAACCCGAATCACCGGCATGAGGGTTAAGTCCGGCTACACCTATCTTCAGGTTCTTCTCGCCCAATGAAATTAAACCATCCTGCAATAGTTCAATCACTTCAATAATGCGGTCTTTTTTTACCAGGTCACAAGCCTGTCTTAATGAAACATGGGTTGATACGTGGATCACCTTCATGTTATGCTCAACCAGCAACATGGCATATTTTTTTGTGCCGGTGTAATGCGCGTAGATTTCTGTATGCCCGGCAAAATGATGCCCGGCTTCATTAATTGATTTTTTGTTGATAGGGCCTGTTACCGTAGCGTCAACTTCACCGCTAAGTGCCAGTTCAATAGCTTTTTTAACCGCTTCAAACGAGGCATTACCTGCCATAGCCGAGATCTCGCCAAAGCGCAGCTGTTCCATATCTACATTTTGCAGATCATAAACATCGGGTTTGCCAAACTCAAAGTTGGCCTTGCGGATATCTTTTATGGAGCTGATGCGTGCCTCTAAACCTAATCGTTTTATGATATCAAAAAATACCCCGGTATCACCTATAATCAATGGACGGCAGATCTCAAACAACCTTTCGGTAAGCAGGGCTTTAACGGCAATTTCTGGGCCAATGCTTGCCGGATCGCCCATAGTTATCGCTATGATGGGTTTCTCGGCTATCATTGGTATATCGGTAAGCTAAGGTTTTCAACATTAAGCATGCTTTGCAATTTGTTTTGCAACTCGGTGGCTTCAGCCTCGCTCACTTTTAACAGCGGCGGCATCATGTACGAGCGGCACAAGCCGGCACTTTGCATTAATGATTTTAGTGCCGCTAATGATTCGCCCAGCAGGCGTTTGCCCTGGTAAATGTCGCCAACCAGGTTGGAGTGCCTTTGCAATAGCAATGCTGCCGCTTCATCATTATTGTCGGCCGCCACTATCATTTTGTAATAAATATCGGGGAAAAGGTTTCCGGTACTTGGTACCAGGCCGTCGCTGCCTGTAAACAGGGCATGGGCAGATTGTGCGCCCCAGCCCAGGAAGTGACTGAAATCGGCCCGGCCGGCCCATAATTTAAGCGAATCCTTCAAACGGTCGTGGTTACGTTCCGAATCTTTGGTACCAACAATATTATCGTGATGGCTTAATTCATCGAGAAGATTTAGGTTTATAGATACATTGGTTGTAGCCGGTATATTGTAAACTATCAGCGGGATAGGTACCTCGTTAGCCAGCGTTTCAAAGTATGTTTTAATTTCGTATTCAGTTAAAGTGAAATAGGCAGGTAGATGGGCTACAGCAACGTCAATACCTTCATCGGCACAACGTTTGGCCAGCTCAATTGAATCGGCCAGGCAATTTGAGGAAATGCCCGCATAAAGCAATCTGCCGGGCTGCCTTACCGATGTTGCCAGCTTAACAAAATCAAGTTTAAGATCGTTTGGTAAGGAGGCCGATTCGCCGGTGGTTCCCAGTATAAAAGGTACGCCGCCGTAGTTGAAAATATTGTCGAATATCTTTTCAACCGCTTCGTGATCAAGTTTGTAGCTATCGGTCAGTGGCGTAATTGATGGCACTACCAGGCCATTATATTTCTTTTTTAGTTTCATTTATGATGTATTAATAAGCAGCCTCGTAAATGGTTACAGCGTCATCTATGGTTATCGGTCGCGGGTTGTTTTTGAGCAAGCGCGTAATTTTCATGGCGTCGGCGGCCATTTGCGGTATGGTGTTTTTATCTATATCTATTTCTTTCAGGGTTGCAGGGATGCCGCAATCCTTAATTAATTGGCGGATCTTTTCTACACCTGCATGAGCCGTTTCAAAATCGTTGATGCTACTGTTACAACCCAACGCGCGTGCAATTGCTGCATATCTTTCCGGCGCTGCAGGGATATTGTATTCCATTACAAAAGGCAGCAGTAAGGCATTTGATAAGCCGTGAGCGATATGATACATGCTGCCCAGCGGATAGGAGAGCGCGTGAACACCCGCCGTATTAACCGGGCCCAAGCAAAAACCACCCATTAAACTGCCAATGGCCAATTGGGTTCGGGCATCTTCATCGGTACCATCGTTTACCGCTTTAACCAGGTTGCCGGCTATCAATCTAATACCTTCAAGGGCGTACATATCAATGAATGGATGCGCGTATAGATTGGTATAAGCTTCAAGGCAATGGGTTAAAGCATCAAGACCGGTAGCCGCGGTAACCTCTGGCGGGAGACTGATCATCAATGCCGGGTCAATGATCACCACATCCGGAACCAGGTATGGGCTTATGATCCCTTTTTTCTGATTGTCCGCATCGTCTATCAATATGGCGTTAGGTGAAGCTTCGCTGCCTGTACCGGCTGTTGTAGGTACGCAGATGAGTTTTTTATTACGATTTTTAAGCAGGCCCATGCCCGTGATCTCAGCCAGTGTCTGATCATTATCAATCTGCGCGGCTATCAGTTTAGCTACGTCAAGCACACTGCCGCCGCCAATGCCTATGATCACATCTGCATGAGTGTTTTTAACATTTGCAAGCAGATCTTCAAAATCTTTAAAAGATGGCTCCCTTACTATCGATGTATCAACATGAACGGTAACTCCGGCTCCCTTGAGCAGAGCTAAAAGCGGCTCAAGTTTATCTAAAAGCGGGCTGATGGTAACTATCAAAGTTGATTTATAACCCTGGCCAACAACCTCATCGGTTAGTTTTAAAAGCGAGTTTTTGCCAACAATTACCTGGCCTGGAAACCGGATAGTGATGTCGCGATAAGGATGTAAAGTTTGCGGCATATACTTATAAATTATAATAGCAGGCCTTAATTAATTGGTTTTGATATAAAACAAAGATGGATACTGCCGTCTCCCATTTTCATCCAACCGTTATCCAATTATTGTACGATATTATCAAAAGGAATACGCGCTTGTTACCGGTTATGATATTATCTGCCTGTAATCGGTATTTACAAGCCTGGACAGAGGTAAACGTGCGCTAAAATAGCGGGGGACGGGGCATGACAGTTAGGGGGCTTAAGGCCGGTAACTTAGCAAAAAAGTTGATTATGAGAGAATAGGACGCAGTTTGATCCTGCCGGGTCAATATTGTTATTCCTATTTGTCGCTAATGACAACGCCGCATCCTAATTATAAACAACCCGGTCTACGGCCGGCATTTTTTAATATTTCTGTTAACCGATTAAATACACATCCTCATGAAAAGAGTAATAACGTTAGGACAATTTATTATAGAGAAACAGGCTGATTTCCCTTTTGCCAAAGGCGAGTTATCAAGGCTTTTACGCGATATCGGCATCGCTGCTAAAATTGTAAACCGCGAGATCAGCAAAGCCGGGCTTATAGATATTATTGGCGAAACTGATTCGGTAAACTCTCATGGCGAGCGTCAAAAAAAAATGGATGTTTATGCCAATGAGCAATTTATTTCGGCATTACGAAGCGGGGGCGAGTGCTGTGTAGTAGCTTCGGAGGAGAATGACGAGCATATCCTGATAGAATCGGAAATCTCCAAACATGCCAAATATATTGTAGCCATCGATCCGTTGGATGGTTCATCAAATATTGACGTAAATGTGAGTGTGGGCACTATATTTTCCATTTACCGCCGTAAATCTGTAGACGGTAAAGCTACTTTGCAGGATGTACTGCAGAAAGGTACTGAGCAGGTAGCCGCCGGTTACGTGATCTACGGATCATCAACCATGCTGGTTTATACTACAGGTAAAGGGGTTAACGGCTTTACGCTTGATCCTTCAATTGGGGAGTTTTGCTTGTCGCACCCTGATATAAAAATGCCGAAAGATGGTAATCTGTATTCGATCAATGAAGGATACTATACGCATTTCCCCTTAGGCGTAAAAAAATACATCAAGTACTGCCAGGTTGAGGACGAGGCCACCAGCCGCCCTTACACCTCACGCTACACCGGATCAATGATAGCCGATATTCACCGTAACCTGATTAAAGGCGGTATCTTCCTTTATCCAACTACAGCCCAGTATCCAAACGGAAAATTGCGACTGGTTTATGAGTGCAACCCGATGGCCTTTATTGTGGAACAGGCCGGTGGCCTGGCATCTACAGGCTATGACCGGATCCTCGATTTAGATGTGAATGAACTTCATCAGCGTTCGTCTATTTTTATAGGCTCCGAAAATATGATTAAACGGGCAGAAGAGTTTATGCTGGCCTTTTCTCCGCAGCAACCATCTATAGCTCCGCAAAAGAAAGTTATCTGATTAATAAATAGTTTCGGTTTGCAGGCTTGGATCATTTGTAGTGACATATGCTATAATTTTATTTTCTCTAATTTAAAAATTAGGTAAGACTAATTTTTTTTATTTGTTTTGTATATTATTTAAGATATGCTAAAGCGAATGAAAATATTATCTATACTATGCCTTTTGTTGATCCCAAGTTTGGTTTCTGCGCAGCATGGCTCCCTTAAAGGGAGATTAACCACCGGTAGCGAGCCGCTTTCCTTCGCTACTGTCGCGCTTTCCGGAACCGCTATTGGGGGCACCACAAATGATAAAGGTTATTATCATTTAAAAAATGTTCCGGCAGGTACATATACCATTGTTTTTTCGAACATAGGATATGTTACCGAACGCTATAATGTGAACATAAAGCCTGATGAGGTTGCCTTATTGAACGGCAATCTGAAAGAAAGCAGCTCTAAACTGAATGAGGTGACCGTAACCGGGGTATCACGTAAAACCGAATTAAGGAGTAACCCCATACCCATAGCGGTAATGACCCGGAAAGAGATGGATCAAAATGTGAACAACAACATTATTGATGCTATTGTAAAAGGCGTGCCTGGCGTAAACGCGGTTACCACCGGGCCCAATATTTCCAAACCGTTTATCAGGGGATTAGGCTATAACCGTGTTTTAACCTTGTATGACGGCGTACGGCAGGAAGGGCAGCAATGGGGCGATGAACATGGCATTGAGATAGATCAATACGGTATTGGTCGCGCGGAGGTAGTGAAGGGGCCGGCAAGTTTAACCTATGGCTCGGATGCCCTGGCGGGGGTGATCAATATGATCCCTTACCTGACTGCAGGCGAAAACCGGGTTTTAAAAGGCGATTACACTGCCGATTACCATACCAATAACGGCATGATAGGCACTTCGCTTGGCTTATCCTACAGAAAAGATGATTGGCGGTATGCTTTCCGGGCAACCGCGAAAGCTGCACATGATTATCAAAACAGTATTGATGGCTATGTGTATAACACCGGCTTTCGTGAGTTTAACCTGTCGGGAATGACCAGGGTTGATAAAAAATGGGGCTACTCGCAAATAGCGGCGACAGTTTACGATAACCGCCAGGAAATACCCGATGGCAGCCGTGACTCGCTTACCCGGCAGTTTACCAAACAAATAGCCGAAAGCAGTAACGATAATATCAGGAACAGGCCAATTGTAAGTAATGATGAGTTA
Organism: Mucilaginibacter kameinonensis; assembly: GCF_003675385.1. Lineage (GTDB taxonomy): Bacteria > Bacteroidota > Bacteroidia > Sphingobacteriales > Sphingobacteriaceae > Mucilaginibacter > Mucilaginibacter kameinonensis. Next base: position 338,349 of record NZ_RCWZ01000004.1, on the reverse strand, counting down.
AGATCATACAGCATAACCCCGCTGCATCAGCGTATTCAACATTACCGTGTATACGCAAACAATGAGTTTAAATTGGGCGAAAGCAGCAGTATCAATGCTTCGCTTGGTTTACAGCAGAGTATCCGCAGGGAATATAACCACCCTACACAGACAAACCAGCCGGGTTTATATGTTGTGCTTAATACACTTAATTACGATGTAAAATACAATCTGCCGACTATAGCAGGTATTGAAAGTACCCTCGGGTTGAACGGCATGTATCAAACCAACCGCAGCAAGGCTGCAACAGATTTTCCCATCCCGGATTATAATCTTTTTGATGCGGGGACTTTCTTTTTCGCCAAAAAAACTATCGGGAAAGTTGATATTTCAGGCGGCATCAGGTATGATAACAGGCACATTAGCTGGCATGATTTTTACGTTGGGCCGAATCCTAAAAATGGGTTTGAACAGCATGTGATATTACCGGATACAGCAGGCGCTCATTTGCAGTTCCCTGCTTTTAAGCATGTATACCAGGGCGTATCGGGCAGTTTGGGTATAACCTATAATATCAGCGAACGCCTGCTGTTTAAGGCGAATATCGCCAGAGGATACCGTGCGCCCAATATTACCGAAATCGGCTCCAACGGACTCGATCCCGGCGCGCATATCGTATACTTAGGCAATCGTAGTTTTAACCCCGAATTTAGCCTGCAGGAAGATTTGGGCTTTATTGCTTACCTGAAGGACGTGGACCTGATTGCCGAACTGTTTAACAACCATATCAACAATTATATTTACCAGGCCAAACTCACTGATGCCGACGGCAATCCTGTGGTGATTGTTCCGGGTAACAGTACCTATCAATACCAGCAAAGCAGTGCCCGATTATACGGGGCGGAATTTACGCTTAATATGCATCCGCAGAATATCAAGTGGCTGGCTTTTAATAATAGCCTGGCTTATGTAACGGGTATCAACGGCAACAAACAACTCATTGATGAATCTAACGGTGCAGCTAAATACCTGCCTTTTATCCCACCGCTGCATATCCGGTCGGAGTTTAAAGTGAGTTTACAAAAGGCTTACGGTGCTTTTTCAAAGATCTACTTCAAAGCAGAAATGGATGCATACACCACACAAAACCGCTACTATGCCCTGGATAACACCGAAACCGCCACACCAGGCTACGCGTTGTTTAATTTGGGCGCGGGAGCTACCATCAAAAATAAATCGGACAAAACCATCTGTGAGCTTTTTTTACAGGTTGATAACCTTCTTGATAAGGCTTACCAATCAAACCTTAACCGCTTAAAATATTTTGAATACTACCAGTCATCGCCAAACGGGCACCTCGGTATTTATAACATCGGGCGGAATGTTAGTTTTAAAGTGGTTTTTCCGTTTTAATGAATCTGTGTTAAGAATCTCGAAGCGAGAAGATTTACGAAGTTTTTAAAACTTCGTAAATCTGGTTTTACGGCTCTCGATTCTAACTGAAAACCAATTCTCCAAAATAAATGGATAAAATCCTGCTAAAAATTAGTTAATTGTTAAAATAACACTTAATATTGGGTTTCCTTTTTTAACCTTTTAATTATGATGAAGCGTGTATCTTTCTTTTTTACCTTCATGTTGCTTGGTGTGGCCGCGCTTGCTCAAAAGCAAATGATCCCGAACCCGATAACAGGAGGATACTTTGCCGATCCAACCATAGTGAAAGATAAAGGCCATTATTTCATTTACGCTACCATTGATCCCTGGGGTGCTAAAGAGTTAGCCGTATTGGAAACTACCGACTTTACTAAATTTACACGTCATCATATCAACTGGCCTACAAAGGAAGCTTGCACCAGCCCCACTTCGCTCGATGAAATGGTTTGGGCGCCATCAGTAGTAAAAGGTAAAGACAATAAGTTTTATATGTATGTAGCCGTAGGTGGCGAAATATGGGGAGGGGTAGGCAATACACCGTTTGGTCCCTGGAAAAACCTGAAGAAAGATAACACCCCAATGGTGAAATCAACGGACTATCCAAATGTGCATAACATCGATCCGGATTGTTTTATTGACAGTGATGGCAGTATTTATCTTTACTGGGGTTCGGGATATAAATGGATCAACGGACATTGTATGGCTGTAAAGCTGAAAGATGATATGGTTTCGTTTGATGGAGCCCCTAAGGATATTACTACACCTCATTTTTTTGAAGGTGCGCATTTGGTGAAACGTAATAAAACCTATTACCTCATGTTTTCGGAAGGTAAAGCTATTGATGCCAGTTACCAGGTTGGTTATGCCAAAGGAAACAGTCCGCTTGGCCCGTTTCAGGAAGACGAACACCGGGTCATACTCAGCACCTCTGCTGATAGTACTGTGATTGGCCCCGGTCACCACACCACTTTTATTGAAAAAGGGCAGCGCTATATTTTATATCACCGCATTTTTCCTCAAAAGGAATCTTTTGTATTAAGGCAGCTTTGCCTGGATAGTTTGAATTTTGATTCAAACGGAAATATCAAAAAAGTGAGTACTAAAGGTGTTCAAAAGTTTAACTAAACCAGATATAAATTTATGCGCTACGGCTTCGTTCTCACCGCTTTGTTATTGTTTGGTTTTGCGGCTAATGCTCAAAATAAACCTAAAAAGATAAGCCCCGACCTTTTTGGGATCTTTTTTGAAGATTTAAGCTATGCGGCTGATGGTGGCCTTTATGCCGAACTGATTCAAAACCGCTCATTTGAATATAGTCCTGCCGATAACCGGGACTGGAACTCACTGACCGCCTGGAAGTATCAGACCGATGGTTTTGGTTATGGAACTATTTCTGTAGAAACGGCTGCTCCAATCCATCCCAATAACCCGCACTATATCTTACTTGATATTCAGGATGAAGGACAAAAAGGCGTGGGGCTTGAAAATTCCGGCTTTGACGGCATACCTGTAAAAGCCGGTAAAAACTACGATTTTTCGGTTTTCCTGAACGTAATATCCGGTGAATCATTACCGGTAAAGGTTGCGCTTGTGGATAAGAATGGAAAGGAGTTGGGTTCATCGTCATTTACAGCGGCAGATAAAGGCTGGAAAAAATATGCCGAGCAGATCCACGTAAATTTTGATAATGACAGTGCTAAACTGGTACTGTTAATTAAAGCGAAGGGGAAAGTTGGGATTGATATGGTGTCCCTGTTCCCCGAAGAAACTTTTAAAAATCATAAGAACGGGTTGCGGGCAGATCTGGCACAGGTTATTGCCGATATAAAACCAAAGTTTATGCGTTTCCCCGGCGGCTGTCTTACCCATGGTGATGGCGTTGCCAATATCTATCGCTGGAAAAACACCATCGGTCCGGTTGAGCAACGGGTAGAACAACGTAACATCTGGAATTACCATCAGTCGGTAGGGTTGGGGTATTTTGAATATTTTCAGTTCTGTGAGGATATTGGCGCTAAGTCGGTGCCGGTACTTGCGGCGGGTGTGAGTTGCCAAAATTCAGGCGGTACCTGGAGAATAGGCTCGACAGGGCAAAAGGGTATCCCGATGGATGAGATGAAAGCTTATGTGCAGGATGTGCTTGACCTGATTGAATACGCCAATGGGCCTGCCACATCTACCTGGGGCGCTAAACGCGCCGCGGCGGGGCACCCGGCTCCATTCAATTTAGAATATCTTGGTATAGGTAATGAAGATAAGATCACCGGTGTATTTGAAGAACGTTTCCGGATGATCTATGACGCGGTTCACAAGGCTCATCCCGAAATTAAGATCATTGGTACAGTAGGCCCAAGCCCCAACGGCGAAGACTTTGAGAAAGGCTGGAAGCTGGCCTATCAACTGTCAGTTGGTATTGTTGACGAGCATTACTATGAAAAGCCGCAGTGGTTTTTGAAAAATACTGCCCGCTATGATAGCTACAACAGGCGAAGGTCAAAAGTTTACATTGGTGAATATGCTTCATGGGGCAATACGCTTTATAACGCCCTGGCCGAGGCTGTATACATGACCCATTTAGAACGCAATGGAGATGTGGTAAGGATGGCATCATACGCGCCGCTAATAGCGAGAATTGGTCACACATCATGGAATCCCAACCTGATATATTTTAATGGTACCAAGGTTTTCCCAACGGTAAACTACTATGTTCAGCAGCAATTTGCCGCAAACGCGGGCGATGTGTATTTGCCGGGTATGATAAAGCTCAAAGGCGAAAAGGCTACGCTTGATACAACTGCTGGAGCTTCATTTGTAAAAGACAGCGCTACTGGTGATATTATACTGAAGATAGCTAACGCTGGAAGCACCCAAATTTCGGGGCAGGCTGATCTGTCGGCAATTGGTAAGTTACCCGAATCGGCTACGTTAACTGTAGTTTCCGGTAACCCGGAGGCAAAAAACAGTGCCGATAATCCTCAGGCTGTTCTTCCTCAATCATCAACCATAAAATTGCAAAAGAAATGGGCTTTCACGGTGCCTGCTTATTCACTAACGGTTGTCAGGATAAGTGTCGGAACAATAAGAAAGCAGAAATAATCATCTAAAAAATCCAACCAATATATACATGAAAAAAATAGTTTTACTGGGCGTTTTATTCAGCTTTTATACGGCGGTAATCGCGCAGCCGCAGCAAAAATTCAGTGCCTATCTCTTTACTTATTTCACAGGTAATAAAAGCGGCGAAGCCATTCGTTTTGCTTTGAGCAATGATGGTTATCACTTTCGTGCGTTGAATAATAATCACCCTGTTTTAAATTCGGCCTATATCAGCGTTACAGGTGGCGTGCGCGATCCGCACATTATGCGCGCTGCTGATGGGAAAACTTTTTACATGGTGGCTACCGATATGAACACCGAAAAATACGGTTGGGGCCCAGACTATTCGATGGTGTTATTAAAATCAACCGATTTGGTGCACTGGTCATCAAAGTCAATTGATATTACTAAAACCTATGAAAAATTTGCCAGGGTAAACAGGGTATGGGCCCCGCAAACTATTTATGATCCCGAAACCCAAAAATACATGATCTACTGGTCTATGCGTTTTGGGAACGAGGCTGATAAAATTTATTACGCTTATGCCAATAAGGATTTTACAGGTTTGGAAGCTGAGCCTAAACAGCTCTTTTTCAAACCTGATGGCGGAGCCTGTATTGATGGTGATATTGTTTATAAAGACAAGAAATATTACCTGTTTTTCAAAACCGAAGGATCTGGTGCCGGTATAAAAATAGCCGTTTCGGATAAACTGACATCGGGTTATGTATTGCGTGATAAATATGTACAACAAACCAAAGACCCGGTAGAAGGTGCCGGTACATTTAAATTAAACAACGGCACTGGCTATATTTTGATGTACGATATGTACACGCAGGGCAAATACCAATTTACCCGCACCACAGACCTCGAAAACTTTAAACTGATTGATGACGAGGTTTCCATGAATTTCCACCCTCGTCACGGTACCGTAATGCCAATTACTGCAAAAGAAGCCGCTGCCTTAACCGCTAAATGGGAAACCGCCGAAGATGTGATGCTCTCGGCTGTTAACAAGCAGATAAAAACTATCAATATCGTGGTTGATTCTGCAAATTACAAGGTTCATCTGCCAGTGAAACCTGGCACCGATCTGAAATCATTTGATCCGCAGTTTACGTTATTCCCCGGCGTTACTATTAGTCCGTCAAAACCGCAGGATTTTACCAAAGGGCCGGTTAAATATTCGGTAACTATAACTGGTAAAAAGGTGCAGGTTTTTGAAGTTACCGCGCAGGAACTCCATAACACAGCTATAGCCGGTTACTACGCCGATCCAGAGATATTATATGCCGAGAAAACAGGTAAGTTTTACATCTACCCAACCAGCGATGGTTTTGATGGCTGGTCGGGCACTTATTTCAAGGCTTTCTCTTCGGATGATATGGTTAACTGGAAAGATGAAGGTAAGATCCTTGATTTGCCAAAAGATGTAAGCTGGGCAAAAAAGAATGCCTGGGCACCTTGCATCATCGAGAAAAAAGTTGGAGGCGAGTATAAATATTTCTACTATTTCGCTGCCGCGCAAAAGATAGGTGTAGCTGTCGCGAATGATCCTACAGGGCCGTTTACTGATTCTGGCAAACCATTATTGGCTCAATTGCCCGAAGGTGTTAAAGGCGGGCAGCAAATTGACGCCGATGTGTTTTCCGATCCGCAAACCGGCAAAAATTATTTGTACTGGGGCAACGGCTATATGGCCGTGGCCGAATTAAATGACGATATGGTTTCGTTAAAACAAGGTACTACCAAAATCCTGACACCTTATTCGCATTATAACGAGGGGACTTATGTATTTTATCGTAAGGGGACTTACTACTTCATGTGGTCTGAAAATGATACCCGTAGCCCGGATTACAGCGTACATTATGGCACTGCAAAATCGCCTTATGGCCCAATCGAAATTCCCGAAAACAACATCGTGATTACTAAAGATGCAGCCAAGGGCATTTACGGTACCGGTCATAATTCGGTGATACAAATACCGGGTACTGATGAATGGTATATCGTTTACCATCGCTTTAATTATCCTAAAGGCATTACCATGGGCGATGCCGCCGGATATAACCGCGAGGTATGCATCGATAAAATGGAGTTTGACGATAAAGGGATGATTAAACAGGTGACGCCTACCCATGAAGGTATCCAGCCTGTACACGTAAAAAAATAAGCCGACAGATTTACTGTAGCGTAAATAATTAACCGGCCCGGAGATGATCACTCCGGGCCGGTTTGGTTTTATAAAATATCAAAAAGTGCAAACAATTGTGAGTTTTGGTATGTGGCTTATTCGTATTTTTATAAAATCGCTATCGTTTTGGTCAAAACTCAAGGCTGACCAAAAGGAACCGCTAACCAATGTGAATCTGTACTAATGTTGAAGAATTATTTTAAATATCTTAACGTAAGTGAGCTTGAAGAGCGATGGGGGATTTATGTAACTACGGTAGGTTATTCTAAAATTGAGCCTAACGATAATTACCCCAACCAGGTTCATCCCGAAAGCCATCAACTAACCTGGAACCGGGGCCGTATACTTAATGATTATTATATCGTATTCATTTCAAGAGGTAAAGGCGTTTATGGTTCAGCGCTGACCAAGCCGGCTGAAGTTGTTGAAGGTACTTGCTTTTTCCTGTACCCGGGCGTATGGCACCGGTACAAACCCGATCCGGGCTCTGGTTGGGAAGAGTTTTGGGTGGGCTTCAATGGTTTTTATGTGGAACAGCTGATGAACAATGGCTTTTTTGATAGGAAGAACCCGCTTGTGCCTTCCTGTTTGAATAAGGATATCCTGGCGCTGTTTCATAATTTGGTTGAAAGTGTGCGTTCATCATTACCGGGCTATCCTCAGCAAATATCAGCCATGACCTTACAATTGTTAGGCTTGATCAGCAATATCATTCAGCACCATGAGTATAATGATGATCCGGTAGGTAAGTTGATCTCAAAGGCGAGGTTCATCATACAGGAATCATTTGAGGATACGCTGGATATGGAAGAGCTGGCAAAGGCCTTGCCTATGGGGTATTCATCATTTCGTAAAGCTTTCCGGCGTATAACAGGCGTTTCGCCGAACCAGTACCATCTTAACATCAGGCTGGAACGGGCAAAAAGCCTGCTCATGACCACCGTACTAAATACCAGCGAAATAGCCGACCAAACCGGCTTTGAATCGGTGTTCTATTTTTCGCGCTTGTTTAAAAAGAAGAATGGCGTTTCGCCTACCGAATTTCGCAAAAACGCTCAGGCAGTACAATAACGTTTTCGTAGCAGATCTTTCATGAAGCAATTAACACCGAACTGATCGGCAACGGGTTTGTTACTGAATGGTATGGATGGCATGTAGGGTTGTGGGCCAAACTCGGTTGTTATGGGCAGTATTGGCGTACCTATTAGTTTATTGTGTGCTATTATCCTGTCCCACCAACCCAGGAAATGATCAAGGGCGTATTGCCATTCGGGCGCTGCTGGATCGGGTACTTGCGGCCCTTCTTCAAAACCCACTCTTGAATGAATATGACGGCTGCGTTTGATGGCCTCGTCCATTATTCCGCCAAAATTTTGCAGCATACTTTCGGTAACGCATACCCAATGCGAAAAATCAGCAGTGATGGCAAACTCATCTTGCAGGCTAAATAACTCGGCTGCCATCTGTGGTGAGTAGCCCGACCGACCGCGATGGGTTTCATGGGCCACTGTGATGCCTGTTTTGGCAGAAAATTCCTGTGCCGCGTTGATCAAGTCGAGGTTTTCCCGGATTGAAAAATAGTCCCGCCCTGTATGCGAATTAATGAGGATAGGGCCAGGCTCAGCGCATTGGTACAGGTTTTTGATAAATGATTCCCTGAATTTTTTGAATGTACTGCCTTCTGCCTCGTGCTGATGCGTTACGATAGCCAATTGGTGCTCTTGCAGGTAATCATACAAAATACTCTGATCTGCCTTGTCGGTAGGTATCCAGGTATCTACGCCATCATAGCCCGCAATCCTGATCTTGTCCAAAAAAGTTTTCAGTGGCAGGTGCTCATGCCCCCATAGTGGACTTAAGATCTTAATTTGCATGGCTGATACTGATGTTTTCAGAAGCTGCTGAAGCGATACGGTTAAAAGAAAGTTCTCCCTTGGTATCGCTTTTTTTCGTCGCTATGATCTTTCCGGCTACAGCCACAGTATAATCTTCATTGGGTTTTAGTTTGCTAACGCGATAGGTGAGTGGTGCCGCTGAAGATGTGCTTTTGCTTTGTACCCATTCTATTTTGCCATCGCTCCAATTGTTAATTTTGATTGTTAGCGACTTATTTGAGGTTACCGTCAGAGCCGCCTTGTCTTCATTTCCGTTAAAATAAGATAACTGATTTGCGGTGGCGTTAAAGCCAAAACTTTTAGGACTTATCACCTTAAATTTATGGTTTGATACGGTATAGCTGTCAATATCAAGCCCGATGGTTAAACGCTGTCCCTGGTAATTATATTTGAGCTCGGTACCCGCCAGCTCGGGCGTAATATGTGGATCAAGATAAAAGCGGTTATAAAGCGGGTTTATACCGTAAATGGCCTGGTACAAACCTACTATGCTTAAACTATTGCCCGATAAAATATCATCTCCCCGGCCATCCTGTTTCTGACGACCATAGCGTTGATAGGCGAGACCATCTTTGCTGTATTGCTCCAATACGTTTTTTACATATTTAACTGCCAACGTTGGATCATAGCTTGCATAAGCGGCAACAGCCACTGATCCCCATGATAAAAACAAGTCGCCATTTTCATATTCAGGGAAGGGGAACTGGTATTCTTTTCCTTCAGCAGGTTCATACGAGGTCATGGCTAAAGGCCAGAAAAACAGTTTCTCGCGCTGCATCTGGGCTTCTATATTGTCCAAAATCAATTTTGTACGGTTTTTATCATCGCAGATGCCATAGGCTATTGCCATGAAATTAACCGGGGTAATCATATTGCGGCCATGTATGCTGTTGTCCTTGTCGCGCCAGTGCACATAGCATTGTTTTTCCTCATCCCATAAGCCACCCTCGCTTGTTGGTTTATTGAAGCTGGCTTTAAGCTTGGCTGCAAAGTTTTCGTAATAGCGGGCTTTTTCAGGGTTGTTGAGCTGGCGTTCTACAACGGCCCATTCCACAAGCGCGTGATAAAGTTTGGCGTTTACAAAAGCGTTTTCGTAGGATGCCCAGATGATATCAATCCAATCGCTGCTTTTCTTTTGATTTTGCGAATCGGTCATCATTTCAACCAAACCATTGTTGTTGCCGTCACGCTTCATGATCCAGGCCAGGGCTTTTTCACAGGATGCCTGATGCGTTTTAACCCATGCTTTATCTCCGGTCATGTTATAAAGCTCGGCTACGTTGGTTACAATGTCCGGGTTGGAGTCCATCAGAATGCCCCATTGGGCTTCATAAAATCCATCTTTATTAAACTGGCCCGGAGCAGCATCCTCATTGGTGTAAGCCCAGCGCGAATAAACCCTTCCGTCGGGTTGAATAGCATGGTCGCGGTAAAAATCCAGACAGCTTTCGTAACCTTTCAGATAAGCCGGATCATTAATACCCAAGCCCAATTGCCCGATATATTGTTCATGCAGGCATATCGGCCCGTAAGGCGTAGCCCAGCTGTTGCCGCCAAAATGCAGGGAATCAATAACGCCAATGCGGGCAATGGTACCTAAAACGGCGTTAACCTGCGCGCCGTTTAATCCTGCCAGTTTACCACGGCCATATTTATCGTTATAATCAAAATAGCTGAAGGTTATGCTCTGGTTGTTTTTAAGGGCCGGTGCCTGAAATGGTGCCCATACATCGGTTCGTTTCCGGAGAAATAACCGGCGATTGGTGCCGCTGTCTGATTTGGGGATCATCTGTTTATCCGAAACCGTTACGGAATAAGCAAGTTTATCATCATTAGTACGGGTATATTTCATGGCAACCGCTTTACCCGGAGCATTAACAGTAATGTTTAGCCCATTGCCCGTTTTGCTGTTCCAGAAATTGGTTGAGCGGGTATGTACACCATAAGTGCAAAGCTTCTCGTTAAACAAATAAAACCAGGCCAGGCCGCCATAACCCTGATAAGCACCCTCCCAGGTATTGATATTATCAAAATTGATGACAGGCATAGCGGCCTCCTCAATTTTGGCTGCTTTGGAAAAAGTCCGCTCTACCTGCCAGGTAATATCGCTGCCTTTTTTTGTAAAGATCCAGTTTTCGGTAATGGTTAAATCTTTATCACCATACTTGATGCCGTTGAGCGTTGTCTTTCCTGCCGATTGCTGCAGCACCGGCTTTGCGTTTAAATGCAGGCTCGAATAAACTTTTCCATCCACCTTAACGGATGTAAAAACACCATCAGCATTGCTTACCACCTTTTGCCCGTTTACACTCAGCGATGTGATTTGCGCTTTACCACCATAAGCAAGCCTTATGGCAATTTTAGGTGTGCTGATGGAAATGCTTTTATCGTCGGCAATGGTATCGGCTTTGCTGCCTATAAATGAGAAAAGCAAAAGCAGCGTCAGCAGCAATGGGGTGATGGGCTTTTTGGTGAACATAGGTTGGCTTATGAGGTAAAAACTGGATATGTGGCTTTAATTGGCTAAGTTACTTTGTACGGCTATATATCAAAGGGTTGAGCCTGTCGTTATTTAACAGGTCACCAACCTTTATGTTGGCGACATCCGCATCGCTTATAATATTTTGTATGCCGTTGTAGGTATTACCGTCGGGCATGTAGGCGCAGGTCATGGCGCGCCGGTATCCGGGTGTCATATTAGCGTGCGCGCCGTGTATGGTAAGACCGTTATGAAACGAGCAGCTGCCCGCTTTCATGGGCGCGGCTACCGATTTGCTTCCTTTAAACTCCGGGTAGGTGGTGAAAATAGCGCCCATGTTTTTGCCTATGCCCGGGTTTTCAAATGTAGTTTGATGATAAGAGCCTGGAATGAAGAACAGGCAACCGTTTTCGTAAGTAGCATCATCCAAAGCTACCCAGATAGATAAAGCCCGCCGGTCGCTGAATGACCAGTAGGGGGTATCCAAATGCCATGATGTAGGGTTGGCCCATGGCTTTTTGATCAGGGCCTGATCATGCCAGATCCTGATACCATCAATATCTGCCAGTTGGGCTGCCATTTTACCAAGGCGCTCATCAAGCATGATCTGTTTTATGCCCTCATTATCCTGCCACAGGTTTATCAGCTGGTCAAAAACGTTATCGTAATAGGCTTTGTCGGCATCGTCGCCTTTGCCATATACTTCTTTTCTGTCGGGCATTTTATTGCCGTTTCTTTTGGCAACCGCCGCATCCAATGCCTCCCGCCAAAGGGAAAGTTCATCGGTACTTAAAAAATCTTCTATCACCAGGAAACCGTCATGGCGGTATTGCGCAACCTGTTGTTGCGAAAGCTCATTTTTCATTTAGGTCTTGTATTTTATGGTTTACGGTTTCAAAAGTATTTCAAATGAAAATTTGACAGTTAGCACAAGAGCGCCTATTTTTTGTACTTTTTGATATATCGCTTTTACTTTTCGGCCTGCCAAAAAACACAAGTAAAAAATATCAAAAAGTACAAATTAAAGTGCGGAATGTGTATTTCGATTTTTGATCTATGAAATACTTTTGATGTTACAATTATAAGCCAACCAGCCAGATACGAATTTTGATAACTATTCTGTAAATGGTTGCTATCATCTTTAACCACCCTGCTCTATGAAAGTAAACATTATTGACCGGGTACAGACTATTACAGACAGCCGAATTTTCGATTGTTTGGTAAAACGTTTTATACCCAAAGTCTGCAGCCAATCGCAAAGCCCTTAGCGGCCTGCCGATTATTCGTTTTCTTAATTCAAAAGTCCTGAAGCATTAAATAACAATTGCCTAAGGCGGAAAAAAAAGCTAATTCAAACTGGCCTGGCTGTGCTATGCCTTATTCTATCCATCATTAACCAATTCATGTAAATTTTATGAAAAGAAAAATTCTACTTTTTGACCCCTGGAAGCACATGCTGGCAGTCATCATCGGGCTGCTGATGTACCTTCCTTTTAATGCCGGTGCGCAGGTAGCAGTAACCGGTACTGTAAAAGATTCCCTTAGCTCCGAGCCGGTAGTGGGCGTTTCTGTTATGTTAAAAGGCACTTCAACCGGTGCGCAAACCGATGTTAACGGTAAATTCAGGATCAACGCGCCGGTTGGCGGCGTATTGATATTTAGGTATATCGGCTATAAAGAGCAGCAATTAACGGTTCCGGCTGGTGCTGTTTTAGATGTACGCTTGGCATCCATTTCGCAGGGACTAAAGGAAGTTGTTGTAGTGAGCTACGGTACCCAAGCCCGGCGCGAAATTACCGGCGCTGTTAGCTCAATCAACACAAAAGAGGTAAAGGATATGCCGGTAGCCAATATCGGGCAGAAACTACAGGGTAAACTCGCCGGTGTACAGATTAACCAAAACTCCGGAACGCCGGGTGCTGAAATGACCTTCAGGATCAGGGGGGCGGCATCTATCAATGCCGGTAACAACCCGCTTATCGTTATCGATGGTTTCCCGTCGCAAAGCGGCTTGCAAACTTTAAGCCCTGATGAGATCGAATCTATCTCTGTATTGAAGGATGCTTCCGCTTCATCACTATACGGCTCACGCGCTGCTAACGGCGTTGTTTTGGTAACAACCAAGCAGGGTAAAGCCGGTATTAAAACGCTTGATTTCAGCGCTTACACTGGTGTACAATCTGTACCTGATCGCGGTAAACCCGATTTGATGAACGCGCAGGAATTTGCTCAATTCAAAAAGGAGTTTTACGAGGATAAAGCCCGCTATGAAGGTTATACCGGCGGCGTGCCATCTGTATATCAAAACCCTGAACAATATGCAGGAAACGCGGGCACCAACTGGTTTGATGTGTTGCTGCGCAATGCGGTATCGCAAAATTATAACCTCGCTTTCAGTTCGGGTACCAAAGATTTGAAAACCGCGGTAAACTTAAACTATAACAAGCAGGAGGGGGTAATGCTCAACTCCTATGATGAGCGCTTTACGGCAAGATCAAACAATATCTACAATGCATCGGACAGGCTTACGCTTGGCGTCAATCTGGAGTTATCTTATGGTAACAACCAGGTGGTGCCTGGGTTAGATAACGGTCGTAATATCATTGAAAATGCCTTTTTAATGGATCCAACGGTTAAATATAAAAATGCCGACGGCAGCTACCCAGTATCATTTTCGCAACCGGGCATGTTCCCAAATCCTAACTATTATTTGGTGTTAACGCAAATCACCAATAAAACAAAGGCTGCAAGGGTACTGGCTAATGGTTTTGCTGAAGTTAAATTGATAGATGGCCTTAAATTCAAAACTACCATCAACGTTAATACCGATAATACGGTTAACCGCCAGTTTACACCTTCAACAGCGCAGGGCGGTTTAGGCAGCGCGCCACCACAACCTGCGAGCGGTAGTTACAATACCAGCAATTTTTTAACCTGGCTTAGCGAAAATACCTTAAACTACCAGAAGGCATTTAACAAACATCATATTGATTTCCTGGCGGGTTACAGTTACCAAAAATACTCTACCGAGAATAGCTCTATTGCTGCCAGCCAGTTTCCGGATGATAACATTCAATGGATAAACGCTGCTACTACCCGTATCGGCAACGCGGATGCCAGCCAGTCGGCATTAATTTCCCTTTTTGGTCGATTGAACTATAACTTCGACAGTAAATACCTGATCTCGTTAAACTTCAGGCGTGACGGTTCATCGCGCTTTGGGGCTAACACCAAATACGGTAATTTTCCTTCGGGCTCAGTTGGCTGGGTTGCTTCGGAAGAGGATTTCTTAAAGAAAGTTAAACCTATCAGCTTCCTGAAATTCAGGGTGAGCGCCGGTAAAACGGGTAACTACAACATTGGCGATTACAGCTACTTAGCTAATGTAAACAGCAATAACTATGTTTTTGGCAACAGTGTAACGCCCGGCAAGGCGCTGAACGGTATCGGGAACAACAATCTCACCTGGGAAACTACCGTTAGTTATGATGCCGGTTTGGACCTGGAGCTTTTTAATAGCCGCATTGCCTTTACTTATGACTATTACTGGAAAAAGACTGACGGCTTGTTGTATGGCATCGATATCCCGGTACAATCGGGTTTCTCAACCATTACATCCAATATCGGCAGGTTTGATTTCTGGGGACATGAGTTTACCATTAACTCAAAAAACCTGGTTGGCGATTTTAAATGGAATACAGGCTTCAATATCTCGTTCGACAGGAATTTGGTGAAGAAGTTAGGAACTAACGATGCGCCGATTGGCGGCTACGGTGAATATTGGGACGATAACCGGACTGCCGTTGGCCACCCGATAGGCTTGTTTTACGGCTATATCAACACTGGCGTGTACATGACACAGCAGGAGTTTGATACCCAACCGCACGATGCCACTGCTATGGTTGGTACTGCCCGTTTTAAAGATGTAAGTGGTCCGGATGGTAAGCCCGACGGGAAAATTGACAGCTACGACCGTACTTTTATCGGCAACCCGAACCCTACATTTACATATGGTATCACCAACAGCTTTAGTTATAAAAACGTTGATCTTAGTATTGTTATGGCCGGTTCGGTTGGTAACGATATCGCGGACGATGCTTTCCAATCTACCGAAAACCTCGACGGTGTATTTAACGTGCGTAAAGGTGTGGCAAACCGTTGGAGATCGCCGGAAGATCCTGGTGATGGTATCTATCCCCGTACAAGAACCGGCACTACCGAAGACTTCCGTAATTTCACCAGCCGTCAGGTATTTAAAGCTACTTACCTTGCTGTAAAAAATATCACCTTAGGCTATACCGTCCCGGTTAAAAAGCTCAAGTATTTTAGAAACCTGCGCGCTTATGTGAGTGCGCAAAATGCTTTCATTTTCACCAAATATCCGGGTATGAACCCCGAAGCCGGGCTTGCAGGCTTGAACGGCCTGAACCAGGGACGTGATTTCACAGGATACCCTATTCCACGTATCCTTTCTGTGGGTTTAAACGCGGGTTTTTAATTGCAAACATTAATAAGACACACAATGAAAAAGATAACCTATATATTACTAACAGCAGTGGTTTGCATGGCGTCCTGCAAAAAGGGAACGCTTGACCTTGTTCCGCAAACCGCGCTTAGTTCGGCTTCATTTTTTAAAAATGCCGACCAGTTTAACCAGGCACTTACCGGTGCATATACAAACCTTAGGGGCGTGGCCTTTATGGGTATTTATATGGACGAAATGCGTTCAGACAATACCTTCTTCACTTTCTATTCTGCCGATAGGGGCACATCGACCAGTGCCGAAGCTTATGCCGAGTTTATAGATAACTCTACCTCAAGCCAGGCGCCAAACTCGCCGGGTAACCGATACGGAAATGACTATGAAGGAATAGCTAAGTTAAACACGATTTTGACCAGGCTTGATAAATCATCTCTTGCACAAACTGATAAAGACCAGATAGGAGGGGAAGCCCTGTTTTTACGCGCCTTTTATTACTATGACCTGGTTCAGCATTTTGGCGGAGTTCCGCTGCAGGTAGAAGAAGTAACTGATGTGAACGGAGCCTTTTTGCCACGTAATTCGGTAGATGAGGTTTATACCCAGATCATAGCCGACCTGAACAAAGCCATACCGCTTTTACCGGTTGTTAAAACATTTCCGCAATCGGGCAGGGCTACTCAGGGCGCGGCTAAAATGTTACTGGGGTATGCGTACATGTCAAAACCAAGCCCTGATTATGCCAAGGCCGAAGCCGCGTTACTGGATATCACCAAAATGAGTTACTCGCTTTTGCCTAACTATGCCAATGTTTTCGATCCTACCAACAAGAACAATTCCGAATCAATTTTTGAAGTACAGTACAAAGCAGGGAATGATGGGCAGCAAAGCGATTTTATCTGGCGCTTTATTCCTAAAACTACCAACACCGAAGCAATTCTTGGTCTACATGGTACTAATGCCCGTGGGAGTCTTGCCAGCGGCGGATGGAATGTGCCAACACAGGAAATGGTTGACTCTTACGAGAAAGGTGACCTGAGGCTACCTGTCTCAATAGCCGTGGCCGAAGGCACGGTAAATAACGAGGTGTTGACCACAACCGCCGTTAAAAGTCCTGTTGATTATAAACCAACTGCTGGTCTTGGTTATTACTATTTCATCAAAAAGTACCTGCACCCGCCATACCAGGTTGAATACAATACTGATGATAACTGGCCTATATACCGTTACTCGGGCGCATTATTGCTTTTGGCAGAGTGTTTAGTTGCCGAGAATAAAAATAGTGAGGCTTTACCATATTTAAACCAGGTAAGGTTAAGGGCCGGTTTACCTGCCCTTGCACAGGCCACCAAGCTTAATGTTTCTAACGAAATGCGCCACGAGCTGGCATTTGAAAATCACCGGTGGACAGACCTGATCCGAAATGGTCAGGCTATTGATGCTATCACAGCCAAGGGTGTGCGTTTGAAAGCATTGTACGGATTTTTATTGCCATCTACTTTCCTGATTGATCAGAACAGGTTGATTTACGCTATTCCTTTCCGGGAGATCCAGATCAACAGCAAACTGACTCAAAATCCGGGTTATTAATTTATCCCCATCTAAATGTTATCATAAATCAGCCGTACGATCATTATTGGTCGTGCGGCTTTTTTTATGACTTTAAGGTTAAGAATGTTCCGTTTTTTACAATTCAGATCATTGGCTTGGACCTTATATTTGTGATAATGGTTTTTAAAGAGATTCTTCCGGGCCAAAGGCTGCAGCCGTACATCAAATGCTTCTACTTTTACGAATCTGATTCGGACAGGAGCTATGATGATATCGTGTTTCCGAGCGGCACCATGGAGGTGATCTTTAACTTGGGTGCCGGAAACTGGAAATCAAAAAAAGAGGATACATTTTACACCACGCCACCTGTTGAACTTTGGGGACAGATCACCAAGCCGTTGGCCATACAATCAGTAGGGCGAAATATCATGCTGGGCTTCCGTTTCTACCCACATTCGGCCGCTTATTTTTTTGAAGAAAGCGTATCCGAATTCAATAATGAAATTGTAGATGCCAGGCATGTATTCGGCCCTAAATTGCAAACGCTTTATTCAAGGTTATTAGAGACTCCCGATCTGAACGCGAAGGTGGCCATGATTGAGGATTACCTTTGGATCCGTTTATCTGTAACTGAAAAGAAGCACTCGAAGATCAAATTCATAGGTGACATCATAGGCAATCTTAAAAAGAGCTACAGCGATGATAATATCCTGTCTATTTCCAACCGGCATAATATTTCTTCACGGCATTTAAATACCCTTTTTTCGCAGTATACTGGCATACCTCCCAAATTATTTTATAAAATAAACCGCTTTCAACATAGCCTTAACCTCGTAAACGCTGCCGAAGAAAAGCTGACTAACGTAGCTTACAGCGCCGGCTATTTTGACCAGGCCCATTTTATAAAGGAGTTTAAGCTTTTTACAGGACTTACACCCAATGCCTTTGCTGCTCAGGCATCGCCAATAAACCAGGTATTGGCAGGTAGTTAATACACTTCCGTTTTATACAATTTTGGTCTGTTAAAGCCGCATAGTTTTGCTGACAATAAAAACACAACACAATGAAAACAGCAAAAACACCACAGGATGTACACGCGGTATTAGCCGCAGCTTTCAACACCAAAAATTTAGATGTAATTATGAATGTGTACGATGCTAACGGCATCATTTTCCCTGAACCCGGAAAAGAAGTATCAGGGCAGTCCCAGTTTGTAGAAGCAGTAAAAAGCATTTGCGCTGTTCCGGGAGTAATGGAAATTAAAACCGTTTACTGTCTACAATCGGGCGATGTAGCCGTAGGCCGATCGGAGTGGAGTATTACAGACAAAGGTAAAACCCAGGTTGCAGCAAAAGGCATCGAACTTATGAAGCAACAACCCGATGGCAGCTGGAAAATTATCATCGATCACGCTTTCGGAGCCGAAGCTAACCTTGTAGCCTGATTAATTCAGCCTGATTGAAACAACAATGGCCGGGTTTACCCGGTCATTGTTGTTTCACCTTTCACCTTTCACCTTTCACCTTTCACCTTTCACCTTTCACCTTTCACCTTTCACCTTTCACCTTTCACCTCATTTTGTTCCGTTTTATACAATTTTCAGAAAAGCAAGCGGGCTAATTTTGAGCATCAATAAAAAATAAGGAAATGAAAAACAGATTTAAAGAATTTTTAGCCCTGCATCATAATACAGAACTTTTGCAAATTGGTAACGTATGGAATGTGCAAAGCGCGCAGGTTTATGATAAACTGAATTTTAAAGCCATAGGCACGTCAAGCGCGGCCGTTGCAGCTACATTAGGTTTTGCCGATGGCGAAGAAATGAGTTTTGACGATTATCTTTTTGTGATCAAATGGATAGCTACATCGGCAACAGCCATATTATCGGTTGATCTTGAAGCTGGCTATGGTAACACGCCCGAGGAAATTAGTGATAATATCATCCGCTTGCATAGTCTTGGTGTGGCAGGTATTAACATCGAAGATTCGATAGTAATCAACGGTCAGCGCAGCATTGTTGATGCGAATGAATTTGCCGCAAAACTTAAACAGGTTACCAGGTTGCTGGCCAAAGCAGGCGTGGAGGTGTTTATAAACTTACGTTCAGATTCATTTTTGCTTGGTTTGCCCAACGCGCTTGAAGATGCCCTTACACGTACTAAACTTTACCAGGATACAGGCGTACATGGTTTGTTTTTTCCTTGCATTACGCAAATAGTTGATATTGAAAAAATAACAGCCTTATCCAGCCTTCCGGTAAGTGTAATGTGTATGCCTAATCTACCTGATTTTAAAGCGCTGCAGAGTGCCGGAGTAAAACGGATCAGTTCAGGTAATTTTTTGAATAGCATTATTTACCAGGAGCTGGAAAACAAAGTTGAAAAGATAATTTCCGAAAACAGTTTCGCGAGCCTGTTTAATTGAGGCATCCAGATTCCAATCATACGTTGTAAGGAGTTAACAAACTTTTTGCAAAGCTTAGGGTTATTGTGGATGTAGATTTAATCTACAAATAAGTTTAGGTTAAAAGTCCCGGCGGCGAGCGTTAGGGACTTTTTATTTATAAAGAATTGATCAATCAATATAAAAAATGCGTTTCCATAAAATGGAGGCGCTTTTTGCTTTAAAGATGGTATTATCGAAGCATATTGGCGCTGCAATTTTTACCCGGTTTAATTCATTTTATTGCAATAATTATATAAAGTCTATGGTTTTAGTGGAATATGTATATATTTGCACCATCAAATCGGTTCTTTGAGAATTTTATTATCAAGAAAGACTGAGGGAAAGGCCCTGTGATGTCTTAGCAACCTGTAAGCCCACTGTTATAAAGGTGCTAATTCCTGTCTGCCCAAATAGGGGTGGAAAAGATAATGTAATAAGCTATTGCCTTGTATTTTCAGGCTATAAGTACAATTCTTTTTCTCCCTTCACTTTTCTTGCTAAAAAATATTACTGAGTTGATATCACAATTTAAAGTGTTTAGCAATGAAGATTAAACTTTTACTTATTACCTGCCTGCTTTCCATAACAGCGCTATTTGCCTCAGCGCAAACAAACGCGGCTGCTGATCCGAACACAGATCGTGGTTACATCGTGAAAACAGGCGATATCGCTCCTGCAGATTTTGAGCTTGTGCTTACCGATGGCACTAAAACATCATTAAAGCAATTACGTGGTAAAGTAGTTATCCTGCAATTTACTGCAAGCTGGTGCAGCGTGTGTCGTGAGGAAATGCCTCATCTTGAAAAAGAGATCTGGCAGGCTTATAAAGATAAAGGCCTGGTTTTAATAGGTGTTGACCGCGATGAACCGCTTGAAAAGGTGAAAGGTTTTCACCAGGTCATGAACATTAGCTACCCGCTGGCCCTTGATCCCGGTGCAGATATCTTCGGACGGTTCGCCAACAAAAAAAGTGGCGTCACGCGTAATGTAGTTATCGACCGCGATGGGAAAATTGTTTACCTCACCCGCTTGTACGATAAACAGGAATTTGCATCCATGCTAAAAGCTGTCGACGCTTTGGTGAACAACAAAACAGCATCTATCAACTAAATGAATGACGGCCACCCTGCTGGCTATCGATAAAGAAAGAATCTATCCGTACTTATTAATACCCGTTTTTATGAAAACAAAGACTACCCCCTTACACAAAAACACCTTCGTTCCGGTAAGCCAATCGGCCTGCAAATCCATCTATCCATATATGCAAAGCATGCGTTGTTGCTGCTAATTCTTTACAGCATGCATGGTATTTAAATACGGACTTGCTGCAGCTTGCCGTAGCTTAATAATACCATCCCCTAATCAATTCTTTACTGTTATAACAGGTTATGAGTTGGGCAATTTATGCCTGCTAACGCGATAGCCATGCTTTTTGTACCGGTAAAGACATCAAAAAATTAATTCTCAATTATTAATTATCATGTTAAAAATTTACAAGCTATTTCTGGCAATTTTGTTGCCTTTCATTCTCGTCCAGACGGTTGCGGGGCAATCCGTTAAAATAAGCGGTGTGGTAACCGCCAAGTCCGACGGGCTGCCGCTGCCTGGTGTAAGCATATCAGTTAAAGGCACTACAACGGGCGCACAAACCAATGTTGACGGTAAGTTTACCATTAACGCCAAAGTAAACGATGTACTGCGGGTTAGCTACATAGGCTTTACCAGCCAGGACGTTACGGTTACACAAAATTCATCAACCTTAAATATAGTTTTGGTTGAAGCGCCAAACTCGCTTAATGAGGTAGTTATAACGGCCCTCAATATCTCAAAAGATAAAAAATCATTGGGTTATGCAGTGCAGGGTTTAAAATCGAAAGATATCTCCGAGGCTAAGGAAACCAACTTTGTAAATGCGCTGGCGGGTAAAATTGCCGGTGTGCAGGTTACCAATAGCCAGGGCGATATGGGTTCGTCGCGTATTGTTATCCGTGGAGAAACTTCTATCTCGGGTAATAACCAGCCCTTATTTGTGGTTGACGGTGTTATAGTTGACAACAGCCAGTTTTTAGGAAATAACGGCTCAAGGGATTTTGCCAATGCTATTTCAGATCTTAACTCTGAAGATATCGAATCGGTAAGCGTGCTGAAAGGCCCTAACGCGGCGGCGCTTTACGGTTCACGCGCGGCAGCAGGCGTTATCCTCATCAGGACTAAGACCGGTAAGGGCGCAAAAGGCTTAGGTGTTACCATAAACTCGAACACCAGTTTTTCAAACGTGCAGATCCTGCCTGATTATCAGAACCAATACGGGCAGGGTTCAAATGGCAAATTCAGCTATGTAGATGGTAAGGGCGGCGGCGTTAACGATGGTGTTGACGAAAGCTGGGGCCCTGCATTAGATGGCTCGCTGATTCCGCAGTTTTACTCAAATGGGCAGGCTGTGCCTTTTGTTGCCCATCCTGATAACGTAAAAGACTTTTTTAAAACCGGTGTTACATTGAATAATGGCATCGCGATAGCAAGCAGCAGCGATAAAAGTGATTTCAGGTTATCATATAACAACCTGCACCAAACCGGTATTGTACCTAATACTTCACAAGGCCGCAATTCTTTCGCTTTAAACTCAAGCTATCGGATCAATAATAAATTAACAGTAAATACTATTGTTGATTATAGCAAAGATGATGCAGACAACCTTCCGGGTGCTTACGGAAAACGTGCAACCAGTACAATGCTGCAGTTTACGTGGTTTGGTCGGCAGGTTGATATCAACAGGCTTAAAAATTATAAAGATGCTAATGGTAATACCTTTAACTGGAACAACAGTTACTATAGCAACCCATACTGGCTGGCTTATGAAAACACGGTTGGCCAACACAAAAACCACCTGATAGGCAGTATCGAATTGAATTATAAGATCATTGACGGCCTGTCTGCAAACTTCCGTACCGGAACAGATTATTATAACGACCGCCGCAAGATCAAAGTAGCTTACGGTACCAACGGAACGCCGTTTGGATCATACGAGGAAGATGCTTACAGCGTGAACGAAAATAATACCGAAGCCAGGTTACAATACACTAAAAAGCTGAATAATGATTTCACGCTTGATGTGTTTGGCGGTGGCAACATTGCTGTAAGAACAACCGAGAATAATGATCAGTTGGCTCCGAAACTTGCAGTTGCAGGCCTGTACACACTAAGCAATTCCCGTGATCCATTGGTTTCGACAAACTATTATGGTAAGCTTAAAACCTATAGCTATTTTGGTTCGGCCCAGGTTGGTTTCAGGAATTATGCATTCTTAAACTTTACTGCCCGTAACGATTGGTCTTCATCTTTACCTTCAGATGCATTGTCTTACTTCTATCCATCAGTAAACGGAAGTTTGGTGTTGTCAGAAGCCCTGGATATTAAAAGCGATGTGTTGACTTATGCCAAACTAAGAGGTGGCTGGTCTAAAGTGGGTAAGGCTACTGATCCTTATCAGTTGCTTAATGTTTTCACTTCTTCAACGCTTTTCGGATCAAACCCGCAGCAAAGCTCACCAACTATCGATCTGAATGATCACCTTAAGCCTGAAACCACTACATCGGCAGAGGCCGGTTTTGAATTAGGCTTTTTCCATGATCGTGTACATTTAGATGTAAGTGGATATAACACCAACAGTACTAACCAGATCCTTACTGTACAGGTAAGTTCATCAACGGGTTATAGCCAAAAAGTAATAAACGGTGGCCGCATCAACAACAAAGGAGTTGAGGTTCAATTGGGTATTACGCCAATTAAATCAAAAGCCTTTACATGGGATATAACCACCAATTACTCGCTAAACCGCAGTAAGGTAGCTTCACTTGACGCTGACGGCCGCCTGCAAAGCGTAGTTTTGGGTACAGATCGTACAGTACAGGTTTTAGCTGCCCTTGGTCAGCCTTATGGCTCACTCTATGGCACTGCTTACACACGTGATGCTTCCGGCAATATCGTAATTGATGCCAATGGCACACCTGTATTTAACACTACCAAACGCTATTTAGGTAAGTTTACCCCTAATTGGTTAGGAAGCATCAATAACAGCTTTACCTACAAAGGCATTAACCTGAGCTTTTTGGTTGACGCGCGTTTCGGCGGATCAATTTATTCAAACACAAACCGTACAGGTACTTATACCGGCGTATTGGCTTCAACTTTGCCGGGCCGCGGCGCTGCTAATGGTGGCTTAAGCTACTACTATCCGGGTAATAACACTTCGGCAGCGGCGGTACAGGTTACCGGTGCAGCCCCGGCGGGTGTTACTGTATATAATGATGGTATGATATTTAAAGGCGTAAAAGCCGATGGTTCGCCAAATACCACTATCATCCCTGCACAATCCTACTATAAAGGCTTTACCAATATTGATGAAGCATTTGTTTACGATGCCTCGTATATCAAGCTTCGCGAAGTGAAACTGGGCTATTCTTTACCAGCTAAATGGGTAAATAAAATTGGTTTCCAGGGTGCTACATTTTCGGTAGTAGGCCGTAACCTTTGGATCATCCATAAAAACGCGCCGAATATCGATCCGGAAACTGCCTTTAACGCAGGCAACGGCCAGGGATTGGAAGATCTTACCCTGCCTACTGTGCGTAACATCGGTTTTAACGTAAACCTTAAATTCTAAAACATCATGAATCTTAAATATATCAGCATATTATCCGCCGCGGTTTTATTATCGGTAACATCGTGCAAAAAGGATCTGTTAAAGATCAACCAAAACCCCAACGGTTCGCAAACAGCACAGCCCGATTACCTGTTGACCGCCGCTACCAAAGCAACGGCCGATACCTATTGGGGCGTAGCCAATAACATGGATGCCAGCTTGCTTTTTGTGCAGTACTGGTCTAAAATTCAATACACTGATCCCGACAGGTATATTTATGCCAGCAGCGCGTTTGAAGAACTCTGGAGTACAGGTTATGCTAAAAGTATTGTAAACCTTAACCAGATCATCAAACTTGCCGATGCCCAGGGTAATACCAACTATAAAGGTGTTGCCTTGATATTACGCTCGTGGACATTTAGTTTATTAACCGAGGCTTACGGCAATATTCCCTATAAACAGGCAGCCAATATCGATCAGTATCTTACCCCTGCTTACGATGCTCAAAAAGATGTTTATTTTGCTTTGTTGGACGACCTGAAAGCTGCTCAGGCTGCACTTGATCCTTCAGGCAAAGCCATAGCAGGCGATGTGATCTACAGCAATAATATTGCATCATGGAAAAAGTTCGCCAACTCTTTAAGGCTTCGTATTGCTTTACGCATTGCCGATAGGGAACCTGCCAAAGCTAAACAGGTACTGGATGATATCAAAGCAGAAGGAGGCTCGTATATCAGCTCAAATGCTGAAACCGCGCAGCTGGTTTACCTTGATTCGCCAAACCAAAACCCGGTGAGCAACCTGTTTGATACCCGCGACGATTACCGTATCAGCAAAACTATAGTTGACAAGCTGTTTGCACTCAAAGATCCGCGCTTACCTATTTATGCTGCTCCAACGCAGGATGCTACACCACAAACCTATGTTGGTTTGCCAAATGGTTTATTAGTGGGCGATGCCAGCAACTATGGTTTTACCAAAACTTCAAAACCGGGCACTTACTTCCGTGCGCCGCACGCTCCGGCTGTAATATTAAGCTATGCCGAAAGCTTATTTGACAGGGCAGAGGCTGCTGCCCGTGGTTTTACTACTGAGGATGCTACTTCTTTATATAATCAGGCAGTTACCGCGGCGCTGGCGCAATACGGCATCGCTTCTGCGGATATTGCCACTTATGTAGCACAGGCTGCCGTTAAATATGATGCATCTAACTACAAAAAATCAATTGGCGAGCAAAAATGGATAGCCTTGTTTGGCCAGGGCCTGGAAGGCTGGACCGAATGGCGCAGGCTTGATTACCCGCAATTGCAACCGGCAGTAGCGGGCACACTGAATGGTAAAATACCGGTAAGGTTTATCTATCCGGGAACCGAGCAATCACTGAACAAAACCAGTTATCAGTCGGCAGTTGCTGCGCAAGGGGCAGATGCGCTTACCACCAAGCTTTGGTTTGATGTGAACTAAGCAAAACATAGTTTTACTAAATAAACTGAAAAACGGGTTTCCTTAACGGGAAATCCGTTTTTTTATGGAAAATAAAGCTGAAATTTGCAGCATGATTATCAGGAAGAAAGAGCATTGGTTCAGGATGCTGTTTATCTGGCATGGTTCTGTACTGCCCCGATTGTTGCCCCGCCTGGGTTTATTGTTAGTATTATCGGTAATTATAGTATACCTGCACGGTTCCCTGTTTTCGTTCAAGGTACCTTTAAACCCCGCACCGTTTACCTTATTCGGTTTGGCGCTTGCCCTGTTTTTAGGATTCCGGAACAGTGCCAGCTATGAACGTTTCTGGGAGGGGCGAAAATTATGGGGAGCCTTATTAAATGATACCCGTTCGCTTGCAAGGCAGGCTTTTTCTACCACAGGCTATCAAACAGCCGACCAGGAACCGCAGGCCTTTGTTAAACTGCTCATTGCTTTAACATACAGCCTTAAGCATCAGTTACGAGGCACCGATGCCAAAGCTGATCTTGAACAAATGTTACCTGCCGAATTGGCTTTGCAAATAGGCCAAACTAAATATAAACCCATCATGCTATTGAGCGAAATGGGTAGCTGGGTGCGTACAGTTAAAGCAGAAGGGAAAATCGACTCCATTATCCAGGTTTCATTTGAAGAAAGTTTTAATAAGCTTTCAGATATTGTTGGCGGTTGCGAACGGATAGCTTCAACACCTATCCCGTACAGTTACAGGGTATTGCTGCACCGTACGGTTTATCTTTACTGTTTTATGCTGCCCTTTGGTTTGGTTGATAGCCTGGGCTGGCTTACGCCGCTGATTGTGGTGTTTATAGCCTATACCTTTGTAGCCTTTGAGGCAATTGCCGATGAAATTGAAGAACCTTTCGGAACGGAGGCTAACGACCTTGCCTTAAATGCCATGTGCCGGATGATAGAAACCACATTGCTTGAAATAGCCGGACAACCATTGCCAGATGTTAAGGAAGCCGAACAAAGAATCATCGACTAAAGCCATCTAACAAAAATAAAATAACAAAAAGCCGGAGATGAACGTTTCTCGTAAATAAGGCAACATCAAATAATAGCGAGTGAAAATAGAAGAAACTGTGATTTTGGTTGATCGCGATGATCAGGAAACAGGTACTATGGGAAAAATGGAGGCGCATATTCAGGGCAAGCTGCACCGTGCGTTTTCTGTTTTTATATTCAATAAAAAAGGCGAGCTGTTATTACAAAAGCGTGCCGATGATAAATATCACTCAGGCGGCAAATGGACAAATACCTGCTGCAGTCACCCAAAGCCCGGTGAAACCAACATTGATGCGGCACACAGAAGGTTACAGGAAGAGATGGGAATGACAAGTGAGCTCAGCTTTGTTTTCTCTTTTATATACTGCACTACCATTCAGGATGATATCATTGAAAACGAATATGATCATGTTTTCTTCGGTGTTACAGATGAATTGCCGGTACCTAATCCCGATGAGGTATCTTCATTTAAATACATAACCATGCCCCAACTGGCAGCTGAACTCCAAAATAACCCCGACGATTATACCCGTTGGCTGGCAATCTGTTTTGATGAGGTTATGACACATTATAAGCACTTAGCGGTATCCGAGGAGAAATAATCCAACTCCTAACCACCATACACACATTTTGAAGATACGCGCCGTAGGCGCTACCTATTTGTAGAAAAAGCATAGTAGCAGTCTTTTGCGCGGTAGGTGCTACCTGGAGCAGCAGGCTTTAATCAACACGCCAATTTTCTTATAATCAGGATGAATTGATCTTTTTTTGTAACGGGTATTTTACATGTTGATAATATTATTGTACTTTCAACAATTAATTAAGTAGCTTTAAAATACCAATTATTGTGTAATTACAGCCTGCAACGCGTTCATGAAAAAGGGATCCTTATTGTGTATTGTTCTTTTTTTGATCATTTCATTGGCTCATGCCCAGTCGCCCATCAAAAACAAGATCCTCAACTATTCTTTAAAAAATGGTCTTTCTTTTGGCATTGTAAACAGCATTACCCAGGATGATAAGGGCTTTATGTGGTTTGCCACCAACGATGGGCTTAATCGTTTTGATGGTACTACCTTTAAGGTTTTTAAATCGCGTGCAGGCGATTCAACCGCCCTGGCCAGTAATTATGTGCAAAAAGTTTTGTGTGATGTGCATGGTAATATCTGGGCGTCATCACGCAACGGCTTGAGCAAACTGGATACCCGTACCGAAAAGTTTGTGCACTATAAATTGAAGCTTAGCAGAGCGGTAAAGAGTGATATCGGTAATATCACCCAAAGTCATGACGGTAACCTGTGGATCACGTCGTATAACCTGGGCTTTTCTTATTTTGATATCAAAACCGCCAGCTTCATTAACTACACCCAGATCAATTTACCCCGCTTAGCAAGTAACCGTGTAATTTGCTTGTTTGAAGATTCTAAAGGTTTGTTATGGGTGGGAACGCAGGAAGGTAATATTAACATATTCAGGCATAAAGGCGGCCTGATTAGCAAAGCCGATGGTTTAACACCTCAAATTGCTAATCTGCCCACTACCCGGATCAATGATATTTTTGAAGACCATTTTCATAACATCTGGATAGCTACCGGCAGCGGACTTATTTATTATAATCGCCAGACTAACAAGTTTACCTTGCTGCAAGCCAATCAGCCTGGTATTAAAAGTAAAAGATATATCTCAGTTAATGAAGATAATGATAACCAACTGCTTGTTGGCCTGCAGGATGGGGGACTTTTTAAACTCAATATAGGTTCAAATCCAAACTTTAACACTGCCAATTACTTTTTGCAGCCCGTAACCGGCGATGATGGTTTTTATCTTACCCAACGCTCGGTACAAACGCTTTTTATTGATAAGGATAAGAACGTTTGGGTAGGTACCTACGGCGATGGTATCTACATGATCAGTAGCATTAAAGAAAAGTTTTCGCTGATCACCAAAAAGAAATATGAAACAAGTGGCGAAAGCCCGATCAGGTTTTATGGGATGTGCCAGGACCGCGATGGCTTTTTATGGCTCGGAACTGATGGTGAAGGCCTTTTTAAAACCAGCAGGAACGGCACACTTATCAAGCAATACAAAGCCGATGGCCGGGCAGGGAGCATTACAGACAATGCCATTTTATACGGTTATACTGATAAGGACGGAAATGTTTGGTTTGGTACCTATGCTAAGGGCTTACTGCTTTATAACAAAAACACCGATTCGTTTACCTCATACGCCCATAATGCAAGCGACAGTAAAAGCCTTGGAGGCAACGATGTAAGAGTAATTTACCAGGATAGCCGTAAAAATATCTGGATTGGCACCAATGGCGGTGGTTTAAGCTTGTTTGATCCGGTTAGCAAAACCTTCAGCAATTTTACTCCTGCAAACAGTGGGCTCACAGCCTATGATGTGCGGGCAATTACCGAAGATGAACAAGGCAACCTGTGGATAGGTACTTACGGGGGTGGGCTGGATTTTTATGACATCCGGCAAAAAAAGTTCAGCAGGTATTTTACACCAATTGATGAAAGGAATAACCTGCCGGGACAGGTGATATTTTCGCTTTACGTAGATAAATATCGCCGCCTGTGGATAGCTACCGAAGGTGATGGGCTGATAGCTTACGATCTGAAAAAGCGTGTATTCAAGAAGT
The DNA here is from genome assembly GCF_003675385.1 of Mucilaginibacter kameinonensis. Classification (GTDB taxonomy): domain Bacteria; phylum Bacteroidota; class Bacteroidia; order Sphingobacteriales; family Sphingobacteriaceae; genus Mucilaginibacter; species Mucilaginibacter kameinonensis. The sequence continues at coordinate 309,014 of NZ_RCWZ01000004.1, read as the reverse complement.
TTAATGAAACAAACGGCCTTGCCAATAATACGGTTTCTGCGTTTAAAGAAGTGGCTGATGGTACCTTGTGGATGAGCACCAACAAAGGCTTGTCAAATTTAAACCCGGCAACCGGGAAAATCCTAAATTACGACCAGTCCGATGGTTTACAGGCCGGCCAGTTTAACGCCGGTTCTGTTTTGTTTGATGCCGATAACAGCCTCGTATATTTCGGCGGAACGGAAGGGCTAAACTTCTTTGATCCCGGCAAGGTGAACAAAAGCAATTATCAGCCTAAGGTTATTATAACCGGATTGCAGATATTTGGCAAGCAGGTTGAAGTTGGTGAGCAGGATAAAAACCGCACCGTGTTAACCCAGGCCATTAACGAAACCCAGCAGATCACCCTGGGGCCTGATCAATCGGTATTTTCCATTCAATATGCTTCATTGAATTATACTTACCCGGACAAGGGCGGTTTTGCCTATAAACTGGACGGTTTGGATAAAACCTGGAACTACGTTGGCGATCAGCGTTTGGCTACCTACCGTTATCTTGAGCCCGGCGTTTATACGTTTAGGGTAAAGGCATCTAACCAGGACGGTTTATGGTTTGATAATTATGCTACTTTGCAGGTTAAAATTCTGCCGCCATGGTACAAAACATGGTGGGCTTATTTAATTTACATAGCCGCCGCAGGCCTTGTTACCTATTACTACATCTTATACAAAAGCCGCCAAACCAGGCTTAAATACGAAGTTAAAGTGGCCCAGCTTTCGGCCGAGAAGGATAAGGAACTTAACGAGCGTAAGCTTTCGTTTTTTACCAATATATCGCATGAGTTCCGTACGCCTTTAACGCTTATCATTAATCCGGTAAAGGATATGCTTTTTGGCAAAAGCGAAGCTACTGATGATGCAGGTAACCTGCACATCATTTATAAAAACGCACGTCGCTTACTGAGCCTGGTTGATCAATTGTTGTTGTTCAGAAAGGCCGAAAGTGATACCGATAAGCTTAAAATTGTGCGGCTTAACATCGTATCGCTGTGCCATGAAGTGTTTTTATGTTTTAACCACCAGGCGCGCACCAAACATATCCAGTTTGACTTTATAAGCGAAAAGGATACGATAGAGATCTACGCCGATCGGGAAAAGATGGAGATAGCATTGTTTAACCTGATCTCGAACGCCTTGAAATTTACGCCTGATTTTGGCCTGGTAACATGTACCATAAATGATACTGGCAATGGTGTTACTATCGATATTAAAGATAGCGGCTGTGGTATTGCCGAAGGGACAGGCGATGAGCTGTTCGGTAAGTTTTACCAGCTTCAAAACTCGGCGCCTTTGGCCGGTGGTTTTGGTATTGGGCTTTACCTGGTTAAGGCGTTCATAGAGCATCATAAAGGCTCCATTACTTATACCAGCAAACAAGACCAGGGCACAACATTCCACGTGTCCTTATTAAAAGGGAAGGAACACTTTGGTCAGCAGTTTATTTTTGAGGACGTTGCCGAAACTTCGGTATTCCTGGATGAGCTGATGGAAAATAAAGGCGAACTGGTTACGGTTGAGGCTGAAAACACAGCAGTAGCAGCAAAAAACTCTGAGGCTTTAAGCTCCGATACTAAAACTATGCTGCTTATTGATGATAACCAGCAGATCCGAACTTATCTTAAACAGATCTTTAGCGGCGAATTTGAAATTTTTGAGGCCGACAACGGCACCGATGGTCTGGAATTGGTTTACCACCTGGTGCCTGATATTGTGATAAGCGATGTAATGATGCAGGGATTAAGCGGTATTGAGGTGTGCAGCCGCATTAAGGAAGATGCTGTTTTGAACCACATCCCGGTGATATTGCTTACCGCCAGTTCATCGCCCGAAATAAAGCTTAAAGGTATTGAGGGCGGTGCCGATGATTATATCAGCAAGCCGTTTGAAAAGGAGATCCTTGTTGCACGGGTTAATGGTATCCTGAAAAGCCGGAACAACCTGCAGAAGTATTTTTATAATGAGATAACGCTTAATAAGTCCAACGACCTGAAGATCTCCCAGGAATACAAAGAGTTTCTGGAAAAATGCCTGCAGATAGTTGAGCAGCATTTAACCGATCCTGATTTCAGCATCAAAACCCTGGCTGCCGAAATAGGTATGAGCCATTCCAATTTATACAAACGGATCAAATCAATCTCCGGACAATCTGCAAACAGTTTTATCCGTTTCATCCGTTTACGTAAGGCTGCGGAGATTTTGCTTACCACCGATAGTACGGTTTATGAAACGGCATATAAGGTTGGCCTAAATGATTTGAAATACTTCAGGGAGCAGTTTAATAAATTGTTTGGCATCAACCCATCCGACTATATCAAGAAATATCGCAAACCCTTTCATAATAACTATAACGTGAACCGTGATGTGATCAGAGAAAACTGATCAAGCGTTATATAATTGTTTTACTCTCCCAGTCTGCACTTCGTTGCATGACCAATGTTCGGCTTTGCCATGATCATGCAAAAAGGTTAATAAGCTTTTTCTTAAAAATGCTTTCTTTCCGCTAAGTGGAGGGATGGGTGGCAAATAAAGCGAAGGCGGGGGGTAAATATGGTGTTATATTTTTGTCCCCCTTGTTGTATTGATTTACCCCCTGTTCAAAAAGCCTCAAAATCACTCGTTTTTGAGGCTTTTTGATGAAATACCCCCTCTCATAATCAGAATTTACCCCTCACTCTTTTTGGCTTTAAAACGCAATTTAGCCCTACCAATAACCAAGGTTTAAACCAAACTTTTGTACTGTGCATGAAAGTCACCATGGAAAAAGAGGCGGTAATTAATCAGTACCTAATCTGCATTCCGGTTTTGTGCGCTTCGCTTAGCAAGGTTTTTACCGATTAAAAAACCAATTTTTTAAAACCATATGAAACCAAATTTACTCGAAAAGGATTCTCCTCATTGGAAAAGATCACCCCGCTTTTTCGTCGTTGCGGCCAGCATGGCTGTGGCTTGTTTCGCTACGGTGCAAATGCCTGTAATGGCTTTTGCGGGTACCGTTAAGGAGCAACGCTTACCCGATGCCAGGATTACCGGTAAAGTTACCGACGAAAAAGGCGAAACACTACCAGGTGTGAGCGTGGCGCTTAAAGGTACATCAACCGGCGTAGTTACCGACATTAACGGTAAGTTTAGCCTTAACGTTCCCAATGCTTCATCGGGCACACTGGTGTTTAGTTACATCGGTTACACGTCTCAAGAAGTAGCTCTTAACGGACAAACCACCATCAATGTACAATTAACTGCCGATTCAAAATCACTGAATGAGGTAGTAGTTGTAGGTTACGGCACCCAGAAAAAAGCAACCTTAACAGGCTCCATTTCGCAGGTAAAAGGTGCCGAACTTGTAAAAAGCCCTCAGCCCAATTTATCAAATTCTATCGCCGGTCGTTTTTCGGGCGTTATTGTTAACAACCGTAGCGGCGAACCTGGTTATGACGGTTCAAACATTACCGTACGTGGTTTGGCTACAACGGGCAGCAATAACGTGCTTATCGTAGTTGATGGTATCCCCGGCCAGATAGGCGGTTTAGAAAGGCTTGACCCTAACGATATCGAAAGCATGTCGGTATTGAAGGATGCTTCGGCTGCTATTTACGGTAACCGTGCTGCAAACGGTGTTATCCTCATCACCACCAAACGTGGTAAAACAGGTAAGCCAACTATCAATTACAGCTTTAACCAGGGCTTTGCTTCACCAACCCGCCTGCCAAAAATGGCTGATGCAGCAACTTATGCCCAGATCATGAATGAGATCAATCTTGATTCAAATCCGAACGGCGGCCCTAATCAGGCTTACACTGCCGATCAGATCCAGAAATTTAAAGATGGATCGGATCCGTTGAACTACCCAAATACTGATTGGGAAAAGCAAACGCTTAAAGGCACTGCGCTGCAAAATCAGCATAGCTTATCAGTAAACGGCGGTTCTGAAGATGTAAAATACTTCGTGTCATTAGGTACGTTGTACCAGGACGGTATTTACAAAAGCGGTGTTACTAAATATCATCAATACAATTTCCGCTCAAACATTGATGCAAATGTTACCAAACGCTTAAAAGTAGGTTTATCATTATCTGGCCGTCAGGAAGACAGGCAGTTCCCGGTAACAGGTGCCGGCGATCTTTTCCGTTCTGTGTACAGGGCTAAACCTATTGTTGCTGCATATTACCCTAACGGCTTACCAACAACAGGTATCGAAAACAATAACCCTGCTGTACAGGTAACCGATATTGGCGGTATCAACAATAACCCAACACAGGTTTTCAATGGTATTTTAAGAGGCAGTTACGCTATTCCGGGTATAGAAGGCCTTTCATTAGATGGGTTCTTTTCAGTTGATAAATCTAATGCCTTTGATAAAAACTTCAGCAAGCCATATAACCTTTACAGTTACAACTCAACTACAAAAGTATATACTCCTGTGGTTGTTGGTGGTAATAATAGCAAGCCAACATTGTTCGAATCGCAAAACAATCAATCGCTTATCACCTCAAACATAAAGTTGAATTATGTGAGAAAATTTGGTTTGCACGATATCAATGCCTTTGTTGGTTATGAGCAAAGTAAAAATCACCTTGAGTATTTTGATGCTACTCGTTACAATTATCTTTCATCACAGCTGCCCGAACTTTCGCAGGGTGGCAGCGCGGCTACTGATTACCTTAACTCGGGTTACAGCTCAAACTATAACCGTCGCAGCGTGATTAGCCGTTTAGCTTATGCTTATGACGAAAAATATTTATTTGAAGGTCAGTTACGTGCAGATGGTAGCTCGATATTTCCATCTGGAAAACAATGGGGCTACTTCCCGTCAGCTTCAGTAGGCTGGAGAATTTCGAAAGAAGACTTTTTCAAAAACAGCGTTACCTTTATCGATGATTTGAAACTGAGGGCCTCTTACGGTTCCCTGGGTAATGATAACGTGAATGGTTTCCAATATTTTGATAACTACGTGTTGGTTAACAATGGCTTTGTAGCCAGTGCACCGGGCAGCGGCTCAAATACAATTCAGCCAAACGTAAACCTGGTGAAACTTGCCAACCCTAACATCACTTGGGAAGTTGCAAAAAAACTGGATATCGGTATCAATGCTACCTTTTTACATAATTTCACAATTGAGGCTATCTATTTCCAGCAAAAAAGGTCGGATATCCTTGCTGCCAGAAACGCGTCATTGCCAGGTACATCAGGTATCGTAAACCCTTACGGTTCCGATCCATTGGTGCCATCTGAAAACATTGGTAAAGTAAATAGCAATGGTTTTGAAGCTACATTGGGTTATAACCATACTGGCCATGAATTTAGCTGGGGTGTGAGTGGTAACATTACTTATGCAAAAAGCAAGATCATCTTTATCGATGAAGCCAGCGGTACTTTAAGTTATCAGCGCCAAACCGGCTTGCCATTAGGTACGTCACTGCTTTATGATGCTATTGGCATCTTCCGCACCCAGGCCGAGCTTGATGCTTATCCTCACGTAACCGGAGCTAAAGTAGGCGACCTGAAATATCTTGATTACAACAAAGACGGGCAAATAACTGCCGACGACCAAACCCGTACCAAATACGGTAACATACCGCAGATCACTTACGGCTTTAGCGTTAATGCTGCATATAAAGGATTTGACCTATCAGTTCTGTTTGCAGGCCAGGCCCAGGTTAGCCAATATGTATTACCCGAAGCAGGTAGCGTAGGTAACTTCTACAGCAGCTGGGCCGATAATAGGTTTAGCGCTTCAAACACTAACGGCACCTATCCACGCGTAACCGACCGTGCATCAAACGCTATCAGCGGTGGTTTATATAATAATACTTTCTGGCTTAATGATGCCTCTTTCCTGAGGTTAAAGAATGTGCAGTTAGGCTACAATTTCAATGCACCTTTCCTGTCGAAACTTAAAATAGGAGGCTTAAGGGTTTATGCAAGTGCGTTCAACCTGTTCACCATTACCAAAGTGAAGGATTATGATCCTGAAGGAACCAGTGGCAGCGGACAATTTTATCCGCAGCAGAGAATTTTGAACTTAGGTGTTAACGTGAAATTTTAATCAGACGACAATGAAATTACAATATAAAACCCCGCTATATTTAATGATATGCGGCATGATGGGCTTTACGGCATGTAAAAAGAGCCTTTTAGATGTGCAGCCTACAGATAGGATTGCTACATCGGCGATTGAATCGGATACAGCAGTGTTTGAGGCTTATGTAACCAACCGTTACATTGGTGCCAAACTTCAGGATAAGGAGGGCGACGGTTCAAACCCTGGTTTTGGCCGCGGCTTTGAATACAGCATGTGGAGCTCTTTAACCGACGAATCGATCTATAATAATGACGATGCTACCTGGCTTATCCAAAGAGGGCAACTGGCACCAGAAAACTTAGGTGGCGCAGGTGTACTTTGGGCGCGCAGTTACCGCAGTATCAGGGAATGTAACTACGCTTTGAGCATCTTGCCCAAATTAACAATGAGTGCCGGACATAAAACACTTATTGAAGGTGAGTTGAAATTTATCAGGGCCTTCCGTTATCAGGACTTGATCCGTAATTACGGCGGTGTTGTTTTAGTGGGCGATAAAGTAACACAGCTTACCGATAATTTGCAGGATCCTTCGTTGTTTAAGCGCGCTTCAATCAAAGAGAGTATCGATTACGCTACTGCTCAGCTTGATGACGCCGCTTCAAAACTACCGTTAAATAATGATGGTAGCTGGCTTTTGGGCCGTGCCACAAAAGGTGCAGCACTGGCTTTAAAATCAAGATTAAAATTATATGCTGCAAGCCCGTTGTATGCTGCAGGTACCTGGGCCGATGCTGTTACCGCTGCACAGGCTGTTATCAGTTTGAATAAATATGGTATTTACACAGGCGGTTACGGTAATCTGTTTTTAACCAATGAAACCAACGAGACCATTTTTGAACGTTTATATACTAAAAATGCTAACCATACCCACCTGGAAATAGCCAACGGGCCAAACGGTTATGGTGGTTGGGCCGGTAATACACCGTTGCAAAATTTGGTTGACGATTATGAAATGGACAACGGTAAAGCTATTACCGACCCAACATCTGGTTATGACGCAACGCACCCTTATGATCACCGTGACCCAAGGTTTGCTGCTACTGTGTTATACAATGGCTCTCTTTACCGTGGGCAAACTGTTGATTCTTATATCCCGGGCGGTAAGGATAGCAAAGATGGACCTGATAACTGGAATACTACCAAAACAGGTTACTATCTAAAAAAATACATGAACGACGCGTATCCGTTGCAAAACCCTTGGGGTAACGCAGGTTTCCAGCCCTGGATCTATTTCCGTTATGCGGAAATCCTGCTGAACTTTGCTGAGGCAGCTAACGAAGCTTACGGGCCAGATGTGATTCCTTCGGGTTCAACATTATCTGCGCGTACTGCTATTAATTTAGTGAGGGCTCGCCCAAGTGTTAATATGCCGGCTTTGGCTGTAGGGCTTTCACAATCGCAAATGCGTGATGCTGTACGTTATGAGCGTCGTGTTGAGCTTGCTTTTGAGGAGCATCGTTTTTATGACGTACGTCGCTGGAAAATTGCCGATGTTACCGAAAATAAACCGGCAGGTGGCGTAATTATTACCAAAGATGCAAGCGGCAACTTTGTTTACACATCAAAAGTGGCTTTAGATGGTCGCTCGTTTGCAACCAAGCATTACTGGTTACCTATACCAAGATCTGAGATCCAGGCATCAGGTGGTCAGTTACAACAAAACGCCGGTTACTAACAACCAATATTCCGGGGGAAGATCTTCTTTCTTCCCCCTTTTTTCTCCCCAATTATAACTTATATAGCAAATTATGAAGAACGCAGGTGTTTTATTATTAGCGATGTGTTGTTTGGTGGCCGGGTGTAAAAAGGATATCGTAGCTGTAAAGCAATCATCAACTCCGGATGAAATAAAAACAGGAGATAAGATCGTCACAACAGATTCAACCCCGGCGAGCGCGCTCAAAGGCGTTAACTGGGCAGCCGACGGCGACAATTTTAGCGATGGGATACTGGTATTAAGCGGCTTAACATCTGCAGATAGCTATGCCACAGTATCGGCTAAAGCAGATGCCGTTTTATCGGGCATACAAACCAATACAGGGGCCAATACGGTGAGGCTGCCTGTAAATTATTCAACCGTTTCGCAAACCTGGTGGAACTCATATACAGGTGTTATTGATAAAGCCCTGAGCAAAGGGATGAATGTGATACTGGGTTACTGGGAAGCCAAATCATCTGAGGACGGTAAGATAGATAACACCACCGAGTTTTGGTCAATGTGGCAAACCATAGTTACCAAATACGGCAGCAATTCACACGTGTACTTTGAAATTTTTAACGAACCCCACGGTTATTCATTAACCGATTGGACAACCATTTGCGCCCAATGGTTAAGTAACTATCCATCAGTTCCGCAAGGCAGGATCCTGATCAGCGGTACCTCTTATTCGCAGGATATTACAGGTGTGGGGGCCGATAGCCGTTTCTCGGGCTGTCTTTTATCTATACATGATTACACCTTTTTCAGCAATGGCACACTTACAACGGCGCTGCAATGGGAAAACCGCTTGAAAGGCAATATCGGCGCTTACAGCAGTCGTGCGGTGCTTACCGAGTTTGGTATCCCGATGACGGGAGGTAAAAACTATACCGGAGCTATTGGCGGCGACCAGGAAATAGCCTACCTGCAAGGTTTAACCAACCAGGCACGTGCTTACGGAATGGGTGCAGTTTACTGGCCGGGCGTACGTACCGGCGATAGCTATGCCATTCAGCAGTTGAACGGAACAGGCACCAGCCTTACCGTTTCAACAACAAACCCGTCGGGCTTAAGCCGCATTAAATATGCCTGGGGCGTAGGGGCAGGCGGTACCGATACATTTTACACGGGTGCCTATTACAGGTTCCTGAATGTGAACAGCGGCCAGGCGCTTGATGTTAATGGTGCTTCAACAACCAATGGTGCCGGCATAATTCAATGGCCTCAAAACGGCGGTAACAACCAGCAATGGGTTATTGCAAATAACGGCGGCGGTTACTATAAGATAACTAACCGTAACAGTACACAAGCGCTTGATGTTAACATGAGCTCAACAGCCAACGGCGCGGGCATTATTCAATGGCCGTGGAATGGTGGCAACAACCAGCAATGGCAGCTTACCGCTACCAGCGATGGCATTTATAAAGTAATTAACCGTAACAGCAGCCTTGCGCTTGATGTTAACGGGGCTTCAACCACAAATGGTGCAGGCATCATTCAGTGGCCATATAGTGGCGCTACTAACCAGCAATGGCAAATAGTGCAACAATAATATTGCAATAAAACAGCACGGTTTAGTGCTGTTTTATTTGTTGATTTAAATGAGATGATAATAAAAACTACCATAAAAAAAGTATTACTGGCAGCTTCTGTTTTAGGGCTTAATATCCCTTTGGCAAGCAGCCAGACAAAAGAGGTTACCATTGATATCAACCTTTCAAAAACGTATCAAACCATTAGCAATTTTGGCGCTTCTGATGCCTGGTCATGCCAGTTTGTGGGCAACTGGCCGGATGATAAGCGCAACAAAATAGCCGACTTGCTTTTTAGCAGGGAGAACAATACAGATGGTTCGCCAAAAGGGATTGGTTTATCGCTGTGGCGGTTTAATATTGGTGCAGGCAGTACCCAGCAGGGAGATGACAGCGGTATCAAAGACGAGTGGCGTCGGGCCGAATCATTTTTAAATAACGATGGCAGTTACAACTGGCAAAACCAGGCCGCGCAGGTTTGGTTTCTGAAAGCCGCCAAACAACGCGGGGTTAAACAGTTTTTAGGTTTTAATAATAGTCCGCCGGTACAATTTACCATCAACGGTAAATCATACGCCAATGGCGGTAAAGTAAATATAGCTCCTGATAAATATGATGCCTATGCAACTTTCCTGGCTAAAGTAATTAAAGGTGTTGAGCAGGTAAGCAAAGTAAAATTTGATTATATAAGCCCGATAAACGAGCCGCAGTGGGATTGGAGTGATGGGGGACAAGAAGGTGCACCTTATAACAACACCGAGATTGCAGGTGTGATAAAAGCTATCGATAAAGAATTCATTAAGAATAAAATAGGTTCAAAGATTTTGGTTGGTGAAGCTGGAAGCATCAACTATTTATTTACCAAAGGTGATAAGTCGGGGAAGGGCAGCCAGATTTCGGATTTTTTTAAACCGGGATCTGTTAATTATATAGGCGACCTGCCATCGGTAGCCAAAACTATTTCGGCACATAGCTATTTTTCTACATCGCCAATGGCATCATCGGTAAAAGCCCGTACTGCGCTTGCAGATAGTGTGGCGGCTGTTAACGGACTTAATTTCTGGCAATCGGAATATTGTATTTTGGGCGATAATGCCGGCGAAATTGATGGCAACAAGCGTGATCTGGGTATTAACGCGGCCTTATATTTAGCATCGGTGATCCATACTGATCTTGCAGTGGCCAATGCATCGGCCTGGCAATGGTGGACGTCTATTTCTGCCTATGATTATAAGGATGGCCTCATCTACATTGATAAAAATAAAACCGACGGTAATTTCTATACCAGCAAAATGCTTTGGGTTATGGGCAACTACAGCAGGTTTGTTAATCCCGGCGCTGTACGGGTTGATGCCACGGTTTCGGCATCCGCAGAGGACAAATCATTATTGGTATCGGCATTTAAAAATGGGAAAAATGTAACTGTGGTTGTGATCAATCCCGGTACTACTGATGTAACTACTGTGCTTAACGCTAATAATGCTCAAGTTCAGTTTACAACATCGTATTTAACATCACAAACAGATGAGCTTAAACCTGGTAAAATAACCGGTGGTAAAAATGTGATACCAGCCCGTTCCATCGTCACGCTTACAGGTGTCATCAAGTAGCTTCTTATTCCTATCATAATATGAAAAATAAAAACTATCTGCTTCTTCTTTTAATCGGCATGTTATTGTTCCCCAGTCTGGTAAGGGCGCAGGGTAACGGCAAACCGGCTTTGTTTAACTCGGCCTGGGGATTCCATAAAGGCGATATCAGCACCGGTATCAGCGGCATCGCTGCCGAAACGGAATGGAAAACCTTAGACCTGCCGCATGACTGGAGCATTGAAGGGCCTTTCAGCGATGAATGGGCAAGCGCTACCGGCTATTTGCCTGGTGGGATTGGCTGGTATAAGAAAACCTTCAACGGTAATGCCGCCTGGAAAGGAAAGCAGGTATATGTTTATTTTGATGGGGTATATAAAAATAGCGAGGTATGGATCAATGGGCATTCGTTAGGTAAGCGTCCGAATGGTTTTATCTCGTTTCAGTATGAGCTGAGCAAGTATCTAAATTTAACTGGAAAGAATACGATAGCTGTAAGGGTAGACCACAGCGAATTTGCCGATTCAAGGTGGTACACAGGCTCGGGTATCTATCGTAATGTATACCTCCTCGTTAAAGATCCGGTACACATTGCCCCATGGGATGTAGCATTTACTACCCCTGATGTTTCGGTCGACAAAGCTACCGTGAAAGTTAAGGTGAGCGTAACCAACAGCAATGCTACAAATGCCGCTGTGCTGGTAAAGGTAAACCTGTTCGACGGAAAAGGAAAATCGGCTGCTGCCCTGCAGAAACAGATAAAAGTAAAACCCGGTGTTCATGATGTTGAGTTTGAGCAGCAGCTTTCATCGCCCCAATTATGGGATACCGAAAAAGCTAACCTTTATAAACTTCAGGTATCACTTAACCGCAATGGCAAATCATTTGATGAAGTAACGCAAGCTGTAGGGATCCGCAGTATCCGTTTTGACAAGGATAAGGGGTTCTTTTTAAATGATAAAAGCACCAAGCTTAAAGGCGTTTGTATCCATGACGACGCCGGGGCCTTAGGTGTAGCCGTTCCCGAAGAAGTTTGGGTACGCAGATTGAAAATATTGAAAGATGCCGGGGTAAACTCGCTCCGGTTAAGCCATAACCCCCATGCCGATTATCTGTACGATTTATGCGATAAGATGGGCTTTTTGGTAATGGACGAAGCCTTTGATGAATGGGAAGTTGGTAAAAATAAATGGGTTGCAGGCTGGAATTTAGGTACTCCATCAAAAAATGGCTACCACGAATATTTTAAGGAATGGGCAGATCGTGACGTTGCGGATATGGTGCTGCGCTCACGTAACCACCCTTCAATCATTATGTGGAGCATTGGTAATGAGATTGATTATCCTAATGATCCTTATACTCATGAGGTGTTGAATACTGGCCGTAATCCGCAGATCTATGGAAAAGGTTATCTGCCCGATCATCCTTCGGCAAGCGGCTTAACACCAATAGCTAAGCAGCTGGTTAAAGCTGTAAAAGCTGTTGACACTACACGCCCCGTAACAGCCGCGTTGGCCGGTGTGGTAATGTCAAATGAGGTAGGGTATCCCGAAGCGCTTGACGTGGTTGGTTATAATTACCAGGAATACCGTTATCCGGAAGATCATAAAAAATACCCTGATCGTATTATTTACGGCAGCGAAAACGGCATGGCTCAACAAGCCTGGAACGCTGTTGACAGTAATGAATATATCTCGGCCCAATACCTATGGACTGGTATCGACTACCTGGGCGAGGCCGGTAAGTGGCCGCAGCGTAGTAATGGTGCTGGTTTGGTTGATTTGGCGGGCTTTAAAAAGCCGGAGTATTTCTTCAGGCAAAGTTTATGGTCGGCCAAGCCAATGGTTTACGTAGGCGCGCGTGCAATAACCAGTACCGAGGATAAAGGCATCTGGAGCCATCGTACTGCCGAACCGGTTTGGAACTGGCAGCCGGGCAATAAAATAAAAGTTGATTGCTTCACCAATTGCCAGGAAGTCGAGTTGTTCCTGAATGGTAAATCGCTTGGGAAACAATCCCGTGGCGCTGCAAAGGGACAGGTACCATCATGGCAGGTTGATTATGAACCCGGCGAATTGGTTGTGAAAGGTTACAACAACGGTATTGAAGTATCAACCAACAACATCAAAACAGCCGGTGACGCCTGGCAGCTTAAAACTGTAGCCGACAATACCTCATTTAAGGCTAACACAAAAGGCTTGAGCCAAATTGAGGTTTACATTACCGATAAGGATGGAAACGCTGTATTTAATGCCACCGATGAGATAACCATATCCGTAACCGGGCCGGCGAAGTTGCTGGGATTAGAGAGCGGCAGCGCCAGCAGTCATGAAAATTATCAGTCTAACCAACGTAAAGCATTACACGGTCGCTTGTTGGCCTATGTGCAAACTACCGGTAAGCCGGGTAAGGTGCAGGTACAAGTAAGGGCGGGTAGCCTTAAGTTATCAACAGTAATATTAACCGTAAAGTAATCACACAAAATCATCGATAAAAACTAAAGTTCCTGCATTTTTCAATTTATGAAGATTATAAAATTATTATTCCTCTTTGTTATTCTGTTTGCATCCTCAAGGTTGCAGGCGCAAACTACTAAACACACTTTTGCCCTTGGCGATACTACATTTTTGTTGGATAGTAAGCCTTTGCAGATCATCTCGGGCGAAATGCATTATACCCGTGTTCCGCGCGAGGCCTGGCGTCAGCGGATGAAAATGGCTAAGGCTATGGGGTTAAATACCATTGGCACCTATGTATTCTGGAATGTTCACGAACCACAAAAAGGGCACTATGATTTTACGGGCAACCATGATATAGCCGAGTTTGTGAAGATAGCCAAGGAAGAAGGCCTTTGGGTAATATTACGTCCCAGCCCTTATGTATGTGCCGAATGGGAGTTTGGCGGCTATCCTTACTGGCTCGAGAAAGAGCAAGGCTTGGTAGTACGCAGCAAGGAACCTAAATACCTGGAGGCTTACAAAAAATATCTTACAGAGGTTGGCAAGCAACTCTCTCCGTTATTGGTGAACCATGGCGGCAATATTTTGATGGTGCAGATAGAGAACGAGTACGGCTCATACGGTAGCGATAAAGATTATCTGGCCCTTAACCGCAAAATGTTCATTGATGCCGGCTTTGATTGCCAGCTTTATACCTGTGACCCTGAGCCCGCTATTAAAGATGGCCATTTACCGGGCTTGCTACCCGCCATCAACGGTGTTGATGATGTTGCAAAAGTTAAAAGGCTGATTGGTGAAAATTATAATGGCAAAGGCCCTTACTTTATCGCCGAATGGTACCCGGCCTGGTTTGACTGGTGGGGAACCGCACACCATACCATCCCGGCTGATAAATACGTTCCGAAACTTGATTCGGTATTGGCAGCCGGTATTTCTATCAACATGTATATGTTTCATGGCGGTACTACACGTGCTTTCATGAACGGTGCAAACTATAACGATCAGAACCCGTATGAGCCGCAGATCAGCAGCTATGACTACGATGCGCCGCTTGATGAGGCGGGTAATGCTACTGATAAATTTATGAAATTCAGGGCGGTGATCAGTAAACACCTGCCCGCAGGAGTAACCCTGCCCGAAGTTCCGGCGGCTAAACCGGCCATGAGCCTTCCTGCAATTAACTTTACTAAATCAACCAGTTTGTTTGATGTATTACCAGCTGCAAAGATCAACAGTACTCCGCTTACTTTCGAAGACCTGAACCAGGCTTATGGTTTTGTATTGTACCGCACAACCCTTAACGGCGGCAAATCGGGCCTGCTTAAATTGAAAGACCTGCGCGATTATGGTATCGTTTATGTAAATGGCAAACGTGTAGGTATTGTTGACAGGCGCAAATATCAGGATAGCCTGATGGTTACCCTGCCTAAAGGAAAAGTAACGCTGGATATTTTAGTTGAAAACCTTGGTCGTATCAATTTTGGCCCTTATCTGCTTAAAAACAAAAAAGGTATTACAGAGAAAGTACTTTTTGCAGGAACAGAAGTTAAAAACTGGAAAATGTATTCGCTGCCGTTTGATGACATCAATAAAGTGAATACAAGTCCGGCCGTCAAAAAGGTTACGGCCAATAGCGCACCTCAGTTGAAAAAAGCTGTTTTCAAGGTCGATAAATTGGCGGATACTTACCTTGATATGAGCAAATGGGGCAAAGGGATTGTTTGGATCAACGGTCATAACTTGGGCCGCTACTGGTATTACGGTCCGCAGCAAACCGTGTATGTGCCTGTTGAATGGTTAAAGAAAGGCGATAACGAAATTACTGTACTTGAACTGATCAAACCATCACAAAATACGTTAAATGCTATTGATCATCCTATTTTGGATGTTTTAGCAAAATAGGTTTGTGCGTAATTGTTAAGCCAATAAAAAAGGATGTCGCTTCAAAAAAACGGCATCCTTTTTTATTTTGATTGAAGACTGAAGCTGAAAGCTTCAGTTATGCCGGGTTACAGGTTACGCTGTCGCTAAACCTGCGACAGATGTTTAATTTATAACAAGTGTATTAAACGAATCAGCTTCTAAAACCGGGCTGATGGTTTTATTCCCTACTTTGATAGTAACTTGTTTTTCGGTCTCTGTTTCATTCTGCACAACTAATATAACACTGTTATCCGGGTTTTTAAAAGCAAGCATATTGTTGAATGCGCCACTTGTATTTAACATGACCGCGCCGGGTTTTACGTAATGGCTCAGGTGTTTAAACAGGTAGTACTCGTGATTAAATTTATAAGTGCGGGCTGTTGTATCAACGCTAACCAATGAATTTTGGTGCCATCCCCAGTGACTGATACCACCTTCGTTCAGCGAAATATTCCAGTACATATAGGCGTTTGCACCACTGTTAAAATAATGCTTCATGAGGTCCCAGGTGTAGCGACAGTATTTCCAGTCGTTTTGTCCGTCACCACATTCCTGTTCGCTTTGATATAGGGTAAGGTTAGGGTAGCGATTGTGAATGCCTGCTATGGCACCTTTGCCCGCCCACTGAAAGCCCATACCCGTTACAAATTTGCTGCTTTCCGGACTGGTCAATACAGTATCTGCCAGTTTTTCATTAGGGCGCTCATCGGTGCCGAAAAATACTTTTACGCCCCTTTGTTGCATTTGCGGACCAAGATAACTTACAAACTTAGCCAGGCCGTGAGCAGTCCAGGTGCAGCTTGGGAAGATCTGGGCCGAGTTAAATTCGTTTTGAGGCATTACCATACCAATGCTGATTCCCTGCTTTTTATAAGCATCAATAAACTTGCCGAAGTAATTGGCATAGGTGGTGAAATATTTATCATCCTGCACAAACATATCGGTACCTTCCTTACCCACCTGGTTGGGTTCAAGTCCGTTGGTTACGTTGCTAAAATCCATACCGGTAAGTTTGTGGCCGCTGGCTTCATATTTTTTGATCACCTCTTTTGATGGTACCATGGCTGCGGCATAATGTTTATTGCGTTTAAGCCATTGCGGCGGGCTCCATGGTGATGCCCATAAAGCAAGCTTGGGATTGTACTTTTGCGCTTCCTTTATAAACGGGATTAGTGTTTTAAGGTCACGATCAATACTAAAGTTTTTCAGGTCGAAATCGCCATCGGTTTCGTCATATGAATACCAATCGAGCGAAAAGTCGTTGGCGCCAACAGGCATGCGGCAAATGGTAAAGTTTGCGCCAAAACCGGGGGCAAACAATTCCTTCATGATCGTTTGCCTGTCTTTTTTACTCAACAGTTGCAACGATGTGTAGCCAAGCTCGTTAAAGCAGCCTCCAAAGCCCTCAACCTTTTGCAGTGCTTTATCTGTGAATACTTCAGCATCCGCGATTTTACCGTTTTGTGCGGCGGGTATTTGATGCTTTACGTTCCAGTTTGATGTGCTTGTGGTTGAAACCCATTCGCCGTTTTGGGCGAGTACAGAAGATGTTGTAGCCAAAAGAACACCGGGTAACAGCAGAACTTGGCACAATGAGTTTAGTTTATTGCCCATATATTAAGTTTAAATTGTAATTGGTTGAAAGAAAATAACCTGCATGAGATTACCGGTTGTTTTCGATCTAAAAATAAACAATATATGACATTTTAGCAATCGATTGCGTAAATAAAATATGTAGGCTAATTTTTTATCTTTTTCAATAAATTTACTCCAATAAGGTAAGGCATTATGAAAGAGATGGCAGGTATAGCAACAAGATACCCGGCGGTGCCGAATGGCTCGGGCCAGGTGGGTGGTAACACAACCAACACCATGCCGGCTAAACCGAAGAAAACATAATACCGGCACGCTACCGGATTAAAAAGCCCGGTAACTTTAAGCGAAACAGCAAAAAATACTGTGCCGAGGTACAGCAATAACACTTCTGCTATACTGATAACGTAAAATAAACTTTTTGTAGGCCCGTATAAATCGGGGCGTTTTGAAACATTTAATTGCACGAAAACCCGGAAGGCATCGGTCAGGTAATAGCCCCAAAATGCCATGTTGATGATAAAGAGCGGCACGGCAAGGTTTATAGCAGCCGCGGCCATTACCGAATACAGGTTTTCACCTGCGGCTTGTAGTTTTACTTTTAATAGGGCGTAGCCAAGTACCAATAAAATACCACCTGCAATAAGAATAGTAAATCGTATCTGCTGCTCGGCAGCAGTATTAACCCAACCTTGCAATGTAGGCGGCGGCGGCCCCATACCCGCAAAAATGGAAAATAGCAGCCATGGTATAAACAATAACAAAGCCGCTGCGGCCTGTTGTTTTATGCCCCGGTTACTACTTTTAAATTGGTGGCCGCCAAGGTTCCAGGCTGCTGTTATCATTAAACAGGCGTTAAAAATCCAAACCGGCAAATAAATTTTATAGCTCACGTGGCCTACCCCAAAACCGATGGCAACAACAATTAAAGGTACGAGGTACAGGTAAACCAGCCCGAGTTTCTGTTTAAAAGAGAGTGGATTCATGACTATTGAAATTGTTATAAGGTCATATCGCATATCAGCGTGTTGACTGGTGGGGGAGTTGTCGTGTTCCTGTTATTTATAAGTATAGTTGTAAGTGCGGGTATAATGTGTTGTGGTGGCTTCAAAATAAGTCATACTTACAACAATTTGTGTAGGGTAGCCCTTATCATTGTATTGATAAGTGAAATCATCCTGTTCATCAATTACAAAAGCATTTTTAGTTTCATCATAGCGTTCGCCTACAATTTGTATCGGATTTTTTTTGCAGAATGCTTGTGCATAATCAATAAAATAGGATTGCGGATAGGAGATTGTACCATAGCCCTTTACTGATGAAAATGGTGATGATTTATCGTCGAGTGATTTAACAGTAAACCTGTAATACTCCGCGCCGGCACGCGGCCCTGTGAGCGATACAAATGTCATACCCGACAGGTTGCCATCCTTATCATATGAATAGTTATAATTCCTTCCTCCTCCATCTGATGTAAGCGCTTTCATGATATGGCCACCGGCGAGCTCAAATTGCCACAAACCTGATGCATTACTGCGCGTAGTACCGAAATGCAGATCTTTGTAAAAAAAATCTATTGATACTTGTGTAGGTAAACCAGTATAAATATCTACAGCGCCAGGAGTTTTGTCTATGGCTACAAGTCCGTAAGAATAGGTAAAGGCTGATATACTGTTAGGGTAATCAAAAACAGTTGAGCTAACCTGGTGGGCGTTAATATCCCATACTACGAGACTATCTTTTCCGTACCTGGTAAGGTGATTGTCTTTATCGTAAGTATACGTGTAAACCCGTGGATAGGCCGATTGGCTGCCATCGTAAAAAGACATCCTGGCCGGGTACATAGCATTCACAATATTGGGATCGACGGTGGGCGTTTTTATGTCGTGAGGCTTGCGGCAATTACTGAAAATTAGTACGGCACATGCCGCGAGGAAATAAATTCCTGGTTTGATTTGTTTCATATAGGCTATCGGTTTGTTATTTATTTACGATTTTACCGATCATATTTAAAATGACCGGATAACTGTGCACCAAGGGGAAATGCAATCGCAAATAAACGCCTGACAGCCGGTAATCACTTTTGAGTTTGTTGCAAATGCTTTCGAGTTTGTTGCATTTTTTAAACTACACGTCAAACTGCTGGAATAAAAGCTATATAATTTCAATTAATAGTTGAAGTTATATAGCTGATACTGTTTTGGGTGCAAAGCCAAAATGACGGGAAAAGCTTGCCGAGAAACTTGCGGGGCTACCGAAACCAACCATATAAGCAACTTCGGCTATAGTAGCAACGCGTCGCTGGAGCAGGTCATGGGCATATTGCAGCCTTACAATACGAATCAACTCGCCGGGCGACTGATTGATGAGGTCTTTTAATTTACGATGCAGTTGGGTGCGGCTTAATCCCATATCCCGGGCAAGCTGATCTGCACTGTAGCCTTCTTCGTTTAAATGGCTTTCGACAGCGCTGCGGACACGGGTTATAAAATCCCGTTCTATCGATGGCATAGAAAGCGCATTGCTGAACCAGAGGTCCTGTTTGCTGTAGTGTTCCCGTAATTGGTTTCGTACACTGATCAGGTTTTCCATCAGGGCAAACAGTTCCCGTTTTTCAAAGGGCTTGGCCAGATACGCGTCCGCACCTGTTTCAATCCCCTGAATCCTGCTGTCTATATCGGCCTTTGCCGTAAGGATGATGATAGGAATATGGCTGGTTTTTACATCCTTTTTGAGGGTTGAGCTAACTTCATAACCATCTACATGCGGCATCATCAAGTCGGTAATAATGAGGTTGGGGATATGCTCCATGGCAAAAGCTATCCCTTCCTTACCATCCGTGGCGGTTAATATCCGGTAATTATCTTTTAAGGATTGCTGGATGAAATCCCGGAGTTCCTGGTGATCTTCTATTAGTAATACCAGTGGTTTATCCTCGCCGATATTTGTTATCGGTTCATGAACGGTAACAGAGGGGCTAACTCCGGCAGGCAGGATCTCCAATATAGGTTCTGATACTGCATTTGCGGATTGATATGGCATGGTGATAAGCACTTCAGTAAATAACCCTGCCTCGCTTTCTATCCGGATTTGCCCGCCCATCAACTCCACCAGTTCTTTTGTCACAGCCAGGCCTATACCTGTTCCTTCGGCAGAGCGGGTATCAGAAGGATCGGCCTGGTAAAAGCGGTCAAAAACATAAGGTAGTTTTCCTGACGGTATGCCTTGCCCTGTATCCTTTATAGTGAATGAGAAGCTCGCTCCCGGTAGTTCATCGTCCTGTTGCAAAACAATATCTACCTTACCCTTATCTGTAAACTTTAATGCATTTGATATTAAGTTGATAACAATGGCATCAAGCTTGTCCCGGTCGCCAAGTATCCAAAGCTTGTCCCAGTATGATGTAAAGTGTAGGGAGATCTCCTTTTGTTTTATTAGCGACTCGTACGAAAGAATATGCATCCTGATGAGTGCTACCAGGTCAAGAGGAGCGAGGTTCACTTCCATCGATCCATTTTCAAGCCTGCTCAGATCCAGCAATTGGTTAATGAGTTGCAACAGGCGCGATGCGTTGTTAAGGATAAGGCGGCTATATCGTTGAACATGCTCATCGTCAGTTTCGGTTATTAGCTCTTTTGCCGGATTAATGATGAGTGTTAATGGTGTTTTAAACTCGTGGGTGATATTGGTGAAAAAGCGCGATTTTACCAGGTCCATCTCGCGTAGTTTATCGGCTTGCTCCCTGAGCTCGGTAGTGCGCTGCCTCACAAGTTCTTCGAGGCGTTTAGCTTCGCCTGCTATTAATTCCCTTTTTTCGGTTTCCTGGGCAAGTGCCAGGGCCGATAGCGTTTCTACCTCAAATAGTTTTGCGGTGAGGTTTTCGTTAGTCCGGGCAAAGTTGAGTGCCAGGTAAAGCGATAAACAAAGGGGTAACATCAATTCGCCAACAGCCATTACCAATAAACGCATGGAGTTAAGCTGGTATGGCCACAGGTGAAACACATCGTCCCAGGTAAAATAATACAGTAATATAACTACTACTACCCCCGCGCTTATTAACCATGCGCCCTTTTGCTTTTTTTTGATGAGATGAAATACCGACCAAAAACCATCCATCATACAGATAAGAAAAACCAGGGCGAAGTAATCTACCCAGTATTCAATATGATTTAAAAACTTATAGATATAGGCTATGAAATATAGCGCGCATACGGTAGTTAAGGCTATTCTTCGCCAAAGAGGAGGCTTGCGGTAATCAAGTATATAAAGCAACATTACTGCTGCCCACATCATGATAACTTTACCTTCATCAATTAACGATTGTGAAAAATATTGTACTACAGGTGTGTTTGTACGGTAAAACAAGTATATCCCAATGCCGTTAATGCCAACGAGCAGTACAAAAAGCGCGTAATACAAATTAAGTTTTTGCCTGGGGTAAAAGAGGAATAGCAAGAGGTGTAAAAGCCCTAAAATGAGTTGTGCCGCGGCGCACATCAACATATAATTAAAACGCTGATTGGCGGTTTGTATCTTAGGCGCAAGCTGGTTGTAGTCGCCTATCCAGGTTTGAAAGCCGTAAAAATTAGCGTAAACCTCAAAGAAATTAGAATAATGGATAGTGATCAGGTGCGGGCGGGTGTCGGGGAGCCAAATCGGGATCAGTTCCCGTCTGGCGCTCATGGCTACCATTTCCCGGGCCGAATTGCCAACCTTACCGTAACCACCAATAGGTTTACCATCCAAAAAGATCTCCGAAGCACCATCATGATTGATACGGAGCGATAGTTTTTTATTGACCAGATCGGTATCAACCCTGATCCATGAGCCGAACCAGCCAACACCCCGCCAGCCGCGCGGCGCATTTTCTTTTCCAAATGCTGTGTAATGCAGGGTATCCCAGCCCGTTGTACTGGCTTCACTTTGTTGAGCCCTGGTTAAATCGCCTGCATGAAAATACCAAAGCGAATCGTTAAAGTATATTTCGTTTTGTATCCCAAAATTGCGGGAGCGTATCACGGAGGTATCCTGGGCGTAGGTACTTTTGACAGCGCACGAAAGCGCTATGCACCATAAAAGCGCATACCAACGGATGGATATATTAAAAAAGATATTTCCGCGATACATGAATTAACAACTCAATCTGTGATAGTCAAAAGTAATGTTTTGACTTATGGTTACCAATCATGAACACTATTAAGTACTTATGGTTTTGATAATTAGTATAACTATTGAGAAAAAATTAAACGGGGAAGAGGAGGCGATACGCTGATGTCGACGGGACTTTTTAAAACAGAAAAAGCGGGTACATGGAAAAACCAGACCCGCTTTATTCAAAAGATTTTTAACTGTTATTTTTCAGTGTTTTTAAGTTCAGTAACTTCTTTACGGATATCCGTAGCTAATACTTTTAATTGTTGCATAGCGTTACGCAACCTTGTACCAGCTGCTTTGTTACCTTTTTCATAAAAGCTTGCCGCGTCAGCTTCTGCCGCTGCGATAACTTCTTTCACTTTTTCAAAATTTACCATTTTTTTATTTTTTAAGGCCGCAAATGTATAGAATATAACTGTATAGGCAATAGTGTAATACGGTCTCTTCTACAAATTGAGGTTAGTGTTTAGTCCAAAGTTATAAGTTCTAAGCAGAGAAAAAAGAAAAAACGGCTTCTGATCTCTAACTTAACAACAGCTTATTTAACTGCCCATTCATGGATGCCGCTTGAATTATCAACCGGTAATTGGATTTCCATACGCAGGGCCGTAGTAGCCACCGGTTCAAAAGTAACCACGTTAAAGCCGTCTTTACTTACGGTGTAAGGCGTAGTGTTTTTAACCGGAACCCATTGACCGTCTTTCTTATACAGGATTTTGTATGACGCCGGGATACGGCAACCGCCCCACGGGCCATCATCATACCAATATACTTTTGATTCGCTTACAGTATGCTCGGCATCAAAATCATACTGCACAAACTCGCTGGTGTTTTTAGCAGGCCACCAGTGCAGGTATGGGTAATTGGTGTCTTTTGAGTCGGCAGGCTCATACTGGTCTTTGATGGCCGCAAACATTCTCGTATTTTTTAACGAAGCGCTTACCTTACTTGTACTTGCGATAGTTGGAGCCGGTTTTGGCCGCACTGCCGAAGCTTCATAAGGGATCCAAACGGTCATTTCGCTTGGTCCGCGGTTAGCCCAGGCGTAGTAGGGGATGGCCTTTACCATCTGATCGGTTTGTAAAAGGCTGTCGGTTTTCAGCTGGCGTTTAGCGCTTTTTCCTTCTGCGGTAATTACGTCAACACCGTTTAACAGGTCGGCCTGATAGTTGGCGTTGGCGATAGCGTTTTTATTGATCAATATATTTTGCACCAGGCTGTCTTTATTGTCCGGGCCTTCAAGGCAATAAACAATAGGGCCGCGCTCAAAGGCAAATCTGCCCCTGTCATCCTTAACCTGGTTATTGGCCAATACCTTTTCGGTTTCCATCGGCAACAAAAGCGAAACCTTGTCGCCTTTTTTCCAGGTGCGTTTTAATACGGCGTAACCTTTTTCTGTTTCAAATGATTTTGCCTGCCCGTTAATCATCAGCGTAAGCGGGAAGGATTTTTTATCCATAAAGGTGTACAGGTCGCCCGGTACAGGTTGTTGTTTTGCCCAGCCCGGTATGCGCACCCTTAAAGTGAACTCGCCTGCTTTATCGGGGTTAACAGTAATATCAACCCGGCCTTTCCAGGGGTAATCGGTTTGCTGCACAATATTCACGTTGCCCTCAGTAAGCTTGATATTGCTTGAGTTGCTCATGAACAGGTTAACGTAAAGGTCGTTTTTGTTTTTAGCGTAAACATAACCCGGTAATGATGGCAGGAAACGGGTCATGTTGCTGATACAGCAGGCACAGCTGATCCATGCGCTGCGTTGGTGCTGGAACATAGAAGCCAGCGGGTTAGGATAGAAGAACCTGTTACCACTCAACGATACGCCCGACAGCAGGCCGTTATACAGCGTACGTTCAAGTACGTCGATGTATTTTGAATCGCCATGCAGCAGGAACATCCTGTTGTTCCAGTAAACGTTGCCAATGGCAGCACAAGTTTCAGCATAAGCCGACATGTTTGGCAATTGGTATGCATCGCCAAAAGCCTCGCCAGCCCCGGTTGCGCCGATGCCGCCTGTTATATAAAGCTTTTTAGTTACCACATCGCTCCAGATATCATCTATGGCTGTCAAATAGCTTGTATTGCCTGTTAAGGCCGCGATATCGGCCATGCCGGTATACATATATGCAGCCCTCACCGCGTGGCCTTCGGCCTCGTGCTGATCAACTACCTTTTTATCGGCCTGGTTATAAGCATCGCCTTTAGGGCCGCGAACATCTAAGAAAAACTTAGCCAGGTCAAGATATTGCTTATTGCCGGTAACACGGTACATTTTTGAAAGACCGATCTCCACGATCTGATGGCCCGGATATTCTTCAATTTTGCCCGGCCCAAAAGTTTTTACCAACAAATCGGCATTTTTTATGGCGATGTTGAGTAGCGTGCGCTTGCCCGTAGCCTGGTAATGTGCAACAGCAGCCTCGTAAAGGTGGCCTGCGTTGTACAGCTCATGGCTCAATATTTCTTCATTCACCCAGCGTTTGTCACCAATCCATTCGTGCGGTTTTTTAGCGTTAACCGTTCTGAAGGTGTACAGGTAACCATCAGGCTCCTGGGCGGCACCGATAATCGAAATAAGGCTATCAATTGATTTATCCAGTTCCGGGTTTCTTTTATTCTGCATGGAATAAGAAGCACCCTCAATGGCCTTGTAAACATCGGTATCATCAAACGGAAATTCACTTAATTTATCGCCATCCAGTTTTTTTGCGGCACGTAAAAAGTTGTCTACACGGCCATTGGCTTTACATTGCGCCAATACATATGGGATAGTAACCTTAGCGTTTACCTCCATTTTTGGCTGCCAGAAATTGTCATTTACATGCACACTGGTAAAGGCAACCGGCTGGATAGGGTAATCCTTTTGCTGTGCCAAAAGCGGACTTACAAGTGCCGTTAAAGACACAGCAAGTACACCGGCGACTTTTTGTTTATTGATCATGATATTAAAGTTCGTTTAATTTAAAATTAGTTTTTAACCATGCGGGTGCCATAAACCGGCCCTGCGCTGTTTTCTTTTTGTGGCAGCAGTTTTACAGTTACCTTTTGCTTGCCTTTAGTTAGCTCGATAGGCAGGGTGTAGCTGATATCGTAAAAACGGCTTTCCTTATATTGGTTCAGATCTTCAGAAGCCAGTTTAACGCCATCAATCAAAATATCAAATCGGCGACCGCGGTTATCCATGCCCCAATAAGTATTGATGAGGGTATTTTGAGCGTTGGCATCCACCTTCATTTCATATTGCAGGTAACCACCATTTTCTGTCGACCGCCATTTCTTTTGGTGATCTTCGCCGGTAGTGGCGTTTTCGCTGGTGAAGTTGTGGTCGCGCTCGGGCTGCATCTCGCCTAAGCGTACAATATCCATGGTGCGGGCTTCCAGTTCCTGTTGCTTTTTGCGTTGCTCTTCGTAAGCCTTTTGCTGTACAGCCCAGGTTTGCGGTGTAAATACATCCCAATAAACCGAATAGTATTCATTTTTGGTTTGATTGAATGGGATCAATGTAACTTCCTCAGGCTTTGAAATGTTCACCGTGCGGAAGCTTAGTTGTTTTTTATCAACCAGTTGCAGCCATTGGTTAGGATCGGTTTCGCTGGTTACAAAAACCGGTACGCCTTTCAGCGGATCAGGTTCGGTATTACCCAAATTACCTGCAAGTAACACCGGGCCATAAAATACAGCGCGTCTGTTTGCATTATCCGGCATGGCTTCGGTGTAAAGCTTTTCAGGAGTAGTAAACTCAATCTTATCGTTGTTATTCCATTTGCGGTTTAAAACAATATATCCTTGGTCATCAGTAGTAGCGGTTTGCGACTTACCGTTAATGCTGATGGTAGCATCGCTGCTCCATTTTGGTTTGCGGATGCGGATAGCCATAGTAAGCGGCTTTTTGGTATTTATCGTAAATGAGATATGATCGTCATTAGGGAAACTGCTTTCCTGCTTTACCGATAAACCTTTTGATGCCCAGTTTAGTACCGATGGGATGAACAGGTTTACGTATAAACTACCATCGGCCCCTCTGAAGTAAATGCTTTCGTTGTACTTAACGTGGTTTTCCATACCAGAGCCAACGCAACAGGTAAAATCATCAAACGGGGTACTGTAATGTTTAGTACCACCCATGCGCAGGGGGACAAAATAGCACATCATGCCATCCGAGTGATTTTGGGAGGCAAGGATGTGGTTATACAATGCCTTTTCATAATAATCCATCAGCATGGCCGAAGGCTCAACCGCGAATAAATGCCGGGTTAGTTTCAGCATATTATAAGTGTTGCAGGTTTCGGTTGTGTTTTCGGTAAGCTTATCGTTTAGTTTATCTGCATCACTCAGATATTCATAATTGCTGTTGCCACCCGTAGCGTATGAGTGGTGGTTAACAATGGTTGTCCAGAAGAAATCGGCAATGGCTTTATCCTTTTTATCGCCGGTGATCTCATACCTGCGTGCGCTGGCTATGATCTTAGGGATCTGGGTGTTGGAGTGTTTACCCGGCAAAATATCCTGCTGTTGGGATAGCGGATCAAGGATCTTTTTATCGTAAAACTTGTATGATAGTTCAAGGTACTTTTTATCACCGTTGATAGCGTACAGGTTAGCAAGCGTTTCGGCCATGCCGCCATATTCGCATAGGAGCATTTTTTGCAGTTTTTCGTCATCAAGGTTTTTGATGGTTTCGCCTGTCCAGTCGGCCATGCCTTTACATACTTTCAGTGCTTCGGCATTATTACAATATAAATAGGCATCAAGTAAACCGCCCATGATCTTGTGTACTGTATACCATGGCGACCAGCCGCCATTCAGGTCGAAGCCGCGTGAACGGATATCGCCTTTGGCAACCTCAGCCCAAATAGTATCTTCTTTAGGAATAGCGCCTACGTAACCGGTTTTACGGGCTACCTGGCATTCGTCAAGCTCTTTAACTATATAGTTTACACGTTTTAAAAACTCAGGATCGCGGGTTGATGCATAATGCATGGATATCGCCGATAGGTAGTGGCCAAGTGTATGCCCTGCCAAACCTGATGATTCCCAGCCTTCATACATTTTATCCTTAGGTTTAAGGCCCGAATGTGAGCGGAAGGCCGAGAGCAACCTGTCGGGCTCTATGGATAGCAAATATTTAACATCAGCATCCATCGCTTTTTTAAAAGGGCTCTCTAATAATTGAACATCCTTTAAGTTAAATGAATAGGCCTTAACCGGAACCACCGGTTTTACTTTTACCCGGGTATCGTTCCACTCAGGCACATATGATTGCGCATGTATTGTTTGTGCCCCCGCTAAGCAGGCAGCGAGGCATAAGTTCAATTTAAACCACTTTTTTATAAGCATGATCCGTTTTTGTAATTGTAATAATAATTATCCTCTAAATTATTGTGCTTTTCACAATTATTTTCATTGGTATTTTGCAGTTGATAGCAGGATTTTACCCGTTTTTTTAACGCATTGGCCGTTTATAGTAAGTTTCTTAGTGCTTTTCACAGCCTAATGGCAAAATATTAACGTATTTAAAAGTTTTATATAAAAATAATAACAAATTAATGCTATTGTAACAGGAATGTTAATATATGGGCAGTATTGGCAAAATTCATAATAAAATAAGGGGCGGTACGCCGATAGTTTTACGTGTCTGAAATACAGTGTGTAATACATAGTCATTAACCCCAAAATTTAATTTATGAAGTTTAAACAATTACTAAAGAGGTTCATTTTGCCTTTACTAAGTGTGTTTGTGTTTTGTTACAGCACATACGCGCAAACAGTAACACTAAAAGGAAAGGTAACCGACGAGAAGGGCGAGCCCATAGCCGGCGCTTCCGTTAAAATAAAAGGTACAAACGCTGGTTCTGTTACCAACACCGGCGGTTTGTTCAGCCTTAATTATAATGGGCAGGGCACATTAATTGTAACTGCCATTGGTTTTACCGCTCATGAAGTTAAATTGACAGGCCAGGCGCAGGTTAATGTGACCTTAGCCGATGACAACAAAGTACTTAATGAAGTGGTTGTTACCGCCCTTGGTATAAAACGCGATAAAAAGATCCTGACTTACAGTACCCAGGAAATTAAGGGCGAATCGCTCACGCAATCAAAAGAGCCCAACCTTGTAAATGCCATTGCCGGTAAAGCCGCAGGCGTACAGGTAACCAGTTCATCAGGTACGCCAGGTAGTTCATCACGTATCGTAGTCCGTGGCGGTTCATCATTTTTTGGTGATAACCAGGCGTTAATGGTAGTTGACGGTGTGCCGGTTGATAACTCCGAAACAGGTAACCTTAACTCTGGGCCCGGTACTAACCGTATTGCCGATATCGATCCATCTATCATTTCAAATATCAACGTGCTCAAAGGCGCAGCAGCTACCGCGCTTTACGGTTCAAAGGGTGCAAACGGTGTTATTATTATCACCACAAAAAATGGCGCTTTAAATAAAAAGCCACTAATCACCTTTTCATCAGATTTTTCTGCCGAAAAACCTTTATTGCCACAAATCCAAAATAAGTATTCATTGGGTACCAATGGTAATTACTATGATGGTGTAACGCAAAAAACCAGTACATCATGGGGTGCCCGCATGGATACCCTTAAAATAAACGGGCAGCCTGCCAAAGTTTATAACCAGTCCGATCTGTTTTTTAAAACCGGGCATACTTACAATAACACCATTAACATAGGTGGTGGTGGCACAGCCTCTACTTACCTTGTTTCATACTCAAACCTTAATCAGCAGGGTACAGTTCCAACAACTAAGTTTTTACGTAATACTTTCTTTGCTAAATACAGCGCACAGGTATTGAAAAATCTGAATACTACATTTCAGTTAAACTATACCAATTCGCAAAACGACAGGTTGCCTGAAGGTTATGCTTTGGAAAGCCCGGTATGGACAATTTTTACAGCTCCGGTTTCGTACAATCTGCAGCCTTACTTAAATGCCGATGGTACCCAGCGTTTATATCGTTTCTCGCGTAATAACCCGTACTGGGTGTTAGATAATATCAAAAATCATTCGGGTGTTAACAGGTTTTTACCAACTTTTACTGCCGATTACAAGCCTTTACCATGGTTAACTGTTACCGAGCGTTTTGGTGCTGATGTTTATACTGAGATGGACAGGTATCATGAATCAACCCAATCGGTTTCAAACCCTAATGGTCGTTTGGTTGATAACAACACTACCTTCCGCCAGTACAATAACGATTTCATGGTGAGTGCAAACAAGCAGTTTGGCGACTTTAACCTTGATGTTTTATTAGGTAACAATATTTTCTCCAGCTATTCAGAAAATACATACGCTAATGGTGTTGGCTTAACCGTACCTGGCTTGTATAACATGGCTTCGGCGTCAACAGTTACTTACAAAGAGGCCTCATACCTGCAGCGTAAGGTTGGTTTTTACCTGCAATCAAATATCGAGTACAAACGCTTCCTGGTGTTATCACTAACAGGCAGGTACGATGGTAACTCGGTACTGTCAACCGATCATAATTTTTATCCTTACGGATCGGCTGCAACCAGCTTTATATTTTCAGAGTTTTTTAGCCCCGAGTTTTCAAAGGTTATGAACCTGGGTAAGTTAAGGGTATCATATGGTACGGTAGGTAATGATGGCAGCATAAGCCCTTACAGCTTGTTAACAGCTTATAACAGTGCAACTATCCGTAACCTTACATTTCCTTACGCAGGCCAGTCGGGCTTTTTAATATCAGATGTATTGGGTAACGCCAACCTGAAAAGCGAGCGTATTAACGAGTTTGAAGCAGGCTTTGAAGCTGGTTTCTTCAACAACCGAATCAGCCTGGAAGCTTCGTTCTACAGCAAAAAAACAATTGATGGTATTATCCCGTCAGTGTCTATCGCTCCGTCAACAGGTTATGCGGCAACAAGCGTAAACTCTGCTGTGATGCGTAACAGGGGTATCGAGGTGTTGTTAAACGCGTCGCCTGTAAAAAGCCGCGACTTTAGCTGGGACCTTACTTTAAACTTTACCCGCAACCGTAACAAGGTATTATCTATTTATAAAGATCAGCAGCAATTGGGTAACGGCTTTACCAATATCATTGTTGGACAGCCTTACGGTGTTATTTACGGCACCCGTTATGCCCGTAACGCGGCAGGTAAATTGTTGATTGATGATTCGGGCCTTCCATATGCCGATGATAACCAGGGTATAGTAGGTAATATTAATCCTAACTGGCTTGGCGGTATCAACAACAACTTCAGGTATAAACAATTCAACTTCAGTTTCTTCTTTGATATTAAACGCGGCGGCGACATCCAAAACAACGTTGATGGTTACGGCTATTTTTATGGTACTCCAAAAGTTACCGAAAACCGTGGTCCGCGGGTAGTTGATGGTGTAAATGCCACTACCGGTCAGCCAAATACCATAGCGGTTAACGGTCAGGCTTATTACCAACGCGCAAACAGTGTGCTTGAGTCTGTTATTCAGGATGGCAGCTATGTTAAACTGCGTAATGTTAGTTTAGGCTATACTTTAAAACCATCGTGGTTAAGCAAAAGCCCTTTCAAATCGGCAACATTTAGCGTAACCGGC
The DNA here is from genome assembly GCF_003675385.1 of Mucilaginibacter kameinonensis. Classification (GTDB taxonomy): domain Bacteria; phylum Bacteroidota; class Bacteroidia; order Sphingobacteriales; family Sphingobacteriaceae; genus Mucilaginibacter; species Mucilaginibacter kameinonensis. Next base: position 278,385 of record NZ_RCWZ01000004.1, on the reverse strand, counting down.
CGTAACCTTTGGATCCATGCGCCGCACTTTACCGGCGGCGACCCGGAAGTTAGTTCATTTGGCTCATCAAACGGTTCGCAGGGTATTTATTCATTCTCAACCCCAACTTCAAAATCAGTTGATTTTAGCTTGAAAGTTACCCTATAATTTAAATCATTAATCAGAGAAATTGTCATGAAAAATAAATATATCACGTTAGTAACATGCGCGTTGGTAAGCTTTACGGGCTGTAAAAAATATATTGATGTAAACCAGGACCCCAACAGGCCTATCGATGTTAAGGAGTCATTGATCCTGGCTCCGGTTGAAGCTGCCATATCACAAAATATTACTGCCGCCGGCGGAGGTAACCTTGCTATAGTATTGCAACAATACCTGCAGGTAATAGCCCTAAACCAGGTACCTCCAAACTTTGGCACTTACCTCATGTACCATCAGGATATGGATGGCGACTGGTACAATTTTTATGTACAGGTTATGAACAACCTTGTATTGCTCGATAAAAAAGCAGAGGCCGATGGCAATGCCAATTATGCAGCCATTTCAAAGATTTTGCTTGCTTACACCCTTGGTTCGGCTACTGATGCCTGGGGCGATGTGCCATACTCAAAAGGTTTTGGCGGTACTGATAACCTTACCCCAACTTATGATAGCCAGGAAGCCGTTTATACGCAGGTACAAACCCTGCTTGATAATGCCATTGCCGATATTGCCAAAAACAGCACTACGGTGCCATCGGGTGATGATTACTATTACACCGGCGATATGACCAAATGGAAAAAGGCTGCCTACACGCTAAAAGCGCGTTATTACATGCACCTTACCAAAGCTCCGGGACATACCGCGGCTGCACAGGCCCAGCTGGCGCTTACCGCTCTTGAAAACGGTATGGTAAGTAATGATGATGATATGAAAATGCCTTTCAGCGGTGCCGCAGGTGCTGAAAACCCTTGGCAACAGAACTTTTTACCGGGTTCAACATTGGTGTTGGCTTCAACTTTTGTTGATGGTTTTAAAACCAGGAAAGACCCACGTTTGTCAAAAATGGTTGCTCCTGCAATTGAAACAGGTTTATATACCGGCCGTCAGATAGGTTTGGAAGATATCGGTAGTTTGGAATCATACTCATTGGGCGGCTCTTTTTATGCAAGTACAAGCTCAAATAACTACATTGTTACTTACTCGGAAGCATTATTCTTAAAAGCCGAAGCTACATTTGTATTATCAGGTGCTACGGCAGCGCAACCGGTTTATTTGCTGGCGGTTAAATCGCATATGTCAAAACTGGGTATTGCCGATGCTGATGTAAATACTTACCTGGCTTCAAGAGGTACATTAACCAGTGCTAATGCCATGCAGCTGATTATTGAGGAAAAGGTTGTGGCCAACTTCCTGTCGATGGAGAATTATGTTGATTGGAGACGTACAGGCTATCCGGCCTTAACCAAGGTGAAAAATGCTTTGTCGGATATTCCGCGGAGGGTATTATATCCACAGTCGGAAATGACCTCGAACCCGCAGCCGCAGCAAAGCGCCAAGCTTACTGACAGGCTTTGGTGGGATGTGCAATAGGCATTATTTAGCAGGCAAGTTGTCTGTATATGGCATTGTATGTTAAAATACGGTCAATGTCTGCTAAATTGTTAAATATTCGTAATAAGTACTATTTTAATTTTGTGAAAAATAATATACAATGATAACTTTTGATTGGAAAGGCGTACTCCCTGCAGTAACTACTAAATTTACAGATAACGACGAACTTGATTTTGAAGCTTTTGATATAAACCTGAATGCGCAGCTTGAGGCTGGTGTTGATGGTTTTATATTAGGTGGCTCATTGGGCGAAGCAAGCGTATTAAGCGATGATGAAAAATTCGCGCTGCTTGCTCACACTGTTGAATTTGTTCAAGGTAAAGTACCTGTTATATTAAATATTGCTGAGCAAACTACCAAAGCGGCTGTTGCTTATGCACAAAAAGCATTTGATAAGGGTGCTGATGGCTTAATGCTGTTGCCACCTATGCGTTACAACAGCGAAGCCCGTGAAACCATTGCTTATTTAACTTCTATCGCTAAAAGTACCGAACTGCCGATCATGATCTACAATAACCCTGTTGATTATAAGATTGAGGTTACTTTAGATATGTTTGCAGAACTTGCAGCATATGATAATATTCAGGCGGTAAAAGAGTCAACCCGTGATGTATCAAACGTTACCCGTATGATTAACAAGTTTGGCGACAGGTTTAAGATCTTCACTGGCGTTGATCCGCTGGCTATGGAAAGCCTTGTAATGGGTGCCGATGGCTGGGTTGCCGGTTTGGTTGACGCTTTCCCTAAAGAAACTGTTGCCATTTACCGTTTGGTAAAAGCTAAAAGGTATGATGAGGCCCTGGCTATTTACCGTTGGTTTTTACCGGTGCTTGAACTGGATATCCACCCTAAACTGGTACAATACATTAAACTGGCCGAGGTTGCAACGGGCATAGGTACCGAAAACGTACGTGCGCCACGTTTGCCGTTAATTGGTGCCGAGCGCGAAAAAGTTCAGAAAATTATCAATGACGCGCTTGCTGCAAGGCCGGAATTGCCTGTTGGAAGCTGGGGTAAATTAACCGAGGTAGCGTTATAATAATATATGGCAAGTAAAACTTTCTTTTGTGTTGATGCCCATACCTGCGGTAATCCCGTAAGGTTGGTGGCCGGTGGTGGTCCCACACTAAAAGGCGATAACATGAGCCAGAAACGTCAGCACTTTTTAAAGGAGTACGACTGGATCAGGACAGGCCTGATGTTTGAACCACGTGGTCATGATATGATGTCGGGAAGTATCCTGTATCCGCCTCATGATCCGGAAAACGATGTTGCGGTTTTGTTCATCGAAACCAGCGGTTGTTTGCCAATGTGCGGTCACGGAACTATCGGCACCATCACCATAGCCATTGAGGAAGGATTGATCCAACCTAAAACTCCAGGTATTGTACGTATGGAAGCGCCTGCCGGCCTTGTATTAATTGAGTACAAGCAGGAGGGTAAAAAGGTAACTTCGGTAAAACTCAGAAACGTGGCTGCATATCTTGCCGCGACTGATTTAGAAGTGGAATGCCCTGATCTTGGCACGCTTACTATCGACGTTTCGTATGGTGGTAACTACTACGCCATTGTTGATCCTCAGCCTAACTTTAAAGGCATTGAGAATTATACGGCCGGTCAGTTGATAGCCTGGAGCCAGGTGCTGCGCAAGCGGATCAACGAAAAATACCAGTTTGTGCATCCGCAGGACCCTACCATAAATACCTGTACCCATATCCTTTGGGCAGGTGCCACTTTATCGGCAGATTCAACTGCACGTAACGCGGTATTTTATGGCGATAAAGCCATCGACCGTTCTCCTTGTGGAACCGGCACTTCGGCCCGTATGGCGCAATGGTTTGCCAAAGGTAAATTGAAAGTGGGTGAGTCTTTTGTTCATGAAAGTATCATCGGCAGTAAATTTATTGGCAAGGTTGAGGATGTGGTTAAGATCAATGATATCGACGCCATTATTCCAAGTGTTGAAGGTTGGGCCAAAGTTTATGGCTACAATACCATCAAAATAGATGATGACGATCCTTATGCTCACGGTTTCCAGGTGATATAACATATCACCAAACGTCATTGCAAGGAACGAAGCAATCCCAAACTATACAGGGCGAACCTGCTAACCGGGGATTGCTTCGTTTCTCGCAATGACGTTCTTATTTAACATATTTAGAAAATATTAACAAGCTTTCGGCTCTCCGCCTTAAGCTTTAAGCTTTAAAACAAGAATGGCAAAAGTGCTGATAATTGGAGGTGGGATAGTAGGACTTAGTTCGGCTTATTATTTACAAAAGGCCGGGCATGAGGTTACTGTGCTGGATAAGGGCGATATGACCGACAGTTGCTCATATGGAAACGCGGGCATGATAGTGCCAAGTCATTTTATTCCTTTGGCAACACCGGGTATGGTATCGCAGGGTATTAAATGGATGTTCAACAGCAAAAGCCCGTTCTATGTAAAGCCATCCTTAAACCCCGAATTGATTTCATGGGGATTAAAATTTTTAAAGAAAGCCAATACGGAGCATGTTGAAAGGTCGGCCACGCCTTTAACCGAACTGTCGTTGCTCAGCAAAAAGCTTTACGAGGATTTGAGCAAAGAGCCCGGCTTTGATTTTGATTTGGTTGAAAAGGGCATCCTGATGTTTTATAAAACCGAAAAGGCCGGCGAAGAAGAAGCGCACATGGCCGAAAAAGGCAGGGAATTAGGTTTGGATATGGCCGTGCTTAGTGTTGATGATTGTAAGAAGCTGCAACCCAAGCTTGAGCTTGATGTGTTGGGTGCGGTGCATTACCGTTGTGATGCTCACCTGTCGCCCAATAAACTGATGGCTGCTTTAATCAAGCACCTGAAAGCCGTTGCTGTAAAATTGGTGGCTAATAAAGAGGTTACCAAAATAGAAAGCAAAGGTGGTAAGGTAAGCAGGGTATTATCAGGGAATGAGGAATTTATCGCCGATGAGTATGTCATTGCGGGCGGCTCATGGTCACCGGCTATTGGAAAGCTGCTGGGCTTAAAGATCTTACTGATGCCGGGTAAAGGATATTCATTTAATGTGAAGGATGAAAGTGAAACCATGCACATCCCTGCGTTGCTGGCTGAGGCAAGGGTTGCCATTACTCCAATGAACGGAGGCTTACGCTATGGTGGTACTATGGAACTTGATAAAATCAACGACCGCATTAACATGAACCGTGTAAAAGGTATAGTTGAATCGGTGCCGAAGTATTTCCCTGGTTTAAAACCTGCTGTTCCTGATCAAAAAGATATTTGGTTTGGTTTCCGCCCTTCATCTGCCGATGGATTGCCTTATATCGGTAAGAGTAAACAATACAGCAACCTTACAGTAGCAACAGGGCATGGTATGATGGGCTTGAGCCTTGGCGCGGCAACCGGTTTACTGGCCAGTGAAATTATTTCGGGCAAACCAACCTCTATCGATATTAAAGAATTTGCTCCTGAAAGATCTTAATTTAAACAATTGATTACCCTTCCGGCTTGCCGGAAAACGGAACCGTTCATCGATCCCTGATGAGCGGTTTTTTGCTTTAACAGGAGTACGTTTTATTACCTGAATCATAGAAAACAGGTTAAAAAATGGTTTTTCTGCCTAAAAAAGGTGGTTAGTGTAAAATGTACATTAGTTGTATTCTGTACAATTAAAAATATTTTATTCGGTTAAATAATGGCTGTAGTAGCTATAATTTCGATTTTAATTGTTTATATAACATTTAATTTACTTTTTATCTGTTGGATAAAAATGGGTTTTTAGGCCAATTTTGATAGCGCTATCAACCATAAATTACCAGATATTGCCCGTATTTTATCCTTTTAACTTCATTTATTAGCAAATTAAGTTAAGTAATTGTAAATTCAACAAGTATAATCAAAGTAGCAGATGAAAGTTTTACAATTTACTATCCCGGTTCCGCACGATAAAAGTGTGATAGCAGAAAAGGTCTGTTTGCCTTATCATTACCCATACCTGCACCGTCATAAGGAAATTCAGCTCACCTGGATCCAGCAGGGCGAGGGGACTTTGATTGCAGGGAATAACATGCATGATTACTCGGCCGGCGACCTGTTTTTAATTGGCGCCAATCTGCCGCATGTATTTAAAAGCAACCCTGAATACTTTGTGCCTAACTCCAACAAGCAAATTGAGGCGCTTACTATATTTTTTAACCCGGAAGGTGCGCTGGCTCCGCTGTTCTCACTACCTGAGCTTAAGCCCAGCCTGATATTTATGCAACAACATCAGCAAGGGTTTAAAGTGCCGCATTCTGTTGTTGACAAAGTATCGCAGATCATGATCGCCCTGCAAAAGGCATCCGGCCCCGATCAGCTCATTCAGTTTTTCCATTTGTTGAAAGGGCTTACCAACATCAAAACCAAGCTTGATCCTTTATCAACCTATGGCAACCTGCCGGGCATAACCGAAAACGAGGGGATCAGGATAGGTAATATCTACAACTATATTATGCAGCATTACAGTGAGCCTATAACGCTTGAGGATGTTGCTAAGGTAGCCTACATGACCCCCGAGTCGTTTTGCAGATATTTCAAAAAGCATACAGGTCATACGTTTATTTCATTCCTGAACGAGATCAGGATCAATGAGGCTTGCAAGAAACTCATCGCCCATAAATTTGAAAGTATTAATACGGTAGCTTACAAATGTGGCTTCAAAAGTATTACCAACTTTAACCGCGTATTTAAATGTGTAATTGGCAACTCGCCGCGCGGCTATCTCGACTCATACAACAACAATCTTATCAGCCTTAACAGGGCTGCCAGCTAATACGGCTTTTTCTTTTTACCTCAAACCATTAATTTATCGTGCTAATAAATACTAAAACAGCCATAAAAGGTTTAACCCTTTATGCCCTTACTCTTGGCGTGCTTACTGTAAAGGCGCAAACAAAGCCAACCGGTAATTTATACGAGCAAACCAGCGAAATTGCCGGTACCATTATCAGGTATGGGCAGGATATGAATGCAATCCGCGATTTTTACTCGCCCTACAACGTTAATGAGCGCGGCGAAGATCAGTATAAACAGGATGTTATTAACTCTCCCGAACAACGCAAGCGCCTTATTGAGGTTGATAACGACTATCTGAAACAACTGGAGCAAACAGACTTTAACACCCTGAGTATATACGGCAAGGTTGATTATATCCTGCTGAAAAAACGGATCAACTTTGATCTGAAAGACCTGAAGAAAGAAGAAGGCCTGTACAGGCAGGCTGCAAAATACATTTCATTTGCCGATGAGATCTACGCACTTGAACAAAAACGCCGCCGCGGAACATTCGTGGATGGTGAAAAGGTTGCAGGCGATCTGAATAAGATCCTGAAAGAACTCAAGGCGGATACTACAGCGTATCGTAAACTTCCATCTGTGGATATGCCGGTGGCTAAAGTAACTAAGGCCGCTTTGCTTGGTTTGAAAGGGCGTTTAAAAGATTTTTTTGGCTTTTATAATAAGTACGATCCATCGTTTACATGGTGGGTGCCTGAGCCTTATAAGGCTGTTGACAATGCGCTGGAAAGATACAGCGAGTTAGCTATTAGCAAAGGAAAGCTGAACACCAGCCAGAAAAGCGATAGCAGCGGTATCAAAGGCGTGCCGATTGGCAGGGAAGAGTTGATTAGCCAGTTACAGGCCGAGATGATCCCTTATACGCCCGAAGAGCTAATCAAGCTTGCTAACAAGGAGTTTGCCTGGTGCGATAAGGAGATGCTGAAAGCATCGCAGGAAATGGGTTTTGGCAGCGATTGGAAAAAAGCGCTTGAGAAAGTAAAAAACAGTTATGTACCGGTAGGTCATCAGCCCGAACTAATTGTTAAGCTATACAATGATGCCATCAGCTTTATCAAAGAGCGGGACCTGATCACGATACCGCCACTGGCCGAAGAAACCTGGGGTATGGTGATGATGTCGCCGCAGAGGCAATTGGTTAACCCATTTTTTACCGGTGGCAAGGAGATCAGCATCTCGTACCCAACCAATACTATGCAATATGATGACAGGTTGATGAGTATGCGTGGAAATAACCCTTACTTTTCGAGGGGAACGGTACAGCATGAACTAATCCCCGGTCATAACCTGCAGTATTTCATGAACAGCCGTTACAAAGCCTACCGCCAGGATTTTGGGACACCGTTCGCGGTTGAGGGCTGGGCTTTATACTGGGAATTGTTGTTGTACGATAAAGGCTTTGCTAAAACACCTGAAGAGCGTGTTGGTATGCTGTTCTGGCGCATGCACCGCTGTGCAAGGATCATCTTTTCGCTCAACTACCATTTAGGCAACTGGACACCGCAGCAATGTATCGACTTTTTGGTTGACCGTGTTGGTCATGAACGTGCCAATGCCGAAGGTGAAGTAAGGCGCTCGTTTGAAGGTGGCTATAGTCCGCTTTACCAGGTAGCTTATTTGTTGGGCGGTTTACAATTGACCGAATTGAGGAAAGAGTTGGTTGATAGTGGCAAAATGACTTTTAAACAATTCCATGATGCCGCTATCAAAGAAAACCTGATCCCGGTTGAGATGCTTCGCGCCACGTTAACCAACCAGGCCTTAAGCAAAGATTTTACAACAAGCTGGAAATTTTACGATTTCGGAGGTAAATAAATAATTAAATGGCATCGATGATAAAGCTTTAAGCTTTATGCATTCAGCTTTTAGCTTTCAAAAAACATTTTTATGGAGAACAGTACTTCTTTTAAGCCTTCGTTGCGGTTGATGGATGCCACCATGCTGGTGGCAGGCAGTATGATTGGCTCCGGTATTTTTATTGTGAGCGCGGATATTACCCGCAATGTGGGCAGTGCCGGCTGGCTGCTATTTGTATGGCTCATCACCGGTTTTATGACCCTCACCGCGGCCCTGAGCTACGGCGAGCTTAGTGCCATGTTCCCCAGAGCAGGTGGGCAGTACGTTTACCTGAAAGAGGCGTATCGCCCTTTGGTTGGCTTTTTATACGGGTGGAGCTTTTTTACCGTGATCCAAACAGCTACTATTGCCGCGGTAGGGGTTGCTTTCGCCAAATTTACGGCCTACCTGATCCCGCAGCTAAGTGAAGACCTGGTTGCTGTTGATCTGGGTTTTATCACCATATCACCAGCACAATTGCTCTCCATCCTGGTGATCGTATTTTTAACCTATATCAATACCCGTGGGGTAAATAGCGGTAAAATTGTACAAACCATTTTCACCATGGCCAAGCTGCTGAGCTTGCTGGGGTTAATTGTGTTTGGCCTGTTTTCCTTAAAAGCTTCGGTGTGGAGCGATAACTGGAAAAATGCATGGGATATGCATCATCTCAACGGTGACGGTTCTATTGCCTCCTATACTACCATTGCTGCTTTAGGGGCTATTGCTTCGGCTATGGTGGGTTCTATATTCAGCAGTGATTCATGGAACAACGTGACTTTTATCGCCGGAGAGATCAAAAACCCGAAAAGGAATATCGGTTTAAGTTTGGCGCTGGGTACGCTGATAGTAACAGTGATCTACATTTTAACCAATATCATGTATACTGGTGTACTTTCATTGCATGATATTGCCGTTGCTGATAAAGATAGGGTAGGTGTGGTTGCTTCACAGCATATTTTTGGCAGTTCGGGTACGGTGATCATCGCTTTGCTCATCATGGTATCAACCTTTGGCTGCAATAACGGGCTTATCATGTCGGGCGCGAGGGTTTATTATTCAATGGCTAAGGATGGGCTTTTCTTTAAAAAAGTAGGAACGCTGAATAAAAACTCGGTGCCGGGTTTTGGCTTATGGTTGCAGTGCGTGTTTGCCTGCCTTTGGAGCCTGAGCGGTAAATACGGCGATCTGCTGGATATGATCTCGTTTGTGGTGGTAGTTTTTTATGTGCTTACCATTATCGGGATTTTTATCCTCCGCAAAAAAATGCCCAATGCCGAGCGGCCTTACAAGGCTTTTGGCTACCCGGTGCTGCCGATAATTTATATTGTAATGGGTATTGCTTTTTGCCTTTTACTCATCAAATACAAACCGGCTTATACTTATCCTGGCTTGATCATTACGTTGACAGGCATCCCGGTTTATTACCTGATAGGTGGTAGCAAAAAACGTAAAGCCGCCGAACTCCCGGTTGAAAGTCTATAGACCGGGGAAATTCTATTTATCGCAATTCATGAAAAAGATATTATTGCTGCTCGGTTTTATCTCCGCGTTCGCAGCAGTTTCCGCTCAAAACGGAAATTTTATTAAACTAAGCACAGCAAAGTTTTCTACCGGAAATGATGCAGCCTGGCAAAATGCCGATTTTAACGATTCGCAATGGAAAAATATCAAAGTTGGCGACGTCTGGCAGGAACAAGGCTACCCCGATTATCATGGCTTTGCCTGGTACCGGATTCATGTGGTTATTCCGTCGTCATTAAAAAAACAGGCGATTTGGGGCGATAGTTTGAGAGTGTTTCTTGCACATGTCAATGATGTTGATGAAACCTATTTTAATGGCAAACTGATTGGTAAAACCGGTGCGTTTCCCGAAGATAAGGGAGGCTATATAAGCAAGTGGCCTGCTGTACGCAATTATTGCATTGGGGCAAATGATCCGGCCATTAAATGGGACGCGGACAATGTCATCGCCATAAAAGTGTACGACGGTGGCGGCTCGGGTGGCATTTTTATGGGAAGCCCTTATATTGATATGCTGGAAAAATTTGACGGCATCGTTTTTACCCAAACAGATATCAGCTTTTTACCCAATGCGCAATCGGTACGCAAATTAACCATCAGCAATAGCTTTAAAACCATTATCACGGGCAAGTTTCACTACCGGATCGTAGACGAGGTTACCGAAAAAACAATTGCCGAGAAAACGGTAAATGCTAACCTGTCACCCCTGGGCAAGGAAACCTACACACTCAATTTCCCCCATCGCGAAGGCATTAAATTGTTTTATGAGTTTACTGAAACTGCATCAGGCAAGACCAAGAGCTTTGCCGAGATAGCACCTTATTTGCTTACTCCCAAAGCATCGTTAAAACCGATGATTAATGGTGCTGCGGTTTTAGGCATACATCCCGGCTCACCGGTACTTTACAAAGTAGCGGCAAGCGGGCAAAAGCCTCTAAGCTATTCGGTTAAAAATTTGCCGCAAGGCTTAATGCTTGATAATAAAACCGGAATTATAACAGGGGTAGCCCCTAAAGCAGGAGATTACAAAGTATCTGTTTCGGTAAGTAATAAATTAGGAAGAAGCGAACGAATCCTTACTATCAAATCGGGCAAATTATTAGCCCTTACCCCGCCCATGGGTTGGAACAGCTGGAATTGCTGGGGACTGAATGTGAGCGATGAAAAGGTTCGGCTATCAGCTAAAGCAATGGTTGATAAAGGGCTCACCGATTACGGCTGGAACTCTATTAACGTAGATGATGGCTGGCAGGCACCTGCAAGGCAACAGGATGGAGCAATAGCCGCGAATGAGAAATTTCCGGACATGAAAGCTCTTGGAACACACCTGCATCAACAGGGATTAAAGTTTGGCATTTACTCGTCGCCGGGAGCAAAAACCTGTGGCGGTTACCTGGGTTCGTTAGGCCATGAGGGCCAGGATGCGGGCACTTATTTTAACTGGGGCGTTGATTATTTGAAATACGACCTATGCAGCTATTCTGACCAAACGGCCGGTGATACAACGCTGTTTGCCCAACAGAAGCCATACATGGTAATGCGCGATGAACTGGCAAAACAGCCCCGGGATATTATTTACAGCATTTGCCAGTACGGTATAAAAGATGTTTGGAAATGGGGCACGCAAATGAACGGTAACCTGTGGCGCACTACCGAAGATATTACTGATACCTGGGAAAGTTTGTACGGTATTGGTTTTAGTCAGACCAATAACGCGGCCTACGCCGGGCCGGGAGGTTGGAACGATCCAGATATGCTCATTTTAGGCAGGGTAGGCTGGGGCGAAAATCTGCACCAAACTAATCTGACGCCTTATGAGCAGTATACACACATGAGCCTATGGAGCCTTTTATCGGCCCCGCTGCTTATTGGCTGTGATATGGATAAGCTTGATGAATTTACTCTTAATTTGTTAAAAAATCGGGAGGTTATAGCTATTGATCAGGACGTAGCAGGCAAACAAGCCGAAAGGGTAATTAATAGTAAACAGATCCAGGTTTGGGTTAAACAACTGGCAGATGGCAGCAAGGCAATAGGTATTTTTAATCTTGGTGAAAAATACTCGAAGTATACGCTTGATTTTAAGAATATCCATATGGGCAAGGTTAAAATAGTGCGGGATCTCTGGCAGCAAAAAGATATCGCTAAAAATGTTGCTGCTGTGTCCTGTAATATCCCGCCGCATGGGGTAAGGTTTTATAAATTGATGTAAACAAGACGCTTGTCTGCCTGTTGGACATTCTATTGCTTGCCCGTTTTTTAATCTGTTTTGAAATTGTGTTGCGGAAATAAGATAAAATCCTGCTATAACTGGTTAGGAATCTTCAGTGCGCATCATGAAAGGTTAAATATATTTGCTCTCGCATATCAGTGGCGTAAGCCCTTCGTTTTTACTAAAATATCTGCCATGGCTAACAACTTTAAAGAAGAAAGCATCGAAGAAATAAATATCATCATGCAGCAATCGCAAAGCGCGTTTGAGGCTTATCAAAAAACAAGCGCCGAACAAAAGGCCCTGTTTTTGGAGGCTATTGCTAATGAAATAGAAGCAATAGGCGATGCCCTGCTGCAAAAAGCAGCTGAAGAAACTAACCTTCCGTTACCCCGTTTAACCGGCGAGCGCGCCCGTACCACTGGTCAGCTGCGCATGTTTGCAGAAATGCTGCGCGAAGGTAGCTGGGTTGAGGCCAGTATCGATACTGCTTTACCTGATAGGAAACCATTGCCACGCCCGGATCTACGCAAGATGCTTGTTCCGCTTGGCCCTGTAGTTGTTTTTGGCGCAAGTAACTTCCCGTTTGCCTATTCAACCGCAGGTGGTGATACTGCAAGCGCACTGGGCGCTGGCTGCTCTGTAGTAGTAAAAGCACACCCTGCTCATGCCGAAACTTCTGAAATGGTTTACCAAGCTATCAAAAAAGCGATAGCGAGCAGCAATATGCCAGAGCATGTTTTCCAGCACGTACACGGTACCTCGTTTGAAAGTGGTAAAGCATTGGTTAAGGCAGATGATACCGCTGCTGTTGGCTTTACAGGCTCAACTGTTGGTGGTTTAGCCTTGCTTCAGTATTCTTCAGAACGCAAAAAGCCTATTCCTGTATTTTCAGAAATGGGCAGCATAAACCCCGTAATATTTTTACCGGATACGTTGAACAAAAACGCCGCCGATCTGGCTGCGCAATATGCAGGCTCCATTACTTTAGGTGTTGGTCAGTTTTGTACCAATCCCGGCTTAATGCTGGCTATTGAAGGTGAAGGACTGGATAATTTTTATAGGCTGTTAGGCAACGGTATTGAAGATATCAAACCAGCCAAAATGCTGCACGCCGGCATCCATTCGGCTTATGAGAAAAAGAGCCATGCTGCTTTGGAGCAGAGCGGTGTAACCAGCGTTGTTAAGTCGGCTACAGAAGCTGTCGATATCGAAGCTCAGCCAACCATCGCCCTCGTAAGTGCCGAAACTTTTCTTGAAAATCATTTATTGCACGAAGAGGTATTTGGCCCGTACTCGTTAATGGTATCTTGCAAAAACGAGCAGGAGCTGATCAAAGTGTTAAAATCAGTATCTGGTCAGCTCACTACTACTGTTATGGGTACCGATGATGATTTCGCGGGTCATTCAAGCCTGTTACAATTATTGCCTTCAATTGCAGGCAGGGTATTGTTTAATGGCGTACCAACCGGTGTTGAGGTTTGTGCCAGTATGGTGCATGGCGGCCCGTTCCCGGCCACTACCGATAGCCGTTTTACCGCGGTAGGTATCAATGCTGCTAAACGCTGGGTACGCCCGGTTTGCTACCAAAACTGCCCGGATGCGCTGTTGCCATTGGCATTACAACAGGCCAATCCAACCAACATCTGGCGTTTGTTTGATGGTGAATGGAAGAAATAGTGCGATGTTAAACATCATCAGATAATCAAATTTAAATTATACTTGCACATGCCGGTTCCTCAACAGAGCCGGCATGTTTAATTTTGTATTATGAAACTTCAACTTTTTGATAAGCAGGTTTATGAGCAACGCCGTAATGTTTTAAAACAAAGCATGGGCGCCAATGGCATCATCGTTTTATTAGGAAACGAGGACAGCAGCATGAACTATAAAGACAATACCTACCTGTTTAGGCAGGATAGCAGCTTTTTATATTACTTTGGGCTTGATGTAGCGGGTTTAGCGGCTATTATTGATACCGATACAGGTGAGGAAGTGATCTTCGGTAATGACCTTACCATCGATGATATTATCTGGACTGGTACCCTGCCGTCTGTTAGCGAAATGGCCGCGCTGGTTGGTGTTTCGCAAACCAGGCCTTATGCCGATGTAAAGCATTATATTCATAAGGCGGTTACCAGCAGTCGCCCGGTTCATATCCTGCCGCCTTATCGCCCCGAAAATAAGATCAAGCTGGCCGATTGGTTAAATACCAGTCTGGAAGATGTGGCCGGCCGCGTTTCATTGCAATTAGTAAAAGCGGTAATAGCCCAAAGGGTGATCAAAACTCCGCTGGAGGTTGCTGAAATAGAGAAAGCCGTATCCATCAGTGTTGATATGGAACTGGCGGTAATGAAATATGCCCGCCCGGGTATCAGGGAATATGAACTGGTAGCCAAAGCGCATGAAGTAGCCATCGCCAATGATTCCCGCTTAGGTTATCCAGCCATCATCACCAAACATGGTCAAACCCTGCACACGCATTATTACGGCAATATCCTGGAAGAAGGTGACATTGTACTAAGCGATATTGGTGCAGAGAACGCCATGCACTATGGCGGCGATCTTACCCGTACCTTCCCGGTAGGCAAGCAGTTCAACACCCGCCAACGGGAGTTATATGATGTGGTTTTAAATTCGATGGATCATGCCATTAGCATGTTAAAACCGGGCGTACGTTACAAAGACGTGCATATACAGGCCTGCCAGAAACTGGCTGAAGGCCTTAAAGCGGTAAACCTGATGAAAGGTGACCCTGCCGAGGCTGTTGCAGCCGGTGCCCATGCCATGTTTTTTCAATGCGGTTTAGGCCACATGCTGGGCATGGATACGCATGATATGGAAGACCTGGGCGAGCAATATGTTGGCTATACCGATACCTTGAAAACGGAAACCGTATTCGGCTTAAAATCATTAAGGTTAGGCCGCGAGCTGGAAGCAGGATATGTGCTTACTGTTGAACCGGGCATTTATATCATTCCGGAACTGATAGATCGCTGGCAGGCCGAGAAAAAGTTCGCTGAATTTATTAACTACGATGTGCTAAATGCCTATCGTGATTTCGGTGGTATCCGTATTGAGGACAACTTTTTAATAACCGATTCCGGGAGCCAGTTATTAGGTAAATATCTGCCTAAAACAAGGCAGGAAATTGAGGCTCTGAGAGGATAAAATAAATAAAGGCGGGGGTTAAGTGCGATTCCCCTCTTGAGAGGGGCGGAGGGGTGTGTTTCTGCTTTGATAAACTTGTTGGAGAAACACACCCCTGCTACCACTTATCCCATCGCACCCCCTCTCAAGAGGGGAATCAAAAGCAAAATGAATTAATAAAGCAAATCGGCCCGCATCTAAAAGATCGCGGGCCGATTTGCTAAATGCCTGCTATGATGTGTTAATTTACGTAAATATAAGCTGGTGGGTGTTAGGTAACTTTACGCAACACTATAACTTATGGCAAGGTACCACCAATATTTACTGTTAACCGTTTTTTTAGCAGCTGCAGGCAAATCAGCCGAAGCTCAGCAAACTAAAGCTACTCCATATTATCCCACCCATGCAGAAATGCTGCAAAACTACAAAGCAGCCGACGTGCTTGATTCTGCTTTAAAAAAGATTCCTTATGTCACCAATGTTAAACCTAACTGGCAAACGGGCGGCAATCAGTTCTGGTATAGTAAAAGGATAGCCGGTAACCAAACAGCTTATGTTTTGGTTGATCCCGAAAAAGGGACTAAGAAAACCATCTTTGAAAGCAATCAGCTAAGTCCAGAAGTAAGCAAAATAACAGGCAAAACCATAAAAGACGGCGGCTTTAAAATTGATGACATGTTTTTTAGCGCCGATAAAAAGCAGGCCACTTTTAAAACAAATAATACCTGGCTTAAGTGTGATCTGGGTACACTGCAATGCAGCAAAACTGCCGACACCGTACACCAAAGTTATGATAATGATAAACCGCTGCAGGAACGCCATTATCGTTGGGAAAATGCTGCTACCGATTCTGTATCGCCCGATAAACAATGGGCGGCCTTTGTAAAGGGTGGAAACATCATTGTTAAATCATTAAAAAACGCGACCGAGATCAAGTTAACTACCGATGGCAATTTAGACAAGCCTTATGGCGAACTGAGCTGGGCTCCGGATAGCAAGCATATAGTAGGTTATCGCATTGATCCTAAAAAAACAAAAGAGGTTTTTTATCTCCTAAGCTCGGTGCCGGGCACTACGCGTGCGGTTTTGAAATCGCATGAATATGATCAGCCGGGCGATGAATTTACATCTTATCAGCAGTATATATTCAACATCACCGATAAAAGCGCGATAAAAACCGATGCCGAAAAGATAGACTTTTTTGGCGCGCCGCGGTTGCACTGGCGCGATGCTAACAGTCGCTATTTTACCTATGAAAAGGCTGATCGTGGTCACCAGCGTTTCAGGGTTATTGAGGTAGATGTTACCAATGGTAAAACCCGTGATATTATTGATGAAAAAACAAATACGTTTATTTATGAACAACGAATTTATACTTACTACGCAGCCAAAACACACGAGATAGTTTGGATCACGGAGAAAGACGGATGGCGTCATATTTACCTGGTTGATGAGCTTACCGGTAAAGAAAAACTGGTAGCTAAAGGTGATTGGGTAGTGCGTGATATTGACAGCGTCGATGTTAAGAAAAGGCAGATCTGGTTTAAGGGAAGCGGTAAAAATGCCGGCGAAGACCCTTACTTTATACATTACTACCGTATTGGTTTTGATGGTAAAAACCTTGTTGACCTTACGCCCGAAAAAGGCAATCACAGCGTAATATTTTCGGCCGATAGAAAATACTATATCGATACCTATTCGGAAGTTAATGTCGCCCCGCGAATTGTTATTAAAAATACTGCCGACCTAAAAACAGTAATGGAACTGGAGCATGCTGATCTGAGTGCGCTTTTATCGACCGGTATTAAACTCCCCGAAGTTTTTGTCGCTAAAGCAAGGGATGGCAAAACCGATATCTGGGGTGTAGTTTATCGGCCGGCCAATATGGATCCTAACAAAAGCTATCCCGTGATTGAAAATATTTATGCTGGTCCGCAGGATTCATTTGTGCCTAAAAGTTTTTCGGCTGTTAACGAGATGCAAAGCATTGCCCAATTGGGTTTTATTGTGGTACAGATGGACGGCATGGGAACGGCAAACCGTTCAAAAGCCTTTCATGATGTATGCTGGCATAACCTTGCCGATGCAGGTTTTGCCGACCGGATCCTGTGGATGCAGGCGCTTGCCGCCAAGTATCCGCAGGTTGATATCAGCCGGGTAGGCGTTTACGGAACATCAGCAGGCGGGCAAAATTCGGCAGGTGCTTTATTGTTTCATCCTGAGTTTTATAAAGCTGCGGTTTCTGCCTGTGGTTGTCATGATAATAGGATTGATAAGCAATGGTGGAACGAGCAATGGATGGGCTACCCTGTTGGGCCGCATTATGAGCAACAGTCAAATATTACCAACGCCGGTAAATTACAGGGCGATCTGATGCTGATAGTAGGAGAGGCTGACAACAATGTTCCGCCCGAATCAACTTTCCGTTTTGCGGATGCGCTGATCAAGAGCAATAAAATGTTTGATCTGCTGGTTGTGCCGGGTATGGGCCATAGCGATGGCGGCCCTTATGGTCGTAAAAAGAAACGCGACTTTTTTGTAAAGCACCTGCTTAATGCAGAGCCGCCGGCAAGAAACACCGATGAGTTGGCGCATAATTAATTTTGCCGGGTAGGTATCACAATGCGGAAATTTCAGTTAATAGTTTTCTTTTCCTTGTGTCTGGCTGTTTTAAACAGTTCTGCACAGCAACAGTCAGCGACAGTACCGGGTAATGGTAACCCTATTATTCCCGGTTACTTTGCCGACCCAACCGTACGCAAGTTTGGCGATACCTACTACGTTTATGCTACCACCGATGGTAATGGTGGCGGGCATGGCCCGTCGCAGGTGTGGACATCCAAAGATTTTGTGAACTGGACCATGCACGATATGAACTGGCCAACTTCTAATTACTATTGGGCTCCCGACGTAATTAACGGAAACGATGGCAAGTATTACATGTACTATTGTCAGCCGGTTGATATTTATGGTGCGTCGTCAACAAGCCCTACCGGACCGTGGACACCCTTGCTGCCCGATGGCAAATCAATGATCCCCAATTACTTTATCCCCGGAGTGATTACGCTGGATGGGCAAACTTTTAAAGATGATGATGGTAAGATCTACATGTTCTGGGGTACCTGGGGTATTTACCCTGATCATGGCTGTGGTGTAGGCTTGTTAAACCCGGATATGCACACATTTGCTAAAACAGCGAAGATTCCCAATACCATAGCTAAAGATTTTTTCGAGGCCCCTTTTATGTTTAAACGGAAAGGTATTTATTATTTCACTTACTCATCCGGTTTTTGTGAAGATTCTACCTATCGGGTGCAATACGCTATCAGTAAAACCGGGCCTATGGGGCCGTTTGAATTCGGCAAAAATAACCCGGTGTTAAGTACCAATAGTGATGGCTCTATTCATGGGCCGGGCCACGAGTCGGTAGTGCAGGTGGGAGATGATTTTTATATGGTGTATCACCGACATAACAACCCGCACTCTAATGGGGGCTATCACCGGCAGGTTTGCGCGGATAAGATAGTTTTTGATGCAGATGGTAATATTGAAAAAATTGTTCCCACGCACCTTGGCGTTGGGTTATTAGGAAAAAGTACCATTAATGCTCCCGATGAGGCTTATCAGAAAAAGGTAACCGCTTCATCTTACTATAACGAAAATTATAAGCCCTCTTTCGCGGTTGATAACAATAATGGCAGCTTATGGAAACCGGCTGATAACAGCAGTGCCCCGGCCTGGATCACTATTGATCTGGGTTCGGTAAAAACGGTACAACAGGTATTAACCCAGTTTGAATATGCAACCTGGTACTACCAATACCTGGTAGAATCATCAGCAGATGGCAAAAACTGGAAGCTGTTTGCTGATAGAAGAGAGAATAAGCAACATGGCTCGCCAATGATAGATTCAGGAGATGCTAAGGCCCGCTTTATACGCTTAACTATCACCGGAACGGAATATCCGGGTTTATACAAAGCCATATGGAATGTGAAAGTTTATGATGAGCGAGTGGTAACCGGGGATGCTTTTTCTGATAAAAAAGACGTAGCAAAAACAGTATCCACAAAAGAAAAAGAGGGTTTGTTGGTAAACCTTGATGCGGCTAATTTTCAGGCAGGCGAAGCCGTAACTCAATGGGCTAATAAGGGCGCATTGGGCGGCAGTTTTACGGCATCAGGTAAACCTCCCGTTATTGATATCATCGCGGGTAAAAAGGCTTTGGTGTTTAATGGTACACAGGCGCTTGAATCAACGGTCGCGGTACCGCAGTCGCTTGCAGGTAATAACAGCTATACAGTAGCATATGAGGTTTATACCGACCAGATCAAGGATGAGAATCCGATACTGAGCTGGACAAGCGGCGAATCGGATCATCGCGGAGCTACTTTTGGCTTCGGAAGCAATAAAACGGCCGGTGCGGTACAGCATTTTGGCGTTTCCGACTTTCAATACAAAACGATGCCTGCTGCCGGTAAATGGCACCAGGTAGTGGTTACTTTTGATGGCTCATTTGAAAAACTATTTGTTGATGGCGAGCTGAACAATACAGAAAACAAGATGCTGTTTTTGCAGCTTGCTGATAAGTTCATCGTCGGTACTAAAACAAACCGCTCTGCCTATTTTTCGGGTGCTATATCATCGCTTAAAGTTTACAACAAGCCGACGGCCGATAGCGTCATTAAGCAATGGGCTTTACATCCCGCAAAGTCAGATATCGCAGTTTATCTTGATGCTTCCAAACTAAATTACGGGCCGCTTCAAAAATGGGCAAACAACGGCGAGGCTGGTGGAGCATTTCAACCGGCAAATGAAAGTAAGGCAGAAGTAACCGATGTTGCGGGGAAGATCGCAGTTAATTTTAATGGCAAAAGCGCATTGGTTCTTAATAATAGAGTTTCGGGCAAAGAATACAGCATAGCTTTAAGTGTTTATCAAAGTACATCTGCCCAAAGCGGCTCAATACTGAAATCAAGGTCTTCCACAGAACCTTTAATCAATGCCGGAAAATATTTAAGCGAAGGGAACTGGCACTATATCATTAAAACTGTTAGCGGAAATATCAGCAAGCTATACGTGGATGGCGCGTTGGTTTTAAGCACTTCAAAAGCCAATGGTTTAACCGGCGAACTATTGCTGGGAGATGGTTTTAAGGGAGCTGTCAATAGTTTGGTGATATATAAGCATAGCTTATCATCAACAGAAATAAAGCAATTAAGCAGCAGCTGGAAGCAGAACTATCATCCGCCTGTGACCGAATCGTTGGTTTTTAAAATTGCTCCTAAATCCATAACGCCGGGTATGGTTGAAATGCAGGCACCAGAATATGCTTCGGTTAAGTCAAATATAGAGTATGATTTTATTAACAAGGCAGATAGCAGCAAATCAAGTGGCTGGCAGGCTAATCCCTATTATATCAGCTATGGGCTTACCTCCGATAAAAACTATAGCTATTCATTTAAAGTAAAAGATAATTATGGCAATGTAAGTACAAAAACAGCGTCTTTGCCGGTAAGCACATCTTCGGCATTGTTTAATGTAGTTACGGATGGTTTTACAGTAAATAAGGATTTTGTAGCCGATGGTACAACCGGTACTGTATGGAATGGCTTAATTGGTGCCGAAGATAAACTGGAGCGCAAAGTAATAAGCGGTGACAGCGTACTGATGCTGGAATCAAAAGGCTCAAACTGGGACGGCAACCTGCCTTATGGCCCCTTTTTATATCGCAACGTATCGGGCGATTTTGTGGCCGAAGTAGAAGTTGCCGATGTAAGCGGTTTGAAAGAAAAAAAGGTGGCGGGCAACAGCGATATGGGCTTAATGGTACGTAAGGTAAAACAGCCAGGGTCGGAAGGCAGCGAAAACCTCATCCAGAACAGTATTTTTCCGGCCTGGAACTGTGGCAACATGTTTACCAATTTTAAAGGCGGCGACCGTATGCAAACCAATACCCAAACCGGCTGGAAGTACAACCGCTATTTACAGATCCAGAAATCAGGGGACGTGTTTTATATCAGGAGCAGCGCTGACGGTACACACTGGACAGAGCTGCCCGGAAGCCCGGTATCAAGGCCTGATCTGAGCAGTAGCGATTTACAGATCGGACTTTACCACAGTACCTATGGTCCGCATCGATCGTATGTGAAATTCTCTAATTTTAAACTTATCAGCAGGAAATAAACCATACAAAATGACTGTTCATCGATAACATTAAATACTTTATCGACACATAACACTTCTTAACAGCACCTTCATTCATATTTGATTATTGTTTAACCACACAATCAATAAGCACATATGAAATCATTCTGACTTAACTAATCTTTAATTAATTGTCGAATGAGATCGTCTGTTCCAATAACAGGATTGCTGCTGCTGATGCTCAGCGCCTGCCAGCCAAGTATTTATAATACGCCCAAAACACGCGCTGTTTCAGTAAAACGGCTTATCCCGCCGCAGGGGATGGTTTACATTCCGTCGGGAACGTTCATGTACAAAATGCTGAACGATGACAAAGCCGAACAGCGAAAGGTAAGCGTTAGCGCATTCTTTATTGACAAAACCGAAGTAACCAATAAGCAGTACCAGGCTTTTGTAAACTGGGTTGCCGATTCTGTAGCTATTACCGACTATCTCCACGACGACTCCTTTTTTATGCCCGCAACCGGCGCAACCGTTGGCAGCGCAAATAAGGAACAACGGCTGATAGACTGGAGCAAGGTTAACAAGATTTCCCCCCTCTGGAAAAAGGCCCCGCTCGAAGTTAAAGAGAAACTGGCACCGATGATGACGATGATTAACGGCGTGCGGGTGCCCAATCCGGAGCTTGTTGTTTACCGGTTTTACTACATCAGGATGGATGGCGTAAAAAATAATGAGTACATGATGGATACCGTAAGTGTTTATCCGCATGAATCGGTTTGGTCGGCAGATTTTCCTAATGCCCAGATGACTGTGATGGATGCCAATTACTTCACCAACAAAATTTACGAATACAACCCGGTTGTTGGGGTAACCTGGAAACAGGCCCGGGCTTATGCCGACTGGCGCGGTACACAGCTCAGGCTTATGATCAGGAACAATCCTAACCTGCGCAACTTTAAACTTAGCTTTAGTTTACCTACCGAGGCGCAATGGCAATTTGCTGCCGAAGCAAAGCTTAGTCCCAACGATACTACCGATCATACGGTAAAAACCACGGTTGATAAGGCTACCGGTAAAGAGCAGCTTTCGCTTAACTTTAAACAGGGCGAGGGCAGTTATGCCAGCGACGGATCCACCTTTACGCTACCCGTAACCTCATACACGCCAAACGCTTTTGGAATTTATAACATGGCCGGCAACGTATCTGAATGGACGCTTGACGCTTACAGCCCCTCCTCATCTCAGCTGGTGAATGACCTGAACCCGGCTTTGCTGTACGATGCTACAAGTAAGGATGCCATGCTTATGCGGCGTAAGGTTGTGCGCGGGGGCTCATGGAAAGATAATGGCGAAATGCTGAACACCGATACCCGCAGTTTTGATGACCAGGAAGCCGCACATTCCTATATCGGTTTCCGCTGTGTGATGGCCGCCTTTGAACTCACCGGCGAACAGGTTAAAACCAGGAAATACACCAAAAAGTAACAATCATGAACATGCTGAAAAAAGTAACTGCAGTAATCCTACTGCTTATGGGGACCTGCATTCATAAAAATTTCGCGCAGTCGGCGCCGGATAGTACGGTAACGGATACGCTGCCATCGTTTGATAGCTACCTGCAAAAGGCCGATCTGAGCCAGGCCAGGCCATTTCCTTATCCTAAAACCAATCCGGCAAATATCAGGATGTATGCCAGGATATGGCGGGTTATTGATCTGGCCGATAGTTCGAACGCTATATTGGCCATTCCCGGTCATTCATTAATGGAAGCCATTATGAAGGGCTTAACTACCGGAAAGCTTACGCCCTATGAAAAAGATGATTTTAAAAAGAAGCTGACCGCCAAACAGGGTTCCATGCGCTTTACCGACTCGGTACTGGTGCCAAAGTTTGATAAGGATGGCAACCAGATTTCATCAAAAATGGTGCTCAACGATTTTAATCCCGACAGGATAACCCGCTTCAGGATTGAGGAAGATGTTTATTTCGACAGGCAGCGGGGTAAGGTGGATACCCGCATTATCGGCCTTGCCCCAATGATGAACATCACCGGCACGGCCGATCTGCCGGGAAATATGGCATCGGCCCCGGCATTCTGGCTCTACTTCCCGCAGTTGCGTTTCGCGTTGGTACAGGAGGACGTGAGCGAACCCGATAAGGGGATCTTCGACGTAACGCTTGATGATGTTTTTATGCAGCAAAAGTTTTCGGCATATCTCATCAGGCAATTTTCGCCCGGTAATGCCGAAAGCGGGCAGCTGGATCCGGGTAGCCCCGAGGCGCTTAAGCTGCAGCAAAAGATAGCCGATCTGAAGAAAAATATCTGGAAAAATCCACGGGGAATTAATGATAAAAACCTGGTTAATCAAACTCAAAATAATAAGGAGGAAAAGCCATGACAACGCAAATCAGATTACTGAAAGACTTTATGTGGTGGATGCTTTTTGTGGGCTTCCTGGGCTATTGTGGCAGGGCGAGCGCGCAGGTGTTACCCGAATACAGCGCCTTCCCAAAAAACTCGATAGGCCTGCAATTGGGCACACAGTGTATAGGCCTGCAGGGATCATCCGCCTTTGGCAGGGTGTTTAACGCCCGCATAGGTTTCAATACCGTGCCCGATATTACGGTACAATATAATGGCCGCGACCTTGGCCTTAACCGCACATCTGTTTATGGTATTGTTGACTGGCAACCGCTGTACGGTAATGCCGATTGGCTTTCGCGCAAATGGTATGTATCGGCCGGTATCAGCTATTATTTTAACAATACGCTGTACCGGGAGGGGATAGGCACAGTACCCAATTACTACATCTACATGTCGAAACTGCGGCCGTACATAGGCACAGGGTTGGGCAATATGCGGCTGAGCCACAGTATAGGGCTCCGTACAGATTTCGGTTTTTTTATTCCTACCAGCTCACCTACATCAACCTATGATGATAGGGCCCAAAAAGTAAGCAGCGGTTTGCGTGGTTTATTACCGGGTATGAACGCAGGGCTTACACTCTACTACAGATTTTAATTGATTAACCTTTAAATATTAAGAACATGAAAAAGAGCAAAATTAACTGGCTTCACGTAGCCATATCATGGGGTGCCAGTATCGTAATTCTTGGTGCTATGTTTAAAATTAACCACTGGGGTGGCCAGGCGGGTACCTATATGATAGGCCTGGGACTTACGGTAGAGGCCATGCTGTTTTTTACCCTCGGATTTTTCCCACCGGCGCAGGAACCTGAATGGGAAAGGGTATACCCCGAACTGGCTGTTGATTATGATGGAGGGCCGGTAAATAAATCACGAATGATGCCTGTGGCGGGTGGTCAAACAGCAGCGCTTGATAAGCTTTTAACCGATGCTGATTTGAACGAGCTAAGCATAAGCAGGCTTGGCGAAGGCCTGAAAGTTTTTGCCGAAAAGGTTGACCGCATCAATACTATTGCTGATGTATCATTGGGTACCGATGAGTTTTCGGTAAAGCTAAAGCAGGCCGCATCCAAATTTGACTTATTTGGGATTGCTTTTGAGCGGGCCACATCAGGCCTTTCGGCCATTGTCGATAGCCGGGCCGATACCAATGCTTATCAGCACCAGGTGGCAAAGCTTACAGGCAACCTGGTACAACTTAATGCCCTGTATGAGTCGGAACTGAAGGGTGCTGATGAAAACCTGAAACAGGTAAATAACTTCTATCATGGACTAAGCAAAACCCTGCAAAACCTTAATGAATCAGCAGATGACAGCAGGCAGTTTAAGGACGAGGTTAACAAGCTGGCCAAAAATATATCGGCATTAAATGTTTTTTATGCCAATATGCTTTCGGCTATGAACCAGCCCCGCATGTAATTGCAGACTGGTATTAATGGTTTAGTTTAAATTTTTATCAGAAAAAGAAATGGCTATTGCAGGAAAAGAAACCACCAGGCAAAAGATGATCAATATCATGTACCTGGTGCTGTTGGCAATGCTGGCGCTAAATGTGTCTTCCTCTATTTTAGATGCCTTTAAAACCATCAACGATAGCTTAACCGCATCGGCGGCTAACGTTGGTAATTCGGTGCAGCAATTGTTTACGGCTTTTGAACAAACCCGGCTTAAAGAATCGCCCGAAAGGGCAGCGCCCATCTACCAAAAGGCAAAAGCGGCCCAAAGGGTAAGTGCCGAGTTAAATGATCTCATTACCCAGATCAAGAACGAGCTTGTTAAGCAAAGTTCGGGCTATGATGAACTTACCGGCGATTTAAAGGAGCGGGATAACCTGGATATAGGTTATAATGTGATGATTAACAAAAAAAGGGCAAAAGCGCTCAAAGAAAAGATCAACGATACCCGCGAAAAGCTTAAGCTGCTGCTGGGCAAGGACGATAGCAGCGCGGTATCATTTACGCTGAGCGCCAATGATCCTGTTAAGCATAACGGAAACGCCAAAACCTGGGAGGAACTGAATTTTGGCGAGGGCGTACCCTTAACGGCAGATTTTACTATACTTTCAAAAATACAGGCCGATAATAAAAATGCCGAGTCGGAAGTGGTGAAAAAGATCCTGGGCAAGATGGACAGGGCCATTGTTAACCTGGATAAGTTTGAGGCGGTGGCCGTAGCGCCAACTTCATACCTTATTCAGGGACAACCTTACAAGGCCCAGGTTTTTTTAACTGCCTATGATTCCCGGTCGACCCCGCAAATGGAGGTTGGCGGCAGTCCGATCAACGTTACCGATGGCCGGGGCGTATATAATGCTTCAACAAGTAAGGAAGGTGTTTTCAGCTGGAAAGGAACTATCAAGGTAAAACAAACCGATGGCAGCATAAAAACCTATACCACGCCGGAGCAGCAGTATATGGTTGCCCGGCCGTCGGCAGTGGTATCGCCGGATAAGATGAATGTTTTTTATATCGGCGTGGATAATCCTGTGTCGGTATCTGTGCCTGGCATCCCTTCAAAAAATATCAGGATAGGTATTTCGGCAGGTACATTAAGTGGTACTTCGGGTAAATATGTAGCCAGGGTAAACACTCCCGGCATGGTAACGGTAACGGTATCGGCAGAGATTTTTCCCGGTAAAACGGAAGTGTTGAGCCGCACACAGTTCCGGGCCAAAAGAATCCCGGACCCTATCGCTAAATTTTCGGGCAGATCGGGCGGTGGCGTTCCAACCGTAGCGTTAAAGGCGCAGGATGCCATTTATGCTACGCTGGATAATTTTGATTTTGATGCCCGGTTTAAGATCACCCGTTTCAGTTTGATCATTGCCAATCCGCGCGAGAGTGCATCGGTACAGGTTACCTCTGGAAATGCCCTAAGCAATGAAATGCAGGCCTCGCTCAGTAGTATCAAACCGGGCTCGCACGTAATTTTTGATAACATTATAGCGGTTGGCCCGGATGGAGCGCCGAGACAATTGGCCCCCGTGGCTTTGACAGCCAATTAGGGCTTTTAAGGTTAAAGGCGAAAGGTCAAAGGTTAAATCGCCAATAGTCCGACTATCAAATTTGTTGATTGCTGAGTGCAAAACTATGGAGGTTAAATGATCGGGTAGCTTTTAGCTTTATTTTATATAAAAGCAAGTAAGCCATGTTTAGTTAAAAACATGGCTTACCAACAGCGCTATGATCTTTTGTTTAGTGGATAGGCAGGGCTTTAACAAATGTACCCGAAGCGTTAAAAATTATCGCGTACCTGGTACTGTTTGATGTAATGAACACAACGTAACCTTGTAAGGTACCGTTGGATGTTTCAGAAAATGCTTTGTCAAATACATAACCGGGATAGGTAGTGGTTAGGTATGTAGCAATAGCTGCCGGAAGGTTTGCTTCGGTAACAGCGGCATGTCTTAAATCGTGTTTTTCAATTTGAACACGTTTAACCAGTTTGCCTGCGGCAGTTACAGCGGTTGAATAAAGTACGCCGTTTTTGCTGATCAAGATATAAACATTGTCGGGGGCTACAGAAGCATGCAGCAAGGTATCTGTTGGATAGGTTGCCGAAAAGTAACTGCTCACAGCAGCAGGCAATGCCGAAATTGCAACAGTGTCGCGGTGTTTGCCGTCGCGGTTGTCAAAAGGGCCTCCCATATGCCAGCCTTGTCCTTTAAGGTCCATGCCTTCGCGTTGTTCAAGGATGTTTACAAAGGTGCCGGCAGCTGTAAATTTAAGGCCAACAAGGGCACTGTTGTATTTTATAACTACAACGTAGTTAACAACGGTGCTTGCGCTATCAATGGCATATGCCTTTTTAAAAGTGTAGCCGCTGTAATTGGCTGTAAGGTAGGTGCCTATAGCGGTTGGTAAGGCACTTGAAGCAACGGTATCTATTTGATTATGCCTGCCATAGCAGCCAACCATATAAACACTATCGGTACTTCCGGATGCAAGGCTGATAGCAATAGCACCCGTTGAGCTAATGGCTGATGAAGAAACGCCGGTTGAACCTGATTTTGAGGCGTTCTCCTTTTTGCATGATGCCAGGCAGATAACTGTACCCAACACCATTAGTGTAGCGTAAAAGGATTTCATTTTCTTGATTTAATTTAAATTGATAATTAGCGCTGCCTTTTTGTGGACAGGTTTAATTAAAATTAAATTGGAAAATTGGCCCGTAGGGAGATGTATCGATGAATGCAGGATTTAAATCGATGTATGAAGAGGTTGGTGGAGGCTGTTGAAAAGATTTTCGTCTCTACAATAAAAAATGTTAACGCTATTAATTACACCGGGCTAAACCATCGGTACTTGAAGCATCGGCGGGTTTAATGATCAGGGCTTTTTCAAAAAAAGGCTTTGCTTCGGCTTTTTTGCCGGCCATCAGCATAGACCAACCCAGCATGTGATTGCCGTCATAATCAAAAGGGTAAAGCGTTACCACTGTCCTGAAAAGTTTAATGGCCGGTTCGTATTGTTTGCGGTTATAATAAATTACGCCGCCCCAATAATTGGCCTGGGTATTTTGCGGATCTATTTTCAATATGGCAAGATATTGCTCCAGAACCTTATCCCAGCTTTGCAAAAAGGAGAGGGGTTTTACATAGCCAAATTTAGCCTCAACCGAGCTGGGTTTCAGTGTTATGGCTTTTTGATAATAGCTTTGCGAAGCCGTGTAGTTTTTATTAAGGTAATTGAGCCAGCCCAGCCTGATGGTTATTTCATAATTATTTTCCGAATAGTATGGATAGATATCGGCAATGGCGGCTACGTAGTTTTTGTTTAATTCGTTAGTATAACTGTTGTGAAAAGCCTTTTGCAGCACCGCGTTTGTTTGCGCCTGCAGTTGTGCTGCAAAAGCAAGTAAAAGTATAGCTGTAAACGTTTTCTTTAAAATTTCCATGTTATGCCTAACGTGACAGAGTTTTGGTTGTACTTAACAGCGCGGTAAATGTCTGTTTTCTTTTCGTAAAAGTAATTTAAATTCAGTAAGGCATGGTTACCTATCTGGTAAAAAACGCTTTCCCCGCATTTAAATTTTGTAGGGTCGATAGAATTGTAAACATACAAACCATCGGCATCAAGGTAATCATCCTGGTTGCCAAAGGTAGCAGCCGATTCCAGCCAGGTTTTATCCAGTACCTTAAACCCAACCGACTGGCTATAAATAAAAGTATGAACCCCGCTTAAATTTAGTATTGATGCCCTGCTCATGGTGTATAAATTGAGGTTTCCTAATGGATAAAAATCCACTTTGGCATCATATTGTTTTAAAGTTTTGTCAATCAGCTTTCCCCAGTTAATATCGCCCTGCAAATCAATATAGCGGGTATCGTATTTTATACCAAATAAACCGAGATTGCTTTGATTGATATTGCTGCGGTAACTGGTATGCAGGTAATGATATGCCCCAATCAGGCTGATGTTTTTTGCCAGTGAATACTTCGCCCTAACATAATATTCGGTTTGTTTGTCGGTTCGGCCAACCTGGTTTTTATAATCAATAAACCCCGACCGGAAAATATTCTGCTTAAAAAATATGAACGACTGATCAAGCTGTAAACGCCAGAACAGCCTCGCCCCAATACCCGCACGCTCAAAAAAACCATTATCCCGCTCGTTATTGGCGGGGAGTTTTATGCCGCTTTCCAGCGTAGCGTCGGTTAAGCCGTAGGGAGATAACTTAATGCCTCGTAAGGTTTCCTGGTCTAAACGCGATGCGCTGTAAAATGCTGCGCCGTTATTGTTGATGTAAGTATTGCAATAATAATTATACAGGCGGGCAGTTGTGTTTTGCGGTTCTTTTACTAAGACCCGGTTAAACTGGCTGATAGCCGCTTTGTAGTTTCCGGTAAGCATGTAGGCATATCCAACTTTAAAGTGCAAAGCCGGCGAGTCCGTGCTGTCTGTAACTGTTTTATTTACAAAGTTGATGAGTTGTTTCCAGTTACCGGCGTTGTATAGCTGATCGACGGTGCTATCGGGCACAACTACGCCAATGTCTTGCGCATGAGCAACAAGAACAGCGAATAGCAGGACAAAAATGATGGTTAATTTTCTGTACTCCATTGTGCTTCAATATGCCGGTTGTTTATGTTTATAATGAAGGCTTGCAGGTTGCCATGCTCAACAAAAATCGTCGCCTCGCTAAGCGGCCTGGTTTTGCCTGCAATTTCCTGGTATTGCCTGGATACAACGTTCAATCCTGTTTTTTTTACCTGGATGCCACTTTTATATTTTATGCTGATAAACCTGTAAAAAGGTGCCGCAAAATCCTGTAACCAAAGCAATATTTTATTATTGGTAAGTGGCACCGGCAGATCATCACCAGCCTGGACATACCCGGCATCATTAAAAATAACTTTATAAGCCGCCAGATAAAAATAGTAAAGCAATGATGTTTTATCGCCATAAAAGCTGGTGAAGTAAAACATGGTGCCGTTATTGATAAAATAGGCTGCCGCGTCTGTGGTTTTGCTGTAGATGTATGATTGGTTTGCCGCGTCCTTAAAAACTTCCCAATCTTCGGTAACGCCGGTTTCGGTACTTAATTTAGCAACAAAACCTGGTTGCAGGTCAAAAGCTTTTTTGAGTGATGCGTTAACTTCAAAATTGCAGAGCACATCATTTTCATTAGGAATAGCATAGCTCTCAAGACTGTTTTGATGCCCCTTTTTGTTGAAATAATAGGCAAACGGGTAGGACAATGTTTTGGAACCGATATACGGGGTCGCCTGCAACTGGAAATGCAGATGCGGCTCCGGTGAGCGGCCCGAATTACCACAAAATCCCAACAGATCGCCTTGTTTTACGCTATCGCCAGGTTTAACTTTTATAGAGTTTTTTTTAAGGTGTGATAATTTGGAGTAAAGGCCCGGAGCATGGTTAATTACAACTGTATTCCCCCAGTTTTCCTTGAGGTTTTCCTCGCCAATGTCATTGTCTTCAATGTGGTTTACCACTTGTTCCACAACGCCATCGGCACAAGCTAATACTGGTTTGTTAAAACAATAAAAATGTTCGGGAAGTGTACCCGGGAATTGATACGTTTTCTGCTCATCATCGGTGATCACAAAATCAAGCGCCTGGCCCCATTCGCCTTTGTGGGTAATAGCACCATTATAGCCTTGGGATACCGTCCAGTAACCCATAAATGGCAGGCTGAGTTTAATATATTTCAGATCGTTTAGCCTGTTTTGCAGGTTTAAAACATGATAAAGATTTCTCTCCGGCGAGTAGTGCTGCACTTTGGTTAATAGCAACGTTGAACGATGACCAATCAGCGTTAAGAAATAAAGCAGGCTGATATTGATTACGCAAAA
Source organism: Mucilaginibacter kameinonensis (assembly GCF_003675385.1). Lineage (GTDB taxonomy): Bacteria > Bacteroidota > Bacteroidia > Sphingobacteriales > Sphingobacteriaceae > Mucilaginibacter > Mucilaginibacter kameinonensis. The sequence continues at coordinate 247,368 of NZ_RCWZ01000004.1, read as the reverse complement.
CGGCAAGGAGAAAATAGGCAGCACATGGACGGCCATAAGTGTAGTAAGCGCGTTGATGACCACAAATCCAAAAGGAATGCAAAGTACAGCCAGCAGGTAAGAGCGTAGCGAGGGGATAGTAAAAAAACTCCCGATAGCCATTGATGCCATCATTAAATTGGCACCCAAATGGTAATAGCTGATACCTTCAGGGTAGGTATGGGAGATGCTGTTAAAGCCGCATGCTGCCAGGAAACTAATTACCAGTAAACTAAAAGCAATGCGCGAATGAACCAGTATCCCAATGGCGATAAGCATCCCGGCTATGATATGGTGCTGAAACAGCACCGCACTCAATGAGCGAAAGAAGAGGCTTAATAGTCTGGGTAATGCTGCTGCAAGATACCCTTCAGCCCCGGCAAGGTTACCCGGACCAGTATAAATTTCCTGAAGTAGGGAGCTGCTTTTTTGCAATAGTCCGGTATTAAAAATACTGTTGGATGTGAGTAATACCAGCCAAAATACCAGGATAAAAGGCAATGAAAGCATCGGCAAGTTTTGTTTGCTCAAGCGTTGCGATATGATGATGGATGCAATAACCACCATGCAGCAGGCAACAACAGTCCAGATTATAAACATCAGGTTAACCTGGAAAAATGCCCCGAATGCAATACCCAGCAACAAACTATTAAAGCTGTAGATTCCCGTGCGGTGATCTTCGCCTGTGAGTTTTAATAGTTTTGTGATTAGTAAGGAAAGCAAAACACAGCCGAGTCCGGCAAAGCCGGATACCGGGTTAAAGAAAGAAACCAGCAATAAAATGCCCCCCAATACCCGGTTCTGCGAAAAAAACAGTACCGAATAGGAATTGAGGACCGGTTTTATAAATGCTGAAATTTGCTTCACTTGCTATTGTTTAAATGAGCGGGCACCAACTCCGGTTCGGCAGTATATTCAAGTGTTTCGTTTTTGCGGATGAGATGGGTGCGCAATTTTTCATCTATCAATACAACCGCGGGCCGTAAAGTGATAAACTGCATCCATTGGGTCATGTTGTAAGCGCCTACTTTATGAACCACCAACTGGTCGCCGGGATTGAGCGCAGGGAGATTGATACTTTCCCTGACAACGTCGATATTCATACAAAGCGGGCCGTAAATCACCATGTTGTCGTTATGTGCCACAAAATCCTGAGCAGGGCTTACCTGGTGTTCATACCAGAAGGAGGTAAACAGGATATTCACCCCAAAATCAACAATTGTAGCGGCCTTGCCGTTAGCCAAACGTTTGTTGGCTATAACTGTGCCCAACAGGTAACCGGCATCATCTATCAATACACGGCCGCTTTCCAGTATCAGCAGGGGCAGATCATCATTGGCAAAACCAAAATTGAGCAGGGCAGAGGTAATCACTTCCGCGAAATCATCAACCGTTGGTACGGTATCATTTCCCGGCAGGTACGCACCTTTTAGGGTATTGGTTGATGGAAAACCGCCACCCAGGTCAAGGTATTCTATTTTATGATTTAACTGGGTTTGACAACTTACCGCAAGTTGGGCCAGTTTATTGGCGGCAATTCCGTAAGCATCAGTGGAGAGCATATAGGTGCCTATATGGCAATGTAATCCTACCAGTTGTAGACTCCCGGAAGTAATGATCTTGTTAATTGCCGACCAGGCTTCACCATTTTCATAGTTAAAACCAAAGCGGTCCCAAAGAGGGTAAACGCCGGTATCCATATTTACGCGGATAGCTACACGTGGTTTATTGCTGAGGTTTTTACTCAGGTTTAGCAACTGGGTAAGCTCATCAAAATGATCAATGTGGATCATGGAATCGTGCTCAATAGCCAATTGTAGGTCATCTGCCGATTTGCCGGGGCCGTTAAAGATGATCTTGTTACCGGGTACGCCGTTGTCTAATGCCTTACGATATTCAAAGCCCGAAACTACCTCGGCCCAGCTGCCTTCCTGGTGAAAAATCTGGCAAACAGCATTGAGGTAATTGGTTTTATAGCTCCATGCAAATTGTACCTTAGGGTAGCGCGTGCTGAAAGCGCGGTAAGCTGCACGGTAATTTCTGCGGATCTGTTTTTCGGATAGTACAAACACCGGCGAGCCATAGTTTTCAATTAAACTTTTAACCGAAACGCCGTCGATGCTTTTAACGGGCTGCACACCGGTGCGGGTACCAAATTTGTTCATGGCACCGGCATGTAGTTTTTTTATATATGGTTTTTGGTATGGCAGCTTTTCCATTGTTATAAATTATAATTCGCCAAAGGCCGAGATCTGTTGGAAATCGGCGATATCGGCAATATGATCCCACGAGTACCGGATAAATAACTTGCCGGCCTGGTAATCGGTATAGGGTTCAAAAGCTTCGCCCAAAGCCATTTTGGCAAGAGCAGCAGGCTGATTTTGCCCGGCAGCAGCCGTTAAATAAACCCATGCCGGAAACCGAGGGTTAATTTCCAGTATATATAAATGCCCCTCGGCTGTGCTCATGATCTCCATTTCGTAACCGCCTTTCCAGTTGGTGGCAAGGGCAAAATTGTTGGCCAGTTGGGTTAGGTTATCATCTTTAATGGTAACGCCGGCCCAAGCCTTGCCTTTATCGGTAATATAGAGTTTACGCATGGCGACTATGCTAATGTTGTTCCCCTGCCCATCGCCCAGCGCCGCGATATTGATCTCGTTACCCTTAATGTACTGTTGCGCTATTACCGGTGTACCCCATGTGGCATTAAGCTGATGAAAGGCCTTTAAAGCCTGATCCATGGTGTAAACTATATAGGCTTCGTAAAACTTTCCTTTTATTACCATGGGAAAACTAAACTCAGTAGCGGCTTTTTGCAGATCGTCGGCAGTGTACAGTTTATGATCGGCAGGTACATAAAAGCTGTGCCTTGTACCAAAATCCTTTAAGTGTACCTTATCCCTTAATGCCAGCTGCTGCTGTGTAGGGAGATAGCTTGCTATGCCCATTTGCTTTAACTGTGGCGCTATCTTTATAAAATTAAATAGCTCCGAATCAAAGTTGGGGATCACGAGATCAAGGTTTTCCTGCTGGTTGATATAGGTTAGCCGTTCAATGAGGGCAGCCGTACCTTCGGTTGGATAGGGGATCTGGTAGGTTTTATTTACCAGTTCCTTCAAATAAATCCCCGGTTCCAGCGATTCATACGACAAGCCTATTATGCGCAAATCATCCCCGAAACATTCTTTTAAAGAACGAATAACCGCCATCCCCGGACCCGGATTATCATTGGCATTAAGCCCGGTAACGGCAATACATAAATTAGTGTACTTGTTTGCCATCGTCCTTAAATTTCCAGCAGGTTTGCTTCTTTTAGCTGCAGCATCCAATCGTCCCAATCCCTGTCCAGCTGGTTTTCGCTCACATCGTACCTGTTAAGGATATCCTGTTTGATCTCAGCGTTGGTTTTGCCACTTTTCATGGCCGCGAGCAATTGAGCCGCCATTCCGTTTCCGGAAAACGAATCGCCGGTGGCCGGGTTAAAAATAAACCCATTCTCGCTGGTGGCAATATTGCTCTTGAGTTTCATTTACAGTTGCAGGTTGGTTAAGTAATAAAGGCTAAACTTAGCAGGTTTATATGAGTTTTACAAAACGGCCCTTATGATGCCATCAGGTATTCTATCCTTGAGGCAAGTACTTCCATATCCAGCGGCTTTACAAATAAGGCATCGCATTTATAGGAATCGGCCTGTGCTTTTTTTGTTTTAAAGGCGGTAACAATGATGATAGGCACATTACACAGTTTTTCGTCATCTTTAAAATCCTGGCACACCAGCTCGCAGTCGGTATCCAGCAGCAAATAATCCAGGATGATCAGGTCGGGGTTAATCACCTTTGCCTTGTCATATATCGCGTTAGGATCATAAGTTAAGTGCACATTAAAATCACCATAATACATAATATCATCAATTACCGATAACATCCTGCTGTTTTTATCAAGTACTAAAATGGTTTTTTTGTTGCCTGCCGTTTTCATGACTGTAAGGATTAGTGTCAATTAATTATTATAAAGTTGAGGCTAATTATGAGGCTTTTAAATAATGTGTCGCTCAATGCCTTCAATGTGCCGATGAATTGATTATTTATGCCAGTCCTTAATAAAATCGGTATAGTTTGTACCCACAGGCAGCTCAACCTCAGTTAGTTTAACCTTGCGGTTATGGATTGATCTGATCTGGTCGCGCGCTACTACAAAGCTGCGGTGAATACGGATAAACTTTGCCGCCGGCAGCTTTTCAATAGCGCTTTTCAAGGGCATAAGCGTAAGTATAGGTTTGGATGCACCCAGTGTATGGATCTTGATGTAATCCTGCATGCTTTCAATGTATTCAATGTCTTTAACATTGATTTTGATGAGCCTGTATTCTGAATGTACATACAGGAAATCACCTTCGCTGGAGGTATCTGTATGCTTGTACTGGTAATAGCCTATAGCTTTTTGAACAGCCGCGCCAAAGCGCAGGTTATTGATTGGCTTCAGCAGGTAATCAACTGCTTCCAGTTCATAACCCTCGTACGCATAGTTTTTATAAGCTGTGGTGAAAATGATCATAGGCTTATCTTCCAGTGATTTTACCAGGTCGATACCGGTAATATCGGGCATGTTGATGTCTATGAACAGCACATCCACCTTATTGCGTTTCAGGTATTCGCCGCCCGATATGGCATCTTCAAAAGTATTAACGAGTGTTAACGCCGGGTATTCGGCTACATATTTTTCAATGATCTGAAGGGCCAATGGCTCATCATCAATAGCTACACATTTCAGTTGCATAATAAATAGTTTTAAGCGTTAATCTCCAGTTCGACAATGAAATTGCCATCTACCGAGTTAATGTCGAGCCGGTGTTTGTTAGGATAAATATGCTGCAGGCGCTGGCGGTTATTGGCAATGCCTATGCCCTTGCGCTCAGTGTCGGGACGTTTTTCAAAAATGGTGTTCTTGCAGATAAACAGCATTTGATTGCCGCTTACCCTCAGGCAAATATTGATAACCGATGGCTGATGCTTGCTTACCCCGTACTTGAATACGTTTTCAATAAAGGTCATCAAAACAAGAGGTGGGATTTTTTGATACGTGATCTCGCCTGATACCTCAAAATTTAAAGTTGTTTTTTTGCCGAGACGCAGGCGTTGCAGATCGATATAATCGTTAATACAATCAATTTCATTTTGCAGCAACACAAAATCTTCGGTTACCTCATCGGTTACATAACGCATGATATTCGAGAGTTTCATGATGCTTTCGGATGTATGTTCGCTATTGGTGACCGATAGGGCATAAATATTATTCAGCGTATTGAACAGGAAATGCGGATTGATCTGCGCTTTTAGAAAAGAAAGCTCGGCATGGGCTTTTTCGGCTTCGGCACGCGTAACCATTTGCTCGGTAAGCTGCCATTTCTGAACTGTGGCTATGGCCACGCTCAAGCCCATTACAATAATGAAAATAAACAGCCCGACCATATCAATATTGCCCGACTGATGGATGAAAATAACCTTGTTAGTGGGTTTAAGGCTCGGGTCCTGCATCCGCAGGTCCTCATGCGGCAATGGGCCGAATGGCATATTTTGCTGATCGGGCGCCGAGGTATCGATACCTGTAGGCGTAATTTGCGGACCTATAGGTTGCGGGTTAGGAACGGCTGCCGTTGCCGGTTTGTTGCCTTTAATAAGGTTATGCAGCAGCAGGTTATCAAAAGGCTGTAAAAAGTAAACGCAGCCCGAAAGCACCAATACAATAAAGCCATACCAGATATATTTTTTGCTGAATACAAACTTTGGCACCAGGTACCACGCATTCAGGTAAAACATGAAAATATAAGTGAGACAGAACAGCCAGTAATATGGCGAGAACAATACCGCAAAAGAACCGGCGCTGCTTTGCTGCGTACGGTTCATGAACAATAGCGGGAACCCTAAAAATACAAGCCAGCCTGCAGCATGAATAAAAAAAGTAGTTGCTTTTGAGCGGATCATTTGATTTTGGATTCTTTTACTTGTCTGCGCCGGTTTAGCATGGCCGGTTCACATTAATAGTGTGGGTTTAAAAAAAAGCACCTGTACAATTGCACAGGTGCTTCATCTTTATGAAAAAAACCTATAATTCAGTGTCCCTGCTCCTGAATTATAAATCAAAGGTGCAGATGGAGCATTGTTTTAACAATCATGTGTCGGTGAACCGGGAAATTGTATAGATGAACCGGATAACGTTGGTTTTATAAGAAAGAGGAAGGCACGGGTGTAAATAAAAAAAGCTTCCTTGCACTCGCTGCTTGGAAGCTCTAACCTAAACCTTATCACTGATCAAATTATTATTTGATGTTGTAAAGGTAGTCGCGAGGCCGTGACATGAAATTTTGTACCGACGAATAAAGGGATTGAATGGACGGAGTAAGTTTAGCGGGTGTTTTTGTATAGAGCAAAAGATAATGAAATGTAAAACGGCATTAGCCGGAGATAGCGTGCTGGTGTATTCAAGAGGAGGTGGATGGAGTTTTTACGATTTTAGATGTTTGCGTTGTTATGTATTGATTGTAAGGATTTTATGATTGACTTGACGTTTTTTCTGTCTTCGTACAGGGTAATGGGTTGATTGGGCCTACTGTTGATTAAAAGGTAGTTGTCGTCAATAATTATCGTTATCTCTTCGCCCCAGGAAAACCATGACACGCCAGAGGTACATTTGAAATAGCCGCGCTCATAATATCTCACATTATGAAAATGAAGTGATTTTAGTACTTTTTTAAGATTGTTTAATACCTCATCCGTCACCTGATATTTTTCAAACACCTGGTTTTGATACAAACGTTTTATAACAAAAATAAAAAACAGAATGAAAATAGATAACCCGATGGTTCCTGGCATTTTCAACTCATTGTTATGGAATTCAAAGGCGTTATAAAGCATTGTAATAGCCACAAATATGCATCCTAACGGAATAGTTGCAAAAAAATAATGGCGGTAAAAGTCAGAAAACTTTACTGGCCATCTGCCTGATGCCTTGATATTGGCAAGTTCGTTATTGGTCATGGTTAATGCGTTGGGTAAATATAATTCACAATTTTAAATTTAGCTTTGCTATTAATTAAGCCTAAAATAGTCCCGCCAGGACATTAATAAAATACAAAAAGATAATGAAGCTTCTCTTAACATCCGCGGGAATCAGTAACGCAAGTATCCGAAATGCTTTGATTGAGTTGCTGGGCAAACCAGTTGCTGAAGCAAACGCCCTTTTTGTACCAACCGCCATATATGGCATCCCGAATGGTGGCGATATTGTACGGAGGGTGATCAATGGCACATTAGGTGACCCTTTTTGCGAATTAGGTTGGAAATCGCTGGGCTTACTGGAACTTACCGCTTTGCCCAGTATCAAGAGAAAGTTATGGGTTGATATGCTTCAGGAGACCGATGCTTTACTTGTAGGTGGCGGCGATTGCCAATACCTAACCTATTGGGTGCAGCAATCTGGCCTGACGGAGTTATTACCATCGTTATTGCACAAAATGGTATACGTAGGTCTAAGTGCCGGCAGCATGATCATGACCCGCTATGGAACAACCTACGGACACCATACGTTACCGGCGGACTACAATAAATCGCTGGGGGTTGTTGACTTTGCGATTCATCCGCATTTAGATCACGAATGGTTTCCGGATAATTCCCTGGCCAGTATCGAAAAACTGGCGGCTACCATACCGGTACCTTCGTATGCAATTGATGATCAAACAGCGATTAAAGTTACTGACGTGGGCATTGAGGTAATCACTGAAGGGCATTGGAAGTTATTTAACCCGTGATATCGGTTTTAATACCACCTGCAACTATACACTCATTTGCGGTATATACCCTGCTTTAAACATATTAACAAACGACCGTGGAGTTAATACCTGTAGTTTGTTTGCATCAGGCAGTGCTATCCCTTTTTCATATCCGGCGGGGCTCCATAAGTATAGGTGATCGTCTTTTAACAAATAGGATTGATCGTTATAAATCACAAAAGTACCGTTAGGAAGTGCTTTTATATTTTCCTCGTAGGTGACCTTTGATTTATCGGCGGCAATCCGCTCGGTTTGTAAGATTTCATCTATTTTAGATACCGGCGTTTTCATATTAAATCCATATTGTGGGTTTCCTTTCAGCCAAAACTCTTTAAACCTTTGATGGTCCTGATACCGGCATTGAAAGCAGGGGCGGTGACCGGCCGAAAATGTGGTAGCTTCATCCAAAAAGAAAAGTTCTGTCCATCGGTCAGGCTGCATAATTTCACGATGACGGCCCCTAAACTCCAGAACGCAGGTTATCCATGCCTTAATTTTAAAGGCACGCACAATTTCTTTATGCTCATTATGTATTATCCCCCGGTTGCCAAGCCATGCACCGCGTTCGGGTGTTTTAATGAGTTGTCCAAATGGGTTTACGCGGTTTTGCAGCATTGTTTTAATCTCTGATGATAACGCTTAAAGCTACATGATTATGTTTAAGAAAGCGCATCGTGAAATATAATGCCCAGGCTATGACGCTTACCGCTATGAACCGGACTTACGCCATGCTTCATGTTCACCCGGTAGTAGCCCTTGCTTCCTTTTACCGGTCGGAAGTTGGTGGTAAATAAAACCATATCGCCCATATCGGGAGTAAGCACATTGGCTTTTGATTGCGCCCGCGGAATCTGTTCTGTGAGCACGAACTCGCCGCCTGTGTAATCGCTGTTATGCTGATCGAGCGTAAACACCATCTGGATCGGGAAGTAAACTTCGCCATATAGGTCCTGGTGCAGGGTATTGAAGCCGCCGGTTGCATATTGTAATATTAAAGCCGTTGGTTTAATTTGCCCCGCTTCATGGCTTAATTGCTTCATTTCTTCGTGCGTTTCCGGAAATTGCTTATCTATCCCAAGTTCTCGCATCCATGCATTTGCAACAGGAACAATGTGAGGGTAAACGCTTTCCCGCAAATCGGTTATCACGGCGGGCAAGGGGTATTTATAATATTTGTATTCGCCGTAGCCAAATCTATAACGTTCCATGTTAACGGTTTTACGGTAAGCATCAGCCTCATAGTCACCAATTAATATATCGCAGCTTTTTTCATCCAATACCTGTTTAACAATTACAAAGCCTTTATCATGTAACGTATGATTGATCTGATCCCAATCAAGATTTTTGATCCGATCTTTAAGTGTTTGTTCCAATTTCATTTTTGTTATTTTGAATAATGTCAAAGCTATCGCGAGGGGAATGCGCGGGCAATCCGATTCTTGCGGTGTTTTGCTTTCAATCAATCGATTATAAATTATAAGGAGTTTATACCATGGATATTAAAGTAAAACGGGTTTATGAACCTTACGGTAAAACTGATGGGGTAAGAATTTTGGTAGACCGCCTCTGGCCGCGCGGAATCAAAAAAGAAGATGCGCATATTGATAAATGGTTTAAGGAGATTGCGCCATCTAACAATTTAAGGAAATGGTATAACCACGACCCTGAAAAGTTTGAGGCTTTCAATAAAAAGTATCACGCCGAAATAGATGATACAAAGGCATTGGATGAATTGGTTGACTATATTAAAGCGCATAAAACGGTGACACTGGTGTTTTCGTCAAAAGAGCTGAAATTGAATAACGCGGTAGTATTGAAAAGTATAATTGATGATCGTATCGTTTGAAAACTCAGCAAGAATCGGATTGTTCAGAGCTGTTGGGGCCTGTAATTTTGTGTTATAAAAATAAGAGCTCGATTGAAATTATTTAATAATAAGACATTATGAAAACCCAGCAAGAGATAGATTATACCCGTATTGCCGACGCGATAGGTTTTTTCAAAGAGAATTTTAAGGCTCAGCCTAAACTGGATGAAGTGGCAGAACATGTTAATTTAAGTCCTTTCCATTTCCAGCGTATGTTTAAAGATTGGGCAGGGGTAACCCCTAAACAGTTTCTGCAATATTTAAGTGTGGAACATGCCAAGGAAATATTGAAACAGGAGGATGCCAATGTGTTCAATACTGCATTGGAAACCGGTCTTTCGGGAGGCGGCCGCTTACACGACTTGTTTATTAAAGTAGAAGGTATGACTCCCGGCGAATACCGTAATGGCGGTGCCCTGCTGCAGATCAATTATTCTTTCGCTGATACGCCTTTTGGGAAAGTGATCGTAGCATCAACATCTAAGGGCATTTGCCACATGGCTTTTGTTGATGAGGGCGAAGAAAAAGCGTTGGAGCAATTGAAAACAAGTTTCCCGAACGCGGTATACAATCAGTTAGTCGACAGGATACAGCAGAACGCCCTGTTTATTTTTACGCAGGATTGGAGCCGACTGGACGAGATCAAACTGCATTTAAAGGGAACTGATTTCCAGATCAAAGTTTGGGAAACATTATTGAAAGTTCCGGCAGGAGGGTTAACCACATACGCCTCACTTGCCAAAAAAGCGGGAAGCGAAAATGCTTACCGCGCTGTAGGAACAGCGGTAGGCAGCAATCCGGTAGCCTTCCTGATCCCATGTCACCGTGTAATTAAATCAACCGGCGAAATTGGCCAATACCACTGGGGTAGTAGCCGTAAAAATGCCATCATAGGATGGGAAGCGGCGTTGAAGGAAAGAGTGGAGTGAGAGGGGAAATTAAAAAGTCATGTCATTGCGAGCGCAGCGTGGCAACCGCACGGAAGCAAATCCGCCTTGTATAGCATGCGGTTGCCACGCTGCGCTCGCAATGACATAGTTTCTTATCCTCTTCTTTCAAACGAAAGAAGCCATTCAATGCCCCACACTCACCACCCGCTTCACCTTCCACTGCCCATCCTGGTATTGCCAAACGTGTACAAACTTCATGACACCTACAATTTGCTTTCCATTTTCGGTATGGGTAAACTTGTGTGTACCCATTTCAATAGCGCCAAAGCCGGGCATGGGATAAACTTCAAGCGTTTCCTTAAGCAGATCGCGGCGTAAGTCTGCCGCCTGTTTGTTTTCAAAGATACCTTTGAAGCCTGCCATGGTTGCATCGTAGCCGGTTACGCCCTTGCCATCATTATAAAACTCAACATCGGGGGTAAACAGCGTTTTCATCACATCCAGGTTGCGGTTATTAAACGCGTTGAACATAACGCTGTCCATATGTGCAATAATGTTAAATAATTGCTGATCTTTTGGTTTAAAAGCTGTGGTTTGTGCATTGGTATTAGCTGCCAACAGCGTCATAACAATGCCTGTAGCAAATAGGATAAAGGTTGATTTTTTCATGATATTCATTGTATTCAAATATACTGTTATGACGTGCCGTATTGACGTATTGTGACAGTATTATCAGCTGTTTTTATAGCTGAAAATGGTTTGAACCACCACCGCAATTCATAATTAAGTCAAAAATCTTCCGATTAACATATTTTAACGGTTTATGCTTAGCACTGGTGTAATATTTGGACACCATTTTACGTAACTTTACTTATTAAATAAAGCGCGATGAAAAAGAATATCTTCATTATAGCCTTGATGCTTTTAGGCGGTTTGTTTAGCGGCACAGTAAAAGCCCAGCAAACTGCATCGTTAATAGCCGATCAAAACCCGCGTTATATGGAAAGCCAGGCAAAGTATATCAGGAGTGCAGATACCCTGAACAGTTTGCACGGTACAACCATACAGAATACGTATAAAGCGTACGACTGGTACGAAGCCAAACTGGAACGTCGCCGTCAAAACCGCGAATGGCGGCATGAGGAACGCATGAACGGATACTATGATTATTCGCCTTCCTGGGGTTTATATGGCGGCTACTCTTACTCTCCATTTTTAAACTACGGCTGGGGCAACCGTTGGGGCGGAAATTACGGAGGCCGATGGGGTGGCCGTACAAGCATTGGTATCGGCTTTGGCTGGTAACAAATAGGGCAGCATTCAATCTAACATATCATAATTTATAATATATACTACAGATGAAATTTAACAGGATCTTAACAGTTGCTGCGATAGCAGTTTCAGGAATTTTTATAGCCTCATGTTCAAGGCAGGTTACACGCGTTAGCACCGATCAAACTATTGATGTTAGCGGCAACTGGAATAACAGTGATGCACGTATGGCTGCCGATGAGCTCACCGGCAAAATTTTAGGTGCTAACTGGATTGATACGCACGTTAGCGAGCACCAGGGTAAACGCCCGGTTGTTATAGTTGGGTTTGTGCAAAATAAAAGCCATGAGCATATCGATGCCGAAACATTCTTAACTGATATCGAAAGTTCATTTATCCAATCGCAAAAAGTACGTTTGGTGCAAGGCGGTAAAAAACGTGAAGAGCTGCGCGCCGAAAAAGCAGATCAGCAAACAAATGCATCTGTATCAACCATGAAAAAATTTGGTTTGGAAAACGGTGCCGATTACATACTGCAAGGTTCAATCAACTCCATTGTTGATGCGCACAAACGCCAAAAAATTGTTTACTATCAGGTAAACCTGGAGCTTACCAATATCCAGACCAATGAAGTAGTTTGGATAGGCGAAAAGAAAATTGCCAAATACGTTAAAAACTAAAGCCCGTATACATTATTGCCCTGAACATGGTATGCCCATGTTCGGGGCAGTTTGCATTTAATAATGGTCAACTTACGTACGCATATTCTCCGGGTATTTTCTTTTGTCGGGCTGATGCTTTTTTTATCGGCGTGTTCAACCTATAATCAAAGCGTTGCGCCTTATTATAAAAACGTTTCGGCCGGTAACTATCCCCAGGCCGAGAAAGAGCTTGATAAAAATGGCCTGATCCAGGCACCCCGTAATAAACTCCTGTACCTGATGGAGAAGGGGAGGATTTGCCATTTAAAAGGCGAGTACGAAAACAGCAACAACTACTTTAACCAGGCCGATCAACTGCTTGACGAAGGTTTAACCAGTGCCTCAGACGCTGCCGTTGGTGTTTTGCTTAACTCGGCGTCGCAAAAATATAAAGGCGAGGATTTTGAGAAGTTCATGATCCATTATTATAAAGCGCTTAATTATTTATACCTTAATAAAACGGAGGACGCTATAGTTGAGGCCCGCCGCATCACTTTGCAGGCCCAGGAGCAAGGCGATAAGTATAATAACAAAGACAACCGTTATTCAAACGATGCCTTTGCGCTTACGCTGCAGGGTATGTTATATGAAAGCAACAACGATGTAAACAACGCCTTTATATCGTACAGGAACGCGGCCGAAATTTATCTGAAAAGTCCTGATAAAACTTATTACGGTACCACAATGCCTGTTGAGTTGGAAGAGGACGTGATCCGCACGGCAAAGCTGAATGGCTTTACAACCGAAGCCGATCAGTTTGAAACAACCTTTGGTATCAAATATGAACCCGTAAAGCCATCGGATGGCGGGGAGTTGATCTTTTTTTGGGAAAACGGTCTTGCGCCGGTAAAAACGCAGGTTGATTTATTTTTCAGCCTCATTCGCAACAGTAATGGTGATCTGTTTTTTACCGACGCTGCCGGAGGTATAGTAGTTCCCTTTAATTATGATGGCGACCGGAACAGGGTAAATACCAAATCAGTTGAAAGCCTTCGTGTCGCGTTCCCAAAATACGTTGCCCAAACACCTTATTATTCAAGCGCGAGTATCTCCGTTAATAATCAGGATGCGCAGCTTGTAAAAGCCGAGGATATCAACGAACTGGCATTTAAAACGTTGCAGCAACGTGCACTAAAAGAAATGAGTGGCATCTTATCACGGTTGGCGGTGAAAAAGATAGCCGAATATTCATTACGTGCAGCTGCCAAAAGCGATGGCAAAACCAACGGGCTGCTTGAAGGGCTTGGCTATGGCATTCAGCTATATAGCCTACTATCCGAAAAGGCCGACACACGCAACTGGCAAAGCCTACCGGCTTATATATCCTATACACGTGTTCCGCTACAAAAAGGGGATAATCAGGTGCGCATTACCCTCAAAAACGCCCAGGGTGCTACAGAAACTAAAACCATTAATGTGCAGGGCACAGGCAGGTTGCAGTTTTATAATTATGCCACGTTGAGATAGGCGATTGATCATCAAAACTTTTATATAATAAAAAAGCCACTGCTTATAGGCAGATGGCTGATTTATGTGATGAGGTTTAGGCTATATTTTTGCCTGTAAAAGTTTCTTTGTGATTTTTTTATAAAAATAGGTTTAAAATTCTCGTCCCGAAATACCCCTTTGTAGGTATATTTTATCGTTGTAACCCGGTTTATTTCTTACAGCTTGCTAATAAACGGCAAATATTTAAAACAGAGTTTTGTTAGCTATGTCGCTTTTACCGCCACATTAGATCCGTTTGTAAAGTAGGTTTAAGCCAGCTGCTTTTCCGTTACCGATATCAGGTTTACAAGTTCGTTTCCTGCCACTTCAACAGCACTGTTATTTTGTATCTCGATGCAGTTTTCAAGATTGGTGTTGAGCTCAGTAGTGCGGGCTATGCGCCTGGCAATTTCTTCAGCGTCTTCACGGCCGCGTACTGCCAAACGACTGGCAATAATTTCAGGCCTGGCCGTTATTAATACTACTTTCAGATCGGGATAAAGCCGCTGTGCAACGGGCAGGTATTCACGCGAGCCATTAACTATCACATTAAAACCTTTGTTAAGCCAGCTGTTTATTTCCTGCCCAATACCATAGTATTTGTCATGGCTTCCCCAACTTAAAGCAAACATGCCGGCTTTGCTCCTTAACGCGAATTCCTCATTGGTTAAACTAACATGGTTCTCGTTGCCCGAAAACGGCGGACGGGTGATGTATCGGTGTGCAAACGCCACATTTTCGGATCCGTTGATCTGTTTGCGGGCATAATTAATCAGGGTATCCTTGCCTGCTCCGGATGCGCCAATAACATAAAATAACTTACTCATGGTTAGGGTATAATGGTTCAATATAAACGTTGCTAAAATGTATCACCTGTACGTCCATAATACATTGTGCTCATAATTATAACATTCATCACCGTTTTAATATTGTGAGCATAACGAAACTATTAATAACTAATACATGTGGTGTTTTCACAGTCAGGGTATTACAAGTGTAGTGGTGATGCCAAAATGATCGCTTGGGTACAGGCCGGTTGCTTCATCAGGAACATTTAATACAACTGCCGAGTCGATAAACTGTGGACATTTATCACTTCCGGGCAGTGGCAGGGCAAAAATCAGATCTACGCATACCTGTTTGTTGGCTTTATAGTAGGCATCAGTAAGGCTGTATCTTGGTTCAGCGCCATTACCTTCGGTATAACAGTCGGCAGCGTTTGATAATGTTCTGAATGCCATAACCGCCTCCGAATCAGGCGTAGCGTTAAAATCACCGCAAATAATATGATATGGATGTACTGTGTTGGTATTAACAAAACCGGCAAGCGCTTCGGCCTGGGCTTTTCTCAAACCTTTATTGTTGCCTAAATGGGTAAGATGCGTTGTGGTAATAGCAACGTTTTTTCCTGATGGCAGGTTTGCAATTACGTGGAAAGCCTTGCGGTCGTTATCCTCCGGTACTACAGGCAAATCAAAACCGCCGGTTTCGGTAAGCGGATAAACAGATAATATACCCAGCCCGGATGTGCTGTTAACCATCCTGCCCTCAAACAGACGCTTTTTCGATCTTCCGGATAAAAAGCTGTAATTCATATTTAATTCTTTAGCCAAAAACTTCAGGGTATCGGCATTAGCTTCTTCGCTGTAAAAGCATTCCTGGCAGGCTATAACATGGGGTTTTAATTGTTTAAGTTGTTTGGCAAGTATGCCCATGCGCACCCGGTATTCACCATCACATTTCCAAGTATTTATGGTGATAATTTTAACATTTTCCACATCAGCAATATCAGCAATCTAAATTGTACAATCAACATTCGTTAATTAATTAGCAAATAGTTAGTTGTTGGTTTGTATTGTGTTGTCTGGGGTTTAGTTTAAGAGTAAATTAATCTTTTATTATTAAGATTTAACAATGGACTAATCTTTTCTTCACCTGTGTTGAGTAATATCGTGTAGCAAAACGGCGGTATGAAGAAACACAGGCTGGTAATTATTGATGATCATTATGATATCCTCGAAATCCTGAAATATAATATGGCGCAGGAAGGTTATGACCAGGGAAGATAAAGCCTGGCAGGAAACAGTTCCTGACTTTGCAGTGCGCGATTTTAACGGGCATAAAGTGTTCTTCTCGCATTTTGCCAACCCGGATCTGCATGAGGTAAAAGCCTGTTTCCCGCAGGAAGCGGATGCCTACCATGAGCACTTGAGCTTTATAGAGGAAAACGGTTACCATACCGGTTTTAGCGGGCACATGCATTTTGAAGGGGTTAGTATTTGCAATGAAGAACACATTGAGCGCAATCCTTTTGGTAAATACAAGCTATCCGATCAAATACAATGGCTTTATGGCCCTTGTGTGGCGCGCTCCATGTTCAACAACGGCGTAATGGTGCTTGACCCCGAACATTTTACTATCGAAGCTATTCCGCTGCTTTTTGTTTAAAATAGTTTACACATCAACATGAAATATATCTGCCTTTCCGCATTTTTATTAGTCTTTTCCATAGCTGCTTTCGCGCAAAAAGCCGACCTGGTTTTAACCAATGGTAATATTGTTACCCTGAAACAAAAAGGCGACCGTGCCCAGGCCGTTGCTGTAGCTGGTGATAAGATCATGGCCGAAGGTTCGGTTCAAGAAATCAGCAAGTACATCGATAAAAACACAAAGGTTATCGACCTGAAAGGGAAAACCGTACTGCCCGGTTTTAACGATGTGCATCAACACCCGGCTCCGCTTTATACTTTTGATAAGCCCTATGCCACGCTTGAACTGGACACGGTAACATCCATGAAAAACCTGATCGCTTTGCTTAAACGTAAAGCTGCCATTACTCCTAAAGGGATGTTGATCAGGGGGGTAGGATATAATGAAACTAAACTGGGTGGGCAGCCTATCCGCGATAGCCTGGACGAAGCATCTGCAGATCATCCTATCATTATTTCGCATGTAAGCGGGCACCTTTCCGCAGCCAACTCTATGCTAATGGAAATGAACGGAATTGACGAAAAGACTGCCGACCCAGCCGGTGGCGCTTTTGAACGCTACCCAAACAGTAAGCGCCCCGATGGTATTTGTAAGGAAGTAGCAGCTTCTTACCTGCGTAAATCAACACAAATTAAATATCCGCCTCAACCAACTGCCGATGAGGAGATGGAGGGTTATCGTAAATATTTTAAGAACGTACTGGCCAGCGGCGTAACCAGTATCGGCGATGCATGGACAACGCCCGAAAAGGTGGTTATCTATCGTAAACTGGTTGCCGAAGGTTTCCCGATGCGGTTTAATATACTTATGGGCACGCCTTATGCTGCCGATTTGATTAGTGGTAAAATACAACGCAGTAATACCGATCATTTGCGTATTCAGGGCGTAAAGGTAATACATGGTAACTCGTTAAGCGGCAAAACCTGCTGGCTTTATGAACCTTATGATATGATTAACCCGGTTACGGGAAAAAAGGATTATTACGGTATTCCGCCCGCAAGGAGCCAGGCATCGCTCGACAGTCTTTTTCTGGCTATTCACAAGGCCGGGTTACAAATTGCCTGTCACTCCAATGGCGACCGCGAGATAGATATGGTGATCTCGGCCATTGAAAAAGCGCAAAAGGCAGTCCCTCGTGGCGATGCCCGTCATCGTATTGAGCATTGCAGTATCACTAACCAGGGCATCCTGGATAAGATCAAGGCTGACGGTATCATTCCTGTATTTCATTGCTATATGTATGAGCTGGGCGAAAAAATGCAGGTATACGGCGAAAAACGCATGGCCATGCTGCATCCTACTAAAACAGCAATGGATATGGGCATTGTTTACGGGCTGCATTCCGATGCGCCTATTTCGCCATATCCGGCAATGATCAGGCTGGGCAGCGCCGTTAACCGTAAAACTAAGGATGGCGGCATTGTTATAGGTGCAAACCAACGCATTGATGCCGAGGACGCTATCAAAGCTTACACCTACGGCGGCGCCTATACCACGTTTGAGGAAGGTAAAAAGGGCAGGTTGATAGCCGGTCAGCTGGCAGATTTGATAGTGCTTGATCAGGATCCGACTACCATCGACTCTGATAATATTTACGATATTAAAGTAACAATGACGGTAGCAGGCGGGAAAGTGGTTTTTGGTAAATAGTGTTTAATTTTATCATAAATAAAATAACGTTATGGATACTTCACTTTTTGAATCGGTTGATCAGTATATAGGTAACCTGCTTGGCGATGAGGACGCGGTGCTGAAAGGTACGCTAAAATCAATGAAGGACGCCGGTATTCCGGGTATCAATGTTTCCGCTAACCAGGGTAAGTTTTTACAGTTACTGGCTAAGTTATGTAACGCTAAAAAGATTTTGGAGATAGGTACACTTGGCGGTTACAGTACTATCTGGCTTGCACGTGCGTTGCCTGCCGATGGTCAGCTCATTACCCTTGAACTGGAGCAGGCTTATGCCGATGTTGCCCGTCAGAATATTATTAAGGCAGGTTTAGATCCGGTTGTTGATATTAAAGTGGGCCGGGCGATGGATAGTCTTGCGGCTCTTGATGCCGAAGATTCAGGCCCGTTTGATATGATTTTTATTGATGCCGATAAACCACCCTACACCGAGTATTTTGAATGGGCGCTTAAACTTTCAAGGCCTGGTACCCTTATTGTTGCTGATAATGTAATCCGCGAAGGCAAAGTACTTGATGATAATTGCGATGATGAACGGGTTAGCGGAGTGCAACGTTTTAATAAAGCCCTTGCCGATAATAAACAGGTAACAGCCACCATTATCCAAACAGTAGGTACCAAGGAGCACGATGGTATGGCTATAGTGGTTGTGAAATAGCGAAGTATTATTTCGCTGATTTCATTGCCGAAAGAAACGAGGCCATGTGCGATTCCCTCCCCTGGGAGGGTGTAGGGAAGGGTTTCACCTATAGACTTATTTTTTAAATGCTGCATAAACCCCTCCCTTCCACTGCACATTGCCAACGCACCCCTCCCGAGGGAGGGAGTTAATGTTACATAATAAGCCCTGAATTTAATTATATGGCTATCAATGTAATAATGCGTACTTATGTCCTGTAGTACTTATTTTTCTTATGTTTACTATCCGGTATATAAATTGGATTGTTAATTTTAAGATCATAAGCAAGGGGACGAAATGAATTTTGGCGGAGTTACTATAAAGGATATTGCTAAAGAGTTGGGAATCTCGCCTTCGGCGGTTTCCAAGGCACTTAAAGACAGTCACGAAATTGGCGAAAAAACAAAAGCACTTGTATTAGAGTGTGCCAAAAGACTTAACTATCAGCCCAATCTTAACGCGCAAAGCCTGAAGCAGGGCAACAGCAAATCCCTCGGTATTGTAGTTTCAACTATTGATAACCAGTTTTTTTCGCAGGTGATCAATGGCATCGAATCGGTTGCGCACAGTAAAGGGTATAATGTGTTCATTACGCAAACCCATGAATCGTACGACCTGGAATTACAGAATGTGCGCCACTTAACGTTTCGCTCTATTGATGGTTTGCTGATCTCCCTCTCAACCGAAACCAATAATATAGATCATCTTAAGGAACTCCATAAAAAAGGCTTGCCTATAGTTTTCTTCGATAGGGTGAGCGATGAAATTGACACGCACAAGGTAGTTGCCGATAATTTTGCAGGTGCTTATGATGCCACAACGCAACTAATTAACGCAGGCTATCGCAAAATAGCCCATATCACCAGTTCGGTAAATGTATCTATTACTGCAGAGCGTTTGAGAGGCTACCGGCAGGCGCTTGAACAACACGGCATAACATCTGATGAAAAGCTGATCAAATACTGCCCGCATGGGGGTAAAGACCTTGCGGAGATAGAAAATGCGCTTAGCGAACTATTCTCTGAAAGTAAACCTGACGCTATCTTTACTGCGTCCGACAGGATCACCACGACCACCTTATCGCTGCTGCATAAATTAGGTTACCGCATCCCTGCCGATATTGCCTTGCTTGGTTTTACCAATACCCAATTGGCCGAAGTGTTGAACCCGCCGCTAAGTGCCGTTTATCAGCCCGGTTTTGAAATGGGGAAGAAAGCGACAGAAATGCTCATCAGTATTATTGAAAGCAAACGGCCTGTCACCGAGTTTGAAACTACTGTATTGCCTACCCAGGTTTTTATCCGTAGCTCATCCCAACCGGTAAAAGCATAAGTTTTGATAAGGTAGGTTTAATAATAAATGTATTATTAACATTTGTTGTTTTTGTAAAATCTTTTGCAGACTTTTAGCGCGTTATAAACCAAGCTAAAACCTTTCAGCCTCATGAAAAAGATTTTCAATACCTGTTTGCTACTACTTATGTTTTGCGGTGCTGCTGTTGCACAAAACACTGCCGATAAAACTTTTACCAATCCGCTATTGCCATCAGGCGCCGACCCATGGGTGATTTATAAAGATGGATTTTACTACTATACTAACTCAACCGGGGGAAATATCGTTATCTGGAAAACTAAGGATGTAACCAAATTGAGTACTGCTCCTAAAAAAGCGATTTGGTCGCCTCCGCAAGGACTGGCGTATTCAAAAGAGCTTTGGGCGCCTGAGCTCCATTTTATAAAAGGCAAATGGTATGTTTATTTTGCCGCCGACAATGGCAATAACAACAACCACCGCATTTACGTACTGGAAAACAAGTTTGCCGATCCAACTGAAGGCACATGGGAGTTTAAAGGGAAAATAGCCGACAGTACTGATAAATGGGCTATTGATGCTTCGGTATTTGAAAACAATGGTAGCTGGTACATGATCTGGTCGGGTTGGGAAGGTGACCATAACGGTCAGCAAAATATTTATATCGCTAAAATGAAGGATGCCCTGACCATTGGCAGCGAACGCGTAAAAATATCAAGCCCTGCTTATCAATGGGAAACTAATGGCGACTTACACGATTCCGGCAACCCTGCACATGTAAGTGTAAATGAAGGCCCTGAGATTTTAAAACATGGCAATAAGCTATTCCTGATCTACTCGGCCAGCGGCTGTTGGACCGACTTTTATGCTTTAGGTATGCTTACGGCTTCTAAAAATAGTGACCTGTTAAATCCTGCGTCATGGATAAAAACAGAGGAGCCGGTATTTAAGCAATCACCGGAAAACAGCGTATATGCGCCGGGGCATAACTCATTCTTTAAGTCGCCTGATGGAAGGGAAGATTGGATCCTGTATCATGCTAATTCAAATCCTAACGAGGGTTGCGGCAATAAACGCTCGCCACGCGCTCAGAAGTTTACCTGGAATAAAGATGGCTCGCCAAATTTTGGCGTACCGCTGAAAGATAGGCAACCCCTGGCTGTACCGTCGGGAACGAAGTAAGAGCCATAACCTGCTTTGTCATCGAAAAGGGCCGTGACGGGAATACGCGCCGGGGCGAAAGAGAAATCTTATACACCATGCATGCAATGGCCTGTAAGCATGGTGTATGATTTATTACCGGGCAAAAATATTTTGATTTTGTTCGTAAATACCACGATCTCTTGGTAAAGGTATTACTCCGGAAAACCTAAGCGGTGTACGAAAAGAAACGGTAAAAAAATATTAGACTTGCTTCTTCAACAAAACAATATTGCTGTCTTTTTCAAATTGCAATACTGTTTTACCGTAATCAGTAAAGTACTGATGATGTTGTAAAACCCTAAGGTTTAAACTGCGCCATTCTTCATCACTGAAATGCTTATCTAAATGCATTTCCCATTCCTGTTTTAAATTTTGGGCACATTTAAAATAATCGGATGAAGCGAAGTGCCGCATATCTGCATCGCAGATGATTTGTTGCATCAGGTTTTTAGGTGCCTGCGGAATTTTTGTAGCCTCAATACAGTCCCATACCTGTTGTATAAAATCATTATTGTAATGGTGCTGCATTAAAAATGTACCTGCAATGATCATGCTGGTATCTTCGTGGCCCTTGTAATGGTAAAGGTAGCCGGTATCATGAAACCAGGCGGCTATGGTTAGAATAGTTAGCTCCGGTTTTTTTAGTTTGCTGTGCCCGGCAATTTCAATTGCTGCATCTACAACCCTTTGCGTATGTCCCAAATTATGGAAATACATGTTTGCCGGAAGGTTTTCTTCCATCAATGAGGTAACATAGGCAGCGGCCCTTTTTACTATACTTATCGCAGGCATGTGAATGATGCGATACTACCCCCATATTCTGTAGAAAATCTGGATAAATGTCCAAAATTCCGTCTCTCAACAAAAAGATGACACTTTTATCTTATTTGTGTAAACATGGATTTTGCGTTTTTAAGCGGGGTTTTAAACCTGTATTTTAGTTGCATAAATATTCATCGATGAAAAATACCCTGCAAATAGCACAACTTTATCTCCGCTTTGCTTTGGCTATAGGTTTCTTACTACCTGTGGCCGACCGTTTAGGCTTTTTAGGCCCGGCGGGACAAAATCAGGTAAACTGGGGTAGTTGGGATAATTTTGTGGTTTATACCAATACGCTGATGCCATATCTGAGCCGGTCGATGGCTGGCGTCATGGGATTTTTAGCAACCGTCGCCGAAGTTTCTATAGCCATCATGTTTATAGTGGGTTTTAAGATCCGTACTGCAGCTTATGCAAGTTTTGCCCTTACGCTTACCTTTGCCCTTTGCATGGCCATATTTTCGGGAATCAAGGCGCCATTTACTTACTCGGTTTGGGCCGATAGCGCAGGTAGTTTATTGCTGGCAAGTATAGCCACATATCGCTGGAGCATCGATTTTATATACGATGAAGCCTGATGCCGGTTAAGCCTTTAGGGTTGATCAGTTACCTTTAAATGTTTCAAAATAACCGCTTATTAAGGCCGGGCTCATTTCATCGCTAAGCAAGCCTATGTAATTATCAGGTCTTACTAAAAGATATAAACCGGTTTTTACGCCAAGTTTTTGCCAGTCTTCATTAATGGGCAAATTAACTATTTTGATAAAGGGTAATAAGTGATCTGGTACCTGACTGTCATCAGATTTAGTACCAATACACAGCAGGTGAAATTTTGCTTCGGTGAGTAAATGATAAATGCTTTGCGATTTGCCCTCAATCTCCGTCATAACATAGGGACATCTGTCACCTGCGCTGAACTTTAGGTTTTGCTTGATAAATTGTCGTGATAAAGGGCTTTTTCTGTACGAATACCAAATTTGCGAAAGTACCCTGAACATGCGCCGGGTTATCCATTTTTTTGACAATACCAGTCGTAAAACGTGGGGCATGATATAAGTACGCACCAGGTATATAAGCCAATTACGGCCTGTCATAAAGGCGAATATGTTATCCGTAAACTTCAGGAGCCATTGGGCAAAAGGATATCGTTCGGTATGGTAGGTGTCGGTAAGCTTTTCGCCGGCAATACCCTGTATTACAAATGCCAGTTTCCAGGCCAGGTTGTGCGCATCTTGCAAACCTGTATTCATGCCCTGCCCACCTGCCGGACTATGGATATGCGCGGCATCACCCAATAAAAAACAACGGTTTACCCTGAACCTGTCAACACAACGATGGTGTAGCTTGTATACCGAAAACCAGTTTAACTTTTTGATATTAAGCGGTAGTTTGATGTTTTCGGCGATCACGTCTTTTAAATCATCAAAGCTAACATCATCAATACCCGCAAAACTTTCGGGCAAGGTGCCCAATATGCGGTAATTGTTATCACCATACATCGGGAAAAAAGCACAGAAATTGGAGCGCGACAGGGATGCGATGAGCTTGTTTAATGGTTGCTGCCAGTTGAGCTGTACATCGGCAACAAAAAATTTGTTTTGATAAGTGCCGCCTGCAAAATCCAATCCAAGGTGTTGCCTCACTACGCTGGAAGCACCATCGCAAGCCAATAGATATGAGGCTTTGACCACTATTTTTCGGAACGGATCGCTTTTATCGTAAATATTAGCAAAAACCAGATCTTCGTCTTGTTCAAAACTTACCAGGCTGGTCCGCCATAAAACATCGTGGCCTGTTGCTTTAAGCTGTTCATAAAGCAATTCTTCGTTCTTAAACTGTTCAAAGGCCTGTAGATTGGGGAAATCGGTAAGGCCGTAACCTGCTTCGGCGGTTTGGAGTATCGCTTTTTCGCGGCCTTTCATGTAAATAGCAAATTTGCTGATCACATTTCCCTGTTCCTGAACCGTATCAACAATACCCATTTGCTGATAAATTTCCATGCTGCGGGCAGTAACCAGCATGGCTCGCGACTCGTGCGTAGGCGCAGGTTTGGTATCAATAATAATAAAATCAATATTGAAGCGCGCCAGTTGGCAGGCAGCCATTAAGCCGGTTGGGCCGGCGCCGATAATAATTACCTGTGTATGCACAATTTGTTACCAGGCTTAAAAATAGATATTCTCAATTTGCAGCAGAAAGATATTGTACTTTTATCTCCAATAATTGTTAGCTGCCGCTATCGTAGCAAATTCGGTTGCCACAGTTTGACCAACGGCTATAAGCATAGCGGCATCTTCGGCGTATATACCGCGGAGCTTGCCGCGAATTTCATCATCTGGCTGAGTTACTCTGATAGTAAGTCGGGCCATTTTAATGGCAAGCTCGCGTCCTTCCTGTGGTGTTGCAGTTATTAAGGAATTGCCCGGGATTAATTGTACTGATTCTGACATGACGTTGATTGTTTGATTAAATAATTAAAAGGGTTATCGCTAAAAAACGGGTTGCAATACTGTTCCTCTTTTTTTAAAATCAGAAAAGCTAACCCCTGTGGCATTTTTGAAAAATTTGCTAAAGTGCGCCATGTCGCAAAAGCCCAGCTCGTAAGCTATTTTTTTCATGCAGTTATCCGGATGTATGGCCTGACGTTTGGCCTCGACAGCTATACGTTGCCTGATATGATATCCGGCCGGCTGGCCTGTTAATTTTTTTACTACTTCGTTAAGGTAATTAGGGGTTACCGATAGTTTTTCAGCATAATCGGCAACCATTTTATATTCTCTGAAGTTTTTATCAAGCAGTGCCATGAAATTTTGCAGAATAGCGGTATTTCGTGATTGCTTTGGTGCCTGCGCTATCGACTCCAACTGACGGGAAAGGTAGATCAGGAATATCTTGAAATAACGTTTTAATATTTCAGAACGGTAAAGATTATGCCTGCTGTACTCTTTCATCATTATTTCGGTGATATCACGCATGTCATCGGCCAGTTCATTGTCTATAGTAATGTTATTGGTTTGGTTAAACATTTGGTAGATAGGACTGTAAACGGGTTTGCGACTATAATCCTCCATGTCCAGAAACGAATCGGTGAAAGATATAACATAGCCCTGCAAGCCATCGCCGAATTTAAGGTCATGCACCTGACCGGGTTTTATCAGCAGCAGCTGGTTGGTGTGCACCGTTTCTTTTTGTAAATTAAGCCTGTAGTAACCGGTACCGGCTACAACCCATATCAACATGAAATAATCATTTGGAAGATCGATGCCATTCTCCTTAATCCAGTCAATGGTATGGATTTTAAAAGGGAGGCAACTTGAAGTTTTCTCAAAATGGCGCGGCGCAAAATCGTTTAACTGTTTCATGGTGGCTTAGTTTAAAGCTTGTAAGGCATGTAGTGCAGCACTAAATTCGTGCCGTTATTTGTATTTATTTGATAATCAGTATTTTGTTATTATGCTAATGTGGCATTTGTAACGAAATATCATGATATCCCTGATTGGGGAGCGAAATATCGTATCTTTATAATTGTATTTTCAACCCTACCAAGCCTTGTAAGTATCCTATGTTAGCCGAAAGCGAGTTGTTAAAAGGTATTATGAAAAAGCAGGAAAGTAATATTGCTTTTTTGTTGTCTGTAAGCGGCGATATGGCGAAGGTAAGGGGGCGTGCCGATCTGCTGAATGTTATTAATGCTCGGTTAAAGATCCTGTTTAATTGCACGCATTGTGGTATTGGTATTGTTAATACAGTAACAGGCGAAACAAGTCCGTTTTTGATCGACCCTGATTCCAAAGCATCATATGATACCGGTTATGCGGGACTATTCGATGATTTTGATATCCGTGCTGATAATATCATTAATCAGGTAACCGCCGCGGATGTACCCCTGGTTTTTAATCTTGAGGCCGAAGAGAAAACAGGTCGCTTACCTGCCATATTCAAGAAAAACCTGCAGTTGGGGATAAAGGAAGTACTCATGGTAGCTTTTAATATCAACGCCCACCTTACTGGGGTTTTATCACTTTTTTCGGATGCTGCAAATAGTTTCCCGGGTCAGTATTTTGATATTTTAAAAGGTATCAGTGACCAGCTTTCAATAGCTACAGCTAATATCATTGCTAATGAGCAGATCCAGGAAAGCGAGAAGGAAAAAACTTTCCTGTTATCGGTAAGCCATGATTTTGTGGCCTGCCGCAATAAGAATGAGTTTTTAGATGTTGTGCATGAAAAAATGGGCGCTCTTTTTCCTTACAGGGAGATGGTGATATCGTTGCTGAACGAAGATGGCAATACACACAGCGCTTACCTGTATAACTTAACAGAAGAATCCAGAAACCACCAGGATTATCAAGAAAGGGCTGCCGAAAAGTATATGCTGGAAGACGGCATTTATGATGCGCTCTTAAATTCGGAAATACCACTTGTTTATGATCTTGAAGCGTTGCTGCTCCGCGATTTTGTACCTCCTTATATTAACTTTTTTTATGAAAACGGCTCGCGCGAATTAGTGACGGTGCCTTTGCGTGAAAATGACAGATGCATTGGCGGCGTGTTTATATGGATGGGGCAGAAAAATACCTTTACACCATCGCAGCTTAATTTGCTCACGGCGTTTTGCTCTCAGATATCAATAGCCGTTGCCAATATACGGGCCTATGAAAAAATTGAAAGTCAGCTAAAGCAAATAGATCAATTTAAAGCCCAGCTTGAAGAAGAAAAGCTTTACCTGCAGCAGCAGATAGATACTGCCTACAATCATGGTGAAATTATTGGCCAAAATGGTGGGTTAAAGGATGTTTTTAACCTGATATCGCGCGTAGCCGTAACGGATAGTACCGTAATGATATTGGGTGAATCGGGTACAGGGAAAGAGTTAATTGCGAGGGCTATTCATAACGCATCGCCACGTAAGGATAAAATGCTGGTAAAGGTAAACTGTGCCGCCCTGCCTGCAAGTTTAATTGAAAGTGAACTGTTTGGTCATGAAAAGGGAAGCTTTACCGGTGCCAACGAGCGTAGGATAGGTAAATTTGAATTGGCTCATAAAGGCACTATTTTTTTAGATGAGATAGGAGAACTGCCTCCCGACCTGCAGGTTAAATTGTTAAGGGTGATACAGGAAAAGGAGATAGAACGGATTGGCGGGCATCAAACCATTAAAACGGATGTACGCATTATAACGGCCACAAACCGCAATTTACTTACCGAGGTTGATAGCGGTGGCTTCCGTATCGATTTGTTTTACCGCCTTAATGTTTTCC
The DNA here is from genome assembly GCF_003675385.1 of Mucilaginibacter kameinonensis. GTDB lineage: Bacteria > Bacteroidota > Bacteroidia > Sphingobacteriales > Sphingobacteriaceae > Mucilaginibacter > Mucilaginibacter kameinonensis. The sequence continues at coordinate 219,852 of NZ_RCWZ01000004.1, read as the reverse complement.
CGATAAACCTGCCGCCTTTGAGGGAACGTGCGGAGGATATTCCGCTGCTTATTACGCATTACATCAATAAGTTTGCACAAAAATTCGGTAAACGGATAGATAAAATTGCTGATAGTGTTTTAAAGCAAATGACCGCTTATTCATGGCCGGGCAATGTACGCGAACTGGAACACCTGATTGAACGCAGTGTGCTCATGACACCAGGAAATACCTTAAAAGAAGTGTTTTTACCCAAAGCAATTACCGTATCGCCGCCTGTTGATAAAGTACCCGCAACTGAGGTAACATTGCTTGATGAATGCGAGCGCCAACACATTATTCATGTACTTAAGCATACAGCAGGCAGGGTTAAAGGGCCGGGTGGAGCTGCCGAAATCCTGGGACTGCCATCAACCACATTACACTCGCGAATGAAAAAGCTTAAAATAGAAAAAGCTGATATCTGATATTCTGATTGTTAATGATATAAATTAATACGCTGTTTAGTTGTGCGGATGGCGGAACAATATGTAATTTATACATCAAAATCCCTGATTAATACATTGGTGGGCTTTAGTTAGCATATTATTTTTATAAGTTGAATTTGAGTGCAGGTTTATGTGTGAATATGCACGCTTTTCAAGCAGGATCTGTTTGGTTTAGGCTGGTCATAAAAATAATATCAAGTGAATATCAATATAAGCTCGCCCCGGTTTTATTGTAAGCTGATACTTACAAGTTTGTTGCTTTTGATATCCACAAACTTACCGGCGCAGTATTCCGGACGTCTCAACGCGCTATGGGTAAACAGTGCCCCGCACGTTATTAAGTGGGATACTATCACTATAAGCATTGTTGCCATGATTATCATTTTGATCATTGCTTATATGGGGTACAGGCAAAGGCAATTCAGCAACAATCAACTGCAGTTGAAACAGAATGAAATTAATGTACAAAATCAGGCATTACAACATTTAATTGCAGATAAAGACCGGTTGCTGGATGAAAAAGACTGGTTATTACAGGAGGTGCATCACCGGGTTAAAAATAACCTGCAAATAGTGATGAGCCTGCTCAATACACAATCAGCATTTTTAAAAAACAACGCGGCGCTTGCCGCCATCCGCGAAAGCCAGAACCGGGTACAGGCTATAGCGCTCATCCATCAAAAGCTATACAGTAGTTCAAACGTAGCGTATATCGATATAGCGGTTTATATCAACGAACTGGTTAATTATCTTGCAGATAGTTATAACGCGCATGATCGCGGTATCAGGTTTGAGCAGCAGATCGAACCCGCAAAAATGGACGTTACCCAGGCTATACCTATTGGCTTGATGCTGAATGAAGCTATAACCAATTCCATTAAGTATGCTTTTCCGAACAGGCGCGGGTTTATAAACATCTCTCTCGGTACAATTGATGATAATAACATGATGCTTAATATAGCCGATGATGGGATAGGCCTGCCGGAGGATTTTGATATTAAAGATGCTTCATCGTTAGGTATGGAAATGATGAAGGCCCTGAGTAAGCAGCTCGACGGAAATTTAAAAATAGAAGACAACGATGGCGTAGTGATCACGTTTGTTTTCCCGGCCGAAAAGAAATTCGGGAACATCGACGCTTAAAACTATCGCGTGTAATATCAACACTTAATCGTCTTAGGCTATACGTAATTTGTACTACTGAAACCATAATTAATACATTGATTTAGGACAACTCCAGTCCGAACTTTACATTGTTAAATCAACAGTTAATAATTAATCATTGGTTAAACTGTTTTTGATAACCTGTAATGTTCGCCTATGAAAAAGTTTATTTGCTTCGTGGTAACCTTCCTTGTAAGTGTGCTCATGTTTATGGTAACGGGTTTGTTTATTAAACTTAGTACAGGTATGATGGAACCTTTATTGCCTACCAAACTTTTCACTGTAGCATTGTACGCTATCTGCGCATTAAAATTCGCTTTACTAATCATTATGCTTGTACCCGATAAGCCTGTGCTTAAGCAAATGAGTATTGGTTTTATTTTGGCCGACGTGGCGTTACTAATGTTTAACAACAATGCCAACGTAACCACAGGCATTCCTGTATCGCTTGTTTTAGCGCAAGCATCACTTCTGCTATTCTACATGACTTTACAAGGCCGCCTATGGCTTTATAAAAGCAATACAATAAGTAATACCATCGAAAATGAACTGATAGCTTCACCTATTTAATTGATGATATGCGCTACGATGATGAACAATTGGTAAATCTCATTATTGATCTGCAGGAGCGGGGCTTCAATCACGATTTTATTATCGAGAATGAGCACATCAGGTGCCTGCAATATAATGAACTGATCTCGCCCGATGATTTTGAGATCCTGGAAACCTATCATCGCAGAGCCTCAAACGCAAATGATAACTGCAGTTTGGTGTATGCTATCAGGTTAACTAACTACGATATGAAAGGGATATTGATGAGCGATTACCGCTCGTACATTAAAGGGATGTCGTTGCGGTTGTGGTCAAAATTTAATAATGTAATCAGGTTAAATCTATCAGTAATAAAATAAAAGATAAGAAAAACATATCCACATGAACAGGGAAATCAAAAATATGGAAAACCGGACGGGTGTAATACCTGACCAAACCATAGGAGGGGCTTACGTTGGCAACTGGAAAATTCAACTCAAATCAAACAAGGTATCCTTTTGCCCGCGGATGCGCAAGATCCTTGAACTATCAAAAGGATATGACGAACATATTGATGAGCTTTTTGAACTGATAAAACCCGGGCAATTGAGCGGGCTGATCCATGAGTTTAAGGTAGCCTGCTTTAACGGAACAAAGTTTGAAAAGCAGATACAAATTATAACTCCATACGGTACCGAAAAATGGGTACAGCTTTCAGGAGTATTATACTCACGCAGGTGGGGCACTGCCGAACAAATGATTGGCACCATTGAAGATGTTACCCAAAAAGTTAACGAAGAGTGCCTGAGCATGGCCATTGTAAACCATGAACTGCGTGCGCCTTTAACTATTATTAAGCTCAATACCCAGTTTCTGATCAATCACCTTGCGCACAATATCAATAAACAACCGGTAAAGTTGCTGAACATGGTTGATCAGCATATTAATGGGATGACAAAACTGATTGACGAGTACCTGTCGCCATCAACAAGTGATGACAGGTCGGCACAGCTCAATTTTAGTTTGTTTGATATTAATGATCTGGTTGATACCGTACTTGGCGAAATGAAGATCCTTTATCCCGGTCATCGTTTTTGTAAATACCCTACAGCCGACAGTATTTTTATCAGGGGCGATAAATACAAGATCACCCAGGTACTTATCAATTATTTAACAAATGCTGCTAAATTTTCGCCGCCATGTTCGCACATCAACGTCAATATCGATCGTAATGAGAACGATGTTGAAGTATCCATTCACGATCAGGGTGTAGGCATTAATGAAGAGAATGGCCAGGTATTGTTCCAGAAATTTTACCAGTGCAATCAAAAGTCGGTAAGACAAAAAAACAGTAAGGGCCTGGGTTTATATATTGTGAAAAACATTATTCAAAAACACGGTGGTACGGTGAAGGCCGAGAACGGAAAAAACGGAGGTGCTGTGTTCTCTTTTAGCCTGCCGCTTAGTCAGCAAAGTAAATTTAATACTACCGGGCAGGAGGCCGTGAAATTGATGGCTTGAACAGTCATGTTTAAGTAAGGAAATAATAAAAGATAAAAATGTCTTTTATTATTGATTGAAATAACTACTTTTGCTTTATAAAGCAATGGGAATATTTTCGAAAACATGTGAGTATGCGGTAAGGGCGGTATTTTTTATAGCCCAGCAAACCGCCGATGGCAGTAGGGTAGGTATAAAGGAAATAGCCGTAAATATTGATTCTCCCGAACATTTCCTGGCCAAGATTCTTCAGGATCTGAGCAAAAGAGGCATCATTCAATCGGTAAAGGGGCCTAACGGCGGTTTTTATCTTGATGCGCAAAATCTGTCCCGCCCGCTATCAGATGTTATAGAAGCGGTTGATGGCGGGGGCATATTCAGAGATTGCGGTTTAGGATTAAAGGAGTGTTCATCAAAAAATCCCTGCCCTTTGCACCATGATTTTTTAGACGTAAGGAACCGTTTACAAAACATGCTTGAATCTATCACCATAGGCCAGTTCAACGAAGATCTGAACCTGGGAATAGTAGTATTAAAAAAATAACCTAACTCGCCCAAAAGGTTACAGGCGAGGTCAAAATCATTTGAATTTTTTTAACAAATAAAATTATAGATGTATTAAAACGATCAATTTAAAAGATAAAAAGGTATTAATATATTTTATATGAAACTCAAAATCTACTTAACCATTATCCTGATAGGTATGCTGCTGTTGATCGCCGGCGCGGCTACCTATGCATCCGATGTATTGAAGCCCGATCCCGCCTTTAATACCGGTGCCTGCATCCTTATTGGAATTACCATTTTCTTTTTGTTATTGCTGCTACTCTGGCTTATCCGCCTGGCACGTGGTCTGAGAGAAGATGAGGCCATCTATGAAAAATACGGAGACAAATGGGTATTCAGCCAGATAAACCGACTGGATAGCCGTCAGCTTGATCAGCTGATAAGCCGCCGCAACAGCCGTAAAAAGGCTATCAGCAAAGCCAAAGGCGGTAACAACGGTTTTACGGCTGTTATGGTGCTGCTGCTTGTGCTTTCGTCATTAGCAGTACATGCGCAGGCACCAGGCGAAAATAAAAACATATTAACCAGCCCCGGTATGATCATTATGCTTACGCTGATCTTTATTCCGCTGGTGGTAACCGTTTTTCTGGTGGCTTTGAAAGTTCGTAACCTGGCGGCTAAAACCCGCTATCGCCGTGTAAAAAAAGAAACCCGCCAGCTGGCCGATGCCGTTGATCATGACGATGCTATTTATGATGAAATTATCAAACGTAAACACGCGCTTGACTACCGTTTAACCAATAATGAACTTGCCGGAACAATAGCGCCCGAAGATTCAAAAGGTATCCTGCTTAATATTGATGAAGTTCATGGTCCGCGGTTTTTTGCTTCCAAGCGTAAAGCGGCGCATAAGCACCAAACAGATCCCAAACTTGTAAAGCTGATTATGTGGTACCTGGGCAGCGCCGCGCTGTGGCTGGTGCTGGGTACAACAATTGGCGAGTACTTAGGTATCAAGTTCGTATCGCCGGATGCCGATCATATCAGCTGGCTGAGTTTTGGCCGCTTAAGGCCGGTACATACCAATATGGTTTTCTGGGGATGGTCGTCAATGGCTATGCTGGGGTTGGGTTACTATGTGGTGAGCACGGTAAGTAATACAGCGGTTTACAGCATAAAACGGGGATATTACTCGCTCATACTCATGAATGCGGCCATTGTTTTGGGTAGCGGTATGCTCATGGCCGGTATCAACAACGGTGGCGGCGAATACCGTGAATATATATGGCCGGTGATGGCGCTTTTTGCTGCAGGTATTGTGGTAAGCCTCGCCAATTATATCCAAACCATAGCGCAGCGTAAAACCAAAGAAATTTATATCTCTAATTGGTACATCGTTTCGGCCATGATGTTTTTAACAGTGATAGTAACGGTTGGCTATCTGCCCTTTTACCAGAACGGCCTTGGTGAAACCATTATTCAAGGCTATTATATGCACCAGGCCGTGGGCATGTGGTTCATGTTCTTTAACCTTGGGCTGGTTTACTACTTTTTGCCGCAGCAACTGAATACACCAATTTACTCCTATAGTCTGGGCATCCTGGCTTTCTGGTCGCAGATTTTGTTTTATACGCTGATAGGTACGCATCACTTCATTTTCAGCTCCATACCCTGGTGGCTGCAAACGGTAGCTATAGTAGGCAGTATGGGAATGCTGATCCCGGTATTTTCGGGCACTACTAATTTTATCATGACCTTCAGGGGGAATTTTAATAAGATAGGACGAAGCTATACATTGCCATTCTATATCGTTGGGATCCTGTTTTATTTCACAGGTTCAACGCAAGGAACTGCCGAAGCGTTCCGGGAAACCAACCTCATCTGGCACTTTACCGATTTTACTACCGCCCATTCGCACCTTACCATGTACGGTATCATTGCCTTTTTTCTTTGGGCAAGTATTTATACCATAGTACCAAGACTTACCGGTAACGAACCGAAACAGGGCCTGGTAGGCGCGCATTTCTGGATGGCTTTTATTGGTTTATTGTTCTATACCATTCCGCTTATGGTAGGCGGTACCCTGAAAGGTATAGCCTGGCGCGAGGGAAAACCATTTATTGACAGTGTGGTGCTCATGGCCCCTTACTGGTTGTGGCGTGCCATTGGTGGCTCGCTGATGTGGGCATCGCACCTGGTGTTTGCCTGGAACATTTATGTGATGTTTTCGGGGCATAAAAGTGATCCCGATATCAGGAAGGAAGTTTTTGATGAATTAAAGAACGTACCCGTTAACGCTGAAATCTGATAGCCATGGAAATTTATAACAACCATAAAAAACTTTTTACTGCCGCGTTATGCTTCTTTGTGCTGCTCACATTTTTTGTGGCGATAGGGCCTGCGTTTACCAGTCAGAACCATAATGCCCCTTTGCCGGGCAGTAAGCCGCTGAATGCGCTTGAAACCGAAGGTAAAGCTGTTTTTATTGCCGAAGGATGTGTGGCCTGCCATACTCAGCAGGTACGTAATGTGGATATGGACAAAGTTTGGGGCAAACGTCCGAACATAGCTGCCGATTATGCCAACATTACTCGTACCGATGTTTGGCGTAACACCGCAACCCTCATGGGTTCGGAACGTACCGGGCCTGATTTAACCAACGTGGGGACCCGGCAGCCAAGTAACGACTGGCATTACCTGCATTTGTTTAACCCACGGTCGGTAGTGGCCGAATCGGTTATGCCTTCGTACGAGTGGCTGTTTGATATAAAGGACTACGCATGGCCAAATGACGAGGTAGTGAATGTACCCGATGATTTTAAAAAAGGCATAACAGGCAAAATAGTAGCTACGCATAAAGCTGTGGCGCTGGTAGCGTACCTGCGGTCGTTAAAAGAAATTACCCTGCCCGATGGTAAACCCGTACCGATATTCCTATATGGGAAAAGCGACGCTGAAAAAGCTGCGGCTGCTCCAAGCAAAGGCCCTGCCGCTAAACCGGAGTTTGATGGCGCGGCACTTTATGCAAGCAATTGCCAGTCATGCCACCAGGGAAACGGCGAGGGATTGGTGGGTGCCTTTCCATCGCTGAAAGGCAGCAAGGTAGTGTTGGATGATAATCCTGAAGTGCAGGTAACCATTATCATGAAAGGCTATAATGGCCGTGTTAGTGAAGGTTATGGTGTAATGCCTGCCGTGGGCACCAATAACAATCTTAAGCCCGAAGAAGTGGCTGCCATTGTAAATCATGAACGCAGCAACTGGGGTAACAATTCTAAACAAGTAACGGTTGATGAGGTGAAAAAGATCATCGCCTCGTTTGGTAAACCCGAAACAATAGCCGCTAAAAAGTAAACCAATCAGAAGCTCAAAATGAAAAGATATATCATACTGCTGCTCATGCTCATCCTTAAACTGGATGCCATGGCCTGCGACGCCTGCAAGAAACAACAACCAGCCGGTTTTGGAGGGATAACCCACGGCGCCGGTCCGGATAGTAACTGGGACTATCTTATTGTATTTGTAATGGTAGTCATTACACTGTACGTGCTGGTGGCAACCATCAAATGTTTTATAAAACCTGGTGAAAAGAACGAGGAACACATTAAACGGATGATTTTAAACGACCTGAAGCCATGAGAGACCAAAGTTTTGTAACCCTGTTTATTGATGAAGACCCGAAGCCGATAGGAGAGTTCCCGGCACCGGTAACCTTTGATCTGGATACCCGAAAACTGACGGATGGCAACCATGTACTGAAAGTAGTAAGTAAAGACCATCAGGGCAAGGAAGGCATCAAGCTGATACCATTTGTAGTGCGTAACGGCCCTGCGATAGCGATTGAAGGTTTAAAAAAGGACGAGATTGTGGAGGGGGTACTACCTCTCATGATCAACGCCTATGGCAAAGGAGATCAGAAGGCATTTATGCTGCAGGGTAGTGAAACACCACAAAGTATCCCCTGGTGGCTGATTGTAGGCATTGTGTTATTTGTGGCATGGACGGGTTATTTCATTATCACATCGCTGGCGGTAAAGTTGTAGCGTTTGGAGATTAGTGATAGGAGGTTAGAGGTTAGGCGGGATAGGTGTTAGCAGTAAACTAATCTCTGATCACTACCCCCGCGTTAGGGATAGCAGCGGATACCGGCCATGAGCGTAATGCCTGCAGGCGTATGAGCGGATAGCCCGGGCCGGAGGTAACGCACTGATGATTTCGGATTTCGGATGTTCGATTTAGGATTTTTTCCTGATTGGCTCGAACCAGCGGTACTTGAAATGTAAATAATGAACACGACGTCATCCCGAACTTGTTTCGGGATCCCATCATACAAGCGACGCTCACAAGGTGTGCTTAGCAGGTGGGGTGCCGAAACAAGTTCGGCATGACGTGGGGTAATAATGAAATAACAAAAACGAATGAACGACATAGAAGACATAACATCAATTAAGTTAATGGTTGATGAATTTTATACCAGGGTGCGGCTTGACGGGTTATTGGGGCCCGTTTTTGCCGACGTGATTAAAGACGATTGGCAGCCGCACCTTGATAAAATGTACGCTTTCTGGAATGCCGCTTTATTTGGTGTTCCGGGGTTTAAAGGTAATCCCTTTGCCAGGCATGCGCCGCTGCCTATCGGTAATGCTCATTTTGACCGCTGGCTGGAACTGTTTACCGAAACCGTCGACGCGTACTTCGCAGGCCCCATGGCCGATGACGCTAAAAACAGGGCTGGCATAATGGCGGTGATGTTCATGAGTAAGCTGGCCAATATGAAAGGCGGGCCCGGCAGGGTGATCATGTAGCAAATGCTTTGGGATATTAAAAACCAAATTATGAAACAGCTTCAAACAAACGAATATTTCCAGGTGGTTAAAATTGAGCTAACCGCCGGTGCCAATATGAAAAGGCACATAGCTACATCTGACGCTTACTTGATTGTGGAAGACGGAAATGCCCTGCTCATTTACGAGGGCGAAACTTATGAGCTCAGCAAAGGCGAAACTTTCCTGATACCGGCCAATGAGCAGCACATGCTTAAAATAATTGATGATTTTAAAGCATGGATTGTACTGGCCAAGGGTGCGCAGATCAGATACTTCGAGCCTGATACTACTAACATTAACTAACATGATAATTGAACAAGTGCGGGAGCAGATGCCATTGGCCAAAGGGCCTGTGGTTAAAATATTAAAGCAAAGCGATAACTATAAAATGATGGTCATCGGCCTGAAAAAAGGTTCTGTTTTGAAGGAACACAAAACCGCAGTACCGGCCAGGCTCATAATTACTGAAGGTCATGTAACCTACAACGAGCATGAACGCGCGGTTGATTTGAAACGCGACGCTGATTTTGAAATACCTGTAAACGTGCCGCACAGCCTGCTGGCCCTTGAGGATAGTATTTGCCTTTTAATACAAGGCTAACAGGCGCGGCAATTAATGATAAATATATACTGTTAAAACGATGATTACTAAAGAACAAAAAGAGTTGGTTAAGGCCACAGTACCTGTATTGAAGGAACATGGAGTATTGTTAACTACACATTTTTACAACCGGATGTTTACCCATAATCCCGAGCTTAAAAATGTATTTAACATGGGTAACCAACAAAACAGCAAACAACAAACTGCCCTTGCCATGGCCGTATTGGCCTACGCCGAGCATATCGAAAATCCGGGAGTATTAATGCCTGTGCTTGATGGTATTGGTCAAAAACATACCAGTCTTGATATCAGGCCCGAGCACTATGCCATTGTTGGCGGGCACCTGATTGCGTCTATTAGCGAAGTATTGGGTGATGCGGCCACTCCGGAATTATTAGAAGCATGGACTGTCGCCTATAATCAGCTGGCGGCCATTATGTCGGGACATGAGCAAAACCTTTATAGCAAACAAGTAGCAAAAAAAGGCGGCTGGACTGGCTGGAGGCCATTTGTAGTAAAACAGAAAGTAAAAGAATCGGCCGAGATCACTTCTTTTTACCTGTTTCCTACTCACGGTGGGGTGGTGCCGGATTTTACTCCTGGTCAGTTTTTAAGTGTGCGTTTGTTTTTGCCTGAGCTTAATTTGCTGCAGCCGCGTCAATACAGTATTTCAAGTGCGCCAAACGGTGAGTATTACCGTATTTCGGTAAAACGTGAGGCCGGTACCAAATTGCTTGCCGATGGTATGATCAGTAACCGTTTGCATAATTTTGTTAACGAAGGAGATATTGTCGAGGTATCGGCACCGGCAGGCGGCTTTGTGCTAAATGGCGATGGCGATCATCCGATAGTTTTTATAAGTGGTGGCGTTGGTCAAACCCCATTGATGAGTATGCTGGAAAGCCTGATCAAAAGCGGCAGTAAACGGCCAAAAACCTGGATCCATGGTTGCCGCGATAAAAATGTACATGCCTTTAAAGAAGTTGTTGAGCATTGGGAAGGCAAAAACGAGGAAGTAAAAAAACACATTTTCTACAGCGAGGTTGAAGAAGGAGTTGCTGATGATTTATACTCCGGATGGGTGGATCTTAATCAATTAAGCGACGAGATATTTGAACCCAACACCGAATATTACATTTGCGGCCCGGCCGGGTTTATTGAACTGCATTACCGCGAGCTGGTTAAAAAAGGTATCGATAAACAACTGATCCATTTTGAAGAGTTCGGCCCGCAAACTTTGCAATTGAACTAAAACGCAATTGTTATTTCATGCTGAAGCAAACGGTTTTATCCAAATCTGCTTCAGCATGAAATAATTTTCTAATATAATTATCCTTTTTTCAGCGTCACTATGCTTCCGTTTGGTTGTGCCTGGTACAGTACATAAGTGCCTTGCGCATCTTTGGCTGTATTGATCTTTTTACTTTTTGAGCCTTGGGTAACGGTCGCGTTTGCCCATTTGGATGACACATAAGTTTTAAGTGTTACCGGCAGATAGTACATTTTGCCGTCCAGATCATGACTTACTTTAACCTGAATGCTGTTGCCTACTGCCGAAGCTACGGTTTTACCGTGTTCGCGCTCGCGGATGTATCGGGTTACGTCACCGAAAGTCGCTATCCAAAGCTTATCGTTTTTGCTTTTGATGTATTGAAAATATTCATCAAGCAGGGTGCTTGGCAAGGCTTCGTAACCCATGCCGTCAATACCATGAAATACCAGTACCAACCAGGTATTGGTATGGTTAAGCGTAGTATCAACCCAAAGCTTCATCATGGGCAGCGGGGTTTTAGTAGTAGCGCCGCGCTGCCATTGGATATAATCCTTATCGGTTGAGCCAGGTGATTGTTTACTGGCGCGGTCAATTTCCTTCAGCCATGGTTCGGGCATGCGGTTACGCAGTGCTGGGTAAATTTTGAGCGCGTAGCTCATCACACGGTCGTTTTCAAAACCGTAGGGGCACTCTGCCGAAAAGGTATGTTTAGGGCCAAGCTGTGCCAGGATATCGGCCTTGCTTTTTTCCAGTTCCCAAAGCAGGTTTGGCTCGTCAAGACCGGGCATGCTGGGGTGGGTAATGGAATGGCTGGCAAACTCATAACCTTTGGCCGCGTCTTTCCTGAAATCATCCCAGGTTGAACCGATGGATTGTTTAAACTCGTCGTTAGGTTCATAACCCGGTTTCAATTCTCCGTTGCGGGCTTTGGCATAAATATCATCCAGAACTTTAAAAGCTTTTTCCTTTTTACCGCTATCGTACAAACTTCCGGCCTGTGTATGCGAGGCTATGGTGCCCATGTAACCCAGATATCCGGCGGCAGAGCATCGCTCAAAAAAGTTCTGGTCATTGGTAGGCACTGTTGCCGATTCCTTAATAATATCCTTTACCGGGCGACCTATAAATTTCCCATGGTATTTAGACCCGGGAATGGAACCTGTGATAATGAAAAATGTGGCGGGCATTTTAAGGCGTTCCATTACCGGCAGGGCTTTTCTGAACTGGTTCATGGAACCATCATCATAAGTAAGGGAAACAGCCCCGGTTTTGCCGTATTGCCATTTGGTTATTTCGGTGGTGCCCGGTTTGGTTTGGGCATTGCTTTGCAAACCTTGCAAGGCAATAAGTGCTGTAAGCAGCAGGGTTTTAACTGGTTTATAATTGGTGGTAAGCATAACTAAAATTAACTTTTTAAATTAATTTACAAAGTAATATTGCTGTTTCAATTGGCTGGATGTCAAGAGTTAAAATAGGTTTATGGAAAATTCGCTATCCGAATTCTCCGACTTCGAACAGCACCACAGCAACAAAACGAGAAACTTCGAACAGCGTTTAACAAAAAAAGCCCGGAGCTTTTAACTCTGGGCCGTAGATGTGAATAAAGCGTTAGGTATTAAACTTTCTTAAAAATGCTTGATATATAGCCAACTTCGGCGCGTTCGGGCGCCCGGTCTATGTAAATTTGTCGGTCTTGTGGTGCCCATGTGCCTAAGCCGTCAACGTAACGGTTGAACATGCAAAATGCGGCTGCAATTAGCACCGTGTCGTGGATCTCTTTATCATCGGCGCCTTCCGCGCGGGCGGCTTCAATTTGATCTGTGGTTACATGTTTACCGCCTTTTTGTACGCTACCGGCAATGGCCAACAGCGCTTTGATCTTTGGCGATAGGTCGGCTGCGGAGAAATTGGCTTTGATAGCGTCTATTTCGTCAATATTACAGCCGAGATAATGCCCGGCTACTGCGCCATGCACGTTTTGACAAAAGAAACAATCGTTAAGGTAGGATACGTAAGTGGCTATCAGCTCACGTTCTCCGCGCGATAAGGAATTGTTATCATCGCGAAGCAATTGCTCGGCAAGGGCGTTTAGCGGGGCTTCTGTTTCCGGACTGTAAAACATTAACCCACGAATGCCGGGCAGATCGTTATTTAATTCTATATGTGCCATAGCTGTCTGGTTAAAAATTAGTGTTGCGGTTGTGGTAATACATAACCTTTTGCCATGCGCTTGCCCATTTCGGCATAAGCTTCCGGATCGGTAGGTGTAAGGCTGGCCAGGCCGTCAACGTATCGGTTAAACATGCTGAACGCGGCGGCTATTAACACGGTGTCGTGGATCTCACGGTCAGTTGCTCCTTCTGCACGTGCAGCGTCAACATCTTCCTGCTTTACTTCTTTACCCAATATCTGCACTTTGCCTGCAATGTTTAGCAGGGCTTTTAGTTTGGCGCTGATCGGGGCTTCGGTCATGTCGCGTAATACTTCGTCAACAATAAGGGCGTCATCCTCATACAGACAACGGGCGGCAGCGGCGTGGCTACTGTAACAAAATGTGCAATTGTTACGGTATGATACGTAGGTGGCTATCAGCTCACGGTCGGCCGGACTTAAGGTTGATTCGCCGCGTAATAATACTTCGGCCAGTTCATACAAATACTGACCGGTTTCGGGTCTGAACATTACCAGCGAACGGATGCCCGGAACGCCTTCGGGTACATTGATGTGTGCCATATTTTTAATTAATGAATTATTGATTTAATGAATTGTTGATTTTTTTTAATTTTCTAAACTTTCGGCTTTAAGCCTTCAGCTTTTTCCCGTACAAATAATACTACCAGTAAGCCTATGATAAATACCAGTGAGAAGATGAAGAGCGCGTTGCCGTAGCCACCCAGTGACGATACCAGTACACCCACGAATAATACAGCTGTAGCCGTGAATATGCGACCTATGTTAAAGCAAAAACCTGTGGCTGTGGCTTTAATACCGGTTGAGAATAATTGCGGTATATAGGCTGATAATACACCCTGGCTTGCGCCGAAGAACAAGGCCAGTATAGCTATCTCGATATAAATGGCCGGACTGAATGTACTGTTTGTTTTAAACAGGACGAACGACATACCTGCGCAAACCGCAAAGCAGATCACCATAGAACGCCTGATGGATAGCAGGTTAACCAGCCAGCCGGAAAAGAAGCCGCCGGTTAATCCACCCATACCTAAACACATCATGCTTAGTCCGCGTTCTTTGGCTGCATCATGGTCGGTAATAAGGCTTTGTACCCAGGTTGGCAGCCATGAAAATATGGCCCATAAACCTATCAGCATGGTACCAAAGGTTAACGAACCCACTATGAGTTCGCGACGATGGCTTTTGGAGAGCAGTTTATTCAAAGGGTTTTCGCGGTTGGCGATATCATTGCGATAGTTGAGCCAGTTTTCAGATTCGTTCAAAATCATTGCTCCTATGATAGCCAGTGTAAGTGGAATTACCCCAACCAAAAATCCCGACCGCCACGATGATACGATAAGGTTAATTACCCCAGCCGAGAAAATACCTACAGGGAACGCGATAGAAAGGATCCCGATTACCACGGCTTTGCTTTTGGCAGGCCAAACTTCACTTACCAAAGTTATGGAAGTTACCAAAACCCCACCAACGCCAAAACCGCTGAAGAAGCGGCAAAGCAGTACACCCCACCAGGTTGGCATCAATCCGGTTAAAATGGTGAACACGCCATAACTGCCAATGGCCAGCAGCAGGGCTTTTTTGCGGCCCATTTTATCGCTGATAACACCCCATGTAAAGCCACCAAAAGCCCATCCAAAAATGAAAATGGCGTTGATGTATCCGCTTATGGCGTTAATCTCATCGGCAGGAACGGCACCCTGAAGGTCTTTTACCACAACAGGCAGGTAAACCGACATCAGCGTTGAAACCGAACCGCCAAGGGCAGTACTAAAAAAACAGATCACAAACAGCGCCGCCCTGTATGCGGCGCTGAGGTTTGTTTGAGGTTTTACAACCTGCTCATCAATTGCTAAAGTGCTCATGTTGTTTTATTTTAAAAGGTCATCAAATACTATTGATACATAATAAATGGCGCCAATTGCCGGCGAACCGTACGATTGGTATACTTTATTATTGAAGATATTGCTGCCGCCCAATTTGATTGTTGACTTGAGTTTTGGCAGTTTTTTGCTGAACTGAAGATCAACCAAAGAGTAGGCATCTACACGGCCCGGACGGGTACCGTTAAAGGTTCCGTACCAATCGTACGCGGTTTGCCAGTGCCATGCGGCGTTAAAGCCAAAATCATTGATCACGTTGCTGTTACCAAATGTGGCGTTGGTGCTCCATTTTGGTGTGTTAAAGGCAGCAATGTTGTTAGGGTTAGCATTGCGAAGGTTAAATACCGACAGGGTTGCGTTGCCGCCCAGCGCATAACCACCATCAAGCAGGTAGGTTAAACCTGCGGTTGCTCCCTGTGCCGATACTTTATCGGGCGCATTGGTATATAATTGGAACGCGTGAACCTTTCCGTTAGGAATATCGCTTGCCGATGCTGTAGTAATCTGACCGTCAGAACCAAGAATTGGATTGCTGGGCTGGATGACAACCGTGTTCAGGATAAAATTGGTATAGCTGCTGTAATAGTAGTTTACATCAACCAGTAATTTATCCATCATTAAACCTTTGTAACCCACTTCAAACGCTTTTTGCTGCTCGGGTTTAATATAGGCCACACTTGCTTTTTGAAGCAGACCTTTGTTTTGTTCAATTGCCTGAGGGAAAGGCGTACCACTTTGTACCGCCTTACCAAACGCCGCTCCAAAGGCACTTACCGATGATGAGGTGAACGAGTTTTCATAAACATTTAAACCTTTGCTGTTATTAGGCGCACCACCCAAGATGGTGATAGGGCCTACGTTAAGGTGGATAAACTGATCAACAGGGGTTGGGTTTCGGAAGCCGGTTTGGTATGATGCCCTGAAGTTTGAGGTTTTATCAACGGTATAAACTGCCGAAAAGCGGGGGGTAAAGCTGCCTTTAAAGTTCTCGTTTTTATCGTAACGGATAGAGGCTGTCAGTTTCAGGTTGTCGTCAAACAGTTTTTTTGCTGCCTGTACAAATGAACCGTATTCTTTAATGGTTACACGTTTGTCTTTGTCATCAAACAAGCTGCCGTTGGTAAACATGCGGTAATCGCGGAAACTGCCACCTGCTAAAAGTTCAAATACTTTAATTGCGCTGGTAAAGTCATACTGGCCTTCGGCATGATAAAACTTACTATTACTGAAAACACCGGCGCCGCTTAAACCATAGTTGTGGATAGATGCATCTTTAGCTGCGTTAAATTCAGCTGTTCCCGGTAAAAAGCGACCCTGATCGGCAAAAGCCCTTGCTGCCGAATTACTGTTGGGAGTTACACCACTTACCGAGCCATTAAATGCAGCGGCATAACGGGTAAACCAGGTATCATCGGCTTTATCGGGCGTTACGGTATTACCGTTCAGGTCTTTCACCCAGTCGCGGTTAATGAATTGGGCCAATGAGCGGGTGTTGTATGAGTCGTGCGAGTTTTCTTCAACCGAATAGCCACGGATAAAGAAATTGCTGCCTTTTAATTCAATCCTGTGCGTTTGCAACACAAAGTTGTTAAGGTCAAAACGGCTGCTGCCTGTATAGCTTGCGGTACCGCGACCGTAATTGTACTGGTAAATAGCCTCCAGGTTATTGCTGAAACGGTATTGTAAAGCACCGTTCAGTTTCAGGCTGTACACATTATAGTTCATCAGGTCTTTTTCTTCATAACCTGTTCTGGATACCAAGCCAATGCCGGGTAGGGTTTTGGTAACCTCATCACCATAAATATTAAGTGCGTCGCGGCCGGGGTTGTTAGGGCCACGTTGGGCAGCCGGGGTTGAGGCGCTTACGTCGGTATAATTGTCAGCATACCAATCGCGGCCGGTCAGGTATGAAGCGTTGATTTTAAACGCGAATTTATCGTTGAATGCTTTGGCATAGCGGGCTGCAAAATCATACAAGCCCTGTGGCTTAACAACCGATTCGCCAAAATGGTTAAGACCGCTTTTTACCTGTAAGGTTAAGCCCTGGTATTTGAACGGATCTTTGGTTTTAAGTGAAAGCAGGCCGTTAAAAGCCACCGGACCATACAAAGCCGAAGCCGCGCCGGGGATAACTTCTACGCTTTCGATATCAATATCCGAAGCACCAAAAAGGTTACCAACCGAAAAGTTTAAGCCGGGCGTTTGGTTATCCACACCATCAACCAGTTGTAAAAAACGACTGTTACCTGTGCTGTTAAAGCCACGGGTGTTGATTTGTTTGTAGGTTAAACTGCTGGTAACCGATTCAATACCCTTTACGCTTTGCAAACCATCGTAAAAAGTAAATGAAGGGTTATCTTTAATAGCCTTAAGGCTCATTTTTTCGATACTTACCGGCGATTGTAAAATGCTTTGGTTGATACGCGTTGCAGATGATACTACCTCGTTAAGCACAATAGCCTGTTGGGTTAGCTTTATGCTGATGTGGTTTTCTGCAGATGTTATCTGGCTTTCCTGTACTTCAAAACCTACTGCCGATACAGATATGGTGAAAGGCAGCTTTAATTTGTTTGCATTTAATGTGTAGTTACCTTTTGAATCGGTAGTGGTACCGGTAAGCTTTCCTTTGACAGTAATGCTTGCGCCGGAAACCGGTTTACCTGTAGCTGCATCGGTAATGTTCCCCGTTATTTTAATGTCCTGCGCAAACAGATTTATTGAGGCGAACAGTAATATAAAGAATAAAAGTTTTTTCATCGTGATTGGGTTTACTTTAATAGGGTTAGGGTTATTTTTTTAAATGATCATAGCCTTGGGGCAGGCGGGTATAGCCATGGTTAACCAGTCGGTCGGCCAGTACATCGTAGTAAGCAGCATCGGCGGGTAGTGCGGTAGCCAATCCGTCAACATAACGGTTGTAATAGCAAAACAAGGCAGCTATCAATACCGTATCATGTATCTCAATGTCGGTAGCTCCGGCGGCTTTAGCCCGGTCAATGGCTTCAGTTGTAACGTTTCGGCCGTTTTGAGCGGTTAGTTTAGCAATGGTAAGCAGGGCTTTCATTTTTTCGGTAACCGGGGCGGTTTCAATATTTTCTTTTACTCTTTGCGCCGTTTCGGCTTCGCCGGCCAGCAGATCGGCAGCGGCGGTGTGTGCCGTTGTGCAAAAAGTGCACTGGTTGTTGTGTGATACCACGGTAGCAATCAGTTCACGGTCGGCCTCGGATAAGATTGATGGCCCGCGCAATAAAAACTGGGTAAGGTTACGGATAGGTTGTGCCGGTTCTTTGGCATACTCCAACAAGCCGGTAATGCCCGGCAAATGGCTTTCAAGGGTAATATAAGGCATAAATAATGAATTGAATGTTTGTAGGTTGGGGGAATGGTATACCTTTCTGAGGATTATTTACAGTAACCGGCACAGCGTTATTTTCATAGCTATTGAGCCATGAATAAACTATCGGCAGAAAATAAATAATGCAACAGTAACGGTACAACCGCTACCCCAAAGAATGAATTAAAACAACGAGAAGATTAGCAAACGGCTTTTGGCGGTTGCTCCGGAATATCCTGGTGAGCAGGAATTAATTGTTGAACAGGGTGAGCAACAATTTGTTGAGTATATTTTATAGGGCAACTAAACTCAAAATGTACAAAAGTGAAATTGAGGTTGTCCTGCATTGTTATTTTACCAAAAGGTACATGCTCTTTTTGCGGTACCGGGTTCTCTTTTACATCCTTTGCGTTAATGATGTTTTTATCGGCCAGGCGGGTGGTTTCATAGTTAGGGGTACACATCAAATAAATGGCATGACTGGTTACGCGCATCTTTTGATAATTGTAGCTGTTATTCCCAAACTGGATCTGCCCGTGAATATTCTCATAATGTTGCCATTCGCGAATGCCGGGCATGTCAACAGGAATAACTACCTCG
The DNA here is from genome assembly GCF_003675385.1 of Mucilaginibacter kameinonensis. Classification (GTDB taxonomy): domain Bacteria; phylum Bacteroidota; class Bacteroidia; order Sphingobacteriales; family Sphingobacteriaceae; genus Mucilaginibacter; species Mucilaginibacter kameinonensis. The sequence goes on along the minus strand of NZ_RCWZ01000004.1, from coordinate 200,976 downwards.
GTAAGGTCTTTGACATTGTAGAAGCCTTTGGCCGTTTGTTCGGCAAAGTATTTATTGCTTTTATAAACCATAAACTGATGCAATGCCAACTGCCCGCCTATATTAAGCAGGTGAAAGCTAAGCAACATCAGGGCAATAAATTTTTTCAATCGGTTTACAAACAAAGGTTTATCTAAAAATGCTGTTTATAAACGTAGTATCCAAATTTATTTAGAATAATTATGCGTAAAGCATAGCCCATTTTCTTCATTCGTTATCGATTGTAATTAAAAGTTTCAATAGTGCTTTTTGTCGGTTGAATTTTCGGCTTAATGAATGTCCGGTTCGTGATATGGAATGTCCGGCTCGCATAGTTACTGATAGGCGCCGGGCCGATATCAGGATATCTTTGAGCATACAAAAAACAAAAACTATTTAAATAAATAACACAATGGAAACTATTCAAGAATCAGCTATCAATAAGATCAAGGTTATCGAAGATATCTCAGCTAATAAAATAGATAAAGTATTATATACCGGTAAAGTACGCACCGTGGGTGGTCGCGACGGTGGATCATCTATTAGTACTGATGGTCAGTTGGATATTAAACATTCAACTCCCGGAACTCCAAAACCTGGTACTAACCCCGAACAATTATTTGCAGCCGGCTGGTCAGCATGTTTTGAAGGTGCTATCGGTTTGGCAGCCGCTAAAAAAAGAATTGAACTTCCTGCCGAACTGGCTATTGATGCCGAAGTGGATTTGGGTATCACTACAGGCGCTTACTTTTTACAAGCCCGTTTAAATGTAAGCTTGCCGGGCCTGGATGTGGAAGTAGCCAAAGCATTGATTGAAGAAGCGCACAGGACCTGTCCGTATTCTAAATTAACTTACGGTAACATCAATGTTGAAATTAACCTGGTGTAAGCCTCGCCCCCCGTCCCCTAAAGGGGAGTTATAAAAAATGCCTGCCTTGATTATCGAGGCAGGCATTTTTTGTATATAGAAAATCAGTATTCTTAGATATCTATGCTCTCGCCTATGCTCGGTAAAAACAGCTTTAGGCCGGCCTGTTCAAATTGTTTTACCGCTTCGTCTTTATCTATTTTAATAAAGCCGAAGGTATCGTAATGAACGCCTAAAACTTTATCTGCCTTTACAAGCTTTGCTGCTTCAATAGCATCATCAACGCCCATGGTTAACACATCTCCAATCGGGAAAACCGCGAAATCAAGATCAACCCATTTAGCTACCAGTTCCATATCCAGGGTAAGGCCGGTATCTCCGCTGTAATAAAGATTACCGTCGTCGGTTTTTAAAGCGTAACCACAAGCTACACCAGCATAACTGCCATCCGGAAAGCTGGCCGAGTGCTGGGCGATGAATGATTTCGCGGTACCAAAATCAAAGGTCACTTTGCCACCAGGGTTTAGTGGATGCACATTTTTAACGCCCTTTTTACTGATATAATCATATACTTCGTAAATGCCCACAACCATGGCACCTGTATTATTGGCTATAGTTACCACATCTAAAATATGATCATAGTGACCGTGCGAAACAAAAATGTAATCGGCTTTAATTTCATCAATGTTGATGTCTTTAGCCAGTTCGTTGCCCGAAATAAAGGGATCAAACAAAATGTGTTTACCCCCGGCAACTACCGAGAAGCATGAGTGTCCGTAATAGTTGAGTTTCATTGGTTTGGTTTTTTATGTTAATGATGATTAGTTTAAAAGCGGAGTTAAAGCATTTAAAACAGGCATTGGTAATAGCTTAAAATGATCGTAGGCTGTGTAGGTAAATTTACCCGTTACATTGTTTATTTTAGGATATAGAAATGTCATCTTTTTAAGCATGATTGTGTCAGCAGGAGAATAATCCATATAAGTACTGGTTTTTTTCGCAAAGCCTAACAGAAGGATAGTTTCCGCCTGATTTTGCTTACTGGTATAACCGTCCGGCAGCCTGAAATCAGATGATAACTGAGCAGGGGCAAAGCGCCCAATTTTAGATGAATAGTTATGCCCGCCAGCAGGCAGATTTATTTTAAAAGTGAATGCTTGTTCGGTACAGTTTAGTTCATTGGCTTGGGAATAAGCACCAATGCTTAAAAATGTTGTTATGGCAATTAGCAGTAATGTTTTCATGATAGTATTTATTTAAAACAGCATCGGCCCATTTTTAGGGCCGATGCTGTTTATGTGAGATTTAATTATTTTCTGCCGGTTTTTTTCTCTTTTCCGGAACGCAGATCAATTCACAATCCTGAGGGTTGCGCTCGAATGATGCCCTGGTTAGAAATGACAATGAGAACAGTGACAGGAAGCCCATTAATAACCGGCCTTGTTTCAACTTGCTCATGATGTTAAAATTTATGTTATTATATTTTAGCTACAGCGTTGTTTGTCAACGTGGCTTTAGTGGCGGTTAAAATCTCGCCGTTGGCTTTGTTTTGTATAAAGCCTACCACTTCCCAACCTTGCTGATTAAAATCTTTAGGCAGGTTAATGGTGGTTTCACCTTTTTTTACCTGGTTTAAGGCAACTGCTTTTAAGTCGCGTACTATCTGGGCATGGGATAAAGTTCGGCCTTCATTTTCGCCTTTGGCAACCTTGCTAATGGCCGATTTTTGTACGATAGCTATCAGCAACTGCTGGTTATCGGTATTTCCGGAAAGCTCGTAATTTACAGCAAGCTTATCGCCTGTTTGTTGCGCTTTTAAACTAACCTGGGCGGTTTGGGCGGTCTTTAAAGCATTGGAAATAGCCTCGCGAAGTACAGGCTCATCTGAACCTACCAATTCTGTTTTACCATTAACAACAACCTGTGGTGTATAAACCTGTGCATTTAAGTAAGCGCTATATTCCCGCTGGCGTTTTGAAAACGTAGCATTGCTGAAAGCATCTTTCCAGCCAAGGTTATTCCAGTAATCAACATGGTAGGCCAGTATATAAACCGGTTTATCCTGTGTTTCCTTCTGGATCCTTGCCAACAGCTCATCAGCCGGCGGGCAGCTTGAACATCCCTCTGAAGTAAACAATTCAACCAAAGCAAAACCTTTACCCGGAGCAGCGGGGCTTACAGTTTTAACAGAATCTATTTTACGGGCGGCATATGCGGCGGTAGCAAGCGCCAGTGCTGCAGCACCAACGCAAAAGCTTAAAATTTTTAGCGTTTTCATATCTTTCGATTTTTAATTTATATCAAAATTAGCCTTGAAATGGCCGCCAGAACAGCATAAAAAAGCCCAACCGGACATATTGTGAGTTCAGTTGGGCATTGTTTGAGTCGAAATTTCTGAGTCGGGAATCTTGAGGTATTCTTTTATATGAAGAAGCTATTTTAAAACATATAGAAGCCGTCATTGCGAGGTACGAAGCAATCCCCAATAGGCATAGGGGCTATACAAGTCTGCCCTGTAAAGTAGGGGATTGCTTCGTACCTCGCAATGACGAGCGGGATATAACAGTTTGTTTAACCGTTTTTAAACTCAAGACTTCTGACTTAGTACTACCTATTCTCCAACCAGCTTAAAAATACAGGTGCTTTTTCTTTGTTGATAAGTAATTTCTCCGGAGTTGGAATGGTTAGTTTCACAAACAGCTTACGCATAAAATAATGCTCCACCTCTTTTATCGCGCTAAAGTTTACGATGTACTGCCTGTTCAGCCTGAAAAACTGATCTTGCGAGAGTTGTACACTGATCTGATCGAGCGACTGGTTAACAACATATTCCTGCTGATCGAAGGTCATGATGGTTGACAACTCGTTACGGATGTAAAAGAAAGCGATATCATTGGTAGCTATGGTGATGTATTTATTGTTTTTAAATACCAGGAAGCTTTTTTTACCTGCCGGGGGAGTAATTTGCGATAGCAGGCTGCTGATATCGGGCGTTGAGCCCTGCTGGAAGAAATTCCGCAGTTCATCTACCTTTTTAAAGGCATCAGCAATATCGGTTTTGGAGAAAGGTTTAAGCACGTAGTCAACGCTGTTGGCTTTAAAAGCCTCTAACGAATATTCGTCAAAAGCGGTGCAGAAAATAATAGGGCAGGATACTTTTACCGATTTAAAGATCTCAAAACACAAACCATCCGAAAGCTGGATATCCATAAAAATAAGATCGGGTTGCCTGTTCTCAGAAAGATAGGCAACCGAACTTTCAACGCTTTGCAGCTTGGTGACAATTTTTGAGTGCGGCCTTAACTCTAATATGATGCTTTCAAGCGAACGGGCTGCCTTTAGCTCGTCTTCAATGATGATAATGTTCATGTATAATAGGTAGTTTAACTTTGAATATTTTGTCTTCAGCAATGATCTCTATTTGTTTATCAAGCAGGTGATCGTAACGCAGGTTAATATTCTTAAGCCCAACGCCTGTTGATGGTTCTTCAAAGCGCTTGGGTTTAATCTCGTTTTCCATAACAATGGTATCCCCCTCGGTATACAGCTTGATATGCAGCGGATGATCAAGCGATACCACATTGTGTTTAATACAGTTTTCGATGAGCAATTGCAATGTAAAAGGAGGGATCAGGGTTCCGCGGTATTGATCATCGATGGTGTTGGTAAAGATAAAGCCGTCTTCAAAACGTGCTTTCAGCAGAAAGTTGTACGCGTCTACAATATCCAGTTCTTCTGATAAATGAATGAGATCTAACTTACGACTCTCCAGTGTAAAACGATAAAAGTTGGAAAGCTTAAGGATGAAATCCACCGAGTGCTGATCGCCGGTTTCAACCATGGCTTTCAGGGTATTAAGGCTGTTGAACAGGAAGTGCGGGTTGATCTGTTGTTTAAGCAGCTCATATTGAGCGCCAAGATTATCGGCTTTTATGCGCTCGAGCTCTACGGTAACCTGCTGGTTTTGGTAGTTTTGGTATAACAGGTTTATCAGCATGTAAAACACAAGGTTAATGAGTATGCCCCTAACCTCAATCATCAGCATTACCGGGCCAAAATTCATGTGCGTTAATATCAGCTGCTGGATATAAGCTAAAGCCAGCATTACACCCATACCTATTACCAATGTGGTAAGCAGCCGGGAGTAGGAGATGCTTTTATTTATTTGTTTATTGTTTGATGGCTTTGGAAGCGTATAGATATTGTAATACCATACAAACAGCGAAAACGCGGCTGTTACCGCCGAGTTTACCGCAGCTTCGGCAGGTTTAAAATGGCGTTCGGCTATTTGAGGAACAGAAGCCAGCAGACCAAGGAAAATTGAACTGCTCCATATAATTCCGGGAGAGATTTTAAATGTTGTGTCTTTCATTTATTGCAACGGGTTTGCGGAAGTAAAATGGTTGCAGGGCAAATATAAAGTTAATTATGGCCTGTAGGCCAAATCTGCTGTTGTGTTACCAAAGCAGTGTCAAACTTTAATCTGTTTTGACTAAACACCCCAATTATTTCCGTTTACTGCTAAAATATAACAGGTTTCAAGATGAAAATATGGGTTTATGGTACAAGCGGACATTTTATCGCCTGAATCAGACATTTTAAACCGCGAATATTCCTGATGGGTATAGAGCCGGGAAATTGCAAACTACGATTTGGTCTGATAAACAAACCCGGCTTCTTAAATCCACCTAAAATACTTTTGGTGAAGATTTTTTTACTTAAAATTGTACATTATTTCAGTTAACTGTTCTCGTAAAAGCAAGCCGCTCAACATTGGAGATTAAAGAACTTATAGATTCTATCCATTATAATAATGATGAATCTGCCTTTAATGAACTGTACAAGCTGCTGATCAATGGTCTTAATCAGTTTGCATATTCGTTTCTGGGCGATAAGGAAGCTTGCGAGGAAATCATCAACGACCTTTTTGTAAACGTTTGGACAGGACGGCATAAGTTGGATAGGGTCACGAACCCCAAAGTGTATTTTTATGTGGCGATAAAAAACGCCTGCCTTAACCATATCCGCAGCAATACCTCAAAAAAAAATCGCGACGCCCAGCTTGCTGAGACCTATTATTTTCACCTGTCGGTTGATCCGTCGCAATTGCTCATTAGTAAAGAGCTGCAAGCCGGAGTTTTAAACGCTGTAAATAGTTTACCCCCGCGTTGCAAACTCATCTTTAAAATGGTTAAGGAAGATGACCTATCCTGTAACGAAGTAGCCGATATTCTTGGCCTCTCTAACAAAACGGTATTCGCGCAGCTGGCCATTGCTTTAAAGAAATTGGATGAAGCGCTTGGGAATAGTTAACATCAGGTTTTCGATACCGTTCCGATGCCTCGTTACCGACGTTTCAGTTCATACGTATCGTCCACATCCTGTAGTAATAGTCGCTTGCCGTTGTTGTCAAAATAAAAGAAAAAACCAAACGGTTTGTTCCAAAATTCATTAGTTGAGATTGGAGTGAGTTCGAAGTCTTTGCCTTTTACAGAACTGACCAATGTGCCGTTTGTCAACCTGTTAGCTATCTCTATCCCCGAAGGTGCGCTGTACTTTCCTGTAAAGTTTGCCAAGTGAATGCTATCTGCCTTAATAGGCTTAAAAGTTTCCAGCGTATCTGCAATACGGAAACAAGCTTTAAAAATATGGTCGAGGATCCGGGCTTTGGGGAATACTTCACCGTTGGTGCAGTAAGCGATAGCCAGGTGCGATGCCGGGTAATACTGAACAGAACTGCCAAATCCTTCCGTTTTTCCGTTATGGCCAAACCCTGGATGTGCTGTAGAGCCATATGGAAACATGCCCTTTCCGTAACCGTCGTGCATTGTTTTCATCAAATTCAGGCTACCGGCAGTAATCAGTTTGCCTTTAAACAATGCGTTGATGAAGGTGCATAGGTCTTGAGGTGTGGAAATAAGTGCGCCGGCTCCGGCAAAATTATCGAGGTAAACTGCACGATCCTGCTTCCAGGCGCTATCGAAATATTTGTAAGAAATAGCCTCGCACCTGGCAAACCCTGCCTTTTCTCCGTAATATGTTTGTTTTAATTTAAGAGGATGGATGATTTTTTCGGTTACTACCGTTTTATAGGGCTTGCTGTAAATTTTTTCAACTATATAGCCTAAAAGTAAATAATTGGAATTGTTGTAATCTGCCTTCGCATCCGGTTCAAAATCCGGCTTTTGTTTTTTGATCATCGCAAGCAATTCTGCTTGTGTGTGTGGCTGGTCTTTCCATGTATCAAAACCGGTGTTGTTTGTAAAGTTGGCCAGCCCGCTACGGTGTCCCAAAAGTTCGGCAACCGTGATGTGGCCAGCATTTGGCAGATCCGGGAAGAAGCGGCTCAATGAATCTGTTAGGGCTAATCGGTGTTCATCAATCAATTGATATATAAGTACAGCGGTAAACATCTTAGTGATGGAACCAATCCTATATTCTGTAGTCGGATTTTGATCTTTGCCAAAAGAGTGTTGATAAATCAATTGCCCATTTTGACTAATTGACACACTTCCAATAGCAAGGTCATTGGCTGTAAGATAAAGAAACAGGCTATCAAGTCGTGCGCGGTCAATCTGGGCATCGCTTAAAAAAGGCATCAGTAAGAAGCTTGCAAGCAAAAGAAAATATTTCATGCGCTGAGATTTAGTTGTGTGGCGAGAGATCGGTTCAACAAGTTACAAAAAAGATAAGGTAAAAAGGGGCTTTTGGGTAGATGCAAATTGACCTATGATCTGTGTTATCATTGCACCACTTCATAACAGTCATCCCCCTCAAAAAAATATTTTAATTTCTTTTAGGAAAAACCTGGGCGTGCAGTGTCCTTAGTGCAGAATACCGTATTACTATGAGCAAATCCAGGTTTATTGAGTTAATGGCCAAAAGTATGGGCAAAACTGCCAATGCTGAGGAGTTGGCCGAACTCGACATGTTTCTTGAACAATTTCCCGACTATAAAAAAACGTACCAGGTTACCAATGCATTAAAAGGAAATGGTGCCGGGTCGGCAGAAACAAAACCAGAAGAGGTTAACAGCAACCTGGAGGAGATCTGGAACCGGATTAAAAGCTCAAATAAAAATACGGCGAATGATACTAAAGTAAAACCAATGTTCAGGTGGCAATGGGTTGCCGCAGCCGTATTGGTATTTGTTGCAGCAGGAGCTTTGTTTTACAAGAAAACAGAGCAGCAGGATAGCCTGACCGCCGAAAATATATTACATGAAATTCATGTGCCTTACGGTAAAACTGAGAAGTTGAAACTGCCGGACGGAACACAGGTAACGCTGAACGCCGGGAGCACTTTTTCATATCCCGAAGCTTTTGAAAAAAATAGCCGGGATGTAAGCCTTACCGGCGAAGGCTTTTTTGAGGTAACTAAAAATGCGAAGAAACCTTTTCTGGTACATACGGCTAAGCTTGTTGTAAAGGTTTTGGGAACGGTGTTTAATGTTAAGGCCTATAACAACGATAAAACGGTTGAAACTACGCTGTTAAAAGGTAAGGTGCAGGTTGAACTAAAAAACAATCCCGAAAAAAGGATAATCCTGTTGCCTAATGAAAAGCTGATTGTTGTTAATAACAGGGAGCCTAAAAGCGCGAAGCCTAAAGAGAGTAAAATTGAATACCAGGTAACCGAGTTACCGGATGTTAAACCCGATGAGGTAAAAGAAACCGCATGGGTTGATAACAGGATCCTGTTCACCAATGAGGCCTTTGAAGATGTGGCTGTACAAATTGAGCGCAAATACAACGTGCAGGTTGTATTTGAAAATCAAAAGCTGCGTACCGAGCAGATAAGCGGTTTGCTTGATAAAGAGTCGTTACAGGAAGCTTTGGGCATTATTGAAATGACAACGCCCTTTAAATTCAGGATAGAAGGGCAAACGGTTTACCTGTCAAAAAAAGAAAAATAGAAATCAAATAAACTAACTAACCACTAACCAACAGCTTATGATATTGAAAACTTACTTATCAGATTCCTAAAATATCCTCAAACAAAAAGGGAAGAGCTGCCACTCCTCCCCGCAAACAAATAGGATTTTATTAACGGAGTAAGCTATTGTAATACAGCGCTTACTCCATCCATTTATTTTCAAAACAAATGTAATGAAAAAAACAAGAAGGGTGTTCCCGCTTCGTGGCGCGCCCGTATGTCTCAAAGTTATTTTGCTGATGAAAGCAGTATTTTTATTGGTCCTGGTTACCTGTGTGCAAGTTTCTGCAAAAGTATACTCACAGCAGAAATTTACGCTTAGCCTGAAGCAGGCTGAAGTAAGCAGTATCCTTACTAAAATTCAAAAACAAAGCGATTACCGCTTCTTTTACAACTACGCCTCCATCAAAAAGTTGGGTAAGGTTGACCTTGATGTGAAAGACGCGACAATTGACGAGCTACTTGCCGTTATCATTGATGATAAGCTTGCTTACAAGATGAATGAAGATCATGTGGTGATCATTGCCAATCATGAGGAGGCCAAAAGCCTGGCTATTGTAAAAGGAAAGGTTGTTGATGCCAAAGGTGAGCCGCTTATTGGTGTAAACATTCGCTTACAGGGCACTAACCAGGGTACTACTACCGATATAAATGGTAATTTCAGCATTGATGCACCGGTTAACGGCGTGTTGGAAATATCTTATATCGGGTTTGAGAAAAAGGTGGTTACCATAACCGGAAGCCAAACTTTAAATATAACCCTGGCCGCTTTGCCATCTGCATTAACCGAGGTTGTTGTTGTTGGTTACGGTACTACTAAAAAGATTGATGTTACCGGCGCGGTAGCCAGCGTAAAGGGTAGCGATATTCAAAATCTACCCGTAGCGTCAGCAACTCAGGCTTTAGACGGCCGTGCGGCTGGTGTAAACATTGTGCGTAATGATGGTTCGCCGGGTGCGGCCTCAAGTATCAGGATCCGTGGTACCGGTACGCTTAATGACGCCAACCCGCTTATTGTTGTTGATGGTGTGCCTACCAGCAATCCCGACGCGTTAAGCGATATCAACCCTAACGATATTGCTTCGGTTGATATATTGAAGGATGCATCGGCAGCAGCTATTTATGGTACGCGTGCAGCTAACGGCGTTGTATTGGTTACCACAAAAAAAGGTACTTACAATCAGAAATTAGCCACCAATATCAATTTTTATAACGGTTTCTCTAACACCACCAAATACCTTAACCTGTTAACTGCTCCGCAGCTTTATCAGTTAAAAAGAGAGCGTTATACCAATGATGGCGTTGCTATCGACGCGCCATGGAACGATGAGTACTACGCCACTCAAAGAACCGACTGGCAACGGGCTATCATGAAAACCGGCCACGTAATTAATGGCGATGTTAACCTGCAGGGAGGTAATGAGGTATCTAACTACTATTGGTCTACCTCGGTTTATAATGAAGATGGTATAATCGATAAAACCAACTTCAAACGTTTCAGCACACGTTTCAACTCGGAGCATAAAGTAACCGAATGGTTAAAATTGGGCGAGAATATCCAGTTAAGCTATGCCAACAATGTTGGGTTTGATAATAACAACTCGCAAACAGGTTTGATTTTCTCGGCTTTACGTTTTAATCCTGCCATTCCGTTGGTTAATCCTGATGGAACATATGGTACATCAAAAGCGTTTGCCAATCAGTTAGGGGATATCAACAGCCCTTATGCTACTATACAGGAGGCAGACAGGTTTAATAAAAAATACCGTGCGCTGGCTAATGCCTTTGCCGAGATTTCATTTTTAAAAGAATTAAAATTGCGCGTAAACTACGCATATGATGGTACTTTAAACCGTGCTTACAACTTCAGTATAGCCGATGTTAACCAGGCCAGGCAAAATACCACCTCGCAATTAACTCAAAATGAGGGTGAACTGTCATCACAATTAATTGAGTCATTCCTGAGCTATGATAAGGTGTTTGGAAAAAGCCACGTAACATTTACCGGCGGTTACTCATACCAAAACTTCAAAACATATGGTTTTAATGCATGGCGGATTGGATATGATGATACTTCACAAGATCAGCGTGTGCTTAGCCTTGGTAACAGCCAGTTTAACTCAAGCGTAGTGCCGGATGAATCATCATTACAATCAGGTTTCGGCAGGTTGTTTTATGATTACGACAGTCGTTTCCTGGCTACTTTAACTTTCCGTGCAGACGGATCGTCTAAATTTGCACCATCAAAAAGGTGGGGATATTTCCCGGCATTCTCTTTGGGCTGGAGGCTATCTAACGAGCAATTTATCAAAAACATAACCTGGATAAGCAACCTGAAATTATCGGGTGGTTATGGTGAGCTTGGTAATCAAAACATTGGTACATTCCAATATACCAGCTTAATCAGGTTAGGCAGTACTTATGAAAATAACGGTTATACCTTTGGTGGTACAGGTTATACAGGCGCGGCAGTTTATAGCCTTGCCAACCCGGATATTACCTGGGAACGTACTGCTATGACTAACATTAGCTTAGATGCAGGTTTTTTAAATAACCAGTTAACAACAACTTTAACCTGGTTCAATAAAAATACCAAGGATATGCTTCTGTCACCTCCTGTTGTGGGTGCGGCCGGTTCGGTAAATATCCCTAACCAAAACATTGGCACCATGAACAACAAGGGTATTGAGTTTGAAGTTAACTACCACGGAGGTAGCGATAAAGTAAAATACTCGGTTGGCGCTAACGCTTCATATATCAAAAACAAGGTAACTAAGTTAAATGGCGAAGGTACATTTGTAGGTTCAACTGTTTACGGTCGTTCAAGCCAGGAAATTTCCCGTACCTATGAAGGCCAGCCAATAGCTTCTTTTTACGGTTGGAAAACCAACGGTTTATACCAGACACAAGCCGACATTGATAATGATCCGGCCCTAAAAAATGATCCGCGTAAAGCAAGCATCAGGCCTGGTGATGTGCGTTTTCTTGACCTGAATGGTGATGGTTTGATTGATGGTAACGACCGTACAAACCTGGGTAATCCAAATCCTAAAGTTACTGCAGGTTTACAGGGTAGTATATCATACAAAGGCTTTGATTTTTCGGCAAACTTTACCGGTGTATTTGGTGTGAGCCTTTACAATGCCGATAGGATGCAGGGTATCGACCCAACTTATCCGTTTAACCTGTATGCCGAAAGCTTAGGCCGTTGGACAGGTCCGGGTACCAGCAATACCATTCCTCGTTTATCGCTTGACCGTGCTAATGATAACTACCGCACATCTGATCTGTTTGTTGAAAGCGGAAGCTATGTAAGCCTTAAAAATGCCACATTAGGTTATACGCTTCCTGTTAGCTGGGCTAAAAAGGCCACTTTAAAAAGTGTAAGGTTATATGCTTCCGGTCAAAACCTGTTTTTTATAACCGGCTATAAAGGTTATACACCTGAGCTGGGTTATACCAACGGCAATTTGCAAAGAGGTGTTGACGTAGCTCAATACCCATCGGTGAGGACAATAACATTTGGTGTAACAGTTAAATTATAACATCATCATGAAATCAAACAAACTAATATATACGCTTGTGTCACTGGCCTTGATGGGCAGCGGCTGTAAAAAAGCGCTTGATTTAAAGCAACAAGGTGTTTACAGCTCAACCAATTATTTCCGTAATGAAGTTGACGCTGTTAATGCGGTAACCGGTATCTACAGTATTTTACCTGAAGAAGATTATATAGGCCATGCCGAATCAACATTTGATACGCCATCTGATGATTACTGGCGCTCTGGTGACCACGGCGAAGACGAGGCTATCGAAAACCTGACCTATGATGCTTCAAACGCAGCTATCCGCTATCCGTGGAAATGGCGTTATGAGGAAATTAACCGTGCTACCAACTGTATCATTAACATTCCTAAAATAACCGCTATATCTGCCGATGTAAAAAACCGCAGCATGGGCGAGGCTTATTTTTTAAGGGCTTTTGGTTACTGGCGTTTAATGATCATTCACGGTGATGTACCTATTATCACTGAAGCCGACTATACATCACTGAATTTCAACGTGCCTAAATCGCCTATTGAAGATGTGCGTAAACAAATTGAAGCCGATTTATTAAAGGCGGTTGACTTGTTGCCCGAAAGCTATGGCGCTGCAGATCGTGGTCGTGTAAGCAGAGGAACTGCATTGGGTTTATTAACCAAGCTTTATATGTATTGGGAGAAACTTCCTGAAGCTATCGCAACCGGTCAAAAAGTGATCTCGAACCCTGCTTATGCGCTTGCTGCAAATTATACTGATAATTTTACCCGTGCAAATGAAAACAGTACTGAGTTACTTTTCTCAATTGAGGCTGTACAAAACGTGGTACAAAACGACTTTACCGTTTACTACATCCCGCGTCCGTGGGGCGGTTACGGCTTTAGTCAGCCATTGCAAGGCCTTGCCAATGAGTTTGAGGCAGGCGATCCGCGTAAAGAAGCTACTTTATTAAGTGTTGGCGACAAAGTTGATTTGGGCGATGGCAACGGTTTAACAACCTTTACGGCCGATCTTTCTGCTACCGGTTTTGCATTTAAGAAGTATGCAGTGTTCAATACTGCTGCTGCCGGTGGCGGTGTTGATCATAGCTATGCTGTTCCGTTAATGCGCTCTGCCGATATCTATTTGTTGGTAGCCGAAGCTTTGATCCGTACGCAAGGCGCTGGAGCAGGTGACGCGCTGATCAACCAGATCAGGCGCCGTGCGTCGGCTTCATTGAAACCGGTTTCAGGAGCTGGCATGAAAGAGTTGATCCACGAGCGCCGTGTTGAATTGGCCGGCGAAGATCAGCGTCACCAGGATCTGATGCGTTGGGACAAAGCTAAAATTGTAGATATAGCGGCCATTTATAACCTTGCTGTATCTAAAGCTCCGCTTGATCAAAACAAAACGGTAACCTTTGTTCGCCCTAAAAACTATTACTTCCCAATCCCTCAGGTTGAGATTGATAAGAGTAAAGGCGTATTAGTACAGAACCCTAATTTTAATTAATAATATCCTCATACCGGCGATAGGGATACCCCCTGTTGCCGGTATTTATTTCGGCAAATCGTCGGCGTTTAATTTATGTATTGAATGAGAAAGTGTTTACTTGTTGTAGCTGCTATTATTGCATTAGGCTTTAAAGCTAATGCCCAGGTTGATCAGAAAGCCTCTTATGATTTTATTGAAAGGGTAATCCCCGGCAAGAGTAATTTGTTTACTGTTGAGGCTATCCCGCAACAGAACGGTAAAGATGTATTTGAGCTGGAAAGCCGTAATGGTAAAATTGTGCTAAGAGGTAACAATGGCCTGTCAATAGCATCGGCATTAAACTACTATCTTAAAAATTATTGCTTTTGCGATATCGGCTGGAATGGCACTAACCTTAATTTGCCTGCTACCTTACCAGCAGTTAAGGGCTTTATCCATAAAACTACGCCTTATCAATACCGCTACTATTTAAATTATTGCACTTTTAATTATACCATGGCCTGGTGGGACTGGGCCCGCTGGCAAAAAGAAATTGACTGGATGGCTCTTAATGGCATTAATATGCCGCTGGCTATAACCGGCGAAGAAGCCGTTTGGCAAACCGTTTACAAAGACATGGGCTTTACCGATAAACAACTGGATGAGTTTTTTAGCGGCCCTGCTTACTTTTCATGGTTTTGGATGGGAAACATTGACGCCTGGGGTGGCCCGCTGCCGCAACATTGGATGGACTCGCACAAAGCATTACAAAAAAAGATCCTGGAGCGTGAACGCTCTTTTGGGATGACGCCTGTTCTGTCGTCATTTACCGGCCACGTGCCACCATCATTTAAAGATAAATTCCCCGGTGCTAAGGTTAAAAGAACCAACTGGGATGCCGGTTTTCCCGATGTATTTATACTTGACCCCGACGATCCGATGTTTGAAACCATCGGTAAAAAATATATAGAAGCACAAACCAAAGAGTTTGGTACCGATCATCTGTACTCGGCCGATACTTTTAATGAAAACGTGCCACCGACTAATGATTCCACCTATCTGGATGGCATGAGCAAAAAGGTGTTCAACTCCATGGCTGCCGCCGATCCCAAAGCAATATGGGTAATGCAAGGCTGGATGTTCCACTACAACAACAAATTCTGGCAACCGCAACAGATCAAGGCCTTGCTTAACGCGGTGCCAAATGAACAAATGATTGTGCTTGACCTGTACAGCGATGCCCATCCGGTTTGGAACCGTACCGAGGCTTATTATGGTAAGCCATGGATCTGGAGTATGCTGCAAAACTTTGGTGGTAACATCAGCCTGTTTGGCCGTATGCGCCATGTTGCCGCCGATCCGGCTATAGCCCTGCACGATCCCGAATCAAAAAATATGCGCGGTATTGGTGTTACACCCGAGGGCATTGAGCAAAACCCAGCCTTATTTGCCTTGATGCTGGAAAACGTATGGCGGGATACGCCAATTGATGCCGATGCCTGGGTTGCTAATTATTCCCAGCGCCGCTACGGGCAGGTTAATACCCAGGCCGGTGAAGCATGGCATATCCTCCTAAATTCGGTGTATTCGGGTGGTTTAACTGAAGGCGGACCAGAATCGATCATCGTAGCAAGGCCGACATTGAAAAAATATATAGACAGGGTACTTACCAAATTGGATTATCACCCGATGCAACTGGTTAAAGCCTGGACATTACTTATAAATGCTGCCGACAGCCTGAAACAAAGTGATGGATTTCAGTATGATCTGGTTGATGTAACCCGCCAGGTATTGGCCAATTATGCAAGTCCGCTGCAGCAGAAAATGGCACAGGCTTATCAAAATAAAGATCAGCAGCAATTTAAACTATACAGCAGCCAGTTCCTGGAACTGATGGATGACATGGATGCCCTGCTAAGTACCCGTAAAGATTTCCTGTTAGGTAAATGGATCAATGAAGCAAGGGCTAATGGCGTAACTGATAAAGAGAAAAACCTGTACGAGTTTAATGCCCGCGACCTTGTTACCCTTTGGGGCGATAAGGAAAGCGGTTTAAGGGAATACTCAAACCGCCAATGGGCAGGCTTAATCAAAGGCTATTACAAACCACGTTGGGCATTGTACTTTGGTCAGCTTGATAAATCATTAGTTGCCAAAACCGACTTTAATGCCGAAGCTTTTGATAAACAGGTAAAAGACTGGGAATGGCAATGGGTAAATAAGCATGACAATGCCTATACTGACGCTGCTAAAGGCGATCCGATTGAAAAAGCGAAACAACTGTTTGCAAAGTATAATGCGGTGATTTTGGGGGCACGCTAAGAAACATGTTAAAAAATCACATAAGAGTATAATAAAAATCGTCATTGCGAGGAACGAAGCAATCGCGAACTGTACAGAACGGCCCGGCTAATCGGGGATTGCTTCGTTCCTCGCAATGACGCCTTTTTTAATTTTACTGAACTACAGGATTGTAAAAAATCATGAGACTACGCTACACTATATTAACATCCATCTTATTGCTAACCGGTTTTACCGCAGCGCACAGCCAGGAATCTAACGATCATATTTTCCCGGCTTCTGCAATTGCCAAACCTTTTATTGATTTTGACAGTAAAGGCTTTTTGGTAAACGGTAAACGTACGTTCATAGCGTCGGCCGGGCTGGAATATGCGCGTATCCCGCATGAACTTTGGTACGATAGGCTGTTAAAGATCAAACGGGCAGGTTTTAATTGTATCGAGATCTATACCATCTGGAATTTTCATGAAGAGCAGGAAGGCAAATTCAACTTCAGTGGCGACCGTGATTTGGGTAAATTCCTGGATATCGTAAAGCAGCTTGGCTTATACGCCATTGTTCGTGTTGGCCCATATTACTGTGCCGAGTGGGATAACGGCGGCTACCCTATATGGCTTAAGTTTAAAAAAGGCCTGAGGGTACGGGAGGACAATAAGCCTTTTGAGCAATATGTCGACCGCTTTTTTGATCATCTTTTGCCGGTAGTATTCCAAAGACAAATCAATAAAGGCGGCGCCGTGATATTGGTTCAGTTGGAGAATGAGCATCCCAACGGCTGGGGAACCGTAATGCCCGATGGCTATTTTAAACACCTGCAGGCAAAAGCTTTGGATATGGGTATGCAGGTGCCATATTTTTTCAGCGGCTTACATCATGCCAGCGACCCGGCCGGCGATGGAAAACTTGATGATGATAAACGTCCAAACCCATGGTTCTCTACCGAGTTTTGGGCTGTTTGGTATTCGCAATACGGTGCTAAGCCGGGTGATGCTGAACTTTATGACAGGCGTACCTGGAAAATTATCGCTCATGGAGGTAACGGTTATAATTACTACATGGCACACGGCGGTTCAAACTTTGGTTATACCAATAATGATGAGGATGCCGCTTCGTACGATTATGGCACAGGTATCGGTCAGGCGGGTGATTTACGGCCTATCTATTATACCTTTAAACGTGCCGCCTGGTTTTCGCGTAGTTTTCAGGATGTATTGGAGAATAGTACCAATGCGTCGGACAATTATAAAGGCATCGCGGCTGATACTGCTATAAAAGTA
This sequence comes from Mucilaginibacter kameinonensis, assembly GCF_003675385.1. Taxonomy (GTDB): domain Bacteria; phylum Bacteroidota; class Bacteroidia; order Sphingobacteriales; family Sphingobacteriaceae; genus Mucilaginibacter; species Mucilaginibacter kameinonensis. Next base: position 183,585 of record NZ_RCWZ01000004.1, on the reverse strand, counting down.
TCCGCCCGCACAAGCCCGGCAGGTGATTTGATATTCCTGGATAATTCGGGGATAGCTAAAGTAAGCACATCATTAAATATCAAAGGCAGCGAAGATCTGTTTGCTGGTAAAAAGATCAACCTGCAGCCTAAAGAAATTTATCCTTTAGTACATAATTATAAACTTAATGAGGATGCAACCCTCGATTGGGCGCTCACCCGTGTATTTGCTATTGTTAAACAGGCTAATACCACAACGATAGTTGTTGATGCTGAAGCCGGCGATCCGTTGCTGCTTCGTTTCGATACTAAAGTTAAAGCGTCATCAGCATCGGGTTCTGTAAAAGTGGATAATAACAGCGTGTTGATTGATGAGCAAATGTCAACTACTCCCGATAAACCACTTGAATATAGTTTTAACGTTAGTTCACAAACCATTCGGGTTTTAGCCATGAACCGGGCATTGACTGATAAAACTTGGATCACCGAAACGGACGGCAAAAACTACATTATCACGGGGCTGAATTATGTTGGTGATGCATCTGTTAAAAATGGACAGTTTAAAATAACTGCAGAAACACCTTTAACCCAAAGCGCGGTTCAGAAAGGGATGCTTTATACTGATAGTAAAGAGATAGCATTTAGTGTTAATGCGCAAAAAGGTGGTCAACCACAGACTATCAGTTTATCTAACTGGCAATATAAAAACGCGGCTGCAAACGCTGCAACCAATGTTAATACAAGCGGCTGGCTCAAATCAACCGATCCGCAACCTATGGGTGCGGACGCTGATGTGACCGCTGATGCCTGGTACAGGACTACGCTAAATATCCCATCTAACGGAAAATATACTTTACAAGTAAAAGGCGGTGGCAGGGGACAGGCTTTTATTGATGGCAAGCCCGCCGCTAAGTGGAAGCTGAATGATAATGAGCTAACCCTTAATCTAACAAAAGGGAAACATACGTTAGCCGTTTTCGCGGCACATGACGGACGCGATAAACTGGCTGCCTACCTTGGTCCGATAGATGAGGTGGATAGCAAAGGGCTTTTCGGCAAGGCATTGATCAAAAAGGGCGGGCCGTTTATTTCGGAACTTGGTGATTGGTATTTTGCTAAGGCCAGCAAAAAGGACGATGTAAAACAAGGTCCGCCAGCATTTGATACATCGGTATACAAAAAGTATAAAATAGGTAATGACGTTTTTAACCTGAAAGAAGGTTATGCCTGGTTCCATACAACCATTCCGCAACAACCTGCAGGTACCGCTAAAATACAGGTGCTGTTTAAAAGTGTTGATGAAAACGCTACTGTATTTATCAATGGGAAACAGGTTATACATCACGATGGATGGAACCAGCCTTTTGAAGTTAATATTACCGATGCCGAAATATTAAAACATCCGGTTGATCTTACGGTCTTTATCGAGAATTATTCAAACGAAGGTGGTATCGATCAGCCTGTAAAAATCAACGCTATCGGTGATGCCACAGCGGTAACCAACTGGCAACTGAAGGGTGGCCCCGGCGACGCGCTGGCTGCTCAGGGCTGGACAAAGCCCGATGCTGCCAAACAAATGAAAAACGCGCCGCTCTTTTATCGTACAACATTCAGTTTACCACCATCAAATGGAGACACCTTCATCTGGCGTTTTGACCCTGAAGGTTTAGGCCATGGCTCTGTTTGGGTTAACGATCATAACCTGGGCCGGTACCCTGAAAAACTGGATATGAAAAGCCTTTACATCCCCGAATGCTGGCTTAAACCGGGCTTAAACCAGGTTGTGGTTTATGACGAAGATGGTGATAGTATCAATAAAACACGGATCGTGGCCGAAGAAGCCGCGGGCCGGTCAATTAAAGAATATTCAATACCCCTTAATTAATAACAGCACATGGCTACAACAACCGAAAGATTTACCGCACTTGATGTTTTCCGTGGTATGACCATTTGCTTCATGATCATCGTTAATGCCCCCGGTTCGGGGGCAAACGTATGGTCGCCGCTTGATCATGCACCCTGGATTGGTTTTACACCTACCGATCTGGTTTTCCCGTCGTTCCTATTCGCTGTAGGTAACGCGCTTAGTTTTTCTAAAAAGAAGTTTGAAACTGATGCTGCTTTTATAGGCAAGATATTTAAACGCACAGTCATTATTTTCCTGCTGGGCTACCTGATGTATTGGTTCCCGTTTTTCCATCGTGAGGCAGGTAGCTGGGTGTTTAATCCTTTAAATCATACCCGTATCATGGGGGTGTTACAACGTATAGCGTTGTGTTACTTTTTTGGTGCTTTGATAGTTCATTATTGCTCACAACGAACTGCTATTATTATATCCATTGCGCTTTTATTGGGTTATTGGGCTTTCCTGATATTTTGCGGCGAACCGGGCAAAGAGTATACCATGCTGGGCAACGCCGGCACACGCTTGGATATATCGATTTTAGGTAATGATCATTTGTATCACGACAAGGGCGGCCCGATAGCTTTTGACCCTGAAGGCTTACTCAGCACTATGACAGCCATTGTGAACGTAATAGGCGGCTTCCTGGCCGGAGCGTTCATTCAGCGTAAAGGGAAAAATTACGAGTCAGTAGCACGCTTATTCATGTGCGGAGTTTTGCTGATTGCCGTTTCCTTATTCTGGGCGCAGTTTTTCCCTGTAGCCAAAAAACTATGGACAAGCTCGTTCACGCTGTTGACAATCGGTATCGACCTTTTACTGTTAGGTTTCATGGTATTTGCCATCGAAATAAAAAAGATCAAAAGCAGCACAAACTTCTTCCTGGTTTTTGGACGAAATTCATTAGCCATATACCTGTTATCGGAGTTGTTGCTTACCGTTTTTCAAACCATTTGGGTAAAACCACAGCTAAGCTTTTACGATTGGATAAACCAGGTATTTTATCAAAAGATATTCCCCGGTGCTTTTGGCACACTGGTATTTGCACTTTGTTATATGATGCTTTGCTGGTTGGTAGCCTGGGCGCTTGATAAAAAGAAGATTTATATAAAGATATAACCTGATAATTGTAGAGACGCATAATTGCGTCTCTAACTGTACAGAGGCGGCATGCTATTTTAATGCCCGGCAAGCGGGAGACGCAATTATGCGTCTCTACATTAATGTTTTAAATTATTGATTGCACAATTGAAGAAGATAATCTATTTCGTTTCAGTCATTATATCGTTGGGCACCAACCTCCATGCCCAGCAAACAAACCACCTGCGTTATGTTGATCCATTTATTGGCACAACGGTAAGCAATGTGCTCACCAAATGGGGCAACAATGGCGGCTGTTATCCCGGTGCGGTTGCGCCGTCAGGTAGCGTACAACTAAGTCCGGAAACGAGGGTTACAGGAGCAAGGGGATATAATTATACCGACAGTTCAATTTATTATTTCAGTTGCCTGGGACATATGAGCGGCTTTCCCGAAGGATCATCGGGGCATCTTTTTATCATGCCCTGGAATAGCGCAACAACCTTCGAGTCCGGTAAATCAAGCATGCGCTTTTCTCATAAAAATGAAGCTGCTGGGCCGGGTTATTATAAGGTAAGTTTTGATGGTCAGCCAATCACCGTAGAAGCAACGGCTACTGTAAGAGCGGGGATGTTTCGTTTTACTTTTAAAGGTAATGATAGCCCGCAAGTTTTTATCGGGAACGCAGGCGAAATTCAGTCGGTATCAAATAAAGTACTCCATATTTCGGGGGCTAATGTTGTTATAAACTTTAACGAAGCATACATCTACAAAAAGGAAGTTAAAGGCGGCTGGTTATTTGGCTTTTCTAAAGCCCAGGGGCGTGCAGCAGTAATCACTTTACAGTTGAGTAAATCATCGGTTGGTTATTCCGGCGCGCAGCACAATATCGATCAGGAAATCGGCGGGCTCAGTTTTGACGAGCTATGGGCGAAAACTGCTAAGGAATGGGCTAAACTATTATCCGTCGTTGATATAGCTGATGATAGTGAACAACATAAAACGGTGTTTTATACAGCGTTGTATCATTCGCTGTTATTGCCATGGGTAATTGATGACGCTGATGGTAACTATCGTGGTAATGATGGTGAGATCCATCAAAAGGCAGGGCAAAACCAATACGGAGGATTTTCTCCCTGGGATACATTCCGATCGCTGCATCCTTTGCTTACCTTGCTTTATCCTCAAAAACAACAGGATGTGATCCTGTCCATGCTGGATGTTTATAAACAAAGCGGCCACCTGCCAACCGAAAGTATGACGGGCAATCACGCCACCCCAATTATTGTTGATTCCTATTTGAAAGGTATCACCGGTTTTGATAAAGCACTTGCTTATCAGGCGATGAAAAAAGACCTGGTGGATGGGCCATTCGTTCAATCGGATATGGAAGTATATCACGAAAAGGGTTATGTACCCTTTACCAAGCCGGAATCCGTTACCCGTACGGTTGAGTATGCTTATGATGATTGGGCCTTGTCGCAATTTGCGGACAAAGTGATTGGGGATAAACATACATTTCAATTATCATCAAACCGGGGTTTTAATTATCGCACCCTTTTAAATAAAGATGAATTGTTTATGCTTCCGCGCAATGGCGGCGAGTTTAAACTCCAGCCGGGTACATCGGGGTATAAAGAGGGCGATAAATGGGTGTATTCATACTTTGTTCCGCAAAACGGAAAAGACCTCATCAATGTGATGGGCGGTAATGTACAGTTTGCTGCGCGGCTTGATTCTGCTCTGAGCAATAACGTTATCCTGTTTGATAACGAAACGGTGTTTCATCTGCCTTACCTGTTTAACCAGGCCGGTAAGCCACCGCTAACCCAAAAATGGGTAAGGGACATCATGCTAAACAGGTTCAGCGCTACACCCGGCGGTTTACCTGGCAACGATGACCTTGGGTCAACATCCAGCTGGTATGTTTTTAGTGCAATAGGTATTTATCCGGTATGCCCGGGAAGACCTCTTTATGCTATCGGCGCTCCATTGTTCAAGTCTGTAATAATTCATTTACCAAACGGTAAACAATTTGTCATTAATAACAATAATTCATCAGCGAAAAATAACTATGTGCAATCGCTGCAGGTGAATGATAAAGCATGGCAACAATTAATCCTGCCGCATTCGGTACTGGCAAATGGGGGATCAATGAATTTTGATATGAGTAAGGAGCCCGCGAACTGGCCGGCAGATAAAGATCCAGTTGAGCTACCGGCCACGCAAAAAAATACGGCTTTCAGCATCGTTTGCTATTCGGTGAATAAAAAGACTGTAACCCCTGATGAGCCACTTGTTGTAAGTTTTAAGCTCAAGAATACAGGCAGCAGGGGAATTAAGACGGTAAAGTTATTGGTTAACGGAGCGCCTTACGCTTACAAAAATTGCCTGGTTGAAACGGGGCAAACTGTTCAGGATTCTATCAACTTCAGGCTTTATCCGGCTGGAAAAACAACGTTGAAACTGGATAACATGGCGCCATTTACGGTTAATGTAAAGCTGCCTGTGAAGCCACAGGAAGCTTTGTGCAAAGTACTCGCACTGGACGTAAAACCGATGATTAAACTAAATGACATTCAGGAAGTAAAATATACGGTAAAAAATATCGGCGGACTTGAACGCGGTTTCAAAATCCCGGTCAAATTGAATGACCTTATCGTTTTTACCGATAGCATTAAACTTAAAGCAGGCGAAGTCAAAACTATCGCTCATAATATCAAGGCATTGACAAAAGGCTTTAATCGCCTGGTAGTTTATGATCATCCGCAGGTTAGGTATAAGGTTTATGAAAACGCTATGGAATCGCTACTGCTGGATTTTGCATCAATATCCTCCGGAAAAATGGTCGCCGATAGCTCAGGTTTTCATAATGATGGGCACATTATTTCAGCTACGCCCGATAGTAAGGATAAACTTCTGTTTGGCGATAATACTTATGTAGAGGTACCTAATGCCCCGGTTTTAGATAGGATGGGCGAAACTATTAGTATGATGGGCTGGGTATACCCAATGGAAAAAGAGAAAGGCTTAACAGATATCATCACCAAGGGTGATAATCACGTTTTGCAAATGACCGATAGCAAAACGCTCACCTTTTTTGCAGGAGGATGGGGCAGGGGCGATTGCACGGTAAACCTGCCTGCCGACTGGCAGCAGCACTGGCATCATATAGCCGGTGTATGTACGGGCAAAACGCTGTATGTTTATATTGATGGTGTTTTAGTCGGCACTTCTGAATTAGATGTAACCGCAGATCTGTCGGTAAATAATAAATGGACCCTGGGCCGAAACGAGGAGTTTCCGTCTGAGCGGGTGTTTCATGGTTATATCAACAAGGTGAAAGTGTTTAAGAATGCTTTATCGGCAGATGATATAAAGAGTATTGTGTCTTCAGAAAAGGCGTCAATTTTTCAACAATAAAATAACGCTGAAAAAAATATCGGGCATATCACAAATATGATCTGAAAAATTAGAGATTTGCCAAGCCTGTTTAAACAAGCCTAAAAATCTATCTGAAATGATCTTAAACATTTGTCCGAAATTAAAACGGAAGGTATACCCCTTGATGCTGCTTTCGTTTGCCGCTGTCGCAACAAATGCCCAGCAAAAAACTACTAAAGTAAAAAAGGACGAGGTTGACTTTGTTAACCCGCTCATCGGCACGGCATCAACCGGGTTTGCTAAAGGACTTGACGGCGGTGGTACCATGCCCTGCGTTAACGTGCCGTTTGCCATGACCAATTTTGTTGCCCAAACCGGCGAGAATAAAATGAGCAAAATGAGTTATACCTATGAGGATAACTCGGTAATAGGCCTGATGGCCTCGCACCAACCAACCGTTTGGATGGGCGATTATGGTTATGTATCTGTAATGCCTCAGATTGGCAACCTGCGCGTGCTGCCCGAAGAACGCAAGCTGATGTTTGACCATAAGGATGAAGTGGCAAAACCTTATTATTATTCTGTAAAGCTAAAAGCAGCTGCCAACACAAGTATCAAGGCTGAGATAGCCGGGGCCAATACCTGCGGCATGTTTCGTTTTACCTTCCCGAAGACAGATCAAGCGCATTTGATAATACAGGGAATAAACCTAAACCCTGCACTTACCGATTGGGCCAATGATTTTAAGGTGAGGATGAAGGAGATGCGTGGATATGTACACGTTGATACTGTAAATAACGAGATCACCGGTTATAATCCCGACAGGCAATCGGCGCAACTTGGCCCGCCATTGAAAAACTTTAAAGGTTATTTTATTATCAAGTTTGATAAGCCTATTCGCAACTACGGCACCTGGGATAATCAAACCATCAAAAAAAGAAGCAAAGAACAGTTTGGTACCCGCATGGGCGCTTATGTGTCATTTAAAACAACGGGTAGTACTGTAGTAAAAGTTACTGTAGCTACATCGTTTATCAGTATCGATCAAGCACGTCACAACCTTAAGCGGGAAATCCCCGACTGGGACTTTGAGAAAGTGGTGAAAAGCACCCGCGATAACTGGCAGCAACAACTGAAGAAAGTGCAGGTAGCTGATATTACTGATGGACAGAAAACAATTTTTTATACGGCTTTATTCCATACTTTGCTTTTCCCAAGGGAGTTTTCAGAGTACGGCAGGTATTACAGCGCTTTTGATGATAAGATCCACAACGGCGTTTCTTACAATGATTATTCACTATGGGATACTTTCAGGGCCTTGCATCCGCTATTGACCCTCACTCAGCCCGAGCGTGTAAACGACATGGTGAAATCGCTCCTGCAAATGTACCAGGAGGGTGGATGGATGCCAATGTGGCCAAATCCAACCTATACCAATATCATGATAGGCACTCATGCCGATGCTGTAATTGCTGATGCTTATGTTAAAGGTTTTAGAGGTTACAGTGCAGCGTTAGCTTACGAAGCGTTACACAAAGACGCGTTTACAGCACCTGATGGCGATGTTCAAAAAAAATGGGGAGACCGTGACTTGTGGACAAGCTTTGAAGCAAGGGGAGGACTGACTAATTATCATAAATTAGGCTACATCCCTGTAGATAAAACTAAAGAGTCGGTGTCCCGTACCATTGAGTATGGCATTGATGATTACTGCGTTGCCCAGCTTGCAAAAGCCTTAGGTAAAACAAGCGATTATAACCAGTTAATGGGCTGGAGCAAAAACTATAAGAATGTTTACAACAGCTCAACCGGCTTTATGGCTCCACGAAATGCCGATGGAAGCTGGTCGGCCCAACCTGATAGTGGCTTTACCGAAGGTACGAAATGGACATATACTTTTGGAGCTATGCAGGATGTACCGGGAATGATCGCTCTCATGGGTGGCGAAAAAGCTTTTGCCGACAAGCTAACTCACAACTTTAATGACGGACATTACAGGGCTGATAACGAGCCGGGCCATCATTACATTTACCTGTTTAACTATTGTGGCATGCCATGGAAAGCGCAGGAACTGGTAAGGCAACATACTTCGTGGCAAAATTTCAGAAATGCGCCTATCGGTATAAACGGTAACGATGATTGCGGGCAAACATCTGCCTGGTATATTTTCAGTACTATGGGTTTTTACCCGGTAACGCCGGCTTCAGGCTTGTACAGTATTGGCGCCCCTCAGTTTCCGTACATAGCTATGAACCTGCAAAACGGAAATAAGCTGGTGATTAAAGCTACCGGCCTTTCAGCCCAAAACAAATATGTAAAGTCAGTTACTTTTAACGGAGTAGCTATAAAAGACCATATCATATCACATGAGCAGATAAGCCATGGGGGGACTTTAGCATTCACCATGACCAATATCCCTCAAAAAGATTAATTGGACGCTGTAGATGCCCTTGCAATCAGTTGTGAAGGCATTACCAGCTCTTGTTCTGCCGTAATAATCCTTCCCGACAAGCGGCCGAAAAGTATTTCGGCCGCTTGTTTTCCCATATCATAGGCCGGTTGCAAAATGGTGGTTAGCGGCGGATTAAGTATAGCTGCTGTAATCTGGTTGGTGAAACAGATCACTTTAACATCATCCGGGATCTTCAGCTTGAGCTCGTCGCAGGCCAGGTAGGTTGAGGTGGTTAAATGCTCAACCGTTGCTACTATACCATCGGGCATTGCGGTGCTTAGATGTTCTTTAATGATCCCAACATTTTCAGTATTATATTTATTTGAGCAGGTTACAATCCCTGTTTCTTCAATCGTGATTCCGTTATCGGCCAAGGCTTTCCGGTAACCCTGCTCACGGGCTGATAAAATGCTCGGAAAGCCGCTGATGGTGATTAATGAGATGTTTTTACATCCTGACTGCAATAAGTGGTTGGTAGCTATATAGGCGCTATTAAAATCGTCAGTTATAATTTTATCCGCGTTTACATCCTCACATACCCTGTCGAAAAAAACGATTGGGATCCCCGTTTCCTGTAAGGTTTTTATGTGAGAGGTATCTTCCGTGTTACTGGCAACAGACATGATCACGCCATCTACACGACCGCTGGCCAGATCCCCAAGCATGGATGCTTCGCGTTGGGAATCGTCGTGTGTAAGGTAGATCAGGGAATGATATTTTTCGGGAGCAATGATACTTTCAATACCATTAATAGCCTGGCTAAAAAAACTATCGGCAATTTCGGGAATGATGATAGCTATAGTATTACTGCTCTGCCTGCGGAGACTGCTCGCGTAAACATTAGGTACATAATTTAAACGGCGCGCCGCCTCCATAACTCTTTGTTTGGTTTCCTGGCCAATGTCATAACTATCGCGCAGGGCTTTTGAAATAGTAGCGGTGGAGAGTTTAAGCTCTGCCGCCAGTGTTTTCATATTCACCTTGTCGCTTTTGTTACCGGAAGTCATTGTAAAGAGATATTTAAATTGAGCCCGGCAATATAACGAAAAAAGGCCTTTGGCTATTATTTGAGATCTTGTTTTAACACGCAGAGGCTTAATCGATTAAGTAAATAAATATCCCAAATTTGGTAAAATTGATGTTTGGAATCAGGAAATTTGAGAGAAGACATAAGCAGAATTGTCCAACAATGCTGCTTTAAACCAACCAAATTATGAGCCAGATTAGCAACACACAAAATCAAGGTCCGTTAAATTCAATAGATGAATGGGAAGACGATCTGTTAGTCCGTTATCCTGATGCCGATACCATTGCCGCAGGCAGGGACACCGAAGCTTACCGCGATTATGAAAATAATTTAAAAGATAGCGTAAGGGAGTTTTATCGCTTACAGCATATTAACCAAACTTATGATTTTGTACTGGAAAAGAAGGAGCAATACCTGAAGTTTGATAAAAAAGAAATGTCTGTTTGGGATGCGTTTGATTTCCTGAACCAACTGGTTGACGACTCAGATCCGGATACAGATCTTGATCAGCTTCAACACCTGTTGCAAACCTCTGAAGCTATCCGTGCCGATGGCCGTCCGGATTGGATGGTGTTAACCGGTTTGTTCCATGATATGGGCAAAGTATTATGCCTTTTCGGCGAACCACAATGGGCTGTGGTAGGTGATAGCTATCCGGTAGGCTGCGCGTTCTCAGATAAGATCATTTTCTCCGAATACTTTGATCTTAACAAAGATCATCATGATCCGCGTTATAATACCAAATACGGTATTTATGAGCCCAATTGCGGTTTAGATAACGTACACATGACCTGGGGCCACGATGAATATGTTTATCACATGCTGAAGCCATACTTGCCTGAGCCGGCTTTGTACATGCTGCGTTACCATTCGTTTTACCCTCAACATCGCGAAAACGCATATAGCCATCTGATGACCCCACATGATCATCAGCTGTTTAAGGCGGTTAATCAGTTTAACCCTTATGATCTTTATTCAAAAAGCCCGGTACCTCCAAACTGGAAAGAGTTAAGGCCATATTACGAGGATCTTGTGGCGAAGTATTTGCCATCGACATTGAAGTTTTAAGAGAAAGCAAAATATGCAAACAACCGCTGCAGATCAATAATCTGCAGCGTTTGTTTTGTTCTAAACGGAAATTGCCAGTTCACCTAATAACGGGATAGCAGCCTGGGTGCTATTTAACTGCAATTGGGTTAGGTTTTAAGAAACCTTCAAGGCCCATCCATTCGCCAAAGCGTTCAATCCATTTATCAGTAGGTAAATTTTGTTTACGCATACCAAAACCATGGCCTCCTTTGGTGTACATATGCAGTTCGGCAATCTGTTTTGAGGCTACCCATTTTTGATAGATATCAACGCTGTGCGGTGCAAGGCCCAGTTCGTCATCGGCGGCGGCGGTTACAAACATTGGTGGAGCATCGGGTAATATTTCCGATTGTAACTCCGCAGGGAAGAAGGGGTACAGAAGCGCGACAAAGTCGGGTTTGTTTGCCGGGGTATATTTATAAGCAGATGCCGCTGCAAGGGTGCCCCCCGCCGAAAAGCCCATAATGCCTATTTTTGAAGGTGACAAATTATATTCCGCTGCATGCTCACGCACATAACTTATGGCCAACCGGGCATCCGCAAGCGCCAATGGGAATAGCTTTACCGCATTGTCGTGGTAACTTTGGGTTTTGTAGTTGGCGGTTACCTCACTCACAGGGTCGTTGGTGAGACTATGGATTACGCGATATTTAAGCACAAAGGCAGCTACGCCATGTTCATTGAGCCATTTAGCTTCTTCGTTTCCCTCATTATCGATGGATAAGGTCTGAAAGCTTCCCCCGGGACAGATAACAACCGCCGTACCGGTAGCTATCGCCGGATCAGGTAAGAAAACGCCAAGTGATGGATGCACCACATTATATACCTTACGGGTATTAGCAGCATTATGTTCGCTCACCGCTTCCTGCCATGTCCAGTTTTCAGATCCGGGCGCAGTGCCTTTATAAAGCTGAATAACCTTTTGTTGTGCGTTTGCGAAGTATGCTGTAAAAAGCAACAGATAAGCGAGTAGTTTAAATTTCATAGCGGGGACATTTTTGAAAACCAATGTACCTGCTATGAAATTACGCCTGAAACAACATTTTGTTAATAAATTGATTAGGGGGTGATATTCCGAAGAGGATCTTGTGTGTGCTGTAATAAAGGTTATGGAATAATAGAATAGGGCAGTTTTCCAAACGATAAATTAAATTGATTATTCTTCATCAATTGGTTGGGGCATATCATCGTACGGATAATCATAGCCATTTTCTGCTTCAAACTCTTTTTTTACTTTATTGCCATAAATAACCTGACGAACTTCATAATCTTTTGTGTCCATCGTCCCAACAAAAATTCTTTGATGTTCTGGCACCGACTCATAGGCATCTCTGAGCATATATCTTAATTTTACAGAGGGAGCCGCTTTATATTCAGCAAAAATTCTCGCACATTTTGCAATGCTATTCTCACGGCCATTTAATTCACTGAGTTTGTCAGCTAACTCATTCATTTTATGTTTAATGTCCACTCCGTTACCTGATTTCACTTTGAAAGAGCCCAAGTTTAAAATAGTGACGGTTTCACCTGTTTTTAATTTAGTGGTTATAATTCCACGATTAATGTGATCATTTAACTCTTCAAATTTTAGCGTTTTTTTTACTGGCAGGTTAGTTATTTCGACATGGCCGTTTTTGTATATCGATAATTCAGCCAAATAAGTTTTTTCATCATCGTTTCTAAAAAAGAAATGAAACTTTTCACCACTTATTTTTCGTGGTACGAAAGAGTTTGGATCTTCGTAGTAATATGGCTTTGGATTAGGTATAAAATGTTTAGCGATGTTGGCTTTGCCAATTTTTTTTGAGTTATTGCCGTTATAATTATGAAGGTTTTCGAGAGTAGGATTTAATTGCTTTACTAAAGTATGAATAAGATTATATAAGCTTTCTTTAGAGTGTTCCCATTCTCCATGTTTAATATACCAATGTCCTAAATTATGGATAGAGATCGCTTCTCCTTCGGGAATAGAAGTAACCAACCAGCCTCTTTCTATTTTTTCTTTAAGCATAGTTAGATCAACCATTTCCCAACAAGAAATCAACCCATCGCTATAAACCTGTAAACCGGTAAAATGATACTGAATATTATGGATAATACCGGGAAGGGAAAATCCTTCAATGATTTCTGTTCGGGTAATCTTAGTTATTTCAGGTTGCGGAGAAACTGTGTTAGTATTAAATATTTTATCAAATAACTTCATTGAAACAACATTTTTGAATTATCCTAAGTTAAGTTATTAGATTTAATCATAATGGGGAAAAAGGATGATAGTCATATTCGTGTGCAAAAGAAAATTTAGAGGTTTTGGCGATTTCTCAATTTGAAGACGATGCTATGACCGTCATAAATGGAAAATGTTTCTCCCGAAAATTTGGATAACAAAAAAGCGATTAGTGTCTTTCACCTAATCGCTTCATTTTTAAGTACGCTTGGCGATAAAGGTTTTCAAATATTTTATTGAGAATTTGAAAGTTTTATGTATTTAAGTGTTCGAAACTATAATTTTTGAATAAGGCGGCGGGAAGAATATCCAACATTATTGAATATAAAGCTTATACCGCTGACGGGCTTTTTTTATAAGTAGTATTATAGGGCTTTGGGATTTTTCAACATCCTTTATTTGGCATGATATAAATTACGTTGCCTGAAACAGATAAATTGAAGCCCCTGTTTTCTACCGAAGGAAGTACCAGCTGTTTCCATGTTTTGCCCATGTCTGATGACCTGAATATACCATCTGAACGACCACATATTAAATATTTACCCATTTGTTTGATAGACAAAATATTCGATGAAGATTGAAGTAGGCCTATTTTTTTCATTAATAAACTATTCCAGGAAGGTTGAAGTTCTTCGCCAATGGCATTCCAGGTTTTTCCGCTATCCAGTGAAATGTGTAAACTGTTTGTATTGGTTATTGTGTTGTTTATTATAGCAGCAAATCCACCATCAATACGTTCCACAGTTATACCAGCGCCCCCTTCACTAAGCACCTGATCCCAGTTTTGACCATTATCTGTCGATCTTAATATTCCATCCTTGTTGGTGGCCAGGATTACACCGTTTGACTCGGCCAATTTCATTGAACCGTCTCCAACATGCACTTGTTCCCAGGTTTTTCCACTGTTAGTTGATCTGAAAAGCATGTTGTTGGAGCTAATGAAAACTGTGCCCCCGGCGGTTTCAAAAACGCTGCGTACTTCCCGCTCTTTATAATTATTGTACATCCAATCTATCGTTTTGTCTATGCGTACAGCTTGCTCCTGAAAATTCGTGTACATGGGCTTCCAATCACTCGTGCCGTTTATTTTTTGTAAAAATTGCCCCCTGAAATTATATGCAAGTATCCCGTTCTTGCCAGGGGCAATATTGCGTTGTTCACCACGGAGAATATCTTTTGTCCAAAAAGGAGTTGTGGAATTTGGTTCACTGTGATAAACTCCGTTACCCGCACGTAAATAGAGCCCACGGTCATTTGCAAATAAACCATTAATCCACACACCCTCTCTCTGCAAATTTTCAGGCAGTCCTTCGCTAATGTTCTGCCATGTTTCTCCGCCATCAGTAGATCTGAAAATGATGTTCAAAAGCCCTGATTTTGTCCCTTCTGTTGTTTTTTTTCCAGCATCCTTTTCTTTTAGTGCAAAAGAATTCAGCAGAAATAAAACCAGGAGGATAGCCGGAACAAACACAAATAATTTTTTCACTTTTTGATTTTTCATAACCTGTTAATTTGATGAAACAAATCTACTTTGGTGTTTTGGGGCTTAAGTAATCAGGATTGTAAATTAAAATGTAAACTTTGTAAATAAATAGTAAATAGAATGTATTATGGTCGAAACCTCCTCTGCTGTAAAGAAATTTTCGATTTTAGAGAGCCTGTATGAAGATGGGGACGTATTGACTAAAAGGGCCCTGGGGCAGTGCTGTGACTATGTTGTTTTGAAGACGGAGGGGCATTGTTTAGCACAGAAAAATGATTTGACGGAAAAATTTATCTTATTTGAATAAAGTCATATATTGACCTCAGCGCTCCGGTAACTTGTCATAGTTGGCGGCTAATGATAACCTATACACAATGAATACAAACATCGATCAAAATGGCTCTAAAAAGATAGGATTAGTGTTGTCTGGAGGTGGGGTCAGAGGCGTGTCGCACCTGGGGGTTATGCAGGCTCTTACCGATTATGGTATCAAATTCTCGCATATATCGGGTACAAGCGCGGGCGCAATAGCTGCGGCTTTTTTTGCAGAGGGGTATGCACCAAAAGAAATTTTAAGGCTCATCAAGGAAAACAGCCTGCTTAAGTTGTTACGCCCTGCATTTGGTAGCAACGGATTGATCTCTATATTACATACCAGGGTATTGATCAATAAATACATTTCGCATAACTCCTTTCAAAACCTCAAAACACGTGTTACCATTCCGGCGGTTGACATTGGAGAAGCAAAACTGGTTTACTTTACCGAGGGTGAGCTGGATATAGCTATTTTAGCCTCCTGCTGTTTGCCCGGTATTTTCAGGCCCATTAACATTAACGATCATATGTTTGTTGATGGGGGCATACTCAATAATTTCCCTGTTGAGCCATTGGTAGGCAATTGCGATCTGATCATAGGTTCATGCTGTAATCATTTGCCTGTTGTTTCAACAATTAAATCCTTTGGACACTTGGTTGACAGGGCTGCCATGATAACAATTAATTCGAGTCTTAATGCGCATAAAATGTTATGCGATATAGTTATTGAACCGCATGGTTTAGGCGGCTATGGTATTTTTGATGTAGATGCCGCCGAGGAAATTTATATGATAGGTTATGAAGAGGGTTTGAAAACTATCAATAGTAACGAAAAGTTAAGAGAGGTTATCCAGGGACAAAAGGGTAAAGGCCTATCTGCAGACAATACAAATGTGTAGCTTGGGTAATTTCAGTCATAAGTTGAAAGTCTTAAGTTCTAAGTTAATAAGGGACAATAAAACCCTGTTCTGACTTAGAACTTAAGACTTTCGACTTTTCTCACTAAAGACTATCAGGGAAACTTAACCCCATTATAATCTGATATGTTTACCTGAGGTATTGATGAGTTGTATTTGTCATTAATAGCCTTAATAAATTCATTGGCCACAATAGCATATCCACGCGGTGTTAGGTGTACGCCATCCAATGAAAACAGGCCGCCGCTGATGTAATTAGAATTAACGCTTACACCGTTTACCACAAGGCCGTTCTGTTTTATATTTTGTAAAAAAGTATAGGCATCAAATACCGCCAGCCCTTTTGATGCTGCTACTGATTTTATGGTGGTATTATAAGAAGTAACATAATCCTCGGTAAGGGCAACCTCTTTTTCGTCAAGTACATACTGGTTGTCGATAGGTGTATATGGTGTTAAACCATAAGGAAGGTTGCCAACAGGCGTTGCAACCGGTTGCCCGATTTTGCTTGTAGGAAAGGTAAGTATGACAAGATCATTGGTTGTTGCCGCACGTGGCGCATAAGTACTACCCGAAACCAGCGCATTAATATATAAAGCCTTTACACCCGGATTAGCTTTCTGTACACCGGCGAGTATAGCAGCAACGGTAACAGTATTAAAGTAAGGTATCGAAGTTACATCAGGTACGGTTGCAACTACGCCTTTTTGTCCTTTGGCAGTAAGGGTGTTTATCAATACATTGTATAAAGCAGCAAAAGTGCTTTTATCGGTTAGTACGTCGCCTGCACCGCCCGATGTGGCGTATGCCAAAGCATCATTATTCCCTAACCAGTTGGAGAAGAAAGTGAATGGTTTAGACATAACAAAATCAAGATACGTAGTAGAGTTTGTTGGCGCATTACCGGGTAACAGGCGTTCAAAATAGCCGTTAAGGTTGCCGTATGGCGCGTAAGTAATATGCATCAGTTTAATGCCAGGTACGCCATAATTGTTGATATCGCCGGTGTATTTGGTATATAAAGTAACGTTTCCAAAGCCGGGGACAGGCAATACCCCGCGTATTGCCAGGTTGGTAGTTACCGGAGTTGTAATAGGAGTACCATCGGCATTAAACCCGGTGAGCGATAAATAGCCCGATCCGTTTGCCTGGGCGGTACTGAATAATGGCTGCGAAAATGTGCCACCACCCACCGACTGCATTTGTTTACCTATAATGCTGGGATAAGATACCTGCTGGCCTGCAAGATACAAGCCTCCGTCGGCATACCCGGCTGTGAGTGAATTGCCCAACGCGATGTATCTTGAAAAATCCACAGAACCTGCAGATGGTTTTGGGGTATGTATCTCGGGTTTGCAGGCACCTAATAGAAATAAACCTGCAATAATATAAATATGTAGTTTCAACGTTTTCATGAATTGATTTCTTTAAAAGATTACCAATGATAGGCTAATGAGATACCTGGTATATATACATCGGTTTTAAATGTTCCGGATAACTGCGATTCGAAATTAGTTTGGGTACGCTGCATCAGGTGCTCATACTCAAAGGAAATATCTATATCAAGGTGTTTAGCAACGGTATAACCTAAACCAAGGGTGCCGTAAACCCGGTTGGCATCTGGAGCTTCGGGAGTTACATAGCCATCCAAAACGGCGGTGCTGGCATAGCCGCCGCCAAAACGTAGGGCAAGTTTATCATTTGCCTTGTACTGAGCGCCTCCGCGTAAACTATACGCCTGCTGGTAATTTCGGGCAGACTTAGTATCCTGTAATACTGCTGTGTTGGTTTTATAATCAAATGATAATGTTTTATAGCTATCCCAGTTTACGAGGTTAACATCCAGCGCCAAAATCCATTTACTGCCCGGATAAAATCCGAAGCCGATAGAATTAGTAGCAGGCAATGGTATGGTTGATCTAAAAGTATTGGGCTGCGGAAAACTGCTTTGTAATGATGCAGGTACAGTAAAAATGGCATCGCCGGCCGGAATCGTAGTATTTACCTGCGAGCGGTGCGTGATTCCAATGGTGATACCCGCTTCCGTTTTAAAGTAAACGCCCGCATTCCATCCGTAACCTTTGCCGCTACCCTTTAACCGGGCCTGGCCAACATCGCCATTGCTATTTGCCAGCGGGATGGCCCGTGTCAGGTCAACACTGCCGCGGTTGTAAACAAATCCTCCGCCAATACTCATCCAATCGGCCAATTTTACACTCAGCGTAGGCTGAATATAAATGGCTTTCAGATTAAGGCTTTCCAGCACGTATTTACCCTGCCAGGTGTTTCCCCAGTCGGTTAAACCGCCAAAGGGAGTATAAACACCAATACCCAGTTTCCAGAATGAAGATTTTGGCCCCCATACTGCATAAGCTTGAAATGGAGTTGCCACTTTATTTGAAGTGTGGTTTTGAATTGATGTTCCGGCCGGGTTGAAAACAGATTTGAATAATAGAGGGCTTATTCCTCCCTGTATGTAATTTTCGGGGAGCATAGCCACTGCACCTGGGTTAAAAAATACGGAAGCGCCATCCTGTACAATGCCCGTACCGGTATGGCCCATACCTATTTGCTTTTGCCCTTCCAGGTTAACCTGGAAACCCTGGGAATAAGCTAATAGCGGTGCTATGGTAAGCACCAGGAGTAGAATTTTTCTCATAAGATTATAATTGGTTGGCGACAGGAAATTGCTTTTAGGTTACAATTTGAAACTATCAGGGATAAAATTAGTTTGGATTGAAAAGAAAAAAAGGGCTATAATGCGGAGATATTAGTCAAAAAGTCGGATAAAACTTATTTTTAATATCAGATAAGAAAAATTGCCTTATAACCGTCTTTTTTAATAAATGCAGTAACTGAATTATAATATCTACACTATATGAATAATAAGGTTGGACAGTTAAGCCTGTCGAAATTTGCAGATCTATATGCAGATAAGCTGGCCGGTGCCGATTTTTTTGTTGTTGATGAAAAGCAGCTATTAAGCCTGAGCGAATATCCCTATCGTTCGGATGGTTATATCATCGGCATTTGTACACGGGGAACTGCCAAGGTTGAAGTAAACCTGCAAATTTACGATGCTCACCCGGATGCCATGCTGCTGGCAACCCCTTTTCATGTTTTAAGAATATACAATAGCAGCCCCGATTTTTTATGCCGGTTTGTTGTATTCAGTAAAGCTTTTTTGATCGAAAACAGCGTTAATAGTCATTTTCTTGAATCGTTCAGTTATTTTAACAGTGCATCTATCCCAGTGATCTATCCGGATAATGCCGATGCCAAAATGATACTGGAGATCTATTTATTGATCAGGCAAAAACTGACACGTGAAGGACATCCATATCATGTTGAAATATCAAGGAGTATTTTAATGACGTTGCTTTATGAGATCCAGGCTATTTACGAAAAGCAGCATATCATCATAAAAGGCAAGCAAACCAGGAAACAAGAGCTGAATGTACTTTTCCAGGCCCTGGTTTTCCATCATTATAAAGAACACCGCAACGTGCAGTATTATGCCGATGCGCTTTACGTCTCCTCAAAGCATTTAACAGAAACCATTAAGGACGTAACCGGAAGAACTGCCGGCGAATGGATAGATGATGCCGTGATTCTGGAAGCCAAGGTATTGCTGAGAAATCATGAAATAAGCATTGCCCGGGCTGCCGAGAGTATCCATTTCCCCGATCAATCTTCGTTTGGCAAATATTTTAAGAAACACACTGGTATGTCGCCATCCGATTACAGGGCAATATCTGCGCATTGATCTGGTAGTTACGAGGTTCATCCTGTGGTCTGTTTAATCACCATAGGCGTACGAAGGAGTTTTTAATTCCCTCCTTGGGGGGAGCG
The DNA here is from genome assembly GCF_003675385.1 of Mucilaginibacter kameinonensis. GTDB lineage: Bacteria > Bacteroidota > Bacteroidia > Sphingobacteriales > Sphingobacteriaceae > Mucilaginibacter > Mucilaginibacter kameinonensis. Next base: position 163,881 of record NZ_RCWZ01000004.1, on the reverse strand, counting down.
TTGGGATTGTGTAGTTGCAGGGAGGGGTTTATGCAGCATTTCAAACGAACAAACCCCTCCCGAGGGAGGGAATCGCACATTTCCCCCGCTCTTTTTTGTTTTCCCCAAATACTTCTACCAATATCCCCACACCCCATCCTTCCCCTCAATCATTTCCGACTTTTTGACTAATATCTCCGCATTGCTGCCCTTTCTTTGGTTTAATAATGCCTCTAATTTTACTCCTGATTATAAACCAATAAAACTTTATGAATGCCACAGAACCGATGAAAGCCATAAAAGGAGGCGAGTTTTTGATCAGGGAAACTTCCGCGGACAGCATTTTTATTCCTGAAGAATGGAATGAAGAACAGTTGATGATCGCTGAAACATGTACCAATTTTCTTGCACAGCAGGTGACACCAAATTTGCAGCGTATTGATGAGCAGGAGGAGGGATTAATGCGTCATTTAATGGATGAGGCCGGCGCATTGGGATTGTTAGGCATATCCGTACCTGAAGAATATGGTGGTTTCGGTAAGGATTTTAAAACGGCCATGCTGGTTACGGAAAAATTAGGGGCCGGTCACTCATTTTCCGTTGCTTTTTCGGCACATACGGGTATAGGCACTATGCCAATATTATACTATGGCAACGATGCTCAAAAACAAAAATATATCCCCAAACTGGCAAGTGGCGAGTGGAAGGGGGCATATTGCCTTACAGAACCAGCCGCAGGCTCGGATGCCAATTCGGGTAAAACCAGGGCAAAGCTCTCTGCCGATGGTAAACATTATCTTATTACAGGTCAAAAAATGTGGATCACCAATGCGGGTTTTGCTGATGTGTTTACCGTTTTTGCCAAAATTGATGATGATGAAAACCTAAGCGCGTTTATTGTCGAAAAAGATTTTGAGGGACTTTCGTTAAATACGGAAGAACATAAAATGGGTATTAAGGGAAGCTCAACCCGACAGGTGTTTTTTAATGATTGCAAGGTGCCGGTTGAAAACCTGCTTTCCGAGCGTCAGAACGGATTTAAGATTGCCGTTAATATTCTAAACCTCGGTCGTATCAAATTAGGCGGCGGAACCGTTGGCGCAAGTAAGGATGTGATCACCTCATCTGTACGCTATGCCAACGAACGGGAACAGTTTGGGCGGGCTATTTCCAAATATGGGGCTATAAAATATAAACTGGCCGAACAGGCCATCCGTACTTACGCTGCCGAATCGGCGGTGTACAGGGCCAGCCAAAATATGGAAGAGGCTACAGAAATGTTAATCGCATCGGGCCTTGATGAAAACAAAGCAAAGTTGAAGGGGACTGAGCAATTTGCCATAGAAGCCGCAATACTTAAAGTACATGCTTCAGAGGTTTTGGATTATGTAACTGATGAAGGTGTACAGATTTACGGTGGTATGGGCTATAGTGCAGAGGCTCCAATGGATAGGTCATACCGCGATTCAAGGATCAACCGCATCTTTGAAGGCACCAATGAAATCAACCGGTTGTTAACCGTTGATATGATGCTGAAACGCGCCATGAAAGGTGAGCTTGACCTTATGGGACCGGCCCAGAAGGTAGCCGGCGAACTGGTAAGCATTCCTGATTTTGGCGCTGCTGAAGAAGATGGCTTGTTTACTAAAGAAAAGAAATATATAGCCAATTTTAAAAAGGCCATATTGCTGGTTGCCGGAGCGGCTGTTCAAAAATTGATGACGCAATTGGGTAAAGAGCAGGAAGTATTGATGAACCTGGCCGATATGCTGATAGAACTTTATGTAAGCGAATCGCTTCAATTGAGGGTGGAGAAATTGGTTGGTTTGAGGGGCGAAGATGCCTGCAAAGAGCAACTGGATATGATGCGCGTATATATCAATGATGCCGCAGAACGCATTGCAAAAATGGGCAGGGAAGCGCTAAACTCATTTGCCGAGGGCGATGAAAAACGGATGATGTTGATGGGACTTAAGCGCTTCACCAAAACAGAGGATATTAATACCACCCAGGCACGCAGAAATATTGCAGCAAAACTGATTGTTGAAAATAAATATTGCTTTTAGTTTTTTAAAATCCCCTCTTGAGAGGGGGTGCGAAGGAACGAGCGGCAGCAGGGGTGTGTTTCTCCAACAAGTTTATCAAAGCAGAAACACACCCCTCCACCCCTCTCAAGAGGGGAATCGCACAAGCCCGCGCTTTTACTCCTCATGTTAACGGTAATGGGCATGGGACTTTCATTTCCCTTAAATAATATCAACCTAAAAAACGAAAAGCTGATAATGAGAATATTAGTGTGCATAAGCCAGGTGCCCGATACGAGCACTAAAATTGTATTGAAAAATAATAATACCTCGGTCAGTAGTGATGGCGTTACCTGGGTAATCAACCCGTACGATGAATGGTATGCATTGATCAGGGCTATCGAATTAAAAGAAAGCGGCATAGCCACCGATGTCCACCTCGTAACTGTGGGTAAAGCCGATGTGGAGCCCGTGATCAGGAAAGCATTGGCGTTGGGTGGTGATGAAGCCATTCGCATCGATGCAGATAGTAACGACCCCTATGAAATAGCGCATTATATAGCAGAGTATGCTGCCGGAGCGGGTTATGACCTTATCTTATGCGGCAAAGAATCTATCGATTACAATAACGGTACTACAGGCGCTATGCTGGCCGAATTGCTGGACATCGATTACATTGGTTTTGCAACCGGTATCCAGGTCGAGGCTGACACTGCTGTGGTAACGCGTGAAATAGAAGGTGGTGAAGAAACAGACGCCTGTAATTTGCCCTTGGTTATTTCCTGCCAAAAAGGTGTGGCCGAAGCCCGGATTCCCAATATGCGCGGTATAATGGCTGCCCGCACCCGTCCGTTAAAAGTTATCACACCATCAACAATAACGGCAGTAACCGAAATGCTTTCTTATGAATTGCCGCCGGCCAAGACAGGTATTAAACTGGTAAGCCCCGACAATCTGGATGAATTGGTAGAGCTGTTGCATACGGAGGCCAAAGTTATTTAATGATCATATTTATTATCCGGTGTGCGCACCACAGATGTTCGAAAAATGAAATTGCCTCTAAAAAATATGTCATTGCGAGCGTAGCGCGGCAATCTCGTAGCCAATGCATGTCCGATCTGCATAGCTACGAGATTGCTTCGTCGTTCCTCCTCGCAATGACATAGCTTTTTAACATTTACAATTGATCTGCATCTTCCGAACACCTATGGTGTGCACACTGGAGCGTCTCAACTAAAAAAAATAAAAAATGTCTGTAATAGTATTAGTAGAACATACCGGCGGAATTATAAAAAAACAAAGCTTTGAAGCAGTGCAATATGCCGCGCAGATAGCCAAAAAAATGGGTACCACAGTAACTGCCCTTGCTTTAGGCAGTGTGGCCGCTACAGAAATGGAAGGCCTTGGCCAGTATGGCGCCCAAAAGGTGCTGCACGTTGCCGATAGCCGTTTGAACGACCTGCATTCCGGTGCGTATGCCGGTGCATTGATAGCCGCAGCACAAAAGGAGGATAGCAAAGTGATTGTGACTCTTCATGACATTAAGGGTAGGGCGGTGGCACCTCGGGTAGCTGTAAAACTAAAAGCAGGCCTTGTAGCCGGTGCGCTCTCGTACCCTGATACAGAAAAAGGCTTTGTGATTAAAAAAGCAGTGTTTTCGGGTAAAGCATTTGCGTATGTAAATATTTTAAGTGAGGTAAAGGTAATTATGCTGATGCCTAATACCTTCCCGGTTGAAAAGCTGGAGGGTAAGGCGGTTGTTGAACAACTGGAGGTAAGCTTTAGCGAAAAGAATTTTAGTGTAAAAATTAAATCGGTAAACAAAGTAACCGGCGAGGTTCCGCTTGCTGATGCCGAACTGGTTGTTTCGGGTGGTCGTGGATTAAAAGGCCCCGAAAACTGGGGTATTCTGGAGGACCTGGCAAAAGAACTGGGTGCTGCCACAGCATGTTCGCGCCCGGTGGCCGATTCTCATTGGCGACCGCATCACGAACATGTGGGCCAAACAGGCGGCACCATTCGCCCTAATTTGTATATCGCCGTTGGGATCTCGGGAGCTATACAGCATCTGGCAGGAGTAAATGGTTCAAAAACTATTGTTGTGATCAACAAAGACCCGGAGGCCCCATTTTTTAAAGCTGCCAATTATGGCGTAGTTGGCGACGCATTGGAAATTTTGCCACGGCTAACAGCAGCTGTTAAAAAGTTTAAGGAACATCATCAATAAAATAATCAGAGCTATGGAGTTTTTTTATGAAGGACAGGTGCTATGGTCACAGATAGACTCGAACCAGCATATGCGGCATTCTGCTTATGCAGATTTTGCAGCTCAGGCCCGCATAATTATGCTGGAAAGACTGGGTTTAAAACTGCCCACTCTTTATGAATACAAAATAGGGCCGGTATTATTCAGGGAAGAGATGATTTACCTGCGAGAAATAGGGATCAACGAGCAGATCAGGGTAACCTGCGAACTCATCAGGTCCCGGCCTGATGGTTCGCGCTGGGCAATCAGGCATGAACTATACCGGAGCGATGGTGTTAAAGCTGCTATCGTAAATGCCGAGGGTTCATGGATAGATATGGAAAAGCGTAAACTCGCCATATTACCTGCGGAGTTAAGCGAGATGTTTATGAAAGCACCCCGCAGCAGCGATTATGTTGAAGAGGGCAATCCTGCCTGATGAGATTTACCTGTAATAATCAACTGAAACGATTAGTAGCTCAGCAGCTTTAAGCTTTATGCCTTCCGCTTTTAACTTTCTAATAATTTAAGTATGACCAACCTGAAAGACGCCTTTCAAAGTGCTGTTAAAGAGAGTAGAGAACTGCCCTCAAAGCCAGATAATGAAACATTATTACGCCTGTACAGTTTATATAAACAAGCAACGGAAGGTGATATAAATACAGGAAACCCTCCCGGTATGTTTGATTTTGTGGCTAAAGCAAAGTATGATGCATGGTTAAAATTGCAAGGAACTTCAGCAGATGATGCCATGCAGCAATATATCAATCTGGTAGCGCAGTTATCAAATAAAACCAATTAGCTTTAATCCGAAATATTGACAAATGTTTCCGCCGTTTAGACCTTTATAAAGCGCCGCAGAAATAGATATTTGTTATTATAAACCAACCGGCAATTACCGGGACTAAAATTATTAAACCATTTTATAATTCTACTCTGTCTCTTTTTTAAATGGGTTTTAGTTAATGCCGGGTATCACTCCTGGTAAAACTTAAAACGCATTTATACGCCCGTAAAAGAGCTGTTTTAATTATAAAAAACACCTAAGGCAATGTCAGCATCAAAAAAACATTTCGTCCGTTTTGCATTAATCCTGCTAACTATTGTAGCTGTAAGTATCAACGCAAAAGCGCAAACCGATAAAATTGAAGGCTTATGGTACAATGATGTAAAAAGTGCCAAAATCCAGATCACTAAAGAAAGCAACGGCAAGTTTTACGGCAAAGTGGTATGGCTTAAGGAGCCCTTAAAAAACGGGAAGCCTAAGGTTGATGAAATGAATACCGATGAAAAGCTGCGCTCAAGACCGAGGTTAGGCCTGCCTGTATTGGCCGATTTTGTAAAAGATGGTGATAATAAATATTCTGGCGGAACAATCTACGATCCCAATAACGGTAAAACATATTCCTGCAAAATGACCTACAAAGGCGAAACTCTTGATATCCGCGGATACATCGGCATTTCACTTTTCGGGCGTACAACTACCTGGTCGCGGGCAGAATAAATTAAATAATTAATAAAACAAGCAGATACTAATGGATGCTAAACGAATTATAAAAAAGGTTGCAGTATTAGGGTCGGGAGTAATGGGCAGTCGCATCGCCTGCCATTTTGCAAATATCGGCGTACAAGTACTGTTGCTTGATATTGTACCTAAGGATGCCCCTCCGGCAGATAAGAAAGCGCGGAACAAAATTGTGAACGATGCGCTTGACTTTGCTTTAAAATCAAACCCTTCACCCATCTACCTTAAATCATTCGCAAAGCGTATCACAACCGGAAATTTTGAAGGTGATATGCCCAAAATTGCTGATTGTGATTGGGTGATAGAAGTGGTGGTTGAACGGTTGGATATAAAACAGCAGGTGTTTGAAACGGTAGAAAAATACCGCAAGCCCGGAACGCTGATCACTTCAAATACATCCGGCATCCCGATACATTTAATGGCCGAGGGCAGGAGCGATGATTTTAAAAAACATTTTTGCGGCAGCCATTTCTTTAATCCGCCGCGGTATTTAAAACTACTGGAAATCATTCCAACAAAAGATACGCTGGCAAGTGTTGTTGACTTTTTGATGGAGTACGGAGCAAAATACCTTGGAAAAACCACCGTATTAGCAAAAGATACGCCGGCATTTATCGGCAACCGCATCGGGGTTTTCAGCATTATGAGTGTTTTGCATTATGTGGAGCAGACTGGTATGACCGTTGAAGAGGTTGATAAGCTCACAGGGCCGGTAATAGGCCACCCTAAATCGGCCACATTCCGTACCAATGATGTGGTGGGTTTGGATACCATGGTGCACGTTGCCAACGGCCTTTACAAAAACGCGCCCGGCGATGAGGCCAGGGAGTTATTCAAGGTTCCTGAATTTGTAGATGGAATGGTGAAAAATAACTGGCTGGGCAGTAAAACAGGTCAGGGGTTCTACAAAAAAGAAAAAGGTGAAGGAGGAAACCAGTTTTACGCGCTTGACCTGAAATCGCTTGAGTACAAACCTTCCCAAAAAGTAAAATTTCCTTCGCTTGAAACTACAAAAGCGGTTGATAATCTCCGGGATAGGCTTAAAATCCTGGTTGCCGCAAAAGACAAGGCCGGCGATTTTTACCGGGCCACCTTTTACCAGTTATTTGCCTATGCCAGTAACCGCATCCCTGAAATAGCCGACGAACTTTATAAAATAGATGCTGCTACCAATGCAGGCTTTGGCTGGGAACTGGGCCCCTTTGAAAAATGGGATGCGCTTGGCCTTGAGGATACGGTAAAAGCTATGGAAGTTGCAGGGCATAAACCCGCTCAATGGGTATATGATATGCTAACGGCCGGTGCAAGAAGCTTCTATAAAGTAGAGGATGGCAAACGATTGTACTATGATATCCCATCGAAAAGCTACAAGATAATTCCTGGTACGGAAGGACTTATTCTGCTCAATAATATCCGTGAAACCAATACAGTTTGGAAAAACAGCGGTACTACCATTACCGATATCGGCGATGGCATCCTGAACCTTGAATTTCATACCAAAATGAATACGATAGGCGGCGAGGTGATTGAAGGTATAAATAAAGCAATTACCCTTGCCGAAGCAAATTACCGGGGTCTCGTTATATCAAACGAGGGGGCAAATTTTAGTGCGGGGGCTAACGTAGGCATGATATTCATGATGGCCGTTGAGCAGGAGTTTGACGAGTTGAATATGGTGATCAAAGCCTTTCAGAATACGATGATGCGGATCCGTTATTCATCTGTACCGGTTGTAATAGCGCCTCATCAAATGGCCCTGGGTGGTGGCTGCGAAATGTGCCTGCATGCCGATAAGGTGGTAGCACATGCCGAACTGTATATGGGCCTTGTTGAGTTTGGCGTTGGCTTGATACCGGGAGGCGGAGGGACGAAGGAATTTGCCCTGCGTCTGTCAGACGAACTCCAGGAAGGAGATGTAGAGCTCAATAATTTCCGTGATCGTTTTTTAACCATCGGCCAGGCTAAAGTATCTACTTCGGCTTATGAGGCTTTTGAGTTTGGCTACCTCAAAAAGGGAAGGGACGTTGTCGTGGTATCACGAGAAAGGTTACTTGCCGAAGCCAAACAACAATGCCTGCAGATGGCTAACGAAGGGTACGTGCAGCCTATTCCGCGTGGCGATATCAGGGTACTGGGCAAACAGGCCCTGGGCCTGGGCTACGTGGGTGCCAATTCTATGTATAGCGGCAATTACATCAGCGAGCATGATGTGAAGATCTCGCAGAAACTGGCCTATGTACTTTCCGGGGGCGATCTGTCCCAACCTTCAATGGTGAGCGAAGAATATTTGCTCGGATTGGAGCGTGAAGCATTTCTTTCGCTTTGCACTGAAAAGAAAACGCTCGAGCGGATCCAATCCATTTTAACTGGCGGAAAAGTATTAAGGAACTAAATTTCAATAAGTATAAAATCTCAATAAAATGAACGCATATATAGTGGCAGCCAGCCGCAGTGCTGTTGGAAAAGCTACCCGGGGCGGGTTCAGGTTTACCCGTCCGGATACGCTTGCAGCGGATGTAATCAGGCATCTGCTGGCATCAGTGCCTAACGTGGATAAAGAACAGATAGACGATGTGATAGTAGGCAATGCTACACCGGAAGCTGAACAGGGATTGAATGTTGCCCGCCTGATTTCATTAATGGCACTTGATACCGATAAAGTACCCGGCATGACGGTAAACCGCTATTGTTCGTCGGGTTTGGAAACAATTGCCATCGCATCAGCAAAAATACACAGCGGCATTGCCGATTGCATTATTGCCGGCGGTGTGGAAAGCATGAGCCTGATCCCAATGGGGGGCTGGCGCATTGTTCCAAACGCCGATATTGCCCTTGCCCATCCTGATTATTATTGGGGCATGGGCCTCACCGCCGAAGCTGTTGCGAGGGAATATCACATCAGTCGCGAAGAGCAGGACCAGTTCGCTTATAATTCCCACCAAAAAGCCATCATTGCCATTAAGGAAGGCAAATTTAAAGATGAAATAGCACCGGTAAACATTGTGGAAACCTATGTAGATGAGAGCGGCAAAAAAAAGAAACGAGAATTTAAGGTAGATACAGATGAAGGTCCGCGCAGCGATACCTCAATTGACGCATTGGCTAAGCTTAAACCTGTGTTTGATGCAAAAGGTGTGGTAACTGCGGGCAACTCGTCGCAAACCAGTGATGGGGCTGCCTTTGTGATGGTGGTTAGCGAACGCTTTCTGAAACAGAATAACCTTAAACCCATTGCCCGGCTAATTAATTATGCCGTTGCAGGTGTGCCGCCCCGGATCATGGGGATTGGTCCGCTTGTAGCAATCCCCAAAGTGTTAAAAATGGCCGGGATGAAGCAGCAGGATATTGAGCTGATAGAACTGAATGAAGCCTTTGCTTCACAATCGTTGGCAATAATAAAGGGATTGGAGCTTAACCCCGAAATTGTAAATGTAAACGGCGGCGCAATATCGCTTGGTCACCCGCTTGGCTGCACCGGGGCCAAACTTTCTGTTCAGCTTTTTAACGAATTGAAAAGACGGGAAAAAAAGTATGGTATGGTTACCATGTGCGTGGGCACCGGGCAGGGCGCTGCAGGTGTATTTGAACTGTTATAGGAAATTACCATTATCTAAATAATTGCTGCAAACATGGAAAAGGCGACAAGATTGTTTGATTGCATGACTGCTCAGGCTAAAGAGCCTAAGGCGGATTTTTTGAATGCAAAGGAGAGTGGTTCATGGAGATCTTACAGCACCGAAGAAGTGCATACGATGATTAACCAGCTAACGGCGGTTTTGCTGGATCTGGGAGTTTCGGGTGGTGACGGCACTACCGAAGGTCGTGATAAAATAGGGCTGATAAGCAACGGCCGGCCCGAATGGATAATAACCGATCTGGCAGTGCAGCAAACGGGTGCCATATTAGTGCCGCTTTACCCTAATACCGGTACTAAGGAAATTGAACAGATCCTGAACGAAGCTGAGGTTAAATATGTATTTGTAAGCAGTAAAGATTTATGCGATAAGGTTAAAGAGGTAGATTTAAATATCCCCTCACTAAAAGCCATTTTTACTTTCGATAGCATTGAGGGTTGTAATCATTGGGTAACATTGCTTAAGCCCTTAAAAGATGGCGCTCTGCAAAAAATACAGCAAATAACCGATCAGATCATCGAGGATGATGTGGCAACTATCATTTATACATCGGGTACCACCGGCCGGCCTAAAGGGGTAATGCTTACGCATAAAAATATCATGACCAATGCAATGGCATCCGGCGATATTCTTACCCGCATCCCGCTGAAAGAAAAACGTGTTTTGAGCTTTTTACCGCTCAACCACATTTTTGAAAAGATGTGTACATACGTTTATCTCTACTACGGTTTTTCTATTTACTATGCAGAAAGCATGGATACCATAGGCGCAAATATGAAAGAGGTAAAACCTTCCCTTTTTACCGCTGTGCCCCGCTTGCTCGAAAAGGTGTTTGAGAAAATTATGGTGCAGGGCCAAAAGCTGACCGGTATTAAAAGGAAGATCTTTTTCTGGTCGGTAAGAGTGGCCGAAGCGTATGAAATTCATAATACCAGCCTGTGGTATAAGATCAAACTGGCCATAGCTGATAAATTGGTTTACAGTAAATGGCGCGATGCCATTGGCGGAAATATAAATGCCATAGTGGTTGGCAGTTCAGCCTGCCCCATTAAGCTCGAGAAAATTTTTACTGCCGCCAATATTGTTATCATGGAAGGTTACGGGCTTACCGAAACCTCGCCGGTAATTGCTGTTAACTGCTATCAGAAAAGTGACAGAAAATTTGGCACCGTAGGCCGCTTGCTGAGTGGTGTGCAGGTGAAGATAGCGCCTGATGGCGAGATCCTTTGTAAAGGCCCCAATGTTATGTTGGGGTATTATAAAAATCCTGAACTTACTGCAGATGTATTGGAAGACGGATGGTTCCACACCGGCGATATAGGTGAGCTGGATAAAGATTCATTCCTGAAAATAACTGACCGTAAAAAAGAGATCTTTAAAACCTCGGGCGGTAAATATGTAGCCCCGTTACCCATCGAAAATAAAATGAAGGAAAACTATTTTATTGAGCAGATGATGATTGTTGGATCAGAAAGGAAATTTGTTGCAGCATTGATCGTACCGTCTTACACGCACTTAAACCCCTGGTGTAAGGAAAATGGCATCACTTTTTCATCCAAAAATGAATTGGTTAAAGATGCAAGGGTGATCAAACTGTATCAATCAATTATCGATAACTATAATCCCGAATTTAACCATGTTGAACAGGTGAAGAAGATATCCTTACTTCCCAACGAATGGTCGATAGACAGCGGAGAACTTACACCAACCGGGAAAATGAAACGGAAGGTGATCACCGAAAAATACAAAGCCGAAATAGATAAAATGTATCCCTGCGAAGTGAGCGAGGATCCCACTCTTGTAAACTGATTAACTGGATGAATACATTTCAAACAATAATACAGGGTAGGCTGGTTACAATTTTGCTAAACCGGGGCCGGTCAAATGCCATTAATCATGAAATGGTTAAAGAGCTTGATGCCTGTATAAAAACACTGGAGAGTGATGACAACGTGGGCGGTGTTATTTTAACCGGAAAGGAAGGCTTTTTCTCATCAGGGATTGATCTGATTGAGGCTTATGATTACAACGAAGAGCAAAGTCGCCAATTCTGGATAGACTTTTTAGCCCTGCAAAATACGTTAGCAACTTTCAGGAAGCCAATAGTGGCCGCCATAAGCGGGCACAGTCCTGCCGGGGGCTGTGTATTAGCTATTTGCTGCGATTACCGGATAATGGCAGAGGGTGCATTTATCATAGGGTTAAATGAGGTACCGGTTGGAATTATCGTTCCTGATAGTGTTTTTAATTTATATGCCTTTTGGCTTGGTCAGCGTAAGGCTTATCAATATTTGATGGAGGGTAAGCTGCTCCAGGTAAATGAAGCTTTGGAAGCCGGGCTTATCGACGCAGTTGTTTCACCGGATAAGTTAATGAACGCGGCAACAGAGAAGGTAACGGCTTATATGAAACTGAACCCTGTTACCTGGACTGAAAGCAAATTAAATTTACGAAAGGAGTTGACAGGTAAATTAGAGGCCGACCAAACCGAGACACTAAATAAAATGCTGAAGCAATGGTGGGCGACTGAAACCCGGCAAGGCTTGCAGATGATGATCCAGAATTTAAAATCAAAAAATACAGCTGTTAAATAATTGACGATGACCGATCCTACAACTTTAAATGATTCAGCAAACCATAATCCTGCAAAAAACAGCGGAATGTTAAGGGACGATGCCCTGAAAGGTAAAACCATTATTGTAACCGGGGGAGGAACAGGTTTGGGCAAGGCAATGGGGACTTACTTTTTGCATTTAGGCGCTAACCTGGTAATCACAAGCCGTAAATTAGAAGTACTGCAGCAAACAGCTTCTGAAATGAAGGCAGAAACCGGTGGTAAGGTACTGCCAATAGCCTGCGATGTGCGGAAATATGATGAAGTTGAAAAGATGCTGCAACAAGCCGTTGAAGAGTTTGGACAGGTTGACGCACTGTTGAATAATGCAGCAGGTAATTTCATTTCGCCCACTGAGCGTTTATCAGCAAATGCATTTTCAGCCATCATTGATATCGTTTTAAAAGGTTCGGCCAATTGTTCGCTGGCCTTGGGTAAATATTGGATTAGGGAGAAAATGCCCGGTACTATATTGAATATTATTACCACTTATGCCTTTACAGGTTCGGCTTATGTTGTGCCCTCGGCTTGCGCTAAGGGTGGTGTACTGGCCATGACAAGGTCTTTAGCAGTTGAATGGGGCAGGCATGGTATCCGAGCCAACGCCATTGCGCCGGGGCCGTTTCCTACCAAAGGGGCCTGGGAAAGATTATTGCCCGGAGATATGGCCCAGAAGTTCGATTTTAAAAACAGGGTTCCGCTTAAACGGGTAGGGGAACACCAGGAGCTGGCAAACCTGGCCGCCTTTTTAATATCTGATTTTTCAGGATATATCAACGGAGAAGTAATTACTATCGATGGCGGGGAGTGGCTGCAGGGGGCCGGTCAGTTTAGCGGCCTTGAAGCTATACCGGACGAAATGTGGGATAATATTGAAAAAGCTACGCGGTCGGCATAGGAGTGAACTTGATGTTCGTCTTAATTATCGCGACGGAGTTTGCTCCACAATTATCGCAGAAGTATTAAAAATAAAAAGCCCCGATACAGGCATGTATCAGGGCTTTTGTACTCAGAACGGGAATCGAGCTTCTCTTGTAAGTTCTTAAATTATAGTATGTTATAAGCTTTTAAAAGATCATTCAACGATTTGTACAAGAGTGTATTTGGCCATAAATCGTTGTACTTCAAATATACGAAACTTCTGTTTTCAAAAAAAACGAAAGCGATTTTATTAAAAATCTAATGATGGATATACAATATTAGTTTTAATATTTAGGTAAAAAGTTAATGATTGGTATCACTACCTATTTTCTGCTTTAATTCGATATTTAAAGGGTTTTCATCTTCCGCTCACCGATTTACTCACCACTTTTATATTTTAAAGATTAGCTGCAAATGCTATGTTCAAATTTACTAAAATCAATCTGTGATATCAAATTAATATATGAAGCAGACTTTTCTAACTAAACAGGTAGTCGAAACGTCCGTCAAAGTGGCTAATTATTTTTTTATAGTCAAATGTAAATATTTTGCAGAGCAGAGCTAACTTTATCTAAACACTTATTATATGATGATAAAATATCCAATGAGTTGATTGAGACTCAATTTGAATGCAAGTACAAGTGATTCCTCACGCCAAAGGGTGCTTCTGTAGTAAATCTAACCTTGAAAAGTTTGAGTCTACACAAGGCGAAAGACATAAATATCAATATTTAGAAAAGCTAAAGATGGTTGCAGAGAGGATTTTGCTGAAATACGATAAGGCGAATTCTGGTAGCAAAAGTTAATAAGTTCCGACTGAAGTGCTTCGTTAAGACCACAAGTATTTAACCATATTAATATGCACGATGCTTAATTCTCAATCACTAAATAAATTTAATATTCAGATATTTTGATGGATAAAAAATATTCTATTACTTTGAAGCAGAAATAAACTTAGCTTATCACATGCAAAATACTTCGTTAACATCGGTAAAGTTGGGGTCGTATCCACAACTACTAAACTCTAATATGGTTGGTTTTTATTAGTCGCATTTGAGCGGAAAACCGGAATCATATCATTTCGACCAAGGAGATATTATCCAACTTTAAATTTACGTTTACAGCCCAGCATCATTAGTAGATATAACTATCAGAAGCAATCCTATAAGGCGTTATTAACAAAACAAGAATTTGCTTCAAAATAAATTCCTGTCCCTATTCACATTTTTTATGAAGAAAATTATATTTTTTTCCATACTTCTTTATTCAATCAAAATATCTGCGCAAACCCTGCCAACAGGAGTATCTATTCATACACCGGAATTAACCGCTTTCAACAGGAATTTGGAAACACCGGTATCGTTATACTCAGGTGTACCTGATATAAATATCCCACTTTATACTATTGCCATGAATGGTGTTTCTGTTCCCATCAGCTTAAATTATCATGCTGGGGGAATCCGTGTTGACCAGGAGGCTACCTGGGTAGGATTGGGATGGTCTTTGAGCTACGGAGGACAAATTTCAAGGGTTGTCCGAGGGCTTCCCGACGAAAGATCATTTATGGTATCAACTTCAATAAATGATTTTTTTACGTCAAATAATACGAGTCAGAATAGGGCGGAATCGCTGAATTCGGCCAAGAATGGTGGAAATGACTATATGCCCGATATTTTTTATTATTCAGCCTTATCCTATTCGGGGAAGTTTTTGTTTAATCAGCAGAACCGCAAATTTGTTTTATTTCCCAAGGAAGACATCAGCGTAAAGAATTTTGAAAGCAGTCCCAACAACCTCGGCGTTGTCAATCGGTTTTATTCATGGAATATGAAGCTGCCGGATGGGACATCTATCGATTTTGGCAGGGATGGAACTACAACGGAACTTATGCCTGGTAATTATAGCAGTTACGCCACAGGAGCTTGGCTTATTAAAACGATTAAGAATGTTTTTAACGATAGTATCACTTATAATTATCAACAAAAGCAATACTATGCTAATAAATTTAAAGATCAAAGTGTAGTTTATAATATCAACCAGTTGACCAGCGACGTTAACGGGGCATATGCTTTTCAACCGGATAATAGTAATGATCCGACGGCACGACTAACACAATACGGTTATTATGATTCGCAGTTATCAAGCATCAATTTTCCTGGTGGAACGATCAATTTTACCACAGGGACCCGGGATGACCTTCCTGCCGGAAGCATGGGGCCACTTACGGCAATTCAGGTTATTGATAATCAAGGAAAAGTGGTTAAAAACATCCGTTTGAGCTACGATTATTTTTATGGCGATGCAAATGATATTCTTGTACAGCAATGGGGCGCCACGGGCGCTGCGCAGATGATTCCCGATGCACAGCGTTACAAGCGGTTGAAACTTACCAGTGTTGCCGTTCTTGACAGCGATGGCTCGGTAGTTCAAAACTATAAGTTTGACTATTACACTGCTTCAACAATGCCCTCTAAACTAAGTACTTCGCAAGATCATTATGGTTTTTACAATGGCATCGCAAACGATGGTGCATATTATGGCTTAATACCGAAATTCATTCCGACATTCCCCCAGACCTTCAAAGGCGGGGACAGAAGAATAAATCCAAATGTCAGCAACGCATTCACGCTTAAAAGTATAACTTATCCCGAAGGTGGAAAAACAGAATTAGTGTATGAAAACAATACTGCTAAAGCTGCCGGTCTTCCAAAAGGACTATTAAATTACTATCAGGATGACAATATTGTAAACAAAAGCATTGAGATCAATTTGAATGGCAACACCCGTTTACAATCTAATCTAAATACGGATTCGATCAGCCCGACGGGAACGAGATACTATTATAAGTATTTTACTATAAAGAATGCAGGTTTCTTGTTTGATGGTTACGGTTGGAATTGTTCGACCAATTTTGGGGCAGCCGCGAATGAACAGCAGCTAACTGCGGCAAACGATAATGCGATATGCGCACTGGAAACATTTAACGGGACGCAATGGGTAACAATTCAACAATACAACTCACATCCCTCTGATGGTGTTTTTACACTGTCAAATAATGATTTCCTCAAGCTGGGCAGTGGCGTGAACCTCGGCCCGAATTACAGACTAAAAGTAATGTTGACTTATACAGGAACTTTTCAGGCAGCTCAACTAAACCAGCCCTACACGCTCAATTTCAAGATTAACTATCGTGAAATTGATACAACAAAAATGATGATTAATGTAGGGGGCTTACGTGTAAAAGACATCAACAGTTACTTAGCCGACGGTACTCTCGCTACCGTGAAGCATTACGATTATGTTGATCCGACTCAAGCAACCATACCAAACCTCACATCCGGAAGAACAGTGTCATTACCAAACTATCGCCAGATCAGATATCAAAGATATGGAGGTGTTAAAGGGACTTCCGGAAGTCAAACCAGCACCATAACTAATAAGTACTCCATTTTATTAGGATCACAATCATCGCAGCCCCTGGAAACAACACTTGGCTCATATGCCGGTTATGAATATGTAACCGAATCGCTGGTGGATATAAACAATTCACAGAACAACTTAAAAACTATATCACATTTCTCCTTTGGAGACCCCTCATTTAGCCAATATTATGCATTTCTTTACCAAGGTATCTACGAAGCAACAGACTGGACCCGGGGAAAGCTGCTATCCAGGCAGATTTACAAAGGTTCGAACGTGCTAAAATCTGAAAATTACACATACTACGAAAAGTCGCCGCATCTTGGCGATTTTGGTGTAGAAGATGCGGTTGATGAAGTAAATACAAACCTGGTCAGTTCCCAATATTTGCAATATCCCAGAAACACTGCCGTGACAAACAATATTGCACCGGATTTTGTGGATTATAACAGTGATTATATTTCGAACGGCTTATTTCCATGGGATAGTAATAATCTTCAGCCGCCGTGCGATCTTGTATGGTACTACGGTGTAGATGATTATACCTCTCCTAATTACAATTATATGGGGCCTCCATACCGACAGCCCTGTGGAAGTCACCCATATACTCAGGTTCCCCATTTTTATCATTATACGGGATTTGATAAATTAAAAAGCCTAACAACTACCTTGTATGATGGCGGAACAGGTGTGACAGAAACCGAAAACTACTTGTATGAAAAAACACCGAACCTCTATCAAAAAACGACGACCCAACGTTTCAATAGTTCGAATGATATTTTACTGACAACTTACAAATATCCGGTCGATTCAAGTTCTGCCAATGCATATAACCATATGCTTCTGCGGCACATTCTTAGCCCTGTTATAGAGCAATCAGAGTTTAAAAATTCGTCATTCTTAGAATTAAAGGGATCAAACTACCAGCAATGGGCAGATACTGCAGTAGTTCTGCCAGTAAGGCAAATGGTCAAAGTGGGCAGCGGAACTGCCTACGCAGCAACGGTATTTGATGCTTATGATAGTAAAGGGAATTTCCTCACTCTTTCAAGGTCGAACGGGGTTAAACTAAGCTATCATTGGGGGTATAATAATTTGTATCCAATAGCGGAGATAAAGAACGCCACCAGCGCAGAGTTTTACTACGAAGGTTTCGAGGAGAGCATGGTAACGAACGTAATTATCGGTACCGGGCACACTGGCAGGCGATTTTATAACGGTAGTTATACGGTAAACTGGACAAGGCCAAACAGCAGGAACTATGTGATCAGCTACTGGTATTACAGCAACGGTCTATGGCTGCTCAAGGATGCTGTTCCTTATTCGGGCAGTTCATATGCACTCACAGGAGGCAGTGCTTATGACGATATCAGAATTTACCCGGCCGACGCTCAGATGAATTCTTATACTTATGATCCGCTGATCGGGATGACCAGTGTAACAGATGCGAAAAACCTGACTTCCTATTATGAGTATGATGGATTGCTGCGCTTGAAAAACATCAAAGACAAGGATGGTAATATCGTTAAACATTTCGACTACCATTATCAGGGACAATAATTCAATAAAATATATATGAAAAAACTGACTTTAATCACAATTTTTTTTGTTTTTACTGCGAATTCCCTTTTTGCGCAATGGGCTAGCAATGGCGCGAATATTTATAATAGCAATACCGGCAGTATCGGAATTGGGACGAGCAATCCTCAGGCGCTGGTAGATATTGGGAAAATATTGAATTCGGGCGATTTGTCCATAATTATGGCCCGTTTGGCAGAAGGAGGCGGTGGGACTTTTCTCGGGGTTAGGGGCTACAATACACAGCTTAGCGGCACGATCACCAATACGATAGATGTCAAAAGTTTTGCTATAGAGCATAGCTTTTACGCACAAGTCAACAGCTCCATTAATTTTTTTAGGGGCGGGAGCACAACGGGAGGAAGTATCGGCTTCAATACCAATAATAATACCGAAGCGATGCGTATCCTATATAATGGGAATGTGGGTATAGGCATATCGCATCCTCAGAATAGACTCGATGTTAACGGCACTATTCATTCCAAATCTGTATTGATAGACCTCAATGGCTGGGGTGATTATGTGTTTAAAAAAGATTACCGACTGCCGTTATTATCGGAGGTCAAAACCTATATCGATCAAAACCAACATTTACCTGAGATCCCCTCTGAGAAGGAAATGGTAAAGAATGGGCTTGATGTCAGCGAGATGAACAAATTGTTGATGAAAAAAGTAGAAGAACTTACCTTGTATGCTATAGAGAACGAACGGAAGGACAAGGAAAAAGACAAGCTGCTGGCCTCATTGCAGCAACAGATCAACGATCTGAAGGGTAAGCAAATTCATCGCCCGCGGAAAAAATAACCAAACCTTTATTGCATCAACTTATGCTGATAGATAGCCAGACTTATCGCTGCCGTACAATAATTTTACGGATGTTTTTATCATTGTTTCTTTTAGTTTCCACCATTCTCTCAAACGCGCAAACGCTGGTAACGTCCCCAATGACCGGAACGCCGGCAGCTGGCTCCTATTACAGTTACAGCAGCATTACCTTAAGCCCAACCTTCAGCTTTACGGCAGCCTCTGGCAGCTCCCTGAACCTGTATATAGCTAATCCCGATTGCCAATCGCTGAACTCGTCATTCAATGCAAATCAGAACTATATCCTGACATCAGTTCCACGAATAAGCGGCTTCAAAAACACAGGTAACGGGGCAAACACCGGAGATTTTGCGGGCCGGGGTACCTGTGAGCTGATGCAAACGGTGCAGTATTTTGACGGGCTGGGAAGGCCGCTACAAACGGTGCAGGTAAAAGGCTCTCCTTCAGCGAGGGATGTTGTTCAGCCTTTTGCTTATGATGGCTATGGACGTGAAGCGCAGAAATACCTGCCCTATTCGGCTACTACAGCTGACGGAAGTTATAAGACTGATGGGGTAACAACGGGACCGACTAATTTCTATTATCCAGGTGGTACCGCTGCATCCGGAAGCCAGCAAACCAATGGTGTAGTTTATAATCCGGCTCCTTGGTCATTAACGAATTTCGAGCCTTCGCCGTTGAACCGGGTAACAGAACAAGGTGCGCCAGGTGTGGACTGGCAGCCATCAGCCGGGCATACGGCTAAGCTGGAATATACAACGAACAATCTTAATGATTTTAGCGGAACCGATACCGCGTTGAGCAGAAAGGTGATCTTTTATAAGGCAGATATCAACGGAGACCAAAGCCGCAGTCTGACCTATGGGAATACAGCAGGTAATTATTATCAGGCAGGGCAACTGTATATAACGGTCAACAAGGATGAGAACTGGAAAAGCGGCCGGGGCGGTACTACCGAGGAATACAAAGATAAGACCGGCCATGTGGTGCTGAAACGGAAGTTCCTGTTCAGTGGCGGAGCATTACAGCAATTATCCACTTATTATGTATATGATGATCTTGGGAACCTTGCCTTTGTGCTGCCGCCGAAGAGCGGTGCCGACGCGGGTATTACCAGCGCGGGTAATTTAAGCAGCCTGAACAACCTGTGCTATCAGTACCAGTATGACGACCGTAACCGGCTCGTACAGAAAAGACTGCCGGGAAAGGATTGGGAATATACCGTATATAACAAACTTGACCAGGTTGTAGCTACCCAGGATGGCAACCAGCGCTTGACGAATCAATGGACTTTTATGAAGTACGATGCGCTTGGACGTGTGTTGTGGACGGGGACCTGGAACAACGGTGGTACGACGATAACCCGTAGCGGGGTTCAGGCGGTGGTGACCGGCTTTAGCGGTGCATTATGGGAGAGCCGGCCATCGGGTGGTTACCCAACAAATACAGCCTGGCCGATAACCGGTTTTCAGGGCACCTTGACAGTGAATTACTATGATGATTATACCTTTGGAGATTTCACTTCCCTGCCTGTAGCTTATGACTACCGGGCATCGGCAAGCGCCAGGACGAACGGATTGCTGACCTGCACCAAGACATGGGTGACAGGTAGCGCTGCGGTATTGTATAAGGTGTTTTATTATGATGACCTTGGACGTTCGCTTCGCACCTATACGGAACATTATTTGGGCGGCACCACCGCTGTTGCAAATTTTAATAATTACGACGTGATCGAGAATAAGTATGACTTCGACAATAACGTGACTAAAACAACGCGACAGCATTTCACCCTTGCTAACACAACAATTCCATCAGTAACTGTGAGAGATACGTTTCTATATGACCACATGAACCGTAAAATACAAACACAGGAATCGATCTGGAATGGAAGCAACACTTCGCCTGCTTATGTGATATTGAGCAAGCTGGACTACAACGAGATCGGTCAGTTAAAGAGCAAGGGGTTGCACAGCGAAAACGGCGGAAACTCCTTCCTCCAGACGATAAGTTATCGGTATAATGAGCGGGGCTGGCTGCAGTCCTCCGAGGCAGGGTTATTCAGTGAAAACCTGTATTATAATAAGCCTACAGACAACACGTTCAGCAATCAGTATAACGGTAATATCTCGGAAATGACCTACACGAAATCACTTAATCCGAATGTGGTGTTCAAATATGGTTATGATCAGTTGAACAGATTATTGAGCGGGGCCTCGACAGGAGGAAGTACTATGGGGGAGCAACTGAGCTATGACCAGATGGGCAATATACTAACACTTGCACGTACGGGTCTTAGCCCTGCGACACTGACATACAGTTACTATAATAGCAATGCCAGCAACCAACTGCAAACGGTAACCAACGGGGGGGCTGCATTCCGAAGCTATACGTATGATCCAAACGGGAACGCAACGAGCGATGGTGGGAGTAAAACGATTGCCTACAACTTGCTCAACCTTCCGCAAACAGTAATGCAGGGCGGCACAACGCTGGCCAGCTATGTTTATGACTATACAGGACAGAAACTGAGCAATGCGGGAAGCAATGACAGATGGGATTATATTAACGGTATCATCTACAACGGGACCTCCACTGCGACAGAGACGATAGCTTTCATCCAAACGGAGGAAGGGCGTGCGGTACCGAATGGCAGTTCATGGAATTATAACTATAACCTAACAGACCACCTGGGTGACGTACGCTTGTCGTTTGATAAAGATCCCTCTTCAAGTACAGCGAGAAGGATCCAGGAGGATGAATACTACTGCTTCGGTTTGCGAACACCTGGAGGATATAACTATTCCAATGGTAACCGTTATCTTTACAATGGCAAAGAGATACAGACAGATCTGACAGATCAATACGATTATGGCGCAAGATTCTATGACCCCGTAATAGGCAGATTTACAAGCAATGACCCGTTAGCAGAGAAAATGACGAGACATTCTCCGTATAATTATGCTTTCGATGCTCCTGTCCGGTTCACCGATCCTGATGGAATGGGCCCATTGGATATAATATTTCGTGGAGTTGATAAAAAAGAACTTCGAATTAAAACTGCAGGAGAAGATAAGGTATTTAATGTACCAATTGCGCTTAAGTCAAATCGTTCGATTGATATAGGGTTAGGAAAAGTTGATCCTGGACGATTTGCTTTTGGTTATACCATTTCCGGAGATGTTGGAGCGTCCGCTGCGATTGGCATACATGGAGGAGGTGATGTTTCAGTGGTGAATTTTACCGATAAAAAATATAGTGGATATAATTATGTGTATGCTGGTGGACATGAAACAATTTCAGGAGGAGTTCAAGCGGATATTTCTGCTAGTGCTAGTATAAGTGTTTTCTTAGCATATAATAATGATAAACAGCCTATTAATCCTAGTAGCTGGTCTGGAATGTTTATGTCCAGAGGCGCATCTGCAGATATAAAAGGGATAGTTGGGGGCGGCATCAGTATCAGCGAATTTTCCGGAGGTAAGTTTGATCTCGGTGATAAGACTTGGCATGGTATTTCGATTGGTTTGAGCGTAGGAGTGGGGGCTGCCGTGAATATAGGCTCGGCAAACGTTTCACTGTCCAATAGTATACTTTTAAATGATATTATACCAACAAATCAGCGTGGCCTTTTGGATAGAATAAGTAATCTTGCTGCCCCTATACCATCTTCGGTAGCTACAGCGACATATAATAAATTATTAAAATGATGAGGTACATTAGATATATATTCCTTTTAGTTTTATTTATCGGAATAGTTTTGTTTTTACACAAAGATGATGATAAACTTAACAAGGAAGAAGAGAAAAAACTACATAATGGTGTCGAATTTAGCGGTGAGGTCGTAAGTATTCGAACTTCAAATAATCATTCTTTTGGAATTATTTTCCTGAAACTAAAAAAAGCGAATTTATCTAATTTTTCCAAGGCCAACCCGACAGAGGAATATCCTTACAGAATTTCCGGAGTCGATGCTGAATTGTATACTTCTATTCCAGATGGCATTAGTCCCGGCGACATTGTATCTGTTAATTCAAATAAAGCTACGGTTACTTATTATTATAAAAAACAAAAAGAACGGCACGAAGGTTTTTTAAGCATTATTGCAGACCCCTATAATATCAAATTTATTGGTGAAAATAAAAAATAATAATGTTCCAGGCTGTTTTTAGCATAACATTTCGATTGGTTGCGAGATTCATGAATTGGTAATCTGAATGCTGGAGAGCGCTGACGTGTTGCAAAGAAATATCGAAGTTGGATATCTTAATACCTGGTTTTGGCAGTATTGATTTGCTTCAAGGTATTACTGTAAACTATTTTCGTTGGAGTGCAGATAATTTTCTTGATAATATATATACGCGAAAATAAAAATAATGATCGGCGGATTCAACATACTGCTGATCGTGAAGGTTTCGTATTGATTTATTGAATATATTGTATCCCTAGAGGCTTTTGTTAAGTAGGCTCTCAAATTCAAATAAACTGATTTCCGACTTTTATAGGCTTGAACTCATATTCCGTTGATGCCTGGCTTTCTACGTTAAGCATGAAAGTTCTGTTCGCTTTCGCGATACTATTTTCGTAAAACATTGAATATAATTGCTATAACCGTCATCGATCCTAATACGAGAGATATTGCAATGTTATTAGCCTTTATAAATGCAAATACTCAATAAAGTCATTAATTTTAGGTTAAAATCCAACCTATGCGAGAACAATACTTCAAACATCGAGAACCGTTCGATTTTAGTAATGACTCTAATGATATAGGCCGCCCATTATTTTGGAACAAAAAAGTTGAAGACAATCATTTTCTCAACGTCCTTTATCGAAAGAGTGAACAAGAATTTGATGAACTGTATAAATATCACCTGCAATTTTTCCTTTCCATGTACAATGATGCAACCGAGCAGGAGTTCTTTAGATATGTATGGGAAGTCATACAGGATGCAATTGCTCAATTAAGACATAAAGACAGATATACCTCCAGTCATGCAGGCAACTTCCGGAATAAATTTCACCTTAACCGTTTTGCAGAATATCTTCAAAGTATCGATGAGTGGAACCTTGGCCGTACCCAGGCTGAGATCATTGCAGAAAAGGAAGGCCAGATCAAAATACTTAAAGAACAGCTGCAACGCCTGATGGATGAGCGCAGGGAGGCTGAGAAATTGGATACCGACTACCCCATCAATATTGCCAGCGGTCATTTCCTCACGGTAGTTGACCTTTTTAAGAAGATCGAGGCACTAAAAATAGGCGATAAGGAATTGGTATTTTCGCAGATGCCCATCACCTGGGCCAAACTGATTTGCCGATACTTTCAGGAAGACGGTGAACCGATAAAATTAGACCGTGTACGGCGCTACTACCCGCGTGACGCAAGCAATCCGAGTGGCAGGTCATCCGCTATCCCCTCCGAAAACCAGTATTTTAATATCTCTCCGGCAAAACGCAGAGCAGTTTAATATCGGATTTTAGGTTTGTTTTTCTTTTGCAGGCAAACGTTAACAATTAACTCGAAACTATTCATTGCGCTCTTTTTCAGCACCATGCTTTGGCTGCCATTACCATAGCTTGGCTTGTGGTAATGAAAAATAGCGCTTTGCCCACACCTTTGCTTCGTACCCGGTATGGGCGGTACAAGTATTAAATAATGATTTAACGAAGGAGGCGATTATGCAAGCAAGTGAACTGATCACTAAAGGGGATCTGAATGAATTTAAAAGTGAACTGTTAACAGAAATCAAAAGGCTGGTTCAACTGGACGGCCAGGGGCAGTCTAAAAAGTGGCTTAAAAGTAACGAAGTAAGAAAGCTGCTCAAAATATCGCCAGGCACCTTACAGAACCTGCGCATCAACGGTACATTGAGTTTTATCCGTATCGGCAGCATCATTTATTACAAGCTCGAAGATATCAACAAGCTACTGGAAGGGGGTATGCAATGAATACTCATAAAATTGCGGTAAGTGAACTTGCCGGTTACAGTAAATTGCTCAAACGAATGAGCATGGACGATCGACTAAACACGACCCATATCGGCCTGTTCAGTGCTGTATTCGTCCAATGGCAGCGCGGTGGTTTCAAAAACCCGTTTTCTGGTACCAGAAAGACGCTAATGGCTTTTAGCCGAATAGCGTCGATTGCAATGTATCACAAGTGTATCAAAGAACTCGATGAATATGGTTACATCCGCTATGAGCCATCCTATCACCCCAAACTCGGCAGCCAAGTTTACTGGCCTGCCGGTTGGGAAGTGTAACCCGATATTTTATATCGGCATAGCTGTATACTGGGCTATACGGATAACCGCATATCGGAATAACTGGTTATTCCGATATAGGCATAGTCAGATATTTAGCTATACAATATATAAATCCGGTGCAGCCAAAGGCTGCACCGGTAATGATTTGCTTCGCAAATCAGAAAGAAAAGCGGCGTCGCTTCGCGAAAGCGGAGGGAGCAAGCCGAAGTTGGGCAGAGCCCTACTTTGCTTGCCCTACGCTTCGCTACGGGGGTTTTACGTATCCTCCGGGGATACTTTAGGGCGTTTCCGCCTATGGAATTAAAGAAAACAGGATACTCTGCGGTATCCTGCATATAGAAATAAAGGCATAGTTGTATAGACAGCTATTTGGTCGGTTTGAGAATATGAGTATGGAAGATATCAATGTAAGATCAGTGAGATACCCGGTTGCGGTAGATCAGAAGTTTGAAAAGATCGCCCTTAAACTGGGCAGGACGAAGCGGCAGGTGTTTATTCAGATGGTCGATTACTTTTATAAAAGCAAAAAAGACCCGCTGGACCTGAATGATGAGTTGTTAAAAAATGCGCTGATGAAAAATCATCAGCAGTATATTGGTTTTATCCGAAACCAGGAGAATATGCTGCTCATTCCGATCAAAACGGAAATGGACAGGATGATTGTATCACAGGTCAAGATCATCGAGAGTTTCAATACGCAAGTGCTCAAGGCAAATACGGACTTGCTGAATAATCAGCATGCTTTGGCGCAGAAGTTAACCGGCATAGATGCGCTGATGGAAACGATTTCGAAAAGCCAAAAGAGCAAGGATAACCTGAAAAAACAGTTCCTGTTAATTCTTGATGGTTATATTAAATCCAGGGATGCTTTTGGGATGATGACCTCGGGCCGGGAAAAAGATGAACTGATCGCTGTTACCAGATCGCAGGTCGGTTTGCTTTAATTATGTATTTAACTTTCCTTTCAGGAGGTAGGGGGCATTATGTTTATCAATATTACAGATAGTAAAGAAGCGGCAAACAAAGGCAGCAGTGCGGGGCTGGTAAATTACTTGGAAAAAGAAAACCGGATAGACAATAAGCCGGAACTAGAATACTGGTTTAACGGACAGCAGATCAGGATCGAGCCTTATGAAGTAATGCGCAGCATTGATAATAATGTTGCCAAACTGGGCAAAGACGATGCTAAATTTTTCTTGGTCAATATCAGCCCGAGCCAGAAGGAGATCAGGTTTTTAAAAGAACAGTATGGCGAGGAAGGTGTTAAAGAACAAATGAAAGGTTTTGCGGTAAGGGTGATGGACGCCTATGCCAGGAACTTCAACCGGGATGGTGTGAATAGTAACGAAAACCTGTTATGGTTTGCCAAGCTGGAAAACTACCGTTACTACAATTATAACGACCCGGAAGTAAAACAAGGCCTGAAACAACGGGGCGAACGTAAAGAGGGCGAGCAGATGCATGTGCAGGTTATTGTAAGCCGTAAGGATGTAACCAATAAGATCAAGCTTAGTCCGATGAATACTTCGAGGGGAAAGAATGCGGAACATTCCAAAAAGATGGGCCAGTTTGACCGGGTAGCATTTAAACAGAGCGGGGAATCTCTTTTCGACAGCCTTTTTGAATTTGACAGGCAGCTTAAAGATACAATGGCATACGCCAATGTGCAGAAGAACGGAGAACTATTACAACGGGAACAGCTGGGTGTTTTGTTAGAAGGTGCTTCGCAGAATTATGAAAGCAGGTCGGTGGCTAACGAATTGGCCCAGGGGGTTGCTAATGGTCTTTTTACAACAACGGCCAATATGCTATCGGCAGCGAGTAAGACAGCTGCGAGCTTCCTGGAAGTAATGCTGGAACCGATGTATACGGGAGGTGCTAATATTGTCCCGGAAAGTGAAATAGAGGAAAAGAAAAGGCGAAAGAGAAAATCTCAGAGCCAGCAGATATCACGTTGAAGCAGTGTGCTATTATAAATGGATATTTCTTGTTTCTCATAGAAAAGAATGGCCATGCGGCTGCGGCAGGCAGCTGCATTACACCACGCGCTTCGCTCCGGGTTTCATTACGCTGCCAGCCTCGCCGCCGCTCGTGCAGGAGTGTATTCGTTCCTCATAAACACCTGCCTTCCCCGCCCGCGAATATCGGTAGTCACAGCACCGCAGTCACAAAATTAGCTACGCAGGAAAACAGTCAAGGCTATATAAACCGGCTATCGCCGGGCCTTGACAGTTTTCCTGCTAACAGCTCCGGTTGTTTAAGCGGTGATATGACTGGGTGTGTTTGTGATTATATGGCCAGTCGGCTAAGATGTAGAGGTAAATCTAATTCTGGAAATATCTGTTGTAAACGTCGATAACAGCTTTCTTAAGTTCAATCGGTAAATCTCGTTGTGTTTTCCAAATGAGTTTAGCTGTATTAATATCGCTGGAAGCGGATTGAACAACATCAAACGAATCAAAAATTCCTTCAATCTTATGAAGTTCGAAGTAAGGTTTAAAGCGTTGACCAATAACAGCAAATTCTTTATCGTTGATAAATGCAAATAACCTATCCTGGTAATTGCTTTCACCAGCAAGATCATTCATTAACTCTTGTTCTTTAAAATTTCTACTTTTTCACGTTCGCTTTGCAAGAGGCGCTCATAAAGCTTTTTATTTTCTTCGATAACTTCAAGCCATTTGTCAATAGGATTGAAAGTGCATTGAAAGTTGATTGCTGGGCCTGCATGTATTACTGAATTATCGTAATTGTTCTGAATATTGTTTATTGCTTTTTCCTCATCAAAATTCTTTATCGCTTCAACCGGTACTTTGAGGATGGTGGCTATCTGCACTAGAATATCATCTTCTATGGCGTCTTTGGCTTCCAACAACGAAACACGTCTTTGGCTCCAGTCATCTCCTAACTCCAAAGCCAACGGTTCTTGTTTGATGCCCAGCATTTCCCTGAAACGTTTAATATTACGGCCGTGATGAATCTGGGTTGGTTTTTCGCTGGTAGTGCTCATAGGATGTTGTTTTGGTCGAGTGCTTTGAGTTGTTGGTTATGCTTATTGAATACTTCAATGATTGTCTTTTTATCTTCATCGGCACCTGTCATATTCTTTTTGATGGCTAAGTTCTTTATCAGCTTCCATCAGTCGCCGCTTTGCCTGGTAGACCTGCTGTGTAAGCGTATCCAGAAAGGAGTTTAATTCCCTCGTAGTTTCTTTGCCACCGATTGACCGTCCGGTCTTTGCACTCCAGGTAGAAGTGTGGCATTTTCTTTTGGTAGATAGCTCACTGGATTTACCATCGACTGTAATTCTCAGGTAGATAGGATAAATACCATTTGGGCTGTTTTTGGGTTTGCGCATGAAGAACATTAACCCGAAGCTTTTTTCCAACATAATCATTCAATAAAAAAGTTAAACAAATGTCGATTTTGATGGCCTTTTTTACAAGATGTTCATCTGTAGAACATGTTGATATACAGTGTGTTGTTAGCTTTTCGTTGAACGATTTTGAATGCTCTTGCGAGTTCAACGAATCGTTCAACTAAAACATGCGGTTGAATGAATCTTTTGGAGGGGTTTTAAAAGAAAAAGCCCCTAAATCATTTGATTTAAGGGCTTTTGAAGCGATTTTACTCTGCTTTTGTACTCAGAGCGGGAATCGAACCCGCACTCCGTTTACGGGAACAGGATTTTAAGTCCTGCGTGTCTACCAGTTCCACCATCTGAGCAGGTGTCTAACCTTTTAAAAATAAAACCCTTCTTTCAATCAGAAGGGCTTTGAGCGAAAGACGAGATTCGAACTCGCGACCCCGACCTTGGCAAGGTCGTGCTCTACCAACTGAGCTACTTTCGCGTTGGTATTTCCTCGTTTGGAGTTGGCTTTCGTTTTACCGTTTGCTTATCTCGTTTGCGGGAGTGCAAATATAGGCAGAAATGAATAGTCTGCAAGGAAAATTTTCATTTTTTTGAAAATAGTTTATAACTCGCTGTCTTTCAAAATATCTAATATTAGCTCGGCCTCAAATCCGCGGCCCATTGCGTACTGTTGGAGTTTGTAGCGGCGCTTTAACTGATTTTTTTCGGTTAGGGTGGCTGCTTTTTTTTGTAAAAGATGGGTTAACGCGGCCAAATAATCGTCAAGGTCAATGTTCAGGAGCGCCTTTTTAATCAATACATCAGGGATCCGCTTCAGCTTAAGTCCTTGTTTTATCTTAATACGTCCCCAGGCTTTTTGATTGAATTTACTTTTGGCATAAATTCTTGCAAAACGTTCCTCATTCAGGAAATTACCTTCTATTAACTGACTTATAATGTGTTCAACAGCATCGGGCCATAATCCCCAATCATAAAGTTTATCCCTAACTTCCTGCTGGGCACGTTCCTGGTAGGCACAAAAATGCTCGGCTTTGGCAAGGGCAACTTTCTCGTCAGTAATTTTAATTGATTTGGGCTTATCCATTTAAAAATCAAAATTCGTTAAAAATTATTCTATTTGTTTTAATATCTCCAAATTAGCAGCATGCCCAATAACACGTACTCTATCTCCACTATAAAGAAGATCATTAAAGCCGATGGTAACATCGTTGAAGAATATACCATCAGCGCGCTTTTTACTGATAGCCGCCGGATCAACAATCCTGCCGAGGGCTTATTTTTTGCCCTGAGCGGCAGGCGCAACGGGCACGAGTTTGTTGCCGAGGCCTATGCAGGTGGTGTGCGCAATTTTGTGGTGGAGTATGGTCCGGAGTTTAACCTGCCCGGCGCTAACTTTTTGATAGTACCCGATCCGCTTGTTGCGCTGCAGGCATTGGCCGCATATCATCGGAGCAGGTTCACACTGCAGGTTATTGGCATTACTGGTAGTAATGGTAAAACAATAGTTAAGGAATGGCTTTACCAGCTGCTTTCGGCCGATAAAAATATAGTACGTAACCCTAAAAGTTATAACTCGCAAATTGGCGTGCCCTTATCGGTATGGCAAATCAACGACCGGAACGACCTGGGCATTTTTGAAGCGGGCATTTCTACCATAAATGAAATGGATAAACTGGAAGCCATCATCAAGCCCGAAATAGGGGTGCTTACCCATATGGGCCCGGCACATGATGAGGGGTTTGAATCGCCAAAGCAAAAATTGCTCGAAAAGTTGGGACTGTTTAAGAATAGCAAACTGCTTATTCATAATTATGACCAGCTAATCGGTTACGAAAATGATATCGCTGCCCAGGAAACTTTTACCTGGAGCCGTAAATTTCGCGAGGCAGATCTTTATGTTTTCAGCGAGACGGTGATCTCTAAAAATTATTACTTCCGTGGCCGCTACCAGGGTAAGGAGATAGAGTGCCTTGTCCCGTTTATCGATCAGGCATCGGTTGAAAACGCGATTACCTGTTGGGCAACCATGCTGGCTTTAGGTTACAGTCCGGTAGAGGCCGATAAGCGTATTGAACGCCTTGCTCCGGTAAGCATGCGGTTGGAGTTAAAAAATGGGGTAAACAACTGCTCTGTTATTGATGACTCCTATAATTCAGATCTGCAATCGCTTGAAATAGCGCTTAACTTTTTATCACAGCAAAATCAGCATCAAAAAAAGACACTCATCCTATCAGATATTTACCAGTCGGGCCTGCAGCAGGATATACTGTACAAGCAGGTGGCCGAATTGATCAGGGCTAAAAAGATAGATAAGTTTGTTGGCGTAGGTGAAGCATTGCTTAACCATCAGCAATATTTTGATGTTGTTGAGCAGCATTTTTTTGCCGATACCACCACGCTGCTTCAGCAATTAAAAGCGCTTAGTTTTAAAGAAGAAACCATCCTGATCAAAGGTTCGCGCAGTTTTGAGTTTGAGCAGGTAAGTCGCGCTTTAGCCCAAAAGGCGCACGAAACGGTAATGGAAATTAACCTGAACTCCTTACTCAACAATCTTAATTTTTATAAATCAAAGCTTAAGCCAGGCGTAAAGGTTATGGCCATGGTTAAGGCTTTTAGCTATGGCAGCGGTACGTTTGAGGTGGCCAATATGCTGCAATACAATAAGGTTGATTACCTGGCGGTTGCTTATATTGATGAAGGAGTGGCCCTGCGTCAGGCAGGCATCATCCTGCCCATAAAAGTGCTTAACCCCGAAGCATCAGCATTTGATAAGCTTATCGAATACAAGCTTGAGCCGGTAATTTATAGTTTCGGTTTGCTGGACGATTTTGTGGGTTATGCCTCGGCACAGGGTATTTCCAATTACCCGGTACACCTTAAAATAGATACAGGTATGCACCGCCTTGGTTTTGAAAACTACGAGATAGAAACCTTGTGCGACATGCTGGAGGCAAACCGGTACATCCGGGTACAGTCGGTATTTTCACACCTGGCGGCAAGTGAAGCACCGGAGCATGACGAGTTTACAAAAAAACAGATCAAACGGTTTGAGAAAGCTTTTAAAGAGATAGAACGTACGCTGGGATACAAGGTGATCAAACATATTTGCAATACGGCGGGCATTATCCGCTGGCCGTCGGCACATTATGATATGGTAAGGCTTGGTATAGGCCTTTATGGGATTGATTCGTCAGTGCCGGCCTCTGATGCAGGCTTGCAGCCCATCGCGAGTTTAAAAACAAGCGTTGCCCAGGTTAAAAAGATCGGGGCAGGGGAAACCATCAGCTATAGCCGTAGTGGTAGCTTAGCTAAAGACGGTAAAATAGCCACTATTCGCATTGGTTATGCCGATGGTTACCTACGCGCTTTTGGTAAAGGTGTTGGCAAAATGCTGGTAAAAGGTAAGTTAGTACCCACGGTAGGCAACATTACCATGGACATGTGCATGCTTGACGTAAGCGGACTGGATGTACACGAAGGCGACGAAGTAATCATATTCGATGAGCACCAGCGGATTGAGGAACTGGCAAAACAGATAGGCACTATTCCCTATGAAATATTAACCAATATTTCACAAAGGGTAAAAAGAGTGTACTTTTACGAATAGTTCTTTTTGAGTTAAATAAGCCACATTTTTTATAAAAAGGGACAAAAGGGACAAGTAATTTGCCTATGTTTGTAAAAAAAACATATGGCAAATTTTACGTTTAAAGAACCCAAAATTTACAAAGACCCCGCCAACAAAAAGTGGTGTGTACGGTACGCAATCAAGTACGAAGGGGAGTCAAAGTTTACTTACTTGAAAGAGTATGGTAGACTTTATTACAATATGTCCCTTAACACAATTTCTGATTTGAAAGCAAGGGAGAAAAAATTCATTGCTCTGGAAGTTGCGATTCACGAAGACCTGAAAGAAGGTGTTGATAGACGAAATATTCAAAGTGTAAAACAACACGTTGAAACCAAAATCAAAGTTGCCAAAGAATCGGAAGCCAAGAAAACAGATAAACATCATTTTGATACCTGCCTTAATCTCTACCTTCAACATAAAGGGTACATCAACCCTGTAGCCAAAAAGAAACAGAGCGCACAAACTATCAAGATGTTTCTTAGAAACCAGTTCAGGCCATATCTGGAAACTAATAAGCTTTTAAAAGATATTCGTGAAATCAATAAATCCCATCTTCAAGACTTTATGAATTCTTATTGGTTACACAAAGACCCTGATTTGAAGTGGAGTAATAACACGTTTAATAACAAGAGGTCTTATCTGGGTTCTTTTTTCTCATTGCTTTTAGACGAAGAAATTATTACTGTCAATCCGGTATTATTAGTGAAATCAAAAAAGAAAGATAAAACCCAACGATTTGGAATTTTCACTAAAGAGGAATTAGTAATTCTTTGGGACTATCTAAAAGAAAATAATTACCTCCTTTATGTTATGTCTAAACTCATTTATCATTCGTTCATCAGGAGTAGCGAAGCAACCCGTTTGAGGGTTGAAGCGTTTGATATGACCAACAGAAAAATCAGGGTTGAGGCTGATATTGCCAAAACACAAAAAGATGGCTTAGACAGGTATGTAATGATGTTTTTACCTCTACACGAAGCTTTAACCGAATACCTTGATAAATATGAGCATAAACCTAACTGGTTGATGTTTGGTAAAGGAAAACGGCCTTCTCAGTTTGAAATCGGAAAAGGTTGGTACGAAGATTTTACCACCTGTGTGCAAGAATTAGCCAAAGAACATCCCGGCAAGTTTGACAGGGAAAATTTAACCTTATACTGTATGAAACATACGGGTGTAACTCACTTTATTCAAGACCAGAAGGATAACTATTCATCAACGGAATTGCTTCAATTTGTGCAATCTCAGTGTCGCCACGAATCATTTCAAGATACACAAGTATATTGGAAGAGATTAGGATTTCAACTTGATACTTTTGATAGCTTTAAGCACTTATAAACCGTTTAATATTTTGCGGTCGGCGTTATTACGTAATGCCTGTACTTCTAATTTACGTTCTTCTTCTTCAAGTTCACGCTGTTGTTTAGGGGTAAGCTTTTTAGGTTTTTGTTTTTTTTCTACCTCAGTTAAAAGCTTACCCACTTGCACAGCGTGAATTTCTTTAACCTGATTCATTACCTCACTTACCATCCCCGCTATAACGTCAAATTCCTCTTTGGTAATAATAATTTGTGTATCGGCATTAAAGCCTCTCACAGCTTTATTTTCCCCCGGCGCTTGAACATATACTATTTCATGTTCAGTAGGAGTGTAAAACGGTAACACACTGTTTAAGATGAAATCAGTTATATAGGATGAATCAGTTGTTTTCATGATTCAACCTTTCACTTTCACATTCATCAGTAACATTTGAACTTGTGTGTCTGTTGCGTTCCACATTGAACCGCTCCCGGTAGTCTTTATCGTTTATGAATTTTGATACGAAATTCACAATCCTGATATCCGGGGTTTGGTGTTCAAATGTTCGTTGATAGCTGAGGTCATTTACCTGTATCCAGACAGTAGCATAACCTTCACAATTGTAGGGTTTGTATATTTCTGATTGTATTTTAAAATCTTCTTGTTTAAAAGAAAATTCTACTGGTTCGTTGATTGAGGTATTAAAATTTTCTCTGCTGAAATTGAATGTTGATCTTAAGTTCATAGTTTTTAGCTTTTTTTACCCCGGCCATTTACACCGGGGAGTTTAAATAGTTGTTTGCATGGCGTACCGCCATTTTTGAATTCGTTTAATTCGATTCTGCGATTAGACCCTGCACCTTGTGTAGGTAATGAATCTTTGTACCTATTGTACCGATTATCTCGTTGAAGATTGATTCATCAGCAGTAACGGAGTAGGTGTAACCTGCGGTCTCGGATACTTTAATTACCTCTGTTGGGTATTTTTCAACGATCTCTTTTAAAGCCTTGTCATAGGCTACTTGTGGAATAGTAAGGGTTTTTGTCATATGTTTATTTTAAGTGTTTAAATGATTTAAAATCCGGGGTTTGTTATACTTTAATGTCATCAGCCATAATTTGTAGATGTATTGCAAATTCTGGGTACTCTTGATTTGAAAGGCTTATGTAGTTCGCTATCTCTGATAAGCATTTAAATTTATGTGCTTCACCCCGAAAACTTTCTTCTGGTAAGCTGCAATAAAGTTTATAAAAACCGTGTTCTTCATCATGCTTCAACCATAAGGTTGTTTGTGCCCCTTGATGATTTATTACTAATTCACAATGGCAATCACATTGCCAAACTGCATTTAGAAAATCAAATCCATTTAATAAATTAAGCAGGTGAGATAATTCCCGATTTTCCAAATTGTTTACTGGCATTTCCTGTTCTTTCGTTTTCATTTTCGTTTTGTTTTATGATTATTTATATAGATAGTTTCAAAGTAGAAAGCTATAGATTAACCTTTAACTTTCTTTATTATGACTTGTATATTATTATTGTTTCAATCACGCAAATCTTTTCAAAAATCTACATTGCAAATATATCTTATCTATAATTTAAATCCAAATATTTTTTAATTTATAGTTTAAAGAAAGTCGTATGGGTTTATTTCAAGGCAAAATCTAAATCTAAATTTATTTTTAGTGAAAAATCTAAATCTAAATTTATTTTTGCCCTTAGAATAAAATGTAACTTGCTTTAAATTAGGTTATTAATAATTTTTTATAGTTTCATATAAAATAAAGTTTACCGGTAAAATTTATTTTGATAGGTCAAAATTTAGCCATTTTCTATATTTAACTATAAAGAAATAGTTGAAAATTTGATAATGTGTTTAAATCTGAGAAACTGTTGGTATTAACTAAAAAACGTCGGATTTTTTATGGTTCGGTTTGAAAGTTTGTCACGAATTAGCTACCGGCGGGTATCCAGATCATCAGAATAATTTCGATATATCGAAAATCTCCAAAAATATAATTGTTTTTACCGCTTGACAAATTAGAATAGTGGACTATGTTTGTTATATATAAGACTGATACTGTACTTTTTTAAAATATATTTTCAATAAAAATGAAAATTTTTCAAAAACAAAGTATTTATAAATATATACACGGGGGAGGATGTGACTTGTTAAAGTAGTTTGTCATTGTTAGACTTTAGCTTGCCTCCCCCTTTCCTTTGTCACAGAAGGATGAAACGATGACAAGGGAAAAGGTAAAATAAAATGACAAAACAAATTAATGTGTATGATAACATCTATACACCAAAAGTAAAAGACTACACTACCATTGAAGAATGGTTTAACCTGATAAATGATTCTACATATTCAGGTATAATAAAAGAAGCGAGAAAATTTAAAAAAGGTTCACTAATGTATGATAGCTTGAAAGCAACTCTGCCTTGTATTACCTATAATTTCAATTTTCATACTCATAAAAACAATCAAAATATTTCCGGGGCTACAGGTTTACTATATATAGATGTAGATAATAAAGAAGTTAAGGTTGATATTAATTCATTAGATAAATCTAAAATCTTTGCCTATTATAAATCTTTCGGCGGTTCTGGTTATGCTATACTGGTACAGGTTGAAGGTTTGACAGTAGATAATTATGATTCAACCTATGCAGCTATATGTAAGGATTTAGGTTTAGTTTATTCTTATGATAAGAATGCTAAAAAGAAAACACAGTTTAATGTTTTATCATTTGATCCTGATATTTTTATTAATTATAATTCTTTTGTTTTTGATTCAGTTAATGTTATTGAAAATTTCCCCCCTGTCAGTAGTAATAAAAGAGAGAAGACATATACCGCCGAAGGGGGGGAATTAATTCCCGTAAATGAAAAGGTAATTAGGTTTAGTAATCTTCATGAACAAATCCAATTTGAAGATTTCGATTGTGTACACAACTTAACCGAAGGATGGAAATATGTGGATTGTTGGATACCAAAAGTTAAAGTTATTGAAGGTAAGCGTAATAGCAGCTTATTAAGTTATTGTAATAATTTGGTTTGGTTGAACCCACATTTGACCCCGGCGGGGGCAGAAAAGATAATGAGTAAAGTAAATATTCAGATGTGCGAAGTTCCCGTCAAAGGGTTTCAAATTAAGAGTATAGTGTCTTCAATTTTTAAACAGAAAAACGCAGGTTCTTTAAATCCAATTTATAATACTAAAAACAGGAAAATAGTTTTTGCACCTCATTCAACATTTACCCCGGAAGAAAAATTTGCAAAGTGTAGGGAGTTACTGGCCGAACACAGATCAGCAGAAAGCCAAAACAAATTATACCAGATAATTGAAAATTGGGATTTTGAGAAATATGGTAAAATAGGTCAGACCGTCATTCATAGAAATTTTGAAATTTCAAAGAAAACGGTTGAAAAATATTGGTTTGAGTTTAAAGATTATGTTGCCACTCAGAACACAAATAATGGATTTTTGAAAGCGTTACCAAAGGTAACCGGGGAAGTGAAATCAATTGAAGATATTAATCATGAACAACCCGAAATAAAGCCCTCAGAGCCAAAAAAAGAATTGCGCAGGGCAGACTTCAATAACGTCGAAATAGATCGCATAGAAGACTTTTATGTAGCTAATTCAGACCGTTATAGGAGGGCTTTGAATATAATTTCAGTTACACCCAAGGTGATGATGATTCGGGAAGTAAGACATTTGATGGCAGCAGGAGTTCAAGGCGAAAAATCCTTTGAGGCAGGTGATTACAGCTTTACTTTCAACTTGTACCCACAGATCAATATGATTGAGTTTAAGGCAATAGCTTAAATCTTCTTGAGGGCTTTAGTGTCTTTTGCGGGTTTGTCTTCAAGAAATAATTTAAAGGGTTCTACTTTGAGTGCTTCAGCAATTGCAAAAATGATTCCGATTGAAGTATTGACCTTGCCTAATTCAATACGATTGATCTGGGAATGATCGGTTTCCAACAGATTGGCCAAATCTCGGACACTTAAATTAAGCAGTGTTCGGTACTTGCGGACGTTTGTCCCAACAAGTAAAATACCTTTAGAATCCTGCTTGATACCCATTTAACAAAAATTGTTATAAAAAATTTTGTTATTGTAGGCAGATTAGCCTACATTTGCGTTTGTAGGATAATTAGCCTACGTTGTTTTTATTATTTGCTGATGCCTAAACACTTATGGTTTGATAACGTCAGGGATAGTGTAATATTTATTACTGTGATTGGGGTAATGTTGGGTGTGCTGTATTACTATTATCTCATTGATAAACAGAAACTAAACAAAAGAAGAAATGGAAAAGTTTAAAAAATTAACGTTGTTGGTAGTAATTGCTGTTACAGCACTAATTACCGCTTGTACTAAAGGAAATGAAGCAGTACCAACCCCGGCAAAAAAGCCGTTGCCTCCGGTGAGCAACCTATCAAAGCCTGATACATCGTATACGCAACTTATAGGCCGATAAGCCCCTAATTATATTTAACAAAGTGACCTGTACCATTCATTTGGTACGGGATTTTTTATGTAAAAAGCTTTTTAGCCCCGGTGTTTAAGTTGCACAGAGAAAATGTAATTATTTATGCTTGGGAATTGTTTCCCATATCCAATATGGGTAGTTAGCATGAACCGGGTAAAACCAAATCCAAACTTGCCATAGCAAAACAAGACTGGCTGCAACACCTGCACACCAAGTTGCCCATAACAGCCGATTCTTATATCTGTTTTCTGCGACTTTAAGATTATCACTTAAAACAATTTTTTCGGTGTCTAATTTTTGTTGTTTTTCATAACCTATAAACAGAGAACCTTCGAAGGTAATGGCGTAATCGACACCGCCCATATCCCTCTTTTTTTCGTATACATATTTATCCCTGACTAATTTTTCGAGTATTCTAAGCAGGACATCACCATCTATCGTTATTTTTTTATCACCATCCCATAGTCTTGTACGCAGATTATCGAAATTTATATGTCCTCTATCTTTTTTAAAAAAATGTAAAACTATATCGATTTGTTGTATCGGACTCTTCTCCATAAAATTATGGCATTAATTGCGCTTTTTAAGATAAAAATTATTTCTCACATCTTCTCAGGCAATTTCAAAGATTAGGGTTTAACATGGCGGTACGCCATGACACCAACTATTAAAGCCCCGAAACTAAATCCGGGGGATTGATAAATATATTTTCAAGTTTTTGGTCATTTTCAAAAAATCCAAAGTATTTATAATTATATGAGAGGGATTAAAGCAATCAGTTTCTATAATCACTATTATATAAGTGATGAAAAAAGTGATCTATTTATCAAAATAGATATAACAAATAAAAAGATGCAGTACATAACAAAAATACAGTACAGCATCATAGACCTCTTAGCGGAAATCTACGGGGATGTTAAAGAATTATAACAATGGCAAATGCAGAATTAGTTGAGGCAAAAGAAAAAGAGGGCAGGGATATAGTCATAAACACATTTGGTAACAAATATCAGTTTGTAGAATCCCCTAATAAATATGATAGTTGGGACTTGTCAGGAACAACCCATAATATAGATAAAGGCGACAAAAACTTCTTTATTGAAATCAAAACGAGAGATTTTAAAAGTACAAAAGAAGAAACGGCGTTTTTAGAATATACTAAATTGTATCTAATGAAATTTGTAGCAGATGATAACAATAATGCAGATATGTTTTATATAAATATTTTCAATGATGGTTTAATATACGTTTGGAATCTGAGAGAAATTAAATTACAGGATATAATCATAACGGACAAAAGAGTTCCAAAAGAAACCTGTACTGATGTAGTTGTATACGAAAATAAATTGTTCATCGAATTGCCGATGACTAAAGCAAAAAAAGTTAAAATCAAAAATTAAAATTATGTTGCAAGTAATTCATTTAGTCAGTGACACAGTACTGTCAGTTCTGATAATACTTAATTTGATTGTTAAGACTAAGAAGAATGACAATTAAAATTATTCTATCAACCTTATTTATAATCTGGTTGCTCATGCTCCCGGCTTATCAAAATATGGTTTATAAGCTAAAACTACCTGATAAGCCTTTTAAATGTGAATATTGCCTAACATTCTGGCTGAATATCATTTTGGCAATAGCGTTTTGGAACGCCTCATTTTTAATAGTAGCCGTTACTTCTCCTGTTGTAACGGTTCTATTAAAGCGCATAATTGATGCGCTACCCGTAAACCTATAAATTATTTGTTACCCCAATATTCAGGCTATACAAAAGAACAAATCAAATCCGAGGTTTTAACTTCTTTATACCTTACAGGCAGGTTCAATAACCTTTATATGGGGGTATCTGCTAAATCAAAGGTTAATCCCCTAAAAGCTTACATACAACGTTTTTTGAAGGTTAACGGATTGGCGGAGGATGATAACGATTTCTGTGATGAATGTTATCAACACGTTTTTAGTCACCTATGGGCTAAACCTGCCGAAAAGATAGTTCAGATATTAGAGGATGCCCCCAATGGGGCTAAATTAACTGCTACAGCAGCATTTATAATAAGCAGACAATGTTTCTCCAAAAAGCCTAATCCGAAATCATCAGGGCTAATCTTTAACATACTAAATGCATCAGCCTACGGCGGGGTGATTATTCCAACGTCAGAAATATTTAATGATTCAAATGCCGGGGATGAACAGGTAATTATCTATGATGATGATTGCGAAGAAGAAGGTTTTGTTACCAAATACGATTTTACAATTGAGGAATTAGTTTCAAAGCTATCAGCAGAAGATCAGCAAAGCTTTTATGATTTAATCGATAAAAAGCAAAAGCGGGGCAAACCTTCAAAGCAGGTACAGGCCAATAAGGAAGATCTGTTCAATAAGTTAAAATCAATTAAAGACAAATTGAGAAATGAGTAAAGAAGAAATTATAGAGGCTTTAAAACCTCTGGAAAATAAAATGAAGCAGTACGCTGAAACTGCATCAGTCATGCTTAAGCATGACGAAATCAAATTAATGATAGATGCGTACCCGCACTATAACATTTTAACCGGGGGACAATTACCTGCTGTTTTTAATACAGGGTGCAGCAGTTGTGTAAAGCAGGTTTTAAGCTATTATATAAGCTTTTATTTCAAAGAATGACAGATAAGATATATAAATACATTTTTCGGTTAATAAATCAAGAAACGGGGTTATTGATAACGATGTATCCAGATGATGAATCAGTAATCAATGATCTGTATGAGCATATGATCTATAGTGATGTTGATGACTGTACCGCCCTGAAAAATTATATAGCTCTGTTAATCAAATTCTGTGAATCAAAAGAGTATTATGAAAAGTGCTCGTTGCTTTTAAAACTTAACCATAAAATATCTGATTAACTATTTAAATGAATGCAAATCCAAAGCCACTTTCTTTATGAGCCTGACCACTTACATGAAGGTATCCATCCTTCAATTCATAGGTTATAGTTTCTTCTTCACATATCAAATTATCTTTAATTAATTCAGATTTTACTTTTTCTAACACATCGTTTTTTTCAAATTGAACATTTTGATAGTTTGATTTGACATCATAGCTTATGCTTTCAATTTTAACTGTGAATAGGATAATTTGTGACATTGGACTTTTTAAATTTTAATAAAGGTTATGTATGAATAATTAACGAATTTAAATAAAAATATTTGTTATATATACGAATTATATGCCTTTGCGATATACTTCTTTTGCGACATTTGTTTTAATTGAGGATTTATTTAGATATCAGAAAAAGTAGTACTAATCCTAAAAAGCAAAGAATCAGCCCTGCACTTGGGGAATCAATTTTAAATGAACCTATTGGGGTATTAATCTCAATTGTGCTCTTAGCTTTCGTTTGAGTAAATATTAATACTATGCCCTTATATATAACATAGGCGAAAATTAATAAAACAAACATCATCCGAATCTCTTTCGGAGTCCAAAGTGCATAAAATGTCTGCATAGACACGGGTTCAAAGTAAACAAATGGAAACTGTCTACTTGAATTATTCTTAATTTAATACGGAGAAATATAGAATAAAATCAGCCTGACAATTCCTTAGAAATGGAAAATTCTCATACAGAGTGCAGATTAGTTAGGCCAAAAAAGATGAATACCGAAAAGTAAATTATTGTTTATTAATCTCCAAGAAAACAATTAAAAATTGGTAATTTGGGCTATGGAACAGCCTTATAAAGATATATTCATTGCGTGGGCTGCATTTGCAACGGTTTTAGTGATAGTCATAATATTATCGCTGATATTCCTTACGCCTTCACCACCGGGGAAATTACCTCCGGGGGGAGAACCAATGCCATTTATAGACCCTGCACATTAGGGATTTAAATAAGGATAGCGGTTACTCAGCCCATACGACTTTCGCACGGTGCCCTCGCTTAGTCAAGCTAAGCGGTTATAAGGCACGAAACTATTATAAAAATAGATGCAACAGTAAATAGATTCTATAAAGTAATCCAGATACAGCTTTCGTAATGGCAGTGAATTGTTTACTTGTCATTAATTAAAATTTAAGATTAAACTAATGCCTTTCACCGCTACCTTAATCAAATATAGTAAAATCTAAGGTTACAATTTCGCAAATAGGACTGACACCTTTTCAATCATTTTTGTAAATTGAGGTATCCACGCCTATGTTAAACTCTAATTGTAAATTGCTTACATTTATCTGTTTATAGATAAATAGTCTTAACTTTTGTAAAAGATAATTTTTAAAGTGAATTTATTTATATACGATAAAACAATCTAATAAGCCTTTTATTTTAACCTTGTAATGTTCTCCTTCATCAATGATAGTTATAGGTTCAGATGATAGGTCTTTTGTTATAACTCCGATTTGATAATATCTTTTTATTAATTTATTATTGGATATTTCTATTAGTCTGTTAAATTCACTCCATTTTATTTTTTTAATTAGGTCATTGTATGAATGTACTATTGTTGCTGTCATTCTACAAATATAAATAATATGCGCTAATTAATAATAGAAATATATTATTTGGTGATTATATAATTAGCAATGTACGCTAAACATATAATGCCTACGCTGTACTCAAATATTATTATCAACAATGCCCACCATAATGTTAGTTTTAAATCCTTTAAATCCAGTTTAAGCCCCCAAAAAATAAATCCGGTATAAATACCCACTTTATAAAGGTAGACCAAAAATTGTTGGCGTTTAGTTCCTACAACAAATATCTTTCGGATGGTATAGGTGTAATAATTTTCAATATTTTCTGGTAGGTAAGCAATAGTTAGTTGTCTGAAAATGCAAAGATTTAATATGAGAAAAGCTAAGAAGAAGATAAAAGAAATCTTTATAATTCTGCCCTTATCGTATCCGTAATCCCACCAAATACACTCAATGAAATTTATTAGCCAATGACCGTTAGTGTTCATTTTAAGTGCTTGGTATCGTTTATCTAAGGTTTCAAATTTTTCGTTTAAACCTCGT
Source organism: Mucilaginibacter kameinonensis (assembly GCF_003675385.1). Taxonomy (GTDB): domain Bacteria; phylum Bacteroidota; class Bacteroidia; order Sphingobacteriales; family Sphingobacteriaceae; genus Mucilaginibacter; species Mucilaginibacter kameinonensis. The sequence goes on along the minus strand of NZ_RCWZ01000004.1, from coordinate 121,043 downwards.
TCCTTTAATTTATTTAGAACGGTTTGATAAAGCATTGATTGTTGTTCATAACTGATGCTATCATCTACCAAGACTGTAAATCTATCATATGGTATATTTAGTTTTTCTATATCAACATTGCCTAATATTAATACATAATTTTTTTCTCTATTGTATGGCAAATTGGTAAAATCAATATATCCCTTTATATCTGTTAAATCTAAATTTATCAACTTGACTGTATCCGGTAAAAATACATTATGTAGAATAGCACTATCAATTTTCGTGTCTTTTATCACAAGAGTATTTGAAATTGATACAAGATGGAAATCTATCTTTTGAAAGTATGAATAGAGTAATTTTAATGAACTAAAATGTAGTGAATTGATACTAAGTCGTTTGACGTTGTTATTAGTAAATTTGGTCGTTGAGAACGTAGGTTCTAAATCATTATATATGCCGTGTAATGCCAAATCATCTCCGCTGACATCAAAGAAATTGGATGTATCTACCTTGGTTAACATAGTAACGCATTTCGTATTAAAGTCGCCAAATATTTCTAAAAACTTGCCTTGTGTTGCAAAAATTGTATCAAGAGGTTTTGTAATTTGAATGGTATCTTCTCTGTTAATTTTTATTGAATCCATCATTTCGTGATTTCTTGGAAATGTATGTTTAGTCTTGCCTGTTAAATATTGGAATTCATTATTAACATCTAATTGCAATAATAAACGATCATTGTTTTTAATCAGTAACTTATAGCTGTCAGAGGAATGATTTTTTTTAGATATATCTTGTGGGACTTTAATTAATTTAAAAGAACCTTGAGAATAAGTATAGAATGGGAGAAGCAGTAACATCGAGATTATTGCAAGAACAGTTTTCATTTTGAAACATTTAGGTCTTCTAAATTTAATAATAATATTCTTAAAAGCTATTCAGTCGTCATTTCCACCCTCACATACGGTAATATCTATTACCATCTAATATTTATTCTTAAAAGCAATAGAAATCAGAAAGTTGCCCCGGTATAAGGGGCATAATTAACTGGCTTACATAGTTGGTTAAAGTAGTGTCTTTTTACTGAAACTGCATTTGGATGCAGGAAACGCAGAAGGGGACAAAAACACAGGGACAAAATGCCATTTCAAAAGGGTGTTAGCGGTAATCCGGCAGGAAAACCGAAGGGCACAAAACATAACGAAAGCGATGTAGCAATAAGAGAATTTCTAAGGGGAAAAGCTACAGAATACTTTACTGGTACGGGTGATAACAGCTTTGCAGAAGATTTAAAAAAGCTAAAGCCGGGAATGCGTTTACAGTTGATGGAGAAGTATTTGAAGTACTTTCTTGCGCCTATGGCACATCTTCAAATCGATAGTGATATTAATGTGAACCAGAACGGAGTAATCAAAATTGACTTTGGTTTTGGTGATAAACGGATAGATAATGATATGCAGGATATCATCAATCTTATCTAAGATCGGATAGTGAAGATGATTAGTGAGTACCGTAAAATTCAAGTTTAAACAGCCCCACCTAAACCAGTTAAAGATTCTCAAAAGTACCGCCCGATATGTTTGTATCGCAGCAGGTAGACGATTTGGTAAAACAGATTGCATGATGACACTTGCGTGTCTAACAGCAGCTAAAGGCAAAAGGGTATTCTTTATATGCCCGACTTATAAACAGTGCCGGGATTGGTTTAAAAACATATTACAATTAATCCCCGGTGAACTGGTAGCCAGTACTAACAAATTAGATTTAACTATTGAGTTTGTTAATGGAGCTGTGGTTAAGTTCTTTTCAGGTGAACCTGATGCAGTAGAACGTATGAGGGGTTATGAGGCTGATTTAGTCCTGATAGACGAGTTTTGTAATATCAGCAATCAGAACTATGTCTTTTACGATATCGTTCGTCCTCTGGTAGCTATGACAGCGGGAAGGGTATTCCTGATATCTACTTTCAAAGGTACTGGTAACTTTTTCTATCAGGCATATCTAAAAGGCAAACAGGGTATTGATGGGTGGGAGTCATTCAAATTTAAATCTCTTGATAACCCTTTCTTTCCTAAAGCAGAGTATGAGCAAATTAAAGCCAGTACACCATCAATAACCTTTGCACAGGAGTTTGAATCAGACCCGCAGGCCAATCAAAGCAACCCGTTCAAAGAGGCTGATATCAACCGTAATATCATTAAAGAGTTAAGTAATGAACCTACAGTAGTGTACGGTATAGATATAGCGAAGGGTAGTACAGAGCAATCAGATGCTACAGTGATTATCGGGTTATCAGCTACGGGCCAGATGACATACTTTGATAGGTTCAGGCTAAATGATTATGAACTACAGTATCAAAAGATTTTAAATCTGCCATACCCTAAAGCCCTAAAAGTAATTGACAGCAGTAGCTTTACAGCGGGTGGTGTTATATATGAGAGAATCAGAAATGAAGGACATAATGTTATTGGGTTTGAGTTTACCAATAAGAGCAAAGCCCCGATGATCTTCAATCTTGTTAATGGGGTAGAAAGGAACGAATTGAAGTTTATAGAAGCTGTGGCCGATGAGATGAAAGTGTTTGAGATGAAATATTCTGATAAATCCAATGTAGTTAAACTACAGGCTCAACAGGGTTATCATGATGACTGCATAGCAGCTTTGGGTATGGCCTACAAGTATCTTCAACGTACCATACCAAATACCAATTTCTTAAACACATTTGGTTTTGCCTAAAAGCTTAAACCTATTTGCCCCGGAGTTAATAAACTGGGCTTAAACCTCCGGGTAGGATAATATTTATCTGAAAGTGTTTATGAGCAAATCAGAGGATTTATTGAAAAGAATACCCCGCAATTATAAAGAGGTAAATTACCTGAAATATATTCAGATAATGCAGATTCCAACAGAGCCGGATGAAGCAAATTATGATGTTGAAGAATATAACGCATATGTCCAGTATGCTATGTTATCTATCCTGTTAGATGTATCAATAACAGAGTTAACACAACTCCCGGCAACTACAATCATATCCCTGTTAACAGCAATCAACTTCATGAATACACCCATACAAAAGACACGGTGTGATCTCGATATAAAAATGATTGAGGAAATCACCTATGATGAATGGGTTGCCTTTAACAAGCTTAACGCAGATGGTCAGCAGTGGGAGAATATGCCCCAAATCTTAAGGCTATTAATTAAGAACAAATCAGATCAGGAGATAGCTAATCTATCAATTTACGATGTGATGCAGTTTTTTTTTGCGCTAACCAGATCAACGCTGAAATCTTTGAATCGTTTCCGGGTTTGTTTGGCTTGGAAGATATTGAAACAGATAGTGAGGGAGAAAATTCAGAAGATAATCAAAATGTTTTGGCACAAATAAATCAAGATGCCCAAAAAGAGTTTAACCGTTTATGGGGGTGGACTGATTTAGCTATGAATGTTTCCAAAGAAATTGGTACACCCTACTTACAATGTATTGAATTACCGGCCTTATACGTGTTAACATTAGCCTCATACCTCATAGCTAAAGTAAAAATCTTAGAATCTAAATACAAAAAAGCCTAAACAGCAGCAAAATTTTAACCCCTGAAAAATGGCAATCCAATCAAGAGCAGCAGCAAGCAGAGCAGCCAGAGCCTCCGCATTATCTCAAATCTCCCAATTAGGAACTGCCCGGAGTGAATTTACCACGGCTGACATGTTCAGCACTGCTGAAAACGATGTAGCCAGTTTTATAGAAAGAGTTAAAGAGCGGATTCAATCGGCTGATATGGTTGTGACCGGGGAGATTGAAAATATCAAGATGGAAACATCTGAATCTGGTATAAAAATTTTAGCCCCGGCCTATTTGCTGTTTCAGGATAAAGGTGTCCGGGGTGCTGAAAGTTCCGAATTGGCACCGGATTCACCGTTTGCCTATAAAGAGAAAATGCCCCCTTATTCAGCTTTTATCAACTATATCAATACTAAAAACATTCAGCTTCGTAATGAAGAATTTTTACACGGTAAACCATCCCCGCACGAAGACTTGGAAGGAGATGAAAAGGCTATCAAGACTGCTGCATTTTTGATGGCTCGAAAGGTTTACAAAAAAGGCTTTAAACCCCGGAATATTTTTACTCCTGAAATACCGCAATTAGTAGAAGATCTGCAAAAGACTATTAAAGGCTTTTCGGCTGATTGGATAAAGTCAGGTATTAAGGGCGGAGCCTCCGGCGATGTATTTAAAAGGGCTACAACAGATTGATTTCAACGTAAGATACAGCTATGTGATTTTTCCCTGCCACAAGACCAATACCTTCAAATAGTTCAGTGTCAGATTCCCAAACAAATTTAAAAGCAGCCCCCTGTTTTGTGATAGTAAGAATACAATGACATACTGATGCGTTATTCTTTTCGATAAATCTGCAATCGTATTGGCCTTCAATTCCTGTACTATCCGGATATATCTTTACGGCTATTTCATTATCAATGCTGTAAACATTACCATTGAATAATCCTGTATTCGTGTACACAGCATTGAGCAAATTACCATTATCCAAAATTTCAAAAACTTCAATGCCGTATTTGGGTGTCATCTTCTAAAGGTTAAGTATCGAAGGTATTAATATTTATCCTAAAAGAGATGATTACAATTACCTCACAACCTCAAAAGTATACACCTGTCATGAACAACCCTGTCATTTTTCAACTGAGAAGTGATAGAAGTTCTATTCTATACTTTATAGTTAAAGTTTTAGCCTCAGATAACAGCATCATTTCAACTCAAAAGTATTATACAGTTCCTCCTATACCTCTGGGAACATACTTTGATTTGTCTTCTATCTTATCAAACTACGTCGATTACCAGTTGGTCAATACCGAAAATATAGTTGAGGAAACCCCGGCTTTATCATTAGCCTACAAATTACAGATTACGGAATACTACTTAAGTATTGGGGTTTTAACTCAAGGTGATACTTTAAGCACCGGCTTATATGATGTTTGGAACGGAGAAATTGATAGAACTCATTTTACGGATTTCAACTATAAACATTACACATTATCATCAGGCTATACCGGAACAATTCATTTCTTAACCCATAAGCCAACTGTAAATGCTATCTATAAAGATTCAACTGAATACCTGTACTATTTAAATGATGGTCAGGTAGCAAAAGCTAAGTTTGATTTTTACGGCCAAAATAACCAATTGGTAAGTACACAATACATTACAGGTGTTACACAAAATGCAGGTAGATTAAATGTTAGTCCCAATACTTTAACAAATTACTTTGGTACAGACTTTTCAGGTTTGTTTGGTCACCAATTCCAAATCCAATTTGCGCTTCAATTCGGTGATTCTCTTAAGCTTTTAAACTCTTATTACTATACAGTTCAACTAACAGATTCATCAGGAAATACCCTTTCCGAAAAGAGAACATACGTGTTGAAAGATGCCTCTAAATGCCGGAAATCATTTCAATTAATGTTTAGTAATCCGTTGGGTGGCTTTGATAGCTTAAGCTTGTTTAACCCGCAGGAGCAAATAAGTTCAGAAAAAACTACTATTGGAAAATATCCCTTTCAACTAAACTCATCCGGGGTATATTCAGATATAAATAATGGAATCTATAATGAAACTTCAACGGTAATTAACATCACAAATACCAGTCAATACACAGCGATTACAGACGTTTTAAGCGATGATTCAGCTAAGTGGTTACGTAGTATCATTACCGCTGAAAAAGTTTATGTGAGGCTTGATAACAGCAGGTATTACCCCGTAACGTTATTTAATAGCTCTTATACTATCAGGCAGAAAAAGTACTCAACTGATAACAATAGGTTGGAGATTACTTTCACTTGTGATGTTCCCGGATTATTTGATTAACGACCTAATATTTATCCTAAAAGATAATGGATATTTCAGGTTACACCTCCGGCATTACTGCCAATATAATTAATCAGACTTTACCGTTTACTATCAGTCCTGCTACTATAGGAAATGCTTTCAATACACTTGCTAACCTTACTAAAACTAACGTTGAAAGTAAGTTAGACATATCTGGCTCAACCTTATTTATAACAGGGATAACATCGACGCAAGTTACTAATGCTTTAGGTTTTACACCTTCACAAGTGACCGTTGGTTCATCAACAGGTTCAATCAATTTGCAAAACCCCGCAAATATTCTATTAAACACTTATGTTCAGACATCAGCCAGTTTCAATTTAATAACATTTAGCGGTGTAACATATTATTCTTCTGTTAGTGGCAATACCACCTATACAATTGGTGGCTATATATCACCTTCAAGTACATTAAGTTTGAATTTAAGATTTGAGGACATTAACGGAAATTCCTTAAGTGGGGTTACCTTAAATAATATTGCACCAACAGTATTTACAACGCCGTCAGCCTGTACGAAAATCTATTATTCAGTTCAACGTTACGACAACACTTCGAATACCAAACCCTATAATAATGTAATGTTATTGGCAGGTGACCAGTCGGCTAATTATCCCGCCTATGCACCGTATTTATCAAATGTAAACAGCATCAACAATAAGAATATTGAAGCGCAATATTTGACGAATGGTATTGTTGTGACCCCGATGACAGGAGATACTTATGTCGTTACTCAAAAACAATTAAGAGATAAAGGTTATGGAGTACCAACAATCACAACATCAATAAATCTTCAAAATCCGGTAAATCAAATAACCGGACAGTGGATAACCCCAAATGACGGAAGCTATGTTACGTTGACGGGAGCGGTATTGCTCTACAGCCCGGTTACCCCCGGTAATATTTACACCTTAAGCGGTTATCATCATCCTAATTTTGCGGGCGGTCAGCCTGTTTCAATAAGGTTTGAGGACGCAAGTAACGCTAAGATTAGCTACGCTATTTTGCCATCCGGTGAAACACCGTACACGTTTACCGCCCAAACCAATTGCACAAGGGTAGTCTACGGTGTTTTTAGAACATCATTCCCTCAGCCTTACAGCCAGATTCAATTGGAAACAGGTAACACAGCAAATGTTTATGTACCATTTAGTTTTCCGGTTGTTACCGCTATTAATGGTTACATGATAAGCGGGGCTACAGGTGCATCGAGTAGCACCGGGGACACTCTTACCATTTTAAATTCAGATAAAATTGTTTTCGCAGGTTGCTCTTACATTGAGGCTGCCGGGGTGGCAGTAAAAAATAAAGCCATTGTTAACAGGGTTGCAGCGCTAACAAATTATCAGGTATATAACTATTCACAGGGTGGCGATAGGTTAGTAGATATCACAGATAGGTTAAGAAAAAATACCCCTACTCAATTTACATCGAGGGGCTTTGGTATAAGAGATATTAACCCGACATACATAACCGTTCAAAATATCGGGAACGAAACTTTAAATAGTGGTATTAGCGATTCTGATTTGTTTAAAGAAGAATTGAAAGAAGTATCAGAAACTATTTTAGCATCAGGTGCTAAACCTATATATAGTAATGATTATTTCATTAAAAATTCCTTCCTATCTAATATTTTCAAAACTGTAGCTGATGAATATGGAGCGTATTACCACGAACAGGGCGTATTAGGTGAAAAAATAATTACACAAGGTGTACCCGCAATTAGGTTCTGGGGTACACACCCGGATACCCGTGCCATTTCTTACAATGTTAATGAATGGACATATTTATTTAATAAGGCAATCCCAAATCCTAAGAAATCAATTAAAGGATTTAGAAAAATAGGGGAGTTAGCTATTAATTCAATTCAGGATTTAAACTATGATACCATCCAACAAAGAAGTTCAAAATGGTCAGAATTAACGGTAGGTCATTATGGGTTGACTGAATCAAATGAGGCAAACGGTTGGGGGTATATGGACAAGATTTCGGGCGCAACTTCATACACAAAAGGTACTGCTTACACTGATGAGTATCTCGAATTGATGAGTAAAAACGCAGTTTCGTTTACGGATTTTGCTTTGTGGGATTTAACGTTGGATAAAATCAATAACACATCAGCAACCATTTACATACAGATGCCACAAAGCGGGGCAACTAAATTCTGGTTGAAAGACTACTTTAACAGTGCGGATTATGCTTTTCCGGCAAAGAGCAATCAATCTATTATCTTAACAGTTGACAAAACTACTTATACAGGTACATCTATTACGATTGGTGATATTTATACTTCAAGTCAGGTTCTAAATGGCACAGGCGGTACAATCAGTTTGATAGCTAAAGGTAAATTTTATAGTCCTACTACTGGTTATATCATTGGGTTTGAAACCTTAAATCAAGCTCAACCATCAACTATTGTTTATGATACTACAGGTACTACTACTTTAGCAACTACAGGCTCAACAGGTTCAACCACTATTAACTATTCAAAAATCAATAGTACGTTGACAAGGCATAGTTTTGCATTCTTAAGTACATACGGTAAACCCGAAGGTAGTTTTGCTAATGTAACATCAGCAGCAACTTACAACAATGGCTATTATCAATTAACGTTATCTGCATCGGATTTAAAAAGATATGTAAACTACGACAATTTGAAATTGGTTGTTGATTTATCAGGCAATACATTTTCTATTTCCGACATCTATGTACAATATAACGGTGGTGTAGAAAAGAAAAACAAAAAGGTAGGTTATAGCCCTAAATTATCGTTTACAGAGAAGATTAGTGATAATACTTTTGATAGCGGTTGGACGGGTTCGGGCAGATGGTCAAACAGCGGTGCTACTTTGGTAAGCAGGAGTTCAATAAACAGGGATTATCCATCTTTAATCAGCCCTGCTATCAATCATATTGAATTAGGTTATGATGCAGATGGTAACCCTAACAAGGTTTTCAGAACTATTAACGTTACTGCCAAAACTGGAACAAGAAAGGCTGTTGTAAGGGTTAATGCTGAACTGTTCCCTAAACTTTACAGAACTGATCTAACCCCGGATAGTGAAACAACTAACACCCGACAAATTAAAGCTGATAGCTATGATGCGGGTACGGTATGTTTAGGTATCAAGGGTAATAACATCGTTAACATCCTAAAACAAAGGGTTGAAATTGGATGGACTGATGTCTACTTTGAGTTTGATATACCACCATTTCAAAGCACGTTTGAGTTAAGTATTTTCCGAGACGTATTAGACGTTATTGATCCTGTGAATTACAGAAATCATCTGTACCCGCTTTGCGTTTGTTGGGTTAGTTGCCAGATCGAAGGGGAATAAAAATAATAAGGGCTGCATTCGCAGCCCTTTTGTATTATTGTGTTTTAACATCGGCACAATGATTACTATTGTTTCTAACCTTACCGGATTTGATATTTCATCTGATATTCAGTTTCCAATGAATATTGAGGGCTTTGAGGTTGATTGTAATAATAAAAGGCTTGAAGCAATTTTTTTTAAAAAGCAAAATATTGCTCCATATGTCGGATTGAATACCTATAATTCATTTGTTGACAACATTAATATTTACGGTGATATTGAGCGAGTTGATAATGTTGCTATTTTTAAGTATCAGCAGTTCGCTGCTAAATTTCTTTATCGTTTTCAAATATCACTGTGGCTTATAAAAGACAATTCTGTTAATTTTCATTGGATTCATTCCATCGCTAATGACGGGGATGAAATACCTGTTCGGTCTCGAATTTTTAATTTGATGTATTCAAATTCAAGTGGCAAATTTTCCAATACAAAATTTGATAAAAATGAACTTAATAAAGTTAAGTCATTAATGATACAAGTGAATGATTTAATCCAAATTGATGGACTTGAAAAAATAGAGTTAGATTACTCTGAATCATCCAATGTAAATTCCTCTGGTAAGAATAGTATACCATATAAGCTTTATAACAAAATTAACAGAACATTTGATTTCTTAAGCTATGCAAGAGAAACGGATTCCCTGCCTATGAAGATATCGTTTTATATGTCATTGTTTGAATGTTTATTCGTAACGAATAGCACGGAAATTTCACATCAATTGGCTGAAAGAGTTACTTTATATATTGGAGGAGAATTAAAAGAGAAGATTGAAAACTATAGAGCTATTAAAACTGCTTATGGAATAAGGTCGAAATTTATGCACGGAGATACCATCAGTGCATCAAATGAAAAGTTGGCTGAATCTTCAATTAAGATGGATAGCCTTGCAAGGGAGGTATTACTGAAAATAACTATCTCGGACGCAAAGATTTTTTTGCTAAAGCAAGACGACTTTGAAGGTTATTTTATGAATTTGATTTTTAAAAGTGATGGAGAAATCACAGACGGATTATAATACTAAAAAAAAGGCTATCGTCATGATAGCCTTTCTTTTTAGCGTAAAGAATACTTTTTGGGGCGATTATCATCGGACTTAAGTATCTGTTTAACTGTTTCCATATTTGAAAGATATTGCGGTACTGGTGAACCGAAGTGGATACCGTTTTTGTTAAGGTATTCTTTAACCTCACTTACTGTAGCCGAACCCAAAACCTTTAAAACGTCTATAATCTTTTGATCGTTACTTTTCTTTTCACCCGCTGGTTTTGCTGGCTTTGATGAACCCTTTTCCTTTTTTACTACAGGGTTATGTTTAATAGTAGGTTCACCTTTAAAAACTTTTAAACCTTCTTGAAATGTTTCGATGTTTGCATCAATATCAGCAATATTCCATTTTGCTTTTATAGAAGCAACTTTTATATCAAATTCAGATTGAGCCTCCGCTAATTCTTTTGTCAAATTTTCTTCTATAGTGCTTTTCTGACTTAGTAGTTGTTCTAACTCTTTTTGTATATTTTCTATTAACTGCTCTTTTGACATAATCTTATATTTTTTTAGTGTTTATATTTTAGATTTATACAAATGTATAAATTTTTTTGAATCGTGTATATTTTCAAAAAAAAATTATTCTATTCTAAATCGAATATTTATCTAAAAAGATGAGTAATCTAAATTTTAAAATATACTTAATAGAAGATAATGGCAGCTATGCTGAATTAGAATGTGAATCTTTGGGGGACGAATTTACAACTTCATTTTCTACTACTGTTATTCAGGATATAAGCCAACGCTTAGATTCTCTAAGTAAAAACATAAGCTTAAAAGCTACACCTAATAACAATAGGGTTTTGGGGAATTTATATAGCCCTTCGAGGTTTTCAGATACTACATTACCTGAGAAATTATATTATAACTTTTCACCAAATAGGGGTGTACAGTGTCAAATCTTTGAAGACTCAATAATGATTTTTAAAGGTACTTTAAAGATTACCGGGGTTGATCTTGATAGCAACGGTAATTATACTTATTCAGCAGTTGTTACCGGAAGCTTAGTTGATTTCTTTGGTAAGATCGGGAATGATCTGTTAAGCAATGTATTTGTAACAGATTACCACCACCACTACACATTAACGAACATAGTTAATAGTTGGAATATGAATTACAATGATGGTTTAACAGAGCCTTATCATGACTTTTTCTATCCGCAAATCGATTATGGAAAAACTATTGTTCAGAACCCCGGCAAGTTTGATTTGCGCAATTTTAGAACCGGGGTTTATCTTAAAACCTATTTTGATAACATCTTTCAAAAATATGGTTATACCTATTCCGGTGATTTTATTAATTCTGATATTTTCAAAAAGTGTTTTATACCCTATGCTGAACAGGAGTTTTCTAACGCAGTTAAAAAAGTCTTTTATACTGATGTTACCACCGGGGCAACAACCTATAATTTTACTTCTTTAAATCATTCTGCTGCTATCGATTTGGGAGCAATAGTTGATAGCCAGTATATCAAAAGACAAACCCGAACATTTACCGGGGTTGATGTACATACTTATGTTTTGACCAGAAATGTAACTACCCAATTGGATTTATCAGTTAACTTTTCTGCTACTTCTTTAGATGGTACAGGTTCAACGGTAAGCTTTGTTTTATTCCAGTTAGACACCTCCGGAACTCCCATTACATCTACTAATTCAGAATATCTTTTTCCTACATCCGGTATAACTGGTTCAACACATCTTTCATTGGCTTTAAAATCTTACCTGAAAGGTGAAGGTTTCGGCATTGTGGCTAATACCACTTCAAATACAGCTTCTATAACTGTTAATAATGCTGTGTTTAATTTAGGGGCATCAGGAGTTACTTCACAAGTAGAAATCGTTTCGGGGGATACCATCAACTTAAGAGATGTAGTTCCCCAAAATGTGATGGTTAAAGATTTTCTAAAATCACTATTGAAGTTTTTTAATTTATATTTTTTAGAAAATCCAAATGTTCCCAACGATATTATTATTGAACCTTTTGATAGTTTTTACCAGAAGGCATTAACCCCGGCAACTTATGCTTATGATTGGACTAAAAAAGTAGATTTAAGATCAGCATCAAAGATTTCTTTCAATACTCAGTTACCGTCAGTATATAATTTCAAGTTTAAAACGGATGATAACAATTATTATAACAAACTTTATACAACTAAGTATGCTGATGTTTCCTACGGGGATTTCTCCATAACTAATAGTAAAGGTGTAGCAGCCGGATTAGATATTGAAGTAGATTTTTCACCAACAATTATAGTTAAAGAAAACGGTGATGATAAAATATTACCTGCCATTTTTAAAGGTGAATTAACTGCTAAACAATCCTATAAAAGTAATTTGAGAATCTTATTCAATAATGGTTATACGTCCTGCAACCCGTATGATATAGTCTTAACAAATTCGGGGGATACTGTAACGTATACCACCGTATCATCAGGTTTAACATTAACTAATAAATCATCTCATATTTTAACAGATACCAACGGTACAGGAATTTTTAGTTTATTATTTGGTGTACCAAATGAAGTTTATATGCCTTTAACGCAAGATATATTTACCCTGCCAAATATATATTCAGATTTCTATCAAAACCAGATTTTAGAATTGAATGATGATAATGTTGCTGTGTTTGATTTTAATGTGCTATTATCTGCAACAGATGTATCAAATCTTGATATGAGAACCCCGGTATATATCCAAACTAAAGCCGGGGGCATGTATGCCAAAATTTTAAATATTGATTACTACAACTCTAAAGAAACTTCGCAGGTTAAACTTCAAAAGATAGTGTTATAAGAGGGTTAAATCCGGCCTTAAAGATCAGGTCAGCCGAATATTTATCGAAAACGATAAATGGCTACAAATACAAATAATGGGGCTGAACAAGTCATATTAGATATATCCGTTAACGGTACAGATCAGGTTAAAGAGGCTACACAGGAAGTAGGTAAATTAGGTTCTAAAGTTGGTGAAGTCTCGAAACAACCTGTAGGTAATTTAGATGGTTTCAAAAACTACAAACAGTTAATCCGTGATGCTACCAGTGAGTTACAGAAAATAGAACAACAGCAGGGTAAAAACTCTGCTGCCTTTTTGCAAGGTGCTAAAGATTTAGCTGAACTAAAAAGACGTGCAAGTGAATTTAAGGATACCCTCAACAGCTTTTCTCCCGAAAATAAGTTTGCTGCTTTTTCTAAAGTAGCTTCTGGTGCAGCAGGTTCATTAGCCGGGTTCTCCGGTGGTTTGATAGCATTAGGTTTCAACTCTGAAAAATCATCGGAAAACTTAGCACGCTTGCAGGGTTTGTTAGCATTCTCTCACGCTTTATCAAATTTAGATGACCTCAAAAAAGGTTTCTCCGATTTGGGTAGGGTGATTGCTGCTCAATTTTTACCTAAACAAGCCTATACCAAAGCTACTCAGGAACAAACTGTAGCTAACGAGGAATTAGTAACCTCTAATGAAGCTTTAGTAGCTGCTCAAACAGAACGGGCTGCTGCTGAAACTGCTTTAGCTACTGCTATTGAAAATGCTAACAATCTAAAGGCTGAAAGTGAAGCAGCATTAGCAGAGGCCAGAGCAGCGGGCTTAGATGCAGAAACTGAACTATCAGGAGCAGAAGAAGCTTATTTAGAACTGGCTGCTTTGGCTGCTACAGCTAAACAGGAACAGATCGCATTACAGGAAGCTTATAACGCTGCTTTAGCACAAGAAGCAGAATTAACGGCTGCTAATACCGCTGCACAGGGGGCTTTGGCTGCTACAATAACTGTTGAAACTGTTGCCACCGGGGGCGCTACTGTAGCTACTACTGCTTTTGGTACTGCATTAAAAGCTATAGGTATTGGTTTAGTAATTGCCTTGATAGCAACTTTGGTTACCCAGTGGGATAACCTTAAAGCCGGTATCTCAGGTTTATTTCCTACAGTAAAAGCTTCAACCGATACTTTCCATTCATTTATGGAGGTTGTTAACGGTGTTGGTTTAGTAATTCTAAAGGGTTTAAAAGTACCTATTGATTATGTTATCACCAGTATCAAAGTTCTGATTGATGTTATAAAGTTAGATTTCAAAGCTGCTGCTAATGACCTTAAAGACGGCATTAAAAATGTTGCTGATGATTTAAACGTAGTTGCCAATTATCAAAAAGGGGCTGCTAATAAAAGAGCAGCTTATGCAGAGGAAGCCCGAAAAGAAGAAACCCAAAAAACAATTGAGCAAAATGATAGGCAGCTTAAACTATTAAAAGCGCAAGGTAAAGATGCTACTGCTTTACAGATAGAAAACGAAAAGCTAAAACTTTCTGTACTGGATAAATCAGATAAAGACTATCAAAAGAAATATGCTGATGGTCAAAACCAGATAGCAGTAATTCAGGCAGAAGCAGATAAAAAGATTCAGGATAAAAAAGATAAAGATGCTAAAGCTGCTGCTGAAAAAGCTGCTGCTGCTTTAAAAACTGATTTAGATGCTATTAAAAAGCAAAATGAAGATGCGTTAAAAGTAATAGCTGAAGGTACGCAGGATGCCCGTGATAAAGAGTTAACAGATTTAGATGTTAAATACAAAAAAGAGTTTGACCTTTTAGAGAAACGAAAAAAAGATCTAAAAGATTACAACACTGAATTCAACAATTTGACAGAAGCCCGCAAAAACGAAGAGTTAAGGGTTAATAAGAAATATGATGACCAGATCGCCGAATACTTAAAGAGCATCGAAAATGAAAATCTATCAACATATGATAAGGCCATTCAGGAAATCAATAAGAAAATTGATGAACAATTAAAGAACGCAACCCCGGAGCAAAAAGAGTTGTTAGAAGCATCCCGCAATGATCAGATCAATAATCAGAGGTTGCAGAAGATAGGTAACAGCGTTTCAAATCATGCAGATGCTAAAGATGTACAGGTCAACCGTAATAACAAAGCAAAAGATACTGATACAGCCGATGTAGCTAAAAACAAGGTTAACGCAAATGAAAAGGCTGATACCGACAAAGAGAATGCTGAGTTTCAGGCTAAGTTATTAGGGTTAAAAGGCCAAAATGATGCTATTGAATTGCTAACACAACAACATGAAACAGCTTTAACAAATATCGCTGATAATGCAGCAGAAGCCCGCAAAAAGATTGATGAAAACGCATTTGAAGCAAAAAAAGAGATTCAAAGTGCGGAAGCTGATTTATTAGGCGGTTTTGGTTCGTTGCTTGAAGATATTGGTGAAAAGAACAAAGCGATAGCAATCGCCGGGATTGTTGCGGAACAGGCAGCAGGTATAGGCAAAATTGTTATAAATACTCAGGTAGCTAATGCTAAAGCTGTAGCTGCTTCGCCTATTACTTTTGGTCAGCCTTGGGTAACCATCAATACTATTTCAGGTGTTTTAGCGGGTGCAGCATCAATAGCAGCCGGAGCAAAAGCAATTAGCCAATTAAAGAGCGGTACGGCATCAGGAGTTGATTCTCCATCTTCAATATCAAACGGTGGGACACCATCAGCACCAATTATCAATAGTACAGTTTTACAACAAAACGGTTCTCAGGATATTGTTAAAGCTGTTCAAACTGAGAAAAGTAAGCCCGTAGAAGCTTATGTTGTTTTGAAAAGTCTAAAAAATGCGGAGGCAAAAGATAGTTTAAACAATAGCTTATCTTCTTACTAAGTGTATCCCCGTACTAAACCGGGGATACAAACTAATATTTATCGGAAAACAGATAAATGTTAAAAAAGAATTTACCCCTTATAGAATTAACCATAGACCCGGAAGAAGATTCATTTGTTCAGGCCGTAGCATTAGTTGAACATCCTGCTAATGAAATGCAGTGGTTAAGCTTTGCTAAAAATGAGCAGTTAAAGTTTGCTGCTGATGATCTTAAAAAAGAATTGTTAGGTGTTGCCCTGATTCCTAATCAGGTTATTTATAGAAACTCCCCGGAGTTGGGGGAATATGCCTGTACCTTTTCAAAAGATACTATCCGAGAAATTTCACAGGTGTTTGCCCGGAAAGGTTTCTTCAATAATACCAATTTAGAACATTCATTAATCCCTGCTGACTCTTACATATTTCAATCTTATATAGTAGATACCGATAAAGGAATTTTAGCACCTAAAGCTTTGGGTAGTGTACCTATTGGCAGTTGGGTGTTAGGCTTAAAGGTTCTATCAGATCAGGTTTGGTCAGATATTCAATCAAAAAAAATTACAGGATTGTCCGTTGAGGGGCTGTTTGGAATGATCGATACCAAAACTACAGTTAATCTTTCAAAACAATATTTATTATCCGAATTAGAAACCGCTTTTAAGGAATTAGCTGAATTAGAACAGCTAAAAGATAATATCTAAGCTATCTAATATTTATCGGTATAAAAACGAGATGGAAAAAAGCGCAATACAATTAGCAAAGGAAAAGTGCCAAAATCTATTGAAGTTTTTTACTGAAAAGTATGATGAATCGTTTGAAGCCGTAAAAGTTAAAGATTCAGACAGTATGCTTGAGTACGCCGAACTTAAAGAGGGTGCTGAAATTTCAACCAGTACTTCAAATGGTTCAGTGCCTGCACCTGATGGCGATTACGCATTGTCGAATGGCGCAGAAATAACAGTAAAAGACGGAAAAATAGATAAAATCACAAAAGAACCTGATGCACCTGTAGAAGAAGCTGAAAAACCTAAAGAAGAAGATTTGGCTGCGCCTGTAGAAGGTTCACCCGCTGAAGAAGCTACAGAAACCCCGGCAGATGAAGCTAAAGAAGATGATGCAACACAAGCATTATCAGACAGGATTTCAACTCTGGAAGATGCAGTAAAATCAATTTTACAGGTAATCAGTGAAGCACCTACAAAAGAAGATGTACAAAACTTCAATTCAACAATTGAACTACTAAAAAAAGTACCCACCCAACTATCAGCCGATAACAGGGTGGAGATAAAGGAATCCGAATTAGAAAAATACAAACGAATCGGTAATTCTTTCAAAAAGTAATACCCCTAATTATAAGATGGCTTATAATATTTCAGCCCTACCTGTCTATAATGACGAAACCTCAAGGGCGTTCATGACAAGAGCAATTTTAGGCGCTCAGACAATTAAAATGTTGTTAGATGCCAACGCATTTGACGGTACTGCAAAAGGTAACAAAGCAGTACAATTAGCTAATACTGATGTTCAAATTCAAGATGGTTCAACCTGTGGCCGTAATGCTTTAGGTGATACTGTTTTGGGTGAAGCTATCTTATCTGTTAAGGATTTGAAAGTGAACCTTAACTATTGCGTTCGTGACCTTGAAAAAACTTACGCAGTTCAGGATATGAAGGCCAAAATGGCAGGTCAGGTGTATGATGATGGTTTGTTCTTAGACTTTATTGGTACTGAAGTTTCAGACAAAGTACAGGCAGCTTTAGAGCAAATGATCTGGAAAGGTGATAAAGCCTCTGGTGCTACTGCAACTTTAAAACAGATTGACGGTTTCGTAAAACAAATCACTGGTGCTACCTACATTCATTTATCGGGTGGTACTTCTGGTGATACCATTTCGCAACTACAGGCTTTTGATTTGCAAATGCCCGTTGAGATTGCTAACAAAGAAGATTACAGAATCTTTATTGGTACTGACACTTACAGGAAGTATGTATCTCAAATCGCTGCTAAAAACTTATTCAATCCTAATGACCAATTAACATTATGGGGTAGCGTTTCGAAACTGGCTCCGGTTGATGGCCTCAATTCGACAGGTGCTGTAGTTGCTGCACGTATGTCACAATTACAGGCAGGTGGAGAAATGCAGGATGTAGCATTAGTTAACAAGTATTCTATGGAAACCGAACAGGTTTATTTTGACTCTCGTTTTTCATTAGGTGTAGTACCAATTTATACTGAATCTATCGGTTACGGTACAATAAAATAATAATAATGTAAGAGGGGCTGACAATCCGGTTAGCCTCTTTTATATCCGACTTAAAATATTTATAAAAAATGGCTTGTAATTCATTAACCCTGTTGGCTCGTGAGTGTGGGAAGAATACTAAAACCGGGGTACGTGATGAAGTTTACCTGATTGCCTATAGTGATTTAGCTATCATATCAGGTTCAACTGAAGTTTACGCTGTATCATCTGGTGGAACTATTTCTAACATCAACGTAGCTTCAGGAAAAACGTTTGTAAAATACGGTGCAGTAAAAGATCAGAACAGTATCAAGTCTGACTATACCTATAACGATAATGGTACTTACGATATACAAAAATCACTTTCGTTTACTTTGGCTAACATCGGTAGTATCGCTGCTAAAACAGCAGTTGAGAATCTTTTCGGAAATCCGGTTGCTGCTTTAGTTAAACTCAAAAACGGTACTTGGATTGGATTTGGGCTTAACGGTCAATTTCAGTTGAAATCTGTAGCTACCGAGGTGTCAAATTCTGCAAACGGTAGGGTTTTGACCCTTTCCGGCAGCGATGTAGAAGAACCGCAGATCGTAGACCCGACAATAATCAACTCAATAGTTGCTCTATAATTCTTTGCTCATAAGAATTATCCAACCTCTGCCAATCCCGGCAGGGGTTTTTTCTTATATATAATCCGGGTGCTAATATTTATCTAAAACAAAATGTTGGTAATAGATAAATCAAACCCTGTTCAAAGAATCATTTTAACGTTAACTGAAATCACAGGTATCGCCGATGCCGAATACATAGTTAAGCTTAAACATGATGCAACCAGATTTGAATATACTTTTTCCTTGCCCGTGAATGTTTCACCTGCTCCCGAAAGGTTTGATCTATTCTTAGTTACCACCTCAGTATTTGATGATATGCCTACGGGCTATTATATCTATTTAGTTTTTACTAATTCTCCAACTCCGGGCCACTCTTTTAAATCAGGTAAGCTTTTGATTAAAGATTTAGAGGTAACCGAATATGTAACACCGCCAAATACAGATACCAATGAATATATAATTTATTAATGAGTAACGATTTAGTGCAGGTTGATGATAATAAATTTAGAACCGCTATAATCAATTTTAGTAGAAGTATAACACCCCTGCCAGAAAATTTTAGACAGGGTACTACTGATGACAATTATGTTAGGTACGGTGATGATAACCTGTACCCAAATTTCCTTTTGCGCCTTTTGGCTTCTGTTCCTTTACACCGCTCAATTGCGCTATCAAAAGCTAATTACATTTTAGGTGATGGCATAGTAGTAAAAGACACTGGCAAACCTGCTGATTTTGATATAAATCTGGTTGATTCTTTTGAAGAGGTTATTCGCAAATGCGTACAGGATTATATCATCTTCAATACTTTCGTTTTAGAAATTCAGTATGATGTTTTAAAAAATAAGCCTCTTTATTTCAATCATATTCCTGCTAACCAAATGCGCTGCAATTTTCCTAAAACTAAGTTTTGGATTTGCCCGGATTGGAAGCAGAAAAGAAGCGTGTTAAGCTATGATCGTTGGATAAAAGGCAATAACCCCGACCAGAAATCTAAGATTTTCATGTTTCAGGGTTATGTACCCTCTGCGCAAAATACCTATGCAGAAGTTTCATATCAACCTGCTGTAACCAGTATGGTAAGTGAAATCCTATTGCAGGATTTTATTAAGGCAAATTTAGAAGATGGTTTTAGCCCCTCAGTAATCTTAAGCTTTTTTAAAGGCCAACCTACCGATGAACAAGCCAAAGAATTTGAACGCAAACTTAGAACTGAGTACTCCGGCGCAGCAGGTAAGAAATTCCTAATCAATTATAATGATATGGGAAGTGAAAAGGGTTTGCAGGTTGATAGCATTTCATCAACTGATTACACTGATAAATTAGATTTCGCCCGCAAAGCCAATATTGAAGATATTTTAACAGCACATCAGGCAACCAGTAGGATTTTATTTGGTGTAGAGCAGGAGGGCGGTTTAGGCGGTAACGGTCAGGAAATCGAAAAGGCTTATCAGGTTTTCAAAAACGTATTTGTTAAAGATAGCAGAAACGTAATTGAGGGCGCAATCAATAAACTTTTGGCCGATGCCGGATTTCCTGCCATAGAATTTAAGGATAAATCAAATATCCTGATGGCTGAATTGTCAGATCAGACCAGAGAACGGGTATTGACTATTGATGAATTAAGAAGCTTGGATAACAGAGCGCCGTTACCGGATGGCGCAGGTCAAAAGCTACTTACCATCAATAAAGTTGATTCAGCTTCGGCAAACTTTGAAGCTGATAATTCAGATGCCGATAAATACAAAAACGGTAGGGTATTAAAAGCAGAAGATTTTGATAAGATCAAACATTTAGGTAGCCACCGGGGGAATTTTACTCTTTTATCAAAACAGGAGTTTGAAACCCATAGTCATGAACAATTCCGAAAAGTGGAGTTGCAATTTGATGATGATAACGACATCGAAAATTATCTGATTAAAACCCCGATTAATGGTAAAACCCTGTCAGAAATCAAAGCTAATATCAAAAAGGAATTAGGTATCAGTATTACGACTAATGATCTTTCAGACCGCATTACAGCCCTTACAAACGCTAATCTGATAACGTCTAAAGTAACAGATGGGAATGTTGAATCTGCTCCTATAATCTCCCAAAATCCCCGTACTGTGGAAGTGCTTTATGAGTACAAAAAGAGGCCGGAGGTTCCCGGCGATACCCTTTTAAAAACCAGTAGAGATTTCTGTAAGCAAGTGGTTGATGTTGATAGATTGTATACCCGTTCTGAAATTCAAAAGATGTCAGAAATATTCGGTTATGATGTATTTCAACACGCCGGGGGATGGTGGTTCAATACTGCAACCCAAAAAGCTGAAAATCAGTGTCGCCATTATTGGAATAAAGTGAGAGTGATTAGAAAGGAGAGCGACCAATGAGGCAAATAACATTTATCTCCGTTGATTATCTGAAAGAGAATAGCATTATACAGGCTAATGTTGAGGAAAAGATTTTAAGTCAGGCAATCTTAGAATTTCAGGAACTGGAATTGGAAGAGTTAATAGGCTCAACTGTCTATAAAAGGTTAAGTAATGAAGTAGTTTCAGCTACTACTATTTCCGGTTACACCATCCCGGATGTGGATAGTGATTTATTGCGCTACATCAAGCCCTTCATGTTGTACGGTTCTTTGCTAAATAGCCTAAACCCGCTTCATTATAAAGTATCAAATAAAGGGGTACAAAAGCTTAATGATGATAATGCTACTACAGCAGATAAAAGTGATATAGATGCTTTAAGAAGCACTTATACTACTAAAAAAGATGCCTACAAAAAACGTTTGTTGGATTATTTAAAGACTGATGAAGACCCTGATACCAACCCCGCCCCGGATGCGGATTCTACGTTTAGTTTTACTGGTATTTCTCTTTCAGATGATACTTTCAATTATGAAGATTTATACCGTGCATCTGTGTATAAAACCGGATATTACCGGAGAAGGGTTTTTTAATGATTTCGATAAATCAATACATCAAACTCATTGCTGATTTCTTCAAAAGCCATAATCAAATTAACACTGTCGATGTTGGTAATGAGTTCAATTTTAACGCTGAATCCAACATCGTTTATCCGGTTGCTCATTTTGAGTATCTAACTCAAAATATTCAGGATAAAAATGTTGTACATCAATTTGAAGTTACTTTAGCTGACTTGTTTGACCCTAATATACCTAATGCTGAATTGGCAATTTGGTCAGATATGAACCTGATTGCAGATGATATGATTACTTATTTTGCTAATCAGTATGATGCTGATTACGACATAAACGAGAATGTAAATATCCAGAAGTTTAGTAACGGAAATGTTGATAGGATAGCAGGTTGTGTTTTTGTGGTATCATTTAGCCAATTCAGGGAGGCTAATAGTTGTATAATTCCAACGGAAGATAATATCGATAACTCAATAGGTTCATTTGATGCTCAATTTACCTCTGAATTGCAGTAACTCACACCGCAAGTACACCGTATAAGATGGTGTAAATGTCATATTAGCCGAAGCAATAGTTAAGCTTAAAGCCCGCTTTCGAGTGGGCTTTTTCTGTTTATAATAAATCCCCGGACTAATATTTATCAATGTGAAAATTGATAAAGACGGGATAAAATTTATTTCAAATCAGGAAGGTGTAAGGCTTAAAGCTTACAAAGATATAGTAGGTGTTTGGACTATTGGAATCGGTTGTACTTATTATCCTGATGGTACACCTGTTAAACAAGGTGATGTAATAACCCCGGCGCAATGTGATGAACTCTTTTCAAAAGTGGTATCCACCTATGAGAAAGCAGTAACCACAGCTATCAAAGTATCACTCAATCAAAATCAATTTAACGCATTAGTTTCTCTGGCTTTTAACATTGGTACAGTGGGATTTGGAAAATCTACGTTGGCTGAAAAAATCAATGCAGGGGCAACACTGGAAGAAATAAGAGCAGCTTTTAACCTCTGGAATAAAGCCGGAGGCAAAATAAATTCAACATTAGTAAAGAGGCGTAAAGACGAAGCCGATTTATATCTTAAACCTAAGCAATGAAACCAATTTTAACACTTATATATGGCTTTTTACAATCCTTTCCCGCACTTTTAAAATTCATTTGGGCTAACCTTGCCAAATTGGTGATATGGACATTTTGTGTGTACCTATTACCTACTTATGAACTGATTTCGCTTACGTTGTTTTTGTTGGCAGCAGATATGATTACCGGGATTTGGAAATCATTAAAGACAGGGGTGCCAATCACAGCTGCTAAGATTGGGCTAACAGGTGAAAAAATGGTTGGATATGTTATTGGCTTAATCGGTTGCTACAGTGTGCAACACGTTATTACACACGATTTAGTCAAAGTTATGCTTTTCTATTGCGGTATTATTAGTTTGAAAGAACTGAAATCAATTATCGAAAATATTGAAGTGATTACAAACACACCAATCTGGGGTGAATTAATAAAACAGGTTGGTAGCCTGTTTCCTAAAAAAGATAAAAAAGACAATGAAACTAATTAAGATTTTAGAATTGATATCCGGGATAATAACTACAGTGTTAGCAGTGATAAAACCTAAAATGTAACTACTTTGGAAGATATCTTAATATTTAAAAATCAAAAGTATGAATTTGGGTTAAAGGGCAATTTTGAAATTCTTTATACCAATTAACACTATTTAAAGGTAAATCCGATGTTTTTGGAATCCAGCTCTTAACTATTATGTTATTTTTCAATTCTACGATTTTAACTGATTGAAGTAAATAATGATTTACAACGCTGTAAATTGCCTGTTGTTCATAATGCTTACCATTAAAAAAAATCTCGAAAACGAATCGACCTTTAGGTTTTAAATTGGTATTAGTAAACAGAGGCAAATTGAAAGTTGCGCTTGAATGAGAGTCGATATAATTCATCGCACCAAGTTCAAATTTGACCGAATCAGAACATTTGTTGGTTATATATTTTTGATTTTTGAAAATAGTTATTTTACAACCTTCAATAGCATCATAATTTATAACCCGTCCGGTTATATTATAAACAGGAAGGTCGCTGAAATTTTCAATTTTTCCATTCAAAGTGTTTTTAGTCAGTACCATAAATCTAAATACGGGTACGTCATTGCTACCGTGAATCAGAGTTTGCAAATTACTCGCAGCATTTTGTAATTCTTTAGCGGATTGCTTCTGGTTATCAATAATTAGGTTTGATTCTTTGATAGAATTTCTGTCTAATGTGTTTCTCAATATTTTATTGGTCTTTAATATCGTCGACAATTCAGCGTGCAGCTTTATTTTCTCTTTTTCAGATGTGATTTCCTCGATTTTACTGTTTAAATAGTTGGCAATTAATATAACGCCAGTCAAAAGAGTTAAAATAATAATCCATCGTTTCGTTTTTACAGCATCCGATTTTGTAATGGCTTTTGTTGACCGTAAATCTTTTTTTAAGCCCAAAATAGATATATATGCAGTTAGAGCAATTGAGATAGCTTGGGAAATTAATAGGATTAGGTTCATAAATCAAATATAAAAATTTTCAACACCTTTTTGTTTTGCTAAGATTATTAGTATAGCTTTGTGTTTATGGCAAGGATGTTTGATACAATCGAAAAGGAACTGCAAATTAACGCAGATAAAGCCCGTAAGATGGGGTATTGGTTTTGTAATCAACAAACTGGTCATTGGATGACTCCGGAGGAATTTGAAATTCAGGGTAAGATGGATTTAATTGTTCACGGCGAAAATTGTAGAACAGTGCTAATCTATTATAAGATGGGCGACCCCCGGAGCCAAATCAAGAGAGGTTTGAAAGATATCAACCAAGCTTCTTTAAAATTACAGGAGTTTGCGGAAAAAGTATTTTCGTATTTTAACCAAGTTCCTAAAGACTTTGGACAAACATTCAAATGAATAGCTATTTGGAAATGGTAAGGGTTTACTTAAGTCAGGAGTTACCCCCACTTTATAACACTTTGGTATCGGTAGTTGACGGACGTATTAGGATAACCTTACCAGAAATAGGTAAATCCTTTAATGATAGTTATGCAATCGTACAACCTATGATTGTTGAATGTATCAACCGGATTAGAGAATTGAAATATAATGTTAATTTTACTATTTGGTCTGAAACCCAATTAAGAGAGTTTACCATTGCAAAAAAAGTCTCCTGATAGCACCTGTGACAGGTTTTTCTAAAATTGATTGCTTTTAATAAATTTGAGCTTCAGAAATATTCTGGAAAATAAGTTTAGGTAAGCCTTCCAAACAGCGAGTGTTATGGGAGGCTTTATTTTTATCAGGATGCCGGATAGGGAATAACAACCACATCTCCGCCCTGTGGTATAATAACGGGAGTCGGAATAGGAGCTATTAAAGCAAAAGCAAAACATATTGCAGTCAGCGTAAGAAACACCAGTGCTAAACCTAAAATTTCTCTGTCTTCCTCGTTAAATTTCATATTATATATTTATAAAAAAGCTACCTATCATAGGTCAATATTGCTATTTGAGATGCTATATACGTCCGTCATATTAATATAATTATTCTTTTACTCCTTATGGTTGTAAATGTAATGTATCTTTGACATATTATTGATACCTAACCTATGGCAAATGATAAATAAAATTCAAAAAGCAGCAGATTCTCTATCTGTTGGTACGCCCTTTCAAAATTTCGAATTTTATACGACAGTAACTGTCCTTTTTGCAGTGGTGATTTTTCAAATAAGACGGTTGAGTCGTAAAAAAAAGTACTGAGGAACTTTATTACTTCTATATGAATAAGGTAAATTTGAGTAGTTGAACCTCATTAAATATGAAAAGAACCTTATCTATCATCTTATTACTGTTGCCGTTTACTCTTTTTGGTCAGGATTTAATACCATTTCCTCAACTACCTAAAGACAGCACCACAAATCAGGTTACTTATAAACAAATCATTCAAGTGCCCGGAGTATCAGCCATTGATATTTATAACCGTTCTCGTGAATGGTTTGCCACTACTTTTAAATCAGCTAATAGCGTTTTACAGTTACAAGATAAAGATGCAGGCAAACTTATTGGTAAAGGTGTTTTTTCACATTCATACCCATTAAATGCAGGTGTTTTCGAAAATTACACTATTGGTTTTACAATCAATATTACCGTCAAAGAAGGTAAATACAGAATCATTTTAGACAACTATACATTGACATCCGCTATGGGGAATAATCCGGGTTCTCCGGGAACTATCGAAGCCATCTACCAAAATGAGGAAAAATTGAAAACAGCCAAAAGTAAAATTCAAAAGCAGGTATATAATATCTTTTGGCAGTTATTAACTGATATTGACAACGATTCGAAAGGGCTTATTGTAAGCAATTATAAAGCAACCACTACTAAACCTAAAGATGACTTTTAAGCTATAATAATATGAACACTGAAAGCTTAGTTATTTCCCTAATTGTAAATGTTGTTGGCGTTGGAGCATTCGTCATCGACCGGATTTACCGTATTAATTACATAAAGGAATACAAGGAAGCAAAAGAGGCTCAGATAACAATGTTAAAAGAGCAGGTTGAATTTTTGTCCAAACACGATGATAATTACCTTTCAAATAAAATGAAGGAACGTTTCGAAACTATGAAACTGTTGTTAAATGAAAATGATACTAAATCAGGTAGAGAAGTCGGATTAATGGTTGGTAGATTGGAAGAAACTGTAAATTTTTTGACCGATGAGAACAGCAAATTAAAAGAAGAAAAAGGAGCATTTAAAGAGGCGTTGACAATCACTCTGGAGCTATTTGATTTTATGTCAAAAAGAGTCGAACTAAACAAAGTTGATTACCAACCAACCGCTGAAGAGCAAAATTTATATTTTAAAAAAATTTCAAGAGTGGAGGAATTGATGAAAAAATACGATTTTGATGAAGAATAAATGACTCCCGTTTTATTGCGTAATTCAATAAGACTTTGAGAATATAGCTCGCATTCATTTTCGTAAAAAGTGGTTGTTTTCAAAGTGTTTTTACGAAAAAAATGAATTTTGACCGTTGAAAAAGGGACAAAATCAAATAAAAAAAGGTCAAAAAAGGGATAAATTCCAACTTCTTTAAAAACGAAAAAGTGCCTCTACCCTCTGGAAACGCTGTTTTTGATTTCAATTTTGTATCAATTTAAAAGAGTGTACTTTTACGAGTAGAAATCTGGGGTTAAAATGAACAAGGTAGCGCGGGTATTATTCAGGTATTTTGTAAAGGGAATGTTGGTGGTAGTGCCGGTGGGTGCAGCTATTTTCTTGATGTACTGGGCAGTGGCCAGCATTGATAAAGCACTAAACCTGAGCGATTTTCTGGTTGATAAAACTGGAAAACACGTATATATTCCCGGTCTCGGCATCCTTAACGTGGTTGTGGTGATCATGATCATGGGGGTACTGGTTACCAACGTAATTACCGAGCCTATTAAAGCCTGGTTCAGGCGTTGGTTTGCGCGTTTGCCTATTTTCGCGTTCCTGTATTCCTCAATAAAAGACCTCACCGAAGCCTTTGTTGGCGAAGAGAAGAAGTTTAACGAGCCGGTACTGGTTGAGGTTAACGAGTTCGGCTTAAAAAAGATAGGTTTTCTTGTGCAGAAAGATCTGGCAAAGATCGGTTTACCCGGTGAGGTAGCTGTGTATTTTCCATATTCCTACTCGTTTGCCGGCCAGGTAGTTATTGTTGCTGCCGATAAAGTAAAGCCAATGGATAAGAGCGCGGCAGATGTCATGAAGTTTGTGATATCGGGCGGCGTGAGCGGGTTGGATTAACTTTTTAAGCTCCCCTCTTGAGAGGGGGCGAGGTTGGCGAGAGCGTAAGCAGGGGTGTGTTTATACGATTAGCCGATAAATGCAGAAACACACCCCTACACCCTCTCAAGAGGGGAATCGCACTTGCCCTTACTTTCTTTCCTGCTTCCTTAAAATTAATAATTATGTTTTGTGTTGGAATTACGGTACCGCTTCCACTTCTTTTGAATCAACCACCCCGGTTTTCTTAAAACTCCTTATCGCTAAGAAAACCGCTATCAGCATCAAGACCGCTCCCAAAATATAAGGCGCACCCGGAAAATAAGTTGATGTATTACGATGGGTAAATAAATGAAATACTGAGCTCATCAATAGTGGCCCTATAATCACCGCCAAACTGCTGATACTGGTTAATGAGCCTTGCAACTCGCCTTGCTCTTTTGGGGATACCGTACTGGTGATCATGCCTTGTAATGATGGCCCCGAAATGCCGCCGAGGCAGTAGGGTACCATGAACGCGTACATCATCCACCCCTGGTTGGCAAAAGCTATGAGCGTTAAGCCGATGGTATAAAACAGGAGCCCGGCTACGATATTTTTTTCCTGTCCAAATTTGGGGATGGTGTATCTGATCAATCCTCCTTGTATAGCTACCAGCACAATGCCAATAAAAAATCCTAAAAAGCCAATGCTTTTAAGGGCCCAGTCGAATTTTTCGGTTACGTAAAACGATAGCACATATTCAACCGCTTTTTGCGCTATATATACTAATGAGAACGCTCCTATCAACCCGGTTAAGGATTGATAGCGCGACAGGTTCCGTAATGAGCTTATCGGATTAGCTTTTTTCCACTCAAAACGCCTGCGGTTTTTAATGTTTAATGATTCGGGTAGTACGAAATAACCGTAGGTGGCATTCAGTAAAGCCAGTCCCGCGGCCAGCATAAAAGGGAAGCGTACGTTCAACGCGCCTAAAAAACTTCCGGTACCTATACCAATGATAAACCCAAGTCCGGATGCCGCGCCAACCAAACCGAAGTTAGCCGCGCGGTTTTTGCCGGTGCTGATATCTGCGATATAAGCCGTTGCAGTGGTATTACTGGCTCCTGCAAAACCTGCTATGGCCCGGCCAATAAACAACCATGCCACGGTAGGGGCAAAGGCCATAAAAATATAATCTATCCCAAACCCGATGAGCGAACCTAACAACACCGGTCTGCGCCCATACCTGTCGCTCAAGTTACCCAATAATGATGAAAACAGGAACTGCATAGAGGCATACGTGAAAGTGAGGTAGCCGTTATATTGCGCGGCGGTGCTCACATCCATATTGCCCAGTTTTTCGAGCAGCGAAGGCATTACCGGGATAATAATACCTAAACCCAACACATCAATAAAAAGCGTTACGAAAATAAACCCTAAGGCGGCGGTATGTTTTTTTTTAGGTTTGGCGCTCATTAATAATGATAAAGGTTTAAGCAGGTCAAAAGTTTTATTATGAGGTATTTTACAACTTTGGTATTTGATTTATACTTGCTTTTTTGCTATCGCGACAGGTGTTGGAAATGTGAAAAAAGTGTCATTGCGAGGAGGAACGACGAAGCAATGGCACGGCAGCGAGGCCGCTCTGCATAGCAAGCAATTGCCGCTACGCTTCGTAATGACATGGTTCTTGTATCAATGCAACGTTGCCATGGTATCAATATCCTTTGCCGAGGTTTTCTTTACGTTTTTAAAATTGCGTATGGCAAGCAAAGCGCTTATCAGCATCAGTATTGCCCCTAAAATAAATGGTGCTCCAGGTAAAAAGAACGGTCTTTTATCGTTAGTGAAATAATAAAACAGAGTAGTCATTACCCAGGGGCCAAAAATGGCGCTTAAGCTCATTAGACTTGTTAGACCGCCTTGTAACTCGCCTTGTTCATTGGCCGGTACCTGGTTAGTCATAATGCCTTGTAGTGCCGGGCCTGCAATGCCACCAAGCGCGTAAGGCACCATAAAGGCAAACATCATCCAGCCTTGCGTAGCCATAGCAAACAGGATAAGGCCAACGCTGTACAGCAGCAAACCAACCCAAATGCAACGTTCCATGCCCAGTTTAGGTAGTATAATGCGCATTAAACCTCCCTGTACAAGGGCTATCATTAGGCCAATAAAGGCCAGGGAATAACCAACGGTATCCTCGCCCCATTTAAATTTTTCGAAAGTGAAATACGTCCAAACGTTTTGTACGGCTTGTCCGGCAAAATATACCAGGAACAGCGACAGCGCCAGGCCCATTACCGATGGG
Source organism: Mucilaginibacter kameinonensis (assembly GCF_003675385.1). Lineage (GTDB taxonomy): Bacteria > Bacteroidota > Bacteroidia > Sphingobacteriales > Sphingobacteriaceae > Mucilaginibacter > Mucilaginibacter kameinonensis. Next base: position 91,226 of record NZ_RCWZ01000004.1, on the reverse strand, counting down.
TATTTTTTTAATTGCAATAATGAACCCAGCGGATTTGCCCTTTTTATATCAAAGGGGCGACGATGCGCGTCATCAAGCGATTCGGGCAGGATAAAGAACCCATAAATGGCGTTTAAAAATGCTAAGCCTGCGGCCGCAAAGAATGGATATTGAACATCCATTTTACCCAATACACCGCCAATGGCCGGACCAATAATAAATCCAAGACCAAAGGCAACGCCTATCATCCCAAAGTTTTGGGCACGTTTTTCGGGTGTGCTCACATCGGCTATGTAGGCCGAAGCTGTTGTAAAGCTGGCGCCGGTAATACCTGCAATGGCGCGTCCTAAAAATAACCAGCCAATAGATGGCGCAAAAGCAAGGAACAAATAATCGACACCAAAACCTAATAGCGAGCAAAGCAAAACCGGGCGGCGACCATACTTATCGCTCAGGTTACCGATCATTGGCGAAAACAGGAATTGCATCACTGAGTAGGCCAGTGTTAAAAAGCCGGCGTAAAGCGAGGCCTCACTTAAACCCGCGTGGATTAGTTTTTCAATGAGCTTGGGTAGTACCGGTATAATGATACCTAAGCCTACTACGTCAATCAGTAAAGTAATAAAAATAAAGCCTAAAGCCTTCTGCGGTTTATTTTGGGCGGAAGTGTCCATGGTGCAAAGTAAATTATTAAGGTTAATAATTGTTAAAATAATTGTATTTAAAATAATTTGTATCTAACTTAACTAAATAATTAGTTAAACCTATGAAACCACACAAATCAATCCTGCTGGTGCCGGCCTTGTTGGCTATGCAATGTGCTTTCGCGCAAACCGAACACCTCACACTATCAAATAACTATCCCGAAGCATCCGAAAAAATCAGAATAAAATATGATCCCGCCGGGACAGCTATAGCTGGGAAAAAGGATATCAGTGCGATAGTGTATTACTATAATGAAAAAAGTATACCACCTGCAGTGGATGTTGATCTTAAAGCACAGGGAAAACTTGTAACGGGTGAATTTGAAATACCTGCTAATACCCAGGCATTTTTTGTGAAGCTGTACAGCGGCGATGTTGTTGATAACAACAAGGGCAATGGTTATTTATATATGATCTATAAAAATAAGAAGCCTGTACCGGGAGCCTATGAAGCTAAAGGCATCATCCTCTGGACTTCGATAGGTAATTATTACGCCCAAATTAAAACAGACGAAGATGCCGGACTTGCTTTGTATAAAAAAGGAATAGAATTGTACCCAAACATGGAACGTAACATGGTTGGGTACTATGCGGTACTAAATACCAAAAAAGACCCGGAATCGGTAAAATTTATGAGCAATAAACTGGCAGAGCTTTTAAGAAGTAATAAAGAAAAAGACCTGACGACAGCCAGGAGTATTTATAACTGGCAGGGAAATAAAGCAGCTGTTGATTCGGTAAATAACATTATTTTTAAAAGGTTCCCGAATGGCGAAGGGATGAGGCGTAACCTTTATTTCACCGCAAAGGCAGAAAAAAATCTGGCGAAAAAAGATTCATTATACCAGGTTTATAACAGCAAATTCCCTGATCCGGATGCTGATGAGAACCGCTGGGGCGACGCGCTGAGGAGAGAACTTGCCATAACGTATTTAAAGGCGGGCAACCATAGTGCTTTTGATAAATATGTGGCCGAAGTAAAAGATAAAACAGGCCTGGCAGCAAGCTATAATAATATTGCCTGGAACTATGTTTTAAGGGATACTAATTTAAATGAAGCAGAGCTGATATCGAAAAAGAGCCTGGATATTTTATCGGATAATATAAATAACCCAAAGCCACACGAATTTGCTACGATTAAAGAAACGATAAACGCAGCAAAAGGCAGTTATGACATGTTTGCCGATACTTACGCGTTTATCTTATATAAAGAAAAAAGATATGACGAGGCTTTGAAAGTTCAGCAACCAGTATACGAGCATAATACCAGCGACTATGGCGAAGTGAATGAACATTATGTGCTTATTTTAAGTGCGTTAGGTAAATACGAGCAATCAACGGCTGTTATTGAACGTGCCATGAAAGCAGGTAAAGGTACCCCGGTGCTCACAGCCGAATTGAAGAATGCCTATGTAGCTACTAAAGGAAGTGATAAGGGGTACGATAGGTATTTCGCGATTTTAAATGAGATTTCCAATGCTGCCAAGCGGGCCGATATGGTTAAGAATATGAGCAGTAAGCCCGCTACTCCGTTCGCCTTAAAAGATTTTGAAGGTAAAACAGTTTCCTTAGCCAGCCTTAAAGGTAAAGTAGTGATTGTTGATTTTTGGGCGACATGGTGTGGCCCTTGTAAAGCATCGTTCCCAGGAATGCAGCTGGCCGTTGATAAATATAAGGACGATCCGGATGTGAAGTTTTTATTTATCGATACCTGGGAAAACGGTAATGATTATGCTGATGCTGTAAAGAAATTTATTGCCGACAATAAATATACTTTCCACGTGCTGTTTGATGATAAATTAGAAAACGGCCGCCAGGCCAAAGTGGTGACCCAGTTTGGGGTGACCGGCATACCTACAAAATTTGTAATTGATAAGAATGGTTTCGTCAGGTTTACTAAGGTTGGAAGTGGCGAAACCAATCAGATATTGGATGAGGTGAGCACCATGATAGAATTAGCAAGAGAGCCCGCTTCCTTTGAAACTGCGGCTTCCCCAAAGCACAGTATGAAATAGCAGATCAATTACTTAAACTATACCAACAAAAAATGCCGCCCTTAACCGAGCGGCATTTTTTATTTTGGAGCCTGTTAAAAGTTTGGCTTAAGTACGTATTTGTTGTAGAACCGGGTGATGTGCTCAACCGCTTCTTCGGCGGTATCAACAACACGGTACAGGTTAAGGTCGTCGGGATTGATGTTGTGCTGTTCGTTCAGCATTTTTTCTTCAACCCAGCTAAACAGGCCTTTCCAGTATTCAACCCCAACAAAAATAATGGGGAAGCGGGCAATTTTACCGGTTTGGATGAGGGTGATAGCCTCGAACGATTCGTCCATGGTACCAAAGCCGCCGGGCAAAATGATAAAGCCTTGCGAGTACTTCATAAACATAACCTTGCGGATAAAGAAGTAATCAAACTCCATGATCTTATCCCTGTCGATATATTTATTGTGGAACTGTTCAAAAGGTAATTCGATGTTCAATCCTACCGATTTGCCGCCATTTTCATAAGCCCCTTTGTTGGCTGCCTCCATAATACCGGGGCCACCGCCTGATATTACACCATAACCATGCTCGGTAAGCAGGCGGGCGGTATCTTCGGCCAGTTTGTAGTATTTGTTATCGTTATGCGTACGTGCGGATCCGAAGATTGATACGCAGGGGCCAATTTTAGCCAGTTTTTCAAAGCCGTCAACAAACTCGGCCATTATTTTAAATATCTGCCAGGAGTCGGTAACTTTAATTTCCTGCCAGTCTTTGTTCTCAAACGCTTGTCTTATTTTATCTTCACCTGTCATAGCCTTTTATTAGTCCGGAAGTCGGGGAAGTCCGAAAGTCCGGAAGTGGATTACATTTGTCTTACTTTACGCAAAGTACAAAGAAAATAGATTTCGATTAGGTAATTATTAAGTTTTTAACTTTCTGATTGACGGACTTCCCCGACTTTCCGACTCGAAAAGGCCAGGAGCCCGATAAATGTAATTAATCCGTTTACAATGATGAGTTCGTTACCAAAAACATATCCGCCTAAAATTGATTTTGATTCGGCATTTAAAAAATAACATATAGCAGGAGAGAGTACGCAAATGAAAGGTACCAGTTTATCTCTTACCTGCCTGTTGCCTACAAACAAGCCAAACGAATACAACCCAAGCAATGGGCCATAAGTATAGGAGGCCACGCTGAAAATGGCGCTTACCACAGCCTCATTATTAATGGCGTTGAATATGATAATAGTCAAAAACATCAGCCCCGAAAAGGCTATGTGTACCCAATGCCTAACCGCTACCATTTTTTTGCTGTTTACATCCGCGCGTTTATTAAAGTCTAAAAAGTCGACACAGAAAGAGGTGGTTAGCGCGGTAAGGGCCGAGTCGGTAGTGGCAAAGGTAGCTGCCGTTAAGCCCAGCATAAATATCATTGCCGGTACAAGTCCTAAATATTGCAGGGCTATGGTAGGGTATAGGTAGTCGGTTTTAGTAACATTGATACCGTTTTTAGCCGCGTACATATACAGCAAGGCGCCAACGCTCAGGAAAAAGATATTGATCACCACGAAAACGCCCACAAAGCTGAACATGTTTTTTTGCGCTTCCTTGATGTTTTTAAGGCTGAGGTTTTTCTGCATCAGGTCCTGATCAAGCCCGGTCATGCCAATGGTAATGAACATTGCCCCTAAAAACTGCTTCCCTAAATGGAGCTTGCTGCTCATGAAATCGTTAAAGAAAAATATTTTGGAGTAGCTGCTGTTTTTGATGGTTTCGGCAGCTTCGAAAATGTTCATGTGCAGGCTTTGGCAAATAAAGTATATCGACAGGAAAACAGATAGCACCAGGAAAAATGTTTGCAAGCTATCGGTAATAATAATGGTTTTCAATCCTCCTTTAAAGGTGTACGACCAAATAAGCAGCAAACAAATGAGTACTGTAACTGCGAAGGGTACATGATAACTATCGAAAATGAATTTCTGCAATACGATAACTACGAGGTACAACCTGAATGCCGAGCCGATTACCCGGCTCACTAAAAAGATAGCGGCAGCGGTTTTATAGCTCCAAACTCCCAAAGCCCCTTCAATGTAGCTGTAAATAGATGTAAGCTTAAGCCTGTAATATAACGGAAGCAATACCGTGGCGATAATGATAAACCCTGCAGCGTTTCCCAGCACAAACTGAAAATAAGCAAACTGATCGGTACCAACCTTGCCCGGAACGGAGATGAAAGTAACGCCGCTCAACGCTGTGCCTATCATCCCAAAGGCAACCAGGTACCATTTGGAATTTCGGTTGGCTACGAAGAAGGTATCATTATCTGACGATTTTTTTGATGTGAGCCAGGAGATGATAAGTAATACCAGAAAATAACCGATGATAAATGATAATAATACTCCGGGCGACATAGGTGTGTGTTATAATGTTTTTCTAAAGTCGGAATCTTTTTTTAAAAAAGGTAATTATTGTTGGATGGGATTTTGCCAGCATGTATTAAAAAATGTCATTGCGAGCGGAGCGCGGCAACCGCATACTTTACAGGGCGGCTATGCTTCCGTGCGATTGCCGCGCTCCGCTCGCAATGACATGAAAGAGATGCAATGAGTACACAGAATGCAATCACACAAAAAATATTTATCTTCGCGTAATGAATTTTTCGTCCAAATTACTGGAAAATGCAGTAGCCGAATTTGCCAAATTGCCGGGTGTTGGTCAGAAAACCGCACTGCGTTTAGTGCTGCATTTACTTAACCAGGATAAGCAGGATGTTGAGCGTTTTAGTACGGCGGTAACCAAGCTCCGCAACGAAATACAGTTTTGCCGCGTTTGCCATAATATATCTGATTTGCCGGTTTGCGAGATTTGCTCATCGCACCGTCGTGATCATAGCCTGATTTGTGTTGTTGAGGATACCCGCGATGTAATGGCGATTGAAAACACCAACCAGTTTAATGGCGTTTACCATGTGCTTGGCGGCTTAATATCGCCGATGGATGGCGTTGGGCCGTCAGATCTGCAGGTGGATACCCTGGTTGAGCGACTGAAACCAACAGTTGATAATGAGGTGAAAGAAGTGGTTTTTGCCCTCAGTGCCACTATGGAAGGTGATACAACGCTGTTCTATCTTCATAAAAAATTAAAAAGTTTCAATATTACCATTACAACTATAGCTCGTGGCATAGCTTTTGGTGGTGAATTAGAGTACGTGGATGAGATAACTTTGGGCCGCTCCATAGCTACCCGCGTTCCGTATGAAAATTCACTATCTAAATAGCATGAAACTATCTATAGTTGTTGTAAGCCATAACTCCTGTAACCTGCTCAGAATTGCCCTGAATGCAGCGATCAGGGCTGCCCAGGACGTAAGTCACGAGGTTTTTGTGGTCGACAATGCCTCGGCCGACAAGTCCCTGGCCATGCTTAATACCGAATTTCCGGATGTGAAAATCATAGCCAACGATAAAAACGAGGGTATGGCCCGTGCCTATAACCATGCGCTTAAGTTGGCTATTGGCGAGTATATTTTACTGGTCAATGCGGATACAATTACAGGCAAAAAGACTGTTGAAAAAGCTTTAGAGTTTATGGATATGCACACCGATGCCGGTGGTTTAGGCGTGCGCATGATAACTCCTGAAGGTAAGTTTCTGAAAGAGTCAAAACGCGGCTTTAATAAACCCTGGGAAACTTTTTTTAAGTTAACCGGTCTGGCAAAGCATTTTTCAAAATCAAGGCTTACCAATCCTGAAAGTAAGGATTGGGTTGAGGAGTTTCAAACCTCCGAATCAGATATCATCAACGGCGCATTTATGCTGTTACGCAAAGAAGCCCTTAATCACATAGGCTTGATGGATGAACGTTTCCATACCTATGGTTATGATATCGACTACTCGTACCGTATCAGGCTTGCCGGGTTCAAAAATTACTACTTCCCTAAAACATATATCATCAACTTTAACATACAAAACAAGGTTAAATTTAGCTGGACACACCTTAAGGAATATTATGGCGCGATGATTATCTTCGCCTCCAAATATTTATTTAAGGTGCCCGAACTTAAGGTGGAGGGCATCCCCCAGCTAATTCCTCCTTCGTATGAAGTTAAATGATAAGGTTGTTATAATTACCGGCGCTTCGTCGGGTATCGGAAAATCACTTGCTTATGAATGTGCTAAACGTGGCGCCAATGTAGTATTGGCGGCAAGGCAATACGTTACCCTTTGCCAGATCACTGAAAAACTACAGCAGGAGTACAAGATTAAAGCCCTTGCTATACAATGCGATGTAACCATTGAGGAAGATTGCAAACAACTCATTAAACAAACCCTTACCACATTTGGTAAAGTTGATGTGTTGATTAACAATGCAGGCATGTCTATGCGGTCGTTGTTTAAAGATGCCGACCTTAAAGTGCTTAAAACTTTAATGGACGTTAACTTTTGGGGTACCGTTTACTGCACCAAATATGCCCTGCCCGAAATCATTAAAACTAAAGGAAGCGTAGTAGGGGTATCATCCATTGCAGGCTATAAAGGGTTGCCGGGCCGCTCGGGTTATTCGGCGTCAAAATTTGCTATGAATGGCTTTTTAGATTCCTTACGGGTTGAAAACCTGAAAACCGGAGTACACGTATTAACCGCCTGCCCTGGCTTTACCGCGTCAAACATCCGCAACACTGCATTAAACAGTGAGGGGAAACAACAAGGTGAAAGCACGCTTGAAGAACAAAAAATGATGAGCAGCGATGAGGTAGCTAAAATCATCGCCGATGGTATAGAAAACCGGAGCCGTACCCTCATCATGACCGGCCAGGGCAAGCTAACTGTAGCCCTCAGCAAATTTATCCCTGCCTTTTTAGATAAAATGGTTTATAATGTTTTTACAAAAGAACGGGATCCGTTACTGCGTTAGTCATTTCTGTTAGTCATTAGGTCATTGTGTCATTATTTCATTGGGTAATTGCTTTTAAGACTATAAACATGACTTAATGACCCAATGATCAACAACGCGTTCAAAGCGATAAAATGACTTAATGACGCAATGACCTAATGACCAACCAAATCATACGCACTTATCCTGCTCAAATCCAATACAACGCGGCCTGTTTCATCACGTTCGAATACGGGTTTAAATTTGGCATCCCATATAAAATCATCGTACTGATAGGAGGTACGTGAGTGGATGGTTTGTGAAAACGTATCGTCGAATGTTTTTAGGCTGACGGTTAGGCCGGCTTGGCGGCGTTGAAGTTCTTCCGGGGTGATATCTTTGATTGGGCTGTTGTCATCAAGCGGATGAACCACTGTCCAGTTCAGTGTAAGGATACTCACGCGGGTACGTTCCAGTTCCAGCTGGAAAAATTTCCGTACCGTTTTGCCGTTTTCTTCGTCGTTATAGCTAAAAACGACTTCCATCTCTAAATCGATAAGGATGTTTTTGCGCTCATTAGCCAGGCGAAACATCAGGCCTTTGCCGCCGTCACGATAAGGGGCGATAAGCACATTACGGCTGTACATGATCTTAGCCGATGGGCGTGAGAAGCGCCCGTAAAGCAGGCCGGTTGCCAATGCGAAGGCCAGTAAACCCATCATAGATTCCAGCGCGGCTATGGTATTAGGTATGATACCTTTAGGACTGATATGCCCGTAACCTACGGTTGATATGGTTTGTGCCGAAAAAAAGAAGGCATCCATAAAACGGTCGAAATCGGTGTTGCCGCTTTTCCCGTCTAAAACATCTGACCCCAATGAAAAGTAAATCAGAGCGAAAATAATATTGACAGTAAAGTATGCACTGAAAACAATAACCCAGAATTTGCGCCAGCTCATGGTAATCAGCGAATGGTAATTATTAGCTGTACTTAAAAAAGGCAAACCGGTACGTTTTACATTGATGGTACCATCTTTATTGATAACCGGCTGGCTTTTCATAACCGGCTGGGTACCAAAACCAAGATCGTCTTCCGGATTAATTTTCTCTTTACGTATAGCCATGGGTTGATTAGTGACTTATTGATTTAGTGAATTTTGAGTTTTTAAGGTTATAAAAGTTGAAAATTCTCTAATTCGAAATTAGTAGCTAATTTATTCAATTTCATCAAATTCGACCTGCCTGATATTTAAATCGCTAAATCACAAAATCAATAATTCGCTAACTAAATAAATTCTGTTTGTTTTTATAAAAACTATTTACATATTTGTGCCAACAAGTAACAATGAACAAATTAAACAACAATTGGTGGTGGCTTAACGAGTAATCGTAAGGCAATTCCATGTTTGTTTGAAAAATATATTCAGGAGGGTTGCCATACGGCAGCCCTTTTTTGTTGCCTTGCCCCCCGGCCCCCTAAAGGGGGAGTGAAAAACAGGGGGGAGAGATTGAAAAGGATAATTTATGAATATTAACTCCCTGCCAGCTGGCGGGGTTGGGGGGCAAATGAAACAGATACTTAATCATCTTTTTGAGCACAAAACCTTTAGCAGGGAACAATCTAAAGGTATTTTGATGAACATTGCGCAGGGTAAGTACAACAACGCGCAAATGGCTGCCTTTATGACGGCTTATTGTATGCGGAGCATTACCGTTGAGGAACTGGAAGGTTTCCGTGATGCCATGCTGGAACTTTGCCTGCCTGTAGATCTGGAAACCGATGGACTTATCGATCTCTGCGGTACCGGCGGTGATGGTAAAGACACGTTTAACATTTCAACATTGGCATCGTTTGTAGTTGCGGGTGCTGGTTACAAAGTAGCCAAGCATGGTAATTACGGTGTATCGTCAGGTTGTGGTTCATCAAATGTAATGGAGTACCTGGGTTACCGGTTTACCAATGATATGGATAAGTTGAAACGCAGCACCGATGAAGCTAATATCTGTTTTCTGCATGCTCCGCTGTTCCACCCGGCTATGAAAACTGTAGCGCCTATCCGTAAGGAACTGGGGGTAAAAACCTTCTTTAATATGCTGGGCCCTATGGTTAATCCGGCTAAGCCCGACAATCAGTTGGTGGGTGTGTTTAACCTGGAGCTTGCCCGCGTGTATGCCTATCTGTATCAGAAATCAACTACAAAGTATACCATCATAAACGCGCTGGAAGGTTATGACGAAATCTCATTAACCTGCGATTTTAAAACCTTCTCGGCCGATGGCGAAAAGATCAACAGTGTAGAAGATCTTGGCTTTGAATTGCTTGATCCTAAAGAGATTATAGGCGGTGATACTGTAGAGGCTTCGGCGACCATATTCAACAACGTGCTCAAAGGCGATGGCACTCTTGCTCAAAATAACGTTGTTTTAGCAAATGCCGCGCTTGCCATTAAAACTATATGCCCTGAAAAGACTTTTGGCGATTGTTTTTATGAAGCCGAAGAAGCATTGCTTGGTAAAAAAGCCTTGAAAAGCTTTAGTAATTTATTGCAGAATTAAGCCATGAAAATAAAGGTTTGCGGTTTAAAACATCCTGAAAACATTGAAGCGGTCGCGGCTTTACAGCCAGATTATGTGGGCTTTATTTTCTATGATAAAACACCGCGTTATGCAGCCGGTTTGTCAGCAGATGCGCTGCAGGCTATCCCGGCTTCTATCCGGAAAACTGGTGTTTTTGTAAACGAGAGCGCCGAAAATATTGATAAGTTGATTGCCGAATATGGCTTTAACGCTATTCAGTTGCATGGTGATGAAAGTCCTGCATTTTGCGCGGCCTTTAAAGGCAGGGTAACCGTAATAAAAGCGTTTGGACTTAACGAAGATTTTGATTTTGAACAATTAAAAGATTACGCGAACAATGTTGATCTTTTCCTGTTCGATACCAAAACTAAAATCTACGGCGGCTCGGGCAAAACGTTTGACTGGACTATTCTTGATCAATACAAATTGGACGTTCCTTTCTTTTTATCGGGAGGGATAGGTCCTGAAAATATAGCTGAAGTTAAAAATATCACGCATCCCCAATTTTATGGGGTTGACCTTAACAGCAGGTTTGAAATTGAACCGGGCTTAAAGAATATCGAAAAACTAAAAGACGCATTTAACATCGTCAAAAATAAAATACAGCAGATGAAATACGGAGTTAACGAACAAGGTTATTATGGCGATTTTGGGGGAGCATACATTCCCGAAATGTTATACCCTAACGTAGAGGAATTAAGGCAACAGTACCTCAATATCTTAAATGATGAAGGTTTTAAAGCCGAATTTGACGATCTGCTAAAGAACTATGTAGGCCGCCCTTCTCCTTTATATCACGCTAAAAGATATTCGGAAAAATATGGCGCTAATATTTTCTTTAAAAGGGAAGACCTTAACCATACTGGTTCGCACAAAATTAATAACGCCATAGGACAGATCTTGCTGGCAAAACGCCTTGGCAAAAAACGGATCATTGCCGAAACCGGTGCCGGTCAGCATGGCGTGGCAACAGCTACTGTATGCGCTTTAATGGGCATTGAATGTGTGGTTTACATGGGCGAAATTGATATGGCCCGCCAGGCACCTAACGTATCGCGCATGAAAATGCTGGGGGCAAAGGTGATCCCTGCAACATCGGGAAGTAAAACACTTAAAGATGCAACCAACGAAGCCCTGCGCGATTGGATAGGCAATCCGGTTGATACACATTATATCATCGGTTCAGTAGTTGGCCCGTATCCATACCCTGATATGGTGGCTCGTTTCCAGTCGATAATATCTGCCGAAACAAAAAAACAATTGGTAGAATATACAGGTAGCGAGTTACCGCAATACGTACTGGCCTGTGTGGGCGGCGGTAGCAATGCCATGGGCATGTTTTATCATTTTCTTGATGATGAAAGCGTGAAACTGGTAGCTGTTGAAGCTGCAGGTAAAGGTGTAAACAGCGGCGAATCGGCTGCTACCACAGCTTTGGGTAATGAGGGTGTATTGCACGGCAGTCGCACTATTTTAATGCAAACTGAAGATGGACAGGTTGTTGAGCCTTACTCTATTTCGGCAGGTTTGGATTATCCCGGTATTGGTCCGCAGCATGCGCATTTATTTAAAAGCCACCGCGGCGAATACGTAAGTATTACCGATGATGAAGCTTTACAGGCCGGCCTGCTTTGCTGCCAGTTGGAAGGGATCATCCCGGCAATTGAAACAGCCCATGCTTTGGCTCAATTGGAGAAAATGAAGTTTGAGGCTAACGATAATGTAGTGATCTGCATTTCGGGCAGGGGAGATAAAGATCTGGATACTTATATTAAATATTTTAACTACTAAAAAGGTCTGAACTCGAATTAAGAGAATTTAGTGAATAGACAGAATTTTGAAATTCGATTAATTCTTATAATTCGTTTGATTCGAGTTCAGACAAATAAAATACCATGAACCGTTTAAACAAGCTTTTTGCATCAAAAAATAACAACCTGTTATCCATTTATTTTACAGCAGGTTATCCCGCGCTAAATACTACGGTTGATATTGCCGAAGCCCTTGAAAAATCAGGCGCTGATTTCCTGGAGATCGGTTTTCCATATTCTGATCCTGTTGCGGATGGTCCAACCATTCAGCATAGTTCAGAGGTAGCATTGGAAAACGGCATGAGCCTCAAAGTTTTATTTGAAGAACTGACCGAATTGCGCAGCCGGGTAAGTATTCCTATTTTGCTTATGGGCTATTTTAACCCAATTGCTCAATACGGCATTGAACGTTTTTGCAAAAAAGCAGCCGAAGTTGGTGTAGATGGCATTATTGTACCCGATCTGCCGATATATGAGTATGAAAATATGTATTCCTCATATTTTATTGATAATGGGCTAAGCAATATATTCCTGGTAACCCCGCAAACCTCGGAAGAGCGGATACGCAAAATAGATGAACTAAGTAACAGCTTCATCTATTTGCTGTCATCATCGACTATAACTGGCTACAATTTGAAATTAAGTGATAGTGTTGAAGATTACTATAAACGTATCACGGCCATGAAGTTGAAAAATCCTACTGTTATTGGTTTTGGTATTACCGATAGCAGCAGCTTTGCCAAAGCATGTAATTACGCCAACGGTGCTATTATAGGCAGCAGGTTTGTAAAACTTTTAGGCGAGGATGGGTATATGGATAAAATAGACGGGTTTATAAAAGGTATAAGGCCGTAGGTTTTTTCATTACGTCATTGCGAGGAACGAAGCAATCCCAAATAGGCAGAGCCGCTCTGTATAGTTTGGAGATTGCTTTATTTTTTATAAGGATTTTAACGTAGTGTGTTTTTTGATTGATTCGATGGTATGGGCGTTGCCTGCGGCCCGGGCTTTCCGTTACAAGTCCTCGCCTTTCCCACTCTCAATGGCCACCCGCGCTGTGGGCTTTTCACTACAATCCCTAACGCGGCCCTCGCACAGCATCGCTAAGATTATTCAGTGCCTTATAAATACAACTCCAAATCGCCTTTACCTTCACGGATAATATCAAAGTCGCCGGTAGTGCAGTCAACTATGGTTGATGGGATATTGTCGCCGTAGCCACCATCAATTACAATATCAACCAGATCTTCATATTTCTCATGGATCAGTTCCGGATCTGTTGAGTATTCAATAATATCATCATCATCCCTTATAGATGTTGACAGGATCGGATTACCTAAAACACGTACAATTTCGCGGGCTATATCATTATCAGGCACCCTGATACCAACTGTTTTTTTGTTGGAGCTAAGCATTTTGGGCACCATATGGCTTGCATTAAATATGAATGTGAACGGACCAGGCAAAGCCTTTTTCAGTACGCGGAAGGTAGTATTGTCAATCGGTTTGATGTAGTCAGAGATATGGCTCAGGTCATAGCAAATGAACGAGAAATTAGCCTTTTCGGGTTTGATATTCCTGATCTTACAAATAGCTTCAATAGCACGGTGATTGGTGATATCGCAACCCAAACCATAAATGGTATCGGTAGGGTATATGATGAGGCCGCCTTTTTTTAACACCTCCACCACCTGCTCAATAGCTTTTGGATTAGGGTTTTCGGGATATATTTTAATTAACATAAGTATAAGAACAAATATAGTGCTACTTAGTTTAAAAACGAGGCTTGAACGCGCTTAAAATCATGTTATTACAACGATGTGGAAACTTACGAAGTTTTTAAAACTTCGTAAGTTTGATATGGGCTATGTTAATAATTTGAGTATTGGAATGTTCGGGCGCTTTCCAAGTAGAAGTAATCAGTTATCAAGGTATCAAGTCCCTTTACTTTTTCAAATAAATCTCTTTTTAAATCGGATTTTTCATTTTTCAGAACATCGTAATTTGTGCTTAATTCATCTGTTATTTGTTGATGAAGAGCGTTGAGATATAATTTCTTTTGTTTAGTTATATCATAAGTTCGCTCATCGTAACAATCATAAAAATCACCTAAACAGAGCGCGTATTCGGCGTCTCCTAAAATGCGTGTGTGCTGATGTCCGAAATAAGTGCCGCCCTGCGCTAAACCTCCAAAAATGTAATTGATATCCCTGTAAATTATGATCAATTTTTTTCGCCTCACAGTGTATTTTTTAGAGGAATGAGACTTACTCAGGAAGTGGGCATATAAAGTATAATAAATATCTTTTCCTAACTCACTATTAAAGTCAGTAGTCTTCCTGTCGTTATAAGCAGTTTCCGGTGCATCGGGATATTCGCTTTCGTGAAATGCAGGTTCTCGTTTATAAAGTTCTTGCAATTCGTGTTGAGTAAACTTAAATCCATGCTCGGTGTCTATAACAACAGTGTCGTTATTTGCTTTGAGAAGGCTATCATTTCTCGTTATGTTTTGTAATTTGGTGTATACTTTACTTTTGGGATCGCCCGGATTGCAAGCCGGTATAAGAAATAGTAATAGAATCAAGCCTAACAGGTTTTTCATAAGGTTTAGCTATAGCGCTAAAATACTTAATCACCTTAAAACCAAAAAGCCAATCGTGTTAAACGAATGGCTTTTTGGTATCATAATTTTTAACCTGTTTGCGGTTTCAACAATGCCGTGTTGTTTGGATCCTTTAACAACAGCGGCATTTTAAATGTTAAAACACAGCAACAGTATTAAAACAATTAAGCTTGTTTAGTGAATTGAATGTTGATCAACAATTTAATGTCTTCACCAACTACAATTGAACCGGCTTCGGTTACGCCGTCCCAGGTTAAACCGAAATCTTTACGGTTAATTTTACCGCTAATTTCGAAACCTGCTTTGGTGTTGCCATAAAAGTCAGCAGCAGAGCCACCAAATTCTACGTCAAGGGTTACCGGCTTAGTTTGATCTTTAATGGTCAGGTTACCTTTCAATTCATATTCTTCATCATCAGTTTTGGTGAATGAAGTTGATTTGAAATTGATTTGAGGATATTTTTCAGCGTCAAAAAACTCGGCTGATTTTAAGTGCTCGTCGCGTTGTGTCTGGTTGGTATCAATGCTGTTGATATCTAATGAGAAATCAATTTCAGCATTTTCAAAATTATCATTATCAGTTAATAATTCACCATTAAAGCTTTTGAAAAAACCACTTACGGTTGAAATAACCAGGTGTTTAACTTTAAATTGTACTTCTGAGTGCATAGGGTCGATAACCCATTTTGTTGCTGTTTCTGTTGCCATGATTTTTATTTCTTTTTTGTTGATACAAAGATAAACACAAAAATAGATGTTTAAACATCTATTTTAACTTTGTGACTTTAAAACGACATTGAGTAAGTTTCTTAACCACAAATTTGCCCTATTGTTTAGATTATAAATCTATTTTTATAAAACTTAATAGCCGCTTCATATAAAATTAACCATCCATGAGAAAGCTCTTCATTGCTTCGTTTTTTATCATATTCAGTATGCTTGCCTTGTGGACCATCATCTGGCCACCGGCTGTATGGTCATTCCTGTTCATTGGGCCAATATATCTTATAGGTTTTTATGATATGGTGCAGCCTAAACATAGCATTGTGCGCAATTACCCGGTATTTGGTCACCTAAGGTATTTGATGGAAGAACTGCGCCCCAAAATTTACCAGTACTTTATTGAAAGCGATACCAACGGTACACCCTTTAATCGTCAAAATAGGAGCGTGGTTTATCAGCGGGCCAAAAAGGTTGATGATACCCGGCCCTTTGGTACCGAGCTTGATGTTTATGATAACGGTTACGAATGGCTTAATCATAGCATTGCCGCTATCGATCATCATCAGTTAAATATGGATCCGCGTGTAAAAGTTGGCGGCCCTGCCTGCAAGCAACCTTATATGGCCAGTGTATTCAATATTTCGGCTATGAGCTTTGGCTCGCTGAGTATGAATGCTATCCTGGCTCTTAATGGAGGCGCCAAGCTGGATAACTTTGCCCATAATACCGGCGAGGGTGGCCTGAGCGATTATCACCTGCAACCCGGCGGCGATATCATCTGGCAGATAGGTACAGGGTATTTTAGCTGCCGACATAAGGACGGTACAATTAACTACGATGCCTTTGCCGAACGTGCCGTGCTGCCACAGGTAAAAATGATAGAGATCAAACTTTCGCAAGGAGCAAAACCTGGTCACGGTGGTATTTTACCTGCCGCCAAGGTAACGCCCGAAATTGCCCGAATCAGGCTTGTTGAAATGGGAGAGGACGTGATTTCGCCGCCTTATCATACTGCGTTTACCAACCCTTTGGAGCTGATGACTTTTATCCAGAAGCTTCGTGATCTGTCGGGGGGCAAACCTATTGGCTTTAAACTATGTGTAGGCCATAAAAGCGAGTTTTTAGCCATTTGTAAAGCCATGGTTAAAACCGGCATCACGCCCGATTTTATTGCTGTTGATGGGGGCGAGGGCGGTACCGGTGCCGCTCCGCTTGAGTTTAGTAACTCGGTAGGGATGCCGCTGCGCGAAGCCCTGGCCTTTGTTTATGATGCCCTTACAGGGTTTGATCTTAAAAAGAATATCAAGCTCATCGCATCCGGAAAGGTGGCTACCGGGTTTGACCTGGTTAAAAACTTTGCCCTTGGTGCCGATATGTGCAACAGCGCCCGCGGCATGATGTTCGCTCTTGGCTGTATCCAGGCGCTGGAATGTAACAGTAATACCTGTCCAACAGGCGTAGCTACGCAAGATAAAAGCCTGATGAAAGGTCTGGTAGTTGATGATAAAAAAGTACGCGTAGCTAACTTTCACAAGCTAACGGTAAGCAGCGCCATCCAAATGATAGGAGCCGCAGGCTTAACTAAACCCTGCGATCTGCACCGCATGTATATTTATCGCCGTATTAACCACAGCCAGATCCTCACTTATGGCGAACTGTTCCCTTACATCCCTAAAGGCAGTCTGCTCAATACACCTTATCCTGCTTCGTTCGAGTTTGATATGGCCATCAGCAAGGAAGAAACTTTTGTGCCTGATTACAGCGGGATAACCAATATTGATTATAGTAATGTGAGTTCTTATTGAGGTGATTGGTTGATTAGGGTGATTGGTTGAGTGGTTGGTTTTTTTAAGACATTGCAGGTTCAAGCGACTTTTGCAGGTTTAAGCGTGGACGCTTGAACATGCGGGTTTTAAAACTCCCCTCTTGAGAGGGGGCGCGGAGGAACGAGTGATAGCAGGGGTGTGTTTCTGCTACA
Source organism: Mucilaginibacter kameinonensis (assembly GCF_003675385.1). Taxonomy (GTDB): domain Bacteria; phylum Bacteroidota; class Bacteroidia; order Sphingobacteriales; family Sphingobacteriaceae; genus Mucilaginibacter; species Mucilaginibacter kameinonensis. The sequence goes on along the minus strand of NZ_RCWZ01000004.1, from coordinate 73,973 downwards.
AGCCTATCAAAGCAGAAACACACCCCTCCGCGCCTCTCAAGAGGGGAATCGCACAGTCCCCGATTTTTTATGATTGAGCGTTCACGCTTACCATAATACGTTAATCGAAAGCGTGGAAGCTTGAACATGCACGCCATTCAAAACAAATCCACCTAAAAATCATTTATCAAAAATAAATCATCAGCGCAATCAACGTAATCACCCAAAAATCAACGGTGCAGCCAGCATTATATGAAAACCTTAGTCCCGAACAGGCCATTGCCTGGCAACAGGAGCTACGCAGACAAATTGATATTTGTCCTTTAGATAATGCTGTCAAAGTTATAGGTGGTGCTGATATTTCATTCAATAAGTATTCGGAAGTAGTTTATGCAGGCATCATCCTGCTCAGGTATCCCGAGTTAACCATCATTGGCCAGGCAACGGCTATCAGCAAAACAAAGTTTCCTTACATCTCCGGTCTGCTGGCATTCAGGGAAGTACCTGCTTTGCTCGAAGCATGGGAGAAACTGCCCTTTAAGCCCGATGTTATGGTGTTGGACGGGCAAGGGATAGCGCACGAGCGCCGTACCGGAATTGCAACCCATTTTGGTCTGCTTACCAATGTGCCATCCATAGGTAGCGCTAAAAGCCGCCTTTACGGCAGGTACCAGGAACCTGGTAACGAGGTGTTTGATCAAAGCCCGATGTATGATAAAGGTGAACTAATTGGCATCGCTTTGCGCACTAAAAAGAAATGTAACCCCATTTACATATCTCCGGGCCATCATATCAGCATGGAGCAAAGTGTTGAGCTTATCAAAAACTGTATCCGTGGCTATCGCATCCCCGAGCCAACCCGACAGGCACATTTATTGGTGAATAAAATAAGAATTGCCGACGGGGAAAATTTTAATTCGCAACCTACGTTATTTTAGCTGACCTGTCACGATAGCTAAATGCGTAACACCATAAAAATTACCTGGTATTTTTATAGATCAATATTGTTATGGTGTATGACCATCAATATGGTATGTGTTTACTTTTTACTCCGTGGAGAGGTGAATGTTGTCGGATCGTACGTTTTGAAAATAATGAGCTACGGCTTGGTTATTGGCTTTCAGTATTATAATTACAACGCTAACAAAACATTCTTCTACTTCCGCAACGCGGGGTATAATATTGACAGGTTGTATTTATACGCGCTTACCTGCGATGCCCTGGCTTACGGTATATTGCTATCACTCTTAAAGCTTGTTGAATATTGGGTAAGCATATTTTAAAAACCGACAGCGTTCACCTGGAGTTTGATGGGCGCAAGATATTGCAGGATATTTATCTCCATTGCCGCCAGGGCGAGGTGGTAGGTTTGCTTGGCCGCAATGGTTGTGGTAAATCATCATTGTTGCGGATTATTTTTGGTACCCTAAAGCCATCATACAAACATATAAGCATTGATGATAAGCATGTTTATAAAGGTTATGACGGAGGGCGTGTAGCCTATTTACCGCAACATAACTATCTACCGCAAAATATAAAGATCGAAAGCCTGGCCAAAATTATTATCGACCCTCGGTTTGCTGATGAATTTATTTCATTGCCGATCTATCAAAACCATTATCAAAAGAAGCCCAGCCAACTGTCTGGAGGGGAGTTGAGGCAACTGGAAACACTGATGTGCATTTACAGCCGGGCCGATTTTATTTTACTTGATGAACCTTTTACTCACGTTTCGCCGGTTCAGGCAGAAATGTTTAAAGGCGTCATTCGTAAATGCGCTGAGGTAAAAGGTATCATTGTTACTGATCATCAGTATTATAATATCCTTGATGTGGCCGATAGGATAGTGTTGATCAATGATGGTAGTACAAAAGCCATACATAACCCTGATGACCTGATCAGGTATGGTTATATTAATCACATGATTTAATTGTTGGCCTGTGTAACTTAAAGTATAAAATGAGGGTCTATTAGGTATAGTATTTAATGCAATGCCTAAGTTTTGTCTGTTGGTCCTTTTTTTATTTTTCTGTTGCCTGGGTGCAGCGGGAAGCGAGAAAGTGACTATTGACGGCATTACCTTTAAAAATGCAAAACCCGAAGCTGATCCTTCACCCACCGGCGATTTTAAGACACTGGTTATCCCCATAAAAAGGGCCGGAAACCTGATTGTTATTGAAGCGCAGATTGATACGCTTGAAGGTAATTTTGTGCTGGATACCGGAGCGCCTTACCTGGTTTTAAACGAAACTTATTTCAGGTATATGCCACATGCCTCCGAGCAGGAATCTGCCGGAATTAACGGAGCCGCCGGAAGCTCTTTTACAACTTATGTACGCAATTTTAATATCCTTGATCTGCATTATTCAAAGTTAAGGGCCGATGTTACCGATCTTTCTTCCATCGAAAACGGGCGCGGAATAAAGATCCTTGGTTTGCTGGGCACCCGGTTGTTTGCCGATTTTGCCGTTACCGTCGATCTGTTCCGGAATACCCTCTATATTCAAAAGCTTGATGAAAACGGCAACATTCCCGATGCTGAGAGAGTATTTCATGACAGGTTTATGGTAAGCCCTTTCAAGATGCTGAATGATGTTATTTTAATGAAAGGTACGGTTAACGATAATTCGCTTTGGTTTGCTTTTGACAGCGCCGCCGAAACCAGCCTGCTTGATTACCGGCGGTCAAAAAAGTTGATACCCGATATGGAGGTAATCAGTCGTTCAAAAATTATGGGTATTGGCGGCACATCTATCGAGGTGATCTATACCCGTTTTGATAACCTGGTTGTAGGTGACCGCAAGTACATGAAAAACCGGATCTTGATAACCAATCTCGAAAAGATGGGGAACGCGTACGGCTACAAAATTGACGGTGTTTTAGGTTACGATTTCTTTGTGAGGGGTATATTCACCATCAACTTTGTTAAAAAAGAATTTGAAATGTACATTTACAATAACCAGTAATATGAAGAGGCGCGCCTATATAGTTATTGTTTTTTTTGCGATGGTTTGCATGGCCTTGTCTGCAAGTGCGCAAAAACGCAGTAACCTGGTTATGGGCAACGATAAACTGACGCTGCGCATCGATATGCGCTCGTCTAAAGCAGAAGTGGATAGCCTGCTCAAAAAGGCTGGTTTAAGGGGCGCAAATGCCGCCGCGATTTTGAAAGGCGATTTCTCCGCCCTTCAAAAAGATGGCTGGGCAACAGCCGGTAAGCGGGGAAACATCGTGGAGTTTGACAGGCCATTGGAAAACCTCAACAAAAATCCGCAAACCCAACCATACCTCATAACCACTAAAATTGATAGGGATGATGACGGGTCGCCGGGATACCCGGCTGATGTTACCTATGGCATTAATAACTTTGCTAAAGTAACCGTGCATGAGTTGCCATCGGGCATAACCCGTTTCTTTTTGCCGGGCTATTTACCCAATAAGAGGGCATTGCTATCGGGTAACTTTAACAACTGGAGCACGCTTAAGGGAATCATGGCTAAAACCGACAGCGGCTGGATTGCCGATGTAAAGCTGAAACCCGGTAAGTACGAGTATAAGTTTATTGTTGATGGCCATTGGATCAATGACCGGTATAACAACCTCGTGGCCGATCATGATAATAACTCCATCTACTTCAGATATAACTACACATTTAAGCTAAATGGCTATGCAAATGCCCGTAAAATAACACTTGCCGGAAGCTTTAATAGTTGGGATGCCAATAGCATCATTATGGAAAAAAACGGCGGAGGGTGGCAAAAACAGCTTTACCTGCATGATGGCACGCAGGCTTACCGTTTTTTGGTTGATGGTAAATGGATCACCGACCCGGCCAATCCCAATAAAATGCAGGGCGAGGATGGTTTGACCAACTCGATACTGAACCTTGGCGAAACGGTTGTGTTTAAGCTTGATGGTTATACCGATGCTAAAAAGGTACAGGTGGCCGGGAGTTTTAATAACTGGGAGCATGGTAAGATTCCGCTTGTAAAAACCAAAACCGGGTGGGCCGTATCCCTGATCATTCCACCTGGTAATTATGGGTATAAATTTATTGTGGATGATAACTGGATGACCGATCCTAAAAATCCACGTAATATGGTAGAGGGCGGTATTGTAAATTCTTATATATCGGTAAAACCTAATTATACATTTAAGTTAAGCGGGTTTAATAATGCCAAAAGCGTTCACCTGGCGGGCAGTTTTAACAACTTTGATGAGTTTGGCTATACCCTTGCATTTGATGGCAAGGAGTGGACTGTAAATGTTAACCTTAAACCGGGTAAGCAACTGTATAAGTTTATTGTGGATGGTAAATGGATGATTGATCCCGGAAATAAACTTTATGAAAACAACCAATATAATTCGGGTAATTCCGTTTTATGGATCGAATAGAGGAATAGAAGAAAGATTGTAAGAATCAGGATATAAGAATCAAGAGTATAAGAATCAAGATCCAAGAATAAAAAGCTTGAAAAACACAATTACAGGCTAAATGATAAAGATCTTGATTCTTTTCTCTTGCATCTTGATTCTTATACTCTTGTATCTTGATTCTCTCCTTACTATATTAGCTAAATACCAATTCGATATGACTATCCCTATATACCAGGCCGACGCGTTTACCGATAAGCTTTTTGGCGGTAACCCGGCGGCAATTTGTCCGCTGAATGAATGGCTGCCCGATGTTACCATGCAAATGATAGCAATTGAAAACAACCTTGCCGAAACTGCTTTTTTTGTAAAGGAAGGGGCCGGTTACAAGCTGCGTTGGTTCACGCCCGAGTATGAGATAGACCTTTGCGGGCATGCTACGCTGGCTTCGGCACACATCTTGTTTTCGGAACTGGGTTATGAGGAGGATACCATTCATTTTGAAACTGTAAAAGCCGGGACGCTTACCGTAAAGTGGGATGGTGATAAGTATACCATGGACTTTCCGTCGAGGCCGCCGATACCAATCGAGGCTCCAAACGGACTGGCCGAAGCGCTTGGCGAAAAGCAGCCCGTAGCGTTTTTGCGCTCGCGCGATTACTTCATTGTTTATGAAACGGAGCAAGACATCAGGGAACTTACACCCGATTTCTTCGCCATGTCAAAAATGGATACCGTGGGTATTATAGCTACCGCTCCGGGCGATAATTCTGATTTTGTGTCCCGCTTTTTTGCCCCCGGAGCAGGCATCCCCGAAGATCCCGTTACCGGATCGGCACACTGCAACCTGATCCCTTACTGGGCAAAACGCCTTAGCAAGGATACGCTGCACGCTTACCAGCTTTCGGCCCGACAGGGCGAGCTCTGGTGTGAACTTAAAGGCGACCGGGTGCTGATGAGTGGTAAGGCAGTTACTTATTTAAAAGGGGAGATAAGGGTTTAAAAATAAAAAAGCGTCATTGCAAGGCACGAAGCAATCCCCGACTTTACAGGGCGAATCTGTATGGCTGCTCTGTCCCTTCGGGATTGCTTCGTTCCTCGCGATGACGTGTTAATAGTAGAAGTCTCCTTTCGCCTTTAACCTTTTCCCTTTCGCCTCAAAATATACTTTCAAAACTCAATTATTTATGATTACTTTGGGGGTTTGGACTGTGCAAGGTACTTAATAAATTAAATGCAGCTTACCCGTTTAGAAATCAAGGGCTTCAAGAGTTTTGGCGATAAAATAACCATCAATTTTAATGAGGGGGTTACCGCTATTGTAGGGCCTAACGGTTGTGGTAAGTCGAACGTTGTTGACAGTATCCGCTGGGTTTTGGGTGAGCAAAGCACCCGGGCGCTCCGTTCGGAGAAGATGGACAACGTTATTTTTAACGGTACCAAGAGCCGTAAATCGGCTAACCTTGCCGAAGTTTCCCTTACTTTTGATAATACAAAAAACATACTGCCTACCGATTATTCGCAGGTAACGCTTACCCGTAAACTTTACCGTACCGGAGAAAGTGAGTACCGCTTAAATGATGTGCAGTGTCGTTTAAAGGATATTACCGACCTGTTCCTGGATACCGGTATCGGCTCCGATTCATACTCAATTATTGAGCTGAGGATGATCGACGAGATCATAACCAATAAGGAAGGATCGCGCCGTAATTTGTTCGAGGAAGCATCAGGCATTTCTAAATATAAGCTTCGCAAAAAGCAAACTTTCAGTAAGCTAAAAGAAACTGAAGCCGATTTGGCCCGTGTTGATGATTTGCTGTTTGAGATTGAAAAGAACCTCAAAACGCTGGAAAACCAGGCCAAGAAGACCGAACGTTACTATCGCTTAAAAGAGCAATACAAAACGCTGAGCATTATGCTGGCCTCGTTCCGGATTGTGGCCTTTAGCGACTCGTTAAAAAAGATAGAGGAGCAGGAGCTTAAACATAAAGCCGAGAAAGGCGATATCATTGCCCAGATTGATACTTTAGAAGCTACCTTACAGCAGCAGAAGCTGGATAGCATTACCAAAGAAAAGAACCTTTCTGTTCAGCAAAAAACAACCAACGAGTTTGTTTCAAAGATCCGCGCTTACGAAAGTGAAAAGAAGATCAAGAACGAACAGCTGAAGTTTCAGCAGGATAAGGAATCGCGTTTAACAGAAGAGTTGGAGCGAGATAAAAACCAGCTGAACCACGTTTTATACAACATTAAACGCTTAAACGAGGAAAAGGCTACCGAGGATGAAAGCTTGCAAGCCATCCAGAGCAAGCTATCCGATTTAAAGGAAGCCGTTGATGAACTACGCGCGCAGCAAAGCGAGGCTCGTAACGAACTTAACGAGCTTAATAATATCAATACCCGCCTGCAAAATCAGGCTTACAAAGCCGAAAAAGACCTGGATATATTACAGATCCAACAGCAGGCATTGGAGCAGGAGAGCCAGCGCAATATGGAAGATACCACCAATAAAGAGGTGGAACTTTCACACTTTAACCAGGTGGTTGCCGAATTGCAATACCGCAAAGAAACGCTTGATGATGAGTTTCAACAGGCCGTTGAGTTTGAAAATAAATTAAAAGAGCAAATTGCCGAAACTGATGTTGAACTAAACTCGGTTAAGGATACCATTATAAAAGAGAGCCGCAGACTGGACGCCAAGCAAAACGAGTACAACCTTACCAAAAGTATGGTTGATAGTTTGGAGGGCTTCCCGGAGTCTATCAGGTTCCTGAAAAAGAATACCGACTGGGCTAAAAATGCGCCGCTGTTCAGCGATGTGCTTTTTTGTAAAGAGGAGTTTCGTGTAGCTATCGAAAACTACCTGGAGCCGCTCATGAACTACTATGTAGTTGAAAGCTACGATGACGCGGTAAAGGCTATAAACCTGCTCAGCAATTCGGCTAAAGGACGTGCAAATTTCTTTGTACTGAACAATTATGCCGATGAAGCCGCAGCACAGGTGAATTTCGAGAGGGTAGATGCAATACCAGCCCTCGGAGTTATCGAGGTTGAAAAACGTTACCTGCCGCTTTGTAATTACCTGTTAAAAGGGGTTTATCTGGTTGATGATGATAAAGAGGGCCAGATCAACAGCGAAGCTTTGCCTCAGGGCGTAACGCTGATTGGTAAAAGCGGTAAGTTCAATAAATCAAAACATACCATGGCCGGTGGTTCGGTTGGTTTGTTTGAGGGTAAGAGGATCGGTCGCGCCAAAAACCTGGAGAATTTAGCCAAGGAGATCCGTGGTATAGAGAACCAGGTAGGTGCTTTCAGAACCAAATCCGAAGAGCTGCAAAATAAGCTCGGCGCTTTACGTGGTTCAACCAAGGCGGCTGAGATCAATGAGCAGCAGATGATCATTAACCGGTTAAATACGGAGCTGATCACCGTGAAAACCCGCCAGGAACAGTATCAAACTTTCATTGAAAACAGCCTTAACCGTAAGGAGGATATCGCCCGCAAAATTGCAGGTATAAAAGATGAAATGGCTGCCCTGCAGCCGCAGCTGGCTGAGCTGAAAACTCAGCGTCAGATTCAAAGCGATTTATTGGCCGATAAACAGATGGCTTTTAACGAGCTCAACGAATACGTATCGGTACAGTCTAACGCCTATAACCAGGAAAATATCCGTTTCCATCAGCAGCAAAACAAGGTGTCGGGTTTAATGAAAGATCTCGATTACCGCGATAGCCAGCAGGAAAATCTGGATACACGAATCCGTCAAAATACCATTGAGCTTGAGAAAGTAAAGGTTGCCATACAGGAAAACCTGAAACTTGCCGATAACTCCGACGATAACCTGTTGGAGATGTACGAGCAGAAGGAAAATTTGGAAAAGGCTACCCAACAAGCCGAGCAAGAACACTATCAATGGCGCGGACTGATCACCGAAAATGAGAATCAGGTAAGCTCATTAAGGCGGAAAAAAGAAAACAGCGAAGTTATTGAGAACGAATTACGTGATCAGCGTAATAATTTAAAGATAGACCTGAACGCGCTGAAAGAACGTCTTTCGGTGGAGTTTAATATAGATATTGAAGACCTGCCCGAAAGCGAAGTGCCTGAAGGTGAAAACGAACAGGACCTGCGCGATAAGGCTGAAAAGCTGAAAAAGCAGCTGGATGATTTTGGCGCTATAAACCCAATGGCGGTTGAGGCTTATAACGAGATGAATGAACGTTATACCTTTATCCAGGCACAAAAGAAGGACCTGAGCGAGGCTAAAGCTTCATTACTGGCCACTATCCAGGAGATTGATGATACCGCCAAAGATAAGTTCATGACCGCCTTTATGATGGTGCGCGAAAACTTTATCAAGGTGTTCCGCTCGTTGTTTAATGAGGAGGATTCATGCGATCTGATCCTGACTGATCCCGATCACCCGCTCGAGTCAGATATTGATATTATTGCCAAGCCAAAAGGCAAGCGCCCGTTATCTATTAACCAGCTATCGGGAGGGGAGAAGACGCTTACTGCAACGGCTATCTTGTTTTCGTTGTACCTGCTTAAGCCGGCCCCATTCTGTATTTTTGATGAGGTTGACGCCCCGCTTGATGATACCAATATTGATAAGTTCAATAACATCATCCGTACCTTCTCCAAAGAGTCACAGTTTATCATTGTGTCACATAATAAACGTACTATTGCCAGTACCGACGTTATTTACGGCGTAACCATGGTTGAGCAGGGAATCTCACGTGTGGTTCCTGTCGATTTAAGGGAACTGGCCGATTAGGGATAAAACATTAGACATAAATAAAAACGTCATTGCGAGGCACGAAGCAATCCCAAACTATACAAGGCGGACCTCTCGCCGTTGTTGGTGTTGCCACCAACAACTTTTTATCCTCGCATGATCTTATTAATCGCTAAAACCGATACGCATAGTGTGAAGTTGTTGGTGACAACACCAACAACGGCAAAAAAGTATGTCATTGCGAGCGCAGCGTGGCAATCTCGTAGCCAATGCATATCCGATCTGTATAGCCATGTCATTGCTTCGTCGTTCCTCCTCGCAATGACATGGCTTTTTTAACTAATGCTAAAGCCGGCGTGCATAGCATAAGGTTGTTGGTGACAACACCAACAACGGCAATAAAAAAGGCGAAAAGCCTTTAAGCCCTTCGCCTTTTGAATATTCCGAAAAAATCTTATTTCTTCTTTTTAAATACCGATGGCGTTTTAAGCATCAGGCCTTTAACCTTGTTGCGGGTAAATTTTTGTTCCATTGTACGTTTTTGATCTGCAGTAAGCACGTTTTTAGAGGAAGTAGCCAGGCTTTGTGTTGTTACCGAACGGGTTATGTATTTACCTGTCGATATATAGCTTAGCGCTTGTGCCAATAATCCTTCTGTAGGGTCGCCAAAATCTTTGGTCAGGTCATCCGTTGCACTGATGCCTTTATAAGGATCTTTTCCGGGTGTCATTCCTGTATAGTAGTCACCGCTGTTGGCCGAATTTCTTGTGGAGAACATAGGCATATACAACTGGTACTTATTGATATCTATACCATAAAAACCAACCGGTTTACCGTAGGTAGTTGAGCCTATTAGTTGAACTTCAAGTTCCGGAATAAGGTTATTGATAGTTAATTCGCTTGCCGATGCCGTGCCGCCGCCAACTATAAAAAATATTCTGCTCAAGTTAAGTGAGCCTTCTTTTTGGAAGTTAACAGTTTGATTGGTTACCGAGAAAAAGCCTTTAGGAATATCATAAAGGTTTTTAAATAGGGTATAGTTGTCACTTGTAAGCTTATCATTAAAATAAGCAGTATACATTTTAGTATTGGTTTTTGCCGATGGTACCAAAAGGTTATCAAAGTATTCGGCAGTTTCTACCGACCCGCCACCATTATACCTTAAATCAATGATCAAATCAGAAATTCCGGCAAAGCTGTTTATGGCCTCCAAAATTTTAGGTTTTGCATTGGTTAAATCGGTAAAGGAATTGAAAACCATGTAACCGGCTTTTTTGCCCGAACCCACATCTAATGTTTTATAGGTAATTACCGGGTTTATGGTGTAATTAGCCGTATTTAATGTTACGTCAATCGTTGTATTATCAGGTTTTGTTAGTGTCATGCTTATGGTTTTGCTGTTGGCATAAGCATTTATAACAAATTGTGTAGTTGTACCGCCATCATCATAAGCGAGATCAGTGCGGCCGTTGATCTTGGTGATCTGGTAGCCTCGTTTAATACCTTTCTGGTCAGCAGGCGAGCCCGGATACACATATTTTATCCGCAAGTCGGTACGGCTTGGGTAGAATACCGAGAAGCCAAAGTCGCCGCCATTACCGCTTAGTTCATTTGATACCGAGCCATCGTCAATAAACGAATATTTGGCAGTACCGGTATTATCGTAATATTCGTAAGGTTGAGAGGTAGCTGGATTTATGGCATATTGCGATAAATGATCAACCTCGCTGCTTAAACCGGTGATGGTATCGCTGCTAACATAATTACGTGGCTGAAAATTTTTATACGTAGGAAGCTGGTTGTACCATAAATAGGTTTCCTGCGGATAGAGATAAACCGAATCCCGTACACGATCAAGCAATGATCCTGTGCTTGACGGCCCTGAGCCATCATCTCCGTTGTTAACCGGTTTGTTTTTTTTACAGGCAGGTAACGACGCAATGGAGATAAGGGCTAAAAAGTAGAGTGTTTTCCGCATAAGCTTGAATTTTAATATTTAAACGCCTGGTTATTAAGTATGTTATAGGTAATGTTATAAAAAGTCTTCCACACTGATAAAGTCAACGCCGCTTGCTTCAGCACAAAGTCTGTCAGTTGCCGAGTTTCCTATCATTACTATTTCTTTACGCTGAAGGCCATGTTCCTGAATAAGCAGGTTTATTACATCAGGCTCGGGTTTGGGCGTTGTTTCTTCGGTAAAATAGCAGCGCAGATATTTTTCCAATCCGTGCCATTCAGTTTGTTTTATTTTATTTACCTGTTCCTGTACGTTGCCATTGGTTACAATGAACAGATTTTTACGGTCGACCACAATGTCCTGCATCAGGGCAAGCACATTTTGGTACAAAAGCAGCTTTAGCGGTAATTTGGCAGTTAGAAGCAGGTTTTCAAACTTATCGCGGTATTGCTCAGCTACCGGAAATTCAACGGCTAAACGATCAAAAGCAACATCCTTTCCTTCAGCTATATACGTATCGGTTAGTACTTTGGTTGCGGCCTTCGCGTCTATCAGCTCAATATATTCAAGCATATTGGCAAACAGGTAGTAAGCCTGAAAGTAGTAATCCTTTGCCGGATAAAGCACATCATCTAATTCAAAAATAAAAGCTGTTTTACGTTTATCAATATCCTTATAGTCCATTAAGCAATTACGTGTAGTTTTATATCGTATTCATTAAAAAGGGTTTCGGCTTTTAGCAGGAGCTCCGCTTCATCGGGCCTTAATAAATAAACCGATTCGATGCCTTTGTCTAAGCAAAGCGTGAGCATTTCATGCGTATAACTTGCCGAAGCAGGTTTAGGCAGCAGGATCATCTGGCCGGTTTTAACCATAAAATCGGGCAGGTCCATGTGATCACCTAAAATAATATTTTTTCCGTCAAGTTTGTTTTTAAGCTGATAGGCTTGTGCTGATGTAGCGGCAGTAATTAAAATGCTCATGTTAGTGGGCGTTAACAATTAAACCATCCTTCATTGTAACCGTACGATCCGACAGGTTTGCAAGATCTTCATTATGAGTAACAATTACAAAGGTTTGCCTGAAATCATTCTTCAACTTAATAAATAATTCATGAAGCTCAAGCGCGTTAACCGAATCAAGGTTTCCTGATGGCTCATCGGCAAAAATAAGCGCAGGGTTATTGATGAGCGCGCGTGCTACTGCTACGCGTTGCTGCTCGCCACCCGATAGCTGGTTGGGTTTGTGGTGCAGCCTGTCTTTCAAGCCAAGCAGGTCAAGCAATTCGGCTGCTCTTTTTTCGGCGTCCGACTTTGATTTGCCTGCTATAAAAGCCGGGATGCAAACATTTTCAAGCGCACTGAACTCAACCAGTAAATGATGGAACTGGAATATAAAGCCGATTTGGCGGTTGCGGAAATCGCTCAATTGTTTATTGTTCAGCTTGTTTAATTCAATACCATTGATAGTTAAAGTGCCTGAATCGGCCTTGTCAAGGGTACCCAATATGTTAAGCAGGGAGCTTTTTCCTGCGCCCGAAGCGCCAACAATGGTCACAATTTCGCCCTTTTGTACCTCAAGGTCAACACCTTTTAATATTTGTAATTGTCCGTATGATTTATGGATAGAATTGGCTTTAAGCATTTGACAAAGGTAACGGATTAGCTGATTTATTTGTTTGGTTGATGGGGGATAATGTGATGCTTTATGCTGAGTTGTGTATCTATGTTAAATATGCGTTTAGTCGCATTTTCTTTTTCCATTCCCCGTAGGGGATACCTGTTTGTAGCAAAGTAATTGTAATGATTTTTTTGCCTCGTTAGAGGCTACCCTTGCAAGTTTGATTTTGTATCGGATGAGAAAGGGTAGCCTCTACGAGGCAAAATTTTAACTGAACATTATGCTGCTACAAACAGGTAGCGCCTACGGCGCATTTAGCAAAGTGTACGGTACTTGGGTTATGTTGATTCATGGCAACCTATTGTAAGTAACAACCTTTTGTAAATACAATGTTATTTACCCAAACAATGGCAAATAAACTGAAACAAGGTGTTTCCTGTTTCAAACAAAATTGTAGCTTTACCGCAAATTCTTCAAAACATGAATATTCACGAATACCAGGGTAAAGCTATATTAAAAAGCTATGGCGTTAGAGTTCAGGAAGGCATTGTAGCCGATACTGTTGAGCAGGCTGTTGAGGCTGCCCAAAAAATGAAAGAAGACTTCGGTTCGGATTGGGTAGTAATAAAAGCTCAAATCCACGCAGGTGGCCGTGGTAAAGGCGGCGGCGTTAAGTTGGCCAAAAACATTGATCAGGTAAAAGAATTATCAGGCAATATTTTAGGTATGCAACTGGTAACACCACAAACCGGTCCGGAAGGTAAAAAAGTTAAGAAGGTTTTAGTAGCACAGGATGTTTACTATCCTGGCGAAAGCGCTGTAAAAGAGTTTTATATGAGCGTGCTGCTTGACCGCGCACGTGGCCGTAACATCATCATGTACAGCACCGAAGGTGGTATGGACATTGAAGAAGTTGCACACTCAACTCCTGAGCTTATATTTAAAGAAGAGATTGATCCTAAAGTTGGTTTACAGGGTTTCCAAACTCGTAAAATAGCTTTTAACCTTGGTCTTGAAGGCGAGGCGTTTAAAGATATGACCAAATTCATTGCGGCTTTATACAAAGCCTATGAAGGTACCGATTCATCGCAATTTGAAATTAACCCGGTTTTAAAAACCTCTGATAATAAAATTTTAGCAGTTGATGCTAAGGTAAACCTTGATGATAACGCGCTTTATCGTCATGCTGATTACGCTGCTATGCGTGATACCGATGAGGAAGATCCAACTGAGGTTGAAGCCAGCAAATCAAACCTTAACTATGTTAAGCTTGATGGTAACGTAGGTTGTATGGTTAATGGTGCCGGCTTAGCTATGGCTACCATGGATATCATTAAAATAGCCGGTGGCGAGCCTGCCAATTTCCTTGACGTAGGTGGTACTGCTAACGCGCAAACTGTAAAAGCCGGTTTCAATATCATCCTTTCTGATCCTAACGTAAAAGCAATCCTGATCAATATTTTTGGTGGTATTGTTCGTTGCGACCGCGTTGCCCAGGGTGTAATTGACGCTTACAAGGAGATCGGTAATATCCCGGTTCCAATCATTGTTCGTTTGCAGGGTACAAACGCTGCAGAAGCAAAAGAACTGATTGATAACTCAGGCTTGAAAGTTTACTCGGCTATATTGCTGAAAGAAGCTGCTGACCGTGTTAAAGAAGTGTTAGCGCTTTAATTTAGAGTTATTGGAGGTTGGTGATCAGAAATTAGTTGCCGATCTTTCAGATATAAAAAGCGGTGAGTTTAGGCTCACCGCTTTTTTTGTGACCATACTCGCCCTTCAGGCGTCATTGCTGTAAGGCACGAAGCAATCACGAGCTGCAGAGGCACTTGCACAGTTACTCTGTAAGTAGGGGATTGCTTCGTGCCTCGCAATGACGTGTGGAGAGAGTAAGGTACAAAAAAAGCCATCGATTTTCGATGGCTTTTAAATATCTTATTGTGGAAGTTTGATTAACCTAAGTATGATTTCAGGATTTTGCTCCTTGAGGTGTGGCGGAGGCGTTGCAAGGCTTTATCTTTGATCTGGCGTACACGCTCGCGGGTCAGGTTGAACTTTTCGCCAATTTCCTCTAATGAAAGCGGGTGATTGGTGCCTAAACCGAAGAACAATACAATGATTTCACGCTCACGCTCGGTAAGGGTCGATAGTGAACGTTTGATCTCTTCAGATAGTGACTCGTTTATCAGGATCGAATCGGTGTTTGGTTCCTGGTTTTCCAGTACGTCAAGCAGCGTATTTTCTTCACCCTGTACAAACGGTGCATCCATTGATACATGACGGCCGGAGTTGCTCAGTGTATCAGAGATCTTATCAACGGTGGTTTCCAATATATCGGCAAGCTCTTCAGGCGATGGCTCACGCTCATACTCCTGCTCAAGCTTAGAAAAAGCTTTACTGATTTTGCTTAATGAACCTACCTGGTTAAGCGGTAAACGCACAATACGTGATTGCTCGGCAATAGCCTGCAATATAGATTGACGGATCCACCATACAGCGTATGAAATGAATTTGAAGCCCTTTGTTTCATCAAAACGTTTTGCAGCCTTAATCAAACCAAGGTTGCCTTCGTTAATTAAATCGCCTAAGGTTAGACCCTGGTTTTGATATTGTTTAGCAACAGATACAACAAAGCGAAGGTTGGTTTTGGTGAGGCGTTCTAATGCCGCCTGGTCGCCCTCGCGGATCTTCTGAGCTAAAATTACTTCTTCTTCAGCAGTTATTAGGTCAACTTTACCAATCTCGTGCAGATATTTGTCAAGCGATTGTGACTCGCGATTGGTAATGGATTGCGTTATTTTGAGTTGTCTCATTTAGTTTCTTAAGCCTCTCTACTCAGTGTTCAGGGAGTAGAACGTGTAAATCTACAAATTTGTTCTAAAAAAATACAATTGGTTAAAGTATTTTGAAAAAAAATATGGCATTAATTAATATTGTAACATGTTGATAGTGAGGGTTTAATTTTTGTTGTGTAAAGATTCTGTGCATGTTTATAATAATAATTGTGCAAATTACCAAGCGGTATGATTTTTGTGGTGATCTTATGACACTCCTTAAACATCCCCCAGTTTAAATGCTTCTTTCATTCTTATTCCTTTTTCTGTCTGCTGTAGTGTACAGCATTCGTTAACCGGGTCGTGTTCAAAATATAATATGTATTCTTTTTCGAGCGCTTCGTTTAAAAATAACTTTTTCTCGGTAAGCGTTTGCAGCGGGAACATATCATAAGCCATTACATAAGGTATGGGCAGGTGTCCTACAGATGGCAGCAAATCGGCCATATACAGGATCTGTTTTCCTTTATAATTAATAAGTGGCAGCATCATGGATTCGGTATGCCCGGATACAAAGCGGATATCAAAATCTTTCATGAAATTGATACCATCTGCCGTGTCAATAAATTTTAGTTGACCGCTTTCCTGTAGAGGTATAATGTTCTCCCTGAAAAAGGAGGCCTTTTCACGCTCGTTAGGGTTTACAGCCCAGTCCCAGTGTTTGGCATTGCTCCAGTAGGTCGCGTTTTTAAAGGCCGGTAAAAGTGCTTCTCCATCTCTTACAACAGCCCCACCAACGTGGTCAAAGTGCAAATGGGTTAAAAATACATCGGTAATATCATTGCGGTGGAAACCCTGGGAAGCCAGGGAGCTATCCATGCTTGCATCGCCATGCAGATAGTAATGGCTGAAAAATTTTTCGCTTTGCTTATTACCAATGCCGGTATCAACTAAAATCAACCTATTTTCATGTTCAACCAGCAGGCAGCGCATGGCCCAGGTACAAAGATTGTTTTCATCGGCAGGGTTGGTTTTATTCCAGATGGTTTTCGGAACAACGCCAAACATAGCCCCGCCATCTAATTTAAAAAAGCCGGTATCGATGGTATGTAGTTTCATTTTTAGTTCATGGTTGATGGTTCATAGATCATGGCTGGATCATAGTTAATGGTTCATAGATCATGGTTTTTACAGATCAGGATCATGATAGTGATAAGGCTAAATTAGGATATTATTTTAAAGATAAGCTGTAGTTATAAGCTATGAAACTAAAAAGCCTCAAACCAAATGCACTGCATTTAATTTGAGGCTTTAAATATGCGTTGTAGCTAATAACTATCAACCGGGCTCTATGAACTATGATCCATAGCCCATGAACCTAAAAACTACAAATGGATACACTCGCCGTAAGCTTCGGCTGCGGCTTCCATTACAGCTTCGCTCATGGTTGGGTGAGGGTGTACCGATTTGATGATCTCATGACCGGTAGCTTCTAACTTACGTGCGGTAACTACTTCGGCAATCATTTCAGTAACATTGTAACCAATCATGTGAGCACCTAAGAACTCGCCGTATTTGGCATCAAATATAACTTTTACAAAACCATCTTTAGCACCGGCAGCACTTGCCTTACCCGAAGCTGAGAATGGGAATTTACCCACTTTAATTTCGTAACCGGCTTCTTTAGCTGCTTTTTCGGTGTAACCAACAGAAGCAATCTCTGGCGAGCAGTAAGTACAGCCCGGGATGTTGTTATAATCAAGCGGGTGAGGGTTTTCACCGGCAATTTTTTCAACGCAGATGATGCCTTCGGCAGAAGCTACGTGAGCAAGGGCCTGACCTTTAACGATATCGCCAATAGCGTAAACGCCTTCAACGTTGGTACGGTAAAAATCATCAACCAATACTTTACCACGATCGGTTTTAACGCCGTTTTCTTCAAGGCCGATGCCTTCAAGGTTTGTTGCAATACCTACCGCAGATAATACGATCTCTGCTTCCAGAGTTTCGGTACCTGTAGCTGTTTTTACAGTTACTTTGCACAGATCGCCGCTGGTATCAACCGCTTCAACATTTGAGCTGGTCATGATGTTGATACCTTGTTTTTTAAGGATACGGTTTAATGCTTTTGATACATCTTCGTCCTCAAGCGGAACGATGTTATCAAGGTATTCAACAACGGTAACTTTGGTGCCTATAGCGTTATAGAAATAAGCAAACTCAATGCCGATAGCGCCAGAGCCAACTACGATCATTGATTTTGGCTGCTGAGGCAATACCATAGCCTGGCGGTAGCCGATTACCTTTTTGCCGTCTTGTTTAAGGTTAGGCAACTCGCGTGAACGGCCGCCTGTAGCTAATATAATGTGTTTCGCGCTGTAGGTTTTAGCGGCACCATCGGCAGCTTTAACTTCTACAACACCTTTGCTTTTCAATTTACCAAAGCCAACAAGAACATCAATCTTGTTTTTCTTCATTAAAAACTGAACGCCTTTGCTCATGCCATCGGCAACGTTACGGCTTCTTTTAACAACTGAAGCAAAGTCAACTTCGCCGGCGCCGTTAATTTTAATACCATAATCGGTACTGTGGTTAAGGTATTCAAAAACCTGGGCGCTTTTTAACAAAGCCTTGGTTGGGATACAACCCCAGTTCAAACAGATACCGCCTAATGATTCTTTTTCGACAATGGCGGTTTTTAAACCAAGCTGGGAAGCGCGGATAGCAGCAACATAGCCACCCGGACCAGACCCAATAACAATTACATCGTAATCCATATTATTATTGATATACTTTAATTTCGTTTCAAAGGTAAATAAGTATCGCGGACTTTTGTGGTTTTTCCGCTGGCCCCTATTTTTTTTCGAAGGCCAAATCTAAGTAAAAAGGGCTGAAACCAAAAATGTACCGCCGGTATATATAGCCCTCTCCGGGATATTTATATCTGCGCTGTGTCATAAAATATGCACTGTTAATTTAACCGTTGAGTTTGCATATGATTTAAACCATATTATTTATCATATTTTCATTGTTTGTGACCATTGTTTTATGGTTTTTGTATTTATGATGTAAAATGTTGATAAATATATAACGATTGTTAACGTTAACTTAACATTAGTGATTGGCTCAATAATTATCTTTGCGCCAATTAATTAAACGTATAATTAAAAAAGCAATTTATGAGGAAGCATTACCTTCTTTTATTACTCCTTATTGGCTTTTCGTTCTTCACTGGTAAGAGCGTATTAGCCCAGGGTGTAACCACCGCCAGCATCAACGGTACCGTTACCGATGCTAAAGGTGCTATCCCCGGTGCAACTGTAACAATTGTACACATTCCAACAGGTACTGTGTATTCAACCGTAACCCGTGCCGACGGTCGTTACAACATCCCTAACTTAAGGGTAGGTGGTCCTTACACCTTCAAAGTAACTTTCATTGGTTACGCCAACTTCGTTCAGGAAGGCATTAACCTTTCAATCGGTCAGGATCAAAGGATCTCTGCTCAGCTTGCAGACAATACTACTTCATTAAAAGAAGTAACTGTTAGAGGCGCTGCTGGTAAAGTGATCAACTCATCACGTACCGGTGCCCGCGAAACTATTAGCCGTCAGCAAATCGAAAACTTGCCGACTATCGCGCGTTCATTATCTGACTTCACTAAATTAACCCCTTCTGCTAACGGTTTGTCATTTGGTGGTCGTTCAAGCACTTTCAACAACATTACTGTAGACGGTGCATTGTTCAACAACTCATTTGGTTTATCAGGTACTTTGGGTGGTCAAACAAGTTCACAGCCAATTTCATTGGACGCGATTGACCAGATCCAGGTTGATATTGCTCCTTATGACGTTCGTCAGGGTAACTTTACCGGTGCCGGTGTAAACACTGTAGTAAAATCAGGTACCAACCAGGTTAAAGGTACTGCTTACTACTACGCCCGTGGTTCAAAATTACAAGGTTACCATGTTGGTCCAACCAACCTTAACGTAACCGACGTTAACTACCACACAGACGGTGTTGCGGTAGGTGGCCCAATCATCAAAAACAAATTATTCTTATTCGTATCTGGTGAGCAGGAAAGAATCACTCAACCACCTTCATCTGTTTATGTAGCAGGTGGTTCAGGTGCAAGTGGTGCTAACGTATCACAGGTACAAGCTTCTACACTTGATGCAATCAAACAAAAACTTGCAACTTTCGGTTATGACCCAGGTGTTTACCAAGGTTACAACTACCGTACTTCAAGCAACAAGTTAACTGCTAAAATCGATTGGAACATCGACAAAAACAACACTTTAAGTGCTAAGTATTTCTACTTAAAATCATTTAAAGATCAGCCTGCAAGTAATTCAGGTATCACTAACGGTGGTGTAGGCTACGGTACTACACGTGCGCCGGGTGTAAACACTTTACCTTTCTATGGTTCAGGTTACACTATCAACAATAACTTTAACATTGGTATTGTTGAGTTGGATACTCGTTTCAGCAATAAAATTTCAAACAAATTTACTGTTGGTTACTCTGCTTTAAGAGACTTCCGTAACTTCCTTGGTAGCTCAGCTATTCCAATGGTTGATATCGGTAACGGTACAAGCGATGCTAACGGTAACGTAGTAACCGCTGCTAACGCAACAGCAACCAGCTTTGGTTCTGAGCTTTACACAGCAGGTAACTTGTTGAATACAAATATTTTCCAGTTTTCTGATGATTTAACCATCTTCTCTGGTAAACATGAGATCACTATAGGTACAAGCAACCAGATCCAGAGCTACACCAACGGTTTCGCTCCTGATTACAATGGTTTGTATACCTATAACTCAGCTTCAGATTTCATAAACGGTTTACCTGCACAGGCTTATACTTTACGTTACTCTGCAGTAGGTAATGATTTCCCTTTTGCTAAAATCAAAGCTTCTATCTACAGCGCTTACGTACAAGATAAAGTACACGTAACTGATAATTTCAGGTTAACTTACGGCTTAAGGGCTGATTATGACGTATTCCCTACTACTTTAGCTGCTAACAGCAATGCTGCTGCTTTAACTTTCCAGGGCGGTACTCATGTTGACGTTTCTAAATTGCCAAAAAACAGGGTTCAATTATCTCCTCGTGTAGGCTTTAACTGGGATGTTAACGGCGATCAGTCAACTCAGGTTCGTGGTGGTTCTGGTTTATTCACTGGTTCTGTACCATTTGTATGGATCTCAAACCAGGCTTCAAACAACGGTTTATTGTTTGGTTCATACACTATTACCAAAGCAAATGCAACTCCTGCTAACGCTGGTCAGTTAATTTTTGATCCAAACGTTAACAAAAACAGGCCTACAAATGCAGTAGCTGCTACTTCTTACGAATTAGACGTTGCTGATCCAAACCTGAAATATCCAAAAATCTGGAGAACAAACTTAGCTATCGACCAGAAATTACCTGGCGGTATCATCGGTACTATCGAAGGTGCTTACACTAAAGATATCCGCGCTATTTATCACCAGAACCTTGTTCTTTCTGATGGTTACAGCACTTTTGCTGGTCCTGAAGGTCAAATCCGTTACGATTCTAAAAACACTACGCCAGCTGCAGCTGCTGCAACTGCGCAAAACCCAGGTATCACTGGTTTATATTACATGAAAAATACTTCAAAAGGTTTTTCATACTTCATTACCGGTCAGTTACAAAAAAGCTTCACCAATGGTTTTGCTGCAAGCTTCGCGTATACTTACACCAAATCGAAAGATGTTAACGACGGTGGTTCAACTGCAAGCACTATCTGGAGCACCAGGTACGTTGCCGGTAACCCTAACGCTGATAACATTTCAAACAGCTCATACGTACAGCCAAACCGTATCATCGCTACAGTATCTTACCGTAAACAATACGCTAAAAACTTAGCTACTACAGTAGGTTTAGTATTTGAAGCTGCTAACAGCGGTGCTATCTCTTACATCACTGCTAACGATCCTAACGGCGACGGTGCTACCAACGACTTAATGTACATCCCAAAAAATCAAGGTGACATCTTGTTAGTTGCTGCTCCAACTGCTGCTAACGGTACTGTTGATACTCGTACTCCGGCTCAAATCTGGAACCAGTTGAATAACTTCATCAACCAGGATTCATATTTAAGTGCACACAGAGGTCAGTATGCTCAAAGAAACGGCGCTATATTGCCAACCTACAAAAGGTTAGACTTGCACTTTGCTCAGGATTTCATGATCCAGGCTGGTAAAACCAAAAACACTTTAGAGTTTACTTTCGACGTAATCAACTTTACCAACTTATTGAACCGCAACTGGGGTTTATATCAAACTTCATACAGTGGCTTCAACAACGGTGCAACTACAGTGTTAAGGTATATGAGCAAAGATGCTACTACAGGCAGGGCTCAGTATTCATTCCCTTATCTTGATGCAAACAATGCAATCCCTGTTACTAAGTCATTCATCAACGATATCAGCACCTTCTCTCGCTTCCAGGCGCAAATTGGTGTAAGGTATATCTTTAACTAAGAATAACTTTAATAACATATAAAAGTCCCGGCCATTTGGCCGGGACTTTTTTGCTTTAGAGAAGATTCGGATAGATGCAATGTGCATTAACAATAAAGGCGCTTAAGTTGATCCTAAGCGCCTTTATTATTATATAGTATTAACTTATTTATTCGTATTCAAATACGCCAAATTCTGATGTTACTGTTACCTTCTTGGTGTCAGCCTTCTCAACGCGGCCGATGATCTGGGCATCTACACCAAAGCTTTTTGAAATGCTGATCAGGTCTGCTGCAATAGCCTCAGGTACATAAAGCTCCATGCGGTGCCCCATATTAAATACTTTATACATTTCCTGCCAGCTGGTTTTTGATTCCTCGTGGATGAGTTTAAACAGTGGAGGAACAGGGAACAGGTTATCTTTAATGATATGCAAACCTTCTACAAAGTGTAATACTTTGGTTTGCGCGCCGCCGCTGCAATGTACCATGCCGTGTACCTGACTACGGTAGTCGTCTAATATTTTTTTGATGATAGGAGCATAAGTGCGGGTTGCGCTTAATACAAGCTTGCCTGCGGTTACTGATTGGCCATTGCCGATATCAATAGCATCGGTAAGGTTTTTACTTCCGGAGAAGATCAGTTCATAAGGAATGGCTGCATCGTAGCTTTCAGGGAATTTTTCGGCGATGGTTTTGTTAAACACATCATGACGGGCAGATGTAAGGCCGTTTGAGCCCATGCCGCCATTGTATTCTTTTTCGTAGCTGGCTTGTCCGTACGAAGCAAGACCTACAATTACGTCGCCCGGTTTAATGCGGTGGTTTGATATCACATCTTCGCGTTTCATGCGGCAAGTAACTGTCGAATCGACGATGATGGTGCGTACCAGGTCACCCACATCGGCGGTTTCGCCACCGGTAGAGTAGATGCCGATACCTGCTTCACGCAATTCGGCTAAAATTTCTTCGGTACCGTTGATAATAGCCGCGATAACTTCGCCGGGAATCAGGTTCTTATTACGGCCAATGGTTGATGATAACAGGATATTGTCTGTTGCGCCAACGCAAAGTAAGTCGTCAAGGTTCATGATGATAGCATCCTGAGCTATGCCGCGCCATACAGATATATCGCCGGTTTCTTTCCAGTAAGTATAAGCTAATGACGATTTAGTGCCTGCGCCATCGGCATGCATGATATTGCAATATTCAGCATCGCCGGTTAAAATATCAGGTACTATTTTACAAAATGCTTTAGGAAAAATGCCTTTGTCGATGTTTTTTATGGCATTATGAACGTCATCTTTGGAGGCGGATACGCCACGCTGATCATATCTTTGCGAAGAAATCATGGGCAAATATAAGGTTATTGACTTTAATAGAACGAATGAGAGGTTTGTTATAAAGCAAAATGCTATTTAATTGCTTTGCGACTTTTAATATTCCCACCCGTTATACTGCGCTGTTCGAAGTCTCTGACTTCGGACTACTATGCTTGTAGTCTGTGACTACAATACGTCTGGAACTCAAAAATACGGGATGCCTGTAGTTGCAAACTACAGGCATTGCTAATTCGAAGTCGGAGACTTCGAACAGCTTGTAAAAAGGGTTTCGTTGCTTTTAATATTCCCACCCGTTATACTTAACGTTTGGAATTTCGATTTTAGGTGTTTGCCTTATTTTTCGGTTTCGCTGTTTTTTTAGCCACTTTCTAAAGCCAGCTTTGGGTTTTACACCGTATTTCTGGTTAAACCAGTGTTCTATCTGGCAGTTTCTTAAAGACATATAGTTTATTGTTGTCGTAAATTTAGTGAATAAGAATCAGGTGGGTGAGTTCCTGTAAGATCAGATTCATATAAATTGATCGAAATTGTGTTTCTTTGTAAGAAAATAGATTGATGCATACATCAATCCGTTTTATCGGGTTAATCGAAAACAATTCGCGCTGATAATACCTCATCGGCAGGATTAGTATTTACTTCTGTTATGTTAAAAACACTTTCCTACAAAATAAACCGCTGGCGCTTGAAGCGTAACAGTCAACGCAACTTTTTAATTTATTGCAGCGTTTTTGTAGGTTTTGTAGGCGGACTGGCAGCCGTGGCCCTTAAGTTTTTGGTGCATTTGATGGAAGAGCTGAGCCACAATATATCATCGCACCTGTATTATCACATAGCTTACGTGTTTTTACCGGCAATTGGCATTTTGGGTACAGTAGCCTATCAGCACCTGGTGAACCGCGATAAGATTGAAAAAGGAATAGGTAAGATCCTCATTAACATCAAAAAAAATCGCTCAAACATTAAAGTCAATAATATTTATTCGCATCTGATCACAAGTTCATTAACCGTAGGTTTCGGCGGCTCGGCAGGGTTGGAGGCACCTATTGTTTGTACAGGCACGGCCATTGGCTCAAACGTGGGCAAGTTTTTTAAGCTTACACCCTATGAAAAAACTGTACTGTTAGCAGCAAGATCATCGGCAGGTATAGCGGCAGTGTTCAATAGTCCTATAGCTGGCGTTTTATTTTCGCTTGAAATATTGATAGGGGAGATCACTATTCCAACCTTTATTCCGTTATTGATAGCCTCGGCTACCGGTGTGGTTGTTTCAAAGGCCTTATACTCGGGGCAGTTGTTTCATCTGGTTACCGAAGGCTGGGTAATGAATGCTTTGCCCTTTTATGTAGCGCTTGGTGTATTAAGCGGATGGGTTGCCATTTACATAGCCAAAGTAGGAGGTAAATTAGAGAGTGGCATATTTAAAAAGCAAAACCGATATGTGAGGGCCGTTGCAGGTGGCGTAATCCTGGGATTGATGATTGCGATATTTCCGCAATTGTTTGGCGAGGGTTATCATTACCTTACAGCCATTTTAAATGGGAATATCCATGTTTTAAAAGAGGAAACTTTATTTAGTGAATGGCTTGATCAGCCGCTTGTTATGCTGCTGTTTATAGCGGCATTGGTGTTTATGAAAATCATTGCAGCCGGCATCACCATAGGCGCGGGCGGTAATGGCGGTACTTTTGCGCCAACTATGTTTACAGGGGCTTTTCTGGGTTTACTGGTGGCTTATGGTGTTAACCAAACCGGGTTCATACATTTAAATACGGTTAATTTTATTGCTGTAGGTATGGCCGGCGCGCTGGCCGGTGTATTGCATGCGCCGCTTACCGCTATATTCCTGATAGCTGAAATTACAGGCGGGTACGTATTGTTTATTCCGCTCATGATCGTATCGGCTATATCTTATATCATATCGCGCTATTCGTCGCCGCACAATATGTACTGGAGTCATCTTATTCATGAAAACAATATCCAGCCTGGCCAGGATTACGGCATGTTGAATGCCATAACGCTTGATAGTATTATCAACCGTAAATACACCGCTGTTGATAAATCAATGACGGTGACCGATTTTTATAAAGTATTGGCCAAAACGGACGCTAATATTTTCCCTGTATTGAAAGATGACGGCAGCCTGGAAGGAGTAGTGCTGATAGATGATATCCGCCGCCGGTTATTTAATAAAGAGATAGCAGATAGTCTGATAGCCGATATTATGATAGAGCCGCCAACTGTAATTGACTATGAGCAACCGGCCAGCAGTGTAATGGATACCTTCGATGCTATTGATGTTTGGCAACTACCAGTGGTAAAAGATGAGGTTTTTATAGGTTTTATATCCAAATCGGCTTTGCTATCTAAATACCGGGCGGTGCTTATTGAACAGCACAAGGCGAGCGATTTGTTTGCGTAGGTGGAAAGTATGAAAAAATATGTCATTGCGAGGCACGAAGCAATCGCATGCTTTACAGAGCTGCCCTGCTTCCGTGCGATTGCTTCGTACCTCGCAATGACATGATAAATAAAAAAGGCCGCTGATGTTTAAAATCAGCGGCCTTCTTATTTTTAGATGATACTCTATTTAATAAACAGCAACTCCCTGAATTTAGGTAGGGGCCATAAGCTGTCATCAACCAGTTGCTCCAGTTTATCAACGTGGTAGCGGATAGGCTGGAAGAATGATTTTACCTTTTCATCATAATCGATAGCGCGCTGGCGGATGTCATCAATTACGTTGGCTTTTTTACGTTCATTAACCATTTGCTCGGTATTGGTTTTAATGAAGTTCACATGCTCCGAAATCCTGTTAATGATATCCAGTTGCGACTCGTAAGTTGATTTATCCAGGCCAATATCTTTCAGGCCTTTAACGTTCTCGATGAGTTTGCTTTGATAGGCAATTGCCGATGGGATGATCACGTTCATTACCAGTTCGCCAATTACACGGGCTTCTATCTGTAGCTTTTTGTAGAAAGCATCCAGTAAAATTTCGTGACGGGCGTGGGCCTCACGTACTGTGAATACACCGGTTTCGGCAAAAAGGTGCTCCGATTTATCGCTTAACAAGGCATCCAGCGCTTTTGGAGTGGTTTTGATGTTTGACAAACCTCTTGTAGCGGCTTCTTTTTCCCATTCCTCGCTGTAGCCATTGCCTTCAAAACGGATGCTTTTTGATTCCTTGATGTATTTTTTGATCACCATTAATAAGGCAAGGTCTTTTTTCTCGCCTTTTTTCATGAGCTTATCTACATCATATTTAAATTTCTTAAGCTGATCGGCAACGATAAGGTTAAGAATGGTCATCGGGCTGGCCGAGTTAGCTGACGAACCTACAGCGCGCAATTCAAACTTATTACCAGTAAAGGCAAAAGGCGAGGTACGGTTACGGTCGGTATTGTCAGGTAAAATCTGCGGGATTTTAGGAATGCCCTGCCATAACAGGTTTTCTTCCTTGATTTTTTTGCTGATGCGTGATGTTTCAATCTCATCCAGCACCTCGTTAAGCTGACTGCCCAGGAATATCGAAATAATAGCCGGAGGGGCTTCGTTTGCACCTAAGCGGTGATCATTATTAACAGATGCTATAGATGCCCTTAACAGGTCGGCATGTTCATGAACCGCTTTTATGGTATTCACAAAAAAGGTAAGGAACATGAGGTTGTTTTTAGGCGTTTTGCCTGGAGATAATAGGTTTTTGCCGGTATTGGTTATGAGCGACCAGTTATTGTGCTTACCTGAGCCATTAATGCCTGCATATGGTTTTTCGTGCAGTAATACTTTAAAGTTATGGCGTTTAGCAACACGGTCCATCAAATCCATTAACAATTGGTTGTGGTCGATAGCCAGGTTGATCTCTTCATATATCGGGGCGCACTCAAATTGCGATGGCGCAACCTCGTTGTGACGGGTTTTAAGCGGGATGCCTAATTGTAGGGCTTCGGCCTCCATATCCTGCATGTAAGCATATACACGTTCAGGTATCGAACCAAAGTAATGATCTTCCAGCTGCTGGTTTTTTGCAGATATATGGCCAAATAAAGTACGACCTGTTAAATAAAGATCAGGACGTGCATTAAATAAAGCGATATCTACTAAAAAGTATTCCTGCTCGATACCTAACGAGGCGTTTACCTTTTCAATCCCTTTATCAAAGTAGTGGCAAACATCAACAGCGGCTTTGTCAAGCACGTTTAATGCTTTTAATAAAGGTACTTTATAATCAAGCGCCTCACCGGTGTATGACACAAACACGGTTGGGATACACAGCGTACGTGCCATTAAGAAAGCGGGTGATGATGGGTCCCAGGCGGTGTAGCCGCGGGCCTCAAAAGTATTACGGATCCCGCCGCTCGGGAAGCTTGATGCATCTGGCTCTTGCTGGGCAAGCGCGTCGCCCGAAAAGCGTTCTATAGCACCGCCATCGGCGGTAGGTTCAAAAAAGGCGTCATGCTTTTCGGCAGTGGTGCCGGTAAGTGGTTGAAACCAGTGTGTATAATGTGTAGCTCCTTTGCCCAAAGCCCATGCTTTCATGGCCGATGCAATCTGTTCTGCAAGGTCGCGGGGGATAGGTTCGCCTTTTTCGATAGAATTTACTATT
The DNA here is from genome assembly GCF_003675385.1 of Mucilaginibacter kameinonensis. Classification (GTDB taxonomy): domain Bacteria; phylum Bacteroidota; class Bacteroidia; order Sphingobacteriales; family Sphingobacteriaceae; genus Mucilaginibacter; species Mucilaginibacter kameinonensis. Next base: position 46,098 of record NZ_RCWZ01000004.1, on the reverse strand, counting down.
CCCTGGTAAGCCTCTGACGAAAGATATTCCTTCATTTTCTTTTTATCGAACACATTCGACCCGAAATAATCAGAAATTTTTGGTGAAGGTGGTTTTACTTCAGGAATTGTGCGTGAAAGTACATCCTGTAAGGCTTTGAATCTGATATTGGACATATTTTTATGAGGTTTAAATAAAGGTTAGTGGTCAAAATTATAACTATCCTTTAAAATACGGGGCAAAATTAAGCGAAATATAACATTTCACCTAATACCATATAAAAGGATAGAAAAAAGCTCCAAAATCGCCATGTGGGCATTAAGTTTTGTCTGAAAATATAAAAAAGGCACTTTTTGATAGAATTTACGATGTTTTTTAATGTTAAAATGGATTAAAATTGGTTTTATCTGTTTAAAACTGATGTTTTTTAAATTTTTTATTAAGTTTTTTGAAATTTTTCTGAAAATATCTTTTTCAAAAGTTTAAAAAATGGCATTTTGAATGCCTTGTTTTTGCAATTTTCATAATTTTTAGATTTTTTACCATTAATTTATCATTAATAATTTGTTATTCTTAAGAATACTACCTAATTTCAGAAAATAATTTACGAAAACATCAAAATTATCGGTGTTTTTATGAAAATTCCGAATAATTGGAAGGAGTAGTGAAAGAAACTAAAGATTAAGATGTTTTGTGAAGCCTAAATAGCAATCAAACTAAATTTAAATACAACAATCAAACTAATTAATTTTTAAAAAACAATCAAACTAAATTAAACGATGAAAGTAGGTTCTACAAAACACAACTTCCTAAGTTCAGTCCGACAGCTGACACGTGAAAAATGGGCGCTGGGTGCTACCATTTTTACAGGGAAAATGATTGGCTTGTTGCTGGTTTTTGCCGCAATGATGGTTTTGCCAGGTATGTTCGGTACAAAAGCTAACGCTGCCGAAACTTATACCGCCCATGAAACAGCATTAATTAACACGGTTAATACTGTTTGGACACTGGTTGCTGCCTTTTTGGTATTTGGTATGCAGGCAGGTTTCGTTATGCTCGAAGCAGGTTTTGCCCGTAAGCGCGAAACTGTGAACGTGCTGATGGAATGTATTTTTGATACTTGTCTTTGTGGTTTGCTATTTTACGCTATTGGTTATGCCTTTATGTTTGGCAATGGCAACGGCTTTATTGGCTGGGGCGGCGCTGATGGCAAAACCTGGTTCTTCCTTCAAAACACTCCTGAAACTTACGGTTCAACCGGTATCCCGGTATTGGCACACTGGATTTTCCAGTACGCTTTTGCTGATACCTGCTCAACCATCGTATCAGGCGCTATGATTGGTCGTACCAGCTTCCGTGGCGACATTCTTTACAGTATCGGCATCACCGGCTTTATCTATCCTATCATCGGTCACTGGGCTTGGGGTCCGGATGGTTTCCTTGCTACAATGGGAACTTCAGGTTTCTTCAAGTCAATAAGCGCTCAGCCTTTCCGCGACTTTGCAGGTTCAACAGTAGTACACACTATTGGTGGTGTTGCTTCACTGGCAGGTGCAATGGTGTTAGGCCCACGCTTAGGCCGCATTTTTGCCCGCGATGATAAAGAAAAAGGCGGCTTGCCTCCAGGTCACAATTTATTGGTTGCTGCTGTAGGTGGTTTCTTACTTTGGTTTGGTTGGTATGGTTTTAACCCGGGTTCAACATTGTCAGCAATGGATATGCAGGGTATTGGCCGCGTTGCAGCTAATACTACGCTTGCAGCCTGCGCCGGTGGTTTCACCGCAATGCTTGCCGCTTTATGGTTTGGCCCAACAAAAGGCAAATTTGATTTAGCCTTTACTATTAATGGTTTCCTTGCAGGTTTAGTTGCTATTACTTGCCCTTGTTACTGGGTTAGCCCATTCGGCGCTATCCTTTTAGGCGCGGTTTCTGGCTTCATTATCTTCGGTGGTGTATACCTGATCGAGTGGTTCCGTATCGATGATCCGGTTGGTGCAGTATCTGTACACGGTCTTAACGGTATCTGGGGTACTATTTCTTTAGGTTTATTCGCTTCTGGTCAATATGGTGCTACAGGCCCAACTGGTGCTGATAACTCTGCCCCGGTAGCTGGTTTATTTTACGGTGGCGGCTTTGACGTATTGAAGGCTCAGTTAATCGGTAGCTTGACCATTACACTTGCTGTATTTGTGGTTTCTTACGTGATGATGTTTGTGATCAACAAATTAGGCCATCCATGGAAATTGCGTATCGAAGAGCATGGTGAAACCGGTACAGGCGGTATTGACGTGTTTGATCACGGTATCGAAGTTTATCCTGTTCAGGACGATGAGATCAGCTTAAGCGGCCTTTTTGATAAAGGTGCTAAGGTTGCTTCTGAAGCCTAACGAGATAAGCTAAGCTTTTAGCAGCTTAACAAAAATATTGATGCCTTGTGCGGTTGGAGAGTGGTAGTTTATTAATTGGACGTTGCCGTTGCCAACCGTACAGGGATTTTTTATGCCGACACATAACTGATCCTTTTAATTGCAAGGTGTTGATAATCAAACAATAACAGTATAGTTCCCCAAAAAAACAACAATTAACAAAATAGTTTATCAATTCACAATTAAATCGTTATCATGAAAAAAGTATTTCTACTCTTCTCATTTTTTTCAATTGCGGCCTTTACGGTAAAGGCTCAGGACACGGTTAAAACCACGTCTGATGCCCCTCTGGTTATCTACGGTTCGGTAGATACCTACTATAAATATGATTTTTCTGACAAAGGTTCGCAAATCCCTACCAGCTTTGCGAGTGATCATAATTCGGTATCAATTGGTATGATTGATCTGGGCTTGAAGAAAAAGGTAGGCAAAGCTGCGTTTGTTGGCGAGCTTTCATTTGGTCCGCGTGGTCAGGCTCAGTCAATTCCCAATGGCCCAAGTGGTGATTCATTCCACATTCAGAACTTATATGTATCATATGATCTTACCGATAAATTAAACCTGACCGGTGGTTATATGGCTACATTTATTGGCTATGAGGTTATTAGTCCTGTAGGTAACTTTAACTACTCAACTTCATACCTGTTCACTAATGGCCCGTTCCAAAACCCTGGTGTTAAGTTAACTTACGCGTTTAGCGATAAAGTAAGTTTAATGGCCGGTATATTTAACGATACCTGGAACAATTATACTTCAACGCATAAGGTAAATACCTTTGGTTCGCAGTTATTTGTATCTCCTGTAAAAGGATGGACTGCTTACCTTAACCTTGCTACCGGTAAAGAATCTGGTACCGAAGTTGATTTGACAACGGCTTATCAAATTACTGATGCCTTTAAACTGGGCTTAAACGGTGCTACTTACTCGGCTCCAAATGATGGCGGTGGCTTTAGTGGCGTGGCTTTATATCCGCAGTTAGCTGTATCAAAAACAGTTACTTTGGGTTTAAGGGGCGAGTATTTCAAAACTAAAAATGGCGCGTTACAAACATTTGGTCCTCCTCCCGGACAAAATGTTAAGGCCTTTACATTTACTGCAAACATTAAATCAGGCCCGCTTACTTTCATTCCTGAAATCAGGTTAGATCACGGCTCATCTACTTCATTCATCAACCACTCTGGCGATCCTTCAAAATCGGCCGGTCAGTTTGCTGTAGCTGCGGTATACGCGTTCTAAAAAAAGTTTATATTGACCCTATTTTTATCATGAGCCGTTCCGGAATTATCCGGAGCGGCTTTTATATTTGTTTTATGAAAAAGATACTATTAGGCATTGTTGGTCTCCTTTTTTCGTTGGGTGCCTTTGCGCAAAAGGATTCGCTGGCCCTTGACGAAAATAACAAGTACATCTATTATAAAACGGTAGATCAGCCTGGTGCTGTAGCTGATACGCTTTATGACCGTGGTTTGTATTTTTTTAAAAAGGCTTATCCGGCAAAAGCGCTTAAACTAACAAAGGCTGATAAGGATGGTAACGCGCTTACCGGTACAGGTTCTTTTTTGATCAATAAAAAAGGTCTGGTGGGTAATAGTGAAGGTGGTGAAATGGCCTATACGCTCAGAGTAGAGGTGAAGGATGGAAAGTATCGTTATTGGTTAACAGATTTTGTGTATCAGCCTTATCAGCGTAACCGTTATGGTAATGCAGAGTTTATGCACGGGAAAGATGTTGCTTTAGAAAAGGCATCTGAAAAACTATCGAAAGCAGATTTTAACGCTTGCTTAAACCAGGTGGTGATTAGCAGTAAGCATGTGGGTGATAATTTAAAAGCTTATATGCTTAAAACTTCATCGCTGGAAAAGCACGATGTTAAGAAAGTGAAGCGGGTTTCAACTAAAGAATGGTAGTTTTTCTGAGTTTGCAGGTATTGGTTTGTGTTGAGCCGTAAGCGCCTGTAGAATAAATGTATTTAATAAAAGAGCCGCACCTTGTAAAAGGTGCGGCTTATTTTTTATGTTGTTAATTGAGTTTAATCAGTTAGGGGATAGGAGTTGATTATAGCTCCTCGTCGTGCTGGCTGATATCCAAACCTGCAAGCTCTTCTTCAGGGGTTACACGTAATGTGCTGATCATGTCGGTGATCTTTAATAAAATGAATGAACCGAAGAACGCGAAGGCTGATACGCCAATTAATGTAATTAAGTGAATGATGAAAAGGTGTGTTTCGCCATAATATAAACCATTGCCGGTAGTGTTGCCTGCATTAACGTTCTGGTGCGCGAATACGCCGGTTAAAAGCATACCAACCATACCGCCTACGCCATGGCAAGGGAATACGTCAAGTGTATCGTCGATGCTGGTTTTTGTTCTCCAAATCACAACCAGGTTGCTCACTACAGCGGCTACTATACCAATAATTAAAGAGTGTGGGATAGTTACAAAGCCTGCAGCCGGGGTAATAGCTACTAAACCTACAACCGCACCAATACAAGCACCTAATACACCTGGTTTTTTACCGCGAAGGATATCAAAGAACATCCAAGCCATAGCTGCCGCCGCAGATGCTGTAGTGGTTGTTGCCAAAGCGGTTGCCGCTAAAGTACCTGAGCCTAATGCAGAGCCTGCATTGAAGCCAAACCAGCCGAACCATAATAAGCCTGTACCTAATAGTACGTAGCTGATACGGGCCGGATTGTGTGAAGTTTCGTTACGGCCTTTTAAATAGATAGCTGATGCCAAAGCTGCCCAGCCAGCGCTCATGTGTACTACGGTACCGCCGGCAAAGTCAAGTACGCCTTTTCCGAAAAGGAAGCCTTTTGGATGCCAGGTAGCGTGAGCTAATGGGGCATATATGAAGATCATGAACAGGCAAAGGAAAATTACGTAAGAGTTAAAGCGGATCCTTTCGGCAAAGGCGCCGGTGATAAGGGCGGGGGTAATAACCGCGAATTTTAACTGGAACATAGCGAATAGCACCAGTGGAATTGTTGGGGCAAGTTCCCATGTGGCATTGCCTAATGTGCCTTTCATCATAAAGAAAGTGCCGGGGTTGCCAATAAAGCCGCCAAACTCGTCTTCGCCAAAGGCAAGGCTAAAGCCAAATATTACCCATATAACGGTAATTACGCCCATACAAACAAAGCTTTGCAGCATGGTTGATAGTACGTTTTTTTTGCTCACCATACCGCCATAAAAAAATGCCAGACCAGGGGTCATGATCAATACAAGGGCGGTACTTACTAATAGCCAGGCGGTATCGCCGCTGTCAATTTTGCTGTCTTTAACGGTTGTAAGGGTAACTGAAGGATATATAAGGGCTAATACAATTACAATTAAGAGTATGCCAAAAGGTATGAATTTTTTCATGTTTCGGGTTTAAGGGAGGAAAAAAAATAAAGGTTTGAATAATACCGCCCGGTGTCCAATCAAAAACACCGGACAGTATTAAAACTAAATTTTTTAAAAAACAATAATCCCTCATGCTTAATCAGGGCATGTGGGTTGGGAATTGTTTTTTAGCCTACCAAAAGTCGTGAAACGGAAAAAGGATGAGTTTGCGGAGCTGGGACAATTTGCTTGTATCCAATCCGCAATTAAAATCAAGGTACTTAAATCTAATTGTGTAACTGCCGGGCGTTGCTACAAACGCCTGTAAAGAGTGCGCACCCCTGTGTTGCTGTACATTAATAACCGGAGCGGGTACATTATTAAGTACAAACTCCAGGTTAAATGGATTGTGATGGGGTATTGTTGCAGATACAGTGGTTTTTTTAGCGCTTTTGTGGTAATAATGGTATAATCCACCCTTTGCGGATGCGGTAAATCCGTAAAAGAGTAGAAAAAATAAGGCAATAAGTTTGTAAAGCCTGTTAACCATATCTAAAAGTAATAAAAACTGTAAATAATTGATAGTTTTTTTTGAAGAATTTTAAATTTTTTGTGATTTGATTGTTTAAAATGCTTTTAAAGTCAATTTTTATTGATGATTTTTTTATTTTATGAGATAAAAAATGTTTTGTTGAATGATTTTTTAATCTTTTTATGAATTATGTCTGTTTTTATAGAAGATGAAAATCAGATGAAAAATTAGACAGAATTATTTTGAAATATTTCTACTTTTTTCAAAATATAATATAGGTATATTCGTTATTAATAAAATTTAATTCCGAAAATATGCTTATCACCAAATTTGATTTGTACAATGCCGAGTGGCTCGACCTTGTATTTGACCATCGCAACAAAAATTATGGCGCGTATGAATTACGCAGTACTTATTCAAAAACCTTAACTAAGGCTATGGGGATAGCTTTTGCTGCCGTAGCTGTACTCTCGGCTGCTACCATAGTTTTTAAGGCTAAGCCGAAAAAAGAATACGTATTTCATGAAGTGTCACTTAAAAATCCGGTAGATATCCCTAAGCCTCCTGTTGAGGCTAAACCAAAACAACCCGATCCGCCTGCAGCGGCACAGCAACAACAAAAGCCTGCAGTTCAGGTTGAAACCAAAGTATTTACAAATCCACATTTGGTTACCACAGATCCGCCGACAGATCCGCCAACTATCAATGATTTGAAAGACGCGGCAATAGGATCTGAAGATGTCAAAGGTCCTGTTGGGGACGGTAATGTATTAAAAACCGAAATTGGTACACCTGGCGGCCCCGGTACAGCCAAGGTGGATGACGGGGTGCATACCATAGATGGTTTGGAAGTTATGCCTGAACCTGTAGGTGGAGCCGCTGCCTGGGCCAAGTTTTTACAGAAAAACCTGCGTTTCCCGGCGGTTGCACAAGAGCAGGGTGTTTCAGGTAGGGTGTTTATGAGTTTTATTATTGAAAAAGACGGGACACTTTCAAATATTAAAGTTGACCGTGGCGCCGGTTATGGTTTTGATGAAGAAGCAACCCGTGTATTAAAACTGGCCAAGGCCTGGAAACCAGGCGTGCAAAACGGACAGAATGTGCGTGTTAGATATAGTATCCCAATAAGCTTTCAGTTAGCGACAGAAGAATAGGTAATAAGTTTCTGCTATAATTTTTAATTAAGTGTGTGTGTTAGAGTTGCTGACTGTGTTTTAGCCCTGCGAAAGCAGGGCTTTTTTGTATCTTAGCATTACCAGTTATAAAAACAATGAATCAGCCTAAATCTGAAATTTTCAGCGACGGTATATGCGTTTATGTTTCCGTAAACGTAAGTAATCCGTTTATAGGTAAACTGGCTCTTGTTTTTGCCAACCTGCTTATTTTAACAGTTATTGGTTTGGGTGTTGTATGGCATATTCCGGGAATGGTTATCTGTTTCGGGCTGCTATTTGTGTTACTGGCTAAATATTCATTATGGAATTTTTTTGGATGGGAAAACCTCATCATTAATACACGCTCAGTTAGTTACCAGCGCGATTATGGACTGTTTAAAACAAGGTATATTATTAAAAGGCTGCAGAGTCGGCTAATTATCAGCCACAGTTTATATAAACCCAACCCGGGTTGCATATTGCGCAGCTTTGGCTCTTATAAGCAGGTTGATAATACGCCGTTTGAAATTTACAACATGACCTTCCCCATGGCTGAGGCCGACGCTAAATACCTGAACACTTTAATTGAAAAGCTTTTTATTGATGATATGTCACGGCGCTATGATCTGCCGCAGATCATTTTAAACTAATATGAGTTTAAAATAATGAAAGCCAGTTGTCATTTCGAACGAACCCGAAAGGATTGTGAAGGGGGAGTGAGGAGAAATCTTCTACGCCATGCCTTTGAGCTACGCGTAGTGGTTTTGCAGGTTGTAGAAGATTTCTCTTTCGCCCCCACGTTCTTTCCCGCCCTGCTCTATCGAAATGACATTTTTTATTCAATAGAGATTGCCCTTACCCCTAACTCATTTTAAACTAAAATCAGGTCATGTCACAACGTTTTCCTGAAGCAGAAGCTATACGGTAAATCAACATATGGGGCATAGTTCTCGATACGTTCATATCCCGATTTGTGGTACAGGTTATGTGCTTCAATCTGCTTGCTGGCGCTTTCGAGGACTGCAAACTTAAAACCGAGTTCGCGGGCCCAGCTTTCCAGTTCGTTTAAAACTATTTTGCTGATGCCATTTCCCCTTGCATCGGGTTCAACAAACATTCTTTTAACTTCTATCGATTCCTGATCAAAAGGTTTAAAACAGCCGCAACCGGCAGGTTTATCATCTATGTAAGCAATAATTACGGTATCATTTTTTTCGATAATGTTATGATGATCATAAAAATCCATCATATCACCGTTACGACTACGGAGATCTGCATCAAGCTTGGTAACAAGGACTCTGAAATCGGGATTATCGCTGTTTGTTCTTTTTAGGGTAACTGTTTCCATCGCGGTAAAAGTACGGTAATTGCGCAACCGGCCATGAATGTAATTTAAACTTGCATAATTCTGCCCCCTTAACCGTTCGGTATATATTAAAATATGCTTTTCTCCGTTAGTAAACCTGCAACCCGGCGAGGGTATGTAATTGATCACTTGGTGATCAAGCGCAACCTTTAGCCTCCTTATCATAAAATTGGTGATCTGTAATGTATAAAATCCTGTTTTTTTGCAGCGCTTTTACCTGCTATCTATCCGCAACTTTTGCGCAAACCGGTATCGTAAAAGAGAAAATTTATCATCCTGACAGTGCTCATTCAGCCCATAAGGCCGTGACCCGTTCGTTGATGTTGCCGGGCTGGGGGCAGGCGTATAATCATCGGGCCTGGAAAGTCCCGCTTATTTACGGTGGACTCAGCGCTTTGGTGATCAATACCATTCACAATCAGCAATATTATCACGAATATCTTACACTATCACGCTATCGTAATGTTGGTCCTCCAAAAAAGGGCGATCCCTATTATTCAGAATATATAAGGTATAGTAGCCCGGAAAATTATGTTAGTGATGGCATTTTGGCATCGGCGCGTGAAAACGCAAGGCGTAACCGGGATATATGTATCATTAGCATTTTAGGAATATGGGGGATACAGGCAATTGACGCCTATATTGATGCTAAGATGATTCACTCATACACTGTGGATAATAACCTGTCGTTCAAAATTACTCCCGGGATACTGAACCAGCAGCTATATACTCAGGGCGGGGCAGCATATAGCTTTGTACCTTGTATTAAAGTTGTTTCTGCATTTTAAAGTTTACTTTTATTGGCCACCATTCCCCACAATATCTCGTTGTACAAGGATTGTGTTGAAACCATGGCCGAATATTTCCCGTTTTGGGTTATCGCGATAAAAGGCGCTCATCTTATTTATCAGACAAGGGCACCAGCTTAGCTTTCAAATCCGGATCTTTCATGTCTTTGTCCAGCGGGAACATCGGCCGCTGAATGCGGTGGTAGGGTAGGCGTTCGATATTTTGATCTACACCGCCTGGCGTAATGGCCAACAGCCAGTCGGCACGCATGGCGTATAGCTCGGGTTCGAGGTAGCCTATTTTTACAACTACAATATCTGCCGTACGCGGGTTAAGGCCAAGACGGGTAAAATCTATCTCTTTATGGTAAGGCTTCCGTTTTTGGGTGATGATAACATAAGCGCTGCCAACTTTTATTACAGCCTCAACTTCGGCGTCCTTATCACCAGATACAATAGACTCCACAGTGCCGGATAGCTTCACTGGCGGCGCAAAACGGTTGTCGACTGCCGCGCCGGCATAGCCTTCTACATGATTGCCCACGCCGGCGGCAATGGCACTTTTGATGAGTTCGGGCGCAGGGATAGACGCATAAAGCAGCGAAGGCCCGTTCGCTGCTTTAAATTCCGGCCGGGCAAGGATCTGCGTCAGCGTCCAGGTGGCATCGCCGGCACCGCCGGCGGTAGGGTTATCGCCCGAGTCGCTGATATAAAAAGGATGTTTGGGGCTGGCGATGGCTTTATCCAGGCATTCGGTTAATGTGCCAGTTGGCGCTACAAATTCAAATTGGTTGCGAACATCCCAAAAACTTTGGGCCAGTTGTTCGGCAGTATGGGTTACTTTTTGTTTGTCGTCGCCGGTAACCATTACAACTGCGTGGTTGCGGGGCTCATCGGCCCAGGCATAGCCAATCCATATAGCTGCATCGGTAATACCACTTTGCAAAGCAGCGGGCGCTACCTGTTTGTACAGGCTTTTGCCGGGCTCAATGCGGGTGCTTGTTTTTTCGCCGGGGAGTAAAATAGGTACAGCAATGTAAGCCTTATAAGCAGGTTTGCCTTTACCGCTTTCAATCCGGTCGATAAGGTTTTGTACAGCGCGTTGTTTGGTTTGCATGGCATCTTCGTGCGGGGCCATGCGGTAGCAGGTAATCAGGTCTGAGTTTTGGGCCAGTCGCCATGAAACATTGCCGTGCAGATCCATAGAGGTAGAGATCATGGTTTTATTTCCAATCACCTTTCTTATCCGTACAATAAAATCCCCTTCCGGGTCATCAAGACCAACAACGCTCATAGCGCCATGAATATCAAAGTAAAGACCGTCATAAGGGAGGTGTTTTTTTAGCGAGTCGAGCGTTTGGTTCACCAGCGATTCATAGGCGGCACGTGTAACCGCCCCGCCAGGTAACGATTTGCCAACTATGGTAGGAAACCAGCTTGCTTTTTTGCGAAGCGGAGAATCAGCAGCCATAAACGGATAGGTGCTAAAAACATCCACAGCATATTTAGCATGAAATGCCGCCTCATCGGTAAGTGCCGGCGAAAATGTGCTCGATTCAATAGCGAGGCCAGCTATTGCAATACGGGGCAGTGGTTTTGTTTGGGCGAAGGTGAGGACGGGGAGCAGTAGTAATAAAATTAGCGACAGATAGGATGATTTCATTGTCATAAGCTTTATGCGGGGAGATTTTTAAATATAAGAATTATTGACAAAGATTCTTTAACAGATCGTGGTTGAGCGTAGCTTAACTGCGATCTGTTAATTATTTCGCTGCCGCTATTTTCTTATCATACTCTGTCTGCAGTTCGGCTATTTCATCGTAATAATTCTTCTTATCGGCAAAAGCCATAGGATTATAAGGGCTGCCTGGTTTATGTTTGCTAAGGAGGTTGAATTGGATGCCATGGGAGGCCAGCCAGATATCAAATTTTAAGCCTTTCATTGCCTTCAAGGTATAAGCATAGTCATTAGCAATGCCGGGATAAGAGGGGATATCCGAAAATTTTTTATCGGTAACAATCGTAGGCATGTTGGCGATCAAAACCCTGTAGCCGCGTTTATTATCTTTTACATCAAATAAATAGCTGCACGAACCTTTTGTATGGCCGGGATGGTGAAGTATGGTGAGCTTCATGTTGCCCAATTTAATGATATCGCCATTGTGTAAAATACGGTCTACTTTTACCGGCGCGAATGTGCGCACATCGCCTTTAAGATCATAATCAGAAAGGCCTCCGTCGGCTATTACTGCCGCGTCGCCTTCGTCTGCCATCATTTTAGCTTTTGTTATTTTCTTTATTGCCGCCATAGCGCCCATGTGATCAAAGTGGGCCTGCGTTGTCAGCAGGATTTTTGTGTCTGAAGTCTTAAAACCCAAGGCCTTGATATTTGCTATGATTTGTGTTTCGGACGATGTCAGCCCGGTATTGATCAGGATATTGCCAGCCGGGGTTGTGATGAGATAACAGGCCAGATCGGCGGTGCCTACATAGTAAAGATTGCCGGCAATTTGAAAAGGCGGAAATGGCTGTGTCCATTCGGGATGCTTTTCTGCAGATGGCTCAACTACACTTTGCGCCTGAATAATTAATGCGCTACAAAGAAAAAATAGCAGGAAAAGCGTTCGTTTCATTTTAGATTTTTAAAGGTTGTTTATCTGTAAACACAAGTACAATAACGTATGCCGCAATAAAAATGCAACAAAATCGAAAGTATTTGCAACATACGCGTAAGTGTTTTTTTATCCGGTGCCCTTTTTTTGTAAGATAATAGCATCAGCGTTATAGCCAGAGATGGTAACGTTTGGTGCTGTTAATTTGATATTCAATTCTAAACCTGATATCTATTAAAACCTATGAAAAACACTTATCAACCCGGAATTTATGGCGCCAAACTTAATGCGTTTAAAATTAGCCGGCTAATTGCTATTGCCGGTCTGTTATTTTTTGCTGCCTGCAAAAAGGACTCGCCCGCTGTAACTAAAACTACCACCGGAACGGATACCACCCATACTGGCACAGGTACGGGAACGGGGACTGGAACAGGTACCGGCACCGGAACGGGTACTGGTACAGGTGGCGGCGGAACCGTGATAGATACCTTAACGCCAAGCAAAGTTGCTGTTGCCGCTTTAGATGATGAGGTGAACACCTTTATGACCACTTATAATGTCCCTGCGGTGTCTGTAGCAATTACCAAAGGCGAAAAACTGGTTTATCTGAAAGCTTACGGCGTAAGCGATAAATCAAAAGGGACAAAAGCCGTCATCAGCGACCGGTACCGTTTAGCCAGCTGTTCAAAACAGTTTACGGCTGTGGCCATTATGAAATTGCTTGACCAGGGTAAGATAAAACTGTCGGACAAAGTATTTGGCGATGGCGCTATTTTAGGTAAAACTTATGGTACCAAAGCTTATGGTTTGCACATTACCGATATTACGGTTGATGAGCTACTGCACCATACCTCCGGCGGCTGGGGCAATTCGGTGAACGACCCGATGTTCAGTAACCCAACCATGACAACCTCCGAACTCATCACATGGACCTTAGATAACCGTCCGCTTGACCATGTACCGGGCTCTAACTATGATTACTCCAATTTTGGCTACTGCATATTGGGGCGCGTAATAGAAAAAATTACCGGGCAAACCTACGCCGAAGCTGTGAAAACATTGGTTTTAACGCCTATCGGAATTACAGACATGACCATTGGTGGTAACACCCTGGCCGATAAGCAAACAAAAGAAGTTACCTATTACGGCCAATCGGGCGAAAACCCTTATGCCTATAATATTACACGCATGGACGCGCATGGAGGCTGGGTGGCTACCGCTGCAGATCTGGCCCGGTTCCTGGTTTATATTGATAAATTCCCGGTACGGCCTGATATTCTTACATCTGCTTCGTTGAACACCATGTATACCGGATCAACAGCTAATGCAGCTTATGGATGCGGCTGGGCTATTGCCGGCAATAATTATTTTCACCAGGGGAGTTTGCCGGGTACGGCTACAGAACAGGCACGCCTTGACAATGGATTTAATTTTGTGTTCCTGACCAATACGCGCAGTTTCGTAGCCAATTTTGATTCTAATCTGGATCAGATCTTCTGGAAAGCTTTCGCTAAAAACCCAACCTGGGCTACGGAGGATTTGTTTCTTAAATAGTTAATTAGTTAATGGGAGAAGCCGGGGGAGACCCCGGTTTTTTGTTTGATCGGGGTTTAAGGTGATTAGCTGGGCATGTTTATCTTTTTTTAATTCATAACGGAGCTTTTATATGAAAATCAATGGATACAAATTCATAGTGGTTGGCCTATGCTGGCTGTTTAGCTTTAAGGCCTATAGCCAGCAAATAGATACTGCAAAAGAAAACGGGGCAATAAAGCAACTCATCAAAAATTATGAAGACGCCTGGAACCGGCACGATCCTAAAGGCCTGGCCGATAATTATACCGTTGATGCCAGCTGGGTAAACTGGTTTGGCGCATATTATAAGGGGAGGGATGATATTCAATTTCATTATCGGCAAGTGCATACCACCTATTTTAAACTCACACATTACTATACCCGTGCGGTTGAAGATATTAGCTATCCGTATCCCGATATTGCTATTTCACATGTACGAACGGGCTTAGATGGTGATGAAAGGTATCCTGGTGAAACATTTGAGTTTCGGAGAACTATTGTACTGATAAAACGCGACGGGGTTTGGAAGATACTTGCCGGGCAAAATGCTAAGTTAGAGAAGGGGGTAAAATAGAGTCCCGTTCTTAAAAGTGGGCCACAAGCGGGGATGATTGGTTAATGGGAGAAACCGGGGCGAAGCCCCGGTTTTTGTTTTTAAGAGTAATAGCTGTGTATTTATTCTCTCACTATCAACGCAAACGCTAAAAATATATTGGGCAGGCAACATTTAAGTTTTATCGAAATGTAGTACTTTGCAGGGTAACCTGAATTTCAATTGAAAGACCCAACCTTATATTTCTGCAGATGAAGAATGCAAAAAATATGTCGTCCAATTCTTGGGATGGAGTTTTTGCGTTCCTGCAACAGCCATTATTTATTATCGGGGTTATATGCGTGTTGCAATTATGCATTACACTGCTGAGCAACGGTTTTGTGTTGTCCTTCGATGAATCAATCTGGCATTATATCGGCAGGAATTGGCTGCGTCATGGCATGGTTCCTTACACAGGAGGGATCGATAATAAATCACCATTGATTTTCCTGGTTTACGGCTGCTCCGATTTGCTGTTTGGGCCCAATTATTGGTTGCCCAGGCTTATTGGTACCTTTTGCGAAATGACCGGCTTGTATTTTGTATTTAAAATTGCCGATGCAGTTTCCGGGCGGTTTGCCGGTGTCCTGTCTATCCCTATTTATGGCCTTTCGTTGTTATGGCATGCTACGGGCGGTAAATATGTCGATTTTACAGAAACGTTTGAAGTGATGTTTCTGATCATCGCCGTGTATCGCAGCTTGTCGGCTACTGACTTTAAAGGTTGGTTTATTACCGGGCTTTGGGCCGGCATCGCGCTCGATTTTCGGATAACAGCAGCTTTCGGTATACTGGCTATTCTTTTGGCCGGGCTGCAGCAAAAACGTTCAGTTGGTCATCAATTGGGATTGATTGCCGGTGTAATAACCGCTGTAATTATGCTATTGATTTTTTGCCTGTTTACAGGTATTAAAATAAGTGAGTTTTGGACATATGGCTTCTCCGACAATTTTGGTGCAGGCAGTGCTACGGCACATACATTGGCCTATAAACTGGAGAACTTTCTGGAAAAATTTGTTTACTCGCCCATAGCTATTTTATATCCATTGTTGATAGCCTATGTTTTTCTAAAACGCAAGGCCGATTTGCTGATCTGGTGGTGTGCCTTGTCGTTCACGGCGGTTAGCCTGGTTGGCATATTTGATGTTGTGCATTTAAAAGATGTATTGCCCGCTTTAGCCCTCAGCAATGCTATCGCTATGTCGCAATTATCGCAGCGATATGGTATCAGGCTCTATTTAGTTGTTATACTATTGTTTGTGATTCTTTTTCCATCCTTGTCGGAACCAATACAAAATATCCGGATCCTTGCCGGCCAGGAAACAGTTCAGCCGGTTTACGGTCAGGAGCCTTATATTAACCCAAGCGAGGGCGATCGTAAGCTGCTTGCAAGCTGGATTAAACAACACACAAAGGCCTCAGACCTTGTATTGGTTCACAGCTATGGAACTCAAATACAATGTTATTCTGAACGGTTGTCTCCGTCTGTGTATTTTTCAATCAACCGGACGCCGCTGGCAAAAAAACGCTTCTACGAGGATTTAAATAAGAATAAACCAGAACTTATCCTTGTCCCCATGTTTGCCGAATACCAACAGCTTGTCGACGCCGATCAACGCCAGTTTGTAGCAAAGCTTGTTCAGCAGCATTATTTTCTTGATACAACTATTTATAATTATAACATCTACCGGCTAAACCGAAAATAATAATGGTTAAGATGTTGTTTATTTTTGCTTCAGTTTTAAAAAAATACCGGTAATGGCATCAATAACCGCGCATGGCGAATTGGCCGGGCAGTTTGCAACTTTGGGAACATAAAAAATCTTTTTTTTGCTGCCGGGTTGCCCGTCGGGACTTATCTCTACAATAAATGTATCATCCCTGATGCCGCCGCAATTACACTCCTTTTTGTTGATGTTTTCGAAGTTTTTTGCAGTTAAATTGCTCATGAATTTGGTTATAGTAACATCAGATATGTATTTGCCGTTTTCGGCCGGTAAGGGTTTGCCTATTTGAGTATGCGGTAGTTTTTTAAAGTAATAACACTTTGCCGCCAAAAGCGCTATCGCTTTAACCTTATGATCTTTTTTGCGGTCCGGATCATACCGGTAAATCACAACCAGTTTTGAATTTGTGTTTGATGAAGATTGGCTGCGGGTTTGGGTAAAAGCGTTCCCTGTGCTTATGATAAGCAACGCTGTCGATATGGTTTTTATAAATATTGACATGGGGGTAATCCTTCATCACTTTATCGACGTATTCGCTATCCGTCCGCACCTGGCATAGGAAGAGTGGGTGCGTTGTAGGTTACGTTCGATTTGATAATTGGTTGAATAAAATTAGGGAATTGTTGGGGGAATGGCAATTGTCAATTGCGCTATAAAGTCCCGAATAGACTACCCTCTTTTGCCAATAATACACATCTCGCCAGTGAAAATTTGTAAACAAGGGGTTAATATGACAAGTGTAACAGGTTGACATACGAAATACGCATGACAGGTGTACGGCAGCGGAAAAGAATGTTAACGAATTGTAAATATTGTAACCTAAGAGAAAGTTAACTTTTCCTGTAGGTTATAATAATTTATTAAATGATAATTAGTTACATGTATTATATAAGTATAAATATTTATCAACACTGCTATTTTTTTGATTATCAATGTATTATGTGATTTTGTTTTTGGGTGTGGAAAAATAGCGATATCTAAGTGTTTGATATATAGCTAAATTTATACTAAAATAATATAGCAAAAAACATGAAGTCTGAATTGTGTTAGCGCACTAAACAGACTTCATTTAAATGAGGCTTGCAACCTTAAGCCAAGTTTACAATAACTTGGTAAGACTGAAGTTAAAGATTAGGAGATCTTTGTTAGCAAATTACGCTTTCCTGCACGAAATAAGCAATATGAATTTAAAATAGAGCTTTTTGTTGTTTCCACAAGTGTTGATAAGTTGATTGCTTAAGTTGAATGAAAAATTGTCGGGAAGAATACCGTGAGCATCTAAGTTAATAAGGTATTTATCCATCTCTTGATAGAGATGTAGGCATTTTTATATGAACACTTTTAAAAAGCAATTTGGAATACCGGACAGTGAGCCGGTTGAGTTTTTAAACATACCACTTGATTCTGATATTGAGTTGTTTATTGATCCGTTTTTGATAGCTAACAATAGAGGGCACAAAACTTTTAATGATATTTATATTCAATTAAAGTCCTTTTTTGAAAGACTTAACAGAGATTTTATTGTTACCAACGATAGAATGCACGGTTTAGAGTATCTTGATAAGCTGCATGAGCCTAATGAATATCATCTGGGGTATTCAGCTTCTAACAAAGGAGCTGCAATATCAGATACAAGAGCAGAGACAATTTTTGACGCGTTAAGAAACAATAGATTTGCGCGTGGAGGGGTTAGTCTAACTAATGAAGCTCACAATGTACTTCTGTTGGTGACCGGAATTGGTCAGGACATAATGTCCGACACAATAGCAAATGTTTGCAGAAATATTTTCGCAGATTTTACATATCGGCAATGTTTAAAGCATGGTATTGCGACGGCGGCGTATCAAAGAGATTATTTCAATGCGACAACAAAGATTTGGGAACTGCAAGAGTTTAACTTGCCAAGCTATATGGGCAAACCCATCATTCTATTGCCGCAAAAAATAATATCTTCTACAAGAAGCTACGTAAATCACTATAATTATTTCGTAGCGCACAATTGCATTGCTAAGGATATTTTGAATGGAAACATTACAACCACTCAAAATGGAAACTTCGTTAAAACTTTAAGTGACGGAACCCGCATCGCGATTATTAAACGGATATATAAAGCTTATCGTAAGTTAAAGGGGGATTTAATCGATTTTGTAATAAAATATAAAGGATCGCTTGAAGATTTTTTAGATTATGCAAAGGAACACTATCCTGCTGTAGACTTCAGTGGCATTTATTAAATTATCAATCTATCAATAGTGGGTAGTTAATATACTACCCACTATTAAAAGCAATCCTTGTTTGGAGCAAGTATATATAGTTGGAAAAGGTGTGTATATCTGTAGTCTTGGAGGGACAATATTTATAACAAAATGGCATTTACGGAACAACATGAATAAGGCATTACTTTAGAAAAGTCACGAGTACCCCACATCTCAACCTTACCCTTATACTCTCGCCAGTAAAAAATGAAAACAGTGAGGTGAACCTGTATTTTAAGCCTTAATAACGGTGTCACTATTCTGTCAGTGTCTTTTGAGATTGTGGTGCTGATTTCAAAAAGTAGTTTAGTGTAACTCCTTTAAAAATTAAGTAATTGATTTATAATGATTTGTGGTTAATATTTTTGAAAAGTGTTAACCCGCGTTAACCCTGTTTAAATGTATTTGCCGTTAACTTATCCCAAAAAACTTACGAAGTTTCGAAAGCTTCGTAAGTTTAGTTTGAGCCAACCGTTTCCCAAACCTTTTGCCTTTCAGCTTTCTCCTTTAACCTAAACCTTAAACACCCTTTCACCTTCCCCTCTTTTTTTCATACTTTTGCGCATCCTTTCAAATAAAGCAATATTACATTGGAGCACCAGGAATTAACTACCGTTGAAACCGCTAAAGATCTGGGCCTTTTACCCGAAGAATTTGAACGCATAAATGAAATATTAGGACGTGTGCCCAATTTTACCGAACTTTCTATTTTTTCGGTAATGTGGAGCGAACACTGCTCATACAAAAATTCAATTACATGGCTTAAAACTTTGCCTAAGGATAGTCCGCGGATGTTGGCTAAAGCTGGTGAAGAAAATGCCGGTCTTGTTGACCTTGGCGATGGCATTGGCTGTGCCTTCAAAATCGAATCGCACAATCACCCTTCGGCCCTTGAACCATATCAGGGTGCTGCTACAGGCGTGGGCGGTATCAACCGCGATATTTTTACCATGGGCGCAAGGCCTATCGCGCAGCTTAACTCCCTGCGTTTTGGTGACTTAAGCCTCGACAAAACCAAATGGTTAGTTAAAGGTGTAGTTAAAGGCATCAGCCACTATGGCAACGCTTTCGGGATTCCAACCGTTGGCGGCGAATTGTTTTTTGACGATTGCTATAATGTTAACCCGCTGGTTAACGCTATGTCGGCCGGTATTGTTAAGGCTGGCGAAACCGTTTCTGCTACATCATACGGTGTAGGCAACCCGGTTTATATAGTTGGTTCGGCCACAGGTAAAGATGGTATCCACGGTGCCGCCTTTGCTTCTAAAGATATTACCGAAGATTCGGTGAACGACCTTCCTGCTGTACAGGTGGGTGACCCTTTCCAGGAAAAACTGTTACTGGAAGCTACCCTTGAGGTTATTAAAACCGGTGCCGTTGTTGGTATGCAGGATATGGGCGCTGCCGGTATCATCTGCTCAAACTCAGAAATGAGCGCCAAAGGTGAGCACGGTATGCGTATCGATCTGGATAAAGTACCAACGCGCCAGGATAACATGAAACCTTACGAAATCCTGCTTTCTGAATCACAGGAGCGGATGTTGATCGTGGTTCATAAAGGTCGCGAGAAAGAAGTTGAAGATATTTTTGATAAATGGGACCTGAACTGCGCCATTATTGGTGAGGTTACCGATACCCAGCGTTTAGAGTACTTTATGCATGGCGAAAAGGTTGCCGATGTACCTGCCGATGACCTGGTGTTAGGCGGCGGTGCCCCGGTTTACCAACGCGAATACCGCGAGCCTGCTTACTTTGCCGAAAACCAGAAATTTAATATAGATGATGTTGCCGAGCCTGCAAATCTGGTAGAGGTTGCCGAGCATTTGGTTGGTCATCCTAATATTGCATCAAAACGTTGGGTAACCGACCAGTACGATAGCATGGTAGGTGTACAAACCATGACCGCCAACCGCTCATGCGATGCAGCCGTTGTTGCCGTTAAAGACACCGACAAAGCCATCGTTTTAACTACCGACTGTAACTCGCGCTACGTATACGCCGATCCTTATAAAGGTACCGCCATTGCTGTTGCCGAAGCTGCACGTAACATTACCTGTGCCGGTGGCGAGCCTGTGGCCATTACCAACTGCTTAAACTTTGGCAATCCTTACATTCCTGAAGTTTACTGGCAGTTTGTAAGCGCTATTAAAGGTATGGGCGATGCCTGCCGCAAGTTTGAAACTCCTGTTACCGGTGGTAATGTAAGTTTCTACAATCAGTCTGCTGATGGTGGTTCGGTATTCCCTACGCCAACTATTGGTATGCTGGGTGTGATGGACAATGTAGATAACATCATGACTGCTGATTTTAAACAACCGGGCGACCTGATCTATCTGATCGGTGAATCGGTTAATGATATCGCGTCATCACAATATCTTGCTTCATGGCATAAAATAATTAAGGCACCGGCTCCGTATTTCGATATCGATAAAGAATACGATATGCAGCAAACCGTTAAAGAACTGATTAGTCACAGAGTGGTTGAATCGGCCCATGACGTTGCTGACGGCGGTTTATATATTGCCCTGTTAGAGTCGTCAATGCCTAACGGCCTTGGTTTCGAGATCGCTTCTGACGATAGCATCCGTAGAGATGCTTTCCTGTTCGGCGAAGCACAAGGCAGGGTAGTAGTAAGTGTTGCTCCCGAAGAGCAGGAGCGTTTTATTGAGGTAATGGCAACCAGCGAAGTAGAGTTTACGCTGTTGGGTACTGTTACCAATGGTGCTTTAACAGTTGATGAAGAAGCCTTTGGTCATGTTACCGACCTGAAAATGGTTCACGCAAATATTCTTCACGGTATTTTAGGCGAATAATGTTAAAACTTAACCGCATACATCATATAGCTATCATCTGTTCGGATTATGCAAAATCTAAACAGTTTTATACCGAGGTACTCGGCTTAAAAATAGTTCGCGAGGTTTATCGTGAACAACGGCAATCATACAAGCTTGATCTGGAAGTGGGTGACCTCTACCAGATCGAGCTCTTTTCTTTTCCCGATCCACCTGCACGTCCGTCGCGCCCCGAAGCTGCAGGTCTGCGTCATTTAGCTTTCGAGGTTGATGATTTGGATGAGTCGGTAGCACATATATCATCTTTTGGTATAGACATCGAACCTATCCGTATAGATGAACTTACCGGCAAACGTTTCACCTTTTTTGCCGATCCGGACGGTTTGCCGCTGGAATTGTACGAGATTTAGTGTCGGTCATGCCGAATTTATTTCGGCCCCCCACGGGACAAGTCCGCTTTGTTTTTAAATAACTTTTGTTAGTATTAACAATCATTGGCCCGCTCAATTGCCGCGGGGGGGGGGCTTTGTTCTTTTGTCTTGATACAAAAGAACCAAAAAATCAAGTCAGCAGATAGGCTTCTTTGCCGCACCGGCCAACCCACATGCCTTTGCTCGGCCTTTGCCCTGCAAACCGGGTAGAACCACGGGCTGCAATTATTTTGCCCCGCTTCGCCCACACGTTTCCGGCCCTCTGCAAAAACTTGCTATGCCCCTGCAGCCGCACAGCCCACCATTGTTCTACCCGCTTTCACCCGAAGCTTACCTGCTGACGGTAAAGGGAAAGAGGTAAGACTTTAAGAGTCAAGAACCAAGACAGCAAGAGTCGGAAGTAAAATAGTTGAATAGAGAAGAAAGCAACTTAAAACCATGTCATTGCGAGGCACGAAGCAATCGCACGGAAGCATAGCCGCTCTGTATAGCTACGAGATTGCTTCGTGCCTCGCAATCACATGTTATTAGAAAAGCAAAAGCGCGTCGGCCCGGCAAAAAAGCGGGCCAGGGAGTATGGCCTGTGGGTTGAAGCATTTTTTTGCCTTGATGTTTGGTTACTTTGCATCTAAGGTAAAGTAACTGGCCCCGCCCGGCCAAGAGGGCGACGATGTAAGTTATATAGCAGGAATCTCTTTAAAACCCCGACCAATGGAATAAAACAATAACTTCGCCCTCATGTTCCGTTTCAAACAATTCAGCGTTGACCAAACCGGCTGTGCCATGAAAATCAATACCGATGGGGTATTACTTGGCGCTATGGCCGGCGAAGGTGAGCCGTTAAACATTCTGGATATAGGCACCGGAACAGGCGTTATAGCCCTAATGCTGGCCCAACGATTTACCGAGGCTAAAATAGACGCTGTTGAGATTGACGAACAAGCTGCGGGAACAGCAACAAACAACTTTAGCAATTCGCCTTTTGAAAGCAGGCTAACACTTTACGCAAAAGGGTTTGAGCAGTTTTTTGAAGATCATCCCGAAAAGAGATATGACCTCATCGTATCGAACCCGCCATTTTATATCAACTCCCTGCAATCGCCGGGGATTAAGACAAATTTGGCAAAGCATGCTGCCGATGGCTTTTTTGAAAGGCTGATATCAATACTCGCAACGCAGCTTGTGGAGCAGGGGACTTGCTGGTTGATATTGCCCGTTGATACCGCTGAACTGGTTAAGAACCTGGCGGTACAGCACAAGTTGTATCTGCAAAAAATAATTACGATACACTCCTTTAAAGATGATGCCGCACACCGAGAAATACTTGCTTTCGGGAGGAGCGTTGCTCAGCCAATTTCTGAAAGTTTTGTTATTTACAATGAACCAAAAGTATACACTGAAATGTACAGGAATGTACTAAGAGATTTTTTGACCATATTTTGAGTTCCATCTTGAATCTCTACTCTTGATTCTTACCTCTTACAGCTATCTTTACCCACATGACCCGTATAGGCCTTATTTCCGATACCCACAGCTACCTCGACGATGCCGTTTTTAAACACTTTGAAAATTGTGACGAGATCTGGCATGCAGGAGATTTCGGAACCATCGAGTTAGCTGACAGGCTTGCTGCTTTTAAACCCTTAAAAGGCGTTTACGGCAATATAGATGGGAAAGATGTAAGAATAGTTTATCCCGAGCACTTACGTTTTAAATGCGAAGAAGTGGACGTATGGATGACCCACATTGGTGGCTATCCCGGCAGGTACAGCCAAAATATCAAAGCCGAAATTTATAGCAATCCTCCCAGGTTATTTATCACCGGGCATTCGCATATCTTAAAAGTGATGTTCGATAAAAAGATCAATTGCCTGCACATGAACCCCGGCGCGGCTGGCAAGCAAGGCTGGCATAAAGTACGTACCCTGTTAAGGTTTAATATCGATGGCGATAAAATCCAGGATCTGCAGATTATAGAACTTGCAGGATAGAAAAATAAAATATAAGAAATGTCATTTCGATAGAGCTGAGTTGGATTGTGTGTTGGGGCGAAAGAGAAATCTTATACGCTCTGTAAGGCGATTATGCAGGGTGTATAAGATTTCTCCTCACGCTTCCGCTCAGTGCCTGCGCTTTGTTCGTCGAAATGACATTGGGGTTATGTAAGTAAATTGTGATTAGATTACATCATTCCAGCCCTGGCATTCTCAGCCTCAAAAACAGAGTCGATAAGCAGTGGAGGACGTTTGCCGGCTGCCACAGCTAACTGGTCGCAGCGCTCATTTTCCGGGTGCCCATTATGGCCGCGCACCCAGGTAAATTTAATTTTATGAATCTTGCTGATCTCTAAATAACGCATCCACAGGTCTTTGTTTTTTTTGCCCACAAAGCCTTTTGCTACCCAGCCGTTAACCCAGCGTTTTTCGATGGCATCAATCACATATTTAGAGTCGGAAAAGATCATGACATCCTGGTTGGGAGCCTTTAACGCTTCTAAGCCTTTGATAACGGCCAACAGTTCCATCCGGTTGTTGGTAGTTTTACGAAACCCTTCAGATAGCTCCTTGTAATGCTGTCCCGAACGCAATATCACACCATAACCACCCGGTCCCGGATTACCACTTGAAGCACCGTCTGTAAAAATTTCGATCATTTAAATTAGTTCATGGTTGATGGTTCATAGATCATAGCCAGGAACCGGATTAATATCAAGCTTCAAAAATAACAAACTTTGCCTTATCCTCTAAAACTAATGGACTAAAAAGCGACCATGAACCATGATCTATTATCTATCAACTTTTTTAATCTTCAACCTCAATGAGTTCCCTATCACCACCACATCCGAAAATGCCATGGTAAGCGCACCAACCATCGGGTTAAGGAAGCCCATAGCAGCTACAGGGATGGCTATTATATTATAGGCAAATGCCCAGAAAAGGTTTTGTTTTATGGTGAGTAGTGTGTGCCTGCTGATCTGTAAAAACTTAATCACCGAGTTTAAATCGGTATTTAACAGCACCACATTGGCCGACTGGATAGCTACCTGGCTGGCATCGTTCATAGAAACGCCTACGTCGGCATGGGTTAGGGCAGGAGCATCATTGATACCGTCGCCTATCATAATGGTTTTGCCCTTTTGCTTATAAATGTCAATTGCTTTGAGTTTTTCTTCAGGAAGCCTCTCGCCGTGAACCTCTTTAATACCTAATTGATTGGCCACTCTAAGGCACCGGTCTTTTTTATCGCCACTCAATAGCACCGGGATAATGCCCATTTGTTTTAGTTGGGTTATGAGCTCTGCAGCTTCGGGTTTTATTTGGTCGTCAACAGCAATTTGTGCCATCAGTACCTGGTTTTTGTAGAGTGCGAGGTTAAAATGACCATCATTACCGGCTTTTGCTGTACCTAAAAAGTAATGATTCCCTTCCACGTCCTCAGCACGCATGCCCAGTCCTTTTTCTTCTTTAACCGATTTTAAAATGAGCTTTTGCTGTGGCAGGCCTTTTAAGCCGTTTACAAGCGATTTGGCTATCGGGTGATTGGAACGTTCCTCAATGGTAACAATCATACCCCTGATGTGTGCTATATCGGCCCCGTCCTCGATACTGATTTCATTAACCGTGAACTTCCCGGTTGTGAGGGTTCCCGTTTTATCAAATACTACATATTTTGTATTGGTAACCGCTTCAATGGTATCGCCGCCTTTTACAAGAATACCATTTTTGGCTGCTCTGCCTAAACCAACCATAACCGCGGTAGGCGTAGCCAGGCCCATAGCACATGGACAAGAAATTACCAGTACGGCTATTGCGTTCATCATAGCATGCTGAAAGCCGGCATTGCCCGCAAAATAGGTAAGTATAAAAGTAACAAGCGCTATTAGTATCACTGCCGGTACAAATATGGCAGCAACCTTATCACCCAATTTTTGAACCGGTGGTTTAGCTGCCTGGGCTTTTTTCATCAGGTCGATAATTTGAGCGAGGATAGTATTTGATCCAACACGAGTAGCCAGCATATGGAAATTACCATTAACCAGTATAGTGCCACCAATAACCTTATCATATTTTTGTTTTTCAACCGGGATGCTTTCGCCGGTAAGCATAGCTTCATCAACAGAACCCTGACCGGAAAGCAGCTCGCCATCAACCGGGATCTTATCACCCTGGTTAACCAGCAGCGTATCTCCGGGGCGTACATCTTTGGCATTGATTACCTCAATGCTGCCATTTATGATCCTGTTAGCATTTACTTGCTGAAACTTGATCAGATCTTTTACCGCCGAAGTAGTTTGACTTACCGAGCGTTTTTCAAATACATTGCCAAGTAACACCAGTGTTATAATGGTTGCACAGGTTTCATAAAACTGGTATTGTGGCCCCAGGTTACGTACTGTGCCGATAAGGCTATAAATAAATGCCGATGTTGAACCTACAAAAATGAGTACATCCATATTAGGAATGCCTCCTTTAAGCGAGCTGATAGCACTTTTACCAAAATGTAAGCATCCAATAATAAAAACTGGCAGGCACAATAATAACTGAATGATTGGCTGATGCAGAAAATGCCAGGGCAATATCATGTGCAGCAAAAGTGGAGTGGTAAAGATGGCGCAGAAGATAAATTTGTTTTCAACCCGCTCATAAAATGGCACCGAATGGGTGCTGAGGTCCTCAATAACTTTAAATCCTAAATTTTCTATCCCTTTTTTTATTTCAGGCAGCTTTGCTTCGTCGCTGGTAGAAAATTTCACCTCTTCGCCGGCAAAATCAACCAGGATATTGTGTAAGCCCTTTTTTTCGAGGAATTTATGGACAGACATGGCACAGTTATTACAATGCATGCCGGTCACATTTAGTTCTATCAATTGCTCAGCCATAGTTACAAAAATACTTATTAAGCATAATCATTCTAAATTAAACGGGTAAGCTTAATGTAATTTTAAAAAAGAGTTTGCAATATCCCGGGAGATTTCTATTTTTGCACACTCGAAAAACAAAACGGTAGGCATAGCTCAGTTGGTTAGAGCACCAGATTGTGGTTCTGGGGGTCGTGGGTTCGAGCCCCATTGCTTACCCGCTTTTCTAAGGCTCATTTACATACGTAAATGGGCCTTTTTTTATGCCCGGAGGGTAGCTTTTACAATATAAAGGATTGTCATACGGTAGCAAGTAGAGTATATTATAACATAACGCGGGCAAAGAAACTGGTAAATTGATCAAATATTCTTTTATATTTGTTTGTATGTCAAAAGGCTTGAAGTTATTTTTCGGAATACTAACTGTGTTTATCCTTTCAGGATTAACAGTCAAGTCTTATGCCGCTTCCGCGCCAACCACTCACTCATTTACCCTGAAAGCGGCAGCACTAAAGTATGCCGGGCAATCAGCGCGGGAGCTTTGTGGTGAGGTATTACACAGAGGGTTTAATTTTCAGCAGCAACTGAATTATTCGCCGGATTTACATGCGGAGGCTGCTACAATGCAGCAGGCTAATCTCCAATATCCGGTACTCGCCAGTACGCCCCAAATTTCATCTATATATAAGATTCTGTATCACAGGTTTCTCCTGTATCCTTTTCACGCCTTCTGGTAGTCATTGATATTTTGTGTGGGTATTGACGTTTATTTTTCTGTGATAGACGATAACACCGTTCAATCTTAATTTACTGACTAATTTATTACCGCATAAACCTGGCGTTATGAAAAGAAATTTGAAAAGAAAATTTCATGCACAAGTAGCGGTCATGCTGAAAAGAGAACTTCGGGAGGAAGCTGAAGTTTATTTCCAGGATATGATCATTAAAGTCAAGATGCCCTTAGCTGCAATTGAGTCCAGGCTGGGCGCGATCCTGCTGCAGATACAACGATTGGTAGAAAAATATTTTCCCGAAAGACAGGAGGATATTGCTTTGCTGATCAGAGATGGCGGCAGCCGCTATGAAAACGTTTTTAAGATCTGGAAGCCGGCGGCTTAAGATTATTAAAAAAAACTATTTTTTTACTATAAAAAAATATCGATGAATAAACAACATTTAACGGCAGGAACGCTGCTGCGTTACACCGGAAAACCATTTGAAGGACTTGATCCGCAATCGCCCCAGGCCGAATTTCTTGGTTATGACAGCAATGGCTGGACGGGGATCTGGATTAACTACAAAGGACAGATTCGTTTCATTTCTCTATCCGATGTTGAAGTTGATAACGCGATAATTTAATATAATGATCCAAGACCATTTGCTTGTTGTGCTTGCTTTGTTGTTCACCACATCCATGCTGGCCTTGCTTAGTAACAAACTAAACGTGTCGTACCCGATACTGTTAGTTCTTGCGGGATTGGTGATCAGCTTTATACCGGGTGTTCCCGTGGTAAAGATGGATCCCAATATCATATTTGCGGTGTTCCTGCCGCCGTTGTTATATTCGGCAGCATGGAACACCTCCTGGGCCGAGTTCTGGCGGCTACGCCGCCCGATTGGGTTGCTGGCTTTCGGCTTGGTGATATTTACGGCTACGGCTATCGCTTTTTTTGCGCGTTGGCTTATTCCTGATTGCTCGCTGGCGCTCGGCTTTTTACTGGGTGGTATAATTTCACCACCTGATGCTGTTGCCGCAGCCTCCGTATTTAAGGACCTGAAAGTACCCAGCCGGATCGTTGCCATATTGGAAGGGGAGAGCCTGGTTAATGATGCATCAAGTCTTATCGTTTTCCGTTTTGCGCTTGTAGCGATCTTTACCGGGCAATTTACTTTTTGGCAGGCAACGGGTAGTTTCTTTTCTGTGGTTATCATGGGCGTATTGATTGGCCTGGCGATAGCGCATGTGGTTTATGCTATTCACCGGTTTTTGCCAACCACACCAAGCATTGATACGGCGCTAACGCTCATTGCCCCATACCTCATGTACCTTTTGGCAGAGCATTTTCATTTTTCGGGCGTACTGGCGGTTGTTAGCGGAGGTCTGTTTTTATCCTTCCGTTCATCTGATATTTTTTCTTATGATTCCCGCCTGCAAACAATTACGGTATGGAATGTGGCTATCTTTTTATTAAATGGTGTGGTATTCATCATGATTGGCTTGCAATTGCCGGGTATAATCCACGGAATTGAACATTACTCTTTGTCCGATTGTATTGTTTTCGCGGTCGCGATTAGTGTGTTGTCGATAATTGTCAGGTTGATCTGGGTTTTTCCTTCGGCTTATTTACCGCGACTGTTTAGCCGCCGGATTGTAGAGAAGGAAGGGCCGCTTAGCTGGAAACCGGTGTTTGTGATTGGATGGAGCGGGATGCGGGGAGTAGTTTCGCTTGCATCGGCGCTTGCCATTCCGCTGACGCTTGCTGATGGGACTGCTTTTCCGCACCGTAACCTGATCCTGTTTATCACTTTCGCGGTTATCCTTTTTACGCTTGTGCTTCAGGGATTAAGCCTGCCGCTGTTACTACGAGTGTTAAAACTGGAAGTTATAGAAAACGATGCCAGCCAAGAGCAACAGATCAGGCACCGTTTAGCTACAGCGGTCATTGCTTATCTTGATGACAATTGCAGCCATGAGATTGAGGCTAAGCCGCTGTTTCGCCGTGTAAAAGAAAAATACGAGCGCATGGCCGAGATAGCCGAAAAACAATTAAACGGTGAAGAACAAACACCTGCTTTTATTCATGATTACCGGCAAATGCTACTGGAAATTATTGAGGTTAGGCGTGGCGAGTTAAAAAAGATGCACCGGAACAAGGAGTTTGCTGATCATCTGATCCGGGCAAGAGAACGAGAATTGGATCTTGAAGAGGCGAGAACCCGCAAAAACTAATGTTTAAGATGTTTTACAGATTATTTAAACTGCTTACAGTAACCGGTTTGCTGTTCTTGGCTTTTACAGCGAAGGCTGGTAGTGGTGCGGCGAAAGCTCACGTGTCGGGGCATATTGTAAAACAGCACTTTCATATCCAATTTGAAAGTCTTGCGGAGGAAACCTCTCTGGCTTCTATTTTAATTAGGGAGGCCCCACCAACTCATTTTATTTCGCATCCGGCCTTCGTTGCAGATCAACTTGCCAATCTGTTTAGTGTTCCTGAGGCCGCACGTTCATGTAACATAATCTTGCGCAATTGTCAAATACCTCGCAGGGTTCTGCTGATGCTCTTTCCCTTCCATGTTTTTTGGTGATATCACTAAGTTTTCCGCTATAATCAACGAAGCGTACGGCTTCTTTTAAACTTATTTAGAAAATTTTAGTATGACTCACATTTTAGAAAACTCCCTGATTGCAGGAGGGTTGGTGACGCTTTTTAGCGTGCCGTTTTATATTATCGCCAAGCGCTCAAAACAGAAGCAGCAGAAGTTGTTGGAAGATAGATTACTGCGCAAAGCGGCCGACCTGAGCCTCGAGCTTACCAGGTATGAAACCCTTAGCAATAAGATCATAGGCTGGGCCAAGCCAAGTAAAATACTGTTACTGACCCATGTTTCACAATCCGAAGTTGAAGTATATAACCTGACAAAAGCCGTGAGAACTTATGTGCTGAAGACCATGAACGGCACTTCGGTACGTTCAATTTCATTGCAGATAGCCGATGCGCAAAACAGGGTACTCGATACTCTTCCCTTTTATCAACAATTTCAGGACAATGAAATGAAACTGAAACAATTTGAAAAACAGGCGAAGGATTGGGAAACATTGCTCAATTCTTATTTGGGGCGATAAAGAAAGCCTTCCCGGATAAGGGAAGGCTTTTTTATTATATGTATAAGTTCGTGATTTTTGGATATTCATTAAGAACGGTATTTACTTAAATTAAAACCTGCAATAGTTACTTATGGCATTCGGCAAAAAGCTGTCAGTAATTTAGCAGAGAATATAATAGACCAACTTTGGGTTTTATTTAACATGCCAGATTTGATCAAATTGGCGGTGATAGGATGATTTAAATTTTTATTTCGGTTAGATGTAACAAATTCATTTGGGATGTAGTCCTATGTTTATAGTACTATGTATTGCATGGTATTATGGATTGTAATTTGATTTGGAGCGGTTCCAAAATTTATGTCAAACATTTTACCTATCACATCATCATGAAACTAAAATTGTTACCCGCTATCTTATTTTTAATCATTATGTTCCCTGCATTCGGGCAGAAAGCGCATACATTATTCGCAATAAGCGGAATTGCGACAGATTCGCTATCCAAACAACCGATGGGTTATGTAACCGTAAACCTGCGTAATGAAGCAAAGCAATTGGTGCGCACGGCTGTGACCAAAACTGATGGGACGTTCAGGTTTGAAAAACTGCCATCAGGAAAATATTCCCTCTCCATGGTTAGTGTCGGTTTTAACACAAAAACGTTGCCTGCTGATTTAACGGAAAATACAAAGCCTTCCATAAACCTGGGAAGCATAGCTATCGGTGAACAAACTACCCAGCTTAAAACGGTAGCTATAACCGCCGACAGACCGATCATTAAACAGGAGATTGATAAACTCACCTACGACTTAAAATCCGACCCGGACAGTAAAAGTAGTAGTGTTCTGGAGATGATGCGCAAAGTGCCTTTGTTAAGCGTAGATGGCGACGATAATATCCTTTTGAAGGGGAATAGCGGTTACCGCATATTTGTTAATGGTAAACCATCGAGTATGATGGAGCGCGATCCGAAAAATATCCTCAAAAGTATGCCTGCTTCAACCATTCAAAGCATCGAGGTAATTACCAATCCTTCGTCTAAATATGATGCTGAGGGGTTGGCGGGTATCATCAATATAGTGACCAATAAAAAAGTAAGCAACGGATACAATGGTACGCTAAACCTTAGCCATGTATTCCCGGTTGGTGGCCCCAGATTGGGCGGGTCATTTTCGTCTAAACAGGGTAAGCTGGAGGTATCGAGTTATTTTGGCGGTAATATTTCTAATTCGCCCGAAGTACGCAGTTCTATTGCCAGGCTTACCACCGGGAGTAATCCTACCAATCTTAGCCAAAATAATACTGCAGAGTGGGATGGTAAAAATGGCTATGCGGAAGTTGGGATCAGCTATGAAATAGATAGCCTTAACCTTATTTCGGGACAATTCAATGTTAATGGAAATAACCAGGACGGCATCAATACGCAAAATTCCGTTTTGAACCAAGCAGGCGATATGGTTCAGCAGTACGATCTTTATAATAATAATACCTCGGGCGGCAGGGGCTTTAATGTAGGTTTAAATTATCAATTGGGTTTTAAAAGCAACAAGCAAAGGCTGCTCACATTTTCTTATCAGTATTATACATTCAACAACAGGCAGAACGCGGCGCTGACGGCATCAAACCGAGTGAACTATACCACGCCCGATTACCTGCAACACAATGAAGACGAATCTTCTGAACAGACTTTCCAGGTAGATTATGTACAACCTGTAAAGAAGTTAACTATCGAAATGGGGCTAAAAGCAATCATGCGTGATAATAAGAGCGATTATCAATACCTCGGATATGACGAAGCGGCGGGTGATTTTGAAACAGACCCATCGAGAAGTAATAAATTCAATAATAGGCAAAATGTATTGGGTGCATACAACACTTATAGCTACACTTTGCAAAACTGGAGTTTTAAGGCCGGTGCAAGGGTAGAGGAGACACTGATCGATGCTGATTTTATTTCTACTTCATCGCAGCTGAACAAAAACTTTTTTAATATAGTGCCTTCAGTAAGTATAAATAAACGGTTTAAAAGTGCCGGTACGATTAATCTCGGGTTTTCACAAAGGATACAGCGCCCAGGTATATATCAGCTAAACCCCTTTGTAGACCGCTCGAATCCAAACTTCGAATCGTCGGGAAACCCTAATCTTAGGCCCGCGGTTTCCAATAGTATCCAGTTGAGTTACAGCAGAACTCAAAAGGCTTCGTTAAACTTGATGCTGGGCTACAATTATTTTAATGACCTAATCATGCCAGTTGTGGTTTTCGATTCGGCCACGAATATTACCCGCAATAGTTTTGATAATACCGGCAAGGCCCGCCTGTTTACGTTCAACGGCAATATCAATTATCCTATCACCAAGAGATGGAACACATCATTTAACGGAAGAATTGCGCATGGTCGTGTGCAGGGTATAGTGAATGGGCAGTTGGTGAAAAATCAGGGCTTTATGTATGGAGCGTCGCTAAACAGCGGCTATAATTTTGAACAGGGTTGGCGGGTTAGTACAAATGTGTTTCTGAACGGCCCTAATCTTTCTATCCAGGGTACCTCAAACCCTTACGCCAGTGTATCATTCACTGTTAATAAGGATTTAGTGAAGGATAAACTTTCGTTTTCGACCACGGTAAACAATCCTTTCAGTAAATACAGGAATAACATCAGGAGCTCGTTCGGCCCTGATTTTACTCAGACAAATATTAACCGCGCCTATTTCAGAGGCTTTACCGTCAGCCTGAATTACCGTTTCGGTAAGCTGAAAGAAGCTGTGAAGAAAAATAAACGCGGTATCAGCAATGACGATGTTCAGGGAGCGCCTTCTGGAAATTAAATGAATAACCTACCAGATACCAATTATTTACGTGATTTTAATTTGGATATAAATAAGAAAAGCCTTCACTTGAAGGCTTTTCTGTGATCCCGCTGGGACTCGAACCCAGGACCCCAACATTAAAAGTGTTATGCTCTACCGGCTGAGCTACGGAATCATTCTTTAAACTTCTCGCTGTTAAGGCGAAGCTGTTAAAGACAGCTTTTATTTTTAAAAAGAAAAGCCTTTTTTGAAGGCTTTGTGATCCCGCTGGGACTCGAACCCAGGACCCCAACATTAAAAGTGTTATGCTCTACCGGCTGAGCTACGGAATCATTCTTTAAACTTCTCGCTGTTAAGGCGAAGCTGTTAAAGACAGCTTTTATTTTTAAAAAGAAAAGCCTTTTTTGAAGGCTTTGTGATCCCGCTGGGACTCGAACCCAGGACCCCAACATTAAAAGTGTTATGCTCTACCGGCTGAGCTACGGAATCATTCTTTAAACTTCTTCGTTCCGATTATCGTTTCCGTTTAAAGTGGTGCAAATATAGGGTTCTTAATTATACCCTGCAAGCTATTTTTTAAATTAATGTAAAGCTTTTTTTAAGCTATTAATAACCAGTAAACTATAATTTCAGAATGCCTATTTTACCGCCGTTCCCAGCTAATAACACAAGTTTTCCGCGCTTGGCTTTGCGGCAAACGTTAAAACTTGTGCCGTCAATCTGCTTCCATGTCCTTCCTCCATCAAGGGTTATATTGCTTCCAGGCGTTCCGGTTGATAGGAATATATCTGATTTTATATATTCAACAGATGATTGAAAACCTGCCGGGCTTGTTTGTGGCAATGTGAAACTTGGAATAGGGTAGGAGGAGGTGTAGATAGTCGCAGCCGAATCTGTTTTTTTATCTTGAGCATAATCACCACCAACTACAATTCCTTGATTTTGGCCTATTGACAATGAAAAGGCACCCTCGCTGCTTTGGCCATGAGCGATGGGCAGATTTGAATACTGCCATGAGTTGGCATTTGGTTTTAACGAAATAAGTCTTGCTCTTTTTCCTCCAGAAGCAATATATATCGTTCCTTTATCCGATACTCTGAGGCAAGTTCCACTTGCTGCAAACGCGGCTTCGCCGGCTAAAGCAACCGGGGGATTCTTGGATTCATTCCATGTTTCGCCACCGTCTTTAGTTTCCAATAATAAAAATTTGTTGTTGATGGGATCACCTAAGATATAGCCGTGGAGTTTGCCGACAAAATCCATGGCGTCTAAAAAATAAGTTGTATCAGCTTTCTTGTATTTTTCCTGCCAGGTTTGTCCACCATCTACTGTTTTTAAAATGAAGGAGGGGGAACCTGCACTCATGATCACAGCTTCCTTATCATTAAAAGCTTCGATATCCCGGAAGTCGGATTTTTCATAGCCTTTTATTTGTTGCCAGTCCCAGGTTTTACCGCCATCATTGGTTTTAGCAATGTATCCTTTGTTGCCGCTTACCCACGCCGTTTTATCATCAACAACAGATAACCCACGGATACTTGTAGGTTTATCTTGCTGCAAAATGGTAATTGTTTGTGCTTTTAAAGCAGAATTAAAGGATAGAGAACAAAATAAAATGCCAGAAATAAAAACGCGACTTAGCTTCATTTAGTTTGATATAAAGTGTTTTATGAAAACCTAAGTTATCTCTTAAAGGAGCGTTTAACAACATAATTTTGATTTTTTAATTTATTAAGTTGCAATTTGCCGGAAACGATTATATTTGCACGCTTGTTAATAAAACGATAAGCCCGGATGGCGAAATTGGTAAACGTTGCGGTCTCAGAAGCCGTTGAGAATTGTCTCTTGAGAGTTCGAGTCTCTCTTCGGGCACGCCTTTTCTAAGTAAGGAAAAATTGAAATGTGAGAATTGAAAGGTTCTCACATTTTTTAAAAGCCCAGGTGGCGAAATTGGTAGACGCACCATCTTGAGGGGGTGGCATTCGTAAGGATGTACGAGTTCGAATCTCGTTCTGGGCACACCTAAAACGCAATATTTAAGATTTCTTTCCCTCTTTTAATCCCTGAACTTCCTGTTGAAGTACGTTCACCTGCCCTTCAAGCACTTTTAACCTGATCTCGTTAATTCGGCTTTGTGTTTCCTGCGATGAGCGGATATCTTTTATATCGCCTTTGAGCTGGAAATAGCCCGTCATAACGGATACAACAATACTTATAGTGCTCGCAATAGTTACGATCATATTTTTTATGGTGATGCCTCTGATTTCTCTGTGTTCAAATGTTGTCATGGTGGGTGTTGGTTGTGTGAATGTATAATTGGTTCCACATGTTTAGCGTTGACCGATCAGTGTCGGGTGACGATCTTTCGCTTTATGGGTTATATTAAACGATTGGAAATATTACAGGGCTACAATTGCCAATAAAGTAGGTGTTTTATATGCATGGGGATAGCATCTTGAAATTCTAACTGATTCCTGAAAAAAGACATGATCCACTACGCTGCCTTTTTACATATGCTTAAAGAAATAAACAATTGGGAAGAATTATTTCATAAGGCATCTTTAAAAGATGAAACGGCTTTAAAGACCTATTAATTTATATATCGCTTTAAATAATTTTTCCATAAAATATAACCTGACCCATTTAAATGTAGGCTATCGCCACAATCATAACGAGGGTTTAGTCCGTTATTTTTTACTAACGGACTAAACAGGTCCACATAAGTGCAACCATGTTTACTGCCCAATATTTGCAATTGGTTATTTAATTCGATAATGTCATGTAAGACAGGTTTATGATCTGCGTACTTAACCCAGTTTGTTGGAAACACACTTTGAAGATAGATACTTGTATGTGGCGCAATGCTTGTTAATCTCTGTATAATGCTCTGAAAATCATCGGTGATAGTTTTCGGAGAAACACCACTTAATAAATCATTGATGCCAATTTGAATAAATATTTTTTTAGGATGCTTATCAGCGATATAGGTAAGTCTTTCAAGTACCGAGCGAGTTCCATCTAAAATTATCCCCCTGTTTTTTATACGCATGTCTTTGAAAGCTTCCGCTACTTCAAAATTTTGAGTGTGGCTATCTCCCAGAAAAACTATTGAATTACTATCTATTTTAAGCTCTTTAAATTCAGAATTCCGAATCTTCCAAAAGATATTTTCATTTTGAATAGTTGTGGGTTTGGGATTTACATTATTGTAAAATTGAATTTTCCTAACTATATAGATACCCGCTAATGGTAAGCATATAATATTCGCAATAATTGATAAAATGAACCATTTTTTCATGTGTCAAAGATAAAGTCTTAATGGTCCTTTACTTAAACACATTACCTGGTTGCGCACTTGAAGAAGGCAAAAAAGTTCCGTGTTTATATCCTTATATTTGTTAGTTAAATATGAACGCAATAGAATTTATTGTTACTTAAATGAAAAAAACTTCTATTATTGAACAAATTGTTCGATATTCTTCCTCCAAAAAAAATATCCGGTCTCATTTAAATGTGTTCCATCCAACGTTAGGCTACTATCAATACTCCCATGCCGTAAAAAATCATTGTGCATATTAATAAAATTGACACCTTTTTCCTTGCATATTGATTGGATTTTAATATTGTAAAAATTAATAGTGTCGTTCAATTTTTTTAAATTAGTTGGAAACTCTGATTGAATATATAAAACCGTTTTGGGAGATTTTAACTGGACTGATTTTATCATTTCAACGATGTTATAGACAGCAGTATCTAATGGTATCTTGTACTTAAAATCATTTATTCCACCCTCAATGAAAATCTTATACGGCTTTCTTGAGATTACGCGCTTTAAATTTGACAAAATGGTGCTGGTTGTATTCCCCGAAAAGCCCATATTTTTAATTAGAGGAGTATTAAATTCTTTGCTGACATTGAAACCTTGGGTTATACTTGTACCCAAAAAAACGACTTCTTTGCCATCGTTTTTTGAATTCAAGAAAACATTCCATCTTTCATCAACTGTTGGGCTTGGATGAAAAAAAATGTAGTTCACATAATAAATCCTCTTTGAAACGAAAAATAAAACAAATACAGCGTTGAGGGATAAGGAAGTGGTTAACAATCTTCTTTTAAACTTATTATTAAGCATTAACAATGTGTTATTTTTGCGAAGCTATGACTTTTTATCAAAACAACAATCCTATCATTAAGCCAATATTACTTGTTTCCAAGCTTGCCATGTGTTATTATAGCCTCCACGAATATACATTGTCGCTGTGCCGTCGTAACTCGCGACTTCTTGCCTAATAAAAGTATTGTTGGCTTGTTTGTTGGTTGTCAAAAAGCCATTTATTGGGAAACCATTATCAGTTTGTGCCCAATCATAAGTAATGGCGTCTGGATACGTATTAGGTAATGCCGCGGCGTTTGGGCCGTTAAACCCTCTGTTGTTTAGTGTGTTTGTTAACCGAATGGAACACTTTGCCAGCTTGACCAACTGTTAGAATACCCACTCCTAACGTACATAGCAGAATTGATGTTTCCAATGCTCATTAATGTTTGCTGAATGGACACCAAACTACTTTTATGGGTTACCAAAGAACCATTTATAGGCCAGCCTGCATCCGTTGTAACAAAATCATAGCTAATACCGAAAGGGTAATACGTGAACGGTTTGCTTATATTGGGCGTTGCGAATCCGCTATCACGTAATGGACTATTGCGATAGTATTTAGGAAAAAGAATGTCATATGTTGCACAAGCTATAAGTGTTTTAAATGATCTCGTTGGGTGGATGAGTTCATTAGGACGAGATGGGTCATAGGCATTCATATAATCTTGCCCATTTCTTGCATCTTGCCACAGTGCATAAACATCCATGTAACAACATGCATACTTACGTGCAAGGGTTCGTAATCCTTTATTATACTCTTCATTGAATATTTCCCCTTTATGACCTTGGTTATCGTCAGTTGTTGAATTCATCGAGCAAAGTATAATTGCCAATTTATCTTTGGTAAAGTTTGTATTACTCCGTATGGTCGCCAATCCGATGTCTATTAAATCGATTAAGCCCCTCGGAGTCATGGCTCCAACAGCCGTATCATTAATGCCCCATCTGATAATCATTATATCTGGGTTTGCAGCTAAGTCGTTCGCTAAATAGGTATCAAGCCATTGTTGAGTAGTTCGCCCCCCTTGGCCATGATTGATATAATTAATGGCAGGTATCAAGTCTCTAACTGTCATTTCATTTAGTAAAATATGTATATTATAGTTAGCCTCAATCCCGTCTATATCTCCATACGTCGTGCTATCGCCAGTTAATACTACATTGATTGGAATTGGAGCGGCCGTAGCGGCTGATGCTTTATTTGTCAATAATTTTTTGTGAAAAGAAGATAGGTATTCTGTACCCAATACGTGCTGATATTTATCTGCATAACTGTTTATCTGTTGCTTGCTACCATTTGCGTTATTTTTTAATATACGAACATTGCCGTTTATTGGCGTTCCGTATTTATTGGTATAATCTTCTGATACAAAAAAATCGCCGCTATCTTCAATAGCTTGCTCGTTTAATAGGGCATTGTTGATAGCAATCAAATCGTCTGTCACCCCATCACCTACCGCTCCATAATCAACCCGAAAAGATTTAATCTGGCCTGATGGCTCGGACGAACCACTGCCTCCGCTACCAGACGGCGGATTAATCCAATGTAAATCGCCGTCGGCATTGCTATTCTTTGCTAATATCTGTCCGCTTGCACCTCCTGTCGGGATCTTAAATAAACCGGTAACTTGAGCCTGAAGTTTGCCAAAAGCTTGCAGAATGGTATCGGTGGCAACAATAGCCGTTGATGAACCAAAGCCAATACCTGTAAGTATCGCGTTCAATACCCTTGCCGCTGTAAAATATTTATTGGTCGTACCTTCAGGCACCACGTCGGTAGTCCCTGCCGAAGCAACAATTTGAATATATGTAGAACCACTCCAACGATACTCATTGTTGGTATCGGTGGTTATGTAGATTTTTCCGGCTTCACCGTTTGCCGGCAGCGACGCATAGTTGGTAACTTCCACCACATCATCAACATAGCTGGGAAGCTGGGCAGCCGCAATTTTGCCACTACTATCTAAACCGGCATAGCCGTTTGGCGTGTTTTTATTCTCGGTTTCTTCAAACTGTACACCTGAAATGATTAAAGAAATCCCGGTTCCCCAAACTCCGCTGCTTTTAGGGCCAAATAAATAGTAAGAAGAAGTATTAATATAAAAATCCCCATCGGTGCCCAGGCTGTTGGAAGGATTGGTTGTACCATTTAATATGGTTTTGCCGTTGCTGCCATTGGTTCCATTTGTTCCGCTTGCGCCCTGAGGACCTTGCGGGCCGGTTTGCATGGAAAATACTTGGCTCCAGGCATCTGCGGACTTTTTATAAAATATACCGCTTACAGTGTTTATAAAAGTATCACCATTGCCGCCGGTTACCGAATTTGGTGCCGTTGTGCCATATAGTACGGTGGTATCGGCGGTGCCTCCTGCGGATATTGTGTAAACAACCGTCCAAACACCAGCTATTTTTTGTGCAAAAGAGCCTGCAGTTGTGTTGATAAATACGTCTCCATTTTTGCCACTAATGTTTTGAGGTAGTACCGAGCCGAAGGTTAAGTTAGCCCCGGCATTTAATCCTGAATTAATGAATTGCAACAAGGCTGCAAAATCGAACTGATAGTCGGCATTATTGCTAATCAGGATTGATTTGTCGGAGGCATTTATAGTTTCTGCTACTGGAAGTTCGCTTATTTTTTTATCGTTTGCCATCAGTTTAAAAAATCGATTATTGGTAAGTTGTAATTGTTAATTGTGCCCGGGTAAATGAAGTCAGTTTTGTCGATACCACGGATCCTCGGGCCAGATTGGCGACTGCTTTTATTTTTTTCATTATAGTGCCAAAGCGGAAAGTTTTCCTGGTTATCTCTTAAAAACCTTTCAATGTCATTGGCGTAAGCATTGGCGATACTGCGTTGCTGTTGCACCAGTTTTGTTATCTCGGGCGATGACAGCGAATTTCCATTATCATGTTGTTTAATAACCGGGCCCGTAGCTGTGTAGTGTATGGCATCGTTTTCGATAAAACGGGCAAAAGTGAAATAGACCAATGCAGGAGAAATGCCCTCATACAAAACAATTCGACCATATTCGTCAAGATACTCGCATCCGTTTAAAAGGTCTTTGTAAGCCTGTGGTGCATCTTCCTTTATAGTGCCATCGTCGTTGCAATAAGCCATTAGCTGGTAGTATAAAGCGTAACCTAAAAATGGTTTTAAGTCGAGTTCCTGCGCTTTTTTAATGAATATTTTGAGGCGTTCGGGTTTAATATTTACGTTGATATCCTCGTATTGCTGAAATATGGTTTGATTGATTAAATAGATCATAGCATGCCCTCCTAACTCCCGTTATGCGAGTTGAAAATGTTTTGTTCATAATGATGTTTATTGAAATGCCAGTTGGAATAATAGTCTTAAGTACGAAGTCTCAAATCAGATTTTCTTCTTTTAATATTTAGAACTTACGGCTTAGAACTAAAGACTTATGACTTAATCACAGGCACATTGCTTCGGCTTCGGCTTGTTTGAAACCGTATGCGTATACCAGGGCGGCTATTTTACTTTCCCGGGGAAGGGTTGATTGCAAAAGCTCGTTGATTGCGTTTCCGGCTTTAATGCCTGGATTGTCGTCGGCTGCTATCGCTGTTACCGGTAAAATGTTCCAGTTTTTACCTGGGTTTATGTCTTTGTAAAATCGACCGAAAATTTCGGCTAATGTTTCCGATAGCTCAAGCCTGTCTGCCGCGGTATTATCATTAAATTCCAGAATAGCTTGTTTTTTTTCGCTGCCGTTGCTTAAGCCTGATGATTTTTCGGCATTGATGAGCTCTTTGGGAACCGAAAAACCTTTAATGATCCGCGCTTCAACTGATCGTTCGGTGGTTTCAAATAGCTTGTCATTATTTTGAATAGGGTAGGCTTTAAACTCGGGCTTCGAACTTTCGTCTTCGTATTCAATAACGATTATTTTTTGCGCGCTTTTGGCTCCCTGAAATGCGCCGAGATCTTTTTCAAGCTGCGAAGGGATATTGATACCAGGAAAGATGTCGGCATCCGGCCTCGTATTTTCAGCTTCCTCACGGCGCGACTGCATAAAAAGCATGGTTGATGGCAGGAAGCCGGTTATTACTTCCCTGTTATTGAAGATTTTGATCCCTGCCTCAGTTTCAAAATCTTCCCATACCGAATCGGCCTCAATCAGCGGGTAATCATCAACTTCCGGGTTAAAATAAAACAACTGCCCTTTGTAGTGTTCCCATCCGCCAGCCCTACACACCTGTTCGCTGATTACTTCCGGATTGGTATCATATCTGTCTAAAAAGATCACCTTGCTGCGCATGATGTTTTTCCAGGTTTTGCGGCCCCAGTCGGAGTACAAGGCAAATTTATCGGCAGTTTCCGGATTGTTGGTATCGCCCATGCGAATATCCTCGAACTTCACATAGCTTACCGATGTGATCCTGAAATCGGCATTATAATTTACATGGATACCAAAGCCTGTAAATAACGCTTTGTCGGTTGCTACGGCTTTTAATAGCTTAGCGATAGTTAAGCCTTTTGCGTTGATAATCTGTTTACCCAGATCTTTTTCTTCAAACCCGTTACCCGCAATGAATTTTGTCCGCTTGTTCCAGCAATCTTTTGCTGTTGGCGAGCCGGCTACCAGTTCAAGCATCCGCTGCGGGTAAGCGTTGTCCAGGTCATAATTAAGGATGCCATAGGTTTGATTAGGTCTTACCAGTATTCGTCGTTCAATTTGCGGAAGATAAGTTTTCATACCGAACCTCCTTTATCTAAAGTATCCTCTGCTTTCGTTTTGCACTTATAATCAGTCTGTTTGATAACTCCTCCTTCAGGGGGCCGGGACGCAAATAGCTTGGCAATATGCGGATATCTTTGCAGATACCATTCTGCTTCTTCGTCGCTCAAGTTATCGTTACAATGCACAGCTGCCGAGCCGGGAGCGAACTGATGGAGCCCGGGTTTCAGGGTGTATTTTTTTGTTATTGTGTCATTAGTCATTAGGTCATTAGTTTTAGGTTTTAAAAAAAGAGCTTTTAATGGTCATTAGCCATTATTAAAATGACTAATGACCTCATGACACAATGAATTATGCCGTAACAACCAGCGCTTCAATAGCTGCTATGGTACTTGCATAGGTGGCTGTGCCCGATGTAGGAGCGATAGAAACCGCGCGTGGAGGATAAGGCTCTTTCATCTTGTCGGGATTGGTAAGTTTTAATTTGTAACCACCGTCTAACGATTCATCTGCAGCGTTACGTTCGGCATCGGTCAGGATTAATCCGTTTACTGCGCCAAAAAGCTCTATCGCCGAATCGCTGGATTTATAGTTGTTAACTGCAATGGCACGTACGCGGCCGTATCCCATAGCCATAAGCTGGGCCTTAACATCAACAGACAAGCCCGCGATATTGAAATCTATTTCCTCGGTATAACGTGGGCCAACCTGGGTTTTGGCCAGTTTTGATGTGGTGTTGAAGCTATTATTAGTGCCTTCAAATTTATAAACCTTAGCGTTGCTTACAGCCGTTAAGCCTTTAACAATAAGCGGGTTTGTTGTATCATAAGTAAGCACGATATCATCGGCATTAAATATGTAGATCACATCCTCAATACCCGAGGTGATAGGTTCATCTGTGCCGAGGCTGAAACCGGCGTTTATTTTATTATAAATTGACATGTTGTTTTGGGTTGATTAAGTTAAAAGGTTGGTTAGGTTGATTGGGTTGTCTTCATGAGTAAATAACTACTCACTTAATCAACCCAATCAACAACTCACTATGCCGACAGGTAAAACAGCTCGTTGGCAAATTTGAAGTTTACTGCTGCTTTCATGCGGGCTTTCATACGTACCACGTTATCATTGGTGTATGGTTTCAGGTAAACGGTCGATAATTCGGAAGCATCGCCTAACAGATCCACGCCAAGAAAGAGGTTTGATGACCTTGCGCCCAAAATGGTATTAGCCTGCCAATGGTTCATGATCTGTAGCGGAATACCCAGGTAATCCATCTTTTTCATATCGGTGAAGGCATTGATAACGTTGAGTGCTTTGTTGGCCTGGGCCTGGGCATATGCATATCCCACATGTAACGGGATCTGTAAGTTAAAGTCCTCCTGGATCCTGTCGGCAGGATCAAGTTGGGCGTAAACGCTGCCCAGTACCTGCAATACATTGCTTACATTAATATAATTTACAGTGGCTGCGGTAGCTGTGCCTGTAAAAGTTGCCGGTTTTCGGCTGTTAACTTCGTTGTAGTTGCGCACGAGTTTAAATGAAGTAGCGCTTGCAATCTGAATAAAATATGATTGCCCCTGAATAACAATGCCTGGCGCGCCGTTAGTTGTATCCTTACTGGTACCGGTTACGCCGGTAATCGTAACAACGTCGCCATCGGCAAGGGTAGAGGTATCGGCCACGGTCACGATGCCGTTCGCGTCAATTGCTGTTGCTGCTAATGAAGTGGCCGGTTTGCTTAAGCCTACTTTGTAAACGCCGGAGGCAGCAGCGATTGAAGGTAATAGACCAGGGAAATCGGCGGTAAAGGCTGCTTCTTTGGTAGCACTTTTGCCAAGCCAGTACAAGCGTTCATTAGCGATCTGGATTTTGGTTAGATAGCGCTGCACCATAAAGTCCGACAGATCAACCACACCTTCATAATCCATAAAGGCTCCCGGTTTCAGGGCCTGGGCCTCCCAGCTTTGGGCCAGTTTGTCCCATTGTTCCTGTTTCATGAATTCGTAAACCACAGGGTCAAGATAGCTTTCGGTCTGGTGGGCGGTTGTGCCCTGATCGGTAAATACGCCCGAAGGGTTTTGCAATACAACGTCGTCGTCTACATCAAGGATCACCTTGCGGGCTTTTACGTCATTAATTACTGTGAGCAGTCCACGTTTAACCGAATCAGCTTCGAGTAGCGTGCTTGCCATAAATCCTGCCAGCGCTTCGCCGGCATAGGTGTTGTTTGTAAATGTAAATTGAGCCATAAAGTTTAGCCCCCCGGCCCCCTAAAGGGGGAGCTTTTGATGTTTTAAACGTATAGGGATAGTAGAAATGGGTTAATGAATTTTGATAAGGTTTAGGCTGGTGAAGAAGATAATTAAGAAGCTATCGCTTTTTTAACAGCGTTTTTAG
Organism: Mucilaginibacter kameinonensis; assembly: GCF_003675385.1. GTDB lineage: Bacteria > Bacteroidota > Bacteroidia > Sphingobacteriales > Sphingobacteriaceae > Mucilaginibacter > Mucilaginibacter kameinonensis. The sequence goes on along the minus strand of NZ_RCWZ01000004.1, from coordinate 1,801 downwards.
CGATCTCGGTTTGTGGAGCAAAGAATGGAGCCGGTTCCGTATGAGCCTTACTGCTTCGTTTTGAACCTTCGGGCATAAAGGTCGATTTGATTTCGTTTTTTACTTCGGTACGTGTTTTTTGCAGACGGTTATTTGCTTCTTCAAGTGCTGTACGGGCCTCGGTTAGTAAGGCGTTTTGCGCATGCAAACGGGCCTTTAGTTGTTGTATGCGGTTTTGTACGTCGGTAGGTTGAGCCGATTTTAATTTGCTTTCGGGTAAATCATCGTCTTCATCTTCTGCTTCGGGAGCTTTTTCCGGATCTGCCGGTGCTACGCTATTGATCTTGCCATGTTTTATGTCAAGCTGCTTACCATCGGCACAAGTATAAATATCACTGATGGCAGGCGTGGTCATGTCCTCGTCCTGGTAAACTTCGGCACCTTCTTCAATCTGTCCTGTGTGATGTAGTGTACCTTTGTCGGTAATGGTTTGTTTGTTTACCACTTTTTTAAAGAAGTTCATGATCTTGTCTAATACCGAAGTGGTTTTCTCGATAAGTTCTTTGTTTTCGATGTTCATGCTGTTATTATTTATGTTTAAGATTTTGTTAATGCATCGCTGATAAATGGCAGGTGCTGTGCTGGTATAATTTTTTATGAGGGCACTGTTGGTTATCTCTGTGCCATAATCTTCTATTTGATCGATAAAGCCCAGTTCAAGGGCCTGATCAGCGGTCATCCAGGTTACAGAGTTGATCAAACTGTTTACGGTAACTCCGTCCAAACCAGATTTGTCCATATAGATCTGCGCCAGTCGCTCCTGAACTACATTTAGCATCTGCACATCTTTTAAAAGCTCATCGGCATTGCCACCTGTGCCAACCATTGGTTTGTGGATCATAAGCAGCGCATATTTGCTCATGATTATTTGCCCGCCGCCCATTGCGACTACTGAAGCAGCAGAGGCAGCCAACGCATCAATGTAAGTAGTTACCTTGCCTGGATATTTTTTGAGCAGATCATAAATGGCGATGGCATCAAACGCGCTGCCACCTACCGAGCTGATGTGTACCTCAACATCAGCTCCGGCTGCTGCCTCAAGTTGGGTTTGGATGTAGGCCGATGATAAATTACCTGAACCAATGCAGTCGGTTTCGGTATCGTATAAATAAATTTTATAGCTCATATTGGTGTTGTTTTTGTCCGAAAGTCGGGAAGACGGAAAGTCCGAAAGAAGAATCGGAGTTTGTAAATTAGCTTTGAATAGCAGACGTTTTTTAATGTCGTGTAATGCCGGTTGGCATATATCAAAGATCGTGGTTATTGTTTGTTTTAATGGTGACAGTGTTTTGTCAGTTGGTGTCTGCCTCTGAATTTTTAAATGATTTGAATTTGCTTTAGCTGATTCTGGGTGAGCGCTATTTTTTGTTTAGCTGATTGACATAACAAATGTCGGCACAAATTTCTTTTAACCTGGTGACAGTGTTTTGTCAGTGGACGAATTTTTAAGCTGCTTTCTCAGAAAAACAATTGAGTGCACGCCAAATGGTACGTTCGTCTTTATTGAACTTGATTTCGGCCTCAAGTACTGCCTGGTTTTTAGAAATACCGCGCGTTTGTTGTTGGGCATTCACCCATAAATAAATTTCGCGATACACGAATACTTTAGTAGTGATGAATCCCGCCTTATACATGGCCGAGAAAATACCTTCATCAAACAGGGTGTTTGCGATTTGAATATCCATGAGGTTAGAGGTTAGAGGTTAGAGGTTAGAGGTTAGAGGTTAGAGGTTAGAGGTTAGAGGTTAGAGGTTAGAGGTTA
>NZ_RCWZ01000003.1 GCF_003675385.1 Mucilaginibacter kameinonensis | reverse complement strand
TAGAGGTTAGAGGTTAGAGGTTAGAGGTTAGAGGTTAGAGGTTAGAGGTTAGAGGTTAGAGGTTAGAGGTTAGAGGTATGTTTTCTGTGATAATTGGCATAGTTTATTTACAGATTTACGCGATTGATAGTTTGTGCAAGGATATTTTGTTGGTTGTTAATGTCCTTTACATCAACATAAACAGGAGGGAAGTTATTGATCATTTGATAGGCAAGGGTGTTGGCCAGATCTTTAACATCATTAACCGGTTGATTATAATAGCGGTTAGCATTACCGCCATCGGTAAATATACCACCTACAGCATAGCCGCGCCCTAGGTTAGGTATCGAAAAGTCGCGACCGCCATGTGCTACGTTTATAGCGCTTACCAGGTTACGCGCCCACGGGTTACGCATGGCTTCGGACACAACAATGGCTTCCCCTGAGCGGAGGTACGCATTTGTATTATCTGTACGGCTGTAACCAGGCAATAATGCTCCCCGACCGTCGGACTGATAGTGTAAACCGCCTTTTGCATATTGCGGTGGTTTTTGAGCTACCATGGTTGCAACCTGTAAAGCTGTAGACGCAATTATACCGGGAATTACAAAAGGAGCCAATACACCAGTTTGCGAAGTAGCTTTGGTAACAGCCAGCGCACCGTTAATAATAGCCTGAAGTATGGATGCTTTTTGTTCGGACTTAAAAGCTTTGACTTTTTCTGCAGCCTCCTTTTTTTGGTATTTATCCTCAATCGCTTTTTTCTGGGTATTTGTCAGGTTTTTATTGCTTAGTTCAGCTGCTTTGTCTTTTTCCAATCCTTTTACCCTGGCATCGCTTTGAGTTTTAATGTTATTTTGAATGATAGAAAAAGCTTTATCGGCCACTTGTTGTGCGTTTTGCAAGGCAAATTCTTTGCGTTGTTGCTCGTATTGCTGAGTTAATGTCGTAATATCCTTTTGCTTTTGATCTTCCAGTGCTTTGATTTTTTCGGCATTACCGGCAGCAAGATTTATTTCATAAGTGTATTTATCCTCAATAAGTTTTTTTTCTGCATCTAATTTCTGACCAGGTAACAGTGCTTTATCAACTTTTTTTTGATCCCTTGCCATTGTATCCTCGTGTTGCCGTGCATCAATCATTGCTTGCATTTGCTTTTGCGCTTCAGCAAAGTCATTTTTATTGAAAAACTGGATCTTATCGCCAATTCCGAGGTGAAATTTTTGCTGAAGCTCTTCACTTTTTTTGTTGTATTCTTCCTGGCTGATTAGCTTTTTGTTAAACTGTTCATTTAGTAAGGCAAGCTCGGTATCATAGTTTTGCTTATCAAGCTCAATTTGTTTAGCAAAATCAATTGCTTTGGCTTGAAGAATTGCGGTGCTTCTTGAAGATGCTATCTTTTTTTTCTGTTTGGAGTGTTCTTCTTCACTTATATGTATTTTAACAGAAGTGCCGGTAGGCAAGCCTCTATTACTATCCGGCTCGTTGATAACACCGTTTAATTGATCAAGCTGCTTTTGTAATTTTTGTATGCTTGCAAATGTTTTTGAACCTATGACGTCTGCATCAGTCAGTTTTTTTAAATCTTCAATTTGTTTTTTCACACGATTAATGGGGCTTTTTTGATCAAATGTTGCCCATTGTGTCTCAAATTTGAGGGCATTTGCTAACAGGGCATTAGCTTTGTCTTCAAAAGGTTTTGCCGCTTTTTTGCGGTTGTCCTCGGCAAGTTTCTTATAAATCTTTTTTATTTCAGGATCATTTGAGTTGGCTAATCCACTGTCCCAATAACTAATGCTGTCTTCATCGGATTTTGCCATTTCTTTTGCCGCCAAAACCTGGTTTTCGGCGGCTTCTTTAACAGCAGCCATTGCCGCCGCCTTGTACATCACTGATTTAATGTAATCTGCGGAATTGTTTTTTAATATGGTTTCGACCTCATCAAGGCTCTTAACCTGCCCAATGGTTTGACCTATAGTGTTATTATATTCTTTTACAACCTCCGATTTATCAATCATTCCTTTTCTCGCAAGACCTACTTTTATGCGAAGCATATCAACATTTTCGATAGCATGTGAATAATCGGTTGAGGATAGTCCCTTATTAAGACTATCTAAACTAAGTTTAGCAGCATCAATAGCTTCTTTTCCTTTAAAAAGAGCCATTGCCCAGTTAATTATTTCCGGTCCATATACGGCAAGGATAGCCAGACCTCCGGACAGTGCGCCTTCCCAAAGTGTGAATGCCCCTTCGGCTAATTCCGATCCTTTCTTTATTAGCCCCAGTACGTCTTTCCAGTTTAGAAATGCACTTACAATATCAGAAATCTTATTAGCAACCTTGTCTCCCGAATCGGTAAGGTTGAGGTTTTGCGTATTTAATTTGTCAACAGCATCGGTCAGTTTCGGAAGATCGGAGCTTAAGCTATTCAAAGGTTTTGACATGTCGGCAATCGCATTGCGCAAATTGACAAAGGCTTTGGTATACTGATCGAGTTGGCGCTGTCCGTCGCTGTTAATCTTAACATCGACGGTTATTTTTTTATCATCTGGCATATAATGTAAGTTGTTATTTGGTTGATCATTATTGGAAATAGGTATGAGAGGTGGAAATGTTTGAAAGAGCTACTGTAGGTAGGCGTTTTGTAGGATGGAAAGAAGGTTTTCTGTTTGAAAGATGTCGATGTTGTTTTCGACTGTAACCCACTTGTTTGTGACTGAAAGTGGGTTTTGTTTTTTATGAATATAGTTCCATATGGCATATTTGCTGCGCCATTAAGATAGCAGGTTTGCTGGTTTTTTAGAAAATTTGCTATCTTAAGTTAAGACTTATTGGATGTTTATATATGGCCGGACGAAGTAAACGGGAATAAGCCAACAAACAGCATGAAATAACCTGAACTGTGCTCGTAGTCATTACTATTTATGAGGTCAATTATCCTATAATTACGTACACAAAAACCAGTATTTTTTCTCAACTGCTTAAATTATGGCCGTTTGGTTATGCTTTGAATATTAAATTTAAACGCAGGGCTGCTAAAGCCTTCTTGTGGATCCATAAAATTGTCAAAATCAATAGTTTTTACGATATCCCTTACAAATGTTCCCGAAACCTTTACTCTATCTCCATCCTTCATTTCTTTCAGGGCATTTTTTACTGAATCTTCGCTATCGATTTGAGCATTAAATATTATTGTACCAGATTCCGGGACTTCTTCGTTTAAATAGGCATTCCTTGGAATCAATAGTCTAACATTTATATCATAATCATCATTTAAAAGCGGCGTCGTTTTTATTGTCTCCACAATCGCTAGCCATTGTTTTACATTTCCTTGCAGGGTGTCCTGTACAAATTTTAAAATTGCTGCTTTATGATATTTGAGAGCTTCACCTTTTTTTATTGGGCTGTCGTTTACTAAAAAGGCAGAGTCAGCAATTTCAACTCTTTTGATCAGAGCAAGTTCTGAAGCCGGCATGTTATCCAATTGGCCTCCATGTTGTGTATTATTGCAGGCCGAAAACAAAAGTAACGCAGGAATCAGTCGTGATAATTTCATGTTGTAGGTTTATTGATTTACGGTAAAATAAAATGCTAATTTTTTTGGTAAATATACTATTTATATAATATGGTACAAGCTATATTTAACAATTAATAGTTATCATCCCAGTTTTACCAATTCAACTTTTGTTGGTTGTCCCTTACGCCAACTGTCAATTTTATTAATGTAGTAGTAAGAACTGTCTTGTTCAAGGTATACCGGAATAAGCAGATCAAGTTCCAATATATCGCGTGACGTGAGCAAAAAATATCTGACCACCTTTTTTGTTTGTGTAAGTATTTTTTCGAGCTGAGGATAATATTGTGTTTTCAAACCTGGTAATACATTGCCATTGATCCCTGGCTTATCGCAAAAGCAGAGATTGAACTCTCCATCGGGTTTGTAAAAATAGGGCACGGATATAATATAATTTACCTCTACGGTCTTTTCTCCGTCGGTAAATTTTACAGTGGGCGAGTCTTTGAGATTGAGTAGGTTTAATTTCTGATCAATCAATATCCTTGGCGATGTATTGATACTAAAATCATTGCTATCACTGTCCGGATCAAGCTTTTTAATCTGGGCTATGGTTCCACCGGTAAAAGCCCGGTTAAGGGTAGGGGCAAACTGGCTTTCAAACAAATCTGCACTGGCGGGCAAGGTTTTATCTTTTACTATGATTTCAGAATCAGCTAATTTTTTAGGCAGTACGTTATCATCATCCCTGTATTTCATATAATTAACCTGCGCATAACCGCCGAGTTGAAAACTTATGGTTTTACCCTGATCAATACATTTAGTTGTCCAGTTTTTTGCGATAGGAATATTGTCAACAATATCTGCAAATGAGTTAAAAGAAACGGTTCGGCTGCTGTTGTCTGTTTGGCAAACTATCCCAAATCGTTGCAGCGTATCCTTCAATAAATCTTTCTGACTTATGTCCGGAAAAATACGTTCGCATTGAACCTGTTGGCCATACAAAACCGGTTTTTGATCAACATCAAACCTAAATGCCGCGCCCTTGTGAATAAATACCGTAGTGTTATAACGATGCAGGTGGTAAGTGATAAATACAGAATCGCCTTTGTTGAGTTCGAAATCGTACGTCAATTTTAAGTTTTTGACGGTTTCCGTACGTTCGCGGGTATTTGGCGGATATGCCTTATCGGTAAAGTTTATGGTTTGCCTGGTTGCCTCGCTTTCGTGCCCGCTGGCATCGCGATAATTGATAATGAGTTCAAAGTAGCCGTTGTCGCCCGTATTGGCCACACCATGCATGTCCAGGTCAAGAATAAGGCTCGCAGTACCATTAACCCGGTCGGTTGCATGGTATTCCTGAAATCCTATTGGCAATGTTCTGTCTGTATTATCATTGGCGTGCATACCTAACTGTCCGCCGTCAATTACAAGCTCCTTGTTGGTTACATACAATAACGAAGCTGATTTACTTAAACCATCAACAGAATTCTGAAAATCCGTACCATGTTCAAACTCGTCATTGGCAAACTGGCATATGAGTTTAGGATATAACTCGTTTTTAAGCAAAGAGCCGCTTGCCTTATAACCGGTATTGCCGATCATGAGTTCAATTGCTGTTTTAATGAAAAAGCCGGGGCGCATAGTATAAACATCCAAAGGTTTATCAAAGTCAATCTCATTGATCGACCCATAGTCAACAACAGGCCAGATCCAGCCTTCTTCTTTTTTTTGCGATGCAACAATGGTTTCCAGGTTCCAGGGATGGTCATAAACCTGCCATGGCAGGTTTTTTCCTAAATTAGTAACCGAGCTGGTGCTGTCGCCCATATCGTAAATTTTACCTTCCAGCGCGTCAAAAAAATCAACATTACCGCTTAAGATGGTTACGTTAGCCATATCTTGCTCAATACCGTTGAGCACAGCCAGTCCGTAGGGGATAATTTCGAGCCCATCTTGTATAACTTTTGCCTGGTAATTATCATAGGGCAGGGCAGAGGTAAAAGCTATATCATCCGGAAAGCCAAGGATTTGCCGGTTACGTTGCGTTAAAGGGAGTTGAAATTGATTGCTGGTATTGCCCTGCTGGTTTTTAACCTCGGCCAGGTTATTGATCTGGAAGGTAAGCGCTATAGGGCTATCATCGCTCAAGTCGACCAATTGATCATTAATATAAAGTTGAATCTGGTTCATAGGACTGTTAGTAGAGGCTGTTTAAAAACAATTGGTTTGTTATCAATAATTTATTAAGTTTATTTGTTGCTTCCGGCTCAGGGAGCAACCCTAAAATTGCATTTCAATGCATATGAAATTTTTCTTTGTGGTTGTTGCATTGGCGTGCTGCCTGTTATCATGTAAAAAGGACAATGGTGCCGCCAATCCTGAGGTTACTATTGTGGGCAAATGGTATCTGAAAAAATACCATACCCGCAGCTACAAGAACAACGAGCTGCTGAGGGATACAAGTCGGTCCAATTATAGCACTACTGATTTTGAAGTTTTTGATGCTGACGGCTCTGGATACACGTCAAATCTTACCCCAGCGGGCGAAACAGCCCTGATAAAATACAATTACACCTTAAATGGGAAAGTGTTAATAATAAGCCGTGATACGCCTGCTTTTTATGCCGGTACCTATACGGTTATTCAGCTTACAGAAAATACACTTGAGGTTACCTATGAAAGCTCAACCGTTTTTAATGGTGATCATTACCACGGAATTGATAACATACTTTTTAAAAGGTAGCCATTATTTACTGGGTTTGAATATTTATTGATGGCATATTGAACGTAACACTAAAAGGAGCCTGTCCGTTGCGTGTTTCATACTCACTGTAGGTTGCCGTATTGATTACTATGGTTTGCCATTTAACAGGGTTTTTATTCATCAACATTTGAACTTTTGGAGAATATTTTATGGATTGCAGCCCACGGATATCATTTACCGACAGGTCTTCGGCCATAACTTTCATTTTTTGCCCTGCGCTTTTGCTAATCACTTCTTCAATCCCTTGTTGGGTTTGCCAGTTTTGCACAAAGTTTTTGATGATGACCGCGTTCTGAACATCCAGGCTTACTTCCTGATTAAATACAAAACGATAGTAGTTCCAGGCGCCGCTCAGCCCGATCCATCTCAGATATACTGAGTTATCATCAACCGCGTCATCAATCCTAACGGTTTGTACCTGCGTTAAGGAATGTGTGCCCTTTTCATCGTCATACCTGATCTGGAGGTTGAAATAATATGCCTCAGTTGGAAAATTTGCATTGATGACTAACCGGTGCAAGCCCGCAAGACCTGTTAATGGCATTGTGAAAGAGGTTTGATTGCCGATGCTAAACCTGCTGCCATCTTCATTCAGGATCCATGAATTATCTTCATTTTGCAGATAATCCGGTTCTGAACCGCCGGGGAGTTGGTTCCGGTTGATATCAAGCAAAGTAAGTTGGCAATAGGGTTGAAGCGTTGACATCTCATCGGTATAAAGAAATCCGATATCAAATGGATATCCGGTGGAGTAAGCAGGTTCTTTAAAATCTGTTATCCACTGTGCGGGCGAATTGATATTGGGTACATAGGCGGCAAGGTTCCCCCCGTATTTATCTCCGAGCTGTTTGGCGGCATAAACTACGTAGTACGGATGCTGAATTTGGTTGAAGCTGCTTGTAAAACCTTCGGCTGAGCCATCATCATAATGTTGAGCATATTCAACCATAAAATCGGCACAGAGATTTGTATCGCGGTAATCAATCTGGTTGTAATTATTGCTGTCAAAAGGGCGTAATAGGCTTTGTAAAAAGTTTGACAGGTCTGCCTTAATCAGTCCTGCATTATCCGGGCGGTTTACTGATTTTATTGTAGCCGACACGTTAGTTAACGGATCGGTATAGATAATACGGGTATGCAGTTCGTAATATGGATACATGCTATTTATATTGATAAAGCCGGTATTATCGCTGCCTGTAAATGGTGTGTTAATCACAATGGTGCTTGTACCGATGATTTTCTCTACAACATAAACGCCTTTATATGTCGGCGTATTCAGGTAAACTTTATCGCCTGCCTTTACTTTTATCAATCTGGTATTAGGGTCGTCAAAATTTGCGTTAACGCTGATACTCGCGTAGCCTTTTTCACTATCGGCCGTTATACTTTTTATGGTAAGATCTTTCCGTTGATAGGTAAACACTATGGGATTAAATGCGGCGTTCCAGCGGGAAATAGATCTATCTGGTAGTGTTACTGAAGGATCACCGGTTAATAGGTTGGTAGCTGTTGAAATACTTACATCAGCAGTATCGGTGCAGCCCAGTGGATTACTGTCTTTAACCATTACATGTTTTAATCCACCGCTTAACCCTGTAAAAATGGCTGAACTTTGCCAGCTTACACCCATGTCAATACTATACAATATCGATGCAAAACTTGAGCTTGCATTAACTGTGATCTGGGCGTCTGCAGCTCCGGGAGCAGATTCGATCTTATTAATATCGAGATAGTTTATCTTCAGATCGCAAACAGAAGGGTTAACAGGCGGGGTGCTGCCTGCCTTTACAGAAATTAAAGTGAACGATACGTAATCACTTCGGATCATATCGCCCTGGGGACTGTATTCAAAATCCCTAATCACTCCCGAATAAAGTGGGAACGATTGCCCGGCCACTATAACCGTGTAATTACTTGTTACCCCGTTTTGGTTACGCTGATAAGTTACTTCGCAATTGTTGCCATTAGTAGGTTGCCGGGTGTCTGCGTCAATAATACTTATGAATACATCGCCTTGGTCTATTTGTCCGCCGTTTTGATCGGGGTAGGTTGTTGAGCTGATGATTTCATTTATTGTAGCTGTAATATTCATTTATTTACGAGTTTGTTTTAAGGAGGGAATTAATTAAAAAATGTCGAAGTACATGGTTGATAGTGTTATAGTTAAACCAACTCCTGTGGTATTAACATCAAACTTGTTATAAACCGGTACACATTTGGCTTTTTGCCCTGCCTTGATCCTAAAATATCTGCCCTCACCTTCGCGGTATTTGGAGGCCTTTACTACAAACTGATTGGCCATTTGCTGCGCCTGCGCTATGTAGGTTTCATTGTCGGCGGTATACTGTCCAAAATCCGTTTTAAACAGGAACTCCATATAAACGGTAAATGTATTATCGACAGAACCATTAACCTGCGGACTAACCTCAATGGGCTGTGGTGGATAAAGAAATACGCATGGAAAGGTAATGTCATCTGCAAGGGTATTTAATTCGGCCTGGGTACCGTAGGCAAATGACGGATGGCTGTTAAGTGTTTGTACAACAGCTTCTATTTGGTTACGCATAATAATTATAAGGCCCAAATCCCCGGTTTGGGTGGGTTAAATGTGTTAATAGCCTTGCCAGGGATAAGGCGCTTAAATTGAGGTTTGAGATAGTTCGCTGTACCGTTTTTGATACTCGGCCTCGGTTTTGTTTAACAGGAGTTTGGTGAGTACCCGCTCATACGGCATACTCATGATCAGGTGCCATTTGGTAATATCGCCACCGGCTAATGAGTTTACGGTATTGATATACTTGAATTTTTCGAACGATTGGATCCCCGCCCGTTTTTCAAGCGCGGTAGGAGCCGAAGCCAGAAGTTTGTTTTCGGTATCGATAAGTTGGGATAACATGTAAAAAAATGTTTGGAAATGGGCAGTGCCTCCGTTACCCTCAACTTTTTTACTTCATCCACAAAGCTTTCAACCTCATATTCATTGTATTGTTTGCCTGTTGCCCGGCAGTAAAAATATTGCGCCAAAACCTGGCAGCATGCATTTAGTGAAGGGTTAAATTGCTCCTGCCAATCATCTTCGCCATGGGTTTTTATATGCGTGTTTATTTCTTCGGTAATGATATCGCGTGCCGCCATAAAAGCGCCAGCCGGTTCAACCGAAAGGTTTTGCATTACTTTTACCATTGTTTCTTTGGGCGACGATCCGTTGATGCCTGGTAATGTGAAAGTTACCTCTTTCGGGATCACATTGCTACTGTATAGGTATTTGATCTGGTTCGACAATGAAAACACTGTGTCGCCAAACTGGTGCAACTCATCATAGTTTTTGATATTCTGAAGCTCAGGAACGGGTATACCGGAAAGTATGCTGATCGCTTCAATGTCTGTTATATCAGTCTTTGCCTGCAGGTACATCATTTGACCAAGGCTTATTTCATTTAGTTGCGTTGGCATCTGAATGCAAAGCTTACCCACTGTGGTTTTTACTATTCGTTCTATCATAATTAAAATTTGTATCGGTTTAGATCAAAATGCTCAGATCAGTCCGTGTAACGCGTTTGTTTGTTGGCTGCTTTGGTGTTGAGGCAGGCGCGATTGAAGTTTTCCGGTATTGCTTATTCTTAATTTATTAAGAGCGATATACCTTAAGGGATCTATCAAGTGGTTCCATGAATCAACCGGTTCATTAACGGTTTTGCCTGTTGTATCTACACGCCATTTGTAACGGTTAAGCTCATTACGAAGGTTTACACTGTTACGTGTTACATTTATTTTGTAACGCCTCAGGATATCAATAGAGTTCTTGACGCTGTCGGCGCCTTTTTTTGCGGCCGTGGTACGCCAACCCAGGCGTTTTAGTTCTTCAATTGATTTTGGTTCGGCGCTATCGGCAATGATCTCGTTGTTGATGCTTACCCCCGCTGCTTTTAATTTTGCAGATATATCGGTATTGGTTAAACCTGTTTCGTAAAACAATTCATTGGCCCACAACTCACCATTTTGCTGGTATAGCTCGATACAGCCGGTTTCATCATTGGTAAAACCGAAATCCAGGCCCAAGGCTATTAAACGTGCATCTGACGGGATAGATTCGCAGATATGCCAGTTGTCAAATATCAGCCCGGTTATTTTGCCGGTTAGGCCGCGGGCGTATACCTTCCACAGCTCAATATCAACGGTTTTTAAGGCTTCTATTTTGTCACGCACTTCCTGTGCTAAAAACGGGTTATGCCTGTGATCGGAGACAATAAGTTGTACCCCCGGTTTCCCGATCAGGTGTTCATGTACCCAAAAGCCTGAGTTAGGGTTATAGTCGATAAAAATGCGCTTTTTAGTACGAAGGGCCAGTTCGGTATATACATCCCATGTAAGGCCATTAGCTTCATTTATAAATAAATAGTCACGCTTCCCAGACTTAGCATCCTGGCTATTATCGTAACTTTTGAACTCGATTATGCTACCGTTAGCGAACTCAAAAATACGATCACTTTTATTATAGTTTTTAATTTTTGCCTGTAAAACCGGCGAGGAGTTGTATATATTCAACGCATCGCGCATAGCGCCTGCTTTAAGGTTAGGGATATCCTGGCCTACTATAGTGATTACCTGCTTGGGGCTTTCGCCGGCGATACAAAATAGAGCCTGTTCAATGGCAAATGTTTTGCCGCTGCTGGTACCGCCCTGATTAATCACTATGTGCGCGGTTGAAAGATAATTTTGTTTAAACAGGATTGAACACTGAAAACCTTCTGGTTCTTTAAGTGTAATTTCGGTACTTATTTCGTCATTGGTCATGATTGTTAATTGTTAATCTGCAGGCGGAGGTGTCCTTAGTATACAAGTGTTATAACTTTACATCTTTTTCGCTGCAGGCAGGGGGAGGACCGGAGTTAACGATCTCTACTTTGAGGGTATTTTCAGTTTCTGTATTCGCTGATGCCGGGTCATGTTTCTCGCTCCATCCCATGCTTTTTAACGCGAACATTGCGCCCGTTGTATTTTGATGTAAATGAGCTTCATAGCCTGCTTCTATACGCAAAATTCCCTGTTTAATAGCTTGGGAGAAACGGCCATGTTGCACATAATCCTGAAATTCCTGGCGGCTGTTAAAGCCAAGGGCGATGGCCAATCCAGAGAGGGTGGCAGGTTCAGGCTCACGGTCCCAAACTTTGTGTTCAATTGTTTCTGCATTGTCTTTGTTGCTTTTTAAAGGTTTTTGTTCGAGGTGATATTCACCTTTTATAGTGTCGAAATAATTATCAATAAGCCGCCTAACCTGGGCGACACTATTGCAGGAAGATATATCGGATTTCATTATGTTATCAATGCCGAATGGCATAAAAGAATAATCAAATGTCGGAAATATATTTTACAATTACTAATTTTATTGGTAATAATTTTTGTGCTGATAAAAGCCCAAATGGTAAGTGGTGATTATGAATAAATGTAAATATTTTCTTTTTTAATAGAAAATATTTACATTTGTATATGAGCAAAGCAATCAAACACCGTAGTACGGCTATCGAAGCCAGGCAAGGGCAGGCGGCATCCCGTCCTTATGTATTTACCGATGCGCCTATGCAGGTTTTTAATGATCTGCTGGTGCCTTATGAAACCTATTTTAAATCGCCTTTAGCTAAACTTGGGGCTATAAAACAAGGGTTGCATTCCAATTCCATCACCGATTTACTAAAAGTAACCGGCGCAACTCAAAGTGATATTGCCAAATGGCTGCATATTACTGAGCCTACCTTACGTAAGCATCTGCAAAGCGCCCATGAATTAAACCAGGGGCTTAGCGAGCATATTATCCAGCTTTTTGAACTTTTTGATAAAGGCCTTGATACATTTGGTGCCCTTGATCAGTTTAAAGGCTGGTTAAAACAATACAATCCGGGTATCGATGCTGTTCCTTATGACCTGCTTGATACCATAACAGGTATTAGTATTGTGATAAGTCAGCTGATCCGCATTGATTATGGCGTGCTTGCTTAATATTAAATATTGAATTAATGATTTAGTGAATTGTTGATTACTATCAACCGAACTGTATTTTTGATCACTAAATAGTTTATTAATCTATCCTTCTATCTTTTGAACGTTTACCGGATAAGTCAAACTAAGTATGCGCATGACCGCAAAGGTTCAGGTATTGACGGTCGCTGGAATTCATTGGGGCAATACATGATCTATACAGGAGGTTCCCTGGCTCTTTCATGTCTCGAAAAACTGGCTCATTCCCCTGGTACAGCTTTGTACGCCGGCGACTTTTCCGTAATTATATTTCAAATACCCGATACTCTGCCCATATTTGAGATCACTTTAAACCAGCTTCAAAAGCTTAATGCCAATTGGTATAAGGTAATCAATTACCCGGCTACCCAAATGCTTGGTGATACCTGGCTTCGTAAAATGGAAACAGCTGTTTTGAAGGTACCCTCGGCAATTATCGATCTGGAGTATAATTACCTGTTCAACCCGGCCCATCCCGATTACGACAAGATAACCATCAGCGCCGTAAATAAGTTCACTTTCGATCCCCGGCTCAAGGCGCAATAAGACTTTGCACAAACAAATAACTTAAATAATTATTTTATAATTGCACGGATATAACCTTTACACATCCTGCATCGAATAATTATAATGGGTATTAACAAAACAGGCATTTTAATATTTGCAGGCTTGCTCATAGGCATACGGGTGCATGCCCAAGATCAAAAATACATCCCCATAGGGCATACTAAATATAAGGATACAATACTTGTCACCCATCCCGATACCACCTTTGATAAAGATATTTTTGATGTTATAGGATCCATTTTTGGCGAAAGCAAGAAGCCAGGTAAGGTTGACTCTGTAACTTCAAAACCTGTAATATCAATTATCCCTGCCATAGGATATACTTTGCAAACCGGCCTGGCCGGTACCATATCCGGCAATGTAATTTTCAGGTTAGCGCCAGATACGCGTATCTCCACAATCACAGTAAATCCTGCGTACACTCAAAATAAACAGGTAATTATCCCCATACAATCAAACATCTGGTCAAAAAACAATAAGTATGATTTTATCGGCGATTTCAGGTTTTACAAATATCCGCAAAGCAGTTTTGGTTTGGGCAGTAATTCTGACAGGGATAATGAGAATCCTTTAGTTTATAGCTTTTTCCGTTTTCATGAGACTGTATTGCGCAATGTAACCGGAAATTTTTATGCCGGTTTGGGCTATATTTTTGATGATAGGTGGAATATGTACGAGAAAGGGCAGCTCAATGGAAAGGTATCGGATTATGAACGATACGGCCCCGTTAGTCATGCCATATCGACAGGGATAACATTTAGCGGATTGTATGACAGCCGCGATAACCCGATCAATGCATCGCGTGGGTTTTACAGCTCATTGCAGTACCGGGACAATTATACTTTTTTAGGAAGTACAACCGCCTGGCGTTCATTAATTGTTGACGTGCGTAAGTATTTCAGGTTTCCTGAAAGTTCAGATAACGTGCTGGCATTTTGGTCATACGATTGGTTGGTACTACACGGCCGCCCGGCCTACCTTGATTTGCCAGCCACCGGGCATGATCCAAGTTTTACTACGGGCCGTGGGTATATACAGGGCAGGTTCAGAGGTGCGCAAATGGTTTACCTGGAAAGTGAGTACCGGTTTAAAATAATGCGCAATGGATTATTGGGCGGCGTGGCCTTTGTAAACGGCGAATCGTTTTCGGCAGCGCCAGGTACGGTCTTGCAAACTATGCAGCCCGGTTTTGGCGCGGGTTTAAGAGTAAAGCTAAACAAAGTGTCTAAAACCAATATTGCCATCGACTACGGTTTCGGGCGTGAAGGATCAAAAGGCCTGTTTATTAATGTGGGCGAGGTGTTTTAATTGCTGTATATTAATTTGACTGACAGTGTATTGTATACACGTCGGATTTTAATTTTTGTATTTATTACAATTAAAAGTCCCTGAAAACGGCTTGTTGTTTATTTGTTTTTTGCATTTTTATTAAAAGTGCGTTGTGGCACAATAAAATAGCAACTTTTGCATGAATATTGACGTATATCATACAAAGGTTAAAAAAAGTTAAAAAATTAATTTGTTTAACTACAATTAATGAAATTTGTAATTATTTATTGCTATGTTTATTCGCCAATAAGCCTATGATCCGTACCAGTTTTACTAAATGGTTTGTTTTACTAAGTTTGTCCATTTCGGTGGCCTTAACTTCCTGCCAGAAAGATGAGGAGGTAAAGGATATTAACGCGGTTAAAACAGCTACAAGTAAAGACAGCGTATCATCAGTAAACATTATCAATACCCCGGGTAACTTCCTTGCAGGAAAAGGTACTTTAAAAGTTACTATCGAAGATTCAACTTACACCTTTGATGCCAGCCAGGATTCAATAGCTTTCATAAACGTGCATAACGGTGATGATAAATATTTTGGCATTACAGCAATAAACAAGGCACACAACATGAGTTTTGGTATCAGCTCGTTAGGGTTAGCTTCGGTAAAAAACAGCAGCGATGTAGCCGGAAGCCAGTTCCTGTTTAAAGTTGATGACAAAAAACCTTTATTGCAATACACACTTACCAGGTATGCAGGTCAGCAGGATTTTGGTAAGATAGATATGGATCAATATAATCATGACAACATCATCGCTAAAGGCACCTTCTTTACCTTTTTAGCTAAAGATGATAAATCAGACTCTCCGTTTTACCGTGTGGAGGGCAGCTTTGAGTTGCAGCTTAAATAAAATACCCTTCTGGTTTTGGGCTGATTTGAAAAGCTTTTCTTCAGTAATATTAAGGTAAAAAAGCCATTACCAAATTGTCATTAGTGCTTTAAAGGGCGGTAATACGGCTCTTTTTTTGTACCTTTACGCAAATTTTAAAAACATTGATGAAAGTATTTATTGCAGGTCTTCCTTTAGAAGTAGATGAGGCCGAATTAACAGCTGTTTTTGGTGATTTTGGGCCTGTTAAATCGCTCAGGATCATTAAAGATCGTGAAACAAAAGAGAGTAAGGGTTTTGGTTTTGTGGAGATGGTTAACGAGGATGAAGCGAAAGAGGCAATACGTTGCATGAATGGAGCAAGTTATTATGGCCGCAGGATCACGGTTAACATAGCCGAAGATAAAGGTCCTGGCTTTAACGGTGGCGGCCAAAAAGGTGGCTTCAGGCGTAATTAATACCAAATAAAACATTATTCTTCTTTTTCAAAATATTAGCCGGCATCGCCGGCTTTTTTTTTGAAGTATTAGGCCCGTATATTTCATATAAAATTGCTGATTGATTACGCTTTACCTGAAAAAACTTATTTTAGTATACTTACCAGTTGTTGATGAATTTTCGAATTAAAACAGATTATAAAAGCCTTACCCGCAATTAAATGCTCCGTTATTATCCTTATTGCCTTAATGTTTCCGGATGCCTGAACTTGTTTAACATTTAAAATAATAGTGTTGGGCGCTTTTTTGAAATCCGTAATAACAGCACTCGTGCTTTGGTTAGTTGCTTTTTCAACTTTTGCCCAGGCTATGGATCCTACTATTGTTGTAAGCGGTGCTGAGGGTAGTATAACCTCTTGTTTGGGCTCGGAATCGACAAGTCATCAGCAATTTACAGTAGGGGGTACCAATCTTATAAATGATATTATGATTAATGCCCCGATTGGTTTTTAGGTTTCATTATTTCCAGATGTAGGTTATGTCAGCGCATTACCACTTCAGTTAGCAACTTTAGATCCGGATGGGACCGAGATCTACGTACGCGTAGCGGCTACTGCTGCAGTTGGAGAGCATACAGATAAAGTTGTTTTAAAATCCGATGGTGCTATTGATGCCACGGTAACTGTGAGCGGCGAGGTAAAACCGATAGTTACACCAGCAGTGACTATTGCTCAACAGAATGTAGGTTGTCCTGGTGATGAAATGTCATTTACGGCAACTTCAACAGATGCTGTGCCGGGTTCAATTTATCAATGGCAGATAAATCATGTAAATACAAGCGAAAGTAATAGTACTTTCACCAGCAGCTCGCTATCAGCAGGCGATGTGTTAACCTGTATAATAAGTATTTCTTCTCCATGTTGTGTTCCGGGAAAAAGTAGCGATTTTGTAATTCAAACAAACGTAGCACCTGTTGTTTCGTTTAGCAGTGACGACGTTACCATAAAAAAGGGAGAAAGTATTACGCTGAATCCGGTGTTGCCTGCAGGGGTGTTTGTCTATAACTGGTCTCCGTCTTCAAGTTTAAATGACGGCGCTGTATCGAATCCAGTCGCCTCGCCAACACAGACACCAGCTACACTTTAAAAGTTACAAATACGGCAGGAGGGTATCCTGCATTTGCGAGCATCAGGGTTAATGTGGTGTCTCCTATGATTATTCCGAATGCTTTTACGCCAAACGGCGATGGGGTTAATGATACCTGGCGCATAACCGGACTTGCCGCCTACCCAAACTGCACCGTGAACGTGTTTAACAGGTACGGTGCCGGGATATTCCGTTCGGTAGGCTACAGCAAAGATTGGAATGGATCTTTTAATGGATACGTGTTGCCTTCAGGTACCTATTATTACGTAGTTGACCTTAAGAATGGCAGCAAGCCATTATCAGGATACGTTGTACTCTTGAAATAATCGTGAAGGAATTAAGAGGCCTGCGCCAGCGACACTTTGTCCGGATCGAGATTGTTAAGCAAATTATCCAGCTTAAGGTTAAATTCCTTTAATTGGATATCGCCTTTCTCAAAAGCTTTAGTTAATTGTGTTAGTTCTTCTTCAAGGTGCTGAACATCGGTGTTATTGGTGGTGGTACTATGCTTTTGATGGTCTTCAATAACTTCTATTTTATATTCGGCAGCTTTAAGCAGGTATGCTTGTTGAACATCAAAAGTAATATGACTGTTATCTGTCACTTTTGCTTTTTGTTGTTTATTAAATTCTACTAAAATTATAGCAGCAATAATAGCAGCAATTACCAGCATCATTATAGGATCCATCTTCTTCTCTCTTTATTGTTACAGGTTTATGATTCCGGACTCAGGGCCGGCGGCTTATAATTGAACTAAATATACCTGAATAAAAAATAAACTAAAAGGCAATTGTTGAAAAATTGCTCATTTGTGAATAACTATTGAGAAATGACTGTATGTTTTGTGTAAAAGTGTGAAATTTCAAAAGAAATAAAATGGGAAATTTCGTGCAAATACTTTCTTTATCGTTAATTGTGGTTTATCCGTTTTTCATAACACAAAAATCTTAGCCCGGGTCTTAAATCTAAGTTGATTTCTCCCGCCAAAACGTAGCCTAATTTGGGGAATAGTTTTTGAGTTGCCTGATTGGCGATATTGGTGTCAATTCGTAATGTATTAATTCCACGCCTGATGGCTTCTTGTTCGGCTTGTATTAAAAGCGCTGCCGCAACACCGCGACCCTGGTAATTGATGTTTACAGCAAGGCGATGTGTAACGATGGCGGCTTCGGTGATGTCAAGCCCGGCCTGGGCATATTCGGTATCCTGATCGGTAGTGATGGCAGCTAAACCCGCAATAGCGCTATCAATTTCGGCTACCCAAAGCTGATTAAGGTCAATATCTTTAGTAAATACCTCTTTATTGGGATAGTCATCATCCCATTGAAAGTTACCCGCTGCTTTCATAGCTGGTACTACGTCCGAAATAAGTGTTAAGATCTGTGGTATATCGTTGAGGGTGGCCAGTCTGATTATCATTCTATCTGTCGAAAAAGACGCCGCTAAAATATGGAAGTTTAAGGCCGGAAGATTTGCATTTTGCAATAAATTTTATCTGCTACTTCAAAGCGCGGCGCTTTCTAAGTGTAATTTTTGAAGGAGATTGTATTTGTCGGATAACTGTACAGAATAATAGCAGGAGCAGGGTATAAAATGCAAAGTTTTGTACCCAGTTGCCAACACTGAGTTCATTAACTATAAGTTTTAACATCTCACTTTGCATCGCTTAAAAATTTAGCCTTGCTTAATACTATAATTTTGATTCGCGGCATCTTCAAACGTTTAAAAGTGCTGCGGAATAATAAGCAGGGCGTAGATAAATTAATATGTACTACATTAACCGTATGCGCGTAAGAATGTTGTTAGTTATATGATGTTTTTAATATTAATGGCGGAATAATGACAGCTGCATTTTATTGCTGTAATAACAAAATGCAGCTGTTATGAGTATTAGTGGTTGTGCTTTTTGTGGATATCTTTAACGAGGCAAAGCTTTTTGATATCGGCTACTTTTATAATGAACGGCGCGTATTTTAACCGGTTGCCTACCATTTCGGTTGTATTATCTGAGTGGGCAATTACCTCGTCGGGGCTGTCGCCGGCAAGCAGGCGTTTGTACATACGATAGTCTCCCCATTCAATATAATATACCTCTCCTGGCAGGATCTTTTTATCATGGATTATTTTTAGCGCCACCCAGCATCCGTTTTCAAGATATGGATACATGCTATGCCCCCAAACCGGCAGCGCGAAATCGCAATCCTCGATACCCGGGAAATTCATATGGCCAACGGGCTGGGAATCATTAATATCATTATATACTTCCACGCCGGAAGCGGTAGCAGAAATTTCATACATCGGTATGCCTTCGCTGTGTTTGGATACAGGTTTTGATTCAGAATAATTCTGGTTTTTTTCTCTAGATATGTATTCTATGTATTTTTCTTTAAAAATACGGAGTTTTTCTGGATCTATGTTTTGTCTGCTCTTTATTATCTCTGTGATTGAGCTTGGAGAGTTAAAGCCCAGGGTTTCGGCTAACTGTGCATTGCCGTTAAATGCCTTTCCTTTAAGCTGATTGTAAAGGATGATGAACTCCAATGTTTCTGGACGTACAATCTTTATTTTGTTGGGTTTTGATCCGTCTTCCATGGTTAAAAATAATTAAAGATTATTCTTGATTTTGATAAAGATTATTCTGTATATTTGTTCCGTTGATAATTGCTAATGTAAGTCAAATTATTCACAAATCAAAATATAGAACTTTGTTTATCAAGAGTATTCTTTTGTTGAACTATGGTATTCTGTATTTTAAAATCAAGAAAAATATAGATAATAATCAATAATAACGGAACCATGTATATAGCATTTTCGGCGCTCAGGCAAACAGCGCAAGGCAGTATCGACGAATATAAAACTGAGGTAGTAAATGAGCAGGAGGCATTGCAACGCATAGAAGGGTACAGGATGGCATGTGAAAAGTACCAGAACGAAATTGCCGCTATTCAAAAATATATGCCCGGATGGCTGCCTTCATTTACGCGGTAATAACACGCCATAAACCTTATTGAATTAAAATAATATACTAATTACCATGATAAAAATTTCTCAAAAACTTAGAAGCCAGCTTTGGTGGCTTATTATTTCAGTTGATTATGACTATAGCAGGATCACCATAGCCGATCATGACTTGACAGATGAAGTACTTACTTTATGGCTGGAGGATAAACAAGATTTCAAAAATTCGATTGATGAATGCCTGCAGGTAGATATCCGCGTGCGCGATATGGCCCGCATAATTAAGACTGAAAACCTGAATAGTTATGAAGGTACCAGGTTGCACCCGACTAAGAACTTTGCTTATAAAACCCGCATAGAAATTAATACACCTGTGCAGTGGTACAGGGATGATGCATCAATACCAGAACAGCAATGGACGCGCGAGGCTATTTTAAAAGCACTGCTTACTCAGCTTGTAGAAGCAGGTGCTGCAAGTGATTACGCCTATTGAATCAGATTTTAATTATGCTTATTGGCATTTATTTCATAATAAACAAGGTGATAAAATATGCTTTAAATACTATTTAACGGTGTGTGAATTAGTTAAATCTGATTAATAGCCTGTTGTAGAAGCCTGTTAAATTCAACCGGTTTTTCAACCATAGGGAAGTGCCCGGTGGCATGTATCTGTAAGAGTTGATAGGGGATACCGGCCTTAATAAACCCTATGGTATCATTGGGCGTATAGTCGCTGTTAATGAGATGGAGTTTTATTTTGGTGGCCTTAAGTTTGGCTACGGTATTAAAGCCATTATCTTCCATACTTGCTATGGCTATGGCGCTATCCGCATTAGCCACATCTTTGAGTATTCGTTTCCTGATGGCAGTGTCTGTTGTTTTATAAAAAAGGTCCTGGTTAAAATATGCTGTAGTAACCGCCTTAAAATGCTTTTTCAATTCGGCTATTGCTTTTGCATAATCAGCTTTTGCTTTCGCGCTTTCAGGTTTTCCGTCAAAGCCTTTAAAGTTATCAATACCAACCAGGCCTATAACTTGGCGTGGGGCATTGAGCTTGGCTTGTACAATAATTTCGCCCGCCATGGAGTGGCCAATAAGTATAACGTTTTTTAACTTAAGCGTATTTATTACAGCGGTTACATCGCCTGCAAAATCATTTGTTGTCCACGAGTTGCGGTTTTTACCCGATTGGCCGTAGCCTCCCAGATCCATGGTAACCACCCTGTATTTTCTGCCGAAGTACTTTACCTGGTTGTCAAAATAGCTTTTATTAATGCACCAGCCATGCACAAAAAGTAACGTAGTATCACCTTTGCCGGTATCTGTATAAGCGATGTTAACACCATGATTGCTGACTTTTAAATCAGATCGAAGAGTCATTTTTTTGTTTTGAGGATGTTGGACACAGGCATACCACAAACCAATTGATGCTAATAATGAAAACAGCGCAGGTAGCTTTTTCATAAACGGATATTTATATACGGCGGTTTCACTATATAAATATCGGTTTATGAACGGGTTACGCCAAATGTTTAACTTATTTTAACAATGCAGGTATTGCGCCAAGGGCAACGCCGGGCGCAGGTAGTACTGTTACTTTGCTTTTACCTACTGCTGTTCTTTTTCATTTGGCTCAACAAGTAAAAGTTCTTCGTTAACTTCTTCTTGTGCCTGCTGAGTAGCATAATTTAATTTCCTGAAACGCCATTGTGCAAAAGCCGGTTCCTGGAAACGGTTTATCAGTTTGAAGAATTTTGGGAAGTTGTGTACCTCTTCCAATAGTAAGCCGGTTACTATGCCATTGTTATCAAGTATTTCGCGTAT
The DNA here is from genome assembly GCF_003675385.1 of Mucilaginibacter kameinonensis. Lineage (GTDB taxonomy): Bacteria > Bacteroidota > Bacteroidia > Sphingobacteriales > Sphingobacteriaceae > Mucilaginibacter > Mucilaginibacter kameinonensis. The sequence goes on along the minus strand of NZ_RCWZ01000003.1, from coordinate 1,193,074 downwards.
GGTGTATTCCTTGTCTTTGGTGATCCATATCTCGAAGTCCTGACGTATTTCGGCCATCTTTTCAGGGTCTATTTTGTCATTTATACAAATTACCTTATCGCCCGGTTTCATAATAATTTCAATTTTAAGTGTCCCTTTTGTTAAGAGATTGTAAACGTAAAGTTCGGCTTTTTAAGCATATTTTAAAATTTATGCGTAACGTAATTTTTAGGCAAAAAAATATTCGAAAAAGTTTTAAATATTACGCAACTTTATTTTATCGGCTTCGTATTAAAATGTATAATGAACCTTTAATATCAGGACGTTATAACTGCTCGCTGCTTTAACCTAAGCTTATTTTTATTGTCATATATAGTTTTTGTTGGTTAGTTTTACTTTAAGGTCATTTGCTGTTGGGGCATTTGACCTTTTTTATTTTCTGATACTTGTCAATAAAGTAATTATATGTTGCATGGATAAACAAAATGATTATTATTGCAGTCACTTATGTCTGACGAAGCGATTATAAAACGGTTAAAGGTTGTTGTGAAAGAGCACGGCGGTCAGCTGGGACTTGCCGGAGCTATTGGTGTTGACCAGGGTTTTATTAGTAAGGTGATCAATAAAAAGCAGGATATCAGCTATTATCTAATCCGGAAGCTTTGTTTTCAACTTAAATATTCGCCCGAATGGTTGATCCTCGGCACCGGCGAAAAAATGATCAATAAGCCCGAATCGGCTAAACTAATTACCGAAATACAGATGATGCGTACCGAGGTTGATATTTTGCAGGCCCGTATGCGTGCCTACGAAATGGAATTAAAGGAACTGCGCGAGCAATTGCATATAGAGGATAAGAAAGCGGTATAACCGCATTAAAATCCGTTTAAATGTAAAAGCCCCTTTCGGGGCTTGGTTGTTACTTATAGATCAGTTAATAGTTACTTATTTTACGAATATTGTAAATAAAAAGTTATACTTATTTGCAATATTTTGATATTAAATCCGGTGCTTCCTTCGAGCCCATGCTTAACGCTTTGTTCATGTCGGCGCAGCCCTCTGTTTTATCGCTGAGCGCTAATTTGGCAAGGCCTCTTTGTAAATAAGCCCTGCTGTTTTTCGGATCGAGGCTTATAGCAGTGTTGCAATCCAAAACAGCCCCGTTGGGGTCTTTTAAATTTATTTTGGCAATTGCCCTGTCAATATATAAATCCGAATTGTTTGGCGCTATTTTAAACGCGGCGGCAAAATCATCTTTTACGCCCTGGGCATCGCCAAGGTAACTTTTAGCAATTGCACCTCGGGAATACGCTTTTATGCTGGTATCGTTCATGTAGGCCGCGTTATGAAAATCATCTGCCGCGCCGGCATAATCTTTAATAGCCATTTTAACATCACCTCTGATTAAGAAAGTTTCATCGTTAGAGTAAATGGATACAGCACGATCAAGATCAGCAAGGGCTCCTTTGTAATTTTTGAGTTTGGCTTTTACAAAACCCCGTGCCTGCCATACCAATGCGGTAGAGTCGGACAAAGAATCGATTTTGAGAGCATTGCTCAGGTCGGCAATTGCGCCGTTGTTATCTTCGGCGTCGACTTTGGCTAAGGCTCGTTTTAATAGCAAGGTAATATTTTTAGGGGCTTTGAGTACGCCTGCGTTATAATCGGCCATAGCCCCTTTGGTGTCACCGGTGGCCGCTTTTGCCTCACCACGGTAAAGATAGAAATCAACGTTTGCAGGGTTGAGGGCTATTGCCGCAGTAAACAGCTGAACGCCGTTACTGGTATACTTATAAAAATTATTGATTTTGCCCAATCGCGCGTAGGCATTTTGCTGCTGAGGCGAAATGCTGATCAGTTTTTCAAGATCTTTTACCGCTCCCGGATAATCGCTTAATTTGTTTTTTTCAATAGCACGGTTTAAAAAGGCATAAGTATAAACAGGGTTTATGGCAATGGCCTTAGTGTAATCATTAATAGCCGCCACGGGAACACCCAAATCGCGATAGGCATCGCCGCGCGCGAGGTAAGCCTCGTCGCTTTTGCTATTGAGGCTTATTGCTTTGGTTAAATCGGCAATAACCCCAACGGTATCCTTCATGGCCATTTTAGCTTTACTTAAGCTTATGTATGCGCTAATGCTATTGGGATTAATATCAATTGCCGATTGGGCATCATCTTTTGCACCTTCATTATCTCCTAATGCCAGTTTTGCAAATGAACGGCTTTGATAGGCCTCGCCGTTTTTGGGGTCGAGTTCAATAGTTTTATTAAAATCGTCTAAAGCACCCTGGTTGTCTTTCTTGCCACTTTTGATAACTCCGCGCGACATATACAGGTTGGCATTTTGAGGCGATTGCGCGATAGCTTTATTGAAGTATTCAAGCGCGGTATTGGTATCTCCCGTATTGCTTTGCGCATTGGCCATATAAAGCAAAAGATTTTTAAGGTTAGGGTTTATGGCCGCGGCTTTCTTATAATCTTCAATAGCACCTTTATTGTCATTTAATTTAGCCCGGGTATTCGCCCTGTAAAAATAAGCTTCGGCATTATTAGGGTTAAGTGCGAGCGTTTTGGTATAATCTTCAATAGCGCCATTATAGTCATTTAGGCTGGCTTTGCTGCCTGCCCGGTATTGATATACCTCGGCGCTGTTGGGGCTAAGTTTTATGGCCAGGCTATAATCTGTAATAGCACCGGTAAAATCGTTGTTATTGTTTTTGGCAAGTCCCCTGTATTTGTACAGTTCGGCATCGTTAGGCGTAAATTGAAGCGCGGTTGTAAAATCAGCAATAGCGCCTACATTATCGCCCATATTACTTTTGGCATTGCCCCTGTAATGGAACATGTCTGCTGTTTTTGGCCCCCGTGCTATGGCCTTATCAAAATCGGCGATAGCTGCCTGGTAATCCTGTACGGCTGCTTCTGCGTTAGCCTTGTATAGGTAGGCGTTAGTTAGTTCGGGCTTTAGCGCAAGGGCCTGGGTATAGTCATTGATAGCCGCCTTGTAATCTTTGATATTACCATAAGCATTTGCCCTGTAGTAAAAAACTTCAGCGTTTTGATTGTTAAGTTCTATGGCGCGCGTAAAATCCTGGATGGCCCCCTTATAATCTTTGGCGTTGGCTTTTGAGTTGCCTTCCTGGATGTATGAGCCCGTAGTTTGGGCGAGTGAGTATAGTGGCAGAAAAAGTAGAAATAGAATTTTTTTCATGAACGCGATAGCGGTTTACCAAATATCAATAAAAAAACTATTATTGAACATGGCAAAACCTATACCATCATGAAATACTGTATAACTAATAAGAAATTAAGGGTAATATTGTGGGGCTTTAAAGTAAAATTGGGGCATAAAAACCCCAATTTTAAAGCAGGCTTTAAAAGCCCAACCTAAATACTTTTATTTTTTGTATAGACTGTTCAGGAAAAAGAAGCTTCGTTAGCTGGAGCTTGATTACGTTTTTTTCCGTATGCAATAGCCGCGGTGCAAAGTGAAATGCAAAGTAATAATGTTACTTCAATCACCATATGAGCTACCGGAATTTTGCCCGGGAAATTTGATAATAAAATGCCGGCATCCGGAAGCAATAAACCCACAAGCGGGAAGCAGAAGAACATTCTTAATATTATTAATTTTTCCATAATTATTAACATTTAGTATGACAATGCTAAGGTAATGATTATTTCTTTATAGTTTAAGTAAAAATAATTAATTATTGTTTCGAAACTCGAAATCGCTTATTTAAGTTGCTTCATCGTCGTTTTGTAAAGATGGTATCCATTGTTGGTAATTATTAGTTAATCAGAGTAAGAACAGGTGATTTAGATTATTGTTTTTAAGGGAGATGGCTTTTATTGAGGTTACACGGTTAAGTTGTAGGATTTAAGTAATTTAGGCGTACAAAAACCTTATTGCAAATAATGATGGAAGCTCAAAAATTTAAGATTGGTCAGGCAGGGTATGAAGAGTCGAAGAAAAACACATTAATTTGGTCGATAGCAACCATTGTTATTGTTATAATGGGCTTAGGTTATTATACTTACGAGCCTCGTAATGGAGCCGATACAACCTGGATTGGTTTCCTTGTTTTTTTAACGCTGGTTTACATGTTTCTTGTTTACCGGATATTAAAAAAGCTGAAAGTAGCATATGACAGCTATATTATTACTATCGACGACTTAGCAATCACCAGTGAGCGAAAAAATTTATTGCCAAGATCAATTCCTCTTGCTGATATAACAGCTATTATAAAAAGTACTAACGGCGCTTTTACGATCAAGGGTAAAAGTAATGCCCCGGCCGATATAATAATTATATCTAAACTGGTAGACGACCGGGAGCAGTTAGAGTTATTATTAGACGATATAATGCCGATAACTATTAATACTCAACCCACGTTTAAAGAAAAATATGGCCGGTGGGTTTCCATTGTTATTTTAATTCCACTCATAGGTGTATACCTTACAGATAATAAAGTAGTGGTCAGTATTTGTGCCGCTTTCTCGGTGGTATTGTATGTAGCGGCTTTTTTCAATGTGCTCAAAAATAAGGAAGGGGTAAGCAGGGCCCAAAAGGCGTTTGGCTTATATAGTGTGGTTGCTGCTGTTGGTTTTAATTATATCTTACTTTAAACTTATCGCGTAGATAATCTCCACTCAGGAAAGCATGATTGTTAACGCTTGTTTAAAATATTTATTTTTAAATAAGCGAACGCTCACTTATATTTGTATTGAAATGAGACCCCGCGACGAACATAAAGAGCGACAGATACGTCAGAAAGCTATTGAAATGATAGTTGCCGAAGGGCTTGATGGCTTTGGTATCAATAAGCTTGCAAAGGCTGCTGGGGTATCGCCGGCAACTATTTATATCTATCATAAGGATAAGGAAGAGCTAATCAGCAGCCTTTGTGTTAGTGTAGCGGAAAAGATGATGGCTTTTAGCCTCCAGAATTTTTCGCCCGATATGGATTTTGCAGAGGGATTAAAGGTGCAATGGCGTAACCGGCTTGAATATTTTATGGAATGCCCGTTGGATATGGAGTTTATCGAAATTATGCGTTACACTCATTTTTATGAGAAGGTAACAGCCATGCTTACCGTCAGCTTCGGGCAAATTTTAGGCGTGTTTATGCGTAACGCCGAAGAAAAACAACAATTGGTGCCATTACCTTTTGAGGCGTACTGGGCAATTGCTTATGCGCCGCTTTATCAGCTCATCAAATTTCACAACCAGGGTAATAGCTATGTTAACAGCAGTTTTACGCTTGATGATAAACTGATGGAGCAAACACTTGGCCTGGTATTAAAAGCATTAAAACCCTCATAATTATGTCCATTACCAATATTAAGCTTAATCACATCAATTTGCCGGTAACGGATGTGCAGGCAAGTTCCTTGTTTTTTGAGCAATACTTTCAATTTAAGTGCACCGGCGTAAAGGGCAATAATATGCTGGCTATATTGGAAGGTAAGGATGGGTTTATCCTGGTGCTTATGGCCGATACCTTTAACCGTAATGGCAACAACAGTTATCCCGATGCCTTTCATATCGGTTTTTTAGTTGATAGCCATGAACAGGTAACCGAGGTTTACGATCGCCTGGTTGCAGGTGGGATTAATGTGACGCAGGCCCCGGCTTCTTTGCGTGGCGGCTACGGGTTTTATTTTAACGCTCCGGGTAATATCCTTACCGAGGTTACCTGTTTGGCTTCATAGGTTTAGTAATTAAATATCTGCGATAAGAAAAACAATTTTATGGTACATGCATCAGCCTATAAAGATCCGCATCACGTGATGCTGTTTTTTGAAGAAATTAGCAACGCCACCAATAGCCAGCAATGTTTAACCGATAGGGTAGGTTATTATGATGAGCTTAAAAGCAATGGCAAAGTGGTTATAAGCGGTAACTTCTGGAACCAGGATAAAAATTTTGTAATTGTTTCAGTATCAAATGATGATGAGCTTCTGCATATCATCGAAAATGATCCGGCAATTAAACAAAATGTACTTGAACTGGTAAAAGCAATGCCTTTTTAACCCTTTTAAATAGGTATAAATACGTAGTGCAAAATGGGTGAAAATACGGGGTGTATCCGGCTTGCATAACTTGTATATTGCGCAATAGTTTTGTGTAACTAATGCCTATGGAACCTTTTGAACTAAAAGTTAATACGCGAACTTATAAAATTATTCCCTCAGTTGCTAATCACACTACCTTTAGTGTGTTAAACTACTCCGCTTTTTACACCATAACCAGGTTAACAAAAGGTTATTGGGAGATCATTGAGCACCGTTTTGGGGATCATTTAATTCCTTTGCAGGAAATTGGCCGTTCAATAGAAGAGTACTATCAACTCTGATCCATTCAAGACCGGCAAGAAGATATTTTTAATCATATCGAAAATAAATGTTTACTAAAAGGAAATATTTATTTTTTATTATTCGCAAAAGTTGTAAATTAGACGTATTAACTGACACCTATCTCTTATGGAAAAATTAGCAATTTTAAGGTTGTTTGCAGGCTTTCCATTGTTTGGCTTGTTGCTGCCTGATATCGCCACTTTTATTGTTGGCTCTTTTAAAAACATTTCACCTTTTCATATTTACATTGAGTGCTCTTTGCTGGTTTTTATAATCGCCTGCACACTGGGCATAGCTTACCTGCGAAAGTTGAGGGATACAACTGATTCACAGTTGCAATAGTAATTTGTCGGCTTTAAGCTGATACAAACAGATCATTATAAACCTATATATAGTTTAGTACCCCTTAATGCGCCATTGCCCGGTTTACAAAGCCGGGCTTTTTTGTGGTTTTGTATTGTTATGAAATTAATTTAGTGTTTCTGATTAACTTAATTTTCTTATTTTTACGGGTAAATGACCCCTAAACACCATTATCCAAAATCTCCCCAAAGGTTTTCCCTGCTGCTCATGAAAAATCCTGTTTTCTTTTTTAAGCTATCATTAATAGTTGTTTTGTTTTTGTGCTTTAGTAATGCCATTGCTCAGCATCGGTCTAACCGGGCTTTAACTTATGGCGGCGGCGGGAGTGGTGCTGTTAACTTTAGCGATGGTTGGGGTATAGCAGTGGGTACGGGGGCCGAGATACCTACAGGTAGTTTTAATTCTACTTTTAAATCTGCCATTAATTTTAATGCCAGCGTTTACAGGTTTTTGGGCCCGTTAACTGTGAGCTTAAACGGTGGATACACCAATTTTAGGCCGCACGAATATTTTATTTCTGAAACAGATGAAGCAAGCGGAGTAACTGCCAATACCTATTATGCCGATATGCCTGTAATCTCCATTTATGCAGGAGCGGCTTATAACATTGATATAGCAGATAACTTCAGGGTTTATGGTGGCGCTAATTTAGGGGTGTATTTTACCGATTTTGCGGTAGCTTATGAAATTGATGGTATCGATCCTTTTGTTTACGATAAATGGTCGCAGTCATTATATTATGCTCCAAAGGTGGGGATAGCATTTCCTTTAACGCCTAACTTGGGTATCAATATTGAATCTAAGTATAACTTCTTTTCTCAGAAACTAACTTTGGGCGATGCATCCGGCTCAACAAACTGGAACTCGCTTTCGCTTGGTGCCCAAGTGGTGTTTAAGTTTTAATATACAAGTTTTAAACGGACAGCGTAACAAAGCGGGAGCTGGTGTGTTATGTATCTCAATTTATTGATATTATGCACCATAACATTTTGTATTAATGAAAGGCTTGCGTACTGTTTCGTTCCTGTTTATATCCAACACCTTCATGACATTTGCCTGGTACGGACACCTTAAGTTTAAGGAGTACGATTGGGGTAAAAACCTGAGCTTGATAGCCATTATACTAATAAGCTGGGGGCTGGCTTTTTTTGAATACCTGTTCCAGGTGCCGGCCAACGAGGGTGGCTTTAAGGAAAACGGCGGACCTTTTACACTGGTTGAGCTGAAAACTATTCAGGAGGCTATTACGCTTACCGTATTTATGATATTTACCACCTTGCTTTTCAAAAACGAAAAACTGGGCTGGAACCACCTGGTTGGTTTCGGACTTATTGTGCTGGCTGTGTTTGTCATTTTCAAAAAATGGTGATCAGGCTATACTAATTATTCCTGTAAAGTTATTTCCATTTCATTTCGGCTGGACTACCTGCTTTATTAATTCTGGCGTATTGGTGTAGTGCAGTTGCTGCTTACATTTGATGTATAAGCAGGTAAACAAATAAACAGCAATATGGAAATAAATTACAAAACAGGAACAATACCAACAGCCCAACAAGTGATAGAACTTTATGATACCGCCGGACTGAAACGCCCAACCCACGATGCAGAACGAATTGCCAAGATGTACCAAAATTCAAACCTGGTAGTAAGCGCATGGGACGGCGATAAACTGGTAGGCATATCGCGCGCACTAACTGATTTTTGCTATAGCTGCTATTTATCAGATTTGGCGGTTACTAAAGATTATCAAAAAGAGGGCATTGGGAAAAAACTTATCGAATTAACCAAGGAGGCTATAGGGGATGAAACCATGCTTTTGCTACTTTCGGCTACCACGGCTATGGAGTATTATCCTAAGGTAGGTATGGAAACCGTTCATAACGGGTTTATTATCCACCGTACAAAATAAAATGAGGGCAGGGCAATGACAAAACTTTTATTGCCTTGCTTAGAATATTTACATTTCCAGATTAAGTAAAGCGGAATAAGGATCACCAATTAAACCAAGCGCCTTTGCAAATGCCGGTTCGGTTTTATAGCCTTGGTTTTTCAGATCCACTACGTGTTTCCTGAATAATTTCCCTTTTTGCTGAAGTAGTTGATATTCTACTATCATATGCCGATAAGCCATTTGTTGTTTTACCGGGATGTTTTGTCCGAATATTTCAATTGGCCAACCATCTGCTGTAAATGAAGCCAATATGGCTTGTTCCTGGTTTATCAGCAGTTCCTGCAAACTAAAACCCGTAAATGTCGAAAAGTGTTGTATTAAACATGTCCTGAAATCATCTTTACTTTTATAATAGCAAATAATGTCAAGATCGCTGCTTTCAATATCAATGTTAAGGGGAATTGTACCTGCTAATAGGGGAGAGAACCCGGAGAGTAACTCTATAAACCGGTAGTTTGTAAGCAATTGGTAGGCTTCCTGCTGGCGTACGGTTCCATCGGCCAGATAGGTGATGGTGTCAAATTTATCGGTTACTGTAGTTGTCAAGGATCAGTTTCCTTCCAGGTTATTACGATATTGCTTTAAGGCAGTTAATATCGAGCGTACAATTTCATTTTGCCCGCTGGCCGAGTTTAGGTATTCTTCGTCCGACGGGTTATTGATAAAGCCGGTTTCAACCAGTACTGCAGGCATACCGCTTTGAGCTAACACTAACACTCCCTGCTCTTTTACACCCAAACTATGCCTGCCGTTGGTTTTGCGGAATTGGTTATCTACTAAATCGCCAAACTGGATACTCTGTTTACGATATTTTTGTTGAAAGGCGTTTAGCACTATGGTGTTCACCGCTGCGTTATCGCCATATCCATTGTATTTTTCCTTATAATCCTTTTCAATAAAAATCGAAGCGTTTTCGCGCAAAGCCTCGCGCTGTTCCTGGCTACGGTGAAAACCGTAAACAAGTAAGAGTGTACCCCTTGATGATCCTTTGCGCTGAGGCGAGGAGTTGCAATGGATAGAAATAAACAGGTTGCCGTTATTATCGTTAGCAATATCGGTACGTTTATGCAGCTCAATGAAAACGTCGGTACTGCGGGTCATAACCACTTTAATACCGCCCATTTCGTCGTTTATGGCATCTCTTAGCTTTTTGGCGATGCTTAAGGAAACGTTTTTCTCCTTTGAGTAAGCGCCGTGCGACCCCGGATCTTTACCCCCGTGTCCGGCATCAATAATTACCGTTTTAAACTTAAAATGATTGGCTGATGTGGCGGCATTTTGCTGGCCAAAACAATTACCCGTTGCAAACAGGAATATCAGTAAAAAGAAGGGAGCAGTTATTAAAAGTTGCTTAGGAAAGGCTGCAGGCATGAACAATATATGTATACGGTTTATAAACATTTCATTCTATAATAGTTACAGGTATGATATTGTTTTGACCGTATGGTTTAAAAAGTACTTTTGTTAAAGTGCACAAATATAATACATGTTTGATTTACAGCATTATCTAAAAAATAATTAAAGTACACTGCAACCGGTGGCCGAATTGTACATTATAACTGTATATTTAATGAACTTAAATCGGGCCGATCATGATATTAAAAAAGCTATTGTTAGTAGTATTGGTATGCCAGGCGTTTATGGCCTGCAGTCAGCAAAAAGGCATTGTTTATGGCGATAACGTTGCTGCCGGTAAATATTACGACGTTAGGGGGATAAAACTTTATACGGAGGTTTATGGCAAAGGCAAACCTTTGTTAATGATACACGGCAATGGTGGCAGTATCAACGCTTTTGAAAAAAATATACCCTATTTTGCTAAAAAATACAAGGTGATAGCTGTCGATAGCAGGGCACATGGCAAATCAACCGATCCGCGCGACTCGCTTACCTTTGAAATGATGGCCGATGATTTTGCCGCTTTACTCGATGTAATGCATATCGATTCGGCTTATGTAATAGGCTGGAGCGATGGCGGCATCAACGCGTTGGTATTGGCTATGAGGCATCCTGAAAAGGTAATAAAGCTGGCTTCTACAGGTGCTAATCTATGGCCCGATTCTACAGCGCTTATCCCTTCGTTATGGAAAGATATGGAGAAGGAGTATACCGCTAAAAAGGACTACCATTTCACAACCGCTAAGGAAAAAAACGACAGGAAGATCTTTATGCTTGACTATAAGGAACCCAATATCAAGCTATCCGCCCTGAAAGCTATTAAATGCCCTTCGCTAATTATTGCGGGCGATCATGACCTTATCGTAACTACACACACTGTTCAAATAGCTGAAAATATTACTAATTCCTATTTATGGATCCTGCCCAATTCAGGCCATGGCACCCTGGTTGAACATGCCGATGAGTTTAATAAAAAGGTAGATGAGTTTTTTGAGCAGCCATTTCATCGCCATTAAGGTAACCTCAAAAAAGATAGCCCGACTTTTACGCCGGGCTATCGTGCATAATTACTTTAATTTTTGGTAAAATCTCAATTATAGCTAAATAACAACCGTATTTGTTTTAGGTTTTATAAAATTTAAGTTACATATGTTTTTTTATCTAAATGCCTTATAATAATAAAGAAGGAGCGTCGTTTTCACCATATTCAATTATAAGCTAACCTGCGGCTTTTACTGTTTTTAATTAATAGTAATATGGAATCAAAAAAACAAAGGTTGCTTGTTGACACGCTTTTAGCCATCTCTTTTCTGTTAATAATTTTACTTGCCGTAATTATGGTGCTTCAGCCCGATATATTGCCCCAGTAAATGTTATCTTTAGCCGTAAATCAACCGATACCAAAGATCATGCTTAAAGCTGGCGAACATATTGAAGGTACCCCTGCCGAATTACAGGTACTGCTTGACAGCGATGCAGAAGCCAACGAGTTTTTTGAGAACCTGGCTAAATCATACAAACAAGGATATTGCGACTGGGTAGGTTCGGCCAAGCAGGAAGCTACCCGAAAAGTAAGAGCTGATAAGGCCATGACCATGCTCCGAAACAAACAAAAGACCTTAAAGACCTAAAGGCAAAAACTCCTCAAAAATTGCTGATTAAGCTTGCATATTCTACTAAATTGGTAGTATATTGTCATCCGATTTTAATAAAAAGATGTTTAAACATCTTTTTTGTTTGAAGTCCCGATCATTTGTATACTTTTGAACCATAAATCAAAAACAAAAAAGAAATTTAAAGATTAAAACAATGAAAAAGATTCTTATCCTGTTAGCAGCAGCATTCACTTACACAGCAGCATCAGCACAAACTACCTGGTCGGTAGACAAAGCGCATTCAAACGTTAAATTTACTGTAACCCACTTAATGGTATCTGACGTTGACGGTATATTTAAAAACTATGATGCAACCATCACCGCCGCTAAGCCGGATTTCAGCGATGCTAAATTTCAGATCAGCATACAAACAGCTTCAGTAACTACTGACAACGATCAGCGCGATAAACATATCACCAGCCCTGACTTTTTTGATGTAGCTACTTACCCAACCATTACTTTCACCAGCACTGCTATCACCAAAACATCTGATAAGCACTACAAACTTACCGGTAACTTAACTTTACACGGTGTAACTAAACCGGCTTCATTTGATTTATGGTACCGTGGTACTATCCAAAACCCAATGAGTAAAGCTGACGACGCAGGTTTCCAGTTAACCGGTACTATCAAACGTTCTGACTTTAACTTCGGTTCAAAATTCGGTAACGCTATGGTAAGCGACGAGGTAACTATTAAAGCTAACGGTGAGTTTGGCAAAGCCAAATAATCTGAAAAATATATTAACAGGAACGGCGCGGATAACCCGCGCCGTTTTTTTGTTTTATTAAGGTATGGGACGTCCGGTTTTAGGAACGCTGGTACTGAACTTTCAGGTCCTGTTTTTTTTGACGACGGATTATCAATGTACAAATACCGATGATGGCAACAAGGGCCGCTCCGGAAACGATATGAATAAAAGGTATTTTAAAGTCAGGGTTAATAAACGTTTCGGTAATATCCGGAATAATGATGGCGATGAGGGGTAAACAAGAGAATAGCCTCAGGAATCCGAGTTTTTTCATAAAAAGTGATAATAGGTGTTAAGTGCAATTCAGCATTGCAAATATGCCATTATTCATACTTTTATGAAATACCTGTAATGAGGTATATTCACAACCTGTATTGCTAAACTGTTGATTAACTGAATGTTTTGGGAACGCTGTTTTCGACGCCCGGGAGAAAATAGCTTCAATTAAGCGTTGCGGGATACCAATTGTTTCAGGATATTAAACCAAAGCTGGTTTTTTGCGCCAAAAAGGGTATGGTCAACAATAAGATATAATGTCTTTAATTCTTCTTTAAGCCTGTAGCGCAACCTCAGTGGTTGCCAGAATAAACCGTTGCTGCGCACCATCGAGCGTTTGTAAAACTCATCGAATCCTAAGTACAGCTGCTCCAGGCTGTCGAGCGGGATATGCTCATAGCCATCGCCATCAAGTACAATACTTTTAGGGGTAAGTATAATTTCGCCGGTATGGTGATGTGGCGGTGCGGTAAATGCAAATAATGCGCCTCCGTCGTTAGCCACCCCTAATGTGCCCAGGTCATAATCATGACTCCACATTACCTTTCCTATTCTCAATATCTGCATGTTATAAACTTCGGCAATATAAACGGCAATTGCAATAGATTGTTATCATCATAGTTTCATTTTGTTACAATAATGTTAATAAAGCCCGGCATTACTGTTTTTATATGCTAAACGTAAATTCCCTATCTTTGGTTTCCGGGAAAAACTTTCCTCATAAATAATAATATGGCTACAGAAGTTAAGTGTCCAAGTTGCGGTTTCGGTTTTCCGATAGAAGAGGTAATGGCCGAAGAGTATAAAAAACAACTCAGGGTTAAAATGATGGATTATACCCGTCAAAAAGAGGAGGAATACCGCAAAAAGGATGAGGAGTTTTTAAACAAGGAGCGTCAGCAACAGGTTGCTTTTGAACAACGGCTTAACAACGAAAAAAAGCAGTTGCAGCAAACACTTGAAGATAACCTGCGCAAAACCATAAGCGAGGATTTTGAGAACCAATTGCTTTTACTCAAAAACTCAGCTACTGAAACTGAAGAAAAGCTAAAGCAAGCCCGACAGAAGGAACTGGAGTTTTTACAGCGCGAAAGTCAGTTGAAGCAGAAGGAAGAAGAGATGGAACTGGCTGTACAACGTAAACTGCAGGAGCAACGGAACGAACTTACCGAGCAGATCCGCAAGCAGGAAGCCGAACGCCATAATATAAAAGATACTGAATATCAGCTGAAGGTTAAGGAACTGGAGAAACAACTCGAAGACCAAAAGAAACTGGCCGACGAAATGAAACGTAAAGCCGAACAGGGCTCGATGCAGCTGCAAGGCGAGGTTCAGGAACTGATACTGGAAGAAGCGCTGCGTAATTATTTCCCGTTTGATATCATTAGCGAGGTAGGGAAGGGCGTGCGTGGTGCCGACTGCGTGCAAACGGTACGAAATCAATTTGGGCAGGAGTGCGGCAAAATCATTTACGAAAGTAAGCGTACCAATGCTTTTTCGATGGATTGGATCGAGAAACTGAAGAAAGACATGCGCAGCATGGGCGTTGACGTAGCCGTTATTGTAACTCAATGTTATCCTAAAGGAATGGATTGCTTTGGCGAACGTGACGGTGTGTGGATCTGTAGTTTTGACGAGGTGAAAGCCGTGTCGTACATTTTAAGGGATGGGGTAATGAAGCTCTCGAACCTTGCTAAATCGCAGGATAATAAAGGCGATAAAATGCACTTGCTATATGATTACCTTACCAGCAGTGAATTTTCGGAACAATGGAAAGCTATTCGTGAAGGCTATATGAGTATGCGCCAGTCTATTCAACGTGAGCGTGATGCCATGGAGAAACTCTGGAAAGCCCGCGAAAAGCAATTGGATAAGGTACTGTTAAGCGCGGCCCACATCCGCGGCAGCATTGAAGGTATAGCAGGCAACGATACTATTCAGCTTAATCTTACTGATGATGAGGATGCGCTGTTGCTGGAATAATGTTGCTTTTATGTCAAACTATCATAATCGTTGATTAATACCATTGCTTACCTGAAAAGCACCATAGTTACAGGTTACTAACTGCTAATTTTGACTAAAAAAGAAAAGCAAAATGAACAGAGTAATCGCCACTGAAATCATCATCAGGCAGATCAAAAATAAACAGGTTAAATACCAGGCATTGGCCGATGCCATTGGTCGGAGCCTGGTATGGACAACCCTTGCATTGCACGGGCAGGCTGTAATGGAAAAACACGAAGCCGAGAAGATTGGCGAACTGCTTGACCTTGATGCCGAAATTATAGCTTCTTTACAGGAGATTCCGGACAGGGGTTCGTTAGACCAGATGCCGCCTAAGGATCCAACCCAATACCGTTTTTATGAATTGCTGCTCGTGTATGGCACAACGCTGAAAGCTATCATCAACGAGCAATTTGGCGACGGTATCATGAGCGCTATTGATTTTACCATGGATATCAGCAAGGTTGAAAACCCTGCCGGCGACCGTGTTAAAGTGGTTATGGAAGGTAAATTCCTGCCCTTTAAGAAGTGGTAAAAGCCTTCTGTTTGAGTGCTTAAACCTATTAGGTTTAATTTTTATTATACCGTTTGCTGTGAATGTGTTAATTTTACACAATAATTTCTGAGTGCCCCAAGCACTCATTGATTTGTGATAAGGTTTAGGTTTTAAAGCCCCATGCAGCGAGTGCTATGGGGCTTTTATTTTGACTTTACCACGTTTATTGATTGTACTATTCAATCAGAGTTTTCCGACAATGAAAAAGATATTGCCGCTTAAAAGCGCATTTGGATACGCGCTGATATTTATGATGATTGGCGCATCCCTTATATTTAACGATAAAGAAATTATACTGCCGGAAATGGCAGCGCTTGCCGTTGGCTGCCTGATCCATGAGCATCAGGCATGGTTAGCTAAACCGCTACATATTTTCCTTTTGCCTTCTATAACCGCCATAGGTGGCTTCATGATTAACAGGATGGATGTTAACCTTGCGGCAAAACTCATATTGGCTGTGATGTTTGTATTGTTAACGCTTCGGGTGTTTAAGAGCGGTCTGGCCCCGGCGTTGGCAACCGGTCTGCTGCCTGTTATCACCAATGCCACATCGGTGTATTTTATAGTCTCTATTCTGACGCTGACGTTCATACTGGCTATAAGTCTCTATGCAAAGCGCCAAGCATTGCCGGCTCCAATGGTTTCAAAGCGACAAAGACCGCAGGATAATATCCTATATATCATTTTTGTATCGGCCTGGGTGCTCATCTGCGCGCAAAATGGCTGGATGTATATTGCCGCTATTCCGCCGGTTTTGGTGGTGGGCTATGAATCAATGCATAAAGAGGAGTACACCTTCAAGATGTTTTATAAGCAGGTAATTTGCCTGAGCCTGGCTGCTTATATCGGCATTCAGAGCCTGTATTTTTTAAATAACCTGCTGTTGGCTGCATTGGTAGATATTATAGCCGTATCGCTTATGATGCGGTTGGTGTCGTTTAAACTAACGCCCTCGTACGCCATGTCGTTATTGCCGATGGTGTTACATCACCCATCGCACCAATATTTTTATTGGAATGTTTTGGTGATGGCAGTTATTGTTTTGGGTGCTATTTACTCCTATAAAAACTTCAGGTTACACGAGCAACTTCGGGTGAGGTTGGCCCGGGTAATTGATAAAGGTGAAGAGGTTTAGTTTGATTGAGACTATTAAAGGCTATTGCAAAAGCAGTAATCATAAGTTACTTTTATGCTATAAACCAAATCACAAATGAAACCTACCCGAAAAACGATTATCCTGACAATCGGTTTATTGTTACTAACGGCCTTTTTTGTATCGTCCAATTGTGGCGATGTTTATGCCTTGACGAGCGGCAAGCCACCGGCAGATTCAATTCTTGTTACGGAGAAAGTACGGCAAGTATTGATTTCGCAGCAATTATTTGTGGTGAAAATATCAAAGATTAAAACCACCAAAAAAAACACCCCCAAAAAAGTTAATGCCAACTTTAAAGCGGAGCTCAGGGACGCCTTTATGATAATACGTTACGATAACGGAAAATCCCATACCGAACAAAACTGGGCTATGTGTCCGAATGGCGTTTGTCCTGTTCCCGGCACGTACCGGTTTGGTACACCCGAATATAAGCAACTGGACGTGGCCATAGCGCAGGCTAAGCAGGCTAATATCAAATTTCAGAAGGAAACGGCGGCTTTAATGCAGTAATGTCAATGGTGTACAAAACCTCACTTATCTTTGGCTCCGGTAATTGATATGGGATACAAAAAGGAACAATTAAATGGCGGTTATATAAAACTTTCACTGGGTGGCTTTGATATTTATGATAGTCCTGATGACGTAATTAAGCTCAAGGATATCTTCTCAAATTTGTTTGTTGAAGGGGATACGCTGTTTTTCTTTTTGATGAGGGAAGAGGACCTTACGGCAGAAAATGAATTAATAAGGTTAAGAAAATCTGTAATCAATCATTTTGAAAGCCATGGGCAATACTATTTGGTAGATCAGCTTGACAGCAGGCGTTTCGCAAGCATAGCTGCGATTAAGTTTGATTCATCTATTCCGGACTTGATTATTGATAGCTGGAAATTGTTTTATGCCTGTGATTTTTTTGTCCCTCGTTTTCCGTTTTCATTAGATGATTATTTAACCTACCTGTTTGAGCATGGAAAAAGGGGTATAGATGGTATAAAACATCTGAGAAATGAGCTCACCGATATGTTTTGTATAAAAGGATATGATAGCGAAAGTCTTTACTTGTGTTATAATGAGGATTCGGAGGATGTAGCTGATCGTATAGCACGGGTATTAAATATGGCCATCTAATCGCGCGGAACAAGTGGGGAGGTTGGGAGCAGCTTTAGCCTTTAAACCTACGCTGCTACTCGTGCCAGTTGGACAAAAACGCTCTTCCCAAATGAATGTAATAAAATATTATCGATACTACCTGTTAATAAGGCCAGTTCACGTGAAGCGGTTTTGGCATCCATGGGTATTTGATTATCGAAAAGGAAAACGGAGAGCAGGAAATTAGCAGGTCGTATGCGCGTTTTTTAACTGTAAGTTCCCATCGTTCTTCAAATTCTCTAAGCAAACCTTCTCGTATCAGCCAGTTTCCTCTGAACCCCTCGATAGACGTGTTTCCTATTTCCGGCCAGTAGCCAATAATCGCTTGCATTAGGCTTTCAATTAGTTGTTGTTGCCCTTCGTTGATGTTGATCCCTGGTAATAAAGTTTCCGACAACTGAATCCCACATAACACTTTATTAACTGCCAATAAATTATCCTCCGTTTCTCCAAAGCCGGTCACTAAGAATTGCAGGTAATGAGGAGCGTCTGTACGTGCTGTATCATTAATAAAAGCCTTTTCTTTGGTGAGGCCAATACGTTCAAACAACATGGGGATATAGTTATTAAGCAAGACTATTCCCGCATTTTTCACAGATATGTATTCGTTTATATTTACGTTTTTCATAGTTTTCGATAAGGGTTTAAGAATATAACCTTCCCTTATAGCCAATCCTTTTTGATTTTCTGCCTCTGGGAGTATGCTAATGTCACAAGGCTAATTTAATCATAACATTTATTCCTTTCTATGCCGCAACGTTCCGGACGAAATTTATTGACCCATATATTCCGTTGCTGGTGCACGC
This sequence comes from Mucilaginibacter kameinonensis, assembly GCF_003675385.1. Taxonomy (GTDB): domain Bacteria; phylum Bacteroidota; class Bacteroidia; order Sphingobacteriales; family Sphingobacteriaceae; genus Mucilaginibacter; species Mucilaginibacter kameinonensis. The sequence continues at coordinate 1,174,667 of NZ_RCWZ01000003.1, read as the reverse complement.
GTGTCGCGTGTACTTTACTCATTTTGTTTTGAAATAATATTTAGCAAGATAACTTTATTTAACTGAGGTCAAGGCAAGTTTGAGAGGGACACGCGGCACGCGTGCACCAACGCTGTGCACCATCGAAGGGAAACTAACTACCTTTTCCTTAAATAATTTTTATACTCATCTTGTATCATCCCCGCCGGAACAAACCTGCTTTCTGAGGCCTCATATTTATCTATTGCAAAGATTAAGGCTTCATCTATAGTGCTAAATGAATTGATGATGAACGGTTCGTCAGGGTCTAACGGTGCAAATTCGTAGATATCTAAAAAGTCTTCATCTCCTTCATCAAAGCACTCCATATAACTCACACTATAGGTCGAGTCTTTTTCTTTATCAATCCTCAACCATTTTAAAATGGTATAGTCACTCTGCTTTTGGTAAGATAACCATTGTTCAATTGGCTTACCTGATGATAAATTGGTTTTTAGTTGTTCTGATGATAAATATTTCATTTTTGAGTAACAAATGTCATTCTATAGATCTAAGCAGCAGATCAAGTTCCGTATAAGCCTGTATCAATCCTGCACGATCATCAAGCAAAATGTTATAATAAACTTTAGGACTATCACATTGAAAGAACGGTGGATTTTCATTAATCGCATTGTAAGGTATATCATTAGCCTTTAAATAATCAATAATAGCAAGGGTGTCGCTATTAGCCGTGAAACAGATCAGATAAAAGCCTGCTTTATTGCATCTTCTTAACAGATCCGTCATATACCGATAACTGTTACCGGTACCATGAAAATCGTAAACAGTATTGTCAAAATCAAAAGCTACGATCAATGTGCCGTGCTTTTTGTAATCGTCAACTAAGCGCAGGTATGATTGATTGGGTTGTAGATATTGATCCATTTCTTTATTTAGTTTTGTTTTAATCTGGACTTTTAACATGATTTCTTAACTTCAAAAAGGCTGAAGTAAAAAATCTCTCCAAGCTTGTGCAATGATTTTTAAATGGTCTAAAGGGACAGTTTGTAAGTGTTCAAAATTAGGTAGGCCATAAAAATGGGCACCATCTGCTTGGACAATTAAAAAGTTGTCGATGCCCTCAATATTTGCATCAGTTTCATTCATAGGAGGGTTGTTACCGTCTATAAAATGCTGAAGTGTCGGAATTATAATTTCATTTAAATCTGCAACTGTTTTACAATAAACCCCAAAAAAAGATTCCATTTCGCCGCCGCCTGAAAAAACTTTCGTATTATAATTAGGATTCCCATTTGCAGATGGAACCAGGTAATTTATCATTTCTACCTTGTATGCCTTTAATATATCTTGTGTTGTCATTTTATTCATATTCAAAAGGCTTGGCTTATGGGTATATAACGACCGAAAATTCCCATTGCTGGTGCACGTGTGTCGCGGGTACTTTACTCATTTTGTTTTGAAATAATATTTAGCAAGATAGCTTCACTCAATTGGGCGTTCAAGGCAAGGTTGAGAGGAACACGCGACACGCGTGTACCAGCGGAGGAATTTATTGGTGAGTAATTTTATATGCGAAGTCTTTTAACTTTTCTGGGTTAGGATGGTTGTTTTTTATAGCTACAGCTATATTTTGATCAAAATTCCAATCAATACTTCTAATACCTTTACTTAATAACTCTTCAATTTTATTTTCTGCTTCTAATAAAAAATCCAAATAGTGGGCATATCTGTAATACCATATTTCAATTAGAATACCATTTTGGTTTGCGTAAATGATTGCCCTCTTTAAATAAGCTTCGGCTTCTTCCATTCTACCTTTTTCTAATAAGATTTGAGCATAGTTACAACTGTTAGCCGAGTTTGTGGGATCGATTTCTAAAGATCTTAAAAGGTACTTTTCAGCCGAATCAACGTCATTTTTAACATCTTTTAGGAAATCAGCATACGCAGCATTGCCGTTTACATCGGATGGAGCAAGTTCAAGCGCCTTTAAAAACATTTTTTCAGCGTCCGTGAATTTTTTTGCTATCCTATGTAGAAATATAGCATAATTTACAATAAAAGATCCCTGATCTTTATTTAATTCAAGGGCCTTGATGTAATAATTCTCAAGATCTGAATAATCGTTTTTATCGAAATGGAGAAAATAAGTAAATCTCCACCATAGCCAACCAGTTGTCGGATACTTTTCTAATGCTTGTAAATATATCTCTTTGCGTTTTTCCAAATCAGGTTCTGCGTTAGCTAAATTACCATATTCTAAGGCTGATAATTCTTTAGGTTTATCTATTGCCAACTGTTGTTCCGTGACTTTAACAGATGTTAATTGATTTAATTGTTCTGTTACTATTTGAATTCGCTGATTCGTTATTTCGTTTAATTCATCATTAACTGGTTTTATTTCATCAAATACCCAAAGCAGTTCGTGCATTAGCTCATCAAATCCTTTGATTTTAACGAAACTTCCCCCATGGCTTCCTATAAGGTCGCTGAGCCTCGGTATTATGTCGCTTTCATTTCTTATGCACCAAAAGAAGTTACTTGGCCTATTCATATTTTCAAAATAACTCATTAAACTACCGTCATTGCCACCATAACCAACCACAATTGGAATATGGGTGCTGAAAATGTGATCGAGAGGCTCTTTCCATCCTGCATCAAGTTGATTTATTTCGTCAGGATCACTTTTGGGTGATAGCAAAAGATCTCGATGTATTTTTATAATAAGAGGGTGAGTTTGAGATGGGCGAGCGTAGCCACTTAAAGATTCATGCCCGCATACCAGGGGGCTTTTATTAGTAAATTGATATACAGATGATTCTACTAAACTATCAAAATTGGTCGTAAGGACGCAATGACCTGGGGTACGACTCAGAATTTGGGCTATCACAATATGTCAAAAGCTTGGTTTTGCATTTTTCATTGCTTGGACTAAGAATTCATAACCGGAGGTTTTATCATTCTCAAAGCGCTTTCTGTAGACGCTCCCATAGGATATTGCTAAATTTTTTTTGTCGATTTTTTGCTCCTTAACCCAAGTTTCTAACTCATCACTGCTTAATCTATCTTTAATTTCTGAAAACCATTGTATTGCTAATTCACCTCCTGTTGGAATTCCACTTTTTCGACTCGTCCCCGCCCCCAAAACAAAGCAGAATTTGCGATTTTCGGTGTTTTTATGAATATCTTTAAGGGTATGTTTGAATGTTAGTGTGCTTATTATTTTCATGATTGGGATTTAGGTAAATGCAATTTAATTATTAAAAATATGATTAAATATTTTATGACAAAAGCATTTTTTATAGCTATCATTCAACTTCTACCCCTTCACCCACAAATCAACCCCGCCACAGTCCTCACTTCCACAAAATCATCATTTTCTAAGTCGCGGCAATTCACGTGCGTATCGGTACAAATCAGCTTTTTAATAGCCCCACAAGCTTTTAACTTGCCAATGCCATCGTTTACAAACAGTCCGTGGGTGGTTATTACATAAATATCCCCGGCACCGGCATTTTTATAAGTTAAGGCGGCGTTTACGATGCTGCCGCCCGAGCGGATCATATCGTCATAAATAATAACCGTTTTTCCGGCTACGTCGGCGTTGATGGCGCTTACTTCGGTATGGTCGCCTTTGAGGCGGCGTTTGAGGATGAAGGCGGCATTTACGCCCATGTCGTTAGCCAATGATTCCACCCATTTGGCGCGGCCTGCATCGGTACTGGCCATTACAAAGTTATCGCCGCCGTAGCGGGTGGCTGCTTCAATTACAATATCCTTGCAGTATACGTGTACAGGGTACAGGTCCTGCTCAAAATAGTACTGGATGCCCTCGCTATGCAGGTCGAACAGCATAACCTTATTGCCCCGGTTTGATTTGGGGATAGCCGAGAGCAGGCGGGCGCGGGTTTTGGCGGTCACAATTTCGCCGGGTTTTACGGCGCGTTCCATAGTGCTGTAACCAAAGTAGGGGATCACTAACGTAAGCGAATCGGCGCCATAGCTCACCAGGGATGAAGCCAGGTCGTACAATTCAAGCGTGGCGCTGTCACTCACGGTGCCGCCTATCAGCAGCACCTCACGGCCTTCAACGTTTGATAGGATGCGCTGGTAACGCTCGCCATCGGTAAAGTGGCTTACTTCAATTTCGCCGCGTTCGCAGGTGCCAAGGGCAAGCACTTTTTCGGCAAGGTATTCATAGTCGGTTATGGCAAAAAGTAATTTTTTCATTGTATCATAAAGCTAAAAGCTGAAAGCCAAATGCTTAAAGCTTTTTTCGGGTTACTTGGTTTATTGGTGCTGCAAGGTATCAATCACCTGCTCAAAAGTAAATTCTTTAATAATATGACCGTTCTCGAAAACGGTTTGCAGTTGGTCCGCCAGTTCGGGTTGTTCACCCTCATGAATGGTTTTATAGCCCTCTGCGGTTTTTACCAGTTTCAGCCTGCCGCCTTTGCTCTTTTTAAAGCTGGTTGTAATGTTACCATTGGCATCCATTTCGGCAGGGCTTTTCTCTACAGCTACCTCTTTACCATTTATCACGGCACTGCTGCATTTCAGGGCAAATTTTTGAGTGTCGCGGTCTACCTTTTGCAATAAGGCCCCGCCCATCCCCAGTACCAGGTTTTCGGCACTGATGCCGTTTGCTTTAAGGGCTTTATAAATTACGCTTATCTCGGTATAATTAACGCCGTCGCCCTGTATCACCCTAACCTGCGGCGGTAATACTTTATAACCTTTAGCATTGGTGGTAAAACCGAATTTATCAAACAGGATCTTAAAAATCTCCAGCAGGGTCATCACCGGGTCGCCGCTATCCGGGCGGATCACCAGTGTACCATCGCGTTTCAGGATCTCTTCTTTCAAATCCTCGCCCCAATATTCACTGCAGGCACGGAAAATATTAAAACTATCGCTCACGCAGGCTATAACACCGGTAGGGAAGCTGCGCAGCACGTGTTTAAATACTTCCAGTTCGCCCTCTTGCCCGAGCAGGGTGCAAATGCTGTGTTCGGTAGCTGGAATGCTCAGGCCATGTACTTTATCTGCATGGTAATATTTAATAGCCATGCCAGAGCCGGCCAGATTATCGCTGCCTGCAAAACTAAGCAGGTGGGCGGCTCCGCCCAGTTTAGCGCTCTCCACGCTGCTCACTCCTCGGAAACCAAAATCATTCAACACAAAACCAATCCCGCCAAAGGCTTCGGGTGTGGCGGTTTCCTCGTAATATTGGGTAACTACTTTTTTAACCTCGTGGCTCAGTGTGGCCACGGTACAGGGGTACCAAACCTGCATCAGCAGGGTTTCTAAAAAGTTGGTGAGCCAGTAACATTCAGGGTCGGTATTTTCAATGATCATGAGCACGTTGCCGGTGGGTACGCTGGTGCCCTCGGCTACGGCTTTAATGCGTACCGGCAGTTGGCCGTTATATTTATCTAATATGTACTGAAACTTGCTGCAATCAAATACATCATCGCGACCGAATACCTGTTTCATAAATTCGTCGGCCTCATCTAAATCAACCTGGTTAAAGGCTGGTCCCTGCAGGTATTCCTTCAAAAAATATTGCAGACCGAAAAAAACGGTTTCGTTGAACATTCCGCCGCGGCTTTCCAGGTAACTGTAAATATTGGTGGTGCCGGGGTAGTAAAACTTATGGTGGGCGTATTTATATGCGTCGGCTAAAAGAATCAAATTCTCTTTTTTCATGGCTTTAGTTTTTAAGGTATTTGCCGGTGATGAAATTAAACAATTCAATGTGTTCTTCGCTAATGGAGCCGTCTTTTATCATTAAAGGCAGATCGGTAAGCTTAAACCAGGCCAGGTCGGCAATATCATCCTGGGCCTTTGGCTCACCGCCAATAAAATCACAACTAAACAGCAGGGTAATGATCTTGTCGGCTTCGCTGCGGTAGCGCCAGTCATTTATTTTGGCCGATGTTTCGTACTGCATAGCGGTGGTTTGCATTTCACCGCATTCTTCGGCAAGCTCCCGTTCGGCGGCATCTTCGTAGCAGGTATCTTCCGGGTCGGTAAAACCGCCTACAAAGCGCCATTTATTGTTGATGGCTTTTTTGCCAAGCAAAATCTCGCTGCGGTTATTCCTGAACAGGGCTACATCAACCGTAGGGTATACCTTGGGATATTGATTGTAGTAAGCGTACAGGATGCCAGCGCGAAAATCGTTTGAATCAAAAACCTTATCGGCGTATTGTTTGCGAAGCTCGGTAGCGTTGTAATCGCCATGCTCGGGGAGTTCGATGGTTTCAAATTTGCCGCTGTAGTAGGGGATGAAACTATCGCGACTGCCGTACAAACAAAACTGCTCTGCATTGAAAACACTTTTCAGCAGGTTGTCCAGATTATCCGACCATATTTTATCGCTCGGGTTATCGCTGATGGGCAATACCACAATTTCAGGATAATCCTTTTTTATCATTTTTTCACGCGTGTAGTAGTCATAAGGGTTTTTGCGACTGCCTTTTATGGGGCTAACGCCCAGCAGTATAATCAGTTTGGCATGATTTTGCTTAACCTGTGCTATCAGTTGCCTATGACCCTCATGCAGGTACGGCGTTTGACAGCGTGCTATAATTACTCCTGTCTTCATTTCTATTTTGCGTTAATTACACACAAATATAAATATGTGTTTTTAATACGCAAATTATTTTTTTAATTTTTTTAAGCGATTTTTATGATGTTGGCAAACTAACCGTCATGCTGAACTTGTTTCAGCACCCCATAAGGAGAGGCGCAAGCATAGCGGAGATTTGGCAGGTGGGATTCCGAAATAAATTCGGGATGACGAATGTTGGGTATGGGTAACTTGTTTCAACACCCACAAGCAGGGCGGCTTGCGTAGCGTCCACTTAGCGTGTGGGATCCCGAAATAAATTCGGGATGACGGCAGAAGGTAGATTTAGAACCAGTTATATCTCAAAACTAATCCCCTCTTTTTGTAGCTGATAATACTTTTCCTCGTTAAAACGGAAAAGATTACCCGGGCGACCGGCACCTTCGAGGGCTTGTTTTTCGGTGGTTTCTTCAAGGAAGCCGTATTTGGTGATCTTCTTTTTAAAGTTCCGGCGGTCGATAGGGCGGTCGAGCACGGCGAGATAGAGCTTTTCGAGCTCGGAGAAAGGGAATTTCTCTTCAAGCAACTCGAAGCCTACCGGTTGATAAAGCATTTTACTTTTAAGGCGTTCTCGCGCCACACTTATAATAGTAGTATGATCAAACGCCAGGGCGGGAAGCTTTTTGATATTGAACCAGTTTACATCGCTGGCATCGGTAGCGGCTTTAACAACAAAGGCGTCGGGCCGTACCAAACCGTAGTAAGTTATGGAGATCACCCTGTTCCGCGGATCACGCTCTGGCTGGCCGAAGCTGTACAACTGTTCCAGGTAGGTGATATTTACGCCGGTTTCCTCCCTTAGTTCGCGCTGAATGGCTTCCTCTAACGATTCATGGTCACCCACCAAACCGCCGGGTAATGCCCAGCTGTTTTTAAAAGGTTCTATGTTCCGTTTTATGAGCAATACGGATAACCCTTCTTTTGAGGTATATCCAAATACTACAGCATCAACGGCAACCTTTATATTTTGGGTAACTGGCATATTACAAAGTTAGATATTGAGAAGTGGCGGGGCAAGCATTAGCGAAATTAATCAATCGTATAAAGCAAGCGTATCAAATACCATTTTCCGGTATTTAATCCCGGTAGTTGAAAAGTAACCTATTGTTAAGATTTAGGTAATATTTTATCTTTATAAAGTATCTTAATAAGTATCATATAAGGTTTCATATGATGTGGTAAACAGGCTAACCTCTAATCTCCAACCTCTATTCTCTCTTCTTGATCGTTCATTTCGTTCATTATGTAATAGGCGTTCACTTTGTTCATAACCGTTCATATGTGCTTGCAAACGGCTTTTCTGCCTTAACTTTCGGGTAAAATAATAGCGTAGTCAAATCGTTGCCCTGATCATTATAGCTGCTTATTATTTCTACTTATGGAACTGATAGCTTTATCGTGATTATTGGCATTTTAATAAATGTTGATATGGATAAATTGGACCTTTTAGCTGACAAGCTCGATTTCGTTTACAAAAAGGAGGAAGCCCCCGGCGATATTCGAAGCCTTGTTGCCATTTGCCTTAATTACTGGTACCTTTTCTGTATTGGTATAGTGGTGTGTGTTATAGCCACCTTTGTATATATCCAATACGAACCCAGTAAATGGAACATCTCCAGCAAAATTATTGTTGAGGATGAAAAAAACTCACCCACCAAAGCGCTTACCAATGGTGTAAATTCCGATCTGGCATCCTTGTTTGATATCAAGAGCAATGCCGATAACGAGGTTAAGGTGCTTAAATCGCGAAGCCTGATTAAAAGGGTGGTTTACCTGCTCGATCTTAATATCCATATCTATGATAACAACGGCTTTCGCAAAGCCGAGCTGTTTGATGAAGCCCCTTTCAAAATCAACATCGGTTACAAAACTGATAAGCTGGCGCTGGCCAATTATACTTTAGAGGTACTGAACAGCAATACTTTCAGGTTGGTAAATGATAAAAGCGCCGAAAGTGTTACCGGTAGTTTTGATAAGCCGGTAAGCCTGCACCAGTATAACCTTACTCTTCACAAAACGCAATACTTTAAGCCCGAAGGCGAGTACAAGATAGGCGTCCAAACCCCCAAACAGGTTGAAAAAGAGCTGGATGAAAACCTGGGCGTGGGCCTTGATGATAAGCAGGCTACCGTTATTGACCTTAATCTGAGTTACAGTAACCCCGAGCGTGGGCGGGTGATCCTTCAGAAGCTGATGGATGTTTATTTACAAAATAACCTGGCCAACAAAATTCGCATTGCCGACAGTACCATGAAGTTTATTGATAAACGCCTGGTAGTTGTTGGTGCCGAACTGGGTAAGGTTGAAAAGAACCTGGAACAGTATAAAGTTAAAAATGGCATTTCGGATATTAACGCACAGTCGAAAGCCCTGATTGAAGGTGCCAACGCCTATCAAAGTAAACTGAACGACAATGAAGTGCAGCTTGCCATAGCTAATGATCTTTATAAATATGTAAGTGATGAAGCCAACCCCCAGGTGGTGCCAAGCTCTTTAATTACTAAAGATATGGCCTTTGGTACCGCGATAAACGGCTATAACGAAATGCTGCTGCGCAAAGAGCAATTACGCCTTACGCTTACCGATAACAGCGTGATCATTAAAAATCTCGATCAGCAAATTGAGCTGGCCCGCCAGGCCCTGGTAACCAGTTTGAGCAATTATCGCAATAGCCTTCATGTATCGCAATCGGCATTCAAAAAGCAGAATGCTACTATCGAGAACAAAATTACAAACGCGCCGGTAAAAGAACGGATCTACCTGGATTATGCCCGCGAGCAAAGCCTTAAGCAGGATTTGTACCTGTTCCTCCTACAAAAGCGTGAGGAAACCGCTATTTCGCAAACCGCCACGCTTTCAAGCTGCCGTATTTTGGATGATGCCGATGCGGACGAGAAACCCTTCGCTCCAAAAAAATCATTGCTTTACCTTATTGGTGCAATTGCAGGCATTTGTATCCCTGCAGCCGGACTTAGTATTAAAGAATTGCTCAACACACGCATCAATACCAAGGCCGATATCAATAAACATACCAGCGTGCCTTTGTTTGGTGAGATAAGCCGGGGCGATAAACGTTCAAAATCGCTGGTTTATAATGATTCCCGTTCGGCTGTAGCCGAGGAGATCAGGGCGCTCCGAACCAGTTTAAAGTATGTTACCGATAATAAAAAAGGTTCAAACGTGATCATGTTTACTTCAAGTATGAGCGGCGAGGGCAAATCCTTCATCTCGCTTAATCTTGGTAATTCCATAGCGCTTACAGGTAAAAAGGTTGTGTTACTTGAGCTTGACCTGCGTAAGCCTAAGCTGCTTAAAAATATAGGAATGAAGGATGACTATGGCTTTACAAACTATGTCATATCGCCCGAAGGTTGTGTTGACTGCCTGGTTAAGCCCTTTGAAACTAATCCCAATTTCTTTTATATATCATCGGGCCCTGTACCGCCTAATCCGGCCGAGCTGCTGATGGATGGCAGGCTTAAAACCCTCATTGAAGATCTTAAGAAAAAGTTTGATTACGTGATTATTGATACCGCCCCGGTAGGACTGGTATCCGACGCACTGATCATTGAGGAGTTTGTTGATGTTACCTTTTACGTAGTGCGTCAAAACTATACCCTCAAAACACAACTGGGTATTGTAAATGATCTGCATCGCACCAAAAAAGCCAAACACATGTACCTCATAGTTAATGATATTGAAATGCGTACCAATACCATTACAGGGTACGGACACGGCTATGGCAGTTATGGCTACGGATCGCCCTATGAAGACACTAACAGCAGCAAAGTTGCAGACTGGTTGAAGAAAATTAAAATGAACGTTTGGTAGAGTAAGCTTTTTAATCTGCCTTGAATCCCCCTAAACCCATTTTATGTTGCAGGTATTAACAGTTGGTATTAACAGGTTTTTTAATAAAGGTCATGAACGCTCGGTAAGGGCGCGGAAAAATATTTTCCGTTCCATCATACTGAAGGGTGGTAGCGTGGTTATAACGCTGGTCATGATCCCGCTTACCATCAGGTATGTAAATCCAACCCAATATGGTATATGGCTTACGTTAAGCTCGCTCATAACCTGGGCAGCTTTGTTTGATATGGGTTTGGGTAACGGCCTAAAAAACAAACTGGCCCAGGCCATAGCCCTTAATGAGCCCGAAAAGGGACGTGTTTATATCAGCTCTACATACGCCATTATGGGCGTTATCGGGATACTGATGTTCGCGGTTTTCTACTTTATTAATCCTTTTATTAAGTGGACAAGCATTTTAAATGTTCCTGATGATGGCAGCGGTTACCTGAACCAGGTGGTGTTGATCATCTTCGGCTTTTTTTGCTTTCAGTTTGTGGTGCAGTTGATTAATACCGTGCTTGCGGCTAACCAGGAGCCGGCAAAAACAGCACAACTGAACCTTGTAGGGCAGGTACTTTCGCTGCTGGCCATATTAATATTGATGAAATTGATGCCAGGTTCGTTAACCTGGCTGGTGATGGTGATGGCGGGTGTGCCTTTGTTAGTAATGCTTGGGGGAAGTATGCTAATGTTTAAAGGCGATTACAGGTCACTGGCACCCGCCATCTCCGTAGTAAATTTTAAAAGCGCTAAACAAATGCTTGGCGTTGGCAGCACATTTTTTATTATCCAGATCTGTGCGCTGGTTATGTATGAGTCGGATAATATTGTTATTACCCAGTTGTTTGGCCCTAAGGAGGTTACCACGTTCAATATCGCCTACAAATTATTTTCGGTTGTGCTGATGTTTTTTGTGGTGGTGATAACGCCTTTCTGGAGCGCCTTTACCGAAGCTTATACTAAAAACGAGTATGAGTGGATCAAAAATGCCCTCGCCAAAATTAATAAGCTTTGGCTGGGCCTCAGTTTATGCACAATAGTGCTCACGGCGCTGTCGCCCTGGCTGTATGATGTGTGGGTTGGTAAAAGCGTTTCCATGCCGCTGAGCCTTTCAATAGCCATGTGCATTTATATTATAACGCTTATATGGCAGGCTATCCATGTGCAGTTTCTGAACGGCATAGGTAAGATTAGGCTGCAGTTGTATTTGGGTGTGGCAACATCGCTGGTGAATATTCCGCTTTCTGTTTTATTAGGGAAGCTTATAGGCGTGGCAGGCATCCCGCTTGCAAACGCTATCATTTTTGTGGTGATGGGAATAGTTTTCTCAACCCAAACCAACAGGATCATTAACCGAACGGCAACGGGAATTTTTAACAGGTAAGGAGAACAGTAAGATGACACCAGGCTATATCATCAGGAAATTTTACAGGGCTTTAAGGGTAGTTTACTTCAAATCGGCCAAAAATTATTCGCATGTGGTTACAACGTTCAAATTCTGGTTGAACGGGGTAAGTTTCAACAGTGATTTTACCGGGTACGGCATTCCTATTCTTGATATTAACATGAAGGGGAAATTCTCCATCGGAAAAAAGTTCTGGTTTAACAGCGGTAAATACCATGCCATGGGTGGACGTCAGCAGCAATGTTATTTTGTGGTAGCCGCCGGCGGCGAACTAACCATTGGCGATTATGTAGGCTGCACCTCGGTAGCCTTCATCTGCCACGATAAGATCAAGATCGGCAACCATGTAAAAATTGGTATCAATACCGTGATCTATGATACCGATTTCCACTCGCTGTACGCCGAAGCCCGTAATGATATCCCCGAGCGTTTAGACGGTTTACGCACCAAGCCGGTGATCATTAAAGACGGGGCTTTTATTGGCGGTCATACCACAATTCTTAAAGGGGTAACCATCGGAAGAAATTCGATAGTAGGAGCGGGTTCGGTGGTTTTTCAAAGCATACCTGATGAGCAGATCTGGGCCGGAAATCCGGCGGTTTATATACGTGATACTTATAAAATGGAGTTGGAAGTATGCAGCAGGTAAATCAAGCAGTTTATGCCCTTTTGTTTTTGGTGATGGTACTGGCATCGTTCTTCCATATGCAGGCACCTGTACTTGGTTTGGCTGTGCTTATTATCCTGCCACCGGTAAAGCATCAGTTTGCGGCTATTAAAATGGCCGGGGTTTTTGCTGTTTTACTTATTCCGGCCATACTTGGGTTAATTGTAGGTTATCGCAATAGCACTTATCTCATCTTTAAGGATTTTTATTATTTCTCGATACCCATATTATTTACCCTTGCGGGTATTATGCTGGCAAGGCGCATAGAGGTTGAATTGTTCCTGAAAACGGTAGTTATAGCGGGCGTGCTGGTTTCTTTTCTTGTAACAGGCATATCAATATCATATATGGGCGTCGGGGCGCTGACGGATCCGTATTCGGCGCATTACGCTATTGGGATCGTAGGCACACCTGCGCCTCCCATAGCATTGGCCTGTTTGCTATTTACCTGGAAGTTTAATATCAAGTTGTTTCAGCGCAATTTGTTCAGGCTCTTTTTAGGTGTTAATGCCTTTGGTGTTTATATGTTTGCTTCACGTACGTATCTTATTATTACCCTGTGTTTTGTGCTGCTGCTTGTTGCCGATAAGATAAAAAAGGTATGGATTTTTCCTGTTATATTTTTGCTGGGGGTATTTGTTATAGTAGTACCCTTTTTTACAATCAGCTTAAATTCTGATAGTACCTTCCTGAACAAAATCATGGGTTCATTTAATGAAGTGAGTGTAGGTAATTTCAATACCGAGCAGGACATTAATCTTCGTTATCGTGGTTATGAGTCATTTATGGCATTCAGGGGCTACCTGAGTGGTGGGCTGCCCGACTGGATATTTGGTGGCCTTGGCAAGCTTATCGATTTAAAAACAGTTGTACACCTTGGCGAAGATGCGGATCTGCAGTATATCCCGGTTTTGCATAACGGATGGCTCTATATCCTGGTTAAAACCGGGGCTGTAGGTGTACTGGTTTACATGAGCATATTTTTCGGGCTTATCGTAACCAAATGGCGCACCTATGCCGATGCGATGAGTAAGCCGATTATCCGGATTTTTTCGGCCTTTATTATTGGTTGTGTATTGAGTTTACTGCTCACCAATTATATCGTAACAGCCTTTTTTAACATGGAAATGAGCGTGGTTATGGTATTGCTTGGTTATAGCTACATGAATGTGCACGTATTGATGCACAAATTGAAAATAAGGGAGCAAGCTATAGAATTTCAATTGGCGGGTTTAAATATTTAATGAGGAACAGGATATGGAGCAAATTTACAAGCCACAAAAAGTAACCATCATCACGGTTGTATATAACGCGGTAAATACCATTGAGGATACTATACAAAGCGTTATTAATCAAACCTATAAAAACCTGGAATATATCATTGTTGACGGTGGATCGACCGATGGCACATTACAGATTATCGAAAAATATCGCAACCGGATAGATCGCTTTATCAGCGAACCCGATAAAGGTATCGGAGATGGCTTTAACAAAGGCATCTCCATGGCCTCGGGCGAGTGGATAGGCATGATCAATGCCGACGACTGGTATGCTGAAGATGCCGTAGAGAACATCATAAGCAATATAGCAAAGAGTGATTTTGTTTGCTGCGGTAATATCAGGCTGATAGGGAACAACGGTACCGAGCGTGATAAAAGGAGTAAGGTGGGCTGGTTAAATTTCGGTATGTACGTTATGCATCCAAGCTGTTTTGTACGCAGAAGCGTGTACCGGCATGTGGGGAACTATGATATCGGCCTGCGCATAGCCATGGATTTTGATATGTTTTTGCGGATCAAGAGATTGGGTTACAGTATTAAATATATCGATAAGGTAATAGCCTATATGCGTACCGATGGTGTTAGCAACGATACCGTTAAAATGCACCGTGAAGAGTTAAAGGTAATGAAGAGGCATCTTCGTGGCATCGACTACCTGTTATCATACCTGTTTAATTACCTGAACCGGTTACGCTGGCGCTTTTTTTACAAAGATCCATTCCGGAAACAAATGACATTACAAGCTTAAGGATATGAATAAGAAGATACTTATATCAGCCTACGCTATATCGCCAAGTAAGGGTTCGGAATATGGTGCCGCCTGGAATACGGTCATGAACCTTTCCACAAGGCACAAACTTTGGGTGATCTACGGTATGTCTGACGATCATATGGGCGATACCCAAACCATACGCTCGTATCTGTCTGAAAATAAAATTACCAACGTGAATTTTATAGAGGTACAGCCAGGTTTCTTCGCCAAAACTATCAACCTGCTTAATAAAGCAGGCCTGGGCTGGTTCTTTTACTTCGCCTATTATCTGTGGCAGAAGGAAGCATATAAGGCAGCGCAAAAATTGTTGGAAACTGTTGATATTGATGTGGTTCATCAGCTTGGCCCAATTGGGTATCGCGAGCCCGGCCTTTTATATAAACTGGGCAAGCCAATGGTGTGGGGGCCAATAGGAGGGATGATGGTTATTGATAAACGGTTAATGCGTAATAAACCCTTGACTACCCGTGTCAAGTTCTCGCTTAAGAATATCATTAACCGGGTACAGCTTGGCTATTCGGCACGGATAAAGGAAGCATTTAAACAAGCTGATGTGCTGATCTCTGCCACCAAAACCGGACAGCAAACTATCATGAGCAGGTTCGGTCGTGATAGTTATTACCTGTCAGAACAGGGTATCATCGGCAAGGTGTCATTGAACGAAACAAAGTTTGTCAGTGATGTTGTGCAATTGGTATGGAGCGGTACCCATATAGAACGGAAAAACCTGCAGCTATGTCTTGATGCATTGGCGATTGTAAAAAACAACAACTGGCGGCTTCATGTATTGGGCACAGGGCCGCTCACGGGCAAACTAAAACAGTATGCAACCAAGCTGAATTTACAGGATAAAATTACATGGCATGGCCACTTGAGCCGTAACGAAGCCATGACTATAATGGCAGCTTCGCACCTGCATATTATTACCAGCATAGCGGAGGACAACCCGGCCGTGGTTTTTGAAGCCATGAGCTGTGGCGTTCCTTCGCTTACTATTGATCATCATGGCATGGGAGATGTAATATGTAATAAATGTGGTATTAAAGTGCCGGTTGATGAATATCCTGTAATGGTTAAAAGTATAGCGGAATGTTTGGATGGATTACTTGTGAAGCCCGAACTGCTAAGGGGACTCGCCCTTACCACAATTGCTTATGCAACTGCCTTTAAGTGGGATAAAAGGCTGGATACACTTGATGAGGCTTATTCAAAAGCAATCAGGTTACGTGAGCAGAGTGCCAGTTACTTAATTGAAAACGAAAATTTAATTGCCTTGTGATATGAGTAACCAGGATTTGAAGATACGGGTTGGTATAGACGCAAAGTGGTATTTTGACGGGCCACCGAGCGGTCACATGGTGGTTAAAAATCTGGTAGACGAAATTATTAAAGCAGGCGATGACAGGGTTGAATTATGTCTTTTCCTGGTAAGTAAAAACAAGAAAAAGGCTAAAGCGCATTTTCCGGAGCGTGTAAGGCTCATTTTTCTACCTGGTATCCCCAACTTGTTATCAAACTTGTTCCTGCTGCCTTTCATGACATTGTTGTATGATATAGATGTAGTATTGTTTCAAAATTTTGGCAGTGCATGGCCGGCACGGGCGTTAAAGATAGTTTACATCCACGATGTGCTGTTCCTCGACTATCCGCAATACTACACCAAAGCCGAGGTGGGGTATTTTAAGCAGATGGTCCGCTTTGCTGCTAATGTTGATCAAATCATCACGATATCTAATTGCGAGAAAGAGCGCATGCATAAACATGGCTTGGATGCGCCGCTGGGTATCAACGTTGTTTATCATGGCATTAACGGAGCTTTTAAGCCACTACATACCTATAGCGAAGATGATATTATTGCATTGGAGCAGAAATACAATTTACCTCAAGCCTATTTACTTTATGTTGGCAGGGTAAATATCCGCAAAAATCTTATTGGTTTGGTAAGGGCATTAGCCCATTTGCCAAAGAGCGATCTTAAATTAATTATAGCCGGAGAACGTGGTAATTACCCCGAACTTGATGACTATATAGCCCTGAGGCAACTTGAGGATCATGTAGTTTTCACTGGTCATATACCCGAAACCGATTTGCATTTGCTTTACGCACGGGCAAGGATATTCTGTTTTCCGTCATATGCAGAGGGCTTTGGCTTGCCTCCGTTGGAAGCCATGCAATGCGGGGTGCCCGTAGTAGTTTCAAACCGCACTGCTATGCCCGAGATTTGCGGGCAGGCTGCCCTTTATGCCGATCCCGACGATGAGGGAGCAATCGCCGCGGCGATTGGTTCATTTTTAAATAGCAAAGATTTATATGATGAAAAAGTAAATCTCGGCATTACCCAATCACGCAAGTTTTCATGGAATAAAGCATCACAAGAAATATTAACCTTAATTATTGAAGCGTATGTTAGTAGAGAAAATTATTCGGAAGCTCAAACGCAACCCTGATTATAAATGGGAAAGCAAGTACACAATCGTAGACCTGGGTATCATACTGTCTGGTCGATTGGGGCAGATAGTAAGGGGAGGGTGGACCCGTTTGTTTTTGAAACGTGTTGAAGGCCTGTTGTTTATAGGGAAAAATGTAAAAATCAGGCACGCCTATCTCTTTTCTGCGGGCAAGAATTTAATCATTGAAGATAATGTATTTATAAACGCCATGTCTTACGACGGCATTATGGTAAAAGACAACGTATCTATAGCGCGTAATTGCACTTTGGTAGGTACAGGCATAATTTCTCAAAAAGGAAAAGGCATAACCATAGGAAATAATACAGGTATAAATAGCGGCGCCTATCTTGGCGGGCAGGGCGGTATTGAAATAGGAGACAATGTTATCATAGGACCGGGGGTACAAGTGTTTTCCGAGAATCATAATTTTTCAGATCTTAATACTAATATCAAAGATCAGGGGGTTTCACGTAATGGCGTAGTTATTAAAAACGATTGCTGGATTGGGGCAGGTGTTATCATTTTGGCAGGAGTAACTATAGGTGATGGTTGTGTAATAGCTGCTGGTAGTGTAGTAACCCGTTCAGTAGCTAACGATTCAGTGGTAGCTGGTGTGCCAGGTAAGGTTTTAAAAAATCGCAGAGTCATTAGTGTTGGAAATGTGGCTTAATCATTAAAATTTATTGTTATGAATTTGTTTGAACAAAATATTTTAAAAATAGCAACAGATCAAGTATCGGTTGCTACTGTGGCAACGCCTGTTCAGAAATTAATGGGTTCGCTTATTTATATCATTTGTGGCTTTATTGGTTATTTGCCTTTTCACACCCTGCGGATTGGCGGTCTACGTTTATTGAATGCAAAAATTGGTAAGCGTACTGGTGTTTATCGAGGGTTGGAAGTAAGGAGGCCGCGTTTTTTAACTATTGGAAATAGTTCGGTTATTGGTCATGGTGTGCTACTTGATGCCCGCTGCGGTTTAACTATAGGTGATAATGTTAACTTAAGTAATGAGGTGATGATCTGGACCTTACATCACGATTATAATGATAGCGGCTTTGGTCAAACCGGCGCACCTGTTTCTATTGGTAATTATGCCTGGATCTGCTCGCGGGCAATAATTTTACCCGGCGTTACCATTGGCGAAGGAGCTGTAGTTGCCGCCGGCGCGGTTGTTACCCGCGATGTTGCACCCTATACCGTAGTTGGTGGTGTACCGGCCAAAGTTATAGCTAACCGAAACAAGAATCTTAATTACGATTTGGGCAACGCCATTTTGCCAATTATCTGAGGTTTAATATTTCCAGGTTATATTTTCTTTAAGCACACGCATCGGGTTGCCTCCAAAAATACTTTTCTCGCCAACCAGCTTTTTAGTTACTAATGATCCTGCCGCTATAATACTTCCATTAGGCAGGTTGGCCCCTTTTAAAATAGTACAACGGCAGCCTACCCAAACATTGTCGCCAATAACAACCTCCTTGGGGTGATTAAAAACCTGGCCATTTTCATCAAAAATATGATGAAAATCCGTGTCCATCACCAGGCTTTCCCAGCTTATACCGCTGTTGTTGCCAATAGTGATTTTCTTTTCAGCAACCAGGGCACATTCGGTACTCATGTTAAAGTTCTCGCCAAAAATGAGCTGACCATTTTCGCCAACGTTTATTTTGCAGCCGTGCATAATAAAGGCGCGCCCGTTAAAAACAACTTCGCCAAACACCTGCCAAACACCCCGGGCCCTTTTAAAATCAGAGATGCCCACTTTGCCATAACCAATTTGTATCAACGCTGTTTTGATGGGGCCATTTATGGTAATCTTTCCTTTGGTTTCGTGAAGGTAAATGTTGTTTGAAATTAAAACAGGCAGTTTTATCGCTGTTTTAAACGGGAAGTATTTGAAATTAAAAACAATGGTTTTCAGGTTGATGCGCGAAAGCAGTTTTAGTGTTTTGCTCATTTATTATTAAGGTTAAATGGCTAAAAATATGTTTAAATATAAATAATCTAATAAACTCCCCAATCTGTAAGTCGTTACCCCCGCGCCGTTAAAAATTTCAGCTTACGTTTCAGCTTTGGAGCGGACTAAAGATAAGTAAAATGTCTGGTAAATAATAGTTTTATAATACTATTATTGCGAAATTATTATTTTGTTTTTGTTTCTTTTGTTCATGTCTGTTCGCTCTGTTCATTCTATTCATATCCCCTTAAAAAGCGTCAAAATTGCGTTTTTGTGCGTAATATTAGTCATTCGTTAGTTTTTAAAACTAAACCCTGAGTGGTTATTAAAGCTAATGTATTTTTTTAATTAATATTAATATAATATCAAAATTTTGGCTTATGCGTATTGCTATTATCGGAACCAGAGGAATTCCCAATCACTATGGTGGTTTTGAACAATGTGCCGAATATTTATCGGTTGGCTTAGTAAAAAAAGGGTATGAAGTTGTGGTTTATAACTCGCATAATCATCCCTATCAGCAAAAACAATGGAATGGCGTTGAAATAAGGCATTGTTATGATCCCGAATGTAAATTGGGTACCATTGGCCAGTTTTTTTACGATCTCAACTGTATCAGGGATCTGCGCCGTGGCAATTTTGATATTATACTACAGTTAGGATATACCAGCAGTTCGGTTTGGTCATGGTTTTTTCCGCGTAATACGGTTGTTACCACCAACATGGATGGCCTTGAATGGAAACGGGCTAAATATTCAAAGCCGGTACAGCGCTTTTTGCAGTTTGCAGAAAAATTAGCTGTAAAATACAGTGATCACCTTATTGCCGACTCAACCGAGATACAACGCTATTTAGGAAATAAGTACAAGAAGGAAGCCACTTTTATACCTTACGGAGCCGAGCTGTTCGAAAAACCTGATCCGGCAGTTTTGGATGATTATGGCGTTAAAGTTCATGATTACGATATGCTGATTGCAAGGATGGAACCCGAAAATAGCATAGAAACGATACTGGATGGTGTTGTAAGGGCCAATAAGGAGCGGCCTTTCCTGGTAGTAGGCAATACTACCAATGATTTTGGCGAATACCTGAAGCTGAAATTCGCGCCTTATCATAAAATAAAATTTGTAGGCGGGATTTATGATATGGCGAAACTGAATAATCTCCGCTACTATTCAAATCTGTACTTCCATGGGCATACGGTTGGCGGTACAAATCCTTCTTTGCTTGAGGCAATGGGCTCAAACAGCCTGATATGTTCGCACGATAATAAATTTAACCGGGCGGTATTGGGTGACGATGCCTTTTACTTTAGCACAGCTATGGATGTAGCCGAACATTTGCGGGCTGCAAACAAGAGTGACGATGCTTACGCGCATTTTTTGGCAAATAACACGGATAAAATCAAAACGGTTTATACCTGCGAAAATATCGTGAACCAGTATGCCAGCCATTTTGAAAGCATTAAACCACGTGCCGTTAAAACTCAGCCTGCACTACCAGGAAATGTAGAAGTAGCACTATATCTCGAAAACGCTTAAACAACAAATTAATTTTCCCCCCATAAAGATGATCAAATGTAATTCCCCCCTGCCATTAAAATTGGTTTTAATGGCATTTTTGCTGCTAAGTTTCTGCAGCTCCTGTTCTTATAAACAGAATCAGGCTTTCCTTGAACGAAAAGATGCAAACTCTCCCATAACGGGCTTCACAGGAAATGTTCAGGTTTATAAAATAAAGCCGCAGGATATTTTGCAGGTGCGAAACCTGCAGAGTATTAAATATATAGTTGATGACGTCCCTGCAGGTGCCGGTGCGGGCACCGGGGCTTCATCGTCGGGAGGAGGGGCGGCTGCCGCCGGCCAAAGCTATGAGGTAGCAGAAGACGGAACCGTTGCGTTACCTGTAATTGGCCGGGTAAAGGTTGATGGCTTATCAAGGCTGGAAGCTGCCAATAAAATCCAGGACCTGTATGGCAAAGATCTTATCAAAAATCCCATTATCGATGTAAAGATCATTAACCTTAAGGTGACAGTGCTTGGCGAGGTAAGGCGCCCCGGTAATTACCAATTAATAAAGGATAATGCCAGTTTAATAGATATGCTTGGCGAGGCCGGTGGTATTACCGACAAAGGAAACGAGAAACATGTTAAAGTTGTTCGTGGCGGTATTGTAAACCCGCAAATCATAGAGCTTGACTTAAGCGATGTGGCTTCGTTAACAAGTCCGGCTATGATTATGCAAAACAATGATGTGGTTTACATCGAGCAAAACAAGAAATCGTTACGTAACGAAAAACTGCAAAATTTTTCAACCTTAATACAACCTATATTGCTTCTGCTTAACTCGGCGCTTATCATAACAACAATAAAGTAAAAACTATTATTACGCTTAAAATGATTAACGCCCCGGCATAAAAGCCGGGGCGTTTTTTGTACATGGTAATTGAATAAAATGAACTGCTAAAAAACACAGGGTTATTGTATATCTTACAATAGTGAAACCTAAATATTGAATTTTTGAAAAAAAAGCAGCGCTTTTAGCGGCTTGCTGACCAGTTTATAATGGAAACTTCTGTTACCATAAGTGAAAAAGATAGCGCGTTTAACGTATTGTTTTACCAAAATCCGCTCCCCGCATGGATAGTTGAAACCAATACATTAAGGGTTATTGCTGTGAACGACGCGGCGGTGAGCCAGTACGGTTATGAGCGGGAGGAGTTTTTAAAAAACACCATCTCCCTGCTTAACCTGCCCGAAGAAAATGAAAGTTTTAATACGCTTTTAAAAAAGTTAGAACATAATCAAGCAGTAAAAAAACAACTTACCCATCTTAAAAAAGATGGCACACCTGTTTATGTTAATGTAACCTCATATAGCGTAAAGTTTTGCAATTGCTGTTGTGGCATGATCATGGTAAACGGTATTGCTGAAAAATGCCGGGGAGTTGATATGTTTAACGGGCATTTTACCGAGGTTGAAAACCTGGCATTTATCAATTCGCACATGATCAGGAAGCCACTGGCAAACATACTGGGGATTATTTATGCGCTTGAGGCCTGCGAACAAGACGAATGTGAGCTTGCAGAATCGATAAACATGTTGAAATTAAGTGCCGATGAACTTGATATGGTAATCAGGAAAATTAATTTACAATTGGAGCACCGTTTTATTTGAATACGAATTGATAGATTTTATCAGTACTGTTGAGGTACTATTAAACTTAAGGACTACTATATAATAAGCTGATGGGAAATGAACAAAACCTGCCTGGCATACAATACGTAGCTTCCTTAATAATTTTAGTAATGGTATATGTTAGTTAACCAATACCCCTTTTAATGGAAAACGAATCAGGTAAAGTATTTGCACCCTTAAACTCTGGCGCTGAAAAGCTGCAATCATTTTTTATGGAGCATCTTAACCGGCTTTATTGCGCTAAAGCGCATATCATTGAACGCCTGCCGGATATAGCGGATGCCGATTGTTTTAGAAGTATAAAAGGCACCATAAATGAAACCATTGAGCGTGCCGAGGTGCAGGTATACAAAATGGATCAGATCTATAGTTTATTTAAAACCCAATATTCATTTGATACCGTTAGTAACCTGGTTAGTTTTTTAGAAAAATCCTTTACTAATTTTCAGTGGAACATGACCGACCCGGATCTTGGGCTTATCATGATCCTCTCATATCTGAGCTTTATTGAATGTCTTGAAGGTGCTTCTGTGCACATATTAAAAATGCTCGCTATCAAATTGCAAAACGAAAAGCTTTCATTTTTATTAAGAGAAGATTTTGTTAATGTTGATAGTACGCTTGCCTCTCAACTGACTAATATGTATACCGAAACCGCCCACTACTAAGTTCCGGCTCTCTCAGTTTTAGATAAGATAATGAGTGTTTGTTTAACCAATAGTTATATCTCCTGGTCAGGATGTTCATTTTATGCAATATTGTTCATTCTTGTTCATTTTTTGTTTTAAAACTAACTGGAATATTATAAGCTGTTTTAAGTAAACTTAATAAAGGCATTTACGTAATATTGTATAAAGTTTCGCTGATATTATTATTACTATCATGGAATTTTTAAATAATTTACTAAATTATTAGTTAATAATTGAGCCGTATTTTCTACAGCTTACGTCCTGATATCAATTAATAATTTCCGTTTTTAGTTTGTTTTAAAAAGTAAAGTGTATATGACAGTTATTTCCCACGCTCATTATGATTTGTTAAAAAGGGAGATACTCACCGCTGCCGGATTCAAAAGCATCAGCCCGGCCGATTGCCGGGTAATATCTGCGCTGGTAACAAGTAAAACTAAACATTGCATAAGTGAAACCACCCTTAAGCGGATTTATGGTTTTGCATTAAGCAGGTTTAATCCATCGTCGTTTACACTTGATGTACTTTGTAAATACTGTAATTATAATAGTTGGAAGGAGTTTTGTGAGATTCAGATCCAGGATGACCTTGAGCCCTCAAACAATGATTTTAACTGGAACCAAATCCGAAAAAAAGCAGCAAGCATAAGCAACTTAACCTTGCAGGCCGCCAGGAACCGGGCCGGGATCCCTTATCATTATGTCATTAAAAGAGAACTTGTAAACGCTCACCTGAGCGAGTTTATACATTCGGCCTTTACAAATGCAATTTTATGCGCCCCGGCCGGGTATGGAAAAACAATGGCATTATGCCAATGGGTTGAAGATAGATTGGAGCTGAACGCAGCCAATTTACGCAATGACGTTATTTTGTTTATTAATAGTAACGCACTTATAAACGCTTTGCAAAGCAGGCGCAATTTGTTTGAATGGGTTTTAGCGCTTTTAGGCTGCAGCACCAATGAGCAATTGAAAGCGCTGGTTAATAAAAGGCAGGGTAACGGAGGTAAGTTTTACCTGGTGATTGACGGTTTTGATGAACATGTTGCGGGTAGCGATCAGTTTCAGGTTGTTTTGAATTACCTTTTAAATGGGCTGAGTATATGTAAAAATTACGAGTGGTTAAAGCTTGTACTGTCCCTGCGTTCATCAACCTGGATCAATTACAGGCATGAGCTACAGGCTGGTAATAATACCTGGTTTACGGGGTTTCATCCCGATAGCAGCAAGCATAATAATGTACCATTGCTTAGTCATAAGGAGGTAAATGAGCTTTGTCTCAAAATTAACCCTTCACTATCCAATACCATCAGTTTTGAAGCAGCTGAAACACTAAGCCATCCCCTGTTTTTTCAATATTATTATAAGCATTACCGTGGTAATTTTTCATTGAGCAGCCTAAATAATGTTTGCCTTTATGAGCTGTCTGCCTCATTTATATTAAATAACATTTACCTGGGTAAAAATGCTACTGAAAAAGTGTTCATTATAAAAAGCCTGGTTGAAAATATGGATATCAGGGGTGGTCATTTTGATGTTGAGAAAATCAATGTATTAAACCTGCTCAAACAACATAATCCGGCTTACCAGGAATTGCTGAGCATTGGCTTTTTAAAAGAGCTTAGTCATAACAATGGGCATAGCATCCACACTTGTATAATCTTTAGTAACAATTTTTTAGAGCACAGTATCGCAAAAACATTGCTGTCATATACCGGTAGCAAGTTTGATGATAGCTTCGCTCAACACTTTAATGATACTTTTACCCGTACGGGGAATAAACTGACCGTATTGAAATGGTGTTTGATGATTGCTATTAAAACCGGGCAGCAAAAAAGCCTTGAACACCTTACCGCTATAAATCTGAATTCGGCGGAGAAGGCGGAGCTAATGATGTTTATAGGTGATTTGCTGGAAAAGGAATGTTCGTCGATGAAAGAGAACGAACTTCTGCTTCAATATTTTAAGCAAGTGTTCAGCGAGAAAATGTTCGACTACTTTTTTAGCCTTGATCTGATCAACCCGGCCTATAAAAAAACACTTTTAACAATGCTTAGGTTTGAGCTTTCTTCAGACCAAAAAATACTTGTCCAAACGGCCTTAGGTATAATTGCTGTAATACAGCTAAACTTAAAAGAGGTTAATATCAGAATTGGAGAGTTAAGAAAGTTTGATCAGGCGGATATTGAAGCATTCGCTATCGATCCCTTAAACTGTCTGACTGCCTTCTACTCATTTTTACATGATGGCGCGATACCGGATGAGGCTTTTAATAAACTCGACCGGTTGTCGTTTTCTCCTGTATTAAGGCCAGATCAGTTAAAACCCTGCGTAGCAAACGATATGCTTTTTATACAGGGGGCTTACACGATGCTCATTTGCGGCGACTTATATAAAGTTGTGAGGTATGTAAATACGGTTAAAAATATTTACAAAACCGATGAAATAGAGCAAGCGGAAACCCCTTTTGCCTTTTTTATAAACCTCTTATTCGGCGAAGCCTGGCATGGGCTTGGTGAAACCGATAAAGCGCTCGGTATATATAATTTAATAGCAGGTACCTTTGGCGACAACGGTGAGCAATTGAGCCCCATTATTAAGGCCCGGTTTTACAGTCTGAAAATAAAACTGCTGATGAATACCTCCCGGGAGGACCTAATAATCGATGAACTGAGATGCGTAAATTCCATTGCTGAGGATTCGGGTAACAAGATTCTGAAAATGAGTGTACTAATGATGCTGCTAAAGCATAATGGCGTGCTTGATAAGTATCCTTTTTTTAAACGTCAGGCGGTACATGATCTCACTATGATCATCAATAGGAACGGTCTTAACCGTAATCGTTTTATTGTGCCGGATATGGTAGGTTAGCCCGGTTTATAGCAGGTAAAGTTTAAAAGTTTTTTTATTTAAAAATTTTCTTGTAAATATGCCTTTCCAATCAGTAAACCGATTTACCGCCTGCTTATGCTCCACGATAAGGAATTTCAAATATGGCCTGATGCCCGGTTATTGGAGCAATTAAGGCTTGATGACCGTAAGGCATTTGAAATTCTGTACCGTAAATATTCGTCGAAGTTGTTTTACGCGGCTTATAATATTTTCAGAGATAAGGATGTTTGTGAAGACCTGGTGCAGGAGCTCTTTATTGATTTATGGACAAAACGCAATCAGCTAAATATCACCTCGCTCGAAGCTTATCTTAAGGTAGCTATAAGGCACCGTGTGCTGTTTTATTTGCGTACTAAAAAAGCATCTGTGGATATCGCGGTAATTGAAACACTGGTCGAAAAATATTCGGCAGATAGCAAACTGTTCCAGGCCGATATTGCTCATTTATTGGAAGATGGCGTAGCTCAGCTACCTGAAAAATGCAGGCAGATCTTTACCTTGAGCCGTAAAGAGTATCTCAGTAATAAAGAAATAGCCACCCGGCTAAACATCTCTATCAAAACTGTCGAAAATCAGATCACCATCGCTTTAAGATATCTGCGTACCGGTTTAACTGATTATCTGCCATCTGTGGTGGCATTGCTGTTGCTTTATACCTTCGGTAAATAAAATCTTAAAAATATTTTCAATTGCTTTGGGGGTACCCCGGTTTTATTGCATCCTGCAGTTATAAACCAATGGCAAAATTCCCTTTCAGAAAAAAACAATCTGCTGCAAACGACAGGCAATTGCAGGAAGAGCTTGTAAATAAATATTTTGACGAGCTCGATCTCCGTGGCGTACAAAACGAAACCGGTGATGACGTGGAATTTAACGCCGATAGGGTGTACAGCAGGATCAATGCCGCATTAGATCATGCAGAGAGGAAAACTGTAGGCAAGTCAAAAAAATGGATGGTTGCCGCCTCAATTATTGCCGGTTTGTGTATTTCGGTAACTGCAGCCTATTATTACCGTTATGCCCTGCTTGATTGTTTTGATCCTATTGCCAGTAAACAATTGGTTGCCGCAAACGGGCAAACCGTAAACTTTACCCTTGCCGATGGTACCAAAATTTGGCTGAATGCAGGCAGCAAGCTTACCTATCCGGAAACTTTTCGTGGCGAAAAGCGCGAGATCAGGCTGGAGGGGGAGGCCTTTCTGGATGTTGCCCATGATCCGGCCAAAGCTTTCATTATACATACCGGTAAGGTGCGCACCCAGGTATTGGGCACCAGTTTCAACATTAAAGCTTACGCTAACGAAAGCTTTATTAAGGTTGATGTTTTAAGCGGAAAGGTAGGCGTGGTTACCCCTGCCGGTAAGACCAAAAGCACTACTACATTTTTAACCCCTGCCGAAGAGGTGGTTTTTGATAAAGACAAGCTATCAGTAGTTAAGAATAAACAGGTTGATGTAAACGTATTGAGCCGTTGGAAAGACGGAGAACTCGTATTTAAAAATATGGCACTGCCTGAAGTACTGGATACCATTAACCGCCACTTTAATGTAACGGTTAAAGCTGATGTTAACCTGGCAAGATGCTCCATCACAGCCAACTTTACCAATGTATCGCTCGAAAATATCATGAAGATCATGTCGAAACTGGTAAAGGGGAAAGCTATCCAGAAGGGTACTGTTTACCAGCTTAAAGGCCGCGGTTGTTAATGTTAAACCAATTAATACAAAGAGATATACCAATTATTAGTTAACCTAAATAACAAGCTATGATAACATAATTACAATAAAAAAACCCTGCTCAAAAAAGGCTTTTGACAGGGTTAAACTAAAATGCCGGGTTATTAATTAGTGCAGCGTTTAGAGGTCCAATTCAGAACGAAGCACTTGAATTTCAAACACTTTAATTTTCTCAAATCTATGAATATATCTCTATTTTCAAATGGAGTAATTCGTCATGTATTAATATTAATGAAAATTACCTCGCTTGCCTGCTTTGTGGTTTGCCTGATGTGCTTTACGGCCGTGGCAAACAACTCGTTTGGTCAAAGATTCCTGGAGGTATCGGTTACGCTCAAATTAAAAAATACCAAACTAACCGATGCGCTGGAAAAGATCTCGAACCAAAAGCATATCAAATTTGCCTATGCCGATAATGTACTTAAATCTACCTATGTTGTAAGCCTTAAGGTTAAAGACAAAAGTATAAAAGAAGTACTCGACCAGGTTTTAACTCCCTTTAACCTCAGCTACAAGATCATTGACGATGTTATTGTTATTGATGAAAAGCCAGAGATTGAAAGCAGCACCGGAGGCATACAGCAAGGCCCCAGGCAACCTATCAAAATCAAGGGCAAGGTTACCGACGAAAATAACCTCCCCATCCCGGGGGCCAGTGTCCGCGTTAAAGGCACAACGATAGGCACCGTAACCGATCTTAACGGTAATTACACCATCGATGCACCCGATGCGGATGGTACATTGGTTTTCAACTTTATTGGCTATACACCAAAGGAAATTGCCATTAGCAATGAAACTACACTGAATGTGCAGATGGTGCCCGAGCGTACGTCACTTAATGAGGTGGTAGTAGTGGGTTACGGTACACAACGCCGTGCAAATTTAATAGGTGCGGTTGACCAGGTAAGCGCTAAAGCTATCGAGTCAAAACCATCGGTTAATCTTACACAGGCTTTACAAGGAACATCGCCTAACCTTATTATACAACAAACCAGTTCGGAGCCGGGCGCTTATGCTACTGTTAACATACGTGGTGTAAGCACGCTGAATGATAACTCGCCATTGGTGGTTATTGACGGAATTACAGGCGGCGATATCAATTTATTGAACCCACAGGATGTCGAAAGCGTTTCGGTACTGAAAGACGCGGGTTCGGCTGCTATTTATGGTTCGCGTTCGGCTAACGGTGTTATTTTGGTTACCACCAAAAAAGGTAAAAATAATTCGCGCACAACGGTGAGCTATAACGGACAGGCCGGCATCCAAAGCCCGCATGTAGGTTACAAACCAGTGCATAGCTACGAAAATGCCATATTGCGTAACGAAGCCATGGTAAATGCCGGTTTGCAACCTATCTATAGCCCGCAGGATATCCGCAACTTTCAGCAACAGGGCGATCAGCAGTGGTTTCTGGATGCCATTTTAAAAGATGCCTGGCTGCAAAGTCATAACCTGAGCCTTACCGGTGGTACGGCTACAACATCATTCCTGGTATCGGCAGGCGTTACAGATCAACGCAGTAACCTTGTTGGTCCCGATTATGGCTTAAGGCGATATAACTACCGTATGAACCTTACCAGTAACTATGGTAAGTTGAAATTGACCAGCATTTTGGCTTATTCCCGTTCCGAAATCCGTGAGCACTCATACAATACAGGCACACTTATAGTTGATGCCGGTCGTACGCCTACTTATTATAAAATTAAGGATGATCAGGGCCGCTACCTTACCAACGACGTGCTTACCGAGTTTAACCCTTTGGGTATTTTAGAGCAAGGCGGCTATCGTACCCATGACGATGATAACCTGTTGGGTAATTTAAACGCCGAGCTTTCTGTCACCAAAGATTTTAAACTGAAAGCGGTTTTCGGTGGCCGGCTATTGTCCGATCATCAGTTTACCCGTGTTAAGCAGGTTAACTTTTATCCGTCAGGAACTTACGGTGCAGACCGTAACACCAACGATGATAACAATAAAACCTTATTCACCAATACACAGCTATTGGCCGAGTTTGCCAAAACCTTCAATAAATCGCACAATGTTGATGTATTGGTAGGTGTGGCTAATGAGTCGACCACAGCCAAATTGAATAGCATTCATCTTAAATACACTGATCCGGAATTAGGAACACCAACTACCGGTACCATTATTGATCCGGCTACTTCATCAGCATCTAACAATGGAACAACAGAAACAAGCCTCAACTCGTTATTTGGCAGGGCGAACTATTCGTACCAAAATAAATATTATGCCGAGTTTGATTTCCGTGTAGATGCTTCTTCAAAGTTTGCGCCTAACAATCGCGGGGCATTCTTCCCTTCGGTATCAGCCGGCTACAGGCTTACCGATGAGAAGTTTATGGGAGATTACCGTACCAAGGTAGGCGATCTGAAATTAAGGGCTTCTTACGGTATCCTGGGTAACCAGAGTGTGAGCGATTACCAATATCTGCGTACTTATGGTCCGTTTCAAAACGCCTATGGTTTTAATAATGTGGGCGTAGGGGGTACGTCGATCAATTTCGCTAATCCAGATCTGCGCTGGGAGCGCGCGGCAACGCTTAACATTGGTGCCGATGCTGGTTTCTTCAATAATACCTTAACGCTTGCACTTGATTACTTTAGCAAAACCACCCGCGACATACTCCTGCCACCAATAGTGCCGGGAACATTTGGTGCCGGCTTGCCAAGTTATAATGCCGGTAAAGTGGGTAACAGGGGCTGGGAGGTTACCGTTAATTATAACCTTATCACCCGCAACTTTAAGCATAGTTTCAGCTTCAACGTAGCCGACAGTAAAAATAAAGTAGAATACCTGGAGGGCGGCGATCAGCTAAAGAGCTACGATGAGATGCAGGTGATTAACCGGGTTGGTTTACCTATCGGCTCATACGTTGGCCTAAAACGCAATGGCTATTTCCAAAACCTGGATGATATTAAAAACGGCCCAAAACCTACCGGTTTGACAGTGTCACCCGGCGATAACCGCTACGTTGACGTAAATGGCGATGGTGTGATAGATGATAATGACAAGTTTGTTTTAGGCAATCCTTTCCCACGCCTGACTTTTGGTTTTACCTACAACGTTACATTTAAAGGGTTTGATTTTAACCTGTTTTTACAAGGCGTTGGCAAACGCAGCATGTTTGTACGCGGTGAGCAGGTTGAACCATTTCACGTAAACTACTCTCAGGTTATTTACCAGCATGAGCTTGATTTCTGGACCCCGCAAAACCCCGATGCCCGTTACCCGCGTCTTGCTGCCAGCGGCAGCCAGTCAAACGAGAATAACTTCAGGCGAGGATCGGATATGTATCTTTTTGATGGCTCGTACCTGCGTGTAAAAAACGTGCAATTGGGGTATTCATTACCGGCTACATGGGCCAAGAAGTTAGGTATGCAAAAGCTTAGGGCATACCTGTCTGCCCAAAATATTTTGACCTTCTCGGGCATGAAGTTCATCGATCCGGAGTCGACCGAGTTTAATGGTAATCTGAATGCTGGAGGTGCAAACAGCGCGCGCGCCTATCCAACGCCAATTTATTACGGTTTTGGTTTAGATGTAACCCTTTAATACTATCCATCATGAAAAAATACTCAACATATAAAACTGCTTTTTTAGTGTTGGTGGCAAGTGTAACAGCCTGTAAAAAGCTTGATCTGGCACCAACCGATAAATTTACCGACAGGAATTTCTGGACTACAGCCGATAAAGCCAATGCTGTACTTAATACGGCATATAACCAGATGTTCACCAACGATTATTTCTTTTATAACGAGGGCATGTCTGATAATGCCTATAACGGTCGTGGTGATAACCAGGGCGTGGCTTCGCTGGCTGCCGGTACTTATGACCCTTCGCTTGGGCGTATCAAGCAGGAGTGGGGATATCACTACGGCGGCATAAAAACCAGCAACATCTTTCTTGAAAATATTGACAGGGTGACCGATATGGATGCTGCCTTGAAAACACGTATGAAAGCGGAAGCCCGTTTTTTACGCGCGTTCCACTATTTTATGCTCGAAACATGGTGGGGCGATGTGCCTTTGTTTGATCATGACATCAGCATTGACGAATCAAAAACAATTGCCCGTACACCTAAGGCACAGGTGGTTGATTTTGTTTTAAAGGAGCTTGACGCCGTTGCCAATGATCTGCCTGTTAACATCGCTTATAAAGATGCCGACAGGGGCCGCATTACAAAAGGTGCTGCTATAGCGCTTAAAGCGAGAGTATTGCTTTATGAAGGCCGCTGGCAGGATGTGGCTACCACCTGCGAAAAGTTGATGAACGACAACAGTAATGGCACTTACAGCCTGTTTCCGTCATACGAGGGCTTGTTTTTGCCTCAGAATGAATATAACAGCGAGGTGATCCTCGACCTGGAGTTTGTTCCGGATGTGCGTACTTACAGCAACTTTTTTGATATGGCCCCGCTTGCCGTTGGCGCCCGTCTTAACGCGCTGGCCCCAACCCAGGAACTGGTTGACAGTTACCTGATGGCAAACGGCAAAAAGATAAATGATTCCGGTTCGGGCTATGATGAAAATAACCCTTACGTAAACCGCGATCCAAGGCTTACCAATACGGTAGTTTACAATGGTTATAAGTGGAAAAAACCGGATAACAGCGTTCAGGTAATTTATACCAAACCGGGCGATGATCCGGGAGCTACCAAACCGGATGAATATGCGCCGGGAAAGGTGAGTTCACCAACTGCTTATTATACCCGTAAATATTATGATCCGGCTTCGGCGGTTAACTTTCAGTCGGCTTTAAATCTCATCTTGATCCGTTATGCTGATGTACTGCTGATGTATGCCGAGGCAAAAAATGAGCTTAACCAGCTGGACGGTGGGGTATGGGATAAAACCATAAAAGCCCTCCGTACACGTGCCGGCTTTACCGATGCGCCTGCATTAAACTTTAGTGCCGTAGGACAGGCAGGCTTACGCGATATTGTACGTAATGAGCGCCGTGTAGAACTGGCTATGGAAGGCTTGCGCGTTTTTGATATCCGTCGCTGGCACACTGCCGAAACAGTGCTGAACGGTTGGGCACACGGCGCCAAATACGGCCCGGCTTCTGTTGATAACGGTTACATCAGGGCAAATCTGCGCTCGTTTGATAAAAGCAGGGGATACCTGTGGCCTATCCCGCGCGATGAACGCTCCGTTGATCCAAACCTGACTCAAAACCCAGGCTGGTAAATCATTAATTATTTATAAAAAAGACATTATAATCAATTACGATCATGAAAAATATTACATACTGCCTTATGGCAGGCATCATAGCCATTTTAGTAATTACAGGCTGTAAAAAAGATAAAACCCTTGAGCATACCAAAGTTTCTGCCGTTACAGATCTGTACACCCCGGCAAACAATAAATTCATTCAGCTGGAGACTGTAACCGGTTCTGCCACTTTTGAATGGGCCGAAGCTCATGCCGAAGATAACGGCCTGGTATTGTATGAAGTTGCTTTTGACAAAGAAGGCGGCGATTTCTCAAAACCTATCTACACCATTCCCTCAGATGCTAACGGACTTTACAACAAACTTACCATCTCCTACAAAGATCTGAACAAGGTTGCCGACCTGGCAGGTATTCAGCCACAAGCTACCGGCAAATTGAAATGGACCGTAATGTCATCAAAAGGCATTAACGTGGTTAAATCAAGCGCGTCAAGCATTATTGAAGTTCAGCGTGCAGCAGGCTTTACCGATATTCCTGCCGATTTATACCTAACCGGTTCAGCAACCGAAGGTGGTGATGACTTGAGTAAAGCAGTACACTTTAAACAAACCGCCGCCGGTGTATTTGAAGCCTGGACATCGTTAAAAGCAGGTACCTATCACTTTGCCGAGCGTAACACAGGCACACCTGCTACTTATTCTATCGATGGTATTAAGCTATTAAAAGATGGCAGCACTACAGTTACCGGTGACACTAAGGTTGAACGCATCGTAGTAGACTTTACCTCGGCATCAGCTGCGATAAGCGAAGTAACCGAGGTTGGTTTATGGTTTGCAGCCGATAACAAAGTTTGGTTCCCGCTGCCATACAAAGCTGGTGGCAAATGGGAAATTGACAATGCTTCAATCGTGTTCCACCAGGAATCATGGGGGCGCGATGAACGTTATAAATTCCGCTTTACGTTTAAGGACGCGGCGGGTAACAGTTCTACCCAGTTTTACGGTAGCAAAAACTCAGATAACAGTCGCCCGGATGCTAATACCGCTAAATCATTCTGGTACATGGTGCCGGTTAACGATGCGCAGTATGATTTCTGCTTCAAGTTTACGGGAGCCGCGGATAACCACAACGCGGATATCGTAGTTGATTTTAGCGCCGATGCTACCGCATACACCCATATTGTTACTGTTAAATAATTCACGATCAGCACCTGCCGCCCTACCATGGCGGTAGGTTTACCATAAATCATATTTTATGAAAAATAAAGTATTCAGAAATTTAGCTGTCATTGCTTTTGCCGGAGGCATGATAACAAGCTTTTCATCGTGCTTAAAAGATAAACCTTTCCCTTTGTACGGCAACAAAGCCTCGGCAAAGGTGGAATATAAGTATGCCGAAACAGCCGACTCTTTACAGGAAAAAACATATACCACCTTTATATCGGCAAACGGCAATTATTTTGTAGCTGATAACGCAGGCAGCACCACATTTAATTACTGGCCCAATGCTCATACGCTTGATATTTTTACCGATGCCTATCTGCGCAGCAAAAATGATATCTACAAACAAAGGATGAGTTCGCTTTTGGCGGGTATTAAAACAACCAACGGCGGTTTATCAAACAATTTTTATGACGATATGGAGTGGTTGTCGCTGGCTACCCTGAGGGCTTACAGTGCAACCAATGATGCCGCTTATTTAACCGCGGCACATACTTTATGGACAGATATTAAAACCGGTGAAAACAACAACCAGGGTGGAGGCATAGCCTGGCGTAAAAATCAGTTGGATTATAAAAATACACCTGCAAATGCCCCGGCCATCATCTTCGCCGCCCGCTTATATGCTTTGGAAAAGAATGAAGCAGACCTCGCGACAGCAAAAAGACTGTATACCTGGTTAAAGAAAACGCTGCTTGATCCATCAGGTATCATTTGGGATGGTATTAATGCCAATGGCGACGGCCAGATCAGCAAGTGGAAGTTTACTTATAACCAGGGTGTTTTCATCGGCGCGGCGCTGGAACTTTATCATGTTACCAAAGATGCCTCCTACCTTACCGATGCGGTAAACACTGCCAACGCAACAATTAATGACACTGAAATTTCGCCGGGTGGCATTCTTAAATCAGAAGGGCAGGGTGATGGCGGTTTGTTTAAAGGAATTTTGGTAAGGTATCTTACGTTGCTGGCCCTTGACGCTGATGTGTCAGAAGCAGATAAAACTAAGTTCATCAGCTTCCTGAAGTTCAATGCCGAAACCCTGTACACCCAGGGCATCGACCGCCCATCGCTTATGATCAGTCCGGATTGGAAAAAGAAACCATCAGGAACTACTGACCTAACTACCCAGCTGAGCGGTGTAATGATGGTTGAAGCCGCCGCAACCTTAAAAGCGGCAGGGAAGTTGTAGCATAGCAAAATCCATCGTCATGCTGAACTTGTTTCAGCACCCCACGAAAAAAGGTAGGCGATTTGCTTAGCATGTGGCTTAGCGAGTGAGGTGTTGAAGCAAGTTCAACATGACGACAATTTTTTATACCTCGTCATGCCGAACTTGTTTCGGCACCCCACGAGCCAGGTCTGCGATAAGTAGTTAGAGAGGTTTGTTTCGAATGCGGGATTCTGTTAATTTGGAGTATTAAACCAAATCACAATGCAAGATAAACAAGGTCACGTTTATATTATGACCAATGCCTATCGTACTACATTTTATATCGGTGTAACAAGTGATTTACGTGCAAGAGTTTGGCAGCATATTAATGGCGCAGGTTCAATATTTGTAAAGAAATATCGCTTGTACGATCTTGTTTATTATGAACACTTTCATCGAATAACAGATGCTATTGACAGAGAAAAGCAATTAAAGAATTGGCATAAGGATTGGAAGATCAATCTGATCAAATCCATTAATCCAACTATTGAGGATTTAAAAAAGGATTTGGAATTGGATTGATATTATTAAGTTGTTCAGTGCACATGTTTCTTAGCACGTGGGATGCCGAAACAAGTTCGGCATGACGGTTAAAAAAGCTCTCGTCATCCCGAACTTGTTTCGGGATCTCACCAGATATGTGTGCGATATATTTGTCTGCGCACTTCTTGATAAGGATCTCATTCCTTACCCAAACAAATTATTGGTAAACTCCAGCTTTATCCTTGTTTGAAAATTATCTATGGTCTTAAAAATTTCCTTTAGGGCAACTTTTTCAATTTTTGTGAGCTTATCGGGATCGATGTAATTGTCGGGCTCGGTGCGGTCCTGGATAATTTGGGAGGCCTGGTTGCGGAGGCGCAGGCTCATTAAAAAGTAGTACGACTGCATCAGCTCCTGAACCTCCTTTTCGTTAAATACTTCTTTTTCCTTTAGGGCTTTCAATCGCTCACCGGTGTTTACCTCAAAAATACGGTGACGCAGGGCGTACATTCGTACCAAATCAACAATAGGTGTCATCGACTTTTTAATATCGAAAACCTCCTGGCTGCCTTTGGTGAAAGTTTTAATGTTTTTAAAAAAGGTGAGAGGCGGCTCATACTGAAGCGCGTTCTTTGCCATATGAAAAAAGATCTTGCCCAAGGGTTTTTGCAGCTCTTCGTCCAAAAAACCTTTTAGCTCGTCCATAATGCTGGCTTCACCATATAAGTACCGGCAATCAAAAAAGGTAGAGAACTGGATCACGGTTTCGGGTACAGCCTCGGTCATCCAGCTTTCGTAGTTGCGTTTCCAGTGCGAAAGTGAATGTGTCCACTTAGGATTTTGGGCCATATAGCCGCCGGTGCAAAAACTAAAGCCAATATGGTCAAGCTTTTCGGATACCTGCTGGGCAAAGCTCAGGAAGTACTCGCGCACTTCTTCGCGGTGTTCGTTGGCTTTATCTTCATAAATAATCGCGTTATCCTGGTCGGTTTTAAAGGTTTGCTCTTTGCGGCCTTCGCTGCCAAGCACCATAAAAACAAATTTAGCAGGCGGTGGGCCCATGACCTCAATAACGCTTTCAATTACTTTTATGGCAATGGTATCGGCAATGGTGGTGATTACCTGGTTCACAATTTCGGCATTTACACCACGGCCAAGCAGCTGCGTAACCATCTGTGGTACCGATTCCCATTTACGCTTAAGCTCCTGTACGGATATAGCCTGCTTAACCGATTGAATAAATACCAATGGTGATTGTGCCTGCTCGGCCAGTAATTTATTCCTGCTGATACTGCCTACAAATTCATCCCCATTTTTAATGAGCAAATACCTTGTTTTGGTACGAAACATCATCAAAATAGCCTCATATACATAAGCATTGGTGCTGATGCAAACGATAGGGTTATCCATGATATTACCAACAGGTTGGGCGGTGTCGGCCTGTTTAGAAATCACATTATCGCGCAGGGTGATATCAGTTACATAGCCTACAATTTTGCTTTGCTCATCGCGGATAAAAATGCAGCTTACCTTGTGTTTGGCCATTAAGCGGGCGGTTTCATAAACCGGGGTGCTTTGCGGGCACGAAACTATCTCGCGGTATTCTATGCTTTCTATTTTGCGCGAGTACATTTGTTCGGAAGCTATATAGCTTTCCTCAAAAGTTGCCGGGCGCTTGTAAAAATGGGCAAACTCATCATTAAGCATGCGCTTGCCAAAATCGGCAGTAAAATACTGTACAAATTCCTCGTACGCTTTGCATAGCGACCGAAAATCTTTGCGGTGCAAAAAGAAAACGGTAGTGCCTTTCTTGGCAATTACTGTGCGGATAGACTGCTTGCGGTTAAGTAATACAGAAATGCCGCCATAACAATAGCCCGGGTAGTGATGCTCCAACAGGCGCTTATTTTGCTGTGTGTCGTAAAAAAAGGATTCGTATTCGCCCTCGGCAATAATATCTACGCCGCGCATTTTGGTTACTTCCTGCTGGTAAATAACCGTGTCTTTACTATAACGAATCTCCTGCAACTGGTCGGCAATTTCTTCCAGTACCTCGGCAGGGAGCAGGTTAAAAGGGGATACTTTGCTTAAAAATTCAAGACGTTGAACCATATAACCAAAAAGCTATGATGATGATCAATATTAAAACGATGGCTGCGGGTAAAAGGTATTTTTTTTCTGAACGGATTTTTTGCAGGTAAACCTCCTGATGCTGTATGCTTTCGTCATTAATGTCGCCGCGTTTCAGCATCTCAAAAAAGCATTCGGCAGTGGCTTCCGCGTCTTCAAGGGCGTTGTGCTGCCTGTCGAGTGTTTTGTTAAACAGTACTTCGTACAACTGGTTTAACCTTAAGTATTTGGCCTTGGGGTTTTGCACCCATTTGGTGGTTGCCAGCATGGTACAAAAGGTTTTTAAGTTTTCGAGCGGATTGGTGATACCTGTACGATAAAACTCCACACCGGCCACATTCAAGTCAAGCTCAATGAAATGACCTACAACCAGGGGCTCGTACTGAAGCAGATCATTTGCCAGCAAGCTCATTACATCCTTGCGCCACTCGCCGTGCTCAACCAAATATTCCTGCGTTAAACCATGAATCGCGTATGCTTTTGGGCTAATGGTGAAGTCGTTATCCTTAATATAATGATCTTCGCGCTTTACCTCCTGCATATCTTTGGTGTAAACTATCCATGACACCTGCAGCGCATAGGGCCAGTTGTCATTATCGCAGTAGGGCAGGTCCCACTTTTTGGGAAGGCCGGAAGTTTCGGTATCTATGAATAAAAGGTAATCTTGCACATGCTAAATTTATGAATTTATTTGAATGATGGTAGCACTGCATGTTCTGTAACCAATTTGAGAACCGTCTTCTTGGGAACTTACCACAATTTTGGCTTGTTATTGATCCGCACCATAGCTTTAAAGCGATAAACGGGCAGGCGATATTGAATGGGGCGCAGGTGAGGAAGGCGTATTAAAAAAAACTCTTGAGAGGGGGCGCGGAGGATAAGAGCCGGCGCAGGGGTGTGTTTCGTCTGCGTTTATTATCGCATGTAAAACACACTCCTACACCCCTCTCAAGAGTGGAATCGCACGGCCCGCCCTTTTTTATTCGGGCTTCACGGCGCCGTCAAAGTCTTCCTTACCACCGTATGTACACTAAAATACCCCAACGAACCTCCCTTGATGTTGGTTAGCGGGTTGGCAGGCGCAGCATTGTTGCCATCGCCGTTGGCGCTGTTGGTAAGACTGTAAAAGTATTTGTATACGGCCTGGTCAATGCTCATCATTTCAATGGTTACCTGGTTGCCCGGGCGGATGTCCCTCGCCGGATTGTCATTGTCATTGTTGAAATTGAGGCGGGTGTTTACTTCCTGTCCGTTGGTAAACTCATCATCATCGAGCAAAATAGATTCCTCCTTACGGTTATTAACGTACTGTACAAAGCGGTAGTAGTTTTTGGTAGATGCAGGGTCGTGGTATTGTACGGTAACATATTTGCGTGGTGTGCCATCCTTGTTGTTATTCAATTGGTCTTTAACCAAATAAATACTATCCAACGGAACAGCAGGGTGCATTATACAGCTTGACGTAAATGTTTTTCCGTTTACGCTCACGTTAAGGGAATAAGTATGACCGACCGAGCCTTTTAAAGTGGTGTTTTGATAAACGCCGGTGCTGGTTGCCGTTAACGGATATACATTGTTATTATCATCGGCAATGGTAATGGTAGCGCCGGCTATGCCATTAAAATCATTGTTATCGGTAAAGTTTTTGGTTTGGCTTAACAATACTTTACAGCCGCCTGCTTCATCGGTTAATACGCCTTCAACTACATATTGCGGAGTAGTATCTTTTAGTTTTAGGTCGATGGCCTTTTCACAACTGCTCAGGGCTGCTGCAAACAGGATAATGGTTATATATTTTATAGTGTTTTTCATCGGCTTAAAATTTAAAGTTATAGGTAACCGAAGGTACAAAGGTGAATAAAGTGGTGCGTACGGCTTCGGTACGGCTTGCATCCGTTTTGTTATCACGGAAAAATATGCGGTACGCGTTAGGGTTGCCATAAGCGTTATACAAGCTGAAAGTTAAATCAGATTGAAATTTAGCCGTTTTCTTAAGCTGCTTGGTAGCGCCCAGATCTAAGCGGTGATAAGCAGGCATCCTGTCGGCATTACGGTTGGTATAGTAATAGTAAGTTACGCCATCAACCTGGTATTTGCCGCTTGGAAAGGTGACTGCATCGCCTGTGTAATAAACAAAATTGGCCGAGAATGTCCATTTATCGCTGGCTTTGTACATAGCAACAATGGCTATATCATGCGTGCGATCTTGTCGGGCGTTGTACCATTGGTTATTGTTGATGCCATCAATCATCCGTTCAGATTTTGACAACGTATAGCTGATCCAGCCGCTAAGTCTGCCGGTTTTCTTCTTCAGCAAAAACTCAGCACCATAAGCGCGACCTTTGCCGTAAAGCAATTGTGTTTCGATAGGTTGGTTGGTAAAAACGTTGGCGCCATTACGGTAATCTATCTGGTTTTGCAGCCTTTTATAATAACTTTCAACCGTAAATTCATAGTTGTGCTCACTGAAATCCTTGTAGTATCCAACGGAGAACTGGTCGGCAATTTCGGGTTTGATGATATTAGTGCTGGCTACCCATTTATCCGTTGGCGAACCCGAATTGGAGTTAGAGATCAGATGCAGGTTTTGCGCGTTGCGGGCATATGATGCTTTAAGTGAGCTCACATCATTGAGCTGAAATGCCGCCGCAACACGAGGTTCCAGATTAACGTAGGTTTTAACCTCCTGTCCGGGAGTATAATGTTTTGAGCCGATAATATTTCCATCGGCATCAATGTCATAATAATCGCCCGATCCCAATATGGTAAAGGCCGACAGGCGCAGACCGTAGGTTAGGGTAAAGCGATCCGTAGCTTTCCATGTATTGGTAACATAGGCAGCGTTTTCAAGGGCGTACCTGTTTTGCAGGCTTTGCGATATAATGCCCGAATTACCGGTAGCCGAAATCTCGCCCGGTTTAATGGTATGATAGATGCTGTTTACACCAAAACTAATAGTGTTTTTATCGCCGGCATACCATTGCATGTCTTCCTTAAAATTAAAATCGCGGATCTGTGAGTAAATATTAAATTCGTTTACATCCTGCTTAATGTTAAGCTTATAATCGTAATTGCTGTAAATGAGCGATGTATTTGAAAAAAGCTGACTGTTAAAAATGTGGTTCCAACGGAGGGTAGCAGTAGTATTGCCCCAGTTAATACCTGCTATATCGGCGGCTTTAAGTACATCCTTCCCAAAATAGCCAGAAACAAACAAGCGGTCTTTATCGCCTAAAACATAGTTGGCTTTGACATTAAGGTCATAAAAATAAAGCTGGCTTTTTTTGGCGACGCTGTCCTTTGATAAAGCCAGGAAGGCGTCAGCATAAGTACGGCGTGCCGAGATCAGGAACGAAGATTTACCTTTTTGAATAGGCCCTTCGGCATTAATCCTTGCCGCTATCAGGCCTATGCCTCCGCTTACACCAAATTTTTGGTTGTTGCCATCGTTCATTTTAACATCTAACACAGACGATAACCGGCCGCCATATTGCGCAGGCATATCGCCCTTGTAAATATTCATGTTTTTGATCGCATCGGAGTTAAAGGTAGAGAAGAAGCCGAGCAGGTGTGAGGCGTTATAAACAGGAGCCTCGTCAAGCAAGATCAGGTTTTGATCAGTAGCGCCGCCACGCACGAAGAAGCCGCCGCTGCCTTCCCCAGCCGATTTGATGCCCGGTAACAACTGAATGGTCTTGATCACATCGCGCTCGCCAAGCAGCACAGGAATGTTTTTGGTTTCCTGGATGCTGAGATGCTCAACGCCCATTTGCGGGCTGGCCAAATCACGTGCCCCTGCGGGAGCGGCTTTGATAGTTACCTCCTGCAACAGTTGCGAATTATCTTCCAGGGCGATATCCAGTTTGAGGTTACCACTAAGTGATATTGGCATCATGATAGTTTTTTGCCCCATGGCGCTTATAGAAAGCTCATGATCGCCGGCAGGCAGGGTAAGCGAATAAAAGCCATACTCGTTACTGGAGGTGCCCGCGTTTGCATCGGTAACCTTAATACTTGCGCCGATGATGGTTTCGCCGCTTTGTTTTGATTTAATGGTGCCGCTTACCGTGTATTTGCCATCGGCGGCGACCTGCTTTTTTACTTTGCCTGCATCGTATTTGATCAGCACTTCGTTATCAAGCACTGTAAAACTAAAGGGGTGAGGAGCGAGGGCTTTGCGCAATACATCGCCCAATGGCTGATTTTTGGCATTGATACTGATCTTTACTGTGCTTTTAGCAACTGTTTCATTATAGGTAAACTTGATACCACTGGCGGCTGTGATTTTATCTAAAGCCTGCTTAAGTGGTTCGTTATTAATAGTTACAGTAACGGTTTTATCTAAGGGGCCCTGGGTTTGTGCGTGGCTTTGTACAGTTATCAAAAGTAACATCAATATGCCGAGTGCCGTTCGGAGGGGTGTTCGCGTTATCTCGCAAATCAGCATGGATAGCCATGCCGGTCTGTTGGTTTTCATAAATGCTTTAATTGTTGGTGTGGTTTTTCCTTTTAGGGGGATGTTTAAAAAAATGAAAAGGTTAATTGTTGGGAGGCAAAGGTTGCAGGTAGTAGCCGTTGTTAAGCTTACTCCAGCGCAGGTCCATTACAGCGCAAAGTTTATTAAGCGTTTTATCCACCGGCTCGTTAGTGTTGATATGTCCGTAAAAGCCCGATTGAGCAATGCCCGGAGCCAGATTTACGCGGATGCCATACTGGAGCGATAGGTCATCGGTAACGTTTTGCAGAGATGCGCCATCATAACTAAACAAACCGGTACGCTGCGACAGGAATTTTGACGCGTTGGGGTAATCCTGTTTAATCAACGATCTGTTGGTTTTGTTATAAACAGCACGCTGGTTAAGTACCATGATAGCCTGTTTGCTTTTAGGCAGATCATGCTCCTGCACAGCCACTTTTCCGCTGATGACCGTTACTTCAGATATGATCTCATCAGGGTAGGCTTTAACGTTGAAGCTGGTGCCCAGTACTACTGTTTTAAGCTGGCCTGATTGGATCACGAAAGGGTGGTCCTCATCATGTACCACATCAAAAAACGCTTCGCCTTCCAGTTTTACCAATCGCTCTTTGGCCCTGAACTTATCAGGATAGCTGATCTTACTGCCGGGATTAAGCCAGATGCGTGTACCATCAGGTAAACTGATTTGCCGGTGTTTGCCTGGGGAGGTTACCAGTTCAACCTGTTTGGCCGGATCAACAACTTCCAATACCTCGTTTTTGTAAAGCGCCGCGAATGTAACCAGCAATACCACAGCCGCTGCAGCAGCTATACTTCGCCATAAGGTAATTACCTTACGCGCGGGTTTCACCGGTGTTTCCATTCGTGCGGTTATCTTGTTCAAAATACTTTCCCGCAGCTGTTCGGGAGTTTGGTATTTTGAGGCCGATAACAAAACTTCCTCATCGCTAAAATTGGCGTACCACGCATCAAGCCAGATCTTTTCGTCCGGACTGATGGTGCCCTGCATTAACTTGTGAGCAAGTTCCTTTACGTTGTAGGTATTATTGTTTTCCATTGTAACTGATCTTTCAACCTTTTGCACATATAGTCAGAGATGAAGGCAGATACCCTTAGTACAAAATGAAAAATATTTTACAGCAAGGTTTTTTCTTTTTGGCGAGAAAGAAATCTGTATAGGTTATGTCGGTTGAAATTTGCTAATTTTAAAAAAAGCCAATTAAACCCGATCAGATGAGAAAAGTAATTTACGGTATTAACCTGAGTTTAGACGGATGCTGCGACCATACCAAATTTGGCGGTGGCAAGGATATATTGGAATATTTTACCCGGCTTATGGATGGCGTAGACCTGATTATATACGGGCGTAAAACCTACGAACTTATGGTTCCTTATTGGCCGGATGCAGCAAAAGATCCTAATTCAACCAAAGAGGAGAGCGAATTTGCATGGGCATTTGATGGGATTGAAAAACTCGTGTTTTCGCGGACATTAACCATTGCCGACGATAGAAATACAACGATTACCCACGCAAACCTTGGCGATGAGATCCGAAAATTAAAACAGCAACCGGGTGGCAATATTTCGATAGGAGGTGTAAATCTACCTTTGCAGCTTATTGAACTTGGCCTGGTTGATGAATTTAATTTTGTGATCCACCCTGTAATTGTAGGCGAGGGCAGAGGCTTGCTGGAGGCCACCGGTTTAAAAGAAAACTTGGGCTTAAAGCTAATTGAATCAAAGATTCTTGAATCAGGCTGCATTGCGCTTCATTACAAGAAAGTCTGACGGGCATTAAATTAAAGTACAGTGTTCTTAACTAAGCAGTAAAATCAGTACAGGTAAGGAAACACCAAG
Source organism: Mucilaginibacter kameinonensis (assembly GCF_003675385.1). Taxonomy (GTDB): domain Bacteria; phylum Bacteroidota; class Bacteroidia; order Sphingobacteriales; family Sphingobacteriaceae; genus Mucilaginibacter; species Mucilaginibacter kameinonensis. The sequence goes on along the minus strand of NZ_RCWZ01000003.1, from coordinate 1,130,579 downwards.
CGACTGCCTTAATGAACTTAAAGCTTTTGACATATGGGCCTCGACTGTTTTTTGTGAGATGCCAAGTTCTGACGCTATCTCGGCATAGGTTTTATTTTCATCGCGGCTCAGCAGGAATACAATGCGACATTTTTCGGGCAGTTGATTGATACTGTGGTCAAGCCGTTCGCGTAGTTCTTTTTCTTCCAGCCATTGAATTGTGGTGTCCTCAGTTTCGGTTGAGGTAAAAGCAAGTTCATCTAAATGCTGCTGCTTTCTGTATTGTCGATCAAGATGGTTGATCACTTTATATTTAACCGCAACCGAAAGATAGGTTGCCAGGGTATGGGTTAACTTGAGGCTTGCACGGCGTTGCCAGATACTTAAAAACACTTCCTGAACCACTTCTTCGGCTTCGTGCTCATCATCCAAACGGTGGTAGGCTACCGCGAAGGTTTTATCCCAATACCGGTTATACAGCTCAGTAAAAGCCTCGCGATTGTCGCCGGCTATGAGTTGTAGTAGCTGTTCGTCGGTATGGGTAATATGCTGATTGGGTGCAGGCATTCTTTATCTGCAATGCTAAGTTAAAGAATGTACAAAAAATAACTTTCGCACTTGTTTAACATGTTTTAACAGTTTGCAAGTTTAGAGTTTTATCGGCGGATAAAGTTACAATGCTTTTGATATTTATAAATTATCCCTAAAATAAAAAAGGCGCCCCGGAAAACCTGGACGCCTTAAGCTATGAGATCTGTCAGTTAATAGTTTTAAAATGTAAAGCCTACCCTTGCGAAAAAGCGGCGACCGTTTTGTCCCATTTGCACGGCATCAAACGGACCCGATGGCTCGTTATTAAAGGCGTAGCCCTTTGCGCCTTTTACATAAGCAAGATCGGGGTGTACGTTAAAAATGTTATCGGCGCCAATAGATAAACGAACAGATTTGGCCACTCTGTAAGCAAAATACAAGTCGCTTACAACTTTGCCACTGTAAATGTATTGGTCGGGCAGTTGTGCCGAACCATCATCAGTAGGCACCGTAGGGGTAAGTGTTGTACCATCGCCATAGCCATCAATTACTACTTTACCAAAGTAGGTAAAGCGGGTTCCTACCGTAAAGTTTTTATGGCTAAACTCAGGGTTCAGGTTAAGTTTTTGAGGCGGTGCCGATGCAAGGATGAATTTCTTTTCACGTTCGCTCAGGAAGGTTTCGCGCAGGGCAGCGGTAGTTCCTAAAATAGGGGGGTAGTTTACCTTGTCAATCTTCATGGTTTGGAAATTGCCAGTGAACAATACTCTGAACCTGTTTGCACCAATGGTTTTGTTATATTCAATTACTACATCCAAACCTTTGTTAGTAGTGTTAACCGCATTGGCAAAAAACTGGGCGGAGCTTACATGCAAATTTTTCAGGGCATTGGTAAATGTAGGATCGAGAGTTTCGTCGTCGGCACTGAACTGGCCCGAAAGCACTACGCGGTCGGTAACTTTAATATAATAGCCATCAACAGTAAAACTTAACTCAGGTATTGGTTTAAAGGTAAAACCCAGGCCGGCATTTTTTGATTTTTCTTGTTTAAGGTTAGGGATGCCAGCCGCTTTGGTGATAGGGCTATAGTTTGGCGCTATCTTAACTTCGGATATTACTGTTCCCTGTACATTGGTAAAGGTTGAACTGTAATTGATCTGTTGTAACGATGGCGCACGGAAACCTGTACCTAAGGACCCGCGGATATTAAAGTTATCGGTGATTTTGTAACGAGTAGCCAGTTTTGTATTAAAGTTTGAACCAAAATCGCTGTAATGTTCGTAGCGGTTGGCAAAGTCAACCAGCCATTGTTTGGTGATATCGCCTTCAAGGTCAACGTACACGCCTTCAACCGAGCGATGGGCACTTACCGCGTCGCTGGGCTGATAGCCGGGGAAGCCCTGCGCACCTGCCGCTTTTACACCCGTTGGGTCGTAGTTTTTGTACGATGCTTCTTCGCCCGAAAAGATCTTATAACGTTCGTAACGGTATTCGCCACCAAAGCCGAGGTTAAGGCCCTGCATTACATTGCCAAAATGTTTATTAATGTTCAGGTTGCTGGTGTTTTGTAAAAACTCCGAACCGCCATCATCAAAATTGGTTTTATCTGCGCCTAAAGAAGCATTAAAAGTTTTGTAGCCAAAAAAGTGGAATTTGTTATTGCCTATGTTGTTGCTCAAATCCCAGTCCCAGGCATCGCCCAAAGTGCCTTTTGCGCCTACTGCAACCGCGATATCGGTGTTGTGTGTGCGGATGATGGGGTTATAATAAGATTCGCCGTCGGGAGTATTAAAAATAATGCCGCTAACAGGAATTATGTTGCCGCTGTTATCGGTAGGGAAGCGTTCTGGTCTGCCGGAGAAATTACGGGTGAAGGCATAATCGTCGGATGCCTTATAGCTGTAACCTCCAAAACTGTATAGCGTGGTACGGGTGCCGGCAAGAGGCGACTCATGATTGAAAAAGAATGTACCGCTCTCGGCCGATCCATCACCATTGGCCCGCCTGTACGGATTTATAGGAAGCGCTTTAGGGTTTGAGGTTGTGGTATCATGCGTTTGGCGGAAGGTTTTGCCGTTTTTGGCATAATCGCCGGTAAAGTTGATGAAGCCGCCATTTTTACCAAGGGCTAAACCATAGTTGGCATCAATAGTAATGCCGTTGCCGTCAATTGCGCCGCCGTGCGGATATTGCGAAGAAACAACGCTTTTGCCGCTGTTAAAGGCAGGGTCGTAATAACCGGAGTAACCTACATTGGCGTTAAATACACCGGTGGTTTTCTTTAGTACCAGGTTGATAACACCCGCGATAGCATCAGAACCGTATTGTGCCGAAGCGCCGTCACGAAGGATCTCGATCCTGTCGATAGAAGCCGTTGGGATCGAACTCAGATCGACACCCGAGTTACCGCGACCGCGTGTACCAAATACGGAAACGAAAGCTGTGGAATGGCGGCGTTTGCCATTTACAAGAACCAGTGTCTGATCTGGCCCAAGACCGCGTAAGGTACCCAACTCAACGTGGTCGGCACCATCAGAGCCTGATTGTTTATTATAATTAAAGGAAGGGGCCGAATAATTAAGAATGTCTGTAATATCCATTCGTCCGGTTACAGAAGCGGCTTTGCCTACGTTAACAACATCAACCGGAACAGCCGTTTCCAGCTTTACACGCCCTGCCGAGCGCGTACCTATTAATACCACTTCGTTTAGCTGGGCCACATCGCTTACCAGGGAGATATCAATTTTACTGCGCCCGTTAATACCTACGGTAAGTGTTTTATAGCCGGTGTAACTTATTACCAATTCGTCGGTAGCTGCCGCCGAAATGGTATATACCCCTTTGGCGTTGGTGCTGGTGCCTAAGTTACTCCCTTTAATATGTACCGATACACCGGGCATAGGCGCACTGTTTGCAGCGTCGGTAACGGTTCCGGTAATAGTTTTCTTTTGTGCTAATGCCAGGAGGGATGACATGGTTAGCAAAATAAAGGTAAGTGGTAAAAATTTCTTCATAAAACGGTTGGTAAAGCTTTATTGATGCTGTTAATTTAATGTAAGTTAATAATTATTAAACTATTATCAATATTTACTATGTTTTATTGTGATTTTTCTACTTTAAAATTATGTTTTTTGATTTTTATATGAAATATTGTTTCGTTTTGTGGTTTTTTTATGTGTATTTTAAATTAAACTAAAAAAGCCAATTATTAAAGCGTTTATATCTTTAATAATTGGCTTTTATGGATTTAAAAAATAAACTAAATGTCTTTTTTGGGGTAGGTTTTTTAATTATAAAGCTTTTTCAGTTTCGGCAATTTTTGCTTTTTTGCTCACTTTTACCTTTTCAGGCGCAATTGCTTCGGCTGCTTTTTTCTCTTTTTTTACTTTCGGTTCAGTAGGAACGGCATGTACAACAGGGCTTAATTTGGCAGCCAATGTTTTTGCCAGGTTTTTAGCGGCTTTATCAATGGCTTTTTTTGCTTTATTTGCATCAGGGCCAAATTCACTTACCAGGGCTTCAATCTGAATTACTAATTTTTCTTTTAATTGTTTTTTAAGAGCTTTGCGGGCTTGTTTTGTAGCGGCCTTATCTTTTATGTTTTTCATGTGGATGGATTAAATCAACTTGGGGCGGTTTTTTTCTTCGCGATGCAAAGTTAGGTTAATATAGTGTGTTTTTAATATTATATTTATGTTAACAACCGTTATGTATGTTAAGTTTTTATAAACTGATAATCAGTGTTATTAGTTAGTGCTTGCTTATTTATTTTTATATTCTATAACATTGTAACTAATACCGCTTGCACTAATTTTTTGAAAGCCTTTTAGTTAATTCATAACTTAGCCGTTTATTTATCGCCCAAAAACAACATGATCAAAGATTTAAGCGCATTAACCCAGGTAGCCGAATTTCATACCACTTTTAAGCATCCCATAGTTGAAAAGCCAGTTATGCCCTCAAAAGCACGCTGCGATCTGCGTATCGAACTTATTGCCGAAGAATTAAAGGAGTTACAACAGGCCGTTATCGATAACAACATGGTTGAAGTGGCGGATGCCCTTTGCGACCTGCAATATGTATTATCGGGCGCGGTACTGGAGTTTGGACTGGGCTCAAAATTTAAAGAACTGTTTGATGAAGTGCATCGTTCAAACATGAGTAAAGCCTGCAAAACAGTTGAAGAGGCTGAAAAAACCATCGAACATTATAAAAACACAGCCAATACGGATGCGTATTATAAAGAGATAGATGGCTTGTACCTGGTGTATCGTACAGCGGATCATAAAACATTAAAATCTATTAATTACTCGCCAGCCGATCTGAAAGGTATCGTTGGTTAATTACATATCAAAACATTATCTCATTGTCAGCACAGGAATCCAACCAGCCCGAGGCTAAAACCAATATGCACCCACGCAATAAGCATCGCGAGGGATATGATTTTAAGGCGTTAATTAAAACTACTCCTGCTTTAAGGCCATTTGTGCGCACTAACGAGTACGATAACTTTACCATCAACTTTGCCAATCCTGAAGCTGTAAAAACGCTTAACAGGGCATTGTTGCAGCATTACTATGGTATTAAGTATTGGGATATCCCCGAAGGGTTTTTATGTCCGCCTATACCAGGGCGTGCCGATTATATCCATTACGCTGCTGACCTTCTTGCGTCTGTTAACAACGGTGTCATACGTAAAGGAAGAAAAGTGCGTGTACTTGATATTGGCGTAGGGGCTAACCTGGTGTATCCTATAGTAGGTGTCAGAGAGTATGGCTGGAACTTTGTTGGCTCCGAACTCGATCTGGAAGCTATGGCATCGGCACAAAGCATTGTTGAGCAAAACAGTCAGTTAAAGGTAGCTGTTGAATTAAGGCAGCAAAGCAAAAAAGCCGATATTTTTAAGGGCGTGATCAAGCCAGGTGAATTGTTTGACCTGACCATCTGTAACCCTCCGTTCCATGCTTCGGCTAAGGAAGCGGCAGCCGGTTCGGCGCGTAAATGGGATAACCTGGGTTTAGGAAAAGACAAACAGCCTGTTCTCAACTTCGGCGGTCAAAATACCGAGCTTTGGTATCCCGGCGGTGAAGCAGCTTTCCTGAAGCTGATGGCTGCACAAAGTAAACCATTTGAAAAGCAGGTTTTATGGTTCACCACACTGGTATCTAAAAAAGAAAATCTCAGGATATTGTTTAATGCCCTTCAAAAAGAAGGTGTAAAAGATGTACAAACCATTAACATGTCGCAAGGCCAAAAAGTAAGCCGCATCATGGCCTGGACTTATTTAACTCCTGAGGAGCAGCAGGCGTGGGGTAAACGAACAGAACCCTGATTCGTAAGATTAAAGGATTTTCTCGATATCTGAACCTTGATTTGTAGGATTTTAGCATAGCCTTGATGTTTTTAACTCATGGTCATCCTAAAATCCTTCTAATCAGGGTTCCTATACTCTCAAAAATGTCTTCTTGGTATACAAGTAATACAGAAACACCCATTTTACCATCACGTAACAAATAGCCATCACTACAATATTGTACGGATCGCCAACCAACTGGCCTATCCACCCAAAGAAGCCTTCGGTAGTATAATCCCATTTAATGAAGTGACCGGATACGTAGATCAGGATAGAGTTCATTCCTATCACCCGGAAATAAAAAGCCCATTTTTGATGTCCTTTTACGTCGATGATGTAGTAAAATAAGGCCATCAGCAATAAGCTTAAACCGCCTACGTGCAGCACAAATGAGCTTGTCCACAGGTTTTTATTGATTGGGAAATCAAGGTTCCAGATCTGGGCCAGCACCAGGAATATTACGCCAAATACAGCCATGGTAGCTACTTTGCGCATTTGGGTGATACCTCCTTTTTTAAGTAGGACGCCGGTAAGTATGCCTAATATGCCGGTACTGATAGCCGGGATAGTTGAAAAAAGACCTTCAGGGTCGTGAATACCCAAATACAACCTGCCGGGTAATATGCTACGGTCAACGTATGAAGCAAAGTTGCCTTTCATGGTCAAATCGCCCATCGGGAAGCCCGGGGCTGATGTGAATTTAAGCAGCAGCCAGTAGCCGATAATGAAAAAGCAAAACCAGAACATTTGCCAGCGCTCTTTACTGTACAGATAAATAATGTTGGCAAACATATAAGCAATACCAATACGACCGAGCACGCTTGGGAACCGGATCTCGGCAATGGGCATGATTTTTATCCCGTTGTTTACCACCAAACCAAGCAGCACTAAAATAAATGCCCTTTTTATAACTCGAAGCAGTAATTGCTGACGGGTTTTGCCTTTTTCCAGTTCACGCCCTACAGAGAATGGAGTTGAAACACCCGCCATGAACAGGAACAAGGGGAAAATCAAATCGTAGAGGTGAAAGCCGTTCCAATCTGGATGGGTAAACTGGTTGGCTATGGCGCCCCAAAATGGTGAGCCGGTGGCTTTAGCCATTCCGTGAAAGATCTCTTCGCCACCCATAATCCAAAACATATCGAAACCGCGAAGGGCGTCCAACGAAAATAAACGGGTAGGGGCTGCATTAATATCATCGGCCTGTTTGGCACTCGCCTGGTTTGCTGTAATAGCCATTAGTTTAATTGTATTTTTAGGTTTGAACTAAAGATATGAAAACCAATACTATTTAAAATTATTTTTTTACATCTGTGAACTTTTAAAAGAGGTTTAAAAAGATTTTGCATTCTTATGTAGAGACGCATCACATGCGTCTGCCGCACTGTGGGCCTTTTATATCGGGAGATGCATGTGATGCGTCTCTACAGTAGGAAAAGATTTTAGAAATAAATCCAAAATGCCGCCGTAAATTCGCGGTCTTATAATTATGCCGATGTTAGAGATCATATATCGTGACGAACACTTGATTGCCATCAATAAGCCGCATGGGTTGCTGGTACACCGTTCGTCCATTGCTGCAGATGCTTCAGAATTTGCCCTGCAACTGCTCCGTGATCAAATTGGCACGAAAGTTAACCCTGTTCATCGTATAGACCGTAAAACCGGCGGGATCCTTCTTTTTGCATTCAACAAAGAAGTTGAAATAGCCATGCAAAAAGCATTTATGGAAAACCAGGTAAGCAAAAAATACCTGGCGATAGTTCGTGGCTATACACCCTATACCGAGGATATTGATTATCCCCTGCGAAAAGAAAATGGCACCCTGCAGGATGCATTTACTACTTATACAACCCTAAAGCGTGCCGAACTTGATATTGCCTTCGGCAAACATCCTACCTCACGATACTCCTTAGTTGAGGCCGTGCCTACCACCGGGCGCATGCATCAATTGCGTAAACACCTGAGCCATATATTTCACCCTATTATTGGCGACCGGACACACGGCTGCAATAAGCAGAACAAGCTTTTTTTAGAGCAATGGGAAATGACAACTATGCTGCTTCACGCCTCTGAGTTAATGTTTAAGCATCCTGTAGGTGGCGAAGAAATAAAGATAGAAGCAGGTCTTCAGCCTGAATTTAAACGGGTGATGGAGATCATGGGCTGGTAACTGTATTAATCTTTAAGCAATTATTTAAACAAAACCGATCTGCTATTGTATTAATAGCATGGAAAAATTGGTCGTTTTTGATCTGGATACCGAGGATGGTACGCGCCGGATCAGTATTGAAGCGGTACACCAGCTAATACCAGGTAACCATGTATATGCAACCGGTGTATTCAGATTAAGTGAGGGTGAAACAGATTTGGGGGATATCGTTTTTGACGATAACCTGAAAGAGTGGGAATATACCTGTATGGGAAATTTAAATCACCACGAAGCAAAGAAAATAGCAAGGTTTATCAAACATAATTTTAGTACGGAAGTAGCTGGATAAGATTATGGAGTAATATAAAATACCCGTTCAAGCGTCTCTCGCTTGAATGCCCGTGAATAGGAGCGTCCACGCTCCCGATTTAAGTTAATCGTGGGCGCTTAAACCTGCGCAAATGATTAGCCCACCAGATTTTTACTGTATCTTTGCGCCTCAACTAACAAATCCCATATGATTGATCAGGCTCTGAGTAACCTCGGCATAACTGCCCTTAACCCTATGCAGCTTGCCGCGCTTAGTGCCGCTAAAAAAGGCGATGTAATTCTTTTATCGCCTACAGGATCGGGGAAAACACTTGGCTTTTTATTGCCCTTATTAAATTTGCTTAAGGCCGATATTGACACGGTACAGGTCATGATCCTGGTGCCATCGCGCGAACTTGCCTTGCAAATTGAACAGGTTTGGAAGGTAATGGGTACCGGCTTCAAAATTAATTGCTGTTATGGTGGCCACGCTGTAAAAGTTGAACGCAATAACCTGTCGCATCCGCCTGCCGTTTTAGTTGGCACGCCGGGGCGGATTGCCTTTCACCTGCGGGAGGAAAATTTTAGCACCGATACCGTTCATACACTCATACTTGATGAGTTTGATAAAGCGCTGGAGTTTGGTTTTCAGGAGGATATGTCGTACATCATCAGGCAGTTGCCTGCTGTTAAAAAGCGGATCTTGACTTCGGCCACTAAAATGGATGAGATCCCAGCTTTTACCGGGGTGGACAAGCCTGTTGAAGTAAATTTTTTGGCTAATGTAACTTCGGCTCCTGATATTAAGCAAAAAGCTGTGATATCTGAGGCGGCTGATAAACTGGATGCCTTGTTCGCGCTGATCTGCAAAATAGGAAATAAGGCAACGCTGGTATTTTGTAATCACCGTGAAGCCGTCGACAGGATCAGCGAACTACTTTGGTATAAAGGGCTTGAGCATGACATTTTTCATGGCGGTATGGAACAGGACGATCGTGAGCGGGCCCTGTTAAAATTCAGAAACGGAAGCCATCGCTTGCTGATCACTACTGATTTAGCCTCGCGCGGGTTGGATATCCCTGAAATAGAATATGTGGTGCATTATCAGCTGCCGCATAATGAAGAAGCTTTTTTACACCGTAACGGTCGCACAGCGCGCATGAACGCCAAGGGCACATCGTACCTGATGCTCACGCCCGATGAAAAGCTACCATACTTGAAACAATTACCTGAGATTGAACAATTGCCCGAAAAGCTGATATTTCCACCTGCATCGCCCTGGGTTACATTGTACATAGCCGCCGGGAAAAAGGATAAAGTTAATAAGGTGGATATAGTCGGTCTGTTACTTAAAAAAGGCGGATTGGCGAAGGATGATCTCGGCCTGATAGAAGTGTTGGATTATTCATCATACGCTGCCATCAAACGTGATAAAATAGAGGGCGTTGTAAAACAGGTAAAAGCCGAAAAAATTAAAGGCAAAAAGGTGAAGATGGAAATTTCGAGGTAATTTTGTTAAAAAGAAAGATATAATAATGAGCAATAACGATATCATGAAAAAGCTGCGGGTGGCTATGAAATTTACTGATGATGATATCATCAAGGTTTTGGCCCTGGTTAATTTCAGGATCACTAAGGCAGAAATAGGCGCTATTTTTCGTGCAGATGATCACCCAAACTTTAAACCCTGCGGCGATCAGATCCTGCGTAACTTCCTGAACGGACTTATCATTTACAAACGCGGCCCAAGAGAACCGAAACCGAAACCGGAAGCTGAGAAGTAAGGTTGTTGGAGGCAACTCCCACAACGGCTAAATGGCAACAATAAAGGGATTGTCATTGCGAGGAGGAACGACGAAGCAATCGCATGCTATACAGAGCGGCTCTGCTTCCGTGCGATTGCCACGCTATCGCTCGCAATGACATGAGTATTTTTTCAGTGCCCCTCCACAGGTTTTTCCTGTATTAGCTTGTATTTACCCGATTTAATGAGTTTTTGCTGTTGTGCCGAAAACGAGGTACGCCCGCCAAAATCCTGCACCCAGTAGGTTTTATATTCCGCTACGCCAACTTCTTTAAAATCGGGGTTCATGAGGTTGCGGCAGTGACCTTCGCTTTTAAACCAGCCTGCCATTACTTCGGCAATACTTAGTTGCCCTTGCGCTATGTTTTCGCCAATAGCAAAACTCTTAAAACCTTTAAATTTATATCCGGCGTAAACAATCCGGTCTTCCATGCTGCGTCCGTCTTTACTGTCGTGACTAAAATAGTTTTGGCGTGCCATATCTTTGGCGTGGCCTACGGCTGCATCCTCCAGATCGTTATTCCAGGTGAGCGGTGGAGCAGGAGGAAAATATTTGCTACCGCAATTACAGCCCTTTTGCCGGGTAGCATTAATACTGTTTAAAAACTCGGTCCTGAATTTTTTGCTGCTTTGCCCGTAAACGTTATCCAAAAACAACAGGGCAGCAAATAATAGCATCAACTTTTTCATCTTAGTGTTATGACACTTTTAAACGCATGTGGTTTAAATTATTGTTTCGGCCGCCTGATAGCTGAACGCCAGCGGCCGGTTTTCTTTCGCCTGTAAATAATAACAAGGGTTATAACGACGAGAACAAGAGTTGTGGCGATGAGAAAGATAATGAGGTTATGTGCCTGGCGTATCTTAGCATTGGCCTGCGCCTGGAGTTGCTGGTATATACTTTTTTTTTGGCCAATACCGAATCTTTCTTTTTGATCTTGATAGAATCTGCCGCGGCTACCTTTGCGATACTGTCAACCGTAACTTGGTTAAGGCTATCGTCTAAAAACTCGTGACGTTTAATGGCAGCAGCAGCTTTTTCAAAATCATTCATTTTGCGGTACAGTTCGGCATAACCCACCTGTACCACCGATTCCTTTTTAGGATCATGGGTTTTGAGCGAAAGGTTTAAAGCATCGTTCAGATCCTTCATGCTTAATTTATAGTCCTTGATATCGCTTTTAATAGCTGCTAGTTCAATTAACGAGGTAATGATATTAAGAGTATCCTTTTTTTGCCGCGATATGGTGTTCGACTGTAAAATGAACCATTTGGCCTGGATAAACTTTCGTTGTGAGCGGTAAACCTTCGCCAGCGCGTTAAAGCTTGTACGCTGGCCTAAAGTATCATTATATGTAGAATAGTAATGCAGCGCGAGCATGGTATAGTTAAGTGCCTCGGTCTGGAAATAGTATTTCATCCGCCTGGTTGATACAGTATCGTACGTTAAATAATAAGCGGCTATTTGGGTGTAGATAGGGCCTTTCAGCGAGTCGCCGGTAATCTGTAATTTTTGCTTAAGACTATCCAGATCACTTGCATGTGCAGATAATTTAAATGCGGCTGTCAGAATAAAAAGTAAGGTAAAAAGTCTCTTCATATAACAGATTACTCGAAAATACAATAATCTGCTTATAATTAGGCAAATAGCGTGCCTGTTTAACGTAATCTTAATGTAGTTTATATATGCAAGAGTACTTTTGATGCCATCATTAGCTGTGTAGGCTGTTTTTCAGGCTAATAGCGCAGCAAATATTAATCAACAATGGCAATGCCGTTTTCCACAGCGCGGGCTTTAGTACAGCAGATTGTATACAAAAGAAGATTTTGTACAGCAGCGGCTTCTTAGAAGCTCTTAAAATTTGATTGTTTTCTAATTGTAGAGACGCATAATTGCGTCTCCGGTGGGACAAGCAGCTTTGGATGTCATCTTGCTACAGTAAATTGCATGTGGGAGACGCAATTATGCGTCTCTACCCGAAAAAAATCGCGAATTGTTTTTAAACAGCTTTTTAGGAGATCACTTTTTCGTAACTGTTTAAGGCAGATTGTAAACCGGTAAATTTCTTTACCAATACGTTGTACAATGTTATACCTAAACAAGCGCAGGTAATGCCGGCTAATACGTCAAGTACATAGTGGTGACTTGCATATACAGCCGTGAACCAGATGCCAACAGTTACTATAGCAAAGAAGATATTAACAAGCCCCAGTCTGTTTTTTATGCCGTAGTAAAGCACGATAACCGGGTAAGAGGAGTGTAGCGATGGCATAGCTGCGAATACGTTTGAGCCTTTGGTGTAAATATTCTTAAAAATATCCGCATGAAAATAAGCGTCAAACCTGGCCAGGCCTGCAGTATTTCCCATGGTTAGCGGGATAAAATGGAATCCATGATATTGAACAAACCATGGTGGAGCGGCAGGGTAGGTATAATAAACTATAAAACCTAATATGTTCACCAAAACAAAAGTCAGCGAAAAATTAAGGAACTGTTTTTTGTTTTTGAAAAACAGGTAGGCGGCAAAACCAAGTGGCACCGGGATCCAGCACAAATAAAACAGGCCTGATATTACATCGATATAAGTTTTTGTATTGGCAAGCCAGTATTCGTTAGGAGTTAGCAATTTCCCATTAAAGTGGATGCCGAACAAATGTTTTTCTGCATTGTAAAGCTGCGCGATATGTACCGGGTTGTAGTTATAATTGGGGAAGGCCTTCATGTAATCAAAAATGATCCAGTACACTATAAAAATAGTGAAGCCCAATATAAACTTGCGTGTTATGGCCGACGCATAAAACAACACGTTAAAAATAACTACCAAAGTAAGCTCATCGGGTTTATAACCAATAAGGAAAGTGGAAAGCGCCAGGTAAGCAACGGAAAGCAGCGAAACAATAATTACCGACTTGATATTTACTGTTACACCGTTGTTGGCATTGGTCATTGTTATTTTTTTAAGAAATCTGAACGGAAAATTTTATCCCAGAAAGGTGAACTAACACCGTAACCCTTTTCAGGATCCTGGTAATGGTGCAGCATGTGATGCTGTTTTATCTTTTTAAACAAACCGCTTTTAAAGTTAAAGTGGTGCATGGCATAGTGTGATATGTCATAAAACAGGTATCCCAAAATAAAGCCAGGGAAAAAGCCCCAGATATAGTTTACAGGCAGCATCCATTTAAACAAAAAGAAAAAGCCGGTTGCCAGCGGAATGCTTAATGATGGTGGTAATACCAAACGTTTGGCATCGCTCGGGTAGTCATGATGTACACCATGCATAATAAAGTGCAAACGTTGTGCCCACTCCAGTTTTTCGCTTGGCTGGTAGTGGAAAACAAAGCGGTGCATGATGTATTCGGTAATGGTCCAGATAAACAGACCGAAAATGAACAGACCGATATAGCTTAATATATCCAACCCTAAATCAAAAAATTTATAGCTGCAATATCCAATAACAGGTACAAAAATGTACAGGGGCACAGTGTAATGTACTTTTGAAAGTCCCTCTAAAAAATCGCTCTTGAACATTCTCACAGATTCCTGTGAGTTGGATATATATTTCTTTTTCATGATATAATCAGGGTTAAAAATGCTTTACTATTTCTCTGCCTGTTTACGGTGTATTAATTTATTAAAGACGATTGGCCTTAAACCAACAAAAGGCAATTTTAGCAAAGATATTGCTAAGTGTAAATGCCTTTATTTTATTGTTGCGAAGATATGATATTTTGTCGGTTGTTGTAGCTAAGGTTACTATTCACTTACCAACCTGCCAACTGGCACTGCTTACTGCCAACTTATTTACCTTCTTCTTCCAATTTCATTAACGCTTTTTTAGCTTCTCTTAAGCGGTTAAATGCAGTGATATTGGTTAACACAGCAAGTATTACAATTGGAATAGTAAATATCGATATGGTTTCAAACACATGGAATTTAATGCCTGGGATAAACAATTTGTAATTACCACCAATATATTGTGCCACAATACCAGATAAAGCTGCAAACAAACCTATTGTTACCACACGTTCCGGCCTTTGCATTAAGCCACCTTTAATTTCAACACCTAAACCTTCGGCACGGGCACGTACGTAGCTAACCATCATTGAGCCGATAAGTGCGATAAAGGCAGCTATCGAGCTCAGGAAGTAGTGATGAGCTACCAGGTAGTAACAAATACCCAAAAACATGATCAGCTCGCTGTAGCGGTCAAGAACCGAGTCATATAGCGCGCCAAATATCGATTTCATGTTTCCTAAACGGGCTACCTGGCCGTCAAGCATATCAAATAAACCTGCAAAAAGTATCAAACCGCCTGCCCAGCCTACATAGCTCAGGTCGCCGCGGTTGCCTTCTTCGGCTCCTAAAATAAAGATACCGGCAACGCCCACGTTAAGTACAAAACCAATGGTAGTAACGGCATTAGGGGTTAAGCCTATTTTTATAAGGATCTTCACAAACGGATCAATAACCTTATAAATGCCTAATTGCAAGTTGGTTCTGAATGATCTCCTAAGTGTTGTTGTTTGCTGTTCCATATTTCTCTCTGCTTATTTAGGTGCGATGATTAGAAGTCGAATTTAACCCTTGTACGCAAACCCCATTGGGCAACGTTTGGCTGGTCAAGGTAAGTAAAGCGCCTTACAAAATCTATGCGTATAAATTTAAATATATTTTCGATACCAACACTACCTTCAACGTAAGGTGTTTTACCTATAGTATAGGTGATTGGCACGCCATCGGCGCCAACCGGAAGCTGGTACAATGACGGGTGTATTGAAGGATTATTTTGGTCAGATAAACCACCGTATAATACTTTTAACGATGCGGTTTCACGCCATTTCAATTTCTTTAACAACGGTATTTTGTTAAAGAAGAAACCGCTGAAGTGCTGGTCTATCCTGAAGCTTGCGTATTTATCGCTCACAAACTCCAAAAAGTTCATTAAGTTGTATGAGTCGATATCGTAAGCGTAAGTTTGGTTGGCCCTGTGTATGGTTAATAATGGGTATGGCACCGAACCGAAAATTTTGCCAGCAGAAACGTTTATATCCGCGTAACCTAACTGTGAAAAGTAAAAGCGTTTATCGGCACGGAAATCAAGCTTCTGATAGTTGTATTCGCCGTTAAAGAACCCTTTTATACCTTGAGCATAGTCAAGCTCAAATGCAGGATATTTGTTAGGGATAGGGATACGATAGATCTTGCCCTGGTAAAATTGCTCATGAGGTGCCCAGCGCACGCTCGCGGTAAGCTCGGTAGTAGTTAAATGGTGGATCGAGTTTGGCAGATCATTGATCACATTATCAAAATATAACGATCCTGCCGGCTCCTGGGTCCATTTTTTGAAGCCTGCTGCATATGAAAAGTGGCTTTCCAATTCATGCACATAATCAAACCTGTAAAAATCATTGTACAAGAATTTATCATTCACACCACGTTTGAATGATAACAGGAAGTTATCTTCTTGAACGAATTGAAGGCTTGCACCCGGAATTTTGGTATCGCGCTGAAAGCTTGCCCTGATATAGTTTTGCGGGAAACGATAAATAGATTTATCGTTAAGGGAGTAGGTAGCGCTTAAAAAGTATTTCCAGCGTTCATCTTTAAAACCATAAGCCGCATAAGTTTCAAAATAGTAACGTTTGCTCAATTCGGGCGTCGTACGACCTCCAATACGCAAACGCAAACCCTCAACTGGGTTAAAGCTATAAAATGTATTTGCAGGGCCTAATTCAAACTTACCAAAGCCTTTGTAACCCGCAAGCAATAAAGTTGCAATATCAACAGTACGCTTAAATGATGGCATATTGCGCAGGCTATCAATGTTTTTATAAACCTTTGATTCGGCCAGCGTTAATGTATCCGGTCTGTTTTCCTGCCAGAATGAATCAGGGCGATGTTTTACCTCATCGCTCAGCTCAGCATATTCCGAACCCTGGTAAGTAGTATCAGGACGTGGCTTGTTTACCACATAGTTGCTGTATGTTATAGCCCTTATACCAAATAAACCACTCTTAGCATCTTTTTTGGACGCACCAAAGTCGGCAATGGTAGTGCTTTTGCTCAGGTGGTAACGACCATCAGGGTTTTGCTGGAACTCCAGGTTCACGGTCATGGACCTGATGAAGTTGATATTGATATGTTTATTGATGGTGAGGTCACACTTTTGCACGGCGTAATTACCATCAAGGGTAATGTAAATACTACCTTCAAAAAGTACATCTGTTGTATTACGCGGGGTAAAATCAAGCTTTACCAGCTTGTTGTTATGCGCGTCAAGAACAGTATCGGCAATAAAGTATTTATAGTAATTAGGCGAGTTATCAGAGATAGGGCTCAGGAACTGGCTGGTTATTAAAAAAACGTTATTGGTATAAATATCAACCTTGTTGTAAAGGTGTTTAAAATACTGGGTAAGACCTTCGTTATCAATACCCGGGCCGTAGTTTACACTTTTCTGTCCTGTTATATTTTCCCTTGTTTTTTCGGGGTTTTTGCGGTAGTAAACCTGTTGCAGTTTTTCGTCAAGGTAGATAGGGAGTAATGATTTGCCCGGTACAAGCGAGCTATCGCGATTATCTAAAATGAACTTGTATTTACGGAAAAACTTCCTGTCCGAAAATTGGGCTGATACATTGCTCAACGCAAACATCATTTTATCGTATTCCTTGTATTCTACGTAGTTATAAGCTTCAGGACGGTTCTTTTCTTTATTTTCGATAACCTTACGGATCAGCTCAACTGCGGGATTGTCCTTATTACGGTATTTAGGCTTTTTGCCCGATTTTACCACAACCTCGTTAAGCTGTTGTGAAGCAGGAAATAATTTTACATTGATAACCTGTTCTTTACCAGGAATAACGGCTAAAAAAGCATCTTTATAACCTAAAAACGAAATTTTGATTTGTTTATAATCCTGATTGCTGGTTACAAGGCGATATTTACCATTAACGTCGGCAGTGGTGCCTGTTGTAGTACCTGTAAATGATATGCTAACAGAAGGGAGGGTTTGTTTATTACCTGCATCAGTAACAACACCCGTTATTACCGTTTGCTGTGCATATAATGCCGAAGCAGAAAAGAACAGTATTAAGAAAAATAAGCTTTTATAAAATTTTTTACAATCCATGTACTTAGTGCATTGTGCAAATACAAACTTCTTTTTTCGGCTTAACACTGTATTATTAGATAAAGAGGTATGTATAAGTTATTCAAATGTTTTTGACGGATTAATTATGCCCGCCCCTGTATGTTTTTCATTAGTCCACCGCCGAAATTCACCTTGCTTACCTCAATCATACACGCCCGGCAGTAGTTGTTACGGAGTTCACAATTAACAGGCCAAAGGTAAAAAAAATCAGAACAGACTAATGTGGTCAAAAAGTCAAATATTGTTTACAGCTATTTTACCATCATATTATGATAACCATAAGTAAATCCAAACAACGGTTTTAACATATGATTAGTATTCTCGCAATATCGGATTTTCTCTCTTTTTATTGCGTAATGTTCTGATAATTAAATGTTTTCTATAGAATTTAAATCCGTTTTAGAACGATACAAATAACATTATTTAACATTTTGTCTGTCATCGGTAAGACTATGATTTTAAAATAATGTTACCTGCCTATGATTATTTTACTTCATAAAAACAAAACAGCCGCAAAGCAGAGATTCAACTGCTTACGGCTGTTTTGACGGTATTTAGTGATTTAACGATTATTCAGCAGCGAACATATCGTCATAATAATCCAAACCAAGGTGAGTGATCAGATCTTCGCCCATCAGGTAACGAAGTGTATTCTCTAATTTGATCAATTGTTTGAAGATATCGTTTTCCGCATGTAAACCTGGTGCAGTTTGAGGCGATTTCAGGTAGAATGATAACCACTCCTGGATACCGCTCATGCCTGCACGTTTAGCAAGGTCACAGAAGATGGCAAGGTCAAGCGCGATAGGGGCTGCAAGGATCGAATCGCGGCAAAGGAAGTTGATCTTGATCTGCATTTTGTAGCCTAACCAGCCAAAAATGTCGATGTTGTCCCAGCTTTCTTTGTTATCGCCATGCGGAGGGTAGTAGTTGATACGGATCTTGTGGTAAATGTTACCGTAAAGCTCCTGGTTATCTTCAGGTTTGAAGATATCTTCCAACACACCCAGTTTTGAAACTTCTTTAGTTTTGAAGTTATCCGGATCGTCAAGAACCCAACCATCGCGATTACCCAAAATGTTGGTTGAGAACCAGCCGTGTACACCTAATGAACGCGCTGCCAGGCCTGGAGCCAATACAGTTTTCATTAAAGTTTGACCAGTTTTAAAGTCTTTACCTGCAATTGGAGTTTTGGTTAATTTAGCCAATTCAATCAGTGCAGGGATGTCAACGGTTAAGTTAGGGGCGCCGTTAGCGAAAGGAACGCCTAATTTTAACGCCGCGTAAGCGTAGATCATGCTTGGAGCGATCAACTTATCATCGTTTTTCAAGCCTTCTTCAAAAGCAGCCAATGACTGGTGTACAGCCGATGCTTCGTAGTAGATCTCGGTTGAACCGCACCATACCAAAACAACCCTGTCAAGGCCGTTAGCCTCTTTAAAGTTTTTGATATCTTCCATAACCTGCTCAGCAAGCTCAAGCCTGGTTCCGGTTTTAACGTGGGTACCATCAAGGTTCTTAGCATAGTTTTTATCAAAGGCAGCTTTCATTGGTTTTATAGCTTCCAATTCGGCTTTAACTGCTTGTAACAGACCTGGTTCAAGCACCTGCGCGTTTGATGCAGATTCAAATACGTTATCTTCATAAACGTCCCAGCCACCAAATACTAAATCGTTTAAGTTGGCGAGCGGAACAAACTCATTAATTTTAGGATTACGGTTTTCGGTCCTTTTTCCTAAACGTATGTGGCCCATTTGAGTAAGGGAGCCAATTGGCTGCGAGATGCCTTTTTTAACGGCTTCAACGCCGGCAATCAGGGTAGTTGCCACGGCGCCTAATCCTGGGATCAGGATACCAAGCTTACCTTTGGCAGGTGTAATGTTGATTTTCATTTATGTAACTATTATTTATTAAAATTAAGTGGCTAAAGCCATTTGTTGGCTTTATACCATTTTAGCGTTTCGGCCACACCGTTTTGCAGATTGTATGAAGGATAAAAACCCAGGTCGGATTTTGCTGCTTCAATATCACAATTCCAGTTAATGGCGGTTAATTCATTAAGCTTTTCTATATTCAATACCGCAGCCTTGTTGCTCAAAGAACTTACTTTTTCGGCCACTGCGGCTATTATTTTCACAAAATTTACAGGCAGATGAAACTTTATTGTTTTTAGTTTCAGCACCTCTTTGGTAATGTTGCCTAACTCATAACGGTCGTAAAAATTACCATCGCTCAAGTTAAATGTCTTGTTATTACCACCATACAAAGCCTTGATACTTGCCTTGGCCAAATCTTTAACATATATAAAGCTTAGCTTTTGCGGGGTACTGCCAATGTATGGCTCAATGCCTTTTACTACCTGTTTAAAAAATATAAATATGCCCGTATCCCTTGGTCCGTAAACTGCGGTGGGCCTAAGTATGGTATAGTTTAGGCCGGTTACCGTTTTCAGTTTTTCTTCGGCAAGCAACTTGCTCCGGCCGTAAGCTGTAACGGGGTGCGGAGTGGTTGCTTCGGTTATGGTACCGGTTAGTGAATTAAGCGGCCCAACGGATGCCAGGCTGCCAATAAGTACAAACTTTTTCAGATCGGGGCAGGCTTCATGAGCTGCCGATGCGAGGTTATAAGTGTACGTAGCGTTAATGCGGTTATATTCGGCTTCGGAGCGGGCGCTGGTTACGCCGGCTGCGTGTATAATATAATCGGGCTTTATTTCCGCAAGTTGTTTACTTAATGTTTCCCTATTGTTAAATTCGGGGTAAATATATTGAATATCTAAATCGTTTAAGTGACTTATTTTACTACTTTTTCTGACGGCTATAAAAACCTCAAGATTGTTTTGTAAAGCCTCTTCAATTAAATGATATCCAACAAATCCGCTTGCACCGGTTATTAACACCCGTTCCCTCATATTGCTTTTTGATATAACCTGTATTTTTTATATGGATCGCCTTTAATGGCTTCAATAGCCCGGTTCACCATGTCGTTGTGTTCCAGTGTCCAGCCAGCTTCGGCATGGGCATAGCCTTTGGCTTTATATTCGCGAATAATGGTACCGTATAAACAGGCCTCGATACCCATTTTACGGTAATCTTCTATTACCCCCAAAGCATAAATACGGATGCCGGTAATAGCTTTTTTGCCAAATAATAATTTAAAGATACCGGTAGGCAAAAGGCGACCACGTTTTATGGTTTTGAAAATATCGTTGTAGTTAGGCAAGGCCAGGCCAAATGCCACTATTTTGCCATGTTGCTCGGCTACAATTGCAAAATCCGGATCAAGGATCAGCTTCAGATCTTTAGCCAGGTAGTCAAACTCTTCATCTGTAAGGGGAACAAAACCGGTGTTTTTATCCCAGGCCGAGTTGTATACTTCACGAAGCTTAGCTGCTTCTTCTTTGAAGTTTTTAAGGTTGATTTTGCGGATGATAATGTCGCTGCGTTTCAAACGCTCTTCAAGCGAGTTCAATAAACGCACCGATTTATCGTCATAAGCCTGTCCATCCCAGTGCCATGCAATCAGGTCAACATCTTTGGCAAAACCAAAATTTTCGACCAGATTGGCATAATAGGCAAAATTATAGGTGTTCATCAAGAATGGTGAACTGTCAAAGCCTTCAATTAACAAACCGCAAGGTTCATTGGTTGAAAAGTTGGTAGGGCCTAATAATTTGCCGGTAACACCTTTTTCTTTGAGCCATTTGGTAACGGTTTCAAAAAGCACATTGGATATTTTGGTATCATTGATGCAATCAAAAAAACCAAAAAAGCCATCGTTAACATGGCTGTATTCATTATGGCCGTTGTTAAGGATGGCAGCTATACGGCCAACTATTTTATTGCCGTCATAAGCTAAAAATGGCTGTACGGTGTTGTGTTTATGAAAGGGATGCTTGGTTAAAAGATCTCTTTGGGCAATAAATAATTCGGGAACGTAATAAGGATCGTCCTTGTACAGGTCGTGCGGAAAATCAATAAATGAAGCCAGTTCTTTTTTTGATTTAACCGTTACAATTGTAATCATGTGTGGTAAATGATTGAATTAAAGCAAATAGGTATGCCTTAAAATAATAATGTGCATTTAGCTTACCTTAAAATAAAAGTAGCTAAATGCACAATTAGAGTTCTTCATTATATTTTTTCTTTAACAGAAGCGTTTACACCAACTTCTTTAAAGGCTTTTGACAGTTTTTCAACAGCTTCGTCAATTTGCTCAAAGGTATGGGTAGCCATTAATGAGAAACGAAGCAATGATGAATCGGAAGGAACGGCAGGGGATACAACCGGGTTAACAAATACACCAGAAGCTTGCAGGTGTTTGGTAACCGCGAAAGTTTTTTCGTTATCACGAACGTAGATCGGCAAAATAGGACTTTCGGTTGGGCCAAGGTCAAAACCTTCTTCCAATAAAAGCTTCATGGCATAATTGGTATTATCCCATAATTTTTCAATACGCTCTGGTTCCGATTCAATGATATCTAACGCTGCAATTACACTGGCTACAGAGCCTGGAGGCATACTTGCGCTAAACATCAATGAACGTGCACGGTGTTTTATATAATCAATAGTATCCTGGTCGCTGGCAATGAAACCACCTAATGAGGCTAATGATTTACTGAAAGTACCCATGATCAGGTCAACTTCATTGGTTAAGTTAAAGTGTGAGGCAGTACCTGCACCTTTATCACCAATCACGCCGAGGCTGTGCGCATCGTCAACCATGATGTTGGCGCCGTAAGTATCAGCAAGCTCAACAATTTTAGGCAATTTAACGATATCGCCTTCCATGCTGAAAATACCGTCAACGGCAATAATCTTCACGGCATCTTCAGGAAGTATGCTTAATTTGCGCTCAAGATCGGCCATATCATTATGGGCATACTTGATCACTTTTGAAAACGACAGGCGGCTGCCGTCAATGATGCAGGCGTGGTCATACTCATCAAGTATGATATAGTCATTACGACCGGTAACGCACGAAAGTACACCAAGGTTTACCTGGTAACCTGTGCTGAATAAAACAGTGGCTTCTTTACCTACATAGTTAGCCAGCCTGTTTTCAAGCTCAATGTGAATATCAAGTGTACCGTTCAAAAAACGTGAACCGGCACAACCTGTACCATATTTGTCAATTGCTTTTTTTGAAGCTTCTTTGATTTTTGGATGATTAGTAAGGCCTAAGTATGAGTTAGAACCAAACATTAATACCCGCTTGTTGTCAATAATTACCTCAGTGTCTTGTGCAGACTCAATAGGCCTGAAATAAGGATATAACCCTCGTTCACGTAGCATGTTGGCCACTTGAAACTGAGCGATCTTCCCATGTAGTTTTTTAACCATGTATATTAACTCTGCTTAAATTTTGTGTAAAAATACCATGAATAAGCATATAACTTATACGGTGTGTGTAAATTTTTTTAAAATAATGCCTATTAACGTATCAATACTACTTAAGAAGCACACAAATTCTTACAAGGCAAATTAATTAATTTTTTTATTTATATCAGGCCTATTATTTTCATTTTTTTGTAAAAAGCCCAAAAAGCTTACACTATCCCGAGTTTTTGTAAAATTTTAGGTAAAATTCTTGTTCCTGATTTTAATTTAGTAATATTAATTACATATTCGCATTCCTTCGTATAAATCCTGTACAAATTATAAAACTTTTCTTTATGATTTTTGCTTGATATACACTGTTATCTATAGCTACCGTATGAAAAAAAACAAGTACTTCCTTGCAATTCTTGTACTTAATTTAACATTTAATTTACATAGCAATAGTTATGCCCAAACAGCCGCCGACAGCATAAGTGGTCCGGTTACGCTGAAACAGGCTATTGACTTTGCTTTACGTAACCAGCCAACCGTAAGGCAGGCCTCCATTGATGAGCAAATTAATGAACGCGATATCAAAATTGGACTTTCGGCCTGGTTGCCGCAGGTAAACGGATCTGGGCTTTATAACTACTATTATAAAGGTAGTCCACAGGCTGGTGCATCCGGCGCAAATATCCCAAGTAATGCGGGCAGCATCCGTAACCTTTCAACTTTAGGGGTTACGGCCTCACAGGTTTTGTATAATAACGATGTGTTCCTGGCGTCAAGGGCAAAAAAATATTCGCGCGAGTATTATAAACAAAACACGTTGAGCAGCCAGATTGATGTAGTGAGCGACGTAAGTAAAGCCTTCTTTGATGTTTTACTTTCTGAAAAACAGCTTGACATTACCAACGAGGATATCATCAGGCTGCAAAGAAGTTTAAAGGATGCCAAAAGCAGGTATACAGCCGGTGTATCCGATCCTACAGATTACAAGCAGGCTACCATCTCATTAAATAATTCGTTAGCTACCCGCAAACAAACCGAGGAAGCTATTAAAAGCAAAACGGCTTTGCTAAAGCAGATCATGGGCGTGGGGGCGGCTGCACAGCTAAACCTTTCTTATGACTCTACGCGGTATGAGCAGGAAGCAAGTATTGATACCCTGCAACAGCTTAACATCAATAACCGCATCGAATACCGTTTGCTTGAAACAAGCAAGGCGCTCAATAACCTTAATGTAAACTATTATCGCTTTGGCTTTTTGCCTTCATTGTCGGCAGTAGGCAGCTATCAGCATGCATATTTCAGTCATGATTTTAGTGATCTGTATAACAATTCGTTCCCTACAGGCTATGTTGGTTTGACCTTAGCCGTGCCAATTTTCCAGGGAACTAAACGCCTGCAAAACCTGGCCAAGGCTAAGTTGCAGGTTGAACGTACCGATCTGGATTTGATCAATACCAAAAACTCCATTTTTACAGAGTATACCCAGGCATTAGCGGCATATAAAAGCAATTATACCAGCTATCAGCTCATTCGCGAAAATGTGAACCTTGCAAAAGATGTATATAAGGTAGTAAGTCTGCAGTACCGTGAAGGGGTGAAAACTTACCTGGACGTGATTGTATCGCAGGCCGACCTTCGTACCGCCGAACTGAGCTATTATAATGCACTGTTTAATTTGCTCAGCAGCAAAATTGATCTGGAGAAGGCATTGGGGATATTGCCTGTTCAGCAACCGTAAATCATCGTCATAAAAAACAAAAAACTACAGCAACTCAACGAACAACCTATTCTACATGAAACATACATATATATATTGGTTAGCCCCTGCAGCACTTTTAACATGGGCATCATGCGGTAAACCTCAAAAAGGCGGACCGGCCGCCATGCCTCCAACCCCGGTATACCTTGCCGAAGCTAAAACAGCCGAAGCGGTGTACTATGATAAATATCAGGGTATTGTGGTTTCGGTAAACACAGTTGAACTACGCAGCCAGGTTCCTGGTTTTGTAACCGGCATCTTTTTTAAAGAGGGTGACATTGTGCAAAAAGGCAAAGTATTGTATGAAATAGACAAACGCAAATACCAGGCGGCTTATGATCAGGCTAAGGCCAACGTATTAAGCGCCGAAGCTAACCTGGTTAAAGCGCAAAAAGATATAGACAGGTATAACATGCTCCTCAAGAGCGACGCGATTGCCCGTCAAACGGTTGATCAGGCACAGGCCACTTATGAAACCAGTAAAGCCCAGGTTGCTGTAGCCAAAGCCGCGCTTGAGTCGTCCCGTACCGATTTGTCGTACGCTACCATTACGGCACCTTTCACAGGTCGCATTGGTATTTCGCAGGTAAGGCTGGGTACGCAGGTATCTACAGGCACTACTTTATTGAACACCATATCTGCAGAGCATCCTATCGGTGTGGATGTTGTGATCAATGAGCAGGACATCAATCGCTTTTATAATCTGCAAAAATCAAGCACCGACAGTACATTTAAATTGGTACTGCCCGATGGAAGTAAATACGCAAAAGCGGGTAAGGTGCTGGCGATTGACAGGGGGGTGAATAATCAAACCGGTAGTATTAAGGTAAGGATCCAGTTCCCGAATGAGGATGATGTGCTGAAGGATGGTATGAGCTGTGTTTTGCAGGTGCTGAACAGTCAGTCGGGCAATAGGGTACAAATTCCGTTTAAGGCAGTAACCGAGCAGATGGGCGAGTTCTTTGTTTTCTCGACGAGGGATACCGTTGTTAAAGATACCGCGGCCGATAAAACAGTTAAGGACAGGCGCGATACTATTGCGAAACAAGTGAAGGTGAAATTAGGGCCGCGTATTAATAGCGATGTTGTGGTATTGGATGGTATTAAACAAGGTGATAAGGTAATTACCGATGGTTTCCAGCGTTTGCGCGATGGGGGCAGGGTAACTGCCGGATCAGCAGCACCGGCCGGAGCGGCTCCTAAAAAATAATTTTATACCGAAGGAATAAACTTAAGCTGAACAAGGGCACATCTACCCTGGAAACTTAATATAAAGAAAGAATGATCGCAGATACTTTTATAAAACGACCGGTTACCGCCATTGTAATATCATTAGTGATATTAATAGTGGGTATCCTGTCAATTACCAGCCTGCCGATAGGCCAGTACCCCGATATTACCCCGCCAACCGTTTCGGTTAGTGGTACCTATACCGGTGCCGATGCTTTAACCGTTGAACAAACCGTAGCCACTCCGGTTGAGGTACAGGTAAATGGTGTACCGGGCATGACCTACCTGCAAAGTAACAGCAGTAGTAACGGGCAGATGAGTATGACCGTTAACTTTGACGTTGGTACAGATATTAACATTGCCGCGCTTGATGTGCAGAACCGTGTGGGGATTGCCCTGCCTACTTTGCCGCAGGAGGTACAGCGTTTAGGTATGGTGGTACGTAAACGTAACCCAAGTATCCTGATGCTGGTGGCCATGTTTAGCCCAAAAGGCACACATGATGTTACTTTTACTGATAACTATACCAACGTATTTATAAAGGACGCTATTTTGCGTACCAAAGGTGTGGGTGACGTTGTTACCCGTGCCGACGACTTCAGTATGCGTATTTGGCTTAACCCGGATAAGCTTGCTGCCTTAGGCATGAGTGCGGCCGACGTAACCACCGCCCTGCAGGAACAGAACGCGCAGGTTGCGGCCGGTACAGTGGGTGCTACACCTCAGCTAAAAGGACAAACGTTTGAATATTCGGTAATTGTAAAAGGCCGTTTAGAGAAACCGGAAGAATTTGGCAATGTGGTGATCAAGACCCAGCCTAATAACGGCGGCATTGTACACCTTAAAGACGTTGCCCGTATAGATCTGGGTAAATTCAACTATTCAGGTAACTCATTTGTTGATGGTAAAAGGGCTTCTTACCTACTAGTTTACCAGGCTCCTAACAGTAACTCACTTGAGACTGCGGATAACGTATACGCTACCATGAACGAGCTTAAAAAGAGCTTCCCTACAGATATTGACTACGTGGTACCATTTGAAGCAGTAACTGTGGTGAAGGTATCTGTAAGCGAGGTGATTGATACATTGGTTATTGCGTTGGCACTGGTTATTTTGGTAGTATTCCTGTTTTTACAAAGCTGGCGTACCACACTTATCCCGGTACTGGCTATCCCGGTATCTATTATTGGTACGTTCATCTTTTTTATCCCGCTCAACTTTACTATCAATACGCTAACGTTGTTTGGTTTCGTATTGGCTATTGGTATTGTGGTGGATGATGCCATTGTGGTGGTGGAAGCCGTACAGCATTATATGGACGAGGAGGGGATGACACCCAAGGAAGCCACACAACACGCTATGGCCGATATATCCGCGCCGGTAATAGCTATCGCCCTGATCCTGGCGGCGGTGTTTGTGCCGGTAGGGTTTGTGCCGGGTATAGTAGGGCGATTGTATCAACAGTTTGCTATCACCATTGCTATATCAGTATTGATTTCGGCTTTTGTGGCGCTTTCATTAACACCTGCGTTGTGTACGCTGTTATTAAAACCGCACAAGATAGACGAAAACTCAGGTGGACTTAATAAGTTCTTTTTTAAGTTCAATAACTGGTTTACACGTGTAACAGGCAGATACCGTAATACGGTTGATAAGAGCATCAAAAATTCAAAATACATTATCATTTTGCTGGTATGTATTATCATAGGAGCGATTTTACTATTCAGAAGTAAACCGTCAGGCTTTATTCCGCTGGAGGATGATGGTCGTGTATACATCACATTTGATCTCCCCGAAGCATCATCAACGGGCAGAACAGTGGACGTACTGGGCCGAATGATGAAAACGCTTGATAGTGTACCCGAAATTGCGCACTACGCGGCTTTGGGCGGTTTGAACGCTATCAGTTTTGCAAGTAAATCAAACAGTGCTACCATATTCGTGCAGCTTAAACCCTGGGATGAGCGTAAAGAAAAGTCACAGCAAATAACGGCCCTTGTTGCCCGATTAAACCAAAAGCTGAGCAAATACAAAGAGGCCAACGTAGTGGTGATCCAACCACCGGCAATCCCAGGTTTGGGTAGTACAGGTGGTTTCTCGTTCATATTGGAAGAAAAACAAGCCGGCGGGGATATCAAGGTGTTTGAAAAAACGCTTCGTACATTCCTGGGGGCTATCAATCAGCGTAAAGAAATTGCAAGGGCGTTCTCGTTTTTCACAGCAAGTACCCCAGCATATCAGTTAACTATAGACCGTGAGAAGTCCAAAAAGCTTGGCGTAGCTATATCTGACGTGAACAACGCGCTGCAAACCTATTTGGGTAGTACCTATATTAACGACTTTACCATTTATGGGCGTAATTTCAGGGTAGTGGCCCAGGCCGATACCAGTTACCGTACCAATGTGCAAAACATCGGTCAGTATTTTGTGCGCAATACCGCCGGAGCTATGGTTCCGTTAAGTACCCTTACATCGTATAAGGTAATTGAAAATTCTCCGTTGATATCGCACTATAACCTGTTCCGTTCGGCTGAGATTAACGGTAGTACTAAGCCGGGTTATAGTAGTGGTGACGCTATTACCGCGCTGAAAGAAACAGCTGCACAGGTATTACCGCAAGGCTATGGTTACGAGTTTTCGGGTTTAAGCCGTGAGGAGTTATTATCCGGTTCAAAAACCGTATATATTTTCGCGTTGTCAATTGGGTTCGTATTCCTGTTCCTGGCTGCATTGTATGAAAGCTGGTCTGTGCCGTTCTCTGTATTATTATCGGTACCATTGGGTGCATTTGGGGCGATATTGTTCCTTACGTTCTGGCCAGACCTTACCAATAACGTTTACGCGCAAATTGGTCTGATAACGCTGATAGGTTTGGCGGCGAAGAACGCCATTCTGATTGTGGAGTTTGCCAAGGAACGTGTCGACGCCGGGATGGAGCTGGAGAAAGCAACCCTTGAGGCGGTAAGGCTTCGTTTAAGGCCAATCATCATGACCTCGATGGCCTTTATATTAGGTGTAGTACCATTGATGATTGCATCGGGCGCCGGTGCTGAAGCCCGTAAAACCATAGGTTGGACGGTATTTGGGGGGATGCTCACCGCTACATCATTAGCGATATTTATAGTGCCGGTTTTATTTTACCTGATCACCAAAATGGCTTATGGTAAAGAAAAACTTGCCGAGCTTGAAAAAAATTACGACCCTAAAAAGCACGGTCCTGAAGCTTAATAACATTGTTTGAATTTTGTAAAAAGAGAGGCGCGCGCCTCTCTTTTTTTGTTTTAATGCAGTTTTGGTATGCCATTCACGATTGATGAAATGATGTTTATCGTCACCAAATTTCGTGTTTGCATACACTTTTGCATTGTAAGCAGGGCAGTTTTTAACAAGATTTTTACTCAGGCAGATACACTTTTCCAGTGCGCGAATATGTGTTATGTCTCCTTAAAATGATGCTGATTTTCAATTACTAAGGTTGTAGTTATTGGATAAAATACGGTTGTTTTAATAGTTAAACTAATATTGGCAAAGGCAAACTGTTCCAACAATGGCAAAGTATTTGTTAAGATGGGGTTAATACAATGAAAAATTAAGATTTAACCATTGTAGAATTGACTAAAAAAACACAACTATGAAAACAATGACTAAAATGATAGCTTCGGCATTTACAGCAGTAGCTATTTTTATCGGAACAAATGTAAAAGCTCAAACAACACCCGCTAATGCCCTCCGTTTTGGAGTTGGCCTTGAAGCAGGTATCCCTACAGGTAACGCGCATGACATCTCAAAATTTGAATTAGGCGGTACCGCCCGTTTACAATACGGCGTGAGCAATGATTTGGCCCTTACACTTACCTCTGGTTACTACAATTTCTTCGGTAAAACTTATACCTCGTCTTTTTCTGATAATACCTCAACAACTACCGTAACTGTTAAAGGCAGATCGTTGGGTATGATCCCGGTTAAAGCTGGTATTAAAGCCTTTGTTGGTGATGGCTTTTACTTTGCCGGTGAAGTTGGTGCCGGTTTTGAAGTACACGAACCTGTTGCCGGAGCCGAGAAAAATACCAAGCTGATCCTTGCTCCTGGTATCGGTTATGCTACCAAATCATGGGATATCGGCGTTCGTTATGAAAACTTCTCAGGCCAGAGCAATAACTATGGTTTAGTAGGCTTGCGTTTAGCTTATGGCTTTGGTTTGTAAGCCAAGCAATAAAAACTGTTACAAAAGCCCTCTGTTTATGTATAACAGGGGGCTTTTATTTTTTTATACATTTGCCACCCCGTTAACAAAAAGTTAACAGGAGTTTAAATTACAGCTATATGAAAAATACAATTACAAAAGTTATAACCGGTGTATCGGTTGTTCTTGCATTGTTTACTGCCAAAAATGTTAATGCCCAAACCACATCGGCCGACAAATGGCGTTTAGGGATCGGACTTGAGGTAGGCAGGCCAATTGGAAACGCACATGACATTTCAAATTTTGAATTAGGCGGTACAGCCCGTTTGCAATATAGTTTAAGCAATAGTACTGCTTTAACGCTTACCTCTGGCTATTATAACATGTTTGGTAAAAACATTACCGTTCTTGACGCAAATGCAGCAGGAACTACGGTAAAATCTAAAGATCTGGGCATTATCCCTGTAAAGCTTGGCATAAAATCATTCCTGGCTCACAGGCTTTACTTCGGAGCTGAAGCCGGTGCAGGTTTTGAAACTACTTCTCTTTATGGCGATGGCAGCAAGGATACTAAGCTTATCCTATCGCCAACTATTGGTTATGCTACCAAGATCATTGATTTAGGCTTGCGTTATGAAGGCTTTTTCGGGCAAGGTAATAGCTACGGCTTAATTGGCTTGCGCATAGCTTACGGTTTCGGTTTGTAAATAGAACTGAACCCTGATTTTTAGGATTTGGGGATTACCTTGATTTTAGATAAAAGCGAATAGTTTCGGGTAATGCCAGTTTAATTTAACAACGAACCCCATGCCAATGGCACGGGGTTCGTTGTTTTTAACACTTTTTATATTTCATTAGTTAAGGTTTGTTAAACAGGCAGAGTTCATGAACTAATAATTAAGGAGTGCCGTTCATAAGGCATTAATCACACACTTAACTTAACCTTTATGAACACACAGATCAAAATCGTTTCTGCAATTGTTAGCTTCTTATTGTTAATGACCGGGCAACTGGTAAAAGCCCAAAAAACATCGGCGGGCGAAACACGCTTTGGTGTGGCCTTTGAAACCGGCTTGCCAACCGGCCCAAGTGCAAAAGAGTACAAGCTTTCCTTAGGTGGTACCGGAACCATCCAGTATGGAGTGAATAATCACCTGGCCTTAACATTTACATCCGGCTATTACAATTTTTTGTCGAAGACATTAGGTACGCCTTTTGCCCCTTACAAACGGGCTAATCTGCAAATAGTACCTATAAAAGTAGGCGCTAAAGTGTTTTTTTACGATGGATTTTATGCCGCTGGAGAAACCGGGATGGCTATTGAAGCTGTATCCGGCGGTGGAAGGAAATTTATTTTAGCCCCTGCATTAGGATACGCCACAAAGCAGCTTGATGTAAGCGTACGCTATGAAAACCTGTTAGGCGGGTTGGAAAATTATGGTTTAGTAGGGCTGCACACCGCCTACGGCTTTAAGCTTTAATCCCAAATGCAAAAAATCTCCTTGCCATCGGCAAGGAGATTTTTTTTGAAGTATGATTGTCTGAACTCGAATTAGATGAATTAAATGAATTTATCGAGTTTGCTGAGCATTTCTGTTTATTTTTTAATTCTATAAATTCCGGTTCAGACAAAATTAATCCGGTGCATATTAAGAAAGTTTACCCAAGGCTTCTTTCAATCTCCTCATAGCTTCAATCAGCTTATCTTCGGCAGCTGCGTATGATAAACGGATAGAAGACGGATCGCCGAATGAATCACCACCTACAGTGGCTACGTGGCCTTCTTCAAGCAGGTATAAGCTCAGGTCATCTGAATCATTGATTACACGACCTTCATAGCTTTTTCCAAAGAACGAAGTTACGTTAGGGAAAAAGTAGAACGCACCATCTGGCAGGTTCACGTTAACACCATCGATTTCGCTTAGTAATTTGTAAACGGTATCGCGGCGTTTTTTGAATTCGGCACGCATCTCCAATACGCTTTCCAAACCACCTTCATAAGCGGCAACACCTGCACGCTGGGTGATAGAACAAGTACCTGAAGTTACCTGGCCCTGCATTTTATCAAAGGCAGCGGCAAGTTCTTTAGTGCTGGCAGTATAGCCAATTCTCCAGCCGGTCATGGCAAAAGCCTTAGACCAGCCGTTGATGATCACAACGCGATCTTTAATATAATCAAACTGGGCGATAGATTCGTGTTTGTCAACAAAGTTGATGTGCTCGTAAATTTCGTCGCTCAGGATGTAAACCTGTGGATATTTTTCAAATACTTTAGCCAAACCCTCCAGCTCATCTTTGCTGTAAACACTACCTGTAGGGTTACATGGCGATGAAAACATGAACAGCTTGGTATTTGGAGTAATAGCAGCCTCTAATTGCTCTGGGGTAATTTTAAAATTGGTATCAACGGTAGTGTTGATGAAAACGCTTTTACCTTCGGCCAATTTAACCACTTCACTGTATGACACCCAGTAAGGGGTAGGGATGATCACCTCTTCGCCGGGATTAACCAAACATAATACCGCGTTAGCGATAGCCTGCTTAGCACCTGTTGATACAACGATATCGCCAAAATCATAGTCAAGATTGTTCTCGTTCTTCAGCTTGGCAACTACGGCTTTACGAAGTTCAGGGTAGCCTGCTACGGGTGTGTAGTAGGTGAAGTTCTTGTCCATAGCCTGCTTTGCAGCTTCCTTGATGTGTTCAGGAGTATGAAAATCAGGTTCGCCAAAGCTAAGGCTAATCACGTCGACACCTTTAGCGGCAAGTTCACGGCCCAGTTTGGCCATTTTAATTGTTGCAGATTCGGACAGGTTTTGTATCCGGGTACTTAATGCGCTCATATAAATTATGTTATCGCGGCAAATATAGAAAATAACTTTACTGCTACTTACGCTTGTTATTTTTTAAATTTGCGGCCTAATACCACCTTGCTTTGAATCAACAAAAAAGGATCATATTAATTTCGCTGATAACGGGGATTGTGCTGATGCTGGCGAAATTTGGCGCATACTTTCTAACAGCCTCCAACTTTGTATTAACCGACGCCGCCGAAAGCATTGTAAACGTTATTGCAAGCTCCTTCGCTTTTTACAGTATTTATCTCTCGGCCCTGCCGCGTGACGAAAATCACCCTTACGGGCACGGTAAGGTGGAGTTTTTCTCTGTTTTTATTGAGGGCGCACTTATCGGTATTGCCGGATGTGTCATCATCGTAAAATCGGTTTATAGCTTTTTCTTCCCTAATATCATCCATGACCTATTTACCGGTGCTATTATTATAGGTATCACAGGTGCGGTTAATGGCGCACTGGGTTATTATATGATCCGTAAAGGAAAAGAGCTTCGCTCAATGACGCTTGATGCTGATGGCCGCCATTTGCTTGCCGATACGGTTACCAGTGGTGGTTTGGTGGTTGGTTTATTATTGATTGAGTTTACAGGGATCTTATGGCTCGATAGCGCGCTATCCATACTGGTAGGTTTATACATAGTATACAGTAGCTATAAGCTGGTGCGTAAATCGGTAGGTGGGTTGATGGATGAAGCCGATTTTCAGGTGGTGACAGATATCATTAACGTTTTAAGCGAAAAACGACGCGAGGCCTGGATAGATGTACACAATCTTCGTGCGCAGAAATATGGCCACGAATTACATATCGATTGTCACATGACCTTGCCAAGCTATTTCGACCTGAACACGGTACATACCGAGATCTCGCTGGTGGATAAGATGATTAATAAGGATATGGGTATTAAAACAGAACTTTTTATCCATGCCGATCCTTGTTTGCCCGATTGCTGCCACTACTGCAGTATGCCCAATTGCCCTATCCGGTCGGAAGCACAAACAGAAACCATAGCCTGGACGCTGGAAAAAGTTGTACGTAACAAAAAACACTTTGAATAATGGAATACTTTAATGTGAGGGTTTACGGCCTGTTGTTAAATGATGAAGACGAATTGCTGATAAGCGATGAGCAGGAGTATGGCATTCGTTTTTCAAAATTTCCGGGCGGAGGCCTTGAACTTGGCGAAGGCCTGATTGATGGGCTTAAACGCGAGTTTATGGAAGAATGTAACCTGGAAATTGAAGTGGTTAGTCATTTTTACACTACCGATTTTGCGGTAAAATCGGCTTTCAACAATTCGCAGATCATCAGCGTGTATTATATGGTGAGAAGCCTTACCCCGGTTAATTTAAATATTAAAACTGTAGCGTTTGATTTTGATGGGGAAGGAGAAGTATTGCAGGCTTTCAGGTGGGTACCGCTCACCGCTTTAAGCACGGCCGATTTCGAATTTCCGACAGATAAACGGGTGGTTGAACTTTTACAAAACGAACTATGAACCTTACCGAAAGGGATTTACAAGTAATATGGCACCCTTACACCCAAATGAAAACCGCCCAGCCGCCGATAGGTATTGTGCGGGGAGAAGGGGCGTTGCTATTTGATGAAGAAGGAAAGCAATATATAGACGCGGTATCGTCATGGTGGGTAAACATCCACGGTCATGCTCATCCCTACATTGCAAAAAAAGTATCAGAACAGCTTCATAAGCTGGAGCACGTAATATTCGCGGGATTTACCCATGAAGGCGCTGTTGAACTGGCCGAACGGTTATTGGCCATTTTGCCTACAAATCAAACGAAAGCGTTTTACTCAGATAACGGTTCAACCGCAGTTGAGGTAGCCATAAAAATGTGCCTGCAATACTGGCTTAACGAAGGCGATCAGCGTACTAAAATTATCGCTTTTAATAACGCCTATCACGGTGATACCTTCGGCGCTATGGCCGTAAGTGGTAGAAGTGCATTTACCAAAGCTTTTGATAGTTTATTATTTGAAGTTGAATTCATCGATATACCTAACAAAGAGAATATCGAAAGTCTCAAATCTCAAATCTCAGATCTCAAATCTCAAACCGCTTGCTTTATTTTTGAGCCATTGGTACAGGGCTCGGCAGGGATGATCATGTATGAGGCCGAATACTTAAATGAGCTGATGGCGCATTGCCGCGGGGAGCAGGTAATGCTGATTGCTGATGAGGTATTTACTGGTTTCGGGCGTACAGGCAAGCCTTTTGCTACAAATCATGTGGAGGTAGAGCCGGATATTATGTGTTTTTCTAAAGGGCTTACTGGCGGTACCATGGCCCTTGGTTTAACAACTTGTACGCAGCAAATTTATGATGCCTTTTTATCTGACAATAAACTGAAAACCCTTTTTCACGGGCATTCATTTACAGCTAATCCGATAGCTTGTGCTTCGGCACTGGCCAGCCTTGACCTGTTTCAACAGCCCGAAACGGCAGAGAACATTGCCAGGATCAAAGCTGCCCATAAGGTCTTTGCCGACAGGATTCGCAATCACCCTAAAGTAAAAACCATAAGGCAAACGGGCACCATAGTGGCTATGGAGTGGGAAACCGGCGATAATACATCGTACTTTAGTTCACTTAGGGATAAGCTATACCATTATTTTTTGACTGCGGGGATCATATTGCGCCCGTTAGGGAACGTTATTTATATTTTACCGCCATATTGCACTACTAATGAGCAACTCAATTATGTTTACAGCAAAATTGAGCAAGCTCTTGAAGAACTATAAATTATGCTGAACAAAATACTACCTACCATAATAGCCGATAATCAACTGCATTCTCGCTGGTTAAACACATTGTCATTAATGGAAAATACCGGCGCGCGCAAGATCTCGGCCAGCGAAGATCCGCTTACTGTTACTTACATTATATTAAAGCACGCTGCCGAAGAGCACCGTCATGCTTTCTACCTGAAAAAACAGCTTGAAAAAACAGGCGTAACCTTGCCAACCTATGCCGCGGAATATTTGTTGGCCCCGGGTTCAAGCAAGTATTATTTAAACCAACTGGATGTTGACGTTTGCCGCTATTTAAAAAACGAGCTTAACCTTAAAGGTGCCGAACTCCGTTTTGCGGCTTACCTGTTGGTTACTTATGCTATTGAAGTGCGTGCCGATGAACTTTACCCTATTTACCAGGATGCCCTTGACGAAGCAGGCAGCAAAGTGAACGTGAAATCGATCATTTTAGAAGAAGAAGGCCACCTGGAAGAGATGATCAACCAGTTACAGCATTTCTCACCGCAATGGGAGCTACACGCCCAAAAAGCAGTTGAATTTGAAACCAAATTGTTTAATCAATGGGTTGAGCAGTTGGGGAAAGAACTGGCCTTGTAAGGAATAAAAAATATGTCATTGCGAGCGAAGCGTGGCAATCGCACGGAAGCAGAGCGGCTCTGTATAACATGCGATTGCCACGCTTCGCTCGCAATGACATGAGAATAAACCTCAATAACTCATATACTCTGTAAACACCTGCTGCAAATAAGCCTTACCATAGGCAAGTGCAGCTTCGGTGGTTTTGTCATCTGCGTTACGGTTGTTGTTATATATCATGGTGCGACCGGCGTTGTCATAGGATACGGTTTGCCCGTGTTGCATAAAACCGAAACCATTATCCCAATCAAAAAAAGCAAATGCTTTACTGTTAGGATTCAGTAAATCTTTCGACCATTTAAATTGGCTATGCGGGATACCCAATTGCGACAGCAGGGTGGCGGCGACATCGGTTTGTCCGCCCAATTTGCTGATCTTTTTGCCGCGGTATTCGGGTTTTATCACATCGCCAAAAAACAATAGCGGGATGTGGTACTTAGCGGGGTCATAAGCTTCGGCGGTATTACGGGGCAGGCGGTGACCGTGATCGGCTACTAAAATGAACAATGTATTTTTATACCACCTTTGCTTTTTAGCATGCTCAAAATAAGCGTTCAGGCATGAGTCGGTAAAGTAGGCTGTACTGCGGAATTTGTTGGCTGGATCGCCATTAGCATCGTCTGCGAAATGATGTTTTACCGGTAAAGTGAATGGCTCATGGTTGGATGAGGTTTGCACATAATTAAAAAAGGGCTGTTTCTGCCCGGCCGAATATTGCAGGTTGCGCATAAGCAGGTCATCGTCATAAACACCCCATTGTGTTTTTATGTGACTATTATCGAAGCTGGCCTCGTCAATAATATGATTGATATTGTGCGAGGTCATGAACTTATCAAAATTCATGTAATTGCTTTTGCCACCATAAAAGTATGCGGTTTCATAGCCTGCATCTTTAAATGATACAGATATGGCTGGAAGCTTTTTATGTTTAACGGTATCGCTGATAATGGTGCGGATGGCCTGTGACGGGAAGCCGCTCATAAGGGCTATAATACCTTTATCAGTACGATCGCCGGAGGCGTAAATGTTGTTGAAGAACAGGCCGTTTTTTATGAACTTTTCAAAGTTGGGCGCTACGCCTTTGTCGCCGCCTAATGATTCAATGACATCGGCTGTATAGCTTTCCATTTGTATAATTACCACATTGGGCCTGCTGGTGGTAAGGATCTGCTCGGTGGCGTTATCCTTAACATGGTATAACTCATCAACGGTTTTTTCAGCCTCGTCCGGATGGTCGTAAAGGTAAGGGTTATAAAGCGGGCGCAGATTTTCAAATACGTTGTTAAACAGGTTCCACTCCGTATTCAAGGCGCTTTGGTTCAGGATCTGTTTTTCGGAAAAATAGGCTGAGTTCTGGCTTACGGGTTTAGCTTGCAGGCCGCCACGCATCAGCACAAAGTTTACAAACACCAGTAGTGTAGTTAACGAAACCTTGAGGCTTGGCCGGGCGTCGGGTTTTTTAAACCGGTAGTTGATGATCAAATGCGATAGCACAATGCCTGTAGTAAGTAAGGCCATGCCAATGAAAATACATTTACCAACCGGCGATGAACCGCTTGAGGCAATGGCTTCAGACGGGGCATGATAAAATGAAGTGAACACCCTGAAGCTAACCTTAGTGCCCCATTCGCGGAAAATATTGAAGTTAAGTACCGTATTTAACGAAATGCAGAACAGGCAAAACCAAACATAAACCTTTAGCCAGATAGGTTTTACCTCTACTTTTGGAATAAACCAATTGATGATGAATACAAGGATGGGAATAATACAGATATATGCCGTAGCCGAAGCGTCAAGCCTTAAGCCCCAGAAAAAAGTTTGCAGGATTTCGCCTATGTGGGCATCGTT
This sequence comes from Mucilaginibacter kameinonensis, assembly GCF_003675385.1. Lineage (GTDB taxonomy): Bacteria > Bacteroidota > Bacteroidia > Sphingobacteriales > Sphingobacteriaceae > Mucilaginibacter > Mucilaginibacter kameinonensis. The sequence continues at coordinate 1,092,687 of NZ_RCWZ01000003.1, read as the reverse complement.
AAGCTTATGCAGAAAATAGATCTCAAATGTAGCCCTCGTGATAGCGAAGAAGACGATCCAGAAGACAAAAAATCTGAAGAAGCTGAAAAGGTTCCTTAACATTGGTGTAACAAAAATAATATTTTGCTACAATGTTAAGGAACCTTTAATGAATTGTTAATGAAATATTTTTTCGATTACCTGCCGCCGCTCATTGCTTTCAGGTCATCCAGGGTGATCTTTTCAAAGTCAGCAGGGATGCCAAATGTACCGGCAGGGTTTTTTTGTTCGGTGATGCTTTTAACAGTAACCTCGGTACTTTGACCTTGTGAAAATGAAGTATACTGAACCGGGAAACCGCCAACGTTGCGGTAATATTTAGCGATACCAGTGGTTGGTAAAGTAACATCGTTAGTTACCCAAACATCATAGGTTTTGTTGGTTTTGGTATCAGTAGCAACTACTTTTTTGCAGTTGAAGCCTGAAATTACTTTGGTTTCGGTACCCGGAGCAAATGTTAGTGTTGGCAAGGTAGCCAAAGCCTGATCAACCTCGTCAGGAGTTGCGATGGCCGCTTTTTTAATTGAAGCCACCGGCACGTCAACCAAAACAGCTAAAGATTTGCCATCGGCATCGGTTAATATTTTAATAGTAGCCGGACCGGTAGTAAATTGCATAGCTGCAGAATCGGCACGGAAATAACTTTTCGCTTCAACCTGTTGTCCCTGCATTGCCGTAGAAATAGTTATCACACCCTCTTTGTAAGCTTTTTGGGCGTTAGCACTGATTGCTGTTGCGGTAAGGGCAAGGCCTAAGGCAACGTTGAAAATTTTAATGTTCATGTTTTGAGTTTGATTTAATACAAAATTGACTTTTATTAATTAAAAGACAAATTTTTAGGTATGTAGTTTAATATGTTTTTCAATTAGATGCTGCCACAAACGAATTGTTACGTTTTAAAACCACATAATTAGTATGCAGGTAGCGGGCCTGATCCACAATAATCTGCACGGTTTTAGGGGTGTTTGTGGCATCAATAATTATGGTATGATATTCGTGATTTTTATTAATAATAGCAAGCGGAATTTTAGGGCTGCCGGTAATGTATAGGTAGTCAGTTTTTTGTTTTAGGGTTGATGTAGTATCGATATCGCCTTTGCTAATGATAGCTATAGATTGATCCCGGAACTGTATAAAATTATCCTGCTTTCGTAAAAATGCCGACCGGATCTCTTGATCTGGTTGGTACAATGCAACATCGCTTACTTTACAACTATCAAGGTACGGCCTTATGGAGTAATTGTAGTTTTTATCGGTATCGGTAAGGTTGCTTATTACAATGGCGTGGTTGCCGTTTTTGAACACGATACCCGAGTTTTTACGCAGGTTTAAAAAGGCGATGCCGTTTGTGTTGTATGAGCGATATTTTTTTACGCCGATACTAAAGGCAAACAAAAGCATCAGTACAAAGCCCGTTCGTAACAGCCAGGCTCGTTTATCATACAAAAAGTAAAACATGCAAATGATAATGGCATAGAGTAAAAGGTACTCGGTTGTGGTGAGCCATATTTTGCTGATGCTTGCAAAAGGTAAATGCTCAACCCAGGCCAGTACATAGTTCATGAGTAAAATGGTTTTTTCTAAAAGCCAGGCCAGGCAAGCCGATAGATAAGGGATTTGAGGTAGCAGCAGGTAAAAAATACCGCTGTACATGATAACAGCGGTTGGGATAACAATAAATAAATTACTGAACAGAAAATAAACCGGGAACTGGTGAAAGTAAAAGGCACTTAGCGGAAAGGTAATAACCTGCGCAGCTACAGATACCGAGCAAAGGACCCAGAGTTTGTCTATCCATTGATTTTTGAAAGTAAACCACGCGTAAACTACCGGCTGTAAAATAACAAGTCCGGCTACGGCGAGGTAGGACAACTGAAAGCCCACATCCGTTATCAGTAAAGGATTGTACAATAACAATATAAACGCGGATATAGCCAGGATATTTAAATTGTTGATATACCGGTTATAGGTTTTCCCTATGATAACTGTACTGATCATTACTGCGGCCCGGCAAACTGCAGGTGAGAACCCGGTAAGCATGGCATAATACCAGATAACGGGAATGATGATGACTGCCCTGATGAGCCGGCCATGCCTCCACCTGTCCAGAAAACGAAGGATAAAAGCCAGCAAAGCCCAGATTATTGCCACATGTGCGCCTGAAACCGACAGCACATGGATAGTACCGGTTTTGGAATATGCCTGCAGTACATCGTCGCTTAAATCGGCTTTGTAACCTAATATCAGGGTAGAGGCTACGGCTATGGCGTTTGGATTACGTAATTGTTGTTTTAGTCTTTGAACCATTTGTCGCCTGAGGGACAATGCTTGCGATATGAAAGGGTTACCTGTATTTGATTGTACCAAACGATATTGTCCCGGATATAAAAACTCCTGGTAATAAACATTCTGGTGCGCGAGGTATTTTTTGTAGTTAAATTCTGCCGGGTTAAAGGGCGGATCGATAGGGGAGTACTTGCCGGGAATCAGCAGTTCATCACCATAAGTGAGTTTTATTGCCACGCTATCTTTTATCGCGATTAGCAATGTACCGTTTGTCGGAATTGCTTGCTTTTGGTTGACATTTGCAATCACACTGGCGGTAAATCGGAATATCCCATTTTTCAACTGTGGCTCATTATTAATACGCACCAATAGCGTTTGTGCTGGCTGCTTTGAAAAATACCCGGTACTATTAAGCTCATTGTTATTGATGGCAGCTATCCAACCTGCAAGTAGTAGCAGCAGATGAATGAGAATACCGCCGAGCCATCGTTTTTTATAAACTTTAAAACGGTTATAATAAAAATTAAGCAGCAGGAACAAGATCAGCAGACTGGCAAAACCAATAGCCAGCGGCATCAAATATATTCCCGAATTGAAATTGATACCGAGGCTTATACCTAATAAAAACGGAAGCAATAAAATAACAACCGGGATCTCGCCCTTATGGTTAGCGATCATATTAAGTACGGCTTGTTATTGCAGGTAACGGCATGGTTGTAGGTTAATCCAACAAGATTATAAAAATAAAGATAGTTTTTATGCTGCAGATTACAACTGGTCGCGTACTTCGAGCAGGAACTTTTTGAGGTTTTCGAGCGAGTCGATAACACGTTGGTTATCCTTGGTATCACCCATATTGTTTTTGAGGTGTTCCTTAGCGCCGTTTAATGTGTAGCCCTTATCGCGGATGAGGTGGAAGATGATCTTGAAGTTTTCAATGTCTTCGGGAGTGAAATACCGGTTGCCTTTTTTGTTTTTCTTGGGCTGCAGTACATCAAATTCCTTTTCATAAAAACGTATAAGCGACTGATTAACATCAAACATGGCCGATACCTCGCCCATGGTGTAGTACATCTTGCTTATTTCACGTTCCTTATACGGCATAATACAAATGTAAGTGTTTAGTATTAAAGTCCGCAAGTCTATAAAACGGAAAGTCTGCAAGTTTCAGATGTTATTTTTCCTGATGGCCAGTAAAGGGAAGCAGGAAAAACTTCTGCTTATTTTTTTTCAGCGTAGTTGAGTGTGTATTCCCTTATAGCAACAGTATCACGATCGCCGAGTGTGCTAAGACCTGCTGTATTAAATTCGTTGGATACCCACATTACATTACGCGCGATAACTTTACCTGTATTAGGATCACGTTGCAAATAGCAAAAATCCATTTGACTGATTTTGGTAGCAGAATAGTCTCCCTGTAAAATTAAAGGCCATTGGTAAATAAAATTATTACCAGAGCTTTTTAAACCTGGATATTTATATAATGGAGCAAATTTTACCGCAGCGTCAAGTGGCGGGATCACTGAATATACATTGGCCGAAAATATCGACTTATGGTCCTGACTTTCATCAATAAATGAGTATTTATCGCCTCCAATCTGAATCTCATTTTTAGAATTCACTACAATCGTACCTCCGCTTGTCCAACTTGGATGCAATATCAGGTTAAGGCCGGTTGATACAATTGCTTTGGCTTTAATTGCAGGATCGGTGACCTCTCCTTTATTGGTAAACACTCTTTCAGTGGATAAAAATGTTGTTCCCTGATATTCAAGCGTCTTTGGGAACTCATTGACAATAGCAGGCTTTTCTTTTTTGCAGGATACGCCGGTAATGCTTATAATAGTGAGTAATAAGAGGATAGGTTTGTAAGATAATTTCATAATAATTGTGATAGGTTGCAAATTTAGGTTAATAATTAATAGTAATAATTATAAATATATAACACAGACACATTAAAAGATTAAAAGTTTAATTGTGTTCCTGAAAATAAGAACTTGGATTATAAAAGGAGAATGCACTATTTAGTACAAAGTATTGATGAGCAGTTTTAAATGAGCTGAAAATCCCGTAAAGATTCGATAAGTTAGATAGATGCCTGCTGGACTGGTAAGGTAGCGTAAGGTTCGAAAAGTCTTAAAAGGAGACCTTTGCGTTATTTGCTTTCGCTCCAGGGAAGGGAAGAAGCTTTACCGGCTAAAAAATCGGCCTTGCGGCTGGCCAGTTCCTTAGCCTGCTGTTCAAGTATGGCATCGCCTTCATTATCTACACGGTAGTTATAATCCAAACTGTCAAGAAATGCCAGAAGTACTCGTTTCTCCTGTTCGTTTTGAATGTCTACTCTTAAAGTTTCCATATGCAAATTTAAGTTAAATATGACAAATCGCGCTAATAGTATCGACGAACAAAGCCTAAATCAGCTATAATTAATAAATAAATCTGAAATCGAAAATCCGATATCCGAAATAATTGAAAATCCTATCTTTGCTCCCTATGACTGCTACTGAAATACGACAGGCTTTTCTTGATTTTTTTGTTTCAAAGGGACATACCATCGTTCCTTCGGCACCAATTGTAATTAAAAACGATCCAACCCTGATGTTTACCAACGCGGGGATGAACCAGTTTAAAGATATATTTTTAGGCGAGGCGGCACCTAAGGCCCCGCGCGTGGCCGATACACAACGTTGTTTACGCGTATCGGGTAAGCACAACGATTTGGAAGAAGTAGGTATCGATACCTATCATCACACCATGTTTGAAATGCTGGGCAACTGGAGCTTTGGCGACTACTTTAAAAAAGAAGCCATTGCCTGGAGCTGGGAACTGCTTACCGAAGTGTACAAGCTGCCTAAAGACCGCCTGTATGTTACCTACTTTGAAGGCGACGAAAAGGAAGGCCTTGAAGCGGATACCGAAACCTACCAACTGTGGAAACAGTATGTGGCTGAAGATCATATTCTTCGCGGTAACAAAAAAGATAACTTTTGGGAAATGGGCGAAACTGGCCCCTGTGGTCCGTGTTCGGAAATTCACTTTGACAGTCGCCCGGATAGCGAGCGTGCCGAAGAAAGCGGTGCTACATTAGTAAATGCGGATCACGACCAGGTTATTGAAATCTGGAACGATGTATTTATGCAGTTTAACCGCCTTAAAGGTGGTGTATTGCAGTCGCTCCCTAATAAACATGTTGATACCGGGATGGGTTTTGAGCGTTTGGTGCGTGTGCTGCAGGGTAAAACATCTAACTATGATACTGATGTTTTTCAACCGATGATCCAATTCATTGCCGAAAAATCAGGCAAAAAATATAACAGCGCCGCTAAACCAGGTGACGCTGACTGGAACGATGCCGTAGCTATGCGCGTACTGGCCGATCATATCCGTGCCATAAGCTTCGCTATTGCCGACGGACAATTGCCTGCAAGTAATAAAGCGGGTTATGTGATCCGCAGGGTCTTGCGAAGGGCTGTGCGTTATAGCTATCAAACTTTAGGTTTTAAGGAGCCTTTCTTTAATCAGCTTGTACCGTTATTGGCCGAACAGTTCAAGGGGGTGTTCAATAATCTATTTGAGCAGAAAGATTTTGTGCAGAAGGTAATTCTGGAAGAGGAGGTTTCTTTCTTAAGGACCCTGCAACAAGGTATCAGCTATTTTAACAAAAGTGTGAGCAGTAATACTGATAAAGTGTTAAGTGGCGCGCTCGCATTTGAGTTGTCTGACACCTATGGTTTTCCTATCGACCTTACTGAACTGATGGCCCGAGAAATAGGCTGGACGGTAGATATGAAAGGTTTTGATGCTGCCCTTCAGGAACAGAAAACCCGTTCCCGTGCAGCTACCGCAATTGATACCGGCGATTGGATCGTTCTGAAAGATGATGAATCAGTGGAGTTTACAGGTTACGATGAAACCGAAACTGTTGCCCATATCGTAAAGTACCGTAAAGTAACGGCTAAAGGTAAAGAACAATATCAATTGGTATTGGATAAAACCCCTTTCTATGCCGAAAGCGGTGGCCAGGTGGGTGATAAAGGCGAACTGGTTTTCCCTGATGGGGAGATCATCCTGGTTACAGACACCAAAAAAGAAAACGGACTGATAGTTCATTTTACTGATAAATTGCCGCAGGATATTGACGATGCTTTGACCGCCATTGTTGATCCGGCTTTACGCAGCCAAACCAACAGTAACCACTCGGCTACGCACTTGCTGCATGCAGCTATGAAGCAGGTATTGGGCGCACACGTAAACCAAAAAGGTTCGTTGGTTAATGCCGATTATCTGAGGTTCGACTTTTCTCACTTTGCTAAAGTTACCGACGAGGAGCTGGCGCAGATTGAGGCTATAGTAAACCAAAAGGTACGTGAAAATATCCCGCTTAAGGAAGAGCGCAGCGTATTATATGCCGAGGCTATCAGCAGCGGTGTAACAGCCCTGTTCGGCGAAAAATATGGCGAGTATGTGCGTGTAATTACTTTTGATGATAATTTCAGCAAGGAGCTTTGCGGTGGTACGCACGTAAAGGCAACCGGGCAAATCGGTTTCTTTAAAATTATAGCCGAAAGCGCTGTTGCCGCAGGTGTACGCCGTATTGAGGCTATTACTGGTGTTGCTGCCGAAAAATATATTGTTACCCAAAACGCTTTGGTTAACCAGTTAAAGGAATTGCTTAAAAATCCAAAGGATCTTTCAAAAAGTATTGAAGGATTGCTGGATGAAAATGCTAAACTGAAAAAAGAGATCGAGAAATCGATCCTCGAAAAATCATCAGGTCTGAAAACCGAACTGGCTCAAAAAGCCGAAGCTATTGGCGACATCAATTTCATCGCCCAAAAAGTAGCTCTGCCCAATGCTGACGCGGTTAAAAACCTGGCTTATCAGCTTAAAGACATTGTATCAAACCTGTTCCTGGTGCTGGTAGCCGATTTCGACGGCAAACCAAGTATCACCGTAATGATTGCCGAAAACCTGGTGAAAGAAAAAGGCCTGCATGCCGGTAATATCGTAAAAGAACTGGCCAAAGAGGTTAAAGGCGGCGGCGGCGGTCAGCCGTTTTTCGCAACTGCCGGCGGTAGTGACGTGAGCGGGTTGGATAACGCGCTGGCTAAGGCGAGAAGCTTTGTAGCTTAGTTAAAAAAGCAAAATCTCAAAATGATGTCATTGCGAGCGAAGCGCGGCAATCTCGTAGCCAATGCCTTTCCGCCCTGTACAGCTACGAGATTGCTTCGTCGTTCCTCCTCGCGATGACATAAAATAAAAAAACGACCGCCTCAACAGAAGCGGTCGTTTTTATTTTATATACTTTTTTTGGGGAAAAGTCTTGTTGAATATTAATGGCGGTGACCATTATCGTGTCCACGGTGTTCAACTACGCGGGTACGTTTTACTACAGTTTTATGTGGCTTTTTGTAGTGGTTTACAACGCGTGTGCGGTTCACCACATGTGTACGGTTCACTACCCTGGTATGGTAATTATCACGAACAATCACGTTACGGGTACCGCGGTAACGGGCATAAGTGTCACGGTCGTGCGCAAAATAAGTGTATGGCCTTGGGCGGTTTACGGCAACTTTATAACCGGTGGCAATATTATAACTTCTATAGCGTGGAGGCAAAGCAGCCCTTCTAACCCATGTACCACCTTCTAAATAAACGTATTGATGGGTTGGCACATAGTAGTAGCTTTCTACATCAGGTAAATAGTAATAGTTAACGCCTGCATATTCGGCAGGAGGGTTCCATAAACCAACGTTTACATTTACGTTTACCTGCGCATTTGATTTTGTAACCGAAGCCGCAAGTACAAAACATCCCGCAAGCATTCCTAAAATTAACTTTTTCATAGTGTCTGTCTAAATATGCGGCACATATTCAATTTCCGTGCCTGTATGTTGATAGACGGGTTCAACAGCCGAAGGTTTAAATCTTAAAGATCGCCGGTAATCAACTTTTGCTTTTTTGAGTGCAAGCTTGATTGGATTTTTCAGGTTTAATGCTTTTGGCCTCGAAAAAATTAATGTTAAAAAAAGCTACTGGTACGATTACTGCAGCTCATTGATTATGTGTAGTAAACTGTAAACCTGATGTTTCCTACCGTATAAGTATATTATTGCATCTTTACGGTTGTTTTTAAGAGTAAAATGGTACCGATAGTTTATTAATCTTTATATATTTGGTTTTTATAGCTATGTAAACTATAGCTGAATTTTTTATTTTATGACAGTTCTCGCAGACGGGATAGCTGAAAAGTACGAGTTGGTTATAGGCCTCGAAGTACACGCGCAGTTATCTACATCAAGTAAGGTATTCTCGGCAGATTCTGCTGCCTTTGGTGCCGAACCTAATCGCCATGTTAGCGCGGTATCGCTGGGCCATCCCGGTACTTTACCCTTTATTAATAAAAAAGCGGTTGAATATGCCGTTAAAATGGGCCTGGCCTGTAATTGCACTATCAACCTGAATAATAGCTTCGCCCGTAAAAATTATTTTTATGCCGATTTGCCTAAAGGTTACCAGATAAGCCAGGATCAGGCTCCGATATGCCTTAAAGGTTATGTGCCTGTGAAACTGGCCGATGGTACTGAAAAGAATATCGCGCTACATCATATCCATATGGAAGAGGATGCAGGTAAAAGTATGCACGATCAGCACCACGCCGATTCACTGATAGACCTGAACCGCGCCGGTGTGCCGCTGGTTGAGATCGTATCTGAACCCGATATGCGCAGCGCCGAAGAGGCTGGCCAGTTCCTTACCGAGATGCGTAAGATATTGCGTTACCTGGATATCTGCGATGGCAACATGGAAGAAGGCAGTATGCGTTGCGATGCCAATATTTCGGTTAGGCTTAGAGGAGCTACCGCTTATGGTAACCGCTGCGAAGTGAAAAACCTGAACTCTATCCGTAACGTGCAACGCGCTATTGAGCATGAGTTTGTACGCCAGGTAAATATTATCGAGGCTGGTGGCCATATCGATCAAAATACGCTGAACTTTAACGCTGATACCGGCGAAACCTCGGTGCTGCGCTCAAAAGAGATGGCAAACGATTACCGCTACTTCCCCGAACCAGACCTGCCGCCTTTGAAACTCGCTAACGAGTATGTTGAGAACATTCGTAAAGGTTTACCTGCATTACCTGCCCAGTTATATCATAAATATACCGAGCAATTAGGCTTAACAGCTTATGATGCTTCGGTTATCACCGCTGATAGGGATACCGCTGTTTATTTTGAGTCGCTGATAAAACATACCGATCATTATAAAGCCGCTGCCAACTGGTTGATGGGCGCTGTGCGCTCATACCTGAACGATCATAACCAAATCATTGGTAACTTTGCTGTTACGCCGCAAAACCTTGCCGCCCTCATCAAACTAATTGACACCGGGGTGATAAATAATTCTGTAGCTTCGCACAAACTATTCCCTGTCATGATCAAGGAACCGGGCAAAAAACCGGGTGATCTGGCTCAGGAACTTAACTTGCTTATCAGTGCTGATGGCGATGATGTAACCCGTTTTATAAAGGATGCCATCGCTAAATATCCTGATAAGGTTAAGGAATACCAAAAGGGAAAAAAGGGCGTTTTAGGCCTGTTTATGGGTGAGATCATGAAAAGCTCAAAAGGCAAGATCGATCCGCAGAAAACTAACCAGCTATTGATTAAAGAATTAGAAGCTAAGTAAATGAAAGTTAAAAATATGGCTGCCGGCGCATTGTTATTGCTAAGCGCTGGTATGTACTCTTGTAAAAACCAATCGCAGTTCAGCGTTTCGGGAACAATTAAAAATCCGGGTGCGCTTAAAGCTGTTTATTTGATTGAGGCCGATAGCTCAGGCTTAAAAATTGTTGACTCAACCTCATTGGGCGAGGGTGGCAAATTTGAGTTTAAGCACGTAGCGCTTTATCCAAACCTGTTTAAACTTCGTGTAGGTAATACCGGCCCGCAGGGCAGCGAAATGCAGGGCGAAAACCTGTACGACTTTATCGCTAAAAATGGTGACGATATCGAGTTTGAAACCGACAATAACGATAAAAAGCACGAGTATACCATTAAAGGTTCTGACGATTCGGACAAAATAAAAGAGTTTAACCGCATCAGTAACCTTTATGGCGATAAAAACGCCAAGCTTTTTGCCGAGTACCAGGAAAAATCACACGGCGAACGTAACGATTCGCTGCTGAAAATATACATGCCTATATTTTTAAAGAACGTGAACGAAAGTGGTGAGGCGGTTTTAAAATTTGTGAACGACAATAAAAACTCGCTTGCAGGTTTCTACGCGGCTACCACACTTGACCCTACAAAATACGAAGCTCAACTGATTAAGTTTGCCGACGAGATCAGGGGCGATTTTAAAGATAACCCCACTGTACAAAAATTCATAGCGCAGATGGATAAGGCTAAGCCGATCTCTATCGGTCATAAAGCGCCTGAATTTGCTGTTAACGGCATTGATGGTAAACCAATCAAGTTGTCTGATTACAAAGGCAAATATGTGATGATTGATTTCTGGGCTTCATGGTGCCAGCCTTGCCGCCAGGAAAACCCTAATGTGGTTAAACAATATGCTGCTTTTAATTCTAAAGGCTTTAATATATTAGGTGTATCCCTTGATAAAGATAAAGATCCATGGCAAAAAGCTATCAATGATGATAAACTTACCTGGGCGCACGGATCTGATTTAAATGGCTTTGAAGGCCCTACAGAAAGGCTTTATCATATTGAGGCTATCCCTTCAAATTTCATTATCGACCCGCAGGGAAACATCGTTGCCAAGAATATTACAGGCGCCGATCTTGAAGCTTTTTTAAATAAAACATTTAAATAGCCTCAACTTACGGTTAATATAAGGTAACGTTTAACAATTTGTTAATATTAGCTTAACTATTAGCTGTTGTAAAGCGTATACTTTTATACAAAAAAATTAACGCAACATGAGCAGCACCGCAAAACAGAAAATACTTATTGTTGATGATGAACCGGATATTTTAGAACTGATTGAGTATAACCTAAAAAAAGAGGGTTACCAGGTGTTTTTAGCACGTAATGGCCAGGAAGCCGTTGCCGAAGCAAAGAAAGCCTTACCTGATTTGATTGTACTGGACATCATGATGCCTAAAATGGATGGGATAGAAGCATGCCGCATTATGCGCACCATGCCCGAGTTTAAAAATACCTTTATGGTGTTTTTAACAGCCCGCAGCGAAGAGTATTCGGAAATTGCCGGTTTTAATGTAGGTGCCGATGATTATATTGCAAAACCTATTAAACCCCGCGCACTGGTTAGCCGCATAAACGCGATACTGCGCCGTAATGCCCCTGCCGAAGACGTAATTGATAACAAACTGGAAATTGGCGACCTGGTTATCGACCGTGAAGCTTACCTGGTTTACAAAAACGGCGTTAAGGTAGTATTGGCCAAAAAAGAATTTGAATTGCTTTACCTGCTGGCTTCAAAACCAGGCAAGGTTTATACCCGCGAGGTGATCCTTAAAAATATCTGGGAAGATTCGGTAGTAGTTACCAACCGTACCATCGACGTACACATTCGTAAACTACGCGAAAAACTGGGCGACGATTGTGTTGCTACGGTAAAAGGTGTAGGTTACAAATTTGAGGCGTAAGCCCCCGGCCCCCTAAAGGGGGAGTTTGGAATATTAAAAAAGCGATTGGTTTTCCAATCGCTTTTTTTGTGCCTATATCGTCAGCCGGTCTTTAGTTCACAGTTTCGGTTTCTTTAGTATAATATTTTCGCCGAAGCCAAAATGCCGCATTAACCAATGCTATCAAAGCCGGAACCTCCACCAGCGGGCCAATTACCCCGGCAAAGGCCTGCCCTGAGTTAATGCCGAATACGCCTATTGACACCGCAATGGCCAGCTCAAAATTATTGCCGGTAGCTGTAAAGGCTATTGATGTGCTTTTTGAATAATCGGCACCGAAGTATTTGCCAGTAAAGAAACTCAGTAAAAACATAATGGCAAAGTACAGTACCAGTGGTATAGCAATATGTACAACGTCCATTGGGATCTGTACGATAAGTCTGCCTTTAAGGCTAAACATAACTATAATAGTAAACAAAAGCGCGATTAACGTAACAGGTGAAATAAAGGGAATAAACTTTTGCTGAAACCAATCGATGCCTTTTAACCTGATTAGCGCGTAGCGACTAACAACCCCCGCGGTGAAAGGGATGCCAAGATATATACCTACGCTTTTGGCAATCTGAATTACGGTGATATGAATCTGAAGGCCCTTAAAGCCGAATAAGGGCGGTAGTACGGTTATGAAAATATAAGCGTACACACTGTATAAAAGTACCTGGAAAATGCTGTTCAAAGCTATCAGACCCGCAGCGTATTCACGGTTGCCATCGGCAAGTTCATTCCACACCACCACCATGGCAATACAACGTGCAAGCCCGATGAGTATGAGCCCTACCATATACTCGGGGTAGCTATGCAGGAAAACTAATGCCAATATGAACATCAGTACCGGCCCTATGATCCAGTTTAAAAACAGGGACGCACTCAAGACTTTAACATCCTTAAACACTTTGCCCATATGTTCGTATTTTACTTTGGCAAGCGGTGGGTACATCATCAATATAAGCCCGATGGCCAGGGGGATATTGGTTGTACCGGTTGAAAATGAGTTGATAAAGCCTGATGATGAAGGTATAAAATAGCCTATGGCAACCCCTATAATCATAGCCAGGAAAATCCAGACGGTAAGATACCGGTCGATAAAACCAAGCCGTTTTCGTTCAATGGCTGGAGCACAATTATTGGCAGACATATTAAGGCCTTTCTGTTAAATAGCCCATCACAAACTCCCGGGCATATACTTTGATCTGCTCCCGTACTTTTCTAAATTCATCCATCACCTCATCTTCGGTACCACGGGCTTTTGCCGGATCCGGGAAATTATGGTGGAAACGTTTTACATCCCCCGGAAAAAACGGACAGGCTTCCTTTGCGTTATCACAAACAGTGATCACATAGTCAAATTTAACATCGGCATATTCATCAACATGGTTTGATGTGTGGCCGGAAATATCAATGCCGTCCTCTGCCATTATTTTAATGGCTTTGGGGTTTACGCCATGTGTTTCAATACCGGCGCTATATATGTTTGCGCTATCGCCGGCAAAATGTTTTAAATATCCTTCGGCTATCTGGCTTCGGCAACTATTGCCTGTGCATAATACTAATACATTTTTCATTTATTATTGATTAACAGCAGCCGGGTTCGCAGCATGCTTTAGGTTTTTCGGCATAAACAGTAACACTTACAATAGCTCCGTTGCTATTTTTGAATTCGGCAATCTCATCTGCCGACAGGTAATTAGCCAAGATATCGTCGGGGATTACTATAGGTTTTTCCTTTTGTATGGTGATATTCACAAAGCCATTTTTGCTGATGAACTCCAGATACGCGTCTTTTTGGATGGCTCCGGACACGCAGCCTGCATACATTTCGGCGGCCGTCCTGAGTTTTTCCGGTAACTCGCCGGTTAACACGATATCCGAAATGCTGAAGTGCCCGCCGGGTTTCAATACACGATAGATATCTTTAATCACTGCATTTTTATCAGGGACTAAATTCAACACGCAGTTACTCACAATTACATCGGCTACATTAGCTGTAACCGGCATATGCTCAATGTCGCCCAGGCGAAATTCTACGTTGTTAAAGCCAAGCTTTTCCGCGTTTTCACGGGCCTTACTAATCATTGCTTCTGTAAAATCAATACCGATCACTTTGCCTGTTTCGCCGGTTTCAGCACGGGCAATAAAGCAATCGTTACCCGCGCCGCTGCCAAGGTCAATAACGGTATCTCCCTTTTTAATCTGAGCAAATTGAGTGGGTAAACCGCATCCTAAACCCAGGTCGGCATCAGCATTGTAACCCTGTAGTTCGGTGTAGTCTTCGCTCATAATATTATAAACCTCGGTTGAGCAGCCGCCTGCACCGCAGCATGACGATTGATTGGTATCCTTATCCTGCAAGGCTATTTCGCTGTATTTCAGCTTTACCAATTCTTTTAATTCCTCGTTTGTTTTCATTTGTTTATTGCAATATTGCGATTGATATAATCAAAAAATTTTAACAGCAGCTATTGATGCCTTTGTAAGATGAGAACAATTTGTTTAGTTCATTATTCAGGTTTTTCCAGGCTTCAGGTTCAATGCAATAGCAAACGCTTACACCTTCAATAGTGCCTTGAATTAGACCTGCATTTTTTAACTCTTTAAGGTGCTGGGATACCGTGGGCTGCGCCAAGCCTAACTCGGCCGACAGATCACCACAAATACACGCCTTCGCTTCTATTATGAGCTGAAGGGTAGCAATGCGGGCAGGGTGGGCAATAGCCTTAAGTTGTAGCGCCAGTTTATTCTGCTCGTCGGTAAATATTTCTGTTTTAGTAATGCCCATAATTATATTGCAATATTACGATTAATTAAATTGTTGTCAATAGCAGTTTTAATTATTTTTCGAAATTGTTTGCTTGACAGGAGGAGCTGAGGATAGGAGAGAGGAAGACTTACGAAGTTTCTGAAACTTCGTAAGTCTGGAAATGGGTAATGTTACTTGGCCGCTGCTGCAGCTTTCTTCTTAACTGAAGTAGCTGCTTTGGCAGTTTTTGCCGCTACGGCTTTTTTAGCCTCTGTAGCTTCGGTTTTGGCTTTTGTGGTAATGGCTTTAGCTTTGGTTGCTGCTTTAGCCTTAACATCAGCAACTTCTTTTTTGGCAGCTGCTGCTTCGTCCTTTACTTTGGTGGTAATGGCTTTAGCTTTGGTTTCTGCTTTAGCCTTTACTTCCGAAGCCGTTGTTTTGGCCTTGGCTGTTACCGCTTCAGCTTTTTTTGTTGCTGCTGTTTTCGCCGTTGCTACTTTTTTGGCAGTAGTGGCTTTTTTAGCGGTTACTTTTTCTTTTATATCTTCTATTTTTTCTTCGGCTGCTTCTTTTACGTCTTCGGCTGTGTCTTTTGTGCCTTCCCAAAGGCTTTCAATTGTTTCTTTAACCTTCTCGAAAAATCCTTTTTCTTCTGGTTGGGTTGAATTGTCACTCATGATGTTTTTTATAGATAGGTAAACAGATTGTTATTAATTAACCTTTTAACCTTAAAAAGTTTAGGTTTGTTTTAAATCTGCTTAACAAACACATCATATTTACATAAAACAAAAAGTCCCGCCGTTTGGGCAGGACTTCTTTATTAAAAGCATTCAATTATTTTACAACCGAAAATTTATAAAGCGATTGTGTTTTATAAGTATCGCCCGGTTTCAATTCAGTAGAGGGGAACTGTGGTTGATTTGGTGAATCAGGAAAATGCTGAGTTTCCATAGCGAATGATGTACGGTACTCATCTTTGATACCACGTTTCATCACGTTTTTAGCCTGCATAAAGTTACCGCTGTAAAATTGTAAGCCCGGCTCCTCGGTAAATACTTCCATCTTGATACCGCTTTTATCGCCAATAACTGTAGCGATTGGCGTGCTCAGATCATGTTTGTTTAACACGAAGTTATGATCATAACCTTTGCCATTTTTTAATTGGGCGTTATCCTCATTAATGCGTTTGCCAATAGTTTCGGGCTTGGTGAAATCAAACGGAGTACCTACAACTTTTTCAGGTTTTCCGGTAGGGATCAGGCCTGCGTCAACCGGTAAATAGTTATCTGCATCTATCTGCACTACGTGATCAAGAATAGTACCGCTACCTTCGCCATTTAAGTTAAAAAACGCGTGGTTTGTAAGGTTAACAACTGTTTTTTTATCAGTTGTAGCCTCGTACTGGCATTTAAATGAGTTATCATCTGTAAGGCTGTAAGTAACTTTAACATTGAGGTTACCAGGGAAACCTTCTTCCATATCTTTTGAAAGATAGGTAAGCTCCACGGTTGACGAATCAATCATTTTACCATCCCAAACCACTTCCTGGAAACCATGTTTACCACCGTGCAGCGTGTTTGGCGTATTGTTTATTGACGACTGGTAATCTTTGCCATCAATTTTAAAATGACCTTTGGCAATACGGTTACCGTAGCGACCAATAGTAGCACCATAATAACGTTCGGTTGATTTTTCAAAACCTTCTACATCATCAAAGCCCAAAACAACGTCGGTTAGCTTACCGTTTTTGTCAGGCACCGACAGGCTTACCACCCTGCCGCCATAATTGGTGATGGTAGCAGTTAAGCCGTTTTTGTTTTTAAGGGTGAACAGATGAGTCTGTTTTCCATCGATTGTTTTTTCGAATGCCGATGCAGTAGTTTTGGTGCTATCCGCCATAGTAGTGTTTTTCTGTGAGGTTGAAGTTTGATTACAAGCAGCCAAATATAGGCTACAGGCGGGTAAAATTGTTAAAGAAATACCTTTAATTAAGTTTCTCATAAATGGCTTGTTTATAGTTTGGTTTAAAAATAGCGTTTTTTCATTATCCCCTTTCTTTATAATGTACCTCACTTAAACCACGTAGCTTTTCGGCTGCAAATTCGGCGGTAATGTCGCGCTGCGGGTTTGCCAGCATTTCATAGCCCACCATGAATTTTTTAACTGTAGCCGAACGCAACAGCGGCGGATAAAAATGCATATGCCAGTGCCAGTAAGGATGCTCGCCCGAATTAACCGGCGATTGGTGCATACCTGCCGAATAAGGGAACGAAGTTTCAAACATGTTATCATACCTGATGGTCAATCTCCTGATAGCATCGGCAAGGGCGTGTTTTTCTTCTTCTGTAAAGTAAAGAATGCTGGTTACGTGCCTTTTGCTGATGATCATGGTTTCGTATGGCCAAACTGCCCAAAACGGTACTAACACCACAAAATGATCGTTTTCAAAAACGATGCGGTCTTGTTTTTTTAGTTCAAGTGCGAGGTAATCGGCCAACAAGCTTGTGCCTTTTTGCTCAAAATGAAGCTTTTGCTGCTGGGTTTCCTTAGCTACTTCAACCGGAAGGCTGTTTTGTGCCCAGATTTGCCCGTGCGGATGCGGGTTACTGCAACCCATGATATCGCCTTTGTTTTCAAAGATCTGGATGTGTTTAATCCATGGATAAGAGGCAAGGTCTTCAAATTCCGACTGCCATACATCAACCACTTTGCTGATCTCCTTGGTGGTCATCTGTGGCAGGGTAAGGTCATGACGTGGCGAAAAGCTGATCACCCGGCAAATACCTTTCTGGCTGTTTGCAACTAATAGTTCATCTTCATTTAAACCACCATCAGGCGTATTCAGCAAGAGCGATGAATAATCATTGGTGAAAACAAAGCTGCCTTTGTAGTCAGGGTTTTCACTTCCATCGGCGCGTTTGTTGGTAGGGCACAGGTAACAGGCCGGATCATATTGCGGGCGGTCATCGGCTTGTGTGGCCTCAACCTTGCCTTGCCATGGGCGTTTTGTACGATGCGGCGATACCAGGATCCAGTCGCCCGTTAAAATGTTTAACCTACTGTGAGGATGCTCTTTCAGATCAAAATTAGTGTCCATTAGTTTAAAATCAGGTAATAATTGGCTTAATACATGTAAGGTAGACAGTTATACCTTAGCGATTTCAAAGTTGGTAAAAATAAATGTAAACCATACATTTAAAATAGCTTTTTTGAAATAAATAGACAAAGTAGAAAGATTGATAGGATTTGTAGAAAAAGGAAGGGGGGAGGACTTTATGTCATTGCGAGGAGGAACGACGAAGCAATCGCATGCTATACAGGGCGACTAAGCTTCTGTGCGATTGCCCTCGCAATGACATGGGAGTGAGGCATGCCCGTCATGGTTTATTAGTCTAAAACGCAAACCCGCCAAGCTCAACCACTGCCGAGTCGCAGATGTAGGTTGGTACAATGCCGGTTGAGGTAATGCGGTTTTCGGCGTCTTTGGCCTGGGTGTTGCCAGATAGTACCAATACGGTATCCAAACCAAATTTATTACCACCCAGGATATCAGTTTGCAGGGTATCGCCAACCATTACAATATCCTTTTTACTGATAGCGCGGCGCTCGCGAAGCAGGTCATAAGCAAACATGAACATTTGCGAATCGGGTTTGCCGAAGCGGATAAATGCTTTGCCTACAATTTTTTCAATCATGCTGGCCAAACCGCCAATAGCTATAGATACATCATGCTTGGTTAAGGGATAGGCCTGATCGGTATTGGCCACAATAGCCGGAATGGTGCGCTTACGCATTAGGTTAACCGATTTGTTCAGGTCGCGGCCCCAGTCAAAGCCCTCGTCATCTAAAAATACCAGCGCGTTAACCCTATCGATATTGCTTTCATTCACTTCGCTGATCGGTAGTGTATGCAGGCCGGAGCTATCAATATAATGGGCAGAATCGGGCGTGCCAAGGTAAGCCACAATGCCATCATTTACCTTCAGGTCAAGATACTCTTTGGTAAGCATTCCCGACGAGATGATCCTATCAGGAGTTATGGCCATCAGTCCTTTTTTTGTATAGGATTCGGCCAGTTGTACCGGGCTTCTTGAGGCATCGTTGGTTACAATGTAGTACTCCTTGCCTTGCTCCTGTAAATAAGCAAAAGTGTTTTCAATACCCGGAAGCAGGCCACCATAATTTTTCAGAACCCCAAAAGCATCAAAAAAAACAACTTCGTATTTATCAATTATGGATTTAAAGTTGTCTATTCTGGTCATGCTTGTCTGTTTTTAGGGTTCTGCAATAAAATGAGCCCGAAAGATAGCTAACCTATTTTAATTTTAAAGCCTCAATGATTTTTTCGGCATCGAAATCCCTGTCTACCGATGGTAAATAGATATCAAATGCTTCAGCCTGTAGTTTTTTGGCGTATTGTTCGTTAAAAAAGTGCTTGCCATCCTTAATTACATAATTCAGAATAAAAAAGCGATAAGCTTCTTTTAAAAATCTTATCTCGTCGGCGGTTAGCGGGTTTACTTTATGATATTCCTTTAAAAACATGATGAAACGGTCTTCTATCATGGTGTTGATCACATAACTG
This sequence comes from Mucilaginibacter kameinonensis, assembly GCF_003675385.1. GTDB lineage: Bacteria > Bacteroidota > Bacteroidia > Sphingobacteriales > Sphingobacteriaceae > Mucilaginibacter > Mucilaginibacter kameinonensis. The sequence goes on along the minus strand of NZ_RCWZ01000003.1, from coordinate 1,073,370 downwards.
AACACAGTACGGTCGCCAATATCAGATACTACACGGCTGAAGAAATAAAAATCAAGTAAACGGTAACTCATCCTGAACCAGTCATAATCCCAGCGCGAGTACAGTTCAAGGTTTGGCGTCACCGAAAAATTGCCAATGTTCCAATCAATAAATACCGGGATGATCTCAAACGAACTCATGTTGTATTTAGAGCGGTTCTTCAGGAAAGTTTCGCAATGGTATTTCAGGAAATCGGCCTGCATGCCAGTGCCAAACTGCTTAGGATCAGCCTCAATTTGCTGTAATAAGGCCGAAATATCGGTACGTAAAGTTTTTGACGATTTAGGCAATACATTTTTAACCCTTGAACAGGCCTTGTGGAATTTACCCACCTGTTGACCAAGTTTTTTAATATGATTTTCCTCCAACCGGCGCGGAAGACGCTGTAATATGCGTGTAGGATTATAAAATACCACCCAGGCGTCGGTTTTACCATGTTTATGATGATAAATATAAACGCGGTTATTTTTCTGTAAAGAACGGGCCAGGAAATTCTCAAACGGGTAAAGCAGGTTAATAGCCAGCGTCTGGATAATGCGGTGATCCTCTTTAAAGTGCTCAAATATGCCAAAGTATGATAGTTTGGCTATGATTATATCGTCGTCGTCGAACGTAATACGGTACACATGATTGGTTGAAACCATGGCACTGATATCTTCAATATCGCGGATAGTTTTTGACGCATCATACCCCTCCCAGGCCTTGCGGATAATAAAAGAATAGTCCATTTGTATATATCTGCCGGCAAAGTTACGCCAATGGCAGCATTCGGTTTATAATTAAGGGTACAAATATATTATAATTTGTTTGTTGAGGACTATACAATTAAAAGCGTCATTGCGAGGTACGAAGCAATCGCATGCTATACAGGGCCGCTTTGCTCCCGTGCGATTGCTTCGTTCCTCGCAATGACATGAAGAAGAGAAGTCAGATAATCTCAAAATACCTCTTCAATTCCCAATCAGTTACGCTTTTGGCAAACTGGCGGTATTCCCACAGGCGGGTTTGGGTAAAGTGGTCAACAAAGCCTTCGCCGAAAAGTTCTTTGGCAATATCAGAGTTTTGCATGGCTGTTGCGGCCGCGTGAAGGTTAGGCCAAAGTACACCATTGCGTTTATCCTGGTAGCCGTTACCTACAGTTGGCTCAATATTTAGTTCGAGCTTGTTTTTAATACCATACAGGCCTGAGGCCAGCGCCGCGGCCATAGCCAGGTATGGGTTAGTATCCGATCCCGGGATGCGGGTTTCCAGGCGGGTATAGTTTTCGGTGGTGTTAATGATCCGGATGGCTGTGGTACGGTTTTCAACGCCCCATGTAATGGTAGTTGGGGCCCAGGCACCTTCTACAAGGCGTTTGTAGCTGTTAATGGTTGGCGCGTACATGGGCAATAAATGGGGCATGCAATAAAGCTGACCTGCGAGGTAATGCTTATGCAGGTCGCTCATTTTGTTTACATCATTGGCATCGTAAAACAAGTTTTTTGACTGGTCGCTGGTCCACAGGCTTTGATGGATGTGACCGCTGCAGCCTGGCAGGGTTTCTGTCCATTTAGCCATAAATGATGCCATAATGCCGTGTTTATAGGCAATCTCCTTAACTGCGGTTTTAAATAGGGTAGCCTTATCAGCTGCAGCTAAAACCTCATCATGCAATATAGCAGCTTCGTATACCCCTGGACCGGTTTCGGTATGCAGACCTTCTATCGGGATATTGAATTTGGTAAGCAGGTTAAACAGGTCGTAGTAAAAATCGCTGTTTTCTGACGTGCGCAGTATTGAGTAGCCAAACATGCCCGGTGTAAGTGGTTCAATGTTGGTGAATTTTTTGTCGGCAAGGGTTTGCGGCGTCTCTTTAAAATTAAACCATTCAAACTCCTGTGCAAACTCGGCGTGGTAACCCATGTCGTTACATTGCTTCTTGATGTGTTTGAGCAAGCTGCGCGGGCATGCCGGCAGATCATCACCATCAGGTTTGCTGAAATCGGCTAAAAAAAACGGAATATCATCCTGCCACGGCACATTACGAAGCGTTGAAAGATCAATGCGGCAAAGTTTATCGGGGTACCCGCTTTGCCAGCCGGTTAGCTGTACATTATCATAGCAAACATCGTTGCTGTCCCAACCAAAAACAACATCGCAAAAACCGTAACCGCTTTGTAACCCATCAATAAACTTTTTAGGGTGGATCACCTTACCCCGCAAAATGCCATCGATATCGGCAAAGGCGAATTTTATTTTCTGGATGTTATTCTGTTCAATATATGCTTTGATCTGTTCTGCGTTCATGGTGTAAAAGTATGGCCGGTTAAGGTATGGCAAGATAGCTATTATGGCTTAAACTATAAAAAAATAGCCTTTACGCGTTTAATACGCAATTGCTTTTACCTTTGTTTGAGCTATTTATATGGAAATAACAAATCGGTTTTTATTTGTTTACGGCACATTGCTGCAGCCCGGTAACGAGTTTGCAGATTACCTGAATAAACATTGTAAATTTATAAACAAAGGTAAGGTCAACGGTCGGCTTTATGATATTGGGGAATACCCTGGTGCGGTGATTAATAATGCAGAAGCTCTTTTTATCCACGGCGGTATTTTTATGATGGATGAGCCGCAAACAATATTAAAAGTAATCGATGATTACGAGGGAATAGGAGAGGCCTATGACCATCCACAGGAGTATACAAGAGAGCTGGTTAATATTCTCACTGTTAACGGTGCCGAAAATTGCTGGATGTATCTTTACAACTTGCCTGTAAGCACATATCGCCAGATAATCAGCGGCGATTATGTGCAATACTTAAACAATGCCGCCAAATAATCATTAAACGAAATGTTTTTCCATTTTAAAGATAGATTTCCGAAGTTAAATGCCTATTGGGACAAATACCTGCCATTTCAAAAACGGGTAGAGGCCCCGGCTAAAGCTGTTTTACTTGAGGAAGGCAAAATATCTCAGCATTATATCTTTATTGAAAAGGGTTGCGTACGTACTTTTTTCAATAATAACGGAGACGATAAAACAGTGCAGTTTTTCTTTGAGAATGAAGGGTTAAGCTCTTTTGATAGTTTTATAAATAATGTGCCAAGCACATTCACCATCGAAACTATCGAACCTTCGGTTATTTATCTGCTGCCTAAGCAACACGTTCTTCGTTTAATGGATGAGTTGAGCCATGAGCCCGACTTCGCCCAAATGATATTGCAAATGACTGCCCGGCGGCAAATGCACTACATTAATGAGTTTGTTTCTATTATTCGCGATACTCCTGAGCAGCGTTATCAACTACTTTTGAGCGAGCGGCCGCACATTGTTCAGCGGGTACCCCAGCATTATATAGCCTCATATCTTGGAGTAAGCAAAGTGCATTTGAGTCGTATAAAAAGTAAGCTGGCAAAAGGTAAACCGCATTTCTGAACTTGATAACATATGTTATCGTTCCGGCGCTGTAGGCCGGGCTAATTTTGTGTTATTAAAAAAAATAGCATGAAAGCAGCAGTAATGTATCAACAGGGAGGGTTACCTCAATATACAGATTTCCCGGAACCGGCGGTTCAAAATAACGATGAAATATTAATAAGCGTAAAGGCGGTAGCACTTAAGCATTTTGACAAAGTAAGAGCTTCCGGCAATCATTATTCGAGCGACGCGCCCGTTACAAGCGGCCAGGTAATTGGCGGCGATGGTGTTTGTGTGCTGGAAGACGGTACAAGAGTTTATGGCGTAGGGGTAAGTGGTATGCTTGCCGAAAAAGCAACTATTCACAAAAGCAGGATAGTGAAATTGCCTGATGAACTGGATGATATTACGGCAGCCGCCCTGCCCAACGCGGTAATTGGCGCTGCCATGGGCCTTAAATTTAAAGCTGATATTCAGCCTGGCGATGTGGTGCTTATTAATGGAGCAACCGGGTTTACAGGGCGCGTTGCCGTGCAGATTGCAAAGCATTACGGAGCGAAAAAGGTAATAGCAACGGGTAGAAACCAGCAATCACTGAATGAATTACTATCTCTTGGGGCCGATGAAACAATTCAGGTATTACAGGATGATGAAAGTTTTAAAAGTCGGATCAGTGCAATACATTCAGAAACACCTATTGATATTATTGTTGATTACCTGTGGGGGCATACAGCCGAAATGATACTGGGCTGTATAAAAGGAGATGGCTCATTTACAAATAAGATAAGGTATGTATCTGTTGGTGGCATGTCGGGAGATCTTATACAGTTATCGGCTGCCAACCTCAGGAGTGTTGATCTTCAATTAACTGGGTCGGGACTTGGTGCCTGGTCAAAAGCACAGGTAGGCGAACTGTTTACTGATATTTTACCGGAAATGTTTGCGCTTGCCGCAGCAGGTAAATTGAAAGTGGACACTATTGCCGTGAAATTGGCAGATATTGCTAAACTGTGGGAGCAGCGTGTATCCGGCGGGCAACGCCTCGTTGTAACAATCTAAGAAACTGTTTGAAAATATATAAAAGCCGTCATTGAGAGGTACGAAGCAATCCCCAATAGACAGAGGAGCTATACAAGTCTGCACTGTAAAGTTCCGATTGCCTCGTGCCTCGCAATGACGGGTGGAATAGCAATTTTATTTATAAATAAAAAATCCCCCGGTTTATTAAAACCGGGGGATAAAACAAATAACTATTTTATTCAGGGCATTAAAGCTTTGCTGATTTTACAGTTTTGATGATAACTGCAGCAACTTTGTATGGATCAGCAGCTGAGTTAGGACGACGATCTTCCAGGTAACCGCTCCAGTTATGATCTACTGCATAAAGAGGGATACGGATAGAAGCACCACGGTCAGATACACCATAGCTAAAGTCATGGATAGAAGCGGTTTCGTGTTTACCGGTTAAGCGCTGATCGTTGTCAGCACCGTAAACTGCGATACACTCAGCAACAGCAGGACGGAAAGATTCGCAGATAGCTGTGAAAATTTCTTTGCTGTTTGCAGTACGTAAAGTAGTATTTGAGAAGTTAGCGTGCATACCAGAACCGTTCCAGTCTAATTGACCAAGCGGTTTGCAATGCCAGTTAATAGCAACTCCGTATTTTTCACCAATTCTTTCTAATAAATAACGTGCAACCCAGATCTGGTCACCAGCTTCTTTAGCGCCTTTAGCGAAGATCTGGAATTCCCACTGACCTGCAGCAACCTCAGCGTTGATACCTTCAACGTTTAGGCCTGCTTCTAAACACGCGTCTAAGTGCTCTTCAACGATTTCGCGACCGAAAGCGTTTTTAGCGCCTACTGAACAGTAGTAAGGGCCTTGTGGAGCTGGGTAGCCGGCAGCCGGGAAACCAAGTGGTTTGCTGGTTGATGGATCCCACAGGAAGTACTCCTGCTCAAAACCAAACCAGAAATCGTTATCATCATCAGCGATGGTAGCACGACCGTTTGATTCGTGTGGTTTACCGTCAGCACTTAATACTTCGCACATTACTAAGTAAGCGCTTTTTCTTTGTGGATCAGGAACAACAAAAACTGGCTTTAAGATACAATCTGATGAACCACCTGGTGCCTGCTCAGTTGAAGAACCATCAAAGCTCCAGTTATCTAAATCTTCTACTTTGCCGCTAAATTCTTTAACGATTTTTGTTTTGCTACGCAGGCTTTGTGTTGGTTTATAGCCATCAAGCCAAATGTACTCGAGTTTTGTTGCCATTTTTTAATTAATTTGTAAAGTTGGGGTTCTAATTATAGTTTTTGTATTAATCTCAATAATTATTAAGGCGAATTTAAATTATTTTTACAAAAATCATTACAAATGTTAAGAAATTTTACATTTTTTTTCAATAACATGTTAATTATGGCCGGAAACACGTAAAAAAGAAACCTCAAAACTGCATTTTTAACAATTTCATATTTTTAGAAATAAATTGAGGGTATTTTTTGACAATAACGCAAATTTGAATGCACAGCCGTACAGCCGGAGCATTTGTTAAACAGGTTAACTTGCTGCGGATGATTAAGTTATGGAAACTTTATTGTCGCCCGAGTTTAATCGCTCAATTTGTCAGAGATGTTCTTGATGGCCTCATCAAGTTTATTAGCCGAATCGTAAAGGTGCTTTTCTACCAGTAAAAACTCCTGCTTTTTATCCTTGCTTTCACTCATTAGTTCAACAAGACCTAATATATTGGTCAAATGCTTGCGTACCTCGTGCGAGTTAATAAATGCAAGCTCATTTTTTTTGTTATCGTACAGTAGTTTCTCGTAGTGGCGTTTTTGCCTGGCACTGCGGTATAATAACGCGATAACAGCAAACATAAAAACGGTGGTGATACTAACGAGGATTAAAATCAAACGTTCGCGACGATATTTTTCGGCAGTATCTGTAAAAGTGTTTTCAATTTTGTCGATTTTTATCTGCGCCGACGCGTTGCCCACCTGTGTAGTATTATTAAGGCTTTCTTCTGATTGCTTTAATGCGAGGTCAAAATTTTCGGCTGCCAGTTTATAATCGCCCCTGTCACGGGCTATTTTTCCAAGTAATTCGTAAAGGTGATGTTTTATTTCCGGGTGATTGGCAGAATAGGGCAGGACAAGTAATTGGTTGGCGATAGTAGTTGCCGAATCGGCCTGGCCATTGAGGTAAAACGCATCGGCAAGGTTTTGCTTCTCAAGATCGTTGTGTACGTATTTTTTATTGGCCTGAAGTTCTTTAATCTGCGTTATAGCTTCGGCATAGTGGTGTTTCAGGATAGATATATAGTAGGCAGTACGGTTTTGATAGGTAAATAATTTGTAGCTTTTATTATTGGGCCCCATTAATTCATTGTGGCACTGCTGCAACGAATCGAGATTTCTTCTTCTGAAAAAGTTTTCGGCCTTGTTATAGCTTATGATGGTGTAAAACCTATCGTCTTTGATCTTATTTTCTTCCTTGATCCGGAATGCCAGGTTAAGGTAATAGAGCGACTGACTATAAAGGTTGAGCTTGTAGTACAGATCGGAGATATTAATATTAAGGTATACCTGTAATAACGGCTCGTTAAGCTTTAAGGCTTGCTTTTGGGCCAGTCCGTAGCTGTATATAGCTCCGATGGGGTTGCCGCGGTCTGTTTGAATGAAAGCAAGGTGACTGATAAAGGAGTAGATCAGGAAATCGGCTTTGGCTTTTGATGCCTGGTCAATGGCCTTAACCATGGCTGTTTCGGCTTCGGGGAGCTTGGATAAACGCCGTTGCACGGTACTTTCAATGAAATATTTTAAGGCTTCCCGGTCATCAACCTGGTATTTATCCAGTTTTTCGTAAACTTCTGTCTTACCTTCGGGAATGGTGTTTTCCGGCCCTTGCTGAAAGCGGAGTTTGATATAATCAACTATTTTCTTGTCCTGTAAGTTTCTGTCTTTTATCTTAATAAAATTAACCAGACTGTCTTCGGAGAGATAAACGTATGATGAGGCTTCTGAACTGCTTACAACAAACGCCACCAGTAAAATACAGAGAGAGAACTTTTTAACAAGAGAAGCCATTAGGCATAAAAATACGTTGGCGTGGGTAAATATCAAACACTTTCTACTATTTAATTTTAGAGGTCAAATTTATCAAGCAGCTTTAAAAGTGTTTCAAAATCTTTAGGGTACGGCGCATGTATAGTAACTTCAGTTTCCGGATTGATACGAAACGTTACTTCATAGGCATGCAGGGCAAAGCGTTTCATGATAGGCAGTTCTTCCTGATCTTTACCTAAATGGTATTTGCGCTTTATTTTTGACAGAAAAACAGGCTCGCCCTTATACATTTCATCGCCGGCAATGGAGGCCCTTTGTGTAGCCAGGTGAATCCTGATCTGGTGCATACGGCCTGTTACCGGGCGGCATTCAACCAGGGTATAATGTTTATAATATTTTAACGATTGAAACCAGGTTTCGGCGCGTTTGCCTTCTTGCCTGCTGATGGTAACACTGCCTTTGCCTACGTTTAATATAGGTAGGTCAACAAGCAGGTTGTCGAAGGTGTGGGTACCGTCAATAACGGCATGGTATACTTTTTTAACCTTGCGTTTTTCAAACTGCATAGAAACAGAGCGGTAAGCCTCAGGATTTTTGGCAAAAATAAGGGCTCCGGATGTTTCCTTATCCAGGCGGTGGCAAATCTGCGCATCGTCCCAATAAGCCTTAGCCAGCCTGAGCATACTGATCTCGCTGCTGCCTTCGCCGCGTTCATCAAGCGAGCTTATAAAAGGAGGCTTGTTAACAACTATAATATCATCGTTTTCAAACAGTATCAGATCGGCGAATTTTGGAAACTTCATAGCCCGCAAAAATACGGTTTATAATTTAAACAGCTGACACTCTATTTTACTCATTCGTGATGTTAATTAAAGTAGCAGGGATGGTAAGGAATTAATGGATTTGTTAATAGAAGTTTTAGCCAATATTTAGATAATATCATCATTATTAATAAATAAAACTTCGTGATTTTTTGGTGCTAAAAAAGCGTACCTTCGCGCCGTTATTTTCATGACGGTATTAAAGGCAGTTTTACCTGTAATCCCTTCATCGACAATAAAAAAAAATAGAATAAATAATGAAAAAAATTGTCGACTACAGGAAACTCCTGAACGTAACTGAAAACACGGAGCTAACCGAATTACGTACGGTTTATAAAAGTATGATGAAAACCTGGCACCCTGACAGGTTTCAGGATGAGAGCAGGATAGAAGCCGAAGAAAAGAGCAAAACCATTATCGAAGCTTATCACTTTTTAGTAAGCATAGCTCCCGAAACCCGTGCCCAAACCCTGTCCGATTATACTGCGACAACAACATTATCAAACATTGCCGATTTTGAGTACAAACAACAGGTACTAAAAGTTACATTTTTGGATGGTAACGTGTACGAATATTTTGATGTGCCGAGAGCGGTTTATACCAAATTCATCAATGCCGACTCGCCGGGACGATTTGCCCGCAGGCATATTTTCAACGAGTTTGTATACCGCAGCGTAAATAAACTGGTAGCTTCTGCCTAATTAACCGGCCTGGTTAAGCCGTTCCAGATCGTCGGCAGTATCAATATCAATAGCACCCAGCGGAAAGGGGAGGATAAAAACATCATCAGCATGTGTTTCGATGATTTTTTTTGCCCCCTCGTGCCCTTGCAGGTTCAGCAGGTCGGGAAAATACTTTGCATCGAACAAAGCCGGAGCGCCCAAGGCATCGCGATAGCTGCTGGCGATGATGCCACAATCATTGATTTCTTTTTTCTCAACTAACTGGGATATCAGGAATGAATCAACAAAAGGCTGATCGCATAACATTAAAATAATTGAAGTTATGTCGGGTTTAAGCCGCAGCATTTCCTGTACGCCAATTTTTATTGATGAACCCATGCCTTCCTGCCAGTGTGGGTTGTAGGCAACATGAACAACCTGGTCATCTATATTTGAACGGATCAGCTCCTCATTAGCTCCCAGCACAACAATAACTTTTTCGCAGTGCAGACAGGTGAGTGCGGTTTGAATTGCCCGCTGCAAAAGGGTTTTACCCTGGTAAACGAAATTTTGTTTAGGTGAGCCAAAACGGCTTGATGAGCCTGCTGCCAGAATAATAATCCCCGTCATTTTTTAACTGTTAACATTAGGTATTTGTATAACTATTGCTGTAGTGCCCGATTAGTCATCGTGCATTACAATTCATACAGCTTCCGGTCCTTTTGGATTATGTGTAAGGGTTCAGGGGACTTCCCTTTTATAATTGTATTCGGGCGGATGCTTGCCTTAATACGGGATTGATTAAATTAAAGTTTTAGTTATGTCTGTTCATTTATAACAAATTGATTTTTTGTGGTTTATGATGGTGCGGTGAATAGGAATTAATTGTGTGGTTTTCCTGTTAGTTAATTGTAAATAAAATTGAACGTCGATCAGGAAGCAAAAAATACATTTTATAAACATACCGCCCCGCCGTAATGCTTACTTTTACCCTCGCCACGTATAAACTTAAAGTTTTAATGGCTGTTAATTGATTAAATTTACAAGGTAAAAGCGCTATATTTTGCTAACAGATAACCATGGCCGGAAGATAAGTTACATGCGCCTCGCGGTGACAGACAGGTGCAACCTGCGCTGTTTTTACTGTATGCCGGAGCATGGCCTCGACTGGCTTTCACGCACCGAACTCATGACCAATGAGGAAATGCTGCAGATCTGCAGTTTATTGGTTAAAATGGGTATCGAGAAGATCCGTATAACCGGCGGCGAGCCTTTTGTAAGGAAAGATATCATGCAACTGCTCACTGGTATCTCCGGCCTCAATGGCTTAAAAGAACTTGGCCTGACCACTAATGGTGTGCTAACCGCCCCTTACGTTCCCGAATTGAAAAAGATTGGTGTACGTTCCATCAACCTTAGTTTGGATACGCTGGATGCCAATCGATTTTTTACCATTACCCGCCGCGATGAGTTTAGCAATGTAATGGCCTCTTTAGATGCTATGCTGAGCCACGATATGGAGGTGAAGATCAATGCCGTGGTGATGGACGGCAAAAATACACAGGATATTATACCGCTGGTTGAGCTGGCCAGAGAGTTGCCCGTTAGCGTGAGGTTTATTGAAGAGATGCCTTTTAACGGTGATGGCCATGTGTATGATGGCTTGCACTGGGACTATGTCCGGATCCTGGACGAAATAAAAGGCAGCTACCCTCAAATTAAAAAGCTGGATGATCCGGCTTATTCTACTTCCTATAATTATCAAATCCCGGGGCACAAAGGGAGCATCGGCATTATAGCCGCTTATTCGCGTACCTTCTGCGGTACCTGTAACCGCATTCGCATAACACCACAGGGCGAGTTAAAAACATGCTTGTACGACGATGGCGTGCTTAATTTAAAAGATCTGATGCGGAAGGGCGCTTCTGACGAGGTACTGCAAGGCGCGTTGTTAACTGCCTTTAGTCACCGGCCGGCAGACGGCTGGGAGGCTGAGCTGGCCCGTGTAGCTAAAACCGGGATTCATGAATCAATGGCCACTATTGGCGGATAGTTTTAAAACCCAATATAAAAATGACAACGGTTGTAGAAGCTGAAAAACTGGTATTGGCACAAACAAGGGACTACGGTACACAAAGTCTGCCGTTTGAACAAGCCTTGGGTTATGTACTGGCCGAGAACCTGCAAGCAGATCGTGACCTGCCCCCTTTTAACAGGGTAACCATGGATGGCATTGCAGTAAAACATGCCGCCATTGAAAAGGGCATCCATACTTTTCGCATTAAAGCCACCCAGGCAGCAGGTGACCAACCTGTTGAAATAAATGAACTTGACGAATGTATTGAGATCATGACAGGGGCGGTATTGCCTGCTTCGGTTGATACGGTGATCCGTTATGAAGATGTGGAGATCAGCGCGGGACAGGCAAGCTTAAATGTTATAGACGTCAAAAAAGGCCAAAACCTGCATCTGCAAGGTGTCGATAAAAAACAAAATGATGTTATCGCGCTATCCGGTCAGCTGGTAAGTCCTGCCATCATCAGCGTGGCGGCATCGGTGGGTAAAACCCATCTGCTTGTTAAAAAAATGCCGCGGGTGGTAATCATTTCATCGGGCGATGAACTGGTGGATGTGGATGAAACACCTTTGCCATACCAAATTCGCAAATCAAACAGTTACACAGTTAAGGCAGTTTTGAAACAACATCACAATGATGCCGATATTTTACATATCCCCGATGAGCCAAATATCACCCGCGAAAAAATCCAGCATTGCTTACAGAGTTATGATGTGTTACTGCTGAGCGGCGGCATTTCGATGGGGAAGTTTGATTATATCCCCCAGGCACTGGAAGAATCTGAAGTTGAAAAACTGTTTCATAAAGTGGCTCAGCGCCCCGGCAAACCTTTTTGGTTTGGCAGGCATAACAACGGCGCGTTAGTGTTTGCCTTTCCGGGTAATCCGGTAGCAACATTTATGTGCCTGCATCGTTACTTTTTAACATGGCTGAGTGCTACGCTTGGTCTGCCCGCAAAGGCACGGTTATATGGTGTATTAGGCAAGGATTTTACCTTTCAGCCGGCATTACAATATTATCTGCAGGTAAAATTGCAGAGCAACCGGCAAGGACAATTGATAGCGATGCCTGTTGAGGGAAATGGTTCGGGCGATTTTGCTAACTTAGCAGATACCGAAGCTTTTTTGGAGCTTCCACTGGAAAAAAACGAATTTAAAGCGGGAGAAGTGTTTAAGGTTTGGAGGTTTAACCATGATTTTTAGGATTTTGGGATTACCCTGATGGAATAAAATCTGATAAAATATGCAAGCAAAATCCTTAAATCCTATAATCAAGTAAATCAAGGTTCATCATGTTAACCCACATAAACAAACAAGGCGACCCAAATATGGTTGATGTAACTGAAAAACAGGTTACACACCGCACGGCCACGGCGCGTAGCGTGGTTGCTTTGCCTGCCGAGGTATTTGAGCTATTGGCAGGGAACGAATTACAAAGCAAAAAAGGCCCGGTTTTTCAAACAGCTATTATTGCAGGAATTATGGCGGCAAAAAAAACTGGCGACCTGATTCCGCTTTGCCACCCGCTGGGTTTGGATAATTGTAACGTTACTATCCACATAAACGAGCAGCAGGAGGTTGAGGTTGATTGTACCGCAAGTATAACCGCTAAAACCGGGGTGGAAATGGAAGCATTAGTTGGCGCTTCAATAGCGGCACTTACCATTTATGATATGTGCAAGGCCATGAGCCATGATATAGTGATAAAAGAAACCAAACTGATATCAAAAACAGGAGGTAAACGTGACTTTAAAAGATCATAACCAGCCATCAGGCCATCGTAAACATGCTAAGCTGGCCAGGCCTTCAACCGGCAATTTTGGACGTAATGAATGGGCTATTGTAGGTGGTCCATGCACCGTGATCAAACTACTGGCCGATGATGTGGTCCGCTCGCTTTCGCCGGTATATAAATGCGCTTATGTGGATATGTCGCATAACGATGATATCACGTTACTACCCGGAAGGCTGGTAAGCGGCGCCTCACTTGAGTATACTGACCAGGTAAATTATCAGCAGTTTAATTATCAAAACCCGGTATATCCTTATCAGCTTAAGCAGCAATTTTCATCGGCGGATCTGGTATTGGTTAATGGCAACCATCAGCAGGCCAAAGCCCAGGTGGTGATCATCGACTTTAATAAAAAAGCATCGCTGCAAAAAAGAACAGATCAGCTTGATAATGTACAGCTTTTTCTGCTGGCCGATAACGCAAGTGAAATACCTGACTTTATACAGGAGGTTATTCCTCACTGGCAACAAATCCCGGTTTTAAAGGTAGACGACCGTGAAAAGATCGTAGCTTTTTTTGAAGCAGCTTTAAAGCAAGCCAGACCTGTTTTAAACGGACTGGTTTTAGCAGGCGGTAAAAGCACCCGGATGGGTTTTGACAAAGGCGCTGCTAACTGGCACGGCAAGGAACAGCGGTATCATATGGCCGATTTGCTTAAAAGTTTTTGCAAGGAAGTTTATATATCCGGCCGCCCGGGCCAACAGCAGGAAATTGACCCGGCTTATCCTGTTATAGAAGATACATTTACAGGTTTGGGCCCGTATGGTGCTATTCTTTCGGCGTTTCGTGAACAGCCGGACGCGGCATGGTTGGTAATAGCCTGCGATCTGCCATTGATGGATGATAGTACGCTCCGCAATTTAGCAGCCTGGAGAAACAGTTCTTCAGTGGCAACGGCTTATCATAGCCCGGTAACCAATTTTCCCGAACCTTTAATTGCTATATGGGAGCCCAAAAGCTACCCGGTATTGTTATCGTTTTTGGCACAGGGGTACTCCTGTCCCCGCAAGGTTTTGATCAATAGCGATATCACATTGCTAAATGCTCCGCATGAGGAGGCGCTGACCAATGTGAATACGCCTGAGGAATTGGAGAAAGTAAAATCAATGATCCATAATAAAATAGTTGCTACTAATGAATGAGGATTTACAACGATATAACTGCCAGATAGCGCTGCCTGGTTTTGGCGAACAAGCTCAGCAATTATTACAGCAAGCCCGCGTACTGGTAGTAGGGGCAGGCGGCTTGGGCTGCCCGGCCGCGCAGTACCTGGCATCAACAGGAATAGGCACATTAGGCATTGCCGATTTTGATATGGTATCGGTAAGCAACCTGCACCGTCAGGTTTTGTACACCCCGGCCGATGAAGGCAAAAATAAGGCTGAAGTAGCCTGCGCACGTTTACAAGCTCAAAACCCCGGTATTAAGCTTGTACCACATATCTCCAAGATAACCTCCGATAATGTCATGGACGTTATCAGTAATTATGATATTGTGCTGGATGGTACGGATAATTTTGAAACCCGTTACTTGCTTAATGATGCCTGCGTCTTGGCCGGTAAACCGCTTGTTTATGGCGCTATATACCAGTTTGAAGGTCAGATAGCCGTTTGGAACGTAAGCAATGGCAAGGGTGCAAATTCGCCCAATTACCGCGATTTATTCCCGGAAGTAGATGCCACGCAGATCCCCAACTGTACCGAAGGCGGGGTGATCCCTACATTGGCCGGTATTATTGGTTGCATGCAGGCCAATGAGGTTATTAAATACATTACTAAAACAGGCGAGCTGCTGGCAGGAAAAGTGCTGATATTTGATGCGCAAAGTATGCAAAGCCGCATCTTTAAGATAGGCCCGGTTACCAAAACGCATATCCGCAGGTTAAAAACAACTATTACCATTCCTTCTATTAATGCCGATGACCTGAAAAAAAGGATCCTGGTTGACGATACGGTTGAGCTTGTAGACGTACGTACCATACAGGAGCGCGAAGCTTACGACATTGGCGGCACCCATATCCCGTTAGACGAGGTTGAAGAATACCTGGCCTATTTTACCAGTCCGAATACCAAAGTTCTTTACTGTTCGTCAGGTAAGCGAAGCGATGAGGCGGTAAAGCTGATCCTAAAAATGATCCCCGAAGCTGATGTGTTTTCGTTGGAAGGTGGATTGGAAGGGTATAAGGTTAGTTAATACGTATGCTGTTGATAACAACAGCAATAATATAACGTCATTGCGAGGAACGAAGCAATCGCGAACTGTACAGAGCGTCTATACCAATCGGGGATTGCTTCGTTCCTCGCAATGGCGCTTTTCTTTTTTAATCCCAAATCCTAAGGATGTGCTGCTACCCAAACATCGCCATCTTCAAAGCTTTCTTTTTTCCAGATAGGGACGGTTTGTTTGAGTGTATCTATGATATATCTGCATGCGTCAAAAGCGGCATCACGATGGGCTGCTGAAACAGCTATTACCACAGGTACCTCGCCAACCTGCAGCAAACCGGTACGGTGATGGATCAAGATCTTTTGAACCGGCCAGCGCTCAAAGGCTTGCGCCGCTATCTTGTTCATCTCGCTGATGGCCATGGGCTCATAAGCTTCAAAATCAAGCTTTAAAACTTTTTTGCCTTTGGTGGCATTGCGCACGGTGCCAATAAACACATCTATTCCTCCCGATTCGGGCGACATGATCCAGTTGATACACGATTGGATATCCAATGTTTGGGCCGATAGGAGGATCTGTGTATTCAAGATGATGTAATTTAAATATTATTCAACTAATGATTTCATCAGATATTTAGGCGATTCGGAATAACCCTGCCTGTAGTAAAACCGGTGTGCATCCACCCGGCGCGAGTGGCAATGAACCTCTATCCGATCGCAATTACGCTCTTTGCCAAGTTCGGTAATATAATCTTCGAGGGCTTTACCTATGCCTTTGCCGCGGGTATTCTCATCAACAGAAAAACAACTGATGCGGATAAAATCGCCTTTAACAACTAATTGGGTTAAAAAGTCGATAGCTATAAATCCTGAAACCTCACCTTCATCTTCATAAACCAAAACCTGCGATGACGATTGCCCCAGCATCTTTTCAAGGTTCTCCGGCAAAAAATCTTCAGTACCGGGATATCCCAACTGGGTTAGCAGGTTTGATATTGCAGAATGATCGACAAGCGTAGCGCTTCTGATAGCCATTGTTTTATTTGGATTGAATGGATTTGTAATAAGTAATATTTAAGCATCTGCAACCGGAAGCTATCAATCAAACACGAGTGCTACTGCAACTGAAGCCTGCTACTAAACTGCCTGCTGCCACTAATAACCGCTACTAACTGCCAACTGACTACCCCCCGCTTACCGGTGGAATGATGGCTATTTCATCGCGTTCGTGAATGGTATCGCCGGGCAACGCATATTCGTTATTAACAGCCAGCATATATGATGATAGCTGCTTTAAACGCGGATATTGCTGTTCGAGCAGGTATTTCAAATTGGAGATGGTAGCGTCGTTTGTCATTTCCAGGCTAATTTCACCGCTTCCAAATATTTCCCTGGTCACTCCAAAAGCCAGTATATTGATCTTCATATCTCAAAATTATTCAATTTAGCTTATAAAACGAGTACTGGTTTTAAATTTAACATGATGTTATATGCAGGTCCAAGCGTCCACGCTTGAACTCAAACAAAAAGTACGCATCCTCGCTTACGATTCTCTAACTTAAGCTCGGGACGCTTGATCTTGCCGGGGTTAACACATGTTAATGCTGTTTTTTGTTTAATATTCTGGTTGTCAACTTGATGTGTGAATATAATCCAAATTTCTGTTAACCCTGTTAACCCCCTGTTGGCCTAAGTTAACAGTTATTGCATGGACGCTTACCCTCGAAATAATTCAAGCAGAGATGCTTGAACTTGTATTACGTGCGTAAACTTGCATAAACAAAGCCGCCCTTTAAGTTGTATATTTGAGTATGTCTACGCCATCAATTATACATATCCCCGTTGTAAAAGTTAACGCCAATCAAAGTGCGAGGGAAGAGGATAGTATAGCCATTGAAGAACCATTGGAAATTAAGTTAGAACATGGTCCTGCGGACAATCGGGAGGTGCGCAATATTTCCGTAACCATGCGTACGCCCGGCCATGATGCCGAACTGGCTACCGGTTTTCTTTTTACCGAAGGCATCATTAAAAATGCCGACGAGGTAAAATCGGCCAGACACAGCTTTATAGCTTGTGCCGAAAACAAGGAAAACACCATATTGGTAACCCTTGAACAGGATACTGTACCCAATCTCCAAAATACTGAGCGTAATTTTTATACTACCAGTAGTTGCGGCGTATGCGGCAAGGGTTCTATTAGTGCCATTCGTACAGTGAGCAATTATGCCGCCAGGGGGGATGATGGTAACATGATCCACAGTATTGTACTTAATCAGCTGCCGAAGATTTTGCGTAGGCATCAGCGGGTTTTTGATGATACCGGGGGCTTACATGCCTCGGCATTATTTACCCCCGTTGGCGAGTTGTTGCTGCTCAGGGAAGATGTTGGCCGGCACAATGCTTTAGATAAGCTTATAGGCGCAGCCATGATGTATAACTGGCTGCCTTTGCAGCAAACCATATTGTTGTTAAGCGGCAGGACCAGTTTTGAACTTGTACAGAAAGCGGCCATGGCAGGCATCAGCATCATTGCTGCTGTAGGGGCGCCATCAAGCCTGGCCGTGGAGCTGGCAAACGAATTTAATATCACACTTATAGGCTTTTTGCGCGATGAGCGCTTTAATATTTATACCGGCGCACACCGCGTCATGATTCCTGCCGATGAGGCCGTTTTGACCGCACCATCGGCATAAACCGTTTACTATCAAATGAAAATAAGAATAAAAGGTAATTCGCTGAGATACAGGCTTACCAAAACCGATGTAGCTAAACTGGCCGAAGATGGCTACGTGCAGGAAACGGTTGATTTTGGCAGTCAGCAGCTTGTTTATGCTTTAAGGCTGATTGATGACGAGCAGCTTTCGGCAACTTATAAGGAAAACATCATAACGCTTTACGCGCCTAAAGTAATGGTTGCCGGTTTCGCTGACGAAGATAAAGTTGGTTATGAGGGCAATCATGGCAATTTGCATTTACTGGTTGAAAAAGATTTTACCTGTTTAGATGAAGTTGTTGAAGATCAAAGCGATAATTATCCCAATCCATTGGCAGCTAAAAAGATATGAGCAAGGAACCAGAACAGGATCCGGCAGCTGAAAACCCTGAAGAACTGCTCGACCTGAAAATAACAGAACCGAAAGACTGGGCGGCGGGCATTCCAGCTGTAACAGTTGCCATGGTTGATATACTCAAGGAAACCGGCTTTGTAAGGGGAATGGAAGGCCTTTTTCATATGAACAAAAAAGGCGGCTTTGATTGCTCGGGCTGTGCCTGGCCAGATCCGGATGACGACCGCTCACCCATAGCCGAATATTGTGAAAATGGGGCTAAAGCTCTCGCCGAAGAGGCTACTACCAAAAAGCTCAGCGGGGAGTTCTTTGCCGAAAATTCGGTGGCTGACCTTGCCAAGCTCAATGATTACGACATAGGCAAAAAAGGGCGTATAGCTCAACCGATGTACCTTGCCAAGGGGGCCACGCACTATACCCCTGTAAGCTGGGACTTTGCCTTTAAAAAAATAGGCGATGAGTTAAATGCTTTGGCATCGCCGGATGAGGCTGCGTTTTATACATCTGGCCGTACCAGTAACGAGGCCTCATTTATGTATCAATTGTTTGTGCGCGAGTTTGGTACCAACAATATGCCCGATTGCTCTAATATGTGCCACGAAAGTACCAGCGTTGGCCTTGCCGATGCAATTGGAATAGGCAAGGGGACCGTTACCCTCAATGATTTTTACGATACGGATGTGATCATTATCATGGGGCAGAACCCCGGTACTAATCACCCGAGGATGCTCAGCGCGCTCGAAAAAGCCAAGGATAAAGGCTCGAAGATTATAGCCGTCAATCCATTGCATGAAGCCGGTTTAATGGGCTTTAAAAATCCGCAGAAGGTAAAAGGCATTTTGGGTATCAAAACCCAGCTTGCCGACTTGTACCTGCAAGTGAGGATAAACGGAGACATGGCACTGCTTAAAGCCATGGAAAAATTGCTTTATAAAGCCGAGCTTGAAAATCCCGGAAGTGTGTTCGATCATGAATTCATCAAAAAGAACACTACCGGCTATGTTGCTTTTTTAGATAGTCTGAATCAATACGAGGTTGATGACCTGGCCAAAGCTGCAGGCTTAATGGTAAAGGAAATTGAGCAGGCCGTTGAACTGATCAAAAATACAAACCGCATTATCATTTGCTGGGCCATGGGTGTTACTCAGCATAAAAACGGTGTGGCTACGGTAAAGGAAATTGTAAACCTTGCTATGCTTAAAGGTGCAATAGGCAAGCCGGGTGCCGGTTTATGCCCGGTTCGCGGTCACAGCAATGTGCAGGGAAACCGAACCATGATTATATGGGATAAACCCAAACCTAAACAGTTGGATAAACTTAAGGAGGTTTTCGGTTTTGAGCCGCCGCGGGGCCATGGCTATGATGTTGTTGAATCCATTAAGGCGATGGATGAGGGTAAACTGAAAGTGTTTTTCGCTATGGGTGGTAATTTTCTTTCGGCTACGCCCGATACTTTATTTACAGCACAGGCGCTACGTAAACTTAAACTATCGGTACATGTATCAACCAAATTAAACCGGAGCCATTTGGTGCATGGTGAAGAAGCTTTGATCCTGCCAACGCTGTCGCGAAGCGATAAAGATGTTGTAAACGGCGAAGACCAGTTCATCAGTTGCGAAAACTCTATGGGCGTGGTCCAGATGTCAAAAGGGATGCTGACGCCGGTATCTGAGCATCTGATGAACGAAAACCAGATTGTTTGCAATATGGCAAAAGCAACTTTAGGCAGCCGCTCTGTTATTGATTGGGATAAATACGCTAAAAGCTATGATGCCATACGCGATGTGATAGCCAAAGTTATTCCCGGTTTTGAGGATTATAATCAAAAGGTGCGCTTGCCCGGTGGTTTTTATCTGCCTAACCTGGCCCGTGAGGGCAAATTTATTACCGAAAAGAATGGCGACGTTGTGCCTTTCAATATTGCTCCGCTACCGAAACACGAACTTGCGGCAGATGAGTACCACATGACCACCATCCGTAGTCATGATCAGTTTAATACTACCATATATGGCCTTAATGATCGCTATCGTGGTATTCACAATGAGCGCCGGGTAATTTTGATGAACGAAAACGACATGCGGAAAGCCGGTTTTGGTCCGGAAGAAAAAGTTGACCTGTTTAACTACGACGATGGTGTGGAACGGGCCGCAAGGCTGTTTGTAGTAGTGCCCTACAATATACCTGAGGGCAACACAGCTACCTACTATCCCGAAGCCAATGTACTGGTGCCTATCAACAGCGTGGCTGTGCAAAGTAATACACCTACATCAAAACTGGTTACCATCAAAATAAGGAAACACCTGGCTTGATAACCATTCTAAATACTGCAAAGCTTAAAACAAAAATGTTTAAATCATGCTTATCTCCTTTAAAAAAGGAGTAATATGTCATTTGATCAATATCACGAACCTGCAAATGAGCTATCGGACGAAACCCGCACATTTGCCCGTATGATAGTTTCGTTAACCGAAGAAGCTGAGGCTATAAACTGGTATGAGCAGCGCATTTCGGTTGAAAAGGATAAACAGGCAAAAGCCATTATGCAAAACGCCCAGCAGGAAGAGTTTAAGCACTTTGGTATGGACCTTGAGTTTTTGCTGCGTAAAAAGCCGGTATGGCGTACCACTTTGCAGGCCATACTTTTCAAAAAGGGCGATATTGTGGAATTGGGAACCAAAGGCGAAGAAGCGGCGGAAGAATAGTCATTTTTACAATTTTAACACCATTGTTTTATCAACGTTACATTAAGTTTGGGCTATTGTATTATCTTTAGCGCTTAATTTAATACGGCCCTACTATAGAAGAATATGATCTGGTACGAAGAGGATGTGAAGCAGCTGGAAATCAGGCGAACAAAGCTTGATTACGTGCCGCGGGTAATATTTTACGGAAGCTCATCCATTCGTTTATGGAATACGCTTGATAATGATTTTGATGATATGCAGCCTGTTAACCTCGGTTTTGGAGGTTCAACACTGGCGGCATGCGTGTGGTTTTTTGAGCGGATAATGCATTCTTACAATCCCGAAGCCATTGTGGTGTACGCGGGTGATAATGATCTTGGCGATGGCCGCAATCCCGAAGAAGTTTTTATATTTTTTAAGCAGCTAACCGTTGAGGTTGAGCGGCTTTTTGGAAATATCCCCTGCTATTACATATCACTTAAGCCAAGCCTTGCGCGCTGGCCTATTGTTGAAAAGTACAGGTACACTAATAGCTTAATTGAAAACGAAATAATTCACCGCCATAAAAACTGGCAGTTCATCAACATATTTAATCAGATGATAGATGCTTCCGGTAAACCAATACGCGAATATTATGATAAAGATGGTTTGCATTTAAGCACCGCCGGTTACACTTTGTGGAAAAATGCAGTTTTGCAGCGAATGCCACAAAGCATCAAATTAGCTTAATATAGGGTTTACACGCATTTGTCATCTTTCAGCGGTTTAAAGATGAAAAGAGAGTACCACAAGTGGTTCAGTCCGTCGCTTCAGCGTAACATGGAATTGCTGGTTTTTGGCCATGCCGGTGCCTCTGTTTTATTTTTCCCTACACGTACCGCCCGGTTTTATGACTATGAAGACTGGAGGGTAATTGAAGCCCTACGCAGCAAAATTGAAGCAGGTCACCTGCAAATTTATTGTGTTGACAGCATCGACCGCGAAAGTTTCTATAATGAATACAGCCACCCTTACCATCGTATGGAAAGGCACTTGCATTATGAGCAATACATTTTGCAGGAGGTAGTGCCCCTGATGAAAACGCTCAATGCTGATGGGCCAATTATTTCGGCAGGTTGCAGTATGGGCGCTTACCATGCTGTTAATATCGGGTTTAAACACCCCTCGGTATTTGTTAAAGTTGTAGGCATGAGTGGCCGCTATGATATTACCCAGGCTATGGGTAACTTCCGCGATCTGCTGGATGGCTATCGTGATGAAAATGTGTATTTCAACATGCCTAACCAGTTTTTAAATAACCTGCACAGTCCCGAAATTATTGACCAGATCAAGCGCCTCCAAATTATCCTGGCCGTAGGCGAGGAGGACGCGTTTTTGGAAGATAATAAATACCTGAGCACTGTATTGGCGAGCAAAGGCATTCAAAACAGCCTGTATATCTGGCATGAGGAAGCGCATCGCGCGCGTTACTGGCGCAAAATGGTGCAGCTATATTTCTAAAAGCAAAACATTTCCCCGTTTGTTATATCAGCTATAAATCTTAAATGTTATGGGCGCTATTGAGTTGATACAGGGCGATATCACAAAAATTAAGGCTGATGCCATCGTAAACGCCGCGAACAGCTCGCTCATGGGCGGAGGCGGTGTTGACGGTGCCATACACCGTGCAGGCGGACCGGAAATACTGGAAGATTGCCGTAAAATAGTAGCCCGGCAAGGTGGCTGCAAAACCGGGCAGGCTGTAATTACCACAGGAGGCAAGTTGCCCGCTAAATATGTAATCCATACGGTTGGCCCTGTTTACAACAACGGTAAAAAAGGAGAGGATGAACTGCTTCATGCCGCTTATTTAAATAGTTTGAAACTTGCGGCCGAGAATGATGTACATATTATAGCTTTCCCAAACATCAGCACCGGTATTTATCACTTTCCAAAGGATAAAGCCGCGGCTATCGCCGTTAAAACTGTTCAGGATTTCTTGGCTGATAATAATGTAGTTGAGAAAGTGATATTTGTTTGCTTTGATGATGAAAACTATAATTTATATCAAAATTTACTCGCTCAAAATTGATGCGGACTTGTCAACTCCAAGCTAAGTGCATAAATTGCAGTTATGCACCCTGCTTTAAAACAACATATTGGAGATAAGTTAATACTCTCGCCGGAGCATGAGCTACTGGTAGATAATTGTTTTAAAACCCGACTAACCAAACGTAACGAGATACTGGTTGAAAAAGGAAGTATCGCAAGGCATTTGTATTTTGTAGTGAAAGGCTGCCTCCGCGTATTTTTGACCGATGATGATGGTAATGAATCAACCCGCTTCCTGATATTTGAGGGGCGTATGGGTACAGCGTTCCCGAGTTTTATATTGAAAGAACCATCTGTCGCATCCATTCAAAGCCCCGAACCATCCGAGCTATTGGTATTGAGCTATGCCGACCGTGACCTCTTGCTGAACGAAATTCCTGGCTTTGAAACTATGTATCGTTTGGGCCTTGAACTGGATTACATCGCATCCATACAACGGATAGAAAGCCTGATCACCATGGATTCAAAAGCCCGCTATAATATCCTGATGCAAACCCAGCCCGAGATTATCAAGCGACTCCCCAATAAAATAGTTGCGGATTATCTCGGGATCTCGCAGGAAACTCTCAGTCGCCTCAAATCAAAAAAATGATTTATTGACTATTGTCAATCTTTTTGAAATCGTAAATGCCTTGTTTTGTGGTATAAACACTAAACAATGATGTGCAAGCAAATACTTATCGCTGTTATAATACTGCTATCGGGTGGCGTAATTAAGGCTCAAAATTTAGGGGAACGTACGTTTAATTTTAAAGATCGCAGCCGTAATAACCGCCCAGTGGTTACAGAAATCTGGTATCCGACGGTAGATACGCTAAAACCATCAGATAAACATTTCTCACCCTTTTTACGACAACCAACCGTTCGTGATGGCAAACTCCCGGTGAATAAGCTGCCGCTGATCCTGCTCTCGCATGGCACCGGTGGCGGCAGGCTGACTTTAGAGTGGCTTGCCCAGGCCCTGGCAAACAGCGGCTGCATAGTTGCAGCTGTAGATCATTACGGTAATACTTATGATCATAAAATCCCGCTTGAATTTGTTAAACCCTGGGAGCGGCCTCTTGATCTCAGCTTCGCGCTTACCTCCTTGCTGAATAACTCAGATATTGGTCCGCTTATCGACCAGCAGAAGATCGGGGCCATAGGCTTTTCTTTCGGTGGTTATACCGTAATCGCCCTTGCCGGTGCAAGGCTTGATTTTGAACAGGCGCGTAATTATTATAAAACCACAGGCCGTAAAGAGTTGGAGATTCCCGAATTTCCGGGTCTGATAAAATTATTGGATGATAGTTCGCTTATCGCCGGGTCTAAACATGTGCCACCATTAAAGGATAAACGGATCAAAGCTTTCTTTTCCATATCGCCCGCACTGGGTTTCGGCTTTATCCGCAAAGAGCAGGTAGCCGATATTAAAAGCCCTTTGTATATTGTAGGCTCTCAAAGTGATAGCATCGCCCCTGTAAAAACCAATGCAAGGCATTATCATCAGTTAATCAGTAAATCAATCTATACCGAACTACCGGGCAAGATAGGCCATTATGTGATGCTTGGAGAAGCTATTGACGCAGTGAAGAAAGAGGCACCAATATATTTTACCGATGATCTTTCGGTTAACAGGCATGCTATCCATTTACAGGTAGATAGTCTGGCTGTAGGTTTTTTTAGAAAGGAATTGAAGTAAGGATATCACATTAAATAAAGAAGCCGGTTAAAAATAAACTTTAACCGGCTTCTTTGTATAATATCAGGCTTTTACCTGCTTGTAGAGTTTTTAAGGAATGGCGTAATATTGGTAGCCTGTACAGTTGCCAAAGTTGAAACATTAAATGCTTTGAAGCGTGTACTGCCGCCAAAAACAAACAACATATTATTTACTATAGCGGATGATGCAGCGCGACGAGGCTCCATATTTGATTTCAGTTTGGTGAATTTGCCACTATCGGTATCAAAATAACCTAACAGGTCTTCATCATCATAGCTACCTGCAACAAATATCACGCTACCGCTTGCGGCTACGCTGTTAGCCGACATAAACTCCGGTAGTTTGCCAACGGTTTTCCAGGTATTGGCCTTGATGTCATAAGCGTAAATATTAGTACCCTGGTGTTTAAGAAAAGTATCGTAACCACCAAAAGTGTAAATAACGCCGTTTACAACTGCTCCGGCAGCCTGCAGGTATTCGGGCATATTGGCTAATTGAGTGAATTTTAGTGTTAGCGGATCAAATTCATACACCGAATTGATGCTACGCTTGCCTTCGCGACTGCCGCCGAATAAGTAAATTTTGTTTTGCCATTCAATCGCGCTACCATAAGTGCTGGCCATCGGGTTTAATACTTCAAGATTTTTTACTTCCCCGGTTTTAATATCAACACTTTGTACGCCTTGAAATATCTGGCTGGTGCGTATGTCATTGCTAACGCCGCCAATACCCCCAAAAACATATATTTTACCGGTAGCTGGCACATAAGCCGTGGCTGATTGAACTTTGTTGCCGCCCATGTCGGCAATTTTAGTCCAACTGTTGGTTTCAGGACTGTATTTCAATACATCCGACGAATAGCCGCCGCGCCCTCCTTTATAACCGGCAACGGTGTAAATATTGTTGCCATCGGTAACACTGCTGGTCCAGGTAAGCGGATAGGGGAGATTACTTACATTTTGAAAAGTTACTGTTGGTACAGAAGTAGATTGGGCAGATACGGGATTGTAGCTTAATCCTGCAATAGCTGCAAAAAGACACAAGGTTTTTATTGATTTCATGGCGGTTTAGTTTAATAAGTGAATGTACAAATTATTAAACTGAGGTATAGAGCCTTTGGTTTAATTGTAGCTTATTATTTACACTAATATTATATAGTATTAATTGGCTTTTAACAAAAGCTTATTATTCAGCTAAAAACATTTTTACCGTGCAGGAGTTGATAATTTAACTCTTGGTATTAAAATATTTCTGCTGATACTATGAAAGCTTTTGTGTTTTGTTTCCTTATCCTATTTTTTGCCGGCGTTAATGCCGGGGCGCAAACCAAAAATGTAAGCGGTGTTTACGCCGGTATTGAATTAACACTGCCAGTTACTATGGGGGCCGGGATGGGGCGTAACGATGTGGTATACATGCTAAGGCCCGATGGAACGTTCAACGATCTGCTTGAAAAGCCCGACTGGAAAACCCGCGTTGCCGGTCATTACCAGGTACAGGGCAATACGCTCAAAATGCAGTACCTGAAAGGCACCAAACAAGAATACAAACTGGAAGCCGATGGTGATATTGATGCAGGTAGTTTCAATATTCTAAAACTTAATACATCTGATAGGGTGCCTGCCGGTTACTATGAATTTACGCATGCAAGCAGCATGGGCGGTATGAACACCGGACAAGTATTTGTTGGTACATCCGGCGAAAAAGGGCTTTATTTTGATGGCAAGGGTAACTTTAGTCAAAACAGTTCGTCGGCTACCATGGTATCTGGCGATGGTATTGGCGGCGGTGGGAGCCATAAGGATAGTGGTGCTGGTACTTATACTATAAAAGACGGCATACTTACTTTGATTTATAACACCGGTAAAACCGAAACCCACAGTTTCTTTTGCCGCCCCGGCGAAAAGCCGATTATGGCTGCCATAGATGGTAATATATATTTTATGAAAGATAAAGCGCCCAAAAGTGCTTCATCTACAGCAAAAACTACATCCGGAGCTCCACGTAATAATACCAAGTCGACTGGTGCTACTGAAACTTCCTTCACCGGAACGGGCGGTAATAATGATGCCGCAAGTTTACTAAGTAAAGCTGCCGAAGCTCATGGCGGGGCAAAGCTCGATGCAATTAAAACTATGCAGGTATCAGCCATAATGATGGGTATTGATATTACCCTGAAGGTTGATCTCGCCGCTCATCGTGTACGTTCTGAACTCCGAAAAGGAGGGAAGTTGCTACAGGTTGAGCAAATGGAAGGAGATAACGGCTGGCAATGGCGTAATGGCGATAAACAGCCGCTTTCGGCCTCACGCATTGCGCAGTTAAAACAAGGTTTCCGCTCCGGGCCGTTGCTATTCAGGAAAGAGAATCTCGATCACATCCAAAATGTTAAAGTGCAGGAGGGGAAAAACAATATGGTGATTGTGAGTTATAATTTTGATGGAGTCACCAGTTTTGCGGCTTTAAACAGTAACAATCAGTTGGTTGGCGAAGGCACTAAAACAGGTTCAGTGATCCAGGCATCGGCCTTTACAGGTTTTAAAACGGTAGATGGTATTGTTTTACCAGCTGCTGAATTACAAAGTGAAGGAGCGCAAAAAAGTAGTATTACCTATAACGACTATAAGATAAACCCATCATTTACCGATGCTGATTGGGCTGATGCCCGGTAGTGGATTGTTTATAAAGTTTTTAATACCCGTTGATATACAATCTTAACCGGTTCGATGAAAAAAATAGTGGCAATAATGATGAAAAATATCTGCCGGTCGCTTTCTTTATAGTTGCTTATCGCCAATAAACCAATAACCAGTAAAAACAATGGTGCTGCATATTTAAGTATGCTCCAGTTGGCTTTTGCCTTAGTATCGATAATGTTATATACCAGGTAGCTGCAAACAGCAATCACATAGCCTGGGATAGCAAACAAGGCATACATTACCGCTGCGGCTATCTCACTTCCCTCGCGGGTAATGCCATAAATAATAAATGCAATTATCAGGAAAGGGACGCAAATACCGGCCTGGATAAGCGCTTGTGAAATTAGGGTTACTGGTTGTTTTAAGCTCATCGAAAGCATAAAAGTAACAGAAAGTTTCTGAATAATGCAAGTGGTTGATTAAACGCTGTCAACTCAAACGATATAGTTAAAATATCCCGTCCAAGGCATGGCTATAACCGCGCAGGTTAAGCCTAAAGCTATATATTTGGAAAAACCAACCCTAAAACAACCTCATGAGAAATAAATACTGCCTGCCCCGGGTTTTCGTGGCATCCGCTTTATCTCTTAGCTTTAGCCTCAGTGCATCGGCACAGGAAAAAAACATCTACCACAAAGGCTGGATAGATTTTAACAAAAACGGCAAGATGGACGTGTTTGAAGATCCATCCCAACCCATTGACAAACGCGTGGCCGACCTGGTAAGCCAGATGACCGTTGAAGAGAAAACCTGCCAGATGGCTACTCTTTACGGGTACAAACGCGTATTGAAAGATGAAATGCCGGTGCCCAGCTGGAAAAACGAAGTTTGGAAAGATGGTATAGCCAATATTGATGAAGAACTGAACAACCTTACATCGCATACCGATGATGCGCCTACGCAGTATTCATATCCGTTCAGCAAGCACGCGTCGGCCATTAATACCATTCAAAAATGGTTTGTTGAAGAAACCCGTTTAGGCATCCCTGTTGACTTTACCAACGAAGGGATCCACGGTCTTAATCATGACCGGGCCACACCGTTGCCTGCGCCAATTTCAATAGGCAGTACCTTTGATAAAGAGCTGGTTTATGAGGCCGGTAAAACGGTTGGCCGCGAAGCTAAAGCTTTGGGATATACCAACGTTTACGCGCCGATACTTGACCCAGCCCGTGATCAGCGCTGGGGCCGCGTGGTTGAATGTTATGGTGAAGATCCATTTCATATTGCCGAAATGGGCAAGCAAATGGTATTGGGGATCCAGGAAGGTGGCGTAGCTTCAACGCTTAAACACTTTGCTGTATATAGCGTACCTAAAGGCGGCCGCGATGGGAGTGCCCGTACCGATCCGCACGTGGCCCCACGGGAAATGCATCAGTTGTATTTATACCCCTTCCGTAGGGTAATCCAGGAAGCACATCCAATGGGTGTAATGAGCAGTTACAACGATTGGGATGGCGTGCCAATTACCGGTAGCTACTATTTTCTTACCCAGCTTTTACGTCAGCAATTTGGTTTTAATGGCTATGTAGTGAGCGATAGTGAGGCTGTTGAGTTTCTTTACTCTAAACACCATGTGGCGACCGATTATAAGGAGGCTGTAAGACAAGCTGTTGAAGCAGGCCTTAACGTGCGTACCAACTTCACCATGCCGCAAACATTTATCATGCCTTTGCGCGAGCTGATTAAAGAGAACCGCATCTCGATGAAGATCATTGATACCCGTGTTGGCGAGGTGTTGAAAGTGAAATTCAGGTTAGGTTTATTTGATAGTCCTTACGTTAAAGACCCTAAAGCTGCTGATAAAATAGTACACACCGAAGCTGATAAGGCGATGAGCCTTAAAATGAACCGCGAATCGATGGTATTGCTTAAAAACGCTAACAACTTGTTACCGTTGGACAAAAAGAAATATCCTAATATTCTAATTACCGGTCCGCTGGCTAAGGAAACCAATTACGCTGTAAGCAGGTACGGCCCGTCACACAACCCGGTCACTACTGTGTTTGACGGGGTTAAAAATTACGTCGGCAATGATGCTAAAGTAAGCTATGTTAAAGGCTGCGATATGATTGATGCCACCTGGCCAGAAAGTGAGATCATCGAAACACCATTAACCGCTCAGGAGCAGGCCGGCATTGATTCGGCAGTGGCACAGGCTAAGCAGTCGGATATTGTAATAGCTGTGGTAGGTGAGGATGTTGACCGTGTAGGCGAGAGTTTATCACGTACAGGCTTAAACCTGCCGGGCAGGCAGCTGAAGCTGATCCAGGCTTTACAAGCTACAGGTAAACCTGTAGTAATGGTTATGATTAACGGGCAACCGCTAACCATCAATTGGGAAAACAAATATGTGCCAGCCATTTTAGAGGCCTGGTTCCCGAGCGTACAAAGCGGGCAGGTAATTGCCGAAACCCTGTTTGGCGATAACAATCCGGGAGGAAGGCTGCCGATCACATTCCCTAAAACAACCGGACAACTGGAATATAACTTCCCTTTCAAGCCATCATCACAGGCCGAACAGGGCGGGCAAAACAGTTGGGGTAAAACCAGTGTAAAAGGTGCTCTATATCCTTATGGCTATGGGTTAAGCTATACCACGTTTGAGTATAGCAATCTGCAGGTATCACCCGAAAAAGGAAACTCCCAGGGACTTGTACAGGTAAGTGTTGATGTAACCAATACCGGTCAACGCAAAGGCGATGATGTGGTGCAGCTTTATCTGAAAGACGAAGTGAGCAGTGTTACCACTTATGAGTACGACCTGCGTGGCTTTGACCGTGTAACCCTTAACCCTGGCGAAAAGAAAACGGTACAGTTCACCCTTCATCCTGATGACCTGGCACTGCTGGACAAAAACATGAACTGGACAGTTGAACCCGGCAAGTTTGAAGTTATGATAGGAAGCTCATCAGTTGATATTAAACTGAAAAAAGAGTTTGAGGTAGAATAAATACAAGCAAAATAAATCATCAACGTTAATGAAAAAGAGCAATTTGATTATAATTCAAATTGCTCTTTTTTTATGCTTATAGCGCTATTTTTCATAACTTCAGCGTAAAATTAAACCTATGATCTTAGATGATACCTGGGTATCGGTAGAGGCTGTATCCGATGAGGATATTCCGCTGTTGGTACGTTACAGACCCAATCTCACAAATTTTTTTGAAAGTGGCGCTTACTTTCAGCGCATGGACGTGACCTGGAGGTATGATACGTTTGATCCCTCACTATTACCCCCTGCAGATGAAATGCTTTTAATGGAACAGGTAGAAGATGCATTGGTGGATCTGCTTGAGGATGACCATCAAAGTATCCTTGCCTTTGTGTTCACCGGCGAAAACGAACGGTGGTGGGCCTGGTATACCACAGATATAGAAGTTGCAGGCGACAGGTTAAACGATGCCTTATCCGAGTTTGATGAACTCCCCATCAACATCACCGTTATTGACGACCCGGACTGGGAAGAATATTTTGGTGTAATGGAGGATTTTGGAGAGGACGTGGGGTAAGTTCCGATGTGTTACAGTAAGAGATAAAAGGCCGCACCAGAGGTGCAAAAGGTCTGTAGAAATAAGATAACAGATTTTTGGTGTGCCAGAGGTACACAACTTTGGTGTTATGTACCTCTGGCACCTTTGATTTTTAGTTCTGATGTCCTTTCGGTCTTTCCAATTTCTGAAAAGGTATTTTAAGAATATTTGCAAACCTGCCGGTAACGTTTTTATCCATGTGGGTATCAATACCAAAGCGGGTGTTTTCCTGTTCCAGTTCGCCAAAAGTGCCAAAAAGCCTGTCCCAGATGCTTAGTACGTCGCCGTAATTGCGGTCGGTGTGGGGTAGTTGATAATGGTGGTGTACGTGGTGCAGGTTAGGTGTTATAAATACCAAACCAACAATTTTGTTAACACGTTGCGGTAACCTGAATTCGGTATGGGCCAATATGTTAAAAATAGATTGAAAGGTTTGTCTTAATACCAAAACACTTACAGCCGGACCGCAAATAAACACCCAAAGCATTAAGCAGCAGGTGCGCACACAGGTTTCGCCTGGATGTTCACGAACGGTTGTCGATACATCAACATGTTGATCGCTGTGATGTACGAGGTGGAATTTCCAAAGTGGATCTATCTTGTGCATTACTACGTGGTAAATGTACTCGCACAGGTCAAGCAGCATGAAAAGACTGATGTAGTAAACCCATTTGTTGTGATGACCCGGTATATAATTAACCAGCCCCCAATGATGTGCATTGGTCCAGCCTACTATGATTAAAACAATGGTTGTAAGTAATAGCTGAATAGGGAGAGCGGTAAAAATAAACATCAGATTGGTTTTGTTATGCTGCCAGCGTTTTTTTACCGAAATACCTGATGAAAAACAAACTTCCATCAGCCATAATGAGCATATGATTAAAGCATACAAAGCAACTTGCACAGCATCCTGATGCTGGTCGAGGAATTGGGTAACCGTCATTCTTAAATTAGTAGGGTAGTCGCTTTTAAGTATTAAAAAGCAATTGGAGTGCAATTTCTTTTTTTTGAATGAATGTTTGATGAAGTGTGTTAAGCAGTTGTTAACAGGATATTGAATTATATATGATATTAAAAAAAAGAATGTTGATACTATCGCTGATCGCTTTAGTATTTTCAGGATGTTTTCAACTTTTTGGGCCCGGGCCAAGTACAGCTATTTTAACTGTATTTAATCCTGCAAAAAATCAGCAGGCCATTTTATTTTTAAAAGGAGGAAATACCACTTCCGGCGATTCTATGCAGATTTCTATAAAAGATGGAGACGAAATATTGGGTGATACTGAAGTTGGAAACATTTTTACGGCCGATAATGCGCACGTGGGCATTGCACTTGATACAAATGCTATAAAGTTGAAGTGGCTGAATAATAACAAACTGGAAATTGATTATAACAAGAAATTGAGAACATTTATTAAAGTTGATAGATACAACAATAACCTGATTCTGTACAAGACTTTTTAGATACTGACAAAGTACGGATGAAGGTAATCCTGTTATCTTTGTCATCACGCAAAAAATGAAACTATCGGTTACAGAACAATCTACAGGCGGCGATCTGCTGTTGCTTATCAATGAAAAACATTTCGACAGAATGTTTTACACGCGGGATCGTCAGCATAAATACCTTACCATAGCCTGGAACAGGGGCGAAAAGCAAACCGTTACCATTGATGAGGTGGATTATGATTTTTTGCCCAATACCATTTTGCCTTTAATGGTTAACCAGTCCTTCCGTTTTGAACGGCCCGAGGATATTGTGGCCTGGCAGTTTAATCGCGATTTTTATTGCATTGTTGACCATGATGAAGAGGTAAGCTGTGTGGGGTTCCTGTTTTATGGCAGCGCTGAGCAAGTATTTGTAAGCCTTGATGAAACCATGCAGTTTAAGTTGCAGCGCCTGCTCGATATTTTTATTGAAGAGTTTGAAACGGCCGACAACATCCAGATAGATATGCTCCGGATGCTACTGAAACGCCTCATTATTATTGTAACCCGGCTGGCCAAGGCCCACCGGGGGCAAAGTGAAGCAACAGCCGATGAGAAATTTGGCACTATCCGCAAGTTTAATTTAATGGTTGAGAATAATTACCGCCAGCAGCATTCGGTGGCCTATTATGCACAGCAGTTAAATAAATCGCCTAAAACGCTGTCAAACCTTTTCGCTTTGTATAACCATAAAACACCTTTGCAGGTAATACAGGAGCGGCTTATCATTGAAGCTAAACGGTTATTATACTACACCGATAAATCGGCAAAGGAAATTACCTATGAACTTGGTTTTGATGATGCGGCTTATTTCAGTAATTTCTTCAAAAAACATACCTCCTTTTCACCTACCGATTTCAGAAATAACAAGCTTTTCGTTGCCGAAGGGAAATAATTACAAGAAGCCGGGAAATTTGCCCATTCCGCAGGGCTGCTAAAGTCGCCACCTTTGTAGTGTTAATTCAAAACAACAAATATTAACACAACATAAAATGAAAACTTTCGCAATTCCAACAAGAGAACAAGTAACTCCAGAAAATCAGGCCATATTTGATACATTAACCAAAGTAGTGGGCCGCGTGCCAAACCTGTTTGCAGTTTTTGCAACTTCAGACCATGCGCTTGCTAGCTATATAACACTTTCAAACGGTAAAACATCATTACGCGCTAAAGAAAAAGAAGCCGTAAACCTTATAGTAAGCCAGGTAAATGATTGTGCTTACTGTTCTGCTGCTCACACAGCCATCGCTAAAATGAATGGTTTTACTGATGACCAGATCCTTGAGATCCGTGGCGGTTCAGCTTCATTTGACCCTAAAATTGACGCTTTGGTTAAAGTAGCTAAATCAATTACCGAAAATAAGGGTCATGCCGATCATCAAGTGGTTGAAAACTTTTATGCTGCCGGTTATACACAAGCCAACCTGATTGACGTAGTTGTGGCCGTTGGTGATAAAACCATCACCAACTATGTATACGCCTTAACCCAGGTTCCAGTTGACTGGCCAGCTATCCCGGAAGTCAAATAATTGTCGATTTATAATTTAGTTTACGCTTTTATGCCCGCCTTGCTTCTGTAAGGCGGGCATAACTGTTTATTTTTATAAAAAACCTATATCATGAACTTTGCACGTTTTGCATTTACCGATGGGGTAAAAAAACTCCAGGAAAAATATGGCAGCCGCCCGGCTTACGCTCGTATGGAAAATATGCTGGCCGATAAGGAAGGGATTACCGAGGCCGAACAAATGTTTATTGAAAGCCGGGATAGTTTTTACATGTCCAGCATAGGCGAAAACGGTTACCCGTATATTCAGCACAGGGGAGGGCCCGCAGGGTTTATCAAGGTGATTAATGATCATACCCTCGGCGTGGTTGATTTTAGAGGGAACAAGCAATATATTTCTGTTGGCAATGTGATGGCGCACCCGCAGGTATCTTTGTTTTTGATGGATTATCCGCATAAAACAAGGCTCAAAATCTACGCCGACGCCCGGATTGTTGAACTTGCCGATAATCCCGAATTGTTTGATTTGATTGATCCGTCAGAATATAAACACACCGCCGAACGGATGCTTATTTTTGATGTAAAAGCGTTCGATTGGAATTGTCCGCAGCATATTACACCACGTTACACTGTTGAAGAGATCAAAGAAGCTTTCGCCCCGCAAAACGAATATGTGCTTAAATTGGAGTACGAAATAGCCAGGCTTAAAAAACAGCTGGAAGAAAAATAAGCTGCTTTGATAATTATGTTTCAATAGTTTACCTTAGTTGCAGATAACAACCAGTGGTAAACCGATGAGCAATAACCAGCAAATAATTCCGATGCTTGCCTATGAAGATGGCCTTGCGGCTATGGACTGGTTATGTGATGTATTTGGGTTTACCGAAAACATGCGGATGACGGATGACGCCGGTCGCCTTGCTCACGGTGAGCTAAAAATGGGCGATAGTTTGGTGATGCTGGCCGAGCCCTCGCCTCATTATCAGGGGCCGGCGCGTCATGC
Organism: Mucilaginibacter kameinonensis; assembly: GCF_003675385.1. Lineage (GTDB taxonomy): Bacteria > Bacteroidota > Bacteroidia > Sphingobacteriales > Sphingobacteriaceae > Mucilaginibacter > Mucilaginibacter kameinonensis. The sequence goes on along the minus strand of NZ_RCWZ01000003.1, from coordinate 1,038,566 downwards.
TCAAAGTTGCGAGATTGCTGCCAAATGGAGCACAGTACCTTACATTATAAACGGCGTTTTAGTTTATGTAGATGAGGTTGTGGCTCATTATAATATCGCGAAAAGCAAAGGCGCGATCATACTAAGCGAGCTTGAATATGGTTTTCCGGGTACCCGTTATCGTGCTGCCGATCTTGAAGGGCAACGCTGGGTGTTTATGCAAATTGAAAAAAATTAAACCACCTTATGACGGCACTGTTTCACTTTTTATTTGTAGTACTCAAATCATATCTACTTGCCCTTATTTATGCGCCCATCGTTTGGTTTTTATGGGTACTGATTCTGAAAGCCCGGAAAAAGTATACCGGTTTTAAATGGTCAAAAGTATTTAAAGTTTATACTGTTGTCGCCCTTTTACTCATCGTTTTTTCATTCACCTATTATGGCGATCACGGTCTTGGCGACAGTCCGCGTATTCCGTTGGGGTATGGCGAAACAATGGTAGGAGATAATCAGTTTGCATCTTTTACGCCTAAAGGCAAAAATGAACAGATCCATGTAAAAGCATTTGCCTTGAAAGGGGATAACCTTTCTATGGCGGTAGATTCGGGATACAAAGTATACAATTTAAAAACTAAAGGCGTTGTAAACTTCAGCGAAGGGCAAATGTATGATGCTTTTGCTTTTTCATACGGCTTACCTTTATCGCTCCAGTTACGGAGTTTCAGACCTCAATATGACGAATATTGGAACGGATGGCGGTTTTGGCTGTTGCCGTAGCAGATTTTAACTTTAAATTGATGTAATTGGCTTTGAATAGCTAATTTTTAACCAAAACCTTTACAGATTGTTATCGTACACGGATATTATAGATATTTTTGTGCCTTGTAGGCAAAAAGTACATTAATAGTGTCCATGTACTAACAGCAGGTTAATACTGTAATAAATACAGTTGTACTTTATTACTTTATTTATAATTTTATAAATGCAATACACTAAGGGGCTTGGCCTGTTATAAACCAAACTATAAATTTTGTTAATGGAAGTTACGACTAAAGGGGTAAAAGGCAGCCAGTTAAAAAATATGATCATTAAAAGGCTTTATTTTAATAAGGCCATGTCGTGTGCTGGATTAAGTGAGTTATTTGATAAAAGTATCCCTTCTATAGCTAAAGCTATAAATGAATTAATGCACGAGGGCTTTGTGGTTGAGCAGGGTTATGCCCCGTCAAGCGGCGGACGCCGGCCGTTAATGTACTCTGTAAAATCAAGTGCTATGCATATTTTGGCTATCGCGCTTGATCAGCTCACGGCCCGTATCCAGATGTTTGATTTATTGAACAATCCGGTTGCCGATATGCTCACTTTTGAGCTTAAACTGCTCAATAACCCGGATGCTTTACCTAAACTGGTTGAAGAGATCAATAGTTACATCGCGCACAGCGGTATCTCTAAAGATAAAATTGCAGGCATCGGTATTGGTATGCCCGGATTTATAAATATCACCGAAGGCATCAACTACACTTACCTGGATGCCGGCGGACAAAGCTTAACCGCCTATCTCACTTCAAAAACGGGTATCGCTACTTATATCGATAACGACTCGAGCCTTATAGCGCTTGCCGAGCAAAAGTTTGGTATTGCCAAAGCACAGCAGGAAGTTATGGTGATAAACCTGGGCTGGGGTATTGGTTTGGGGATGATTGTAAACGGCAAACTCTTCCGCGGGCATAACGGCTTTGCAGGCGAACTAAGCCATATCCCGCTATCAGAAGATGGCTCCCTTTGCGAGTGCGGTAAACGCGGTTGCCTTGAGGCCGAGGCCTCATTACTTGTTGTGGCCCGTAAAGCCATTGAAGGTATAAAAAAAGGCCGTGTAACCAGTTTGAAATACAACGAGGAAGATCATTCTAAATTAATAGGTGATGCCCTTTTAGATGCCGCGAATAATGGTGATCAGTTTGCGATCGAGTTGCTTTCTGACGCGGGTTATAAAATTGGGAAAGCCATTGCAATCCTTATCCACATTATGAACCCGGCTATCATTGTTTTGAGTGGTCGCGGCGCTAAAGTGGCCAAAATCTTAACCGCGCCAATGCAGCAAGCATTACATAAATACTGTATCCCGCGCCTTGCAGCCGGTACCGAACTACTGGTATCCGAACTTGGTTTTGATGCCGAACTGATCGGAGCAGCTGTACTGGTGATGGAAAACTTTGACCGTGTGGTAAAAACTAAAGCAGTTAAAGCTGCTAAGAGCGCTGCGGCGTAATGCAACAAAAATGTCATTGCGAGGAGGAACGACGAAGCAATCGCACGGAGACTGAGCCGCTCTGTATAGCATGCGATTGCCGCGCTTCGCTCGCAATGACACGTTTATAAAACATCTCCAAACACCCTATCCGAATAACCCAGAGCTTCCTGGAATTTATCCATATTAAGCCCTGTGGGCTCGTTTTGTGCTTTTAGGTAAGCCATCAGGTTTTCAGTAGCGATATTGCCTGTAAGGTCATCTTTGGCCATTGGACAGCCTCCGTAACCCTTAAGTGCAGTGTCAAAGTTTTTACATCCGCTTTGATAGGCTGCGGCTATTTTAGGCTGCCAGGTATCTGGTGTAGAATGAAGGTGGATACCAAACTCAGTATTGGGGAATGGACGGCAAAGGTTTGGGTAAATACTGCCGATCTGTTCTGCATCTGCAATGCCTATGGTGTCGGCAAGGGCAATGTTTTTTATGCCTTCCGCAACCATCTTTCCGGCCCAGTGTTCGATGATGCCGGTGTTCCATTCGTCGCCATAAGGGTTCCCGAAACCCATAGAAAGATAAACCAGTAATTGCTTGCCGTTTTTATGGCTCAGTTCATTTATCCGCTGCACAGTTTCAAAAGCCTGATCAATGGTAGAGTTGGTATTTCTTAGCTGAAAAGTTTCGGATATGGAAAAAGGATAGCCGAGATAGGTGATCTCTTCATGTTTAACCGCGTCTTCGGCGCCCCGGTAGTTGGCAATGATAGCCAATAGCTTTGAGTTTGTGCTACTCAAATCGAGTTTCTTTAATACCTCTGCTGTATCCTGTAACTGAGGGATAGCTTTGGGAGATACGAAGCTGCCGAAGTCAATCGTATCAAAACCCACCTGTAAAAGCAGGTTGATATATTCGGCCTTTACATCGGTAGGAATAAAATCATGAATACCCTGCATAGCATCGCGGGGGCATTCTGTTATTTTGATTGCCATTTTTTTTGCTTGGTATGAACGCCTGTTATAATATTAGAGAGCGTCATTGCTGTAAGGTACGAAGACAACCGACCGGAGGGAGCTCATTAATTGATACCTATAAAAAACAAATTATAATTATTAATAATCCCCGATTAGCAGGTCGGCCTTGCATAGCTAGCGATTGCTTCGTGCCTCACAATGACGTTTCTGATGAAGCGTAGTTAAAGTAAAAATATGAACATCTTTTCAAATTCCCTACTCAATCAACCGTATTAGGCAAATGCTGATCTTCCGTTAAGCCTTCGCGCTCAAATTTGCGGATTATAAGCCTTGTACCGCCGTTGTAGGTTACATAACTTGATACCCAGTTAATGAATACAATCACTTTGTTACGGCCGCCCAAGAGCGATATCAGGTGCACAAACATCCACACCAGCCATGCAAAAAATCCCTGGAACTTTACTTTACCCAAATCAGCCACTGCCTTATTACGGCCAATAGTAGCCAATGAGCCTTTGTCATTGTATTTAAAAGGCGATGTTTGCTCGCCGTTAATGATATGAATGATGTTTTTGGCTACGTGCTGGCCCATCTGTATCGCTACCTGTGCTACGCCCGGGTGTCCTTTAGGCGTTTCGTCGGTGATCATCGCTGCAACGTCGCCGATTGCAAAAATATTGTTAAAGCCTGCTACACGACCAATGCTATCTACCTTTATTCTATTCCCACGTTCAAGAACGTCTTTATCAAAACCTTCGGGAACAACCCCCATAACCCCGGCACTCCAGATCACATTTTTGGTACGGATGGTTTTACCGCCTTCAAATTTGATCTCTTCGCCATTATAGCTTTCTACCTTTACGCCGGTTAGCACCTCAACGCCCATATTGGAGAGGAAAGTGCGTGCAGCGTTTGATGCCTGCTCGGAGAAAGGGCCAAGTACTTTCGGCAAAAAATCGACCAGGTACACCTTCATATCCTCTTTTTTAAGCTCAGGATAATCTTTGGTTAAAACGTGGTTACGGAGCTCGGCCAGTGAGCCGGCAAGCTCAACACCGGTTGGCCCGGCGCCCACCAGCACAAACGTAAGGTACGGGTCGCGCTCGGCTTTGCCTACTTTAAGCAGGGCTTCCTCAATGTTCTGCAAAATAGAATACCGTAGGTTCAGTGCCTCAGGGATTGATTTCATCGGCATAGCATAATGCTCAATGTCTTTATTGCCAAAAAAGTTAGTGGTTGAACCCGTTGCTATTACCAGGTAATCATAAGCTATATTGCCTATGGTGGTTTCGAGCATATTGTTATCCGCATCAACCCTGGTTACCTCGGCTATCCTGAACCTGAAGTTTTTCTGACTGGCAAAATTCTTTCTTAATGAGAAAGCTATCGACTCCGATTCGAGGCTGCCCATAGCCACCTGGTATAACAGGGGCTGAAATGTATGGTAGTTGTGCTTATCAAGCATCAAAACGTCAACCGGTTTGTCCTTTAGCTGCTTTGCTACCTGCAGACCGCCGAAGCCGCCGCCCACTATCACTACTAAAGGAAATTTTGAATTACTGGATGTATTCATGAGCAGGTTGTTATTTAAATTTATTCTTTTACAGACACTTGCTATCCATATGCAGGTGTTGCACAATCACCGTGCCGCCAATGCTGATGCGTGCAGAAGTACAGTGCAATTATACCTCATTGTTTACGATATGCAACACCAACTGTCGGTTGTTTTTATACTTTTTTATGGCAATTGGTCTATAACAAAAAAGGCCCCAAATTACTTTGGAGCCTTTCAGTTATTTAAACTTTATATTATTTAAGGTCTTTCTTTCCAAAGTCAACGATTACCGGTGTTGCCACACAGATCGACGAGTATGTACCGAAAAGAACACCAATTAACAACGCGAATGAGAAGCCTTTGATCACATCACCACCAAAGATGAACAATACTAACAATACGAATACCACGGTTAAAGCAGTGATAATGGTACGGCTTAATGTACTGTTGATGGCTTTGTTGATAACCTCTTCTGGTTTTTCGTTTTTGTTTGAGTGCTCAAGGAATTCACGGATCCTGTCAAATACTACCACGGTATCGTTAATTGAATAACCAATAACTGTAAGGATAGCCGCGATAAACGCCTGGTCAATATCTAATGAGAACGGAAGGAAACCATTGAATAATGAGAAGAACGATAATACCAACAGTGCATCGTGAGCGGTAGCGATCATCGCGCCCAAGCTGAACTGCCATTTACGGAAACGGATCAGGATATAAGCGGAGATCACGAAGATGGCGAACAATACGGTATAGATAGCTGATGTTTTTAACTCATCGGCTATAGTAGCACTTACTTTTGAACCACCTAAAATGTTGCTGTCGCTGATTTTGGTTTCGGCTTTGGTAGCTAATGTGCTCACCAATGTAGCGCGTACTTTAGCGTCGGCAGCAGTTGAGTTATCATTGAACAGGTAGTTGGTAGTGATACTGAATTTATCGGTCCCCATGGTTTTAACCTCGGTACTACGACCTAAAGTAGCGTCAATTGCCTCGTGGATCTGCTCGGTAGTAACAGTTTTGTTAGGGAAGCTAACGATGTAGTTACGGCCTCCTTCAAAGTCAACACCGTAGGTAAAGCCGCGGGTGAAGATAGATACCAAACCTGCAGCAATGAACAAGCCTGAGAAAATGTAGAACTTACCGCGGTTTTTTACGAACGCGAAGTTTGCATTTTTGAAGGTATGTGAGCTCCATGGGTTAGAGAATTTGATATCCATGCCTTTATCAAGCATCCACTCAAATATAACCCTTGAAATCAATAATGAACAGAACAATGAAGTAGCGATACCGATCATCAAAGTAGTTGCAAAGCCCTGGATAGGACCTGAACCAAACACAAACAGGATTAAACCGGTAAGGAATGTACTGATCTGTGAGTCAAGGATTGAAGGTAAAGCGTGTTTGAAACCGTCAGAAACAGCAACCCTTAATGATTTGCCTAAGCCGAGCTCTTCACGTACACGTTCGTAAACCAATACGTTAGCATCTACCGCAATACCCAAGGTTAATACGATACCTGCAACACCCGGTACAGTTAATACCGCGCCTAAGCTGGTTAATACACCCATCAGGAAGAAGATGTTGATAACTACCGCAACTACCGCTACAGTACCTGCACGGTTGTAGTAAGCAATCATGAAGATCAACACTACCACCAAACCTAAAACACTTGAAGTGATACCTGCAGTAATAGCTTCCTGACCTAATGACGGACCTACAATTGACTCAGATACGATGTGAGCAGGAGCAGGTAAACGGCCAGCTTTTAATACGTTGGCTAAGTCGCGGGTGTCATCTATGGTGAAGTTACCAGAGATTGACGATACACCACCTGAAATTTCGTTTTGTACAGTAGGAGCAGAGTATACGTTATCGTCCAATACGATGGCGATAGCTTTTTTGTTAGTACCAGATGATGCTTCGGCAGTAACGGCACGCCATTTTTGAGCACCTTCTGAGTTCATGATCATCACAACCTCGGGGCTGCCTTTCTGGTCGTTATCAGCACGGGCATCGTTAATTACGTCGCCTGACAGTACAGGGCCATTATCAGCACCGGTAAGTTTAATAGCGTATAACGCGAAAGTTTTAGTGTTTTTAACCGGTTTTACTTCCCACAAAAATTTGATGTTACGTGGGATAACCGCTAAAACATCCGCACTGTGCAGGTATGAGTTAACTTTAGCAGTATCTTGTAATGGAGCATAACCAACAACCGGGCCTGGGCCTAATTGCTGCTGACCATTTGCGCCCTGACCAACATTTAATGACATTACTGCAAACAGCGGGTGCTGTGAAGCCAATTTTGTTTTGCTTAACGAAGCAGCTGAAGTATCGTTTTTAGCTGCGTTTTTCTGAACCTTGCTTAATAACGAGCTACCTTTAGCAGTATCTGCTTTTCCGGCAGCAAGTTTAGCAGTAGTATCAGCTTTTGCTGATTTACCTGTATCGGCTTTAGCTGTTTTGCTTTTAGCTGCAAGCAGGTTATCAACGTTGATCAGGTATTGGTAAGCCTCAGCGTTGTCAAAAGTTTCGTAAAACTCCAATTTGGCCGAGCCTGAAAGCAATTTACGAACACGCTCCGGCTCTTTAACACCTGGCAACTCAACCAAAATCCTGTTTGAACCTTGTTGCAACTGAATGTTAGGCTGGGTTACACCAAACTGGTTGATACGGGTGTTCAAAACAGTAAATGATTGTTTAACCGCTGTTGAAGCCAGATCCTCAAGGTAAGTTTTAACCTCGCTGTTTGAAGCATTAAACTTCAGGTGGTCCTGGTTATCTTTTGTTGAAAAGATGGCGGCAAGCTTACCGTTAGGGTTTAGCTTTTCGTATTCGCTTACAAATAACGCGATGTAATCTTTCTGGTTGGTTTGAGCGTTAGCCTGTAATTTATCGGCATTAGCCAAAGCCTGGTTAAAAGTAGCATCAGGATTGTTGTTGGCGATTTTCCTAACCAGTTCATCAAGCTGAATCTGCATGGTAACGTTCATACCACCCTTAAGGTCCAAACCTAATGCAATTTCCCTTTGCTTTACATAAGCATAGTCATGTTTTAACAGCGGATATACCGGCTGGTTAGAGATCGAATCTAAGTAAGTTTTCTCTTTTGTAGAATCTCCTTTGGAATACTCCCTGGCATCACTCTCAACTTTATGGGCCACCCACGTAAATGATAGCTGGTATAAGCACACCACTGCCAGTAGTATGGCGAAAAATTTAATAACCCCTTTGCCTTGCATTGAATTTGTAATATGTAATAAATTAGTTTATAAGCTTTTTTAATAAGGCAGCAAATCTAATAAAATTTCGTAAGGACAAAATTTTAAATTAAAACAAAATGATGACAAAAAATGTTACCGACGTTCAAGTGTGATAAACGAATATTTATACTTGTTTTTTTCGTCGGGCTCAAAATCTTCACGATCTTTTTCCTGCCACTCATCAGGATTTAACTCCGGGAAAAATGTGTCCCCTTCAAAATCCTGGTCTATTATGGTGAGATATATGCGGTTTGTAAGCGGAATAGCCTGCCGGTAGATCTCGGCCCCGCCAACAATAAAAACTTCGTCCTCGGCTTTACAAAGCTCAATAGCGGCCTCAATAGATGGCACAACCTCGCAACCCTCAATACTGATGGCTTGGCGGGTAATTACAATATTGCGTCGCTTAGGCAAAGGCTTGCCAACAGAATCAAAAGTTTTGCGGCCCATGATCACGGTATGCCCGGTAGTAACATCCTTGAAATGTTTCAGATCGTTAGGCAGGTACCAGAGTAGTTTATTGTCTTTGCCAATAGCATGGTTTTTGGCTATGGCTACGATGATGCTTAGTATCATTTCTTTGTGGTCATTAAGTCATTGGATCATTTTGCTTCGCGTCATTTGCGTTGCATCGTTAGGTCATTGAGTCATTTTTTTGACTTCCGCTCATATGTTTCCTTTTCCAATGAATTTGATGTAGATGTTTAGTTTTACGTGGATGGTTTCTAATTCCCGAAGCAATGACTGGTAATCTTCGTCACTGATTAGACTTCTGGTATTTGCTTTCTTAAGCCAGCCTTTTGTTTCAATAACCGATCCTCTGCTAAAGTAGCAGAAATTTTTATTTTCCTTGTAATGATAGCGTCCAAAGCCTTCAGCAATGTTTGCGCCTATTGAATCGGATGAGCGAACGATTTGCTTCCCTAAGGTGTCTTTGGCGAAATACTCCCACTTAGCCACTAAAAACCAAACTCTGTCGGCAAACGCTTCCGAAAGATTATAAACGTCAAGTTCTTCAATTCGATTACTCATGATAAGATCAGGATAGGCAAAAAAATAGGACAAGAAAAAAATGACTCAATGACCTAATGACGTAACGAAAATGACCGACTTACACCGCCACTTCCGCCTTAATATGCGGCCATGGATCATAGTTCTCGAGCGTAAAATCTTCAAACTTGAACGAGAAGATATCTTTAACCTTCGGGTTGATTTTCATGGTTGGCAACGGACGCGGATCGCGGCTTAGTTGCAGGCGTGCCTGCTCCATATGGTTGTTGTACAAATGGGCATCGCCAAAGGTGTGTACAAAGTCGCCAAGGTCAAGATCGCATACCTGTGCCATCATCATGGTGAGCAGGGCATAAGATGCAATATTGAACGGTACCCCCAGGAATATATCAGCACTCCTTTGGTATAGTTGGCAGGAGAGTTTTCCTTTAGTTTCGCCATTTGCAGTATCGGCTGGAGCTACATAAAACTGGAACAAGCTATGGCACGGTGGCAGGGCCATCTGGTTAACCTCGGCAACGTTCCATGCGGATACAATGATGCGGCGCGAGTCGGGGTTATTTTTAAGCTGGTTTACCACTTGTTTAATCTGGTCGATATGACCGCCATCTGGTGTTGGCCATGAGCGCCACTGTTTGCCGTACACCGGGCCAAGATCGCCGTTCTCGTCGGCCCATTCGTCCCAGATGCGTACGCCGTTTTCTTTCAGGTAACGGATATTGCTGTCGCCGCTCAAAAACCAGATGAGCTCGTGGATAATAGATTTGAGGTGGAGCTTTTTGGTGGTCACCATCGGGAAGCCATCCTTAAGGTTGAAACGCATCTGGTAGCCAAACACACTTACCGTACCGGTGCCGGTTCTGTCATGCTTTTGCGCGCCGGTTTCCATCACATGCCTCATCAGGTCGAGATACTGTTTCATTTTATTTTAAGTTAGATTAGGTTGATTGAGCTATATTGGGTTGATTAGGTTAATGCTTTGAGAAGGCAATGACTTAATGACCTAATGACTCAGTGACCAAAGTTTCAAAGGGCAAAGAAAAATAATCTACCTTTGGTTTCCTACGGATGTTAGCAAATACATCACGTGTTAATTACTTTGTATGATTTTATTTCCGAATGCAAAAATAAACATCGGCCTCAATATTACCGAACGCCGGCCGGATGGTTATCATAATCTCGAAACCATTTTTTATCCAATCGACATTAAAGACGCTCTTGAAGTAGTAAAAAGCGACAAGCTCAGCTTTACATCAACTGGTCTTGATATTCCCGGCCTAATGGAGGATAACCTGTGCGTTAAAGGCTACCACATGCTGAAGCAGGATTTCGATTTGCCGCCGGTTAGCATCCACTTGCATAAACATATCCCGATAGGCGCTGGGTTGGGCGGAGGCTCGTCCGACGCTGCTTTTTTCATCAGGCTGATGAACGACGAATTTAAGCTTGATTTATCTGTTGATGAGATGACAGATTACGCCCGCCGTCTTGGTGCCGACTGTGCTTTCTTTATCGAAAATAAACCAGTGTTTGCCTTTGAGCGTGGCGACGAATTTGAGAGCATTAAACTCGATCTGTCGGCTTATAAAATAGTGCTGGTAATGCCACCTGTTCACGTATCAACCGGCGAGGCTTTCAGGGGCATACAACCTGCTCCTGCAAAGGAGTCGTTATTTGATCTTATCAACGAGCCAATAGCCGACTGGAAAAAGTTTATCAAAAATGATTTTGAGCAAACTGTGTTTAAAAATCACGTGGAGATCCGAGGTATCAAAGCCGCCCTTTATGAAGCCGGTGCCATTTACTCCAGCATGAGCGGAAGCGGCGCGTCTGTATTCGGGATTTTTGCCGATACACCCGACCTGAAATTTTTAGAAACGGAGAACGAAGTGTTCTATTTGTAATATCGGATCTGGGATGTTCGATTTCGGATTCAGCTTGATTTAGAAGGCCTGCCAGAGGTAAGAAAAAAGCGTCATTGTAAGGTACGAAGCAATCTCCGATAAGCAGGTTCGCCGTGTACAATTTGGGATTGCTTCGTACCTCACAATGGTGTAATGCTGTTAAACAGACTTACGAAGTTTTTAAAACTTCGTAAGTCTTAAAATGAGGCTATCAGATAAGCGATTTTTACTTGCTCAATTACACACAAAAATGCCGGATGATATATAGATCGTTTTATTGATCAATATATCATCCGGCATTTTGTTTAAATTAGAAAATCTAATATCAAAAATTCTCAATCAAAAATTCCGAAATCGAACATCCGAAATCCGAAATCAAGACAAATTACAATCCCGCATCTTCACTCACCCCGCGTGCTATTCCTTCTACCCAATCGCTCTCGCCCCAGCCTTTGGCTACGGCGGTTAATAAGCGGCCGTGTACGGCGTTTGCGATTGGCATAGGCATCTCGCTTGTCTGTGATAATTTGAATGCAAGACGCGCGTCTTTATAGCCCAATTTTGACTTGAAGCCTACCGGCTCATACTGTTTACCGGCTATAAGCTTGCCGTAATTTTGAAAGATGGGGGCGTTGAAAAGTGTGGAGCCAAAAAACTCAGAAACCTGTGTTCTGTTCAGCCCATTTTTTTCGGCGAGGGTAAATGCTTCGGCCATCATTTCCATGGATGCCATGATCATGAAATTGCCGGCTATTTTAACCACGTTTGCCCCACCTGCCGAGCTGCCAAAATCTATTACCGCCTGACCCAATAAATCAAGGATAGGGCGGGCATCAGTTTTAGTTTTTTCGTCGCCCGAAACACAGATCCAAAGCTTACGTGCACCGGCTGCTTCGGGCCTGCCGAACACCGGAGCGGCAAGATATCGGCTACCGGCCTGCTCGTGTAACCTGGCAAGATCTTCAGAAGTTTGGGGTGAAATTGTGCTCATGGAGATGTGCACAGCATTCGGCTGTAGCGTTTTTAAAATTCCGCCGTCGCCTACAGCCGATTCTCGCAGCACTTCATCATCCGACACCATTGTGATTAAAAATGGCACGTCGGCCGCTGCTTCGGCGGGGCTCAGGCACTTAGTTACGTTGTCGGCACCGAGCTCGTCAATCTTTGAAAGTGTACGGTTGTAAACCTGTAAATGGTACCCCGAGTTGATCAGGTTTTTGGCCATGTTGATACCCATGTGGCCAAGACCTATAAATCCAATTCTTGTTTTCATATGTTAGCTGATGTATTCTCTGTCTTCGTCGCTTAGTGTATCGGAGTTGTCTTTTTTGTGTAAGGCATCATGATACCCTTCAATATCATACTTCTGTTTTTTGGGCCAGGCAACAATGAGGCCGAGCACAAAACCCGTTATGGCAACTACAAGCATCATCATTAGTTTAGATACCCTGAAAGTGGCGAACAGAAATTTGAAGTAAACCTCATCTGTGTTTTGCATCAGGACGATGGTAAGCAAAACTGCGATGGCTACAATGACTATGGTTTTAATGCTCATGATGGATGTTGGTTTTAGAGTAATACAATATCCGCTTTTTAAATGTTTAATAAAAATTGATCTCCGGTTAATTGATGTCCTGAAATCTCACTGAGTCGGAGCATGAGGAAACCTTACCTTTTTACCGCCACTTATTTACTGCCGGCAGCGATGCCAGGCATTCCCGCTGTTCTTAAGATTTCAGGATTTCATTGGGCCGACGATCATGGCTCGAAAACAGAGCGAGGATGAGCCATATAAAACTTTGTGTCTTATTTTTTCAGGGGGGAGATTTACGATCCCTGCTTTCCCTCAGTTTGTGGTTCTGGCAAATTTTCATCTCTGAAATTTCTCCGTGACAATCGTACGAGAGCGTAAAAAAAATGGCGCAAAAAAAAATTCTGTATACAAGCAGGAGAGATGCGTTGATTTTTTTTGATTCCTGAATAATTACTTCACTACACTTTGTAAAACCATTTATGTATTCACCTTAATTGAAACTTTTACCTTATATAATATGATTTAATTATTTGATTATTAAAATTATATAGCTGTTTTAAAATGCAATAATTAAAAATGCTAATATTTTTAGTTTTTTACGATTTTACTTAGCTCGCTTAATGTTAATTTATTGTTTATATAAGAAATGTAAATTTCTGATTTTTAATTTTTTATTTTTATTAATTAAATGAATATTTTAACTTTTAGTGTTTTAAATAATTGATGGAAATCCAATTTTCTGAAATTGGCTGTATGATTTTGTGTTTTGAATTTGATACACTAAGTAAAAAGTGGATTTTGTCGCTATTTTGCGCTGAAGTGTTGATTGAGCCCGGAATACCCTAAAAAATTAGAATCGCTCTGAGGGGCTAAAAACGGCCAAAACCGGCATAGGGAATTTGCCCCTATTTGGGGTTGGGAATTAGAAATACAAGATAGATTTGAGTTTTAAAACAGCTGCCCGATAGCCGGCGGATGTACGGTTTTTTGCAACCGTTTTATGATGTGGGGATGCGGAAAAGAGAAAAAGTCAGACGCGGTTTTTACGCCTGGTAATTTGCTTTTGTGCTACGGGATACAAAAAAATTGTAGACAAGATAAGGACTGCTCCACCCCAAAATCCCAGTGTCATTTTATTGATGTCGCCAAAAAAAATGAATGACATGATGATGCCGTACACCGGTTCAAGGTTGGTGATTAGTGCCACGCGAAAGGCCGACAGTTCGCGCATTACGGATACGCCGGCGACGTAAGCAAGCGATGTGCATACCGTTCCGAGCAGTACCAGGTAACCGATATCTGCAGGCTTCAACAGCATGGCCCGGGTATAGCCCGAGGTTATAAATAGGTACATGGAGATCCATACGAAGGCGCCGGAAAGCTCGTAAAATGCAATGACAGGAGCTTGTATTTTTTGTACCTGGCGCGAATTTATGATAGAGAAAAGGCTTGCGCAAACGGCACTCGAGAGCCCGGTTATGATACCCTTAGTGTATCTGCTTTCGAATTTGAAAATCAAAACAATGCCGGTGATTATTAAAAGTCCGGCCAAGATCTCCAATTTTGAAATGCTTTTTTTATTGATCAGCGGTTCAAAAATTGCAGTGAAAAGTGTGATGGATGAAAGACAAACCAGTGTTACCGCGACGGTTGAAAGCTTGATCGCGGCGAAAAAAAGGATCCAATGACCACCCACAATTGCCCCGGTAAGAACCAGTTTTATCAGTGATTTTTTATCGACCTTAAAATCGGTTTTGTTGAATTTGAAATACAAAAACAACGAAACAAAGGCTATAAGTACCCTAAACCACACCAATTGTACGGCCGAAATGCTAATCAGAGCGCCTAAAATTCCGGTAAATCCCCAAACAAAAACCGTAAAATGGAGGATAATTAGGTTCTTATTTAAGGTAGAAGGGGTATTTTGTGCCACTATTTAGGCGCTTTTAAAAGTAGATAATAGCCTAAAATGCCGAAAATGATATTAGGAATGAAAACGGCGATCAACGGAGACATGCCCCCTTTTATCGAAAATACCAGGGCAAACTTCTCTAATATAATATAGGCGAAGCATAATAATATACCTATACCCAGTGGTAAACCGACGCCTCCACGTACCTTTCTTGATGATATGGAAACGCCAATAAGCGTGAGCACAAACGCCGATAAGGGGTAAACAAACCGGTGGTATTTTTCAAAGTAAATGGCCTTTAAATATTCAGGTCTGCGCAGCTTTTCTTTGTCGATATTCTTGTTTAAATCGCTTAATGACATCGCCTGATATACGTTATCATATACAATAAAATCGCTCGGGTGCATATCTAAAACGGTATCTTTTGGCGCATCACTTTTGATGAATTGCTCCTTCATTCCGTTCACATATTTAACGCTGTATTGCATAAGCGACCACTTTCTTTTTAAAGAATCATACTGAATTCTATCGGCAATTAATTTTTCCCGCAGGGTATCGCCGTTAAATTTCTCCATAATGAAATTGTATCCAAGGTGTGTTGTTTCATCGTAATTGGCAAGATAAACAAAGGTATGCTTGTCAATTTGCATGTGTACTTCCAGCTTGGTGGGGTCATTATCCATCATGCCGTTGGCGTTTTCGAAGTCGATTTTAAGCCGGTTTGTATACGGAATTAGGTAAACATTCGCAAAAAACGATACCACAAATATGATGGTAGAAGCAATTGCATACGGTCGTAAAAAGCGATTGAAACTTGCTCTTCCGCTCAGGATCGGGACAATTTCCGTTTGGTTTGCCATCTTGGCTGTAAAGAAAATTACAGCCAAAAAGTTGATCAGCGGCGACAGCATATTCAAATAAAACGGAACGAATCCGGCGTAATATCTGAATACAATATCGTGAAAGCTGGCGTGTTTGTTCAGGAAATTATCCAGCTTTTCTGATACGTCAAATACCACAGATATCACCATGAAAATGCCCATGGTGAAGATGAAAGTACCCAGGTATTTTCCGATAATAAACCTATCGATGATCTTTAAATGTCTATGAAAAAAAGCTTTCATCTATCGGTTATTTTTGATTTTTTAATGTTCATTTTTGGGCTAAAATCTCTAAAATTTTTAATTGCTTATAAGCGTTGGCCCAGGCGTTTTACCATTATGTTTTTCCAGTCGTAAAACTCACCTGCAATGATTTTTTTCCTTGCCTCTTTAACCAACCATAAATAAAAATGCAGGTTGTGTAAGGTTGCAATCTGTGCGCCAAGCATCTCGCCAGAGTGGATCAAATGGCGCAGGTAGGCCTTGCTATAGTCTCTGTCTGCAAATAGGTCGCTGTCATCTTCAATAGCCGAGAAGTCGTTTTTCCACTTCTCATTTTTGATATTGATGATGCCATTTTTTGTAAAAAGCATACCGTTTCTCGCGTTACGGGTAGGCATAACGCAGTCAAACATATCAATACCAAGAGCTATATTTTCGAGGATATTTACAGGTGTACCTACACCCATTAAATAACGCGGTTTTTGCTGCGGTAATATATTGCATACAATTTCGGTCATGGCATACATTTCTTCGGCGGGTTCACCCACAGAAAGGCCACCTATGGCGTTACCCTCACGCTCGTATGAAGCAATAACTTCGGCAGAGCGAACACGCAGATCTTTATATACCGAGCCTTGAACAATAGGGAAAAGTGTTTGGCTGTAACCGTACTTTGGCTGTGTGCTATCGAACCTGTCGCAGCAACGTTTCAACCAGCGGTGGGTCATTTCTATTGATCGTTTGGCGTAGTTGTAATCACATGGGTAGGGGGTACATTCGTCAAATGCCATGATAATATCTGCGCCAATTATGCGCTGAATATCCATAACATTTTCGGGCGTAAAGAGATGTTTTGATCCGTCTATATGCGAGCGAAAAGTAACACCTTCCTCTTTAATTTTACGTACTTCGGTTAATGAATATACCTGGTAGCCGCCGCTATCTGTTAAGATAGGGCCGTCCCAGCCATTAAATTTATGCAGCCCTCCGGCACTTTCAAGGGTATTTAACCCGGGACGCAGGTATAAATGGTAGGTGTTACCAAGTATAATTTGCGCTGAAATATCCTGTTTAAGCTCGTGCTGATGCACTGCTTTTACAGTACCTGCAGTACCTACAGGCATAAATATAGGGGTTTGTATAGTACCGTGGTCGGTAGTGATCTCGCCGGCGCGGGCCTTTGAAAGCGGATCTTGTGCTGTTAAGTTAAATTTCATTTTAGGGTTGCAAAATTAGCAAAAAAAAGCCTCCCGACCGTTCTTTCAATGGCGTCATTACGATAAAAGCTATTTATAAAGGTGCTGAATATTAAAACCATGTTAATTAATGGCTTTTATTTTAAGGGGATAAAATAAGAGCATATTAAACTTCAAATTAACGCTGATATTGGCAGTTAATTTCATTGATTTTTAACAAATTTGCCTCATTATTTTTTTTGTTTGGAAACGTACTTACACGACGCGCTTTTTATTCTTTTTCAGCTTTGTTTTATAGTTCAGCTGTATTATCTGGTAAGCAGGCATACCCGCCTTGCAGGCTTTAAACCCGCTGAAGGACCACCGCCACAGGTTATGATCCCTGTTTCGGTTATTATTAGCGCTCGCAACGAGGCCCGTAATTTACAGGAGAACTTGCCGGCTATTCTTGAGCAAAACTACCCCGATTTTGAGGTTATTGTGATTAACGACTGCTCGTATGATGCATCCGACGAAGTGCTTGAAGCCCTGCAAAAGGAGTATCCACGCCTTAAAGTGGTTACCATTACAGAGCATGACCGCTTTAAAACCGGGAAAAAATTTGCCCTTACACTGGGAATCAAAGCCTCAAAAAACGAATACCTTATATTTACCGATGCCGATTGTAAGCCTGCTTCCGAAAATTGGATCAGCAGGATGGCAGCCAATTTTACCAGTGGTGTACAAATTGTGTTAGGTTATTCACCTTATATTAAGGCTGGTGGTTTTATCAACACTTTTACCCGTTTTGAAACGGTAAAAACAGCCACAAATTATCTGTCAAGCGCTTTAACCGGCGACCCTTATATGGGTATAGGGCGTAACCTGGCGTATACAAAATCTCTGTTTTTTAGTGCAAAAGGCTTTGCATCGCACATGCATGTAATATCCGGTGATGATGACCTTTTTGTTAATCAGCATGCCGCTGCCGATAATACAGTTATAGAGTTAAACCCCGAATCCTTCATGTTTACCGAGGCTAAAACCACTTTTAAATCGTGGTTTAAGCAAAAAAAACGCCACATGGGGGTAGGTAAACTGTATAAAAACCAGCACAGGCGCATGCTTAGTTTTGACGCAATAAGTGGTTTTATATTTTATATTTTATTAATATTATTCCTTATTTTCGGGTATGAGCCGTTACTGGCATTAGGTTTGTGCGTTTTTCGATTGATATTACAAGCGGCCATTTATAATCGTATATTTAAAAAACTGGATGCTAAAGACCTCTTGTGGTATCTTCCCTTTTTTGACATATTATATTATATGTATTTAAATGTTTTTGGATTGATCGGTACCTTTTTAAAAACTACTCAATGGAAATAAACGCCAACTTTACCGAGAATGCGAAGAATGATTTTCACCTGGTAGTGAAAGCCAGGCAAGGAGATCAGAAAGCCTATGCCGATCTGATGCACCGTTATAAAGATTCGATTTACTTTATGGTGCTGAAGATGGTAAACAACAAAGAAGATGCGATGGATTTAACGGTTGAAACCTTTGCCAAAGCATTTGAAAAACTTGAGAAGTATCAGCCTGATTATGCTTTTAGCACCTGGCTTTTTAGGGTGGCAACTAACAATTGCATTGATTTTATCCGCAAAAAAAAGCTGACCACCATGTCTATCCATGGCATGATGGATGATGACGGAGACGAAAAGCCATTACAAATTAAGGCAGATATTCTCAATCCGGAAGAAACTTCTATCAAAAAGCAACAAACCCAGGAGCTGAAATTGTTGATAGAAAGTTTGCCTACACGTTACAGAAACCTCATTACTTTACGCTACTTTGATGAGCTTTCGTACGAGGAAATAGCCCAGCAGCTCGACCTTCCGTTAGGGACTGTAAAGGCCCAATTGTTTAGGGCGAGATACCTGCTTGGTAATATTATTAACCGTTTTAACAGGGATGACATCTGAAATAATTCTACAATATTTTCCTGATTTAAGTACAGAACAACGCGCGCAATTTGAAAAACTGTCGGCGTTATATGAACATTGGAACAGCCAGATCAACGTAATTTCGCGTAAGGATATTGATCTTTTATACGAGCGCCACGTGCTTCACTCGCTTGGAATTGCCAAAGTTATGACCTTTTTACCCGGCGAAAATGTGCTTGACGTTGGCACCGGCGGAGGCTTTCCGGGTATTCCTTTGGCTATTTTATTTCCCGAAACGTGCTTTCATTTGGTTGATTCTATCGGGAAAAAAATCAAGGTTGTTACTGAAGTTGCGGCAGCTTTAGGCTTAAAAAATGTAAAGGCATCACATGCCAGAGCAGAGCAAATTGGCGACAAATTTGACTTCGTAGTATCGCGCGCCGTTACCCAATTAAAAGATTTTTATCCCTGGGTAAAAGGTAAGTTTAACAAAGAATCTAACAATAAATTGCCCAACGGAATCCTTTATTTAAAAGGAGGCGACCTCGATCAGGAGATCAAAGAATCGGGTTTAAAAGTTGTTCAATATCACCTTAAAGATTACTTCAAAGAAGAGTTTTTTGAAACCAAACAGGTGATATACGTGAAGTGGTAATACCCTTTTTTTGTTATGCCGAGTGGCTGTAAAGTATACAAAGGCTAAGGATTTTCACAGAAAATCCTTAGCCTTTGTTAATTATAGGGCTTGAAGATTGCTGTCATTCTGAGCGATAGCAAAGGATCTTCATTGATAGCCACAACCGCTATACAGGCGAAAGAACTCCTCCGTTTTTGTTCGTGATTCAATTAAAATGGGGTGTCATGCTGAGCTTGTCGAAGCATAGTGGGGTGGCCTCTGCGCGCGTCCTTCGACAAGCTCAGGAGGACAGTCTCTCTGCACCCGGTCTAATTTTATTTTCAAAAGTTGATGGATTTTAGCAGAATTAAATGTAACTAATCCACTCCTTTTTTATATCAAATGATCGTGGTGTTGGTTGTCGGTGCGTGAGGCAGCCCAGAAAACAAATCCCAGGAAAAACAAAGCGCCGCCGGCAAAAACAGGTAGTTTAAAAGTCCATCCGCCATTTACTCCTAAGGTAATAATTGAACTGCCAGAACTATCTACAGCGTTGATAGTATGGTGATAAAAGAAGTTGCCTGCAATGAGCATCACAATGCCCACAATTGCTAAAATGATACCAAACCTTTTCATATTATCAAGTTTAAAAATTGAACAAATCAGGTTACCGGTAAGGCTCAGGAAGTATAATTGCTATAAACTAAACAAAGCGTATTTGGATAGGTTTGCCTTGTTTGGTTAAAATCTGTAAGATATATAACTAAGTTACAAACTTTTAAATAGTTAATGAAATATTTAAAAGTTTAAAAAAAGGATACTTTAAAAAGGAGGAATGGGCTTTACGCAGAAAATTGCCGGGACGGTTTTAGGCCGATCGGCAATGAATTTAGTTGGAAAATAGAATAATTTAGTCTACATACCCAACCACAACAACCTGACTTTTTTCTTTGTCGATATTGTTAGATATAAATTTATCATTTGAAGTTGCCAGCTCAAGAGCTACGGTAACTGTATAATCACCCTGGTTTAAGCTTGCGAGTTTGCCATCAAAATCACTCACTACTCTTGCTACCTCTTTGTCTATTTGAGGGTCAGCAGATTTAAGTACTTTAACCCCGTTTATTTTTCCGTTACTTAGCTTAAAACCCACCGTTACCTGGCCTGTAATACGGTTGTTGCGTGCTGCAGCCGGGTACCTTACATGCTTAGCTATGTATTTGTAAAGCGGGTCCATCGGATCTGCAGGTGGCGGTGGTGGCGGCAATTTTGCTGAAGCTGAGGGGTGTGCAGGGGCTATAGGCTCGCCTACAGGAATAGCTTCCTGAACTTTTACCACCTTGGGCGCCTTTTTTACTTTTTCGGGATTTGGCGGTGGCGGCGGCGGAGGGACCTTAGCATCAATGCCTTTAGTTTTTTTGCCCGGAGCAGGTGGTGCGGGTGGCGGTGGCGGAAGTTTTGGGTAGATCATCATTTTAGGGAAGGTATAGCCATATTTACTTTTCAGCGTAGCCAATTCCTCTGGTGTTGATTTGCTTTTAAAGTATTCTTTCTGTTCTCCGTTCTTTTCGGTAATGATCACCCTGTAATCGGTTTTATTGTTAACCAGATAACCGGTTTCCTCGTATTGATAACCTTTGGAGGTACGATCTTCTTTTTTTATGCGAATTGGATCTGCTTTTATTGTATCAGCAGAACTTGTTTGTGCATTTGCCGATGGGGTAACGATCTGCTGTTTAGGCATCAGATCAATAAATCCGTAGCTTTTACTGAATACTAAGGTCGACGCGCAAAGCAGGCCGGCGCTTATGGGTACGGCCACGAGGTATTTTAGCCTGGCTAATTTCCCCGAACGTTTTTGGTTTAACATGATTATCCTCTTTTTTAATAAGTTATAATTGAAAAATGAATGCGCGAGAGATGAACCGTTTAACCCATAAGCGTTATTTACCAAAAATGATGAATAGCTTAGGGCGTCGCTTTCCTGTGCAGCTGTTTGCTCATCAGCTATATATTCATGTATAGTTTTCAGGCTTATCTGCAGTAAATAAATCAGCGGATTAAACCAGTTTAGGATCTTGATCAGCTCCAGGAAAACAATATCTGCCGAGTGTTTTTGACGGATATGCACCAATTCGTGCCTGATTATGATATTGTTCGCTTGTGTTTTTGTGCCGATAAAAAGATAATTGAAGAAGGAGAAAGCTGTATTTGAACCTTCAATGCTTATAAGTTTATACTTATCATGAACCAAAGTTTTGGTGGCTTTTGTAAGTTTGGCCAGCTGGTATAATCTTACTAAAAGTACCGTCGTAAGCACTATTGCACCCAATATATAAGCGTAAAGCAGCAGTTCCTGAAGGCTTGAGGCAGGTTGTGCGGCCAGTTTATGATCAATAGCTTGCTTACCGTTGCTTGGTATAATAAAAGTAGTAGTTGGCGATTCGAGTGCTTTTAACCAACCAATTTGTACTACCGGTAATACAAACGAAATTATGCAACTCAATAACAGGTATACACGGTTTAGCGTGTAATGTGTTTCCCTGTTCAGAAACAGGCAATATACCGCATAAAATATGCAGAGGTACAAATTTGCCTCCAGGAGGTAATGCAGCCAGTTCATTATTTTTCGTTTTTAAGTTTATCAATTAATGAAGTTAACTCGTCCAGTTCCTTTACGCTGATCTTCTTTTCGTCAACAATGAATGATACCAGGCTTTGATACGAATTGCTGAAATAGTTATTCATCATCTTATCAAAAGTGAACTTTTTGTAGTCAGCATCGCTGATTAAAGGGAAGTAAACATGCGAGTTTCCGTAGGCCTTGTGGTCAATAAAGCCCTTGCCCTCCAGTACCCTTACTACTGTTGATACCGTGTTGTAAGCTGGCTTAGGCTCCGGCATTTCCTCAATAATGTCTTTAACAATGGCTTCCTTCAGTTGCCAAAGTATTTGCATCACCTGTTCTTCGGCTTTGGTTAATTCTTTAATATGCATAGCAAACTATTTTTATAGTTAGATAAAGGTAAAACTATTTTTATAGTTTGAAAACTATTTTTGTAGTTTTATTTGTCAATGGATTTTTCCGCTTGATAATCGGCCGAATATTTATAATTTGCGCGGCTGTAATCTATCATCAGCGCATCTAAACCCAATGTCATTACTCCATAAAGTTGCCTTATCTTTTGTTAAAAATCTCGGCCCGGTAGCGGCTAAGTCCCTGATAGCATACCTTGGTAATGAAGAAGAGGTATTCAGGACGTCGCCCGAAAAAATGATCAGGATCCCTGGAATAGGAGAGAAGCGTGCCGTGAAATGGGATTTTGATGGTGCCTTAAAACAAGCCGAAAAGGAACTGAAATTTGTTGATGAAAATGGGATTGATGTTATCTTTTATACGGATGCCCGATACCCGAAACGCCTAAAAAATTGTCACGATTCGCCTGTGCTGCTTTACGCGAAAGGGAAAATGGACCTTAATCCGCCTCATATCGTCAGCATAGTTGGCACCCGTAACGCTACCGAGTATGGCAAGCAGCTATGCCATCAATTGATAGAAGAACTACAGCAATACAACATATTAATTGTAAGCGGACTGGCGCACGGTATCGACGTTGCAGCTCATAAAGAGTGTGTAAAGATAAACCTGCCAACCGTTGGCGTGCTTGGTCACGGGCTCGACAAGCTTTATCCTGCTCAAAACCGGGCTACTGCCGATAAAATGCTCCAAAACGGCGGCTTGCTTTCAGAATATCCATCCGGAACTAATCCCGACAGGGAAAACTTCCCGCAGCGAAACCGCATAGTTGCCGGTATTGCTGACGCGACGGTGGTAATTGAAGCCAGTATAAAAGGCGGGGCACTTATTACTGCCGAAATAGCCAATTCCTATAACCGGGATGTATTTGCTTTTCCGGGCAGGTTGGGCGATGAATTTTCTGAAGGGTGTAACTTTCTGATCCGCAATAACAAAGCAAGCCTGCTAACCTGCACTGCCGACCTGGCTTTTAGCCTGGGCTGGGAAAAAAATGACGTAAGTAAGCCGGTTGAGCAATTTATGCTGCCCTTTGATCTGTCGGACGATGAACGGCTGATCATGGACATATTACGGCAAAATAACGCTCCAATTGCGATAGATGATCTTACCTTAAAGGCCAATATGCCAATGAGCCAACTGGCTATGACACTGCTTACCATGGAAATGCAAGGCTATATCAGCTCATTGCCGGGAAAGACTTATAAGGTGAATTAATCTTAAGTTCTAAGTCTTAAGTCGAAAGCCTTAAGTTGATAGTTCTAAGTGGAAATTCAGACTCCAGACACAGAATTTAAGACTCCAGACTTAAATCTACCCTTTGGGCGAATCAAAATGGATCAGTTTTCCGTCCTCTTCGCTGATGGATTGCCATGTATCGTTTTCAAAAGCGATGATGGCCACGGCGCAAGTAGGCATTTCCTTTAACTGGCTGGTAAGGTAATATAATATCTGGCTAATACCGGGATTATGGCCCACTACACCTATAAAATCATACTCATCCGGAAGGCTGTTAATTACTTTAACCCAGGTATTTTCGCTGGCTTCGTAAATCTTTTTATCCTCGCCGGGTGCCGGTAATTTAAAATGGTTGGCAAAGATCTCGGCGGTGGTTTTAGTACGCAGCGCCGGACTGGTTATTATAAATTCGGGGATCTGTAACTGCCCTTTTAAAAGGGTAGCCATTAAAACCGCATCCTGCATACCCGATTGTTTCAAAGGTCTGTCAAAATCAATATAACCGCTTTCATGGGTAGCTTTTGCGTGGCGTATTAATAATAACTTTTTCATGATTTTAAACGGGTTAGCGATGGGTTTATAATATTAAGGTGTTGTAAATATAACGTGAAAGTTTTTCAATAGGTTTCAATAATACTAAATAAAAAAGGAGAAGCTTTCGCTTCTCCTTTTTAAAAGAGATGGACAAAAAGCCCCTTTTTTCCCTGTTTTAATTAGAACGCGTAACCAACTGAAACGCCGAAAACGCGGTTTGTAAGTTTAATACCATTAACATTGGTAATATTGGTTAATCCCCAGTCATAATTGGCATTGATAAGAAATCCGGTTTTAAATTTAAAGCCAACAATAGCGTCTAAACCGGCATCGGTTCTTTTGATCTGATCCTGGCTGCTGCCAAATTTAATGTCTTCAGAGTTGCCGCTGTCATCTTTTGCTTTTCCTGAAATACCCATGCCAAGGTACGGGCCGGCGCCAAAATAAAAGTCGCCAACAACGGCAGGAACATGATAAACAACGTTTACAGGTACTTGTAAATAGTAAAGTTTTACTTTGCTGTTTGAGCTTGCTTCATCATCGACAGCGAAGCTTGACGAACCGCCTTTACCGGTAAAGTTTAGGGCCGGTTGCAATGATAAGTTGCCAAATTTAAAGTCGACAAAAGCGCCTACATTGAATGAGGTTAAGCTGCCGGAATTGCCGGAGCCACTAAATCCATCAACTGTTGCATGTAAAGTAGCGAAGTTTACGCCACCTTTAACACCAAAGGTTGGTAATTGAGCAAACGCGGCAAAAGATGCCATTAAAAGGCACAGGCTTAGTAAGGTTTTTTTCATGGTGTAAGGATTTTAAGTTAATTCACAAAGCTACACAAATACACTTAGTATAAAGTGTATCTGGTATTTTTTGTGGAATATTAACAGTAGTGTGCTTGTAAGTATTACTTACGCAATGTTTTACGGTACGATGCTATCGATTGGAGAAATTTACAATATCTGTCTCAGGCATATCGTTCATACACTTAAAGTGCCCAAGCGGGCATTTCTCAAGGCCGAATTTAGAACAGGGGCGACAGGAAAGATCAACGCCTGCAACCAGCACTTCTTTTACTTTATACGGCCAAACACCCAGCAGATCGGGCGTGGTGCCGCCCCAAACCGAGGCGATCGGCACGTTAAAAGCTTCGGCGATGTGGGTAAGACCGGTATCAAAACCTATTACATTTTTGGCCTTTGATACCAGGAATACGGATTCGTCAAGAGTGGTAATGCCACACGCATTATAAACAGAAGTGCCTATGGCAGCGGCAATTTCATCGCCATTGGCCTTTACATCATTGCCACCCAATAATAAAACCGGCAATTGAAGCTGTTTACAAATGCTGATGATCTTGTAATTAGGCATACGCTTAGTGAAATGCGTGGCGCCAATTACAAACGCGACGTAACCGTTTTGATGACTTGTAGGAAGTAGTTTGGTTATATCATGCTCGGCTTTGATATAGTAGTCGATAGGATTATCATCATTAACTACGCCTAAGAATTTAACAGCTTTTAAATACCTGTCAACCAAATGATCCTTGCTTACCAGGTTGCGTTTCAGCTTTAAACTCAGCCATTTGAGGATAGGTTGTTTTTTATAGGTTGATGCCTTAATCCCCGTACGCAGTTTAATTATGCTTGTACGGAGGTTGTTATGCAGATCGATGATCTGATCGTACTTTTCGGCTTTTATCTCGTTGATCGTATCTGTTAAGGAAGGTTTTAGTAACAGCAATTTATCAACGTAAGGATTATTATCGTAAATATATTTGAAGGCTGGTTTTGTTAAAAAGTGGACCTCGGCATTGGGAACCTGCTTTTTAAGGCAGCGTACAACAGGTGTGGTATAAATTATATCACCCATCGAACTAAAGCGGATCACCAATATCTTCATGTTGTTATGTGCGCTCAGGAAATCTGGTTCCTGATTTTTTCGATTATCGAGGTAGATGAATATCCCTCAACAAAATTAATGGTTTTAACCTCGCCTCCGTTGGCTATCACTTCTTTGGCGCCTACAATGTTCTCAACCGCGTAATCCGCGCCTTTTACCAGGATATCCGGCAGGAGCGAACTGATCAGGTTAAGCGGTGTATCTTCTTCAAAAACAACAATGGCATCCACAAAAAATAGGGCTGCCAATAATGCGGCACGGCTATTTTGATCGTTCACCGGCCGGGTTGGGCCTTTTATACGCCTTACCGAGCTATCGGCATTGAGACCAATCACCAGCTTATCGCCAAGTTCGGCGGCTTTGGCCAGGTAGGTGAGGTGCCCAATGTGCAACAGGTCAAACACGCCATTAGTAAACACTACTTTTTTACCTTCAGCTTGCCAGTTTTTGATTTGCGCCTGCAACGATGGTTGATCTGTTATTTTATCAAGAAGTGTTTTTTCGAAACCGGTTCTCATTTAGTTTTCCTGTAGAGACGCATCACATGCGTCTTTTTTTAATGATCAAAGATATAAAGACGCATGTGACGCGCCTCCACCTATTGCTATTCAAAAAGATTATCCACGGCAGTACACAGGATATGCCCGATGAGGATATGCATTTCCTGGATGC
Source organism: Mucilaginibacter kameinonensis (assembly GCF_003675385.1). Taxonomy (GTDB): domain Bacteria; phylum Bacteroidota; class Bacteroidia; order Sphingobacteriales; family Sphingobacteriaceae; genus Mucilaginibacter; species Mucilaginibacter kameinonensis. The sequence goes on along the minus strand of NZ_RCWZ01000003.1, from coordinate 1,011,971 downwards.
GCGCGGTGATGTTTGATGGCACAATAACATTCAATTGGCAAAGGCCATTCATTTTACCACCATCCCTACCCGAAAGGCCTAAGGTTTTAAGCTCCAGTTTTTTAGCCGATTCAAACGCCGCCAATATCCCCGGACTGTTACCACTGGTTGAAATACCGATGAATAAATCGCCCGGCCTGCCAAATGCCTCTACCTGACGCGAAAACACGTGTTCATAACCATAATCATTAGCTATCGATGTAAGTGCCGAAGTATCTACCGTTAAAGCAATACCTGGCAAAGGTTTACGGTCTTTTACAAAACGACCGCTAAGCTCCGCCGCAATATGCTGGGCATCTGCAGCACTCCCGCCGTTACCTGCTAATAATACCTTGTTGCCGCTTTTTATAGTTGAGGTGATCATTTCACAGGCTGCTTCAATATCGCCGCTAAGGGTATCAATTACCTTTTGCAGGGTATCCTGGTGATCTTTAAGTTCGTTTAATATTTGAATTTTGTTCATTCGTTCGTTCACTGGTTCATTTGTTCACTGGTTCATTTGTCCAGTCTTGAGGCACGCGTCCTTTAGTCTTTCGCCTTTGACCTTTCTCGTTTTGCCTCAATTTATCTTTCGCCTTTAACCTCAATTAGCTGCCGACTTCAATATATCTTCAACTATCTCATCTACAGTAGTTGTGGCGCTGCCCACCCTGCGGATCACTATGGCGGCGGCATGGTTGGCCAGCTCGCACGAATCCTCAATGCTTAAACCACCCGCCATAAAGTAAGCCATAGTTGCTAATACGGTATCGCCGGCACCGGTTACATCAAAAACTTCGGTTGCTTTTACCGGTAAGCTTGTATGGTCCTGCTCGCTTAGTATTACCATGCCCTCTTCAGACAAAGTAACTACAATGTATTGCGTACCCGTTTGCTCAAAAATAACCTTCCCGGCTTGCTGTAGACTTTCAATCGAGTTGATCTTCTCGGTTTTAGCGGCTTCAGACAGTTCCTTGCGGTTAGGTTTGATGATAAAAGCACCTTTATATTTTTCGTAATTAAGCCCTTTAGGGTCGATGATCACTTTTTTGCCTTTAGCATTCGCGGCCTTTATAATGCCTTGCGTTAAAAACGGCGAAAACAAGCCTTTGTTATAATCAGATAAAAGAACCATATCAGCACCATCAATATGGCTGTTTAATTTGCTGATGAGCTCATTGGCAATCGGTTCCGATACTTCGTCGGTAACTTCACGGTCAACCCGTACCAGTTGATGGCTGCCGACAACAACACGGGTTTTAACTGTGGTTGGCCTGTCGTTATCCTTTATAATGGTGTCCGTTTCAACACCTTCATCCGTAAGGATCTTGATTAATTCGCCTGCTGCCTGATCATTGCCAATTACCCCTGCAACAATAACCTTAGCCCCTAATGATACCAGGTTTTGAACCACGTTGCCGGCACCACCCAATGTAGTGGTTTCGTTTTTTACGTTTACAATAGGTACAGGTGCCTCGGGCGAAAGGCGGGTAGCATTGCCCCATATATAATGATCAACCATAAGGTCGCCAATAACCAGTATTGCCGGTTTGTGTGCAGCTGCCTGTATGGATTGTACTTTATCTTTTAGGTGGTTCATTTAATTTTTAGTCATTATTTCATTGCGTCATTAGGTCATTGTTTTATCGGGAAAATCCCAAAAAACTAATCTCCAATCTCTAATCACTAACCTCTTTTAGCTGCAAAAGCCTTGGTAATCTCATCCAGCGACATAGCATTCATGCACATTTCTCTGTATAAGCCGCCTTTACGCGCTGCAAGGATGCCGTAATGCATATCCGTAAAACCTTCAATACGGTGGGCATCAGGATTTATGGAAAGCATAACACCTTTATCTAAAGCATATTGGTGCCAGCGCCAGTCGAGGTCAAGACGCAGCGGATTGGCATTGATCTCAATAACCACATTGTTAGCGGCACATGCATCTATCACTTTTTTATAATTGATAGGATAACCGCCACGACTTAACAAAAGCCTGCCGGTAGGGTGCCCCAATATGGTCGTATACGGATTCTCGATTGCGGTGATCAGCCTTGACGTGGCCTTTTCCTCGTCCATTTTAAGGATTGAGTGCACAGAGGCTACAATGAAATCAAATTTTTGCAGGATCTCATCAGGATAATCAAGCGAACCATCATACAAAATGTCCGACTCAATACCTTTAAAAATATGAAAGCCGTCGATCTTTTTATTTAGGGCATCAATTTCGTCATGTTGCTGCAGTACCCGTTCAATGCTTAATCCTTTTGCATAAAACGCGCTTTTGCTGTGATCGCACATACCCAGGTATTCCAGTTTCAGGGTATCCCGGCAGTAAAGCGCCATTTCTTCAATAGTGTTCACTCCATCGCTCCAGGTACTGTGGTTGTGGAGCGTGCCTTTCAGATCATGCCAGTTGATTAGTACTGGCAGTTCGTTCTTTTCGGCTTTTTCAATAAACAGGGTGCCTTCGCGCAATTCGGGCTGCATCCAGGCCAAACCGGCTTTGGTATAAATGAGTTCTTCACTCGCAGGTTGTTCTATCGGTGTGTTGATCCTGTCAAAAACAGCCTGTACGTGGTCATCTGTGCCGGTATTAGCAAACAGTTCATAATAATAATCCGCTTTATCAACACAAACAATATCAACCAGCAAGCCATTTTGCAGCTCACCCTGAATATGGTTTTTATTCTGAGTTACGTTGCAAAGGATAGTAGAATTTACCAACGCGTTGTAAGCCACATCCTGGTTAAGACTGCCAACTACAATCACAATTTCGGTAATGATCTCATTTAAACGCCTGAATTCACCTGCGAAATGTTTCAGCGCATCAGGGAAAATGGCCTTTACTTCATCCATCAACTCATTAGCTTCCTTTTCAACCTGCGCAAAAAGGAATTTGCCATTGCTCGCCATCCTGAATTCGATGGCCTTACGGATCTCTTCCTGCGTTTTAAGGCCGAAGCCTTTCGCTTCAATCAGGCGGTTTTCATTACAGGCATAAAATAGTTCGCCTGTATTTTCAATTCCCAGCTCTTTCCAGATAATGGCCACCTTTTTAGGGCCTATACCTTTGATACCCATCATTTCAACCACACCGGCCGGCGTTTTATCCAACATGTCCTGTAGTTCGGTCATGGTGCCGGTTTCAAGTAGTTCGGCTACTTTGCCGGCTATGCTTTTGCCTATGCCATCAATCTTTTCCAGTTCGTCCAGTTTTTTGCCGGCGATAGGGAAGGGCAGCTTGTCAACTTTAAAAGCTGCATTAGCTACCGATTTGATCTTGAACGGATTAACCTCATGGAGTTCCATGAGTTGCGAGAGTAAACGAAGCGTGCGGGCTATGGGTTTATTTTCCATAAATACAATGAGGCGGTAAAAATACAAAAAGCCATTGTAATGACAGCTTAAGGAGAGGGTTTGTTTTATGAGAGCGTTACATAATTAGTTTTGAAAGCGTTCGTTTATATTAATACACTAAACGTCTAATCACAAATCATGAAAAAAATAGCCTTTTTATTGGGATTTATATTTTCCGGTATCAGCATAGCTTCGGCCCAGGATGCCGTTTATAAAAATGATACGCTTATTTATAAAAACATTAAAATTTACCCGATGCAAAAGATCCAGCTGCTTTACGGAGCCAAGCCGGATAAAAATTTTGTATTTATAAGCAACAATAAAAGAATGGACGACCCTTTGCCCGCTATTGTTTCTAAACAGAAGGGTGGTATACTTAAAATAATAAAACAGCATAGCAAGTATTATGCCGTGGGTTATTTAAGCGATGCTCCGGCATATTTGGCTAAAGAAATTGTGATAGATTTAGAAGGTGCTATCGATAACAACGAAATAAAAATAGAATCCAAATGATTTAAAGCCATGCCCAATTACAACGACATCCTTTACGCGGCCGAAACTCATGCAGTTGATGAGATTAAAGCGTATTTTAATAAAGGCGGCAGTCCGAATGAAGTTCATGATGGGATGCCGGTTTTTACCATGATGGTTGAAATGTATGCCCGCGGCCCCCGGTTTAAGGATTGCGTAAGAGCGTTTATTGATGCGGGGCTTGAGTATGAAGACAAGGCATTGTTGGCAGTTTTAGCCCACGATGAAGAGATGTTGAAGCAGATATTAAACACGGGTGCTTCAACTGTTGACAAAGCGTATTCACTATATAATAATACGTACACGCCCTTAACAGGCGGCACTTTAATGCATTTTTGTGCCGAATACAATAGCCTTGCTTGCGCCAGAATACTTTTAGATCATGGTGCTGATATAAATGCTAAAGCGGCATATGATGAATATGGCTTCGGCGGACATACGCCTATTTTTCATACTGTCAATCAAAACGGCAATAGCTCGGTTGATATGCTTCACTTTTTGCTGCAAAACGGAGCCGATCTATTATATACAGTTAAAGGTCTGATCTGGGGCAGGGGATATGAATGGGAAACGTTTGTGCCGTCGGTAAATCCAATAAGTTATGCTATGATGGGCTCATTACCTCAATTTCATCGTAAGGAACAAACAACTATGGAAACTGTGAGCCTGCTGATAAAGAATGCTTATGGAATTAATTATGTGCCAAATAATGTACCTAATGCTTATTTGAAGAGGGGGTAGATAAATAGTACTCAACAGACTTAAAGTTTTAAAACTTCGTAATCCAATAAGTAAATTAACTACGTAGATATTTCTTTAAAATGGTTCTTTCTGCGTTTTCACTGGGCCAAATCTCTATTCGATAGAAATCATTACCTTCATCTCCATCAACAGAAGCAAGGTTTGAAGAATATATCCTAACCCTATAATTTCCAGGCGCGGTGCGTAATTCTATCTGTACTGTCCAATCCGGGCAATTAAGTATTTGGATTACTCCGGATTTTATATCAATACCAGCCTCAACAACATGATCGAAACTGGAAAAATCTACAATGTTATTCGCTGTCTCTAAAATTTCAAGTTCGGCTTTAACAGGGCCATAACATTCCGTTCCTATACCTAAAACGCCATCTTCAATAGCTAACCGATCTTCATAAGCTTCGTTTGTCCAGAAACTTGCAGAATCAGTTTGGCCGGGAGAGCTTTTATCAGAAACATAAAACTGGTTATATGAAGTGTAGAAATCCAATGGATATTTCATGGTTTAAGTTTTTCTAAAAATAAAAAAAGCCACCCAAACAGGCGGCTTTTTACAATCAAAATGTATGTATTAATGAAATTTTATTTGATCACGAGGTCGTAAGGCAGGCGGGCTTGCGGGGTGCGCATCATTTGAGTGATGCCTTTTATCTGTTGATAAATCCTGTAGTTTTCGCCAAGCTCATTTTTTACCATGCGGGTTTGTACCTCGGCACTTAAGCCGCTGCCCACTTTGCTGAAAATACTTTTTTGCTCGGGGTAGTTTACTATGTTATAGTTTTTGATCTTCGCTTTTTTAGCGGCAGAGGCAATAGCGTCATTTATATTTCCTAAGCGGTCAACCAGGCCAATTTTCAGGGCTTGCTCACCTGTCCATACACGGCCCTGGCCAATGCTGTTGATGTAGGCCTGCGTTTTACCACGACCGTCGGCAACAGCCTTGGTAAATTCGTCATAACCGTGGTTTACGCTGTTTTGTAGTATCAAACGTTCTTCCGGGCTTAATGGTCGACTGATATCGCCCAGATCTGCATATTTACCGGTTTTTACACCGTCAAATGTTACGCCCAGTTTATCGTTAAATAATTTTTGCATATTAGGCAGCACCGCGAAAATACCAATAGAGCCGGTGATAGTGTTAGGTTGCGCGATGATAGAATCGGCGGCACATGAAATATAATAACCACCGGATGCCGCGTAATCGCCCATTGAAACAATGATCGGTTTCTTTTCGTGGATGAGTTTTACCTCGCGCCAGATCACATCCGATGCCAATGAACTGCCGCCGGGTGAATTAACACGCAATACCACAGCTTTTACCTTATTATCTAAACGCGCCTTTCGTAAGGCTTTTGAGATTGTTTCTGAGCCGATATTATTGTCGTCACTCTCGCCGCCGGTAATGTCACCTGATGCATAAACAACAGCGATGCGGTTTTTTGACGATGAGTCATCTTCCTTGTCGTCAGTATCTTCGGTTTTATTTTTTGCGTAGTCTTTAAGGTCAACGCTTTTTAAATCGTCTTTTAAATCGGTACCGGTACGTTTTTTCAGATCGTCCAGAATCTCGTCTTTATATTTTAATCCGTCAACCAGTTTCAGTTTATAAGCATCTTCGGGGAACTGGATGCGCATGTTATCGGCGTAGCTAAATAATGAATCTTTGCTAACTCCACGGCTTTTGCTGATGCCGGTTAAAAAATGATCATACAATGAACCCAAGTATGAAGTTACCTGAAGTTTATTGGCATCGCTCATTTTGGTCAGGAACAAAGGTTCTACAGCGCTTTTATAAGTGCCAACCTTAATAATCTGTGCTTCAATGCCTAATTTATCTAAAGCACCTTTAAGGAAGGTAGTTTGTGAGCTGAAGCCATGAAATTCAAAAATACCTTTGGGGTTAATATAAACCTTATCTGCAACAGAAGCGAGGTAGTAAAAGCCCTGGGTATATACCTCGGCATAGGCAATAATAAACTTGCGCGATTTTTTGAAGTCAATAAGCGCGTTGCGGATCTCTTCGGTAGTGGCCTGACCGGCGGTCATATAACTTTCGTCCAGGTATATGCCTTTTATATTATCATCGGTTTTAGCTTTTTTAATATCGGCCAGGATATCATTAAGCCCTATTGATTTATTGTCATTCAATCCTAAAAAGTCCAGATCGGCAAGCGGATTATTGGGGGTACGTTCAACTATCTGATTTTTAAGCGACATGTACAAAATAGAGTTGGGACTAACATCTACCGTTTTATCGCTGCCGGCTGATGCGATGAGGCCGACAATAATGCCAGCTCCTATTACACCTATTATTATGCCTGAAATAATTACCCCTACAATAGTGGCCAGAACGAATTTGAAGAATTGTTTCATTAATGTTATAAATCTTTTTAACTATGCAAACTTAGTAATAAGGCGCCGTATAATGCTAAGAGCGGTTTCCATTATATTTGTTACAACATGATTGATGTTTTTTTACTACTTGGGAGTAACCTCGGTAAGCGCGAATTGTTTCTGCAACAAGCAATTGAAGCTATTTCGTCCCAAGTTGCACCCGTTAAAATTGTATCATCGGTTTACGAAACCCAATCGTGGGGAAAAACTGATGAACCGGACTATTTAAACCAGGTGCTGATGCTCCAAACCGAGCTTTCGGCACAGGATGTTTTGGAAAAAATATTGGGTATCGAACTGGAGATGGGACGCAAGCGGGAGGTTAAGTGGGGATCGCGTACTATTGATATCGACATTTTGTTTTATGGCGATGAAGTGATCCACGAGTTTAACCTGGTAGTCCCACATCCCGAATTGTATAAACGCAGCTTTACGTTAATTCCCTTGGCCGAGATAGCGCCTGATTTTATTCATCCTGTGTTTAAAAAAAATATTTTGCAGCTAAAGGATGAACTAAAGGATAACTTAATCGTAAAAAAGCATATTTTTGAGTAAACACAAAGTTTTTATAATGGCAGATATTTCACCAGATCAGGATCTTGATCTTTCTTTTTTATACGAGATTGCTGACGGTAGCGACGATTTTATTGTTGACTCGATTGGGATGTTCCTGGAGCAATCGCCCGAGCTACTCAACACCATCAGCAACGCGTTAAATAACCAGGACTGGGCATTAGCCGCACAGGCCGCACATAAATTAAAACCAAATCTTGGATTTTTCGGTATGCCTATAAGTCAGGCTACTATTCAGGAAGTTGAACTGGCCTGTAAAGCCGGGGGGCAAAATCCCGCCGAAATTTTTGAAAAGTTTAACCAGGTAAACAGCATGGTATCAGCCAACCTGATCACTTTAAAGGAAATTAAAGCCGAGAAGGAAGCGAATTTATAAGGTGAACCGTGATTTTTAGGATTAGGGGATTACCCTGATACTATACATAAAAGCAAAAGGCAAGAAATTTTCTTGCCTTTTGTGCTTTATAAAAGTTTTAATTATTGGATGAGATTAGAAAAATAAAAAACCTTTCAGCTTTTACCCTTCGCCTTTAACTTAAACGGCTGATATTTTAAAAGTATAGCTTTCCATGATTAGGTTAGCCAGCAGGCTTTTGCAGGCCTGGTCAACCTTAGCACTTGCAACTTCTGCATTCTCTGCTTCAATTTCAAGCGTAATGTGTTTGCCAATGCGCACGTTATGTATTTCGGTTAAGCCAAGATTTTTCATACTACCGGTTACTGCTTTTCCTTGTGGGTCAAGTATTTCTTTTTTGGGCATTACCTCGATTTCAGCCTGGAACTTTGTCATTTGTGAGTTTTGTTTGAATCAGGGATAAGGTGATATAAATAAATATAACCACCGGAACGGCCACAAATTTAAAAAATAGTATGAGTATCGCCGAAAACAAGAGCAGTAAATACCGGAAAATGTTTTTGTTAAAGTCGCGGTTTTTGAATTTAAGCGACATTAACGGTATTTCGGATACCAACAGGGAGCACATTACCAGTACCAAAACTGTAAGGAAGTAAGGATTTAATATATAATGCGCCAACGCATCATATTGCTGTACTATTAAAGGTAATGATGCTATTAATATGGCGTTTGCTGGTGTTGGTAAACCTATAAAGCTATCTGATTGCCTGGTATCGTTATTGAATTTTGCCAACCTCAATGCCGAAAATACAGGTAATAAAAACGCAACAAAATTTAATATCTGGCTCACCCCGTTTATTTGCGGCGCTTGTAAAAACAGCTCATACATAATAACCGAAGGCAATACGCCAAAGCTTACCATGTCGGCCAATGAATCGAGATCTTTACCTATAAACGAGTAAGAATTTAAAACCCTTGATGCAAGACCGTCAAAAAAGTCAAATATCGAACTAAGAAAAATGGCGTAAGCCGCCACTACAAGGTTACCCTGAAAGGCGAAAACAATCCCTATGCAACCGCTAAACAGGTTGGCACAGGTAATAGCATTCGGGAGGTGTTTTTTAACGCGTCTCTTCATTTCGCCATGAAATTATCAGGAAATTATTAAGTAATAATGAAGTTACAAATAATATTCTACTTTACTTATAACTTCATTATCGCTAAAATATTACGAATTCATCGAAATCAGAAATTCTTCGTTAGTTTTTGTGCCCCTAATTTGAGCCTGTAAAAACTCCATTGATTCCTGCGAATTCATATCGGCAAGGTGGTTGCGAAGGATCCAAACACGTTGAAGTGTTTCACGGTCAAGCAGTAAGTCGTCGCGGCGGGTACTTGAAGCAGTAATATCGATAGCCGGGAAGATACGTTTGTTTGATAATTTACGGTCAAGCTGTAACTCCATATTACCGGTACCTTTAAACTCCTCAAAAATAACCTCGTCCATTTTTGAGCCTGTTTCGGTAAGTGCGGTAGCGATGATAGTTAATGAACCACCATCCTCAATATTACGGGCAGCACCAAAGAAACGTTTTGGCTTGTGCAATGCGTTGGCATCAACACCACCTGATAATATTTTACCTGATGCAGGGGCAACAGTATTATAAGCACGGGCTAAACGGGTGATAGAATCAAGCAGAATTACTACGTCGTGACCACACTCCACCATACGTTTTGCTTTTTCAAGCACAATGTTGGCAATTTTTACGTGACGCTCAGCAGGCTCATCAAAGGTTGATGAAACAACTTCGGCACGTACGCTGCGGGCCATATCGGTAACCTCTTCCGGGCGTTCGTCTATCAGTAATATAATAAGGTATACTTCCGGATGATTTTTGGCGATTGCATTGGCCACATCCTTTAATAACATGGTTTTACCTGTTTTTGGCTGCGCCACAATCAAACCACGCTGACCTTTACCAATAGGTGAAAAAAGGTCCATGATGCGGGTTGAGTAATTGTTCGGATCGGTGAACAGGCTCAGCTTTTCTGACGGGAACAATGGTGTTAAGTGATCAAACGGAACACGGTCACGCACTTCTGCCGGGATACGGCCGTTAATGGCTTCAACACGTACCAACGGGAAGTATTTTTCACCTTCTTTTGGCGGACGGATGCTTCCGCGAACGGTATCTCCTGTTTTAAGACCAAATAATTTTATCTGTGATTGCGATACGTAAATATCGTCGGGAGAAGTGAGGTAGTTATAATCAGATGAACGAAGGAAACCATAACCATCAGGCATAATTTCTAAAACACCTTCGTTTACAATTACATTATCAAAGTCGAGATTGATCGGTGGCTCCTGCGCTTTTTGCTGGTTTTGATTATTGCTGTTAATCCTGCGTTCAAACTTTTGCGGACGGGCTTCGGGAACAACTTCTTCGGCTTTTGCCGGTGCTTCACCCGGTTGCGGAGCTTCTGTTTCGGTGGCTGCTGCTACCGGTATTTCATTTTCTGATTCATCTGCTACCGGCTCATCATCCTGTGTGTCAAAAAGAGTAGCATCATCTAACAACGGAACTTCAACACGTGGTTTTGCTTGCTCTTTGGTTTTTATAACGCGTGCCCTTTTACGGGGTTTTTCTGCTGTTTCGGCCGCGGCTTCATCAGGAGAAGGGTTAGGGGTATAGTTGGATTCAACAAGATTTTGCTGTGCCCTGGCGGCTTCAATAAGTTGTTGTTGTTCAATAATACGTGCAATAAGCTGAGCTTTACGTAGTTCGTCGGCCTCAGCAATACCTAAATTTCTGGCAATTTCGCGCAACTCAGAAACGAGTTTGTCGTTCAATTCAATTTTATCAGACATGATATGAATTATAGTTCAATGGGATTTTTTAATTGTAATTTGTTTTCAAACGGCAAAAATTTCTATGCAAGTGTTAAAGCTTGACCACATGTTGAAACATATGAGGCTATAATTGAAAGAAATTGATCTTGAAACCTTGTTTTAGTAAAACATCCAAACCCATGCAAGTATTATGTGAAAGTGATAATAAAAAGCGTGGTGATTTAAATAGTTTCTTTAGTGCAAGAAAAATTCAATGGAAAACGATGCAAGTGTAAACAATTATTCTTTAATTTCAAATTAATTAAATAAATATCACCTATATCAGAACACATAAGCCAAATTTTTAGTTTTTTTGACAATTAAAATATTATTTAGCAGCTGATGATGTCTCGCCAGGAGTTAATTGAACAGATCAAAAAAAAGAAATCATTTTTATGTGTAGGGCTTGATCCGGATATAAATAAGATCCCTGAATTTTTAAGATCATATCCCGATCCTATACTTGAATTTAACAAACGCATTATTGATGCTACACAGGATTTGTGTGTGGCCTATAAGCCCAACGCCGCTTTTTACGAAGCGTATGGCATAAAAGGCTTACAGGCATTAATAGATACTTATAAATACCTCCCGAAAGATTGTCTAAGCATCATTGACGCCAAGCGTGGCGACATCGGTAACACGTCTGATAAATATGCCAAAGCGTTTTTCGACGAGCAATCGGGCGGAATGAGCTTTGATGCTATCACCATTACACCTTATATGGGTAATGATAGTGTTACGCCATACCTGGCCTATGAGGGCAAATGGGTAATTATCCTGGCACTTACTTCATCGGTAGGTAGTAAAGATTTTCAATACCTGGAAACCGGCGATGGATATTTATACGAAAACGTAATTAAAAAAGCCAATACCTGGGCCGGAGCCGATAGGATCATGTATGTAGTTGGGGCTACAAAAAGTACCGAGTTTACCAATATCCGCGCATATGCTCCCGATAACTTTTTATTGGTACCAGGCGTAGGAGCGCAGGGCGGCAGCCTGGCAGAGGTTTGTAAATACGGTATTACTAAAGATTGCGGCCTTTTGGTAAACTCATCCCGATCTATTCTATATGCAAGCAATGGTGAAGATTTTGCCGATGCTGCCCGCGCCGAAGCGCTTAGTCTGCAGCAGCAAATGCAGGTTGAGTTAGAAAAGGCAGGGGTGATATAACCATAAGGAGGCAGGTTCAAGCGTCCGCGCTTGAACCATATAAAAAGTAAGCGTCCACGCTTACGAAAAACAACTATTTAAAATAGTAAGCGTGGACGCTTACCTTAAAAATCATTCAAGCGTAGACGCTTGAACGTGCGAATGTGAACCTAAATCATAAAAACGAATGCGTCGTACAGCATCAACAGATGAACTCTATTTTGTTACTTTAACAGTTATAGATTGGGTTGATGTATTTACGCGCCGTATTTACAGCGACTTCATTATCCAAAATCTTAAGTATTGTCAGCAAAATAAACGACTAAATATTTATGCTTATGTTTTGATGACTAATCATTTGCATATGGTAGCAAACGTTGATGAAGGTTCATTAAGTGACGTTTTGCGTGATTTTAAAACCTACACATCAAAAGAGATAATCAAGCTAATTTCTAATAATCCTTCCGAAAGTCGCCGCGTATGGCTGCTTAATGCATTTGAATTGTCTGGTAAACAAAATCCTCTAAATAAAAACCACCAGTTTTGGCAAAATGGGAATTATCCTGTTTTGTTGTATTCAAATGATGTTATTCAACAAAAGATAGATTATATCCACGATAATCCTGTTCGTGCGGGATTTGTCGGTTCAGCGCATGAATATTGGTATAGTAGTGCTAATCCTGAAAGTCCATTAGAAATTATTTATTAAAAGTCACAATTACATACGCAGGTTCAAGCGTCCACGCTTGAACTATAATGAAGGTAAGCATCCACGCTTACTTTATCCTCCTAATTCTTTTTCGTAAGCGTGGACGCTTACACCAAAAATCATTCAAGCGTGGACGCTTGAACGTGCAAAGGTCGAACAGGCAAATCGGCCATATCAGGAATAGCATTACCCGTTCGTTTCCCCAAATTTATCTTAATTAACACCGTTTCCAGCGCCGGGAGTGTATTATTCAGGCTTTTAGTTTTGATCAAAAAGTTCCATACTGGTTCAAATTTCTTCCATCCGCCGGCGTAAAAGAAATGTTTCAGCTTATGCAGGTGCGATTCATGCTGCATGCTGGCTTTGAAAATACTATTCCATTTATAAAATTCCTTGTACGCCCACCAGTAGCCATCCTCAAGTTCTTGGGCGGTTAAACCTATAGTTTGATACACAACCTTCCGGGTATCATATAAATCCCAGTTTTTTGTGAGGATCCGGCCCTGGCGTTCCATACTGTTAAATAGTTCAGTGCCGGGGTATGGGGTAAGCACGTGATAGGTTGATGTTGTGATGGAATGCTTTACGCCCCAATCTACCGTACGTTTAAACACATCTTTATCGTCATCATCTAATCCGAAAACAAAGCTGCCGTTTATCATAATTCCGAGACTATGCAGGCGGTTAACCGCTTTGATATAGTCTTTTTCAAGGTTCTGCTTTTTATTGCTTTGTTTAAGGTTTTGGGGCGAAAATGTTTCAAAACCAACAAATAAGCTGCGTAGCCCGGCCTCGGCGGCTTGTTCAATTAGGTTCCCGCGTAATATGGAATCGACGGTTGCTGCTCCCTGAAAAACGCGGTTCATGCCCTTCATCCCACTAAAAAGTGCCGAAGCAAACTTAGTGTTGCCGAGCAAATGATCATCTAAAAAGTAGAGATGCCTGCCGGGCAGGCGGTCAATTTCGGCAAGGGCATCATCAACTTCCTGTGTATAAAAAGTACGACCGCCCTCAAAAAAGGCATCTTTATAACAAAAGCTGCAATGGTGCGGGCAGCCACGTGTTACTACTATTGAATTGGGCACCAAATATAAATGCCTTTTGATAAGGTCGCGGCGAATTGGTGGCACCCGTTCAAGGGTTCGGATGGTAGACCGATATATTTTTTGCGGGCAACCATTCTTAAAATCGACCAAAAATTTAGGAAATGTATCCTCACCCGGGCCTATAAATATGCTATCGGCATGTGGCGCGGCTTCCAACGGTAAAGAGGTAACATGCAATCCTCCCAAAATCACATATGACCCTTTTGCCCGGTAATGATCGGCTATTTTATAGGCCCGGTAGGCGTTGGTGATATACACCTGTATAATCACCAAATGAGGATGATCATTAAGCTTGAGTTTTTCCACGTGCTGGTCCTGCAGGTCAATTTCGTCATCGGGAGAGAGGTAGGCGGCAAGTGTAGCCAATCCCAGCGGTGGGAAAAGTGAATATTTTATCGAGCGCCAGAAAGGGCTTTCGGCTTCGGTTAAGGCAGGCAGGATCAATTTTACTTTCATAATTCTAATATTTAAAAGTACTTTGCATTTCAAAGTTAATTAAAAAATTGAAAACTCAAAATGGAAATATCGATGAGTTTGGATAGGGGATTAATTATTTATTAAAAAAGCTTTGTCATCCTGGGAGATAGTGGAGGATCTTTCGAAAACGCAATTCCTTTCAGAATTGCAAATACTTCTAAAATATGCCAAAATTTTATAACAAAAGCATGGCAATTCGTTTAACCCTAAAATCGAGGTTCTTTTGCTAAATTACGGGCTCCATAAAATACATCATTTATGAAGCGAGCCTTACTTGCAATTATCACGCTTTCAGTTGCTTTCAGCACATCCGCCCAACAAAAAAAGCCTTTAAAGCCTGCTGATGTTTATCGTATTCCCACGGTTAGCGATCCGCAATTATCGCCCGATGGCAAATGGGTGGCCTATAGTGTTTCGGATGTGGATACGGCGAAAGATCGGAGGGTATCTCATTTATGGATGCAAAGTTTTGATGGTAAGGAGTCCATCCAGCTAACACATGGCGACGAAGCGGCGTCATCGCCACGTTGGAGCCCGGATGGCAAATATTTGTCATTTCTTTCCTCGCGCGATTCAAAAACAGGTTCGCAGCTTTGGCTGATTGACCGCCGTGGCGGTGAGGGCGCCAAGCTAACCAATATTAAAGGCGACCTAAGCGATTATGCCTGGAGCCCGGATGGTAAACGTTTGGTAATGGTGATTGGCGACCCTGAAAATAAAGGTAAGGAGGAACCTAAAACGCCTAAGCCTATCGTCATAGATCGCTATCATTTTAAGCAGGATATAGTTGGATACCTTCAAAATTTGCACAGTCACCTGTATTTAATTGATGTTGCTACAAAAAAGCTGGATACGCTTACCAGCGGCAATAAAGACGAGAGTTCGCCGGTATGGTCGCCTGATAGCAAGACCATCGCTTTTGTAAGTAACCGCAGTGCCGATCCGGATAAAAATCAAAACACTGATATTTTTACCATTGATGCCCGGCCCGGAGCAAGTATGTTACAACTTACCACCTGGAAGGGTAGGGACGGCAATCCGCAATGGAGCCCTGATGGGAGATACATTTCCTACCTGCGTTCAACCAGTGATGCTGATTATATGATGTATGATCAAAGCGTAGTGTGTATCATGGACGTTGTTGGCCAAAATAATAAGCCGCTTACGCTGCAGCTTGATCGCCCGGCTGCGGCGCAAACCTGGACTAAAGACAGTAAAAACATCGTATTTATTGTAACCGATGATCGTACCCGCTACCTGGCCAATATTAACATTAACAGCGGTAAAATCACTACCATAAATAAAGGCGATTATGTTTTTAATGATATCGCTACCAATCTTTCGGGTAATTGGATAGTGCAAAAGACCGATCCCTACACGCCCGCGGAGCTATTTGCTTTGGAGGATAAAAAGCTGCGCCGGCTTACATTTCATCATGATGCCTGGTTAAATACTGTACAACTGGCTTATGCCAAAGGCTTTGAATCAACAAGTTCCGATGGTACAAAGGTATCGGGTATTGTTTTAACACCCGACAGCGTTCCTAACAAGAAATATCCGTTGATCCTCTTCATTCATGGCGGCCCGGTAGGGCAGGACGAGTTTGGTTTTGATGCTACCCGGCAAACACTGGCTGCGGCGGGATACGCCGTAGCTGCTGTAAATTACCGGGGCAGTAACGGCCGTGGTCTTGATTATTGTAAAGCTATTTATGCCGATTGGGGTAGCAAGGAAGTTAAAGATTTGCTCGGGGCGGTTGACGAACTGGAAAAGTTGAGCATTGCCAATCCCGATAAATTGGGTATTGGAGGTTGGAGTTATGGCGGTATCCTGACTGATTATACCATCGCGTCTGACACCCGCTTTAAAGCCGCGGCAAGCGGTGCGGGCAGTGCCCTGCAACTTTCAGTCTACGGGAGCGACCAGTATGTGTTACAATATGAAAATGAAATAGGTGTGCCATGGAAAAATGCAGATAAGTGGATCCAGATCTCGTATCCGTTTTTCCATGCCGATAAAATAAAAACACCGGTAATGTTTATGTCAGGTCTGCGGGATTTTAATGTGCCAACAATCGGTAGCGAGCAGATGTATGAAGCTTTGCGTACTCAAGGCATTCCAACCGAATTAATACTGTATCCTAACCAGTTTCACGGCCTTACCAAGCCAAGTTACCAGGTTGACAGGCTGCAGCGTTATGTAGATTGGTATAATAAGTATCTGAAGAAATAAGGTTTACACTAAGGATTTTGCATCGTGTTTATGAAATATGTTCTGTTGATTTTAGGAGGGTTGGTTTTCAAACCGGTATTTGCCCAAACTGTTAAAAAGCCCCTCAAACCTAACGATCTGTATAAGCAGCCAACGCTTATGGCGCCGCAATTATCGCCCGATGGCAAATGGTTGGTTTATGAATTATCTGAAGTTGATACGGCTAAGGATAAACGTGTATCGCACCTGTGGATGCAGAGTTTTGATGGCAAGCAATCTATCCAGCTTACATATGGTGATGAACCTGCGTCTACCCCAAAATGGACACCGGATGGTAAATCTATCTCTTACCTGTCCGAAAAAGATTCAAAAAATGGTGGCCAGGTTTGGCTGATGGACAGGCGTGGAGGCGAGGGACATAAACTCACTGATATTAAAGGTGAGATTGAAGAATATGCCTGGGCGCCGGATAGTAAAAGGCTGGCGCTGATCATCAAAGATCCGGAAAATAAAGGCAAGGAAGCGCCCAAAACTGCGCCGCCTATCCGGATAGATCGTTATCATTTTAAACAGGATATTGACGGCTATCTGCAAAACCGGCATTCACATTTATACGTGTATGATATCAATACAAAAAAGATAGATACACTAACCAATGGCGATATGGACGATAGCTCGCCGCAGTGGAGTCCCGACGGAAAAACTATAGCTTACGTGAGTAATCATACGCTTGATCCCGACAGGAATGAAAATACCGATATTTTTACCATTGAGCCTAAACCCGGCGCGGAAGGTAAGCAGCTAACTACTTTTACCGGCCACGATATTAGTCCTTTGTGGAGCCCGGATGGTAAGCATATTGCGTATCTCCGGTCCACAAGCGATGCCGATTATTTTATTTATCAGCACGATGTTTTATACCTGATGGATGCCGACGGTAAAAACAACCGCCCGCTAACCGATCAGCTGGACAGGCCAGTAAGCAACATTGCCTGGAGCAAGGACAGTAAAGATTTGGAATACGTGGTAAGTAGCGACAGGATCCGCTATATCAACAGATACAATTTGCTGTTCCGTAAATCAGTACCGGTTTACAAAGGTAACGAATGCAGTTTCTCTGATATTACAGGCCATTCGTTAGGGGTATGGATAGGACGTATGACCACGCCTTATATGCCCAACGAACTGGTGGCGATTGAAAACGGTAAGATCCGCCGCTTAACATTTCACCAGGAAAAATGGCTAAGCGAAGTTAAGCTGGCCTATGTGAAAGGTTTCCAGTCCTTTAGTAGTGACGGCACGTTGGTATCCGGCATTTTGTATACGCCGGATAGCGCGGTAACTAAAAAGATGCCTTTCATCCTTTATATTCACGGTGGCCCTACTGATCAGGATGAGTTTGAGTTTGACGAGATCAGGCAAACACTGGCTTGTGCCGGTTATGCCGTAGCTGCGGTAAACTATAGGGGAAGTACCGGCAGGGGCATCGAATATACTAAAGCCATTTATGCCGATTGGGGAAACAAAGAAGTGAAAGACTTACTTGGCGCTGTAGATGAATTGGTTAAGCTTGGAATAGCCGATAAAGACCGCCTTGGAATTGGCGGCTGGAGTTACGGAGGTATCCTTACCGATTATACCATAGCAACCGATCCGCGCTTTAAAGCTGCGTCAAGCGGGGCGGGGAGTGCTTTGCAGTTATCCATCTACGGCTCGGATCAGTGGATAATGCAGTATGATAACGAATTGGGCGCGCCATGGAAAAACGCCGATAAATACATTAAACTATCATACCCGTTTTTTTATGCCGATAAAATAAAAACACCAACGCAATTCATGTCGGGTTTAAAGGATTTTAACGTACCAACGGGAGGAGGCGAACAGATGTATGAAGCGCTGAGATCGCAAGGCATACCAACACAGTTGGTACTTTACCCCGGCCAGTATCATGGTATCACGGTGCCCAGCTACCAGGTTGACAGGTTGCAACGATATATAGAATGGTTTGATAAATATTTGGCCCCCCAGCCCCCTAAAGGGGGAGCTTTTTGATAGCTAACTTATAAACTTGAAAAGGCCTGAGTTAATGATCTCAGGCCTTTTCAAATTCTTTTAATTCCTTAATTCGACAAATTCACGTTCAGACTATCTGATTTCAGACAGTTAGCTTTCCCTCAACGGAGTCATCAATAGTTTTGCCAATTGCAGCCCCGGCAAGGCGTTTAACAAAAGCTACGGCATTGCCATGTTTATTGTCCCAGTAATAACCCTCAGATGGTTCAACTTTGATGATGCTGATACGCGGATCGTCAATACCCTCAGTAAACCAGACTTTTAAAGTTGGCTCCCATAATTCTTTGATCTTTTCTTTGTCTTCGGTGATGGTAGCAAATCCGTAAAGGTTCAGAAAATCAGAATAAGCCGAACCCTGGAAAAGCAGGTGCACAAATGGGTCTTTAGCTAATTCATCGTTTTTATGACTGTCGTTGGCGCTCAGGAACCAGAAATTACCCGCATCGTCAATTTTCTGTGCCGACATCGGTCGCACAGAAGCAGGCACACCGGTTTTAATATTACTTACAAAAAAGCAGCTTTTCGCGCTCTCTGCCATCTCTTTGATCTTGGCCAAAGCTTCTGGGCCGTTAAGATCCTGCATATTATCCTCGGGCTGTTGTTGATTGATACTATCCATTATTTAAGTTTTTGATTGGTAAATGATATAAGATTAACCAATGGAAAGCATCTTTGTGTGAGGTTTATTTAACTTAATAGATAATTATTTATTTATAAGTATTGTTTTGGAGTAAGCGCATCTCCGTTCCTCGCAATGACGCGCGATGTAAAGCTTTGAATTTGCAGGGAATAGTCTACCCAAACACCACCATCCTGTCCGGATACTTGGAGGCGTAAGTAGCTACAATATTTTTGATGTAATCATTCCCCGGGTAGGGTGTGAGGTGGCTTTTGAGTTGCTGTATATTATCCGCGTCAAAATAATGAGAGATGTAACCCATGCCATAAAACTGCCCTTTTTCTACAAGGATACAGCTATGCTCGTCGCCTGTGCGGCCTTCATCCCTGATGGCGTAGGTTGGTAAGGCTTGCTTAAGCTGATCTATGGCATTGTTAACCTTTTTGTTGTAACTATCAGCAGCTTCAACACCTTCACATGCGCAGGAACTTCCTGCAGGGCTGGTGCATAGCTCATTGTTTTTTTGAATAAAACAAAGCTTCGGGCACAGGTCAAAAGCTTCTATTAATTTATTGAGCAGGTTATATCCGTCGAGCAGGGAATTACAGGTATATATCGGATCGCTGTATTTACGGTATTTATCAACCGCCAGGCGAATGTAGCCCCGCTGATCTTCAAAGGCGTAAAGACAAAAGGCGTTTTCAAAACGCTTTAACGAACGGTTATATTTTGGCCAGAGGCGTTTGATCTCGATGGCTTCCAGTACAAAGGCAATCAGTTCGGTGCCACAAACCTGGTAGCTGATCTGGTGGATATTGCGCAAAAACTCCTGCCGCTGAAGGCCGGGATTGTTACCGGTAAAATGGCTGCTCACCCTTTTCTTGACATTTTTGGCCTTGCCTACATAGATTACTTTGCCTTTTTGATCGTGAAAGTAATATACTCCCGGCGTGTACGGTAACTGGTCTATATCTTTTTTAGATAGGTTAGGCGGCAATACCTGATCTTTTGAGCCCAGTTTAAGCGATTGTTTGATATGTCCATCCGTATCACTGTTTAACAGCAGGGTAAAGAGTTCAGCAGTCGCCTCGGCATCGCCCATGGCGCGGTGACGGCTTTGGTTATCGATACCAAGGTGTTTACATAATTTGCCCAGGCTGTATGAAGGCAATCCCGGTATTATCTTGCGGCCAAGTCTTACGGTGCACAGCTTATTGGTTTGCAGATCGTATCCCGCGGCAGCGAGGTGATACCTTACAAAAGAAAAATCGAAATTGACGTTATGAGCAACGAAGATCTTACCATGAATGAGGTGATAAATATCCGCCGCTACATCCTCAAAAGGAGGGGCGTCTTTTACCATTTCATTGGTAATACCTGTTAAGGCGCTAATGTAAATAGGGATGTCACGCTGCGGGTTAACAAGTGTTTCAAAGCGCTTCACTACCTTTTTACCGTCATGTATGCATATGGCTATCTCGGTAATGCCATTTGCGCTGGCATGCCCTCCGGTGGTTTCGATATCGACAATTGCATACATTATTTCAAATGTAAAACAATTTTGCTAATTATTTTAGTGTTTGTGCTGGAAAATTATTCGATTGTTTCACCTTTTTCGTTTAAAATATAATTGTAACCTTCAAAATCCCGAAGATGAATTTCTATTCCTGAAATCTCAAATGATTTTGTTCCATCAATAGTGACAAATATATCCCGCGCACTAAAGCTCCATTTTACAACTCCATCATCTGATATTCGAAGTATATCTATTTCTCCATGAATAAGTAAGTCATCATTAAATTGATGGATGCCAAAGCAGGTTCCGGCATTAGTTTCTTTATACCAGTTAAGATCTAACTCCGGAAGGTTAAGTGAATATATAGTATTACCACAACAAATAAAAATAGTATCATCTCTAATGACAGCTGAATTCTGATGAATTGTTGTTGCCCCTCCTCCGCTACAAATTATAGCGCTGCCCTTCTCTGAACCGCTTTTTTTGATTCTTAATCCGTGTTTATGTGTGTACCACAAATTATCGGAACTCGTAGAGTAGACTTTTTCATAATTAAATAAGTTATCAGCTGAACCGAGAATGTATTTATCATCATTTATTATGTCAATGATGTAGTCGTTGTAGATTATGGTCATAGTTGATAATAACTGGGTATCTAAATAAAGATCAATAAAAAACCCACAGTTGTAAAACTGTGGGTTTAAAATATTCCGATTTGCAGACTTCCGACTAAAGACTTAAGACTTCTTATTCTTATTAGCCTGAACTTGTTGTTGCTGACGCATCATCTCTTCCATTTTTGCGCTGAAGCCTGATTTTTTCTTTTTAGTGTCTTCAGGTTTCTTTTTGTTTTCCTGGATCTGGGCATGGATCTTCTTATCATCAACCATGAATTTGATCAGGTATTGTTGTAAGAAGGTGAACATGTTGGCCAAAAAGTAGTAGTAGTTCAAACCTGCAGGGTAGCTGTTAAGCGTAAACAGGAACACAAGAGGAGTAATATAGCCTATATACTTCATCTGGCCTGTAGCGCCCGAGATCTGGTTGTTGAAATAAGTATAGATCAACGTTGAGATGGTCATCAGCAAACACATTAAGCTAACGTGGTTAACACCGCCAAGGAAAGCTACAGGAGCAAACTTGATAACCGAATCATAAGTTGAAAGGTCATGCATCCACAGGAAACTTTCGCCCCTTAACTCAAATAAGCTCGGGAAAAATTTGAAGAACGCGATAACTATCGGCATCTGGATCACCAATGGTAAACAGCCACCCAATGGGTTAACACCTGCTTTTTTGTACAGTTTCAGGTACTCCTGTTGTAGTAATGTAGGATTATCCTCACCAACTTTGGTTTTGATCTCATCCATTTCAGGCTTCAGTACACGCATTTTAGCCATCGATAGGTATGATTTATAAGTAAGCGGTGACAATACCAGCTTCAACAATACGGTTAATACCAGGATGATCAAGCCGTAGTTCCAGTTAAACTTGTTAAGGAAATTAAATACAGGCAATACCGCGAAACGGTTGATGTATTTTAATGGGCCCCAACCAAGGTTAACCAACTTATCAAGGTCATGGCCCTGGTCTTTGAGCGTATTAAAGCGATTAGGGCCAAAATAAAACTCCAACGGTACAGAACCATCTGCCGCGCGTGTAAGCGACAGGTCGGCTTTCATTTGTCTTACGTCAGTTGTATCATTAACATCGGTAGCAACTGAAATGTCTGTTTTAGCAATACTGTTTTTAGCGATCAGTACATTTGAAAAGAAGTGCTGCTTGAATGCAACCCAAGCCATCTTCTTATCGTTGATGCTTTTTTGATCATCTTTGGTTTCGCTCAGATATTCGACATCTCCATCGGTATTGTAGTAATAAACATTGGCGTACTGGCGCTCCTGCTTCATATCCTTTTCCTGTTTGTGCAGGCTGGCTGCCCAGTTCAGGTTGTAGGTACTGCTGTTTGCAATTACGGCATCAAGGCCGGTAGGTTTAATAGTTAAACCAAGTTTAAAACCATCGCCTTTTAAGCTGTATACGTAATCGATATACTGGGTTGGGCTGTAGCTTAAACGCATGGTAACCGAACCCGAATCTTTTTCGGCAACAGTAAGTGCCTTGGCGCTTGGCGTAAAATAGTAATTGTTGGTATTGATATTGGCAACGCCGGCGGCAAACTTTAACCCAAACTGGTTATTGTCGCCACTGAAAAGTACCAAAGGTTGTTTGCTAAAGGTTTTATAGTTCTTTAACTCAACCGAAGACACTTTACCACCCTTAGTACTTAATTTGATAAGCAACTCTTTGTTCTCGATGGTAACAAAGTCTTCCTTACCAACTGAAGCGGCGCCAAAAGGCATTTTTAATAAAGCCGAATCAACCGGGGCTGTTTTTGAAGTATCAAACTTAGCTGTGTTTTTAGCTGCTGCCGTCGCGGCTGCGCCTGCTTTTTTCAGCGAATCCTGGTGCTGTACCTCGCGTTCTTTTTTAAGGTCGGCTTCCGATGGCTTTAAAAAGTATATCGAGCCGGCAATGATCGCCATGATCAGGAATAATCCTGTAAACGTATTTTTATCCATTATCTAATTATCGTACAATTACTTATTTTTTGCGGGCATAAGCCAGCGAAGCGGCGACAAAGTTAATAAAAAGTGGGTGCGGATTAGCAACTGTTGATTTTAATTCGGGGTGAAATTGCGAACCAACAAAAAATGGGTGATTTTTTAACTCAACAATCTCCACCAGGCCATTGTCAGGATTTATGCCGGATGGGGTAAGGCCTGCAGCCTCATATTGCTTAAGATAGTCATTATTAAACTCGTAACGGTGACGGTGCCTTTCCGAAATATGGTTTTTACCATAAATAGCAGCTGCTTTAGTCCCTTTTTTGATATCGCAAGGATAAGCGCCCAAACGCATAGTGCCACCTTTCAGGGTAATGTTTTTCTGATCTTCCATCATGCCGATAACCGGATGTGGGGTGTCGGGGTTCATTTCGGTGCTGTTGGCTCCTTCAAGTTCCAATACGTGACGGCCAAATTCAACTACGGCACATTGCATGCCTAAACAGATCCCAAAGAAAGGAATATTGTTTTCACGTACGTGACGGATAGCCTGAATTTTGCCTTCAAAGCCGCGCTCGCCAAAGCCAGGGGCAACCAATACGCCATGCATGCCTTTCAGTTTTTCAATAGCGTTTTCAGGAGTTAACTGTTCAGATGGGATATATTCAATCCGCACTTTACATTCCTGTTTAGCACCTGCATGGATAAATGCTTCGGTAATTGATTTATAAGCATCAGGCAGTTCCACATATTTACCAACCAGGGCGATGCGTACATCTGCAGTTGGGTTTTTTAGGCGACCAAGAAAATCTTTCCAATTTTCAAGGCTTGGCTCGTTTTTGTGCGGAAGCTTTAATTTGGTCAATACGGTTTTGTCAAGCTGTTCTTTCAGCATTAACAAAGGCACATCATAAATACTTGGCGCGTCAATTGATTCAATAACCGCGTTGATATTTACGTTACAGAACTGTGCTATTTTTTTACGGATATCGTTAGTTAAGTGATGCTCGGTACGGCAAACCAATACATCTGGCTGGATACCGTATTCCAATAGCATTTTTACGGAGTGCTGGGTTGGTTTGGTTTTCAATTCGCCTGCAGCTGCAAGGAAAGGTACCAGGGTAAGGTGAATAACCAATGAGTTGTTTGAGCCAATTTCCCAACGGAACTGCCTTACAGCCTCAATATATGGCAGCGATTCGATATCACCTACGGTACCGCCAAGCTCGGTGATCACGATGTCAAATTCGCCGTTTTCGCCCAGGATGCGGAAGTTTCTTTTAATTTCGTCGGTAATGTGTGGTACTACCTGTACAGTTTTGCCTAAAAAAGCACCTTCACGCTCTTTGTTGATCACATTTTGATAAATACGACCGGTGGTGATGTTATTAGCTTTTGAAGTAGGGGTGTTCAGGAAACGCTCGTAGTGGCCAAGGTCAAGATCGGTTTCGGCACCATCTTCGGTAACATAGCATTCGCCGTGTTCATAAGGGTTAAGCGTTCCCGGATCGATATTAATATAGGGATCGAACTTTTGGATGGTTACGCGGTAACCGCGCGATTGAAGTAGTTTGGCTAAAGAAGCAGAGATTATACCTTTTCCTAACGATGAGGTAACACCGCCCGTAACAAAAATATATTTAGTCATGATTTTTTTTGAAAATGACCGGGCTTTTATACCGCGACCAATTGTTTCTGTACGGGATACAAAAGTAAGAAAATTTTCAGGCTTTGACGTATCTGTTTTTCAAAAAAGGGAACGGTTAAAGTCTTTTGTTTGTAAGTATTTTGTATAGAGTGAATTATGGAGATAGTTGTGTGATGGTGTTCCTTTAATGAGGAGCGTTCTATACACTTTCATTTTGCCTGCTGTACAGGTCTATTTTCCGGTGCAGTTCATTGGGGTTAAAAGGTTTGCTCACATAGTCATTCATGCCAACGGTAAAGGCCATATCCTGGATATCAAGCATGGCAGATGCGGTTAGCGCAATGATGGGCAGGTTTTTATATTTATCGCCCGGCAACTCACGTATGGCGCGGGTAGTTTGATAACCGTCCATTTCGGGCATTTGCAGGTCCATCAATATCATGTCGTAGTCATGGGTTTTCACCAGCATTAAGGCTATTTCACCGTTTTCGGCCACATCGCACTCAACCTCCCATTGTTTCATGAACTGCTTGGCCAGTATTACGTTGATCTGGTTATCCTCGGCAATTAACAGCTTAGTTCCTTTAAGGCTTTTCAATCGATAAAACTCGTCGCTATCAGCTGTGCTTGCCAGTTGTTTCCGGCTGTTTTTAAAGGTAAGACTGAAATTAAATACCGAGCCCTTGCCATATTCGCTTTCAACAGTAATATCACTACCAAGTAGCTGCAATAAGCGTTTGGTGATGGTTAAGCCCAAACCTGTACCACCGTATTTACGGGTGGTATCTGAACTGGCCTGGCTAAAGCTTTCAAAAATATGGTCAATTTTATCGGGCGTTATGCCAATGCCGGTATCGGCTATTTCAAATTCGATGGTTGATGAATTATTAGTGCTATTTGCAAGGGTTGCGGTTACGGTTACTTTTCCTTTATGCGTAAATTTAACGGCATTGCTCATCAGGTTGGTGAGGATCTGGCCCAGGCGTACCGGATCGCCAATAATGGCATTAGGCAGGTCCTGATCCATCATTAGTTTTATCTGGATGTTTTTTTCGTTGGCCTTTTGCAGCAAGGCAAGTCTGATATTTTTGATCAGATCAGTAAGACTGAAATCAACGCTTTCAAATTCAACCCTGCCGGCTTCTATCTTGCTGAAATCCAATATATCGTTAATAAGCACCAACAGGTTTTCTGCCGAGAACTTGAGGAAGTTCAGAAATTCCATTTGCTCGGGCTTAGGGTCCTGGTGTATAAGCAGGTGCGTAAAACCGATAACCGCGTTCATTGGTGTACGAATCTCGTGGCTCATGATACTCAGGAACTGCGCTTTGGCCATGGCCGCTTTTTCAGCAAGCTCTTTTGAATGGATCAGGGCAACTTCCAGCTCTTTAGCCTTGGCTATGCGTTCATGTAAAAAGCTGATGATATGGATCAGATCATCGTCCGAATCAGAGATGTTCAGCTCGGTATCTGGATTAAGCGCTTTGATGGCTTCTTTTAGCTGGGAGATTGAGCGCTGCTTGATCTCGTTTTGCAGTTTCAGGTTATCTGTAACGGCTACATATTCACGCTCGCTTACATTGAAAGCATGATCTGCCAGTTTTATGGATTTATCGAAGTTTTTGAAACTGTTATTTATGGCGCTTAAAAACTGCAAAATGGTTTCATCTTCCAGGTATTGGGCCGGGAGCATCTTTTTTATCTGCTTATCTAATAAATGGTGGTAATCCATAAATTAACGTTCGGTGAAAGTTGTGATAGTCATGGTTTGGTTATGCAGCTCGCAGTTTGACCCTTTATTGAGGGGCGACAACTCTCCATACGAGTAAAATCCTGCCATGGATGTTTTATCACCGAAAATATTTTTTGCAGCTATTAACTCTTCGTCGGTACGATCATTTAGTACCAGTTTGCGACCAACACAACTTACCAGTATAGCCAGATCAGCCTCTTCCGGCCCTATTATTGAATCGGTAGCGGCAGATGATGAGGCATCAATCAATTTTTCAAAGTTGGCCTTCATCAGGCGTACTTTACTGTCTTCGGGCAAGTTGCCTGCAAAGGTCATTGATTTCTCGTCTTCATTAACGTTCAATATGGTACGCACCAGTTTTTTATCTGAGCCTTCAATGCTTAAAGATAAGGGGAATAACAGGGCTGAGCCGGGGAGTTCTTTGGCGTATTCACCTAAGTATTCTTTATAAAGGTCGAGAGCGCTTTTGCCGTCTATCTCAAAAAGTACGTTTTTGTCTGATCTGGTAATAGTGCGCTGCGGGCCAAATTCTTCCCAGCCACCGCATGATCCATGATTGATGTGCAAATTATCGCCATAAAAACCTATAGCTATGACATTACCCCGGGCCGGAATAGCATTAAGACTGGTAAATGTGCTGCTGAACCGCGCCGCATCACCGGCCAGGCCGCCCGTTACAGGAACTTTACCAGGATTATCACGATTAAAGCCGTCTACCAGTTCGCTGCCATTTATAAAAGTACCGTCGGATATGATGAATACACAGTTTAATCCTTTTTTATCCAGCTGCGACATCAGGAAAGCTCCGGTTTCAGAGCTGTTAGTCTGTTCATTTACATGAGTAGCTGTACAGCTAATGGTTGATTTCTCCAGTTCTACGGCAGTTACCACGATGCTATCATCAAACACAGCGCTACCTATGATCTCGCCGGATGTGGAGGCGAACACAATATTAGCATTTGGATAACCTGATTTAAGATAATCGTAAATTCCGGGATCGGTAATAAGTTGCGGTGCCCCAAAAGCAAGTACCAGCTGACATTTTTCGGCGCTAAATTCCGGATCGGCAAAATAATTTACCCAGCCTTTGTTTACAAAATGATGCTGCCTTATTTTCATAATGGTTTTTAGGTTAATAGCAGAGCCTTGCTATATAAAGTTATATAATTTACATCGCGATAATTGGTTAAAATACGAAAGTATTAAACGGTTTGTCGTTGGTATAAATTATTTACTTTTTAATAGTAGAGCCGTGTTTCAATAGTTCAAACTGGCTGTTAATTTAATGCATTCCACTTTTATACGGGTGAGTAGCAAGGAAGGTTATTGCAGGAAATGCGAACGTTGTTTTCGCCGTATTTATATATCAAACTTCAACTTTTCCAGGTCTTCCGGAACATCAACGGCATGGGTTTCCAGTTCGGTTTCGGCAACTTTAATGCGGTAGCCGTTGTCAATCCAGCGAAGTTGTTCCAGGCTTTCGGCTTTTTCAAGCGGAGATACAGGCAGCAGGGTAATTTGCTGCAAAACATCGGCGCGGTAACCGTAAATGCCAATGTGTTTATAAAAAACATGAAATTCGAGCCAGTTTTCGGGTTCCTGACCGCGAATGTGGGGAAGTGTAGCGCGGGAGAAATAAATAGCCTCAGATAGTTTATTGATAACCACTTTTGGCGAATTGGTATTATGCAGTTCCTGCTCGGTAAAGATCCTTTTTACAAGAGTAGCCAACTGGGTGTCCGCATCATTAAAACAGTTGGTTAATTTGACAATCTGTTCAGGGTCGATAAAAGGTTCATCGCCCTGAATATTGATGATCACATCATATCCCAGATGTAAGCGGGCAACTTCGGCGCAGCGGTCGGTGCCACTTTGGTGGTTTGAACCCGTCATTACAGCTACACCGCCAAAACCGGTAACATGTTTAAAAATCCGGTCGTCATCGGTGGCGACAATAACCTCGCTCAGGCTCCGGCATTTTTTAGCCTGCCCGTACACACGTTGGATCATGGTTTTACCGCCGATATCAACCAATGGTTTACCGGGAAAACGTGATGACGCGTAACGGGCTGGGATAATGCCTAAGATTTTCATTGCGTGAGTCTAAAACAGTCCGTTAATTTCCCTTTCAATCAGGTTCACAATGGTGGCCATATCCTCGGTATTGTTGGCAAAATCAAGGTTGTCTTTATCCAGGATCAGTAACTTGCCAAGTTTATAGTTGTTGATCCATTTATCATACTTTTCGTTCAGTTTTGAAAGATAATCTAAACGGATACCTATCTCATATTCACGGCCACGGCGCTGGATATTGCTTACCAGGGTAGGCACGGAAGCTTTAAGGTAAACCAACAGATCAGGCGGTTTAATGAACTCGGTTATATTCTGAAAAATTGACTCGTAGTTTTCGTAGTCGCGGGTGGTCATCAGGCCCATGTCATGCAGGTTTTCTGCAAAAATGTAGGCATCTTCATAAATAGTACGGTCCTGGATGATGTTTTGTCCGCCTTTCTGAATATCGATGATCTGGCGGTAACGGCTGTTCAGGAAGTAGATCTGCAGGTTAAAGCTCCAGCGTTTCATATCGCTGTAAAAATCTTCAAGGTAGGGATTATTGTCTACGGCTTCGTACAATGGGTCCCACCCGTAATTTTTGGCCAGCATTTCGGTAAGGGTGGTTTTGCCGGCGCCTATATTTCCTACAATAGCTAAGTGCATATTCTTTAGTTCATGGGTTATAGTTCATGGTTCATAGCTGATGTTTTTAACGAAGAACACCCGCTGTTTTAAGATGAACTCCGACTAATATACACTATGAACTATGAACTATCAAAACCCGCTGTTTAAAATTTCCTGAAGCCGATGATCTCTCTAACTTCTCTTATTGTTTTTGAAGCGCTTTCGCGGGCTTTATCTGCACCCATTTCTGCTACCTTACGCAGGTAATCAGTATCGGCAGCAATAGCATTGATCCTGTCGCGGATAGGGGCTGTAGCCAATACCATATCTTCGGCAAGCTGTTTTTTCAGATCGCCATAACGGATAGCCATTTTGTTATATAGTTCGTCAAAATGAGCAAGCGTATCAGGTGTTGATACCACTTTCATCAAATCGAACAGGTTTTGGATCTCCTGTGGTTTTTGTTGGTTTTCAACGGTTGGGCCGCTGTCAGTTACTGCGCGCATTACCTTTTTACGGATAGCCTCAGGCGTATCACCTAAAAAGATGGCGTTGCCTTCACCTTCAGATTTACCCATTTTTCCTTTACCATCCAGGCCTGGTATTTTTACCAAACTTTCGCCAAAGCTAAAGGCATAAGGTTCGGGGAAGTAATCGTTGTTGTATAACCTGTTAAAGCGGTTACCAAAAGTACGGGCCATTTCAAGGTGCTGTTCCTGGTCTTTGCCAACAGGAACTTTAGTGGCTTTATGGATAATAATATCGGCAGCCATTAATACGGGGTAGGTTAACAGGCCGGCATTTACGTTTTCGGGATTAGCGCGAACTTTATCTTTAAAAGATGTAGCGCGTTCCAACTCGCCCATATAGGCGTTCATGTTCAGGTACAGGTATAATTCTGTAACTTCCGGAACATCCGATTGTACATAAATAGTAGCCTTCTCCGGATCGATACCGGCGGCTAAATATTCTATCAGCACCTGTTTTACATTGCCGTGTAAATTGGCAGGTGTGGGGTGTGTAGTTAACGAGTGGAGGTCGGCAATAAAGAAAAAGCAGTTGTATTCATGCTGCATTTTTATAAAGTTTTGCAACGCTCCGTAATAATTTCCTAAGTGTAAGTTTCCGGTCGATCGGATACCACTAACAACAGTCTCCATAGTGTGGCGAAAGTAAGGAATTTTTCTATTTTTGGTGATGATGAAAATGATATTGAGAAAAGTGCACGTATACCTTTACGTTATAAGTGTAGCCCTTGGTTACTTTATACTGTGGCCTTTTTTTTATTATTTTTCGCGTAAACCCGAACGCTATAGTACACTTAATTCATTTAGAAGGATCTGGGGATTAGTTAGTTCGGCTTTTGTGGGCATTTTTTACCGCTTTGAGTATGAGCAGCCGATAGACTGGAGCAAGCCATACATCATTTGCCCCAATCATACTTCCAACCTTGATATTTCGGCCATGTGTATACTGGTTAAAAGCAATTGCTGTTTTATGGGGAAGCAAGAGCTTGAAGACGGACTTGTAACTGGTCTTTTTTTTCGCACCGTAGATATTCCGGTTAACCGCGACAGCAAAATGTCATCGTTTCGTGCATTTAAAAAGGCATCCGAGAAATTGCAGGAAGGTATATCGCTTATTATTTTTCCTGAAGGAGGTATCTCTGACCATTATCCGCCGCAACTGGGATCGTTTAAAAACGGACCTTTCAGGTTGGCTATTGAATTAAAAATACCCATCATCCCGGTAGCATCCGCAAATACATGGCAAATACTTTGGGATACAGGTACCAAACACGGCAGTAGGCCAGGGTTGTGTAAATTTAAAGTCCATAAACCTATCGAAACCGCTCATATGAATATTGATGATGCTGATGCCTTACGCGATAGGGTATTTGATGTCATGAATGATGATTTAAGATTTGAAGGCACTGTTTCTACTTTTGCTTAATCAATTATATGGTAGCAGACCGGGAATTTGTAATATATTTGTGCATAAACCCATTGAAACGGCCCATTTAACTTTAGATGATGCCAACGCTTTGCGCTATGGGGTTTACGCTATTATAAAACAAAAATTACAACAGGCATGACCATTGATAAAGAAACCGTTGAAAAAGTAGCCCACCTGGCCCGCCTTGAACTTACCGAAGCCGAAGTAGAGGATACCATGAAAGATATGAGCAAAATCCTTGATTTTATGGCTAAACTAAACGAGGTAGATACAACAGGTGTTGAGCCATTGGTTTACATGACAACCGGTGCCAACGTGCTGCGCGAGGATGTGGTAAAACAACAAATTACACACGATGAAGCCCTGAAAAATGCCCCTAAACATGATGAAGACTACTTTTTAGTAGCCAAAGTGATTGAAAAGTAAGTTCGAAGTTTTAAGCCGGGAGTCTTAAGTCTGGTAATAAAAAATAACTTTTGACTAAAAACTTAAGACTTTCGACTTTAAAGCTGTAACATTAGGTACCCATGTGCAGTCCAAACAAAAAATAATTCATGGAGCCAACAAATACTGCCAAACCGTTAATAACAATAAATGATATCGGGCGTAAATACGTAATAGGTGCCGAGGTGATCCACGCGCTGAAATCTGTTTCGCTTTCTATTAACAAAGGCGAATTTGTTGCTTTGATGGGGCCATCCGGTTCGGGTAAATCAACCCTCATGAATATTTTAGGTTGCCTGGATACACCAACCAAAGGGCAGTATATTCTTAACGGGATAGATGTAAGCCACATGACCGATAGCCAGCTTGCCGAGGTTCGTAATTCGGAGATTGGATTCGTATTTCAGACATTTAACCTTTTACCGCGTAATACAGCATTGGATAATGTGGCCTTGCCACTAATCTACGCCGGTATTAGTAAAGAGAAACGTATGGAACGTGCCGGCAACGCGTTGAAGAACGTAGGGCTCGGCCATCGTATGGATCACAAACCAAACGAGCTTTCGGGTGGACAAAGGCAGCGTGTTGCCGTGGCAAGGGCGCTTATTAACGATCCGTCTATTATCCTGGCCGATGAGCCGACAGGTAACCTTGATACCAAAACTTCTATCGAGATCATGGGCCTTATTGAAGATATCCACGCAAAAGGCAACACCATTATCCTGGTAACGCACGAAGAAGACATTGCCCTGCATGCCCACCGCATAGTACGTATGCGTGACGGATTGATTGAGAATGACTACGTTAATACCAACGTTCAGACTGTTGACCGCAGGGTAGAGGAGGTTTAGCCCCCGGCCCCATAAAGGGGGAGTTATGGGAGTTGGGACAAAAAAATCATTTACGCTCCATGCACCGTGAAACAATTACAAACTGGCAGCTTTTACGGACAAACCAATCAGACAACTCATTTACAGGGTATCACCATTACTGATACCGAATATACCCTTGATAAGGTAGACTGGCATTATCATGAAAATGCCTACTTCACTTTTATCTTGGCCGGCAATGTAATTGAGGGTAATAAAAAGGAAGTTTATCATTGCCTGGCGGGGAGCTTATTGTTCCATAACTGGCATGATCCTCATTATAATATTAAACCTAAAGGCTTTACCCGTGGCTTTCATATCGAATTACAAAAACACTGGTTTGACAGTCTGGAGCTTAAGCAAGATAAACTGGAAGGCAGCTTTGCCGTTCATGATCCTGATGTTAAATTTCTTTTATACCGCATCTTTAAAGAATCAAAGATTGGTGATGAGCTGACCGCTATTGCAGTTGAGTCGTTATTACTGCAAACGCTCCATAAAATGGAGCAGAGCAACATGAGTTCATCACGCCTTGTTCCTGCATGGGTTGGCAAGTTGAAAGAGATCCTTGCCGATGATCCTATCCGAAAACACACGCTTACCGAACTTTCGGGTTTGTTAAACTTACATCCGGTTCATTTATCGCGCGATTTTTCAAAGTATTTCAACTGTACTATGGGCGAATATATTCGTAAGCTCCGGGTTGAAAAATCGTTCGCGCTATTGGCCAACGAGGAATTGACTTTAACAGACATAGCATTTACCTGTGGATTTGCCGACCAAAGCCACTTTTTGCGTTGTTTCAAGGAATTTGGCGGGAGTAATCCATCTGCATATCGCAAGCTTTTATTGAGGGTATGTTAATCCTGTTCTATTTTTAATGTGTTGATTGTGGCAGATTTGTAAAATCTAAACAAATAAAAATGAAACGTTATCTACTCTCACTCTTTATCATAATTTATACAACCTGCAAAATATTTGCGCAAGCCGGCAATATCACCCAACCGGAGCTAATTACATCGGCCCTACAAAAAGCCAATATAGGTAAAGTGGTTTTTGAGGCAGATACTATTCCGCTTGAAGGGTTGAAAGCAACCGATCTGTTAACAAACTATCAGGCCAGGCCTGCCAATAATTTATATATGCGGCTTTTGCTGGCCAATTCGCTAACCAATTATCAGCATGCCTTACAACCATCGACAAGTATTGAGCAACTGAACCAGGGCAATTTTCAGTTTACTTTTTATGTAGATGGCAGGCAGGTTTATCAGGAAAATCTGCATAAGGGAGCCAACCTGCCCATTGTGAAAAATACGAAGACCACGATTTTTGTTCCGCTCATCAGCAATCGTGGCGAGGATTCATGGGGACGTTCTTTATGGGGGCGGTTCATGAACCATGGCGGAGATGACGCGTTTACAACGGGCACACATCAGCTTAAAATAGAGGTGCGGCCTTATGTTGCGGTGCCCGATTTAAAAGTTGGCGAGCTGATAGCACAGGGCGGTATAAATTTTACAGTACCGGCAATTGATCCGAAGGATGCCCAACTGCAGTCTATAAAGCCAGGCAGTGGCTGGCCGGTATCAAATGAGGCTTTCGGTAAAAAGAAGATCATGGATATGAACGCCATGATTGCGGGCAACAGGTTTAAGCAGATCACCAGTGTGGTTGTGATCAAAAACGGCAAATTACTTATAGAGGAATATTTTAACGGTAGCGCGCGCGATTCATTACACAATCCCCGTTCGGTAGGTAAAACTTTTGCATCGGCTGTAATGGGCATAGCTATTCATGATGGCTATATTAAAAGCGTTGATCAAACTCTAAAAGAGTTTTATAATTTGAAGAAATTCAACAATTATTCGGCTCAAAAAGATAACGTAACGCTCAAGAGCCTGCTTATCATGAGTTCGGTTTTTGATGCCGATGATGATAAGAGCGATTCGCCGGGAAACGAAGAAAATATGTATCCTACAGACGATTGGGTGAAATTTGCCCTCGACCTTAAGATCGACAGCAGCAAAGCCGCGGGCAAACAATGGAATTATTTTACAGCTGGCGTGGTTGTATTAGGCGATATCCTCAATAAATCGGTACCTGGCGGATTGGATAAATATTCGGCCGACAAGCTTTTTAAGCCTCTGGGCATAACAAATTATCGTTGGCAATACACGCCGAAAAATGTCCCCAATACCGCTGGTGGGCTGCAAATGCGTTCGCTTGATTACGCCAGATTTGGTCAGTTGTATAAAAACGGTGGATTATGGAACGGTAAACAGGTTTTACCCCAAAGTTGGGTGAAAGACTCATTTACCAAACACCTCACTTTGCCTAAAGATGTGGTAGGCGAGGGCTTTTACGGCTATCTCTTCTGGAATAAAACTTATACGGTAAACAATAAAGCATACGAAACTTATTATTGCTCAGGTAACGGCGGCAACAAAATCTTTGTTTTTACCGATCAGCCGCTGGTGGTTATCATAACTGCCGAGGCCTACAATACACCTTACGCGCATCCGCAGGTTGATAAAATGATGCACGATTATATTTTACCGGCAGTGTTGAAATAATAGCCGTAGAGACGCATCACATGCGTCTATGAGTATGTCGGTAGATATGTTATTGCAGAGAGATGCATGTGATGCGTCTCTACTTTATGCTTATTCAATTTTTAAGTGGAATATCAAATTATTTCTTCGGCAATCGAAATAATAAAAAACAAGATTCTTAAGATGATAATAACTCTTAGTCGCTATGACATAATTTAAGTAAACTTTTAACGGTTCGGTTGCTCCTACAGTAGTTAAGAAGATCTTTTTTCCATTACCACTTAAAATATATAACCCCTTGTTACCATCATAACAAGGAGTGTCGTTGCCGTATTCAACTGTCAATATATCAGAGTCTTTTATGTCTTGCTTCTTGATAGTAATCGGCGCCTTGTCAAAGGCGGTATATTCTGCTATTGTTTTATCGTTGTATTTTACATGCCAATAATCAATAGTATCAGCTTTTGAATAAAGGTTAGTATTGATGGCAGTAGCCAATATAAGGGTGAATAAGTTCATAGCTGCTTTAATCGCAGGTAGTACACAACCTTGAAACAAACTCCGCCAGGTGCATAGCTTTTTCGGCGTTTCTGGCTTGGGTGTTGCCTATGATA
The DNA here is from genome assembly GCF_003675385.1 of Mucilaginibacter kameinonensis. Lineage (GTDB taxonomy): Bacteria > Bacteroidota > Bacteroidia > Sphingobacteriales > Sphingobacteriaceae > Mucilaginibacter > Mucilaginibacter kameinonensis. The sequence continues at coordinate 976,143 of NZ_RCWZ01000003.1, read as the reverse complement.
AGGGTATGTTCAACTATCTCAATCACAAAATCATCCAAACGGATATCCATTACCACATTCCGAAAATTACGATCGGCTCCGGATGCTGCTTTTTGACGGTCGCTTACCAACATGTAAAACGTATCGCTGAATGCCTTGTCTTCGGCAAAATCAAGCTCAACGGGGTGGATGAGTTCTTTAATTTTGTCAACAAGCGTTTCGCGCCTGATGAGTACCTTTCCAAAATCGTGTTTTAAGTAGGCCAGCGCCCAAACGTGATGTTCGGTAGTGATAGCTTTACCGTGGTCGGCATGTTTAGGTGTGGCCTCCGTAAAAAGTATGTAACTATCGTTGTTTTTATTTTTTACAGCGTATGAGCCGCTCAGGCTTACATCGCTGTAATTTTTAAATACGCTGAACTGTTCTAAATGAAAATCGATATGTCCGGTTTGCTCAATCCTGAACCTTTGCTGAAGCGTTTCAAGTATAGCATTTATATCCGTTACCGGTGTTGCAATTTGTGTTGTATCAAGAGAAGCTGACACTTTTATAAAGTTTAGTGTTAATGATTAACACAATAATAACTTTTTCGCAACAAAATTCAAAAAGTGATTAGTTTGGATATGGCTTCATTTTTCCACATGAACAAACACAATTTGGATCGTTAACGCCCATCTTTTTCAGAAAAAACTGGTAAAAGCCAATCCTGTCGTTCATGTTGTACATATTTTCGCCTTTATTACATTCAACGTCGCCGTTTACGATGTTGATAGTCATGCCAAAGCCTGGTGTACGGCCAGCGGCCTTATCTTCTGCATTAGGTTGCCACTTGCCGGTCATAACATCATGTGCCGATGGTTTATGGGTTTGAGGGGTCATCCAGAAATAAATAGCGGTTTTAAAAGCCATTATCGGATCGGTTTCCACCAGTTCGGGGTTTTGAAGTAGTATCTTATCATCGCCTAAAATACAATCAGATGCATAGCCGTAGTTGCCATTGTAGCTTAACTGCATTGGTCCGCGGCCATAGTATTTTTTACCGGCAACAGGTGGATATTCATCATTTTCGGCAATGTAGGGGAGACTGGTATTACTTTCGTGGATCAGCATCAAACCGTCAGTATAAGAGGCATTCATGCCGTGGCGGGTTTCATGGGCAATGTGTGCGAAAAAGGCCGCGAGTTCTTTTTTATTTACATCGGCGCTGTATTCGGTACAGAAATTACCGTAATCAATGGTGTAGGTGCTATCGGGTTTAGCCTTAGCCCATTCCTCGTTCCAGTCAACATCCTGGCGTACAACGGTGCTTTTGTTTGTTTTTTTATCGGTACGTACCAACTGGTAAACAGATGTTGCCCGGCGGGTTACTTTTACTTTGATCATGCCCAGCTCATCGGCTGCTTTAATAAAGGAAGCGTAGGTGTAAAATTTATCGCGCTGCGGAAATAGATCATTGAATTGTTTTTCGCTCAGTAAACTGGCCATACTTACTTTAGGACGAGCTGGTTTATCTGACACCGCCTTATTACTGTCGCTGCCACTGCTACTTTTACTGTTTCCGCCGCAGCTAAAACCGGTTGAAAGCAGGATTACAAGGGAAAGGCAAAGAAGCTTAGATGATAATATGATTGATTTCATGGGTTTAACACTAAGTATGTTAGATGATGTTACTAATGCAAGTTTAAGCTAACATTTTAAAAATTACACTTCATTAGCAAAAAATATGCTAATTGCTATGAAATACAAATTTTAAGATGATAGCTTTGGAATAACAGTAATCATGAAAAAAAGATTTTGCAGGCTTTATTTAATTTGCTGATAGCCAGCATAGCTGTTTTTTGTAACCAGATTGTTGTGGTTTAATTGTTAAATTAAGCATGAAAATATATACTAAAACGGGCGATAAGGGGTTTACCTCATTGATTGGTGGTACCCGTGTGCCCAAGCATCATATCCGGATTGAAAGTTATGGAACCGTTGACGAGCTAAACTCGTACATAGGGTTAATTCGCGATCAGGATATTGATGCGCATGATAAGGAGGTATTGAAGCAGATACAGGACAGATTGTTTACTATTGGATCATCACTGGCGGCAGATCCGGAGCGCTCAAAAATGGTTATTCCGGACTTGTACCTGAGCGATGTGGAAGCATTGGAAACGGAGATAGATAACATGAACGAAAAACTGCCGCCGCTAAAACATTTTATTTTGCCCGGTGGTAGTAATGTTATTTCATTTTGCCATATTGCAAGATGCGTTTGTCGCCGTGCCGAAAGGATCACCGTTCAGCTTGCCGAAGAGAGTACAGTTGATGAAAAAGTGAATATTTATCTGAACAGGTTGAGTGACTACCTGTTCATTTTGGCCCGCAAAATTGCAAATGTTGATAAAATAGCTGAAAATCAGTGGATACCACGGATTTAAAAAATTGAAAAAAAATATTGATATTCAATTTGAAAATGTTATACTTTTGCGAAAAAGCAAATTTTACTGAAAATTATAAATATAAATAAAAACGATGTATTGGACACTTGAACTGGCATCGCACCTGGAAGATGCACCATGGCCCGCAACAAAAGACGAATTAATTGATTATGCTATCCGTTCAGGCGCTCCTGTTGAGGTTATCGAAAACCTTCAGGCACTTGAAGATGATGGCGAACCGTACGAAAACATAGAAGAGATCTGGCCGGATTATCCGACTAAAGACGACTTCTTTTTTAACGAAGACGAGTATTAATCACGATAATAAAACCCTTAGCAATAAGGGTTTTTTTGTTAACCACTACTTTTTGGAATGATTTTAGTATAGGTGAATTCACATTCACTTAAAAAAACATACAAAATGAGAGGTTTACTGTACATCATCGCTGTTATCCTTGTTATAGGATGGCTGTTCGGAGCATTTATTCACCCGTTTGGAGGTGGTTTGATTCACATACTATTAGTGATAGCAATCATATCAGTGCTTTTAGGTGTGATCAGACGGGCATAACAATTTTAACCTTGTATTGCAAATAGAAAAAGCCACGGCTGTTATAGCTGTGGCTTTTTGTTTAGTAACAGTTCGGCAATAGCAATATCTTCAGGGAAAGTGATCTTGATATTACTGTGATCGCCCTCGGTAAGTTTTATTTCGGCGCCGTATTGTTCAACAACACTGGCATCATCCGTGAATGTACTATTGAAAGGCTGCTCGTAGGCTTTTCTCAACAGTGACGCTTTAAAGGTTTGCGGCGTTTGCACCAGGTAAATCTCGTCCCTGATTAAACTAACCGATTTACCATCTCTTACCTGTCGTATCGAATCGCGGCTTTTAACGGCTACTACGGCCGTTCCGTGCTCAGCGGCGCATCGATAGGCGTCGTCGATAATTGCTGGCGATACAAGCGGGCGTACGGCATCCTGTACGGCTACAAGGGCATCGGTATCGGTAATGAGATCAAGTCCCTTCTTAACGGAGTGAAAGCGGGTTTCGCCACCGGTAACCAACTGGTGGGGGATGGTAAAGGAATATTCCTCAATCAGCTGATGCCAATAAGTATGATAGGCTTCGGGTAAAACCAATATAATGCCCGGCTTAAATGCTGACTGCTCAAAGGCCTCAATTGTGTGCATTAGCACAGGCTTGCCATTAAGTAATAAAAACTGTTTAGGCAGGTTCGATTGCATCCGGCTGCCCGAACCGCCGGCTACTATGATGACGTAATTAAGGTGATTAGAATTTAGAGATTGGAGGTTAGAAGCCATTTGCTTTTATTGAGAATTGGAGATCACTATGTCATTGCGAGCGATAGCGTGGCAATCGCACACTATACAGGGCAGCCCGGGAGAAACGCGTGCGATTGCTTCGTCGCTTCTCTGCGCAATCCCGGAAGCTCCTCGCAGTGACATGATGGTACATGTTCAAAACTACCACAAAAAAAATGAGATATGAAACCGTAGTCTCATATCTCAAATCTTATATCTCACATCTAATAATATTAGATGATCAGCATCGCGTCGCCGTAGCTGTAGAAGCGGTATTTTTCTTTTACTGCTATTTCGTAAGCGTTCATTACGTTTTCGTAGCCACCAAATGCCGCGATCATCATCAACAAGGTTGACTCTGGGGTGTGGAAGTTGGTGATCATTGAGTTTGCAATACTAAAGTCGTATGGCGGGAATATAAACTTGCTGGTCCAGTCGTTAGCTGCTTTCAGGGTTTTGTTTGCAGATACAGCCGATTCGATGGTACGCATTGAAGTAGTACCAACGGCACAGATGCGCGCTTTACGCTCAATACCGCGGTTTACGATATCAGCTTGTTTTTGCTCGATAATGAATTGCTCCGAATCCATTTTGTGTTTGGTTAAATCCTCAACCTCAACCGGGCGGAAAGTGCCTAAACCAACGTGTAATGTAACCTCGGCAAAATCAACACCTTTTAGTTCAAGGCGTTTCATTAGCTCACGGCTGAAGTGTAAGCCAGCAGTAGGGGCAGCAACAGCACCTTCGTGTTTAGCGAAAATGGTTTGGTAACGCTCCTTATCTTCGGCAGTAGCTTTACGTTTAATGTATTTTGGAAGCGGTGTTTCGCCCAAAATTTCAACGTTACGACGGAATTCTTCGTCGGTACCGTCAAACAGGAAACGGATTGTACGGCCACGTGAAGTAGTGTTATCCACAACCTCTGCAATCAGCAAATCGTCGTCGCCGAAATATAATTTATTACCTACGCGTATTTTACGGGCCGGATCAACCAGTACATCCCATAAGCGCAATTCTTTGTTCAGTTCGCGAAGCAAAAATACTTCGATAGTGGCACCAGTTTTTTCTTTGTTGCCATATAAACGGGCAGGGAAAACTTTGGTGTTATTAAGGATCATTACATCCTTATCATGAAAGTAATCCAGCACGTCTTTAAATATTTTATGCTCAATTTTGCCTGAATCTTTGTGTAAAACCATTAAACGTGATTCATCGCGAGTGGCAGAGGGTGTATGGGCGATAAGGGATTCAGGTAAGTTAAATTTAAATTGAGATAATTTCATGCTTGTTTTTATGAATTTTCAAGGGCGCAAATGTACGAAATTTTTTTGTTAATTTAACAGATTTTTTTAAGAAGGGTTTTAATTACACTACTGTTATATTAATTAAAAAATACTGTAACTTAAATCACCCGCTGTTGTCTAAAAAATATCAGCAGGTTGTTAAACATTTTAGGAATAATAACACCGGCTATTTTATTACCTCCAGGCGCTTTTTTACCGTGCAATAAAGGTTGATTAACAAGTAAGATCAAAATAAGTTATATGCTTTTTTTAAAACTTTTAAGGGAAAGTTTTTTGTTTGCGGGCGACGCCCTGCGGCAGAACAAAACACGTACGTTGTTATCGTTGCTGGGGGTAACCATTGGTATATTTACCATTATTGCTGTTCAGTCGGCAGTTGATACGCTGCGCAATAATCTGCAAACCAGTGTTAACAAACTTGGTAACAATAGTATATACGTACAAAAATGGCCCTGGGTAGGCGGTAGTGATTTCCCCTGGTGGAAATACCTGCAAAGGCCGGAGTCTGATCTTCGTGATTTTAACGAACTCTCGCGCCGTATCACCACTGCCGAAGCTTTATCTTATGAAATAAACATCGATAACCGTACCATCAAATATAAAAGTAACACAGTCGAAGGCGCGCAGGTTGATGCTGCGTCAGCAGATCACGACAAAACCTGGAATTTTGATTTTGAAAGCGGCAGGTACTTTACCGACATGGAATCAAAAACCGGCGCACCTATAACCAACATCGGGTATGATATAGCACAAAACCTTTTCCCTGATGGTGACGCCGTTGGTAAGCAGATTAAAGTAATGGGACGTTATGTTACCGTTGTGGGCGTGTTTTCAAAGCAGGGTAAGGATATGCTGGGTATCTCGACAGATAAAGAGGTGTTACTGCCTCTTAACTTTGCCCGCAACTTAATTGATATCCAAAGTTCTAAATATGGGCCGTCCATTATTGTGCGCGGCAAGAAAGGAATTCCTACCGATGATGTTGAGAGCGAGATTAAAGGCTTGATGCGTTCTATCAGGAGGTTAAGGCCTGGTGCGGATGATAATTTTTCGTTGAACCGTACCACCATGATCACCCAGCAACTTGATGACTTGTTTAAGGTTGTTAATATAGCGGGTGCTATTATCGGCGGTTTTTCTATCCTGGTAGGTGGCTTCGGGATAGCTAATATCATGTTCGTGTCGGTAAAGGAACGTACCAATATCATCGGCATACAAAAATCATTAGGCGCTAAAAACTATTTCATATTATTGCAGTTCTTAATTGAGTCGGTACTGCTTTGTTTTGTAGGGGGGATCATCGGGTTGCTTTTCGTATATCTCGGCACGTTTGCCGTCAAGGCGGCGTTAGATGTACAGGTAATACTTGATGCCGCTAACATTTCAAGAGGTTTAAGCTATTCAATTATTATAGGTGTAATAGCCGGTATCATCCCTGCCTATTCAGCATCAAGGCTTGATCCGGTAGAAGCCATCCGTACAAACTAACATTGATATGAAAACAATTAAAGGATTTTGCCTTTTAGCGGCTTTGGCTGCCGCAACCGCGTGTAACCAGCCAGCCAAACAACAGGACTCAACTAAAGCAGATTCAACCGCAACCAACGCTGCTAAACCCGCTGAAACACAGGTTGCCGCTGATACCGCTAACACAAGTGATGTTTTGAATGCTTATATTGCTTTAAAAGATGAGTTTATTAAATCGGACGTAGCGGGAATTAAAACTGCTGCTACCGATCTGGAAGGTAAACTTTCAGGCATTAAAGGTTGCACCGAAACAGCTACCGTAGCCCATCAGATAACAACAGCTGCCGATATTAAAGCACAGCGCGACGCGTTTTTGGTATTAAGCAAAGATGTGATCGCCCTGGTAAAAGGAGCTAAACTAAAATCGGCTCCAATTTATGTGGATTTTTGCCCTATGGCCGATGGCGGCAAAGGCGGTTACTGGCTTTCATCAACCAAGCCTATTGTAAATCCATATTTTCCGGAACACATGAAAGAGTGCGGATCGGTTAAAGAGCAGATTAATTAAGTTGAACCCTGATTTTCACGATTGAAGGATTTCATGATATTTTAAAGCGATAGGAGATGCCTGTCGCTTTTTATTTTGATGGGGTTGATCGAATAGATAAACCCGAAATCGAACATCCCAAATCCGAAATCACGCTGATTGTCTGATATGCTTTGCCAGCTTGCTGTACAATATTTCGGGAACAAAAGGTTTTGTCAGATAATCGCACATGCCGGCTTCAAGAGCTTGCTGATAAGTTTCGGGCATGGCATCGGCAGTGAGTGCGATGACTGGTATATCCGGGTGCGATTGCCTGATGATGGCTGTGGCCTCAAATCCGTTCATTACCGGCATTTGTAAATCCATAATGATCAGGTCGTATGTGTTGTGGTTAACCATATCAACGGCTATCTGTCCGTTTAAAGCTTCCTGCACCTGCGCGTTCCAGCGTTTTAAGAACCTACCGGCTATCATCAGGTTCATTTTATTGTCGTCTACAACTAAAATGTTCATACCCTGCAGGTTATTATCTGTAACAGGCGCTGGTGCAACTTCAGGTTTCGGAGCCGCAACTGCTGGCGCGATGGTAAAGTTTATTGCAAAACAAAACGTGGTGCCTTTGCCCAATTCGCTGGAAACAGCAATGGTGCTGTTGTGCAGTTCTATCAGTCGCTTGGTGATAGCTAAACCTAAACCGGTGCCTCCATAGTCGTTATTGATTACTTGTTGGTCCTGCATAAAAGGATCAAAAACAATATTAAAACTTTCTGGCGAAATGCCGATACCGGTATCTGTAACTGCAAATTTGATAGTAACGGTGTTTTCGGTGGTTACATCTTTATCCAGCCGGATAGTAACTTTACCGTTATGTGTAAACTTAATGGCATTACTAATGAGATTGTTGAGCACCTGGCTTAGGCGCATGGCATCGCCCATTAAATCTCCGGGAATAGTGTTATCTGCTATCAATTCAAGCGTTAAGGCTTTCTCTGCAGCTCTTGATTCAAATGATTGCTTGATCTTGCGGATTAACTGGTGAATGTTGAACCTTGAATTATTCAGTTCAAGCTTGCCGGCTTCTATCTTATTGTAATCTAAAATATCATTAATGATGGCCAGCAGGTTTTCGCCCGAAAATTTAAGCGTATTCAGGTATTCCATCTGTTCGGGCCGCGGATCCTGATCAAGCAGCAGGTTGGTTGAACCAATAACCGCGTTCATTGGCGTACGGATCTCATGGCTCATGATAGATAGGAACTCCGATTTAAACTTGGATGATTTCTCGGCCATTTCTTTGGCCCAGATCAGCTCCTGCTGTGCCTTTTGCTGATCGGTGATATCCTCGCCAATGCTGGTTGTTTCTTTAATATTGCCATTCTCATCATAAAAAACCGTGTTTTGCCAGCTGATGATCCGTTGTTCTCCGTTCCGGCAGATGATAGGGTTTATAAAATGAGGTAAAATGGCGTTGTTGGCAAACCAACTCTTCAAAAAGTCTTTCAAGTCATCAGGTATGAAGTTGTCCATCCAGTTCATACCTATTAGTTCTTGTTGTTTGTAGCCAACAAGTTTGGCTAAATATTTATTACAGAAAGTTATTGTCCCGTCGCCGTCAACGGTAATAGCTATCATGTTTATTTTTTCCAGTACAGATTTGTATTTGTTTTCGGCACTTCTGAAATCGAGCTCGGCCTGCTTGCGTTCGGTGATATCCTGAAGCGTGCCAATGATTTTACGAACGCTGCCGTCCTCATTATAAAGGCGCTTGCCCGCAATAATGCTCAGGTATTTTAAATTGCCTCGAGGGGTTATGATACGGTATTCGTGCGATGAATCCATGGTGTTGGCATCGCTTTGCAGTAGCTTCCTGATGATCTGTTTATCATTAGGATGCACGTATTTAAGCAACAGGTTTACAAATGTTTTGCGAAAAAGGGAAGTATCCTGTCCAAGCTCATAAATATTATTCAACTCGTCCGACCAGCTCAAGTTGCCCGTAGATACGTCATATTTCCAGTTACCGATCTTCGCGATGGCCTGGGCTTCCATAAGTTCAAGCTGACTTAGTTTTACGGCCTTATCGGCCAGGCGGGCTTCAGTTATATCCTGGATGATACCAAAGGTACGGGTTCCCGAGCCTGTGCCTGATCTTAATTCCTTTTCGCCCCGTTGTATCCTGATGTATTTTAAGTTGCCCGCAGGGGTAATGAATTTATGCTCAAACTTGTTTTGACTGGTGCTGCGGATAGCATTAAGATACTGAAAGGTATTCTCTCTGTCGTCGGGGTGAACAAGGGATATGTAGTAGTGAAAGCGGTTCATCCCTGCCGGGATCTCCTCAATTTCAAGTAAATCGTTCAAATTGGCCGACCAATGGGTTTCCTTGCTTTCGTGATCATACCACCAGTTACCTATTTTGGCAATGTCCTGGGCTTCCAGTAGTAAACTTTCGTTTTCCTTTAAAGCCAGCTCATACTTTTTTTGTTCGGTAATGTCAACAACCGAGGCTGAGATCCGGCCGGTGTAAGTACCATCACTATCGAAAACAGGGGTAAAGTTGGCTATAAACCAGTGGCCGCTATTATAATCTGATGGAAACTCAACTGACGTAGGTTTACGGTTTGCCATGACATAGTTTAAGGCCATATCATACTTATGGGCTTTTTGAGGCCCTACAACCATATCAAGTGTTTTACCTATGGCCACTCTCGGGTCTACTACGCGCTCGGTAAGTTCATTAAACCAAACGTTACGGCAGATCTTGGTTTCATCGAACTCAAAGATGATATCATTAAGCGAATTGATAAGCGCATGCAGATGCTTACGATGTTCCCGAAGCTCGGCGTCGTTTTGCATCAGGTTGTTATTAAGCTCCATTACGTTATCAACCGCTTTTTTTAGCTGGTATTGATATGCCATCACCACCAGGAATGATACGTAAGCTATTAGCGTAAAAACAAGAATGAGCACTACAAGTACCGTGGACGATATAACTGGCTTTGTCGCCATAAAATAGGCAATCACAATTGCGGCAAGGTTGGCCTCGCTTATAATGATAAATTCCCTGCGTTTTCTGCAGAAAAGGGTTAGGGCAATGAAAGTAGTTATAGCGCTAAACAGGTATACATGTGCAAACTCATTTTGGCTGAGTAAAATACAATTGTTTATTACCAGAAAGGATGATACTGTAGCTACAATCGCTGCTTTATAAAAAGCTGCATTGTTAATGAAGGAAAAAAATAAAGCTACAGCACAAAAAAAGCAATTTATTGCCCGAAGCCAAAAAGGATCATAAGAATTTTGGAAGCAGAGATAATGCAAAGACGGACTTGCAATAAACAAACCTATCAACAACAGCCGGTAAACGGTAGCTTCGTTTTGGATCATTACCAATGAGTTACCTTTTAACGACATGTTTTGGAGTAATTTTTTAATCAATTATTAACGTTTATAAACAATAATACAGGTGTTAAAATAATAAATTTGCCCGAAATTTTTACAAACAGTAAATTATATTAGCGGTTATTAATACGCAGATTTATTTACATTTGTTGCAGATACAAATTTCTATGGCGGAAACAGCACAACTAAAAATTGGTGATAAAACATTTGAGCTCCCTGTAATTGAGGGCACTGAAGGTGAAAAGGCAATCGATATTTCTAAGCTTCGCGATCAAACCGGTTATGTAACACTTGATATCGGGTACAAAAATACAGGCGCTACCAAAAGCGCCATTACTTTTTTAGACGGGGAACAGGGAATTCTTAAATATCGTGGTTACCCCATTGAAGAACTGGCCGAAAAATCATCATTTATAGAAGTTGCTTATTTGCTGATATATGGTGAATTACCAACTGCCGAACAGCTGAAAGCATTCCAGTACGAGTTAAGCCGCCATACCTTGGTGCACGAGGATATGAAGAAGTTTTTTGACGGGTTCCCGTCAAAATCTCACCCAATGGGCCAGTTGTCATCACTGGTATCAGCTTTGTCGGCTTTTTATCCTGAATCATTAAAACCATCGCAAACTACCGAGGAGCTTAACCAGAGCATTATTAAAATGCTTGCTAAAATGGCTACCGTGGTTTCATGGATCTATAAAAAATCATTAGGACACCCGGTTATTTATCCTCAAAATAAATACGATTACGTTACCAACTTCCTGTACATGACCTTTGGTCAGCGTACCGAAGATGTGACTATCGATCCGGTTGTGATTGATGCCATGAACAAGCTGTTAATCTTACATGCCGATCATGAGCAAAACTGTTCTGCTTCTACAGTACGTATTGTAGGTTCATCCGATTCAAATATCTACGCTTCAGTATCTGCCGGTATTTCGGCACTTTGGGGCCCGCTGCATGGCGGTGCTAACCAGGCTGTAATTGAAATGCTGGAAAAAATTAAAGAAGACGGCGGTGATACCGATAAATGGATAGCTAAAGCGAAAGATAAAAACGATCCTTTCCGTTTAATGGGCTTTGGTCATCGTGTTTATAAAAACTTTGATCCGCGTGCTAAGATCATAAAAAAAGCATGTGATGATATTTTAGAAAAGTTGGGTATCAATGATGAAGTATTGGAGATAGCCAAGAAACTGGAAGAAGTTGCCTTGAAAGATCCATACTTTGTTGAGCGCAAGCTTTATCCTAACGTTGATTTTTATTCAGGCATCATTTACCGTGCGTTAGGCTTCCCAACAGATATGTTCACTGTACTGTTTGCCCTTGGTCGTTTACCGGGATGGATAGCCCAGTGGAAAGAAATGAAAGAAAACAAAGAACCTATCGGTCGCCCACGCCAGATTTATGTTGGCGCTACCGACAGGGAATATGCTGACATAGCAAGCCGTTAAGAATTTGGTTCATCGTTGATGGATCATAGTTCATGGAAAATATCATATTAAATAGAAAAGCGATGGGGGATGACCTCATCGCTTTTTTTGACCGCTGACTTTTTACTTTAAAAGTTGATTACGCTGATTTCGTTGAGTCGTATTTCGCTTTATTGATGCAATTTCCCAATCAACGAAATCAGCGTAATCATTCATCAAAAAAATCAACGGTCAAAAAAGCCCCGCAGGTTTTCACCGTGCGGGGCCATATATATATATCAATCAACTGTGAAGTTTGTGCCTAAAGCTTGGTAATGGTGAATGTATTGGCTACGGTGTTCAATACTATTTTGTATGTACCGCCGGTTGTTATGGTATAATTACCCCCACCTTGTGTAAGCGTAGCAGGAGTGCCACCTAAGTTTACATCCCAGTTGTGGTTAAACCTAAACTTCATGTCTTTACCGGCAATTAAAGCAACGGTAACGCTCCATGTTTTAGTAGTAGCATCATAAAGCATGTCGGTATCGGTACTCCAGCCACCCGGAGTAGCATCACCAATAACGCTCCAGAATACAGGAGTAGCTGTAAATGTACCTTTGGTTTTATCGCTTTGGTCAATAACTGCGTGCAGTGCATAATAGCCTGGAGCCGGTACTGAAATGTTACCTCCGGCAGTGTTTATTTTTCCGCTGCCTGCGTCGCCGTATGCACCATCCCAGCTCTTTTTAGGAGTAAGTTTAAACTCAAGCTTGCCTGCAGGAAAACCAATATAACCGTCATATACGCCATCGTTATTGGGCGAAATAAGACTATCGGCAGTGGCCGGATCCCATCCCTGGTAAGCACCCGGTACATAAATGTAACCTGTGCCCTGGTATGGCAGTACGGTTAATGTAATAACATTTGAATAGGTAGCTGCCAGGTTTGGAGCGGCCGATGATTTAATGCGTACCTCAACCTGCGAGGGATCGTTATAAGATAACTTCAGCGCGGTTAACATATCATTAAGCACACCTACCTTAAGTGTTTGGGTAAGCTTGTCTGTGCTTACTTCCCTGGTGTTTTTAAAATTATCGCCCTTTACATCCAATTGTAAAGTGTAGGTGACTGGTGCATTATACCCCGTAACAGGAGTTGCTGCCCAGCTAAAGGTAACAGCATCATTATTTGCATTTGGTTTTGATAATGCCGGTGAAGTTGTTGTTGAAGATAGGGCGCCCACTTTGCCCACGTTTGCTACAACCTTTGTTTCATCCTTTTTACATGACGCCAGCATCAGCAGCGCGATGCCACCAAATGCCAGGAGCGTGGTAAATATTTTTTTCATATCCTTTTTTAGGTTTTATGGTTTTACGGGAGATACTTTGCGGGTATCTCCCGGTATAGTATTAATATCCTGTATTTTGTTTCAGATTAGGGTTAGCCGTAACATCTGCAGATGGTAAAGGGTAAATGGTGCGGAAACTTTCAACGCCTTTGCCATCTTTTGAACCACCTTTAAACGGCCATAGATAGGTATCTTCAACAAACTTTTTGTAACGTATCAGGTCGGTACGGCGGAAACATTCCCAGTACAACTCGCGACCTCTTTCGTCAAGCAATAAATCGGTTGTTAAAGCTGTTAGCTGACCTGTAGTAGAGCTTTGATAAGCACGGGCCCTTAATTTGTTAACATAACTTAAAGCAAGCGCGGCATCGCCACCACCGCCACGTGTGGTAGCTTCGGCGTAAATAAGGTACTGCTCGGCTAAGCGGAAAATAGGGAGGTCCATATCTGCATAGTCCAAACTTTGTGGAGCTCCGCCGTCTATCTTAACATCTTTAAATTTACTGATAGCATAGCCGTCGGTAAAGGTACTTATGGTGTTGATGTCAATGTTTTGGCCATCGGTATAAAACTGAGCACGTTTATCAGCACTTGAAGCGCCGCCAGGGAAAAGGTTTACAAAAGATTTGGTTGTACGTAAACCAGCCCAGCCGCCGGCAATACCAAATTCGGCAGATGGCATTGAGCCACCAACAGGGGCGTGGGTCATGAAGGTAGCACCACCATAGCTTTGGGTATGCAAACCGTCATAATTAATGGTTAAGATAAACTCATTTTTATTGAGGTTATTATCGGCACGCATCAGTTTGCTGTAGTCGGTAACTAAAGAGTAACCGGCATCAATTACCTTTTTAGAATAAGTTACAGCATCCGGATAATGTGCAGTACCGGTATAAACCTCAGCATTTAGATAAATCCTTGCTAATAATGCCCATGCAGCGGCTTTATCCGCGCGGCCGTATTCATTACCACGGGCGTCAACAAGGCCTGCATCAATTGCTTTAAGTTCGCTTTCTATATAAGCAAACAGATCTTTACGGCTAATTTGTTTTGGCAGCGGGCCACCCAACGGATCGTTTTCGGTTACAAAAGGAGGGGCCGCAAACAGGTCCATCAAAATTGAATACTGGTAAGCCCTTAAAAAACGTGCTTCAGCAACATATTGATGTACTTTATCGGCATCGGTACCCTTGATACCCCTGCTGCTCAGGTTAGCATCAGATGATTGGCGAATGAAATCATTGGCCAATGTAATCTGGTACATACACCTGTAATACAAGCCGGTTAAGAAAGTATTGCTTGATGACCAGGACATGTTGTGAAAATCAGGCAAGCCCACGTCTCCCCAGCCTACAACTGCTTCGTCAGTTGGTAATTCCTCTGCGCACCAGTAAAGACGGAAAAAGTCTGATGTACCTTCGTCAATACCCTGGATATCTTTGGTGCCGTCATCGCCGGCAGGGCCTTTGTTGCCTGTTAACGCAAATGCACCATATACTTTGGCAAAAGCCTGTTTGTAACCTTCGGGGGTACTGTAAACCTGTGAAGCGGTAACGTCGTTAGTTGGTAACAAATCCAGCTTTTTGGTACACGATGTCAACCCGCCTGCAATCAGGGCTGTAATTGTTATATATTTTAATGAATGTCTTTTCATGTTAATTTTTCTTTATTGTTGATTAACGATGTTATAATGAAAGATTAAGACCTAACACGTAAGTACGCGGGCGTGGATAAAGGTTGTTATCGATGCCGGTATTAACCTCCGGATCAAGACCTTTGTATTTGGTGATAACAAACACATTTTGCACGTTGGCGCTTAACCTTAAATTGCCTGTGTTATGAAACACTTTGCCAAAATTATAACCTACGTTAACGTTATCCATGCGGATAAATGAAGCGTTTTGGATGTAATAGTCAGATAACCTGCTTTTGTCAAAAGAGCCTGTCATGCCGCTTTCAAGTAAATTGGTTGAGGCGTTGTTTAAGATACCTATACCGTTAAATACACTTAACTGTGTGCCTGAGCTTGAGAAAACGTTATTATATACATAGTTGCCAACGCTTGCCCTTGCAACAAAACCAGCCGACCATTTTTTGTAGTTAAGGTTTGAGCTTAAACCAAAATAGCCTTTAGGATCTGAGCTTTTGTAACGGTACAAGTCATTTTCGTTAACTATACCATCTTTATTCCTGTCAACATATACACCATCCAGGGGTTTGCCATCGGTGCCGTAAACTTGTTGATAAACATAGAATGAATTACGTGGATAACCAACAGAGTTAATTTGAATGGTATTGCCGGTACCGCCTGAGATACCGCCGGTTGGGGCACCAGGATAGCTTGGGTCAGGAGCCAGTGTCAGTTTGGTGATCTTATTGGTATTGTATGTGGCGTTCAGGTTAACATTCCAGGTAATGTCGCTGGTCCTGATCACATCCGCGCTCAGGTTTAACTCTAAACCATTGCTGCTTAAATCGCCAATGTTGGCTACAATATAGTTAGAGAAGTTGGTACCTGCTGGTTGCGGGATCTTGTTTAGCAGTTTTGATGTTTTACGGTGATAGTAATCAATAGTACCGGTAATGCGGTTGTCAAGGAAACCAAAATCGATAGCTACGTTAGTTGCAGCTGTTTGCTCCCAGGTACGCAGCGCGTAATAACCACCCGGACGGTATAAGTTATAAAATGAATCGCCAAACTGGTATTGTGCAGTATTGGTACTCAGGTTGTAGAATGAGATAACGTCATAGTTACCAATTCCATCCTGCTGACCGGTGATACCGTAACCTGCACGAAGTTTCAGGTCAGACAAAGCCGTTAAGCCTTTAAACATCGATTCTTCTTTCAACTTCCATGCAAATGCAACTGAAGGGAAAGTACCGAACCTTTGGTTAGGGTTGAATTTTGATGAACCATCGCGACGTACGGTACCGGTTAAAATATATTTATCTTCAAACACATAATTTAAACGGCCATAAACCGATATCAGCCTGTTTTCTGGTTTATCATACGGATAAACAGGTTGGGTGCCAGGCTGCTCTGTACCGTCATGTGCAAAGTTGCCATAGTTGTAATTGGTGATCGAGAAATCCTGATAAGAGTAACCTGCTACCGCGTCAATGTGGCTGGCTATGCTTTTCAAATCCTTAGCGTAGCTTAAATAGCCCTCAAATATGGTGTTTGACTGGGTTTGTTTGTATTGGTTGTTTAAACCGCGGTGAGTAACACCTTTTGTATCAAGGAAGCCTTTGTAATTTGAAGCCGCGCTATCGGGAATGATATTGTGGCCTGTACCTTTTGATACGTCATAGCCTAAGTTAACATTGGCATGTAACTCCGGTAAAAAGTGGAATTTATAATCTAACTGCAAGTTGCCAATGCTGCGGTAAACAGTACTGCGGTTATCCTGCTGCTCTAATAAACCAAGCGGGTTTAAAGTAGCAAGATCTTTAAGCGGACCGCCCGGCTGGGCCGGATTGTTTAACCATTGCCAGTAACCGCCAAAGCGGCTGTTGCCCGAGTAAACCGGTTTGGTAGGGTCAAAGCTTACTGCCGAGCCAATTGCACCTTCATTGGCAAACCTTTGTTTTACCTGTGCGCCCTTAGCGTTTAAATTAACTTTCAGGTGGTCGGTAAAAAAGCTTGGGCTTAAATTGATAGCACCGGTGATACGCTGCATTGAGCTGGTTTTTAAAACACCATCCTGGTCAAGGTAACCGGCCGATACACGGTAGGGTAGGTGTTTTGTAGCGCCAGATACGCTAATGTTATTATCGGTAGTGATACCAGTTTGGTAAATTTGTTTTTGCCAGTCGGTACTTGCAGTACCTAATTGCGCTATTTGAGCAGCTGTTCCGTTGGCTTTTACATAATCGCGAATTTGGTCGGCAGATAGCACTGATGCTTCTTTAGGGATCTTGCTGGCCGAAACCTGCGAGCTGAAATCAATAATCGGTTTACCGCTTTTGCCTTTTTTAGTAGTGATTAAAATAACACCGTTTGAAGCCCTGTTACCATAAATGGCTGCTGCAGAAGCGTCTTTTAATACCGAAAATGATTCGATATCGTTAGGGTTGATCAGGCTTAAAGGGTTGGCAGCGCCCGAGATGCTGGCGTTGCTGATAGGCACACCGTCGATAACGATAAGCGGATCATTGCTGGCGCTTAACGATGCACCGCCACGGATACGGATAGTGCTACCTGCGCCAGGCGCGCCGCTGTTTGATATTACAGATACACCTGCAACTTTACCTGCAATTAACTGCTCGGGAGTTGTAATAACACCTTTTTGAAAATCTTTGGCGGTTACGTTGGTAATAGCACCCGAAAGGTCTTTTTTACGTTGCGTACCGTAGCCGATAACCACAACCTCGCTCAGGCTTTTGCTTTCGGGCAGCAGGCTGAAGTTTTCGATAGTAGCACCGCTAACGGTTACTGATTTTTTGATGGTGATATAACCGATAAACTTAACACTTAGCGTATAAGTTCCGGCTTTAACATTATTAATGGCGTAGTTACCATTAGGGTCGGTAGTTGAACCAATAGTGGTACCATCGATAGTAACCGTAGCACCGGGGAGGGGCAGGTTGGTTTCGTCAGATACCTTTCCTTTAATACTCCCGGTTTGTGAAAACGCCATGAATGACATCATCAGGAAAGCACAAAGAAGAACATACTTTTTTGAGTAATTTTTTCTCATTTACTTATTGATTTTTATGGATAAAAAAAGGCTTATTTTGCCGGCTATAATTGGTTTATTATTGTGGCCGAAACAGCATGCGACTAATTTACATTTACAAATATCAAATGCAAATTTTATATAAAAGATAATTTTAAAGCGTTTAATTAAGGCTTTTTTAACTTGAAAGAAATATTAAAATTTATCGAAATGGCAGAGAAAAATTATTGTTTTTATGCGAAATTTGGATTTAAACCCATATTTGAGAAATAAGTAAGTGTCAAGTTTACACAATAGCTGATTTTACTTTTATGCAATCAATTTCCGGGAACGTTCCCGGTAACGTTACCGATTTTAACCGTTTTATGATGTTGAAAAAAATAATTTTCTGCGCGTTTTTGCTTTTTGGCCAAAATTTTTTGCTCTTTAGCCAGGTGAAAATATCTTTTTTTACCGGCAATATTCAGGCTTCAAAAAGCCCCCTGGAACACCTGTTTTTGGCAGGTGATTTTAATGGCTGGAACCCTGCTGATAAAGGTTGGGAACTGGTTAAAAACGAGGGTGGAAATTATGCATTAAGCAAAGAATTGCCCGCTGGGATAATTCACTTTAAAATTACCCGTGGCAGCTGGAACACAGTTGAATGCGACGCTACGGGTAAGTCAATTGATAACCGGAGCCTGGTGATAAAAGGCGATACCAATGTAAAACTCGATATAGCGGGCTGGCAGGATAGCTTTGCTCCGGCTGAAAAAAAACACACCGCCACAGCCCGTGTACACATCATTAACGAAAACTTTGAAATGCCTCAATTAGGCAGAGAGCGCCGCGTTTGGATTTACTTACCAGCCGGGTATGATACAGGTAGTAAAAAATACCCTGTAATTTATATGCACGACGGTCAAAACCTTTTTGACGAATACACCTCAAGTTATGGTGAATGGGGGATAGATGAGCTCATGGATAAAATGCCCGAACAGGAAGAAAGCATCATAGTTGGTATTGACCATGGCGGCGATTACCGTTTGACAGAGTATAATCCATACGATTCAAAATATGGCAAGGGCAGGGGGGATGATTATGTGCAATTTTTGGTTAAAACCCTTAAGCCATATATCGATGCACATTATCGCACCGAAAGTGATGCCACGCATACAACAATAGCAGGCAGTTCAATGGGGGGACTTATTTCCATGTATGCCTTGCTGAAATATCCGGAAGTATTTGGAAATGCCGGTGTGTTTTCGCCTGCGTTTTGGAATGCTCCACAACTGTTTGACCTGGCTAAACAGGTTAAGATAAGCACAAAAAGCCGTTTTTATTTTGTTTGCGGGGATGCGGAAAGCGATACAATGGTTCCTGATATGCAAAAGATGGCTGATTTGGTAAAGTCAAGAGGGATAAAACCTGAAAATGCGCCCGTTACGGTAATTAAAGGAGCGTCGCACAATGAAAAGCAATGGAATGGCGACTGGCCGGGGTTTTATAAATGGTTGATAGGGTTTTGAATAAATTGCATCTCCGCGCGTCATTGCGAGGCATGAAGCAATCGCGAACTATACAGAGCGGCTCTGCTTATTGGGGATTATTAATAATGATAATTTGTTTTTAATAGGTAGTAATGATCTCCCCTCAGTCGGTTGTCTTCGTGCCTCGCAATGGCGGATAATTCGGTCTCTCACCCAATCTTTCCCTTAAATTTAATAGTTTTGAGGTCAGTGTATGCCCATGACTATCGAAGAAATATTAAAACAGTACTGGAACCATGATACTTTCAGGCCAATGCAGGCCGAGATCATCCAATCTGTTTTATTAGGTAACGATACGTTGGCTTTGTTGCCTACCGGTGGTGGTAAATCCGTTTGTTTTCAGGTGCCCGCACTGGCCAAAGAGGGGATATGCATCGTGGTATCGCCATTGATTGCCCTTATGAAAGACCAGGTTGAAAACCTGCGGGCCAAGGGGATCAATGCTATTTCAATCGTGTCGGGCATGGGGCGTAGGGAGATTGATCTGGCGCTGGATAATTGCATCTACGGTTCGGTAAAGTTTCTGTACCTGTCGCCCGAGCGCCTGCTGAGCGAACTGGTGCGTGAGCGGGTTAAATACATGAAAGTAAACCTCTTCGCTATTGATGAGGCGCATTGTATCTCGCAATGGGGCTATGATTTCAGGCCGCCGTACCTGCACATTGCTGATCTGCGGGAACTGCATCCTAACGTACCCGTTCTTGCGCTCACCGCCACGGCTACTGCCGATGTAAAGGCCGATATCCAGGAAAAGCTAAAATTCAAAAACCCGGTAGTTTACCAGCAAAGTTTTGAAAGGAGCAATATCAGCTATGTGGTACAATACGAGGAAGATAAGTTTCGTAAAATGCTGGATGTTGTACGCGGCGTTAAGGGCAGCGGCATAGTATATGTACGCAGCCGGAAAGAAACCTTTGAGATAGCAAAGTTTTTGAGCGATAACGGTATAAGGGCCGATTATTACAACGCCGGTCTTTCGGTTGATCAGCGTGCGGAAAAGCAGGAAGCCTGGAAAAATAACCGGGTGCAGGTTATTGTGGCCACCAATGCCTTTGGTATGGGGATAGATAAGCCTGATGTAAGGTTTGTGATCCATAAAGATATTCCGGAAAGTTTGGAGGCTTATTACCAGGAAGCCGGTCGGGGAGGGCGTGACGGTAATAAAGCATTTGGAGTATTGCTGTACAACCCTGCTGATAAGCTTAAACAGGAAAAAATGTTTGAGCTTAACTTTCCATCCATCGATGAGATTAAACAGGTGTACCATCACCTGGCCAATTATTTCCAGCTGGCTTATGAGGCGGGTGAGGGATTAAGTTTTGATCTTGATCTTGGCGAGTTTTGCAGTCGCTACAAGCTTGATGCTATTAAAACGCTCAATGCCTTAAAGTTTCTGGAGCGCGATGAATACCTGGCATTTAACGAAAGCGTGTTTTTGCCCTCACGTTTTCAGTTTGAGGTGGTTAACGAACAGTTATATAACTTCCAGATCCAGAATGCAGGTTGGGACCCATTTGTCAAAACCCTGCTACGTTCATACGGTGGCGCGTTTGAAAATTATGTGCGTATCAAGGAGTTTGATATTGCAAGGCGTACCGGCTTAAGCGTTCAGCAGGTTATTGAGGGGATGTTACAATTGCAGCAATATGGCTTGCTAAGCTATATGCCACAAACCGATAAGCCTCAGGTTACTTATTTAAAACCACGGGTACAGGGTAGCCACCTCATCATCGACAGGAAATATATTGAACAACGCAAGGAAGTTTACCGTCAAAAAATGGAAGCTGTTTTTGCTTACGCTATTCATAAACGATGCCGAAGCCAGATGCTGCTGGCTTATTTTGATGAAACCGACAGCCGCAAATGCGGTGTTTGCGATGTTTGCCTTGAGGAAAAGCGTAAGATAAACCAGGACGAGATCTTTGATAATATCACTACAGAGATTGTACAATTACTCAGCATTTCAAATCCCGACATCGGTAGCCTGATAACTGGTATCAACATAGGCACCGAAAAAGAAAAGATGGAAACCATTCGCCTGCTGCTCGACGCAGGAAAGATCAAGACCGATGGCGAAGCTTATTATTTGAGTTGATGGTTTTTATAGCCCGGGTTTGACAGAGGGCGTGATTCTGCTCTACAGCGACACATTATTTGTTAAAAGTCCGTTTTTCGCAGCAGGTCAGCTTCAGGTGAAAACGAACAGAACATGTGGGGAATGTGCGGCTGCAGGGGCATAGCAAGTTTTTGCAGAAGCCATGGGAGCATGTGACTTGGGGCAAAATAATTGCAGCCTGTGGTTCTGTTCGTTTTGCAGGGCAATGGCAGTGTGGCGGGTTGGAGGGTAGGGCGTGCGCAAAGAAGCCTTTCTGCTGCAAGCCTTTTTGGGTACTTTTGTGGCGACAAAAGTACCTGGCCCTGCGCGGCCAAGAGCGCGACAATGTAAGTTCATCACAACAATAATAGTTACCGGCCCCTCAGAGATTATTAATAATTATAATTTTTTTTCATGTATTAATGAGTTCCTTTCGGTCGGTTATCTTGGTTTCTTGTAATGATTTTATTTTAAGTTATTGATTATCAAGTGTATTTTTACCTGACATGTAATGTTAATTTGGGCGTTGCCTGCGGCCCGGGCTTTCCGTTGCAAGTCCTCGCTTTTCCAACCCACATCCCTACACACGCTGTGGGCTTTACACTGCAATCCCTAACGCGGGTCTACGCTCCATAACTGCAAAACCAAAAACGACACATTCTTATTTTATATGTCATCACAACTTTTTTAAGGGCTGCCTTGGTAATTACTCGCAATAATGTGGAGTAGATGTCATTTCACTTTCACAGATCCCGGTTTTTCTATTCAGCATGACAACGATATAATCAATCCCTCTTAATTTCATACCTTATTTCACCGGAG
The DNA here is from genome assembly GCF_003675385.1 of Mucilaginibacter kameinonensis. GTDB lineage: Bacteria > Bacteroidota > Bacteroidia > Sphingobacteriales > Sphingobacteriaceae > Mucilaginibacter > Mucilaginibacter kameinonensis. The sequence goes on along the minus strand of NZ_RCWZ01000003.1, from coordinate 953,804 downwards.
AAAATCACCGGCTTACCGATAAAAACCTGCACTCCAGCTAATTGAGCCAAAACCGCTGTAACGTTTTTTATTTGAGATCGTCATATCTGTGTATTCAATGAAATAAAATAATAATCACTTGACAATCAAAATATTAATACCATGAAAACTACATCAATCGCCATCGCTACCGTATTGTTTATGGTACTTGGCTTCGCAAACATCGCATCAGCAAATACAGTAAAAAATGATGCAGCCGTTGTTTTAACTGATATCAGCAAAATCAACAAAATTGAAGTTTACGGCAACGTTGAACTTTACATATCAAGCGGCCCGGCCGACCAGGTAAAGGTTTACAACCGCTATTATTCTGAAAACGCGCTGGTTCAATCACAAAAAGGCGTATTGCGCATTTCATCATATAAAAATGAAAAATTGGTAGTTTGGGTAACTGCAAACCAATTGAGCGCAATTAGTGCTTACGATAATGCCGATATCAAATCATTCGGCAGCTTTTCAGGCATCGACCTTGATGTTAAACTAAACAATAACGCATCTGCAAGCCTTGATCTGGATACTTATAGTGCCAGTATCACCCTAAGCGGTAACGCCAAAGCCGAGCTTAAAGGTAACACCAACGAATATAGCTTAACCCGCAATGTAACTTCAAACGTTAACAGCAACGGCCTGGCATACGCTCACGCTACCGAGACTTTGAACAAAGAAACCAAACCAAGGGTTGATGAATTTGCCACTTTATAACAGCCATTTTTTTGAGTCAATTATATATAGTGTAGCCGCCCCGAAAGGGGCGGCTTTTTTGTGGGGGATCAACTATGGATATTAATAAGCAACCTCCACACTAACGCCATTAGCGCCCTGGCTTCTGATTTGACGCAGGTTGGTTCCATCTATATTGCATGAATACAGATAGTACAAAATTGAAGCTGGCGGTATTGTATGTGCCGAAAAAAATATTGTTTTGTGATCCGGAGATATCCTGATATTATCCGGAGCAATCACAATACCTGTTGGCATAGTGATATTGATTTTTTGCGGGTTGGAGCCATCAAAATTTGATGTCCATATAGCATTTGCCGGTTCGGTGGCGCCGGTCACGCCGTACAGCAATTTTCCGACTTGAGTAGCGGCATTAGCCGATATTTTACCGGTTGCATCTACAGAAATTGTTGTTCCGTCGGGGATTACACCGCCCAGTTTTGTTGTTGTAGCTGCTTGTAAGGTATAAGAATTGGGAGCTGATATTTTACCGGTTGCATCTACGGAAATTGTTGTTCCGTCGGGGATCACACCGCCCAATTTTGTTGTTGTTGCCGGTTGTAATGTATAAGAAGGTGTTTGTGAATTGGCTATTTTGGTGCAACTCATTTGAAAGATTGAAATTGCGATAGAAAATGCCATCAGCGCGGCGGCGCTTAAAAGTAATTTTTTCATGAAATTGTGATTAGATAATGTTGGTTTTTGTTTAGATATAATTAAGTAGGATATACGCTTATTGTGATAATCTGTCAGACAGATCTTTCAACAATTGATGCATTACACTATTGTTTGTAGTTTAACAGGTTTCGTTCTGTTGAGCAGCAATAATAATTCGTGATGATATTTACCGGTAATCTGAATTGTGGTATTGACCATAAGTGAGAAGGCGCGTGGTTTAGGCGAGACGAAAATAATAAATCGGTTAAAACATCACAAGCTTAATTGTAACAGTAAACACGTTGCTCAATGTTCATCTCATTGTCATCAATAAAAATATAATTTTCATTTTCGACTTTTTGGTCTATTTTTGATTCGTCAAACAAAAACAACAATGGGCAAAGCAGAAAGAACCAGGCAATTCATTATCGAGACGGCAGCGCCGATCTTTAATGAAAAAGGTATAGCCGGTACTACCATTGATGATATCCTGGCCGCTACAAAAATGGCTAAGGGAGGCCTTTATGGGCACTTTGAAAGCAAGGACGAAATTGCGAGTGTGATGGTTAATTACCTGCTCGATAAGTTAAGCGATAAGGTAAATACTGTTATGGCTAAGGAAAAAACAGCCATTAAAAAAATTTTCGCTTTTATTGATATCTATAAAGATCCTATTGATTCATACATAGATGGCGGCTGTCCGATACTTAATTTTGGCGTTGAGGCTGACGATAACAATCCCATGCTTAAACAGAGGCTCAAAACAATGATTGAGGAAGGGCAGAAGGTTTTTGTGGAGATCATAAACAAGGGTGTTGCGGATGGTGAAATATCTCCCGAAATAAACGCCGCGGATTACGCGCTCAAGATGTTTACACTACTGGAAGGTGGGATGCTGGTATCAAGAGTTACCGGAAGTGGTAAATATATGAACAGCCTTGTGCGCATGCTCAAAAACGAATTAAAGGAGTACGAACTAAAATAATTTTTTTTTGATTTAAAATAGACTTTTTGGTCGTTTTTAATCAAGGTAAAAGAAATAAAAGACAATAACCGGAAACGGTATTTTTAAAAGTATAAAATCGACTAAAAAGTCTAAAATATAAAATCAATAAAACAAACATCATGAAAACTCAAAAAGTAATATTAGTAACCGGTGCTTCAAAAGGCTTTGGTTTAGAGATAGCAAAAACAGCATTGGCCGCAGGTGATAAAGTAATAGCTACGGTAAGGAGCAAAGCAGATCAGCTGGCTGTTACATTAAGTAACAACCCTAACCTGTTGGTGGTAACAATGGACGTAACTAACGAAGCACAGGTTAAAGCCGCTGTTGCCGAAGGTTTGCTACGTTTTGGCAAAATTGACGTAGTGATCAACAATGCTGGCTATGGTATCGTAACCGCCATTGAAGAAGCTACCGATGCCGAAGTAAAAGCACAATATGAAACCAACGTATTTGGCTTACTAAATGTATTACGTGTAGTACTGCCTCATTTACGTGCGCAAAGATCTGGCCATATTATCAACGTTTCTTCATTATTTGGCTTTGATGCCATCCCGGGCTGGGCTTTGTATGGTTCAACCAAGTTTGCGGTTGAAGGGATTTCAAAAGGCCTTGCTGCAGAGCTTGCTCCACTCAATATTAAAGTAACGGTAGTTGAACCGGGTTTGTTCAGCACCGAGTTCCTGAGCGCGGAATCATATAGTGCTGCAAAAAATATTATTGCCGATTATACCGAAACCGTTGGTCCGATGAGAACGGGTGCCGATCAGTTACACGGTAACCAGCCCGGCGATCCAAAGAAACTGGCTAAGGTTGTAGTTGATCTCGCTCATAACGAAAACCCTCCGTTACACCTGCCTATCGGTAAAGATGCCGTTGGTATGTATAAAGCCAATGCCGAAAAAACAAGCAAAGAAATTGATCAATGGATAGCAGTATCAACCAGTACCGATCATGATCACGTTGCTGCAAAATAATCAAACACAATTCACTCAACATTAAAATAGAAAATATCATGTCAACTAAAAAAATAGCTTTAATAACAGGCGCAAATCGCGGTATAGGTTTTGAAACCGCTAAACAATTAGGCGAAAAAGGCGTGGCCGTAATAGTGGCTGCCCGTAAACTGAGTGCCGCTGAAGAAACCGCGGCTCAATTAACCGAACAAGGAATTGAAGCATATGGCGTTCAACTGGATGTTACCAATGCCGACGAAAGAAAAGCGGTTGCCGCTTACATCGAAAACAAATTTGGCAAACTGGATATCCTGGTAAATAATGCTGGTGTTGGGCCTAAAGATGATGATCTTTTTGTTAAAAAGACCGTTGCTACAACTGCCGATGAATTTGAATATATCTTTAATACCAACCTGTTCAGCATTGTATATCTTACTAATGAGCTGCTTCCTTTGCTTAAAAAGAGTGAGGCTGGCCGTATCGTTAACTTGTCGAGCATATTGGGGTCAATAACTATACATGCTACTGAAGGCAGCCCGATAGCAGATTTCAAACGTTTGTCGTATTCAGCGTCAAAAGCTGCTTTGAATGTATTCACAGTGTTATTGGCCGATGAATTAAAAGGTACTAAGATCAAAGTAAACTCGGCACATCCGGGTTGGGTACAAACAGAGTTGGGTAGTATTGAACACGCCCCTATGAGTGTTCCTGACGGTGCCAAAACCAGCGTTGAACTATCGCTTATTGGTGAAGACGGCCCTAACGGCAGGTTCATCCACCTTGGCGAAGAACTTCCATGGTAAATTGAACTGACCTCAATTGTTTTCTGGAGCGTCGTTGCCTTTAATAAGGTAGCGGCGTTTTTTGTTTTCTGTTGGATTATTTTTTCAAAATACTTGCGCAAGTAAATGCTTGCATTTATATTGCAAGCAAATGCTTGCTTAATTATGAAAGCCAGAAGAGACGTTTACCAGGCGATTGCCGATCCAACCCGAAGAGCCATCATTAATATGATTGCCACCCAGCCCCACAATGTGAACACCATAGCCTCAAACTTTGATGTTACACGCCAGGCCATATCCTTGCATATCCAGATTCTGGCCGATTGCGGTTTGATTAATGTGAAACAGCAGGGGCGCGACCGGATCTGCGAGGCCCGGCTTGATCAGCTTAGCGAGATCTCGGCCTGGGTTGATCAATACCGTCAGCATTGGGAAAGTAAATTAGACAGCCTTGAGAAATATGTAGTACAACTAAAAAACGAGAGAAATGGAAAACAATCAAAGTAACACCACCGATCGCGAATTGCGCTTAACACGAACCTTAGATGCCCCGGTTGAGCTGGTATGGGAAGTTTGGACCCAGCCCGAACATATTGCCCAATGGTGGGGGCCTAACGGCTTTACCAATACCATCAGCAAAATGGAAATTGAACCGGAAGGGGAGTGGGACCTGGTGATGCATGGCCCCGACGGTACCGATTATAAGAACAAAAGTGTGTTTAAGGAAGTTGTTCCCCTTAAAAAGATTGTGTACGAGCATGTGAGCAGTCCGAAGTTTGTTGCTACCATTGAGTTTGAAGAGCAAGGCGAACAAACATTTTTGAGTTGGCATATGCTTTTTGAATCACATGAACAGTTTGTACAGGTGGTAAAAACATTTAAAGCCGATGACGGCTTAAAGCAAAACATCGAAAAGCTGAACCAATATTTAAAGGACTTGAGCAAGCGATAATCTTGATCTGACTGATATTGTTTTTTACCTTATAAAGCGCTATTGCCCAATAGCGCTTTTTGTTTTTTATCGACAAATCACATCTGCACATTCGAAATCTGCACATCTGTAATCCCTACTTCCGTCTGCACATCCACAATCTGCACATTTTAAATCTAAAATTCTTCCGCTTTTCACCGATATAAATCCGCTGTTCGCCGACTAAAACCTGCTGTACATCTAATTTGCCCGAAACCCCTGTAACGTTTTAAAAATGGGGGCGTCTTATGAGTGTATTAAATGAAATAGAAACACAAATAATTGACAATCAAAATATTAATCATCATGAAAACTACAATATTAACAATCGCAACCTCTTTAGTTTTAGCACTTGGAGTAACAACCGCAGCCAACGCAGCAACCAAAATAGATAACGGCGCAGCCGTAGTTTTAAACAACGTAAGCAAAATCAACAAGATCGAAGTTCGCGGTAACGTTGAAGTATATGTATCAGCTGGCGAAAACGAAAATGTTAAAGTTTACAACAAATATTATTCAGAAAGCGCCCTTGTGCAAAACAACAACGGTACCTTACGCATCACCTCATATAAAAACGAAAAACTGGTAGTTTGGGTAACTGCCAATGACCTTAAAGCTATCGATGCTTATGATAATGCCGAAGTTAAATCATTCGGAAAGCTCGCCGCCCTTGATTTGAACGTTAACCTTTACAATAATGCATCTGCTAAATTAAATGTTGAAGCTTACGCTGCTACCGTAAACGTTAATGACAAAGCTAAAGCCGAGTTTACCGGTACTGCCGATGTTTACACCCTGAACCACACCAAAGAATCATTTGTAAACAACAATGCATTTGCCGCAGTAAGCTTCACCGATAAAGTAACAAACGCTCCTGCTAAATACACCGTTGAAAACGAGTTTGCAGGTCTTTAATCCCTTACTTTTGCAAAAGTCTATCATATATTCAAAAGCTATCACCTAAAATGTGGTAGCTTTTTTTAATTTTGATGTAACACTAAACCGCCATTCGGCGTCATAACAACCAAACTATGAAAAATTACCTTTCTACCTTCACTATAGCAGGCGCATTTATATCTACAGCCATATTATCATCATGTAATTACAGGTGCGTACACGGTTCGGGAAACCAAACTACCGAAAAACGCAAAGCCGAAGATTTTAAAAAAGTTGAAATTTCAGGCGCGTTTAAAGTTCACCTGAAACAGGACAGCTCATTAACCATCGACATTAAAGCCGACGATAACCTGATCAAATACATCTCAACATCGGTTGAAAGCGGCACGTTACATATCAAATCAAAAAAGAATTTCTGCGATCCCGGAGATATGGTGATCAATATTGGCGTAAAAAACCTTGAAGAAATCCAGGCTGCAGGCGCGGTTGAAGTTAATTCGGACGGTAAGCTGAATGCTAAGGATTTCAAGCTTGATCTTTCAGGCGCTACCAAGATAACCCTTGATATTAACGCGGCCAATGTATCAACTGAGGGTAGCGGCGCTACTGAAGTTAGGCTTACAGGCCAGGCTGCATCGCATAAAATTGACTTGAGTGGTGCCGGTAAAATTGAGGCATTTGATTTTGTTGTGGGCGATTACGATATCGAAACTTCTGGTATTGGCCATTGCAAGATCAACGTACTTAAAACCCTTAACGTGCATACCAGCGGCGCATCCGAAATTCAATATAAAGGTTCTCCATCTACCGTTAATAACGATAAATCGGGAGCTTCATCTATCAAAAAAGTTGACTGATCGACCTTATAAAAAGTAAAGTATAACAAAGGGGCCGGGATCTAACTAATTCGCGGCCCCTTTGATTTATTAACCTCCTATCACTAATTAAAAATGAAAAAGTTTTTAAAATGGACAGCCTATGCAGTTATAGTACTTGTCCTGATTGCCATTGCCGGCGTATCGTACATTACGCTGGCCCTGCCCAACGTGGGCCGACCCGAAGCCATTAAAGTTGACGCTACACCGCAGCGCATTGCCCGCGGTAAGTATCTTGCCAACAACGTTACCCTGTGTATGGATTGCCATTCGGCCCGTAACTGGAGCACATTTGCCGCTCCCGCCGACTCGGCTATTTTAGGTTCCGGAGGCGAAAAGTTTGATGCCTCTGCGGGGTTCCCGGGTACGGTGTATTCGCCCAATATTACCCCTTTAAATTTAAGCAACTGGACGGATGGAGAGATTTTCAGGGCGATGACTACGGGAGTTAAAAAAGACGGCTCGGCTATATTCCCGATAATGCCCTGGCCATACTACGCGAAGATGGATAGGGAAGATCTTTATGCTATAATCGCTTACCTGCGTACCTTAAAACCTACCGGGAAAAATTATCCGGGCCATCAGCTCGATTTTCCGCTCAATATCATTGTACACACCATGCCGCAAAAGGCAGCCTTGAGCAATATTCCTAATCCGGCAGATACCATTAAATATGGGGCGTATTTGCTCAATGCCGCGGCCTGTAAAGAATGTCATACGCAAGCCGATAAAGGTAAGTTGAACGAGGCTATGGCTTTTGCCGGTGGGCAGGGTTATATTGTGCCGGGAGGCAGCAAAGTGTTTTCCGCTAATATTACGCCCGACAAGGAAACCGGCATAGGCAACTGGACAAAGGAGCAGTTTGTTAGCAGTTTCACTCAATACGCCAACGGAAAAGTACAGCCAACACCGGTAAAACCGGGCGATTTTCAAACCATTATGCCCTGGTGGAAATACGCGGGTATGAAAACATCCGATCTGGAAGCGATTTACGCTTATTTAAAAACAATAAAGCCCATTAGCAACCACGTAGTGAAATTTGAAAGAAATAGGAATTAGAGGTTGGAGATTGGAGATCAGAGGTTAGTTTGGTTTAAACTGCCGTTTTTATGGCAGAGGTGCTGGCCGCGTTAGGGATTGAAGCGTAAAGCCCACAGCGAGGGTTGGGATGGTGGGCTGGGAAGGCGAGGACTTGTAGCGCAAAGTCCGGCCCGTCGGCTGACGGGAACGCCCATAATATTGTCTGAACTTGAATTTATTGAATTAAAGAATTTACCAGAATGCCTGGCGACTGTTTGAAGCTGATTTTCGATCAATTCTAAAAATTCCTTTAATTCAGGTTCAGACAAATTATACGCCATTATTATGCGGATCCCTGCAAATAATTTGTTTAAAAGCAGTTTCATTTTCCTCGAAAACAATATAAAATCAACAGCAAATTAAAAATAAATTCATACTTTTGCGCCTCGAATTTTGTATAGCACCAATTAGGTTTTAGGCTATATTTCAAAGGATTAAATTAAATACCCGGTAAAAGATGAATATTACACAGGAAAAAATTAATGACCTGAGCGCAGTTGTTAAAATTAACATCAACCCTGAAGATTATCAGCCACGTGTTGAAAAAGCTATAAAGGAAAATGCTAAAAAAGCAAAACTTCCTGGTTTCCGCCCGGGCATGGTGCCTGCAGCGCACATCAAAAAAATGTACGGCAAAAGCATCCTTGTTGACGAGATCAACAACCTGTTACAAGATACTTTAAATAACTACATCGACGAGCAAAAACTGGCCGTATTAGGTCAACCGCTTCCCGCTCTTGATGATAACAAAGAATACAACTGGGATTTTGCCGATAACTTTGAGTTTAGCTATGAATTAGGCTTAGCTCCTGAGTTCAGCATCGACTTTTCATCAGCAGATAAATTAACGCAATACGTTATCAAAATTGATGACGAAACATTGGCTTCACGTATCAAAAATATCCGTCGTAGCTATGGCAAAATGACAAATCCTGACGTATCGGCAGACGATGACGTTCTTTACAGCGATTTGGTTCAACTTTCTGCTGATGGTAGTGTTTTTGAGGATGGAATTACCAATACAGCGTCTGTACGTTTAGATCAGATCAAAGATGAGGCTATCAAAGCTTCATTGATCGGTTTGAAAAAAGGCGACGTTGTTACGTTTGATATCCGTAAAGCTTTTGATAACGATGCAGCAAAAATTGCAGGTTTATTAAAAATTGAAGAGGATGACGCAGCTGATTTAAGAGGCGACTTCCAGTTAACTGTTAAAAACGTTAACCGTTTAGAAGAAAGCGATCTTAACCAGGAGTTCTTTGACAAATTATTTGGTGAAGGTACAGTAACTACCGAAGAGGAATTCAGGACTAAAATTACTGAAGAGCTTGAAAGCATGATGGTACAGGATTCTGACCGCAAATTGCAGGACGATATGTACAAATTAGCTATCGCTAAAGTTGATTTTGCACTTCCAGATGAATTCCTGAAACGTTGGTTAAAAGCAACTAACGAAAAGTTAAGCGACGAGGAATTAGAAGGTGGTTACAATGATTTTGCTCAAAACCTGAAATGGACTTTGATCGAAAACAAGATCATTACTGATAACACTATCGAAATTAAATACGAAGATGTGTTTGAATTAGCTAAGATCCGTTTAGATCAACAGTTCAGGATGTACAGCCCAACCCCGATCCCTGAAGATCAGTTAGGTCAGTACACTGTTCAGTACCTGCAAAATAAAGACAACGCTAACAAAATATTTGAAGAGGTAAAAGCATTAAAGGTATTTGACTATATCAAAAATGTGATCACTTTAGATAAGCAGGATATCCTTTACACTGATTTCAGTGCATTGGTTACCGCAGCTCAGTAAGCAATTTTGAATCGCCCTTGTTAGGGTAGGTTTTATAATATATTCACCAAAAGCAACTCACAAGGTTGCTTTTGGTGTTTTTACCTAATCCTGAACCCAGCGTCATTGCGAGGTACGAAGTAATCCCCGATTAGCAGAATGCATAAGCAAGTCGCCCTGTAAAGTTTGGGATTGCTTCGTGCCTCGCAATGACGGGTTGGAGATGGCTGCTTTTGCTATCTTGTCGCTCAACGTTGGTGTTGTTACCAACATTTTGCCGCAACCTCAACTCTTAGTTTTTGACTAAAAAAATCCGGTTTAGTCACTGCGCTCTCATTAAAAAATTACTTAATAAAAACTATCTTGCAAAAAATCTATTCAACTAAAAACTATATTTATCGCGGGTAAGACGCCCGCATTTCCTAACGAACAACAAACAAAAACCATGAACAGTAATATCGATAAAAACGAATTCAGAAAATATGCTGTTAAGCATCACCGCATTAACAGCCTTTATGTAGACAAATATATTGCAGGTGTTGAAAGAGGTAATATGCCAACAGGCGGTATCACTACCGTACCAACCGGCATGACCCCTTACATTCTTGAAGAACGCCAGCTTAATGTACAGGCCATGGACGTGTTTTCACGTTTGATGATGGACCGTATCATTTTCCTGGGCGATGCTATTTATGATAATATCGCAAACATTATCCAGGCTCAATTGCTTTTCTTGCAGTCGGCTGATGCTAAACGCGATATCCAGATCTACATTAACTCGCCAGGTGGCTCGGTTTATGCAGGTTTAGGTATTTATGATACCATGCAGTTTATATCAAATGACGTGGCTACCATCTGTACAGGTATGGCCGCTTCCATGGCTGCAGTATTGTTAGTAGCCGGTACCGAAGGAAAAAGGGCAGCGCTTCCGCATGCAAGGGTGATGATTCACCAGCCATCAGGCGGTGCGCAAGGTCAGCAATCAGATATTGAGATCACCTACCAGGAGATCACCAAATTGAAAAAAGAGTTGTACCAGATCATTGCTGATCATAGCGGTGCACCTTACCAAAAAGTTTGGGATGCATCTGACCGTGACTACTGGATGATTGCCGAAGAAGCCAAAGAATTTGGTATGGTTGATGAGATTTTAAAAGGTAACAAAGGAAAATAATTTTTTAAACCTTCAGTTCTAAGTCTTAAGTTTGAAGTCAGAAAAAAAATTGACTTCAGGCTTAAGGCTTGGTACTTATGGTTGTAGACTTTGTTTTCTGACACTAATTATTTAACTTTGAGTAAGAAGACGAATCAGATGAATAAAAACAGCAAGGAGATCAGGTGTTCATTTTGCGGTGCCGGTAAACAGGATTCCCTGATGTTAATAGCAGGACTTGATGCACACATTTGCGATAAGTGTGTGAACCAGGCCAATGAAATATTGGCTGAAGAGTTGAAGGTACGTAAAGTGAAGTCATCGCCTCTGGCGCCGGCCTTGCTTAAGCCATCAGAAATGAAGGCCCACCTTGATCAATATGTTATTGGTCAGGATGATGCCAAAAAGATACTTTCTGTAGCTGTATATAATCATTACAAGCGCTTAAACCAGCGTGTTGATAAAGATGAAGTTGAGATTGAAAAATCAAACATCATCATGGTTGGTGAAACCGGTACAGGTAAAACCCTGTTGGCCAAAACACTTGCCAAAGTACTAAATGTTCCGTTTTGTATTTGCGACGCCACCGTACTAACCGAAGCCGGTTATGTAGGGGAGGACGTTGAGAGTATCCTGACCCGCCTGCTTCAATCTGCCGATTATGATGTAACCCTTGCCGAAAAAGGTATCGTTTACATTGATGAGGTTGATAAAATTGCCCGTAAAAGTGATAACGCTTCTATAACCCGCGATGTATCCGGCGAAGGTGTACAACAAGCCTTGTTAAAGATATTGGAAGGTACTATGGTTAACGTACCACCTCAGGGCGGTCGTAAACACCCTGATCAGAAAATGATCACGGTAAATACCAGCAATATTCTTTTCATTTGCGGTGGCGCATTTGATGGTATTGAAAGGAAAATCGCGAACCGTTTACGTACCCAAACGGTTGGTTACAAACTTAAACGCGACGAAGGAGATATCGACACCAAAAACTTCTACAAGTATATCACTCCTCAGGATCTGAAATCATTTGGTTTGATCCCTGAGTTGATTGGTCGTTTGCCGGTGCTTACTTACCTTAATCCACTGGACAGGGAAGCGTTGCACAATATCCTTACCGAACCTAAAAATTCATTATTGAAACAGTACAAAAAACTGTTTGAATATGAAGGTGTAAAGCTCGACTTTGAAGATGAAGTGCTTGATTTTATTGTTGATAAAGCAATGGAATTTAAACTTGGTGCAAGGGGCTTACGCTCAATTTGTGAAGCTATTATGATTGATGCCATGTTCGAGTTCCCATCTAAAAAAGATGTGAAACGCCTGAATGTAACATTGGACTACGCACACGAGAAGTTTGAAAAATCTGATCTGAAAAAGTTAAAAGTAGCTTAACGCACAGTATATAAGTAAACACTTATATTTATTAAAAAATAAAGCGCGCCCTGGTTCCTATACCGGGGTTTGCTGTATAAAAAGAAATCATATGAACGAAGAATTAGATGTAAAAAAGGATGGAGACAACATCCCAAAAGTAAAAGAGGTACACACCCCCATTAAATCGGGCCTCAAAACAAAAGAAGCAATTGTAGCTAACTGGCTGCCACGTTACACCGGCAGGCCGCTTGAAGCATTTGGCGAGTATATTATCCTTACCAATTTTTCAAAGTATATCCAGCTGTTTTCGCAGTGGAATGATAACGCGCCTATTATGGGGCTTGAAAAGCCAATGCAAAGCGTTACAGCCAATGGTATTACTATTATTAACTTTGGTATGGGCAGTTCGGTTGCAGCTACTGTGATGGATCTGCTTACTGCTATTCACCCTAAAGCCGTGATATTTTTAGGTAAATGCGGTGGCCTTAAAAAGAAGAACAACGTAGGCGACCTGATATTGCCAATAGCGGCCATTCGTGGCGAAGGTACATCAAATGACTATTTACCACCAGAAGTGCCTGCATTGCCGTCATTCGCGCTGCAAAAAGCCATCTCGACTACCATTCGTGATTACTCACGTGATTACTGGACTGGTACATGCTACACCACTAACCGCCGCGTTTGGGAGCATGACAAAAACTTTAAAAAGTATTTGAAAGATCTGCGCGCCATGGCTGTTGATATGGAAACCGCAACAATTTTCACCACAGGTTTTGCCAACAAAATCCCTACAGGCGCATTATTGTTAGTGTCAGACCAACCAATGATCCCTGAAGGTGTAAAAACCGCCGAAAGTGATTCGTCTGTAACCGAGCAATTTGTTGAAACACACCTGCACATCGGTATCGAATCGTTAAAGCAGTTGATCAATAACGGGTTAACGGTTAAGCATTTGAAATTCTAAGGAACCATGATTTTTAGGATTTAAGGATTACCTGATAAATGATATCAAGAAATCCTTAAATCAGGAAAATCAAGGTTCTAATCAATGACCACCTGTTTCATCCCCTCTCTGCCGTAAAATACCGGGAAATACATCATCTCGGCTTTCGCCGGGTTTAAGGTGTATTTACCGTTGTAACGGGGGATGAGGTTAACGGTGAATGTATATTTGCCCTGTTTAAGGGAACGGCAAAATATACTTACCTTCTCTTTAAAATATTCGCGGTGTACCTCGTTGTTTTGCCACGATTGCTCCTTGCTTTCGTATGAGCATCCGGCGGGTATCGGGATTTCTACCATCACAAAATCAGCATCACCGCGTACCGTCACTTCTGCTTTTAATAACACAGCTTCACCGCCTTTTAAGGTGGTAATTGCTTTTTCTTTGTGCTCAAACCAGGTATCTACTGTAAAATCTTTACTAACCTTTTCGGGTTTGCTGTTCCAGAATTGTTGGTAGCCGGTAATGTAAACAGGCAAGCTGCCGGTTTTATTAATACTAATCTGCCTATCAGTTAAAGTAGCTGAGTAGGGGAACTTGCTGATTGTTTTTGTATCGCTGCTATTCAACGTAATCTGTGACGGCTTAACCTGTTTATTTTCGATCAGGAGGTCGGGTAGGATGGTTTCCAGGATCAGTGCCGATTCATAAGTATTGCGCCAGTCGCCACGACGGCGTTGTTCAAGAAAGTAGCCTCGTATTTTGCTCAGTAATTCAGGGTGGCTACCTTCGTTTTTAATAATATGGTAGGCCAATATGCTTAACTGTATCGAGTTATCAAAAAAACGGTAATCATCCTCACCCCAATACATATTGCCAAACATGGTGCGCTTGCTTGGTTTGAGCAGGCTGTCCATTTTTATAGCTAAGCCCGATTCCTGGCGTAATAACATCAGCCTTAATTTATCATAAACTAATAAGCCACCGCCAAACGGTTCGCGAGCTTTAGCCTGCTTTTTCTCGATGATTGCTACATACTTCTGGTAATCAACTTTTGCCTCCAGTTTATGAAGCAATTGCAAACAGAGTATTTTATCCCTGTCTTTATAGCTTTCCAGCTGGTAAACGAGGTAGTCGGTTAATTTTTGTTTATCCAGTTCAACAACAAAACCCTCTTTTTGAGCATTGACAAGGGCCTCAATTGCATGAAGGCTTATCCAAAGCTCTTCGTTACTATCTTTCCACCAACCCCAGGTGCCGTTGCTCCTGCGGTTTTCCTGCATTTTTTTTATTACCTCTCTTATATTCTTTTCATACTTGAAATCTTCGCCCATGAACTTTTTGATGCGGCGCTCCATGAGCAGCCCTTTCAGTTTGGAAGCGAGTTGCTCATTGCACAGGTACTTGTATTCCCGCAATTTCCGGGTTTCTTCTGCAAGCACGGGTAGTGCCGAGGCTTCGGCGCGGAAAGTTATGGGGCCCAAAGCCGGATCGAACTTAAGGCTTACTGTTGTGTCGCGGTCGAGGGCTTCAAAAATTCCTTTTGTTTCTTTAACGCCCTGTGGCATTACAGGAATTTTGCGTTGTTCGCCGTCAAAATAGCCGTTGTCGCGTTTAATAGTGTATTCAAAAGTGAGGCTATCTGTGGAGGTTGCCGTAATGCCCAGGGTGTCTATTTTAGAGTTTTTAATCTCTAATTCGTCCTGTTTTAACGTTTGGCCATTGTATTTAAAAACACGGGTAAGCTTTGCGGTGTTGGTATTATAGTTCATCACTTTACCTATCAGGTTCATTTCATCGCCGGCTACGGCAAACTGCGGCGCGATGAAGTTAGCGATTAAAGGTTTATAGGATTTGATATTGCTTTCGGTAAAACCGGTTTGCTTGTTACCGTTTATGCCGATAATAAACGTCCGCCAGTTGGTGATATCATCGGGGTAAGTAACCATGAAGCTGGCTTTGCCGTGTTCATCGGTAGTTAGTTTCGGTTGCCAGTATGCATAATCAGAAAAGTTTTTGCGCAGGGTTGATGTTCCGCCGGCTTTCGTAGTATCAGTCTTTTGGCCTCCGGCCAAACCGGGTTTAGCTTTGGTTTTGATCACAATAACGCCGTTGGCAGCGCGGGCGCCGTATATTGCCGTAGCGGCCGCCTCTTTCAGTATGCTTATTTCTGCGATATCATCTTTATTTACATCAGACAGCGAAGCAACAATTTCGCCATCGACAACTACGAGGGGCGGTGCCGATGGCGATGACGATACACCTCTGATCATAATATTATTTCCGTTACCTACAGTTAAACCTGCCGCCCTGCCCTCTAATGTTGTTACTGTATTAACTGAGCCTGTCATCGCGCTTCTCCTCTCAGTACCGTAGCCAACAACTACAACTTCCTGGAGAAGCTTGGAGCTTGATGTTAAGGTAACCCTGATAACTTCGTTAGGATGTATGGGCTGCTGTATTGTTTCATAGCCTATATAGCTTATGATGAGTCTGCCTGTTTGGGGGACTTTTATTTTGAACCGCCCATTGGCATCTGTAAATGTGCCGGTTGATGCACCTCTAACCCTTACACTTACACCGGCCGCAGGCTGATTGTCATTGCCTGAAATTATGCCACTCATGAAATCGCCAAAGCTGCCGGAATCCAGGTATTTTTCATTAAAAGCTTCTTTGATTTTCAGCGCGTCGTTTTCTATATCCCGGTCGCCGTAGGTATAAACCCCGGTGCGGTTATTGATGATGTTACCGATCCTGGTACCAACCGAATCTTTAGCATGCACAGGTAATACTGTAAAATTGTAAAAATTGGTTCCGCCGGTTTTTATGATTACGTTTTCTTTAATGTCATAGCAATCGCCTTTAAGTAAAAACAAAACCCTGTACCTGCCTGCGTTAAGGGCAGACACATAAGTGATATTGCCTGGGTAGATCATAATAAAGTCCGGATCATCATATTTATAAATGATGACATTTTTGATCAGGAGCTTTTTATTTTCCGGTTGAGTGATATTCATGCTGAGCTTGCCTATCTCGCCGCTTATGGTAGGATTATTAAAAAGCGCCTGGGTATTGCTGCGCAGATCAAGGTATTGCTGCCAAACGTTTTCGGCATCGGGGCGGGTAAGCACCTCCTGGGTATAATCATCGGCAGTGCCCTGATAAGATGATAGCACAGGGTTGAAGGGATAAGCGGTCGCGATACTTTTTTGCTTGATAAGGCCTGGGTCAAATTGAAATGAATAACCCGGTTCGGTGGCAAAATATCTTGATTCACCGCCTTTAACTTCCAGGTTAGCAAAGTTTTCGGCTAATGGGCCTACAAGTACACTATTGTACTGGCCTGGATCCGCGTTGATCATGAATACCTTTTCGCTTTGGGTTAGCAGGGCCATTTTCCAGCCAAAATTATTGATAACCGTAATCAGATAGCGGTTAATCAGGTCGCACTCATAAGTGCTCAGCGTATCAGAAACTTTTGTGAATTTCGCACTGTCTGCATTAATGCTGAAGATTAGCTTCTTCGATTTCGGTACATCAATTGTATCTACCCAAACGTTTTGATGGCTGGTCCTGAATCTGAACAAATGTTTGCCCGGCGATACCGCGAAGCTGTAGCGTTTAAGCTGCCGTGTCTGGTCAAAATAAACCGGCCGGTTATCAATGTAAAGAATATGAACAGGTAACACATCGCCGTTTTTAACCACAAATGGTGCTACTTGTGTAAGCGAGTCTTTAGTATCTTCTTCAACCCGGTAAATTTTATCAGGATGCGTAAACTGGTAATAGGCAATGCTGTCCAATCCCATTTCTTTGCTCCAGCGTTTCCAGTTGAGCTGCAGCGTACCAATGATATTAACTCCGTTGGCCTCAAAGGCCGCTTTTTGCTTGCGATAGGTAAAATCTTTGCCCAGATAGGGTACATAGGGCGTTCTGTAATTAGTAAACTTACTGGTCATTGACCATGCTGTTAAATCGGCATTGGCTACAGGCTGGCCTTTTGCATCGGTAACTACAATGTCTGTTTTAGCCTGTTGCCCGGGATAAACAGATACAGGCTGGCGTACATTAATGGTCAGGAGTTTATCGCGGTATACAACGTCGGTAGCCTCGGTTCTGCTTTCACCTGCCCATATATAATGCACCTGAAAATTCACCATGTTTTGGTCATTGTAGGCGCGTGTGTAAAACAAGTTATCGGCCTGACCGGCATCTATCAACCTGTTACCACCAAATACCGAATACCAGAAATGCAGGTGCCGCGGGTTTTCAACTTTTACAAATAATGAGTCGGCAGTGCGATAGCCCGAAAGCGAAATCCCGGCATTATTGTTTTTAAGGTAGAGGTCGGCATAAGCGCTGTCTGTCTCGATGTTGTAGTTATCAGCATAAGGGTTAATGATAGTTTTGGAGGGCAGCATTACCCTGATCTTAGATATGGTATCATAGCGGGGATTCAGCGTGCTGATAGTAGCCATCGTTTTGATGGGCTCACCATTGTCAAATGCCTCGCTCACCAATGTATCACCGCTTAATTTAGCGGTAACGCTAAAGCGGCTATACCGGTAACTCATGTTATTATCGGCCGATTGACGCTCGTTGTTGCTGTTCAGAAATTCGGAATTGATATAATAGGTAACATCAGCTTTCGGAAAAATAGAATCGGGAATAATGAGTTTGGTTTCACCAATAGCGTCGAGCTGTAGTTGGTGTGTCCAGAGTTGATCCGGCACAAAAGTGTAATTCTGGTGGTGTGTACCTGTGTTGCGGGTATAAAGCGTGATATTAACCCGGCCATCGGAAACAGGCAGGTTATTTTCGTCAACAGCTTTAAGGTATAGGGTTGCAGGGTTTCCAGGGCCGTGTTCTTCTTTATCAACCCTGGTGCTAAACGTTATCGATTTAAGTTCATATTCCTCGTATTTAAATTCGCCGGTCATATAAACCTTGCGTTTGGCTAAAAAGCCCTCATCGTCATCTCCTTTATAATCGTCAAGCTTATATTTTTCGCTTGAAGGGTCTTCAAGTGATATGGTATAATCTCTATCAAGCGAAAGATCAAGGCTATCCGTCAGTGCGAAACTATATTCATAAGCTCCGTCACGATAACTTTTTACCCTGCCAATGATCTTGCCATCTTCATCATTCCGGTATCTGAGCCGTATCAATAATTGAGCTGCATTGATGGGCTTTTTTGATTTTTTGTTTAAGATAAAAGCCTTGAATTTTACTGTATCGCGTGGCTTGTAAATAGCCTTGTTGAATACCATAAAACCCTCGTAATCATGCCCCGGCAAAGGACGATAGTGGGGCTTATTGCCTTTTTTGAACAGGTTTTTAAAGCGATTCCAGGTGGCCTTGAAAAAACTCATACCACGATATTGATCGTAACGATAGTAAGATGATTTTTCCTGCTTTTTTATATTGTAGTAATTGGTAACGCCCGCATAGTCTACTTTTAAAATAGTGCCTTTTTTTGAGGCATTGGCTATGTACAAACCGGCCTTTGTATCATAAGCAATTGTATGATTGTTGCTTTGTACCGAAGCATTGTTGATGGTTTTGCCTTCATTATCAAGCAAAATAAAGCGCAGGTCATAGCGGTTATCCAGTAACTTTAAATTAGCCGAATGGTTTTCGATAAGGGAATAGCTGAGCAAATTCTTTTTGGCAACAACCTGCATGTAGTTGCCGGGAGGGAGGATATTATCCCATTTGGTATTCGTTTTAAATGAATCTATGGGGTTGCGCAATATCTGTTCGTCGGGTTTTTTACCCGGGTAGCGGTAAAATTTTAGCACATCATCGGCCGTTATTTTATATATGTAGGTATAAAAACTGTTTTGCCGGCTTGGCGTTAGCACATTTTGGGCAAATGTGGTAGTTATGCAAAAACTTAAGAAGCTGAAAAATAAAAACGATCTTTTTGGTGTTGCTTGCATGTTTAGGTGTATTTTGTGGTAATGGCCAGCGGTTTAATTATATTTATTTGTGTTTGTTTGCATTTAAGATGCAGATGTATTTACTTTTCCATAAAAGAAATATCATTTAAGAAACTTATTTTTGAGGCGTAACCCGGCTATATATATCGGGTTAGTAGATATTTAAATTATGTGGTACAGCAACATACTTGATACCATTGGCAATACGCCGCTGGTAAAACTGAATAAAGTAGCAAAGGACATTCCTGCTACTGTTTTAGCCAAAATAGAAACAACCAACCCCGGCAACTCCATTAAGGACCGTATGGCCCTTAAAATGATTGAAGACGCCGAAAAAAGCGGTAAGCTTAAACCCGGCGGAACCATTATTGAAGGTACATCGGGCAATACCGGTATGGGACTGGCAATAGCTGCGGTTATAAAAGGTTACAAATGTATTTTTACCAGTACCGATAAACAATCAAAAGAAAAGTTTGACGCTTTGCGTGCTTTTGGGGCCGAGGTAATTGTTTGCCCTACCAACGTAGAGCCTGAAGATCCGCGTTCATACTACTCGGTATCATCGCGCCTGGAGCGGGAAGTACCTAACTCATGGAAACCTAACCAGTATGATAACCTGAGCAACTCGCAGGCGCATTATGAATCAACTGGTCCGGAGATTTGGGAGCAAACCGAGGGTAAGATCACACACCTTATTGCAGGTGTTGGCACGGGCGGTACCATATCCGGCATTGCACGTTATCTGAAGGAAAAGAACCCAGCCATTCAGGTTTTGGGGATCGATACTTACGGCTCGGTATTCAAAAAATATAAAGAAACAGGCGTTTTCGATAAAAACGAGATCTATCCGTATATCACCGAAGGTATTGGCGAAGACTTTTTGCCACAAAACGTTGATTTTAGCCTGATTGATCATTTTGAAAAAGTGACCGATAAAGATGCTGCCCTCATGACCCGTGAAATTGCCCGTAAGGAAGGAATCTTCTCCGGTAACTCTACCGGTTCGGCTGTGGCAGGCTTGCTGCAAATGAAGGATAAATTTAAAGAAGGTGATGTAGTAGTGATCATTTTCCCTGACCATGGCACCCGCTACCTCGGTAAAATGTACAATGACGACTGGCTGCGCGACCGTGGTTTCCTGAAAGACGAGAAACTAACCGCCCGCGATATCATCAGCAAAAAAGATGTACAGGAGATTATCACTATTGATTGCGAAAAGAGCGTATTGGAAGCTATCAATACCATCAAATCGCTTAATATCTCGCAGATTCCGGTTACGCAAAAAGGCATGGTTATAGGTAAGATCACAGAAAGCGATATCCTTGATTCGCTGATCGAAAATCCATCGATCAAGTCACAGCCCATCAAGAATATTACAACCGCGCCATTCCCTTTTGTCGACCTCAATACGTCGATAGACAGGATCTCGGCTATGATCAATAAAGATAACATTGCCGTGCTGGTTGAAGACGGGGAAGGTAAAATTGAAATCATTACCCAGTATGATATTATAAACGCGATCTCCGCCTGATTTGAGGTGAAAGGTTAAAGCTGAAAGGTGCTGTGCGATGTGTATGGCACCTTTTTTATATTTAGATAATGAAATATTTAACTTTTGCATTTCTAATTCTGCTACCCTTTTTTGGGCATTCGCAAAAACGCACTTTGCTTGGGCCTAAAGTGGCCAGGGATGAACTTAAAGAAGCATTAACAAATAAAAAAGACAAACAGGTAAATGTTGATAAAGTTATCAGTGATAAGCAAACGGCTGTAGCCATTGCCGAAGCCATTTTATTTAAAATTTACGGAAAAGAGCAAATAATTAACGAAAGACCCTACGAAGTTTATTTTGTAAATGGTTATTGGATTTTGAACGGGACTTTGCCTGAGAAAATGCTTGGTGGTTGTTTTTTAATAGTGCTTTCGGCGAAGGATGGCAGGGTTATTAGGCTAACGCATTATAAATGATAAATAAGCCTTTCGCCTTTAACCTTTTGCCTTTCGCCTCAGAAATTACTCCAATCTCTTCTTCGCCAATTCTGGGCTATACCGTTGATTTAAGCGGTAATTTGGTGTGATGATAAACACAGCTGTTCCTTTTTCGCGGGCGAGCGGATTACTTACTTCGCCTACTTTAGTAAAGCTACCTATCATATTGCCGGCTACAAATTCTTTAATGTTTTTGCCGCCGCCGTCATCTATGTAGATCAGGTATTTGCATTTAAGACTATCGGGTGCCCAAAGAGTAAAGCTGCTGTTCAGCGATATTACATTGGGATAGCCGTATTGCTTGCGGTAGTGGTGTATGGCGCCGGCTTCACCGTAGTTGTCGGCATAAACCAAGGTCTGCTTCTGATCGTCAGGACTGAGGCTCTTGTAGGCTTTATCCACCAATGCAGCCATATCATCCCAGCCCAGCATATCGGCGTAATCCTGAGTGGTGGCATGCTTTTTACCATCTTCCCAGGTCATTGAAAAACGAACGGGCGGCAGGTGCTTATCCGCAAAGCGAAAAAACGCCAGGGTTTGATCCATCGGTAATATTGGTAGTAAAATAGGCAACAATAAAGCATTGGGCAGTGTAAACAACACGATTAGGGCGGTACGCAAAACATAGCCATTTGTTTTTAATAAACGCTCAAAACCGAAAGCCCCTGCGGCAAACAGCATAGGGTAGGCGCCAAATATGTAATAGCTTTTGCCATCCATCATCAGTAAAAAAAAGAAGATGAGTGCATAAGCCAATGCCATGAACTGAAAATTACGCAGCCTGAACGAGAATATCAGGAAAGCAAGTCCGTTAAGCCATATAAACAATGCAACGCCGTTGACCAATAATTGCTGTTTAATAAAGTCGGTTGGGGTAATATAATCAAGTTGCTGTTCACGCAGGGCCTTCATATGCGTAAAAACCGGCATGTGGTGATTTATTTGCCAGATGAGGTTGGGTAGTACAATAATTACTGTTATCGCGGCAGCGCCAAGAATGTGCTTGTTAAACAGTAATTTGCGTTGTTTACTGATTAGGATGCCAATAAGCAGTGACGCTGTAAAAAACAGCATTGTATATTTAGTAAGAATACCAAGACCAACAGCTGCCCCGAGCCAGTATAGGTACCTTACATCGGTAGTGTTAAGGTATTTTACCAGCAGCCAAACAGTTATCACCCACCAAAATTGATCAAAAACCACTGGTTGGAAAAGATATTCGCTTGCTGCAAAAGCAGGTGCAAAAATGAGCGACAAACACGCAAGGGTTATAGCAAACTTTTTTCCACCAAATTCAATAACTATAAGGCCCGTAAGTAAAACAATGAGCCCGCCAAACAGGGTAGGGAACAGCCTGGCGGCAAAAACTGAGTTGCCAAAACAAGTGATAGAGATTTTTGCCAGGATGGCGATAAATGGTGGCACTTCCTTGTATCCCCAATCCAAATGATCGGCCAATACAAGGTGCAGAAATTCATCACGATGAAAACCGAAATGCGATATAGCGAAAAGGTTAAGAACTACTTTAATAAATACAAATATCAGTACAAAATAAACGTAGGTAGATTTCCGGTTTTTGTAAGGCATTGTTTATATAATGGTTTTTTAAAGGTAATATTTTGAGGCGAAAGGCAAAAGGTTAAAGGCGAAAGGTTTTTAAAAGAAAAAGGTTAAAGGATGCCACGCTATGTAGCTACCTTTAACCTTTGACCTTTTGCCTTTAACCTTAAAAGCTTAAATACGTGTTATATCAGCGCCTAAAGCTTTAAGCCTGGTATCAATGTGCTGATAGCCGCGTTCAATTTGTTCAATATTGTAAATAGTTGATTGACCTTGTGCTGAAAGGGCAGCGATCAATAATGAAACACCGGCACGGATATCAGGCGAGGTCATGGAAATACCACGTAATTTAACCTGGTTATCTAAACCAATTACGGTTGCACGGTGCGGATCGCAAAGGATGATCTGGGCACCCATATCCAACAGTTTATCCACGAAGAATAAACGGCTTTCAAACATTTTCTGGTGAATCAGTACCGAGCCTTTTGCCTGGATAGCAACAACCAGCACAATGCTCAATAAGTCGGGCGTGAAGCCCGGCCATGGCGCGTCGGCAATGGTCATTATACTGCCGTCAATAAAAGTTTCAATTTCGTAATGTTCCTGGGCCGGAATAAAGATATCATCGCCCCTAAGCTCCAGCTTAATACCTAAACGTTTAAAAACATCAGGGATCATGCCCAGCTCTTTGTACTGAACATCTTTAATGGTGATCTCAGAACCGGTCATGGCAGCCAAACCAATGAACGAACCAATCTCGATCATATCGGGCAATAAACGGTGCTCGGTACCGCCCAGCTTTTCAACACCCTCAATAGTTAACAGGTTTGAACCAATACCGCTGATCTTAGCACCCATACGGCTCAGCATTTTACAAAGCTGCTGCAAGTAAGGTTCGCAGGCGGCGTTATAAATGGTAGTAGTACCTTTGGCCAATACCGCGGCCATTACCACGTTGGCCGTTCCGGTTACCGAAGCCTCATCCAGCAGGATGTAAGTACCGTGAAGATTGGAGGCATCTACATTAAAGAAACCATTTTCGGGGTTATAATTAAATTGAGCGCCAAGTTTCTCAAAACCCAGGAAGTGGGTATCCAACCTGCGGCGACCAATTTTATCGCCACCCGGTTTAGGGATAGATGCTTTGCCAAAACGGGCCAGCAGCGGGCCAACTATCATGATAGAACCACGTAGGCCACCACCTTTTGATTTAAACGCCTCAGACAGGAAAAAGTCCTGGTTAATATCTTTAGCTTCGAAGGTATAAGTATGCTCGTTGATACGCTCAACAATAACGCCCATATCGCCAAGCAGTTCTATCAGTTTGTTTACATCCTTAATATCAGGAATATTGCTGATGGTTACTTTTTCTTCGGTAAGCAATACGGCAGATATAACCTGTAAAGCTTCGTTTTTTGCACCCTGCGGGGTTATTTCACCTTTTAGCGGTTTGCCGCCATTTATTACAAATGCGTTAGTCATGCGGAGTTTCGGATAATTGATAAGATCACCAATGATAAACTATCAAAGCTATGATCGGTTTTGCCAAATAATTTATTGGGGCAAAGATTAGAAAATTAATGCAGATAAAATAAACGGCTTGGGGATTTATCGCTAATGCTATAATACAAAAACGCCATTGCTGTAGGGTACCAAACAGTCACGAACTATACAGGGTATACCTGCTGATTGGTGATTGCTTCGTACCTCGCAATGACGCGTTTTTTTTAATTATGCGGGAATGCCCCCGAATTAATATTTTTTTGAACCTCCGTTGTTGTTACGGTTACGGTTGTTTTGGTTGTTGTTACGGTTTTGGTTGTTGTTTTGCCTGCCGCCGCTGCCGCCACCACGATTTTGATTGTTTTGGTTGTTGTTGCGACCGCGATTGTTGTTATTATTGCTGTTTTGCTGAAAGTTGTTAGGACGGAAATCAACACGGTTAAGATTAACGTTATCTTCCAGTTTCAATGTGCCGCCTGATAAAGCGTACAAATCAGACAGGATACTTTCGTCACTTACCGAATCTTTGTTCCATTGTACATAGGCCATTTTCATGAAATTGGCAATGGCCTGTATCATGTGGCGCTTACGATCAGGTTCTTCAATCGCTTTAGCCTTTTCAATCATCAGCTCAATGGTTTTGCCATAGTGTTTATATTTAATACGCTGATTAGGATAGTTTAACGGCGCAGGTTTAATATGCACGGCCTCTGGCGATGGCTTTGGATACGGCGAATCCACATCAATCTGATAATCAGAAATGATGTGCAGGTGGTCCCAAAGTTTGTGTTTAAAATCGGCCACATCGCGCAGGTGAGGGTTAAGGAAACCCATCAGGTCAATAACTACCTGTGCGTAGCGGTTACGTTCTTCTTTGGTTGGCAGCGCTACAATATATTTAACCATATTTTGTACGTTGCGGCCATATTCAGACAGGATTAATTTATTCCTGGTTGAGTTATAATCAAAATTTGCAGGCGTGTTTTCTTTAGCCATGTTAATAATTTTTTATGAAGATTTGAAAGTTAG
The DNA here is from genome assembly GCF_003675385.1 of Mucilaginibacter kameinonensis. GTDB lineage: Bacteria > Bacteroidota > Bacteroidia > Sphingobacteriales > Sphingobacteriaceae > Mucilaginibacter > Mucilaginibacter kameinonensis. The sequence continues at coordinate 928,531 of NZ_RCWZ01000003.1, read as the reverse complement.
CCAGACAAATTTCCCTGATTGGAAGGGCAAAAGAGGCTAAAATTGAATTGTTACTTGTATTGAAGTAATGCAAATATAAACTAATACTTATAATACGCAAATTACGTTGGTTAATTGTTGCAATTATTTGTTTTATTTTAGCTTTTAAACATCTACGATTTGGAAAATCAGCAAATTACCATCACACATATAGATATATATCGCTTCAGTATTCCCATGGAGCCGTTCACTATTGCCACAGGAACCTTGGCGCATGCCCAAAATGTTTTTATCCGTATACATACCGATGCAGGCTTTTACGGCGTTGGCGAATGCTCCGCCTTCCCGATGATTGTCGGCGAAACGCAGGATACCTGCCTGGTAATGGCACGCGAGTTTGCCCGGTTATGGAAAGGTAAAGACGCTCTTGATATTGAAGCCCGGCTTCAGGAGCTGCACAGCTTCACCGCCGGCAATACCACCATAAAAAGTGCTTTTGATAACGCGCTGTTTGATATAGCGGCAAAAAATGCAGACATGCCTTTGTACCAGTTTTTAGGAGGCGAGAAACGCACCGTTGAATCTGATATTACTATAGGCATAGCCGGACATCATACCATGGCTTTAAAAGCACTGGATTTTAAAGCTTCGGGTGCTAATATTTTAAAAGTGAAGCTTGGTAAAAATGTTATTGAGGATGTAGAACGCATTCAACAGATCCGGGAGGCGGTTGGCCCGGCCATGAGGATCCGCATTGATGCCAACCAGGGCTGGAATTTTAACGAAGCTGTTTTTGCACTGCAATCCATCGGACAATATGATATAGAGTTTTGTGAGCAGCCAATGCGTACCTGGTATGACGATAGGCTTCCCGAATTGATGCAATTATCGCCGGTTAAGATCATGGCCGATGAAAGCGTATATAACCATCATGATGCCCGCAAACAGATCAATGCCGGGGCATGTCATTATATTAATATAAAAATGGCTAAATCGGGCGGTATTTATGAGGCTAAAAGGATTCATGATGTCGCTGCCTCATACGGTATTCCCTGCATGATGGGAGGTATGCTGGAAAGCCGCATTGCCTTGAGTGCTAAACTGCATTTTGTATACGCCTGTCCCAATATCCGTTTTTATGATATGGATACCTGCAAATTGGGCCACCTGGTTGACCCATGTGTTGGCGGGGCCATATACGATGGCTATCATTTAACTATTGATGATGCTCCGGGTATTGGGGCTGATGCCGACGAAGCCTTCCTGACCGATTGTGAACGATTTACTATTTAACCAATGCTAATCAGAAAAGCTACTATTGAAGACCTGCCTATTTTGCTTCAGTTTGAACAGGGAATTATAAGCACCGAACGCCCGTTTGACAGTACACTCAAACCGGATCCTATTAGTTATTACGATCTGAAAGCATTCATATCCTCGTCCGAAGTAGAAGTTTTGGTTGCAGAAATTGACGGGGCGGTAGCTGGCAGCGGATATGCGCGCATCAAAAAGAACCCAGATAGTTATTATGATTTTGAAAAATACGCTTACCTGGGTTTTATGTACGTGTCTCCCGCACATCGCGGTAAAGGGATAAACCAGGCAATTATTGAAGGGCTTAAGAAATGGGTAGTTGAACAGGGGCTTGCCGAAATCAGGCTTGAGGTTTATAATGATAATACTGGTGCCATCAAAGCCTATGAAAAGGTAGGTTTTGAAAAGCGGATGATTGAAATGCGGATACGTGTGTGATATTAAAAAACGAGCCGGTAAGTTTTTACTTGCCGGCTCGTTGGATGTTATAAATATCTTATAACAGGGGCTTTCGTTTCCATTTACTATCGCTTAAAGTTTTAGCGGTGGTGTTTTTTTCCTGTTTAAGTGGTTTGTGATCGCGCAACGGCTTTGATGCATCGGTCTTTTCTTTGTCCAATTCTTTAGTTGCCATGGTTGTTTGATTTTGTATGATTAGATAATATCATAAATTTATTATTTGTTTTACGCAAATCAAAAAATAACCACGGTTAACTTGAAAATTAAGGCTTCACGGCATTATTCCGATAAATCAGCAAAATATTTGTGAAACAACGGAATGGTTTCGATGCCTTTATAATAATTGTAAATATCATATTTCTCATTAGGCGAATGCAGCGCATCGCTATCAAGCCCGAAACCCATTAATACCGTTTTTAAACCAAGCTCGGCTTCAAACAAAGCCACAATAGGAATACTGCCGCCACCACGGGTTGGGATAGGCTCTTTACCAAACGATTCGGCAATGGCTTTTTGTGCTGCACGGTAGGCTACACTATCGGTAGGGGTTACCGCAGGTTCGCCGCCATGATGAGGCGTTACCTTAACTTTAACGTAAGGAGGCGCGATGCTTAAAAAGTGATCGGTAAAAAGTTTAGTTATAGCTTCTGACGTTTGGTTGGGTACCAAGCGCATAGAGATTTTAGCGTTGGCTTTTGAAGGTAAAACCGTTTTGGCGCCTTCGCCGATATAACCACCCCAAATGCCATTCAGCTCAAGGGTAGGGCGGGTGCCTGTACGCTCAAAAGTGCTGTAGCCTTTTTCGCCCCAAAGTTCGGCAACATCAAGGTCTTTTTTGTATTCGGCTTCATCGTATGGGGCGCTGTTCAGTGCGGCGCGTTCTGCTTCGGTAAGCGGAACCACATCATTATAAAAGCCGGGAATGGTAATATGATTATTTTCGTCGTGAAGTGTGGCAATCATTTGTGCCAGGATGGTAATCGGGTTTGCTACCGCGCCACCGTAAACGCCCGAATGCAGATCACGGTTAGGTCCGGTTACTTCAACTTCAAGATAAGACAGGCCGCGTAAGCCGGTTTCGAGCGAAGGGTGCTCCATGCTGATCATCGAGGTATCGGAGATCAGTACAACGTCGGCTTTCAGTTTCTCCTTATTGGCTTTTACAAAGATGCCCAGGTTTGAGGATCCAACTTCTTCTTCGCCCTCAATCATAAATTTGATATTGCAGGGAAGTGTGTTGGTTTGCATCATCAGCTCAAAAGCTTTAACATGCATGTAAAACTGGCCTTTGTCATCGCAGGCGCCACGGGCATATATTTTACCATCCCTAACAGTTGGTTCAAATGGAGGGGTTTTCCATAATTCCAGCGGATCGGGTGGTTGTACATCATAGTGACCGTAAACCAGCACGGTAGGCTTTGAGGTATCTATGATCTTTTCGCCGTATACAATGGGGTACCCGGCGGTTTGGCAAATTTCAACATTATCTGCTCCTGCATCGCGGAGCCTCGCTGCCACATAATCGGCAGTTTTTAGTACTTCTGGTTTGTATTTTGGGTCGGCACTAACCGATGCTAAACGTAACAGGTCAAATAACTCATCAAGTAAACGCTGTTTGTTTTGCTCAACATATTGCTTTATGTGCTGCATAATATTATGGTTTGCAGCAAATATAGCTAATTAGGTCATTGTAGTCATTAGGTCATTGAGTCATTAAAAGGATGAAAGTTTTAACAAAATCCTTATGGATGACTGGCAAATATCTTTTTAGGTTATTATCAATCTGCAGATCCTAAATCCTTTTTAGGGGCGTTGGCAGCATTGGTTGAAAATCCTGGTTTCTCGATTTTTATTTTAACTACCTCTTGTTTAGCTTCTTTATGAGTTAACGAAACTGCGGTAAGCCCTGTTGCTATTAAAACCGCTGCTGCTATGATGAATTTTTTCATGTTGTTAACTTTTTATGATGAATTGTATTATGGTTGAAGAGGGCGATTATGCCATGAAATCAGCAGAACCTAAATCTCTTTTTGGGCCAGGACCAGATTGAGCAAAGTCAGCAGAACCCAAGTCACGTTTTGGTTGAGGACCGAAAGCGAAATCAGCAGAACCTAAATCTCTTTTTGGTTGAGGACCGAAAGCGAAATCAGCAGAACCTAAATCTCTTTTTGGTTGAGGACCGAAAGCGAAATCAGCAGAACCTAAATCTCTTTTTGGTTGAGGACCGAAAGCGAAATCAGCAGAACCTAAATCTCTTTTTGGCTGAGGACCGAAAGCGAAGTCAGCAGAACCTAAATCTCTTTTTGGCTGAGGACCGAAAGCGAAATCAGCAGAACCTAAATCACGTTTTGGTTGAGGACCGAAAGCGAAGTCAGCAGAACCTAAATCACGTTTTGGTTGAGGGCCGAAAGCAAAGTCAGCAGAACCTAAATCTCTTTTTGGCTGAGGACCGAAAGCAAAATCAGCAGAACCTAAATCTCTTTTTGGCTGAGGACCGAAAGCAAAATCAGCAGAACCTAAATCTCTTTTTGGGCCAGGACCAGACTGAGCGAAATCAGCAGAACCTAAATCTCTTTTTGGACCAGGACCAGACTGAGCGAAATCAGCAGAACCTAAATCTCTTTTTGGACCAGGACCAGACTGAGCGAAATCAGCAGAACCTAAATCTCTTTTTGGACCAGGACCAGACTGAGCGAAATCAGCAGAACCTAAATCTCTTTTTGGACCAGGACCAGACTGAGCGAAATCAGCAGAACCTAAATCTCTTTTTGGACCAGGACCAGACTGAGCGAAATCAGCAGAACCTAAATCTCTTTTCGGACCAGGACCAGACTGAGCGAAATCAGCAGAACCTAAATCTCTTTTTGGGCCAGGACCAGATTGAGCAAAATCAGCAGAACCTAAATCTCTTTTTGGACCAGGACCAGACTGAGCAAAATCAGCAGAACCTAAATCTCTTTTTGGGCCAGGACCAGACTGAGCAAAATCAGCAGAACCTAAATCTCTTTTTGGACCAGGGCCAGACTGAGCGAAATCAGCAGAGCCTAAATCTCTTTTTGGCTGGGGACCACGAGCAAAATCAGCAGAACCTAAGTCACGTTTTGGCTGAGGACCGCGAGCAAAATCAGCAGAACCTAAATCTCTTTTTGGTTGAGGGCCACGGGCATCGGCAGAGCCTAAATCACGTTTTGGTTGAGGGCCGTTGGCGGCATTTGCTATAGTAGCGGTTGATAATATGGTGCTTAATGCTAAAGTTGCTATCAGTGTTAAATTTTTCATGATGTTTTAAATGTGTGGGGGTACTTAAATATTTTTTTGGTTGATTATCTCTGTTGTATGTTGTTTCTTGTTTTATCAGTCGGCGCTGCCTAAATCTCTTTTAAAGCCGGTTGTTAATGAGTTTACCGGTGCAATCACAAATTTTTCTTTGCTTTCGTTTTTGCTTGTAGTTGATGATAATGCACCTGCGCTAAGCACTACTGTTGTTATGAGGATGAATTTTTTCATGTTGTTTTATGTTTATTGATCGTGAATAGATAAATCAGTCAGCACTCCCCAGGTCTCTTTTGTAGCCGGTTGTAAATAAATGAAGGTTAGCAAACTCAACTTTAGGGCTTTCTTTTTTGCATGATGAGATAGCTCCTGTAAACAGAACTGCTAAAGCGATGGTGATTATTTTTTTCATGATCGTATGATATTATCGATGTTGAATTTTCTGTGTTGATTTTTTAATTGATCTCAGTCGGCACTTCCCAGGTCGCGTTTAAAACCTGTTGGTGTTTTAGTGAAATTGACAGCTGTTGGCTGTGCATCTTTTTTTGCCGATGATGACAAAACTGATGACGATGACAGTACCCCGGCGCCTACGGTAAGGAGTACAAAAAACACTGTTTTTTTCATATTGATTAATTATTGTATTTAATATTCTATTTTTTAAATTAATACGATAGTGAATATTTAATAAAACTCGTCAAGCTTATTTAAAGCTTATCACAAATATTTCAAAACCCGGATTTTACTCTCTGTTTTTTTAAAATGCTGTGTTATTTAAATCTTAAATAAATGTTATCTGTTTCGTATTTTTACACTGTTAATTATTCGGTTAAATTACTAATTTTAAATGTTATATCATTTGTGTTAGTTGCTTGCAGAGTATACAATTTATTGCACGTTTTTCACATTATTTCACTTATTTGATATACAAACTATAGTCAATATTGTGTATTTCACGTATATATTGAAATATTATTGTAATTGGTTATAATCTGCTCAATGCGGTATGGGATAATTGTTTTTTACGTATTTAATACGCTGTATATCAAATATTTAACACTGCAAATATAAATATGTTTTTTAATTAGTTTGAAAAAAATATAAAATAATTTTCCACAGTGTTTTTTATTCTTAACATTAAATATAATTCAGCATTATTTTATAACTTTCACCCCAACAGAACGTAGAAGTTTTTTGATGAAAAGAATCGGTACATTTATATTATTCATTTTATTATCATTAACGGTATACGCGAATGATATTAATGATGTTGCCGCTATCGATACTAATGAGGTTATATCCATAAATGCAAATGCATATAAAAACAGGTTAACTAACCCCGAGCAAACCGTTCAGGATGCTAATAAGGCACTCAAATTATCAACCAAACTCAATTACATTAACGGTATTGCCGAGGCTTATCGTGTTATTGGTATAGGCAAATACTATTTAGATCAGCCCGAAAAAGCTATAGAAAACTACCTTAATTCGCTTTCATATTTTACCCGTAATAATAACCTGAAGGGTGAGGCGAGCGTTTATAATAACATTGGTATCCTATTCAGGGACCATGATTATGAACGCTCTCTTGATTATCTTAATAAAGGGTTGGAGATAGCTCAAAAAATAAATGATGCTAAGCTGCTTGGTTCATTGTACCTGAACATAGGTAACGTTTACACGCGTAAAAATAACCTGTATATGGCGCTTAAGTTTTATGATAAAAGCTTCCCCATATTTCAAAAACGCAAGGACAGTATTAACATGATCCAGTGTTTGCAAAACAGGGGTGTTATTTATTTTAAGCTTAAAGATTATGATAAGGCGCTAAGTTTATTGCTTGAGGCCAACACTGGGGCAAAAGCTGGCGATTTAAATGAATCCGTAGCCAGCGTTGACCTTACGCTTGCGGCGCTTTATATGGCCAAAGGTGATTTTAAAAACGCGGAGAAGATGGTGCAGGAGGGTACTGCCTATACCCAATTGGTAAAAGATCCAAAACTTGATTACGATTATAAATACACTACATACGAACTGGAGTATAATAAAAAGAATTATGCCCGTGCGGTAAATTTATTGAGGGAAATATACACCCAGGATAGTACAACCTATAAAACCAACGTATCAGCACAAATGAATTTGGTTGAGGCCAAACGGAGGCAGGAGGAGCAGCTAAAGGAAAACGAGAGAATTGCCGAGCGTCAGGCTTATGACCGGTCGAAGTTTTGGGCTGTAACTGTGGTTGCGGGTTTGTTGCTGGTGGTAATAGGGTTGCTTATTAGCAATGTGAAGCGCAAGGCCAAAACCAATGCACAGCTTACGCTTTTAAATGGTGAGGTATCGAGGCAAAAAGATAACCTCGACCGTATAAATCATCACCTGGAAGAGATTATCGACGAGCGTACCAAAGATCTACAGCTAAAAAATAAAAAGCTTTCGGAACATTCATCTTATCTGTCGCATCAGATCAGGGGACCTATTGCAACGCTTCGCGGCTTAATTAACCTGGAAAAAGAAGGCCTGGTTGACCAGGCCGAATGTTTGGATATGATGGATAAGTGTGTATCTGAAATTGATGAAAAAATCATCGAAATGAGCGATATGCTGCATAACCCACCCCGGGTTTAATACGCAAAATGCACAGGTAAATTTGAATGTATCTGTGCTTCAATAAGCCCCAGGTATATACAATACCATGATATCATTTGTAGCACCAGTAATTGCCTGTGTTGGTTGTAACCTTGAGTTTCAAAAGCCAGTGTTTCATTGGCCGATGTCACAAAAAATCTTACTTCTCCTTTGCTTGGTTTAAAACGGGCCCTCAGTAAATCAAATGCTTTAACTTTTAGTTTGCTTTTGGGATCGTGGATGATGCCATCACTCAGGTTTTCGTTTTTTGAAATAGAAATAAGATAATTTGACATACGCTTTTTTTTATATCCGTATGCCACAATTATTACTCCAAAATCCTTATAAAGCGCTCATTATCGATAAATTAGCGAATACAATAAAATGAAATTTATTTAAATTTCGTTTTATTAAATAATGTTAACTGGTATTTAATGAAAGCCGTTTGGCTGGATACTAATACGAAGCAAACAATATACACTATCGATAAATTGTAACATTTTCAGCACACAATTACATGGCCACTACGGCCTTGTTACGTAGCTCTTCATAAAGTAATATAACCTTACGTTGTAAATTGGCAATTTCCGATTCGCGGTCTATTAGTTTTTTTTGTGCTACGCTCAAGCTCGAAGGTTTCGTATCAACCTCTTCACTATCGAGGGCAAGCAGGTGCACTACATTCACATCAAAAATATTAGCGATTTGTTCCAGGCGCGATAAGTTAATATCGGTTACACCTGTTTCAATTTTTGAAAATGCAGGAATTGAGATGCCCAAACGGTTGGCCACATCTTCCTGGCTCCATCCATGTTGGTGGCGTAATGTCCGGATGTTTTTACCAACGGATTTGTTTGTCTTCTTTTTTACAGTATCACTCATGTTCAATTAATAATTAAGGGAAAGGACACTGAAGACAATCCAAATGGTATGCCATCATTAAATTACCTTTAAATTAGTGTTATAAAGGCAATTTAATGATGGGGTGTGGAAATGCCTGGGGAAGCAATTCCTCAAAGTAGGGATTTTTAACTCTTGGTTTATGTTTACTGGAGAATGTAAAGCTTCGCGAATTTTAGTAATAATTGCTTTTGACCAATCTCCTTAAAGAATATGGTAGCCTTAATATCGGGCTTATTACCCTCCAGTGAGATCACTTTACCGAAGCCGAAACGTTCGTGCTCAACCTCCATACCTACCTGCAAATTAGAGGTGTCAGAAGGTTTGAAATTGGCTGAAGGTACGTGAGCCTTTGCCAGTATAGAAGTGGTTTTTACAGGCGCGGCAGCAGCCGGTTTAGGGCGTGAAAAGCTGTCGGGTTGTTTGTCGCGGCTCCATGCTTTGCGCTCGTCGTCAAACGGATTACTGGCCGATGAGGGTTTTGCGGTGTAGTCAAGCTCAAGGAATTTAGCGTCAATTTCGTCTAAAAAGCGGCTTGGCTCGCAATTAATCAAGGTTCCGAACTTGAAACGCGAAGTAGCATAACTAATGTGCAGCTTACTTTCGGCACGGGTTACGGCTACATAAAACAGGCGGCGCTCCTCTTCCAGATCACTACGTGAGTTAAGCGACATTTGCGACGGGAAAAGATTTTCCTCCAAGCCTACAACATAAACCTGCGGAAATTCAAGACCTTTTGATGAATGGATAGTCATGAGGGATACCGTATCAGCATCCTTGTTTTTATCCTTGTCATCATTGGTAAGCAGCGCAACATCCTGCATGAAAATATCAAGGCCTTTTTCCTCAATATCCTCGCGTTCCGAAAACTCTTTAATACCGTTTAAAAGCTCCTGGATATTTTCGTAACGGTTAAGGCCCTCTACCGATTTATCTTCGTAAAGATCCTTCAATAAGCCCGAATGCTGGGCTACATATAAAGCAGATTCGTAGGCTGATTTGGTTTTGGCCAGCACCTGGAAACTCTGGATCATGGTAGCAAAATTGGCTACCGCGCCAGAAATTTTTCCTTCAAGATATTTGCCCGGTTCAACAATTACTTCCCATGGTGTTATACCGTGCTGATCGGCAGCTACAATGATCTTATCAACCGAAGTATCACCAATGCCACGTTTAGGATAATTGATAACACGTTTTAAAGCTTCTTCATCGTTAGGGTTAAAGGTGAGCCTGAAATATGCTATCAGGTCCTTAATTTCCTTACGCTGATAAAATGAAAGCCCGCCGTATATTTTATATGGAATGCCCAGCTTACGCAAGGCCTCCTCCATAGAGCGTGACTGCGCGTTGGTGCGGTAAAGTATGGCAAATGCCGACCATTTAAGCCCGTTCGAGCTACGGTCCTGCATAATAGCTTCGGCTACTATTTTACCTTCCTCGTTATCGCTGAAGGCACGCATAACCTTGATCTTATCGCCCGATTCTTTTTCGGAGAAAACGTTCTTTTTAAGCTGATCCTTATTGTTGCGGATGATGCTGTTAGCTACATTCACAATGTTTTGCGTTGAGCGGTAGTTTTGCTCCAGCTTAAACACCTTCAGATCCGGATAATCCTTTTCAAAGTTCAGGATGTTTTGGATGTTGGCGCCACGGAAAGCGTAGATACTTTGAGCATCATCACCCACAACGCACAGGTTTTCGTTAACGGCAGCCAGCTTTTTAACAATCAGGTACTGCGAAAAGTTGGTATCCTGATACTCATCCACCATCAGGTACTTAAACTTGTGCTGGTATTTATTGAGCACATCAGGGTGCAGTTTTAACAACTCATTGGTTTTGTACAGCAAGTCGTCAAAATCCATAGCTCCTGCACGGTAGCAACGGGTGGCATACATTTCATAGATTTTGCCCATTTGCCCGCGGCCGCTCGAAAAGTCGTCGGCCTGGATCTGTTCATTCTTGTTATATTCCTGCCACGAGATCAGGTTATTTTTTGATGCCGAGATACGGTTAAGTACAAAATTGACATTGTACAGTTTGTCGTCAAGGTTCATTTCTTTTAAAATGGCCCTTAAAACGCTTTTGCTATCGTCGGTATCGTAAATGGTAAAATTGCTTGGGTAGCCAATTTTTTCGGCTTCAACCCGTAAAATTTTGGCAAACACCGAGTGAAAGGTGCCCATCCAGATATTTTTGGCTTCGGTACCCACCACATGGGTGATACGCTCGCGCATTTCGCGGGCGGCCTTATTGGTAAAGGTAAGCACCAGTATATTAAACGAATCAACACCTTTACGTATCAAATGCGCCACGCGATATGTAATAACACGTGTTTTACCCGATCCGGCACCGGCAATAATCATTACCGGTCCTTCAGTTTGTTCAACCGCTGCCCTTTGTTCGGGGTTTAATCCCTGTAAATAATCCAAAATCTTTTCCTCTTTCTATGAGGCAGCGAAATTAAGGTTTTGGGCTGAAAGGGGAAAGGATTTCGGATATCGAATTTGAGATTTCGGAATTATTTTGGAAAATTGAAATGATGAGTGTCTGACATAATTTTGCGATCGGACTATGCTCTTAAGCTACTCTTAATTCAAAAACTTATTAATAGTCTTCACCAGCTTATTTACATCAAAAGGCTTAGGGACAAAGGCATCATAACCAAAGTTAACCAGGGCTATAGCCTGTTCATGGTAGGCAGAGATCAGGATTACGGGGATGTGACGGGTATCTTCGTTACTTTTAATCAACTGGCAAATACGGCCACCGTTGAGGCCTGGTAGCATATAGTCGGTTAAAACAAGGTCGGGGTTGTAGTTTTTTACAGCTGCAATAATATCATCGGTGCGGTTAAGTCCGGTAACCTCAAAGTCATGGAAAGTGAGCACTGTTTCCAATACCCTTAAAATTTCGGTATCATCTTCAATTATGAGTATATTTTTCGCCATAGATAAATGCTAATTGATGTTTGATTTGCTATTAGCTTCTTAATGACACAAATAAACAAAATGTTTTATAATTAAAAATATTCCTATTGTGTTTAATTTGAGTGGATATGGGAATATATTATTGGTATCGATCTTATTAACAGTACGATATAGTGGTATTGTACCTGTATTTTATCTTTTTGTAAAGATAATTGTTTTGATGTTTATTTCGTTAAGGTGATTGATAATTAGTTAAATGGGGCTGTTTTAATTATAACGGGCAGTATAATTGGCCGTTTTATGCCCGAGAGATGCAACTCGTTGAAAGTTAGGGTGTCATTTATGGCATAACCTGATAGATATGATTTGCAAAATGAAAACTAAATTTCGCCCCGGCCGCCTGATGCTTTTGATTTTTTTTATTGCTGTCGCAAACCAAAGCATTGCTCAATCTGCCGATAAGTCAGAAGCCGATAACGGTGTTATAATGCCTCATAATGATGCTGACACACTCGGTAATGGTAATAACACGGCGACGCTTATGCCTCCGGTAGATCCATTAAAAAATGGTGGAATTATCTATGATGATAAGGCGGATGATCAAATCAAAAACGGTGCATTGAAGATCGCTTCAAAAAAATATAGCAAGCTTTATACTGCCAGTAAACTGGATGAGCTAATGATTGACAACCGTTTTGGCGAGGTTAAAATAAACACCTGGAACCGTAATGAGTTTAGTGTAGAAGTACAGGTAAACATTTACGCCGATAAACAAACGGACGCCCAGGGCTTTTTAAACGCCATTAATATAAGTGACAGCAGGAGGGAAGCGCTTGTGTCTTTTAAAACTATCATTGGGGATAATGGAATTAATAATGTCAATGTTTTATGGAAAGGAGAAGATAAGCCCCGTATCAAGAAAATTGAGATCAATTATATTGTTTTTATGCCTGCAAAAAACGCCTTAAGCATAAGTAATAACTACGGAACAACCATTCTGCCCGATTTTGAAGGGAAATTGATGCTGAACAGCCTTTACAGTAACCTTAAGGCAAAAAAATTGATCAACCCGCTCAACTACGTAAAGGTAAACTTCGGTAATGTCGATATTGAAGGCTTTAGCGGTACCAGGTTGGAGGTTTTACACGGCAGTCTTGACCTTAATGAAGGTAGCAATTTCAGCGTAAGCGTTAGCTATGGTCCGGCACGGATAGGGAAGATCTATTCTTCGGCTACTATTGATGCGAGATTTGGCAAGCAATTCAGGATTGAAAACATCGACAAAAACATAAAAACATTGCATGTAAACGCCGCTTACACCAGTGTGCAGGTAGGCCGAATTACCGGGGTAAATGCCAATTGTGATGTGAGTACCTACTACGGAACTTTAAACAACAGCGATCCGCAAATCAAGTTAACGAGCGATAAAGCGCTCGATAATCAGGAGAAAAGCTACAAAGGCCGTTTAGGTAAAGGCGATGCGAACCGGAATATTGTAATTAAAACAAACTTCGGCCGGGTTAATTTTGATTAAAGCAAAGACACAAAAAAGGCGATGAGCTCAAACACTCATCGCCTTTTTAAATTTTCTCTTTAATCTCTAACCCCCGGAAAATCCGAAATCGAAATTCCCAAATCCGAAATTAAAATTATTCCCCTCTATAAACATTGTTTTTTAGGTCAACGTCGGGTAGTTGGTGGTCAGGATCAATCTCCATGCTTTTAATAGCCGATGTTGATGGATATTTAAACTTCCAAACACCATCACGCTGCCAGATATTTACCGGAAGATGAAGGATTTCTGTTTTGCCGTTAGCCTGAACAATTTTAAGATCAACAGGCATGGCCATTTTTTCGTTATTAGTCAGGGTGATCATCGCGCCATTGGCCGGGTTGCCCTTAATGTATGTTACCGAACTAATAGCCTGGTCAAGTTTCCAGGTAGTGAAGAACCATGATTTCCAGAACCAGTTCAGATCTTCGCCCGTGGCATCATTCATCGCCCTGAACAAATCATAAGGCAGTGGGTGTTTAAACGCCCAGTTTTTTACATACTCGCGGAAAGCGTAGTCAAAACGTTCGGGGCCAACCACTACATTTCTTAAGATATCTAAACCTAAAGCAGTTTTGGTATAGTATTGACCGTAATCGTTAAGGCCGATAGCCTCAGGAGCGGTCATTAGCGGATCTTTGCTGTTGCGGTATCCTGCCAATACATTTTGTGCCGAAGTACTCCTTTCAGTATACTCGCCATTGTTGAAAGCTTTGGTAGCGTATTCGTTAATGAAAGTATTAAAACCTTCATCCTGCCACATGTATTTGCGCTCGTTTGAGCCAACTATCATGGGGAACCAGTTATGGCCAATTTCATGGGTAACATCGCCCCAAAGATCGGCTTTTTTAAGGTTGCTCAGGCAGAAGATAGCGCCCGGATACTCCATGCCCAAAGCCACGCCCGACACGTTCACTGCCGAATTCCATGGGTATTCAAAATATAGGTTTGAATAAATCTCCATGCTGTTTTTTAGATACTCGGTGGAGCGGCCCCAACCATCGTTACCTGAACTTTCAACGGGGTAAGCAGATTGTGCGATGCCTTTACGTCCCGAAGGGAAGTTAACCTTGGCAGCATCCCAGATAAACGCGTCTGAGGCGCCCCAGGCAATATCACGGCTATTCTCCATTTTAAAGTGCCAGGTTAAAGTACCCTTAAACGGACGGGTTGCACCTTTACCAACTTCAGATGCGCCGATAATGGTTACAGTTTTATCGCTGTTGCGGGCCTGCTCCAACCTTTTTAATTGGGTAGGGGTAAGTACTTCTTCTGGGTTTTGCAGATCGCCTGAGCCAACTACTATTTTATTTGCAGGAGCGGTGATATAGTAATCAAAATCGCCGTATTCGCAATAAAACTCGCCTAAGCCCATGTAGGGTAGCGTGTTCCAGCCTTCCACATCGTCATAAACGCACATGCGCGGGTACCATTGTGCAATTTCGTAAACATAGCCCTGTTTAAATTTTTTGCGGCCCATGCGGTCGGCACCGTAAAAAGGAATGGCAAAGTCGTAATTAACCTTGATCTCAATTTTTTCGCCTTTACCATCCATCGGTGTATTGAGGCGCAGTTGCATGCGGGCATCAGTGATGATCGGCTCAACTTTGTAAGTTTCGCCTTTATAAGTAACATCAACAGAAGCAATATGGTAACCACCTCGGCTAAAACCGCGAACATCAAACCTGTCGCCGGTATATGGTGTTACCGCCGCTCCTCGCGAATCCGGTTTAAAAAGGTTTTGATCTAACTGCAGCCACAGATAATCAAGCTTATCCGGACTGTTGTTGGTATAGGTAATTTTAACTTCGCCGGTAATGGTGGTGTCTTTACCTTCGTTAAGCGAAGCTTTGATCTGATAGTCAGCTTTATTTTGCCAGTAAGCCGGCGAAGGTTTGCCGGCAGCAGAGCGTGTGCCACCGCTGGTAACCGGCCAGGTAATAGGGCCAAAAAGGTCCTGATGGTTATATTTAACAGTGTCGGAGTTTTGTGCCGATGCCGTTCGCGTTAACGGCATTAGCGCTACAGCGCATAATAAATAATTCAGTTTTAAACAGTTCATCTTAAATTTTTGACAATAAGGGGGCAAATAAAGGGAAATAATTTGTGAGTTTGGCAATTTAAAGTGTCATAAAGCCTGTGTATTAGTGATTTTGGCACATTACTGAGAATTTGGAAACGCAGCGGATTAACGTCCCATCAACGTCCCCTCAGGGTCTTTCGGAGAGGACCCTGAGGTATACGCTATGCAGATTTGTTCCGAGTATTTTGTTAGTTGCTTATATGGTGGCGAACCTCAAGGTCCTCTGCGAAAGACCCTGAGGGGACGAAAGGAGAGGGCTTAAAAAAGTAGCGTAGATAGCAATAATTTTACATGGTGAACCTCAGGGTCCTCTCCGAGAGACCCTGAGGGGGGCGAAACGCGGCGAATCCAGACATGAATAACCAGCTTCCCGTAAAACTTTTCTAAATAAATACCATTTAACTTACAGGTGCAATTATATCTGCACCTTTGCAGCAAATACATTTATCATATATGAACCGTTTGGCCAATTCCACATCGCCTTATTTATTGCAGCATGCTAACAACCCGGTTAACTGGTACCCCTGGGGCAAGGAAGCCCTTGACAAGGCCAAAGCCGAAAACAAGCTCATCCTGGTGAGTATTGGTTACTCAGCCTGCCATTGGTGCCATGTTATGGAACATGAAAGCTTTGAAGATGAAGCCGTGGCGGCCGTAATGAACGAATATTTTGTTTGCATTAAAGTTGATAGGGAGGAGCGCCCCGATGTAGACCAGATTTATATGAGTGCCGTTCAACTGATGAGTGGCCGTGGTGGCTGGCCGTTAAACTGTATCTGCCTGCCCGATCAGCGGCCAATTTATGGAGGTACCTACTTCCGTAAAAACGACTGGACATCGTTGCTCTTTAACCTTGCCGATTTTTATAAACAAAAGCCTGAAGAAGCTGAAGATTATGCTGTGCGCCTCACCGAGGGAATACAGAAATATGAATCGATAGAATTCGTAGTGGCACAGGCCGAGCATACCAAAGATGATCTGCAAACTATAGTGAGCAATTGGAAACGTTATTTTGATAAGCGGGAGGGAGGCAGTGGTAACGCGCCCAAATTCCCGATGCCTAATAACTGGCAGGCTTTGATGCGTTATGCTTATTTAATGAAAGATGAGGAAGTCGCCGAACAGGTAAAGCTAACACTGCATAAAATGGCTTTCGGTGGTATTTATGATCATTTGGGCGGCGGCTTTGCGCGTTACTCTGTCGATGGGCTTTGGCATGTGCCGCATTTTGAAAAAATGCTGTATGATAACGCGCAGCTGATTAGTCTGTACGCAGAGGCCTACACCTGGCAGCCCGATGAATTATACAAACAGATAGTTGACGAGATCATCACGTTCAGTACCCGCGAACTGATGTCGCCTGAATATGGTTTCTATTCGGCCCTTGATGCGGACAGTGAGGGCAAAGAAGGCAAGTTTTACATTTTTACCAAAAGTGAAATAGCAGAAATTTTAGGCGATGATGCTGAACTGTTCTGTATCTACTACAATATTACCGAAGAAGGTAATTGGGAAGAGGAGGAATCAAATGTATTATTCCGTAAGGATAGCGATGAGGCGTTGGCTGAAAAATTAGGACTTGCTATTGATGAGCTGCTTGCCAAAATAAAAGCCTCAAAACAAAAAGTATTTGAAGCGCGTGCCCAGCGTGTAAGACCGGGCCTGGATAACAAGATCCTGGCATCGTGGAATGGATTAATGCTTAAAGGACTTGCCGATGCTTACCGAGCTTTTGATAAGCCGGAATACCTCGAATTTGCGCTGAATAATGCCGGGTTTATATTAAATAACCTGCTTGGTCAAAATGGCAGGCTATCACGGGTTTATAGTGCCACATCGTCGCAGGATAGCCCGGTAGCGTTTTTGGATGATTATGCCAATATTATTGACGGTTTGATAGCATTATACGAAGTGACCTTTAATGAGCATTGGCTGCTTGAAGCGCGTAAACTGGCTAATACGGCCCTGTTGCATTATTATGATGAAACCAAAGGGATCTTCTTTTTCACTGCCGATGATGATGAGCAGCTGATTGCCCGCAAATCGGAGATTATGGATGGCGTAATTCCGGCATCCAATTCGGTTATGGCAAGGGTGCTTAAAAAGTTAGGCTTGCTTTTTGATAACGAAGAGTACACTGAGGTTTCGGCGCAGCTGCTGCGTAATGTTATGCCGCAATTGCCTAAGTATGGCTCGGCCTACTCAAACTGGGTAATGCTGTTGCTTGATGAGGTATTTGGCGTAAATGAAATTGCGATAACCGGCAGTAATGCCGAGGCTTTCAGAAAGGAAATGGAAAATAATTACATCCCCAATAAAATTATGTTGGGTGGTAATACAGGAAGTTTACCTTTGTTGCAGGATAAGTTTGGTACATCGACACAAATTTTCATTTGTAAAGATAAAACCTGCGGATTACCTGCTCATAACCCGGCCGACGCCCTTAATGAAGTTGAAGCCAGATTTTACAACTAAAAACAATTTACAATGAAGATTGCACCACAGCACGTAGTATCATTAACCTACGATTTGTACGTAGACCGCGAAAACACAGGTACCGAAACTTTGGTAGAAAGTACCACTCAGGAACAACCCTTAACCTTTTTATTTGGTGCAGGCCAGATGCTGCCTAAGTTTGAAGAACACCTGAGCACACTTTCAACTGGCGACAGCTATGAGTTTCGCTTATCTCCGGAAGATGCTTACGGCGTATATGATGAAGAAGCAGTAGCAAACCTGCCTAAAGAAATGTTTCAGGGTACCGAAATTCCTGAAATTGGCAGCATTTTGCCTTTACAGGATAACCAGGGCCACCGTTTCCAGGCTATGGTAGTTTCAATTGCCGAAGATGCCGTTATTGTTGACCTTAACCACCCAATGGCTGGTCAGGAACTGCACTTTAAAGGTGATATCCTTAACGTACGCCCTGCAACTCCTGAAGAACTATCTCATGGCCACGCACACGGCCCGGATGGTCATCACGATCACTAATAGCTCACTACATAGCAAAGCTATATAACAGCGTCATTGCGAGGCACGAAGCAATCCCCGTTTAGCAGGTTCGTCCTGTATAGTTTGGGATTGCTTCGTACCTCGCGATGACGTTTTTTGATTTTAGAGTGTTGTTAGCTTAATAAAACTCCAATCCTCCATCGCTCCTGAATGCACATTTGATAACCACTCTGGATGATACCGGTTCGCCATTTACTGTGGCTGGTATAAAAATCTTATCGGCAGGGTCGGGTACGTCGATACTCATATTAAATACTTTTTCGAAACTGCCGCTAAATACGTGTACTTTGAATGAGGCAAGCCTCCCCAGGGGGCTAACCAGTAATTCAACCATGCCAAATGATACATTGGGGTTAAGGTTAAGTAACTCGGGCGGAAGCTTAAACAGGTTAAGGTAAGGCAGGTATCCAAAAAAACGACCACCTACTTTAAGCGGCTTCGTAACCCGTGAGGTGTCGCTAAGTTTTACATCCACAACATATTGAAGGTTTGAAGTGCTGTCTTCCGGTGCTTCGTAAGTGATCTGGTTGGTTTTATAGTCGAAGTTTTGCACCAGGTGCCCCCGGTTATCGAAAAAGTGCCAGGTGCCGGTTCTTTTATCATTATCATAGTAACCACTTGCCAGCGCGTAATTTTTTTGATAAAGTGCTTGATATAGGCCTTGCCGGATACCTCTATTGGTTTTAAGCACATTAAAGCGCTCTACCACCGAGTCGGTAAGGCGATTTTTTACAATAACTGTTTCCGGGGCGTTTTTAGCTGCAACATCTTTGGTTTGTGCAAACGCATAGCCGATATATAATATCGATATAAAAGTTAAAATAAGTTTTCTCAATGCAGGGATATAGATTGTTGTAAATATATAACAGCAGTTAAGTTATCTCCAAAAAAAAGCAGGATACAAATTATCCCCTGCCTCCACGCCGACCACCGCCACCTCCAAAGCCACGTCCGCCTTCACGACCACCTTGCGGGCGACTGCCGGTAAATTTTTGCAGCCTGATGGCAAAGCTAAGCATGAAATATCTGCCCAGCCTATTCGTACGGGTATCAATGATCTGGTTGCCTGAGGTAGTACGTGTTACGCCCTTATTCTCATCAAAAATATCAAAAGCCTGGAAACGCAGGGAAGCGATATGCTTTTTTAAAAACTGGTATTCAACGTAGCTGCTTAACAGGGTAGGGTTAGCTTTAACAGTGCTGCTGAAGCCATGATTAATGGTTTGGGTTAAATTGTAACCCAGCACCCAGCTGTAAAAAAAGTAATTGCGGCCATCAAGTCCTAAGGTCCATGTTTGCGCGTTTGTATTTACTGTGGATGGGATACTGTAGCGTGTGGTGTTGATACTGTAATTAGCGCTGATTTCGCTATCCATAATACTGTCAATATCTACCCTGAGTTTGGCTCCCTGGTTAAGCACCCAGTTTTTGCCCTCATTGCGCTGGTTTTCAATAAACGATATGTTATTGTTATAGTTGGCACCTCCGTTTAACGAAACGGTAAACTTGCGTTCTGCAAAAGGTTTTGAAAAGGAGTAATTACCACTTATATTATAAATACCGTTGGTGTTAACATAGCGGGTTGCCTGGATGGTGTTATTGCCTTTGGTTGTTTGGGTACTATCGGTAACCGGCGATGAGTTGGTAACGATAGCATCCTGTGTTTCTGAAAATGATAAATTGGTGAACAGGGAATTACCACTTGCAATATCAAACTGGTTGTACCTGATATTGATGCTATTGGTAAACGAAGGTTTCAAGTCAGGATTACCGTAAACCCTGTTTTGTGGATCTGAATAATCGGGTTGAAGCTGTAACTGGGCAAATGAAGGTTGCGCGTTTGAACCACTGTAATTAAATGAAAACGAATGGTTTTTTGAAAAGTTATAAATAAACCGCGCCGTTGGAATAACATTAAATGTGGATGTGGTAGTATGAAAATTGTGCGATTCGCCATTAAGTTTGGAAGGCTGAACAGCCAAACCTAAAGTATAGTTATATTTAGGATGCACGCCACGCAGGTTTAACCCGAAGCGATTAGTAATGAACTGGTAATTATAGAGTGTACTCAGCGAATCTACATAGGTTTGGTTGCCTGTTACGGGGTTTATCCGGTAGTTGTAGCGATTGTTATCCGTATTGGAATAATTATAGCTGTAATTAGCTTCAAGGTAATTTGTTTTGCCGATAGGCTCGATATATGAAAAATGCAGGCTTACCCTTTGCGATTGGTTATCTGAATTGATCTGCTGGAACAAGGGGGTTACAACCGTATCCTGTCGGGTAGTGTATTTATCGTTTAGCTCCTGGTCGTTTTTAGAATAGCTTGCATTGGCGTTTAAACTAAAATTACGCCCTTTTTTATGGAATTTGTGATTATATAGCACATTGATGCTGCCGGTTTGCGATGAATTATTGGTTAAAGCCAGCTCGCTACCGGTAACTACCGATTCTTTACGCGAATTGCTAAACGTATCGGTGCTCATGTTTTCGGCAGTAGCATAAGAAAAACCCGGATTTATTTTGATGTAGTTTGATGTATCTATTTTGTATTCGATATTAAAATCAAAACGGTGGTTCAGCCCATGGTTATGATTGGTGCTGTTATCCATGTTAATGATATTGCCCGATTGGTAAAGGTTTTGCTGAACAGTTGTACTGTTAATATCCCGGTCTTTATCGGCAAAGCTGTAACTGCCGTATACAGTGACTTTTTTACTCCAGTCGTCGCGGTAATTGGTACCTATCGAGCGGTTGGTAGTGATACCGTTTGCTGTACTAACACCTCCGGCACTGCTTCCGCCGCCACCGCCACCACGTCCGGCACGACCACCGCCGCCACCACTGCTGCCTATGTTGAATGTGTTTGTGTTGTTGTTATTCCAGGTGCCGATGAGTGCCAGCTGCCGGGCATCATAAAATGAATTGGCCGAAAGACGGGCCTGATAGCGGTCGTCATTACCTACACCAACACTTCCCTGGCCAAAGTTGCCCTTGCTTTTTCCTTTTTGGATGGTGATGTTCAGGATCTTGTCCGGGTCGCCGGTTTTTATGCCGGTTAAATTGGCCTGATCGCCATAATCGTCAATTATCTGGATGTTTTCTACGATATCGGCGGGCAGGTTCTGGGTGGCGGTTTGTACATCACCGGTAAAATAATCCTTGCCGTTAACCCGTACTTTAGTAACCTGCTTGCCATGAGCTGTAACATTACCGTCTTTGTCAACGCTTACGCCGGGCAGTTTTTTTAATAAGTCCTCTACTGGCGAACCTTCCCTTACTTTATAGGCGCTGGCTTTGTATT
Source organism: Mucilaginibacter kameinonensis (assembly GCF_003675385.1). Classification (GTDB taxonomy): domain Bacteria; phylum Bacteroidota; class Bacteroidia; order Sphingobacteriales; family Sphingobacteriaceae; genus Mucilaginibacter; species Mucilaginibacter kameinonensis. Next base: position 907,100 of record NZ_RCWZ01000003.1, on the reverse strand, counting down.
CAACAGTATCTTCCTTAATGGTAATAGGGATCACGGCCGAAACCACTACGGTGTTCAGCATATTGGTTTGCACTTTCACCTTGATCGGGTCAAGCTTAATAGGCTTGGTATCATTATCCATTACATAACGGCGGGTAAAGGGTTGATAACCGATGCCGCTTATAGTAAGCTTAAAGTTTTTGGAAATCACAGCCGGGAAAACGAAAGCGCCGGCAGTACTGGTTGCTACTACTGTGCTGTCTTTATCAGATATCAGTTTTACGGTAATGCCGGGCACAGCGCCAACACTGTCAACCACAGTTCCGTGTACCTCACGCGGTTGCTGAGCATAGGCCGTTGACAAAAAAAGAAAGCTGATAAACGCAAGCAGTAAGTGTTTTTTCATAGTTTAGGGTCAATTTAGGTTATTGACCCTAAAAGTTTAATGAAGGTTTAATGATTTGACCCTATGTAATACTAATGTTGCATAAATTGTATTTTAGCGCATAACCTTATACTATATTATCATTATTTATGAGCACTTTATCCGATATCGACGGCTATAAAAGCGTAGCATTTTCACAAGCCACCATTACCGAACTGATGATCCCTTCATATTCTAATTTTGGCGGCAAAATCCACGGGGGCATCCTGCTTTCGCTGATGGATAAGGTAGCTTATGTGTGCGCCGCAAAACACGCAGGAAACTATTGTGTAACCGCGTCTATCGATACTGTAGATTTTTTGCAACCTGTAGAAGTAGGGGAGCTGGTGTCGTTGATGGCATCGGTAAACTATGTGGGCAATACATCACTGGTGGTTGGCATCAGGGTGATATCTGAAAATATCAAAAATCATTCGGTAAAACACACCAATACCAGCTACTTCACCATGGTAGCTAAGGATGAGTTTAATAAACCTGCTAAAGTGCCCGGCTTAGTGCTTGAAAACCGCGAGCAGGTGAGGCGTTTTATTGAAGCCCGTCGCCGTAAAGAAATTAAACAAAGTTATATGAAGGAAGTTGAACAGATTCAAATGCCTGATAACTATGAACATTGTATTGCAATGCTGCAGGGCGAGCGTTGTCTTGTTGCCGGATAGCTATTGCGCATATAAAGTTTATTATTAGATTGCAGTCTGAAACTATTAACGAGAATGACGAGGCCTGTAGGTTTATTACTGCTGTTATTGATGCATGGAACATCTTATGCGCAAAAAGCAAGCGGAACCGAACCCCAAAAATCGCCTGCGTTAATCAAAACTATCGATAGCCTCAATCAACTTATAGAAAATACATACGTTGGCGCCCCGCATGAGGCCAGGGCAATGGCCGAGCACGCTTTACTGCTTTCAGAAAAAGTAAAATATGATGAAGGTACCGGTTGTGCTTTCCTAAACCTGGGGCATGTGTACTGGTCTCAGTCATATTACCCTATCAGTTTGTTTTATTTTAATTCGGCATTAATCTATCTGCCGCAAAACAAGCCTTTGATCCTTGCGCATTGTTACAGTTCAATAGGCCGGGCGTATACCGATCTGCAAAACTACGGCAAGGCCCTAAAAAACCTGGAGATAGCTGCCCGCTTTGCGGGGCATGATTCTAAAATGCTGGCCGAGGTTTACAATGAACGTTCATTTGTTTATGCTAAACTGAAGCAATTCGATAAGGGCATAGCTAACGCCAAATTGGCCATGCAACTTAGTCGTACCGTAAACGACCAACCCGCAATTTGCATATTATACAGCAGACTGGCTAATGCATACCGGTTAAAAGGGCAATATCAACAAGCTATCGCTTATTCGGATACCGCGCTGCACATGAGTTATCTGGTTAATAACAAGCGTTTGCGGGCCATATCATTTATTGAACGTGCAACTATTTATAATTTATTAAACCAGTACGATAAAGCTATTGAGCTTGCTCAAAAAGGTGCAGCATTGTCAGATAGCATAGGGGTTATGGACGGTATCTCGTCGGCCTATAAAACCATGACCTATAGCTTTGAGCAAAAGCACGATATGGTGCAGTCCTTAGCTTACCAAAAAAAATATACCCAGGCGCTTGACAGCCTTAACGCAACTAACAAGCGCAAAAATACCGAGTTGATCCAGAGTTATTTTGAGCTTAATAGCCGCCTTAACGCTATCGCTGCAGTTGAACAAAAGGCTAAGGAATACAGCGCGAAAATTCATCTGCAAAAAGTAATAATCATTACACTGATCATTACTTTGCTTATTGTGATACTGGCTTTATCTGTTACCTACTATCATTATAAACAAAAACGAATATTAAGCAACCGGATGCGTAAGCAGCACAAAGCTTTGCTGATCCAAAAAGATTTGATAGAAGAGCAATCTGCAAACCTGGCCGGTGTTAACAGTCTTAAAGATAAATTGCTGGCAGTAATTGGCCATGACCTGCGTACACCCCTTGCCAACCTACATTCCATATTACGCCTGTATCATACCGGTGTTTTAACCGAGGCGGAAGTACAGAGCCTGATGAAAGAGATAGAGCCTGTTGTGCAGGGTGCCGAATTAACGCTGTCAAACCTGTTGGAATGGGCCGGCAGTCAAATAAAAGGGATTAATCATGAACTGTCTGCGATAGATATTTACCGGATAGGTTTGGAGCTGGGTGGGATATTCAGCTATCTTTTTCAGCAAAAAAATATCAGGTTTGATAACCTTGCTTTGCCGGGAACCTGTGTTCAGGCAGATGAAAGGCATATCAAAGTAGTATTAAGTAACCTGATCAGCAACGCTATCAAATTTACCGGCGATAATGGTGTGGTTACTTTACAAAGTGCTGTTGACAGCAACATGCTTGTCATTAGTATTGCCGACACAGGAAACGGCATCCCTGCCGAAAAACTGGACAAGTTATTTAGTCTCAATACCAAATATTCCGCAACAGGCACCTCCGGTGAGACAGGAAACGGCATCGGGCTGTTTTTATGTAAAGAGCTTATTGAGTTTAACGGCGGCAGGCTTTGGGTAAATTCGGAAGTAAATAAGGGCACTACCTTTAGTTTTAGCCTTCCTTTGGTTACAGATTAATCTCTCTTCAAAAATTATTCCTATTTGAAACATCCCGTTTTGCTACATGATTAATGCTTATTAAGCAATATGTAGCGGAAATAGCCTTTTATACTTTCATATAAAGAAATTTAATTATTCTGAAAAAGTTTTAATCATTTGTTGGGTAATTTAAATCTATTTAACCCGTTAATACGTATAAGCAATAAGTAGTTTTTACTATATTGTGACAAAATAAACATAAATTTCCCACTCGCTTAACTAATCTCCCCAAAACTTAATGGCATTTTTAAACACTGTGCTCGAACCACCTGCATATGGTTGGACAGATGAACTTGGCAATCTCTCGAAACCTACCAACAAACAAATTGTAAAAGAATTTTTTAAACGGATCAATGTTTTCGCCGATAAAAAAAACTGGCTTTCATTTTTAAGCTGGTCGCTGGTGCTGGCCTTAGTGCCTTTTTTAGGCTTGTTTATTTTTAAATACTTCAGCATTACAGGCTTAATTGTTGCCTTTGTATATAGTATGATCATCATGGGTACCCACGGTACCATCTGGCATCACAGGTATTGCACACACGGCGCTTACACCTTTAAGAATAAGTTTTGGCGGTTTTTTACCCAAAATCTTACGCTTAAGATCATTCCGGAAGAGATCTACGCGGTATCGCACCACGTGCATCATGCTTTGTCTGATCAGCCGGGCGATCCATATAATGCGCAAGGCGGTTTCATGTATTGCTTCCTTGCCGATGTTAACCACCAGCCCATAGCCCGCAATATGGACGAAGCCTGTTACAAAAAATGTGTTAACCTAATGAAACATACCGGCGTAACCACCAATACTTACAAACAGTATCAAAAATGGGGAACCCTCGCTAACCCAACCCGTACTGTAATTGGTATTATCCTTAACTGGGGGTTCTGGTTCACGGCTTTCTATCTGTTAGGTGGCCCGGCATTGGCCTGTGCGGTATTTGGTTCGGCGGGGGTTTGGGCTGTTGGCGTACGTACGTTTAATTACGAAGGCCACGGTAAAGGAAAAGATATGCGCCGCGATGGTATCGACCATAATCGTGAGGATATGTCAATCAACCAGTTATGGCCCGGCTATGTTGCCGGCGAGTGGCACAATAACCATCATTTATATCCTAAAAGTGCGCGCTCAGGCTTTAAACCGTATCAGTTTGATCTGGCTTGGTGTTATATTAAAATGATGAGCATACTGGGAGCTGTAAGTTCATACCGCGACTCTAAGGCTGATTTTTTAAAAGAATATTGCACCCCGGTTCCGGTTATTGTGCCGGTGGCTGTACCTGTTGCCGAGATATTGGTAGCGGCGGAATAGGCGGTTCTTATATCATTATATTTAGCCATAGCGGGTTTACCGTTATGGCTTTTTTTATGTTTTTTTCTCTAAAGCCACAGTTGGCGTCACTATAAATGTTCAGAAGATTGAGGTGGGAAAAAACATGTCATAGCGAGGAGGAACGACGATGCAATCTCGTGCTAATGCAGATTTTGTTACAATAGAAAGCCCAGCAAGGTGTTAAAAATACACTTTGTAAAAATCTGGTTATATCCTAAAAATGTGGAGAATTGTTAAAATAGTACTATCTTAATTGCAAATTGATTATATACCTTTAGTGAACCGATTATAGTGTACACTAAACACCAAAACCAATGCGCTGTAAAGTATTAAATGTTGTGTTATTCATGGCATGCCTTGCCTTGTCGTCATTCCGGGTTGAAGCTCAGGGACCGGGAATATTTGAAGGACAAACCGATGTAGGGACTGTTAAACATAAGGGCAGCGGAGCTTTCAACGCTAAAACGCAGCAATATACACTTACCGGCTCCGGGCAAAACATTTGGGCCACGCATGATGATTTTCATTTTGTGTGGAGGAAAATAAAAGGCGATTTCATCCTGCGTACCAATGCAGCTTTTATAGGTAAAGGTGTTGAAGCACACCGCAAGGTGGGCTTAATGGTGCGTACAACGCTCGATTCAAACTCAAAACATATCAACGCTGTAGTCCATGGCGATGGCCTTACCTCGTTGCAATACCGTAAAACAATAAGCGGGATCACCGAAGAAAAGAAAGCATCTATCACAGCCGCCGACGTGATTCAACTGGAACGTAAAGGCAATACCTACACGATGTCGGTAGCCCGCAAAGGCGATTTGTTTGTAAATGAAGAGGTAACAGACCTTGATCTGGGCGATGATGTTTACGTAGGGATCTTTATCTGTTCGCATAACGCGGATGTTACCGAAAAAGCAGTATTCAATAATGTAAGGATAGTTACACCTGCTCCGGCAACGCTTGTACCTTACAAGCAATATTTAGGCAGCGCTATCGAACTGCTTGACCTGGAAAGCCGGAATGCTACGGTGATCTACCAATCGCCAAAATCTATCCAGGCCCCGAACTGGATGCTGGATGGTAAATCACTTATTTATAACAGCGAGGGTTCGCTTTATAAATTTGATCTTAAATCGCATACGCCAACGGTACTCAATACCGGTATCGCTAAAAATAACAATAACGACCACGTGCTTTCTTTTGATGGCAAAATGTTGGCCATCAGCAGTGGTGACGGTGGCCCTTCTATAGGTTATACTGTATCGTCGGTCGGGGGCGAAGCTACCCGTGTAACACAAACCGGTCATGGCGCAAGCTATATGCACGGCTGGTCGCCCGATAAAAATTATATCGTTTTTTGCGGCGAGCGCAATAAGGAATTTGATGTGTACCGCATCCCGGTCGGCGGCGGCCCTGAAGAGCGGCTCACCAACACACCCGGACTTGATGATGGCCCCGAGTATTCGCCCGATGGAAAGTATATTTACTTTAATTCGGTGCGCAGCGGCCTGATGCAGGTTTGGCGTATGAAAGCCGATGGCAGTGAGCAAACGCAGCTAACTAACGATGATTATAACAACTGGTTTCCGCATATTTCGCCGGATGGTAAATGGATTATTTATATTACCTTCCTGAAAAGCGAAGTTGCTCCCGGCGATCACCCTTTTTATAAACATGTATATTTAAGGGTAATGCCGATTGAGGGCGGGCCGTCAAAAGTGGTTGCTTATTTATACGGCGGTCAGGGTACAATCAATACCCCGTCATGGGCACCTGATAGTAAGCACCTGGCTTTTGTAAGTAATTCCGATCTATTGTTTCCTGTATTCCCAATAGCTAAATAACCTTAAAACGTAATACCATGCATACATCACGCAGATCATTTTTAAAAACCGGGGCCATGGCAATAGCCGGCGCGGCTTTACTTCCTGATAGTTTATTTGCAGCAACTGATAATAAGCTGAAGCGGGTAGGGGTACAGCTTTATAGTGTACGTGACGCCATGAAAGCCGATCCGCAGGGAACGCTTAAAAAGATTGCTGACGCGGGTTATGCCCATGTGGAGCATGCTAATTATATCGACAGGAAATTTTATGGTTATACTGCCAAAGAGTTTAAAAAGATCCTGGCCGACCTTGACCTGAAAATGCCAAGCGGCCATACAGTAATGACAGCACAGCATTGGGATGCATCTAAAAATGATTTTACCGATGCCTGGAAGTATACGGTTGAAGATGCCGCCACAATGGGGCAAAAATTTGTGATCAGCCCCTGGTTGGACGAAAAGGTACGTACAGATACAGATGCCCTGAAACGTGCAATGGAACAATTTAACAAATGCGGTGAGCTTTGCAAGCAATCATCAATGATGTTTGGTTACCATAACCACAATTTTGAGATCAGTACTAAAGTTGGAGATATCACCCTTTACGATTATATCATCCAGAATACCGATGCTGCTTTGGTTGCCCAGCAAATTGATATTGGCAACATGTTCAGCACCGGCGGCATGGCGCTGGAGTTTATCAATAAATATCCTGGCCGGTTCCAGTCAATGCACGTGAAAGACGAAATTAAGGTACCTCCGCATAATGGTGATGATACTGAAAGCACTATTTTGAGCAAAGGGATCCTGCCTGTTAGGGATATTGTGAAGGCCGGGGCCAAAAAAGGAGGCACCTCACTTTTCATCATCGAGCAGGAATCGTACCAGGGCAAAGATCCCATCGATTGTGTAAAAATTGATTTACAAATCATGAAAAAATGGGGCTATTGATAGTATAAAGCTATCTTACACTTTCGTGAAGATTTAAATTTTTTCCGCTTGATATTAAATTGTAATTATTAAGTTTGGAGATACGTTATAAATCATAAATAAGCCTTTCCCTTTATCTGTCCAATAAGTAAAAATACCGCGGATGATAAAAGGAGCTTCGCTAAAACAATTTAGTTTAAACAATGGACCGGCGTACCGTCATTAAAAACCTGGCTTTGATAATAGGAGGGGCAGCATTGCTTCCGGCCTGTTCGCAGGATAAAGCAAAGTCGAAGGTTGCACTTAAAAATATCGATATCACTGCCGATCAGGAGCAGTTGATAGGTGATGTAGCGGAAACTATTATTCCTAAAACAACAACACCGGGCGCTAAAGACCTGCAACTACATTTATTTGTATTGAAAATGCTTGATGATTGCTATAAGAAAGAAGATCAGCAGGCGTTTGTAACCGGTATGGGACATTTTGCAGACCAGTCTAAAAAATTATATAGTAAAACGTTTGATCAGCTTGATATCAAAACCCGCGAAGCATTTTTACTGGATATAGAGCAGGAGGGTAAAGCGGAAGAAGCAGCTGCTCAGAAAAACGGTGACAAAAAAGATGCCGCACCGGCAACTATATCGGCAGGCAAATATTCGCCAGAGCTTAAAAAGTTTTACAGCATAGTAAAAAGGCAAACCATAAATGGTTACACCAATTCAAAATATTTCATGACCAATATAGTGGTGTATGAGCTTGTGCCGGGTAGGTACAACGCGCATTTCCCTTATAAACAAAAGCAAGCAGTATAAGTAATGGCTAATTTAAATATCGACAGCGTTAAGCAACGCACTTTCGACGCGATAGTCATTGGCTCGGGCATGAGCGGGGGATGGGCTGCTAAAGAGTTTACAGATAAAGGTTTAAAAACATTGATATTGGAACGTGGTCGCGATGTTAAGCACATCAAGGATTACCCAACAACCAATATGTACCCATGGGAGTTTGAACACCGCGGCGAATTGCCAATGGCTGTTCAGGAGGCTAATCCTATAGTAAACCGCTGTTACGCGTTTGGAGAAAGCGCCGCGCATTTTTTTGTAAAAGATGCCGAGCATCCATATATACAGGATAAACCTTTTGACTGGATCCGCGGTTACCAGGTTGGTGGTAAATCGCTATTATGGGCCCGCCAGACTCAGCGTTGGAGCGATTTTGATTTTGAAGGTCCAGCCCGCGATGGTTTCGCTGTGGATTGGCCCATCCGTTATAAGGATATAGCACCATGGTATAGCTATGTAGAGAAATTCGCCGGTATTTCCGGTAACCGGGATGGTATTGCCGAATTGCCAGACGGAGAGTTTTTACCGGCATTCCCGTTAAATACCGTTGAAGAATATTTTAGGGATCACGTAAAAAGTAAATATAAAAACCGGTATGTGATCAGCGCGCGTTGTGCGCATTTGTCAACCCCTAAACAGATCCACCTGGATCAGGGTAGGGTACAATGCCAAAGACGTACTATCTGCGAGCGTGGCTGCCCGTTTGGAGGATACTTTAGTGCCAATGCTACTACCATTCCATGGGCGTTAAAATCAGGCCACGCTACGTTAAGGCCTTTCTCGGTGGTTGAATCCATTATTTATGACGAGAAGCTTGGCAAAGCGACCGGCGTAAGGGTTATTGATACCAATACCAAAGAAGCTATAGAATACTATGCTAAAGTGATATTTGTTAATGCTGCAGCATTAAATACCAACCTCATACTGCTTAATTCCAAATCGCACCGTTTCCCTAATGGTTTGGGTAATGATAGCGGCGTGTTAGGTAAATATGTAGCGTTTCATAATTATTCGGCCCATATTGGTGCCGAGTATGATGGTGCTAAGGAATGGACAACCGATGGTCGTAACCCGGCAGGTGGTGGTTATATTCCGCGCTTTAGGAACGTATACAAACAGGAAACCGACTTTTTACGCGGCTATGCATCGGGCTTTAGCGCGTACAGGTACCCGGAACGCAGTTGGGATGGCGTAGGTAGCAGCTTAAAAGATAATCTGGCTAACAAGGAACTTGGCCCATGGCATGTAGGCTCGCACATGATGGGCGAAACCATCCCTAAAGAAAGCAATTTTGTAAGCCTTGACGACAAGCAAAAAGATGCCTGGGGCGTACCATTGCTTAAAATGAACATCGATTATGACGATAACGATGAAAAGATGAAGAAGGATTATGTGGAACAGTTAACCGAAATGTTCACCAGCGCCGGCTTTACCAATATCAAAGCCAGTACGGATAAAAGAGCCCCGGGTTTGGACATCCACGAAATGGGTGGCGCACGTATGGGCAACGATCCTAAAACATCGATATTAAACAAGTGGAATCAGGTGCATAGCGTTAAAAACGTATTTGTTACCGATGGCGCCAGCATGACCTCAACCTCATGCCAAAACCCATCATTAACTTATATGGCTTTCACTGCACGTGCAGCTGATTATGCGATGAGCGAGATGAAGAAAGGGAATATTTAGTTGCAGTTTTGAGTGGGCAGTATGCATTTCAGTTTGCAGTAATCAGTTGGCTGTTTGCAGCTGAAAAAGGGCAGATTATTAATCTAATCAGTGCGAACTGCAAACAGAGAACTGCCAACTGGTAGCAGTCAACTGCAAACCGGTAACTGCAAACTGCCCAAAGCCTATGTGTAAAAAAAACACAATGTAATTTTGGAAAATGAATTTTATTCATACATTTAACGAGATAACCAAGTACTAAACAAATTAAACTAATCATATTATTCGTATGTCTGCAAACACTTATGACGCAATAGTCATTGGCTCAGGAATTTCAGGCGGGTGGGCTGCCAAAGAACTTACACAAAAGGGTTTGAAAACCATCATGCTTGAGCGTGGTCGTAATATCGAACACATTAAAGATTATGTGAACGCGACCAAAGATCCTTGGGAATTTCCGCACAGAGGCGGTCGTACCCAAAAAATGATTGAGGATTACCCGGTTCTGAAGCGCGACTATCCGTTAAACGAGACCAACCTTGACTATTGGGCAAGTGATAAAGACAGCCCTTACACCGAAATTAAAAGGTTTGACTGGTTCCGCGGTTACCACGTGGGCGGTCGTTCATTGATGTGGGGACGTCAGTCATACCGCTGGGCGGATGTTGACTTTGAAGCCAACTTAAAAGATGGCATCGCTGTTGACTGGCCTATCCGTTATAAAGATATCGCTCCATGGTATAGCTATGCCGAGCAATTTGCCGGTATCTCTGGTAATAAAGATGGTTTACCAATCCTTCCTGATGGCGATTTTATGCCACCTATGGAAATGAACGTGGTTGAAAAAGACGTTTCAAAACGCCTTAAAGAATTCTATAAAGAAGCACGCCATATGATCATCGGTCGTACGGCCAATATCACTGTGCCGCATAACAACCGTACAAACTGCCAGTACCGTAATAAATGCTGGTTAGGTTGTCCGTTTGGTGCTTATTTCAGCACACAATCGGCTACTTTGCCTGCGGCTATGGCCACCGGTAATTTAACCGTGCGTCCGTGGTCTATCGTTACTAAAATATTGTACGATAAAGACACCAAAAAAGCAAAAGGCGTAGAGGTACTGGATGCTGAAACCAACAAAACTTATGAGTACTTCGCTAAGATCGTATTCGTAAACGCTTCAACCATTAACTCTGCGTGGATCCTGATGAACTCGGCTACCGATGTTTGGGAGGGCGGCTTAGGCAGCAGCAGCGGTGAGCTTGGCCATAACCTGATGGATCACCACCTTAACGTTAGTGCTTATGGCAGGATTGAAGGCTATGAGGATAAGTATTATTTCGGTCGCCGTGCAAATGGTTTCTATATCCCTCGCTATCGTAACCTTAATGGCGAAAAGCGTGATTACATCCGTGGTTTCGGTTATCAGGGTTCGGCAAGCCGCGAAGGCTGGAGCCGTGATATTGCCGAATTGAACATCGGTGGCGCATTTAAAGATGCATTAACCGAACCAGGTTCATGGCATATCGGTATGGGCGCTTTCGGCGAAACATTGCCTTACCATGAAAACAAAGTGACTATCGACAAAACCAAAAAAGATAAATGGGGCTTACCTGTTGTTGCCATTGATGCCGAATTAAAAGCAAATGAGCTGAAAATGCGTATCGATATGGAAAAAGACGGCAAGGAAATGCTGGAGGCCATTGGTGCTAAAGAAGTGCAAACCTCAAGCACTAATCCGTTCCTGGGCCGTGGTATTCACGAAATGGGTACTGCACGTATGGGCCGCGATCCAAAAACTTCAGTGTTGAACCAGTGGAACCAGGTTTGGGATGCTAAAAACGTATTTGTTACCGATGGTTCATGTATGACATCGGCAGCGTGCCAGAACCCGTCACTTACTTACATGGCTTTAACTGCACGTGCTGCTAACTATGCTGTTGACGCGCTTAAAAAAGGGGAAATTTAATCACTATCACATACAAACAACCTATAACAAAAACACCCATGACTGAAGAAAAGGACAAAACCCCTAATCCGTCGAGAAGGCAATTTCTTAAAAGCGGCGCCATAGCGGCAGCTGGCTTTATGATCGTTCCGCGCCATGTACTGGGCGGTAAAGGCTTCATTGCCCCAAGCGATAAATTGTTAATTGCCGGCGTTGGTGCAGGTGGTAAAGGCCAAAGCGATATCGCTAACTTTTACAAAAGCGGTAAAGCTGAAATCGCTTTCCTATGCGACGTGGACGACAGAAGATCGGCCAAATCACGCGGCGATTTCCCTAAAGCAAAGTATTATAAAGATTGGCGCGAGATGTTTGACAAAGAACACAAGCATTTTGATGCCGTATCGGTTTCAACACCAGACCATAACCATGCTATCATCACATACAATGCGATGCAGTTAAACAAGCACGTTTATGTTCAGAAACCGTTAACCCATGATATTTGGGAAGCCCGTATGTTAACCGAGGCTGCCAAAAAATACAAAGTGGTAACGCAAATGGGTAACCAGGGTTCATCAAATGATGGTACACGTTTACTTTCAGAATGGTATGATGCCGACCTGATCGGTGATGTACATACCGTTTATTGCTGGACAAACCGCCCTGTTTGGCCACAAGGTATCGCATGGCCTCCGCCACAACCAAACATTCCTAAAGAATTGGATTGGGACCTGTGGTTGGGTACTGCACCTAAAAAAGATTATGTTGATAAACTGGTACCATTCAACTGGCGCGGCTGGTGGGATTACGGTACAGGCGCCCTTGGCGATATGGGCTGTCACCTGGTTGAGGCTCCTTTCCGCGTGTTGGGTATCCAGTATGCAAAAGATGTTCAGGCCAGTGTTGGTAGCGTTTATGTAGATGAGTTTAAAGAAGGGCACTTCCCTGAAAGCTGCCCTCCTTCAAGCCACATTACATTAACCTTCCCTAAAACGGAAAAAACTAAAGGTGATGTTACCCTGCACTGGATGGACGGTGGTATTCAGCCAGAAAGACCTATCGAATTGTTAGCAAGCGAAAGGTTTGGCGGCGAAGAAGGCAACGGTACTTTATTCATTGGTACAAAAGGAAAAATGTATGCAAGTACTTATTCTGATGCGCCAACGTTGTTACCAAAATCGCTTACCAAAGATGCGAAAGCTCCGCAAAAATGGGCCCGTGTACCAGGCGGTGCCGAGGGTCACTATGCGCAGTGGGTTGAAGGCTGTATTGCCGGTTACGGTAAAACAGAATTAAGCTCATCGTTTGATAAGGCTGGTCCACTTACCGAGGCATTATTGATGGCAAACCTTGCGGTTCGCGGTCATGAATTACAAGGTGGCAGGGTAAAATTAGTTTGGGATAACCAGGCTATGAAAGTTACCAACTTCGATGCAGTTAACCAATACATTAAACGCGATTACCGCGAAGGTTTCGTGTTGAAAGCGTAATTTAGGAATACGTGATTAGTTGGGAAAAGAGTTACGAAGTTTTTAAAACTTCGTAACTCTGGTAAACACTATTCACTAATCCAACTAATCACTAATTCAGTAAATCAATAACTAAACATGAATAGAAGAGAAGCGATAGGCAGGGTAGGTTTGATCCTTGGCGGTACCATCATCGGCGCCGAGTTTTTCATCTCCGGATGTAAATCATCTTCGCCAAAAGTAAACGACCTTTTTACACAGGATGATGTGGCCCTGATGGATGAAATTGGCGAAACCATTTTGCCTGCAACCTCAACCCCAGGTGCTAAAGCGGCCGAAATTGGCAAGTTTATGACTGTAATGGTACAGGATTGCTATACTGCCGATGATCAGAAGATCTTTACCAAAGGTTTAAAAGACCTGAATGATGCAAGCGACAAAAAATTTGGTAAAAAGTTTTTGGAGGCTACTCCGGAGCAACGTACTGAGTTGTTAACCGCGCTTGACAAAGAACAGAAAGATTATACCAAAACTAAAAAGCCCGAAGATCCTAACCTTTACTTCAGGATGCTGAAAGAATTAACCCTGCTGGGCTTCTTCACTTCAAAACCGGGTGCTACACAGGCTTTACGTTATATTGCCGTTCCTGGTAAATATGATGGTAACCTGCCATACAAAAAAGGCGATAAAGCCTGGGCAACCTAAAAAATTGCAATATCAATTGATCATACCTTTGGTGATTACCCCAATGAAATTATTGTCAAAAACAGCATTATGATGTAATGCTGTTTTTGACGTATACAATCGATTGAGAAGCCTTTAATTCAAAACATCAACCCCAACAAAAACAAATGAAATTAAGATTAGGAATGATCGGCGGCGGACAAGGTGCCTTTATTGGTGCCGTGCATCGCATAGCCGCCCGTATTGATGGCGAATATGAACTGGTTTGTGGCGCTTTCAGCAGCAATGCTGAAAAATCACAGGCCAGCGGTTTGTTGCTTGGTTTACCGGCAAGCCGCTCATACAGCTCATACCAGGAACTAATTGAAAAAGAAAAACAGCTGCCCGAGAACGAACGTGTGCAGGTGATCAGCATCGTAACGCCAAACCACGTGCATTTTGCCCCAACCAAAATGGCGCTCGAGAATGGCTTTCACGTGGTGCTTGATAAACCCATGACCTTTTCGCTCGAAGAGGCTAAAGAACTGGAAAAAGTAGTAAAGGCATCAGGTAAACTGTTTTGCCTTACACATACATACACCGGTTACCCTATGGTTAAGGAAGCTAAACAACTGATAAAAGCAGGTGCTATAGGTGCTGTTAAAAAAGTTTACGTTGAGTATCCGCAGGGATGGTTAAGTACATTTTTAGAAGGAGAAGATAACAAACAAGCTTCATGGCGTACAGATCCAGGTAAAAGCGGTATTGCAGGTGCAATGGGCGATATAGGTACGCACGCCTTTAACCTGGCCGAGTATGTTACCGGTTTAGAGGTAACAAAGATTTGCGCCGATATTAACATTGTAGTCCCTGGTCGCAAGCTGGATGATGATGGTGCTGCCCTTTTGAAATTCAACAACGGCGCAAGCGGCGTGCTTACTGCTACGCAGATTGCTGCCGGCGAAGAAAATAACGTAAAGATCAGGGTGTATGGTGAAAAAGGTGGTTTAGAGTGGCACCAGAGCGATGCTAATTCATTAACCGTTATGTACACCGATAAGCCTGCCGAAACCTGGCGTACAGGTGGTGGCTATACCAGCTCATTCGCACAGCATAACACACGTACCCCTGCCGGTCACCCCGAAGGTTACCTGGAAGCATTTGCCAACCTATACCGCAATTTTGCTTTAACAGTAAAAGCGGGCTTGGAAGGTAAAGAAGCTACTCCTGAAGAACTGGATTTCCCAGGAATTGAAGAGGGAGTTCGTGGAATGGCCTTTATCGAAAATGTGATTGCATCAGGTAAGTCGGACCTTAAATGGACTGATTTCACTATTTAATTCATCATCTACTTAAAACAAAAACATGACCACTATAAAAGGACCTGCCATATTTATAGCACAGTTTATAGGCGACGCTGCTCCATTTAACAGCCTTGAATCTATCTGCCAGTGGGCAGCGGGCTTGGGCTACAAAGGTGTACAGCTGCCAACACTTGATGCACGCTTTATCGATCTGCAAAAGGCTGCTGAAAGCAAAACTTATGCTGATGAAATTAAAGGCATTGTTAATGCTGCGGGTTTAGAAATAACCGAACTATCAACTCACCTGCAAGGTCAGTTGGTTGCGGTAAACCCGGTTTATGATACCTTATTTGATGGTTTTGCACCTGAACATCTGCGTGGCAACCCGGCCGAAAGGCAGAAATGGGCTGTTCAACAGTTGAAGTACGCTGCACAGGCCTCAAAGAATTTAGGCTTAAATGCTTCAGTAACCTTTAGTGGCGCGTTGCTTTGGCCTATGGTATACCCATGGCCTCAACGCCCTGCCGGTATTGTAGAAACCGCTTTTGAAGAATTGGCCAAACGCTGGACCCCGATATTAGATGTTTACGAAGAAAATGGCATCGACCTTTGCTACGAAATCCACCCGGGTGAAGACCTGCATGATGGTATCACTTATGAGATGTTCCTTGATCATGTAAAAGGCCACAAACGCGCCAACTTACTGTATGATCCATCGCACTTTGTATTGCAATGCCTGGATTACCTGGAATATATCGATCTGTACCATGAACGTATTAAGATGTTCCATGTTAAGGATGCTGAGTTTAATCCAACCGGACGCCAGGGTGTTTACGGTGGCTACCAGAACTGGGTTGACCGTGCCGGTCGTTTCCGCTCATTGGGCGATGGACAGGTTGATTTTAAATCGATATTTAGTAAACTAACACAATATGATTTTAAAGGATGGGCTGTGCTTGAATGGGAATGCGCGCTTAAACATCCTGAAGACGGCGCAAGAGAAGGCGCTCAATTCATTAAAGATCATATTATCCGTGTTACCGAACGTGCTTTTGATGATTTCGCTGCATCAGGCTCTGATGACGCCTTCAACAGGAAAACGTTAGGGATATAACCACCCATGTCATTGCGAGGAGGAACGACGAAGCAATCGCATGCTATACAGGGCCACTCTGTATAGCATGCGATTGCCGCGCTACTCTCGCAATGACATAATTTATTTTTTAAGAAACCGCTTCGTGAAGATGGGATTCACAAGGCAGGATTCATGCCGTTGTAAACCGGCAAAGTGCATTTTGATACAGCCAATTAACCAATTATTATCATAACCTAAATAATTTAAAATGCAAACTATTAACCGTACACAGCTATTCAGGGCAAGCTGCCTGTCGTTACTGGTAACTTCATTGTCATTCGGTATCCGTGCCGGGATCCTGAACGATCAGGGTGTAAGATTTCACCTGAATGCTTCACAGTTAAGCACTATCGCGGCAACCGCGTTTTGGGGCTTTCCGCTTGCTATCATTGTCGGAGGTTTTATTGTAGATATCATCGGCATGAAAAAACTGCTGGTGTCTGCTTTTATCTTCCACCTGGTGGGGATCCTGCTTACCATTTTCGCCAATGGCTACTGGACACTGTTCCTATCAACCTTAATGATAGGGATAGCCAACGGTACGGTTGAGGCTTCCTGCAACCCGCTCGTAGCGTCGTTATTTACAGATAACAAAACAACCAAACTCAATCACTTTCACCTCTGGTTTCCGGCGGGCATCGTTATCGGTACTTTAATTGTATTTGGATTGGATACCGCATTGGCACACGGTGTATCACCAAAACCATACTGGATTTCGCAGGTGGAGATTGCTTTGATGTTGATTCCAACCATAGCATACGGTTACCTGTTCTCAAAATTGGATTTTCCGGTTACCGAACGTGTATCGGCGGGTGTTAGTACCGAGGATATGTACAAGGCATTGCTCAATCCTTTATTTATATTCATGATCATCTGCATGTTCGGCACAGCTATCACTGAATTATTCACCAACCAGTGGACAGATGTATTGTTCAAAACAGTTACGGATAACGCCATACTCATCTTAACCTTTGTTGCATCGGTACAGGTATTAGGTCGCGCATTCGCAAGCCCGATAGTGCATCGTTTAGCTCCTCAGGGCGTATTGTTGATTTCGGCTATTTTATCAGCGTTAGGCATTTACCTGATGGTGCACCTGCATGGTGATGCTATCTATTTTGCCGCCGTGATCTTTGGTCTGGGTGTAGCTTTCTTTTGGCCATGTATGATAGGTTTTGTGGCCGAAAACCTGCCACGTACAGGTGCTGTAGGCTTGAACCTGATGGGGGGCGCGGGTATGTTCGGTGTATCTGTTTACATGATGTTCATGGGCGGTTTCTATGATAATATCATGGTTTCCAAATTACCGGCAGGAGCTAATCTGGACGCTTATCGCTCGGCCCCGGCAGGGTCGGAGATGGCCAAAGCGTTTGACGCGGCACGGTCGGCGGCAGGTCCGGAAGTATTGAATACTACCCTCATGATCCCTGTTGTATTAATCGTAGCATTTATAGGCCTGGTGATTTACATGCGTTCACGTAAAAAAACCGCTTCATTAGGTGCTATATCGGTTTAATAAGGCTTTAAATATCATAAAAAGTTGTAATTTTCGCCTGATTAACCAACCCAATTAAAATTACATGATGAAAAACAGCAGAAGTTTTGTTAACGGCAGATTTTCGGCAAGGTTATCATCGAAAACCACAATTAAACTTTTATGAAAAAAGTATTCGTTATTCTTTGTATCAGCGCAGCGTTTGCTGCCTGCGGCGGAAATTCATCAAAAAACACCGGTGGCAGCGACAGCACTAACGGTGCAAATCAATCAGCAAAAGCTGCTGATGCTAACGCAGATACTGTTGTAGCAAAAACAGGTACCGAACCGGCAGGTGGTTCTGCAGGTTCATCGGCCGGCGAAAAATTAATGGCATCATTAGATTGCAGCACTTGCCATAAAGTTGATACTAAAGTTATCGGCCCTGCATTTGAAGAAGTTGCTAAAAAATATGAGGCTTCAGATGCTAACATTGATATGCTTGCTAAAAAGATCATTGCCGGTGGTAGCGGTAACTGGGGTAACATTGCCATGACTCCGCACCCTTCATTGCCTGAAAGCGATGCTAAAGAAATTGTTAAATACATTCTATCATTAAAAAAATAATAAGGGATAAGTTATTCCGGCTTTAAAATATAATTATGAATATTGGAATTAGGGTAAAGCTTTCAATAATGATGTTCCTGGAGTTCTTTATCTGGGGAGCATGGTTTGTAACAATGGGTACTTATTTAACTACTACGTTAAAAGCTACCGGTACGCAAAATGCCGGTGCTTATGCAACGCAGTCGTTAGGTGCCATTATAGCGCCGTTTGTTATCGGTCTTATAGCTGATAAATACTTTTCGGCGCAAAGAATATTGGGTGTACTGCACCTTTTAGGTGCTGCTTCACTTTTTTATGCAACCACCATTACTGATTTTGATAAGTTTTACCCTAATATCCTGTTTTACATGATCATTTACATGCCAACACTGGCATTGGTAAATTCGGTATCGTTTAAGCAGATGCAAAACCCAAGTAAAGAATTCCCTTTGATCAGGGTATTCGGTACCTTTGGCTGGATCGTTGCGGGCATCGTGATTGGTTTGTTGGGATGGGAAAAAAGCGGAACGTTGGTGCTCACCTTTAAAATGGCATCTGTTGCATCGCTGATACTGGGCCTGTTAAGCTTTACGCTGCCTGATACCCCTCCGGTAAAAAAAGGTCAGAAAACTACATTTGGCGATATCATCGGTTTAGATTCAATCGGTTTATTAAAAAACAGGTCGTACCTGATCTTCTTTTTGGCATCGGTAGCGATATGCGTGCCTTTGGCATTTTATTACAACTTTACCAATCCGTTTTTAAATGAGGTTGGCGTAAAAAAGGCTGCCGGCGTACAAGCGATGGGGCAGGTGTCAGAGTTAGCATTTATGGCAGCCATGCCGCTGCTTTTTGTGCGATTCGGCGTAAAAAAAATGCTGGCCATCGGTATGCTCGCATGGGTTTTGCGTTACATATTTTTTGCCTATGGCGATGCCGGATCAGGTTACTGGATGCTGATTGCCGGTATCGTAATGCATGGTATCTGCTATGACTTCTTCTTTGTAACCGGACAAATCTATACCGACAACCTTGCCGGCGAGCGTTTTAAAAGCGCTGCTCAGGGCTTTATCACGCTGGCAACTTACGGTGTGGGTATGCTTATCGGCTCATACATTTCAGGGCCAATAGTTGATAAATGGAAAATTTCAGAAACTGCACACAACTGGCAATCTATCTGGCTTATCCCTGCCGGTATTGCTGCTGTAGTATTGGTATTTTTCCTTGTCTTATTTAAAGATAAAACCAGCATGGCCACAAAACCAGGTTTGGATATTGAAGAACCATCTGCACAAACCAAATTATAACCATGGCATCAAATCAAAACAGGCGTTCGGCTATTAAAAGCATGATCGCGGGCACGGCGGCTATTGGCGCGTCGGGCGTATTATCTTCATTTACTACCGAAACTGAAAAACATATGCAGGCTGATGATAAGCTAAAAGGCAATATTAATCATGCGGTATGCCGCTGGTGCTACGGCGATTTTACCGTAGATCAGCTTTGTGCTGCTGCTAAAGATATCGGCATAAAAGGTATTGATCTTGTTGGCCCTTCAGACTGGCCTACATTGAAAAAATATGGCCTGTTCTCATCTATGTGTAATGGGGCAGAAATCAACCTGACCGATGGCTTTGGCGACAAACAATTTCACGCTAAGCTGCACGAGAATTATACAAAAATGATTCCGTTGGTAGCCGAAGCCGGTTATAAAAACCTGATCTGCTTTAGTGGCAGCCGTCGCGGTAAAACCGACGAGGAGGGCTGGAACAATTGCGTTGAAGGTTTGAAACCAATGGTTGCCCTTGCCGAAAAACATAAGGTAGTATTGGTTATGGAATTGCTGAACAGCAAAATTGATCATAAAGATTACCAGTGCGACAGGGTAGAGTGGGGCGCTGAACTTTGCCGCAGGCTGGGTTCTGAAAACTTTAAACTGCTTTATGATATTTATCATATGCAGATTGATGAAGGCGATGTGATCCGTAATATCCGCGCTAATCACCAATACATCGCGCATTACCATACTGGCGGCGTTCCTGGTCGTAATGAAATTGACGAAACACAGGAGTTATATTACCCTGCTATTATGCGCGCCATTGTAGAGGTGGGGCATAAAGGCTTTGTAGCCCAGGAGTTCATTCCAAAGCAAAAAGACAAAATAGCTTCGCTTAAAAAGGCGGTGCATATTTGTGATGTTTAAACCTTACATCACCTTATCACTCTAAAAAGCTAAACTAACTAAAACAAATACATGACAACCAGAAGAACATTTTTAGCACAAGCCGGATTAATTGCTGCCGGTGCGGTTATTGCACCTAAGTTGATATCGGCTAAAGCTACAAATAAAGTGGGCCTGCAATTGTATAGCCTGCGCGATCAATTACCCAAAGATGTAAAAGGTGTTATTGCACAGGTAGCAAAAGCCGGTTATAAAGAAGTTGAAACGTTTGGTTTTAACAAAGAAACCGGTTATTGGGGTTTGAAAGGCAAAGAATTTAGCCAGCTTTTAAAAGACAACGGCTTAACAACTGCAAGCGGCCATTACGGTTTGGATGAGTACTTAGGCTCAGGCAAAACTGATGATTTAAACGCTTATATTGAAGTTGCTAATACTATCGGTCAATCGCATATTATCATTCCGGCGTTAAATCACAACTTTATTAAAACGGTTGATGATTGCAAAGGTGTTGCTGATAAAATGAATAAAATTGCCGAGATCCTGAAAAAATCTGGCTTGAAGTTAGGTTATCACAATCATAACTTTGAGTGGGCTCCTGTTGGCGATACTACTTTTTACGATGTAGTATTGAACAACACCGACCCTAAACTGGTAGCCATGGAAATGGATATCTACTGGGTAGTACGCGCCGGTAAAGATCCTGTTGAGATCTTTTCAAAACACCCAGGCCGCTTCGAATTTGTACACGTTAAAGACAGGGATAAAACCAATGCCGAACTGAATACAGAAATTGGCAATGGCGATATCGACTTTAAAACCATATTAGGTAAAGCTAAACTGGCCGGCATTAAGCACTTTATTGTTGAGCAGGAAAACTTCACCAACATCGATCCGTATGTGAGCATCGCGAAAAGTGCTTCATATTTGAAAGATACACTTCACGTTTAAACCAATTAAAACCGAATAGAGATGAAATATCCTTTAATATTAACCGCCCTTTTAGCAGGTAGCTGCTTCATGGCGAACGCACAAAATGCGAAACCTGAAGACACAGAAATTTGGGAACCGGTACCTAAAGTAGTTACCCCCGGCAAAAATTTAGGTGATGCTCCTTCAGATGCCATCATTTTGTTTAATGGCAAAGGCCTTGATGAATGGGTTTCTGTTGAAGATAAAACCCCTGCCAAATGGTTGGTAAAAGGCGATGTGCTTACCGTAAACAAAGCTACAGGTAATATCGAAACTAAAAAGAGCTTTAACAATTACCAGTTGCATATTGAATGGAAAGTACCTGCAAGCATTACCGGTACCGGACAAGCCCGCGGTAACAGCGGTGTGTTTTTGGCCTCGATTGGTAAAGGCGATGCCGGGTACGAGTTACAGGTTTTAGATTCATACGAAAACAAAACTTACGTTAACGGTATGGCAGGCAGCTTGTACAAACAAGTTATTCCGTTGGCAAACCCTGGCCGCAAACCAGGCGAGTGGAATATTTATGACGTAATCTGGACTGCTCCTGTATTTAACGAAGATGGTTCATTAAAATCGGCAGCAAGAGCTACCGTGTTTTTCAATGGTGTATTGGTTGAAAACAACTTTGAGTTGCTTGGCCCTACACAGTACATTGGCAAACCATCTTACGAGGGTAAAAAACACGGCCCGTCGCCAATTAAATTACAAGCTCACGGCGATAAAAGCGAGCCGCTTAGCTTCCGTAATATTTGGGTAAGAGAGTTGTAAGCTATATCAATAACTAACAATATTGTAAGCCTCCCGTAAACACCGGGAGGCTTTTTTTATATTGCAATTTTGAGCTTTTGCCTGCTGAACTCAATATTGCTTAATGGTATCTGTTTTGTTACTTTTTTTGTCTATTTTAAACTTATAAATAATACTGACCGTATAAGTTAAGCTATAAGCCATTTTGTTTCTTGCTTAGGTAAGCCAATTTTTATTAATTTTAATACAGCCCGTTACTGTGAATATCTTTAAGTATTTGTTTGTTGCAGTTGCCTTATTGGTTGCTCAAAACGGGTTTTCGCAGGATAGGAACCTTAAGTTTGAACACATAGGTACACGCGAGGGATTATCTCAAATTAATGTAAGCACCATTATTCAGGATAGCCGGGGTTTTATGTGGATTGGCACCCGCGATGGCCTTAACCGCTATGATGGCTACGGCTTTGTAATCTATAAACATAGTATCCAGGATGATAATTCCCTAAGCAGTAACCTGGTATCGGACATTGCAGAGGATAAGGATGGCAATATCTGGCTGGCCACGCTTTTCGGCCTGAATAAGCTTGACCGGAAAACCGGCAAGTTTGTGCATTACTTCCACGATAACGCCAATTCAAACACCATATCAAGCAATTTTGTAAACAGGCTGATATTTGATCACGAAGGAATATTATGGATAGCCAGCCAAAAAGGTGGGCTCGACAGGTTTGATATCCGTAAAAACAGGATCACCCATTATAAGCATGACGATGAAAAGCCATCGTCATTAAGCAACGACGATGTAACAGCACTGAAGGAGGATTCAAAGCATCGTTTATGGGTAGGTACCCTGGGCGGCGGTCTAAACCTATTCGACAGGAAAGCAGGAACATTTACCAGTTACCAAAATCAACCCGGCGTGAATACAAGCCTTTCCGGCACTTATGTAAGCAGTATTTATGAAGATAATTCCGGTCGGCTATGGGTTGGTACAGAAGACGGTGGTCTTAATTTATTTACTCCGGAGGCAGGCACGTTTAAGCACTATATTCATAGCGATACCGATCCTAATACCATCGCAGGCAATACCATTTTGTCCTTAAGTATGGACCTGAATGGCAAGCTTTGGATAGGTTCTGAGAATAACGGCGTTAATATCCTCGATCCGGTAACAGGTAAAATAACAAATTACAAACACGACGATATTGACCGGGGCAGTATCAACGGTAACTCCATTTACAGTATTTGCCGCGACAGGATGGGCAACATGTGGCTTGGGGCTTTTAGCGGCGGCATAAACCTGTACAAACGCAGTACCGAAAGCTTTTCGCATTTCAGGCACAACTCATCGCCACAAAGCCTGGCCAATAACTTTGTACTTAGTCTGCACGAAGATCAGTACGGCAATATCTGGGTTGGTACCGATGGCGGCGGTGTTAATGTATTTAATAAAGATGGCACGGTTAAACACTACATGAATGATCCTAAAAATCCAAATAGCCTGGTAGGGAATTATGTATTGAAAATTACCCAGGACCACAGCGGTAATTTCTGGATGGGTACATGGGGAGATGGTTTGTGCCGCTTTGACCCTAAAACGGATAGATTTACCAGTTTTAAGCATGATGCTGCAAAGCCCGGCAGTTTAAGCAATAACAATATTTACGCGCTTACCCAAACGCGCGATAACCGTACCTGGGTGGGTACTTACAATGGGGGGCTTGACTTGTATGATGAAAAGTCGGGCACGTTTTCGGCATTTCGCTATGATCTGAATGATCCAAAAAGTATCAGCAGCGATAGGGTATACGCTTTGCTTGAAGATCATAATAACAATTTTTGGGTAGGTACATTTGATGCCGGTTTAAACCTGATGGACAGGAAAACCGGGACCTTTACCCGTTTTCAGCACGATGAAAAGCGCAACAGTATCAGTAATAACAGTATCCCGGATTTGTTTGAAGACAGCAAGGGCCAGATCTGGATCAGTACCCTTTCAGGGCTCAATCTCCTTAACCCGGTTACCAAACATTTTACAGCATTTACTACAAAAGATGGCTTGCCGAGCGATGTTATTTATGCTGTACGCGAAGATAAATTAGGCACCATCTGGATAAGTACCAATAATGGTTTATCTAATTACGATCCGGTTAAGCGTACTTTTAAAAATTACACTATCGAAGATGGCTTGCAGGATGAGGAATTTAAATCACATTCGGCCCTACAAACCAGGGAAGGAAGGATTTTTTTCGGCGGCATTAACGGTTTTAATTCTTTTACTCCCCGGCAGATCTTAAAGCCATCTGCATTTATGCCGCTGGTGATCACCAATTTTCAGTTGTTCAATAAAACGGTGAAAATTGCCCGTGATAAAGATGATCCTTCGCCTTTAAAGCAGGATATAAGCTATACCAGGGCAATTAGATTATCTTACAAACAATCGGTAATAACATTACAGTATGCGGCGCTTGATTACTCATCGGCAGATAAAAAGAATTACAGTTATATACTTGAAAATTTTGATACGGATTGGAACAATGTAGGAAGTCGTAATACCGCTTCGTACACCAATTTACCCCCAGGAGATTATGTTTTTAAATTAAGATATCAGAATGCGTCAGGCTTATGGTCGCCGGCTTCAACCGGGTTGAAAATTACAATAGTGCCGCCATTTTGGATGACCTGGTGGTTTAGGCTAATTGTTGTGATAGCCATAATAGCGTTGCTGTATTTTATTTTTAAATACCGGGTTAAGTTTCTGAAGGCTCAAAAAATGGTACTGGAGCGGCAGGTAAAAGAGCGTACAGAAAGCCTGGTGCAAATGACGGAGAACGAGCGCGTAGCCCGCGAAATATCGGAAAAGGCCCGGGAAGAGGCCGAGAACGCCAACAAAGCCAAAAGTATTTTCCTGGCTACCATGAGTCACGAAATTCGTACACCGATGAATGGAGTTATTGGCATGGCAACATTGCTGGGCAGTACCAAACTTACTACCGAACAGGAAGAGTACACCGAAACCATAAAAAATTGCGGTGACGCACTGTTAACGGTAATTAATGACATCCTCGATTTCTCCAAAATTGAATCGGGCAATATGGAGCTTGACGAAGAAGATTTTGATTTGAGGGATTGCATAGAAGGGGTTTTGGACGTTTTTGCAGAAAAGGCTTCACGTTTAAATCTTGACCTGGTTTATCAAGTGGAGCACAACGTGCCTGTACAGATCATTTGCGATTCGATACGGCTTCGCCAGATCCTGATTAACCTTGTAGGCAACGCGGTGAAATTTACTGCCCAGGGCGAGGTTTTTATAAGCGCGGGTGTAAAGGCGCAAAAAGGCGATGACCTGGAATTGATATTTAAGATCAGGGACACGGGTATCGGTATCCCTGATGATAAACTGGAGCGCTTGTTTAAACCATTTTCGCAGGTTGATTCAAGCACCACCCGTAAGTACGGGGGGACCGGCCTGGGGCTGGCCATCAGCGAAAAACTGGTCAGGCTAATGGGGGGCGATATCAGCGTACAAAGTGAAATAGGGAGGGGGACTACCTTTTCGTTTACCATAAAATTAAAAGTAGGGCAGCAGGCAAAACGAAATTACGTTTATCTCAACCTTGCCGAACTTGAAAATAAACGCGTTTTATTTGTTGATGATAACGCCACCAACCGAGGCATTATTGACACCCAGCTAAGGCAATGGAAATATGACCCGGTAGTTGTTGCTTCAGGCAATGAAGCCCTGAAAGTGCTTGAACAGCAAGATGAAAAGGTTGATCTTTTAATAACTGACATGAGCATGCCCGAAATGGACGGCTTACAGCTGGCTAAAGCGGTGAGGCAGAAATTTCCGGAAATGCCTATCATTTTGTTAAGTTCAATAGGCAGTGAGCAAGGTAAGCGGGAGGATACTGTGTTTAATGCCGTACTGACAAAGCCAACCAAACATAATCTTTTACACAAGTATATTGTTGAACAGTTAAAAACCGGCAGTGGGATTAAAACCGACGTGCAACCTGTGCAAACAGTGTTTTCAAAAGATTTTGCCAGAAATTATCCGATGAGCATCCTGATAGCTGAGGATAATTTAATAAATCAGAAGCTGGCTATCCATATGCTAAGCAAAATGGGCTATAGTGCGGATATTGCCGAAAATGGTCACGTGGCATTAAATGCCATGGTGGCTAAGCATTACGATTTAATTTTGATGGATGTGCAGATGCCTGACATGGATGGTTTGGAAACAACCCGCTTTATCCGCAGTAATATGCAGGAACAGCCGGTGATTATTGCCATGACTGCCAACGCTATGCCCGAAGACCGGCAGGCCTGCCTGGATGCCGGAATGAATGATTATTTGAGCAAGCCTATGAAGCTTTCAGATTTAATGGAGATGCTTGAAAAATGGGGGAAATATATAAACGGGCTTAACACAACTTTGCTAAAATGAGTTTATATTTACTCCAGAAACCATCTGCCATTATGAACTTTGTTAATAAAACATCCCTTGGCTTTGTAGCCTGTTTTTTTATTGTAGCCTCAGTATTTGCAAATGCCCCTGCGCGTAATTATTATCAGCTTAAAATATATCACTACAAAACCCAGGCGCAGGAAAGCACAATCGAAAAATACTTACAACAAGCTTATATCCCCGCACTGCACAGGGCGGGCGTGAAAAACGTTGGTGTGTTTAAGCCCGTTACACAGGTTGATACTGCAAAGCTATTGTATGTGTTTACACCTTTTCAGTCCTGGGACAAATTAATGGGGATTGATCAAAAATTAGAGGCCGATGCCGCATACCTTGCCGATGGCAAAGAATATATTGATGCCGCTTATAACGAACAGCCTTACACCCGTTTGGAAACTATCATATTGCAGGCTTTTCCGGGAATGCCCTCAACAGATGTTCCTAACCTTACCGCCAAAAAAGCCGACAGGGTTTATGAATTGCGCAGCTATGAAAGCCCCACCGAAAAATTGAACATTAACAAAGTAACCATGTTTAACGTTGGCGACGAAATAGGACTTTTTAAACGCCTCGGTTTCAATGCAGTTTTTTACTCTGAAGTCATCGCAGGTAGCCACATGCCCAACCTGATGTACATGACCACCTTTAACAGTAAAGAGGATAGGGATAAACATTGGGATGCTTTTGGTAAGGATGAGTACTGGAAAACGCTTTCGGCTAAACCGGAGTATCAGCATAACGTATCACATGCCGATATAATCTTTCTGCGCCCGGCAGATTACTCTGATTTTTAGGATAATTGCTATTTTGTGAATAAAATTAATTCATAGGTAATTAATACGATTGTAAAACTTAACTTAGGTGTTGATGTTTACTTCATCGTACAATCGTAAATGCAGCAGGATAGTTTGAAATTTTTGGAGGGCGGCGGCGAGATGGGCGCGCTGATTAGGGCACATGACTGGTCCGGAACATCTATTGGCACACCAGATCAATGGCCCGTAAGCCTGCGCACTACCATAGGTATCGTGCTAAATTCGCGCTTCCCGATGTTTATGTACTGGGGGCCCGATCTTGTTTGCTTTTATAACGATGCCTACCGTCCCAGCCTTGGAATGAACGGTAAACACCCAACACTTTTAGGACAACCGGCCAAAGTTTTCTGGGCCGAGATCTGGCATATCCTCGAACCATTGATAGTGCAGGTGTTATCCGGTGGTGGGGCAACCTGGCATGAAGACCAATTGATCCCATTTTTTCGGAACGGCACTATCGAAGATATTTACTGGACATTTAGTTACAGCCCTGTCATTGATGAATCGGGTAAACCGGGTGGGATCCTGGTAGCTTGTACCGAAACTACAGAAAAGGTGCTGGCATTCAATAAACTAAAAGAAAGCAAAACCGAGCTGGAGTTTGCTATAGATGCCGCAGAATTGGGCACCTGGGATCTTAATCCCCATACTAATAAATTTATCGGTAACGACAGGTTAAAAGATTGGTTTGGATTAGACCCTCATGATGAAATAGAACTTGACTCGGCAATAGCGGTAATTGCAGAAAAAGACAGGCAAAGTGTTGCTGATGCCATTCGTGCGG
This sequence comes from Mucilaginibacter kameinonensis, assembly GCF_003675385.1. Lineage (GTDB taxonomy): Bacteria > Bacteroidota > Bacteroidia > Sphingobacteriales > Sphingobacteriaceae > Mucilaginibacter > Mucilaginibacter kameinonensis. Next base: position 878,875 of record NZ_RCWZ01000003.1, on the reverse strand, counting down.
CTTTGCTACCTTCGTCCGGAGGCAAGTACGACGTTGAATATACTATTGTAAATCCCCGTACAAAAATTGAGCGTGTAGTGAGGGCCAAGGGTAAAGCATTGTATGATGAAAATGGAGTAGCCATCAGGTTAAACGGCACGCTACAGGATATAACTGATGAAACGGTAGCCCGCCTTGAACTTATAGAAAGTGAGCAGAATTTTCGTTCGCTGATATTACAGGCACCTGTCGCCATAGCTGTTTTTAAAGGACGGGATTATGTGGTTGAGATTGCCAACGCCCCGGTGTTTGAGCTGTGGGGCAAAACAGCAGAGGAAACTGTTGGTAAGCCAATTTTTGAAGGTTTACCGGAAGCCAAAGGGCAAGGGCTTGAAGCTTTGCTTGATCATGTATACAATACCGGCGAACGATTTATTGCTGTTGAAAGGCCTGTATACCTGCCCAGGAATGGCAAGATCGAAAAAACTTATGTAGACTTTGTTTACGAGGCTTTAAAGGATAGTAACGGCGTTACCGGCATCATTGCTGTAGCATCTGAAGTAACCAATCAGGTAATTGCCAAACGTAAAATTGAAGATGCTGAAGAACGCGCCAGGTTGGCTATTGATGTTGCCGAGATGGGTACGTTTGATTTAAACCTGGTTACAGACGAAGTGATCACTTCACCACGTTTTAATGTGATCATGGATATTGATGAATCGCCTGATCATGAGAGTTATATTGACAGGATTTTTCCGGATGACAGGCATATAAGAGATAAGGCGTTTGATGTTGCTTTAAAAACTGGTCAGCTTTTTTATACCGGCCGGGTTTTATGGCGGGATGGCAGCATGCACGTGATTGAAGCAGAAGGGAAAGTTTACTATGATGACGAGCACATTCCGGTCAGGATGCTGGGTACGGTAATAGACGTAACCAAACAAAAGAATGCCGAAGACGAGCTGAAGCGTTTCAAGTTTATGGCCGATAACGCTTCGGACATATTCATGTTGTTACGTGCTGATGGATCAATTGCCTACGTAAACAGCGTAGCACTTGATGATTGGTGTTACAGCGAAGAAGAATCACTGACCATGAACGTGGCTGATATAGATATTTACCACGATGATATAACTTTTAACCGGGCTTTTAATAAAGCGCAACAACAAAACATCCCTCAGTACGAAACGCTTTATCGCCGTAAAAATGGCTCAGTTTACCCGGTAGAGATCAATATGGTTAGTTTGATGCTGTCGGATGAGCCATATCTTTTTGCAGTTGCCCGTGATATTACTGATCGCCGTAAATCAAGGGAGGAGCTTGTTCAGATTAATCAGCGTCTTGAAATTGCCCTTGAAGCCGGTCGTTTAGGCTCTTATGAACTGGATCTGGAAACCGGTATTATGTTCTGTACGCCGCAGTGTAAGGCTAATTATGGTCTTGATAAAGATGCGGTATTTAATTTTCCGGATCTTTTATCTGTGATGCTGCCCGAATACCGGGATGTTGTACAGAAAAGAGTAAACGAGGCTATCAGGAATAGAACAGTGTATAATGCCGAGTACCGGGTTACGTGGCCCGATGGTTCAATACACTGGATCAATGCTTCGGGAAAGGCGCGGTTCAATGACAGGGGGAAAGCTACTCAAATGGTAGGGGTAACTTTTGATATTTCCGAACAAAAGCTTTTACAGCAGCAAAAAGACGAATTTATTGGGATAGCAAGCCATGAGTTAAAAACGCCGGTTACCAGCATTAAAGCCTATACCCAGGTGCTTGAACGTATGCTCACCAAAAAAGGCGACACCCTGGAAGCATCCATGATTAGTAAGATGGATGCCCAATTGAACCGCCTTACCAGTTTAATTGCCGATTTATTGGATGTTACCAAGATAAACTCCGGCAGGCTTCAGTTTAATTATACCGTGTTTGATTTTAATGCCCTCATTAAAGAGGTAACGGAAGATTTACAACGTACTACAAAAAAACATACACTTATTGAACAATTACAGGAAACAGGACAAGTGTATGCTGATAGAGAGCGCATAAGCCAGGTTTTGGTCAATTTGATCACCAATGCCATCAAATACTCGCCACACACCGAAAATATAATTTTAAAGAGTCGGATTGAAAATGATGAGGTAGTGGTTAGTGTACAGGATTTCGGGATCGGTATCTCAAAAGAAAAGCAAAGTCGTGTTTTTGAACAGTTTTACAGGGTTAGCGGTGCTAAACAGCATACATTCCCGGGTTTAGGCCTTGGTTTATATATTTCGTCCGAGATTATTAAACGTGAAGGTGGCCGTATTTGGGTGGATAGTGAGGAAGGAAAAGGCTCAACATTTTACTTCGCGCTCCCTGTCAAAAATGATAAAGAATAGGCTAAAAAATCTTTTGTAAAAAAAATGTTATCGATTGTTTTTAAGGCTTGATTTTTGTGGCTTCGGGATGAAGTGGAAAATACGAAGAAGATCATGATAGCGGACGATGATCCGGGGATTGTGGATGCGGTAGAAATAATGCTTGATTTTGAGGGGTACCAGGTTTCGTCGACAGTAAACGGCTTGACGCTTTTGGATATGCAAAACGAATTTCCTGACCTGCTTTTATTGGATATCTGGATGTCCGGTTCCGATGGGCGGGATATTTGTCGTGAGCTTAAAAAGCGCGAATTAACCAAAGGTATTCCTATCATCATGATTTCCGCAAGCCGTGACATCGAAAAATCAGCCTATGATGCCGGTGCCGATGACTTTTTAGCCAAACCTTTCGAAATAGATGATTTGTTAGGGAAGATCAGGAAGCATCTTGAAGAGTAGACAATTTATAGATAAACTACGTCTCAGATTAAAATAAGTTGATGTTCTTTTGAAGCTCCTTATACTTTCGTTTGAAGGTGCAACAGGTCTGTAGCAATAAAACAAGTTGAGTTTTTAGCGTGCCATAGGTACGCAACTTCTTCATTGGGGAAGCTTTCAAAGTAATCAGCGCAATCAACGTAATCAAAACCAATCAACGGTCGATAACAGAAATTTTGTCCGATATCGATCACTTTTCAAAAAATAAAAATCCGTAATGTATTGGTTTTTAAGTGTTTAATATTGGTATAGCTCTTGCAAAACCTTGTCCAAATTTATCACAATGGATAAGGAAATTGCACTTGAAGTTACATCTGCCAAACGCAAAAAAACGGCGGTTATCAGCACTATCAGCCTGGCTGTTTTGGTGTTTGCCGTAATGCTTTTGCGGGGATATATTAAATCAACCATCACCCGTGCCGAAATAACAACTGCTAAAGTTGAGATCGGCAACATCGAAAATACCATAAACGCTACCGGCGAAGTTTTGCCGGAATTTGAAGAAATTATCACCAGTCCTATAAACGCCTCTATCAAAAGCGCGCTGATGGATGCCGGTAATAAGATAAAAGCAGGTCAATCAATACTGACCCTTGATAAATCGGCCACCCAAACCGATTACGAGAAACAAAAATTTCAACTCGAAACCAAACGTACCGAGATCAATAAACTCAAGCTTGATCTGAACAAAAGCTTCTACGACATTCAATCCAACAACGATATTAAGCAACTTCACATCAGCAACCTTGCAGACGCTGTTGAGAATGCTAAACGCCTGTACAAAGCAGGCGGCGGTACCCGCGAAAACATAGAACAAGCCGAACTGAACCTGAAAGTTGCCCAACTGGAAAAAAAACAACTGGAAAACGAGATCAAAAGCAAGCAGCAAACCATGCAACTGGAGATCAAGGAGGCTGAAATAGCGGCCGATATCCAGCAAAATGATCTGAAAGAACTGCAGCGTAAACTCGACTTAGCCAACGTAGTGGCAACCCGCGCGGGTGTTATTACCTACGTAAACAAAAATATTGGTGCTAATATTCACGAGGGGGAAACCCTGGCCCGCATTGCCGATTTAGGCAGCTTCCGGATCCAGGGCAGTGTTTCTGATAACGTGGCCGATCAGGTACGTAGCGGTTTGCCGGTAATTGTGCGCATAAATGACGATCAATTGCGTGGCCATGTAAGTAATGTATCCCCATCGGTGCAAAACAGCATAATTTCTTTTGATGTACAGCTTGATGACCGGGCAAATAAACTGCTGCGGCCAAACCTGAAAGTGGATGTTTTTCTGGTGACGGCCACGCATAACAAGATCATGCGGGTGGCCAACGGTCCGGCATTTAAAGGCCCATCGGTTCAGGACATTTTTGTGCTGAATAGCGGTAAAGCCGAACGTCGTACAGTACACATTGGCCTCACCAATTTTGATTATGTGGAGATACAGAGCGGAGTAAAGGCTGGTGATGAGGTTATTACATCGGATATGAGTGAATATAAAAACTCAAAAGAAGTAACAGTAAAATAATAAACAAGAAGCGTCATTGCCGGGGACAGTGTAATCCCGGTTCACAGCATGGATTTACAAGGTTTGGGCTTGTATTTCCAGGTTTGGGAGAAACTGTTCCTGCAATGACGATCTGGAAAAACGAATTGAGCATCATGAAATATCTATACTTCATACTGTTATTGACCTTAAGCTCGGGCGCATTTGGCCGCAGTGGTAGCGATACCCTTAGGCTAACCCTGCAGCAGGTGGTTGATTTGGCTAAGGCCAACTCCATTGCCGCTAAACAGGCCGCGACTACGCGCGAAACCAAATATTGGGAATATCGCACCTATAAATCAAACTATCAGCCGCAGTTGGCTTTAAGCGGTATTTTACCGGGCTATACCAAAACATTTTCGCAGGTGCAACAACCTAATGGTACGTTCCTTGTACAGCCGATTCATAACGATAATTCGCAGCTAAGGCTTGACTTTAGTCAGAGTATCACGGCTACAGGCGGTACAATTTATGGTACTACGCAATTGCAGCGTTTTGATGATTTTGACCGTCATAATGTGCTGTATAACGGCATACCTTACGGTATAAATTATGCCCAGCCACTGTTTCAGTTCAATAGCCTTAAATGGGATAAAAGGATTGAGCCTTTAAAGTTTAATGAAAGTAAGCAGGCTTACATTGAAGCGCAGGAAAAGATAGCGGTTGATGTAGAAGGCTACTTCTTTGATCTGTTGCTGGCACAGGTAAACCTTAAAATGGCCGAAACGAATTTAGCCAACACTGAGGGGATCATTAAAATAGCCAACTTAAAGTATGAGTTGGGAAAAGTATCAAAGAACGATATACTTCAATTGCAGCTGGAAAAAATAAACGCGCAAAAAGCGGTAGGTACAGCCAAACGCGATGTGGAAATTAGCACACTTACACTACGTAGTTTTATAGGGCAGGCGGGGGACGACAGGATAGTTTTAGCAGTTCCAAAAGACATTAGCAATATGACGGTATCATCAGATAGGGTGCTTGCCGAGGCCAATGCTAACCGATCGGCAGCTATAGCTTTTTTGCGCCGCCTGGCCGAAGCCAAACGTGATGTGGCCAAGGCTAAAGGGCAAAACGGCCTCACAGCTACTCTTACTGCCAGTTTGGGTTTCTCTAATACGGCCACCAATATTCCTGATGTATACAAGAACCCACAAAATCAGCAGGTGGTTGAGTTACAGCTATCGGTACCGATACTGGATTGGGGCAGATCAAAATCAAGGGCCAAAACAGCCCTGGCTAACCAAAAACTTACCGAGTATGCCGTTGAGCAGGATAAGCAGACTTTTAAGCAGGAGATAATTACCCAGGTGTCACTTTTTAACATGATGAAGGAGCAATTGGTATATACCGCGAGTGCTGACAGTATTGCCGGCGAAAAATACAAGATAGCCCGAGAACGGTATGTGCTTGGCGATCTGAGTATCACTGACCTGGGTATAGCATTCCGCGAAAACGACCAGGCGCAGCGTGATTATGTAAGCGCTCTCCGCGATTTTTGGGGAGCTTACTACCAATTGCGCTATCTTTCACTTTACGACTTTGAAACAAACAAAAAAATAACCTATAACTAAATCAATAACTCAATAATTCAAACCTAACGATATGATCCGTTTACAAAACATTGAAAAGGTGTACCGCACCGATACCATCGAAACCCTGGCCCTGAACAGCGTGAGCCTTGATATTGCCAAAGGCGAGTTTTTATCCATTATGGGCCCTTCGGGCTGCGGCAAAAGCACCCTGCTTAATATCATGGGCCTGCTTGACGCGCCATCAAAAGGGGAGATCAGGATTGATGATCAAAAAACAGGAGGCATGAATGATAAGCAACTGGCACAGTTCCGTAATAAAAAGCTGGGATTTATCTTCCAGAGTTATCATCTCATCAACGATTTACAAGTGCTTGATAATGTAGAACTGCCCTTACTTTACCGTGATACCACCGCCAAACAACGCCGCGAACTGGCAGCCGAGGCACTGGCAAAAGTGGGACTGGCTAATCGCTTGAAACATTTTCCTACACAGCTCTCAGGTGGTCAGCGCCAGCGCGTGGCCATCGCACGTGCTATCGTAGGCAAACCAGAAATTATTTTGGCCGATGAGCCAACAGGTAACCTGGACAGTGCCATGGGCAACGAGATTATGGAGATATTACTTAACCTTAACCGTAACGACGGTACTACCATAGTAATGGTAACACACGATGAAAATATGGCGCACAAAACCCATCGTTTGGTGCGCCTGTTTGATGGTGCCCAGGTTCAATAATTAACCGGTTTTAAAATAGAAAGTCATGCTTAAAAATTATTTTAAAATAGCCATAGCGGTACTCAAGCGCCGCAAGTTCTTCACGTTTATCAGTCTGTTTGGTATAAGCTTTACCTTAACCATATTGATGGTTTTAACCGCTTTTATTAATAAGGTAGTTGGCGATAACTACCCGGATAAAAAACGGGATAGGTCATTGTATATTAACCGGCTTCAGGAATCGGGCGAGGAAAATATGATGTCAAGTACATTGTCTTATTACTTTTTGAGCCATTACACAGGGATGATGAAAACACCAGTTAAGGTTGCTATATCATCTATGTTTAAGGGTACCAATACCTATGTCAATAACAAAAAGATAGCAGTCAATTTTAAATACACCAATGCCGAGTATTGGGATGTGCTCGATTATGATTTTACCGAAGGTAAGCCATTCAACAAGCAGCAGGTAACTAATGCAGATCGCGTGGCGATTATATCTGAGGATATGAAGCGTCAGTATTTTGGTGATGTAGCAACAGTAGTAGGTAAATATATCGAGGCAGATAACGTCGACTACCGTGTAATTGGCGTTGTGAAAAACGTACCTGTAACTAATTACATGCTTTACAGTGATATCTATTTACCTTATACTGTATCAAAAGAAGATTATAAGAGTAAGGGGTACCTGGGTGCTTATATGGCAATCTTGCTAGGCAACTCGCCGGGCGATATACCTAAAATGCAGGCCGAATATGAAAGTATCATAGCAAGGGTACCTGTGGAGCGAAAAGAATTTAAACATGTTTACAGCCATGCCAATACTTTTTTCAGGAGTTATGTTGATACCGGGAACGAAAAGCAATCGGGCGTATTTATCGTGGTTACGGCTATAAGCATTTTCGTATTTATTTTTACCCTGCTGCCAACACTTAACCTGGTCAATATCAACATCACCAGGATTATGGAGCGGTCTTCAGAAATTGGTGTTAGGAAGGCTTTTGGGGCATCATCAAAAACACTGGTTTACCAATTTCTTGTTGAAAATCTGATACTTACTATACTTGGCGGCGTAATCGGAACGGTGTTGTCAGTATTTGCGCTTTACGCTATCAATAACGCCAACCTGATAGATAACCTTGAGCTGAGTATCAATTTTACGGTTTTGTTTATCGGTTTGCTGGTTTGCCTTGTTTTTGGGTTATTGTCGGGCGTTTACCCTGCATGGCGCATGTCAAAACTAAATGTGGTTACGGCGCTCAAAGCTTAATGATCATTTATTCTTAAATCAAAATATTATGTTTAAGCATTTATTTAAACTCATCTGGAATAAAAAGAAGCAGAACTTTCTGCTCATTACCGAGATGCTGGTATCTTTCCTGGTACTTTTCGCGGTATTTACGCTGTTGATGTTTTACTACAACAATTACAAAAAGCCAATGGGCTTTAAATACCAGGATGTATGGGTGATCAATTATGATAATTCATACCAAACAAAAAATGTTGATTCGCTTAACCTTTATTACGAAACACTGCGCAAAACAATAAAATCGCTGCCGCATGTAAAAGATATCACTTTTGTAAGTGGCAACATTCCCTTTTCGTCGCGAACTAACCAGAGCGGGTTAACATTTAAGGGCAAGCATGTAGAGCACCTGAATAATTTTACTGTTGAAGATTACTATGAAAAAGTGATGAATGTAACCTTGTTAGAGGGACGTTGGTTTAATAAAGAAGATGTAGTAAGCAAAAACAAACACATTGTTATTGATTCTGATTTAAAAGAGGCAACGTTTGGCAATGAACCCGCCGTAGGTAAGCTTTTAGGTAATTACGATGATAAAGAAAAGTATAAGATAGTTGGCGTAATACAAACTATAAAAAGAAACGGAGATTACCTGGACCCGGGCCCGGGTATGTATTTCAGAACAGATACAGGCTCGTTCCGCTGGCTCGACAAAATACTGGTAAAAGTTGATGACGGTGCTGATGCTGCTTTTGAAGGGAAACTTTATAAAACCATGGCCAATAATATGAAAAATGCCAACGTTGAAATTGAGCACCTTTCCAATAAGCTAACCAACGCAAACTATTTTGCATTGGTACCCATGATCATATTAGCTATCGTGAGTACTTTCCTGGTTATTAATGTAGCGCTCGGTTTGTTTGGTGTATTATGGTATAATATCAACAGGCGCAGGAGTGAGATAGGCTTACGCCGGGCCATTGGCGCTACAGGCAAATCTGTTTCGGCTCAATTAGTGTCCGAATCCATGATCCTGGCTACATTGGCACTCATTGTAGGTACTTTCTTTGCTGTTCAGTTTCCGATATTGAATGTATTTGATTTGCCCGCTATAGTTTACATAGAGGGTATGCTCGTATCTATTTTGTTTGTTTACTTGCTGGTGCTCATTTGCTCGCTTTACCCCGGCAAACAGGCGGCGGCTATTTACCCTGCTGTTGCTTTACACGAAGAATAATTACGATATTGACCGCTTGTTATGATATTGGTTATTGATGATGATATTGCCGTACGCACCTCGCTAATCCTGCTGCTGAAAAGTGAGGGTTATGATGCTGTAAGTGTTGGCGAACCTGCTGAAGCCCTCAAGATCATCAGGAAAAAAGCCCCTGAACTGATCATTCTTGATCTTAATTTTTCGATAGATACCTCGGGACAGGAGGGGATGGACCTGCTTGGAAAGATCAAGGCTTTTAGCAGTGCCATTCCGGTGATCCTGATAACCGGTTGGGGAAGTATCGAGTTGGCAGTTAAAGGCATGAAGCTTGGCGCCAACGATTTTATCAATAAACCCTGGGTTAACGAGCACCTTATCCAATCGGTAAAAACACTGCTTGATCTACAGGATAAAAAGACGGAGCACCGTACCCGTAAGCAACTGGACAAAACCTACAATTTTGAAAATATTGTAGGTGAAGATTCCCGGATGCTCGATATTTTGGAAACCATCGGCCGGGTGGCCTCAACAGATGCATCAGTGTTGATCATGGGCGAAAGTGGTACAGGTAAGGAACTGATTGCCGAAGCAATTCATCAGAACAGTCTTCGTCGTAATAAGCCATTTATTAAAGTGAATTTAGGCGGTATCTCTACCTCCTTGTTTGAGAGCGAAATGTTTGGTCACATCCGTGGCGCGTTTACCGATGCCCGGTTTGACAGGGTAGGCCGCTTTGAGATGGCCAACAAGGGCACCATTTTTTTAGATGAAATAGGCGATCTGGATGCGAGCAGTCAGGTGAAACTGCTCCGTGTATTGCAAGACCGCACCTACGAGGTATTAGGTAGCAGTCGTACCAAAACCGTAGATACCCGTGTGGTTTGCGCGACAAACAAAAACCTGAACGAGATGGTATCTCGTGGTACTTTTCGTGAGGATTTGCTTTACCGGATCAATTTGATCACGGTTTATTTGCCTGCCCTGCGCGAGCGGCCGAAAGATATTCCTTTGTTGGTTAGCTTTTTTATTAATAATTTAAAGCAGATCTATAACCGGCCCAATTTGTCGGTAGCGCCATCGGTTATGAAATGGTTACAGCAGCTACCCTTGCCTGGTAATATCAGACAGTTGAAAAACCTGGTGGAGCGTTCCATTTTAGTGAGCCGGAGAGATGAATTGAGCATTGATGATTTCCGGTCGCAATTGGAATTATCCCCGGTAAAAAAAGGAAATATCCAGTTGCCGGGAGTGGGCACCTTAACTTTAGAAGAGGTAGAGGTAGAAATGATAAAACGGGCATTAGATCATCATAAAAATAAAATAAGCAAGGCCGCGGCGGCTCTGGGGCTCACGCGCAGCGCCCTGTACCGGCGGCTCGAAAAATACCAGATCCCGTACGATGAAGCTGAGGACTAAATACATTTTATTTGTGCTGATCCTGCACCTGCTTACCCTGGTGCTTGCATGGTTTATTTTTATCGACAATAAGATCTATTTTATCATAGCCGAAGCTTTTGTTCTCCTCTCGGCAGCTGTGGCTATACAGCTTTACCGCCAGCTTGTATTGCCTTTAAAAATGTTACTACAAGGTATTGAAGCCATAAAAGACAAAGATTTTAATGTAAAGTTTCTTTCAACAGGCAAGCTTGAGGTTGATGCGCTGATTGATGTTTATAACCAAATGATGGACGAGCTAAGAACCGAACGCACACGACAGGAACAGCAGCATTTCTTTTTAGAAAAGCTGATCTATACCTCGCCAACGGGCATCATCATTCTTGATTTTGATGACCGCGTACAGCAAATAAACCCTAAAGCTTTGCAGGTTTTGGCTATTGATGAAAAAGCTGTAGTTGGTGAATTGATTGGCGAGTTAAAGCATCCCGTTTTTGCACACATCAAAGCCCTTAAATCGGGCGAAACTATGGTAGTTAAGCTGGACGGCGTTAACTCTTTCAAACTGCAAAAGTCGCACTTTATTGACCGTGGATTTTCGCGGCATTTTATCATGTTGGAAGATTTGACTGCCGAGATCCTTGCGGCCGAAAAGAAGGTTTATGGCAAAGTGATCAGGATGATGGCACATGAGGTTAATAATACCATTGGCCCGGTAAATTCCATCATGCAGTCGGCGATGAAAACCGATCAACTTTGGGCGGGGCATGATTTTGATCCAATAAAGGATGCCTTACAAGTAGCTATGGACAGAAACCAGAACCTGAACCTGTTCATGCGCAACTTTGCCGATCTGGTTAAACTGCCGCCGGCCAATAAGCATCCCGTTATATTGCAAAAGCTTATAGAATCGGTAGTAAAGCTAATGGGCATCCGTGCCAAACAAAAAGGCGTATCGCTTAATCTTGATTTGCCGGAGGAACCAATCACGATCATGGCCGATGAACAGCAACTGGAACAGGCTTTTATCAATATCGTTAAAAATGCCATCGAGGCTATTGATGGCAACGGTTCGGTAACACTTGCCATCAATCCCCAAGAAAAGAAACTAACCATTACTGATACCGGCAAAGGCATTAGTCCCGAGCAACAGGTTAACTTGTTTACCCCGTTCTTCAGCACTAAAAAAGATGGACAGGGCATAGGCCTAACCCTGGTGCGCGAAATCATGCTAAATCATGACTTTGAATTTTCATTAAAAACTGTTGCCGAAAGGCAAACGGAGTTTGTGGTTTATTGGTGATAAGATAAAAATGAGTAACGTGTAAATAACGATCGCCGCCGCTCGCCTCCAGGCGAGTGGTAATTATAAAGCGGCCTCTGGCCGCCGTGGCAAAAGAGGGCGATGGCTTGGAAAAACAAATAAAAGCCATGTCATTGCAAGCGCAGCGTGGCAATCTCGTAGCCAATGCATGTCCGATCTGCATAGCTACGAGATTGCTTCGTCGTTCCTCCTCGCAATGACATGGCTTTTTACACCAACATTACTGGCAATCTCTTATCTTCCCTACACTTGTGTCCAGGAGGTGAGTGGCAGCAGTTATTTGGTATGAAAAACAAAAAAGCTGCCCCGAAATAACGGGACAGCCAGGCAATAAAATAGGGGTACAAATATTATTAATAGCCGGTGTTTTGCTGCAGTTTTGAGTTTAAGATAAGCTCGGCAGATGGGATAGGGAAAAGGCGTTTGTTAACATCCTTGTCGGTTTTATAACCCCATGATTCTTCATATTTTCCAAAGCGGATCAGGTCGTTCCTTCTCCAAGTTTCCCAGTTTAGTTCGCGTGCGCGTTCCTGTAAAAGGTTGGGAAGGTCAACGCTGCTCCAGGTAGCTGCTTTACGTTTAGTCCTTAATTGGTTAATTAGCGATAGAGCTGTTTCTCCATTTGTTGGAGTAGCGCCCCTCAAAATGGCTTCGGCTTTCATCAGCAGTATATCGGCATAACGGAAAACAGGCACGTCGTTACTTTGGTTACGGTCGGTTGCTGTAACATCCGGGTAGTATTTGTTATTGCGGATACCTTTCGCTTTACCCAGCTCGTCACCCCCAACCTCAAAGGTAGGTACGTCAACCAGTGTAAGATCTGGCGTAAACGTCAATTGGTAATCAATAGGAGCCGTAGGGTCGGGGCCCGCGTATGAAGCATCCAAACCTTTTTTAGTTGTTTTTATGATGATGGGATTGCCCGCAAAATCATACTGCTTGCCAATAAGCCAAATGCTGGTGCGGATATCGTTGGGATCGTTAAATTGAGCATAGTACGACGGAATGGTGCTGCATGGGTTACTTAAGCGGTAAAGCAAACCATATTTGGCCTGCAACGCCGGATGCAGCGAATACCAGCTAAATTGCTCGCCCTGGGCCAGCGCGTGATCATAAGGGATGGCGAAAATAAATTCTTTAACTTTTGGGCCGTTATCCGGGTAAAACATTTTCAAGTAATCATCCTCTAAAGCGTATTTTCCTGATTGCATGATGTTATCGCACATTTTAACAGCATCGTTGTAGCGGCCCGCACCGGTGTAAACCTCGGCGTTAAGGTACATTTTGGCCAGTATGGCGTAGGCGGTGAACTGGGTTGGCCTGCCGTAAGTTGTCTGATCAACTACGGTACTCAGGTTGGGGATCACCTCGTTTAATTCTTTCTCGATAAAGGCAAATACATCTTTACGCGCGGTGGTAGCAGGTTTATCAGCAGAACCAAATGTGGTTACTACCGGAATGTTGCCGTAAAGATCCATCATAAAGAAAAACATCATGGCACGTGTTGCCCTCAGTTCGGCAATGGTAGTAGCTTTTGCAGCGTTATCCGGTGATGACGCAAACGTAGCGATGATGCGGTTACAGGTACTGATGGTACCAAAACCCCATGTCCAGGCATCCTGAACCTGTGGCAGGTCGGCATTCCAGTTGTGATAGTGCAGCTGTTGGTAACGGCCGCCGTCGCGCCAGCCCCCGGCCCTTGCGGGCATAATAGCTTCATCGGTACTCAGGGTTTGCATTTGCCAGTATGATTGTGCAAATGAACCCCTCAACTGCGCATAAGCAGCTCCCGAAGCCAGAATAAACTGTTGCGGGGTAGTAGGGAAGTTTGATGGAGTTAATTCGGTTTCAACAGGCACATCAACTTTGGTGCATGATGATATGGTAATGGCCGCGAAAAGCAGGGCACAGTATTTATGAATGGAAGTTTTCATGTTGATCTTTTAATGGTGTTTGATTTAAAATGATGCACTTAAACCGAACAGGAAAGCCCTGGTGCGCGGGTAATAGTTTTTATTATCGATACCCGGTGTAAGTCCGCCTAATGAAATCTCCGGATCAATACCCTTATAGCCGGTTATAACGGCCAGGTTATTACCCGATACATACACGCGTAAATTGCGGATGCCCGGCGTAAATTTCGGGAAGGTGTAACCAAGGGTAGCGTTATCCAGGCGCAGGTATGATCCGCTTTCAATATAACGGTCGGAGTATAAATAAGCATTCACATCTTTAGGCGATTCATTGGCGGATGAAGCGGGCAGGTTATAGCTCCTTACGTCGCTGGTACGGTTCAAATCGGCAAGGGTAGCGTTCAGGATCTTGCCACCAAGCGAGCCTCGCACAAACAGATTAAGATCAAAATTGCCATAGCTAAAACTGTTATTAAAGCCGAACACCAGTTTAGGCTGCGCGTTACCGGCGTAGAAATAATCTTTAGAAGTTGGGGTAGTAGTTACACCGCCGCTGTGGCTGTAAAACTGCGATACGCCATTAGCATCTTTACCGGCATATTTGTAGAGCAGGAACTGACCTACCGGATAACCAGTTTTCAGGATCTGTACTTTGTAACCTGTTTCACCCTGGCCGCCTGGTTCTGCCTGCGGAATAGAGTCAAGTTTAAAGCTGCTGTTTGACAGTGATACCAGTTTGTTTTTATTGTGCGCTATGTTAAGAGAGGTATTCCATTTAAAGCTGCTTGTAGCTACAGGAGTAGCGTTAATGGTAACCTCGTATCCTTTATTGGAGATTGAACCTACGTTGGCGGTTAAAGTACCCACAAAATATTGGGTGGTTGATACCGGGTAAAAGTAGATCAGGTCGTTGGTTTTTTTGTCGTAGGCTTCGATAGTTCCACTCAACCTGCCGTTGAATAAAGAGAAATCCAAACCTAAGTTATACATGGTGGTTTTTTCCCATTTCAAGTCGGGGTTAGCATTTTGCGAGGGGCCTATTGAATTAGTGAACACACCATTATAATAAAATGCACCTGCCGAACCATATTTAATCTGTGAGATCAACGGATCAAAGCCCAGCGAGTTACCGGTGATACCATAACTTGCCCTTAATTTCAAATCGTTAAATAAATGCTGGTTTTGCATGAACGATTCTTCGGTGATCCGCCAGCCTAATGATGCAGAAGGGAAAGTACCCCATTTGTTGTTTGCACCAAATGCCGATGAACCATCACGCCTTAATGATAATTGTAGCAGGTATTTATTGTCATAGCTGTATTTAGCACGGCTGTAATAAGATATTAAACGGAGTTTTTGATATAGGTTGGCCCCCCAGTCTGTCCTGAAATCACCTGCCGGCGAGCCAAGGCCAATGTTCAGGTAGCCAATATCATCTGTAGGAAAGTTACGGTTATTGGCCTGAAAACCGTCGCCGTTTACATCCTGCTGCAAGCTGTAACCTGCCAGTACGTTAATATCATGTTTGCCCGTGGTTTTGGCATAGGTCAAAAAAGTTTCCCCCACTTTGCGGGTATTTTCAAATGACGAGCGGTAAGCTTCGCCATGAACGCCCTGGTCAAGGGTGTACTGGCTGTTGTAATAAGCGCCGCCGTTAACCTGCTCATTTTGGGTAGACAGGCTGATGTTATAAGTAAAACCCAACGGGAGTTTTAACTCAGCAGTAGCATTTATTAAGCTCAGTTTGCTTTTAGTTTTTTGATAAGCATCGGCCAGCAAAGCAACCGGGTTATAGTATTGTATACGTTGCAGGTTTTCTGTATACGCACCATTTTGCATTACCGGAACAGTTGGCAGGTAGCGCAGCATGTTGTATAATACAATGTTTTGATTGGGGATGATGTCTGAATTACTTGTGCTGTTGTTTACAGATAAGCCTAATTTCAAACGGTCATTAAATGCCTTTTGCTCTACGGCCATTTTGGTAGTAAATCGGTTAAGCGCACTGCCTTTCAAAATGCCTTTATCATCAAAATAATTAACCGAAGCGCTGTAAGTAGTTTGGTTAAAACCACCTGTAAGGGCAACGTTATGGTTTTGTGAGTAAGCGGTACGGCTTACCTCTTTTTGCCAATCGGTATTAGCGCCTTTTTGGTCGGATGGGTCAAGGGCCAGGTTGTTTTTGCTCAGGTAATCGGCAAGCTGTGTAGCATTCATCATTTTAATGCTGTTGGCAATTTTTTCGACACCGGCATAAGCATTATATGAAATGGCGGTTTGACCGCTTTTACCTTTTTTAGTAGTAATGATGATTACACCATTAGCCGCACGGGTACCATAAATAGCTGTGGCGGAGGCGTCTTTTAATACATCGATGGTTTCGATATCGTCAGGAGCTACAAGTCTGTAATCGGCACCGGCTACGCCGTCAATTACATAAAAAGGTTCCTGGGCTGGGCCGGTACGCAGGGTTGAGGGGCCGCGCAAGCTTATAGACGGGCTTTCATTCGGATCGCCGGAGCGGGTGATATTTAAGCCGGCAACTTTACCCTGTAGCAATTGCGCGGGGTTGCTTAGAGCACCCCGGTTAAAATCTTTGTTCTGAACGGTTACAATAGAGCTGGTAAGTAGCTTACGCGATTGCTTGCCGTAGCCCACAACTACTACCTCTTTCAATGCAGCCTGATCGGCTTTTAATGAAATGTTGAGCGTGCTGCCGGAAACTGTTGCCTCTTGCGATTGATAGCCGATAAACGAAAACACTAAAGTGCTGTTTTCTACTGCTTCAAGATGATAGTTACCGTTTACATCGGTAATTGTTCCATCTGCGCTTTCTTTTACTCGTACCGAAACACCGGGTAAGGCTTCGCCTGTTTGCGAGTCGGCTACCTTGCCGGTAACGCGCAGTATTCTTGACGAGGTTTGTACATATATGGTTTGATCGGTCCTTTTAAATGACAGGCCCGATTGCCTGGCTATTTTTTTTAATACTTCGTCAATAGGCTGGTTATTTTCAGAAAGGCTTATTTTTTTACTCAGCTGGGCCTCTGTTGCATTGTGTATAAAGTGTAAGCCGGTTTGTTTTTCAATTAGGGAAAATACCTCTTTGATTGATTTTCCGGTAACCTGGATGGTGCAAACCGGATCGGAAGTACGGCTTTGGGTTGTTGCTCCGGCCTGTACAACCGTGCACATCAAATAAATCGCACTTAAAAGTGAGAATATATATTTTTTCATATTTTTGAGATTGCTAATACTAATTTGAATTGGGCCCTTTGGCGAGGACCTGATTACGGAGCAGGCGGTGTGATCTGATCATGCTGCCTGTTGTTGTTTTATGCTTTTCTTTATTTCATTAAGTTTTACCTTTCTTGTGTTTAGTTACATTTACCGGATATGATCATGGCCTTACCCTGCATTTTCCATGATATATCCGAAACCATTTTTATTTGTTCCATTACTTTGTTTAGCGGGATATTATCAAAAGTGCCTTTCAGTTTGCAGCGCAGCAGGGTACTGTCCTGCAGTTTTACAGGCACGCCATACCATCTGCTTAGCTTTTTAGCGGCGTCGGTCCAGCTGTCGTAGTTAAACACCAGCTTATTTTCCTTCCACCCGGTAATATCTTCAGTTATAAAATCAGTAACACGAGCCTGGCCATCGCTTTTTGAATAGATCATTTGCTTACCGGGATCGAGTATGACCCGTTTTGATGGATCATTATTCATATCAACCTGAACCTTGCCCTCTACAAGCGATACCGTGATATTACTATCGTTAACATAGGCCGATACGTTGAAATGCGTGCCCAATACCTGGGTAGCAACTTTACCCGTATGTACAATGAATGGTTTCTGCGGATTGCGTTTTACATCAAAAAAAGCTTCACCATCTAAATACACTTCACGTTTCTCGTCGTCAAAATTTCCTGCAATGTGCAGGTTACTTGATGCATTAAGGGTTACAATGGTACCATCGGGCAAATTGATCTTCTTTTTTTGTCCGGGTGCTGTATGGTTTTCAATAAGGGCAAACGTATTGGCAGTTTTATTACTGATGTGGATTTTATAAAACCAGAACGCGCAGGCCAGTAATAATACCGAAGCCGCTACGGCCAGTACAGGCCGTAGTTTTAGAATAATGGCATTGGGTTTTGGCAATGCTTGTTCGTTGGATGGCGTTTCAAGCTGATCTATTTTTTTATTGAGGCGGTTCAGGGCATCATTAGCTTTGATACTATTATTGGGCACGGGCTTCCTGGCCGACCAGATCTCGGCAATATCTTCAAACGCGTCAGAAAATTCCTTATCGGTCTGAACTTTTTGCAATAAATATTGAGTTTCCTCTTCGGATATTTTTCCCTCCAGGTAGCCTATGATCAATAGGTAATGATGTTCATCCATGTGCGCCATTTTGAAGTAAGTATTCAAAAGGCTGCAATCCGATTACATGATTTTACGATTTAATGTAATGTTAATATTGTGACTAATTATTTAACAAAAGCAGGCGCTTGCGGCAATAATTGATGGCCCGGTAAATATGAGTTTTTACCGTATTGGGCGAGATATTTAAAATTTCGGCAATCTCATGGTGCTCAAGCTGGTGATGCCAGCTCATCAAGAAAATAAGTTTTCCCTGCTCCGGTAATTCATCTATAAAACGCTCAATTATGAGGCGGCGCTCTTTCCTGAACAGGATCTCATCGGGGCGAAGGTGATCGCCTATGGGTTTGTCCGACGCGTACTCTTCAGGTAACAGTTCAACTTTCTGGCTTTTGCCTTTTAAAGTATAAACCCTGTTTTTTATGGCTCCGTACAGGTATGATTTTATGGAGGTATGAATCTGCAGCCGCTCTCTTTTCACCCAGAGGTCTAAAAACAGATCGGCTATAATGTCTTCACCATCATCATTGTCTGCTCCTAAAAACCTGCAGAAATCTGACAATAGCGGATAGTATTTTAAAAATAAAGAATTAAATGCTTCCCTGTCGTCTGTTTTAATTTTCGACAGTAATTCTATATCCTCCATTATCATTTTATCGGTTCGGCAATTATATCACTAAGGTGTTACAATGCCCTCGTTTTGTAGATTAAGTTATTGTTAAACTTTATTGCCTATGCCGCCCTGCAAGGAGGTGTGATTTTTTTAACAAATTAATAAGATCGTATTAGTTTTTGCTTAATCCTTTTAGTAATGTTGTAAACCAATTTAAATGTTACGTTAACAGATAATCACATCGCAACTACATCAACTATGCAAAGACGGCATTTCCTAAAACTTTCTGCAACCACATCGGCAGCCTTACTTTTCAGCAGGCTTACTCACGCGGCTTCAAACGGTGCCGTTATCATGAATGCTCCAGATGAAGTCTGGGCGCAATCGGGTACCGAATGGGTTAAGCTTAAAGCCTCAGGCGGATCGAACTACAGTTACAAAGAGATCAGCGTAAGTTTAAAAACCAGCGGCAACGCGCTGGGTATTTATGTATCATCGCCAAAGCAAGAGTTAAACGCGGTGCGTTTAAAATGGAAGCATAACACCGGTGCATCTGCCAAATTCCTGGGCGATCACTGGGAACGTTCTTACGGCGACCTGGAATGGAAAACAATGACCGCGGGTATTAAAAATCCATGGTATGTAATTATACATGATGAAAAGCAAACAGCTTGTTTCGGTGTGAAAACCGGCGCCAATAGTATTTGTTGGTGGGGAGTTAATGCCGATAATATCGAGCTTACTTTAGATACAACCTCAGGTGGGGTAGGTGTATTACTGGGCGACAGACAACTGCACGCTGCTGATGTTATCACTGCAAACGCCAAAGCCGGCGAAGACACTTTTGCCGCCACACATCGCTTTTGTAAAATGATGTGCGAAAAGCCACGGATCCCTAAACAACCGGTATATGGTATTAACGACTGGTATTTTGCCTACGGCAACAATTCGGCCGATTTGATCAAAAAAACAACAGCGATGATGGCCGAACTGGTTACAGACCATAGCAATAAACCTTTCTCGGTAATAGATGCAGGCTGGGCAACTTATTCGCCATTGTTACCGGGTGATGGCGGCTGGAACGATGATTTTTCAAAGCCTAACGATAAGTTTAAAGATATGCATGCCCTTGGCGATGAGATCAAAAAAATGGGTATGCGTCCCGGACTTTGGATGCGCCCGCTTTGCGCAAGGCACGATGAAAAGGCGAGCCTGCTGGCACCAAAGATCCCCGGCAGGGATAACCCTAAAAATCCAACGCTCGACCCAACCATTCCCGAAAATATAGCCCGGATCAAACATAATTTTGATGTGTACAAGCAATGGGGCTATGAAATGGTGAAACACGATTTTACCACTTATGATATTGCCGGTCGCTGGGGTTTTGATATGAAGGATAGCTTTACCTCGCCGGGCTGGCATTTTAACGACAGGAGTAAAACCAACGCCGAGATCATCCTGCATCTGTACCGCTCTATTCGTGAGGCCGCCGGCGACGGAATTTATGTAATAGGCTGTAATACCATGAGCCACCTTTCGGCAGGCGTATTTGAGCTTTGCCGTATTGGTGATGATACCAGTGGGCACGAATGGGCGCGTACCCGTAAAATGGGCGTAAACACGCTGGCTTTCCGCCTGCCTCAGCACAACGCTTTTTACGCGGTAGACGGCGATTGCGTGGGCTTAACTAAAGATATCGAATGGAAAAGAAACAAGCAATGGCTGCAATTATTGGCCGAAAGCGGTGCGCCGTTGTTTATCTCCGGTCAGCCTGAGGCGATGGGTGAAGAGCAAAAGAAAGCCGTGAAAACAGCATTTGCACAAGCCGCTAAAGTACAGCCACTGGGCCAGCCATTGGATTGGATGGAAACCATGCTACCAACCAAATGGAAGTTGAATGGCAGGGTGGTGGATTTTGATTGGGCATAAGGAAATAACGTTTAATCACCATGTCATTGCGAGCGAAGCGCGGCAATCGCACAGAAGCAGAGCCGATCTGTAGAGTATGCGATTGCTTCGTCGTGCCTCCTCGCAATGACACATATTTCCATTATCGTAATATACAGTTAAGGCAACCCCAGCACCTCAACATCCGTAACCAACAATAAAGCCAGTGATAAATCTGGCTTTATTGTTAACACCCTTGAAGCAGATTCTCAAAAGTATACGCTTAATTCTTAATCATCAGGAGAAAGCAAAATTCATCAGACTTATCCTTGCTGATATTATTGTTGCGCTGCTGGATGTCGCTTTTTTAGGTTTGCTGCTGCTTATAGTTAATTTTTATACTCAAAATACGGCGCATAACCTGGGCTTTTTGCCGGCTTTCATTGCCGATAACCGGTCGCTGTGGCTTATCGGAATTTTCCTGGTATTGTTCGCTTTAAAAAACTGTATCGGGTTTTTCGCTCAAAATGCCCAGCACCATTTTTTTTATGATGTGGCTTCGAGGTTGTCTGAAAGAAATATCCAGAATTACCTTGATGATGATTATAACGCGTACGTGCATATAGATTCATCAATCCATACCCGGCGTATTAGTCAGCAACCTATTGAGTTTAGCCATTACATTCTAACCAATTTGCAGCAGATCATCTCCCAATCGGTATTGATTGTTTTTACCGTTGGAGCAATTATGCTGTATCATCCAGCTTTGTTTGTGTTGCTGTTTGTGTTGTTGCTACCGCCTGTTGGCGTTTTAGGTTGGTTCATAAAAACCAAATTAAAAACCATCCGCGGGCAGATCAAAACCGTGAGTGAAAAAACACTTCAGCATTTAAATGAATCGTTGGCGGGTTATGTTGAAAGTAATATTTACCAAAAAAATGACTTTTTTAGTCGCAGGTTTTTTAGCTATCAGCAACAGTTAAACCAAAATATAGCCTCGCAGCAAACCTGGCAAAATTTGCCTTCGCGGTTAATGGAGGTGTTTGCTGTGCTGGGCTTTTTTATCCTCATCGCTGTAAATAAACTAATGGGCGATACAGAAGTAGTCAGTATCCTTACTATCGGCATTTTCGTAGCTGCTGCGTATAAGATCATTCCCGGTATAGTCAAGATACTGAACAGCAGTGGACTAATGAAAACCTATGAGTTTATACTGGCCGATCTGGTGGTTGAAGAAAGCGATAAACCACAAATTAATGAAGCTGTTGACGAACATATCACCTCATTGAAATTTGAAAAAGTAAGCTTCAGTTATCCGGAGAAGCAAGTTTTAAATGAACTTTATTTTGAGATGGCTCCCGGCGATATTATGGGGATTTCGGGCAATTCGGGTAGGGGGAAAACAACCATCATTAATTTGTTAACCGGCTTTTTAGAACTGACGGCGGGGGGTATTTATATTAATGATAAAATTACCGCCGCTGCCGCACGGAGGTTGTACCGTAAAAATATCTCACTGGTAAAGCAGCAGCCCTTTTTTATTTATGATACTATCGCTAAAAATATCGTACTCGATGATGCAGCGATCGATGAGGAAAGGCTTGCCGAAGTATTAGCGTTTTGCGGCTTAAATAAATTGATCGGCGGTTATCCCGAAGGTATCGAAAAGATCATTACCGAGAATGGCAAAAACATCAGCGGAGGCCAACGCCAAAGGATTATGCTGGCGAGGGCACTTTATCATAACTGCGATTTGCTGATATTGGACGAACCTTTCAGCGAGATGGACGCCGATGCCGAAAATGAAATGCTGGCTAAACTGCAACAATTGGCCCTGCAGGGTACCATGATCATCCTGATTACGCACAATAAAGCCAGTTTAGGTATTTGTAATAAAGTGCTATCGCTATGAAATGTTTTTTCTGGTCGAAGTTTAGCGATAGCGTAACTTCGTCCTAAAATAAGGGAAGCATCCTGCTTCCGTGTATTAAAATAAGTAAGGAACTTTCCTAGAACAAGCTATGGAGTGTTGATTAAGCTGAAAGCTTAACCAATTTGGGGACGAAGTTGCGCTATCGCTAAACTTCGACCAGTGACCAGCTCAGCATGACATCCTTCTCGTCTTGCGCACGTTTGCAACGAGCGCAAGGTTTTTAAAGCAAGAATTGATATTATACCAGTCCCTCCGCTATCTCCTCAATCTGCTCTGCAATAGCTTCAAACGATAGGTTCTGCTTGTAATACTCCATTGATAGCCTTCGCTTTTCTGCCACATTCATATGGGCTGTTTGCCGGAGTACGTCAAGTAACGCGGCTTCGTTTCCCCGTTCGTATAATACCCCGCATTCGCCATTGTTGGTGATCATCCTGAACGAGAGGATATCGGTAACCAGTGGCACACATCCGCATGACATCGCTTCGCAAATAGCTGTGCCACTACCTTCATAGTGCGATCCGGAGATGATAAAGTCGGCACTGTTATACCAATATAACAGGTCTGCATGAGGTACTTTGCCTATTAGTTCTATGGCTTCTTTATTTAGTGAAGCGTTGATCAATTCGTTGATTTCAGGAAGCAGCTCTTCTGTATGATAGATCATATACAGTTTTACTCCGGGAGAGCCTTGGGCAAATTTTAAAAAGGCCTTAACTACGTTAAGCGGATCTTTATTATCATTTAAACGACCTACCCATAAAAATACCGGGGCGTTTTTAGTGTTGGTTTGAGATTCGGCTTCCGGGCGGTCAATCGGAAAAAATACAGACGACACTTCCATTACCTCGTGTATTTTTTCCGGCGATTTGAGGTTGCCTGCCGCTACCCATTCCAAGCCCATATCATGAGAAGCAAACAAGTAGGCATGGGCATATCGATCCGCCAGTTTTTGCAGCAATTTTTTGATCCCGCCGGGAAACGGCTTTTCAGCGTGGTTTTGAACAATGATAGGTGTGCTTTTACCCAGCATTAGTCCAAGCTGAATCAGTTGCACCGGCTGATGCAGGCCGTGAAATATCACGATATCGGGGTTTAAACTTTTAACGTATAGGTTAAGCCGGAAGTTAAAATGAAGCTTTTTTTTGCTGAAGTTTACGAAATGATAGGCGATGTTATTATGGTTAACAATCCCTTCATAATTGATCTGCTTTACGTTGATCACCTCATGCCGTTTGCTTAGCTGGTCCATAAGACCGGTATATCCCAGGGTGCGGACAAACCAGGCCTGGGGGTCATCAAAATCGGGCGAATAGTTGTAACTGACAAAAACGTATCTCATTAAAATAAACCCTCAATACTGGTATAATTGCTGTTTTGAAATTGCAGGAAACCCACGTGGTACAATGATGCGGGATTGGGTCTCAACACTTTGTTATTAATCACCCTGCCTATCATGAGCATGTGGTAGCCCATTTTTTTATGCTCAAACACTTCTATCTCTTTATATCCGCCCGAACACGCAGGTACAGGAAAACCGAATACTTCGCTTTTAACGGTATCAAATGGTAATTGATCTACCGGCGTTGGGGCTGTGCTTGAATGTTTGCCCAGGTTATAAACCGAATTGATGTCGACCGCGTCCGTGTCACATACCACAACTTTGCCGGCGTTCAGGATTTTATCCAGTGTAATATTGGTTGTGCGTAGTCCCAATAGGTAAATACCCTCTTCCTCAATATAGCCGTGAATGTCCATCGGGAAAACGTTGCAATATTCATCATCGGCATAGGAAACAATAATGATGCTGCGTGGATAGGAGTATAGGGCGCTAACTACTTTGCGACTATCGTAGGTGTTCTTCTTCGATCGTAGGAAATACCTGAAAAGCATCTCCCGTTTCAGCGCGTTAAGCTGGTGGTTCCTGACGCTTTCTATCCTGAACAAAAGCAGGCTGCCTTTTCCTGTTTTCACTGTTTCTATCAGTGATACATTGATAGCGGCACTTAACATACCATTAGTTTTAAATTCAATAACAGCGTTTGCCGCATTTAAGTCCACCGTTTCATGAGCAGGCAGCCAGGCCGCCATACAAAACGGATCGAGGCAGATCATGCTGTTGTTGCGGGTGATATCAAGATTTTTACCTGCAATGTTCAAAAAAACCTTCTCCCTGATCTGGCTTTGCTGCAGGCGGGTTATGTAGAAAGTTTTTATAGGACTTCCGTTAAACAAAAGTTTTCTGATCGGTTGAGTTATCATATCAAACACTTAAAAAATATCTATATCGGCAAAAGCGAACGCCATTTTATCAAGTGGCATTCGTGCGCCAAGGTCTTTAACAATTACGGGGAATGAAGGGATTGGATCGGCATAGCGCTTCAAAAATCCATTCAGAGCAGATCGCTTATCGGCCTGGAACTGTAATTTTCGCAACCCCAATCGCCTGGCTATTTTCTTAAGCCTCGGTATAATATCGCGCAGGTCGTTAGTTGCAATATTGATATCGCCTATTACCATCCCGTCGGCAATCCTGAACCATACCGAAGTATCGCCTGTTTTAATCGTAAAGCTTTCGGTATATGTTTTATGGCCAAGATAATAGCCATCCCTGTGCAGCCCATGGAAGCCTTCATTAATCAACGTGCTTGGCACTCCGCACTGTAATGACGCATACTTTTTGATCACTCGTTTTACATACCATCCGTACACCCCTTTTAAAAGCGAGAACTTATTGGCCAATCTTTCCAGCGGGAGGGCTTTGACCGGGATAATAAAACATTCCATTTGGGCGGATACCTGCCAGGCGAGCTTGTTTATAAAGCCCGGCAGGGAGTTTTGATTGGGAAAGCCAAACAGGATCCGGACATCTTCCGTATAGCAAAGTTCATAAGTAAGCTCGGCCAGTTTAATGAACAACCCTTTGCCGCGGTGATAGGGATGGGTCATGGTATCAGCCGATTGGGCGGCCAAAACAGGCTGCCCATCGCAGTTTATAAAACAGGGGATCACACCGTAAAACGCCGCGGGTACGTCACCGGCATAGGCCAAATAACCGGTATACATGACGCCGGTAAATGCAGTATTATACTTTCGGGCGAAGAAGTCGGATGGCAATGCTTTGCCATAAACGGCCTTATGCAGACTGGTCATATCAGCAAGCCGCTCCTCGGTTAAACGCTCTATTCTGTACCCGTTGCTATGCATAGCTCCCCCTTATTATGGCGTTTAACTGGTTGGCAGTGGATATGAACGGGTTTACGGTAAAGCGTTCGCGTAAGGCGTTATCCTGCCAGTCTCCGGTATTTATAAAATCAGTTGCAAGCAATTGCGTATAACCGGCTGCTTTGGCATCTTTTAAAACCTGATCATTGTATGAGCCATAAGGGAACGCGAAGCTATTGATCTGCTTGCCGGTCAGGTTTTCAAGATATTGCCTGCACATAGTCATCTCGCTTGCCGCGCTTGTTGAAGAGATGTGTGCAAGATCATTATGGTAATAACCATGCGCCCCGATGTTTACATAAGCCGAAGCAGACATGGTTTTAATTTGTGCCGGAGTCATCTGCAGCCAATAATCATCATCCTGCCGGTTTGCTTTAAAACCTGTAAGTTGCTCAAGAAAACTCATGAGTGCTGCTTTTTCGTTGAACCCGGTCGATCTCAGCTTGTCGGCATAAAGGGCGCCGTTTTCATCAACATATTTGTTGTTCCGGTTTTTACGATAGGTTTGATCTTTATACGTGAACTTTTCGGGGCCGTAATATCCGGCAATGCTCAACATATCGTTCCATAAAATATCAAAACCTGCATCGCGGATGGCTGTAACAAAAAAGGTAGCCGGTATGCAATATTTAGTTAGCAGGGACAGAACGTAATGGTAGTTGTTGGCCAGTCCGTCGTCAAAAGTTAGGCAGATGTTAAATTTTTCATTGCTGAAATTGCCTGCATAATAATCATCAAGCGAAACCACGTTGAAGTTCTTTTTATAGTACTGCAGGTGTTCTTCAAACCTTTCGCAAGTCAAAAACAGCGTATTGAATTTATGCGGATCGCCTTTAGAAACATTGTGGTAAAGGATAATGCGGCTTCCGCGGGCATTTCGATAAAGCTCCTTATCCAGTCCCAAAACATGGCGTGCATCGCCGCTTAAATAAGTAGCTTTCCGCTTTGATCTTGACCATATTTTTTTGATGATACTCATGCAGCTGGCTGTATAGGATAGGGCACGGGAAATCCGGCGTCGGGTTTATAGCG
Source organism: Mucilaginibacter kameinonensis (assembly GCF_003675385.1). Taxonomy (GTDB): domain Bacteria; phylum Bacteroidota; class Bacteroidia; order Sphingobacteriales; family Sphingobacteriaceae; genus Mucilaginibacter; species Mucilaginibacter kameinonensis. The sequence continues at coordinate 852,076 of NZ_RCWZ01000003.1, read as the reverse complement.
TTTTATTTCGGCTATTAATCCGTGGATATCGCCCTGTATATATTTGAAACTATTGCCGGTTAATATCTTATTATAACTCTGGCTGATGATGCCTGTAAGCTGATGATAAAGCGATTCATCGAATAAAAGGATCTCGCCTTTGTGCATTACCAATAAAATATCATCAGGAGTAACATCATAAAAGGCCTGCAGACTTGGCTTTCCGTTTGATTTTGCTATAACGATATCGGCATCAAGCCCGGCAATAAAGCTGCCGGTGTTTAACTGCCAGATTTTGGCCGGTAACGATGTTAGGGAATGATACAGCTCATGATCGGTAAGCATTTGCGTTTTGCGCGCAAGGCGGATATGATGCCAGATATCCCAATGGCCGGTAAGCGTACTATCTGTACCAAATAAAATACCTGTGTTTGTTTTTAGTTCATTAATGGCAGCTGTTTTATTGAGCAGGAAATAGTTGGACTCGGGACACCAAACAAGGGCTTTAAAATGTTTGGCCTGCCTCATATCCATGGCTACCCCATGTACGCCCACCAACTTGCGCCCGAACAGATTCCATTTAATGAGTGCATCAATTTCAGCATGGGCGACAGCGTTGGTACCTTCGCCGGAGTGGATTACTACAGGCAAGCTTATTTTAAGCGGGTTATTGAGCCGTTTTTTCCAGTTTTTTTCAAACAGAACCGAGTGGATGCTTTGGCAGTTTTCAAACACGGTGATCAGCGGATCATGTATGGTAACTTTTTCGCCATGATTTACAACGGTTGTCACACCACAAAGTAGGTTTTTATAAATTCCCCATTGCTCGCGCAAAGCAATAGGGATCTTCAATACAGATGAAATTTCATCAGCATAAACCCGGTGGATATGTTTGCCCCATTCAGTATAGCTTTCATAAGTTTGAGTGCCTAACTGGGGGAAAAGGTTAAAATCAAGATGGTCATGTGAGTTAATTAATCCCGGAAAAGCGATGGCACCAACAAAAGTAAGCTGTTCGCGATCATTGGCAATAGCAGGGGCAACCTGTATAATTTTGCCCTCGCTTATGCTTATGCTCACAGCACTATCGTTTCCCGGTATGGTCACATTATTCAGTACCATCTGTTCTTCTTAAATGCAATCCGTAAATAATAGGGAAGCCTTTATATCGGTCGTAAACATGAAGCGCGTTTTTATCGGCATAGTAATGCTTCATGCTTTCGTCTATTTTAATTTCTTGTTCGGCAACCAGTTTAAAGTTGTTGTTCAATAGTAAATCTTTAATAGTGTTTACAGGGTGCACGTAATTTTCAACCGCTATAAAACTGTCGCCATGTTTAAATGTGCGCTTGCCACCGTTGGCCAGCGTATGCGGGTGAAAATCGGTGATAATGATATCTCCGTTTGGTTTCAGGATGCGCATCCAGGCCTGTAGGGCAGCCTCCATATTTTTAATATGGGCAACCGTAAGCGTTGAAACTATGGTATCAAAACTACCAGATGGCATATCACCAAACAAGTCGTCGGTAATGCGGTAAATATTAGCCGAAGGAAATTTTTGCTGTAAACGGGCCAGCATCCCACCAGAGGTATCAAATCCTGTAAGCTTTTCAGGGTTTAATGCAAACAGCTTTTCCCAGTGCCTACCGGTGCCGCAGCCTATATCGGCTACATTTTTCCGGGTAATAACCTTATCTGTAACCAGTCGTGGAAACAATACCTCATCCAGGTCAAGCATCAGGTTGCCGGGCTGCTGATCATAGTTTTCTGCCCAGATGTCATAGGCATCAACTGAATTTTTCTCCAGAATATTTGGTGGGAAAAAGCGCTGCTTGATATAATTCTTTACAGTTTGGATCACAGTACAGGGGTATTTGATTAACAACCTTATATCAACAAATACGGCTGCTAAATAATAATGGTTGCCAGCCACTTTATTTATAAAGGCAGGCAACCCGCGTAAAATGCCGGGCGTATTTATTATTGTGAGAGTGTGATAGTGCAGAGGCTCAGAGATAATTGTTGTATGGGCAATCCCCCGCATTTGTGATTGGGTATGGCAGTGGGTTTTATTTTGATGTTGGCTCTGTACTGGCAGGGGTGCTTTACAGGCCGCTTAAACAAAAAAATAAACCCATTGCCGGGGGATTGAAGGAAAAGCAAAGTATTGACACTAACAGATGAACAAAATATTATTATTTAATCCGCGCAGCGCTAACAACAAATACCGCATACCAAATTCGATTTTGAATATAGCGGCATCGGTTGATGGAAAATATGACTGGGTGATTGTTGACGGCAATTGTGAGCATGACCCGATGGTGAAAATAGACAGCTATTTAAGCACCGGCGAGTTTAAATATTTCGGTTTTACGGTAATGCCGGGGCCGCAATTGAGGCAGGCTATTATAGCTTCTAAAACTATCAAACAAAAATATCCCGATACTAAAATGATTTGGGGAGGATACTTTCCTTCAAATCAGCCTAACGCGGTTTTATATTCGGGTTATGTTGATTTTATTATCAATGGCCCCGGCGATCATGCCTTTCCCGCCCTGATTGATGCACTTGAAAAAAATGAGCCTTACGAGTTTATCCGTAACCTCATTTACAAAGCAACAGATGGTAAAATCATCAAAACCGCCAAGGAAGATCTTTTAGACCAGGACAGCCTGCCAGCGCTGCCATATGATAAGCTGAATACTTTTTATCCCATCACCAAGTTTTTAGGTAAAACCTACCTGGGCGAAAAAACGATGGCATACCACTCCAGTATTGGATGTCCCTTCACCTGCTCATTTTGCGCGGTAGTGCCAATTTATGAAGCAAGATGGAAAGCTAAATCAGCACAGAACGTTTATAATGATGTAAAATATATCAAAGATAAATGGGGAGCCGATGCCATCGAGTTTCATGATAATAACTTTTTTGTATCAGAAAAACGCGCGGTTGAATTTGCCCGGTTGATAAAACCCGAAAATATGACCTGGTGGGGCATGGCCCGTATCGATACCATGTCAAAATTCAAAGATTCGTCGCTGGCGGCTATCCGCGAGTCGGGGTGTAAGATCATCTTTTTTGGTGCGGAAAGCGGCAACAATGCCATCCTTGAACAAATGGATAAAGGCGGCACCCAAACCGGCGATCAGATCATCGAGTTTGCCGAGCGCCTTAAAAAGTTTGATATCATTCCCGAATATTCATTTGTATTGGGCACGCCGGCACCAACGCAGGAGCAGGTACAATCACAAATTGATTTTGAGATAGATTTTATTAAGAAAGTAAAGGCGGTAAACCCCAAAACCGAGATCGTGATTTATACCTATAGCCCCGTACCTACCGAAGGATCGGAGTTGTTTAAGCAAGTGATTAAAAGTGGCTTCCGCTTTCCGGAAACATTGGAAGACTGGATAAGCCCTGTCTGGGAAAGCTTCGACTTACGTAAAAATCCGCTTACGCCATGGCTTACACCCGATATGATTGATAAGATCAGGAATTTTGAAACGGTGCTGAACGGGGTGTATCCAACAGTAACTGATATCAGGCTGAATATGCTTAAACGTATGGCTATTAAGCTGGTGGCTACCATGCGCTATAAGGCCAGCATGTACCAATACCCTTACGAGATCAAGTTATTACAAAAAGTTTGGCGCTACAGGCAGCCCGAAATACAGGGATTTTAATTTATGCAGATGACCGGCCAATCGTTATATCATACCTTTCAGCGTTTTCGTACATTGCAAACGCATCGCATAGCCGCATTGCCCATCGTAATACTGATGCCACACAGCGCCTGTAACTGCCGTTGTGTAATGTGCGATATCTGGAAAGATAATAAAAACCTGAAACAGCTTACCGAAGCCGATGTAACCGACTTGCTTGGTGCCTTGAGGAAATTTGGTACTAAACAAGTGCTGATGTCGGGAGGAGAGGCTTTGCTGAATACCAATTTTTTCAGGCTATGTGAGATCTTGCACGCCGAGAAGATCAAGGTTACGTTGTTATCAACCGGTCTCTCTATTAAAAAAAATGCAGACAATATCTTAAAATGGGTTGATGATCTCATTGTTTCTTTAGATGGCGATGAGCTTTTGCACGATGCCATTCGTAATGTTCCGGGGGCATTCAATAAGCTGCAGGAAGGGGTGGAGTACATCAAATCTATCGAGCCAAAATATCGCATTACTGCCCGTACTGTGATCCATCGTTTAAACTATAGGAATTGGCCGGCCATTATTGAAGCTGCAAGGCAAATGGGTATTGACCAGGTTAGTTTTTTACCTGCCGATGTGAGCAGTCATGCCTTTAACCGTCAAACCGCCTGGGCCGAACCCCGGCAGCATGAAATCTTACCTACGGAAAATGAACTCGCCGAGTTTCAGGAAATAACGAATCAGGTACTTGCAAACAAAGCTGATTTTACTAACAGGTTCATTGCCGAGTCGCCGGCTAAGATCCAGGATATTTATGGCTATTACGCGGCTTTTTACGGCCATAATGCGTTCCCGTTTAAAAAGTGCAATGCGCCTTGGGTATCTGCAGTTATTGAGGCCGACGGCGAAGTGCGCCCCTGTTTTTTTCATGAGGCGATAGGCAACATCAGGGATAATAAGTTGGAGGATATTTTGAATAGTAACGAGGCTATCAACTTTCGTAAAACACTGGATATGTCTAACAACCCTACCTGTGTTAAATGCGTGTGCTCGCTTAATTTATCGCCTTTGGCGAAGTTAGATTAGTATAGAAAATATAAAAACGTAGCAAGTTCAAGCGTCTACGCTTGAATTATTCAAAGTAGGAGCGTCCACGCTCCCGGTTCATAGTAAGCGTGGACGCTTACTATGGTTATAGTTTCAAGCGTAGACGCTTGAACTTGCAAAGACGAAATTTAGAAACGGGCTTAAAAACGTATGAACAATATACTGTTTACACATTCTTACTTTTTACGGTTTGATCCCAAGCAATGGGGTATAGGGCAGCCTTATGCACCGCTGGGAACCATATATGCTGCTGCTTTAATGCGCGAACGAGGTTATAACGTAAGCCTGTTTGATACCATGTTTGTGAGCAACCCCGATGAGGTAATACCGGCCATTGAATTGAATAAGCCCAATTTTTTTGTGATTTATGACGATGGGTTCAATTACCTCACCAAAATGTGCCTGACCAACATGCGCGAGGCTGCTTTTAGAATGGCCAAGCTGGCAAAGGAAAGAGGATGCACGGTAATTGTTTCAAGTTCCGATTCGACCGACAGGTACGCGGCCTATCTTGCCGAAGGTGCTGATTTTGTTATCCTGGGGGAGGCAGAACAAACGCTAATTGAACTTACAGAACATATTAAAAGCGGTGATCCCGATCATTTCGGTATTAAAGGCTTAGCCTACATGAACGGCAGTGAAATCATTAAGACTCCCGGCCGTTCGGTAATGAAGGAGTTGGACAGCTTACCAATGCCCGCCTGGGATTTGGTAAACATGGATACTTACCGCGAGATGTGGTTAAAAAATGCCGGCTATTTTTCAATTAATGTGGTGACCACCCGTGGTTGCCCTTTCAAGTGTAACTGGTGTGCTAAACCTATCTATGGCAACAGATATAATTCGCACAGTCCGCAGTATATCGTGAACGAGATCAAAATGCTGAAGGAAAGGTATGGCATGGATCATATCTGGTTTTGCGATGATATTTTTGGATTGAAGCCCGGTTGGGTACAGGAGTTTGCCAAACTGTTGGGGCATGAAGGTATCAAGATCCGTTTCAAAATCCAGTCGCGGGCCGATTTGCTGGTTGACGAGGAAGCTGTACAAGCACTGGCCGCTGCCGGTTGCGAAAATGTATGGATAGGGGCCGAAAGCGGATCGCAAAAAGTACTCGATGCTATGGATAAAGGCATCACTATAGATCAGATCCATACAGCTACACATCTCATGAAAGCACATGGCATCAAGCCCTCATTCTTTATCCAGTTTGGTTATCCTGAGGAAACCCGTGACGATATTACGCTGACCATAGATATGATCAATCAATTGCTGCCGTATGAAATAGGTATATCGGTATCATATCCTCTTCCCGGAACCGGTTTTTATGAGCGCGTGAAAACCGAGCTCAAGAAGAAAACCAACTGGACAGATTCTGACGAGATGGCTTTGATGTTCAAGAACACTTACCCGGCTTATTACTACAAGCAATTGCATAAATACGTGCATCGTAACTATCACAAACATCTGGCTCAAAACAGCCTGCAAAAGCTGCTGAAAGATCCGTTCGCGATTTCGGCAAACGGTATAAAGAAAGCGTTATCGGTATTTTATTACGCCCCGCTTACTTACTTTGAAAAGCTAAAGCTGGAGAAATTTGAAAAAGCGATATGACCGGGACAGCACCACATATAAACGAGCAATTTGCCGAGGCGGCGTTCAGTAACCAGTCGGTAGTTTTTGATGAATTGTATTCGGGAGATACTATCATCAGTTATAAACGTAAGCGGGTACGCGATCATATTCTGCAATATCTTAATCCAGGGGCCAGTATCCTGGAACTGAATAGCGGTACCGGCGAAGATGCCCTGTTTTTTGCAAAAAAAGATTTTAAGGTTCACGCTACCGATATTTCAAAAGGGATGCAGCAGCAACTGCGGGAAAAGGTATTAAGGCATGGCGTACAGCAATTGGTAAATAATGAGCTTTGCTCATTTACCCAGCTCGAACAGCTTGTTAATAAGGGCCCTTATGATCTGATTTTCTCCAACTTTGCAGGCCTCAATTGCACCGGTGAACTGGATAAAGTACTACGTTCATTTGGCGAGTTATTAAATCCGGGCGGTATGGTCACTCTTGTAATATTGCCCAAGTTTTGCCTTTGGGAAACTTTGCTGGTATTTAAAGGGAAGTTCAAAACTGCTTTTCGTCGTTTTTTTAGCAGCAAAGGCCGTAAGGCCCATGTTGAAGGTGTGTATTTTGATTGTTTCTATTACAATCCGTCATACATCAAAAATCGCTTAAAACAGGATTTTGAAGTAATAGGCCTTGAGGGACTGTGCACCATAGTGCCACCATCATATATTGAGGGCTTTGCCGAAAAGCATCCACGTGCTTATAAAATACTTATAGCCTGGGAGGACAGGTTAAAAACTATCTGGCCGTTTAAGTATATCGGTGATTATTACATTATTTCGTTGAGGAAGAAGTAAAGGCGTGCCCTCATTAACGAATTAAATCATCTTGACAAGTTTCAAAACGGGTGTCATGCTGAGCCAGTCGAAGCATGGTGTGTGGGGCCTCTGCGCGCGACCCTTCGACAGGCTCAGGGTAACGGCTGCTACTTTTGTCATTACTCCTTCACAGGCCAACGGATTTAAATCACTCAGGATGACATAATTAAAACCGGATGTTTTTCGCAGCAGATCAGCTTCGGGTGAAAACGGGCAGAACAATGCGGGGAATGTGCGGCTGCAGGGGGCATAGCAAGTTTTTGCAGAAGCTGGGGATAGGGCGAATCGGGGCAAAATAATTGCAGCCCGTGGTTCTGTTCGTTTTGCAGGGCAAAGGCCGTGAGGTGGGTTGGAGCGTAGGGTGCGCGCAAAGAAGCCTTTCTGCTGCAAGCCTTTTTGGGTACTTTTGTGGCCACAAAAGTACCTGGCCACGCGCGGCCAAGAGCGCGACGATGTAAGTTCATTACAACAATAGTCATTACCTGCCTCTGTGCGATTGCTTCGTGCCTCGCAATGACGCGGTGGATATGCCATTTGACCTTCACAGATCTCTATTTTCTTCCACTCCGCATGACACCCGTTTTACTTTACCTTACTTGGCAAAATCGATATTTACTGCGCAACCCGCTCTTCAGATTGCTGTAGCAACATACAAACCTTAGTCCGGTACCTTTCTATCAGCCTAACCTGAAAATTTTCGGGAGCGGGTTTGGCGAAATGTTTGCTTGCGGCCATGCTCATTACAGCACCACGCATGTTTAGTTTTTTCATTTCGGTTTTCTTGTTCCAGCGGCCTGCGGTAATTTCCATTAATAGATTGTCAAGCCAACTTCCGAAAGGATTATCGAACAGCTTTTCGGCAAAAACTTTGTACCATGTTTTTTTTAATGGTTTTGCGGTGGCAAGGCGCATACACTTGTTGGGCAAAAAATCATGCATCCAGGAGTTGGCCTTGTAAAAATTCTCAAAGGTGATATCTCCTTCAAGCGGGATAATGGTAGCCACCTCAATGGCCGTATAAATGTTTTTTTCAACTATCTGCAGCCGGGCCTCGTCAATATAATAGTTCATGCAGTAATTATGCTGTTTACCAACCAAAAAGGTAAGTTTCTTGAACATATGCATAAACGTACGTGCAAGCCAGAGCCTGTTGCGTTCGGTAATGATGAAGAAATCAATATCTGAGTTTTCGTCGGCACAGTTTTTTGATAACGAACCTGAAATGCCTACGCCACGTACGTAAGGGAATTTGATCAGGAAAGCGCCAATCTCTTTAGCCTTATTGACCAGTTCGGCTGCCTTCTTATTCATTTTATTACGCTTTATCGCGATCATATAATCGTTTTTGAGCGAATAAAACCTATCGAAATGAAATACCAGCTTATCTGCTACCAGTTGATCAAGTGCTTCGGTAAAATCATGCTGACCATACTTATTTTCAAGGAACAGGAATATTTCGCCGTAGGTTAGCGGATAGTCCCACATGTCAAAATAGGCAAGGGTAGCTAAGATATTGTTCCGGGTATTCAGCAAGCGTTTATTGTTTTGTTCAATTAAGGTGGCTATACTTTTCACGTCTTTGTCTATATAATGATGACGTACCGTTTGCGGCTATGGTTGCCTGTTAACAAAGTAGTTACACAATATTTTTCGCTTGATTTTCCGCTGGCAGAATACTTGCGGAAAATATTAATAATGAGAAAAATACGCTATAAAAAAAGATTCCCTTATCTACATCTAAGAAGTTTTCGGACAAGGAAACGCTGATTACGATAATCATAAAGGCCATCAGTAACAGGTCGCGTTTTGCAATGGCTACCCTGATGCCGAATGCAAGTACAAACAGGTAAATAAGCAAGCCTGTAATTCCCGATTTAATAAAGAAACTAATGAACTGGTTATGCGAATTTAGTCCTGTGAGGTACGACCGGTAAAACTGATGATCAAAAAAAGGATCTTTAAGTAAACCAACTTCGGTACCAGCCCCATGACCTATAACCGGCGATTGCGCACCTACGCTCATAGCCACACCCCAACGCGCCAGCCTCGGGTCGGTAAGCTGGGCACCGGCAGATTTGCTGAGGTCTTTTCTAAGTTCAGTAACATATCTTTCACGAAAGGCACGCGTGGTAAAAATGCCTGCCATTACTACAATCAATAATGACGTAACTATCGTTACATATTTTAAGCGTATCCGTCCCCTCAACATAAACCATGGTATAAAAACGGTCAGGATAATCACTATCCCTGCAAATATCGATTTTGAGCTAAGCTGGATAATGCCCGCTGCCAGCAAGCAACTGCACAGCAAATAAAATACCTTAAGCTTCGGAGAATTCTCCTTTATAAAAACATACAAAAGATATACCAACGCAATCGCTATCTGCATGGAGAAAAAGGTTGCATGGATCTCCAATGGTTCGGAAAAATTATGATTGGTAAAGGCTGGGGATACCAATGCCTTTAAGGGTAAATGATAATACCTGATGGTAATCAGCGCCTGCAAAAAAAGATACGCGATGGTAACCGTACATCCTACCGAAAATATCAGTAACAGGTTGGTCCGGTACTTTTTTATATCGAGCGGGTTAAAGCAAAATATCAGCGGGATAAGCAAAATGGTAACCTGCCTGCCAACTTCTGTAAAAGCCTGCGGTTTATTGGTGCTGTAAATGGTGCTGATCAGTGTCACTAAAAAAACAGCAGCTAAAGCAAAGTTTACGGTTGTTAATAATGGCTTTATCGTGATTTTACGGATTTGTATAATAGTATGCACTGCCAGGCCTATTAACAACAGGTGGCTGTAAAACATATTGAACGGCAGGCTCAGTAGCAATAGCATCAGCAGGTAATAGCTGATCCTGTTATTCAGCGTATCATCAGGCTTTAGCAGGTTTTTCATGTTGATTGCGATAGCATTCCAGTATAAAATCTTCGTAGTCGTTGATCACCACCTCCCAGTTAAACTGGTATTGAATTTTGTGAAGGTTATTCTTTACCATTTCGCGTTCGGTATCCTTACGCTGTACATTCTCAACCAGGTGCCGAACTTCATTCGCGTTATCAAAATAAAAAGCATCTGAGTTAAGTACAGCTTTGTTGAAGGGGTTATTATGCGCGGCTATGAGGGCTTCGCTGGCCATGGCTTCAAGTAATGAAGGGTTAGTGCCCCCTACGCTATGCCCGTGGAAATACAGGTAACTGTTGTTCTGTAGTGCGCGTACCACCGAGTTGTCAAAATTTGCCCCCTTAAACTGGATCCGATCATCGTTTTTAAAGCGATGGGTAATGAATTTGCCAAAACGGTTACTGGTATCACCCAAAACCATAAAGCTCTTCTTTGATGAACTGCTATTAAAACCCTCCAAAATGGTTTCGATATTGTTTTCCGGCTCCATGCGGGCCATCAGTAAAAAGTAATCTTCCTTAAGCACTTCGCTTTTGTTAAATTGCTCACGCTCCTGTTCCGAAAACAGATCGGCACCATAGGGAATATAGCGGCTCTCAACCTCATACTTATCCTTAAGATAAGATCTGATTACCCTTGAATCGGAAATATAATATTGGCTGTGTTTTACGGCCAGCTTTTCGGCATACTTCAAAAACTTTTGCACTGGTTTTGAGTATTTGGAGCGTTTCCATTCCAGGCCGTCCATATTGGTGATGATGACACTGTTTGGCGGATAAAGGTGCCCCCAAACCGAACTACTGGTATAGCCCATAAGCAGCACCACATCAAACTTGCGTTTGCGGGCATCCATAAGGCAGTTAAAATCATAGGCAAACTGCCCGGCAGTGCCTACAAGATACTCAGGATCGTAGCAGTGAACAATGTTGACACCGTTCCAGGTATCGGCTTTGTAAGGGTGATTGTGCGAATTATAAACGGTAACCGAGTGGCCCTTTTTTACGAAACCTGCCGATACATATTCTGAAATATGCTCAAACCCGCCATAGTAGTTCGGGATGCCCCGCGTTCCTAAAATCGCTATTTTTAGTTTCATGACAATGAAAGTTTGCTTGTAATAAATTGTAAAATATGATACTGCTTTTTTCCCAGTGGTACTGATGAGCAACGTGCTCTGCCACCCGGCTGGTGAAGCCATAGCTGGGTGGCTGCTCAACAGCAAATGCCAGTTTTTGCTCAAAATCGGCTTGATTGGCCGGATTGAAAGCATATGGCGCGAAGAAGTTAAAGTTCTTCATCGCTGTTTCTGACGAGCACAACACTGGTGCACCGCAAATGGCCGCTTCAAGCGGCGGGATACCGAAACCTTCGGCTTTTGAAGGATATACAAACAACCTGCAGGCGCGGTAAAATGCTGCCAGATCAGCCTGCTCTGCCTGTGGTATCCACCTGAAAAATTGCTTTTGCTTAGCAGTGAGGCTTTTGATGAGCTCGTTTAGCCCCGGGGTATATATTGATGCCTTACCGATGAATACCAGGCTGATACCTTTTTCATATAACTTCAGGCTTAAATATTTCTGAAGTAATAAGAGATGGTTTTTGCGGGGCTCAATACGACTGGTATACAGGATAAAATTCCTGATGCCGAATTTCTTTGCTACCCAATCTTCAGCCTCTTGCTTTGAGGCCTGGTATTGCAGCAGCGAATTGCTTACCCCGTTCTGGATGATGTGCATTTCATCTGCCGGGATCTGGTAATAATCACAAATACGGCTTTTGGAATAGTCAGATACAGTGGTTTTTATATCTGCACTTTTAATGCTCCGGCCAAAAAGATAGTTGCGTGGTATGCTGAACAGAATTGGGAAATCCTTTCTGAAATCATTAAAAAGCATATCATGCATGGTCACAATATATTGGCACCCAGCTATTTTTTTAGGGCTGATATATTGGAAGTGAGCAAAATCAAACCTATATTTTTTGATATATGCCGGGATATCAAAAACAAACCGCAAAATATTTACACCACGGTTTTTATAAGGCAGTATGTTTTGCGGCGGCAGCAGCGGGAATAGTTTGCGAATATTATTCGTATCGCGCGCGCCGATATAAATATCTATGTCCGGGCGCTCGGCCAGCAGGTGATTATATAGTTCACGTATAAAAGTCTGCGCGCCCTGAAATTCTTTATCAAAGGAGTGTGCATCAACAAACAATTTTATCTTTTTAGCTGCCATAGTTCAACTCCTTTTGATTTAAAACAGCGGTTGGCAGTTCCGGCTCTTCTAAGTGGAAGTTGCCTTTGGCCAAATGATATAACCTGATCAGTGTACGTTCGGGCAGGAATGTCATCAGCAGTAAAAAGTAATTTTTAATATGCAGCGGACTGATAGATAATGTTTTGATCAGGTTTTTTCTTGCCTTTTCCGGCTGGTAATTGTTCCACAGGTATTTTTTGCCTATAAGGGCATAATAGGCCCCTTTTTTAATGCGTGGAGATAATTGTTTTATTCCGATCTCAGATAGTTGCCGCCCTTCAGCTTCAGTGATGCTGAGCTTACGCAGGGTATTATATTTGATCTGCCTGAATTTGCCGGTACGCCATTTTTCATCAATAGTGATAGACTCGGCATTGAGCCTCACTTTAATGAGTGGCTGATTGAGATTAAAGGCTTTTTCGTGTTTGAGGATACCTGCCCACAAAAAGTGGTCTTCAAATGTGTAGGCCAACTCGTTATAGCCGCCCGCGTTTAAAATAACATCGCGTTTATAAAACACGCTGGAGTGGATAAAAGGGCAAATTTTATAGCTAAGCTGGCGGATTTCATTATGGCTCAAAGCATCTGGCTGCCAGGTAAATATCAGATCGCCATGCACATCGGTATAATCAACACCCGAACCTATAACACTGTAATAAGGATGCGAGCTAATGAAATCATACTGGACCTGCAGACGGTAGGGATAACATACGTCATCGGCGTCAAAACGGGCAATATAGGGAGCCTGTGCATTGAGTAAGCCGGTATTTAGCGCCGCGGCTACACCTTTGTTTTGCTGGGTTAAAACCACTATGCGCTCATCATTAAATGATCGGATGACATCCAGCGTATCATCAGTTGATCCGTCATTTACAATGAGCAGTTCAAAATCGGTAAATGATTGTTCAAGTACCGATGTAATAGCTTCGCGGATATATTTACCGGCATTATAGGCCGGCATTAAAACAGTAATTTGAGGGTTATGCATAAGCCAGCTCCTCCTGCACTGTAGTTTTTGTTTTCAAATCAGATAAAGTGGTTTCTTTTATATTGAGGAATAGCATGAGCTCAAAAACTACCAGCACCGAGAGTTGCTCGAACCAGTAATCAAGAAAAAATATGCCCGCTACCATCATTAGTATGGGCAGTCCATAGCTTAGTTTTTTATAGTGCCGTGCAAAAAAGCCGATATAGAAAATGATGAGGGCCAGTAATCCGAGGATGCCATATTCACTTAGCATTTGGTCGTAAGTAGAGTAGGGGTTATTACGAACCGAACGGAACTCTGCATTTTTGCTAAAGAAGCTCAGGTACAGATCGAGATGGTTGCGCATGAACGCCGGGTTGATATAAATATAGTTTTTGGGGTAGTCGCCCCTGATACCTGCACCTGCAGCCCTGAAAGCTATCTTAGATGAAAAGTTTCCCGGCCCTAAACCAACTATACTTTGCAATGGGTGTGCAACCAGGTAATCAAACGTTTGTACGGTGCCGGTGATTTTACCGGGCAGCGCAGGCAGGAATGGTTCAACATGGCAAAGTGGCAATTGATCCCGATGGATAGCTATGCAATCAAGCAATTGCTGTCTGTCAGGCGTCATCTCGCCGGTATTATAAAACTCGGCAAAATGAGTGTTGGGTTCAGGAATGTACAGTCGGCCGTAATCGGTGATCGGCAAACCTTTAATTTTTTTATCAAGCGCGCTTAGTTTTTCCTGGCGGGCTTTAATGGTGCTCAGGCTATCCAGGTAATTTTGAGCGAATTTTCTGCGACGTTCATCTCTGCTCAATACATTGGTTGTGCGAGAGGTTGCATCGCTTATAGTTGCTGTTTGCTTTTCCGGGCGATTTTCACGTAAGGCGCTTGCAGTAACTTCGTTAAGGTATTTACCATTTTGCGGCGATATTTTGGCCATGGAAACGATATAGATCAACAATGCCACCACGATCATACTTTTTTGATTGCGTGTAGTTTTGAAAATGAATATAAATGCGAGGGTAAGCAGGAACAAAATACTGATCAGGTTACTGTAGGTAAGCGCCAGTGTGCTCATGCACACGATCATCATGGCCAGGTTGCGTTTATAAATAAAGTAAAACACACCAAAAGCGCACAGAACGGCATTGGTTGATGAAATATCAAAGCTGATACCCATAACATCATCGCCGGTGTTTATAAAGTAACGTTGGTGCATTCCCATATAAGCATAGGGATTAATGCTTTTGGTGATCCACATGATATGCACCAGGTTGGCCGCCGAAAAGATAGCGTTTACGATGAAAAAGATGATCAGTGTTCGGTAAATGGTTTCGCTATCGGATCCATCAACCATAAGCTTAACCTGGTGAATAGCCAGCAAGGCCAGTGCCCAACATATCAATGCCCATCCAAAAACGGGTATATAATACAGGTTGATGAAATTTTGGTTAATGATTGCAGCAAGAACGGCTACCGGGAAAACAAGCAAATAAAACAACGGAAGCCTTGAATTGCGTAGCTTAAAACCAAATTGGAAATTGAAGCGGCTTATGTAAGCAAAAAGGAGCGCGGCTATTTTAAATGGAATATGAACGTTGATGAAAAGCAACAGGAAGATCAACATCCGCCAATCGGCATAATTTTTCCATTTTTTAATATCAAAACCCGGCAAGCTGATTGTCATTATTCCTCTTGTATTTATTGATGTCTATTCCCGGTTTTGCAGGCCCGTTCGTGATTGTTTTGTTTAAATAGTTACGTGTCAAAAAAAGGAATGGTTGCCTCGGCATTGTGCCGATATATGCAGATATTTAACCGGTATATAAAAATGTTACAGGCAACCGGCCGGTAAAAACAATAGTATAAGGGTATAAACACTACAAGGCATTGCTCAGAAGTAAAGCGTTCATCAGGTTTTTTTCGTCGGGTTTGCAGGCGCTTGCCTTGCAGGTGCTTGGCAGTATCTTTTTTTATGTTATTTCTGTTTATCTGAGTAAGGACAGTTTTGGTATCATCAGCTGGATGAACGCTCTGTCTATCTTTATTACTACAATACTTGGTTTTGGGTTGGAGCAAGTGGTGATCCGTCGTATAGCGGCCTCGCAACGGTCTGATTGGGCGGCAGCAGCATTTCTGTTTCATTCGCTGGTTGCTTTTTTTGCGGCGCTTCTTGTTTTATGGCTGCTCAGTTTGGCATTGCGCAGCGACATTTATCAGGTATTGCCCTGGTTTTTCATGGCGCAGGGCTTGCTTTTTTTGGGTATTCCGCTAAAGCAGTTTTTAAACGCTAAAGAAAAATTTACGCCCTATGGTGTTATCGCCATTATAAGCAATAGTTTAAGGGTTTGTGGCGCTTTTTATCTTGTGGCTGTTCATCAGCTACAGGTTCATTCCATCATTATGGTAATGATATGCACTGCCGGGGCCGAATTGCTGGCGCTGTTCATTTATGTTATCGCCAACACCGGCTTTAGCTTTAAATTTCGATTTCAGGCTTATAAGAAGTTGCTGAGCGAGTCTGCTGCACAATACGTATCTGTAATATTTGATATGAGCCTTTCGCGCATGGATTGGCTATTGCTGGGTTTTATGGCAAGCAAAGCCGTTTTAGCCGATTATAGCTTTGCTTATCGCGCTTACGAACTTACCCGGCTCCCCATGCTTATTATAGCCCCGGTTATTTTACCGCGTTTATCCCGGTTGATGGTTTCAAAACCATCTGCCAAATTACAAGAGCAGATAAATGCCTTTAATACCGCCGAATTACTATTGGCTATGCTGCTCCCGCTTGTTTTTAACATACTTTGGACACCCGTAGTTGGCATGATAACCGGCGGAAAATACGGCGCGACCGATGCCACCGAATTTCTGATATTATCATTGTGTATACCTTTGCAGTTTTTTATAAACCTGCTTTGGTCGCTTAGTTTTAGTGTTAAAAAGTATAAAGCGGTATCTTCTGTTACCGTAAGCTGCGCTATAACAAATATTGCCCTTAACCTGGTACTGATCCCGCTGTTTAACGGTATCGGGTCGGCTGTGGCATTTTTAATTACCAACTTATTACAGGCTGCACTTTATTACAGGCTGGTAAATAAACATGTTATGCATATAAGCCTACGTCCATTCGTATTGTTATTTCCTGCTGCCTTGGCCGGTTGGTTTATTGCCTCCTCCATAAACATTCATTTTTTGTTAAGGCTTTTATTAGGGATAGTTTTTTACCTGGTAATTGCTGTGGTATCGAGGCAGCTAAGCAGGCATACCATTCAAAACAGTAAACAATTCCTGGCGCAATGAACATTTTATATCTGTGCGATGAATATCCTCCCGGGCCGCATGGCGGCATTGGCACCTATGTACAGCTTATAGCCAGGCATATGGCAAAGCTGGGGCACAAAGTCATAATTGCCGGACTATACAGCCGCGGATACGGAGGTGTTGATGAATTTGAAGATGAAGGTGTAAGGGTTTTTAGGTACCGCTGGGGGATAGATGGCAGGTTATTTGAAAACCAGCAGGCACTAAGCGCACGACTGGTTAACAGGGTATTATTAGATACCGGTATAACCGAGCGGGATATTAAAAGGAGTTTGGCAGCCTATCAAAAAAAACTCGAGCAAATCATCAAAACCCGGCAAATAGACATTGTTGAAATGCCCGATTATAATGATTATATCCGGTTTTGCAATTCGTACGTGCCATTTCCAAAGTTGTCTGTCCCGGTTGTTGTTAAGATGAACGGCTCTATAACTTATTTCAACAGCGAGGCAGGAAAAACTGTTGCCCCGCATGTTTTGAAAATGGAGCAGGATATGTTAAACAGAGCAGCAGCTATAAGCAGCGCAAGCGCCTATACTGCCGGTAAAAGTGCTGTTTATCTATCGTACGGCAAACCCATCAAGGTGTTGTATAACGGCATTGATACGAATATCGTGGTTATGAATGATTCGGAGCGTGATAACAAACAGGTGGTGTTTACAGGCAGCCTTGTTCAAAAGAAAGGCGTTTTTCAACTGGCAAAAGCCTGGAATATAGTTGCAAACGAAATTCCGGACGCGCGATTATTGATACTCGGAAAAGGCCCTATGGTAAAAGTGACTGCTTTTTTACAAGAGCATGCAAAAAACAGTGTTGTATTCAAAGGCCATGTTAATAAGGATGAGCTTTATGGCTATCTGACTAAATCGGCAGCCGCCGTATTCCCTTCATATGCCGAGGCCTTTGCATTAGCCCCATTGGAAGCTATGGCCTGTGGTACGGCCGTGATCAATTCAAACCGTACATCCGGCCCGGAGTTGGTTGATGACGATATCAACGGCATGTTGATAGATCCTGATCATGTAGAGCAATTAGCATCAGCAATAATTACACTGCTTAATGATCCTGAAAAACGGCTGAAACTTGCCTTTGCGGGCAATGAAAAAGTAAAACGATATTTTGATATTGATATAGTGGCGAAGCAAACGCTGCAGTTTTATCAGGAGGTGCTGACTAAGCCTGTTCCATAACCAGTTCATTGCGGTAGTCGTTTTGTTTCCGAGGCTGCTCTTTATATCGTTTCAGATACACATACTTAAGGCGTGTGTTTTTATAAATAACACGCGCTATGGCAAGGCCTTCGGCGCCGTCCAAAAAACCAAGCCTGATGATGTAATTACGTAAAAAGCCAAAAGCGGGCGAAAAATGCAATTTAATAAACGTTGCTTTTTTACCTGCTTTGTAATACTTGGCCGCGCTTAATTGGGCATAAAGTATAGCTTTACGTTTAAAATCCTCAATATCGGTTACGGAGTGATGGTGGATATGGCCTGCTATGCTTTTAATTTCGGCATCGGGTGGTAAAAGCAATGTTTCGTGGACTTCTGTTTCACCCCATTTTACTAATGAGCGGTTAAATAAACGGAGATGGTGATCATTTCCCCAATTACCAAAACGGATGAGCTTTTTACCAAAATACGATTTGAATTTGATGTCGTAAACAACATTTGCTTTATCAAAGTTTAAATGATGGAGTGCTTTAACAAGGTCGGCATCGGGCACTTCATCGGCATCAATACTTAAGATCCAGTTATAGCGGGACAGTGCTATGCCTTTGTTTTTATTTGCCCCATATCCTGCCCAGCTTTTTTGAAATACCCGGCATCCGTAACCCGATGCTATGAGCGGGGTGCCGTCGGTACTGTCATTATCAACCACAACAATATCATCGGTTATTAAACGGGCCATTTTTATACAATCCTCAATTAAGGCGGCTTCGTTTTTAGTAATGATCACAACAGACACTGGTACCATGCAGCAGTAGTATTAGTAGTATATATTATAAAGGATCTGTTACGGCCCTTTATTAAGATATATCGTACATGTACCGTGTATGGTTGCCTTGAATTAAACAAACAAAAAAATATTATGGATTTTGCCTATTCCATTCGGTTACGTTAAGCAGCCTATCAGAAACAGCATTTTTACAGATAGGGCGGGGACATAGTATGGTCCAACGGTCTTTGGTTTGCTCAACCACCGGGCGTGTCCCGCATATTTTACAATTGTTAACCGGGAAGTTTGGGTTTATTTCGATTCTCATAAAAGGCCTTTAAAACAGCCGGGGATTTTCAGTGTATGAACATTACGCAGTAAACATTTGTGGCAGTTGCCTTCACTATCAAAAATATAATTATTAGTAAGCATTTATTTGGTATACATTAACTTGTACATATTTTGTATAACTATCCCTCTTATATGTGAAAATTGAGCATTGTTTTGCCCGGTTATGAGAAAAAATAAAAATATTTTATTGGGGAGGCAACCTTTTAATATTACTTGCCGTGATGTGCGTAGATTAGGTTAAATTTATGCGTTACATTCTGAGTTTATAAAACCCCATATGGGCGAAGAAGAGTTACATCAACTGATCAATGGCTGCGTAAAGCAGGACAGAAAAAGTCAGAAAATGCTTTATAAAGCGTTTTATGGCTTTTCTATGGGGATTTGTCTGCGTTATGCAGGCAACCGCGATGAGGCTGCGGAGGTTATGAACCAGGGTTTTATGAAGGTGTTTACCCACATAGACAGGTTTGATACTTCAAGACCGTTTAAAGCCTGGATTGGTAGGATCATGATGAATGTTTCTATTGATTATTACCGGGCCAATTTAAAAATGGCTTATACCGAAGACCTGGAGAAGGCGGAAAACGTGAGCGAGGGCGACCTTACCGATAAAAATTTAAATTACGAAGATCTGCTGGCGATGGTACAGCAGTTGCCGCAGGCTTATCGTACGGTATTTAACCTTTTTGCAATAGACGGATACTCGCACGAAGAGATAGGTGAGATGCTGAATATCAGTCCCGGAACGTCTAAATCAAATTTGCACAAGGCAAGGCATAAACTAAAACAAATGATATTAAAAGCAGAGGAAACTGCTAATAAAACCAATTACAACAGGGGTATGGATTTTAACCCGATTGTGGCCTATAATGGCATAGGTATAGATGTAAGAAGCACTTTTTTTAATAATGGTATCAGAGGATGAAAAGCGAAGAGGATTTAGATAACATTTTTAAGAAGCAGCTGGAAGATCCTGCAAATCATCGGGCGTTTAACGAGGATGACTGGGATGCGCTTGAGCAAATGCTTGATCAGGGCAAAAAACGCCGTGGAATTGTTTATTGGTTACCGCTTGCAAGCGGTATAGCGGCCATGCTATTGCTGTTTTTAGGCTGGTTGTTTTTTAAACCTAATACGCAGGACAGTAATACATCAGGACAACAACAGGCTAAAGTGAAGCCCCTTACTCCTAAAGCAAATCCGGCAACCGACGGTAGCGTTGTGCAACACCCTCGGGTTACGGATAGTATCAAAACAACATCGCCAACAAATAACAATGTTGCAGCTAACAGCAATACGGATAATCATCTTAAAGCCGGTCAAACAGTTTTGACACCTTCTGTGGTTGGTGCTAATCACCCCCTTACGGGATCAAACAAAAAGGGGAAAGTTGGTCGTGATACCATCATGTCACGTCCTTCTGAGCTGATAGCAAACACAGATCCTTCAATTAATCCCTTAAATAATAAAGCTTCCATTGAAAGTTTACTGACGAACAGGGCCTTGTCGCTTGACATACAACCGGCGCCTTTAGCAGTTCCTGACTTTAAGACAAATATCGACAGGCAGCCTGTTATCGCATCTGCATCCAAACCAGACAAGAAAATAACTAAACAAGGCTTTGGATACAGGCCGCAATGGGCCATTACGGCGCTGGCCTCATCTGATGTAAACGGTACAAATTCGTTCCAGGGTAAGGTTGGAAGCAATTATGGTGTATTGCTTTCATTCGGTGCTACCAAAAAGCTGACCATCACCAGCGGCGTTGTTTACTCGTCAAAACCTTACAATACAAGCTTTGCCAATTACCGTACGGCTTATACCTTTAAGCACGATCCAACCGATGTAACCGCCGATTGCAAAATGCTTGATATTCCTATAAACATTGGTTACCAGGTTTATGGTAATTTCCGTAATAAACTATCGGTTGGTACTGGCTTATCGTCATACCTGATGCTGCACGAAAAGTATACTTATAACTACGCAGACGGTACTAACAGCGCTGCATGGCCTCAAACTTATACGGTGCCAAATAGCAAGGGCTATTTATTAAGCATTATCAATATCAACGCAACGTATGAGCACAAAATAAATTCAAAGGTGGGGGTGAGTGTACAACCGTACATGAAAGTGCCAATTTCGGGTGTTGGATATTCGGATATCAAACTGCAGTCTACAGGTGTAGCAGTAGGGGTAACGTATAATCTTAATTCATTCAGGAAACCTTAACGGGTTTTACCCAACGGTTCCGTTGCAGCTCCTATTCGGCTTATAACAAATGGAATTATTATCTTGCGCCACATTTACCGCACAAGATAATTTGCCATGAAAAAACTATTGTTTTTTGCTCCTTTGTTATTGCTGTTTTCATGTGGGCAGGACCCGGCGCAAAAGCTCGAAAATAAAAAACTAAATCACCTTGCTGTTGAGTATGTAAAGCTTGGCCTTACCATAGGGCAATATGATGGCGATTTTGTAGATGCCTATTATGGCCCGGATTCATTAAAGCCTAAGCAGGAACCACTTAAAACTTTCCCTAAAGATAGTTTGCTGGCATCGGCAAATAGCTTGATGAATGATCTGCGTACGGTAGCCAATACCACAAAAATTGATACCAATAAAATAAGGGCCAATTGGATGGCCGATCAGTTGGTTGCATTCAGTCGCCGTATTCGTATATTTTCTGGTGAAGAAAGGCCTTTCGATGAAGAATCGCGTGAGTTATTCGGTGTTGCCGCTCCTGTTTATACCGATGATTTCTTTAAAGGTCAGGTAGCCCTGCTCGATAGCATTTTACCCGGCAAAGGCAATGTGAACGACAGGTTTCAAAAGCTGGCCAATAAATTCATTATCCCGAAAGATAAATTAGACCCGGTTATAAAAGCCGCCATTGCTGAGGCGCGTAAACGCACGCTTGCCCATTATCAGCTACCGGCCAGCGAAACATTTACGCTGGAATATGTGACCAATAAGCCATGGTCTGGTTATAACTGGTATAAGGGCGGCTATAAAAGCACCGTACAGATCAACACCGATCTGAAGATTTTTATTGACCGTGCCATTGATGTTGGCAGTCATGAAAGTTATCCGGGCCATCATGTATACAATATGCTGCTGGAGAAAAATCTTTACCATGATAAAGGCTGGGTGGAAATCTCGTTATATCCGCTGTTCAGTCCGCAGTCGCTGATTGCTGAGGGTAGTGCTAATTACGGTATCGAGGTAGCTTTCCCGGGTGACGATAAAATCAAGTTTGCTAAAAATGTGCTATTGCCGCTGGCCGGTTTGGATACCGCAGGTGTCGATCTGTATTTCAAGGCGCTTGCTATAAAAGGTACTTTGAATTACGCCCGTAATGAAGCCGCCAGAGGGCTGATCAATAATACCATGAGCCAGGATAAGGCATTGTCATACCTTAAAAAATATTGCCTTATGAATGATGAAACTGCACAGAAATCTCTCAGTTTCATCAAAAAATACCGCAGCTACGTTATCAATTACAACTATGGACAGGACCTGGTGAAAAACTACATTGAATCAAACGGGGGCACCGCCAAAGCGCCGGCAAAGCGTTGGGAGCTTTTTGGAAAACTGCTAAGCCAGGAAGTTGAGCCGGTTAGTTTGGTGAAAAAGTAAACGTTGTTTTCCTGTTTGGATGATGTTGTGTCCGTTTAAAACGGAGATTTAATGTAGGAAAAGCCTGTGTCACAAATCAACTTGATCACTTGGCGTTATGTTACCTACGAATTGAAATATTTATACAAAAGAGGTGTTTACATGTTTTTTGATATGTAAACACTTAATTACTTGATTATTAAATATATAGATGGATGTTAACCCTAAATTGTGTTAACCCTGTTAACCCTCTTTTTTAGCAGAGTCAATCCATTTCAAAACTACAGGCTGAACAAGTTAATAAAGAGGCTGGTCATGATTTATGATACAGTCTCTTTTCTGTTTATAAGATAATTTTTATTCATACATTTAGCGTGTATCATACCCTGATAAACAACCAGTTTAACACCCAATATTGTCTTAAAAATGATTAAGCCCCGGTATTTTATAGCCCTGTGTTTAGTGGCAGGCATTTATACGTCTTGTAAAAATCAACATAATAATAGCCCTTATAGCGACTGGTCGGCCTATGCCGGGTCGAAAGAAGGAATAAGGTATTCATCAAACGAGGAGATCACTTTAAACAATGTAAGCAAGTTAAAGCAGCTGTGGACTTTTAGCACTGCAGATAAGGATACCGGTAACAGGAGCCAAAATCAGTGTAACCCCATTATGGTTGATGGTGCTTTGTATGGTACCAGCCCAAAGCTAAAGCTGTTTGCATTAAATGCGGCTACAGGCGTGCAAAAATGGCTTTTTGATCCCGCCAAGGATGATACCACCAATAATGGCGATCCGATGGCTTATTATAAAGTAAGCCGTGGCGTAGTTTACTGGCAAAATGATGATGGTGGTGAAAAACGCATTTTTTACAGTGTAGGCGCCAAAACCTGGGCTATTGATGCGGAAAGCGGAACACCCATCCGTTCATTTGGTAAGGGTGGTTATATTGATCTTACCAAGGACCTGGACAGGGATACCAAATCGTTTGTGGCAGGTACTACGCCCGGCGTAGTCTATAAAAATGTATTGATTGTTGGCGACCGTGTATCAGAGTCTGCCGACGCTGCACCGGGGCATGTGCGTGCTTATGATACCCGCACGGGAAAGTTAAAATGGATTTTTCATACCATACCACATCCCGGCGAGGTTGGATATAATACCTGGAAGGATACTGCTGCTTACAAAAAGTTTGGCGGGGCCAATAATTGGTCGGGCATGGCACTGGACGAAAAGCGTGGGATGGTTTATATCCCAACAGGTTCGGTAGGTGGCGATTTTTACGGCGGTTTCAGGAAGGGACAAAACCTGTTTGCCAATTCATTATTGGCGCTTGACGCGGCTACAGGTAAATTGAAATGGTATTATCAGTTCATACATCATGATCTGTGGGACCGCGATCTGCCGGCAAATCCAAACCTGGTTACTATTGTTAAAGACGGCAAGAAGATAGATGCCGTAACGCAGATCACTAAGCATGGTTATGTTTTTATGTTCGACAGGACGAATGGTAAGCCGATATTTCCGATAGTGGAAACGCCTGTGCCGACAAAAGCCCTGCCAGGTGAGGAAGCTTGGCCTACACAGCCGATCCCAACCTTGCCGCAACCTTTTGCCCGGCAAAAGTTTAACCCCGAGGATGTTACTGACCGTACGCCCGAAGTACACCAGGAAATGCTTGCAAAATATAACCAGGTTAAAAACCGGATCATGTTTACCCCACCAAGTAAGGAAGGGGGCTGGATTTTCCCTGGCTTTGATGGCGGTGGCGAATGGGGCGGAGCCGCTGTTGACCCTGAAAGCAAGATCCTATACGTTAATTGCTCTGAAATGCCGTGGGCGCAGGTCATGATAGATGTGCCTAAAACCAATGCGGGCGACCATTCGCTGCAGGCATTGGGCCATGTGGTATATAATACCAATTGTATTGGTTGCCACGGTGCGGAATTGAAAGGGAATGGCACATCATATCCATCATTGGTAAACATCGGCAAAAAATACTCAGCCGAGCAGGTGAGTGGCATTATTGCCAGCGGCCGTAACATGATGCCATCGTTTAAGCAGATCTCAGTGCAGGATAAGCAAAACCTTCTTGCATTCCTGCTTAAAATTCCGGAAGCTAAAGCAGCGAAAGAGGTAGTAAAAGAACCAACCAGTAATCGTGCGGTGAGTTCTGCCACAGAAAAGAAAGTGCTTGATGAAGTGCCATATGCTATGAATGGTTATAATCGCTTTTTGGATAAAGACGGCTACCCTGGTATTAAACCGCCGTGGGGCACACTCAACGCTGTTGATCTTACATCGGGCAAGCTGCTTTGGAAAGTACCTTTGGGCGAGTTTGCGGAGCTGAGCAAAAAAGGGATCCCGGTAACCGGTACCGAGAACTATGGCGGTCCGGTGGTTACCAAAGGGGGCTTGATATTTATAGCTGCAACTAAGGATGAAAAGATCCGCGCCTTTGATAAACATACCGGTAAAGTGGTATGGGAGGCTCAATTACCGGCTGCCGGTTATGCTACCCCTGCAACTTATTCAATTGATGGTAAACAATACGTAGTTATTGCTTGCGGCGGCGGAAAAATTGGAAGTAAGTCGGGAGATAGTTATGTTTGTTTTGGATTACCGGACTAACACCTCATTATGGATTTATTTGAAGCAGTTTTTGATTTATACGAGCAAATAAGATTAAAGGCCGAAAATGATTTTCAGGACCTGATCAAATGCCAGTACACGCAGCAATGTTACAGCGATAATGGCGCGTTTTGCCTGGTGCTGGAAATTACTGTTTTGAAAAATATCTCTGATGATGACTACGGATTGGTATTTTCCATTAATGCTCAAACAGAACCCAATCATCCCGATCACAATAGCGATGCTAAAGGCATATTTTTAATTGCCGACGCACACCATGGTGATAATAAAGTGATCAGCAGCCTGGACGAGCTGGTTTTTGATCCGCAAAATGATACCGAAGTACAAGGAGCTTATGCTAAGATTGAACAGTTTATCAAGCCTTTCACCGCAACTGTAAGCGATTTGCTTGTACAGGGATATGATATTAAAGTTGCGGATAATTCGATGAATTAAAAACAAATACTTAAAACCACGTCATTGCGAGGTACGAAGCAATCCCCGATTAGCAGAGCCGCTCTGTAAAGTTTGGGATTGCTTCGTACCTCGCAATGACGTTTTTTAATTATGATGTAGCTGAGTCCCTGGGAACGGGCCGTTCCTAAAACTGCTCCGCGTAAACAGCACCTCCGGGTGTTTCCAGCTTATATTGTTTAACCTCGCCGGGCCCCTCAAATTCAAACCGGATACCTACAATACGCCCCATAGTGTTAGCTTGTTTAAATTCAAAAATCTGCTTGCTGTTGAGGTAGATCCTCAGGAAATGATCTTTTACCGTGCAGCGCAGGTTTTGAAATTGCGACATTTCCGTACCAAAAGCACTCAGGTCATGATCTTTGCCGCTAACCCAGGCTGTGCCGGTTAAAATACCCATATCAGATATACAGCCCTTATTTACTATCGGAATCACGATAGCAGTACCATTACCTAAAATCGTAAGATCGGCCTTGGCGCAGGCCGATTCGCCGGGTGTTGAGGAATTGCGTAAGGTACAATCCATCGTAAAGTTATCCGCATTGATGCCCGGAAACTCACGGATGTTGGCAAACTTTACCCAGGTGTTGTTAAAAACAGGTATACCTAACTTTTGCTGCATCAGTTTGGCGTCAATCCCCATAAATCCCTGCCCTTTAATTTCTTCGGGAGATAGGTAAACGGGGATAGGTTGATGATCAAGGATGCCTTTCCAGCCTTTGGTTTTAATGAATACCGATGTTGTTTTTTTTACATATCCATCAACAATGAGCTTGGCAATAAAATAGCCTGGATTATAATAAATGGAGGTAAACTGTTTGCCATCTCCGGGAACCTGTTCGCGTCGGTTGGGATCCCATGTTTGCTGGATAAAAACACTGTCAGAGTGAAAGGCCGAAGCATCGTAGTTAAATATCACGGAGTTTGGTAAATCGTCAGAAACCTTTTTACTGCTAAACTTAATTGAAGCCGGATCAATAGGTTTATTGCGCTTGCTACTCATGAAAAATAACGCGCCAAGCACCAGCAATACAGCGCTCCCAAACCATACATATCGCATATGAGGTTTTGAAGGGGGGATTGCCGGAGGAAATGGAATTTCATGGCTAATGGTTTCTGCAGGTTGTTCAACTACACCGTTAACCTGGTAGTGCTGCCTGAAATCGCGCCAACTGGTATAATCGAGGAAACCAGCAAGGGCATTCAGCGTGGCAGCATTGGGGAAGCTTTCATAGCGCACCTTGCCCCAGATCCGTTTCAGGGTTGATACACTGAGCTGAACCCGGGTTTTATCAAAAATTTGTTGGCTCAGCTGCTCAAAGTCGTCATTGCCCCAAATACTGCTATCGCCCCAGTTTAACATTTGCTCAATAAGCTGCCGGCATAGCAAAAGCAATTGTTTTTCCTTTTCCATTGATCTACAGGTAATAATGTGGTTTTAAAAGATCCTTAAAATGCTTTGAACAAACTTGAACTTAACTTGAAATGTCGCTTGAGCGTTATTGTAAAGGCAATTTGCAAGTTTTGACTAAAGTTAAAACCAAAACCCATGAACAACAAGATTTTATTAATTGCCCTAATAAGCATGACGCTTGGCGGCAGTTTTTGTTACAGCCAGCAGAAAAAAGTTACTTATGATATTAACCGCCTGCTTAAGGAAAATAAGCTGATAAAAGCTTATCCACGGCAAACTGTTACAGAAGTTACCGATGGCAGCAAACAAGGTATAACCACTGATGGTATTTTATGGCTTAAGAACGTTGATTTTAAAACAGGCATTGTTGAAGTTGATTTACGCGGGAGGGATGTTTTTCAGCAAAGCTTTTTAGGCATAGCCTTCCACGGTATCGATACCACAACCAATGATGTAATCTATTTTCGCCCGTTTAATTTTCAGACCCCGGATACTTTACGTCGTAAACATACGGTACAATACATCAGTGAGCCGGATTTTCCATGGGATAAACTCCGAAAAGAGCATCCCTTGGTTTATGAAAATGCCGTGAACCCATTTCCGGAGGCTACGGCCTGGTTTCACGCGCGCATCGTGATTAATGCCGATGATATTACTGTGTACGTTAATCATTCTGATCAGCCATCGCTTAAAGTAAAAAAACTGAATAACCGCCAAAGAGGACTTATCGGTCTGTGGTCATCAGGGCTTCCCGGCGATTTTGCCAACCTTGTAATCACCCAATAATTATAAACCAATCATCATGAAAAAGTTAATCTTAATGTTAGTACTGTTTGCCGTAGTAAAAATACAGGCACAGCAAAAGTCTCAAATACACGACCTTTCCGTTGTGAATCCCAAACAATGGGTCATCCCTAAAAACGATACGCTCGACTATGAGCTGGGCACATTTGACGGGCAAAAGGCCTTACTTATCAAGCGGAAAATTCAGAACTACAAATCGGCCAGTTTAGCCTACAAACCCGGTTTGAATTTTAAAGACGGTGTTATTGAAATGGATATAGCCTGCACTATCCCCAAAGGTGGCTTTGTGGGTTTGGCTTTTCGTATCCGGGATGCA
This sequence comes from Mucilaginibacter kameinonensis, assembly GCF_003675385.1. Classification (GTDB taxonomy): domain Bacteria; phylum Bacteroidota; class Bacteroidia; order Sphingobacteriales; family Sphingobacteriaceae; genus Mucilaginibacter; species Mucilaginibacter kameinonensis. The sequence goes on along the minus strand of NZ_RCWZ01000003.1, from coordinate 823,878 downwards.
CATCATTATGAAACGGTTTACTTCAGGCCTGGTTCATCGGGTACTATCAATGCTATCCAGTATATGCCCGAAAAAAAGACCGAATTTAACTGGTGGGATTATGAGGCAACGAAATACCAGGCTAAAGCTATAATTCCGCAAAATAAATGGTTTCACGTAAAGGTAGTTGTGCAGGGTAGCAAAATGGAGGTTTATGTTGATGGTGCTGTAAAGCCTGCTATGGTTTATACCGCGCTTGATCCATCTCTAAAAAGTGGCGCTGTAGGTTACTGGCATGGTAACTGTCCGTCGGGTGCTTACAAAAATCTTGTTGTTAAAGCTTTTGATTAATGTGGCTATGAAGAAGATCTTATTGATACTGTTGTTTTTTATTCCGACGATAGTTGAAGCGCAAACCATTCCTTATGGCAATAACCCGACTGCAGGTAACTATGTGAAAGTTAAAGATGGTACCCGTATCTATTACGAAACTTATGGAACGGGCAAGCCGCTGGTGCTGCTGCACGGTGGGCTTTACGGTGAGATCTCCGAATATGAAAACCTGATCCCTGTATTAAGCAAAAACTTTATGGTGATAGCTATTGCTACGCGCGGGCATACCAAATCAGAGATCGGGCATCAGCCTTATACTTATCAACTGATGTCGGATGATGCTTATACAGTGATCAGCCAGGTTACTAAATACTGCATCACACTCATTGGTTTCAGTGACGGGGCAGTGATAGCCCTTGACTTAACCCTTCGTCATCCCGATTTAGTGAGGAAGCTGGTATTTGCAGGAGGAAACATTTCATCGGCAAGCTACCGTCCCGGCGAAATGGATGAATTAAAGCGCCTATCGGGTGCTTCGCTCGAACGTGATATGCCGGAGTTTGTACGTGAAAGAAAAAAGCTAATGCCCGAACCTGAACGCTGGGGCGATTTTGTTGAACTGCTCAAGCATGCCTGGATCAATCAAACCACCGTTACTCCCGAACAAATCAAAAGCATTAAATGCCCTGTTTTGGTTGCTGCGGGCGACCGCGACAGATATAACCCTATTGAAAGTTTTGTAAGCATTTATAAACTGCTGCCAACAGCACAGCTGGCTATTATCCCAAATTCTGACCATATCATTTTTTACCGGCAACCGGCTTTGATGGAAACCATGGTGACGGGGTTTATAATGAAGTAGGATTTTGTAGGCCGCATTTATAGAGTTTATGTGTTTGACCTTTATTCCGCAAATCATTAATTTAAAAAATATACCATTTAAATGATTTCAGGATGAGGTCAAACCATAATATTAACACCCTATGAATAAGTTTATCCGTTTTTTATTTGCCTGATATTTTTATCGAGAGATAGGTTATTAGCATAAATAGGTATATATTAGTCCCGCTTAAAATTACCTTATCCGTGTGATGACCTGTAAAGTTTTTACATTCCATTTTGTATCTCTGAGCGTCAATGTGTTGTGTTCACCACAATATACATATAAAAGAAAATCTTCTTCGTTTTTTTACTATCAATCCCACCCTTATTCATGAAAAAAACCTGTTTAACGTTTATTTGTCTTTTTTTGACAGTAATAACCTTTACCTATGCTCAAACGAATCAAACCCAAACAACATTATATGAATGGAATCAAAGCGGAACAGATATAACGGGCGAGCGAATTGTTGCTACATTAAACACAAGCGCTGTTGCTCTTTATACCGGTATTTCAATAGTAGGCCAAATTGTTGATTGTAACAGTAATTGGGGATATACACAACCTTTAGTGGCAAATTTTAAATTATATGTAAATTTTACTAACTCAACTTTTGGGATACAACAGGATGTTGTTACTCCTAATGTTACACTTGAGTTGAAATCCATATCAGCTAATCAGGCAATACTGGTAGCCAATTGTCCAAACCCATGGAAGCAGGTTCGCGTATTTTTGCGTTATGTAACCGGTAATGGACCTACGCTAACATTAGGCGATCCGCAAGTCATTACTACTGCAGGTACAATGCAGGTTCAGCAACCAACTTACACCAATGAGTTAACAGGACGCCTTGCTATTAATGTTACCAACAATGCTAAGGCGGCTACATATGCTCTGGCTGTTGGGGGGAAGGCTATTGCAGAAGCTGTAACGGTTCAAATGCAAAGCGGATGGTCAGACTATGTTTTTGAAAAAGCGTACCAATTGCCATCACTAACAGAAGTGAAAACTTACATTGATCAAAACAAGCATCTTCCGGACGTGCCGTCAGCAGATGAGGTGGCCAAAGAAGGTATTGACCTGGGGGAGATGAATAAGCTTCTGCTAAAAAAAGTGGAAGAACTGACCCTGTACTTAATTGAAAAGGACAAAAAAGAAAAACAGCAAGATTTGATTAATCAGGAAAATACGCAGCAAATAAAACAGCTTAAAAGTCAATTGGAATCCTTTACCAAACGCATGAACAAGATTCATTCTGCCGCACCTCAGAAATAAGAGCACTTTAGCTTCTGGTTGTGGCTGTATAATTCATAGCCTTTCCTTTTTTCGGGCAAAACGCATTTTTATTTACCAAAGATATCATTGATCAGCCTTACGAAGTAATTACTTCGTAAGGCTTTCCGGCTCTAAAATTCAGCTCACTACATCGATGTAGTAGAAAAATATGACCAAATGCCCGTATGTTGCTTGTTTTTGTGCGTGTAAAATCTGCACTTTTATAACTGAATTGTGCCCTGCATATGCACATTAACCAGTTATAGTCTATGAAATTTAAGCACCTGTACAAATCGACACTTGCCGCTTGCTTATTAGCGCTGAGCCTTCCGTCCTTTTCTCAAAATAGTTTTAAACCCCAAAAGGATGTGTTGGCAACCATCAAAAAAAACTTTGCCGACGCAGATGTACAATACAAGTACATGGCTAAACAATTTGGTCCGGAGCTGTTCCCGAAAACTTATCATCCCACTACCGATAAGTTTGAAACAAGCAATAGCAGCTGGTGGTGCAGCGGTTTTTATTCAGGTACGTTATTGCAGATTTATCAGCAAACTAAAGATGCCGCACTTTTAACCGAGGCCAATAATAATCTGAAAGGCCTTGAAAAAGAACAGTACAATAAAGGTACGCATGATCTTGGCTTCATGATGTATTGCAGTTTCGGCACGGCAAATCATCTTGAGCCCAAACCCGAATACAAAGAGATTTTGATTAACAGCGCCAAATCGCTTTCAACAAGGTTTAACCCAACAGTGGGCTGTATCCGCTCATGGAATTCAAAGGCTAACGATTTTTTGGTGATCATTGATAACATGATGAACCTGGAGCTGTTGTTTTACGCAACAAAAGCAACCGGCGATTCCAGCTTTTATAAAATAGCGGTAACCCACGCCAATACCACTATGAAAAATCACTTCCGCCCCGATTTTAGTTCCTATCACGTAATTAATTACGATGAACAAACCGGTGCAGTAAAAGAAAAGAAAACGGCGCAAGGCTTTGCCAATGAATCGGCATGGGCAAGGGGACAGTCATGGGGCTTATATGGCTACACTGTTATGTACCGCGAAACCAAGGACAAAAAATACCTTGAGGAGGCAAAAAATATTGCTCATTTTATCCTGACCAATCCAAACCTGCCTGCCGATAAAATCCCTTACTGGGATTATAACGCCCCAAATATTCCTAATGCCTTGCGTGATGCTTCTGCTGCTTCGGTTATGGCTTCCGCATTATTGGAACTTTACCGCTACGTTGACAAAAAAGATGGTCAGGAATATTTTAATACTGCTCAAACCATTATCAAAAACTTATCTGCACCGGCATACAAAGCCGATTTGAATACCAATGGTGGTTTTATCCTGAAACATAGCGTTGGCCATTTCCCGGCAGGTACCGAGGTTGATGTGCCATTAACCTACGCCGACTATTACTTTGTTGAAGCTATGCAGCGTTATAAGGCTTTTGCCAAATAGTGCTATATTTAGCACATGGCATTAGGCAAAGGCAGATTAGAAGCATTTAGTGATGGCGTAATAGCCATCATTATTACTATCATGGTTTTAGAGCTGAAAGTTCCGCACGATGAGAGCTTAGCGGCTTTAAAACCATTAATCCCCATTTTTTTAAGCTATCTGCTTAGCTTTGTTTATGTAGGCATTTACTGGAACAACCATCACCATACCATGCAGGCCGTGCGCTCGGTAAACGGGAAAATATTATGGGCTAATTTGCACCTGCTGTTCTGGTTATCATTAATCCCCTTTGTAACCGCCTGGATGGGGGAGAACCACCTAACCCAATGGCCTGTGTTTTTTTATGGTGTGGTATTGATCATGAATGGGATAGCCTACCGGATTTTAGCGCTCACCCTCATCAAGCATCATGGCGAAGACTCACTCATAGCACAAGCCTTTGGCAATGATTTTAAGGGGAAGGTTTCTGTTTTATTATACGCGGTTGCAATTTTATGTACCTGGGTAAATCCCACCATTAGCGTGGTGATCTACGTGGTAGTAGCCGGAACCTGGTTTATACCCGATAAGCGTTTCGAACGCCTCCTCGAGTAGCAGGATAATTTACAGGTTGTGAATATACGACAGCATCAAGCCTACCGAAAATTGAGATGCTTTGGTATATCCGGTATAACCTCCTAAATAATTTGCTTCATTGGGATTATCGAAATTTACGTTTTGCAAATATTTACTGGTTGTGCCGTATGATAACAGGAGGCCTGTACGCAGGTTAAACTTGCGTTTTTTAACATTGGTGCCCACCTGGCAATGGTAAATATTATAATTGCCGGTATTTGATCTGTAACCTGAATCATCTATGCTGTAAAGGGCTTTGCTTATATTGTTAAAATCGGTATGAAAGGATAAATAACCCATTAAATCGGGTTTTAACAAATAACTTGCACCTATCCCGAAGTTGGTTACCGATTTACGGGCATCCTTGAACTTTAAAAACTCCGGCGTAAGAAGATCGTCGCCACCATCAGCCCCTTTTATAAAGCTTTGATTTTTTGGGGTTATGATATTGTATTCGCCAACGTTGGCAAAATACTCGGCAGCTACATAAAACTGACCGCCTTTGTAATCAATGGCATAGCCCAAGGCTACACTAAACGGTAGTTTATAATTAACCTTAAGGCTTCGCTGCCTGGAGTTTGCAAGCAAATTTACGGTGTCTGCTTCCTTAGGCATTATTAAATCGCTGGTTTGGTCGTCGCTTAATATGTTTCCGCTGCCAGCCACATGGAGCAACGGCGATGATATGGTTAAGCCCAAATGGTGCCTTTCATTATCATAAGCCAATCCAGCTTTAAACCTGATGCCAACGTTATAATAGCCTGCGGTATATGATTCCTGCACATTTGAAAATTTTGGAAGCGCAAAATCACCCACGTTATATAAAGCCCTTGCGCTTGTGTTGTAATCAAAATCCTGCTTCCTGATCTGTCCTTCAATAGTAAGTCCCATTGCAAAATGGTCCGACGCTTTAAAACCGCCGCTTATAATTCCGGAGGTTTCATTGATAGTATTTACATTTTTGTATTGGCCTAAAAAATATTCATTGCCGGGGCTGTAGGAGTCGTCAAGTACATTCAGAGTTGCGTCGCGCTGTTGATTAACCCGGTAGGTCATTACCGGGTTGTGGGTAAGCGCGTATCCGATGGTAAAGGGATGATTCCCTTTTAATGACACGGTTGCAGATATCATTTGAGGGATAATATTGGTTGATGTCGATTTAAGATCGAGTCCGGTGCCTGCGCCGTTTTTTATGTTGATGCGCCCATATTGGTAAATAGAAGCATTAATGGAGGCTGTGCTTTTTGTACTGTAAGCTAACAGTGCCGGGTTCAGGAACATTACCCCGCTATCGCGGTTAAAGGCTATCACCGCGCCGGGAGTTAAAAAGCCACCGGGATTATAACTTGAAGACCAATAGTTAGCGTCCTGTGCTTTAACGGCTTCAATAAACAGGAAAACGCACAGAAAAGTGGTAAGGATTTTTGTCATAGGTTCGTTTTTATATAAAAATATTATAAATTCACTCAAATTGTTAATAGTCAGTATATAAATTTTCATTTTAGATGAAAATCCTGTTCGTATTTAACTTGAACCTATGCTTTATGAAACTTTTCCTAAATGCACTTTTATGCCTGTTCATGCTGATCCTTGTGGGTTTGGGTTCGGTCAACGCTCAGAATTTAAGTCTTAGCGTTCCCGTAAACTTTTTGCCTGCAGCAAGTACCGACAAAGCGGTTGATATTACCAATTTTAAAGGGCGATACTTTGTTACCTGGAAAGAGGCCGGTGCTACCGGCATTATCCATGTTTGTTACCTGGGCAAACAATATGATACCAGGTTTTCTCAGCACGATGCAACTGCCGGATCAGAGGTTAGTGCTTTTGCTCCGGTACTCAGAACAACGGATAAGCATATTTACGCTTTATGGATTGGTACCGACGGCTCCTTAAAGTATCTTATCAATAACAGTGATAGCACTTTCAATACGCAAGCCGTCAACACGGTAAGCTTTGGAGGTGCGCCAAAATTAAAGCTGGGAATTACAGCTACGGTGATTGGTGGGAAAGTGATGATCGCGTCGCATGCCGATAATAAAAATGACATGGTAGTTGCCTTGCTTGACCAAGACGAAAACGGGGTGTTTAAGCCGGCTGTTTTGGAAACCATTTCGGGTAAGCGAAGTCTTGATTATCCGTTTATTGTAACGCTGTCCGACAATCGTGCCCGCATTTGTTATACCAATGATGATGGCATGTTTTACACCGATTATAATCCGGCAAATAAAACCTGGACTGATAGAACCGCCGTAGAAAAATCAAAAACCAAGGTGGCCCCGGCAGTTTACCATGCCTTTAATACCACACGTTTGTTTTACATGTGGAAGGGCTATAAAAAAGACAATTTCATTTATTACGCGTCTGAACATGAACAGAACAGGCCGGTAAACGGCTTTAAACTCCCCGATTATTTTAAAACCCCATACCCGGTATCAATATGTAATGTTGATAGCAAAAAGTTTATCATGGCTTTTGTTGGAGAGGATCAAAAACTTTATCTCAGTTATTTTACCAGCTACAACCCAGCCAACTGGATGGAAGATACCCTGTTTCCGGCAAAGGGCAACCTGACTTTAAAGGATATTGTTATTCCAGGAGCGCACGATGCCGGCATGTCGGCATTGAATGGCACTGGTGGTATTCACGCCGGTTCCATCAATCCATGCAATACGCTTACTCAAAAGTTAAATATAGGGAAGCAGCTTAACGCGGGTATCCGGATATTTGATTTGAGGGTAGGGGCATATAAAAATGCCATATACGCTAAGCATAGCTCGTCCGACTGTATGGCCGAGGCCATGGGAGGAGGATACGGCGAACAGTTTAAAGATATTCTTGATTCCGTTAAATCGTTCCTCAACATGCATAAAAAGGAGTTTATCATAATAACTTTCAGCCATTTTTGCACCAGGGAAGCATCTGCTGATCATGTGGCTGATACCATTTTGAGCGTTCTTGGAAAGGATAAGATCTATAATAATCAGGGAAAAAATATAGGTGATATTAAATTGAACGAGCTGGCCGGTAAAGTGATCATTACTTTCGAACAATATGCCAATCGCGAAAAGATGATCGATTCGAACTCAATGGCCGATAGGTCTAAAACCTTTCTGAATTTCCGACGTGCTTATGCAGCCACGAACCAAATTGATAAGTTGCTTGCAAGGGAAGAGTTGTTTTTTGCATCGATGAAGGACGGCATTCATAAAAACGACCTGGTACGGCTGGACTGGCAGCTAACGCAGAGCAGCGATGAGGCAGCCCTGGTCTGCAATGATTTTGAGGATGAAAAGGTAAATCCGGTTGTAAACGGCATAATGCTATTGACCAACGTTGTTAAAAGGAATCAGAGTATCATTGATCTTGCCCAGTCAGGCAATAAATACTTGCCCGCCAAACTTAATGGGTGGATAGATAGCGGAACGATTAATAAAGCTAATAAACCTAATATCCTTTATGTAGATGTGGCGGGTCCCTGGATTACAGATTATTGCATCGAGCTTAACAGTACCCCGCTTTATAATTAGCGGGTATGATGTTGAAAACCATAATTCAAATAATTTAATTAAATTACCTCGTCCTATTAAAAACATACTGATCCGGTTATAAACTTCCTGCATATTTAGATCTGTGCCCCGCTTTGTTTATTCCGTATCGTGAAATAACATTTATGAAGTTAATTCATATCTATAAAAAATGGTTTCTGCTGTTTTTATGCGCAATATTGATGTGCTCTTCTGTTGCTGCCCAACAGGATTCAACCAGTAAAACGGAGGTTGCCGATAGCATTCAAAAAGATTATGCTTCAAAAGTAAAACGGCTTGGACAAGCAATCACACAAAGGAGTATAGTTAAATTTAACGTCGAAAAAACAGCCATTAAGCAGGATGAGCTTATTGAGGATATCAAAAAACTTACATTGCGCGCCCAGGTATTTATCAAGGCAGGGATTGATACCGTAGGCATAAATAGCGAGCTTGAACAAATAGAAGCTACCATAAAAGTGGTGGGCGATGGCGTTTTTACCAATAAAGGCACTGCGCAAACCTATCGTAATCTCACGGCTACATCAAAAATTTTATCCGAACTTTTAAACCGTGCCAATGCACGTAAGGATTTAATTGATAAATATGAAAAGAGCCTTGTACAGTTCAGGTATAAGATAGATTCATTATCTGCCGATACATCGTTGTATAAATTCCCGAAAGATTCGTTACTGGCACACGAGTATGTGCAGAAAATTAATATGGTTGCTAACGAAATCAACCCTGCAGATACCGCACTTACTTATGCTATAAACAACGTACATAAACTGCAAAAAATAGTAAACCTTGTTGCCATAAAGCTTCGTACCCAACTTGAGGAAGTCGACAACTACCAGGAAGACCTGTCAGCAAATATGTTTAGCCGGGAATTTGCAAACCTGGGTGCGGATGTTGGATACGCGAGACCGTTTAACCAAATTTTTTATTTCTCGTACATAAAGGCTAAGCTCAACTTTATCTTCTATACCCGGAATAATCCTGGCCGCATCTTTTTGATCCTGTTAATGATCACCGCTTCAACCATCTTTTTACAAACGCTCCAAAAGATGATTGGTTATAAGGATAATGCTACTGATGATTCGCAAAGACTGCTGGTATTGCGCTATCCCGTTATTTCAGCGATAATTATGGTGCTCAACCTTGGTCAGTTTATTTTTTCCGATCCGCCTTTTATTTTTAACTGTTTGTTTTGGATTACACCTACCATTTGTCTAACCATTGTTTTTAGGCAGTTTATTACCCGGCATTGGATGATGATCTGGTTAACGTTTGTCGTGCTTTTTGCGATAACCTGTTTTGATAATCTTATTCTGCAGGCATCCCGGGTAGAGCGATGGGCCATGTTGATCCTGGCTTTGGCAGGTTTCATTGTTAGCATACTGGTATTGATAAAAGGCCGAAAAGACGAATTGCGGGAAAAGTTGATCCTTTATTTTATCGGGCTTGCCGCGTTTTTAGAGCTGGCCTCCCTTGTGGCTAATATATTCGGCCGGTATAACCTTTCAAAAACGCTGCTTATCAGCGGTTATCTAAATGTGGTAATAGGCATCCTGTTTTTGTGGACTATCAGGTTGATAAACCAGGGACTGTGCATAGCCTCAAACGTATATACGAAGCAGGATAAAAAGCTGTTCTATATCAATTTTGACCGTGTTGGGGAAAAAGCCCCGCCTTTGCTTTATATCCTGTTGGTGCTTGGATGGTTTGTGCTTTTCGGGCATAATTTTTATGTTTTCAAAGAGATCTCAGACCCATTAAATGATTTTTTCTTTAATGAACGAACGCTTGGCAATTACACCTTCACAGTAAATAATATACTGGTATTCTTCCTGATTTTAGCTGCATCTATAGTAGTTTCAAAAATTGTGTCCTATTTCGCTTCGGAGTCAAATACAGATCCTGTTAATACTGGCAACGTCAGAAAAGCAGGGTTGGGCAGTTGGCTTCTGCTCATCCGGGTTGCTATTATGAGTACGGGATTATTCCTGGCGCTTGCGGCATCGGGATTCCCCATACAGCAAATAACAGTTATAGTAGGCGCTTTGGGTTTAGGTATAGGTCTGGGTTTGCAAACTTTGGTTAATAACCTGGTAAGTGGGCTTATCATCGCCTTTGAAAAACCGGTAAACGTGGGGGATATTGTTGAAATAGGAGGGCAGGGGGGCACCATGAAATCAATTGGTTTCAGGAGCAGTATCATCTCAAAATGGGACGGCCCCGATATGGTTATACCCAATGGCGATTTGTTAAATGCCCATTTAATAAACTGGACATTGGCCGGCAGCAAACGGCAAATTGAAATAATAGTTGGGGTAGCCTACGGAACCGATTTGCAGAAACCTCAGCAGATTATCGCCGGTTTGCTGGCAGAGAATAAGCGGATTCATGAGCATCCTAAACCGGCGGTTTTATTTCAAAATTTTAACAATAGCTCCATCGATATCAAAACTATCTTTTGGGTGCGCGATTATAAAGACGGAGCAGCTGTCAAAAGCGAAATTATAGCCGCGATAGATGTCGCGTTTAAAAACGAAGGGATTGTGATCCCGTTTCCGCAGCAGGAGCTTTATATCCATCAGCCGCCCGCCGATGAGTCTATCGAAACCAGCACGAATAAAAAGGAACACAAAAAATAGCTTTCGCTCAATAAAGGAGTGTTTTAGCGCGACGGTTAATTTAATAAACATGCTTCGCTAACATAATGCTAAAACGATTATGCTTATATTTGAGTATCGCTAATTAAAACCTTATATTATGGGTAAGTTTTTTAATGAGATACTTGATCACCACAAGGATTTTATTGCCCATCAAAAAATCTTTTTTGTGGCTACTGCTCCGCTAACATCCAGTGGGCATGTAAATCTTTCGCCAAAAGATAACGCGAGTTTTCGCATTCTTTCCAACAACCGCGTGGCTTATATGGATATTATAGGGAGCGGAAACGAAACTGCTGCCCACCTGCTGGAAAACGGGCGCATCACTTTTATGTTTTGTGCCTTTGATGGGCCTCCTAATATCCTGCGTCTGTACGGTAAGGGTTATAGTATTTTGTCTGATGACGGTAACGATGAGTGGAACACGCTTTCCCGGTATTTCGACATTCACATGGCTACACGGCAAATTATAGTAGGCGATATAGACATGGTGCAAACCTCATGCGGGTTCAGCGTACCACTTTATGAATATTTGGGCGAACGTGATTATGCTATTAAATGGGCAGAGAAGAAAGGCGAGCAAGGACTGGCGGATTATAAGCAGGAGAAAAACAGGATTAGTTTGGATGGTTTACCAACGCCATTATATTGATAATCCTTTATTTAATACATACTTAATAGTTAAAACAACTTTAAGGAATAGAGGTGTTGAATATTTTATTCAAACATTTCAATTGCTTTAAAGTTATACGATGGTTTCATCGATATAATTATATGTTGCAAATACTACGATTTTTATAATATTTGTAGCACCAACATCAACCTATGTTTGAATCAACCTATGTTTGAATTTACTCAATCAGATGAGAAGGAGCTGCTTTTGCAGGTAGCCGAAGGCAATGAATTTGCCTTTCGCCGCTTATTTGCAGCCTACCATCAGCGTTTAGGTGTTCACATCTTACGCATTACCCAGTCTGTTGAATTGACAGAGGAGGTGGTTCAGGATGTTTTTATGAAGATCTGGATGACCCGCGAGGCGCTTGCCAATGTTGATAATTTCAAAGCATATCTGTTTGTGCTATCCAAAAATCATGCTTTAAACTGTTTGCGCAAAGTTTCAAGAGAGCAACTACAGCTTAAAAAGTTGGAAGAAACCAATATCGTACCTTTTACTACCGAAGCACAGGCATCTGATCATTATTATAACCTGATTGATGAAGCGATAGACAAGCTGCCTCCACAGCAGCAAAAGATTTACCTGATGAGCAGGCACAGTCGTTTAAAATACCATGAAATTGCCGATGAACTGGAACTATCCCGTGAAACGGTAAAGAAATACCTGCAAATAGCCACCGCTTCCATAAAAGAATATGTACATGAGCACCGCGAAGCTATAGCGCTTATAATGGCGCTGGTACATTTTTTTCATTTTTTTAAAAAGTAATACCCCCTTTTTTAATCCTGCGGGTGTCATGTATATGAGATCTGCCCCAACTCACTGTAGCCAATTATACAGTTATACCGAAAAGCAACACTATGAGCGAACTTTACGTTAGGCTGAATTATCTGTTTAATAAGTACTATAACGGCACTGCCTCGGAGGGTGAGCGCGATGAACTTTTCGAAATCATCGACTCATCGGCAACGGACGCGGAGCTTGCTTCGCTTATACACCAGGCATGGGACAGTCTTGATGACGATGGCCCGCTTTTCGATAAGTCAAAAAGCGATGAGATGCTCGCCCAGATTTTAAGGACTAATACCGAGCCAGCTGTTGTTACCCCTACAAAAAACAATTTACCATGGAGAAAGCTGGGCGTTGCCGCATCTCTTTTATTCCTTGTAGGGTTTGGCGCGTATATTTATAGCAATCAAAAAAAGCAGGTTGTTACAAAAAAGAGCATTGCCAAAATTCATCCTAAAAATGATGCTCTGCCGGGCGGTAACAAAGCAATTTTAACACTGGCTAACGGCAAAACCATTACACTTGATAGTGCGCAAAACGGCCTGCTTGCACAACAGGGAGCCACTAAAATCAACAAAACCCGCAACGGTCAGCTGGTATATGAAGCCGGTACCAATGCTGATGCTCAAGCTCCGGTTATAAATACCATCTCGACTCCCCGTGGCGGACAATATCAGTTGATTTTACCGGATGGGAGCAAGGTTTGTCTGAATTCAGAATCATCATTAACTTTTCCAACCAAATTTACCGGAAAAACACGTGAGGTCACCATCACCGGCGAGGCTTACTTTGAGGTTTCTAAAAATCCGAACATGCCTTTCAGGGTTAAATCCGATAACACAACAGTTGAGGTTTTAGGTACACATTTTAATGTCATGGCCTACAATGACGAAGCCGAAATGAAAACCACCTTATTAGAAGGATCAGTAAAAATAAGCAATGGCACTGCAACGGGCATTTTAAAACCCGGACAACAGGCTGTACTCAATAAAGCTGGTAAGTTGAAAGTACTTAACGATGTTGATGTTGATGATGAAATAGCCTGGAAAGACGGCATTTTTCAATTCAGGGACGCGGGGATAGATGCCATTATGAGGCAGGCTGCCCGTTGGTATGATGTTGATGTAGCCTACGAAGGCAAAATACCGCAGCGTGAATTTACAGGCCGGATATCCCGAAATGTAAAAGCATCCGAATTAATGAACATGCTTGGTTATGCCGGGGTGAAATATAAAATTGAAGATAAACGCATCACCATACAACAATAGCATAATTATTATACCTACTATATTAAGCAACCAATTGTTAACAATTTAAACAACCCTATGATGGAAGAAATACCTAAGATAATTTAGCCCGACCCCTTTGGGCCCAAAATGGTAAAACGGTTTATCATGTGTTTAAACACATGTATTAAAGCTAAAACCAGGATATAAAAAAACCGGGAAGTATTCGCAGTACTTGCCCGGCTTAAACATCTGGGTCCCAAAATTCTACAATCGATGAATTGAAAGTTAATGTTTAACCCAAACTCTACAAACTTATGAATTTTAATTCTAAGGCCACGCCTTTGGCATGGCCCCAATTACGCAAATTTATATTGGCCATGAAGCTAACTGCCTTTATTATACTTGCGGCCCTTACCAACGTATGCGCCAAAAGTTATAGCCAGATAGTTACTTTGCACCAAAAAAACACTACCGTTGAAAAAGTACTCCGTTCAATAGAAAAACAAACCGGCTATCATTTTATGTATGACAAGCAGGATGTTTCAAAAGCAGGAGCAATCAACATTGAAGTTGCAAACGTATCTATAGAAAACGCGCTTGATCAATGTTTTAAAGATCAGCCACTTACTTATAAAATTTTTGACCAAACCATCGTCGTAAAAAAGAAGGATGAACCTGTTGTGTCGCAAATTGCTGTTGCCCCGATTAAGATCACGGGTACGGTAAGTGATTCAAAAGGCCCTATCCCTGGTGTTACTGTTAGGGTAAAAGGCAGTAATGTTGGTTTACAAACCGATGTTAACGGTAAGTACACTATTAACGCGCCTGACGGTAACGGAACGCTGGTATTTACATTTATTGGATATACAACCCAAAATGTGCCCATTAATGGCAGAAGCCAGATTGACGTTGTTATGGTAGAAGAGCCAAAAGCTTTGAGCGAGGTTGTTGTGGTTGGTTACGGTACTGCAAAAAAAGTCGACCTTACCGGTTCTGTTGGTAGCGTTGGCGCGAAACAATTACAAGAGCGCCCGCAAACTAATCTGGAGCAGGAATTATCAGGTAAAATTGCAGGTGTAAACGTATCAAGCAACTCAGGTGCACCAGGCGGCGCAACCAAGATCAGGATTCGTGGTTATAGCTCTATCAACACCAACACCGATCCGTTATATGTTGTGGATGGTGTGGTTTGGACTGAAGGCGGTAACGCGATCAATCCTAACGATATCGAAACTATCGACGTATTGAAAGACGCGTCATCAACCGCTATTTATGGTACACGCGGTGCTAACGGTGTAATTTTGGTTACTACTAAAAGAGGTAAAAAAGGCGGTACCATTTCATACGATGCGTACGTAGCGGTAAACCATATGTTTAAAGAAATACCGGTGCTTAACTCAAGAGAGTTTATGCAGGTTGAGGATATTTCTTATGCTAATATCAAAAAATATGATCCTACCGGTTGGGCCGCGGGCGACTATACAGATCGTAACCCGGTTACACAGAGAACTGCCCTTATCGGTAAATTGTTCGATCAAAATCTGAATCCTTTGTATGACGTTGATTGGCAAAAAGCTACAACCCGTACTTCGGTAAGTCAAAACCACAACGTTGCGTTCACCGGCGGTGCCGAAAATGTAAACTATGGCTTATTCCTGAATTATGCCGATGATGAAGGTATCATTCTGAATAGCTACCTGAAACGTTATAATGTGCGTTTAACTTTTGATAACCAGATAAAACCATGGGTTAAAGTTGGTGCAACGTTAAACTATAACTACCAGGATGGCCGTAACCAGGATCAAGGTACCGGCGGTAACAACATTCCGCGTATGTTGATTGAGATGGTGCCTTTTATTCCGGTTAGATACCCTGACGGAACTTATGGCAAACGTACCGATTATCCAAACCTTGAAGGTGGCGATAACCCGGTAGCGCAGGCTAATGAAATTCAATCACTTACCCGCAACCGCATATTTAGTGGTAATGGTTACTTGAATTTAAACATTGTGCCAGGTCTTGAATTCCGCAGTGTTTTAGGTGTAACTACATCTGCCAACTATAACCCTGCTTCACAAAGCGGCCTTGTTGGTGGTCCTGTTGCCGGACAAAGCTACAGCTCTGCTTCAATTGAAGAGTTTAACAAAACGTTTTGGCAATGGCAAAACTATTTCACCTATAACAAAACCTTTAATAAAGTACACAGCGTAAACCTGGTTGTAGGTGCCGAACGTCAAAACTTCCAGCAGCTACGTTTAAAAGGATCAACCGGTACACTGTCTGATGACTTTTATCAGTACTATAACCTTTCAGCAGGTATCGTACCAAACAAGCCTGAGTCTGGTTATGATGCATGGCAAATGCAATCGTTCTTTGGCAGGTTAAACTATAATTACAACGAGAAATACCTGTTAACTTTAACTGGTCGCGAAGACGGTTCATCTCGTTTCGGTACTAATAAAAAGTATGGTTTCTTCCCATCAGCAGCGTTTGCATGGCGTGCATCACAGGAAGATTTCCTGAAAGACAACAAAACTATATCTGATCTGAAATTCAGGTTGAGCTATGGTTTAACCGGTAACTCTGAAATTGGTGAGTATCGTTCACTGGCAAATATCGGAACAGTTGGTTACGCTTTCGGCGGTAACAGTGCAGTAGGTACTACTCAAACTTCAATTGGTAACGAAGACCTGCAATGGGAAAAAACAGCTGAATATGACTTAGGTTTCTCATTAGGCTTGTTTAACAACCGTTTGAACATTGAAGCGGATGCGTACCTGAAAAAAACAAAAGCATTGTTGTTAAATGCACCACTACCAGAAACAAGTGGTTTTAATGCGGTTTACAAAAATATCGGCCGCTTACAAAATAAAGGTTTAGAGTTCACTGTAAACGCAACTCCAATAAAAACTCAGGACTTTACCTGGAATTCTACATTTAATATTTCATTCCTTAAAAACAAGATCCTTCAGTTAGGTGCATCTAATGATGATATCTTCCTTGCTCCAACCTTCCTGTCGCAATTTAACCTGATGCGTGTTGGTCTTCCGGCCGGTAGCTTCTATGGTTACAAAGTGCTTGGAACCTGGGGAACTGCAGAGGCTGCTGAAGCTGCCAAATACGGTTTATTGCCAGGCGACCTGAAAATACAGGACACCAATGGCGATGGCAAAGTGAGCGCTGCTGATAAAGTGATCCTCGGTAAATCAATACCTGATGGCTACGGTACTTTCAGCAACAACTTCCGTTACAAAAACATCGATTTAGGTGTGGATCTGCAGTTTAACTACGGCAACCAGATCATGAACTTAACACGTCACTCTGGTCAGGACCGTACAGGTCAGGCAAACAGTTATGCAACTGTGTTGAACGCATGGACGCCAACTAACCAAAACACCAGCATAGCCGAAGACAGGCCAGCTTATGTTCGTTACCAAACCGAAATTTATTCAACCAAAGTTGAGAGCGGTAACTTTATTCGCGGCAGGGCAGTAACATTGGGTTATACCTTTAACGATAACATCCTTAAAAAGTTAAAATTAAGCCGTTTAAGGGTTTATGCACAGGCACAAAACCTGTTCCTGATAACCAAATATACCGGTTATGATCCTGAGGTATCAACCTACAATGCCTCAAGTAACTTTACACAGGGTATCCAGTTTTATGATTATCCAAAACCACGTACTTTCCTGTTAGGTGTTAATGTTAGTCTTTAATCTAAAACATGTTAAAATATCATATTATGAAATTTAACTTTAAAAAATACCGGGTAGGTGGTCTTTTACTTATCCTCGCTGCGGCTACGGTAAACAGTGGTTGCAAAAAATATCTTGATGAACAAGCCAAAACAGATTTCGTTAAGAATAATTATTTCACCAGCTCAAACCAGGCGCAAACTTTTGTAAACGGTTTGTACAACATCATGTATTTTTTCCAGAATGGTGATGCTTACGGTGAAAGCCCGTTTATTACAATGGAGTTGTTTGCTGGTCACGCAACTTCATTAGGACAAAGTGTTAACAATGGTAACGTAATCCATCAGCGTACGGATGCCGTTAACCCAGGTTTTGAAACCGTGTGGTCAAATTGCTACAAGGGTATTGCCAATGCAAATCTTGCCATCGAAAAAATCCCAGGCATATCACCTATGGATGACGGCTTGAAAAAGAAGCTAATAGGAGAGGCCTATTTTTTCAGGGCATTTTACTACTACCATCTGGTGCGCTTATATGGCGATGTTCCGCTGATTACCACTTCGCAAACAGTTAGCAGCCCTGACCTGTATCCTTCACGTACAGCTGTAGCTGATGTGTACAAACAAATCATTGCTGATTTGCAGGCCGCTGAAAACTCTGGTATGCCAAATACAGATGCAACCGGTCGTGTTTCCTTAGGCGCGGTAAAAACTTTATTGGCCAGTGTTTACTTAACAACTGCAGGTTTCCCGCTAAAACAAACTGAAAATTATGCTAAGGCCGTATCTGAAATTCAGCCGGTTTTAGGTTGGTATTCATTATTTACCGATTATGCTTACCTGCATGATAATGCTCATAAAAATCAGCAGGAGCTAATATTCCAGATCAATTACCTGGTAGGTACTCAAACCAACGCTATCCCTCAGTTAACAATTCCGTTTAACCTGTTGGTTGGTGCTTATGGCGACCACCTGGGTGCTATGATACCTACCAACCAGTTTGTGGCAAGTTATGAAGCAGGCGATCTTCGTACACAAGAGCGTCAGTTTTACTTCTCAAGCTATCCGCAGTATGGTAACCCAAGTAATATTATCCAATTTGGTGAGCATGCACTTTACAAATATTTCCATGTTGAAAGTGCTGCACAAAGCGGTAACAGCGATGAGAACTGGACTTTGTTGCGTTTACCAGAAGCCCAATTAATTTACGCTGAGGCATCAAACGAAGTAAATGGCCCAACTGCCGATGCTTTTGCGGCAGTAAACGCTATCCGTGCACGAGCCAAACTGGCTGCTTTGAGCGGGTTAACTAAAGATACCTTCCGTCAGGCTATCTGGAGAGAGCGTTACCATGAGCTTGCTTATGAAAACAAGGCGTACTTTGATATGCAGCGTACCCACATGGCTTACCTGCCACAGTCAAATACCTTTGCCGATCCTACCGCTTCACAAACAGAGCAGGGGGTAACTTTTAAAGATCAATATTACCTGTGGCCAATACCGCAGCGTGAAATCAGCACTAACAGTAAACTAACCCAAAATCCGGGTTGGTAATTGTATATTGCAAATAATACACATAAAAGACTGGCCATATCAAGCCAGTCTTTTATATTTACGGCTGGTAAAACGTTTCACCAAATATTAAATACATTAAAGCAATGAAAAAAGCCCTGGTACTTATCACATCCGTGTTGTTGGCCTCCGGTACTTTTGCTCAGCAGGTAAATAAAGTTACCGATCCTGTTGAGTACATCAATCCATTGATGGGTACCGATTCGCATTACGACCTTTCAAATGGTAACACTTATCCCGCAATTGCCCTGCCATGGGGTATGAACTTCTGGACGCCCCAAACCGGTCTTATGGGCGATGGTTGGGCATACACTTATGATGCGCATAAGATCCGCGGGTTCAAACAAACCCACCAGCCATCACCATGGATGAACGACTATGGGCAATTTGCCATTATGCCGGTTACCAAACACGCGGCGGTAGGTCAAAATAAAAGGGCCAGCTGGTTCTCGCACAAAGCCGAAACCGCCAAACCTTACTATTACAGCGTTTACCTGGCCGATCATGACGTCACTACCGAAATTACCCCAACCGAACGCTCGGCGCAGTTTAGATTTACTTATCCTAAAACCGATAGCTCATTTATAGTTATTGATGCGTTGAACAAGGGCTCGTATGTAAAGATCATGCCCGATCAGAAGAAGATAGTTGGCTACTCTACTAAATACGCCCGTGGTCCGCTTAAAAACTTTAAAAACTACTTTGTTATTTATGTAGATAAGCCTATCACGTATGCACACACCTTCAGCGATACCACACAGGCCGATGGTCTGGAGCTGAAAGCTGAGCATGCAAGCGCTTTAATTGGTTTTAAAACCACTCAGGGCGAAAAGGTGCATTTACGTGTAGCATCATCATTCATCAGCATTGAACAGGCTGAAATTAGCTTAGAACGTGAGCAGGGTAAAGACAGCTTTGACGTAACCTGCCAAAAAGCTAAAGCCGTTTGGAACAAAACCCTGAACCATTTGCAGGTTGAAGGTGGTTCGGTTGATCAGATGCGTACTTTTTACTCATGCTTTTACCGTATGGTGTTTTTCCCAAACAAATTGTATGAAATAGACAAAGACAACAAGATTGTACACTACAGCGCTTCTACAGGTAAAGTGTTCCCAGGTTATAAATTTGCCGGTACCGGCTTTTGGGATACCTTCAGGGCTTTATATCCATTCCTGAACCTGGTTTATCCATCTATCAATAAAGAAATGCAGGAAGGCCTCATCAACGATTACAAAGAAGGCGGCTGGTTACCTGAGTGGTCAAGTCCGGGGTATTCGGCGGTGATGATTGGTAATAACTCGGCCTCTGTGGTTTCTGAAGCTTATTTAAAAGGTTTGCGTGGATATGATATCAGTACTTTGTGGGAGGCCTTGGTACATGGTGCTAACAATGCCGGTCCGCAGGCTACCGGCAGGCAGGGAGTGGAGTATTACAACAAATTAGGGTATGTGCCTTATGATGTTAAGATCAACGAAAACGCTGCCCGTACGTTGGAGTACGCTTATGACGATTTTGCTATTTACAAGTTAGGCAAGGCGCTTGGCAAACCCGAATCAGAGATTGGCATTTATAAACAGCGTGCCATGAACTATAAAAACCTGTTCGACCCGGAAACCAAGCTGATGCGCGGTAAAAACCAGGATGGCACGTTTGAAAAACCTTTCAGTCCGTTTAAATGGGGCGACGCCTTTACCGAAGGCAATAGCTGGCACTATAGCTGGAGCGTATTCCAGGATATGCAGGGCCTTATTGATTTGATGGGCGGCCGTCAGAAATTTATTGTAAAGCTTGACTCGGTATTCAGCATGCCACCTGTGTTTGATGATAGTTACTATGGCGAAACCATTCACGAGATCCGCGAAATGCAGATCATGAACATGGGGCAATATGCGCATGGCAATCAGCCTATTCAGCATATGATCTACCTGTATAATTATGCGGGCGAGCCATGGAAAACCCAGTTCCATGTACGTGATGCCATGGAGAAACTGTACAAAGCTACCCCTGATGGTTACTGCGGAGATGAGGATAACGGCCAGACATCTGCCTGGTATGTATTCTCGGCCATGGGCTTCTATCCGGTAACCCCAGCCAGCGATCAGTACGTGTTAGGTACGCCACTGTTCAAGAAAATTACACTTAACCTTGAAAATGGTAAAACCGTAGTGATTAACGCGGCTAATAACAGTCCGGCTAATAAATACATCAACACATTGAACGTTAACGGCAAGCCGTATGATTTAACCTGGTTAAGTCATTCTGAACTTAAAAAAGGTGCGGTACTTAACTTTAACATGGCGCCTCAACCTAATAAAACAAGAGGCGTAAAAGTGAGCGATGTACCGTATTCGTTGAGTACAGAGAAATAATCCAGCCCCCTAACCCCCTAAAGGGGGAACAATGGCGGATAATGATAAACAATAAAGGCGAGGTAAAACCTCGCCTTTATTGTTTTATGCGCGACTGCCGCGGGCTTTCAGCCCGTGGTATACCATAGTGTCAGCTTTCAGCTGACGTAAAAACAAAATCCGAAATCGAAAATCCCAATTCCGAAATCAATGCCATTCTTCCCGGTACACAAACTTGGGCATTTGCCAGTTGTATTTGATAGAGAGCAAGCGTAGCGCCAGACCAATGATACAAGCTATTACAATTGCCACACCATTTGGGGCGCCCAATTGTTCAAGGCCTAAATAAAATGCCCCGGTAACAATAGAGGCGCTGGCATAAACTTCCTTTCTAAATAATAATGGTACTTCATTACATAACACATCGCGCAATACACCACCCGCACATCCGGTTATCATACCACTTAGTAAGATAATGATCATGGGCAGGTTGATCTGCTCGGCTATCTGGCAGCCGATAATGGTAAATACCACTAAGCCGAGAGCGTCCAGGTAAAGGAATAATGTTTTCATCTTGGTCATGATGCGGGCAATAATGGCGGCCAATATGGCTGCTGCCGCGGTGATCACCAAATATTCGGGATGCTCTACCCAACTCATCGGGTAATGGTTAAAGAGGATATTGCGCACCGTACCACCGCCTAAGGCTGTTACCCAGGCTATAATACAAACACCAACCCAATCCATATCTCTTCGCCCTGCAGATAAAGCAGCCGTCATGGCCTCGGCAATAATAGCTATAATGTAAAGGATGTGAAGCATATAGGTAATATTAAGTGAATCTTTCAGGGTTCCCCTTTTAGGGGGTTAGGGGGCTTCGGGTTTCATCCAGCCTCTTCCTTCTGTAAACCGGGCCACTAACATGGCCGCGACTGTATCTCCGGTTGCGTTCAGCAGGGTTGCCATCGGATCTACGAGCGTACCAATTATAATTGCAGGGGGAAGGGCTTCGGGCGGGAAACCGTAGGCCGAGATAAATAGTAACTCGCCTATATAACCACCATTGGGTATACCGCCTTCAACAAGGCTCACCAGAACTGTCATTGCAAGAGCTATGATAATCGTTTCGGCATTGTTGAAGCTTTTGCCGAACAGTGCGAAAACCACGGCCATTTTTACTATGGATGAGATGCTTGATCCATCTTTATGCAAAGTGCCCCCAAGAGGGATAGTAATATTGGCAATAGCATCTGAGATGCCCATTTTTTTAGCGGCATCTAAATTAGCCGGGATAGTGGCAATACTGCTGCAGGTACCCACCGCCGTAGCCGATGGCACGATATTATTTTTCCAGTACCGTTTAACCGCGCTTACGCCGCCTGCAATAAATGCATAAGCACTAAATAACGCCAGGTAATAAAAAGCGCCTACGCCATAATATAAAGCCATAGAACGCGCGTAGCCGCCAAACAATTGCGGGCCGAATACGCCAACCTGGTAAGCAAAATAAGCTCCCAAACCAATAGGGCCAACCCTCATAATGAGAATAAAAATATTCTTGAAAACCTCGTTGCCACTGTGGAGGAAATTGGCAAATGCTTTACCTTTTTCGCCGGCGTGCAGTGTGGCAAATCCCGTGATCACCGCGAAAATGATCATGGCCAGCATACTTTTACGTGATAACAGCTGGTAAAACTCACTGGTGGTAAACAAGCTGGTTAATTGATCGCCGAAAGGCTTTTTTGTGATGGCTTCGGTGATAGGACTGGCAACAAGATGCTGATGGATAGGGAAGATCCAGATGGCGATAATGGTAACTATTGCAGCCACCAGTACCGTAGAGACAAACACGAGCGAAGTAACTCCTAATAGTTTCCCCAGCTTTTGCGAACTATCCAGAGCCGCGATGGCCGAAGCTATGGCGAAGAAAACCAGCGGCACAACAGCGGTAAACAACAGGTTCAGGAAAATATCGCCAATAGGCTTAATGATTTCCACCTTATTACCTAAAACAGCCCCGGCAATACTGCCTATGATAATGCCTGTTATTAATAGGATAATGCCTTTGTAGTTTTTAAACCAGCTGTTCATTGTGCTAAGATAATTGTTAGGTTTTGTTTTTAATGAAGTGGTACATAATTGTGTCCGTTGAATTCATGCCTATTTTAAATTCTGACATATTTGTGGAAATATAATCTCTTTGTTACTGATGAAAAATGGCAATCGCCAATGGCTTCATAGGAACATCCCGTCTTAAATAAGATTTTCCCCAATCACTGCATCTCTCCTAAATTTATATATTAGCGTCCCATTATAAGCACCGAATGCAAGTAGAACAAGCCGGGGAATTTATCCTCGACAAAATAAGAAGCGAGCTCCCCGAACATTTCCATTACCACAATGCCGATCATGCGCTTGATGTTTATACCGCTGCAAAACAAATCGCGGCAGGCGAGGGGATAAGCGGCCTTGAGCTGGACTTATTACTTACAGCAGCCTATTACCATGACTCGGGCTTTTTGTTCGGGCAGACCAATCATGAGGAAAGCTCATGCAAAAACGCACGACAATACCTGCCTCAATTTGGTTATACTGCGGATGAAATTGAACAGGTTTGCGATATTATTATGGCAACCAAAATGCCGCAAAGCCCTCATAATCATTTAGGGCAGATAATTTGTGATGCCGATTTGGATTATTTGGGCCGAAATGATTTTTTTATCCTCAGTAAAAGGTTATTTTCGGAACTTGTAATTACAGATCACCTTGAATCGGAATTGGAGTGGGACAGGCAGCAGGTGAAGTTCCTGCAGAGCCATCACTACTTCACCCAAACTGCGCTCAGGCTCAGGGCCGAATGTAAAAACGAACACTTAACAGCTATCACACAACGACTATAAAATACTGCGATTAATGACACAGCCGGGTTTAAAAATTGAAGAAGTTATCAAAGATGTAGTAACCGTTATCATTGGTATTTTATTCTGCGGTTTCGCTTTAAAAGGTTTTTTGGTACCCAATAGTTTCTTCGATGGCGGGGTAACCGGCATCTCATTGCTTATTCATGAGCTTTATCATTTTAATATAGCCTATGTAATTATCATAGCCAACATCCCTTTTATTATCATGGGAATGTTCCAGGTTAATAAATCATTTGCCCTGAAAACGTTCGCATGTGTAATTGGTCTTGGCCTGTGTTTACAATTTATAGAATATCCGGTTATAACCCAGGATAAACTATTGGTATCTATTTTTGGTGGTGTGTTCATGGGCCTGGGCGTAGGGCTATCCATTCGTGGTGGTTGCGCGTTGGATGGTATCGAGATATTAGCTTTATACACGCTGAAACGCAGTAGTTTCACCATCAGCGAGATCATTTTAGGTATTAACATCATCATCTTCCTGATAGCGGCAGTTGAATTGGGCCTACCTACGGCGCTGTACTCAATTTTGACTTATTATACCGCATCAAGAACAATAACTTTTGTAATTGATGGGTTGGAAGAATACACTGCGGTGAATATTATCTCAGGTCAAAGCGAGATCATTAAAGAACGATTGGTGATGGAACTCGGTCGAGGAATCACCATTTACAAAGGCGAGCGTGGCTTTATGAAAGAGAGCTTTGATGTTCACCAGCCGGTTGACATCATCTTTACTGTAGTAACCCGTTTAGAAGTTCGCCGGTTAAAAAACCTGGTACATAGTATCGATCCTAAAGCTTTCGTTTTCACTAATAGTATTAAAGAAGCCGCCGGTGGTGTGTTGAAGAAGAAAGTTAGGGATCATTAATATCCCAATTTGCCATTGCGAGTGAAGCGTGGCAACTGCACGTAAGCATAGCCACTCTGTATAGCATGCGATTGCTTCGTTTCTCGCAATGACATTTAATATAAAAACAGCAATGCCATCCCAAAAGGATGGCATTGCTGTTAAATAAAAAACTACTTCGGGTTTAGCGGAGCGTAACCCGGAGTGGGCATTGCTTAAGCTTTCAGCTTAAGTATTAAAGTTCAGAACCTTGATTGTATTGCAGCCAACTGGCTTAGTACTTAGACTCCCGACTTAAAACTTAATCAACCACCTCATAAATCTCCACCGGATTAGCTTTGTTTTTTAAACTAACCTCACCAATTTTGTTGAGCGCGAAAGATCCCTTAGCCTGTTCATACACATCGGAGCTAACTATGATCTGGTTGGCCTGGGCTACAGTTTGCAGGCGCTGGGCCAGGTTCACGGCATCACCTATAACGGTATAATCGAGTCGTTTTAAGGTTGCGGAGCCGATGTTACCTGAGATCATTTCGCCCGAATTAATACCAATAGAAACGGATGGTTTAAAAGTTTTATCACCGGCCTGGATCTCGTCGGCCCCGTGCATTTTATCGCGCACGGCGAGGGCCGCGTCAATGGCACGGTCAAGGTGGTATTCGCCACGGAAAACAGCCATTACAGCGTCGCCCATAAATTTATCAATATGGCCGTTTTGAGCTATGATCTCCTGTACCATAATGTCAAAGTATTTATTGATCATGCCTACAACGGTATTGGCGGCAACGTGCTCTGTTATAGCGGTAAAGCCGCAGATATCGATGAATAACACTGTTGCCTCAATGGTTTCGTTACTCAAAAGGCTGTTCTCAAACTCTTTATGGGTCATGAAGTTGAGCACATTTTCATCCACATACATGCGCAGGATATTGTTTTCCTTGATGGCCTGCATGGTTTTTTTTAGTTCGATAACGTGTTGTAAAGTTTTTTCGATAGTAATGTCAAGGTCTTCAAAGTTTACCGGTTTGCACACAAAATCAAATGCGCCACGGTTCATGGCGGTGCGGATATTATCCATATCACTATAAGCTGAAACCATTACCGCTTTCAAAACAGGATTGGCATCGGGCAGTTTGGTGAGCAGGGTAAGGCCATCCATTTCGGGCATATTGATGTCGCTCAAAACAACATCAATATCCGGGTGGGAAGCCAGTTGAGTTAACGCTTCAAAACCATTTTGGGCAAATACAAATTCATATACCCCTTCCCTTATCTTTTTTCTGAATTTTTGCCTGATCAGTAATTCCAGGTCCTGTTCGTCATCTACTACCAGTATCTTGGCCATTATTGTTCTAAGTGTTTAAGTTTGTCTTTCAAATTATTAAAATCAAGCGGCTTGGTTAAAAAATCATTTGCGCCAAGTTCCATTGATTGTTTGTAGTTTTCATCATCGCCATAAGCGGTTATCATCATTACAACCGGTGGTGGTTTCTCATAGCTGTGCCTGATGTTACGTAACAGCTCCAAACCGCTCATGCCCGGCATATTAATATCAGATAAGATCAGGATTACCTGCGAATGATGCTCTTCCAAAAAATGAAGTGCTTCCTCACCGGATAGGGCGAAGTTAAACTCTACCTCTCCGTTTTTTATTTCTTTCCTGAAACGTTGCAAAAACAAGGGTTGAACATCGGCCTCGTCATCAACAACAAGTATTTTCATAGCAGTTCAAAGTTAAATTATTGGATGGTTTTATTTTTGTTAAACGTAAAAATTACGGGCGTTTAACTTTGGGTAACATTGCCTACGGGTATGCAGATCACAAAACGCGCAAACTCACCTTCGGCCGTTTCAACCTTAAGCTCACCGCCATGGCCTTTGGTAATAATATCATAGCTCATGGATAGTCCAAGGCCGGTTCCTTGCCCGGTAGGTTTGGTGGTAAAAAATGGCTGGTAAATTTTATCCAATACTTTTTGTGGAATCCCTGTACCATTATCTTCCACGGTAATTTGCACCATGTTGACGCCCGATGGAGATCGTACCTTTTGGGTATTAACCGTTACTGTAGGCTCGTAACCATCGCCTAAAGTCCGTTTCTTTTCACTAACGGAGTAAAAAGAGTTATTAAAAAGGTTAAGCAACACACGGCCCAGATCTTGCGGAATAGCTTCTACTTTGCCCAGATCAGGATCAAAGCTGGTTTTCATGCCGGCATTAAATGATTTATCCTTGGCACGCAAGCCATGATAACTCAGGCGCAGGTATTCATCGGCAAGGGCGTTAATATCCGTAGGTTCTTTTTTACCGGTTGTGGCACGTGAGTGTTGCAGCATACCTTTAACAATAGCATCGGCACGTTTACCATGCTGGTTTATTTTGCTCAGGTTTTGGGTAATGTCGCTAATAATATCGCCCGCGTCTTCCTTTACATCGTCGGGCAGTTTATCAAGTACCTCGTCTTTCAGTTCCTCCAATAGTTCGATACTTACCTCGCTAAAGTTGTTTACAAAGTTAAGCGGGTTCTGGATCTCGTGGGCGATACCGGCGGTAAGCTCACCCAATGAAGCCATTTTTTCCGATTGGATCAGCTGGGCCTGGGTACTTTTCAATTCGGACAGCGCTAGTTGAAGTTCTTCGGTTTGTTTAGTAAGCTCGGCAGTACGCTCACGCACTTCACTTTCCAGGTTTACCTTCATGGCGGCCATCATGCGGTTTTGTTCCTGTTCGGCAAAGCGCTGTTTGCGTTCGTTTTCCAGCGCTTTGGTTTGTTTTCTGCTGATAAGCCAAAGTGAAAACGCCCAGATGAGCGAGAACACCACCAGGCTTTGTATCATGTTGTCATGATTGTCATAAAATGTAGGGAACCATTTTTCCAATACATCCTGTATTAACCCGGCAATAGCGTAGGGGATTAACGCAAAGGCAAGCTGTTTTCCCGACCGCAGGTCTTCGATATAGTAAGGGCATACTACAACCCCTAAAAAAAACAGGTGTGAGATTACCGTGGTCAGTTTTTCTCCGTGGTCAAAACTTACGCCAAATATAAAAATGGCGATAGCTATGTAATAGCCTATGTTAAGGTATTTGTTCCACTTAGTTAGCAGACCATCCATTTTCAGGTGTCTCCTGTACTGGGTTATCACAAATACGGCGAGGAAAGGTTCTAAACTCATGAAGGCAGTTTTTGTCTTTTTATTAAATGCGAAGCCGAAATTTAACAATTTTACAATGATTATTAAACTATGCGGGTAATTTAATTGGCAGGCGAAAACAATTTGCAATTAGCTGTTAGGCTATTAAAAAAATATAACGATTATTGGCCCGTGTATCAGTGTTCTGTTTAAAAAGCAGAAAACATCTGTTTTTGATATTAAACCTATCTATATAAAAAAATGAGTAGTACCAATACAAGCAATACTTTCAGCATGGTAAATACCATGCGTTGGTATGGCCCCAATGATCCGGTGAGTTTAAATGATATTCGGCAGGCAGGCTGCACAGGCGTTGTGAGCGCCCTGCATCAAATTCCCAATGGCCAGGTTTGGAGCGTTGAAGCCATTAATGAACGCAAGGCTATTGTTGAAGCTGCCGGCCTTACCTGGGATGTAGTTGAAAGCGTACCTGTACACGAAGCCATCAAAACACAAACCGATGGTTACCTGCAGTATATCGAAAACTATAAGCAAAGCCTGCAAAACCTGGCTACCTGTGGAATTCATATAGTTACTTATAATTTTATGCCGGTATTGGATTGGACACGTACCGATCTGAGTTTTACTGTTGAGGATGGCTCGAAAGCCCTTCGCTTTGAAAAAGCAGCCTTCATAGCCTTTGACGTTTTTATGCTGAAAAGAAAAGGGGCAGAGCAGGAATATACTGCTGATGACCTTGCCCGCGCTAAAGCACGTTTTGAAGGCATGAGCGATGACGACAAACAATTGCTACAGCGCAATATCATAGCCGGTTTGCCGGGCAGCGAGGAAAGCTTTACGCTGGATAAATTCAGAGAAGCTCTTTCTGCCTATGATGGTATTGATGCAGATAAGTTAAGGCAAAACCTGATCTTCTTCCTGAAGCAGGTGATCCCGGTTGCTGATGCTAATAATATTAAAATGGTTATCCACCCGGATGATCCTCCGTATGCTATTTTAGGCCTGCCAAGGGTAGTAAGTACTGCGGAACATATCAATGCGCTTATTGAAGCGGTTCCGTCATTAAACAATGGCTTATGTTTCTGTACGGGATCATACGGGGTAAGGCCCGATAATGATCTACCTGCTATGGTTAAACAATTTGGCGACAGGATCAATTTTATCCACTTACGTAGCACCCGCCGTAATGAGTTTGGTGATTTTTATGAAGATAACCATTTGGAGGGCGATGTAGATATGTTTGCAGTAGTAAAAGAACTGGTACAGGTAATGAAACAACGCCGGTTAAGTATCCCTATGCGCCCGGATCACGGTCACCAAATGCTGGATGACCTGAAAAAGAAAACCAATCCGGGCTATTCGGCCATTGGCAGGCTTCGTGGCCTGGCCGAGCTGAGGGGGCTTGAGCTGGGAATTATCCGGTCTTTGGAAAACTAATTTTTACCATCTCCGGAAAAAAAACAAAGGCCTTTGCATATAGCGAAGGCCTTAATTGCTTATTATTGGTTAGGTGCTGTTAGCCCATGTTGTAAAAAAACTGCTCTGCTATAATTTTTCCGTCCTTTACCTCGTAAACGGCTACTTCATTCATTGGCATACGGCCGCCTTCTTTGTAGGTAACATCCATATCCATAGTTACCGCGAAAAAGTTACCGGTAACAACAGGATCTGATACCTCACCACTGTGAACCTCCTGTACCGAAGCATACCAGTATTCTGTTTTGCCTTTAACGGCTTCTTTACCCTCGGTAAGTTCCATTGGCGAACCTTTTGGCTCACGGCTCACAATATTATCTGCATAAAGCTCATCAATAGCCTGGGTATGCTGGCCCTCGCGGCAATACTGTACTAATTTTTCTGCTACTTCGGTGGTGGTCATGATCTTATGGTTTTAATTGTTGATATAAAGTTAGTTAATAACCTCTCAAACCAATCTCTTGTTTCCTTTAAATTTCTGTTAAGTTTGATACGGATCGTATCCCCCGAAAAAAAATAAAAATTTTCTGTAACCATTTTATGCCGCCGAAGTACTTAAGGTATATTACATAATTACAAACTGATTGAACACGCTTACAGACAATGCCATTATGCTAAAGGTGAAAGCCGGCGACCTTGACAGGATGGGTATGCTCTTTGAACGCTACAATCGGCAGTTGTATGGCTTTCTGTTCCACATGACCTATCAGCGGGAACTGAGCGAAGACATGGTGCAGCAGGTGTTTTATAAGATGCTCAAATACCGTCACACTTTTACCGGCACCGGCGAATATATCCACTGGATGTACTCTATCGCCCGCAATGTTTTAAAAGATCACTGGCGCAAAAACAAGCAGCAGGTACAGCATGAAGGTGTGGAAGCGGCCGAAACCATTGCCGGAGGCCTGGTACCCGATGAAGCCTTTGAAAAAAAGCAGGCCAAAGCCGAGCTGCACCGGGCCATGGGAAAGTTAAGCGAAAGTCAGCGGGAAATTTTAGCCCTGAGCCGGTTCCAGGAGCTAAAATGCCAGGAGATAGCGCAGATACTGGGCATGACCGAAGGTACGGTGAAGGTGCGCATTCACCGGGCCATGCAGGAGCTTAAAAGTATTTATGTAAAAATGGAACGATAAAACAGTATTAAGATGAAATGTGAGCTATATGAGGAACTGTTTACCGGTTGGATAAACAAAGAGCTAAGTGCCGAAGAAAAAGGGGTGCTGGAACAGCATATATCCGGCTGCGACCATTGCCGTACCGAATTGGAGGCCTTGCAGCAGCTATGGGGCCATATAGGGCAAATTGAAACACCCGAACCCTCGGCCAATATGAGCGTAAAGTTTTATGCCATGCTCGATACTTACAAAGAATCGGTAAAGGAGCAAAGAAGCCTTTGGGCAGATATTAAATATCAATTGAGCAACTTTTGGCAGTGGCAACCGCGCTGGCCTATGGCTTACAACCTGGTAATGATTGTGATATTGGTTGTTGGCGGCTACCTGTTGTTCGGAAAAAATAAAAGCGACGATCAGGACAGACAATTGCAAGCGTTAAGCTCACAGGTGCATGAGCTTAAGCAAACCATGATGCTGGCCCTGCTTGAAAATCCATCAGCATCTGAACGGATCAGGGGGGTGAGCTATACCAGCGAGATCAAACATGCTGATAAGCAGGTAATAGATGCTTTACTGGCCACGCTCAATAACGATCCGAATGTGAATGTTCGTTTGAGTACGCTCGACGCCCTGACACATCTTGCCGGGCACCCGGAGGTGAGGGAAGGTCTCATCAAGTCGATAGTTGAACAGGATTCGCCGCTGATGCAACTGGCTATTGCCGATGTGATGCTGAAACTGCAGGAAAAGCGATCTGTAAACTCGTTCAAAGAGCTCTTAAAACAAAAAGACCTTGATCATGGCGTACGCGACAAGATCAAGCAAACTATAACCCAACTAATTTAAAATAAACCAAATCATGAAAAGATCACTAATACCTGTTTTAACAGGTCTGGGGCTGTGCCTTGCCCAAATTTCGGCCCATGCCCAGGATTTTAAGGAGCACGTGAGCAAGCAGTTTACCTTGCAGGGAGCGGCTTCGGGCACCACATTGGCTATTTACAATGTTTTTGGATCGATAAACGTGCAGGGATATTCGGGTAACCAGGTATCTATCGAGATAGATGAAACCATCCGTGGTAACGAATCATCTGATGTAGAACAAGGTAAAAAGGAGTTTAAACTGGGATTTGAACAAAAAGCCGATAGCATAATTGCCTACACGGCCGAGCCTTATGACAGTCGCCCCCGCCGCAACTGGAACAGGGATGAGGAACACAGGCATGTTCATTATAGCGTGAAATTAGAATACACCGTGAAAGTACCTTATGGCATGAACCTTTGCGTATCAACGGTAAATGACGGAAACGTTGAAGTTAAAGATGTTTATGGCGCATTAAAAGTAAACAATGTGAATGGCGGCATAACCATCGCCAATGCCAAAGGTACAACCAACGCGCATACCATTAACGGGCCGCTTACGGTAACCTATCTTTCGGTACCGCCGGATGCTTCAAACTACTATACCCTTAACGGTAAATTGGAAGTCACTTATCCGGGCAACCTGGCGGCCGATCTGGAATTTAAAAGCATGAACGGCCAGTTCTATACCGATTTTCCGGATGCTGAAGTGCTGCCTACAAGGGTAAGCAAATCCGAATCAAAAAGCGGTGCCGGTACAACCTACAAACTCAGTAAAAATAACGGTGTACGCATAGGAGCAGGAGGGAAACTATTTAAGTTTGAAACCCTTAACGGCAATATTTATATCAAAAAACAACAGTAAATAAAATAACAACATGAAAACGATAAGATTTACAGGAATATTAATATTAACTGTGCTGCTAAGCGCGAGGCTTTGGGCACAGGAAGGCCAATTGGTAGTGCCTTTGAGCGAGCCGGGAAAACCATACAAGCTGGATATAAGTTTAGTTAACGGCTCTATTACCGTAACCGGGTACGATGGCAAGGATATTATCATTGATGCCCAGGGTGAAGAACGAAAGCACCGTGAAAAGGAGGCCGTTCCGGGAGGCATGAAGCGTTTATTTGCTGGTAATAATTTAGATGTTCAGGCCCAGGAAAATAATAACGAGGTAAATATTCATGGTAGCCCTAACAAAACCACTAACCTCACCATTAAAGTGCCAATGAATAGCACCAGCGTTAAGTTATCCACAGTAAATAATGGTAACATCAACGCAAGTAACCTTAGCGGCGATTTGGAGATCAGAAATGTTAACGGTTATATTAAACTGAACAATATTGCAGGCTCAGTTGTAGCCAACACGGTTAATGGCAACGTAGAGGTTACTTTTAGAAGCATCGATGCGAAAGCGGCTATGGCTTTTTCAACACTCAATGGTAAGGTTGATGTTACCTTCCCGGCCAGCCTTAAAGCCAATGTGAAATTAAAATCAGACCAGGGCGATATTTTTACTGATTTTGATGTGGCAACCGAGCAGCGTAAACCGGTGGTTACTAAAAACACCGGCGAAAAAGGAATGTACAGCCTGAAAATGGAGGACTGGGTTTACGGCAAAATAGCCGGCGGTGGCCAGGAACTGATGATGAAAACTACTTTCGGAAGTCTTTATATCCGTAAGGCAAAATAATCAATCTACTTTGCGATTATTAACCCGCGGCTTCGTCAGCTATTGGGGAAACCGCGGGCAATTTTATCAGCAAATTTCACCAGTTAGGCAGCTTCTGCATGGTTTTGCGAACAGCAGTAACATAAAACTAAACAGTAAAGTTGCAAATGGCTAATCGGTATAATGCACCATTATCGAGCCTGTAAATAACACCGATCTGCAGGGTGAAATAGCGGAAAAATAGGCACTGTTCCCATCTGTGAACCACATTTTGGCCTTTCTGTCCCAAAGCAAGTGGTTGATTATAAGTTTAAATGACAATTAAATGAAAATACTGCCAAAATGAGAGTGAATAGGCAGGGTTGATTACACAATTTGTGTGAAATTAGCGTTCCGGGGTAAAATACGGAGCGCTTTTTTTGCAAATTAGCTTTTAACTGACCGTTGAGCAATAGGCTATACCATTTTTCTGCACTATATTTGCTGACTGGTTACCTGTTGCAATTACATAATATAGTATGATTAAGCTTTTTATCGTGGGCTTTCCACGAGATATGGAAGAAATAGAACTTGTTGAACTGTTCAGCGCTTATGGTACGGTTAGTACCGTACGGATAATTACCGATAAAGACAGCGGCATTAGCAAAGGATATGGTTTTTTAGAAATGAGTGACGAGGCTGGCGCACAGCGTGCCATTGATGCCATGAATGGTGCTACTATCGACGAGCGTGAAATAAGCGTTAGGATAGCAGAGCAAAAACATCAGCCGCAACAAAAACAGCAGCAGCAGTTTGCAAGACCCAAACCTGGTTTCAATAAAGTAAAACCACAGGGCTACAATAAGCCCCGTTTCCCGAGGGAAAATAACAACAGGTTTGAGCAACAGGAAGCTGCCGCCCCGGCAAGAGCAAAACGTCCGCGCAGGCAGCAGCCATAAGCATCTTTCTTACTTTAGGAGTTGTAAAGTTCAGTTGCTAAAAACTGGTTCCTGAACTTGCCGTGCGGATCATATTCGGCTACCAAAGCTTTAAAAGCATCCATTTTTTCGTAACGTGCCGCTAATGTTTTAGCCGGAATGGTAAATATCTTACCCCAATGCGGTCTTGCTTTAAACGGAGAAAGTTCGCGTTCAATTTGGGGTAGCAATTTCAATACGGCCTCGGTTTCCTGTTTCCAGGTAAAATGGATAGCTACCGATTTTTGATTATGCGCGGGGCTCATCCATAGGTCATCAGCAGCAATAGTACGGATCTCGGTAATGAAAAGGTGGGGGCCAATTTGCTTGCCCAATTTAGCCACAGCGTCAATAGCTTCAACAGCATGGTCAAAAGGCACAAAAAACTCCGATTGCAGTTCTTTGCCGCTGCTTGGCGTAAAGCCCATTTTAAAATGCGGCAACCGCTCATACCAAGGGCCGGGAACGCCCATTTGTTCGGTACAGTTTTCGGCAGAGAGTGCTATAATAGGATGCAGGTTTTTTGTGGCTGCCTTTGCCCCGTAAAAGTCCTTCAGGTTTTCATCTTTATCTGTACCTATCCGGCTTTTTATCCAAACCTCGTTAATATGGTCACTTTGCCAGTCGGTAAAAAGGCTTACGCTGTATCCGGCCGATACAATTTTTTCAAAGTGCTGCTTTAGTTCGCTCATCGGTAAACCGGTAAATACGTGCTGCTTCATCATAAAAGTGGGCTGTATTTGCAGCGTGACTTTAGTGATCACACCTAAAGCGCCAAGTCCAACAACAGCGGCATTCAGCTTTGCTGCGTCTTTTGCTTTGGACAGATGCACAATGCTGCCATCGGCCTTAACAATTTCCAACCCCACAACAGCACTCGAAAGATTGCCATTTTTTACACCGGAACCATGAGTTGCCGTAGTGATTGAACCCGCTACCGAAATATGCGGTAATGATGCGAGGTTATGCAGGGCAAAGCCTTCTTTATGCAGATATGGTGCAAGCTCTCCGTATTTTATGCCGCCTTCAACGGTAACAGTGTGGTTTTGCTTATCGATAGATACTACCTTGTTCAGGTCGCGGGTTGATAGCAGGTTATCCTTGCTATCGGCTATGGTATTGAAACAATGCCTTGTACCTAAGGCTTTGATCTTATCATGCTTTTTGATCAGCTGCTGTACCTCTTCAACCGATTTTGGATAAAACACATTGCCCGTGCTGTAAGTTAAATTGCCCGACCAGTTTTGTAAACGTGATTGTTGTGCCCATGTTGGGAGCGATGATAATAAGGGAGATGCCATTAAGGTTGTACTTAATTGAATGAAAGTTTTTCTTTTCATAACAAATTGGTTACTACAAGGTAGCTAATTATAAAACAGAAATGAAAGAGAAAAGTATGTCCGCCTACCGGATTTTATTGGGTTGAAAAGTTTTTATCGTTTTTTAAAAAGTAAAAAATAGATTTTTAAATAATTTATAAACTTTTTTCTATTTTGGTGAAATAATTAATGTTTACCTGTTAATTCGGCATTAACTTTTGGTTAGGAATGAGTTTTTGGTAAATTGAAGTTGAAATAACTTATAAAATAATAGTGAAGGAAGTTTACGCCCCTTTTATTCCGGGTACTTATGATAAAAATAGCCTTAATGAGCTGTCAGTCCTGCTTGATAAGGAAGAAAAATACGCCATAGATAATCTATTATGGAGTGATACAGGATATTTTCCGTCGGTTAGCTTTTCAGTAGCGCATACGGAGCATGGCATCGCTTTAAAATACTTTGTACAGGAACAACATACGCAGGCCACGTTTACAAATGTGAATGATCCTGTTTATAGAGATAGCTGTGTGGAGTTTTTCATAGCATTTGCAGGCTATGATAATTACTATAACCTGGAATTTAATGCCGCCGGGACCGCGTTAGTTGGCTTTGGTAAAGACCGCAACGGCAGAGAACAAGTTCCGGACGATAAGGTAAGTAGCATAAAATCTTTCAGTACCATCAATTGGGCTGATGATCCTGCCGG
Source organism: Mucilaginibacter kameinonensis (assembly GCF_003675385.1). Taxonomy (GTDB): domain Bacteria; phylum Bacteroidota; class Bacteroidia; order Sphingobacteriales; family Sphingobacteriaceae; genus Mucilaginibacter; species Mucilaginibacter kameinonensis. The sequence goes on along the minus strand of NZ_RCWZ01000003.1, from coordinate 787,778 downwards.
CTTAAATGTGTGGGAACTGACATTGCTGATCCCTTTTGATGTTTTTGTTTATCATGATATTAAAACATTGAAAGAAACTACCTGCCGGGCGAATTTTTTTAAGTGCGGCGATGATCTGCCCGAACCGCATTTTATAAGCTGGAGTAATATTGATAGCGTTGTACCTGATTTCCACCTGTCGGATTTTTTTGGTACGATAAAGTTCATTTAAAATAAAATACCTCTAATCAAAACAAACTAATATGGCCCAAACAGCAAGTACAGTAATTGAATCGCCGGTAAAAAAATCAGCGATAAACCCGATTGTAATTATCGGTGCTTTATTCTTCATTTTTGGTTTTGTAACCTGGATGAATGGTACGCTCATTCCTTATTTAAAAATAGCCTGTGAGCTTAGTACCAAGGAAGCTTATTTTGTAACCACCGCCTTTTATATTGCTTACGTTGTAATGGGCATCCCGGCCGGCAAAACCATCAAGAAGTTTGGTTTTAAAAACGGCATGGCTATAGGCTTGTTTGTTATGGCTATTGGCGCGTTGATATTTATACCGGCCGCTATGAGCCGTACCTATGGGATATTTTTAATAGGCCTGTTTGTGCAGGGCACAGGTTTAACGGTTTTACAAACGGCTTCAAACCCTTATATCACCATTTTAGGCCCGGCCGAAACAGCTGCAAGGCGCATTAGTATCATGGGGATTTGTAATAAAATAGCGGGCGCTTTAGCCCCCGTTATTTTAGGAACAGTAGTACTCGCTAATATTGACGCGATAACCGAAAAGCTAAAAACCTTAAGCGCAACTGAAAAGGCGCTGGAATTAAATGAGCTTGCATCAAGGGTGATCATGCCTTATGGCATTATGGTGGTTGTTTTGATCCTGCTGGCTATACTTATCTATTTTTCATCATTGCCAGAAATCAACACTGAGCATGAAGACGAAGAGGTAGCTGCTGCAAATACAAATAAAACAAGTATTACACAGTTCCCGCATTTAATGCTTGGCGTAGCTACCTTATTTGTTTACGTAGGCGCCGAGGTTATTGCCGGCGATTCCATCTCGCTTTATGGCACTTCGCAGCATATCGCCTTATCAACAGCTAAATTCTTTACCTCATGTACCCTGGTATCTATGATAGTGGGCTATTTGGTTGGGGTTTTCTGCATCCCTAAATTCATAACTCAACAAAAGGCATTAGTGGCTTCGGCGATATTGGGGATTATTTTAACTATAGCTACCTTATTAACGCACGGTTACGCATCGGTGTTCTGTATCGCCTTGCTTGGCTTAGCCAATTCATTGATGTGGCCTGCTATATGGCCGCTGGCATTGGCTGGTTTGGGTCGGTTTACCAAAATAGCATCGTCATTATTGGTTATGGGTATTGCTGGCGGCGCTGTGTTGCCTCCGCTGTATGGCTATTTCTCTGAAAAATTTTCGGCACAATCGGCCTATATTATGCTAATTCCTATCTACCTGTTCATCCTGTATTATTCAACTTTAGGGCATAAAGCAGGCAGGGCTAATGTAAAAGCATAATTATAAAAGTTTATTTCTAAAACAAAACCGGGTATCAGTAGGCATTACTGGTACCCGGTTTTGTTTGTAGATAGTTATCTATTTGAACATTAGGTTGTTATGTGATCGCTATATTTCGTTATTATGTTGAAAATTTTACGATATATGGCTATGAATTTAAAGTCAATTTTGTTTAATTTGTTGATTGCTAATGTGTTGTGATTTTGGTTCGATTGTTGGCTTAAAACGGCTAAAATGAACAGCATCTACCGTAAAATTAGTTCATAACTTTTCATGAACTATGCTAATGAACAGGGTAAACAATTAAAGATCAGCACCATGAAAGACGTAAAAACCTGCAAAAAGCTAAATCGCACTTTGACCAAATGGGTCATCGATCTGCACGGCAAAGGTTACACTAATGATTTTTCACAGATAAACAATCAAAGATTACGTTGTATTCAAAACTGCGAGGATTTTCCAATCTCCGATCTTAGTATTAACGTAATAGATCAGGGTTTTGACCAGCTGACGCAAACGTATAAGTATATCCATACCATTGAAACTATGGATGGCGACAAAGGACTGCTGGTTATCGAGGCTTTGTGCGCTCCGCAGCTGGCAAACTGATATGGTGTCCGGGCCGCTTAATTCCCGCTATCTGATACGTGTTTACGGGTAATGCCCAGGCGTTTCATTTTGCTGTTTAATGTAGTTGAAGGTACATCCAGCAGTTCGGCGGCACCACCGGGGCCTGCAATACGTCCATTACATTTTTTTAGTATAGCCAGGATATAATCGCGTTCGTTTTCATCAATTGATTTAACCTTGTCGCCAATAGATACAACTGAAGCTGCCGGAGTTACGGCAGACGGAATTATACCGGGTAACATGATCCTTTCTATCACATTTCCCCGGGTTAAAAGTACGTTGCGTTCTATCAGGTGTTCCAGCTCGCGTACGTTGCCGGGCCAGTTATAGTTCATGAGGTCGGCTAAGGCCTGTTTGGATAGTGTGAGTTTTGGCCTGCCTGCCATAGCCGAATATTTTTCGATAAAATGCTCTGCCAGTACAGGGATATCATCCTTGCGCTCACGTAAAGAAGGGAGGATGATAGGGAAGATGTTTAACCGGTAATACAGATCTAACCGGAACTTACCTGCCGCTACTTCTTTTTCAAGGTTACAATTGGTAGCCGCTATCACACGTACATCAACCTTAATGGTTTCTCTGCCGCCAAGTTTTTCCACTTCTTTTTCCTGCAATACGCGTAATAATTTGGCTTGAGATTCAAGTGGTAGTTCGCCAATTTCATCGAGGAATATGGTACCTCCGGATGCCTGTTCAAATTTACCGGCCCGCTTGTCAACCGCTCCTGTAAACGCGCCTTTTTCATGGCCAAATAATTCGGATTCAATTAAATGAGTTGGCAGGGCGGCGCAATTAACAACTACCAACTGCTTTTTGCTTCGTGGCGATAGCTGGTGGATACATTTAGCAAAGCGTTCCTTCCCGGTGCCGCTTTCGCCTAAAATAAGTACCGATGTTTCAGTAGGCGCTACAAGGCTCAGGTGGTCAAGCGCGGTAAGCATTAAATGACTGCTGCCGATGATGCCTTCAAAGCCTGGTTTGCTTTCAGTTTTAATAGGGACTTCTTTTTTAGCGACAGGTCTGATAGCTACATTGTCCGCCTGCTTCATTATACCCTCAATAGCGGCCGATAATGATCGCTGCAACCTGTTGGCCAGCGCAAGATGCCGGTTGTTGTAGGCATCAGCCTTACGGCTATAAAAAGAAAAGGTAAAACCAGGCTGCCCGGCAACCGGGATATACATCACCAGGTTTGATGCCATTTGGAAGGTTTTCGCGATCAGTTTTTTGGCGGGGTTTTGTTGTGTCAGCTTCGTGAAATCAGCATCGTTGTACCATGCTGATCTTTTATCTTCATCGGCTGCCTCCTGGAGTTTTAACAGTTCGTTTCTTTTTAACCCGGTTATGTTCAGCAATTCATCAATGCCAATAGTTTGGTATTCATTAAAGCTTAATCTCAGATAACTTGATCCTTCGTACGGAATGGGGCCAAGGTTTTTCATGCCAATGGCCAGGTAATCAAAGGAGATATGTGGCTGCAATGCTTTAGCTATCCTGAGCAGTTTTTGGTCCCATTCGGTTGGGTCGCCTATAATATCGTTTAACGAGTTTTGCAGCGTAAGCTCATTGTTGCGTTTAGTGCTCATGTTTTGCTCATGCAAATATTGGGCTATCTGCAGGCTCACCAGCACATCCTTTTCGCGAAAGGGTTTCACCATAAAGCCATATGGGTTGGTGGCTTTGGCCTCTTCCAATATTTTTTGGTTTGAATTTGCCGAAAGGTAAACGAAAGCTATGTTCTCCTCTGCCAGTTCCTTCGCCAGGTCGATGCCCGTGAGCTCGCCCTGTAAATGAATATCCAGCAAAACCAGTTGGGGCTTATTCAGTTTGATGATTTCCCGGGCCTCTTCAACCGAATCGGCTATGCCGCAAACATCATAACCGGCTTTTTCCAGTATGAACGACAAATCGTTTGCTACTATAAATTCATCTTCAACAATAAGTATCCTTTGGCTCATAGTGTATAGGTATTAAATGTTTTTAACCGCTTTTATAAACTTATCATTAGTAAATTCAATAATTACCGAAAGGCCATTATCGTTTTCGACTTTAAATGTACCGCCAACCTGCTTGCTTAGGCCCCTGATAAGGCTCATGCCCAGGGTTTTGCTCTTGGTAATATTTTCGGGCGATGGAATGCCGCTGCCATTATCACTGATCTTCAAAATATAGGTATTATGATCGGTTTCTTCCATGCTGATACTGATCTTTCCCTCTCTGCCGTCTTTAAAGGCATATTTAATAGCATTAGTAATCGCCTCGTTCAGGATCAAACCCAGCGGAACAGCGCGCGTTACGTCAAACTCAGCATCAACAATATGGGTTTCAAAACTGATCCTTGTACCGGTATCAAAGCTTGTCTTTAAATAATCAACAAGATCGTTAATATAAGCCGGCATATCAACCAGGGCTAAATTTTCGGACTGGTAAAGCTTCTGATGAATCAGCGAAATGGACTGCATCCGGTGCTGGCTTTCGCGTATGGCGTTAAAAGCAATATCATTGGTAATATAGTTTGATTGGGTATTAAGCAGGCTAATCACGATTTGCAGGTTGTTTTTTACCCGGTGGTGGATTTCTTTCATCAACCATTCCTTCTCCTCCAGCAGGTTATCTTTTTCCTGCACAAGCGTAGTGAGCGACCTGTTTTTCTGGCTTATTTCGTTTTGCTGAACTTGTAGTTTTTGATTGATGCGCCGTTTTAACCTGAACCTGTTATAGTTTAAACCCAACAACAACGCCAGTAAAGCAGCGCCTGCAATAGTCAGGTTACGGGTAAGCCTTTCCTGTTTAATATTGGCTTTTTGAAGCTGTGCTTGTTTGGTAAGCAGTTGTATATTTTGCTCTTTTATCTTAAGCTCGTGGTCCTTTTTTTCAGTTTCGTACTGAATTTGTAGACGTTCAATTTCATTAGCTTTTTTTTTGCTGAACAGGGAGTCGTTAATAGCGGTATATTTTTTATAGGCTTCAACCGCCTCGGCATATTTGGTTTCGGCCGAGTCGAGTTTGAAGGCAAGCAAATATGATTTGGCAATATTTGCCGGGTTTTGATGCTCTATGCTCAAGCTGCGAAAATGGGCAAGGTGCTCGCGCGCAGGTTTATCCATCTTAAACGCAATATAAAAGTTGGCAATAGCATGTTGTACAATTTCCTGGGGGTTACTGTGCTGATCCAATTGCTTCGCTATTTCAAGTTGCTTTTTACAATATGCTAACCCTTCATCGTATTGCTTCATGGTGGCATAAGCAATCAGTATCAACGATTCGATAGTAGCGCGCTGCTCAATGCTCATGTTGGGCTGATTGGCCTCGGTTCGTTTTAAAAGCGGTATTACTTTTTCGGGCTTGTTGTATTTCAGGTAAATCACTGAGAGGTTAGATGCCAGCAAGATGATGGAGCCGCTATCCTTGTACTTTTCGGCAATCACCAGCGATTTTTCAAAATAGTTTTGAGCTATTTTAAACTGCCTTGTGATATAGTAGGTGAGGCCAAGCCTGTTATAAATAGTACAAAGCTGCATGGTGGTGTCGTTAACAGCTTCGGCAGTTTTGACGGCTAATAAACCGTATTTAATGGCCTTGTTATAATCGCCAAGTTGTGCCGATACACTCCCCATCAAATCGTAAATGCCTTGTAAATAAGGATAATGAATAGATTGATAAACGGCAAACGACTGCTTAAGTATGGTTAACGACTCTTCGTGACGACCGAGAATCTGTAAATTATCGCCAAGGTCTTTCAATACGTCGGCCTCACGCTTTTTATCAGTTGATTTATGCAGTTCGATGGACGCTTTTTGCAGGGATGCTATTTTGCGGTTAACGTCGTCACCCTCGAAAACGGCATGCGCATCGCCAAGCCTGATAACAGCTTCCGCGGTGGGACGGTACAATTTGTATTTTGTAAACAAATCAATTGCTTTTTGTATCATTGGGTAGCAGGCATCTTTATCTTTCCTGATAATACTGGCCTGTGCCATTAGTATATAACTGTTGCCTGTACCTTCAACGTATTTTAAGGAAGCACTGAGGTTTTCTGCCTGCGAAGCGTAATACTGTGCACTATCGGCAAGTTTTTTTGATAAGAAGTAGTTGCCGGTTTTTATCAACAGGTTTACACGTACAGAATCGGCATTACTTTTCTGTAATTGTTTTTTTAAAGCCGGCAGGGATGGTTGCTGCGCAAAACCCAATAAAGCACATAGCAGCAGGCAGCATGTAGCCAGCCACTTTTTTACCACCTCTTCGAAACTTGATTTAGCGTAGTCCATCAGTATGCTTCACACCATGAAGCCTTATTGTTATTTTAATGTGCGTATGCAAATGATATGCCTTTGCTTTAATGTGTTGATTTGTATTGTTTTATGGTTTATGTGATTTTCTGTAACTACTTTATTTCGTAAGGTTACTTTATTTCGCCATTTGGTTTTAATTGGGATTGGGTTTTAGCAGCTTTTCGTCCTTAAAATCAATACTGATGCTAAGACCGTTATTGTTTTCGAGCTTGAGGCTGCTGCCAATTTGTTTACTTAAGCCCCGCATTAAATTCATCCCTAACGACCGGCATTTGGCAATTTCAAAACCCTCCGGTAAACCAATGCCATTATCGCTAACACAAAGCCTGAAACTATTTTCCTGAACGCAACACAACGATACGCTGATGCAGCCGTCGGCGTCATTAGGGAAAGCGTATTTTATGGAGTTGGTAATCGCTTCGTTCAGGATGAGGCCGATGGGTACGGCCCTCGATACATCAAGCTCAAGATCAACCAGGTCTTTTTCAAAACAGATCCGTTTACCGGTGTCAAAACTGTTGCTTAAATATTCAATTAACTCGGCTATATAAATATGGGCCTCAATGAGAGCCCGGCTTTCTGACTGGTAAAGCTTTTGATGAATGAATGCTATTGACTGCATCCGGTGCTGGCTTTCGCGGATGGCGGCATGGGCTTTTTCATCGTTAAGGTAAACCGACTGCGTATTGAGCAGACTGATCACAATTTGCAGGTTGTTTTTTACCCGGTGATGGATCTCCTTGATAAGCCATTCTTTTTCTTCAATCAGCACGTCCTTTTGTTCGGCAAGATGCTCCAACGTTTCGTTTTTCTGATTAATCTCCAGTTGCTGGGCCTCCAGTTTTTGATTGGCAGATTGCTTAAGCCTGTAACGGCTATATATCACACTTGACAGCATAAAAAGTACTGCCGCGCAGGCTATTGTAATGTTTTGGATTAACCTTACCTGGTTAAGGTGCTGACGTTGTAAAACTTCCTGCTTTTTTAAAAGTGTGATGTTAATTTCCTGGTCTTTAAGCTGCTTGTCTTTGTTTTTAGTATGGTATTGGCTATCAAGCTGCGCTATTTGCCCCTTTTTAATTTGCTCAAATACCGAATCTTTTAAAGCAGCATACGCCCGGTAATGGGCTAAAGCCGCAAGATGGTTACCACGAAGAGAATCAAGTTTAAAAAGCCAAAGGTTATTTTGGGCCAGGCCGGCGGTGTTGTTTTGTGCTTTGCTTAATCCATTATGAAGGGTGATATAGCCAACTGCTTTATCAGCCTTTTTTGTTGCCAGAAAATAGGGGATCAGTGCCTGATAAATAGCGTATTGTTCTGTTGCCTCATTATTAATGCCTGTGGGAATGGATTGTAGTTTATCTGCATATTTATCAGCTACCTGGTACTGCTTAAGCGTTGCGGATATATTGAGCAGGCGTGTATAGAGTTGTATTTTTTGACTGATTGTTGCGGATGAAAGTCCGTTTTCTGTTTCCCTTAATAAATGAGAAGCCTTTTGCAGTTTGTTTTGCCTTTGGAACTGATCCGCACTATCGAGCAATAGATTAAACCTGTTTGAGTCGTGACTGACGCTTTGCTGACTTGCTGATTTGGCAGCTGATTTTTGGGGAATGCTTGACTGCCCCGAAACGGAAAACTGTATAAATAAGATAATGCCCAGGGTAAATAACAGTTTCATCAGTTTTTTGGCTATGCATAAAGCAGGCCAATAACTACTTAATAGTCATAATTTGGCGTTTTTTGCAGGTAGCACCGGTAAAATACTGATTATCATTCATAAATTCAAAAGAGGCCTCCCTATGAAATCCCAAGGTGTTCAAAACGCCTGACAAAAAACCTTGCGATATTTCGTCCCTTCTGTCCGGTGTCACGAAATATGGCGAGTGGTATTTTTGTTATTTACCGCTCTATTTCGCAACCCTTTTTTCGTCACGCCACGAGATAAAGTAATTTGTAAAATCTTGAACTTTGTTTAAATATCTGTTAATCAGTGTTTTGAATAATTGGTGTGCCAATTGCCATGATTGTGCCAAAATGATGAAACATAGCACAAGAATTTAGAGCGATCATGGAAAAGAAAGTTTCAAAAACAATAGTTTTTATAACCGGCGCTTTTGTAAGCAACAGTAGTTGGGATAACTGGAAAATATATTTTGAGGAGCAGGGATATACTACCCTGGCACCGGCCTGGCCGCATAAAAACGCATCGGCCTGTGATTTACGCCAAAGGCAGCCCGACGCTGCTATTGCATCACAGCGCCTGGCCGGTTTAACCGAATATTTTGTCGATATCATAAAGGCATTACCTCACAAACCCATCCTTATAGGGCATTCAATGGGCGGCCTGATAACACAATTATTGTTGCAGCGGGGTTTAGGAGCAGCTGGTGTCGCCATTCATTCCCTGCAGCCTAAAGGGGTATTTACTTTCAAATATTCGTTTTATAAAGCAGGCTGGGGAGCACTGGGCTTTTTTACCTCATCAAAAAAATCATATCTCATGTCGTTCAGGGAATGGCAGTACGCTTTTACCAATGGCATGAACTACGAGGATCAAAAGCAGGCCTACTATGACCTGGCAACGCCTGAATCAAAGTTACTGGTACGTGATGCACTGACTTACGATGCCCGGGTAGATTTTAACAGGCCGCATGCGCCATTGCTTTTTTTAGCAGGCAGTAACGACAATTTTATTCCGGCCTCGCTCAATTACGCCAACTATAAAAAATACAGTGATAAAAGTTCAATTACCGACTACCGGGAATCTGAAAGCCGCAATCATTACGTGCTTGGGCAGTCAACCTGGACAGAAGATGCAGAGTACATCGCCGGCTGGCTTGGCGCTTTGCCAGAGTAATTAACCAAACGACAAATCAATTTTAATATAAACAATAACAATACAAACAAAATGAAAACAATAAATTCAATCTTGAAAACAGTGCTGGTACTGTCATTTACTATCGTAGCATTTATAGCCAATGCACAGGTTAAACCGGCAAATCCTCCGGCTGGATTTAAGCATCAATACGCAACAGTAAACGGCGTGAAAATCCATTATGTTATAGGTGGTCAGGGCGAGCCTTTATTACTGGTGCATGGTTTCGGTCAAAACTGGTATATGTGGAACCGCTTATTGCCAGAGCTTTCTAAACATTTTACCATCGTAGCTCCGGATTTAAGAGGTGTTGGTGAATCGGCCAAACCGGTGGGCGGGTATGATAAAAAAACAATGTCGACAGATCTGCATGAGCTGATGAAATCCCTGGGCTTTAAAAATATCAATTTGGTTGGTCACGATATAGGCTTAATGGTAGCTTACGCTTATGCAGCCCAATATCCTGATGATGTTAAAAAAGTTGCTTTGCTTGATGCCCTGCTTCCAGGTGTTGAGCCTGTTTGGAGCCAGGTGCGTTCACAAGCATGGTGGTTTGGTTTTTTTGGCATGCCACATTCAGGAGAAATTGTTGATGGCAAAGCAGGTTTATTCCTCACTAATTTCTGGCCGATAGTAGGCTATGTTAAAGAACCATTCACCAAAGCCGAAACTGACGAATTCATCAGGGCTTACTCTGTACCAGGGGCCACTACAGGCGCGTTTAACTGGTTTGCCGCCTTTAACCAGGACGCAGTAGATAACGTTGAGCTTATGAAGAAAAAGCTGCCAATGCCATTGCTGGCTATGGGCTCAGACCATTTAGCCGGAGCGTTTTTAGCAGATCACTCTAAGCTTGTAGCCGAAAATGTAAAAGAGGTGATCATTCATGACTCTGGCCATTGGATAGTACAGGAGCAAACTGCTCAGGTACAAAAAGGTCTGCTTGATTTCTTTCTGGATAAATAAACGCATCTCAAAAAGAAGTAACATTCTTTAGCTAAAGCTATCTAAAAGCCGGAGCATTGGGTAACCCAACGCTCCGGCTTTGTTATTTGGAAATCTGTTGAAGTTGAATTGTATGTGTTGCCGAAATTGCTTAATGGCTTATGTTTCCGACGATTATTAGTGGCCAATAATCGTTAATACTCGAAATATAGTAAAAGTTTAATTTTTGTTTGTTTGTAACTGGCTGATATTTATGTAGTTAATTCAATGGCATGCAATCTGTATAAAGCTTTACAACAAATTAAACAGAAAACATCTAAAAAAACTAACCTATGGAAATGTGTATATTCTGGATTACCCGCTTTGTATTGCTTGCCTGCCTCGCTGTACTTGTTTATATGATGATGCCAAACTATGCCGAACAGAATGACGGATGGGAGTAATTATTAAAGTCTGTAAATTTTATTACAATAATTTATTAATTAATACTCAAACCTTTAGGTGGCTGTGCTGTTATTGAAGCATTAGTCATTAAACCAGTTATGGACAACAGGAACAAAACCGGCGCACCGGATAACAGCCTTATTAATACCAGCGAAAATTATGAGGTTGAATATTGGGCAAACAAATTTGGTGTTCGCCCCGAAAAGTTAAAAACAGCGGTACGGGCTGTGGGTAATTCGGCAGCAGCGGTAGCCAAGTATTTGAACAACAAATAAAGTACTACCCTTATGAGCCTGGAAAAGTATGTAGAGAAACGCGATTTCAGCAAAACCAAAGAGCCTAAAGCTGGCAGAAGCAAGGATAAGGATCACCTGATGTTCGTTATCCAAAAACATGATGCTTCACGTTTACATTACGATTTCAGGCTTGAAATGGACGGTGTGCTTAAAAGCTGGGCCATCCCGAAAGGTCCGTCAACCGATCCTAAGGTCAAACGTTTGGCCATGATGGTTGAGGATCATCCTTTTGATTACCGAAACTTTGAAGGCATCATTCCGCAGGGCGAATATGGGGGCGGTACTGTGATAGTTTGGGATGAAGGTACCTACGAACCTATTGACAAAATAAAAGGCAAAAAAGCGCAGGAAAAGTATCTGCTCAAACAACTCGAAGCGGGCTCGGTAAAAATTAAACTTCATGGCGAAAAGCTGGAAGGTGAATTCGCTCTTGTTAAAACCCATGGCATGGGCGAAAACGGTTGGCTGCTTATCAAACATAATGATGAATTTGCTTCGGCAAAAGATATTACAAAAAAAGATAAATCTATCCTCTCCGGCAAAACCATTACAAGCATGGAGAAAACCAGCGAAAAGGTTTGGCAGCATGGCCACGAAGAAGATTTAGAGAAACCTCAAAAACCGGTTAAAAAAAAAGCCCTGAACGAACCGGTCGAAAAACTGGAAAGCAAGGTTGATACTAACGATACCGAAACCTTTGATGTTGAGGCATTATTGAAAAAAGCTCCAAAATCAAAAGCGCCAACCAATATCAAACCCATGAAGGCCACTTTAGTTGATGAGCCTTTTGATGACACCGACTGGCTTTACGAAGTTAAATGGGATGGCTACAGGGCCATCGCCGTTATCGATAAAAAAGGAGCAGAACTTATTTCCCGCAATAACCTTCCTTTTGATAAATATTATCCTATCAATAAGCTGCTAAAAGAATGGCAGATCAACGCGGTGATTGATGGCGAGATCCTGGTATTGAACGACAAAGGCATTTCTGATTTTGGCGCATTGCAAAACTGGCGGAGTGAGGCTGATGGCAATCTGGTTTATTATGTATTTGATATCCTTTGGTATGAAGGTAAAAATCTGATGGGCTTGCCGCTAAAGCAGCGTCAGGCTATTTTAAGTGCGATTTTGCCAACCAATAATGACCAGATCAGGCAGAGCAAGTCATTTGATACCGGTGGCATCGAGTTTTTTAAAGCTGCCGAGCGCATCAGTTTGGAAGGCATTATCGCAAAAAAAGCAAGCAGTGTTTATACGTCTGATCTTCGCTCAAAAGAGTGGCTTAAAATAAAAGTACACCGCAGGCAGGAGGTGATCATTGCCGGTTTTACTAAAAATGCCGGCACTTCAAAATCCTTCAGCGCGTTGATATTGGCTTTGTATGATGATAAGGGCAAACTACAATATGTAGGTAAAGTAGGCACCGGGTTTTCAGATAAGCTGCAAAAGGAAATGATGGCGCAGTTCAAGCCGCTCGTTATGGATAAAAGCCCGTTTGAGGTGGAGCCTGATATAGATAAGCCATCGCGTTTCAGGCCGCAGCGTATGGGAGCGAAGCCAACCTGGCTTAAACCCGAGCTTGTTTGTGAAGTTGCCTTTGCCGAGGTAACAAGCGATGGTGTGTTCAGGCAGGCATCATTCAAAGGGATGCGCACCGATAAAAAGGCGAAAGATGTGGTGCTGGAAACGCCCAAGCATACTTCCGAAACAGTAGAGGAAACCGCGAGCGAGGATAAAGATGAACCCGCAAAAGCTATTAAACCCGTGGAAAATACAGATCGTAAAACACTGCTGAACCCCAAGGATGAAACGCAGGTACGCAAAATATGCGGGCACGAGCTCAAGTTTACCCACCTGAGCAAAGTTTACTGGCCCGAAGATGGTGTAACCAAGCGGGATATGTTTAACTACTATTACCAGGTTGCGGATTATATTTTGCCATATCTGAAAGACAGGCCAATGTCGCTCAACAGGTTCCCTGATGGAATTCATGGGCCAAGCTTTTATCAAAAGGATATAAAAGGCAAAGCTCCGGATTGGATGACCAAAACATTCCCATATACCAATGGGGAAGGGGAGCACAAAGAATACCTGGTTGGTTCAGATGAGTCCTATTTATTATGGATGGCCTCATTGGGATGTATTGAAATGAACCCCTGGTTTAGCCGGGTGAAATCGCCGGATAACCCCGACTATTGTGTGATAGATCTCGATCCGGATAAAAACACATTCGACCAGGTTATTGAAGCCGCTTTGGAGGTGAAAAAAGTGCTGGACGCCATTGACGTGCCATCGTGTTGTAAAACATCAGGCTCAACAGGTATGCATATTTATATTCCGTTAGGGGCCAAGTATAACTATGATCAATCACAAATGTTTGCCCGGCTGGTTGTCGGCATTGTGCACAAGCAAATTCCCGATTATACCAGCCTGGAACGTATGGTAGCCAAGCGAAATGGTAAAATGTACCTCGATTTTCTGCAAAACCGTCCGGGGGCAACCATTGCAGGCCCGTATTCATTAAGGCCTAAACCGGGTGCAACGGTTTCCATGCCCTTGCATTGGGATGAAGTAAAACCAGGCCTCACCATGAAGGATTTTACCATTTTTAATTCTATAGATCGCTTGAAAGAAACCGGTGATCTGTTTAAAGGAGTATTGGCAAAAGGTATTGACCTGGAAAAAACAATTAAGAAAGCGAAGAGCGTGTTTGAATAGGCGCACGGTAACGAATAAAAACCATGTCACGAGGAATGAGGTAATTGGCTGTTCGAAGTCTTTGACTTCGAATTTATATGCCTGTAGTTTGCAACTACAGGCATATAACGCGATCTGCAAAAATCATGTAGTCACAGACTACATGCATAGTCGTCCGAAGTCGGAGACTTTGGACAGCATTACTATTTATAACAACTTGTTACTAAGCCACGGCCGCCGATAAAATCACGCCGTTATGGGCATTTTCTACACCATTGGCATAGCCATTATTATCAATGAACATCTTTTCATTTTCAATCAGGAAATGCGCCCCGCCAACAAAGAAATTGCCTTTAATAGTCACCACATGATCGGGATGCTGCGCATGAATTTCATTTAACACATGACTTGATAAACCTGGATATTCATGCGGATCGAACTGGTAAACATCCAGTACGGGTTCGGCATGACCAGGTTGAAATACTTTGATGCGACCGCTGGTTACATTGAGCTGCACATTCGCGTTGTTTTCATTGTTGTTGGCGCTTATCCTGATCACTTCGCCGTTTGGCGCGTTAATGTTGGCGTCAATGGAAAGCACTTTGCCTTTTTGGTTGTCATAAAATGACAATATCCTCAAAAACTCAATATTGCTAAGCCCATCACTGTAAGTGAGCGTGTTTCGTTCACTTAGAAAAATGGTAGTCCCAAAAATGAATGCATGTTTCATAACGGAAATTTTTAATTGGTTAATTGATAATGATACAATTATCAAAAAGGCAAAATGTTTTAAAATTCCATTATTCTTTCCACGGCGAATGCAGGATACAATCGCAAAAATTCTTGCGGTGAAAATTGGGGATCATGTAAGCGCAAACATCTGCCTTGATATTACCAAAAGTAGTTTCAGTTTTATGCTCAAATCCGCCAAAAAAAGTAGGGATGATCTTCTTCTTAAAATCATTTCGCGGGAAGGCGGTTATGATCTCTTCCCTGTGTACAACGCTCAGGTTTTCATAGCCTTCGCCCATTACATCGAGGCCAACCCCTGAGTACATCAACGCCACTTCCGGCTCTTTGTGTTCTGCTATACCAATAGTGGTGTGCAGGGCAATGATATCCCACACCAGTTGCAGTTGATCTTTAGGTAGTCCATAACTTTTCAGAAATTCACGTGCAGCGTTGGCACCATCTACCTCAAAGCGTTTATCCGGACTGCTATAATGTGGCGTTAATCCCAGGTCATGAAATATGGAACTGACGTACAGCAATTCCGGGTCATATTTTAATTGCCTGCGCTCGCCGTTAAGTGACGAAAAGATAAACACCCTGAGTGAGTGATTGTAGATGAACTCGGTGCCGTGCTCCAATAAAAGTTCGGTGGCATGATTGGCGATAGTACTATCAGGAATGGTGATCCCGGCTATTGATTTTACTTTGTTTACTGACATAATTTTAACGGAATTAATATGCCTCAAAATTATGCCGGTACCATCGGCTAAAGATGTTAAAACAGGCTAATCACATGTCAATATGTACAAAGTGCGACCTGTATTGATGAGGAGATACCAGCGTGTTCTTTTTAAAGAAATGACTGAATTGCTCGGGCGTTGAAAAGTTAAGATGGTAAGCAATTTCCTTTACCGGCTTCGTCGAAAACTGTAACGAGCGTTTGGCTTCAGAAATGAGCTGCCCGTTAATGATGTCCTTTGCGCCTTTACCTGCACAGTGATTGCAAAGCTCGGTAAGTTTGCGTGTGGAGATTCCCATTTGTTTGGCAAATTCGGCAACCTCATGCGTGTTCTGATATTGGCGGCTCACCAGCTCCAGGAACTGGCGGTACAGTTGGTTGTCGTAACTATCATAGCCCTTGCTTAGTAATACGTTGATATTGGCTATTTTAATCATGATGATCTTTAAATATGCCGCCATAGCATCAAGCTTATTGATGTAAGGTGCTTTTGTAAATTCAGTATGCAGAATTTCAAAAAGTGGACTTAGCTCCTGCAGATCATCGTTGTTTAATGGTATTTGCTGGTTATCAGAGGCATTATTAAATAATACTGCCTTGCAGTTATTAGCGCTTTGCGGTGCTCGCTCCCAAAAGCAGTCGCCAAAGCAGATGGCATGGCCTGTCAAAACGGTATCAGCAGAAAAGGTAAAAAGTTGCCCTTTGGCAACCAACAAGAGTTGATTGCCTGCAATCGTGTACGATGAATTGTCAATAATCGCCTGGCCCGAACCTGAGGTAATTAAAAATATCCGGTTATACGTTGCCCTATGCACCCGTTGATCATCAAAATGCTTTTTCTCCCAGCTTTCTATAGAGAATGAATCTTTGATATCACGGTCGGCAATAATATTCGGATGTTCAGGCTTCTTCATAGCTACACTATTATAAATTGCTTAACTTAAAATAGCCAAGCGTGATCTTATCTTCCGGAAGGTCTGCATTCGGGATAAGTTTAAGCTGATATTTTTCCTTCTGGGCGGTGTTCAAAATATCTTCTACGTTGTAAATGTCGTCAACATCAACACCATATTTATCATCTATGTGTGAGTTAGCACCATCGAAATGATTGTTTTTAAAGAAGAAGGTTTCCTTAGCGTTTTTTGAAGCCGAAGCAAAATTTTCCTGAACAGTGAGTACAACGTAGTGCTGTTCTTCAAACTTATTAGGCTGATAGCCGCCAAGGTTAATAAAGAATAGTTTATTGTCCTGGAGGTTGCTGTCGCTTCGTGGAGCTATCTTAACTGCGTAACCATCAACTGCATTTACTTCTCGCCACGCATCAATGTGGATTTTTTCGGGCTCCGGCCAAAACGCCTGGATCTCGGGAACAAGGTCGCGTAGTGATGACGCTATCCCAAAGAAAACGTCATGTTGTTCTACATGTCTTCCGGGTGGTTTGCAGCCCAGCATCAGCATAAAAAGTTTCAGGTTTTCCATGGTTTAAAGTTAGCATATGCCGGGAGGCTAATGTAACGAGTTTGTCAAACAACTATCACAAAGTGTTAAAGTGGTAACTTTGTTCAACGCTAACTATATTTTTTACGTTAGTTGCTATAAATACGCTTCGTATTAAAATCTATTTGATATACATGAAAAAAATCATTTGTTCGATAGCCGTGTTATTAACGGCTTGTTTCTCTGTTTTTGCATCCGGCCCTAAAAAAGGTTTGGATACAGCCACCTTTGCTACCGGCTGTTTTTGGTGTACCGAAGCCAAATTTCAGCAATTGAAAGGCGTGGAAAAAGTAGTTTCGGGTTTTTCAGGGGGGCATGTAGCTAACCCATCTTATGAGTTGGTTTGCACCGGCACAACCGGCCATGCCGAAGCCTGTAATATTATCTATGATCCTGCAAAGATTACGTATGACGAGTTGCTTGCGGCATTTTTTGTAGCGCATGACCCAACTCAATTAAACAGGCAGGGTAATGATGTGGGTACGCAATACCGCTCGGCTATATTTTATCATAATGCCCAACAAAAACAAAAGGCTCAATATTACATTAGTAAACTAAATGCAGAGAAAGCTTATAAAGATCCGATTGTAACCGAGGTAACTCCTTATAAAGCTTTTTACAAGGCCGAAAATTATCACCAGAACTATTTTAACCAGAACGGCAGTCAGCCTTACTGCAAATATGTGATCCAACCTGAGTTGGAGAAATTTAAGAAGGTATTTAAAGACAAATTGAAACAATAATGAAAGCGGTGTATATCATATCAGCCTTGTTTTGTTTTGCTACCAGCGCGTTTGCGCAGCAACCTAAAATAAAAGGGCACGAAAATAATCCTTATTATTCCAATACGGATACCAAACATTTGAATGTATCCAACGCGGAGTGGAAAAAGATCCTGCCTGCGGCCTTATATGCTACAGCGAGGGAGCAGGAAACAGAGCGTGCTTTTACCGGTAAGCTTTGGAATAAAGATACCAAAGGCACTTATTATTGTGCGGTATGTGGCAACAAACTTTTTCGTTCGGATGCCAAATTTGCAAGCGACTGCGGATGGCCAAGTTTTTACGAGCCGGTACGTAAAAATAGTGTTATTTATAAAGAAGATAACTCATATGGTATGCAACGTACCGAGGTGCTTTGCGCCCGTTGCGATTCGCACCTGGGACACATTTTTGATGACGGTCCTCCGCCAACTCATAAAAGGTTTTGCATGAATTCTGTTTCGCTTGATTTTGTGCCTGAAGGGTTTGGGTTGTAACCCATCTCAAAAGTTATCTGAAAACGAGGTTATTTCATTGCTGCCGACTTTAGTCGACGGTTAATTAATGAATAAAACGGGCTTTAGCCCAAATGCATACGTATTTGGGCTAAAGCCCGTCGCTTTTTAACATTATTTCGTTGACTAAAGTCAACGGCAATGAATGATTAATTGGTTCGGTTATTATGATTTATCTTTTATCTTTTCGGGGCTCTCGGAGAGGACCCGGAGGCGTTCTTGAAGCAGATACTTTAAGATAATCGTTACATTAATTCATCCGCTAAAGTCACGCCTAAGTAAAGGTGTAATATTCCCTGAGCCGCTTAAAACAAGTATGAATTAACTTGTGTTATTCAGCAACAATCAAGCAAATTACTTATGGAACTCCAAAACCTGAAAGATATCGCAAAACAGCTAATGGCCGGTAATAAAGGCCTTTTGGCAATGGACGAAAGTACCGCGACCTGTAACAAACGTTTCAAGGCATTGAATATCCCGCAAACCGAAGAATACCGCCGCAAATACCGCGACCTCATCGTGAATACGCCAAAACTGGAGGAAGCCATAAGCGGGGCCATTTTGTTTGATGAAACCATAAGGCAAAGTACTGCAGAAGGTAAACTGTTTGTAGATATCCTGAAGGAAAAAGGAATTATCCCCGGTATTAAGGTAGACGAAAGCGCCCGGAACATGGATGGTTTCCCTGGTGAAAAAATAACCGAGGGGCTTGATGGTTTGCACGAACGTTTGACCGAATATTATAAAATGGGCGCGCGCTTTGCCAAATGGCGTGCCGTTATAACTATAGGTGAAAATACTCCTACAAGCGGCAGCATCAAGGCCAATGCTTTTCTGCTGGCCCGTTATGCTATTATATGCCAGGAAGTTGGTATTGTGCCTATTGTTGAGCCCGAAGTTTTAATGGATGGCGACCATTCACTTAAAACCTGTGCCGATGTAACCAACGAGGTTTTACATACCGTATTTAACCAGTTGTACCAGCAAAGGGTAAATTTTGAGGGTATGATATTAAAGCCTAATATGATAGTCCCTGGTATTAAAGCCGCGCAACAGGACAGTGCAGATGCTGTAGCCGATGCCACTATTAGCTGCTTTTTACGCTGTGTGCCTGCTTCTGTTCCCGGTATCGCGTTCCTTTCTGGCGGCCAATCTCCCGAATTAGCTTCAGAACGTCTGAATGCTATGCACGTACGTTTCAAAGATAAAATGCCATGGGCTTTAACTTTCTCATACTCGCGTGCGGTACAGCAACCCGCCCTTGAAAAATGGGGTGGAAACGACGAAAATATAGCAGAAGCGCAAACATTGCTTTATGAAAGGGCACATATTAACACGATAGCCCGTGATGGTAAATATACACCGGAGCTGGAGAAGCACCCGGTAGCCTAAAAACAAGAAAGCCGCCTGAGTCAGGCGGCTTTCTTGTTTTGTATGGTTTTACAATCCTTTAACCTTGTAATGAGTATAGGTTGTAAAACCCAAAAAAGTATTATCGATAGGAACACCGAGCGGTGCCTGCAAACCCCTCAGGTATTTTAAGTTATCGGTTTCGTAGTGACCGTAGGCGACCTCGACTCCCGGAAAAATGCGGCTGTTTAAATCACAGTAATCACAGCCTGTTTTTTGTTCGTAGGCTTTGCGCATAAAATCATAGCCAAGGCTGATGTTTTTATTACTGATCTGCCACAGGCTGTTATCGCCATGTATTTTAGCAATGGCCGCCGCATAGGTATACGCTGCTAATGAGTATTGATAATGCACGCAATCTTTACGTACGCAAAGCTCGGGTAGGGTGCCATCCGGCTGGATAATGTTTGGTAATTCTTTTACCAATAAATTATAACCAGCACGATAAACCGAATCCTGATTTAAAAACACACCGATAGCCATTTTTGCATAACCTGCTGATGCATCCCAATTGTTTTTATAATCGGGGATCTTGTTAATATAGTTATCCTTTACGGTAACAAGATACTTGCTGAACTGCTCAACATCAGCAGCCGCCCATCCTGCGGATTTGCCCTTTACTTTGTAATGCCTGATGATCTCGGCGGCAGCTACAAAGCTTGGCGTAGTCCATGACGCTTCAAGATCGGGTTGGTTGGGATTAGTTTTTCCTGCCAGTAGGCCATAATCCTTAAAAGCATAAGCCCAACCGTTCAACAAACCAATAGCTTTTTGGGCATAATCTGCATTACCGGTAGCAGCCCAGGCAAGCGCGAAGGCGTAAACCAGTTCGCAATCCTTCCTGATCTGTGTTTTTGAAGGCGAAGTAGCGCCGTTTGAGCCAACTACAATAGTTGAGGGAAACGAAGCCGGGTAGTCATGGTCTTTAATAAAATCAAGCACTTTTTGATAGGCGGCCGTACGCATCGTATCACCTGCTTTTAGTTGTGTGCTGATGTAATCCAAACTGGCCCTGGTATTTAAAATACCAGGGTGCACAAATTTGGTTTTATTATTTTCCTGAGCTTTCGGGGTAAAGCCGCATAGCATCAGCAGAAATGCAAATAAGCTTATTTTATAGTATCTCATCCTTAACTTACTTATCCAATCCGCCCCGGCGCGTTGCCTTTACCTGTGCCGGCCATTTAATGCCTTCAGTTTTGGTGTTTACGGTTTTTTGTGGGTCTTCGCTGGCCATGTAAGCCATAATAGCGGCTAAAATTGCGTTGTTTTTCAAATCGTCAAATACCACTTTGTCATAAGTATCGCGATTGGTATGCCAGGTGTATGATCCGTACGACCAGTTAAGCGAGCTTAATGAAAAGCCAGGAGCACCAACGGCTACAAATGAAGCAAAGTCAGAACCACCGCCACCAGGTTGACCCGGGAATACGGTTTTGATCCGGTTTTTGATAGTATCCGGTACGGCGGCAAGCCATTTGCTTAAGTAATCTTTAGCTTCAACAAAACCCTGGCCGGTAAGGTTCACTACACGGCCGGTACCATTGTCCTGATTAAATAATGCCTGCAGGTTACTTACAATTTCAGGATGATCCTCAACAAAGGCGCGTGAGCCGTTCAGCCCTTCTTCTTCGCTTCCCCAATGGCCTACCAATATGGTACGTTTTGGGTGCGGATAGAATTTTTTCAGCAGGCGCATGGCCTCCATCATGGTCAGGGTGCCGGTACCGTTATCTGTCGCGCCGGTGCCGCCGTCCCATGAATCAAAGTGAGCACTCAACATTACATATTCGTTTGGTTTTTCAGAGCCCTTGATCTCGGCAATTGTATTAAAGGTTGGCACTACGCCCAGTTCTTTTGATTCGCAGTGGATGCTGATCACCGGTTTGTTTCCTGATTCACTCAGGCGGTATAGCATGCCATAATCTTCTAATGAAATATCAACTGTAGGTACAATTTTAGTATAGGCGGCAAAGATCTTATCAACCCCAAAACCAGCCGACCAGTTATTGGTCAGGATCCCTGCGGCTCCGGCGTTTTCCAATGCTACCGGTAATGTTTTATTGGTAAACCCGGTTTTGCTGATACGTTTTTTCCAGGCATCAGTCTGGGCGGTACGGTCGGCCTTCATTTTATCAAACGATTCTTTAAGCGCAAATTCCTGCCAGTTATAATCGGGCCTGCCTGTTGGCTGCAGCATCGAGATCATTACAAACTTGCCTTTAACATTAGGCAGCCATTGCTGAAACGCTACAGAATCGGCCACATCCGGCAGAATGATCACTTCGGCAGTAGTGGTTTTTTTGCCCATGCCCGGACTCCAGGCCAGTTGGGTACCTTCTAATGATTTTACCCTTGGCGATACCATATCAATATGCGATACGCCGCGTTCCCAGCCGCGCCATTCACCCCATTTTTCGTTTTTAGCCTGGATATCCCAGCTTTTATATTTAGCTACTGCCCAGTCATTAGCCTGTTTCATTTGTGGCGTACCAACCAAACGCGGACCGATACCATCAAACAACTCATGTGCAAGTTTTTCCAATTGCGAGTTGGAGGTTTCTTCGGTCATGATGCTGTTGATAACAGGATTGCTGGATTGTGCCGAAGCTATGCCGCTGCAAAGCAACATGCCTAAAATAAATGGCCTTGCCTTACTCCAAAGGCTGCTGCCGGTATAATGGTAAATATGTTTCATAAGGTCTAAAATATAAAAAAGCAGGGGAGGTAATACGTTTTATCCAAAAGGATATTTCTTGGTAACATAAATATTGCAAAGTGTTAGTTGAGTTTTTAGCTTTTTTTTCCTGAAAGGAAAACTTTACACGTGCCGCCCCTGTGAATGTTTAAAAGCGTGAAAACACTAATGTGAAGTTTGTTTCGTGATTTTACACAATGATATACGATTGATGTGACGCTATTTTATATCATTTTATTTTCAGGTAGGTTTAATTGACCAAAAAGTGCCTGACAATGATTTTCAACTCATTTACTTTTCTCCTATTTTTTCCGGTGGTGACAGTTTTGTACTTCCTGTTACCGCATAAATTCAGGTGGATGTTGCTGCTTGCGGCAAGCTGCTATTTTTATATGTTCTTCAAGGCCATATACATACTCATTTTGTTTTTTACCATTATTATCGATTATATCGCCGGCATCTATCTTGAAAAAGTTACCGACCCTAAAAAGAAAAAGCTGCTGTTAATACTAAGTCTTACGGCAAACATTGGCGTTCTGGCGGTATTTAAGTACTTCAATTTTTTTAATGCTAATTTATCAGGAATATTATACTGGATGGGATACACTAACCCAATTCCGTTTTTACAGATCCTGCTGCCGATAGGGTTGTCATTTCACACATTTCAGGCCATGAGCTATACCATTGAGGTTTATCGTGGCCATCAAAAGGCCGAGCATCATTTCGGCATCTACGCCCTATACGTCATGTTTTACCCACAGTTGGTTGCGGGCCCAATTGAACGCCCTCAAAACCTGCTGCACCAGTTTAAGGAATACCATCAGTTTAACGCGCTCGATGTTTCTGAAGGGTTAAAAAGAATGCTGATAGGCTTTTTTAAAAAGGTTGTTGTTGCCGATAGGTTATCGATATATGTAAAAACTGTTTTTGCCAATTACCCCGAACACGGATCGGCCACTCTTGTACTGGCTTCGCTATTTTTTGCCGTGCAGATCTATTGCGACTTTTCGGGTTATTCGGATATTGCCATAGGCAGCGCAAGGGTTATGGGCTTTAAACTAATGGAGAATTTTAAACGGCCTTATTTTGCCAAAAGCATAAGCGAATTTTGGAGCAGGTGGCATATCTCACTCTCAACCTGGTTTAAAGATTATGTATATATCCCCTTAGGCGGCAACCGGGTTAGTAAAAGCCGGTTGTACTTTAACTTATTTGCCGTATTTATGATCAGCGGCCTGTGGCATGGTGCCAACTGGACATTTATTGTATGGGGCGCCCTGCATGGCTTTTATCTGGTATGCGGCATGGCGACTCAAAAATGGAGGGCGGCCGTGGCGAATAAATTAGGCATAGGCAAAGGTGGACTGGCCAATTTCTTAAATATTGCATTTACCATTTTCCTGGTTACTATAAGCTGGATTTTTTTCAGGGCCGTTTCTTTGGAGCAGGCCTGGGGTTTGCTAAAAGGGATTTTTGTTTATAAATCAGGTTTCTTTATAGGTGAGCCTACTTATTTTTTATATGACTTTATGGCGATAGCCGCCCTGTTTTTTTACGAATTGAAACAGGAATACAATCTCCGGTCGTTACGCTTTCTGCACAATGAAAACTGGGGCGTGCGCATGGCTTCCTATTTAGGGCTGATTTTTATCATCCTGTTGTTTGGGGTTTTTGATGGCGGGCAATTCATTTATTTTCAGTTTTAAATTATGAAACGGTTAAAAGAAAATAGCAATAAGTTCTTTATAAGGCTGTTGTTGATGATTGTGGCCTTCGTAGCTGTTGATCAGATAGCGGGCGCTTGCCTTTATTATTTTTTCACCCACCAGGTTTCGGGCGAGTATGCTGTAGCTAATCATGTAGTATATAAGTTAAACGAGGATGTATTGGTTTTGGGCAGTTCAAGGGCGTCGCACCATTATAACTCATCACTTATAAAAGATAGCCTGAAACTAAGTTGTTTTAATGGGGGCAGAGATGGCGAGGGGCTTTTATACAGCACCGCAATATTTGAGTTGGCGTTGCAGCGCCATATCCCCAAGGTGGTTGTTTTAGATGTAACCAGCGATGTGTTAAGTGAAAAGGAAGATGAAAAAAGCAGGCTTTCGATATTATTACCTTACTTAAAACAATCGGATGTTGTTGGCAATATGATAGAAAAGAAAGGTAAACTGGAACTGTTAAAAAGCCATCTACAAACCTATCGCTACAACGGCCAGGTGGTTTCTATATTTCAGCATTACTTTTTATCATCAGGAAATGCCGTTATGGGATTTGACCCTTTGACTAATAAAATGGATGTCAGCAAGGTTTCAACCCATACATCGCTTAAACCGTATTCCGATAGTATATCGGCCGATAATGTAGAGGCGCTCAATTTGCTGATCAACGAATGCAAGCGGCAAAAGATCCAGCTATTTGTTTTTGTATCGCCAAGATATAATGACGATACCCAACAAAATTCTTATCTTAAAATGAAAAGTATCTGCAATAACAATAAAGTTATTTTCCATGACTTCACCAACGATGTATATTTTAAAAATCCCGAATATTATTCAGACAGGGCGCATTTAAACAGCCGGGGGGCCGATTTATATACCGATACCGTTGCTGCTTTCATGAAAAAAATATTGAACCCTGAGGCTAACGTTCAATATTTGAGTAAGAACGATATACATGGATCTTTAAATTGATACTATACCACCAGTCCGAACAATAAAAAAGGCCGCTTTATGATGATTCATAAAGCGGCCTTTTTGCTTAATTGCTTAAGCGTAGGGTGAATGATTTAATTAGTTAACTGCTTTAACACCAGCACCTGCTGTTACTACTGTCGGAACGTTTGCAGCAGCGTCAAGCACAGAGCTGTAAGAGTAAGAAGGTACCCAGGTTGATAAAGACGAGGTAATGTCATTTTTACCGCAATTATTATAAACGTTAGTTGTTGTACCGCTGAAGTAACCTACCGGATCGCCATCTAAGTTAGTAGTAAGTGGTTTTTTACAGCCTGAGAAATACTCATTATCTGTTCTTACTGTACCGCCGTACCTTGCACCAATAGAATAACCATCATTGTTTAAGTGGTAGTTGTTGTACATGTGAATGCTACCGAATACCAAAGTAGGTTCCCTTTCAGACACATTGTACCAATAGTTGTGGTGTATTGTAACGTGTAATTTGCCTGTGTTGGCTGCAACAGCGTCGCTTGTTACCGAACCAATAAGCAGTGACAGGTAAGTGTCATGGAATTTGTTCCAGGAAATGGTTACGTAGTCAGAACCTTCGGCAACGCCGATATCTTTACCCCAGTAATCCCAGCCATGGCTGCGGTCTGTAGCAAAATCGCAATGGTCAATCCAAACGTGATGTGATTGGAATTTAACATAGATACCACATTCGGTTACGTAGTTTCTAAACGTAACGTTTTGAATGATGATGTTGCTTACAGTGAATAAATAAAGGTTCAGGCTTGATAAAACGGCGCCGGTTTTACCGATGATGGTGGTATTTGAACCAACATACACAGGAGTTAAGCCTGATCCGCTAATTGTTCCGGAAACATAGACAATTTTGGGCGAATTGCCTGCTACCGCAGATTTGAACGCAGCAAGTGTGCTTACAGTAACGGCAGTTGCGCCTTTACCGCCTGTAGTAGTTCCGCTAACAGCAGCGTAGCCGGTTAATACTGTACTTAAAACAGAGCCAGTGGCTGTTGAAGAACCTGTAGAAGGAGCAGTTGATGAACTTGAACCGCTGCTTGCTGTACCGGTAAGGGTGTAGGTGTACTTTCTTCCGTTTGTCAGAGGGCTGCTGTTGTCAGAAGTTGAAAAGTACAATCCGTTGGCCCAGTGACTGAAGCGACCTTTACCAAGATCCCTGATGTCAGTGTGAACCGAGTGGGCCGGACCTAATGCAACGCCGTTTTCATAAACTTTAAGCGTTGAAGCGGTTGGCGCTGTGTTTGAATCTCCGTCTACAGGAATAGGGCTAACTTTGTAAGCATAGCCTTCATCTTTCCTGATCGAAGAAACGTCCATCGTGTAAACGGTGGGCGTTGTGGCTGTTGTGGCCAGACTTTGACTGGCATTTAAATCATTAATTGGAACGGTTACTGGTTTGTCTGCATTTTTGGAGCAACTCCCGATGAGAAGAAGCGTACTCAATGCCAAACTGCCAAATGTCATTTTGTTTAAAGATTTTGTTTTTTGCATGTTATAATTTTTAATTAAGCCCTCGAAACGTGGTCTTATATTAAAAATTACCGTTAAATTTTACATAAAGATATAGACTAAAAGCTTAGATAGTTCAAAAGCTTCCATTCTGTTGTTTAAACGTATAAAATGGTGTGTATTTGTAAAGTATGCAGTTGTAAAGAATTGCACACTTCGTGACATTTCTATGACAATTTAATCTCACACGAAAACTGAATTTTCGTTGTTTGGGGCTTGAAGTCTGAGTTTTATCTCGTGTTTTTTAACTTACAATTAACACGCTTGCCTGTGAAAATTGCTTTACAAATTCTTAATGTTAGGTCTAAAAATTATTATATTCTTAATTCACGATATTGGATTTTAGCATCTTCATATTTTTTTGTGCTGAATTTTGAACGGATGAATAATCCAATTTTGTGTAATAAGGTTGGTTTATAGTTGATAACAAGATAGTTACTGTTTTGTTTTAATGCTTAATATACGTTTTTGTTTTCAAAATGTCAAATGGAATTTTAGTTTGCAATTAATGAACACTGTTCATTACATTTGTGATGTACTTAATTAACTATGGGAGTAACTGACAGAAAGGAACGGGAAAAAACAGAAATGAAGGAGCTCATCAGGGCTACCGCCATGAAGATGTTCCTGGAAGATGGTTACGCCAAAACATCCATCCGTAGTATTGCTGAGGCTATAGAATACAGCCCCGGTACTATATATCTGTATTTTAAAGATAAGGACGAGCTTTTGTACGAAGTGCAGGGCGAGGCATATGGTCAGTTGCTGGAGGTTTTTAAAAGGGAAGCTACCAGTACAGATCCGCTTGAAAAGCTGAGGCAAGTGGGTAGGGCATATATCAATTTTGGTTTGCAAAACCCGGAGCTTTACGATTTGATGTTTATCATACGGGCGCCAATGAATGTAGATGAGGAAATTCATAAGGCAAACGGCGGTAACTGCTTTGCTTTCTTGGTTGATTGTCTTAATGATTGCATCAGCAAAAATTTGCTTCGTTTAACAGATTTACACCAGGCTTCCCTTCTGATATGGTCAACGGCACATGGCCTGGTATCGCTAAATCTGCGTTGCCGCTTAAAGATCATGGATCAGCCGGAAGAAGCCATACCTGAAATTTTAATTAGATCAATGGAAGATTATTTAGCTGCTGTAACAATTTAAAAAAATTTAATCTATTACTAAACGCTGTTCATTTGTTAAACAATTGTTAATAAAAAATATTAGTTCAGTTACATCACATCATGTTGATGGCGCTGAATATAGTTCTGTCAAATAAATTTTTTTACTCTTATACTAAACATTGTTCATTATGTATACATCGTTCAAAATAAAGTCAATTCCCATCATCGCGGTATGCATGTTGCTGGGCATAAGCGCGTGGGGGCAAAGCAGCCATAAACAGCTTGATGATTATATTGCTACGGCATTTGCTCAAAACCAGGGCTTAAAAGAGCAGCAATTTGATTTAGATAGGGCCATGGCTGCCTTGAAAGAAGCCCAGGCCATGTACCTGCCTACAGTAAGTTTATTGGGCAGTTATACAAAATCCTCAGGGGGGCGTACTATAGATGTTCCGGTAGGTGACCTGGTAAATCCTGTTTACATGGCATTAAACCAGCTAACCAATTCTAATAAGTTTCCACAATTAAAAAATGAATCATTTCTGCTCAACCCCGATAATTTTTACGACGCCAAAGTCCGGACATCGCTGCCGCTCATTAATGCCGAAATCAGGTATAATAAGCTGATCAAACAGCAACTGATCACCAGCCAGCAGGCTGCGGTAAACGTTTATAAAAGGGCGTTGGTAAAAGATATTAAAACGGCTTATTACCGGTATTATCAATCGCTGCAAAGCATCGCAACCTATAACAGCGCGATGACTCTGATCAAAGAAAACATTCGCGAAAATGAAAGCATGCTGCGAAACGGAGTCCGGAACGGAACAGCTTTGCTACGCTCTCAAACCGAAAAAGAAAAAACAAACGCTGCCCTGATCCAGGCGCAGCACAGTACACAAAACGCTAAATCATATTTTAACTTTTTACTCAACCGTTCTTTACAGGATACCATTATTGTTGAACCTGAAGCCATCGCGGATATTATTGCCGCTCCCGATACCACGGCAGGAACAAAACAACGCGAGGAGTTAAAACAACTGCGCACGCTACAACAGGTTTATACGCTTGATTATAAATTGCAGCGCTCGGGTTTTATCCCTAAGCTCAATACCTTTATCGATCTGGGTTCGCAGGGTTTTGATTTTAACGTGAACAATAAAACCCGCTACTATTTGTGGGGCGTAAACCTGCAATGGGATATTTTTACCGGCGGGCAGCGTAAGTATAAAGCCGAACAATCAAAGGCTAATTATAATGCCGCCACCGCCCAGCTTGATCAAACAGAGCAATCATTACAGCTACAGCTCGATCAGGCTTATCATAACTACCAGTCGGCCAAAGCCGCTTATAAAAGCGTTACCGCGCAACTCCAGTTTGCAGCCAAATATTATAATGATCAGTTAAAGGCTTACCGCGCAGGCCAGCTTCTTTACCTTGAACTGGTAGATGCCCAAGACCAGCTAACAGGGGCACGTTTGCAAATGGCCGGTGCGCAGGCTAATCTTCAAATTTCTCTCGCCGAGCTCGAACGCCAACAGGCTACTTATCCAATTAACAACTCCAACTAAAACAGATAGACATGAAAAAAATTAAATACACCGGTTTATTGCTGTGCATACCATTTATATATGCCTGCAAATCACACCCCGCCGCGGTTAGTAATGAAGGTGGGGCCGATACCATCCCCGTACAGGTTATGCAGCTGACGCAGCAAAGCAACAATGCTCCGATGGCGGTATCCGGACAGTTCACTACCGATGATGAGGTGATGCTCTCCTTTAAAATCGGCGGTATCATCAGCGGCTTGAATGTGAAAGAAGGCGATGCCGTAAAAAGAGGGCAGTTATTGGCAACACTTAACCCAACCGAAATTAACGCGCAGGTACAACAGGCTACCCTGGCAACCGAAAAAGCACAGCGCGATTATGAACGTACCCAAAACCTTTATAAAGACAGTGTAGCTACCCTTGAGCAACTGCAAAACAGTAAAACCACCTTGCAACAGGCACAGCAACAGTTAAAAACGGCAACATTTAACCGCCAGTATTCGGAGATCCGTGCGCCTAAGGATGGTTTTATTTTGCATAAGCTGGCCAATGTAGGGCAACAGGTTACCGCGGGAACGGCTGTTTTGCAAACCAACGGCGCCGAATCCGGTAAGTGGATGTTACGGGTAGGTATAAGTGATAGCCAGTGGGCCGTATTGCAGCTTAATGATAAGGCAACTATTCAAACCACGGCAATGCCCGGGCAGGTACTGCAAGGCCTGGTAAGCAGGAAATCTGAAGGTGTTGATGCCGCCACCGGTACTTTTAGTGCTGATATTACCATCACTGGTAAAAAGCCGCAGGCCATAGCCGCAGGGATGTTTGGAAAAGCAACAATAACACCGGCCCGCCCTGCAACTGCCGAAAATGGCACCTGGCAAATTCCTTATGACGCGTTATTAGATGGCGACGGCAATAGCGGTTATGTATTTGTAACCGATGATAATAAAACCGCGCATAAAATAAAGGTAACTGTTGCCGGTATCGATAAAAATACGGTAACCATCAGCAGCGGGCTGGCCGATGCAAAATCATTGATCATATCCGGGTCGGCATATCTTACAGATAACAGTGCCATCACAGTTCAATCACCTAAAACCGCGGCCAGATGAGGATCTCAGATTATGCTGTGAAAAACAGCCAGTTTACCCTCGTGATCTTTATCATGATCATAGCTTTAGGGATAACCACCATGCTCAATATGCCCCGTTCGGAAGATCCGGAAATGCATCCGCCATCGTTCCTGGTTATTGTTAATTATCCCGGTACAAGTCCGCGGTATATTGAAGATAGGGTAGTAACACCACTGGAAAAAACCATAGGCGGTCTGGATGATATCAAACGGATCCGCACTACGATATCCAACGGCGTAGCTGTATTGAGGGTTGAATATAAATACAGCAGCAATATCGACTCCAAATACCAGGAAATAGTTCGCGAGGTAAACAATAAGCGAAGCGAACTACCAACAGACGTAGCCGGTATCGAAATCCAGAAACAGCAACCTACCGATGTAAACGTGTTGCAGGTTGCGCTGGTATCAGAAAACGCCGCCCGCAGTCAGCTGCAGCATTTTGCCGAAAAATTACAAGACGAGCTGGAGAAAGTATCCTCACTTAAGCAAGTTTCTGTTTATGGTTTACCCGGTCAGCAGGTACGCGTTGAACTCGATCTGGAAAAAATGGCGCAAATGCATTTACCGGTTGGTGCCGTTGTTAATAGCTTGCACAGCGAAATGGCCAGTATCCCCGGTGGGAGTATTGATGCCGCTCATTTAACTTTCAACATCAAAAGTAATGACTACCGTACGTTGGATGCTGTAAATAGCACCGTGGTTTATGCGGCCAACGGTAAAAATATCCTGTTAAAAGATATTGCCCATGTATACTATGGTTATGGCGAAGAAAAGCACATCACCCGCCTTAACGGGCATCGTTGTGTATTTGTAGTAGCCGCCCAAAAAGATGGCGAAAACATCAATAAAACCCAGGCCGACTACAGTAAGGTACTCACCGGCTTTAAGAAACTATTACCGGCCAATATCGACCTTGTTCAAAATTTTGATCAGGCCGATAACGTGAACAGGCGTTTAACCGGCTTAAGCCATGATTTTATAATTGCTATTTTATTGGTAGCCATTACGCTGATGCCGTTAGGGTTTCGCCCGGCAGTAATTGTGATGATCTCTATCCCGCTTTCATTGGCCATAGGTATTGTATTGCTGCAGCTTTTTGGCTTCAATCTTAACCAGTTAAGTATTGTAGGCCTGGTTGTAGCGCTTGGGCTTTTGGTTGATGATAGTATTGTGGTGGTGGAAAATATCGAACGCTGGATGCTGGAAGGTCACAGTAGGCTTGAGGCTACCTTGAAAGCTACCGGGCAAATTGGTAAAGCCGTTGTAGGCTGTACGGTTATCCTGATTATTGCCTTTATGCCGCTGGTATTTTTACCTGAGGGCTCAGGCGATTTCATCAGGTGTTTACCATTAGCCGTAATATTCTGTGTATTGGCATCAATGCTGGTATCCTTAACTTTTATCCCATTCCTGTCAAGTCGTTTGCTGAAAAACCATACCGGTCACCCGGATGGCAACCTGATCATGCGTGGATTGAAAAAGTTGATTCACGGCAGTTATGCCCGTTTGTTAGATAAAGCATTACAGAAACCGTTTTTAACTATTGGCGTTGCGGTCGTACTGTTCACGGCTTCTGTTTATTTGTTTGGGGTGATTGGTTTTAGTTTGTTTCCATCCTCAGAGAAACCGCAATTCCTGATCAATATCACAACTCCCAATCAATCTAATCTGCCTTATACAGATACTGTTACAAGGGAGATAGAAAAGCAGTTAAAGCAGGAGCCGCTTATCAAATACTATGCTACCAATGTTGGCCATGGTAACCCAAGGATCTATTACAATGTAATTGCCGAAAACAACCGCAGCGATTTTGCGCAGTTGTTTGTGCAGCTTGACAATGACACCCGGCCCGACGAAAAGCTTGCCCTCATCCAGAAATTACAAAACCGCTGGGCCCATTATCCCGGCGCTAAAGTAGAAGTGAAAAACTTTGAACAAGGCCCGCCCGTAGTAGCGCCGATAGAGGTGCGTTTGTTTGGAGATAACCTGGATACATTGCGTGCCTATTCGCTTAAAGTTGAAAAACTGCTGCACCAAACTGCAGGTACCATGTATGTAAATAACCCGGTAAGTTTGCTGAAAAGCGACATCCGCATAGCTGTAAACAAAGAAAAGGCACAGCAACTGGGTGTCAATTCCTTAGCTGTTGACCAAATTGCAAGACTGGCCGTCACCGGGCTCGACATGGGTACATATTATAATAATGATAATAAATATGGTTATACCATTTTGCTTACGCGGATTAAAGAAGGTCGCCCAAGTATGGATGCCTTCCGCAATTTGTATGTGAACAATGCACAGGGAAGCGCGCTGCCGCTTAACCAGGTGGCAAATCTGCAATTGGAAGCATCGCCGGCAGTTATTAACCACCAGGAAAAAAAGCGTGTAGTATCGGTACAGGCCAATGTACAAAAAAGCTTTCTGGTAAGCCGGGTGATTGACGATGTAACGCAAAAAATGGATAAGCTAAAATTGCCACCGGGATATAGCTATGAGATGGGAGGCGAGGTTGAATCAAGAAACAACTCCTTTGGCGGTTTTATGAGCATTATCCTGGTAACCGTGTTTGTATTTGTAGCAGTATTGGTGTTGTTATTTAAGACCTTTAAAAGTACGCTTATCATCCTTTCGGTTATTCCGCTTGGGGTGGTAGGGGCAGCCGTGGCGCTTTGGGTTACGGGTAATTCGCTTTCGTTCGTAGCTATTATAGGCTTGATAGCGCTGGCCGGTATCGAGGTTAAGAACACTATTTTGCTGGTTGATTTTACCAACCAGTTGCGCCAGCAGGGCCGAAGCCTGCAGGAAGCTATCCGCGAAGCAGGCGAGGTTCGTTTTCTACCTATCGTCCTAACCTCTCTTACAGCAATCGGCGGTTTGATCCCGATAGCCATTTCAACCAATCCGTTAATATCACCATTAGCCATTGTGTTGATAGGAGGGCTAATCAGCTCTACCTTGTTATCAAGGATAGTAACGCCGATAGTTTATGAGTTGATTCCGCCGGCTATTACGGTCGACGAGCAAACAGCTCAATAAAGTTATTAACCCCGGCGGCTCAATAAAAATGCCGCCGGAGTTTGTATAATTTGTTAACTGCATATGCTCAATATGTGTTTAAAATACCCACAAAACCGATGATTAGCATTGCTAATGTTAATGTATGGTTATCAGTTGATTAACGATTTTGTAAAGGCCCGTTAATTCAGTATTACTCCAGATTTAGCACGGTGTTTTGGCAAAAAACAAGTGCTATATGATCAATAAAATTTACCTGTTATTCCTGTTAACCTTATTCACAACTGTTGCCTCTGCACAAACAGGGGGGATAAAAGGACAAATAATTGATGCGCAAACAAAAGAGCCTTTAAGTGGCGCGTTTGTCCATTTTGACAATAAGAACGGAGGTTCGGTTACCGATGCATTTGGTAATTATGCTATCACCGGTGTTGATGCCGGGCAGTACAAGCTTAAAGTAAAATATATAGGCTATACTGAGTACAAGCAGGATGTTACCATTACAGCCGGCAAAGTATCTGTAATGAATATCCAGCTTTCGGAAAAGCCGGAAGAGCTTAAAACGGTTAAAGTTTACGGAACAACCAACGCAGAGTCAGAATCGTCATCACGCCGTAAGGAAAGTAAGGCAGACAATATTATTAACGTACTGTCTGCACAGGCCATGCAAAGGTCGCCGGATATTAATGCTGCAAACGCCCTGCAACGCGTTTCTGCCGTAACCATCCAGCGTAATAGTGGGTCGGATGAAGCATATGCTATTATCAGAGGTTTGGAGCCCCGTTATAATAACACTTTAGTTAATGGTGTTAAGGTGACCAGTCCCGATCCTGTTTCGCGGTTTATTTCATTAAGCATAGTTCCTTCAGACCTGCTGGAAAGTGTAGAAGTAAGCAAAAGTCTTACGCCCGAAATGGAAGGTGATGCAATAGGCGGAACCGTGAACCTGGTTTTTAAAGACGCGCCCGAGTATGAGTATTTTAAGGCAAACGGCTCGATAGGCTATAGCGCCATTTTCTTTAACCGTAGGTTTGATGATTTTTATCATGGCGCGGTTCAAAGTAAAAGCCCGACTGAAAGGTTCGGAGCTGCTTATAATGCTCCTCCGGGTTATTTTTCAAGGGCTAACCTTGACTTTACCAAAAAGAATGCCCCACCAACCGCATTACTCGGTTTTACTTACGGCCGCAGGTTCCTTAAAAATAAATTAGGGTTTATCATTGCCGATAGCTATCAAAACCAATTTTACGGCACAAATTCAGAATTTAACGTAGCTCAGCCCGATATCAGGGACGGTAAAAACTTTCAGCCGGTTATTGCCGATGTAGCTAACCGCACTTACTCAACCCAACAATTAAATAATGGGTTATCGGCTCATCTTGATTATAAGTTTGATGATAATAACAAGGTAAGCGTTGATAACGTTTTCCTTTATACGCACCTTGCACAAACACGTTTAAGTATTGATACCTCGATATTAGGGGGCAACGGGGGCAGGATAGGGCCGGGTACAGGTACCGTTTTTAACGATAACCGTTCAAACATACAGAATCAGTATGTTGAAAATCTTAAACTGAGCGGTAAACATGTTATTGAAAAACATTTCCTGTTTGATTGGGCGGGTGTTTACAGTAATGCTACCCAAAACGCGCCAGACAGGGCCGATATATCTATCAACCATTTAATTAACCCCGATTTTACAAGTACTCCCGATTATTTTGATAATATATCAAGGATCTGGCAAAAGAGCGGTAATAAAGACCTTAGCGCTATGGCCAATATCGGGTACAAAACAGGCCTGGGCGAAAAAAGTGCTATCGAACTAAAAGCCGGTGGTCTTTACAGGCATAGCACACGCTACAACCATCAAAACGAATACATTTTACGACCGGCGGCAACTGCAAATGGCGGTAAAAGCGGCTTTACCGATATATATTCGGCCGATTTTGTAGTGTACAATCAAACAGGTACCGATCAGAGCGATAAAACCAATTATACAGCTTACGAAGATATCACTGCCGGTTACGGTGAAGTTAAACTCGTATTGGATAATTTAGCGGTTATCGGTGGCGTTCGTGTTGAAGGTACTAAACAAGGATATGATACGCACCCCGTTGTACTGGATATCCGCAGTAATGCGAAAAAGACTTACACAGATGTTTTACCAAGCGTTCAGTTAAAATATAAGCTTACCGAAAATTCAAACTTGAGGGCGTCTTATTTTAAATCAATAGCGCGTCCGGCATTATATGAGCTGGTGCCAACCCCAACCCTTGGCGAAAGTACCGATGTCACCGGTAACCCGCTTGTAAAACATACCGAAGCAGATAATTATGATATTCGGTATGAACTTTTTCCGGGTAAAGAACAGCAACTGTTTGTTGGCGGGTTTTACAAAAATATAATCAACCCCATTGAGTTTGCGTTAAATGATTCACAGAACGGACAACTTAATACTTCCCCTCAAAATTTTGGTACTGCTAAGGTTACAGGCGCGGAGGTAGTTTACAGTAAGTATTTTGGAGATCTTGGCGTATCAGGTAACTACACCTATACCTACTCAAACATAAAAACTACAAAAATTTATACCTCTACCGATGCAAATGGGGTTTCTACCTCTGTACCGAGGTTGCAAAGCAGGCCCCTGCAGGGACAAACTGGCGATGTACTGAACCTATCCTTGTTGTACAAAAATGATAAGCAAAAAGCTTTTGTTCAGTTAGCCTATACATACACCAGTAAAACGCTGTCGCTGATCTATCCAAATTATGGATATGATTACTATCAGCAACCGCAATCATTCCTGGCGCTATCAGGAGAAAAGCAGGTGGCTAAGCATTTTGTGTTAACAGCCAAAGTGAACAACCTGCTAAATACACCTACAACGGTACTGATCAATAACCTTGTTCAATCAAAAGATTTGTACAACGTGAGTTTCAATTTAGGTTTCAGGTATTCATTATAAAAGCATCAAATCCATGAAAGTGAAATATATATTTATGTTAGCAGTTGGCTTTATTGCAACTGTTACCCTTAATAGCTGTAAAAAAGCTGAGTTGACTACGTTTACTCAAATTAAGATCCCTACTTCAAGTCCTATACAGCCCGGTAATATCAGCGGCTTTGTAAAAGGCACTTTAGTAACCGGCGAAACTTATACCATAACTGCCGATGTTACGGTAAAAAAAGGCGATACACTTTACGCTCAGCCGGGTGCAAATGTTATTGTGAAAAACAATTCGCAGGTTAATATTCAGGGTGTTTTAAAACTGGTAGGCACAAAAGATCAGCCGGTGTATTTTAATTCTGACTCGAACAAACCCGGTACCTGGGGCGGTTTTCAATGCGATACAGCCCAGGCCATAACCATTATCTGGACGCATGTTGATAACACGGGCGGGCCCGATGCTTCCGGAAGTGCACGCGGCACCCTGAAGGTGAAAGCTCCTATAAATGTAGATATTGAAGATTCGTGGTTTACCAACGGACAAGATGATTTGATGGCCTTGAGTAACGGTGCTAAAGTAACAATTTTAAGAAACACCATCAGCTCATCGGGTAGTACCGATGGTGAGGGCATTAACCTAAAAACTGGTGTTACCGGTACTGTGGCTTACAATGTAATTTTTAGCCAGGCGGGTTCAGGTGTTAAACTCGAAACCAGTTCGAGCAAGCCCTTTCCGCAAACTGAGGTATATGTGTACAATAATACACTGGTTTCAAATGGCTGGCGAAGGGGTTCGGCAGAGCCGGGGCGTGCTGTTTCTGTTGGTGTAAATGCCATCGGCCACATTTTTAATAATATTATAGTTAACGATTACCATGGCATTGAATTATTTGACGACGGCGATATAGCCCACACCACATATGGTAACAACCTGTTTTATGCCACGGTTGATACTTATGCCGATTTGGTAGATCCGACTTTAAAGATCAACATCCGGGATGGATTTTATCCTCCATCTGGTTTGGGAAAACCTCAGCCAACCGATCTGATCTCAAAAAAGATAGGGGATAAGGATCCAATGTTTGTAAAGTTTGATGGTACGGTGGCTGCACCTAACGGATATCCTAATACCAATGATTTTCGCTTGCAAAGCACATCGCCGGCATTCAGTGCGGGCAACACGCAATATAACCTTGACCTGGGTGCTTACACCAGCGATGATAAAGGGAATAAACATTAAGCATCAATATTTAATATAATATCAACATGAAAAAAATAGCGTTTTTCTTTCTTTTAAATGTCGGCCTGTTTTTAGGTTTATCAAAGGCATCTGCTCAGAATTATGTATTGGATAAAACCATCGCTTTACCCGGCAATGGTGGTTACGACTATGTATTTATCGATCAGCCAAATCATACATTATACGCGTCACACGGTACTGAAGTAAATGTAGTTGACTTGAAAACCGAAACGGTTAAAGGCACCATTGGCAACATGCAAGGTGTGCATGGCATAGCTGTTGATAATGAGCTTAATAAAGGCTTTATAAGCGATGGTAAAGCCGACGAAGTAATTGTGTTTGATATAAAAACACTGGCTGTTATTACCCGCATTCCCTTAGATCATAAAGGCGCTGACGCGATTATTTTTGACCCTTATTCAAAAAAGATCTTCACGTTTAACGGGCATAGCAGCAGTTCATGTGTAATTGATCCGGTATCAATGAAACAGGTAGCATCAATTGATATGGGCGGCGCTCCTGAATTTGCTGTTGCCGATGGTAAAGGAACCATATATAACAACCTGGAGGATAAAAGCAGCCTGAACGTAATCGACACAAAAACACTAATGGTCTCCAAAAACTATACCTTAAGCCCTTGTGGCGGCCCTACAGGTATAGCAATGGATAAAGCGAACCAAAAATTGTTTACCGTTTGCCGCGAAAACAAGGGGCTTAGCGTAGTTGATATCCCAACAGGCAAAGTGATCCAGACACTGCCGATTGGCGCTGGGGTTGATGCCGTTGTGTATGATCCGGTTCAAAAAATACTGGTAGCCTCAAACGGCGACGGAACCGCCAGTATCTTTAAACAAAATGCCCCTGATACTTACAGCGCTGTGCAAACTTTAACCACACAATATCGCGCTAAAACCATGGCTATTGATCTGGCTACACATAAACTTTATTTCCCGGTTGCCGATTATGAACAGGGAACCAAAACCATGAAGCCCGGTACATTTAAGCTACTTGTTTACCGTCAGCAATAATATTGGGATGAAAAGAAGAGATTTTGTAAAAAATACTGCACTATCGGCAATAGGAGCTTCGCTTATTGCGCCTTTGGGTGCCCTTGCAGCAGACAGGGTAACTCATTTAACAAGTGAGGAACTTACATTACTGCCTGCAATTAAAGATGATTACTCCCTGCATTTTATGGCACTGGGCGATTGGGGCCGTAATGGCGAATACGATCAGCTGGAAGTGGGTAAACAGATGGGCCTTTGGGGAGCGACGCATCCAAATGATTTTGTAGTTTCTGTTGGGGATAATTTTTATCCCAAAGGTGTTATCAGCGAATTTGACCCCTTATGGCATTATTCGTTCGAGAATATTTATACCGCGCATTCACTGCAATGCGATTGGTACCCGGTTTTTGGAAATCACGATTATCATTCGGATGTTGACGCCCAGATCAGGTACAGCAAAATAAGCCGTCGCTGGAATATGCCAGCGCGATATTACTCCAAAGAGATCAGTCTGAACAAAGCTAAAAACAAAGAGGACGAGGCCGTTAAAAAAGAACCGAAAGAGAATAGGCAACAGGCAAAAGCAAAGGCGTTGCTGGTGTTTATTGATACCGATCCTTTTTTACATGAAGCGCAGGCCCAGTATGTTGAAAAACAAATGCAATGGCTTAATGAAACACTGGCGAATGCGTCTGAAGATGTGAAATGGAAAATCGTGATTGGTCATCATCCTTGTTATTCTGTAGGGCCCCGTATCGACAACTACGATACGTTGACCATGAGAAAATCATTAACCAAAACTTTTGAAGAGCATAAAGTTGACGTTTACCTTTCGGGGCATGAGCATTCTTTGCAACACCTGAAACCTGAAGGTTTTACCCATCAGTTTATTTCAGGCGCAGGTTCTGAACTCACAAAAGTTACAGCAGGTATTCCCTATAGCCGTTTCCAGGCATCAGAGCATGGCTTTATGTATTTTGCTATAGATGAGAAACGGTTAAACGTAAGGGCGATAAATTACCAGGGAGAAGTGCTTTACCAAACCGAGCTTACTAAATAGAAACTGAATTTACACAAGGCGCTTCCTTGTGTAATCCGGTTTATTCCAATTTAGGTTTACAGCTTATCAAACGGTAAGCTGTAAACCTGATAACCAATAATAATTGATCGTGATTGCCAATCCTTAATATAAGATGGGTTTTTGAAGCACTTTAATCGCTGCATTATTAAGTGTATGTTAAGTTTCGGTTATGTATTATTCTTAGGCTTCTTTATTCAATTTTTCTCCAGTTTTCAGCGGGTTTCTTTGCGGAAAATTAAACCCGTTGTTCATGAAACACCCTTACTTTCTTAACAGGTTATTGCTATTATTCTCAATATGCCTGCTATTTTCCTTTACAACTATGGCCCAAACCATAAGGGGAAAGGTAACCGATGCTAAAACCGGCGAACCCCTTACCGGAGCAACCGTGCATTTAACCCAGGATGGGGTTAGCAAGTTTGTTGCGGTTAACCTTAATGGTGCCTATAGTTTCAAAAATTTAAAAAACGGCCCATACAAAGTACAGGCAAACTATGTTGGTTATACGTCATCTAAAATTAGTGAAGGTAATATTACATCAGCCAGCGATGTAGTTACGGTAAACATACTGCTGCAAGACGCCAGTATGCAAATGACCGAGATCCAGATTAAAGGCGAGGCCAACAAAGAATCTGATCATGCAGTACGTAACATTGAAAAAAACGCGCCAATGGTTATCAACGTACTTTCGGCAAACACTATTAAGTTATTGCCGGATGTTACCGTAGCCAATGCCTTACAACGTGTCAGCGGTGTAACAATCCAGCGTTCGGCAAGCGGCGAAGGTCGTTACGCCATTATCAGGGGTATGGATCAGCGTTACAACTCAACACTGGTAAATGGTATTAAAATACCAAGTCCGGATGGCCAGTACCGTTTTGTGCCGATGGATATATTCCCTTCAGAAATGCTGGAAAGGCTTGAAGTGATCAAAGCACTTACCCCAAGTATGGAAGGTGACGCTATTGGCGGTGTAATGAACCTGGTAATGAAAAGTGCCCCAAGTCAGTTTACTTTCAGTGCTAACGTATCTGGCGGTTTTTCCACACTGTTTTCATCAAGCAGACCGTTTGTTGGTTTTAGCGCATCTCCTAACAGCAAATCTCCGGCAGCTATTAATGGCAACAGCTATGCTGCTACGTATGCCGATTTTAGCAATAAGGCGCTTACAAGCGACAAAAATATGTCAACCCCATTTAGCTCAACAGCAGGTATTACCATCGGCGACAGGTTTTTGGATAAAAAATTAGGTGTTATCGTATCTGCAAGTTATCAGAACATTTACCGCGGCTCTAATTCAAAGCAGCTTACGCCAAACGCCCAACCATCGGCTATTCCGCTGCCAAACTCGCCTCAGTTTTCTGATGCTTATGATCGCACCTATTCTACCCAGACAGAACGTGTAGGTATCCACAACAAAATAGATTACGCTTTTAACGACAAAAACAAAATCTCGTTATACAACCTTTACATCCATCAAAGCGAATTTGAATCACGCTTTACTTCTGATACGCTGGGTTTGGGCTTAAACTCTACTGGTTTAAGTAAACAGATCACTATCTCAAACAGGAGCATGTTAACCAAGCAAAATATCTATAACTCAACCCTACATGGTGAGCATTGGCTTGGCAACGAGTGGCGCTTAAACTGGGATGGAGTATATTCACAAGCTACCAGGCACCAGCCTGACAGAACCGAATTTTTTTATGATGCTAATAAAACCCTAAATAATTCAGGCGCTGTTACTGCCGAGGTTGATAACAATACCCAGTTAGACCATCATTGGGAAAATAACCGGGATAAAGACCTTTCAGGATATGCTAACCTGATCTATACTCCAAAAATTGCCGGTAAAGATGTTGAATTTTCGGCAGGTGGTTTGTATCGTCATAAAGTAAGAGATGCTGATTATATCACTTATTCATTAACCGGTGGTAAATCAACCTTGTTCAATAATAACTTCGATGCCATTCCTTTTGCATTCAATTCGGCTGCTGATGGTATCGGTGCCAACAACCCCGATTTGCAAAACAACTACCACGTAAGAGAAAATGATAACGCAGAGTATTTACAGGTTAAGTTTGATCTGTTTCCGAAACTCCAGGTATTAGGTGGTGTTCGTATCGAAAATACCGATTTAACTTATGCTACCCAATCGCCTGAAACGGTTACACAAAGGAGTGGTAACATTAAATACACTGATGTTTTGCCAAGCATCCATTTAAAATATCAGTTAACAGATAATCAAAATATCCGCGCGTCATACTTCGCGGCAATCAGCCGTCCGGGCTTTGGCGAGCAGGTGCCATATAAAGTTACCGGTGAGTATTTTGACCAGGTTGGTAACCCTTATTTAAAACACATCACTGCAGATAACTACGACGTACGTTATGAGTTTTTCCCGGGTGGTGCTGATCAGTTATTGTTGGGCTCTTTCTACAAAAAGATCTACAATCCTATTGAGTATTTCGTTGTGCGTGATGGCGGCCCAAGCTCGCAGGTTATTAAACCTCAAAATGATCCGGGTAACGCAACCAACTATGGTTTTGAAGCTTTGGCTACTAAATTCTTTGGCGTGATAGGCTTTTCAATTAACTATACCTATACCCATTCAAGGATCACTACAAACAAACTGCTTTATTCAAATGATCCAACCCTGGGTTTAAAACAAACCAATGTGGATGAAACCCGTCCGCTGCAAGGTCAGGCAGACCACGTGGGCAATGCATCTGTACTGTACAAAAGCGCTAAGTTAGGTTTGGATATACAGCTGGCCTTTGTTTACACAGGCGAGCGTCTTGCACAGGTATCACCGTACTACAACCTTGATTTTTATCAGCATGCCTATAATCAGTTAGATTTTTCTTTTGAGAAAACTATCGCCAAAAGGCTGTCTTTCTATGGTAAGGTTAATAATATCACCAACGCTGCCAGCAAAATCTATTTAAAATACCCGCACGGCAGTCTTGATGCAAAACAACAAGAGTTTTTAGGCAAACAGGATATTGCAGGTCAAACGCTTGTACAAAGCGACTATTACAAAACACTATTCCTTGGTGGTTTCAGGTATAAATTATAATAAACGCAACGATGAAAAAATATATAATCCCAGTTATTTGTATCCTGATGGCAGCGGCCTTTTCCGGTTGCCAGAAATGGAAAGGTGAGCACATGGACATTTACAGCTATACACCGCCGGCTGCAAACCCGGTAAGTGATAAGGCTCCGCTTTCATGCAGCTCAAGTGGTTCAACAGTAATCCCCGTAAAAGGTACCATGCTTAGCGGCAAAACATACACCGTTGAAGACGGTTGCGATCTGGTGATCAACCCAACTGACACTTTGTTAATGCAGCCTGGTGTCAGGCTAAACATGGGTGTAGGAAGCAGCCTTATAGCACTTGGAACTTTAGTAAGTAACGGTTCAAAAGATCAGCCAAACTGGATCACCGTACCGGGCATTGTGAAAAACGACGCACCGGGTGGCCTTACAGCTGCTGCCGACCCTGCATATGCGGGCAAGTGGAAAGGTATTATTGGCGGCCCTACCTGTAATTTGTTGGTATTAAGGTGGACGCATGTGGAGTATGCCGGTTTAACAGAAGGAAAAGCTACATCAACCATTGCAGGATCAGGTACCGGCAACCAATACAGTATCTTGTTTGCCAATTATAACGGCAACTTTATCATGGAAGATTCCTGGTTGTATGGTGGGGTAGATGATCCGATCCGTATCTCGGCTGGTAAAATAGCCATCTTCAGAAATACCTTTGAGAAAAATGGCGTTAGCGGTGGCGACTGTTTAAATGCTAAAGGTGGTACTGTTGGCACCATGGCTTACAATATGTTTATGGGCACTGCTACCAACGGACAAAAAGCATCAAACAAAGGTCAGGCTACCGGTGCTCCTCAAACCAATATCGTAATGTACAATAACACATTCGTTAGTGGTGGTTATCGCCAGGTACAAAGCGGTCGTGGTGGTTGTATCAACTTTGAAGAAGGTGCAGCGGGTATGTATTATAACAACGTAGCTATTAACTGTAAGTTTGGCTATCGCGTAGTAGGCAGCCCTGTTGCTGATGTTGCGCACCTTTCATACGGAAACAACTACCAGTGGGCCGATTCTTTAAGTGTTGCCAACCAGTTTTATCCAACAGGATATATCACACAACCGCAAAGCACAGATATTCCATCAATTACTACATCAGCAAAATACCTGCCTTCAAATTATACTTTAGGTTCTATTTACGATGGTAGTGATGTGGTACAAAAAAATAATCCGATGTTCCTGAACTTTCCGCTTCCAACGGTTGGTCACCCATTGTACCAATACAGTGCTATCGGGAATTTTAACTTCCATTTGCTGGCCAGTTCGCCGCTTATTGGTAAAGGCAATACAACTATTAAACCGTTGATTACAGTGCCGCTTGATAAGATCTATGGCTTATCAGACGCAACCTTACCTGGTACCGATCTTGGTGCATACCAGTTAAATGGCTCAGGAAATCAACACTAATAACAATATTTATTCTTCAGGAATAGCCGGAAATAATCCGGCTATTCTTTTTTTATACGCTCAAAAAATGAAAAAACTTATTTGTGTACTTTGTTTATCTATTATATCGCCCTTAACCATATTGTCGGTTAAAGCTCAGTCGGCCGATTTGAAAATAGTATTTATCCGCCACGCCGAAAAGCCGGTTAAAGGGGATAACCTGAACTGCCAGGGCATAAACAGGTCGTTAAAACTGCCTGCTGTAATAACATCCAAATTTGGTGTGCCTGATAAAATATTTGTGCCTGGTTTAGGGCTGGGAGAGGCTACCAAGCATTCCCGGATGTTTCAGACTATTGTTCCGCTTGCCGCTAAATATAACTTAACGGTAAACAGCTCACGTACCGAGAAGGACTCATTAGGTTTGGCTGCTGATTTGAAAAGCCGTACAGGTGTAATACTGGTTGTGTGGGAGCACGGCGGTATAGCGCCAATTGTGCGTTCACTGGGAATAAAACAAGACAACTTAAAATGGCCGGACGATGATTATGACAGTATCTGGATTGTGACCTTTAAAAATGGGGTGGCGACACTTGCACGCGATAAAGAAAACATAGATCCCGGAAAAGATTGTAATTTTTAGTTTGCACGTCGGCCCCTGCTGTAAAGCTGAGGCCGATTTTTGTTTATGCGGCTTTGCTCATAATTGCTACAGAATGTTCCTGTAATATTGGAGATACAAAGGCTTAGCATGGAGTTTAACAAGTCGTTTTTCCTTACCCATCCATCATCGGTACAGATACTGATTTTTGGAGCGTTAATAACCTCTTTGTGGCTTGCTGAAGGTTTGATACTGGCAATACCTGTAGGCAAAAAATGGCGGCACACTTTTACAAATATGTTGTTTATTGTAACGGCACTGCCGGTTCAGC
Organism: Mucilaginibacter kameinonensis; assembly: GCF_003675385.1. Lineage (GTDB taxonomy): Bacteria > Bacteroidota > Bacteroidia > Sphingobacteriales > Sphingobacteriaceae > Mucilaginibacter > Mucilaginibacter kameinonensis. Next base: position 742,952 of record NZ_RCWZ01000003.1, on the reverse strand, counting down.
TTTTTATGACAATGTTTGTATTACTTGAAGCGGCCTGGATAAGCCAGAATCATTTAGGCTTGTTGCAACAACTTCCCCGGCACCAAAGTATATTGGTAAAATACGTTGTCGGGTTTATTATGCTTGATTTTTGTGAATACCTGTACCATGTGATCATGCATAAAGTTGGGGTGCTATGGAAATTTCATCTTGTGCATCATACTGATCAAAAACTTGATGTATCAACAACGGTAAGGGAACACCCCGGTGAAACATTTGTAAGAATGTGCTTTTTAATGTTGTGGATAGCTATAACCGGTGCATCTTTTGAATTGCTGTTGTTAAGGCAAACCATTCAAACGGTTTCAAATATCACCTCGCATACACAGTTCCGGTTATCAGATGGCGTTGATAAATGGGTGGGATTGATCTTTATCACACCTAATATACATCATGTTCACCATCACTATCAATTGCCTTATACCGATTGTAATTATGGTGATGTACTGTCTATATGGGATAGGTTATTTGGAACTTACGGAAAGCTAAAGCCGGATGATACCGTGTTTGGGATAGATACCCATCCCGATACGAATGTTTGTAAGAGTTTTATTAAGGTTTTACAGATTCCATTTGTTTCAAAACGTGCCTGACAGAATGTGTATTTGTAAAACATATTTTTCATTATTGGGCGTGTTGCTCGTAATGACACTACATGTTAATGCCCAAACCGAAAAATTTACATCGAGGCTTTATTTTCCCGGAGGGGTAGGTATAAATATACCTTCCGGAGACGAGCAGGTAAGCATGAAACGGGGGAGTGTTTTAAATACCGCCGTTGAGTACCGTCCTGCTTATATCAATGCTGTTTTTTTTCGGTTTAACTACGATGCCCTAAATAACAAATATAAAAGTAAAGCGGGCGAAGTCCCTACCAATGTAACCGAAGGTAAACTGTCTGCCGGTTTTTTACTTCTGGGTGTCGGTTACCGACGAAAATTAAACAGGTTGGGAATATATACGCTCTTGCAAGCCGGATATAACAGTTCAGGGTACAATAACACCTCTGTTAATTCAAATGGTATAACGGTAGGCAGCATAAGCACTAAACATCCCGCGGTAAAAATAGCAGCCGGATTGGAATATTATATCGTACCACATTTTGCCCTTGTACTGGAACCCGCCTATTATCATTTGTATAAAGCCAGATCGCAATATATTTTAAATCCGGATTATGTAAGTTATAGCATCGGGTTTACTACCACGTTGTTTTAAACAATTATGTACGGCATTACTTAAAAATCCGGGGCGAAACTAAACTTAACACCATATTCCGCGGCACCCGGGTGATCAAGATAGTTAAACCTCTTGATCCCATCTATCCGCAAAAACTTAAAGATATTACCTATACCTACTCCGGCTTCTATATAAGGTTTAGTGCCTAAAGCATAAGTACCATTTGCTCCGTTGCCACCTACCGGGAAACGGAATAAGTTTGGTGAATAAAGCGGGTTGTTTTCGTTACGCAAGCCACCAAATAATACCTTAGCCGACAGGAATTCTCGCCATTTCAGGTGTTTTATCAATGGGATTTTGTTCAGTAAAAAACCGCTGAAACTATGGGTTAAGTTGATGCCGGCGTAATGATCGCTTATAAACTCCAGGTAGGTTTGTTGGTTATAGGCATCCTCGTCATAAGCAAGTGACTGGTTAGCCGGGGCGATGTTCAGTAGCGGGAAAGGTACTTTACCTACTAAATAATTTCCGAGTACAGTAATATCAGTATAACCAAGCTGAGATAAGTAGAAGCGTCTGAAAATGCTTGCTTTAACGCTGGTGAAATCATACGCGCCGTTGAACAGGCCTTTAAAGCCATGATTGATCTGTAAATTCAGGATGGGGTATTTACTGTAGACAGTGCGGCGGTATACCGTTCCCTGTAAGATCTGCTCATGCGGGGCATACCTGAACGCGAGGTTCAGCTCGCTGGTAGTCAGGTCGTGCACTAAAGTGTTAGCCTCATTATTGTATTCGAATAGCAGGGAAGCGGCAGGGCGCTGGTTCCAGTTTCTGAATGCGAGATCGAACGAAAAATGGTTTTCAAAATCCTTTACATATTCAATTTTAGCGATCTTGCTGTAAAGCCAGTATATTGTTTTTCCTGTCGAAAACGATGCAAGCGCGGCCTGTTGGTTGATGGTTGAAAGGTCTCTTCCCGGCACATCAACATCGTTCAAATAGCTTGCTTTAAGGTAATCGTTAGGGTAGCGGTAAAACGGCGTTTTATTGAATGAATAAAATGTAGCAATATTGTATTTAAATGCCTTATCACGTGATCCGTAAGCACCAAAGCCTTCAAAATATATCGATTTGCTTAATTCGGGGTTGGTGCGCCCACCAAGCTGAAACCTGGATCCTTCCTGGCTGTCACGTGAGTAAATTGTTCCAATAGGGCCAATCAACACTGGTCCGGCCTTAGCATAGCCGCCTGTAAAAGTAGCTGCAAACCAGGTAGCCCTTTTAAACTGCGGCATTTTCTCCAATTTGGAGATACGCGGATACATCTTTGACTGATGATCGGACAGTGTATCCGGTCGGTTATGAGCCCAGTATGAGGTGTCGGGTTTGTCTGCGTCAGGCGCTATCTGCAATTCTTTGCCTTCATAAAATGTGGCAGGAAGTGGTTTGTCTGTAACGTAATTGGAAAAAACTACCGTTCGCTCGCCCATAAACCCAAGCCCTTTGTTTTTTAAGATACCGAAGTCGGCCTTGACATCACTTTTGCTTAAAAAATACCGGCCATTAGGGTTTTGCTCAAAATCAAGCGTGATCTTGAGCGTTCGCATGAAATTGATGTTGATTTGTTTGTTTACATCAAGCTCGCAGCCGCGTACCGCATAATTGCCCGTCATACTTACAAGCAGTTTACCTTCAAAAAGCAAGTCGCCTTTGGTACGTGGTGTAAAGCTTAGTTCAATCAGTTTTTCTTTGCCTGTTTGTATGGTATCGGTAATAAAGAACTTATAATAATTGGGCGAATGATCGGCAATCGGGCTCAGGAACTGGTTGGTGATGATAAAAACGTTGTTATCATAAATATCAATGTTATTGCCGTAAAGGCGGTTCATATAAATATCCAGGCCTGCTGTATCAATGAATTTGAGAATGTTGGCTTCCTTTTGCGCTTTGAGCACACTGATGGATTTAGCGGGATCCTTACGATAGTAATTTTGGTATTGCTTTTCGCTGAGATAGGCGGGGAGTAATACTTGGGTTTGCCCGTTATTTTTTACCGTATCAAGCATAAACTGATACATTTTAAAATAACGGCTGTTCATCAATTTGGAAGGAACGTCGATAAATGACAGATTGATGCGCTCGTACTGATCATATTGCAGATAATCGGCACTTTCCATCCGGTTTTGCTTTTTATGGTCAATAACCTGTTGGATAAGTTCAACCGCCGGGTTCCCTTTGTTGCGATAACGCTGTTTTTTTCCCGAAACTACGGTTACTTCTTTTAACTGGGTTTGGCTGCCGTGCAACCTGATATGAAGTACATTAACCTGCCCTGTTTTAATTACTTTGGTAATGGTTTGATAACCGATATAGGAAAAACTAACATGTGTGAAAGCTCCGGGAGCGTTTACCTCAAATTTTCCGTCAGGGTCTGCAATGGTGCCGTATTTGCCACCTACAAGCTTAACGTTAATTCCCGGAAGCGGTTGCCCCGAGGCATCATCTACTACCTGACCTTTAACACTTGTAACTACCTGAGATGATGATTTCTTAAGACTGTCTGCCTGTTGCGCCCTGCCATATAACGGACACAATATAACTACAAGCAATAACCATGAAGTATAAGGGAATAGACATCTTGTTGAACCTGACACTCGGGAAGAAATATCAAAAGAAGATAACAAATTGTGGTAGATTAAAAATACTAAAAGGGTTCAGTTTTAAGCGTATTCCGGGGTGTGAGCCAGGAATACGCTTTCAATTTTCCTAAACGTACAAATTATATTTGAATTGTTGCAGAAGATGATATTATTTTAAGATTAACAGGATTGTGACTTCCTTATTCAATTTACCTTCAAAAACTTACCGTTTTCGTCAAATAACAGGTCTTTTCCTTTTATTTCTGCCTCAAACATCTTTTTGCCTGCCGCATTGGTTACGCGTCCTGCTTCCTTAATTTTTGTGCCTTTATAATTGGTTTTAACGTATTCAAAAACAGTAGGAGGAAGCTGGCTAACCGGTATGGCATCCACCTCTTCTACAAACTCGCCCGATGGTGTAAAGGTCACTGAAGTATCCTCGCCCGATTTGCCGCCCCAGTTGGCTTCAAAATTTCCTTTCTCTTTTTCCCAGGTTACTTTGCTTGCATTTGGGTATTTTTTGGCGAGGCTTTGCTTTACAGCCGAAGGTACTTCTAAACTGCCGGCTGCTTTTACCATAGCACCGGTACCAAGCAGGGCAGCGGTGATGGTCAATAAAATGATCTTTTTCATAAGTGCTTTTATTTTATTTACACTAATGTAAGGCTGCAATCTGGAGGAATATGGGACACGTAAGCCGGTTTGATTTTAATTGAAATAAACTTGAACGGGTTTGAACTGGGGTTTGCATTTACCATCGCTAATTTTGTTTTGCAGATAATAAATCCAATAGAATAAGCTTAACCATTTAACCATGAGAATTTTAATTTTCCTGCTTGTATCGTGCTGCTTTTATAGTAGTGTAACCGCTCAAAGCAATTTTTTTAATAGCAAGGATGCTTACCTGGGCCAACAGCGCCCTAATGATACGCCGCGGATTTTTGCGCAGCAGATGTTAGTGCCCGATAGCGGTATAGCTATGGGCAGGTCGGCTTTCTCGGCCGATGGCAAGGAGTTTTATTATGGAAACTCCATGCACTGGTTTAACTCAAAAGGTAACAAGATCTGTTATTTTAAGTATGACGGAAAAAAATGGCAAGGCTCCATTGTGCTTAATTATGACTACAGTACGCCAACTTTTTCTGTTGATGGTAAAAGTATGTACTTTGCCGGTAAGGGCGATGGCAAACATTCCTTTGTCTGGATATCACATCGAGACAAAAACAATTGGACAAGCTCTGTAGTGTTTCTGAAAAAAGATTACGGTTTATATAATTTTATGCCAACCAACAGCGGAACTTTTTATGTTGGCAGCAACGCTAACGCCGGAAGTGTAAGAGACTATAGTACTTACGATTTTTGCACGCTTACCATCTCCAAAACCGACACCGTTATTAAAAGCCTCGGCCCAGCTATTAATACAACAGCTTTTGATGGCGATTTTTATGTGGCGCCGGATGAATCGTACATGATCATCAGTTATAAGGAGAAGCCGGATTATGAATGTGAGCTCGGGATCACTTTTCGCAAACCTGATCATAGCTGGACGCCGCCGCTAAACCTTGGTCCGCTAATTAATGATGGCGATGCACACCGCTGGGGTGAATATGTTACCCCGGATGGGAAATACCTGATTTATACCAAAGGCACCAGCGAAAAGGATTGTCACCTTTACTGGGTGAGATTTGATATGCTGAAAGCTAAATTAAAAAAAGAGGCTTTGGGTAAGTAGCCTGGCTTACTTTATCTCCGGGCCATAAAATTTCAAGCCCAAAACGCCTGTCATGATCAGCAGCATGAAAAATATTTCCATGTAGGAGAGGCGCTGGTTTAAAAGCGAAACCTCTACTAATTTGATCAGGATGAGGGTTACAGCTGTCCATACAGCGTAGGCTACGGCAGTTGGAACCAGTTTTATAGCCAGCGAAAAGAAATAGATGTTACCGATACCAAAAACGATATAACCTACAAATGGCAACCAAACGGGTAAACCATGTTGCAAACTTAAAACAGAATTAAGACGGAGTGCCTTCAAATCGCTGAATTTCATGAATTTTAGCGAGAATGTCCAGGCCGCTTCAAACGCGGCGGCAATTAAGATATATAGCCAGGCCAATATGTTGTTAGTTTTGTTGTAGTATGTTTTCTTGTTCGGTTACTAAGGTAACGGGTTGCTGCTCAATATCCAATTTAGGCGACTCGTTTATTTTAGCCGGGATAATCGTTTTTAACCTCTCCGGGGCAATTGTTACCAGCCAATTCATAAACCGGGGCCTAAGGTGGTAATACCAGTTGAACCAACGGTATTTGAGCAGGTTTTTTTCGTCAAAGCGTTTTACGCTGAAGGCATGCTGTAAAAAGTAATCTTTGGGGTAATCGTAATAAAGTCCCCAGTTTTCGGGTTTATCGCCAGGCGCGTGACCAGGGTCATATACGGTACCAAACAGGTAATCCCAAAATGAAAACTTGGTAGAGAAGTTGGCATGAAAAACTTCCTGGTAATTGGCGTGATGCCATAAATGCAATTGGGGCGAGTTAATGATATACTTAAGCTTGCCCATGTTTACCTTGATATTGCCGTGTATAAACATACCAAACATGGCATCTAACATAGCTTTTATAGGTATAACTATTGGGTTTGCACCTAACAAAATGATAGGTGCAAACTCAATAGTTTGATTGATGACGATCTCCATAATGTGCGAACGCGAACCGGCCAAAAAGTCAACCTCCTTACCGGAATGGTGCGCCTCATGAATACGCCAGAAAAATTTATTTGAATGCTGAAAGCGGTGAAATAAGTAAATGTAGAGATCATGCGTAAACAGGAAAAACAATACTTGTAATGCTACAGGCCAGTTACTTATTAAATGCAGATGCGACAGATCAAAATGTGCCTCTAAAGGTTTAATGATATAATCGAAAATGAGGATCTTTAAAAAGTAGCTTTGTATCAGTGTGTACCACACTAAATCAATCCAAAACCCTTCCCTGAAAAACTTCAAGCCTTTTCTGTAAGGCGAAATCCGTTCCCAGGCAATGATGAATCCTATCCAGCAAAAAAGGATAATGGATGTAATTATGGTAGTTAGTTTTTCCGGAGACATTATTATTTAACGCTTGGTTTCTCTTTGTATTCGTCGCTGATGTTTACCCTTAAACGCTTCATTGGCGCAAGTTCTGATTCGTAAACACGTTTTTCACCGTCACCTGCTGCTGTTTCTACATCCCTGATATCACGTACCAGGCGTTGTAACCCTTGTGGCTCAACAGAAGCGGCGTGGTCAGATCCCCACATGGCGCGGTCAAGCGTAAAGTGACGCTCAACAAAGGTTGCACCCATAGCCACTGCACCCACCGTAGTTGCTAGGCCTGTTTCGTGACCCGAATAACCGATAGGGATGCCCGGATATTTGTTTTCCAGGGTCTGGATCATTTTAAGGTTAAGCTCTTGCGGAGGGCATGGATAAGCCGAAGTTGAATGAGCGATAAACAAAGGATAATTTTCGTCAAAAGCATTGATATAATCCATAGTTGTTTCGATCTCTTTCATGGTTGACATGCCGGTTGAAAGCATTAGCGGTTTACCGGTTTCCAGAATGCGCTGGATTAAAGCGAAATCGGTTAATGATGCCGATGCCAGTTTGTACAGTATAGTATCAAACTGCTCCATGAAATCAACAGATGGCGCGTCCCAGGCAGATACAAACCAATCGATACCTACTTTTTTGCAGTATTGGTCGATGGTTGCATATTCGGCTATACCAAATTCGGTTTTGCGTTTGTAGTCGATGTAAGTGATACGGCCCCATGGGGTATCGCGCATAATTTCCCACTGATCGCGCGGTACGCAAATTTCCGGTGTACGTTTTTGAAATTTAACGGCGTCGGCTTTAGCCGCTACAGCTTCATCAATTAACTTTTTACAAATTTCAAGTGAGCCGTTGTGGTTAATGCCAATTTCGGCAATGATATAGCTTGGCTGGCCTTTACCAATTACGCGGCCATTTTGCAAAGTGATAGTCCCATTTCTTGTACCTGAAAGATATTTATCACTCTTAGCTTCGATAATCATCTCGGCAAATTCACGGAAACAGCCATCGCCGCCGTTTAATGAGCTTACAAAATCAACCTGCGCTTTAACATGTGGTAAAGCATCGGCAGGAGATGCAGTAAGGCCGGCCAGTTTCATCACCTCCAGGTCGTTATAATCATCGCCTATAAAAGCAACTTCGTTAGGTTGCAGATCTAAGCGGCTGCAAATTTCTTTAAAGGTAGCTGCTTTATCTTTTATACCTAAATGCAGTTCGGTGATGTGTAGTTTTTCGGCTCTTTTAATTAATGAAGGCGAGTTTTCGCCGGTGATAATGCCTGTTTCTACACCAGCAAATTTGCGAAGGCGTTCAACCCCCATACCATCGCGCATGCTGAATTTCTTTAAAAGCTCGCCGTCATGATTGTAGTATACTCCGGCATCTGTTAAAACCCCATCGTTGTCGGTAAGCAATAATTTAATGCCTGCCGCCTTTTGTTTCAAAATCTCGTTCATAATAGTTGGTTTAAATTAAATAGCTGTCCACCCTCCGTCTACAACCAGATTAGCGCCGGTCATATAAGCCGATGCCTCGCTGGCCAGGAATATAAGTGCGCCCTGATAGTCTGACGCTTTGGCCATGCGGCCCAATAAAGTTTTTGCTGAATAGTTCCCTATAAAATCTTCGGTTTGCCCGGCTTCAACGCCGCCAGGAGAGAGGGTATTTACCCTAACGCCGGTATGTCCCCAATAGGCTGCCAAAAAACGTGTGAAATTGATGATAGCACCTTTAGTAACCGGGTAGGCTGCCGACTTGTAAAAAGTCTGCTGCCCGCGCGCATCGCGGTAAATATTTTGATCAGGGCCAACCATACCATAGGTTGATGCTATGTTGATGATACTGCCGCTGTGTTGTAAAGCCATGTGCGTGCCAAATACCTGCGAGCATAAAAACACCCCGGTAATATTTACATTAAGCGATTGTTGAAAAGCCTCCAATGGATAGTTTTCAAACGCTGATAGCTCCTTGGCCATGGCCGGGTTTTCGAACTTATCGTTAATGGCAGCGTTATTCACCAGTACATCAACCGAATCATATTTATCAAGTGCCGCGTTGAGCGCGTCAATCAGCGATTTCTTGCTGGTTACATCAACGCCCAGGCCCAGGTGATTATCGCCCAGTTGTGCGGCAAATGCCCGGGTTTCTTCGGCGTTTATGTCGGCCGCTATTACGTTTGCACCTGCCGACACAAGGGCCTCGCAGTGTTTACGCCCGATAAGCCCCAGCGCACCGGTTACCACGGCAGTTTTGCCTTTTAATGAAAACAGGTCCATGATTTAGGCTATGCTTTTAGGTTTGATGTTGTAATTGCTCACCTTACGGAAAACGGCCTCTAACACTTCACCTTTTAGTTGATCTTTGATATTACCGCTTTCAATGGCCGCTTTAAGCAATGGCAATACATCGCGGTAAGCAGCAAGGATGTAGTCGATATCCTCAGTGGTGTGGCTATAGCACATGTTGTGGAAACCTGCCCAAAGTATACCGCGTTTTATCATTTCCTGTTGCATGAAGGTTTTTACTTCAAGTCCGTTACCGGCATCAGGAGTAAAGGTTACCATGCTACGGCAGTTAAAGCCAATACAGCGGGTGTATTTATCAACGCCTAACTCAATGGCGAGGCTGTTGTAGCCATCTTTCAATAAAGCACCGTGCTCATCAAGGTATTGCGGTACCTTTTTATCGCGAAGCTCATTGATAGTAGCGATACAAGCAGCTAATGATAAAGCTTCGCCGCCAAATGTTGTATAGCTGAATACTTCGGAGTTGAAAAGCTCCATTACATCGGCACGGCCTGTTAATAATGCTATCGGCATACCGTTGGCACATGCTTTTGAAAATACGGCCAGATCCGCTTTAACATTAAAGTACTCCTGTGCGCCGCCAACTGCCACGCGGAAACCTGTCCACATCTCATCAAAAATGAGCAGGGTGCCGTTTGCTTTACATACCTCGGCAAGTTCCTGAAGGTAACCAGGTTTTGGTGCTTCAAAGATGAAAGGCTCCAATATCAGGGCAGCAACAGTTTCGTCCAGGGCTGCCTTTACCGATTCGATATCGTTGTATTCAAAAGTGTAGGTAAGGTCCTGGATAGCTTCAGGAACGCCAGAGTTACGGCTGGTAATACCAATGTACCAATCGTGCCAGCCATGGTAACCACAGCAAAATACCTTATCGCGGCCGGTGAATGCACGGGCTACACGAATAGCGGCAGAACAAACATCAGCGCCTGTTTTAGAAATCTTTACTGCTTCGGCATTGGGCACAACCTGTTGTACCAGTTCCGAAAGCTCAACTTCTAAAGGGTGCATCAATGAAAAGGTAATACCATCATTCAGTTGCTGACGGATAGCCTCGTCAACGGCAGGGTAAGCGTAACCCAATGAAATAGGGCCGATTGCTGAATTTAAGTCGATGAATTCATTGCCATCAACATCCCATACGTGCGATCCCTTACCTTTTACAAGGTATTTTGGCGCTACACCTTTGGTAAATTGCCCCGGGCCTTTAGCCAGGGTTTGGGTAACCGGTTTCTGAACTTTTAAAGCGCGTTCATATAATTTATCCGATTCGGTGATGTTCGGATAATTGTTGTTTAGCTCAATTTTATTAGCCATGATCAATATTTTTATTCTGAAAATTCAGGTGTTAAAATTTGTGGTTGGTTGTGGGCAGTTTGGTAGCCCAGTATTTTTTCGGCAATCTGTTTGCCTGTAAAACCTTCATGCTCTAATACAGAAGGAAGCAGTGCCGGCCTGAACCATTTTTCGTTCAATGCCATAGGCAATACATTGGCCGTTGTGCGGTGTTTTAATAAAACCTCGGCCACAATGGTGTAAAGACCGCCTGTTAAAAAATGGTCCTCAAGTGTAACTACCAGCTTGCTTTGTGCCGATGCCTTCAGTATAGCCTGCTCATCAACAGGTTTCAGGCTGCGCATGTTGATCAAGCCAACAGAAAGGCCTTCGCTTTTCAGCATTTCAACAGCTATCAGCGCCTGCTCAAACAGCAGACCATAGGTTAAGATGGTTACGTCACTGCCTTCTGATATTACCTCGGCTTTACCTGGAGTAAAAGGCTCGTGTACATAGCTGGTTTTGCGCGTGTTGATGCGGGTGTACGCCGGGCTTTTGCTTTCCCAGATCTGGGGCAGCATTTTTACCAGGTCATCTTCATCGGCCGGGGCAAATACGGTTATATTAGGGATACCACGCATGATAGAGATATCCTCAATAGCCTGGTGTGTTGGCCCGTTACCATCAGATAAAAAACCTGGGATGAATGAGCTTAACTTAACCGGCAAATTGGCTATGCCTACATCGGTACGTACAAACTCAAACGCGCGCATAGTTAAAAAGGCAGCAAGCGCGTGCACAATAGGGGTACGGCCACGTAGCGCCAGACCGGCTGCCGCGCCAATCATAGTTTGCTCGGTAATACCTGTATCAATAAAACGTTTGCCTAATATGCCGGGCAGGTTGCGTACCAGCGCACGGTTTTCGGCGGTCATTACAATCACCTGCTCATTGGCAAGGGCTGTTTGGGTTAAAAGTTCTTCGTAACTCATCTTATCGCACCACTAAAGTTTCTGATGTTAATGTTGTATTGTGCTGGCCATGCAGCTCTAATAAAAGCTGTTCAATCTCGTCTGCATTGAAATTGCAGAACCACCTGTCGGCACGTTCCTGGATACTTGGCAAACCTTTGCCGCGCACAGTATCAGCAATAATTACATTGAATTTTCCGGCCTGGAAAGGGAAGGCGCCGAAAGCTTCATCAAGCTCGGCAAAACTGTGCCCGTTTATTCTTTTAACTGCTGCGCCAAAAGCCTCAAATTTATCGGCAAGCGGTTCCAGCGGAATCAGATCTTCCGTGCGCATATTGGCCTGGAAGTGATTACGGTCAACCACAAACAGCAGGTTGTCCAGTTTATAAGCGTTGGCCACCAGCATGGCTTCCCAGCAGGTGCCTTCGTTCAGCTCGCCATCGCCCAAAATACAAATCACTTTGTTTGTACTGCCGCTGATCTTTAAATCCATGGCAACACCAATAGCTACTGAAGGCAAATGGCCTAATGAACCTGAATGAAATTCGATACCCGGAATTTTGGTGTTTGGATGCCAGTAAATATGATCGTTAAGTAAAAGGTGATTTTTTAAACGCTCTTTCTCTAACAAGCCCAACTCAGCAAAGGTGCCGTACAAGGCAGGCACGTCATGACCTTTGGAAAGGAAAAGGTAATCACGCTCCGGATTGTTAAGGTTATCCTTGCTAATATTTAAAAAACGACTGTATAAATAAACGATCAGGTCTACCGCTGATAATGATGCGCCTGTAAAACACCCGCCGTCGGTAGACATGCGGATGATATGCTCCCGCACTTTAAGAGCGGTGTCTGTTAATTCCTGGTAATTGTTGTTCTCCACTGTTATCATTCGCTTTGTTATAATGCCTGTAGGTTTTTTGTGGGCGCCTGTTTGGTTTGGGCAGATGTGATGGTTTTCAACTCATCTACATGGTGCCTGTACCAGTTTACCCCCGCGTATTGCGCGTTTATATTGTAGATCTCCGGCTTCTGATTAAGCAGGTTAAGGATATCATCGCATGAGAATTGATTATTATCGGCATACAACTCCCTGAATACGCGTTCTATAAAATAATAGTCCTCTGCATAATCAATAGTGAACCGGTGCGACATGGAATAATCCAAGCCCGTAGGCCAGCTTACGTTGCCTATCCTGAATAATTGTGGGTTTTCCCATATATAAGGAGTGGTATGCTCCAGTTCCAGTTCACGGTTTGCGTTTTCCCATGCTTTGGTGAGGCAACCTATGGTCATAATCTCTACATCGTTGCCATCCGGATAGGTGGCCGGGTGCAGGTTGCTTACAAAATCAAAATCGTTCTGGTTGGCAAAAAAATAATCCAGCACATGATCAATGATAAGAGGATCAATCAGCGGGCAATCAGAAGGGATCTTTAATACGATATCGGCATTATGCAGTTTTGCGGCCTGGTAATGCCTGTCGAGCAGGTTATTCAGGCTGCCCCTGTAATAAGGAACACCAATGTTGATGGCTTCACTGATGATAATATCATCGTCCGGTGTTTCGGATGTGGCTATGATAATTTCGGCTTCATGACGGATCATTTTAAGCCGTTCAATCATCCTGGCAAGCAGGCTTTTGCCCAATATTGGCAGCATTACTTTACCCGGCAGCCGGCTTGATGCCATTCGGGCCTGTACAACTATAAGTATCTTGTTTTTCACGGTAAAATGATTACCAGTTAGCTATTAGTTCTTCAGTTAACTGAGGCTCCGGCTGGCTAACCTGGTATTTATCCATAGCCAGTTGCGGATCAAAGCTTTCTTTATTGCCGTTGTGTTTTAAATAGCCACGGCAAATAGCAGCGATATTTCTTGCCGATACACCATCGTTCTGTATCGGTGTAAGGCGTTTAAGTTCATTAATATCAAAAAGTGAATGAACCTTTTTGCCTAAAGCAATGCCGGTATAAACCACGGTTGAGTATTGGGTAATAAGCTCGCAGCAGTTAGCTATCATGTGGTTGGTATTGCCTTTACTATATACCAATGTACCGGCCGGGGTGTTGGCGTAGATTTCCTTTTCGGCGCGGGCGACATTCTCATTCGGGTGAAGCTTAAACAGCAAGGGACGGCCATTAGCAATTTTTACCGCTTTTTTTATGAATGCTATCCGGTTTTCAATGCGGAAGGTTTCGCGCATATCTGTAGTGGCTACCATCACATAATTATGATGCGGGAAATCATTATTAATATGCTGAACCAGGTTGTCATAGTTTGGCATACCGGTAACCACAATTTTGCGTTCTTCGGTGCCTTTACCCATAAAGTATTGTTTGTAGCCTGTTGATGCAGCGCAGTAAACATCACATATGTTTGATGATCCGTTTAATGAGGTATTGCCGCAAAGTGTAGGCGGAAGCTTTAGGGCTTTAACAACACTACTCCAGGGGGTATAACGATCAATCATACCTTCCTGCACCCAAATGGTTTTAATGTTACGCATGCGTGGGGGCATAATCAAATCGGTACAAAATACAACAAGGTCGTATTGGTTTTTCTTTGCGCCAAAGTCAATCTGCAGACTGTTTTGTTGAAGATAATCTTCAGAGATAAGCCTGAATTTGTTAGAAAGTACCGTGCCGCTAAGTAGCGTAGTTTTATTTATAATATTATTTAAGGTAGTGTTATCAGTAAACAACTGGCTAAACCAGCAATCAAATTCAGGCAGCTGATTGGCTATCTGGTGCATTTGCGTGGTTTGGTTAATTGAACCGGTAATGAATAATATTTTCTTCATCCTTTTATTTCAATTAGCAATAGATCCCTGAAATTTTGTTTGTGAAAGGCATTAAGGTATAACCCGATTTTGTAAAGATTCTGTAGTTATTAGGCGCGAAAATTGATCGGGCGGCAAGCGCAGTAATATTGTCAGGTTGAATAATTATCATATCAAGTATCAAAATATCGCAGCGGCGCACACTTTACAAATTCCTTATCCGGAATTTAAATAAGTGGTCGCAACCACGCCCATGTCCGGCTAAAACTTACAATTTGATAAATGTAGGAGGGCAATTTTTAAATAATGAGAACCCAAAGTTATCAAATCGTTAAGCCGTGACATGCAGTAAATTATTTATTAACAAACGTTACGCGCTGTTAATTACTTTAAACAGAGCGTTATAGCGCAGGAGGGAAATAATAAAATATCAGAAATGCAGTAAGGTTAACTGAAATACAAGTTACAATCAAGTTTACACTATTGCAAAATTTTTCTTACAAAGTGTTTTTCGACTGTTGGAAAAGCTAATTTTACAGGTTTTGCCAATAAAAAAATCGGTGCGGAAAAATAAAAGGTTTTATGCAGGCATGGTCTCTGTTTAAGGAAATGATAAGCGTGATCTTACCATCTTTTTTAATAACAATTTGATTATAAAGATTGGTTAAACCATTATCTTAAATATGATGAGCATAGCGGTAATAAATAACACAATCATCCCGCCAAGAAAAAGATAATCGGCTACGGCTTCTGTACGCCCTCCCTGTTTAATGTTCCCCCTGATGGAAAGGAATGAAAGGATGCAGCTCAGCATGAAGAAAACAAGTGCTACGGTTACCGTTTCATCAATTTAGGTACGTTCGGATAGTTTCAGGAATTTTAATGAAGTAAGTACTACAAAACATAAGCCCAGCAAATTTGATGCAGCGTTAAGGATATGGGGCGATTTATCGTTGCGGATCATAGTGTATAAGGAGTGCCGGGCATAAAACTAATAAAATCTAAATCAAGCAGAATCTTAATTGTCAGAAAATGTTTGATCTTCAATATCAGTAGTTAAAGGCGTAACTTATTGGCCGGTGTGCAAAATACTCAGGGATTGATTATTTTTATCGAAATATTGAGACATCAATAACAAGTAGCCGAAAGCTGTTATTTAAGAAGGGTTGTTGTTTTATTTACGTTCGTGCCTTTTTAAATAACGATATATCGCCACTTATACTGTTTCGCTGTTTGTTAATATGTTGCTATATAGATAGTTGCGTGTTTGGTGCGTATTTTGTAAACAGCTTATAATATTTAAGTCCCTACATCTTAAACACATTACCTCATGACAAAAAAGATACTTACTTTTTTATTCCTTACAGGCTCGGCGGTGTACGCAAATGCACAGGCTATCGCGCCATCGGCCTGGCAAAAATTTCCTGATAGCACTGTTGTTAGTGTTCATGCTTCATACGATGATGTAAGCGGTATTCATCGCTGGCTTTTTGGTGAAAACTATCGTAAAGATTGGGCAATGAAGGTGAAACTGCCTATCATCAAATTATCGCAGGTGAACGGCGGGTTAAGCCCGATAAAGCAGGGCGGAGGTATGGAATCCAAATCATTAAGGCTGGAAGATAAAACCGGCCGTGAGTGGGTATTGCGTAGCGTTGAAAAAACACCTGATAAGCTGTTGCCCGAAAATTTACAGGGAACATTTGCTGTTGATTGGGTTGGTGATGAGTTTAGCGGCCAGCATCCGTACTCTGCATTAATAGTACCGCCCCTTGCCGAAGCGGCGCGCGTACCCCATGCTAACCCCATTATAGGTGTTGTGGCCGAAGATCCCGCGCTTGGACAATATAGTAAGTTATTTGTTGGAACGGTATGCTTGATAGAGGAGCGGGAGCCCACCGGTTCATCTGACAATACGCTTAAAATGGAAGGGCAGTTACTTAAAAGCTATGATAACAGGCTTGATGGCGAAACGTTTTTGCGTGCCAGGATGCTTGACCTGTTAATGGGCGACTGGGACAGGCACGAAGACCAATGGCGCTGGGCCGATACTAAAAATGGGAAAGGCAAAACATATACTGCCGTACCCCGCGACCGCGACCAGGTATTTCACGTTACGCAAGGTGTGTTTCCGAGTATTGCCGCATTGCCCTGGATAGATCCTTTGCTTGAGGATTTTACGGGAGATATTCCGAGAGTGAAATTTTCTCTTTTCAAAACACGCTTTATGAAACAGTATCCGGATGCGCAAATAAGCTATGAGCGCTGGATGCAGATTGCCAACGAATTTGTTAAAGCCGAAACCGATGCGGTACTTGAAGAGAGTTTGAAACGCCTGCCTGCAGAAAGCTATAAATTCAGGCATGACGAACTTTTGGCCATAATGAAAAAACGCCGCGATAACATCCCAGCGGCAATGAGTGAGTATTATAAGTTTATAAACCGGATTGTGGATATCCGTACTACGGATAAAAGTGAGCTGATAACTGTTGCAGATGCTCCTGATAAAGCAATGCGTATAACTATTAATAAACTGAACAAGGATGGCGAAACCAAAGATCAGTTTATGGATATGGTATATAAGCCGGAAATTACCAAGGAAATCAGGCTATACGTTTCGGCCGGAGACGACCACGTTGTTATCAATAATGCCAGTTCGCCTATTAAGTTGCGGCTTATTGATAGCATAGGAAGCAAAACAGTTGAGGTTAAACAATCTGTAAATACAATTAAATTTTACGGGCGTAAAGACAGTACCAATTTTACAGGCGATGTCAATAAGCTGAGCAGGCATCTATCAAACGATACCTCAAACACACAGTTTTTGCCAACTAACTTATATAATGTATGGATGCCACTTGCAACAGCTGCTTTAAATAAGGATGATGGCTTTTTACTCGGTCTTGGGTTTCAATATACAGGGCATGATGGGTTCCGCAAGCTTCCTTACTCAACGCTGCAGCAGGTCATGATCACGCATTCGTTTGCTACAGATGCCTTCAGGATCAAATATAGGGGCGAGTGGATAGATGCCATTGGTAAAGCCGATTTTACAATGCAGGCCAATATCCAGTCTCCGGATAATACAGTAAACTTTTTTGGTCTGGGTAATGAAAGCGCCTTGAGTAAATTTCCGGGTTACCGCACTTACTACCGCACACGGTATGATATTTACCAGTTTGATCCGGCTTTACGCTGGCATACCGGCAAAAACAGCGATATCAGTGTAGGCCCGTCGTTCCAGTTTTATCATCTTGATCTATCACAAAATACCGGACGCTTTATTAACCAAACGTCGCTCATTAAATCTTATGATAGCTTAACAGTTGGAAAAGATAAAGCGCACCTTGGTGCATTGATAAATTATACTACAAACCAGCGTGATAATAATATCCTGCCTACAAAGGGGTATTATTTTACTGTAACGGCACAAGGTTATGAAGGCCTTAACAGTTACTCAAAATCATTTGTACAGATCAGGCCAGAGTTTACCTACTATCAAAAACTAACTCCGGGTGGGGCCATTGTATTATCTGACCGTGTTGGCGGCGGTGTGAGCTTTGGTAAGCCTGCCTTTTATCAATCTATGTTTTTGGGTGGGCAGGGTAACTTGCTTGGCTACCTGCAAAACCGTTTCGCGGGCAAGCACATGGTGTTTAACAATCTGCAGGGGCGCATTAAGCTTGCCGACATTGCCAGTTATATCATACCTGGCCAGTTAGGTTTGGTAGGTTTTTATGATGCGGGCCGCGTTTGGATAGAGGATGAGCATTCAGATAAATGGCATACAGGTACCGGTGGTGGCCTGTATTTTGCCCCGGCCAGCTTAACGGTACTGCAAATATTGGCAGGCCATTCAAGCGAGGGATGGTATCCTTATATATCGCTTAATTTCAGGCTTTAATTAACCTTTGCGAAAGCTGACATAAAGTATTAAGAAAAGGGCCGGAATCTGATCAGAAGGATTTTGGCCCTTTTTTGTTATTGTTTGGTTTTGAGTTAGTTATGTTAGTTATGTGCCAAAATGTGTGAATGTTAAAAGAATTAAGGAATATTTAACATTAAGTGGCAAAATGCCCATGAAAAATGCATTTCTTCATAAATCCTTATTCCTATGTTGTTAATATGAAAATCCTTTCTTAATACAGCCCGGGTAGTTTTGTTGCAAACTAACTGTATTGCAATGAAACAAAATTTACTTAAAATTTCACGATTGCTACTGGTTATGATAGTTTGCATGTTTACTTTCAGTAGCCTGCAAGCTCAAACCTTAACAATCAGGGGTATCGTTTTAGACGATAACAATCAGCCGCTTCCGGGTGTAAGCGTGACAATTAAAGACACCAAACAAGGTGGCCTTACCAACGAAGGTGGTCGCTTTACCATCTCAGCAAGCAAAGGTCAAACGCTTGTTTTCCATACTATCGGTTTTGCAACCCAGGAGGTAGTAATAGGTGCAGAAGTTTATCTTTCTGTTAACTTAAAATCTGATACCAAAGCTTTATCTGAAGTTGTGGTAACAGCCCTGGGCGTTAAAAAAGAGTTTCAAAAATTAGGTTATTCACAATCACAGGTTAGAGGCGATGCGATGACAACAGCGCGTGACGCAAACCCTTTAAACTCACTGTCTGGTAAAATTGCCGGTTTAAGCATTGGTGCGAATGCTGAATTTGCAGGTGCTCCAACAGTGGTATTACGTGGTAGTAAAGATGTATTATATGTAGTTGACGGCGAGCCGGTAAACTCCGATACATATGATTACAACGCCGATGACGTTGAAACTTACACCGTACTGAAAGGCCCTAACGCGGCAGCTCTTTATGGTTTTCGCGGTATCAACGGTGCCATCATCATCACTACCAAAAGAGGTTCAAAAGATAAAAAAGGCTGGCAGGTTGATTTCAACAGTACCACCGAGCTGGAAAAAGGCTTCCTGGTATTGCCAAAAAGCCAAACCGAGTATGGTCGCGGTAGTAACTTTGCCTATACTTACGGTAACGTATTATATGATAACACGCAGCGTTTGCCTGAGTGGGGCCCTCGTTTTGATGGCGTTTTCCAAACACAACAATATGATAGCCCTTATGATCCGGCAACAGGTATCAGGCAAAAAACACCTTGGTTAGCACGCGGTGCAAAAAACTTTGAAAACTTTGTGCAAACCGGTGTTACCAGTACCAACTCATTATCTATTGCGGCCAGCGGATCAAACTATGATATGCACATTTCTTATGGCCACACTTATCAAAAAGGTGATTTTCCTAACACTAAATTAAATATCGATAACTTTAAGATAGCTGCAGGTTACGATATTACTCCAAAACTTCGTGTTGAAGGCGATTTGAACCTTAACCAGTTGTATTCTCCAAACATTCCAGACGTTGATTATAGCCCTCAAAGTTATGTATACATGTTTAAGGTATATGGCTCTGCAGATTATGATGTAAACGCGCTGAAAAATATCTATCAGGGACCGCAGGGTGTTCCGGGCTTACAACAGTATGCTCAGGAGTATGGTCGTTTGAATAACCCATACTTTATTGCCGATAAATGGCTTAAAGGCAGAACCAAGCAAACTATTTACGGATCATTAAAACTTAGCTACAAAATTACCCAGGATTTGAACGTTAGCTTACGCGAAGCTTTAAATACCTATGATGAGCAAAATACCGAGCAGGTACCTGCCGGTGCCAACCTTAACCAATACCTTTCATGGTATACTTTTGGCTGGTATGGCGATTACAGGCAGGATGACCGTAACCTGTTAGATAACAATACCGACCTTACCTTTACTTACAACCATAAATTCGGTGATTGGAATATCTCTGGTTTATTAGGTGGTAATGCAAGGTCATTCTCTTACAAATCTGACTGGGGTACAACTCAGGTGTTGGCTTTGCCGGGTGTATATAACCTTAACAACTCTGCAGGTAAACCTTATATCTACAATTTTGATTCAAAAATGCAGGTATACAGCGGTTACTACTCGTTTGATTTTGGTTACAAAAACTACTTCAGCATTAATACCACAAACCGTGTAGACCACCTGTCAACCTTACCTTCAGGTAACAACACGTTCTTCTACCCATCAGTGGCTATCAGCAGTGTGGTTACCGATTATATTAAACTGCCTGAGTTTATCTCATTTTTAAAAGTACGCGGTTCATTTGCCGACGTAAAAGGTGGTTTAACTTCACCAACCATCGGTACTTCATATAATGCTTTAAATTCAACCGCATTAGGTACTGGCTGGAACTCAAAACCGGTTACCGGATTATTAGGTTACGGTACCGAGTTATATACTCCATACAACGGTCCAACTTACCTGAATGCTTCTCCTATAGCTACCGGAACTTTCTACAACGGTACGCCTTCGGTTACTTTATCAAATACAATCTCAAACGACAAAATCAAACCTTTCGATGTTAAATCATACGAAGCTGGTTTTGACGCCAAATTCTTAGGAAACCGTTTAGGTTTAAACGGTACTTACTTTACTACCGAGAACGGTCCTAACATTTTTCCATTGGGTGTAGCTACTTCAACAGGCAACACAAACCAGTTGGTGAATGGTGTAACTACCCGTAAAAGAGGTTTTGAGGTTGAGTTGATGGGTTCTGTATTGAAAAATCCTAACGGCCTTAACTGGGATGTTAACGTAAACTACTCAACTTACAAAGAAACTATTAAATCAATTTATCCGGGCGTATCTACCCTACAGCAAAACAACCATAACTATGTTGTTGGCGACAGGCCAGACGCTATCTACGGTACCAAATTCGTAAGAGATGGTAACGGTAATATCGTTAACACTTATTCGGTTGACGCAAGTGGTAAAGTATCAGGTGGTGTACCATTAACTTCACCAGGTGGCATAAGCAACCAGGGCTTATTAGGTTATGCTAATCCTGATTTCTCTTTTGGTATCACCAATACATTCACTTACAAAGGCTTTATCTTAAGCTTCCAGTTTGATGGCCGTATAGGTGGTAAAATTTATGACAGAACTTACTACCAGGCAATGAACGGTGGTACCGACCTGGAAACTGCAACCGGCGCATTTGGTGCTGCCCGTTTAGCTGAATGGAACAGCACTAAAGAAGGTACTGTAGGTGCAACGCCATCATATGTTGGTCCGGGTGTTCACATTGTAAGCGGTACGCCAGTATTTGTTGGTGGCCAGATAGCTAACTTAAAAGACCTGACTTTTGCTCCTAATACCATTCCTGTAACAGTACAGAGCTATGTATCAAGTGGTATCGGTGGTAATTTTGATGAGTATTACATGATCAGCCGCTCATATGCAAAATTACGTGAGGCAAGCATTGGTTATTCATTACCTGCAAGCATCTTAAGAGGTTCATTTATCAAGAAAGTAACTTTCTCGGTAGTAGGAAGGAACCTGCTTTATTTTGCAGCACGTAAAGATATTGACCTTGACCAGTTTGCATCAGGCTACAACGCGTCAGATCGTAGTTTGGTTGGTGGAAATGGCGGAAGCGACCTTGAAAGCCCAACAGCCCGTCGCTTTGGTTTCAACCTCCATTTAACATTCTAATTATCACATTGATTTAAAGAAAATTTATGAAAATAAAATCATTAATCCCATTCGCCCTGTTGTTAACAATGGGCATGGTATCGATAACCGGCTGTCAGAAAGGGGATTTGATCAATAACCCCAACGTGGCAGGCTCCAGCTCAATAGTGCCTTTGTCATTATTGCTGAACCACCTTACCGCAACATTGATCCGCAGCGATGAGCAGCCTTTTGGTTATACTTCAGTTGCTGATCAATACATTGTTGCTAACTATTCATACTACAGGGGTACCAACACCTATAACTTGGGCAATAGTGCCGATAGTTACGATATCTTAAAGTATGCTTTAAAACTTGAGCAACAGGCTACAGCTCAATTAGGTAACCAAACCAATAAATACTATGCTTTAGGCGAATTCTTTAAAGCCTATTCAGGTGTTTGGTTAAGTCAAAGGGTAGGGGACATTCCGTTTTCACAAGCAGGTGATCCGTCTAACCTTACTCCTAAATATGATACACAGCATGATGTTTATAAGGCAGCACTTGCTCAACTGGAAACTGCTAATACATTAATTGGTGCATTGGTAACCGCTAACCCAAGCCTTGCCAATACTGCTATTGATGCTAATAGCGGCGATATTTTTGGCCTTACCTATCAGCAATGGCAAAAGGTGATCAATGCTTACCGTTTGCGTATCCTGATCAGCTTAAGCAAACGTGCTACCGATAATACCGATTTGCAGATTCCTCAACAGTTTGCAGCTATATTGGGTAACTCAACCAAGTATCCGCTTATGACCGGTAATGGTGATAATCTGGTTTATCGTTTCAACGCGGTTAACCGTTATTCAACTTTTTCACTGGGCTTAAACCCTTACAACAACTTTGCTAACCCAGGCAGTACTTATATCAATATCGAAACTTCAACATCAGATCCGCGTTTGTTCGTGACTTCTACACCTGCTCCTCTACAGATCAGCGGTGGTAAAGCTATCAGCGATTTCTCGGCCTACGTTGGCTCTGATATAAACCAGGCGCAGCCAGCCTTGTTGACTAACTCAAACAACGGTGTATATTCATTCAGCAACTACACCCGTTACTATGTTTCGGCAATCGGTGCAAATGCCGAGCCGTTTGTATTTATCGGTTATTCTGAAATGTGCTTTAACATTGCCGAAGGTATCAACAGGGGATGGGCTGCAGGTAGTGCGTCAACCTGGTATACCAATGGTATTAATGCTTCATTAGCATTATACGGTTTAACAAATGGCCAGTCTTTAACCGTTACTTTCCCAATTTCATCAACAGAGCCTTCAATTAACCCTAAAAACCTTAAGCAAGGCGATACGTGGGGTACAGCTACTGTAGATATCCCTTCATTTATGGCTAAAGTTGCTTATGCAGGCGATAACGCGGCTGGTTTAGCACAGATCCTTACCCAGAAATATATCTCTATGTTTAACAACTCGGGCTGGGAAGCATTCTACAACTTCAGGAGAACAGGCATACCTGCATTTACCCAGGGGGGTAGCGGTATTGGTACACCAAACAACCTGATCCCTCGTCGCTGGTTGTATCCGGTTTCTGAAGGCGCGTACAACGCGGCAAACAATAAAGCAGCGCTGTCATCGCAATTTGGTGGCAATGATGATCCAACTCAGGATACCTGGTTAACCAAATAATAAAACCACTAAACTAAAACTTTAACAGGGGCACTAACAAGTGTCCCTGTTTTATAATTTAAAAGGATAATGAAGAATATAATTTTATCAGTGTTGGCCGTCGTGGCCTTCGCGGGCAGTGTTAACGCCCAGGTAGCTGACAGCGCCAAGCGCAAAGTTGAATTACAGGGAGCCGTAAATTTCAGGGACCTGGGTGGTTATACTACAAAAGACGGACATCATGTAAAATGGGGTAAAATATACCGCAGTGCTGATATGAGCAAACTTACCGATCAGGATTTGGCTACATTAGCCGAACGTAAGATTGCTTATGACGTTGATTTGCGCGGTACACAGGAATCAAAACAGGCCCCAGATCGAATGAACCCTAATACCGATTATGTTTTATGCCCTGCCGGAAGCGATAACGTGGGCAACATGATGCAAAGCTTTAAAGGAAAAACCCATGGCGACTCGATCATGGTGGATTACTACAGCAATACAACTTACCTTGCCGACAGGTATAAACCTTTTTTTGGTAAACTGCTGGCTATGCCCGAAGATAAAAGCCTGGTATTTCATTGCACTGCCGGTAAAGACCGTACAGGCATTGGTGCTGCGCTGTTGTTGTATTGTTTAGGTGTGCCTTACGAAACCATTATGAAAGATTACGAAGCCTCAAACTATTATCGCGCAGCCGAAAATGAAAAAATGGCCAAGCAGATGGTGCAGTTCATGAAAGTGAATGAGGGGGTAGCTAAAGATGTGGTGGCTGTAAAAAAAGAATACCTTGATGCTACCTTCACTGCCATCAAAAAGCAATATGGATCAGTTGATAACTACCTTAAAACACAGGTGGGTTTAACTAATAATGATATTAACGCGCTTAAAGCTAAGTTTTTAGAATAGCTGTTAGCTGTTTAGGTTATTGTTTCTTAAAACTACAGCATGTAAGCAAGATGGGCTTACGTTCTGTAGTTTTTTTATTTTATATCCGTCATTCCCTGGGATATGATCTGCCGCGCTGTAAAGGAACCTGCTCTGCTTTCTATAAATGCCACATGGTTTCTTTTGGGTAAATTTATTTCTCAATGGTTAATTTTAGTGCATTTTATTCCCTGCTTGTTTTAAGTTGAAATAAACTTTCTGTGAAGTTAATAATTGCAGCATTTAAACTGAACAATTTGAACAATCACGCCGTATAAAAGAGCACCTGATTATTGTTATGGTGGTAGCCAAACTATTTTTTACCCTGAATATAAAATGGTTTGACAAATAGAAGCCTTAACAACCGCAATCATTATTGGATTGATTTTAAGGCTTTGTGAAAGTTCATGAATAACCGTTTATTAGTATTATTATTACTGTTATTGTCATTTAAAGCAAAAGGGCAAAACTGCCCTTTGAATGTCAACCTCACGGCAACGTCAACCACCATCTGTTCGGGCAGTTCGGTGGTATTAACAGCCGAGGCTACTTCGGGTACCGCGCCGTACACCTATTTGTGGAGTACTGGCGAAACCGCTTCGGCCATCAGCGTAAATAAATCTGGGACTTATACGGTAACCGTTACCGATAAAACACCCGGGTGTAAGGGCGTTACAAAAAGTGTAAGTATTATTGCGGCCAATACACCTGCTGCTCCAACCGCAAAAAATGTGGTGGTCTGTCAAAATAGTATAGCAACGCTTACGGCTACCGGTCCTGGTGGCGATTATCAATGGTTTGATGCTCCGGTTGGTGGTAATTTTTTAGGAAGCTCAAGCACTTTTACCACGCCACCAATAACATCATCAGTTACTTATTATGTGCAAACTACAGTTGCCGGCTGTACCAGTCCTCGGGCCGCGGTTTCTGTATACATAACCGGCCGGCCTGAAGTAGCAAGCGCTGCAACTTGTTCTGGCGGAGTTGTTACGTTATCCGCAAGCGGGGGCCAAAGCTATACCTGGTATGCATCGGCAGATGGAGGAACTGTTTTGCAGACAGGGCCATCATTTGTTACACCGCCATTAACTAAAACTACTGTTTATTATGTTGTAGCTGTCATTAATGGATGCACCAGTTTACCTACGCCGGTTACAGCCTGGGTTAATGCGCCGCCGCCTACTCCGGTGGCTGCAAATGCTAACATTTGTTCGGGCTCGGTTGCAACTTTGCATGCCGATGCGTCTGCAGGCTTTTTTCAATGGTTTGAAGTACCAACAGGCGGCACACCACTTATTTCGAGCCCTGATTATACAACACCGGCGTTAACTGCAAGTAAAACTTACTATGTGCAAACGGTACTTGGTGATTGCGTAAGTAAGCGCGTACCGGTAACAGT
The DNA here is from genome assembly GCF_003675385.1 of Mucilaginibacter kameinonensis. Lineage (GTDB taxonomy): Bacteria > Bacteroidota > Bacteroidia > Sphingobacteriales > Sphingobacteriaceae > Mucilaginibacter > Mucilaginibacter kameinonensis. The sequence goes on along the minus strand of NZ_RCWZ01000003.1, from coordinate 717,151 downwards.
ATCAGTTAATCCAATACCCGTAGCACCGGAACCGCAAACCATTACTGTTTGTAATGGTTCGGTAGCCACATTAACAGCAGCTGTAAATCCTACCGGCACATATGCATGGTATGATGCACCAACAGGTGGCCGCTTACTAAAATCCGGATTGAAATTTACAACTCCGGCGTTAACCAAAACCACTACTTATTATCTTGAAAATACTTCGGTAGCAGGTTGTACAAGCGACCGTGCGCCGGTAAAAGTGAATGTTAACCCATTCATAGTAGCACCGGTTGCCAATGGTGCTGCAATTTGCTACGGCTCTATAGCTACGTTAACTGCAATCTCGGCAGGGAGTGGTACCTATCAATGGTATGATGCTCCGACTGGGGGCAAACTTCTGTCATCGCAGGCAGGATATACTACACCGGCTTTAACAACAAGCACTACTTATTACGTGCAAACTACTGTTGGTGATTGTGCCAGTGCCAGGACAGCCGTACCAGTAACTGTTATTCCGCAAGTAGCTGCACCCCAGGTGCCTGCTATTACTGTTTGCTATAATGGGTCGGCAGTGCTTACCGCTACAGGCACCGGTGCTGGTTTTACCTGGTATGATAGCGCGGTAGGAGGTAAAATCCTCTCATCTGGCTCAACTTATGTTACTCCAAATTTAACTGCAAACGCAACCTATTATGTTGAAAGTGCCTCAAATGATTGTATAAGTACGCGTACTGCTGTTACTGTTAAGGTAAATCCCCAGCCATCAGCTCCAACAGCTTCTAATGCTTCAGTTTGTTCGGGAACATCGGCCAGGTTAACAGCCTCCGGCGATGGGGACATCCTTTGGTTTGCAAGCCCAACATCAACAAGCCCACTGTTTACCGGTAGTACATTTAACACCCCGATCATCTCCGAACAAACAACTTACTATATTCAAAGCAGGGTGGGCGATTGTTTAAGTACCCGCACACCTGTAACCGTTTCTATTAACTCGGCAGGCGATACACAGTTCCTTTATACTTCAGGCACTTTTAGTCCGCTTAGCCCTAATCCTAAGCCAATAATTACTAATCCATCGGGTGGTACTTTCAGCGCCTCGCCGGCAGGTTTAGTTTTTGCAGATGTTCATACCGGCGAGATTGATGTAAAGGCAAGTGCACCAGGTAAATATATTATTACCCTAACTGGGAATGGCCAATGTTCGTCAACCTATAGTGCCGGGGTTGAAATTGTTTCCATATTTGATGCCAAGTTTAGCTACGGAGGCCCGTTTTGCCAGTATGGGGCCAATCCGAAGCCAATGTTTCCACCAAACTCAAGCGCCGGTACTTTTTCAGCAACGCCATCGGGCCTGACCTTTGCCAGCACAGCAACGGGCGAAATCAATTTAAGTAAAACAACGCCGGGCACTTATGAAGTTACCAATACGATTTATAACCCGGATGGAACTGTAGGTAGTTCAGCTACCGCAAAGGTAACCATAGAGCCAGGCGCATTGGTAAAAGCCGGCCCTGATCAAAATATAAAAGCCGGGGATATCGTTTATTTAACAGGCAGCATAACAGGCGTTAATGGAGGTAAATGGTCTGGTGGCTTAGGTAAATTTGCCAATGCTACAGATCCTGTTACCACTTATACACCAGCCCCAGGCGAGAAACAGGTAACCCTTACTTTAACATCAAATGATCCTCCGGGAAATTGCGGGCCAGGGTTTGACAGGATTGTCATCAACATTGGCTCAACTTTACAGGCTCCAATTGCATCAGGAACTAATACCTGTATGGGGAGCATTGCAACGGTATCGGCCACAGGCCCCGGCGGTACATATCGCTGGTATGATGCGGCGGAAAACGGTACACTGTTGTCGACGGGCCCTAACTTTATTACCCCGGCGCTCACGCAAACAACTACGTACTATGTGAATACTACGGCCAATGGCCTAACCAGCGATATGACGGCGGTAACTGTAACGGTTAACGTGCCCCCAACAGCGCCGGTAGCCAGCAGCATAGGAGCATGTGAAGGCAGTCAAACTACGTTGACCGCCACCGGATCGCCGGGTACATATCAGTGGTATGACGCGCCGGTTGGAGGGTCCTTGTTATCGGTCAACAACACTTACGTAACACCTGCCCTTATTGCCAATACAAGCTATTATGTGCAGGCTATAGTAAACGGTTGTATCAGCGAACGTACCAAGGTTGATGTAACAATTAAACCACTGCCGGTTATTACCAGTGGTTCGGCCGATAATGTTTGCAGTGGTGTGCCGCAGAGCTACACCATTACTGCCGATCAGGCTGGCACTACATTTTTATGGTCGCGAGCTGCGGTTGATGGGATAAGCAATGCCGCGGTATCCGGTCAAACATCGGCACAAATAACCGAAACTTTAATTAACACTAAGAAAGATCCTGTTGATGTTACTTATTTAATAACTCCTGTATCTAATGGTTGCTCTGGTACGCCGTTTAGTTATGTGGTAACAGTTTATCCTACCCCGCAGGTTACAAGTGCACCAACAGGTACTTTGTGTAATATGACTACCGGTAATTACGCCATAACTTTTAGTATTCCCGGGGTAAGTTCAAGCTGGTCGAGGGATGCCGTTCCTGGTATCAGCAACCAGGCAGTATCAGGGCAAATGGCGGGTACTATCCGCGAGATATTATTTAATACAACCAATGCCCCGGTTGATGTTGCCTATGTTTATAATTATCAAACAAGTAACTGTGCCGGCTTGCCTTTTAAATGGGTTGTAAAGGTCAACCCTTCGGTTAATGTTACCAGTAGTGCATCTGGCCAGGCTTGTAGTGGGGAGCCACTTGATTATACTATTACTTCCAATGTTCAGTCGGCAACGTTTACCTGGAGCCGTGCTGCTGTTCCGGGAATCAGCAACGCCGCGGTAACTAATAAAACCGGCAACAAGATTGATGAGGTACTGATTAATAAAGGGGCATCACCTGTAAACGTGCTTTATGTTATCACGCCATCGGCTTTTGAATGTGATGGTGCCCCATTTGCCTATGTGGTAAAAGTTAACCCGGAAGTGCCGGAACCGGACATGAAGACAAACTCGCCAGTGTGTGTAAACAGTACTATTAGACTAAATGTACCAACCACACCAAATGCAACTTATACCTGGACCGGCCCTAACGGTTTTAAATCGGCCCTGCAAAATCCGGTGATTGAGAATGTGACCACTGATATGACCGGTACCTATTCTTTGTATATCACCGTTAATGGCTGTAGCAGTCCAGTAGTTTCACAAGAGGTTGTAGTGAACAAGCCGCCTACTTCATCTGCAGGTTCTAATATTTTAGCTTGTGTTACCGATCAGTACATTCAATTGGCAGGCAATATAGGAGGTGGTACTACTACCGGTGTCTGGTCTAAAAAAGGATCTAACCCTGGTCAGTTTTTACCTTCTGCCAACGAACAGAATGCAAAATATGAGCCCACAGCCGAAGATAAAGCCGCCGGGTCTGTAACATTAGTGCTTACATCTACCAGTAAAGATGATTGTACTATTGCAACATCAGAAATGACCATAAACTTCGGCAAAACACCGGGTACCAATGCTGGCCCCGATTTGGAAGTTTGTGCCCGCCCTGATCCAATTAAGCTGGATGGAAATGTGTTGATATCCGGAGGTGGCAAGTGGACAAGCTCTGGTACGGGCACAATGCAATTTGCTGAAAATGCACAGGGAGCGGTTTATACACCATCAGATGAGGATGTAAAAAGCGGATCGGTGAAACTTACTCTTACCGCGAACGCGCCGGGGCAGTGCTACACAGCCAGCGATGATATGGTAGTTAAATTTATTCCGCCGCCAACCGTAAACGCTGGCGGGATACGGTATGTGCTGAAGAATCATACCATTACTTTAACCCCAACCGTGAGTGATGAAAACGTTCAATACTTATGGTTACCTGATATAGGCTTGAGCAATAATAAAGTAAAAGAACCCGTGTTAACCGGCGATGCCGATATTGTTTATACGCTTTATGTTACTGATGTTAGAGGCTGTATTAACCAAAGCCAAACCATAATTAAAGTTTCGCCTGATATTACCGTGCCAAATACTTTTACTCCCAATGGTGATGGGTTCAATGATTTTTGGGAGGTGAAGGGGTTGGTAGCTTACGAAAGTTCGACAGTTGATGTATTTAACCGGTATGGTGAAAGATTATTCCATTCAATAGGCTATGGCGTGCCATGGGATGGTAACTTTAACGGACGGCAATTACCGGCAGGTACCTATTACTATATTATCGATCTTAAAACAGGGAAACCGCCTTTATCTGGTTCGGTAACTATATTGCGATAGAGGCTTAGTAGAAAAGTCAAAGAGGGTGCAACGTTTTTAATTAAAAAGGCGTCATATAACTAAACACGCGATCATGAAAAAACTAATCTTCTCACTAATGGCTTCGTTACTAACGGTTTCGGTAGCCTTTAATACCTCTGCGCAAACTGTAAGCCGCAATGTATCCGGCTATAATGGTATTGCCTGCGGAGGCCCATTTAACGTATTTATTAAGATTGACGGAACTGAAAGCTTAAAACTTGATGTTGATGCCAATATTGTTGATGATATCAAAACCGAAGTCGAAAACGGCGTATTAAAAGTTGAATTTAAAGATCACTGGAAAAATCACCGCAATATTCAACGTGCGAATATCTACATTACAGCAAAAAGCCTGGGTTACCTTGCTAACAGTGGTTCGGGAAATTCAACCGTCGAGGGGACAATGACCGGCGATAATGCTAAAATTGCATTGAGCGGTTCAGGGAACATCAAAACTGCCGTTAAATCAGGTACATTGGATATGAGAATCAGCGGATCTGGATCAATTGACGTTAAAGGCAGTACTGGTATGGCCGATTGCCATATTTCAGGCTCGGGCGAGATCAACGGTAAATCATTAAGAACCGAAACTGTTGAAGCTTCGATTGCCGGTTCAGGAAATATCAATGTTATTGCCAGCAAAACTGTTTCGGCCCGTATTTCAGGTTCCGGAAGCGTTGTATATTCAGGCACAGCCAAAACAGGCGAAACACACTATGCCGGCTCAGGCAGGGTTAGCAAGGCTGATTAATCAACTGCTCATCTAAAATATTGAAAGACTGTCCCATTCGGGCAGTCTTTTTTTTGTTGTTACTGTCGCAAATTGCAGATAGCCATCGTAATATCAATTAAAACCTTCACTTTATGGTAAAGCCTGTATTGAAAATTAGAAAATTAGCCACTGTCCTGCTGGTCGTGGCTTTGTTCTTTCTGGCTGCCTGTAAAAAAGATAAGGCCCAGCAACATGTCGCTTCGAAAAATACATCCCTTTTTGGCCAGTGGTATATCCCAATAAAGGAGGGAGAGCAAGGTCGTTACTTAATTTTCGCGTCGGATAGTACCTTTTTGCTTGCCGATGTGACTTATAAAAATGGTAATTCAACAACTGTGCAGTATACCGGTAAATTCCATACAAAGGGTGATGGCCTAAACATAGTTATCGCTAAAAAAACGGTAAGCGAGAGTGGTAGTGTCATTAGTACTGAGTCTTCTGACGCTCAATTTTACGTGAACTCGGCATTTCTTGTTGATGACCGTAAATTGACGCTGAACTACGCCGATACTAATGGAGCTCCTTTGAAAAGTGTTTTTGCAATGGTGCTTCAGGATAAAGTTATTTAATTTGATTTGATAGTTTGTTTTTAGCACCCCGGCCGGGGTGCTTTTTTGTTTTATGCTTTATCAATTTCACCGGCAACCCGCTGTGCCGAGCGGATGCATGATTCCATTCCGCGGCTTAAATTATCGGCATAAGTACCGGCAAAATAGATTCGTCCGTTGGGTTTCATGATCTGGGGCCAAAAGCGGTGCATCTGACCTATGGGGAATGGTTCCATCTCGCAGGCGGGGGCGAAAGCGTCGCGTGTCCAGTCTTTGGTTAGGGCTTGTTCAATAGTATCATGCTTACCCGGGTAAACCTGCCTGAAGGCATCCAGTACCTGCTGTGGTGTGAGGCCGCCTGGGCCGTAAGCTTTCAAAATGACTTTCTCGCTGCCAACTTCATTGGTTTCTTCCCATATGGATGATATGTACGGATGCTCAAATTCCATATTGATGCTTTTAAAACCATCATCCAGCCAAAAGCGACTGCTTGCTTCAAATACATAAAACGGGTGTGATGAATAGGTGGTGCGGTTAACCACGTATTGTTTTTCGGGTGAGAGGGGCGGTGAAAGCGGGATAGTTTTAAAAATGGGCAGCGTAATACAATTTACCAGGAAGTCGGCACTCATTTCCTGTTCGGCTTTGCCGTATGGTTTGTATTTTACTGTGACGCCTGTAGCCGAATGGTTGATTGCTGTTATCCGATGGTTTAGTTTCACTCTGTTCCCAAGGCGTTTAGCGAAGGCGATGGGCAGTTGTTCATTGCCGCCTTTTAAATGGTAAGTGTCGCCCTCAGAAAGCGGAATACCCCGCGACTCCATAACATAGGCCCTCCAAAGATGATACAAAGCCGAAGTCCGCTGACCGCCTAAATAGCCAAGCGCAGCCACGGATGCCCCTTCTTTTTTATAGAGTTCGCTAACAGTAATTTTATCGAGATCGTCATACCTTACGCCAAAAGGCTGATACGGGTCTGTAAACTTGCCGCTATAATTTTTCAGGTAGAAGGAACTTAGTGCATAAAAAGGGTTTTCTGCCAGGAATTTAACCTCCCGTTCATTAAAGCCCATTTTTTCCAATAGAGCGGGGCTCTTCATTTCATCATCAGTGTAAAATTTACCGCCAACCATACGCAAACCGTTGCGGTTGGGCGCTGCGGCCGAACCTTCTGCATGAGGATAGGGTAGGGCTGTAAGCTTAAACGCATCAACGTATTCAAAAAACTTTTCGTAACCCGGTTTGGTGATATGGTCGGCACCATAATCGGCATATAAACCATCTGATAAGCCGTCTCTTCCTGTAAAAACATGACCGCCGTACCGGCCATCGGCCTCTAATATAGTTACATCATGACCGGCTTTCATTAATTCATATGCGCAGCAAAGGCCTGTAATGCCAGCTCCGGCAACAATTACTTTTTTGTCAGATGTCGGGCTGGTGCTATCAGGGGCTATGACCTTTGGATTATCAAATTGTTGGGCGCTCAATAATTGCGGGGCGAGGACAGTACCGGCACCGGCCAGTATGGTATGTTTAATGAATGATCGTCTTTTAATATCTTTCATAGGTTAACGATGATTTGACGCGGAATAGCTTTCAATAAATTTAGGATTATTTGGCTATGATTATTTGCGTCAATTCAACTTTAAGGTTCCGTTAACCGGATGTAGAAGTATTGTAGGGAAACAAAAATGCCTGCCCGTAAAAACAGGCAGGCCCCAGACAGTTAATATATTATAGGTTCGGCAGATATCTATTTACAATGCAGGTGTTAACCCTTTGCGCTGGCTCTTCAGTTTAATTGCCTGGAATATCATAATGATTATAAACAGCACTAACAAAGTCATAAGTCCTGTTTTTACTATGGGCGAATCAGGGCCGTCAGCCAGGGGCTGTTCAACCGGGAGCCTTGTTAATGTTTCAACTACGGCTGGCACTAAGGAAAAGAATAAGGTGGCAGTCATGCCTATGGTTTGTACATAATCTGCTTTGCTGCCGAAAATGCGTAATGATGGTGCATAATAAACGATGGGAAACAAAATCAAAACAAGGAACGACAGATTATGAGCACTACTCAGATGACCGGTTTTCATTACCAGGAATGAGGTCAAACAAGCCAATACGGTAAAAATGCCGTAAAGCGTACCGTTTTTGGTTTTAGGGGCGATTTTCCCATCCTGAAATAAAGCGATAAAACCAACAGCAACACCTACAAGGCTTATTGCCGTATGAATAACTCCGAATGTTGATAAATGATTTGGCATAAGAGTGATTTTTAAGGTTAATGATATTTTGAAAATTGATTTGCTTACTAACAATATCAGTTAACCAATCGCTGTGCCTGTTTTGTATGTTATTGATAATGAGTAGCTTGATTTTGTTGGTGACTTTTCGATGACGATATATCGTAACGATTTGCTGCCGATGACGGAATGCAGTAATTATCAGTTACTTAAACATTGCTACAAACTTTATTTGTAAGGGAGGGTTAGTATTTATATAGCGCACTAAATCTGAAACAAATGTTAAGCATTTATTACAAGATCTGGGTTGATGCCATTACACAGGAAAGGGCAAAGAAAGGGGCAGACGGTAATTGGAAAGCGTTTACCATTATCTCCATGTCGTTAATTCAGGGTGTTAACCTGCTTACGCTATTGTTTATTCTTCGCTTTTTTACTGATATCCCTATCCTTTTTACTATAGACCTGACCAGGGATAAAGCCATAAACGCGTTTATTGCAGGCTTATTGGTATTTTTTATCCCATTTGCGATATTGAATTACCTGCTCATATTTTACAATCAGCGTTATGATAAACTGGTAAACTTATATCCCAGCCGTAACAGCAAGCTATATCGTAATTATGTTTTGATAAGTCTGGGTATCATTGTGATACCGTTCATATTCAAAACAATTTTTTAATGAAGAGGGGATAAGCTTAAACGCTTATGATCTGATTTTTGATAGCGAAAAGTACCATGCCCGTTCTTGATTTAAGCCCGAATTTTTGAAACAACGATTCCCGGTAATTGTCGATAGTGTGGGGGCTCAGGTTCATTTCATCAGCAATTTGCCTATAGGTAAGCTCCGAACAGCTTAGCTTCAGAAAAGTGAGCTCGTTTGATGTGAGTTCCTTCGATTTGTCGGCCGGAGTGTTTTTATTTTGCATAGTATGCAGCAGTTTCCCGCTTACAAGTTCATTAAGGTAATAACCATGCTTTTGGATGGTTTGCATTGCGTAAACCACATCTCTTATTTTTGATTCCTTGAGCATATAACCAACAGCACCGCTCCTGAGCATGTTGATAATTGGGCGGTCTTCGTCAGACATGCTTAGTGCCAGTACCTTTACAGCGGGATGATTTGTCTTTAGCCAGGCCGTGGCTTCGTAACCATCCATCACCGGCATAGTGATATCCATGAGTATAATGTCTGGCGAGGGGAACTTTTTGATCTTGCTGATCATATCCTCTCCGTTTTCGGCATCAAAAACAACCGTAACCTCCTCAAAATCGCCAAGTAAACTAATCATCCCTTGCCTGAACAAGGTGTGGTTATCGATAATAGCAATTTGTATAGGCGGGGTCGAAGTCGAGGTTTGCATTAATTATAGGTTATATCTATTAACCGGTGTTAAAAAAATGCAAAATAGGAAAAATAATGTACTTGTATTTCATTTTATTATCCGTTTTGAACTAAAAAAAGGGTGATATCACCCTTTTTGATTTTTAATGCTTCAACGAGATTTGAGATATTAAGAAATGCTCCAAATTTTGAATTGTACCCCTGAAAAATAACAATGTGAAGTATCTAACGCCAATGAAAAAGCATCAGAAATATTAAAAAGATAGCTCAGATGATAAACCTAAATTAAGGGAAGCCCTAAACCTTTTTGCTTAATTATTAAACATTGATGTTACCCATTGTAGAGGCCATTGGCCTCTACAATGGGTTCTTTGTTTTAAAGGCGCCTATCTTCTTCTTTGATGGGCACATCGTTGATGCTGGCATAACGTTTTTGCATCAGACCGTTTTCGTCAAATTCCCAGTTCTCGTTTCCATAAGCACGAAACCATTCACCATCGGCGTTGTGGTACTCATACTCGAAACGTACGGCTATGCGGTTATCTGTAAAGGCCCATAGTTCTTTTTTTAGTTTATAGTCGAATTCTTTTTGCCATTTACGCGTTAAAAACTCAACCACCTGTTCGCGGCCGTTTATAAACTCCGAACGGTTACGCCATTCGGTGTCGATTGTATACGCTAAGGAAACCCTTGCCGGATCCTGGCTGTTCCAGGCATCTTCGGCTAATTGTACTTTTTGAGTGGCTGTTTCAAAATTAAATGGGGGGAGTGGCAGCTTCTGTTCCATGATGGTAATAATCTAATTTGATACATCAAAGTTAAGATGAGGCTGCCTGGTTTTATGGTACTATTTACGGTTCCTTTGGTATTAAGTATGCTTTTTTTAAATTAGATAACGCTTCGCAATCAATTTATTACCTGCTTAATCATGAAAGCCAAAACAACAACAACAGTCGCACTTGCAGATTCGGCAGGTGTAGATGTGTACATGAAAAAACTTGATCACCCGCTTAAGGATGTATTGGAGGCTTTAAGAAAAATTATCCTGAGCGCTGACAGCGGAATAGGTGAGCATATCAAATGGAACGCGCCAAGTTTTTTGTACATCGGCGAAATGGGGCCTTTTGATATTAAGGAATATAAAAGGTATGTGATTGTTTCAAACGTGTTTCAGAAAGATTGTATCCGATTGGTATTTCCTTCGGGAGCCAGGATCAACGATACATCCGGTTTGCTTTCCGGTGATTACGCCGATGGCCGAAGACTGGCCTTTTTTCATGATATGGAAGAAGTCGCCGCGAAAGAAGAGGCTTTGAAAAACGCGGTAAAAACCTGGTTGGCGATATTGGATAAGTAGTAAAAGCGTTATGATTAAATTCATTCAGCATATCAAAGAGCTTAATGTGGAAGCTGTTAAGGCCATGATCGGAAAAGACCTGAGGTGGCTTACCTGGGCGGAAGACAGTGGTAAAAACGCGCTTCATTATTTATGTGGTGTTGAAATTGCCAAACGCCCGGCAAACGCTGAAGATAGTTTGACGATACTTAAACTTTTGCTCGCCGGCGGTATGGATCTTAATGCCGTGCACCAGATAAAAGAAGAATGTGGCTTTTTTCCTGCTACACCACTCTGGTATGCCTATACCAGGGGCCGAAACGAACTATTATACAAGTATCTGTTGGCAATCGGTGCCGACCCGGAACATTGTATGTACGCCATAACCTGGTACAATGATGTTGAAGCTGCTGATTTGTTTAAAAGCTATGGCGCGCAAACTGATAATGGTATTGGAAACGATACCCCGTTTATGGCTGCCTATAACTGGAAACGTTTTGAAATAGCCGAATGGTTTTTAAAGAATGGCGCTGATGTAAACTTTGCAGATAAGGATGGTAATACAACACTTTTTCATGCCGTGAAACGCAAGTACAAGCTTGACCAGATTGGGCTGTTGCTGAAATATGGCGCCGATTTTAATATAGAGAATAAGGATGGCCTCTCTGCTAAGAAATTGGCGCAGCAAAACAACCAGGCAGGGGTTTTGAAGTTGTTTCAGAAGAATAATTCATAAATGCGTCTCTACAAAAAATTACATCCAGGCCAAACACCCCATCAATATCATCAGCTTACTTACTTTGCTCGGCAGCGTGTCAAAATGTTTTTTAAACGCGGCAGTAAAATGATGTGCGTTTTTATAACCCACAGTCTCGGCAACTTCGCTAACACTGCACCCTTCTTTAAGTAATTTATGGGCGAGGCTCATCCGGCGTTCGGCCAGGTAACCGAAAACAGTATGGCCGAATAAGGCTTTGAATCCCTTCTTCAGTTTAAAATCATTAAGACCTGTTTTGCGTGAAAGCTCGGTCAATGAACAGGGGTGTTTTAAATTTTGTTCAACGATATTCCGCGCTTCCAGTAAACGGGTTTTGTCCGCATCGCTAATAATAGGGTGTGTGGTTGTTTCCTCTGGCTGATGCAGGTTAATCAATAAATCTACTATGCCAGCCTCAAGCAACAGCCGTTTTATATAAGGCGTTTGATTATTGTCTAAAATATTTTTGCTGATAGATTGCGCCTTTGTCGTCAGATCTTTTTTTATCAGATGATCAGGATATTTTTTTGCATCTGCAGGCAAAGTTCCCTGGGCAGATAGCTTCTCTATAAATAATTCATCGATACATATTGCCAGCATGGTACTGTTGACGTGAATTAATATATTGACATTCAGACTTGCCCGGCAGGCGGAAGAGCAATTGCCCTTGTTCATTCTTATCAATGTTCTTCCGGTATCTGCCTCCAATTTACCATCCAATGCAAAAAACAGGATTCTGCATGGCTTAGGGTAATCCAGACTAATAGTGAATGATTGAGCAGAATGAAGAACACTGTACACCGCACAGATACCATCAAACCAGCATTCATCTACTTTAATCCCGCCATCGGTAAGTGTTATCTCATGATGCCTCTTTTCTAAACATGATGCTGCATTAAAACCTTCCGGATAGGTCAATTGAAGACGGTTGGTTTGTGAAACAGGAGTAAGGGTTATGTGCATAAAATCCGTTTAGCGTTGTTTTCAATCCGTTTGGCGTTAACCAAACATGATAGCTATGCCACAAATTTGCATCATTATTTTTAATTAGTCTAAATAAATGAAAAATATTCTTCCTTTGGTATTTGTATTGTCTACTTCAACTGCTGCCTTTGCGCAGCGCGACACAACAAGGAAGGATAGCACTAAACAACTGAAAGAAGTAGTAGTAACCGGTACCCGCACCGCGAAAAGCTTGCAGCAGGTACCTATCCCTATAACCCGCATCACATCCGAAGAAATAAAAAACCGTGGACTGGTACGTCTGAACGAGGTTTTATCGGAACAAACCGGCATCAATATTTTAGATGATCCGCATGGGCAGGGCATCCAGATCCAGGGTTTCGATCCGGCTTATACCCTCATCCTGATAGATGGCCTGCCGCTTATCGGTCGCAGCACCGGTATCCTGGAGCTATCAAGGATAACTACCAATAATATCGATAGAATAGAAATAGTTAAAGGCCCTACATCTTCCCTTTACGGCTCGGAGGCAATGGCCGGCGTAGTGAACATCATTACCGCCGAGCCAGCCAAAGGCTTTTCCGGCGGTGTAGCCGGGCGATATGGTACCAATAAAAATGCCGACCTTTCACTGAACTCGTCGTACAAAACAAACAAATTCTACATCAGCGGTTTTGCCAACCGAAACAGCAGTGGCGGCTATAGTTTACAGCCAGCCTCGGGCATACCAACAGTTTCGCCTTTTCACGGATATACGCTAAATGGTAAAACAGCTTATCGTTTTGATGATAACACCAGTCTGAAATTATCTGTAAGGTATTATACCAATGATCAGGACAGCCGTTTTTCGGTTGATAATAACCGTTTTGCTTCGGGCAAAGGCACCGAGAAGGATTTCAACTTAGCGCCGGTGCTTACCCACAGGTTCAGCAAAAAAGATGTTTCGGTATTGCAGCTTTACCGCTCGGTTTATAAAACAAATTCTGATATCAGGTACGAGGATAATCATGATATTTATGATCAAACTTATTTTACTCAAACCTTTAACCGTGCTGAAATCCAGAACGATTATGCCCTGCAGGATAACCTGAAACTAACTGCAGGCGTAGGCGGCCAGTACGAAACTGTTGAGGCTACCCGCTATACTAAGCAACAATCGTTTACATCTGGTTACGGCTATTTCCAGGCAGATTGGATCCCGGTAAAAAAGCTTGACATTATAGCAGGCGGCAGGTTTGACGTGCACAGTGTTTACAAATCGCAGTTTAGCCCTAAGCTGGCAGCAAGTTACGCGCTTAACGATAAGCTGACCATATTGGGTTCGGCAGGCAAAGGTTATAAGGCTCCGGATTTCAGGCAGCTCTACCTCAACTTTACCAATGCCGAGGTTGGCTACAGCGTATTCGGTTATGAAGAAGCGCAAGCGGGGATAGCCCGTTTACAACAGGAGGGACAGATTGAAACTGTACTGATAGATCCCTCGACACTAAAAAGATTGAATGCGGAGAGTTCAACAGCTTTCAACTTCGGGTTCAGGTATAAACCTGTAGCTAAACTTTACTGGACCGCCAACCTGTTCCGCAATAATATCAGCAACCTGATTGAAACTGCTGCCATCGCCTTGAAAACAAACGGACAATCGGTTTTCTCTTACTTCAACCTTAATAAAGTTTATACGCAGGGCTTGGAAACTGATGTTACTTATCAGCTGTTTAAGCCCCTGCAAATAGGCGGTGGTTTCCAATACCTTGAAGCATATGACCAGGATGTGCTCGACCAGATCAAGGCCGGAAAAGTATTCACCAAAGATCCCGAAACCAATCTCACCAAAGCCCTAAAACGCAGCGATTACGGCGGGTTGCTCGGCAGATCGAAATATACCTACAACATCAGGCTCAACTATAACGAAGAAAAAACAGGTATCAACACCTCAGTAAGGGCTATTTACCGCGGCAGATATGGCTATAAAGACAGCGATGGCAATGGTATTGTGAACCGGGCCGATGAATATACAAACGGCTATATGTTGGTTAACGCATCAGTTTCAAAGCTGTTCATGAACAATGCGTTGCGTTTGCAGGTAACTGCGCAAAACCTGTTTAATCATAAAGATCCGCAGGTGATCCTAAACCTCCCCGGCAGACTTATTTACGCCGGTGTGGCCTACAATTTTAACAAGCAATAATTATTAAACTATCATACATACAACACACATGAACAAATTCAAAACTTTATCATTGGCATTAGGCTCGGCTGTAATATTACTGGCATCATCATGCAGCAAAAACAACGACGATCCAACTCCTGCAGAAAGCAAGCTTACTACTAAAACCATTTCTGATCTTGATGGTGCGTCAAAGGCAACGGTTTATTTCAGCCTTGCTACAGGCACGGAGGTTACAGGAGCTGACACTGCTTCGGCAACCAAGTGGGACCTTAAATTTAAATCGACCAGCATATTTACAAATGGTGGTACATCTGGCACCGGGACAACCCAAGCCCAGGTAGTGAGCAGCACGTTTGAAGCTTTAACAACGGCCCCAACTGCCGATTATAAAACTGATGCAACGGGTGCTCCTGCCATTTCGGGCTGGTATACTTACACTGCGGAAACCGCTCCGCAGCACGCCATACTTGCTACTCCAGGTAAAATATTCGTGATTAAGACAGCCGATGGTAAATATGCCAAAGTAGAAATGATAAGCTATTACAAAGGCAATCCAAACACTACAACTGCTGCCTTTGCTGATCTTACTACCAGGCCGGCATCACGTTATTATACTTTCCGTTACGCTTACCAGGGCGACGGAACAACAAGCTTCAAATAGACAGGTTTTCTTTGGTTGGTTAATTATGTCGGAGGCCTCCCGTAAGGGAGGCTTTTTTGTTTATACTTGTTTTATGGAAACTCAAAATGCAGCTTACTATATACAGTCGCTAAATTTATTACCTCATCCCGAAGGTGGTTATTACCGGGAAGTATTCCGTTCGGCAGCAGAGGTTAACCGGATTGGTACTGCTGAAGTAAAACAAGCCTGCACTTCTATATATTATTTGCTGGAGAATGATGATTTCTCCGGTTTTCACCGCATCGCCTCTGATGAGAACTGGTATTTTCATAAAGGGCAGCCGTTAATTATCCGCGTAATTGAAAAAGATGGCAGTTTGGCAAGCCTTGAATTATCTGACGAAGGTACCGGCAATTTTTCGTTGGTTGTACCGGCAGGATTATGGTTTGCTGCCGAGTTAAAGACAGGCGAGGGTTTTACCCTGGTGAGTTGCGCCGTGGCGCCGGGTTTTGATTTCAGTGAATTTGAAATGGCTAAAAAAGTGGAATTAGTTTCGCAATATCCTCAGCATGAGGTTTTGTTAACAAGAATGTGCAGGGAATAGCAGGTTGAGGTAGGAGGCACCTACGGAGCCTTGATTTTGTTTCTGTTTGCCTATAAACATGATACTCCTACGGAGTGTTGATCACTTATTTGTTTAATTACAGATAACCAAGTAAAGCATATACCCGCGTTTTCATTTTACTCTTCTACGGATAAGCCCACCCAATTAATGATGGTATCGCTGCTAAAAACTCCGTAGGAGTACCCTGTTTATAGCTAAGGCTTAAATTTGTAGTGGCTCCATAGGAGCCTCCTAATCTACGTGTAAACATCGCCATTTTAATATTCGCAATCCGCCCATTTTATTTAATTTTGCCGAATGGATTTTATTATTGAAGCAGCCGTAAAAGCAGTTAAACAATTATACCAAACTGACATTGAACCGGCCGCCGTTAGCATACAGGAAACCCGTAAGGAGTTTGAAGGCCAGGTAACCATTGTAACCTTTCCGTTTACCAAATTTTCGCGCAAAGGGCCGGAGCAAACCGGTATCGAAATAGGTGAATACCTTAAAAACGAATTGAAGGAAATTGCATCCTTTAACGTGATCAAAGGTTTCCTTAATCTTTCTATTAGCGATGAATACTGGATTAGCCAGTTATATAATAATATTACTGCCGATGATTTCGCGGTAGCAAAACCAAATGGCGAAAAGGTAATGGTTGAGTATTCATCTCCCAACACCAATAAACCTTTGCACCTCGGCCATATCCGTAACAACTTATTGGGTTATTCGGTTGCTGAGATCTTGGCTGCCGATGGTTATGAGGTGATCAAAACCAATTTGGTTAATGACCGCGGGATCCATATCTGTAAATCCATGCTGGCCTGGCAAAAGTTCGGCAATGGCGAAACTCCTGAATCATCAGGCATGAAAGGTGACCACCTGGTAGGTAAGTATTATGTTGCTTTTGATAAAGAACTGAGAGAACAGCTCAAACCTGTTTTGAGCGAAATTTATGATAAACATGACCTTTCGGCCTTTAAAGAAAACCAAAAGACTAAGATTGAGGAGTCGTTAGCTACCATAGCCAAGGTTAAGGAAAAACGCGCGCAAACCGACGAGGCAAATCAAAAGTTAATAGGTGAGCTGAATGAGAAAATTGCCGCTGAAGAAGATAAGATCAAAGAGATAGCCAAGAACGCTACGCCTATCATGATTGAAACCCAGCAGATGCTGCAAAAATGGGAAGCCGGTGATGAAGAGGTAATGAACTTGTGGCACACCATGAACGGCTGGGTGTATGCAGGCTTTGCCGAAACCTACAAGCAACTGGGCGTTGACTTTGATAAATACTACTACGAATCGAACACTTACCTGTTAGGTAAGGATATTATTGAAGAGGGGCTTGCAAAAGGCGTGTTCTTTAAAAAAGCCGATAACTCGGTATGGATAGACCTTAGCTCAGACGGGCTTGACGAAAAGCTTGTTCTTCGCGGCGATGGTACTTCGGTTTATATTACCCAGGATATGGGTACCGCCCAGTTGAAATACAATGATTACCATATGGATAAGTCCATTTATGTGGTAGGTAACGAGCAGGATTATCACTTTAAAGTGTTGTTCCTGATACTGCAGAAACTGGGTAAAAAGGGGGCCGATGGCTTGTTCCATTTATCGTATGGTATGGTTGACCTTCCTTCAGGGAAAATGAAATCACGTGAGGGTACGGTGGTTGATGCTGATGATTTGATGGCTGAGATGGAAACTACTGCCAAAGAGCAAACCGAGGCCATGGGCAAGGTTGATGCTTTTAGTGAAGACGATAAAGTTGCGTTATATCATACTATTGGTATGGGCGCGCTTAAATATTTCCTGTTAAAAGTTGATCCTAAAAAGCGCTTACTGTTTGATCCTAACGAATCAGTAGATTTTCAGGGACATACCGGACCATTTATTCAATATACCCACGCCCGTATCAAATCGGTATTAAGCAGGGCCAATTATAACGCTGGTATTAAACCAGCGGTTGCCGAATTGGCAGATGTTGAGCGCGATTTGATTGTATTGCTTAATAAATACCCTGAAACAGTTAAAGAAGCCGCTAAGAGTTATAGTCCGGCAGTAATTGCCAACTATGTATATGAGCTTGCCAAAACATATAACAAGTTCTATCACGAAAAATCGATATTACAAGCCGAGGACGAAGATTCAAAACAATTCCGTTTAGCCTTGTCTGCATCATCAGCTAAGGTGATCAGCAAAGGGATGAAGCTATTGGGCATCGAAGTTCCCGAGAGGATGTAGCCCCCTAACCCCCTGAAGGGGGAATAATGAATGTTAATTAAAACGCCCCGGGTAAATAATAATATCTGGGGCGTTTCTTGGTTTATAGCTCCCCCTTTAGGGGGCTGGGGGGCGAGGCTACCTCCAATATCCCTTCACCCAAACGTACCCGCGATTGGTTGGTTGCCAGTGGCCTTGTACGTAAACACGGTTATAACGTGGTCGTGCATAAAAGCCCTGGCGGTAAACGTAGTGGTTGCCGCGCCAAACCCATTCGCCGGGTACCCAAACCGCATTAGGGTAGGGAGCCACCGGGCGAACATAAACCGGTTCAGCCGGGCGCTCGGTTACATAAGCCTGGCTTGAACATGATGCAAATAATGAGCCCGTTAAGGCAAGTACTATTCCTAATTTAGCAATGGTTTTCATTTTTAGATGTTTTTAGTTATTCGCTATAATAACTATTGACAACATCTAACATCGAAAGTTTAACCGGCTTTAAGCCCTGAATTTATCGGCCACAACCAAATCCTTGCTGCCTGCGGTGTATTTATAAAATCCACTGTTGGTTTTAGCCCCTAAGTGGCCCGCTGTTACCATATTTACCAATAGCGGACAAGGGGCATATTTAGGATTGCCAAAGCCATCATGCAATACCTTTAAAATGGCAAGACAAACATCCAGCCCAATAAAATCGGCCAGTTGCAGCGGACCCATCGGGTGGGCCATGCCAAGCTTCATTACGGTATCAATTTCCTGCACACCAGCAACGCCTTCATACAAGGTGTAAATAGCCTCATTTATCATCGGCATTAAAATGCGGTTGGCTACAAAACCCGGGTAGTCGTTTACTTCAACCGGGTCTTTGCCCAACGTGCGTGAAAGTTCCATAATGGTTTCGGTAACGGCATCAGTAGTAGCATAACCCCTAATCACCTCAACAAGCTTCATCACCGGTACCGGGTTCATGAAATGCATGCCTATTACATTGCCCGGTTGTTTGGTAACCGAAGCAATTTTAGTGATGGATATAGATGAGGTATTGGATGCAAGGATAACTTTATCGCTGCAAATTTCGCTGAGTTGTTTAAACAGTTTGAGCTTTATTTCCTGGTTTTCGGTAGCGGCTTCAATTACAAGGTCGGCATTTTGAGCGCCTTCGGCCAAATCTGTAAACACGCGGATGCGGCTTAGGGTGTCGCTTTTCACATCTTCGGTGATAGTTCCTTTTTTTACCTGCCTGTCCAAATTATTGCCGATGGTTTGCAGGGCTTTGCTCAGGGCATCATCGCTGATATCAACCAATGACACTTCAAAGCCATGCTGCGCGAAAGTGTGGGCAATACCGTTGCCCATGGTGCCGGAGCCAATTACTGTAATGTTTTTCATAGTATGAATTTACGAAACCGGCAAATATCGGTTTATAAACAGCCGGCGTTACAAGGTAATAAACTTACCGGCCTCTTTAACAGTTTTTTTGTTGATAGTGTCTAATTCTGGAATCTGCCCAAGATCAGCCACTTCAGAATAATCAAGGATATAACTTTTAGAATAAATATCCTTATCTCCGTTAAAAACCACGCCCATCACCGGGATACCATATTTTTTTAGCGCATGTAATGAAAGCAGGGTATGGTTAATACTACCTAAATAGTGCTTGCTTACCAATATCACCCGTGCATTAAGTTGTTTAATGAGGTCGATGATCAGGAAGTTATCGTTTAACGGCACCATGAGGCCACCTGCTCCCTCTATGATCAACTGGTTATCTGTTTTTGGCAGAACGATGTTTTCCAGCTCTATAGTCACCTTATCAAGAGCTGCAGATTTGTGAGGCGAAAAGGGCTGTGTAAGCGCGTAAGCCTCGGGGAAAAACTGAGTAACTGGATTTGAGATGAGGCTTTTAACCTTCAGGGTGTCGCTTTTATCAAGGTCGCCGGATTGTATGGGCTTCCAGTAATCAGCGTTTAACTTTTCGGTTAAAATAGCCGAAACCAAGGTTTTACCTATCCCGGTATCAATACCGGAAATAAATATCGGTTGCTTATCAGGCATGTAATAGTATAAATTTGTTAAGAGTTACAGTCAGCAAAGTTAAGTCATTTTCTGTATTAAAACTATGCAGGCAAATCCTGATCCGCTCAGTTCCCTGTGCAACTGTAGGGCTTAAAATGGGCCTTACATCAAGGTTATTCATTTGCAATTGTCTGGCCGCTTCTCGGGCCATTTCATTGCTTTTGAGTACAATACATTGAATAGGGCTGTCACTATTTAGCAAAGTAAAATTTTCGCCTGTGTTTACTTCCTGTTTAAATAGCCCGATGTTTCGTTTCAGGTTAGTGATGGCTTCGCCGGAGTTTTCCAATAGCCGATAAGCCATTTTTATAGCAGCAAGTTGATGAAATGATGCTGCCGTAGTATAAATAAAAGAGCGTGCAAAATTTACCAGGTAGTTGCGTAAATAATTACTGCCGAGTACTACAGCTCCGTGTCCCCCCAATGCTTTGCCAAAAGTTACTACTCTGGCAAAAATCCTTTCTTGCAGGCCAAGCTCACAAACCAGGCCTTTAGGATATAAGCCTACCGCGTGGGCTTCATCAACAATCAGTGCTGCATTATATTTTTCAGTCAGGGTGAGAATCTCAAAAAGGGGAGGAGTATCGCCATCCATGGAGTATACGCTTTCAATAACTACGTAACAGTTGCCTTTGGCTATTTTTAGCTTGGATTCCAAACTTTCCAGATCATTGTGCCGGAAGCTGTAGCGATTGGCATAACTTAATCTCGCTCCATCAATGATGGAGGCATGTACCAGTTCATCTAAAATAATTGTATCGCCACGCTGCGCGAGGGATGAAAGCAGACCGAGATTAGCGTCATAACCCGAATTGAAAAGCAATCCGGCTTCGCTTTGGTGATATGCGGCAATCTGTTTTTCGAGATCTTCAGCATATTTTATATTCCCCGATAGTAACCTTGATCCTGCGGCGCCGTTGAGGCTAAGCGGATGGCTGTTCACCTCATGGGCGATATTTTGCTTTAAAACAATAGAATGGGCAAAGCCGAGATAGTCGTTTGAGCAAAAATCAACCAAGCCGTTTTCTGGCTTCAGTTGGCGGTAAGTACCCGATTGCTGCCGCTCCTGCAATTTGCGTTTTAAAAAATCTTCGGCTGGTTCCAATATATTTCGTTTTGTGCAAAAATAAAAAAAGCGACCATTGGTCGCTTTTTTCTATGTGATAATGTTTACTGGCCACCGCCACCCTGGCGCATGCGGTCCATTCTTTCCTTCATTGCTTTGTCGTAAGCCGCAGCTTGGTCGGCTGTTAAAATAGCTTTGATCTTGGTGTTGGTTGCTTCCATCATTGGGCGCATTGCAGAGCGCATAGCGTCCCTGTCGCCATTGGCTGCGGTACGTACGCTGTCCATTTTGGTAGCCTGCTCTTTGTAAACTGCAGTGATCTTTGTTGTTTGATCGTCTGTTAATTTAAGCTGAGTTTGCAAATCTTTAGCTCTTTCTTCAGGGCTTTTCCTCATGCCGCCTTGCGCATGGCTGGCTGCAGAAATTCCTAAAAGGAAGCAGCACATTAACAATAATTTTTTCATAGCTTTTTTATTTTATTTACGTTTTAACAGTATGATAAAGATATATCGTAATGGTTTAAAAAAGCTGATGTAACTTAATTGTTGCCTTGCTGTAAATTAGATATGGAGCGCTGCATCTGGGCCATCATGCTGGTAAGGCTTTCCATAGTAGGCGCAGGTGATGGCTCCGGTAACTGCGTTGAAATATAACCTTTGGCTTTCCATAGTTCCAGCACGTCTTCGCCCGATATTTCATATGGTTCGTAAACCGGGTTGTCAGAAATAAGCTTTAACTTTTTGTTCTCTTTAAATTTATTGCCAATGCGCTTATAAACCACGCCGTCGTTCTTAGATATTACTACGTAGGTTTCGCCGCTTTTTACATCGCCCCAATTTTCTACATATTCACCTATTATAATAGTACCGGATACAAGCGGTAACATAGAGTCTCCTTTGATTTCAAAAGCGCGGTAGGTACCCTGTTTAAACATAGGCAGATAAAACTTGGGGAGCTGGGCTACGTATTCAGGGTCGGCGTAACCATTAAGGTAGCCGGCGCTGGCTTTTACTGGCACCATTTCTATATTTTCATTTTCTTCCTTATCAACAGAAATACTCAGGATCCGCAGGTTGGCAGGGTTACCTTTGGGTTTTGGCTGCCATTTTTCGTTGATGGTTTCGTTAATGAAGTCATCAATAGTAACATCAAAATAGGTTGCTAATGTTTTTAGTAAGTCATATTTAGGGTCAGCCCGATCTTCTTCGTATGCACCTACTAATGAACGTTTTATACCTAATTCATCCGCGAATTGCTGTTGTGTAAGCCCTTTCTTTTTGCGGAGAAACTTAATATTTTGTGAAATTATTGACATAAAATTTGGATTTGCTAAATTTATTAGTAATTTTATGCTCATAAAGTTAGTAATAATTATCCGTTCACCAAATTTTTTATCATAAAATGAAACGTTTTGTTTATATCATCACCGACAGGAACCGTAAAAATTTACATGTTGGTTTATGTTCAGACCTGATGAAAACCATCCAGTTTTACAGCGAAATGCCAACTTTGTTTTTTGACAACGCGCAGCAGCTTAACCGTTTGGTTTACTTTGAGGAGATCAATACCGAAGAGCAGGCTATGGAACGTTTTAAAGTGGTGAGTACTTATACACGCCCACAAAAAGAAAAAATGATCAGATCTGTTAATGCTGATTGGATAGATCTGACCATTGGGTTAAAATATGAGCAAGGTTTACGCGTAAGGCCTCAATTGCGCCCATCGCTGAATGCTAACCGCAGGGTTATGGCTTTTTAATAAATTTTAAAGCCCCTGAGTTCATGCAATACCTTTTGCCGCCGCGGTCGGCAGGGCCATCGTCAAACACGTGGCCAAGGTGTAAGCCTGTACTTTTTTCGATAACCTCGTCGCGGCTCATGCCGTAGCTGTTATCAGTAACTATTGCTACTTTTTTCGGGTCGACAGGTTTAACAAAACTTGGCCAGCCCGTGCCGCTGTCAAATTTATCATCCGAGGTAAATAGGGTGTCGCCGGTTGCGGCACTTACATAAATGCCTTTTTTGTGATTCTTCCAATATTCGTTCTGATAAGGCGGTTCGGTACCGCTTTCAACCATAATATGGTATTGATTGGATGTAAGTGTTTTTTTCCATTCGGCAGCAGGTTTGCTCAATTTGCGTTTGGTATCCTGTCCGTTTGTATTTTGACATCCTAAGGCCGTCAGGATGCTTAAAGCCATCACTGCTAAAATGAATGTTTTCATAACTTGTATTTTTGATGGTATTTAAAACCACGCTCCTTTTTTAAGGGAAGGAACTTTTATATACTATAACTCAAATACGTAATTATAGTATCGGGAGATTGTCATCAGAGGGTATGTTTATATAATCTTCTTTTTAGGCACCAATACCTTACTCACCAGGTGTATAATGCCGTTGTTTTGTTTAATGTCAAACTGGCTGATCACGCTTTTACCTCCATTGCCGTCAACCAAAACTATATTGTTATTGCTATCTATTTTAGCGAACAGTTTACCGCCCGAAAGGGTAGTAAACGTAGCCATGCCTTTTCCCTTGCTAATCTTTTTCTGAATGTCTTTTGCTTTGAGCTGCCCTGCAATGGCATGGTAGGTAACCAGGTCGGTAAGCTCCCAGATGTGCGCCGGTTTGGCAAGCGAATCAAATCTGCCGGTAGGCATATCGGTGTATCCCTCATCAACAGGTACAAACATGGTGATTGGTCCGCGGCTGGTATAGGTACGGGTTAGATGGGTTTTTAATATAAAAAGATAAAACGTGTGGATATAGGGCACTAATGATATATTTTTTACAATATCATTATTAGGAAGCATGGTTGCCCCTGTTGGGATGTTATTGCTTTTATCTACGGTTTGGGCCAGCAATATCGCCGGGCAAAACACAGTAAATATAAATAGCAGTAACTTTTTCATAGTGTGTAGGTTATAGGCTAAACATACAAAATATAAATAGGTTTTTGAAATGCGTAGCGGGTTGCAGATTATAAGCTAACTTTGTTTACCTATGGAAATCTTCCCCACGCAATACTCAACCTTATCGTCGAAAGCGCTCAATGTAAAACTTCAGGAACGTTATGGTTTAAGCAATACTACCTGCAGGCTATTGATCCGTAATGTGAGCGATACTTACATTATTGAGAACACGACAGAAAAATTCATTTTCAAAATTTATCGTGATGCGCACCGGAAGCTCGAAGAGATCAGGGGAGAAGTAGAATTATTGAACACCCTGTTTCAACGCGGCGCAAAAGTATCGCGACCAATTCCTGACAAGAATGGTGATGCTATACAAGCTTTCAACGCGGCGGAAGGAACACGCTATGGCGTCTTATTTTCTTGGGCGCAAGGCAGCGTTGTTTATGCCATGAGCGATGCTCAGCTTGGAACTGTAGGCCGGGAGATGGCGGCTGTACATCATATAACTTCATCAATTGAGCTTAGCCATCATCGTCAGCAGTATTCAATAGAAACTGTTTTCGTTAATCCGTTAAAGATCCTTGAGCCTGCATTCGCGGGGCTGGAAGATGATTATGCCTATCTAAAGCAAACTGCGGCGGAAGTAATTGAGCGATATAATCAATTTGACGAGAGTTTTAGTTATGGCTATTGTCACTTTGATTTCATGCCTAAAAATTTTCATTTCAACATTGATAATGAGATAACCTTTTTTGATTTTGATTTCGTGGGAAAAGGACTATTGGCCTACGATATTGCTTCTTTTTTTGTTCACTACTTTTTAGAGTTTACCTACGGTAAAATCACAGAGCAGGAGGCGCGTGATGCCTTCGGGATCTTTGTTGATAGTTATCGTAAAGTACGACCGCTATCAAACGCAGAAATTGCCGCTATTCCATATTTAGGTTTTGGTTTCTGGCTGTTTTACTTTGGCTTTCAGTGCGAAAACTTTGATGACTGGTCCAACTTGTTCTGGGGGCCTAAGTTTATGAAAGATCGTGTTGTGCTGATTAAGAAATGGATGGATACGGCACATATTTTATTGCCATGAAAAAAGATATAAAAGAAAAAAGCGGCCGATAAGCCGCTTTTCTCTTTTATAATATAAAATTATTACCAACCCGGTGTAAAGCCTAAACCAAACAACGGTTTCTTAACATCACTTCGGTTAAACGGAACAGCCAGGTATGGCTCCAAAATAAACGCGCCAAAAACGTTGATCCGTAAAGAAATACCCGCGCTTAATGCCGGAACACGACCGTAAAGGTTTTGAGTAGTTACTTTTCCTGTATTATCTACAAAATCCTGCTGGCCTATTACCGGCGGATCTTTCTGGAAGTAAATATGATCACCTGCATTCCAGGCTAAACCTGCATCAAAAAATAAGTTAAGATCGGTAAACAGGAATTTCGATTTTATGGCAGCCAATTTTTCAGGACCGGTAAACGGTAAACGTACCTCGAAATTAAATACCGCTAAACGGCTGCCTGATAACTGATCGATAGTGAAACCGTTGGTTGTGGCTTTGCCGTTATTATAAAATGTTTGCCCTTCATAGCCCCGGATATAAAAAGGATAACCCACAAATAATGGGTAAAGCCCTTTGTCATCGCCAAACCTGCCTGTTGCAAAAAAGCGGGCTGCAAATGTAACCGGGGCGGTACGCACGTATTTCCTTACGTCAATTGTTGGCGAGAAGAAACGGTAAGTACCAAAGTTATAACCTGCTTCCAGCCTGTACCTGAAACCGTTTAACGGTGCGGTAACGCCAAAAAACGAGTTATCACCAATTAACGCCGTTGAAAGGGTTAAAATAGAATAAGCCTTTAAATTATAGAAATAAGTAGAACCGTAGTTTTGATTAAGTGTTGCCGATTCCTCGTCATTGGGGATCTTTTTCCTGTCAGATGAGATGTAATTACCGATGTTTACTTGTTGTTTTCCATTCACTACCGTGGTATCAAGCAGGTAGGAATCGCTGTAACGGTCAACACGATAATAGTTGTGTGATGCCGCTCCACTAACTTCAAAGCGAGTTGTTCTTGAGATAGGGTAAGAGGTAAATACCCTGCCCGCGTCTTCAAAGTTGCGGATGATGTCGATGTTATCAGAATAAACCGTTTGGTTCTTCCCGTTTACGTTTCTTGTTGGGTAAGTGGTTGTATTAAAACCAAACTGGTAGGGAATATGCGAAACGCCTACACCCAGGTTCCAGCGACCGGTTTGGTTTACATAGGTCACAGCAGCGCCCGAATCATAGATCTGCCCGTTTACTGATGCGGCTGCAAAAATCTGGTTACGGCCCAAAATGTCGCTGAATACGCCCTGGATCCCGCTTGAAAGACTTGTGCCGTAGAAGTTACTTACGCCCACACCAATACCGCTACCAGCCAGGTAATCCAGCTTAAATTTTGAACGGAATGGGATAGCCTTAACCGAATCGGTTGGGATTTTACGGTAAGCCAGGAAGTTGTTCAGGTTGGAGTTGATCAGATCGACACCAACAGAACGATTTGGCGGTAATGTACCTGCTGCAAAATTAACATCGCCAGGTTGCACTACAACTGGTGTAAAATCGGATGCTTTGGCATTGTAGATGGAATATTTTTGTGCCCGGTAGTAGGAATAAACCACATCATCGTGATTAGAAATGCTCAGCGCAGGTGAATACTCGGTGATACCCGAAATACCGGTGAACAGGTTAGTCATCTGGTCTATCTGCCCGGTAGCTGTAGTATATCGATACAAATTACGGAAGCCATCCCGGTTTGACAGGAAATAGATCTGTTTGCCATCTGCCGAATATTGCGGGTTCAGGTTGTTGGCACCATTAAAGATCTTGATATCGGTTACTTTTCCAGTTGCCAGGTCAAGCTCGGCAAGGTTGAAAGGAATATCCTGCTCAAGGCTTTGGTCGTAAGTTGTCCTGTCGCTCGAGAAGATGATCTTTTTACCATCAGGCGAATAGCTTGGCTGATAATCGGAATATTTATCGTTAGTAAGCTGGGTAATTTTTTTGGTATCGAAGTTGTAAGAATACAGATCACTCTGTCCTTCAACCAGTCCCTGGAAAACTATATCCTTCCCATTTGGCGACCATGAAAGGTTACTGAACTGTTCAACTTGTTCCATGGAGAAATCGTCAAATACATTGCCGCTTTTAAGATCGACAACATCGAGTTTATTACGTCCTTTGCTAAATACGCTAAAGGCAAACTTGCTTCCATCCGGCGACCATGCACCTGCCGACTCAATGAAGTTAAACTCATCAATATGGGTATTGGACACCTTGCTGGTGAGTTTTCGCAAAATTCGCCCGGTTTTGGCGTCGGCCAGGTAAAGGTCAATACTAAATAGGCTCTTGGCCGATAGGAAGGCTACATATTTACCATCCGGACTTACAGAAGGCGCAACCACCAGGTCGCCGCCGTTTTTACTATCAATGAGTTTTATGCCCTTGGGAGTTTGGGTGGTGTCCTTTAAAAACGGCTTATATGTGGCCTCAATAGAGTTTTTCCAAAGGCGGGAGAGCGTACGGTCGTCATAACCGAATGTCCGTCTGATACCATATTCCAAACCAAATTTAGCCGCGTTTTTAAAGAAAGGAACTATAACCGTATCGCCATAAGTTGAACCGATGAACGACCAGAATGCCTCGCCATAACGATACGGGAAATATTTGCTGCTCTCAGTAAGGTCACGCACCGAAGGGATATCATGGTTCAGGTAAGCATCACGCATCCACATGGCTGTGTAAGTATCCTTTTTACCTAATGAAAGGTATTCGGCCATACCCTCAATCATCCACAGCGGAATGTTATTTATATTTTCATACTCGGATGAATCATGCCCCATCAGCAAGCGGTACTGGAAAGCGTGCACCAACTCGTGGCCAATTACGTGCCTTGTGGTTTGGTTGGTTTCCATTACGGGCATCACCACACGGTTTTTAAGGCCCTCCGTAACACCGCCTGTACCTACGCCTATCTCGCCATCGATAGCGGTAGTTTGCTGGAAATCGGGGTGATTGGCGTATAGTATAATGGGGTTGGCATGTTTAAAGGTATCCCTGAAAACCTGCTGGTGCAGGGTATACCACAGCTCACTTTCCTGGGCAAAACGCTTCACCATGCTATCGTTTTTCAGATAGTAGTAAATTTCAAAGTGAGGGGTTTTGTAAACGTTAAACTTGAGGTTTTTATATCTTACTTTGTTTTGGCCAAAGTATTGGGCCTGAGCGTTGGTGCCAATCAACAGCGAGCCAACTATACAAAATAATACAATGGTGTGCTTTTTAACTCTATTGAAAAGTGAGTAAACTTTATTCATATTATTTAATAAATAGATATGGCTAATTTAACAAAATAAGGTTGCTCTTAATTAAAAAACAACCTTATTCATTTTCTCTTCATTAACAGAAAGTAAGCGCCGATAATCTTTTATTTATTGCCCGGCGGTGTGTTTTCCGGGTTTTCCGGATTGTTTTCCTGTACAGGTGTTACGCCGGTTGTGTCAATAGGGTTGCTTAAGCTATCTGTTGAAGTTGTGTCTTCCTCAATATGTGGCGATGGGCAATTATATGTCTTAGTGATCTTGCTCCACGGTTTAGGGAATGGCCCATAAGTATATCCAAGCGATTTATCAGCATAAACCCTTTCCATAAAGCTACCGAAGATAGGCAGGGCGGTGTGTGAGCCTTCGCCTGTTTCGGAGGTGGTGAAATGTACCGAACGGTCATCGGCCCCAACCCAAACACCAGTTACCAGGTCTTTAGTGATGCCCATGTACCAGCCGTCAACATAGTCGGATGATGTACCGGTTTTGCCACCTATCTGGTTGTCTTTTTTCCAAAGACCATTGTATTCCCAAAGTGCTTGCGAGGTACCGCCGGGTTCTTCCATACCGCCACGGAACATGTATAGCATCAGCCACGCGGTTTCTTCGCTTAATACTTTCTCGGTTTTAAGCTTAAATTCCTGTATTACGTTACCCTGCTGATCGGTAATTTTGGTAACCAGCAGCGGGTCAAGTTTTTCGCCTTTGTTCAGGAAGGTACTGTACGCCCTAACCATTTCATAAACAGAAACATCATTTGATCCTAAGGATACTGATGGAACCGATTTGAGCGGACTTTCGATACCGCAACGGTGAGCGTATTCAACAATTTTATCCCAGCCTACTTTTTCGGTTAGCTGCGCCGTGATGGAGTTTACGGATTTACCCATGGCCCAACGTAACGACATTTCACGGTAAGAGAAATGAAAATCGGCATTGTTAGGTTCCCAAACTTTGTCTTCGCCGTTGTCCTTGTATTTGATAGATACCGGTTTGTCGGTAAACTTATCGCAAGGGGTGAACCCATTATCAAGAGCCGTTAAATAAGCGAAAGGTTTAAAGGTTGAACCTGCCTGCCTGCGGCTTTGGTTTACGTGATCGTAATTGAAGAAACGGTGATCGATACCGCCAATCCAAACCTTTATTTTGCCGGTTGATGGCTCCAGGGTCATCATGCCGGTGTTCAGGATCTTGGCATAGTATTTTATCGAGTCGATGGTAGAGAAGGTTGTATCCCGTTCACCATGCCAGGTGAACACCTTCATCTTTTTCTTGGTTTTAAAGTAATCCTGGATCTTTACGGTATCACCGTTATATTTTTTTTCCAGCAACTTATAAATACCTAAACGCTGCTCATTTTTCAGGATAAAATCTTTGATCTCAACACCTTTTGAGTCGCGCCATGGGTTTTTGTTTCCCCACAGATTGTAGAAGCGTTTTTGCAGCATCTTCATCTTTTCGGCAACGGCTTCTTCGGCATATTGCTGCATTTTTGAATCGATAGTGGTGTAGATCTTCAATCCGTCCTCATAAAGGTTGTAATCATTATCCTTACACCATTTATCCAGCCATTTTTCCACTGCGCGGCGCAGGTATGAGTCGCCATGTGAGTCATCTTCCACATAGCTCAGGTCAAGGCCGAGCGGTAATGCCACGTTAGTTTTAAATTGGTCGGCTGTAAGGTATTTATATTTCTCCATCTGGCCCAAAACAGTATTACGTCTTTCGATAGCACGTTGCGGGTTTTTAATAGGATTGTAGTTTGACGTAGCCTTAAGCATCCCGATAAGTAATGCTGATTCTGCCGGATTTAAAGTACCCGGCGGCTTGTTGAAATATTTTAATGATGCCGTTTTTATACCATACGTATTATTGCCGAACGGAACTGTATTGAAATACAGGGTTAATATTTGCTGTTTACTGTAAACGTGCTCAATTTTAAAGGCGGTAAGCCATTCCTTGCACTTATAAACAACGGTGCGCAACACCGGGATATGCTTAATGATCCCTTGCGATTTCTTTTTACGTGTTTCAAAAAGGTTTTTGGCCAACTGCTGGGTGATGGTACTGGCACCCCTTTTATCGCCTTTGGCAGTTGAAAGTACACTCGTGAAAAAGGAGTAAAAATCTACACCTCCATGACTATAAAAACGTGCGTCTTCAGTGGCTACAAGGGCATTTACAAGGTTAGGAGAGATCTCTTTAAATTCGATAGGCGAGCGGTTTTCCTTATAATACTGGCCTATCAGTTTGCCGTCGGCTGTATAAACTTCAGAACCTACCGAAAGTACAGGGCTTTTAATATCCTGCATGTCAGGCGAGTATCCGAAAAGTCCAAGGAAGTTCAGTTCTATCGAACAGAAAAAAATGATAATGAAGTATATTAATATGACGAAATATCTTAAAAAGCGATTGCGTATACGTCTGAACATTGGGTAAAGATGAAAAATTATAGCACTACATCATAATGCTGTTTGACAAATATAAACAACGTAAAATAATCAGGTAAATTTTAGGTTAACACTGGCATTATACATATTTATGATGTGCAAAGTACACAATAAATAAATCAAAAGCAGCCCGGATCAAAAAAAGAGGCTTTTTGCTATTTACCGGTTAGGTTTAAACCGGGTTACCAAAACATTATTCAGTTTTTTATATTTTGTGTAGATACCTAATAATATGAAGAATCTTACCGAACAATTTAAAGTAAAAAGCGATACCAAGTTTTCGCTGAGTGACTATGATCCCGCGTTTAGCGATGGTTATGAAAAGGAAGATGCCCGCGCTGTATTAACGGAGCTGATAGGCGAAACTTTTAAATTGCAGGCCCAGCTTTATGCCTCCAATAATTATTCATTGCTCATTATTTTTCAGGCGATGGACGCGGCCGGGAAAGATAGCGCCATAGCGCACACCATGTCGGGCTTAAATCCGCAGGGTTGCCAGGTTTATAGTTTTAAACAACCAAGTTCTGAGGACTACGATCACGACTTTTTATGGCGACACTATAAAGCCCTGCCCGAAAGCGGACGGATAGGTATTCATAACCGGTCGCACTATGAAAATGTGCTGGTAGTTAAGGTGCATCCCGAACTTGCTTTAAAGGAGAATAATCCTTACATAAAGGATGTGAAAGATATCGACAAGAAGTTTTGGGAACAACGGTATGAGAGTATCCGAAATTTTGAAAAGCATATCCATAACAACGGTACTATTGTGATCAAGTTTTTCCTGAATGTATCCAAACAGGAACAAAAGAAACGTTTTTTAAAACGGATAGACAACCCTGCAAAGAATTGGAAATTTCAGGCCAGCGATATCACGGAACGGGAACATTGGGATGAATATATGAGCGCTTATGAAAAAGCCATTAATGAGACATCAACAGATGATTGCCCATGGTATGTGATCCCGGCAGATAAAAAATGGTTTACCCGAATCGCTATTTCAACAATAATACATGATACCTTGAAGGGTTTGAAACTGGAGTTCCCGGTTTTACCTAAAGAGGAAATGGAAAAGCTGCAGGAAGCTAAGCAGTTGTTGGAAAAGCAATGAACTAAGTGCAAAGCCTTACGAAGTTTTTAAAACTTCGTAAGGCTGGAATATTAATAAAAGTTTAAATGCCTGAAAACATATTTTGGGCAGGCTCGCCGATAAGTGGCATTGGTTTTCTTTCGCCGTTAATTGCGCCGAGTAAACCGATGATCCAGATGATCAGCAACCCCAGGCGGATGATCCAAAGGATGGATGCGCCAATAAATATTCCTGATGTTACAAAGGCTATGCCTATAAGAAAACCGGCAACCCATGAAATTAGGATTGAAACGAGGTGAAACAGCAAGGTTTGTCTCATTTGGTAGGATGCAAGCGGGGTTTTATTGTTGATGTATAATGCAAAATAAGCAATGAGCCACCCAATAAGCGTAAAATAACTAATGATGCCGGCGGTCTTACCATCGTCGGTTGTTGGTTTGTAATTTTCCATGTGTGGTAAAGTTTTATTGTATACAGCTAACCATTTAAAAATGAAATAGTTTTATCCATTTTTAAATGGTTAGCCACAGCAAAACTTCACTCATTTGTCTATCTGAAACCTGCACATCCAAAAATTATTCCACAGTTATTTCATCCGCAAAAATATATGACTGGCTGCCTTTGTTTTCGTGCCAGTCGGGCAGCGGGCCGTATTGTTTGGCAATCAGTTTAATGTAACGGGCATTAGTGTTTAGTGGCGCGGTAAACTCCTGTGTTTGTACGTTGGTGTCCTTGATATCAACTTTGGTATTAACGGTGGTTGCCAGTTTATAGGTTTTACCATCGTTTGATGTCCAGAACTGCACATATTTAGGAAACACGATCCATGCGCGACTATCCTGCAGGGCATTAATGCTAATCTGTTTTATAGGTTTAACCGCACTCATATCAACCACCGCGATAAAATCTTTACCCTGATAGCCCTGCCAGTTGCCTAAACGCCAGTTGGTAGTTCCGTGCTGCCCGTCAATTAATGATTCATCTCCTTTAGCGGGGTAGTTAGGCAGGTATTTGTTGACTATAGTTAGTTTAATATCGTTACGGAGCTTGATAAAACTTGCCTCGTCAATAAAACTGCTTTTGCCATCTTTTATAGCGATGGCTTTTATCGTGATATTATCAGTGATATTGATGGGCTGTGTGTAAAGCGTTGATGACGCAGTAGGAGCAGAGCCGTCAAGCGTATAATAGATCTTCGCGTCGGCGTCCTGATCTTTGATCTGAATGCTGAAAGGTTGCTTGAATGATTTGGCAGGTGCTATAATATAAGGGTTGGCAACAATCAGGTTATCTGTGATCTTTGAAACAGGCTTTTCCAGATCCTGGGTAAAGATCTTGTTAGCCAGCCTGCCGGTGAATACTTCAAAATCTCCGCCTTTAACAATATCATCATAATTGATAAAAAGCTTACTGTATACTTTTTTATCAAGGTTCATGCCCTGCAAGTAAATATTGCTTCGGGTAATACCGGCACCAGGGTTAATAATGCTGAATTTTTTACCATTTTCAAGGTTGACTACCGCTTTATCAAACTGAGGTATACCAATCTGAAAATCCTGCTGACCGGGAGCAATATTGTAAATCCCCAATGAACTCATCACGTACCAGGCCGACATCTGTCCGCAATCCTCATTTCCGGCTAAGCCATCCGGTTTATTGCTGTATTCTTCGCGCAAAATGCGGCTTACATAAAACTGGGTTTTATCCGGCGAGTCGGTAAAGTTGTACAGGTAAGCCATGTGGTGGCTTGGCTCGTTACCATGTGCATATTGGCCTATCAAACCGGCTACATCCGGAATATCGCTGCCGCTTAGTTTTGATTGTGTGCTGAATAGCTCATCAAGCTTGTTTTCAAAAGCCTGTTTCCCGCCCATTTTATCAATCAGGGTTTCTACGTCATGTGGTACCAAAAATGAATATTGCCAGGAGTTGCCTTCGGTATAATTACCGTTAATTTCCGTAGGGTCAAAAGGCTCCAGCCAGCCGCCGTTTGCGCGGGCCTGCATAAAGGTATTCTGGTTGTTGTAAACGTTTTTCCAGTACTGTGCACGCTGAATGTATAGGGTATAATCATCAGTTTTATTAAGCATTTTTGCCATCTGCGCAATGCACCAATCGTCGTAAGCATACTCTAAGGTTTTTGATACAGATGCATCTTCTGCATCTGATTGTACTGCCCCGTTTTTGCGGTAATTGTCCAAGCCAAACTGGTTGCGGTTTACAGCGGCTTTCATTGCCGTAAAGGCTTTCTCGGCATCAAAATCGCGAATGCCTTTAGCATAGGCATCCACAATAACCGGAATGGAGTGATTTCCGATCATACAATAAGTCTCGGTAGTAGCCAGTGGCCATATCGGTAATAAACCACCTTGATCATATATCGCCATAAAGCTTTTGATGAAATCGAGTGTGCGTTTGCGATCTATCAAAGTCAGCAGCGGGTTCTCGGCCCTGAAGGTATCCCACAGGGAAAATACCGTGTAGTAATCAAAGCCCTGAGCTGTATGTACCTGCTGATCCATGCCCCGGTATTGCCCGTCAACATCGCTGTATATGCTTGGGGCTACCATGCTGTGGTATAGAGCCGTGTAAAAGATGGTTTGCTTTATTTTAGCATAATCGGGCTGAACTACTTTTTTTGCAGGTGCGGTATAGCTATAAGGCCCTGTACCGCCTACGGCCTGGGTTTGTGAGGATGGGGCAGGAGCGCCACCTTCAACCTGAATTTTATTGAGTTCGTGGTTCCAGGCTATTTTGGCATCTTTCTGAATCTTTTTAAAATCGAAGTCGGGCACTTCGGCGTCCAGGTTTTTCAAGGCACCTTCGGCGCTTACAGAAGAGATGCCTACTTTGCTGATCACCTCGCCGGGATTATCAAACTGTAAAAACAGCTTGATGTTTTTGCCCTGTACTTTGCTTTGCCCGTTTTGAACTTCGTTATTTAACGCGATGCCATAGATTTTAAAAGGCTTCGAAAACTTAGCATAAAAATATACCTGTTGTTTATCGGCCCATGATTTCGACATGCGGAAGCCGCGAACCTCATGATCATTTACCACCTCAATCCATGAATCAAGTACTTCATCACGGTGCTGCAGATCGATAATAATGTTGGCCTTATCGGTTGATGGATAAGTATAGCGGTGAACGCCCACACGGGTTGTAGCGGTTAGCTCAACGCCAATGTTGTATTTGTCAAGCAGGGTGTGGTAATAGCCGGGCGTAGCGCTCTCATTCTTTTTACTGAAGTGCGAGCGGTATTCGGTGTTTTTAAATTTAGGATCGCCGGTGGTGGGCATAAACAGCACGTCGCAATAATCGGGTACACCTGTACCGCTTAAGTGTGTGTGCGAAAAGCCGTATACCAAACTATCGGTATAATGATAACCCGAGCAGCCGTCCCAGCCTTCTAACCGGGTATCCGGACTAAGCTGCACCATGCCAAAGGGCATTACCGGCCCGGGGTAAGTGTGCCCGTGTCCGCCGGTGCCTATAAAGGGATCAACCAGTTGGGCGTAATCCTTATCCTTTTCTTTTTTCTTTTGGGCTGATGACGCAAAAGGAAAGCTGACCAATACGACAAAAAGTATAACGATGCGAAGCACGGGTTTTATATATAACATGTTTGTTAAAAGCTATCGGGTATATCCTGCAAATTAAAGTTTTAATGTTGTAATAAAACAAAAAATCGCCAGCCTTAACAGTAGCGATTTTATTTGGTATTAAAAGAAATAGTCTAACAGAATTATGTAAAAAGGGTGGGTTGTGCGATTCCCCTCTTGAGAGGGGTGGAGGGGTGTGTTACTATTTTCGATATTCTAAACGTAGAAACACACCCCTGCTTTCGCTCTTTTCCGTCGCGCCCCCTCTCAAGAGGGGAACCGCCGCGTTGGATAATTAATTATCCCTTTATCATGCCTACTTTTTTCAACAGTTTACGGTTTTCACGGCGGTGGATTAAACGGTAAACTATGGCGTAAATGATAGGTAATATCAGTAAGGTTAATATGGTTGAAGTTACCAAACCGCCTATTACCACTATAGCCAGCGGTTTTTGGGTTTCGGAACCAATACCCGTAGAAATTGCCGCAGGCATCAAACCAATGGCGGCCATCAATGCGGTCATAACTACCGGACGAACACGTGATATTACACCTTGCATAATAGCTTCATCAAGGTGCATTTTTTCTTCAAGGTTTTTCTTGAATACCGATATCAGGATCACACCATTCTGGATACAGACACCAAATAAGGCGATGAAGCCGATACCTGCCGAGATACTGAAGTTAGTACCTGTGATATGCAATGCTAAAATACCACCTATCAACGCGAACGGCACGTTCAGGATTACCAGTACGGCATCTTTTGCGTTACCGAAGGTGATGAACAGGATCAGGAATATTACCAGTAAACATATAGGTACTACATGTGCCAAAGTGTTTGAGGCCCTGATCTGGTTTTCAAATTCACCGTTCCAGGTGAAGGAGTAACCCTGATCTAATTTTACGGCAGCACCCACTTTGTCCTGTGCTTCGGCAATGGTACTACCTAAATCACGACCACGTACCGAGAATTTTACGGCAATGTAACGCATGTTGTTATCGCGGTAAATAAATGCCGGGCCGGTTAGTGTGGTGATTTTCGAAATTTCTTTGATAGCTATTTTTGAACCGTTAAGCGTAGGCACCATCAGGTTTTCAATTTTGCTTTGAGTATCCCTGAATTGTTTTTGATAACGGATCCTGATATCAAACTTACGTTCGCCCTCATAAAGTTGTGAGGCCGCTTTACCGCCGATAGCCATCTCAATAACCGAGTTTGCATCGGCAGTTGATACACCATAAAGTGCCATCTTACGCTGGTCAAGTTCAATACGGAACTCTGGCTGGCCAAGATTGCGAAGGATACCAAGGTCTTCAACGCCCTGGATCTTTTTAAGCACGGCCATCACCGAGTCAGCTTTTTGATCGAGCACCTGGAAATCCGGGCCGAATATTTTTACTGCCATTGATGCAGGTACACCCGCAACTGCCTCGGCCACGTTATCAATAATAGGTTGTGAATAGTTAAATACAATGCCTGGAAACTGACTGAGCTTTTTATCCATGTCAGCTATTAACTCTTCCTGGGTTATATTACGTTTCCATTCCTTTTTAGGTAAAAGGTCAACCTGAATCTGTACGTTAAAGAAACCTTTAGGGTCGGTACCGTCATTAGTACGGCCAACCTGCGATAGCGTTTGTTTTACCTCAGGGTAGGTTGAGAGGATCTGCCTCATTTTATCAGTTACCTTAACAGAACTTTCCAGCGAGGTACTCATTGGCAGCTGCGCCGTTACCCAAAGGGCACCTTCATTAAGCTGCGGCAAAAACTCTGACCCTAAAAACTTAGCCGAGAAGAAGGTAACTGCCATGAAGGCTACCGCAACTATCAGACTTAATTTTTGATTGCGATAAGTATAACCGAACATACGGCGGATACCATGCTCAAAAAACAATACTACCGGGTTGTGCTTTTCTCTTACATTTTTATTAAGCAGTATGCTTGACAATGCAGGTACCAATGTAAGTGTGAATATTAATGCACCCAGCAAAGCAAAGCCTAAAGTGTAAGCCAGCGGAGAGAACATTTTACCTTCAACCTTTTGGAAAGCGAAGATTGGTACCAAACAGGTAAGGATAATAAGTTTAGAGAAAAAGATAGCTTTACCCATCTCTGCGCCAACATTCTTGAACAAGCCGAGCTTGGCAAGCCCGTTGAATTTCTGCATGCCTACTTCCCTGGCCCTGTGATCAAGCGCCACGAAAATCCCCTCAACCATTACCACCGCGCCATCTATGATGATACCAAAGTCAACCGCCCCCATAGAGAGTAGGTTGGCGCTCATGCCTTTTAACCTTAAACAGATAAAGGCAAACAATAAAGCCAGCGGAATGATAATAGCCACCGTAAGCGTAGTACGCCAATCGGCCATGAACAGTAATACGATAACAGTTACCAGTATAATACCCTCGCAAAGGTTATGGATAACGGTTTCGGTACAAAAATCCATCAGGTTGGTACGATCGTAAAAAGTAGAGATTTTTACGTCGGCCGGTAATACGCTTTTATTAAGGTCAACAACCTTTTGGTTAATCAGCTTTAATACCTCAGCAGGGTTTTCGCCTTTACGCATTACCACAATACCTTCAATAACATCGTTGTTTTTATCGCGACCAACCTGGCCTAAACGTGGTAAGCCGCCTTCTTTAATTTCGGCTATATCACGCGCCAGGATAGGCACGTTGTTTACGTTTTTAATTATGATATTCTGGATCTCATCAATATTGTTGATCAAGCCAATACCACGTACAACATAAGCCTGGTCATTTTTTTCGATGATATCACCACCCACGTTAATGTTACTGCGGTTAAGGGCGGTGTAAACATCAAGCGAGGTAAGGCCGTATTTTTGTAACAACGAAGGGTTCACACTCACCTCGTAAGTTTTTTCCTCGCCGCCAAAGCTGTTCACGTCGGCTACACCCGGGATAGATTTAAACTGACGGTCAAGCACCCAATCCTGTATCGCGGTAAGGTCATGTAACGATTTGGTATGGCTTTTTAAGGTGTAACGGAAAATTTCGCCAGTTGGGCCGTATGGAGGCTCAACCTCGGGTTTAACACCGTCTGGCAAATCGGCGTTGCCCAAGCGGCTCAAAACCTGCTGGCGTGCAAACGCGTCATCAACGTCATCATCAAAAATAATGCGGACATATGAAAGACCGAACGATGATGTAGTACGAAGGTTTGCCTTTTTCTGTACCGAGTTTAAAACGGTTTCCATAGGGATGGTAACCATTTTTTCCATCTCTTCGGCACTGCGGCCCGGCCATTGGGCAATAATAATGATCTGCGTATTGGTTACGTCAGGAAAGGTCTCGATAGGGGTGTTGGTATAGCTCCACACACCCAGCACTACCAATACCAGTGTCATAAAGAACACAAAGTAACGGTGCCTAAGCGAGAAGTATATGATATTTTTGATGAACTTGTTCATTGTAGTCTTTGTATTTTAAAAACGTAAATGCCCGGTTTTAAAGCCCGGCAATTTTTAGTTTATCGCCCCTTAATTATTGCCCGCAATGGCATCATAAAAAAGCAACTGGTTTTTGGATATGATCTTATCACCCGCCTGCAGGCCTGATGATATGTAAGTGGTATCCTCAACCGTTTTTATAACTGCTACCTGGCGTACTTTCAGGTCATCTTTACTGTTATAAACTACTACAAAGTTTTTGCTGTTGTCATAAACAACGGCTTTGGCCGGTATAGCAACCGACTGTGCTTTCTCGCTGTTGGCTATAACCACGCTGGTAAACATCTCCGGCTTAAGCAGCATACCTTCGTTAGGCAATACAATTTTGATTTTCAAAACCTTATTGTCTGGATCAAGTACAGAGCTTATTGCGTCAACTTTACCTGTAAATACTTTATCAGGATAAGCAATGGTGGTAACTTTTGCAGTATAACCTACTTTAACACGACTAATGTCCGACTCAAACACGTTAGCCCAGATCCAAACGTCTTTCAT
Organism: Mucilaginibacter kameinonensis; assembly: GCF_003675385.1. Taxonomy (GTDB): domain Bacteria; phylum Bacteroidota; class Bacteroidia; order Sphingobacteriales; family Sphingobacteriaceae; genus Mucilaginibacter; species Mucilaginibacter kameinonensis. Next base: position 677,681 of record NZ_RCWZ01000003.1, on the reverse strand, counting down.
GTTTGATATGGTGAACATGCTATTGGCATTATCCGGACGAATGAAACCGCCAGCTGTGATGTTTTTTTCAACTATAAACCCGCTTTCAGGGGCTTTGATCACTAACGTACCGCCCGGGCTGGTGTTACCACCACCATTGATGGCAATTTGTTGTTGAACTTTGTTATACGCTGCTTCGGCTTTGTTGTAGTTTTCTTTAGCCTCGGTATAATCACGCTCGCTTGAGATCCCGTTTTTGTATAAATATTCTGCCTGCTCCAACTGACGTTTGTAAATAGCAAGATCTGATTTTGATGAGCTCAAATCAGTATAGTTACCGGCAACATCGGCACTGCGCACAATGGCAAGGGTTTGACCTTTGCTCACCTTATCGCCAAGTGAAACTTTCACATCCAGCACCTGTCCGCTCGAAAACGGAAATACTTTAACAACCGCGTTGTCATCGTATGATACCTCGCCCGAAAGGGTTAGCTCATTTTTTATGGTAGCGATCTTGGCAGTATCGATAGTGATAATTTTGGCCATCGAATCGCTCACAGTTACCTGTTTGTTTTCAACAGCAGGAGGGGTTTTGCCTTTACAAGCGGCAAGCAATAGTAAAGCTGAGATGCCGGAAAACAGCGTTTCTCTTTTCATCATAGTAAGTCTTAAAAAGTTAGTCAGGATTTTATTACGGTTGTGCCAACGGCAAAGTTGAGGTCGGCAATAGCTTTTTGCAGGTTATATTTTTGTTGCAATATTTTTAGTTTGGTATCCTTATAGGTGTCAAAAAAGTCAACAAACTCTACAAGGCTTATCTGGCGTTGCTGGAAACTCTTGAGCATGGCACCAAACAGTTTATCATATTGCTCATTAAAAGTGATCTGCTGGTTAGAGAACAGTTGCTGGTTCAACTTATACTGGTTAACAGCAGCAACTACGTCGTTTTTAAGCTGGAATTCGCTTTGTTTTAAAGTGCTCTCCTGACTTTTGATATTGTATTGTGCAGATTTGATATTGCCCTGGTTGCGGTTAAACAACGGTATTGGCAAACCAATTTGTAAGCCATAGTAGTTACGGGCGTAGCTGCTGTTTTGGTCATATGATACGCCGATGGTTACATCAGGCACTGCCAATGCTTTTTGATAGGCGAGGTTATGTGTGGCCGAATTTAACTGGTACTGATTAGATAAGTAATCGGGCCTGTTGGTCATGGCCTGGCTTATTAGTGATTGTACGTCCAGGTCGACAGTTTCAACCGGCTTATCATTTATGATGGGCTGTACAAATGCGGTTTCTTTAGTTTGGAGTAAGGTTTTAAGCTCAGTCTGCAGATCGTTGATCTGGCGGTTATTCTCAACCATATCATTTTGCAGGCCAAACAGCAACGCTTTCAAACGGATCAGGTCCTTCATGGAAGTATTGCCAACATCAAATGATTTTTGAATGGCATTAACCAGTTCGGTAGCCGATTTGATTTCGTTTTGATAAACCAATTGTTGGGCATTCAACGAACCCAGCTGACCGAAATCAAGCTGAAGATTGTAGCGCAGGTTGCGCATCAGGTCGTTAAAGGCAGCTTCCTGAACTTTGGCATCGTCTTCGGCTACTTTTACCTGTTTGCCGCGTTTGCCGGCAGTGGCAAATACCTGGTTTAGCTGAACAAAAACTTGTCCGCCACCGTTGGCGTGATTAAAAAATTTGTTGGTGCCACCGTCATGAATGTTTTGATCGGTGCTTAAAACGGGATTGTCCCATAATTTAGCTTGTTGAATGAGCGCCTTTTGGGCATCAACATTATACTTTTGGGCAAGCAGGCTAAGGTTATTTTCAATGAACTGTTTTTCAGCTTCAGGGAAAGTGATCTTTAACGTATCTGTTTGTGCTTCGGCCTTTTGTGTTAATAAACTAAAAAATAAGGGTGATATAAATAGCAGGGATTTTATATTTCGCATTTTCCTTCATCAAAATTCAACAATACAAAAATTCAAAACACTTATGAATTTTGTATGAAGTGAAGGAAAACTAATGGTAGAGAGGAACCGTGATTTTGCCAGAACTCGAATTAAACGAATTGAAAGAATTTGTTTAATTCTATATTCTGGCAATTTAATTGATTCTTCAAATTCCGGTTCAGACAAAATCACGGTAATCCTCAAACCCTATGAATCAGGGTTCTTTCAGATATTTATCTCAAAATCATCTGCATCTTTTAGGAAGGGGAGCGCGGTGCGTATCTTTTCAATCTCGTCGGCTACGATACTGAATGTGTAAAGGTCTTCTTCATCGCGTTTATAGTAAATTACTTTGCCGTTAGGATCAATACAGGTAGAATCGCCGCTGTGATAAACTTCGTTGCCATCGTGGCCTACACGGTTAACCGCTATGATATATGATTGATTTTCAACAGCACGTGCGGGTATCAGGGTGCGCCAGTGCGCTGCCCGGCGTTCGGGCCAGTTGGCCACTACGATAAGCAGGTCGTACGCGTTTTCTTCAATGTTACGCAGCCATACCGGGAAACGAAGGTCGTAGCAAATCACCGGGCAAATTTTCCAGCCGTTTAGCTCAACAAAAAGTTTTTTGGTGCCGGCCGTGTAGGTATTATGCTCTTTACCAAGCGCAAACAAGTGGCGTTTATCATAATGCTCATATGTGCCATCGGGGCGCATCCAGATGAGGCGGTTATAGTATTTGCCACCCTCTTCTATAATGATACTCCCGGTTATTACGCAGTCGTATTGTTGAGCGGTTTTTTCCATCCATTGCATGGTTTTGCCATTCATGGGTTCGGCCAGTACCGCGACATTCATGGTAAAGCCCGTGGTAAACATTTCGGGAAGTATAATGAGATCGGTTTTTTCGCGGATTCCGCCCGATAGCCTGAGGGTGATATTCTGAAGGTTTTTATCGATATTTTCCCAAAAAAGGTAGCCTTGAAAAACAGTAATTTTAAGATTCTCCATAGTAATTGGTTCATAGTGGATGGATCATGGTTCATAGCAAAAAATGCATGACGATGGTTGATCCATACTGATAAAACTTATACAAGTTGGCTATGATCCGTTAATTGTGAACCATGAACCAAAATCAAATTTAAAGATTTGGCTATGATCCATTAACTATGAACCATTAACCAAAAATTAAATGCGAATTAACCTATCAACGGCTTTATCTAAAGTTTCTTGTCTTTTGGCGAAACAAAACCTCAGCACATGGTGGTCAATCCCCTTGCTGTAAAATGCCGAAACAGGTATAGTTGCTACTCCAAATTCCTTTGCTATCCGGATAGAAAAATCAACATCTTTTTCGTCGGAAATATGCTGGTAACTTACTGACTGGAAGTATGAACCGTTGCAAGGCAGAAGTTTAAAACGGGTTTGTTCGAGCCCATTCCTGAAATAGTCACGTTTCTGCCTGAAAAATTCAGCTAAGCCCAGGTAAGTTTCTTCGTTTTTCAGATGTTCGGCGATGGCATATTGGATAGGTGTGTTTACCGCGAACACCAAAAACTGATGAATTTTCCTGAACTCATTCATGAGATAGGCGGGTGCCATGCAATATCCAACCTTCCAGCCGGTAGCATGAAAAGGCTTGCCGAAGGATGCCACTATAAAACTACGTTGCTGAAGTTCGGGGTAGCGAGCCATGCTGTGGTGGGTTTCGCCATCGTATATCAAGTGCTCGTACACCTCATCGCTCAATATTAATATATCCTGGTTTTTTACCAGCGCGCTTAACTGTTCAATGTCTTCCTTGTGCAGGATAGTTGCCGTTGGGTTATGCGGCGAGTTAAGGATGATCATTTTTGTTTTTTGGTTGATCAGCCGCTTCACCATATCCCAGGCAATACGATAGTTGGGCGGTTCGAGAGCAAGCGATTTTACAACGCCTCCCATCAGTTTAATGGCTGGGGCGTAACAATCAAAAGCAGGTTCAAAAATGATCACTTCATCATTGGGATGTATAACGGCGCTGATAGCTGTAAATATAGCCTGTGTACCACCGGCAGTTATGGTAATTTCCGTTTCCGGATTATAAACAGCGCTGTAAAGTTTTTCGGTTTTTTCGGCAATACGCTCTCTCAAAGCCATTACACCTGCCATAGGCGCATACTGGTTATGGCCCTCTTTCATGGCTTTATTCACAAGCTCGATAAGCTCGGGCGAACAGTCGTAGTCAGGAAAACCCTGCGACAGATTTATTGCCCCGAGCTCGTTGGCCAGGGCCGACATGACGGTGAATATGGTGGTTCCTGTTTGGGGTAATTTTGAAACTACGTTTATCATCGATGGCTAAAGTAGGGAAAAATCATCATGAACCTATCCATGCAACCGGGTATTTTTTGTTTTTGGAAACAGTTTAATTTAAAGGTTTAAACATATTTGGAATGTTTTAAGTGGAGATTTTAACCAGAAAACGTTTTACTTCTCAGTGTGAAACAGAGGTTTTTAAAATTTGAGGAATAATGATCAACGCTAACAAAAACGCGGAAATAGCGGATATGATCACATTAGCAATGACCTGGAAATCTGGCATTATCCAAAACCTTAAAACAATGATGCAAGCAGTACAAATACTTATCAGGATCCAGTATTTTGAGATAGACCGATTGGTGTGTTGTTCTTCCGGCATTTTTCGGATGTAATATATTATATATAGTGTACCGATCAGCGTAAACGTATGTTGAAGGATTTTATAAAGCGGGGTAGTAGCTATGATAGTTTTATTAAATACTTCGGGGAATAGTGCAACAAAATATCCTGCAGGGTGTGTAAAAGCATCTAAAAACATGTGAGTACAGGCTCCAATAAAAATCGAATACAAAACAACAGGCCAGTACTTTCTAAAATAACTATTCCAGTTAAAGGTTTTATAAGCATATAAGCGCCTGTTTAAAAAAGATGGCAGGTTATTGAATAGTTTATTACGAACAATGTTGTGGAATAGAAAGGCAAGCAACACTCCAAAAGGAATATCAAACCAAAACAATCCCCAAATAGTATGGCTATAGATACTGTATATATGCATCCTGACGAAGTATTCAAAATCAGGAACCATAGCGCCTGCTATTAACCCTGTCAACGAGAGCCATCTGGTTTTTAGATTGTTGAGCGGTAAAACTATAGCCGGGTGCGCGAAAGTAAAAGGCATAGGTTGTAATGTAATAGCTAAACCAAAATACTATCCGTGATCTTCGCGATATCGTAGCTGATCTTATTGATAAAGCCTAACTGTTCTTTCAATAAAGCATCCTCCGCCTGGGCCACAGGTTTCTGAGCTTCCGGATTAGGGGAAGGAATTTTACCGATATTGAATTCGATATTCTCGGCCTGTAGTTTTTGGCCGGTATCGTTTAATACAGTTATACTTTTTTTGATCAGCTTCATAGCCTCGGGGTGGGCAACCGCGATTTCTTTTTTACTTTGAGCCGATGCTATTGTAGCGATATATGAGGAAAGAATATGGTTTAGCACCACAAACTTATGTATATCCTTTATTTTACGTTGCTTGCTTTTGGGCTCGGAGGTCATGCGTTCAAACGCGGCCGAAAGGTTGGCCGATTTTACATAAACCTCCTTACGTGCCAGTTTGTAGGCAGTAATACTGGTCATTTTGCCCGAAATGCTTTCGGCAATGGTAACCAGGTAATTGATATTGGCAATGATCACATCCCTCAGGGTTTCCTGGATCTGTTCAAACTCCCAGGTTGGGAATATCAGGTAGCTGGCCACCAAAGCGATGGTTGAGCCTATAATGGTATCGAGGATCCTTTCCTGGGCTACGTTCAATAATCCCACACCTAAAAACTTGAATAGTATCAACACATAAGGTGTCATGAAAATAACGCTTACAACGTAGTTGAGGCGCTGAAAGCTGTAAGCCCCCATCATAAATATCACCAGGAAAATAAACTGGGCAGTAACATTGGGGATAAAAGTAAGTATGGCAATACCTATAACACCGCCGCCAATGGTGCCTATTAAACGCTGATAGTTGCGCTGTTTGGAAAGGCTGAACCCTGGTTTCAATATCACAATAATGGTAAGTAATACCCAATAACTATGGTGACCTAAGGAAACAAGCTTTGCCGTAATAAAGCCTACCAGGCATACCAATGCTACCCGCAAGGCATGCTTAAACGCGCCGGATGCCAGCGTAAAGTTGTCGGTGAAAATATGCGGCGCGAAATCCTGATGGCTTACAAACGCGGTGTATTCCACGTCACTTTTTGGTTCATTTAATGATTCGGCAGCTTTTGAGCTATAGTATTTATAGATGTTGTTAATTCCCTCGCCAAGCGAACGCAGGTTAATCAGGATCTTTTTAAGCACCAGGTTACTGGTTTCCTGGTTGTTTTTGCCAATGGAATCGATCTTAACTTTTAGTTTTTCCAGTTCGATGTTAAAGTCGGTGAGATGGCGGCGGCGTGTGTTTGTTAGCACAATATAGGCCACATCGTCAAGCTCATCGGCCATGTTATGGATAATGCGGGCAATTTCTGAAAGTACACCGGTATCCTTAAATTTTTCGCGGATATGTGCGTAGTCGTAATGCGTGGCCATGATCTGCTCATAGATATCAACCAGGTCAACAAAGGTTAGTACCAGGATGCGGCTTGGTGCGGTTGATTCGCGGGCCATAATGCGACTTTTAAAAAGCAACTCGCGCACGGCGTCCTGATGCTGGCTCACCTGGATCTGTTTGGAAACCAGTTTACGGTAGTTTTCGTCGATATCGGTATCCGATAAGTAAAAATCAGCTTTGATACGTAAAAAACGAGCTATATCGGTCACGTTTTCGCCAAGGGCCTGTTGCGCCGCGCGGTAGGGGCGAATACCAAAAAATACCAGGCTGAAGATCATATACCAAACGCCCCCGGCCAAAATCTTAGCACTGTAACCCAATACCTCAGGGGCGGCTAATGCCTTATCCATCATAAAGATCATGATGAGCAACGAACAGGTACCCACCGATGCCGCCCTATTACCATAAACAGTGAACATAGAAAACAGAAAAGCGAAAAAGGTGATCTCGATACCGAGGGTAATTACGTTGAGCCTTGCGAAACCGGTAATAATGGCTACCAAAAACAGGCAAAGGTTACCGGCTGCCATGGCGTTACGTTTGTGCGATACTGGTCCGGGCGTATCAATAACACAGATACACAACGCGCCCAATGAAAGCGTAAGGCCGAGATCAAATTTATCAAACTGCATTAACAGCAGGGAAGGCAGTAATATGCCTATACAGATCCGGATGCCATCAGAAAAATATTGACTGTAAAAGAAACTTTTTATCTCCCTGATGTTTATAGACATGGTAGTAGCAGCTTTATAAATAACAGAACTATTATAAGGAATTTTGTTTGTTCGGGCTGTTTTTATTAAATATAATTTATTGCCCCGAAATGGCGTTTTGAATTTCCATATTTTTAATTTTTGCGTCTTATTTTGTTAAAATGCTATTAATTGAAGATTTGTGTTAATAAATATTTACTTTTTGGTGAATTTAAATTAAAGATCAGTAAATTCACCCCCCGGAAAAGGCCAAAAGCTAAACCAATCAATTTTACCTCAATTTAATTTTTTACTATGTCGCCAACGTTAAAACTCAGCCAAAGAGAAGCAGCCTTCAATAATGAGGTTGTTACCCGATTTGAGTTATATAACAGTTTGTTTCAAACACTTCCGTTTTACCAGGTAAAGGATACCGGTATTTTATTGCCGTTCTTCAGCTCACATTGCGAAAAGGGTGCTATCACCCATGATTCGCCTACAGAGATCATCGAGTCGTTTTTTGAAAAGTACGTACCGGATATCGAACATCGTGAGCAGATTAACCGCATGTTCAGGTTTATTCAGTACATTGAACGTCAGGTAGTATTGTTTGACGCCATTGAAGATTCATCATTTAATAAAATAGGTAAGTTTGATGATAGCGGTACCCTGCAAAGTTTATTGCAGCACGCGGCCATTAGCGATGAAAGCCGCCAGGATATCAGCGAAAAGCTAAAAGATTTTTCGTTACGCCTGGTGCTTACTGCTCACCCTACACAGTTTTATCCCGGCACGGTGCTTGGCATCATGACCGATTTGATTGAAGCCGTAAAAACCAACGATATTAATAGTATCGATGTATTGCTGCAGCAACTGGGTAAAACACCTTTCTTTAATAAAACATCACCAACGCCGGTTGATGAGGCCGTAAGCCTTTCCTGGTTTTTGGAGAATATATTTTACCATGCCGTATCAGACATTCAGGCCAAGCTTGAAGAGGAATTTGATATTGATGCTGCAAGCCGTCAGATCCTGGAATTGGGTTTCTGGCCAGGTGGCGACCGTGATGGTAACCCTAACGTAACTACGCAAACCACTAAAGAGGTGGCCAGCTTCTTAAGGCAACGTTTGTTCCGTTGTTATTATCGTGATTTCCGGACGCTTAAGCGCCGTATCACCTTCCGCGGTGTGGAAGAAGCGATGGGTAAGCTGGAGAACCTTTTTTATAAAAATGCCAATGAACAGTTAACACCTGTTGATTTACAGGGCGAAATACTGGATTTATTGCTTTCTATAAAAGAGGTTATCCTTAAAGATCACGACGGTTTGTTTGTAGATATTGTCGAGGATATGATCCAAAAGGTACGCCTGTTTGGATGTTATTTTGCAACGATAGATATCAGGCAGGATAGCCGCATTTTACGCAAGGTTTTTGAGTACGGTACCAAGAATATCGATACCGGTGTTGCAGAAGGTTATTCGGACTTAAATGAGGATGAAAAAGTAAAGAGCATTGTTTTTAAAGAGGCAGATTTTGTTTGCCCTGAAGAAGAGAAAGATGCCATGATCCACGATACGCTGGATACCATCAGGCTGGTTAAACAGATCCAGGAGGGTAACGGCGAAAAAGCTTGCCAGCGTTTTATTATCAGTAACTGTCAGCGTGCGTCTGATATTCTGCAGCTAATCGATCTATTTTTATGGAGCGGTTGGAAAAAAGACAGCCTGAGCATTGATTTTATGCCGTTGTTTGAAACCGTGAACGATTTGGAACATGCGGCGGGCATTATGGAGCAGCTGTACACGCATCCGTTTTATGCCGAGCATCTTAAAAACAGGGGAAGCCAGCAAACCATTATGCTTGGTTTCTCTGATAGTACTAAAGACGGTGGTTACCTGATGGCCAACTGGTCGATTTACAAAGCCAAAGTTGAACTTACAGCTATGGCCCGTAAATACGGCATTCAACTGGCGTTTTTTGACGGCAGGGGCGGCCCACCTGCACGTGGCGGTGGTAAAACACACCGTTTCTACGCGTCGATGGGTAAGGAGATTGCCAATGAACATATCCAGTTAACTATCCAGGGTCAAACCGTAAGTTCGCAATATGGCTCGGTTGAAACTGCAAGGTTTAATATGGAACAACTGATCAATGCCGGCGTTATCTCGGCCCTGCATCCAAACCGTAATGATCTGTTGGATAACCGTCATAAAGAACTTATTCAGCAAATGGCCGATATCAGCTACAAATTGTTTATCGACCTACGTGCGCATCCTTTATTTGTTGAATACCTGGAGAAATTCAGTCCGCTGAAATTATTGTCAAGGATCAATATCAGTAGTCGCCCAACCAAGCGTAATGCCGGTGCGCAACTGAAACTGGAAGACCTGAGGGCTATCAGCTTTGTAACTTCATGGAGCCAGTTAAAACAAAGCATCCCTGGTTTTTATGGTGTAGGTACCGCGCTTAAGCAAGTTAAGGAAACCGGTGGCTGGGATGAGGTTAAAGAACTTTACCGAACATCAGGTTTCTTCAAAACCATGCTGGATAACTGTATGATGTCCATGTCTAAATCAGATTTCCGCGTTACCGCATATCTTGAAAAAGACGAGAAGTTTGGTGCGTTCTGGAAAATGCTGAAGGACGAATTTGTACTCACCCGCGAAATGCTGCTGGAAGTAACCGGCAGTACGGTATTAATGGAAGAGTACCCGGTTGAACGCCGTTCTATCGCCATCCGCGAAAAAATTGTATTGCCGTTGGTGATCATTCAGCACTATGCGCTGCAATGCATAAACTATGAAAAGGATACCGAGCTTAATGATATTTATAATAAGCTGGTGATCCGTACGGTTTATGGTATTGTAAATGCCGGGCGCAACTTGGCTTAGTAGTTTATTGTTTTAATTTATATCCCCGTCCACCTGTTAGCAATAGCAGGTGGATTTTTTGTTGTTGGGGAGAGCGGTTGATTGGGTTGATTAAGTGAGGGGGGACAGTTCGATATTGGAACAGGCGAAGGCGCTAAGTTTTCTTGACGGATTTATATTTGGAATATTAATAGAATCTTTTGGTGTAACCCCTGTGTTTTATAAGTATCTGATTTTTAATGATATAAATCGAATTTTTCGAAATTGTGTTAACCCTGTTAACCCCCTCTCATTCCTTTCCTACTACAGGTTTAAGCGTGGGGATGTGCGATTCCCCTCTTGAGAGGGGCGGAGGGTTGTGTTTCTGCTTTTTGATAAGTCTATTGCAGAAATACCTTCCTGCTATTGCCCGTTCCTCCGCGCCTCCTCTCAAGAGGGGATTTTAAAGGCTAAGTAAATATGCGGCCTGATTTTACATCCCTATTGCCTTTCCCATTTCTTAAACCTAACTTTAAAAGGTTCAGTACTTTAAACCTTTTATCCAATGAAAAAAATCATTATTCCGGTAAGTATTTTAATCTTTGCCGCTTCGTGCAAACAAAAAACAGAAACTACTATGTACAAATGGCCCGATGTAAAACCTCCCGTTGCCGAAATTAAACCGCATATCCGCACTATCCATAATGATACTGTTACTGATAATTATTACTGGATGATTGATTACTTTAAGAAAGGTCCCGATAGTACCAAAGCTGTAGATTACCTGAAAGCGGAGAACGCTTACCAGGACACTATGATGAGCGGTACCAAAAACTTTCAGAAGGTACTGTTTGATGAAATGAAAGCCAGGATTAAGGAGAAGGATGAATCGGTACCGGTATTTAAAAACGGTTACTACTACTATTCGCGTACCGACGAGGGAAAAGAGTATTACAAATATTGCCGTAAAAAAGGCAGCCTTGATGCTAAGGAAGAAGTATTGCTTGATGTGGATGAAATGGCCAAAGGGCATAGTTACTATTCAGCAAATGGGTTTAATATAAGTCCGGATAATAAGCTGCTGGCCTATGGTATTGATATGGTTTCGAGGAGGCAGTATACTATTCACATTAAAAACCTGGAAACGGGTGAAATTTATACTGATGCAATAGTTAACACCTCTGGTGGATCTGTCTGGGCAAAGGATAATAAAACCTTATTCTACACAGCCAAGAACCCCGAAACTCTGCTTACCGAAAAAATTAAGCGGCATGCTTTAGGATCGAAAGATGCAGATGTGGTTGTTTATGAGGAAAAAGATAAATCGAACTATATAGGTATAGATAAATCAAAATCGGGCGATTATATTTTTATCGAGTCGCGGGCTACTTTATCGTCTGAGTTTAGATATCTGGATGCGGGTAAACCTAACGAAGCTTTTAAAGTTTTTCAGCCTCGTATCAAAGATGTATTGTACAGTGTTACTGCCCTTGCTGATAAGTTTTTGATAGTAACCAACCAGGATGCCATTAATTTTAAGCTGATGGAATGCCCGCTTGATAAAACTGAAAGCAGCAACTGGAAAGAAGTTTTGCCGCATCGCAAAGATGTGTTGCTGGAAGGGGTTGAAGAGTATAAGGATTTTATCGTGATCACCGAGCGTAAGAATGGCTTAAACCAGTTCAGGGTGCGTAACCTTGCATCGGGAGCTGAGCATTATGTTGATTTTAAGGAAGCCGCTTATGCAATTTATGTGGGCGCTAATCCTGATTATAACAGTAAGGTATTAAGGTATGGTTATACGTCGTTAACCACACCTTCATCAACCTTTGATTATAACATGGAGACAAAGGCTTCCAAACTGATGAAACAACAGGAGGTGCTTGGTGGATATAAAGCTGATGATTATGTAACCGAACGTATTTACGGCACCGCGACAGATGGTACCAAAGTGCCGATATCCCTGGTTTACAAAAAAGGGTTCGACAAGAATGGCAAAGCGCCTTTGCTGCTTTACGGCTATGGTTCTTACGGTTATACCAATGATGTTTATTTTTCGAGCGCGCGGTTAAGTTTACTCGACAGAGGTTTTGTTTTCGCAATGGCTGGCATCCGGGGCGGACAAGAGATGGGCCGTCAGTGGTACCTGGATGGCAAGTTGATGAAAAAGAAAAACACCTTTACTGATTTTATTGACTGTGGTAAATACCTTGTTGATCAAAAATATACCAGTAAAGAGCATTTGTACGCCGAAGGCGGTAGTGCCGGTGGCTTGCTGATGGGCGCTGTAGCCAATATGGCTCCCGATCTGTGGCATGGCATTATTGCCGAAGTACCATTTGTTGACGTAGTGAACACGATGCTTGATGAAAGCATCCCTTTAACTACTAACGAGTTTGACGAATGGGGCAATCCTAAAAATGCCGACGCTTATAAATACATGAAAAGCTATTCGCCCTATGAAAACGTGGAGAAAAAGGCCTACCCGAATATGTTGGTTATAACCGGCTTGCATGATAGCCAGGTGCAATATTTTGAACCATCCAAATGGGTAGCCAAGTTACGCGCCAATAAAACTGACAATAATGTGCTAATGCTGCATACCAATATGGATTACGGCCATGGCGGAGCATCGGGTAGGTTTGATTATTTAAAAGAGGAAGCGTTAAACTACGCGTTTTTGTTTGCGCTTGAGGGGATTGATAAGTAGGTGAATGGTTGATTAGGTTGATTGGTGAGTGGTTGGGTACACAAATTACAAAACAACACGTCATTGCGAGGTACGAAGCAATCGCGAACTGTACAGGGAGAACTTACACGGTTACTCTGTAAGTAGGGGATTGCTTCGTACCTCGCAATGACGATTTTTATATTAGAATCCATCAATTTTATCTCCCCTAAATAAAACCTTATATCTTTCAGGCTAATTTCAAGTAAGTGGCCGGATAAATAAATTGTGGTTTATTATATTCGGCAAAATCCTCTCTGGTAATGAAATTAATATCCAAGTTAACCCTGTCATTTTGCCTTGTTTTTAGCGTAGGCGCTTTAGCCCAGCAACCTGTTAATATGCAGTATTCGGTGTCGATGGAAAAGGCAGCCGAACATTTGTATCATGTTGAGCTCAGCAACAAAACCCACCTCAAAACACTCGACTTTAAAATGTGCGTTTGGACACCGGGGTATTATCAGCTAATAGATTTTGCAGGTGCAGTGCAAAATTTTACAGTGACCGATGCAAAAGGCAGTCCGCTAAAATTTGATAAACCGACTAAAGATACCTGGCAGGTTAATAACCCTTCTGCAGGCGATGTCAAGATCTCGTACGATGTAAAGGCTGTGGTGCCCTTTGTAGGCAACGTTTATTTGGACGAAACACGTGGGTATATTACTCCCGGCGGCCTGTTCATGTACCTCGACCAGGAATTGCGTCACCCGGTTACCATCAAGATGAAACCTTACAGTAAGTGGAAAGATCTGGTAGCTACCGGACTGGATACCTTGAAGGGGCAATACCATGTTTATAAAGCCGCTGATTTTGATGTGCTTTATGATAGTCCGTTTTTAATGGGGGAGCTGGAAATTTTACCGCCATTTACCGTACAAAACAAGCCACACAACTTTATTGGCTACAAACTGCCCGCTTTTGACAGGCAGGCATTCATGGACGATCTGAAAAAGATTGTAGTAACCGGCAGCAATATCATTGGCGAAATACCTTATACGCATTATACTTTTCTGTCGATAGGGGCAGGAGGCGGGGGTATTGAGCATTTGAACTCAACCTCGTTAAGTTTTAGCGGCGGCGAAGGGTTTAATACGCCTGAAGCCCGTAAAAAGCTTTACAACTTTATAGCGCACGAATATTTTCACCATTATAATGTTAAGCGCATCAGGCCGGTTGAGCTTGGTCCGTTTGATTATTCGAAAGAGAACCATACCAATATGCTTTGGGTATCCGAAGGCTTTACTGTTTATTATGAGTACATGATTACGAGGCATGCCGGTTTAATGAACAATGAAGATATGTTTGGCGATTTTCAGAACAACCTGCGTAACTATGAAAACGAGCCGGGGCATTTATACCAATCGGCAACACAAGCCAGTTACAATACCTGGGATGACGGGCCTAACGGCAGGCAGGGCGATGATTTTAACAAAACTATTTCGTATTACGATAAAGGGCCAATTTTGGGGCTGATGCTTGATTTTAGCATTCGCCACGCTACACAAAACAAGAAAACGCTTGATGATGTAATGCGCCTGCTTTACTACAAATACTACAAAAAGCTAAACCGGGGCTTTACAGAACAGGAGTTCAGGAACGAATGCGAAAAAATGGCCGGTGTGCATTTAACGGAGGTATTTGAATATGCATCGACGGTTAAACCTCCGGATTATCCTAAGTATTTCGCTTACGGTGGATTGGCTGTAGATACGGCAACCAAAGTAGTTTCCAACGCTTGGGCAGGCTTAAACATGCGTCAGGTTAGGGATACCATGCGCGTAACCACAGTGGCTTACCAATCACCCGCGTGGACTGCAGGCATTCGTGGGCGTAGCGTTGTTTTAAAAATTGATGACGAGACAGCTAATCCGGAAGCCTTGGGTAAGGCCCTTGATAACCGTAAAGAAGGCGATGTGGTGAAGTTTACCATTCTGAAAAATGGCGTAACAAAAGATATAAACGTAACGCTTGGTAAAAAGCGTGAAAAGTCATTCAGGATAACCCCCTTGCCAAACCCTGATCAGCTGCAGGCTGCCATTTTTAAAAGCTGGACAGAAGGGACGTAGTAATTTATACGACGTTTTTTTCTAAGAATAGGTACACGCTATTTTTTATGATTTGCTTTATATTAAATCATAAAAAATAGCGTTTTGGTTTCATTATAAACTTAACCTATCCAAATCAATGAAAAACTTCCTGGTGCTTTTATGCCTCTTAATGTGCTTGTTTAGCTGCAATAAATCAAATGGCCAAAATCAACAAGATTTATTAAATGGCGATTTTGAAAAAATAAATCAGAAAAGTAAATATCCTGAGGGTTGGAACCATACCGACGGCCGTGATTATAAACATGCAATAGACAGCGTTGTTGTGCAGCATGGTAAATATGCGCTGTCAATTGCTTCGACGGTGGATAGTGCCGGATATAGTATTGTTAGCTTCGCCATTCCAAAGAGATTTGAAGGAAATGAGATTGAACTAAAAGGATACTTGAAACTTGAAGGTGTTGGCTCTGGTTTTGCAGGATTGTGGCTTGGGGTGGGCGGTACTTCCGCTTTTGACAATATGCAGCGCCGAAATATCCGCGGTACAAGCGACTGGAAACAATATAGCATCAAATTACCATACAATGGCCAAAAGGCAATTAATGTAATTGGCGGTGCGCTTTTGGCAGGTAAAGGAAAAATTTGGGTCGATAATTTACAATTGTTTATTGACGGTAAGCCCATCGAAAATGTACCGTCGAAAGAGATAGTCCGGGCAAAAGCTGAGTTGGATACGGCTTTCGCAAATGGTTCGGGAATTAATACCATTACACTTAATCAGCAGGCAACTACCAATTTGAGACTGCTTGCTCAGGTTTGGGGCTTTTTAAAATATCATCATCCTGCTGTAGCTAAAGGAGATTATAATATGGATGCCGAGCTCTTTAGGGTGATGCCGGCTGTTATAAAAGCGCGCAATAATAACGAGTTGAGCCAAGCGCTTGAACAATGGGCAGATAAGTTTGGTAAAGTGAATGTTTGTGACGATTGTAAGATTGATGTTAGTAGAGCGGTTAAGCCCACGCCCGATTATGGAAATCTGTTTGATCATTCGGTACTTAGTAAATCATTTACTGATAAACTCCGCTTTATTTTAAATAACCATAAAATAAGCGAAAGTTATTATGTAAGTATGGTAGAGGGGGTAGGCAATCCCTTGTTTGATCATGAAAATGGATATTACAGAATGAAATATCCTGACGCAGGCTACCGCTTGCTCTGCCTGTTTAAATATTGGAATATGGTGCAGTACTTTTTTCCTTACAAACATTTGATAGGAAAAGATTGGAACCAAACCTTGCCCGAGTTTATTCCCCAGTTTGTTGGTAATAAAAATTCAACAGAATATATACTCACCACGCTTAAGCTTATCAGTAGCATCCACGATACGCATGCTAATATCTGGAGTGGTAATGCCGAGTTAGAAGACTACCGAGGTAAATACCGCCCATCATTTAAGGCCCGGTTTGTGGAGAATAAACTGGTGATAACCGGCTTTGAGTCTGATTCGCTTGCTGTTAAAGAAAAGTTAAGGATAGGGGATATGATAACTGCTATTAATGGTATTACGGTTGATGAACTGATCAGAAAATATCTGCCTATAACTGCGGCATCTAATTATTCGACGCAGCTAAGAGATATGCCCGGCAACTATTTACTAAGGAGCAATAACCCGCATTTTGAATTTACAATACAGCGCGACGGAAATACAATAAATGCTGCTAATGAGGGCGTACTTGTTTCCAAGGCTGGGTTAATGGATTATAGCAACAAAAGTGTTAAGGACCCGGGTTATTATTTGATTAACGGGCAGATAGGCTACCTGTATCCGGCAAAATATCACAATGCAAACCTACCTGCTATCAGGGAGATGTTTAAGGACACTAAAGGTATTATTATAGATATGCGTTGTTATCCTTCGGAGTTTATGCCCTTTACCTTTGGCGCGTACATAAAATCGGGCGCTGCGCCATTTGTTAAGTTTACAAACGGAAGTATTAATCGGCCAGGGATATTTGTAGAAACAGCGCCGCTCAACATACAGCCAGATAATTCTTATCAGGGCAAAGTTATAGTGATTGTAAATGAGCAATCACAAAGCCAGGCCGAGTATACCACGATGGCTTTTCAGAGCTCGCCCAATGTTAGGGTTATAGGGAGCACAACGGCTGGGGCAGATGGTAATATATCGCAAATTACTTTGCCGGGCGGCATAAGTTCCCTGTTTTCGGGAATAGGGATTTTATACCCGGATGGAACGCAAACGCAGCGCAAGGGCGTGAAAATTGACGTTGTAGTACAGCCTACCATTAAAGGAATTAAAGCAGGAATCGATGAACCGCTTGAAAAAGCAAAAGCTTTGATCATGGAGGAGGTTAATTTGGGGGAGTGATTAGCTTAATTCTTAAATTAAGCTGCGTTAGCGATAGGAGCGGATACCGGCCTGTGTGTAAGGCCTGCAGGCGTATGAGCGTATAGCGCGGGCCGGAGGTAACGCCATTATTAATTTCGGAGTTGGGATTTTTGATTTCGGATTTATTTATGTCTGAACCGGAATTAAACAAATTAAAGATTTTATCGAATGTGCCTGAAATTCTGTCAATTCTTTAATTCCAGAAATTCGAGTGCAGACAATAATAAGCACTTACTTAATCAGCCAGCAACCATTAACCCCATAAAACCAATAACTCACTTAATCACCCCAATAAACTATTCACTAAGCATAAAAACAAATCTACCCACCCCTTGCTTTTGCATAATTAATCACTATCTTTGCACCCACAATTAATAAAATAGTTAACGCTTTAATATTATTCAAGTAATGTATTTAGGTAAAGAAGCAAAGGCAGAGATCTTTGCAAAACACGGTAAATCAGCTACAGACACAGGTTCTGCAGAAGGACAAGTAGCTTTATTCACCACTCGTATCGCACATTTAACTGGCCACCTGAAAAAAAACAAACATGATTTTTCAACCCAGTTATCACTGCAAAAGTTAGTAGGTAAGCGTCGCGCGTTACTTGCTTATTTATACAAAAAAGACATTGAAAGATATCGTGCTATCATCAAAGCTTTACAGCTTAGGGATATCATTAAGTAATTCTCTCCTTTTTTATTTAAAAGCCATCCCCATTTTAGGATGGCTTTTTTACTTTTGAAACATATATTTACAAACATAAAATCCGATGCGCTCCCGAAGATGAAAAGTGCATCACAAACAAAAAAAGATGAGTTTAAACGTAATTAAAAAAGTTATTGATCTGGGCGACGGACGCACCATTGAGATCGAGACAGGTAAGCTGGCCAAACAAGCGGATGGTTCGGTAGTAGTAAAAATGGGTGATACCATGTTACTGGCTACTGTAGTATCATCGCCTGAAGCTAAAGAAGGTGTTGACTTCTTGCCATTATCTGTTGACTACCAGGAAAAATACGCTGCAACAGGCCGTATCCCGGGTGGTTTTTTACGCCGCGAGGCCCGTTTATCAGACTATGAGGTTTTGATCTCTCGTTTGGTTGACCGTGCTTTGCGTCCATTATTCCCTGAAGATTATCACGCTGATACACAAGTGATGATTTCATTAATATCTGCCGATAAAGACATTATGCCTGATGCTTTAGCCGGTTTGGCAGCTTCTGCAGCTTTATCTGTATCTAACATCCCTTTTAACGGCCCTATATCTGAAGTTCGTGTTGCCAAAATTGATGGTCAGTTAGTAATTAACCCTACTTTAAGCCAGCTTGAGCATGCCACTTTAGAATTTATTGTTGCAGGCAGCGAGCATGATATCAACATGGTTGAGGGCGAATCAAAAGAAATTCAGGAAGCTGAATTGGTTGAGGCTATCAAATTTGCACATGCTGCTATCAAAATTCAGTGTTTAGCTCAAAAAGAACTAACCATTGAAGTTGGTAAAACCGAAAAACGCGTTTACAGCCATGAGCACAGCAATGAGGATTTGAAAAAAGCTATCTACGCTGCTACTTATGATCAGGTTTACGCTATTGCTTCTGCAGCTTCGGCAAAAGAGGAGCGTGGCGCTAAATTTAAAGAAGTACGTGATGCTTACATCGAAACCTTAGGCGAGATTGATGATATCACTAAAGGCCTTGCTAAAAAATATTACCACGATGTAGAGTATGATGCTATCCGTAACCTTGTATTAGATGAAGGTAAACGTTTAGATGGTCGTACTACTACCCAGATCCGCCCGATATGGAGCGAAGTTGGTTATTTACCATCTGCTCACGGGTCGGCTGTATTTACCCGTGGTGAAACCCAATCATTAACTTCTGTTACCTTAGGTGCTAAGGATGACGAGCAAATGATTGATGGTGCTTTCATTAACGGCTACCAGAAATTTATGCTGCACTACAACTTCCCAGGTTTTTCAACTGGTGAGGTTAGGCCTAACAGGGGTGCTGGTCGCCGTGAAATTGGTCACGGTAACCTGGCTCAACGTTCATTGAAACAAGTATTGCCTTCTGAAGATGAAAACCCGTACACTATCCGTATAGTTTCTGATATTTTGGAATCAAACGGTTCGTCATCAATGGCTACAGTTTGTGCCGGTACATTAGCGCTGATGGATGCAGGTGTTAAAATTAAAGAGCCGGTATCGGGTATTGCGATGGGTTTGATCACTAACGAAATGGGTACCAAATATGCTATCCTTTCTGACATTCTTGGTGACGAAGACCACTTAGGTGATATGGACTTCAAAGTAACCGGTACTAAAAATGGTATCGTTGCTGTTCAGATGGACTTGAAAATTAACGGTCTTTCATACGAAGTTTTAGCCAATGCGTTAAACCAGGCTAAAGACGGTCGTTTACACATCCTTGGCGAAATGGCTAAAACCATTACCGAGGCACGTGCCGACTACAAACCACACGCTCCACGCATTGTTACCATTAAAATCGATAAAGAATTTATTGGTGCAGTTATCGGGCCCGGTGGTAAAATCATCCAGGAAATGCAGCGTGAAACAGGCGCTACCATTTCTATCGAGGAAAAAGACAACCAGGGTATTGTTCAGATCTTTGCCGATAACAAAGCATCTATCGACGCTGCTTTGGGCCGCATCCGCGCCATCGCTTCAAAACCTGAGGTAGGCGAAATTTACGAAGGTAAAGTGAAATCAATCATGCCTTTCGGCGCGTTTGTTGAGATCATGCCTGGTAAAGATGGGTTACTGCACATATCTGAAATTGATCACCGCCGTATTGAAACTATGGATGGTATCTTCCAGATAGGGGATGAGGTAAGGGTAAAACTGCTTGATGTAGATAAGCAAGGTAAACTGAAGCTATCGCGTAAGGTATTATTGCCTAAACCGGAACCAAAACAAAGTAACTAAGCAATTTTTTATAGCAACAAAACCCTCTTTATGAGGGTTTTGTTATTTTGTTTGAAATTTTTTCAACTTTTTTAAAACAAAAACCGGATGTTTAAACTTATTAACTGTTAATACATAGTTGCTAAAACCATAATTCCGATCCTGTTTGATAAAAAATGACCCCTGCTACTAATAATGATCCTTTAGATTTCCTGAATAAAAATTCGGCTGGAATGCAGGCGGGTACTCAGACTGATTTGGTTCAGCAGTTACTGTATGAAATAATCAGGGTTAAGGAAATTATTGTTTATTACGACTCCATCCCAAATGGAGGAGGCCAGCTGGGTTCATCCATTCTCAATGAGCTTGTTTCAGAAGCATATCAGTCGCTGGTTAATTACGACACCGTACTCATGCGGAAATATTACGATTTGCTGTTGAATTGTGATTGAGGCTGCAATCGATATTTTTGTCTGAACTCGAATTAAACGAATTTTGTGAATTTATCGAATTTTGTCTCCGCTGTCCTTCTTCTATTCTGTTGATTCGAATAATTCATTTAATTCGAGTTCTGACAATCTACAGCAACAATATATCAATCTGATGTGCATGCACCATACCCACAACCGGCGACCATGCAAATACCGTAAAGCGGCCATCTTGCGAAGCTACTAAAGCTATGGCATCCTTTTGATCAAAAACGAACTGTGCTGCGGCTAAATGCCTTGTACCGCCATTTTGAGCCGGATGGATAACCCGGGTTGAGCAGCCTACTATTGGTTCGGTAACTACAATCTCTTCAATAGGCGAACTTTCTTCCGAGCGGCCTATTTTGGCGCCGAAAGCCAGCAGTTCGTGTTTATCATTTATGAGCGTAGCACCGTCTATCGAAGTTAATCCGCCTATGGTATCAACCGCACGGCGCATTTTTTCCTGCCATGAGGTATGGTAACGGTCGATGCCTTCGTGAATCATCAGATCGGTAAGCCCCGAAAAAGGCGGGTCAACAGGGTAGGAGATCGGCGTAATGATGGATTTGCGCCATTCTTCGCTTTCGGAGGGGACAACTAATAAGATACCGCCGCGCTTATGGGCTTGCATAGAAGTAGCCAGTTGAACTAATACGTTTACCGGATCATTCCACAGGGATGGCAAAGTAAAATCAAGCATGGCCGAAAGTACATTAGGACAATCAGAAATGCTGGAGCCATGCTCGTCAACTACTTTAATATCGTCGCCTTTTAATATGGCGATGTTTACAAATTTACCAAAGCCCTCTATACGGCGATGTTTGATCACTAACAATCCGGGTTCAATTACTTCCAGCACAAAACAATAAGCCGGAATAGCCAGGGTGGTTCCCCAGATGTATAGTTCATCATCTTCTATCCAGATGCCTAAATGGATGCCCGGTTGTTGTACTGCCGAAGCAAATTTGGTCAGGATATTGGGCGCAAGTTTAATTTTGCCACCAAACAGCAATGGCTGACCGGCTGCTTCGGGCGGTAAAAAAGCCAGGGTAAATTTTGGTGAAAAGCCCTCTTCCCGGCGCAAACTTGCCCAAAATGAGATATCGATAAGTGATTCGATGGTGGTGCAGCTGGGGGTAGGCGCAAGGTCTATCTCGTTGTTATCGGCAAGCGCTTTGGCATGAAAATGTCTGAAATGCCTTTCGATAATGGTTGCCACTTTACCGGCTGCTTTATATGTAGGTCCTGAACTCAAAGTTTTGGTGGTGTCTTTCATTTAAATACTTATCTCAAAAGTAAAGCTAAAAAAACGTGCATACAAACTAACGCCTCAATATTGCAATTGGCGGATAATCAGCCCCGGAATTAAAAGCAGGATAGTCATCTAAATATATCATTGTCAGTATTTTATCATACTTGATATCAATTATCTGCCCAACGTCAGTTGTTGCTCCGTGTGGAGTTTTTTCGGATTTATTGTATCAATTTTGCAGCCGGAAACGATAATGTAATCATGAAAATTATATCTCACCTGATATCACTCACCCTGCCAGACACTACGCCGTTGCAGGTATCGGCTTTATTAAATTTAGGTTTAACTTATGTACAGCAAGGCTTCAATAAAATTTTTCATAAAGCGGAAGACCATGGCCCTTGTGCCGAGCCTTGTATGTAAGCCACGGTATAATTGCTAATAGCGGGTACATACTGATAAAATATAGCTAAATTTGGGCTTCATTATACAGTATGGATCAGTTAACGGCTGCGGGCAAATCAAAAATGCGGATTGCCAACAGTGTATTCTTCTTCGTTTCGGGCTTCGGTTATTCTTCATGGGCCTCGCGTATTCCATTCATAAAACATCAGCTTAATTTAAATGAAGCCCAATTAGGGGTTGTATTGTTTGCCATGCCTGTTGGCCTGATGCTTACGATGCCGCTTACGGCTAAAATGATCAAACATTTCAGCAGTCGTGTAATGATGCTCATAGGGGCGCTGGCTTTTAGCCTGGTGTTATGCCTGCCGGGCTTTGCGGCTTATATGTGGCAGCTGATTGTAGTTTTATTCTTTATTGGGTCTACACGTAATATATTGGGCTTATCCATGAATTCGCAAGCTGTGGGGATCCAGGCTTTGTATGATAAATCAATCATGGTAACATTTCATGGCATCTGGAGTCTGGCTGGCTTTGGTGGTGCTGCCGTTGGTTATCTGATGGTGTTATTTAATATAGCGCCTTCATATCATCTATTATTTGTGGGCATTGCAATGTTCATCCTTTCGATGATATTCTATCCCTCAACTTACGATTATCAGCCGGCAGAAACTCCCGACAGATCTGTATTCTCGATGCCTGATAAGCACCTGCTTAAATTCTCTTTGATCTGCTTTGCATCCATGGCCTGCGAGAATACCCTGTATGACTGGAGCGGCGTTTATTTTGAAAAGGTGGTACATGCCACCAAATCGTTTGCCGAGGCCGGTTTTGTAGTTTACATGGTAACCATGACCATTGGTCGTTTTGCAGGCGATAGGGTAGTTTCTGCCATTGGTATTAAAAAGGTTTTAACTTATAGCAGTGTGCTGGTCTTCGCCGGTTTGCTGGTATCGGTTTTTTTGCCATTTACATTAACTATTTACCTGGGTTACGCTATGATAGGCATGGGTGTGTCATGCATCGTCCCGCTGATATTTAGCATGGCCGGCAAGTCCAAAACAATGAATAGCAGCCAGGCATTGGCAGCTATATCAACCGTCGGTTACCTTGGTTTTGTTATAGTGCCGCCTATAGTAGGTTTTATAGCCCAGGCAGCCAATTTACAAATAGCTTTCTTTGTTGTTGCGGCCTTTGCCGCCATGATGATATGGTTGGTACGAAAAATTGAAGACGAGCCCGCGGTATCATAGTTTTGTCAAATAAGCAGATCGGTATCACTTCAATTCGGTTTTGGCTTATAATTGTAATATCAAATCAGCCGGTTTGATATTACATCTGCAAAAAATGAGCACAAACATTACCGAAAACAACGTACAGCCGTCAACTGAGTTATTTATCAAGATGGTAGTTTCTAACTGGGAACTGCAAAATAGCCGCCTTAACGGTTTGCTTGACAAACTTACCGACGAAGCCCTTGCAACTGAAACAGCTCCCGGTCGCAACACCGGTGTTTACCTGCTTGGCCATCTTACAGCTGTGAGCGACGGAATGTTTACCTACTTAGGTTTGGGCGAAAGGCTGTATCCTGAGCTTGATGCTACTTTTATTAAAAACCCTGAAAACTCTGGCCTTGAAAAGCCATCGTTAGCTGAGCTTAAACAATATTGGGCCAAAGTTAATGAGGCGCTGACAGAGAAAATGAATGCAATGCAACCGGAAGACTGGTTTAAACCGCATAGTGCAATTTCTGCAGAGGATTTTGAAAAAGAGCCACATCGTAACAGACTGAATATCCTGATTAATCGTACTATACACCAGGGCTATCATATTGGGCAATTGGTTTACCTGGTAAAAAAATAAGCGCTTGCCGACCGGATTTTGCTCAAAAGGTTTAATCCATGACAATTGGATGAAACCTTTATGACAAAGGGATGGTAAATAATCTTTAAAACCGTTATACTTTTGCTTAACACTGTTAAATGATTTAATGGTGTAATCAAAATGGCAAGTAAAGAACGAATACAGCGCTTAAAAGAAGAAACCAGGGTGAACATCCTGGACGCCGCGCTCCACATAGTTAAGCATGAAGGCTGGCAGGCTTTAAGCATGCGTAAGATTGCCGATGTAATTGAATACACCGCGCCCATTATATATGAGTACTTCGCAAACAAGGATGCCATATTAATGGAACTTACCCGCAAAGGTTATGTAATACTGGCTAAGGACATGGAGAAAGCAAAAGAGCACTATCCGATGCCCGAAGATCAGCTTGAAGCTATGTGGCTTGCATACTGGAATTTTGCTTTTGAAAATAAGGAGCTTTACCAGGTTATGTTTGGCGTACAGATGAATTGCTGCTGCGAGGTAGTAAGAGCAATGCCAGAAGCCCAGCGTTTCACCACCATGGTTAGCGAAGCAATTATGCAGCTAATGAATATAAAGGATATCAACGACGAAATGATTTGTACAAAATATTACACCTTTTGGTCGGTTGTACACGGGTTGGTATCCATCAATTTACTAAGCAGAGGATTCTCTGACGAAGTTAACCGCCAGGTTTTGAAAGATACCATCAGCGGTATTATCAGGTCGATGAAAGATCAGGTTTTTTCATGACCGAAAAATAACACTGTTAAATTTCCTTACAGTGTTAAGTAAATGTTAAAGCACTTTTAAAACAAACTCTTAATACAATGAAAAAGCTCACTCACAACCCACGTAATCCATTTAACAGTGTTAAACGATTTAACGGTGTTGTAACATCTAATTTATGTAACAGCTGCAATTAGCGCGCACCGTCTTGATATATCGTAATGTAAAAACGTGAATATCACGATATAAGGCACTTGAAGTTAAAATAAAAATTATATAAAATATTGATAATAAGCTGGTTGTATAACTGGCATTTCAATTGAAAAATGATCGGCAATAGTAAAACAATGAAAACAATCAAATCATCATATATCACAAGCCCAACGGCTTATTCTAACCCTATCCATTCACCACTCTTAAAATCATCACTCATGAAAACACTCATTTTAGCGGCAGTTGCAGCTTTAACATTATATGGATGTTCATCTGCACCGCAGGCTCCAACAGCACCGCCGCCACCGGCATTACCGGTAGCAACTATTACTTCGGGCTCTGAAACTACTTTCCAGGAATATCCAGCTTCAATTGAAGGTACTGTTAACGTAGAGATCAGGCCGCAGGTAAGCGGTACTTTAGATAAAGTATTTGTTGACGAAGGTGCTTTTGTATCTGCAGGTCAGCCAATATTTAAAATTAACGAACAACCATACCGCGCGGCTTTAAATAATGCATTGGCAAGCTTACACGCAGCCGAAGCAGCACATGTTAACGCACAGCTTGAAGTTGATAAATTAACACCGCTTGTTGCAAATAAAGTAGTATCAGATTATCAGTTAAAAACTGCCAAAGCAGCTTTAGATGTAGCAAAAGCCAATATCGAATCGGCCAAAGCTAACGTAGCTACAGCGCAGATCAATGTAGGTTATACTTTAATCAAAGCTCCTGTGAGCGGCTATATCGGTCTGCTTGCTAAAAAGCAAGGTAGCCTTGTTGCTCCCGCAGATGTTGCTCCACTAACTCAACTATCAGATGTTCATGACGTACACGTTTACTTTTCACTTGGCGAAAAAGATTTTGTTGCCTTTAAAGAACAATATCCTGGCGCTAATCTGAAAGATAAATTGAAAAATGTACCATCAGTATCATTGTTGTTGGCTGATAATACAGAATATGCTAAACAAGGTAAAATTGACATCGTAGATGGCCAGTTTGATAAAAATACAGGTGCAATTACACTAAGGGCAAACTTTGCTAACCCTGATGGTTTGTTACGTTCTGGTAATACAGGTAAGATCCGTCTAAGCCTGAGCCACAAAGATGCTTTGATCGTGCCTGAATCGGCAACTGTTGAAATGCAGGACAAAGTATTTGTGTTCACCGTTGGTGATAGCAGCAAAGTTAAAAAACAACCTATTGATATAGTTGGTAAATCGGGCGATCACTACCTGGTTAAAGATAAAGAAGGCATCAAAGCCGGCGACCAGATTGTGTTAGAGGGCATCGATAAACTACAGGAAGGCATGGTTATTCAGCCTCAAAAACAGGCTGATAAAGTAGCCGCTGTAGTTAAACACTAATACATACACTTAAACTTTAAAGTCATGTTTCAGAAATTTATAGAAAGACCGGTACTCTCAACTGTTATCTCCATTTTGTTGGTGATAGTGGGTGTACTTGGTTTAACAAAACTGCCCTTAGAGCGGTTTCCTAATATAGCCCCTCCGTCGGTATTGGTATCAG
This sequence comes from Mucilaginibacter kameinonensis, assembly GCF_003675385.1. GTDB lineage: Bacteria > Bacteroidota > Bacteroidia > Sphingobacteriales > Sphingobacteriaceae > Mucilaginibacter > Mucilaginibacter kameinonensis. Next base: position 651,001 of record NZ_RCWZ01000003.1, on the reverse strand, counting down.
CGGTATATCCGGGTGCCAACGCCGAAACTATCCTCCGTTCCGTTACGCCTTCGTTAGAAGAAGCCATTAACGGTGTGGAAAATATGACCTATATGACCTCTACCGCCAGTAATGACGGTACATTAGGCATCACCGTTTACTTTAAACAAGGTACCAACCCCGATCAGGCTGCGGTAAACGTTCAAAACCGTGTTTCTCAGGCTTCAAGCCAGTTACCAGCCGAGGTTTTGCAATATGGTATTACAACTACCAAGCAGCAAAACAGCTTTATTGGTGCTATGGCAATCTACTCAGAGGATCCAAAAAAATACGATCAAACCTTTGTAGCCAACTACGCGCAGATCAATATCGTTCCGGAAATTAAACGTATTCCGGGTGTAGGTTCTGCCAGTATCTTTGGTGGTATTAAAGATTACTCAATGCGCGTTTGGTTAAATCCTACCCAAATGGCAGCATACAATGTTACCCCTGCCGAAGTAACCGCCGCTATACAAGACAAAAACCTTGAAGCAGCACCAGGTAAATTTGGTGAGCGTAGCAACGAAGCATTTGAATATGTAATTAAATATAAAGGTAAACTTACCAAACCAGAGGAATATCAGAACATAGCTATCCGCGCTAATGCAGATGGTTCTGTGTTGCGTTTGAAAGACGTAGCACGTGTTGAACTGGGTGCTTATTCATATAATAGCGTAAGTAACCTGAACGGCCATGATGGTATTATCGTTGGTATTATACAATTATCAGGTTCAAACGCCAACGAAATCCAGATCGCCATCGATAATCTGATGGTGAAATTATCTAAGGATTTCCCGGTTGGTATCAAATACAACCAGTTCTATCGTACCAAAACTGACCTTGATGAGTCTATTAACCAGGTTGAACATACCTTGGTTGAGGCGTTTATCCTCGTGTTTATTGTGGTATTCGTATTCCTTCAGGATTTCAGATCAACGTTAATCCCGGCTATAGCTGTTCCGGTTGCTATTATCGGTACGTTCTTCTTCATGAACCTGTTCGGTTTCTCGGTTAACCTGTTAACACTGTTCGCATTGGTACTCGCCATCGGTATTGTGGTGGATGACGCGATTGTGGTGGTGGAGGCGGTGCATGCCAAAATGGAGCAAGATCCAAGTCTTACCCCTAAAGCTGCAACTACTGAGGCCATGCACGAGATTACAGGTGCTATTATATCTATTACCTTAGTTATGGCAGCGGTATTTTTACCGGTGAGCTTCATGACTGGTTCAACAGGTATCTTTTATCGCCAGTTTGCGTTAACCATGGCTATATCAATTATCATATCGGCCGTTAACGCTTTAACCTTGAGTCCTGCTTTGGCTGCGTTATTCTTAAAGAATAAACATAGCGAAAATGGTCACGAGGCTCCTAAGAAAAGCTTTGTAGAGAAATTCTACGCAGGCTTTAATGGTGGTTTCAATTATATGACCAACAGGTATGTTGGGGGCTTGAAAGTTTTGATCCGTAATAAATGGATAAGCATGGCGGGCCTTGCCTTAGTAGTTGTTGCTACCGTTTATATGATAAACAAAACAAAAACAGGCTTCATTCCTACCGAGGATCAGGGCTTTGTGGCTATAGCTGTTAATACACCATCAGGTACTTCATTAAGTGGTACCAATAAAGTATTTAAGCAAGCCGAAGACCAGCTTAAAACTTTACCATCAGCAAGGTTCGTAACTGCCTTGTCTGGTTTCAACTTCTTAACCCAATCAAGCAGTCCATCAGCAGGTGTTATCTTCCTGTTGTTAAAGCCTACTGAAGAGAGGGGCGAGGTTAAAAATATCGATGCGATTCAGAACATAGTAAGGGGCAAATTGGGCGGAATCCCGGGTGGTACCTTCTTCGTGTTCAGTTTCCCTACAGTTCCTGGTTTCAGTAACGTGGAAGCGCTTGACGTAATGCTGCAGGATAAAACAAACGGCAGGCTGGATAAATTTAGCGGCGTGGCCAATAACTTTATCATGAAGCTGATGCAGAAACCAGCTGTTGCTTTCGCCTTCACTTCATACAAAGCTGACTACCCTCAGTTACAATTAGAGGTTGATGATGAAAAAGCCGACCAATTAGGCGTAAGCGTTAAAGACATCCTGTCAACTATGCAGGCTTACTTTGGTACTGCCCAGGCATCAGACTTTAACCGCTTTGGTAAATACTACCGTGTGGTTGTTCAGGCTGATATTGCCGACAGGACCGATCCTTCAGCTATCGATCGTGTGTTTGTTAAAAACAAACAGGGTCAAAACGTGCCAATTAACACCCTGGTTAAATTAACCCGTGTTTATGGTTCAGAAACAGCTTCACGTTATAACCTGTTCAATTCTATTGAGATCAATGCCATCCCTAAACCGGGCTACAGCTCTGGTGATGCCATCAAAGCGATAGAAGAAACAGCTAAAGAGCAATTGCCACAAGGTTTTGCTTATGAGTTCACCGGCCAAACCCGTGAGGAGATTGCTTCAGGTGGTCAGTCAACTGTGATATTCCTGTTGTGTTTGGTGTTCGTATACTTCCTGCTATCAGCACAGTATGAAAGTTATATCCTGCCATTGGCGGTAATACTTTCAATACCTACCGGTTTATTCGGTGTGTTCATTGTGTTAGGCTTAACCGGTATCGAAAACAACATCTATGTACAGGTTGCGCTCATCATGCTCATCGGTTTGTTAGCGAAGAACGCCATCCTGATCGTAGAGTTCGCGGTACAGCGGCGAAGGGCAGGACATGGGCTGGTGCAATCAGCTATTGAAGCTGCTCAGCTCCGTATCCGTCCAATCATCATGACTTCAATGGCATTCGTATTCGGTCTGTTCCCGATGAGTATCGCTACCGGTCCGTCTGCACAGGGTAACCACTCTATCAGTATCGGTGCCGCAGGCGGGATGGTTTCGGGTGTACTATTAGGTTTGTTTATCATACCGGTATTGTACGTGATATTCCAGGGCTTGCAGGAGCGCATCAGTGGTAAACCAAAACCGCTTGCCACTAACGCAGGCGACCATGGTAAAGATGTGGCCGTGCTTGAAAACGAATATTCAGCTTAATCAATTAAACATCAACAAAAACTATCACGGGTTTTTAAAATCTGTGATAGTTTAAAAAAGATTCAACAATGAAAAATATAATAGGCAGCTTGGCTATTGCACTGGTAGTGCTGGCTGGCTGTAAAGTTTCAAAAGATGTTGCTACGCCAAAAGATGGGCTGCCTGAAAACTTCAGGAACGCGGTTACCACAGGTGATACCAGCAGCATTGCCGATTTGCAATGGAAAAATTTCTTTACCGATGCCGCTCTTCAAAAATTAATTGACAGCGCTATTGAAAGAAATTACGATATGCAGGTGGCTGTTAAAAATATCGAAGCGGCGGACTTACAGTTTAAACAGGTTAAATGGAATTATGTACCTACACTTGGTTTAAACGTTACTGCAAACACTAATCGCCCGTCTGATAACAGCGTTACCGGTTTAAGTATTAAACAGTATAACATCGGTACAAAACATATTGAAGATTATAACGCTAACCTTTCGCTTTCATGGGAAGCCGATATCTGGGGTAAAATTCGCAGTCAAAACCGCGAAGCTTTAGCTCAATACCTGCAGACCAATGAAGCAAAAAGGGCTGTTCAAACCAATATCGTATCAAGCGTATCACAAGGCTATTACAACCTGTTGATGCTGGATGAGCAGTTGGATATTGCTAAAAAGAACGTAAAACTGAATGATAGCACCTTACGCATCATCAAATTACAATATGACGCTGGCCAGGTTACCCTTTTAGGTGTACAACAGGCACAAGCTCAATTAGAAGCCGCTGCACAGTTGGTTCCTCAGTTTGAGCGTGATATTACTGTTCAGGAAAATGGTTTGAGCATATTGGCAGGCAGGTTGCCTAACGCTATAGAGCGTAATGTAACCCTTAACGATATCACATTCCCTGAAACCCTTTCAACAGGTATCCCATCAGCCATGGTAAGTCGTAGGCCCGATGTAAGAAGCTCTGAACTGGCTTTGAACATTGCTAACGCAAGGGTTGGTATAGCTAAAGCACAGCTTTATCCTTCATTAACTATTACCGGTCAGGGTGGTTTAAATTCATTTAAATCAAGCAATTGGTTTAATATCCCTGCTTCACTATTCGGTACTGTTGCCGGTGGCATTGCTCAGCCTTTGTTACAGCATAAACAATTGCGTACCCAATATGAGGTTGCCAAAGTTGATCGCGAGAAAACAGTGATCCAGTTCCGTCAATCTGTATTGAATGCGGTGGGTGAGGTGTCTGATGCTTTGATAAGGCTTCAAAAACTAAAAGAACAACAGGCTATTGCTGCAAATCGCGTTAAAACCTTGCAACAGGCTACTTCTAACGCCAGCATGTTGTTTAAAAACGGCCTTGCTACCTATCTTGAGGTGATTACCGCTCAGGGTAATGTACTACAAGGCGAGTTGGATTTAGCCTCAATTAAAATGGCCCAACTAAGCGCCAATGCCGAGCTTTATCGCTCATTAGGCGGCGGCTGGAAATAAGCTTTATCTACCCCTATGAAAACGGAAACGGCGGATCATTAATTATGATCCGCCGTTTTGTATGTAATGGGTATACTTTTCTTCGCATTTACGCTGCTGTCGTTTTTTTAGGCGAGATTATATATTCCCTTATAATTAGCAATACAACAGGCAACAACAAACCCAACAATAAAGCAAAAAGATACACGTATAAAGACTTAGAGCTCATTGATTCCCGCGTGGTCGACATTTCATCTATAGTAAGCCTCGGGTGTGAGGATTGTATACCTGATCCATGCAGTAGCCTGTTGTACTGTTGTTGCTTACGCTTAATTATTGCATTTATTTGAGCCAGCGAATCATTTAGTTGTACTGATATGAATGACGCAATAGATTTTGAATCTTTTGGCTGTGCAGTATCTTTCGGCGGTTCAATATCTTTTGGTTGTTCAACCTCTTCAGGTTGGCGAACTTCTTTAGTCTGATGAGCAGCCCTTATTTTTTGCTCCTTTTGTGTTACACTGTTAACAAGCGCTTCCTTTATCGAATTGATTTCGAGTTTGAAAGCGTAAACACTTGCGTCGGCATTGTCCGAATCTTGTTGTACACGTTGTTTATTAAGCTGTGCTTTATTGAAATCTTTTATAAGCGCTTCAATGCGGCCGTCGTTAAGGCTATAATCTTCAGGTATTAAAACAAAAGGATCATTAGGTTTCGATGTGTATGATTTTATCGCGCTGATGGCAGTTAAGCTACTTTTTTCTTTTTCGGTCAATGCGGTTTGCACTTGTACCACCATAGGTTTCGGCTTGGGCTTCGGCAATGGTCTTGGCTTTTTGATATTATTCAGTATGGCTTGCTGCTCGCGGAATTTATCGGCCATTGCTTTATAGTAGTATATACTGTCGTTTATTTTTGTAAGCAACGAGGTGTCAACAACAGCAGGTTTTTGGGGCGAGTTTTTTTTAGCATATTGGGCGTTTATAACTGCTATAAGCTTGTTTAAAAAATGCTCTCCCTTTTGAGGATTATCTGCTTTTAAGCTCAATTCAAAACTGTTGTTCCCCAGGATTTTCGCATTTAAACTTTCACTGAATTGTTTAATTAAGTCGGCAGAGGAAGTGAGTTTTACGGTCAGCGGTGGCTGTATGGGTTTAAAGGCAGGACCTTTTACTATGGTATAATCTAAAAAAGCATATTTCACAGGGTGGTATAAAGGCACATCTGTGAGTACATTATTTTGATCGATCCGGCATACGTTGCCGTTGATTAAATTGATCGTGATGTCGGTAGGAGAGTCGTAGGCACTGCCCTTGCCAAGCATAAATTTAAGGGGTAAGGAATCGCCATAAATTTCTGTTGTGGTAAACGTCCCTTTTCGATAGTAACTAACCTGTAACCCTAACGAATTAACCACTTTCCCTATCGCAACGTTAGAACGGAGCTCGTTAATGGCCATTCCCGGCGATTCCTGATCGTCAGAAATGCTTAATTCCATTTTTACATTGTGTTTCGTTGGTGAAAAAAGCAAATAAGCAGAGGCCGCTAAAACAAAAAGTAAAACGGAAGTAATGATCAGGTATTTATTGCGGGATAGCAGGCCTGAAATATTCCTTCCCTTATCTCTGCTATGAGCCTCGTTCATAGAATATGTTGATTTCGTTGGTAGTAAATTGATGTAATTTACTGATTTGTAATATCATGACGCCCTTGCTTTGGCGCTTTGTCTCTTCGGGTTATGTTAATTTCATTGATTTTCCTCTTGCTTCACACATCTGCATAGCTAAATTTCACAATTGTACCTCGAAAATTGTAAAGCAATATGCACACTTGATTGGGTAGATTTGACCGGTGATTTTCTTGGGAAGCGGGAATGTTTATAGTACAAAGTCATCCATTATCAATTTGCCAATGGCAATGCTCAGGCGGCGGTGGTTGTGAGGTTTAAACACTTTGTTACAAACAAATTACCCTGTTTTTCAAAGAAAATTCATATCATAGCAGCCCCAAACTATTTGAGTTGTTTTTAAATGAAGCTTAAGATCGTACTTGTATTTATTTTGTTTTGCGGTTCCGTTCGGGCGCAAAATGTCAATATAATTCCTCATCCCAAATCTGTAATTAACGGTACCGGGCAGTTCACTTTTAATAATCATAGCACAGTTGGCGTAAATGATGCTTCATTGTTGCCTATTGCCCGTTATTTTCAAAAGCAGGTAAGCCAGTCGAACGGTTTTACGCTTGCCGTTGATAATAAAGATGCCGGAAGTGTAATCCATTTACTTTTAACCAATGGCGATCCAACTGCCGGAGCATATTCCCTGAAAATTGTAGCAAATGAAATCACCATCTCGTCAACAAACCGCGATGGGGTATTTTACGGTGTGATCTCCCTGCTGCAAATGATCAAAGATCAACCCCGCGGAGAGAGCATTAATTTATCAACATTAACCATTACTGATACCCCACGTTATCAGTGGAGAGGATTAATGCTTGATGAATCGCGCCATTTTTTTGGAATGGAAAAGGTGAAGCAGATCCTGGATTGGATGGCTTATTACAAGCTTAATAAGTTTCACTGGCATTTAACCGACGCGCAGGGCTGGCGTTTGGAGATAAAAAAATATCCCAAACTAACATTAATTGGCGGAGTAGGGAACTACAGTGATTCATCTGCCGATCCGCAATATTATACCCAGGCCCAAATCAAAGAGATCATTGCTTTTGCTGCCGAAAGATTTATTACCGTTATCCCCGAAATTGATATGCCGGGCCACGCTACAGCTGCCAATAAAGCCTATCCGCAGTTTAGTGGTGGCAGCGTTGAAGGCTATCCTAATTTTACGTTTAATCCTGCAATTGATAGTACTTACCAGTTTTTGGGTAACATCATCAAAGAAACCAGTACACTTTTCCCTTCTAAGATGATTCATTTGGGAGGCGACGAGGTGGCCTTGGGTGTGAAAGCCTGGTCGCTTAACCCGTCAATTGCCGGTTTTATGCAGAAGAACAATTTTGCCAATGTGGGTGAGTTGGAGCGCTATTTCTTTAAACGCGTAGCGGATACTGCCTTAAATGCGGGTAATAAAGTTTTAGCCTGGGATGAGGCTACAGGAACAAACCTGCCGGCAGATAAAACCATTATTTTTTGGTGGAGACAGAATTTGCCCGGTCAGCTTCATTTAGCGGTACAAAAAGGTTACCAGGTAGTACTTTGTCCGCGCCTGCCCATGTATTTTGATTTTGTGCAGGATGCCGATCATATTTCGGGCCGCAGATGGAAAGGTGTTTATAATACAGTCGGTAGTGTTTACGGTTTTCCTGAAAAGCAAATGCAGAATAATGAGGACCTGCAATCGAAACAGATCATAGGTGTACAGGCCAATATCTGGACGGAAATGATCGGTTCTGAAAAACGTCTTGACTTTATGCTGTTCCCTCGTATTGCCGGTTTAGCAGAAGCCGGGTGGACAGCGCCCGAGCTTAAGGATGAAGAGGCTTTTAATAATCGTTTAAAGGCAAGTATCAAGATTTACGATGCTGCCAATATCTACTATTTTAATCCATTTGATAAGTTTTTCCATGATGAGGCTATCGACTTCGGCCCGAAAATCAGAAGGATGCCTAAGCCTGAAAATGTAGACTACGGTGATGAAGACCGACCTACACGCAGACACAGGCACGGACACTCGTCAAAACATTCGTCATCGTCTAAGCATTCGTCCAAGCATTCATCATCTTCATCTAAACATTCATCATCGAAGAAATCGTCATCTTCTAAAAAGTCGTCATCATCTGGCAGCAGCCATAAGTCATCACACAAAAAGAAGAAGTAATAGCGAACAGCATTAATTATAAAGCCCTGCATATGTCAAATAAGCAGGGCTTTGTTTTTGTAGTGGTAAATTAGGGGCTGGTTTTTGTTGTGTGCGAGATGCCGGGCGCATAAATGCTGTAAATTGCAGGCATCCATTTTGCCAATTAATCTGCATTTACATGAACCTGTTTAACCGCCAAATTATTCTTTCAATTTTCTTTACGCTGCTTTGTTACTTATGCAAAGCCGACCCGGTTTTTTATATGAACCAGGTTGCTTTTGACGCGCGTGGCGCCAAAACTATCGTTGTGCGCAATGATGCCCAATTTGCCGTGGGTACAACTTTTCAATTACAAAACGCGGCCGGTAAAGTAGTATTTACCGGAAAATTGAGCAGGCCCTTACAGGTAGACGAATGGGCAAAAGGCGCATACTTTTATCAGGCCGATTTTTCGGGCGTTAAAGCAGAAGGGAAATACCGGGTTGTGATCGGGAAAAATAACGGGCCGGCATCTGATTGGTTCGAGATTAAAGAGAATGCGCTGGTAGTAGCTACCATTCCATCGGTATTAAGTTATTACAACAGGCAGCGGGCCAATACACCAACCGAATGGCAAGCTGATGCGGCGGTACAATTATACGGAAGCGATAAAACCGTTGACATGCGTGGTGGGTGGTGCGATGCCTCTGGTGATGTAAGTAAATACTTTTCGCACCTGGCTTATGCTAATTTTGTTTCGCCACAACAAATTCCCCTGGTAACCTGGTCAATGATTAACTCAGTACAAACTACGCCGGGCTTGCTAAATAAGCTCAATATTTACGATGGCATGGTGAACGAGGCGCTTTGGGGGGCCGACTATATGATGCGCGCATTATCAAAAGACGATTATTTTTATATGATCGTGTTCAGTTATTTTAATAAGGATCCCAAAGCGAGGCGGGTTGTAGGATTAAAAGCCAACAGCGTTACTACCGATGAATACCAGGCCGCGTTTCGTGAGGGTGGAGGTATGGCTATAGCATCACTGGCGCGGATCTCGCAATTGAAAAAAGACGGTGATTTTAAGTCGGCCGAGTATCTTGCTGCAGCTAAACGTGCTTTTGCTCATCTGCTGGTAAACAACACCAAATATGATGATGACGGCAAAGAAAATATCATTGACGATTATTGCGCCCTGATGGCAGCTACCGAATTATGGATTGCGACAGATAGCGCGCTATACCGGGACGAAGCCCGTAAACGTGCCGGTAACCTGAACAAACGAATGAGCCCGGCAGGTTATTTTATTGCTGATGACGGCGACAGACCCTTCTGGCATGCGGCAGATGCAGGGTTACCGGTAATAGCTTTATGCCGCTATCTTGATAAAGAAAAAGACGGTAGCGAAAGGGCTGCTGCCTTATCCACCATAAAAAAAGCGTTGGACTATAATTTAAAAGTGACCGGTAATGTTGATAATCCTTTTGGCTATGCCCGTCAATCATTTAAGTTTAGAGGCGCTGTAAAAGATGGCTTTTTTATTCCTCATGAAAACGAAACCGGCTGGTGGTGGCAAGGCGAAAATGCCCGTTTAGGCTCGTTGGCTACGGCGGCTTTGGTAGGAGGACGGTTAGTTTATCCAGAAAAAGGCGGTTGGGGTGTTAAAAAAGAACTGGCCGAATATGCCTCGCATCAGATAGCCTGGATTTTGGGTTGTAACCCTTACCAGGTGTGTTTCATGTACCAATTCGGCAAAAACAATGTGCCTTACATGAGCTCAAACTTCGGGCACGGATCCGGTAAAGGTGGAATCTCCAATGGCATTACTGGTAAAAAGGAAAATCCCGATGGTAGTGGCATCGACTTTAAAATGAAGGATGATGGTAACGAATGGCGCTGGACGGAACAATGGCTGCCACATGCCGCATGGTATCTGCAAGCTGTAACGGCAATGGCGGCAGAGAGATGATAGATCGGTTTCGTGTCGAATCACTTACACGTGGCATGTTTAAAACGGCCGTCATGCTGAGCGCGTCGAAGCATAGCGGGTTGGCCTCTCCGCGCGAGTCTTCGACAGGCTCAGACTGACAGTCCAACTTTTTGTCATCCACTTTCCATGTTCGATGGATTTGATCACCAGATATAACGTGGCAATAGAATTACTTTGTCATTTTTGAAGCCCCATATTGTCACTTTCACGCCCTCAAGTGGTCATAGATAGCGGTATATTTGAGATATTAAACCTATGGATATGACACAAACAAATGTTGCCGGTAACTATGCCGTTGTAAATGGCCTTAACATGTATTACGAAATTCATGGTGAAGGTTTTCCCTTGGTACTGATCCATGGCGGTGGTTCGGATATCTATGTTACTTTTGGCCGGGTATTATCGGCCTTTGCTAAAAGCCACCAGGTGATAGGTGTAGATATGCAGGCGCACGGACGCACGCCGGATAGGGGCGTACCAACCTCATTTGAACAGGATGCCGATGATATCGCGGCTTTGCTCAAGCATTTGAATATAAAGCAGGCCGATGTTATGGGTTTCAGCAATGGCGGTAATACGGCTATGCAACTGGCCATAAGGCATCCGCAACTGGTTCATAAAATTGTGATCGCTTCCTCATTTTATAAACGTGATGGTTTCGACTCGTGGTTCTGGGACTTTATGCCCAACGCTTCTTTAGAGAATATGCCGAAGCCGTTACAGGAGGCGTTTCTTAAGATTAACAATGATCATGCTGCTTTGGAAACCATGCATAACCGTGATCGTGACCGTATGGTTGCTTTCCAAGATTGGAGCGACGATATTATCCGTTCCATAACCATGCCTGCATTGGTGATAGCAGGTGATAAAGATGTGATCAGGCCTGAGCATACGCTGCAATTATATCGTACGCTACCTGATGCAGAGCTTTGTATCCTGCCCGGAGGCCACGGCGACTATATAGGCGAAATTGAGGATGTAAGTAAAGATGGCGGCTACCCTGCTGTGGCTATTATTGAAGCATTTTTAACCAACGGAAAAGCTTAAGCTTTTCCGTTGGTTTCTTTACGTACAACAGGGGCTACCTTGGTGCCGTAAATTTCAATCGCTTTTAAAATATCTGTGTGCTTGGTAAAGCCGGTAACCAGTTGTGCTACAAAACGGGTATTGCCAAAAAGCTCGTATTGTTGCATGATCTTGTCGATAGCCTGTTGCGGATCGCCTACAACCAAAGGCCCAAAATCACGGAGGTATTCAAACTGTTCCCTTGTCATGGGCGACCAACCACGGTCGCGGCCAACACGGGTCATGAGGGCTTCGTAGCTTGGGTAAAATTCATCAGCTGCTTGTTGTGAATTTTCGGCTACATAAAATTGTGAGCTGATAGCCAGCTGCAGCTTGCTTACATCATGCCCGGCTTTAGCTGCTGATTCGCGGTATAACTCTACAAACGGAATAAAATGTTTTGGCGCGCTGCCCAATATAGCGATGATCAGAGGCAGGTTAAGCGCACCCGCCCTTTTTGCAGAAGCAGGAGTGCCGCCAACACCAATCCAAACCGGAATTTCCTGTTGTAAGGGTCGGGGATATACTCCCTGGTTCCTTATCGGTGCCCGGAAGTTGCCTTGCCATGAAACAATTTCCTGTTTGTTGATCTGCAAAAACATTTCGAGTTTTTCGGTAAACAGGGCATCGTAATCATTCAGGTCGAAGCCAAAAAGGGGGAACGACTCGATGAATGAACCGCGCCCCGCTATCATTTCAACCCGGCCACCCGAAACAAGATCGGCCGTGGCGAAGTTCTGGAACGTCCGCACCGGATCGGCCGAACTTAGTACAGTAACTGAACTGGACAAACGGATGTTTTTAGTGATAGCCGCTGCTGCGGAGATCAATATTTCAGGCGCAGAGATCACAAAATCGGGCCGGTGATGCTCGCCGAAGGCAAAAACGTCCAGACCAACCTCATCGGCCAATTTTACTTCTTCCAATAATTCCTGAACCCGTTTATGGGCATTTACAGCATTGCCGCTTTTACCGTCGGGATGTACCTCGCCAAAGGTGCTTATACCTAATTCCATGTATTAATAATATAGATCGGCCGCGGCAAGCTCTTTCTTATCAAAACTTCCGGGTGCAGTGACATATACTTTAAGCGGTGCCACACGTGTCCTGTACCTGCCTGTTGGCGGCGGAGGTGCGTTGTATATGTACTTTACCCTTATCTGATGAAAGCCTTTTGCCAGCGGCAGCGCGTATTCTGCTTCTGTTAACTGTACGCCATCAATAAATAACTGGCTGGCGGCATAATTTGCAAGGGTAAAGTTATAAGTACCATCGGCCAAAACATTCACGTAACCGTCATAAACCACACCAAAATTAGGGTTGTCTTTTTTCAGTGTTTCGGCATCCAATTTATTGATGGTTGCTGAATCCTGCGGTGAGGCATAGTTAAGCTGATCGGGCGAGGTAAATGTGTTTTTCGCCCATTTATATTTAAGTCCCTGTTTATTTGCCGTATAGTTTACAGCAGGCATTGGCGCTTTATTATACATTAAAGTACGGGTAGCAATACTTCTGCGGCCGGAGGGAGTAATTACCCTTGTACGCAATTCCCGTTTTTCGTTTTGCGGGATAGAGAAGGTGATAGGCCCGTCATATTGCAGATCGGTATCCAGCGGATCGCGACCGTTAAGGGTATAATAGATCCTGGCACCCGGTACAACCGATTTTAGCGTGTAAACAAAATGAGGGCCCACCACCATGGTATCAATTGTAGTAAGCGCGGTTGGTACACGGTAATTGTAGTTCATGGCATCCAACCTCGCGAAGTGTTTAGCGAGACGTACTTCAGAAAAATTAGTATAATCCTTATTGGCGGGCTGAGTCCAGGCTACTTCTGAAAGGGCAAACACCCTCGGCATAATCTGGTATTGTAGCTTAGCCACTGTTGGCACGTACTCTGTCCATAGGTTGCCTTGTGTGCCAATAACATATTTCTGCTCGTCAGGCGTCAATTGCTTTGAAATAGGATCGTAATTATAAGTTTCTTCTAAAGTGGCGTAACGGCCGAATGACACCGGTTCCTGCGGCGAACTGCTTTGATAATGATCAAAGTAATTACCGGTAGTTTGCGGTGTCATGATCACATTATGCTTTTGATGGGCCGCGTTAATACCGCCCTCTTCGCCCTGCCAGCTCATTACGGTAGCGTTAGGGGCAAGGCCGCCTTCCAGTATTTCATCCCAACCAATAATACTGCGCCCTTTTGAGTTGATGAATTGCTCTATCCTTTGGATAAAATAGCTTTGCAACTCTTTTTCGTCTTTCAGCCCTTTCTCCTTCATCAAAGCCTGGCAAAACGCCGATTGTTTCCAGGGTTCCTTGCCTGCTTCGTCGCCGCCTATGTGAATGTATTTGCTCGGAAAAAGCGCCATTACTTCGGTAAGTACATCCTGCAAAAAGGTAAAAGTTTGCTCGGTAGGGCAGTACAGGTTATTGATATCGCGTGGGGCTTTCTGACCAACTACGGTATCGCATCTAAATTCGGGATAGGCGCGGAGCGCAGCTTCCGAGTGCGCCGGCATTTCTATCTCTGGGATGACGTTGATATACCTGTCGGCCGCGAATTTTACTACATCTTTAATCTGCTCCTGAGTGTAAAAACCGCCATAGCTAAGTGAATCGGGCCAGTCGCGGTTGCTGCCAAACATGGTTTGCTGACGGAAAGCGCCTACCTGAGTAAGCTTAGGATATTTTTTAATCTCGATACGCCATCCCTGGCCATCAACCAAATGCCAGTGAAAAGTATTGAGTTTATAGGAGGCAATAAGCTCTATAACTTTCTTGACTTGCGGAATGGTAAAGAAATGACGCGATACATCCAGCATCATGCCCCGGTACCCAAAGCGTGGCGAATCTTCAATTGCGGCACAAGGTAATTTGTAGGCGGTCGCGTTTTCAACCGGGAAAAGTTGTAGCAGCGTTTGTATACCATAGAATAAGCCTGCGTCTTTACCTACTATAACAATGTTATGCGGGGTGATGGTTAGCTTATAGGCCTCTTTAGGCAGTTTATCTGCTCCTTTAGCCGTCAAGATAAGCCCCTTGCTTTTAGCCGCCTTAAGCTTTGAATTGTATTTGGCTATTTTGAAATTGAGGTTGCGGTTTTGCTGCAGATAATCTTTCAGCCATAAAACAGCTTTATCTTTTGGATTATCCGCTTTGATTGGGGTAAGTTGATTAAAAGTAAATGTGCCGCTGCCTTTGGTAATTGAGGCAGGAGCGGGGATGATTCCTAAATGCGGGTCATCAGTATTAACCTGGGCCGATACTTTGTTAGCTTCCGATAAAAAAATACAAAGGCTTACTACAGCGATAAGCTTTGCCAGGCAGTTCGGTTTAAAATTCATACGAGCGATGGTTATAAGGCTAAAAGATAAAATTAACCATTATCCTAAGCTGTAGACGGTTTAAATTCATTGTAACAAACAATTGACGTTTAATCGTAACCTGCGTAATCCCAGGCGCTTTGATAACCGTTTAGTTGTTCGGCATAACTGATCATATCTGCATAAAAGGGAGCATAAGCAAGCGTTGAACTATCACCTATCATCACCAGTTTTTTGCGTGCACGGGTCATGGCCACATTCATGCGGCGAATATCGCTCAGGAAGCCTATCTCGCCGTTGATGTTGCTACGGGTGAGGCTGATATAAACCACATCACGCTCCTGCCCCTGGAAACTATCAATAGTGTTGACAGCTATTTTATCGGCGTAGACTGTCAAATCCGGTGAATCCAATAGTAATTGGTTCAGCACCCGAATCTGTTCTTTATAAGGGGAGATAACGGCAATGGTCGGGAAGTTTTCCGGGGTATAATGCTCCCGGAGGTCGCCAACCAGTTTATGAAGATGTTTGAACAGAAACGCGGCTTCTTCGGGATTTGCGGTGCTTGTACCTTCCTGCTTTTCATCAAAACCACATCCGGCGGTATCCACAAAACTAAGCGGAATATCTCCCGGAAATAACAACCGGCTTGCTACTGACTCATGGGCTTTTAACCTGTCATCATAAAACTCCTTTGACGAAAAGCCCATGATGGCCTCGTTCATCCGGTATTGTTCTTCAAGTAACACAACCGCTTCGGGATATAAGGCGGCGCATTTCTCAAGCAGGGTAGTGCTCAGCCCTTGCTTTGCAGTCTGCTGCGATTTGATGGTAGGAGGAAGCTGCAGATGATCGCCGGCAAGGATCACTTTTTTTGCCTTTGATATCGGGATCCAGCAGGCAGGTTCAAGTGCCTGCCCGGCTTCATCGATAACTATTGTGTTGAATTTTAAATCGCGGATTGTATAGTGATTAGCGCCTACAAGCGTTGCTGTAATGATCTGTGCTTTACTGATCAGGTCTTCGGCAATAAATTGTTCGGTTTTATCTACTTCTTTGATGATCTGATGTGCCGCGTCAAAAAGCGCCTTACGCTGGTCGCGTTCTGCCTTACCAAAATTGCGCTTGTATTTATGCGCCATGTTTTTGTATTCAGAAGCCTGCTTTTTAAGCTTTTTGATCTCCTTCATATCGGCATGAGTGCTTATCCGGCTATCTAAAGTCAACGACATCAGTTTTTCAGATACCCTGGCCGGGTTACCGATACGGAGTACGTTTAAGCCTTCATTACTTAGCTTTTCGCTCAGGAGATCAACAGCAGTATTGCTCGGGGCTACCACCAAAATCTGTTGCTTATTATGTCTGATAAGGGCTTTAATGGCCTGTACAAGTGTGGTTGTTTTACCTGTACCCGGAGGGCCATGAACTACGGCCAACTCCTGCGCATCAACTATTTTTTGAACCGCCTGTTGCTGGGAAGGGTTTAAGCCATTAAGCGGGTAATGAATTGTTTCGGGAACAAAAGACGGTGCACTTTGACCGGTCAGTACACGGGTAAGGTGCCCTTCTTTATTATCATCAATGAGTTTTGCAGATAGTTTAAGCGCTTTCTGCATTTCATCATAGCTGTTGTCATCAAACAGTAAATCGATGCCGAGCTTACCGTTACGGCTCCAGTCTGGTAATTCGTCGGTATTAAGGGTTAGTTTTAGCCGGTTACCGCCCTGGTATGAAACGGTTCCGTTTACACGATCTGTTTTGGCATCATGGTTTGAAAACAAGGCTGCCGAGGCGCCAAACCTGAACTGGTGACTAAGATCCTGGTGCGATGGCCGCTCAACTTCGACAGTGAGGTAATCACCTCTGCCTATTTCGGTGCCTTTAATGGCTATGGGATACCAGGTAAGCCCTGCTGCCCTTCGCTCAGTGGCCGAAGATGTTTCCGTTAATTTGAGGTAAGCCTGGCGGTCTTCGTCCTGCTCAATTTGTAATAGGTTAAGCAGTTTTTTAAAATAGTCCATTTTGCAAAGGTAAAGTTTAGCGCCGGCATTTATCTGATGCCATAAAACGCAAAAAGGAGCCTTTAGGGGCTCCTTCTATAAATCTTATAATTATTTTACCAGTTAGATGCCGGTTTCAAATCAACGCCAGCTGTATTCCTGGAAAGTTCTTCGTTTATTTTGCCCAAAAAATGCCTTGTTAATGGTTTAGAAATAAAGCTTTTAACAAATGGGTAGGCTTTGATCCTTTTTTGGTCGGAAGGGTCAACGGAGTTTGAAATAATATATATCGAAACTGGTTTAGCCAGCGAACGATAAATGTCGTTAAACAAATCTAAAAACTCCCAGCCATCCATTACCGGCATATCCAGATCAAGGAAAATTATGTTGGGTATTTCAGCATGCCTGTTACGGTTGCTGTAAATGTTTTTGTAAACAGGTTCGGGATCCATATAAAAACTCGCGTTAAGCCAGTTTTCTTTCAGGATACTCTTAACTGTTTCGTGAAAAATAATATCGTCATCAACAATTGCTACCGAACGGTGTTGATCGTCTTTAATAAGATTAAGAATGTCCTTTTTTATCTCGATAAGCAATGGTGATAAAAGCTCGGCACCACATTCAATACAATTGAGTGTACGCGATAGCGCAACTTCAAGTGGAACCTGGATTGATAAACATGTAGTATCGTTATATATAGAGGCAGCACATTCTTTATTAAAGCAGTAACATGTGATCTTTTCGGCGTTGGTCATAGTGAAGGTTTTATTTATTTCGTTCATTTGTGCCTCAACATTGATGCCCTTTTGTTTGTTTGTAAGAAAATAATTACAAAATTTCTCTGTTTTTCACAAAGGTTGATGTTTTTATTTGTTTTAAGTAATTGATTTTTAATTATTTATGATGACTCGTTAGAATCATTATTTTCTTATACTTTGATAAGAAACACCTGCCATTGGCTGTATTTTAAATATAAATAAGATGTGCAATAGGTGCAAGTGTGTTTTTTTATACCCCGTCTGTATACTTAAAATAACAATTGCCTCAGTTTTTTCCCGGAAATGCAATATGAATTGTAATAAAACCACGGCTACTTTTTTTTGTTATATTAGAACAATAAACTATTAGCATGAGCCGGTCAGTCAACGTTATATTTTGCATGTTTTTTTTATTGATGTTACAGGCCTGCCAGAGTAACCGGCAAGCTAATAATTACAATAAAGCACAGATAGATGATAACGGCATGCTGTTTCTCAAAAGCGGCGAAGAATCAACCCTTGCATCAGTCAAAGCATCGGGCCTGGCCATTGCCAATTCAAAAAATCAACGGGTTATTCAGTTTGCTAAACTGATGATTGATGACCATACTATGCTGGCGGATGATTTCAAGAAACTAAAAACGGATAACCTGATTACCGATTCGGTTACGATAAATCCTATTCACCAGCAAATGATCAATGATCTGGATGTTAAGAAAGCGGGGGCGTTTGATAAGGCATATATACAAATGGTTATTAATGATCATATAGATCAGATCGCTTTATATAAAACCGTAGGGAAAGACAAAAAGAATGCTTCCCTTGCCGATTTTGCCAACAAAACCTTGCCCGGCTTACAAGCTCATTTGGATACCGCGAAGTTTATCAGCACTACTTTAAAATAACTTTAATTGCTGCTCAACCGGTGGTTTAGCTTTTCCAAAAACCGTACGACCGCCATATTTCCATGAATCGTTACGCTCTTTTTCAACCACTTTATCAAAGTTTGCATTGGGAGTAAAATCCTTTTCGGCTCTTTCGGCTATTTGTGATAGGCGTTTAATGGCTTCATTTTTATCATTATTACCCATTTTGGCTTTTTGAATGGCCGTTTGCAGGGTGTTCAACGTTTCATCATAAACTTTAGTAGGCACGGGGAAGGGAGCGCCATCCTTACCACCATGGGCAAAGGAAAACCTGGCTGGGTCTTTAAACCGTGAAGGCGTACCATGGATTACCTCGCTTACCAATGCCAGTGATTGTAGCGTGCGTGGCCCTAAGCCTTGCAGTAATAGCAGGTCTTCAAAATCTTTGGGTTGCTTTTCGTGAGCGAGCCAAAGTACTGCCCCCAAACGCTTAAGATCAACATCCTTGGCGTGTACTTCGTGATGACTTGGCATTACCAGTTTGCTAATCTCATTGATCATGGTACCAGGATTTTCAGCTGCGATCTGCATAACTCCGTTGCGGGAGTCGTTGGCTTCCTTGTCTGTCATATTAAGTATATAACCGTTGTTTTTGCCGTAGATAAAAGTATGCGGGTCATCAACAAATGAACTTAATTGTTCCGAATGCCAGTGATATCTTCGTGCTGTACCGCTGGCATCGCTCATTCCTTGCTGAACTACGGCCCATTTGCCCGTATCACTTAAAATAAAATTATGGGTATAAAGCTGGAAGCCATCCTAAATGGCGGTATTATCAACTTTGGCGCTTAGTTTACTGCATTTTACCAAGTAATTACCGTCGAGCCCGGTTGTTTCACCTACTTTTAAAAGTTCGGCCGGTGTTTGGGTAGAATGTTTGCCTTTGCCCCCGCAAATGTAAATTCCCAGTTCGCGGCTATGCGGATTGATGGATTTTTTCAAAGCACCCATTACCGAAGTGGTTATGCCCGATGAATGCCAGTCCATCCCCATAACGGCACCTAAACTCTGAAACCAAAAAGGGTCGCTTAATCGGCGAAGCACTTCATCCTTACCATAATCCATCACAATGGTTTCCACCACGGCAAGGCCAAGCTTAGCCATTCGTTCGGCAAGCCATTGCGGTACATAGCCATAATGTAAAGGTAAGTCAGCACTGCCCGATCGCTTCATGCTAACAAAGTTAGTAAAAATAACAGAACCTTGATGCGCTTGATTTTAGGATTTCCTGATAGTACTACAAGTATTATTGGGATAACGCATATTCCGTTGACTAAAGAATTCCTTGAATGTATAATCTATCAAGGAATCCTCTAATCCTAAAAATCAGGGTTCTGTTTAATCTTCCTCAGCCTCGCCAACATAAAGCTCATCAATATCGGCTGCGTATTTTTTCTCGATGACTTTGCGTTTGGCTTTCATGGTAGGGGTGATCTCACCTTCTTCCATACTGAATGGGTTGCGTTTTACCTTGAATGATTTGATCCTTTCAAACTTAGCAAGCTCGTTGCTGTACTTGCGGATGTCGGCACCAATCCAGTCCACAATTTCTTTTTCGTCAACAAAAGCTTCAGTACGTTCAAAAAACTCGTTTTGAAGGTTAAAGTTTTCCTGCAAGGCTTCGCGAGCGGGAACGATGATGGCTGCGATATATTCGCGTTTATCCCCCACTAAAAATACCTGCTCAATTTTAGGGCTTTTGAGGTAAGTGTTCTCTACCGGGGTTGGATAGATATTTTTACCGTATGCGTTAACCAGCATGTTCTTCAGGCGGTCGGTGATCTGAAGGTTGCCACGGAAAAAGCGACCGATATCGCCGGTGTGGAACCAACCATGGCTGTCAATTACGGTGGCGGTTTCTTCAGGTTTGTTCCAGTAACCTTTCATTACGCAATGTCCGCGTACAATGATCTCGCCTTCCTCGGTAAGGGTATCTTCTTTAAAATTATCGTGTGTTTGAACAGAGTAGATCTGTTTGGTATCTACATTTTGAATAGCAACTTCAATACCCGGAATAATACGACCAACGGTACCGTAAATCACCCTGTGGCGTTCGGTGACTGCCATTACCGGTGATGTTTCCGTTAAACCAAAACCTTCCAATATCACGATACCCAGATCGCCGAAAAATTCGCCAATGTTTTTAGGCAACGCGCCACCGCCCGACACCATGAATTTTAAACGGCCGCCGGTTTTTTCCTTGATCTTGCTGAATACCAGTTTCTCGGCAATACCATGTTTCGCTTTAAGGATAGTGCCCGGCGATTTGCCGGCTTCCTGTGCAAGGCGTACTTTTTTACCTATCTCAAATGCCCATAAGAAGATCTTGGTTTTTAAGCCACCGGCAGATGTACCACTTTTGATGGCCCTGTCGTGAATGCGCTCCAATAATCGTGGTACGCAGCAAAGTATGGTAGGTTTAACCTCGGCCATATTTTTGGCCAGTAATTCCAAACTTTGGGCGAAGGCTATTTGCGAACCCTGGTAAATTGCGATATGATAAATTGTACGCTCAAATACGTGCGATAAAGGCAGGAACGACAAGAACCTGTCTGTTTTTTCAACAAACGGTATCTGGATCAGACTGTTGATCGTGTTTTGGGTAAGGTTATGATGTGTGAGCACTACGCCTTTTGGTACGCCTGTGGTGCCCGAAGTGTAGATAAGGCATGAAGTATCTGTTGTTAAAATAGCTTCACGGGCTGCATTGATGGCCGGGCGGTATTGTTCAACCAATTTACGGCCTTCGGTTATAACTTCATCAAAACTAATAACACCGGCATTGAGGCTTACCTTATCACTGAATTTTTCAAAATCATCAAACGCAGGGATCAGGCGGATCAGCTCGGGGCAATTGTTTGCTACTTTTAATACCTTCCTGAACAGGAACGGGTTGCCGCAAATGATGGTACGCGCTCCCGAATCGTTCAGAATATACTCGATCTCATTTTCGGTAAGGGTTGGATATATGGAAGTATTAACTGCGCCTATCTGTTGCAAGGCCTGATCATAATAAACATAGTTTGGGCCGTTTTCAATGATAAGCGAAAGCCTGTCGCCTTTTTTTATGCCGATATGCAGGAACCAGGCCGAAATAGCGTCAACCTTTTCTAAAACCTCACCATAGCTAATCTCAACCCAGGTATCTTTAACTTTATGCAACAAAAAAGTATGATCTAAGGGATGGATATTGGCAACGGTATTGCGAATGAAACTCGGAACAGTTGAAAGCTCGGTATTGTTAGTCATTTATATAATTGGATATTGGAAACAAATCTAAATCTATTTTTATAAAAACAAGCATTGACACAGGTATTTGACACAGGTGTTTGTTTTACTTTTTACTGATGCGGATTTATGCCAACACTTATTAACTTGTATAAAAAACAACAACCATGAAAATAATTATAATTGGTGCCTCAGGCACAATAGGCAGAAAAGTTACGGAAGCGCTGGAAGGAAAACACATCATCATCACCGCGGGCTCAAAAACAGGCGCTTTTCAGTTAGATATTACCTCTCCGGAGTCCATTGAAGCATTTTTTGAAAAGGTTGGCCCGTTTGACGCCTTGATAAGCACAACCGGCTCTGGCCATTTTGGTCCGCTTGCAAGTACAACTCCTGCCGATTTTAAAAAAGGTATTGAAAGTAAGTTGCTTGGGCAGATCAACCTGGTATTGATAGGTCAGCATTATATTAATGCCAAAGGCTCGTTTACCCTTACCTCGGGCATTCTTTCTGAAGACCCAGTTGTAAACGGGGTGAACCTGGGCGCTATAAACGGGGGACTAAATTCTTTTGTTATTGGTGCGGCTATCGAACTGCAAAATGGTGTAAGAATTAATGCCGTGAGTCCGGGCGTTGTTGAAGATTCGCCTGGTTTTTTTGAATATTTCCCGGGGCATGAGCCGGTAGCGATGGATAAGGTTGCTAACGCTTATATAAAAAGCGTGCTTGGTGCTATTACCGGGCAGGTGATTAAGGTGTTTTAATAGGTTAAGAATCATGTCATTGCGAGCGAAGCGTGGCAATCGCACGGAGGTAGATCCGCTTTGTAAAGTATGCGATTGCTTCGCCGTTTCTTACAGCAGTAACATGATTTTTATTGTTGCTATTTTTATTTGAAAGACCTTTTATTGCCAACTTTCCTTATCTTCACTTCATAATTACTATCTCCACATATAAAACAAGGGTCGCCTAAAGGCCCGGCCTGTTGATACAGGTTTGGTGATATGCTGCTTTCGCGGCAGTGTTTAGTATTGTCTTAAAATTTCCGATCTATTTTTATTTAACCGGTAATGAGAATTACTCCAATATTGGCATTGGGCATATGCTGCATTTTAATGTGCAAAGCTCAATCCGCAAAATCGCATACTTATATGGATACCATAACAACTAATAAACAAAAAGTGCTATCGTTTTATAAACAAATAGTAGGGCAGCGTAAAGCAGAGCTGATCCCCGAATTTATTATTGAAAATTATAAACAACATAATCCTACAGTTAAACAGGGCAGGGAAGGCATAACAGAAATGATAAACTATCTGAAAACACTGCCTCCGCCACCCGAGGGCGCAAAATCACCCATTGTGAGGGCAATACAGGATGGTGACTTCGTAGTTACCCATCTTGATGTTCAATTTATGGGAAAACGCATGGCTGTGATTGATCTGTTTAAATTAAAGGATGGTATGCTTATCGAGCATTGGGATGCAATACAGCCATTACCTGATGAAAGCGGGAAGACTGTTACCGCTACCAATGGCACAACAGGTATTGATCATCATGCCTCTGCAGAAAGCAGTAAACTTATTGTTGAGCAATTTTACAAAGCAGTAGTAGATAAGCAACCTGCTGATCCGTTTATTGATAAAGCATATCTTGAGCATGATGCATCGGTGATCACGTCTGGAAAAGGATTAGCTGGCTACCTTGCCAATTCTGAAATGTCAGTCAAAGTTCATCGGATTATTGCTGAGGGTGATTTTGTTGTTGTACAGTCTCAATTGAACAAGCAGTACAAAGCCTTTATGTTTTATGAGATCTTCAGGGTAGCAAACAATAAAATTGCTGAACATTGGAGTGCGGAGCAGGCTATACCTGATGGTGTAAAACCTGAGGATATGTTTTGATTATAATTTCAGCTGAAAGCTGAAATTATAATTAACCACGGGCTGGAAGCCCGCGGCAGTTAAGATGGAGACTCGCGGCAGTAAACCGACAAACAAAAAAGAGGCGCTTTAGGCGCCTCTTTTCAATTATTTTAAGGTTGAATTTATACCGAAAAACTTTCGCCGCAACCGCATGTACGGCTGGCGTTAGGGTTGTGGAAGTTGAAGCCCTTGCCGTTAAGGCCGTCTGAAAAATCAAGCTCAGTACCGGCAAGGTACAGGAATGATTTCATGTCGAGCGCCATACGTACGCCCTGGTCTTCAAAAAACTGATCGCCTTTTTTCTCTTCGTTATCAAAATCAAGATTGTACGATAAGCCCGAGCACCCTCCGCCCTGAACAGACACACGCAGGAAATAAGAGGCATCAAGCCCAGCATCCTGCATCAGGTGTTCTATTTTGCTTTTTGCTTTATCAGTTACAGTTACCATTTTTAAAAAGAATCAAAATTGTTAGAATCAAGAGCCAGGACTTTTCAGCCTTCTCTTGCGTATCACATTAATTAAAATTTAAGATACAGGAAAAAATCTTGTTTTCTTGATTCCTGCATCTTAAAGTCTTTTTTAGTGATGTACTTTTTCGCTTTCAATTGGCGCTAAGCCGTTTTTTACGCGGAAGTCATTGATTGCTGCTTTGATAGCGTCTTCAGCTAATACAGAGCAGTGAATTTTTACCGGTGGAAGGGCAAGCTCTTCAACGATATCCATATTGTCTATTTTCATAGCATCGTCGATGCTTTTGCCTTTAAGCCACTCTGTAGCCAATGATGACGAAGCGATTGCAGAACCGCAACCGAAAGTTTTGAATTTTGCATCGGTGATAACATTGTTATCATCAACCTGAATTTGCAAACGCATTACGTCGCCGCACTCAGGTGCACCAACTAAACCAGTACCTACTTTGTGGCTGCTTTTATCCAAAGTGCCCACATTGCGGGGGTTAGTGTAGTGATCGATTACTTTATCTGAATATGCCATTTTTTTAAAGTTCTAAGTCGTAAGTTATAAGTTTTGGGTCTTTGAAACCCTTATATGTCAAATCGTAAATGGGAAATCCGAAACGGGACATCCCAAATCCGAAATCAAATTAATGTTCTGCCCACTCAATTGAGTTAAGGTCGATACCTTCTTTAAACATTTCCCAAAGTGGTGAAAGTTCGCGCAGGTGGTTAACCGCGTTTTTGGTTACTTCTACAGCGTAATCAACTTCTTCTTCGGTAGTGAAACGACCTAAGCCGAAACGGATAGAAGAGTGTGCCAGATCATCAGAAAGGCCTAAGCTTTTCAATACGTATGATGGCTCCAATGAAGCAGATGTACAAGCCGAACCTGATGATACAGCCAGATCTTTCATGGCCATCATCAAACCTTCGCCTTCAACATATTTGAAAGAAATGTTAGCTACATGTGGTAAGCGGTGTTCAACATTACCGTTCACATAACTTTCTTCCAATACAGTTAAAGCAGATTGCAATTTATCACGTAAAGCCGAAAGGCGTTTTGCTTCGCTTTCCATTTCCAAGCCGCAAAGTTCGCAGGCTTTACCTAAACCAACAATGCCCGGTACGTTAAGGGTACCTGAACGCATACCGCGTTCGTGACCGCCACCGTCCATCTGAGCCGTAACTTTAACCCTTGGTCCTTTACGGCGTACGTATAATGCGCCAACACCTTTAGGGCCATATATTTTGTGAGCTGATAACGCTAATAAGTCGATACCGTCAGCATTTACATCAACAGGGATCTTACCAACTGCTTGTGTTGCATCTGTCATGAACAAAGCACCGTGTTTGTGGGCAATAGTAGCAATTTCTTTAACCGGCTGTATCACACCAATCTCATTGTTACCATACATGATAGATACCAGGATGGTTTCCGGAGTCATTGCTGCTTCAAGCTCGGCTAAGTCAACAAGGCCATCTTCTTTAACAGCAAGGTAAGTTACCTTACCACCCAGTTTTTCAACGTGTTTACAGGCGTCAAGCACAGCTTTGTGCTCGGTAACTGCAGTTATGATATGGTTACCTTTGTCTTTGTACATTTCAAACACCCCTTTAATAGCAAGGTTATCTGATTCTGTAGCACCAGAGGTAAAGATGATCTCTTTTTCAGATGCGCCGATTAATTTGGCTACCTGTTCGCGTGCGTAATCAACTGCCTCCTCAGCAACCCAGCCAAACGCATGGTTACGGCTTGCCGCATTACCAAATTTTTCGTTAAAATATGGTAACATAGCCTCCAGTACCCGTGGGTCCATTGGTGTAGTTGCGTTGTTATCTAAATAAATTGGGATATTCATAGTCCTTTTGAAATATATTAACAAAACAAAGATACGCAAGTTTTTATCTAAATTCAGCTAAAAACCTTCGCAAATAATCAAAGCTGACCAATAATTTACAATATTTGGACATGGGCAAAGTGGTACACACAGATATGGTGCTTAACAGTGTTAAGTAAGTCAGTGGGGCCCGTTTAAAAAACATGTATATCCTAATAAAAAAATATACCCGGCGAAATGACTTTGGATGAAGAACTTGATTTGTTTCAATCCAGGAATCAATTGTTGATTCCTGGTGATTTACGATCTTATTTAAAACTCACTGATGAAGAGATTGATGCCTACAATAAGGATATGTTTGCGTTTTTTAAATTTCCTGAATTTAAAAGTGTAAAGGAAGTGGTGGGTGATTATGGTGGAATCCCGGATTACAGAAATATAGTTAATACTTTACCGTTACATGAAAACTGCTTTGTATTTGCAGAGTATTCGATATATGTTATGGTATTTGCAATCAGGTTGTATGCACATGATAGTAACAAAAATGAAGTGTATGCAATTTGTGGCTGCGCTTATGAAGTTGTAGCAAATTCTTTTGATGAGTTCATTGCGCGTTATAGAGAAGATATAGGTAATGTGTTTATTTAGTTTATGGAATTAGGAATCGAAAGAAATAAGAGTAATATTTTCTATAAATTCTTAAATTCTACGGATTTTAGTCCGGAAATATATAATAAGTTTCTGATAGGCGAGTTTTATAAATTGTTCATAGCCAGTTTTTTCAGTTCGGTTTTTGATTCTACTATGAACCATGAACTATACGCTATGAACTATTTTTAATTTGCTTTTCCAGTTTTCACTTTTATTATTACATTTGCACCTCTTTTAAGTAAAGTACAGAAGGTAAGTTTATATAATATAATGAAAAAAGATCTGCATCCATCAAACTACAGATTAGTTGTATTTAAAGATATGTCTAACGACTACTCTTTTATCACTAAATCTTGCATCGATACCCGCGAAACCGTTAAATGGGAAGATGGTAACGAATACCCATTGGTTAAATTAGAGATTTCTCATACTTCGCACCCGTTCTACACCGGTAAAATGAAACTGGTTGATACTGCAGGTCGTATCGATAAATTCCGCTCACGTTACAACAAAAAGTAATTTTTGTTCAAACAATATTTATAAGTCCCGGCTTTGCAGTCGGGACTTTTTTTATTTTTGCGCCATGGCAATTATCCTTTTTGACGATAACGCACATCAGTCGCTGCTGCCCCTTACCTATACCAGGCCTGTAGCCGATCTTCGCATCGGTATACTTACCATTGCAGAAAAATGGGCTAAGCATTTAAAAAGCGCATATTCTTTTAAAACGCTTGACTACCTTAAGGTAAAGTTTCCGGTAAATATTGAAGCTGATAACGTTTTTATCAACGGTGCCATATGTCCGGATGAAAACCTGATTGAAGCAATCAGTAAACTGAAAAGTGGGCAGGCGCTTAAGTATAATGATCTGTTATTAGCCGTTAATCTTAATGCTGCAGAAGCAGAAGGCTTCAACCCTGATGCGGAGTTTAACGATGTTGTCAATTATCCTAATCTTTTTGTATCGATAAAATACCCTGAAGATATTTTCAGGAAAAATGACATCGAACTTCGTAAAGATTTTCAATTGCTTACCAAAGGCCGCGCAAGTGCACCTATTAGCGCTACAAATGTTGTTATAGGTAGTGATTTTTTTGCCGAAGAAGGGGCTGTTGCCGAATGCTCAACTTTTAACACCACTAACGGGCCTATCTACCTGTCGGCTAATACCGAGGTTTGGGAGGGTACACATATTCGCGGACCCTTTGCCATTTGCGAACACTCACAGGTGAAAATGGGCGCTAAAATTTATGGTGCTACAACTATTGGCCCATATTGTAGGGTTGGGGGAGAGATAAATAACTCGGTGATCTGGGGATATTCGTCAAAAGGGCACGAAGGTTACCTGGGTAACTCGGTTTTAGGCGAGTGGTGTAATATTGGTGCAGATACCAATAACTCCAACCTGAAAAACAACTATGCCGAAGTAAAGCTTTGGGATTATAGCACCCAGCGCTTGCGCAAAACCGGTCTGCAGTTTTGTGGCCTGATCATGGGCGATCATGCTAAATCCGGAATCAATACCATGTTTAATACCGGGACGGTAGTAGGCGTGGGGGCTAATGTTTTTGGAGCAGGCTTCCCAAGTCATTTCGTTCCTGATTTTTCATGGGGCGGCGCGCAGGGTTTTGAAGTTTATTTAATCAATAAAATGTTTGAAACCGTACAGAAAGTGTTTGATCGCCGCGAACACCGCGATTTTGACGAAACCGAACAGAATATATTAACAGCCATATTTGAACTAACAGAAGAGTACAGAAAGTTTGGTGAGTAGTTGATTGGGTTGATTAGGAGAGTAGCTTTCCGCTTATAATAACCCAAATAACCACTCACTTAATCAGCTAAATAACCTTCCACACTAATAGAAACAACTAAAAATAAAATCATGAGAAAGAAAATCGTTGCCGGAAACTGGAAAATGAACCTTGATTACAATGAAGGTTTAGCTTTATTTTCAGAGATCATCAACATGGTTAAAGATGAGGCTACCGGCACGCAGGAAGCAGTGATCTGCAGCCCGTTTATTCACATCCATAGCCTGGTACAATTGGCTAAAGGATATAATAAAGTTGCTGTTGGCGCGCAAAATGCCCACCAGGAAGAAAAAGGTGCTTACACAGGTGAAATCTCTGCTAAGATGATCAAATCTACAGGTGCTGCTTACGTGATCCTGGGTCACTCAGAGCGTCGTCAGTATTTCGGCGAAACCAATGCATTGCTTGCCAAAAAAACAGATACTGCTTTAAAAAATGATCTTCGCCCTATCTTCTGTATTGGTGAAACTTTGCAGGAGCGTGAAGCCAATACGCATTTTGACGTGATCAAAACTCAACTGGTTGAAGGTATCTTCCACCTTGATGCTGATCAGTTTGCAAAATTGGTTATTGCTTACGAACCGGTTTGGGCTATTGGTACAGGGGTAACCGCTACATCTGCACAGGCACAGGAAATTCACGAGTTTATCCGTAAGGAAATTGCCGCTAAATACGGCCAGGAAGTTGCTGATGCTACTACCATTTTATATGGCGGAAGCTGTAACCCAACCAATGCTGCTGAGCTATTTGCTCAGCCTGATATTGATGGTGGCCTTATCGGTGGTGCTTCTTTGAAATCACGCGATTTTACAGATATCGTTAAAACGTTTAATTAATATTATTTGGATATGAGATGTGAGATTTGAGTATTGAGACAACTTGAGCTTAATTTCAAACATAATGAGCGTATGTGATGTTTATTGAAAAATAAAAATCTCATATCTCAAATCTCACGTCTCAAATCTAAAAAGCATGAAGCTTTTAAAAGTTCTTCTACCGGTTTTGGTCGATTTTGGCGTGTTTTGGGCAGTTGTGTATTTCAATATGCCTCATCACTCCATGCGTATTGGCGAAATTGGTAACGGGAACCTGTACAGTCTCATGGCTTATTTCAGCCTTTTTTGGGGCTTGCTGCTTGTCGATGGCATTCTCACCCAATACCTGATCATTATACCACTTTGGAACTGGGTTAAACATAAAGGTGCTTCGGGCCGTTTTATAGCCGGAGCTTGCATTGCCTTGGTTTGTATATTATTTGCCGGGGGCTTGAGCTACGTTATATGGCTACCCGAAGATGGATACAGACCCTTGCTAAGTTTTTGGTGGTATATGACAGAAATACAAGCTGTATACTGGATGGTTAACTTTGTTGTACTGTATTTGCTCGACAGAAAGAGGACAAGCACTGATAGCGAACTGGTCGAACCCGAAGCTGAACCTGCCACTTAAATTCTCTGCCGATCGACCGGGTTTCTGTTGAGGTTTAATGACAAAAAAATCAAAATGAATTACTACGAACTATTTTTTACAACCATCACCACCGAAGATTACCAGCAGGATTTGCTGATTAACGCTTTGGGCGAGATAGGTTTCGATACTTTTGAAGAGCTTGAACTTGGTTTTAAGGCTTATATCCCCGAAGATGTTTTTGATCAGCAGGCGCTTGATGAGCAGTTATTGCCTTACAAAGACCTGTTCACCTTTAGCTACGAGATAACGCTTATTCCGCAAAAAAACTGGAATGAGGTATGGGAAAGTAATTTTGAGCCGATTGAGATAGGGGATAAGATCTATGTGAGGGCAACCTTTCATGAGCCTAAACCTCAGTTTGCATATGAAATAGTTATCGACCCGAAAATGGCTTTTGGTACCGGGCACCATCAAACTACGGCTATGATGCTGAGCCTGATGCTGGAAAATGAATTTGCAGGTAAAAAAGTGCTTGATATGGGATGTGGTACGGGTATCCTTGCTATTATGGCCGCCAAATTAGGTGCTGATGATATCACCGCTATCGATTATGACCCTGTTTGCTACGAAAGTACTATCGAAAATTCGGCCCTTAATAATGTACCTGATATTAAGCCGCTTTGTGGTTCAAAAGAGGTTATTCCTGACGAACAGTACGATACCATCCTGGCAAACATTAACCGCAATATCCTGCTCGATCAGATGCAGCGTTATGCCGAAGTATTAAAGATTGATGGTGAGATCTATTTCAGCGGTTTTTACGAATCGCCGGATTTGGATATCATTACCGACGAAGCCCGGAAGTACGGCCTGAAATATATTACCCACAAAAAGGATAAAGACTGGGTTGCTGCTAAGTTTATAAAGTAAAAGGTCTTATCTTAATATAACGTCATTGCGAGGTACGAAGCAATCCCCGATAAGCAGAGCCACTCTGTATAGTTCGCGATTGCTTCGTACCTCGCAATGACGTGTTTTTATCAAATCAGATTAATACCCCACAGTAAATCTTCTTTTTACAAACTGGTTGTTTTCCAGCTCGTCCAGTATAGCAACTGCTAAATCTTCAACAGAAATTTCGTGTTCGTGCTTGTCGTTAAATACCGGCTCGTCTGTACCTGTACGATATACGCCTGTGCGGGTGCCTGGATGCAGGTGAATGGCAGGGCTCAGAAAAGTCCAGTCTAAATCATTTTCTTTTTTAATGATGTTCAGATAGTCGCGGGCAGCGGTAGCACCGGCTTTCCACTCGGAAGGGAATTGAGGGCTATCAACCAATTGTACGCCAGGAGCAATGTAAAGACTGCCTGCGCCGCCTACAACTAATAAACGTTTTACACCGGCCTGTTTAGTAGCTTGTTGTATAGCTTCAGAACCTTTGATGAAATCATTATACAGATCGGGGTTTGTCCAACCGGCATTAAATGAGTTTACCACGGCATCATGTCCTTTTAAAGCTTCGGTTAGTTCAGCAATATTATATACATCGGCAGTTTTGAGCGTTAATTTCGGGTTTTGAATATCAGCTTTCGGGTTACGTGCTATGGCGGTTACTTCATATCCGCGTTGTAATGCTTCATTTAAAACGGCTTTGCCTACAAAGCCTGTGGCTCCAATTAGTGCGATTTTCATTGTTTTTTTGTTTTTATATTGTAATTAAATTTGTTACAGTTTGTTTTAAATTTTTTTAATCGAATTGATTTACAAAATCAAAAATGGTTATGGTGCTTAATTTTTTGACAATGGCTGCTTCAACATCATCGGCTAAGTTATCGAGATGGGCACCAATTTGTTTGCCAACAGGACAATCGGGGTTGGGTTTGTTTTTAGCTTGCCCCAAGGCGGGTGGCAACTTTACAGCTTTATAAACATCGGCAAGGGTGATTTTTTGCGGCGGGAGAGCGAGGCTATAACCGCCGGTTTTACCTTCCTTACTTTCGATAAGGCCGCAGGCGCGCAGTTTGCGCATCTCTTTACGTACCAAAACAGGATTCACATTCATGCTTCCGGCTACATAGTCGGAAGACAGCAGCTCGCCCGGCTGCTTGCAAAGCAGGGTTAATACGTGGGTCGCTATTTGAAATTGTCCGTTCATTTATCTGTAATAAAAAATATTACAGTACAAAAATGAAATTTAAATTTTAAAAAGAAGAATTTTTTACGCTTTTTTGTGCACTAAATTACAATGGGATGAAAATTCCAGGCCTAAATTATCCTCAAAATACCGCTTTGTAGGTATGTTTTTGGACGAATATTTTGCTTTAATTTAAAGGATTTGCCAACCGCAATAATTAACTACACTTTTAAATAAAATTTTACGCAAATTAGTTGATAATTAGCGTGATAATAAATATTATTGTAAAGTAATTAACTTTTGCGAAACCTACACTATTAATTTAATCAAATGAAAACTCTCGGAAAAAAAATCAGATTATTACGTCATCAAAAGGGGTGGAGCCAGGAGGATGTTGCAAAGAGATTGGATATTTCAATTCCCGCTTTCTCAAAAATTGAAACAGGGATAACAGATATAAACTTATCAAGGCTTGAGCAGATAGCAAATCTGTTTGAAATGTCTGTGGTTCAGTTGCTTACATTTAATGACACCGAGCAGGATCAAAAATTTGTTAACGAACTGGAAACTGTTAACAAACGCTTAATGGATCGCGAAACTGAAGTAATTGATTTGCAGAAAAAAGTAATTGAACTATTTGAAGAACTTCGACATTCAAAAGTAACCGCATAATTTTGAAAAGCCCGGTTTGTGCCGGGCTATTCAAAAATGTAACGCATTGTTAAATGCCGCTTGCCAAATGTAGCGCCCACCGCTTCATGGATAGCAATCATTTTGTCGTTAAAATCACCTACCCAGGATAATTCAAGCTCATCATAACGCTTTAACGGCAACACATATTCCTTCAGTTTGATAAACATGGCCGATTCAAGACCGTGCTTTTGATACTTTTGCTTTGTACCCATTACAATGGCACGCATACGGGATACGCCTTTCCATCTGTAGTATAAAAACTTAAGTTTACCAATCAGGTTAAGTTTACCGTTTAGCGGCTTTAACATCTGATTGGCATCGGGTAATATGATCATGAACGAAGCCGGCTCGTCATCAACGTAAGCAAACCAGATCAGCTTTTCATCCATCAGGGGCTTCATTTTTTCAAAGCTTTCCATAATAGTGTTATAGTTGATAGGGACAAAGTTTTCAAAATCCTTCCAGCCATCGTTATAAACCTCGATAAAATCCGCTGCAAACTTTTCTATCTTTTTTATTTCGAAATGCCTGAAATCGTAGCCTGGCTTTTTGGCTACCCAGTTGGCTATTTTAGTGAACCGCTCAGGAAACGGTTTATGCGCGTCAACATGGTTAGTGATCTGGGCGTACTGGGTTTTAAAGCCGTATTCATCAAAAAAAGCCTGGTAATACGGATGATTATAGTTCATACCATAAGAGGGAGGCGTAAAGCCCTCAACCAGTAAACCCCAGAAATTATCGTTTTCACCGAAATTGATGGGGCCGTCCATTGCTTTCATACCTTTTTCTTTGAGCCAGTTTTTGGCGGTATCAAATAACAGGAAGGCAGCTTCTTTATTATCAATACATTCAAAAAAGCCCATTCCGCCGGTTGGCTGCTCGTAGTTGTATGCCTTTTTTTCATTAATGAATGCAGCTACGCGGCCAATCAATTTACCGTTATCATCGGTCAGGATCCAGCGGGTACATTTTCCATGCTGGTGAAAATTATTCTTTGCCGGATTGAATACGGCCTCGATGTCGTTATCAAGCGGGCAAACCCAGTTTGGATCGTTTTTATAAATGATGCGGGCTACATCCAGAAATGCTTTTTTTGATGCTTTGTCCTGTACTTCAGTTACTTTCATTCGTGCTGTTACCGGTAGATAATAAAAAAAGCATCCAGAGGCATAGTCTGAATGCTTTACAAAATACTATATTTTTAAATCTTAATAATCGTCTTCGTCTTCGTCATCAAATGACTCATAACCACCTCTGCCCAGATCATCGTCTAAAGGGCCGTCAAAGTCATCATCATCGTCATCGTACTTCTTCGTTGCTTTTGTTGGCTCCAGATCATCATCCTCCGCGTCGTTATCAGAGTCTTGGATCTTTTTAGTGTTCGGTTTCTTTGGCGCTCCCATTGTAATGGATTTTATAAATTAAACTTCGGTCAATAATAATAATTTAAATCAGATTAAGAAAAGCGTTTTTCAAGTCCTTTATCTCTATCGATTCAATAGTAAAAATAACTAAAATTGATTTTTTTTAAAACAGAAATTAAAATTATTCTGATTGCTCGCCAATAGTGGCAGTATTGTTTGTAAAGTCCTTAAGTTGAGGTAATTCCTCAATGCTGTTTATGCCAAAATAATCCATGAACAAGTTGCTGGTGCCATAAAGGATGGGTTTTCCGAGCCCTTCCGATTTGCCGACTATAGCTATTAGCTCTTTTTCCAGTAGCTTTTGGATCGAATAGTCGCAATTTACACCCCTGATCTGTTCAATATCCGGTTTGGTTACCGGTTGCTTGTATGCGATGATGGCAAGGGTTTCTAAAGCAGCCTGGCTTAACTTTTTCTTTGAACGTTGTAATTGCAGCAGGTTTATAACGGCGTGATATTCTTTTTTGGTCAAAAATTGATAGCCGTTCCCGATTTTAACCAGTTCGATAGCTAAGCTATGATGCTGATATTTTTCGTGGATCCTGCCTATGGCGTCGGTTACTTCCTCATTAGTAAAATCGCGCTCAAAAGCAGCCTGGAGGCAATACATGATCTCTTCCAATCGGATAGCCTGCTCTGACGCAAAAATTAATGCTTCTATGTATTGTTCCATCTTGTTCAGTTGGCAGTTGATAGTTTGCAATTGGCAGTTAGTTTTGTTTCAACTGCAAACTGCCAACCGCACACTGGTAACTTAATAGTTTATAACCTGTTCTTCAATTTCAACGGGGATATCGCGCCATTCGTATCGTTGGGTACGCAGCTGAGGCTCAAAGCCGGCTTCTTTTATGGATTCCTGGATGCCTCGGGCAGTAAATCTATGCGGAGCACCGGCAGCAGATACTACGTTTTCCTCAATCATGATCGAGCCAAAATCATTAGCGCCTGCATGTAAACATAATTGGGCTACTTGCTTGCCTACAGTTAACCATGATGCCTGAATGTTTTTAACGTTAGGCAACATGATACGGCTCAGGGCTATCATGCGGATATATTCATCGCCGGTAACATTATTAGTAATACCGCGTACTTTACGCAAGAGGGTTCCGTCGTCCTGGAAAGGCCACGGTATAAATGCGATAAAGCCATAATGGCCTTCCGGCTTTTCGGCTTGTACCTCGCGGATCCAAACCAAATGTTCAAAGCGCTCTTCGATAGTTTCGATATGACCAAACATCATAGTAGCTGATGTTGGCAGGTTAAGCTGATGAGCGGCGCGCATTACATCAAGCCATTCTTTACCGCCACATTTACCTTTTGATATCAGACGGCGCACGCGATCATTCAAGATCTCGGCACCGGCACCAGGTAACGAATCCAAACCGGCTTCCTTCATGGCCCTGAGTACCTCGATATGCGGCATACCCTCTAATTTGGCAACGTGCGCAATTTCAGGCGGACCTAACGAATGTAATTTCAACTTAGGGTAAAGCTGTTTTAGCTCGCGGAACAGATCGGTATAAAACTTTAATCCGAGGTCGGGGTGGTGGCCACCTTGTAACAGCAGCTGGTCGCCGCCGTAACGGAAAGTTTCCTCGATTTTCTTTTTATAAGTTTCAATGTCGGTTATATAGCTTTCTTCGTGGCCGGGGCGGCGGAAAAAGTTACAGAACTTACAATTGGCTATACAAACGTTGGTGGTATTAACATTACGGTCAATTTGCCAGGTAACCTTGCCATGCGGAACCTGTATTTTACGAAGTTCGTTGGCAGTATACATCAACTCGGCAGTTGAGGCGTTGTTATACAGGTAAACGCCTTCTTCAAGCGTTAAAAAATCAAACCGCAACGCGCGTTGCAACAGATCGGCTGTATTCATATCAGGCAAATATACGCAAGTTGATAATTTGATTTTGTCCGCTGTTAAATAATTGACAAATAAATGTGATCATTTTTTACCGTGTTAGGCATGGATAAAAATGAAAACTTAAAACAAAGTAATTCAAGAAACATTGCCCTCTAACCTCTAACCTCTAACCTCTAACCTCTAACCTCTAACCTCTAACCTCTAACCTCTAACCTCTAACCTCTAACTCACCACCTTCCCTTTATCCAGCCTTAAAACCTTATCAACGCTGTTAGGTATCTCATGTTGATAGTGGGTTACATAAATAAGCGTAACATTACCAAGGCTGCAAATGCTGTCAACAAGGTTTTTAAAGTGGATCTGCTGGTGGTCATCCATTCCCTGGCATGGTTCATCAAAAATTAACAGCGCCGGGTTTTTAATGAGGGCGCGGGCCAGCAGGCACAAACGCTGCGCGCTTGCAGGGATGTTTTTGAGCAGCACGCGGGCATATTTTTCAATCTCCAAAGCCTTCATCCACCGTAAGGCTATTTCAGCGCGTTCTTTATTGCTTGGCCTGAACAGGCCAAGGGTATCATAATAGCCCGATTCAATCACCTGTAAACAACTGTTGTCGGTAGGAAAATACTGATGCAGTTCGGGCGAAACAAAACCTATTTTCTTTTTAATATCCCAGATACTTTCGCCTGTGCCACGTTTTTTATCAAATAAAATAATATTGTTGGCATAAGCCTGCGGGTTATCTCCATTGATGAGGCTAAGCAGGGTAGATTTGCCTGCTCCGTTTGGGCCAAGTAAAGCCCAATGCTCGCCGGGGTTGATCTGCCAGTTAACTTTATCCAGTATCACTTTGTCCCCATACTTAATATGTACATTCTCCATTTTTACAATAAGGTTGTACGCAGCCGGGTTTTTATCAATATTGAGTAAGGCGCTTAGCTCGGAAGTGTCAATGCTATCTGTAAGATCTATCTGAAATAATTCGGGCTTAAAATCCTGTTTCGGGCTTTCATGAATAACAGCTCCTTTACTCAGTACGGCAACATGGGTGATGGCCGCCGGAATCTCGTGAATTGAGGTAGCCATGATAACGTTAATACCCGAAGCTGTGATCTGCTCAATAATGCCGTTAAATTCTTCGCGTGTTTTCACATCAAGGCCGGTTAAAGGGCTATCGAGCATTAATAACACTGGGTTCTTCAAT
This sequence comes from Mucilaginibacter kameinonensis, assembly GCF_003675385.1. Classification (GTDB taxonomy): domain Bacteria; phylum Bacteroidota; class Bacteroidia; order Sphingobacteriales; family Sphingobacteriaceae; genus Mucilaginibacter; species Mucilaginibacter kameinonensis. The sequence goes on along the minus strand of NZ_RCWZ01000003.1, from coordinate 613,966 downwards.
AACGCGGCGGCAAGCATCAAACGTTTGGTTTCGCCGTTAGATAGTTTAATGATCTGTTTATTAAGCAATAATTCGAGCCTTAATAAGGAAACTACCTTGTCCAATGTCCAGGACGCGTTAGCGGCCGAAAATTTGGGTACTGTATCAAGATAATCTGCAACCGTAAGCGCATCTTCCGAGTCGGACGAGTTATACCGTTGCTGATAATAAAAATCGGTAGTGTTGGATAGGTTACGGAAATGATGCTTGGGCTCAACCAGGGCTATAAGTTTATGCGGTGTTACAACATCATTCGCGTTAAAAAACTTAGCGTAATCGTTCCAGAAATGGTAGTTTATTTCGCCCCCGGTTATGTTAAAACGCCCTGCTATGGTCTGTAGCAAGGCGCTTTTTCCCGATCCGCTTTCACCGATCAGGGCCCAGCTTTCACCTTTATTTATGTTAAAGCTTAAGCCGGTAAATAATGTTGTGTTTAAAAAACGTACTGTGGCGTTATTTATTGATAGAAGTGCATTTGTCATAGCTTAACAAGTAGAGTAGCGCGTAAATGTACTCATCTGTGCCAAGGCCGTGAAATTTTTATAAATTTAGAATGGTAACTTCCTTTCTTACAGTAAACTTAAGCGATGCGTTTTAGTGGCTCGGTTGTGGCCGGTATTTCATTAGTCTTTTTATTAAGCCGGTTCCAGGCGTCAAAATCAACAATAAGTGCTTTCACCGAATTTTTGCAGCTGCTGTTAGGGCAGGTTATTGCCCAGTATTTTTTATTTTGTTCAATATGAGGTCTTCTGCCGCATTTAATGCAGTTTTCACATTGAATGTTGGGTTGTATCTGTATCGTCATAGCCGGTGAAAAATAGATTGTTAATTAATGATTTATAATAAGAACGTATTACGTAACTGCAAGGCAGCAACGCTTAAACTTTGAACTTTCAATAAAATTTTGATTTTACTATCGGTTTCCAAAGTCGCTATATTAACATATGTTGCCGGCATTTGTTTTTTCAGTCAACGGTTATTTGTAAAATATTTTTAATAGAGTTTTTTACCTCGTTATGGTTTATTGAAAGGTACGTGGCTACTGTAATTGTAGCTATTTGTATACATCTATCACCTCTAAAATTCAAGTGTTATAAACAGACGCATTGTGATGACCCTTTTGTTAAAAAGGCCTGATTATTGCATCCGGTTATTACAATTTATTTAAACAACAATCATGAAAAACTTACATTTTTTACTATTTGCATTTGTGTTATTTACTTTGAGCAGTTGTTCGGTTATAACCGGCATATTTAAAGCGGGAGCAATTACAGGCATTATCGCTGTTATAGTAGTTATCGCTGTTATTATCTGGATCATTTCCTTGTTTCGGGGCAAGAGTTGATTTTCTTTTGAGGTTATTTATTAAATAATTAATTAAACAAATTGATTATTGATTGGTTGACTATAGTATAAAAACATCTAATCATGGAAAATACACAAGCAACCGTAGAGATTTTAAATGATCTGATCCAGATCAATAACGACAGGATTGAGGGTTATCAACGCGCTTCAAAAGATTTGAAGGATGGTGATACCGAACTAAAATCACTTTTTACAAGACTTATAGGTCAAAGCCAGGGTTACAAACTTGCTTTAGGCACAGAAGTAAGTGCTTTTGGAAAAGATATTGAAACCGGCACAACTACCAGCGGCAAAATTCACAGGGTTTGGCTTGATGTGAAAGCCGCGTTTACCGGGCACGACACTCATGATGTGTTGGAGGAATGTGAGTTTGGTGAAGATGCTATTTTAAAAGCCTACCGTACAGCGCTGGAAGATGAAAATTTACCAGCCTATTTGCGCGAAACTATTAGTCAGCAGGAAAGTGAACTTCTTGACGCGCATGACGAGATCAAAGCCTTGCGTGATAGTGTTCACTAAACAAACAAGCAATTTATTATTAGTTTAACAGAAGGGGCGGTTTTATAACTGCTCCTTTTTTGTTATTAAACGAAGTTTAGTTTTTGGGTTGAGGGTCGATATTAAGATATTTTACCTGCCAGCTATTTTTTTCGGCCCAATCGCCATCTGTGTATAGCATTTTAATCTCCCAGTTGGATTGCTCCAGTTTACCACCGTTGTTTTCTATTTTTATTGTTGATTGCAGCTGGTAAATGTTAGCCGTTGTATCAATGATAAATTTAAAACCCGTGTTAGGGAAAACTGCTTTCTCGGGTTGCTTTAGTTTTTCTTTCACAAATTCTTTTGCCATGGCAAAAGCTTCTTTTGAGGTTGGTTTACGGTTAAGGTGCACCGTGCTGTTTTTGCTTATACCCATAATCACAACAATAAATGTGATAGCAAAAACTATGGTAAAGAGGGTAGCAGTGCGTATGTGAGGACGACGATGCCAGCTAATGTTTTTACGCTCATCGGCATCAAGCGTTTTCCATTCAGAATATTTCATATTTTATTGCTTATCACATTAAGCAATACCTATTACAAATTGTTTGAAAAGTATTAAACAAAAAAAACGCCCCGGGAAACCAGGGCGTTTTTTAACAAAAAAAGTCAAATTACTTTTTAGTAGTGTCTTTTTTAGTAGTGTCAGCAGCAGCACCTTTAGTAGTGTCAGCTTTAGTTGAATCAGCTTTAGTAGTGTCAGCAGCCATTTTAGAAGAATCAGCTTTAGTTGAATCAGCAGAAGAAGCTGAAGATGAACCTTTACAAGCAGCGAAAGAAGCAGCGATAGCTAAAGCTAAAAAGCCTAATTTGAAGTTTTTCATTTCTTAATTTTTTTAATAAGTGATTTAATAGTTTACACCTTAATACCAGAAACAAAAAAAGGTAACCCATAATTTTTAAAAAAAAATTACAAGTCACCTTTTTTATTGATGGATAACTAAAAAATCAATAGAAAAAAATTAAAAATGATATTTAACTGCTTTCTATTTTATCAGAAATAATTATTTCTTAGTTGTATCTTTTTTAGTAGTATCAGCAGCAACTTTAGTAGTGTCAGTTGCAGTTTTAGTTGAATCAGTAACAACTTTAGTTGAATCAACTACTGTAGTTTTAGTAGTATCTTCGCCACCTTTTTTAGAGTCACCGTTACAAGCTGAGAAAGAAGCTGCAAGAACTAAAGCTACGAAACCTAATTTGAATGAATTTTTCATTTTTGAAGTTTTAAAATGTTAATGTTTTGTGATCGTTTGAAGATTAATACGCTTTAGTGAAAAAGGTAACCCATAAAAATTAACTAATTGTAAATTCTAAGGATTATTAGTTTAAATATAACTTGTTTTGCAAGCGAACTTTTTATTGCAGATTTGCTTGCATAGTTTTTTCAACATTGGGTTACCTTGTTTGTCTGCAGGTATTAAACAGTACCTTTAACGCGCCATATAATTGTTACAGGCAGTGAAATGTAATGCGAATGTTATTAATTTATTTTAGTTTGATTTTTTTTGATAATAATGGGTTACAATTTGACCTAAATAGTATTAAGAGTGAATAAAGACTTAAAAGCTTCGGCTCCAACAGATAGTGAAATAGTTCTTGGGATACTGAATAACTCGGAAGTAGTGCTGAAAAGGCTCTATACAACCTACTTTCCGATGATATTGCAGTTGATCATCAATAACAACGGCGATGAGGACGATGCCAAGGATATTTACCAGGAAGCCATTATAGTTCTTTACAATAAGATTAAAGGCGGGGATTTTGAGCTTAACAGCAAGCTTAAAACCTATATATATTCGGTTTGCAGACGGCTTTGGCTTAAAAGGTTAAGCCAGATGAACCGGTACGGTGGCGATATCAGGGATTTTGAAGAGCACCTACCCGTTGAAGAAGAAATAGAAAGCCATAGTGATAGGGATATCCAGTTTGGTAAAATGGAGAGTGCGCTCCAACAATTGGGCGAACCCTGTAAAACCATTATGGAAGATTTTTATATTAAAAACAGATCAATGCAAGAGATCTGCGAACGTTTTGGCTATACCAATGCTGATAATGCCAAAACCCAGAAGTACAAATGCTTGCAAAGGCTGAAGAAATTGTTTTTTCAGCAAAAATAAGGAGATCAAGAGATGAGTGATAACCAACTTACGGAATTTATTGAGCGCTATTTCGACGGCAGCATGACCGCCGAAGAACGGGTTCAGTTTGAGCTACTCCGTAAAAATGACGCGGCTGTAGAAAGTAAAGTTACCGAGCACCTTCAGTTTATCGGTTTACTTAAGCAGTATGGCGAGCGTATTGAATTGGAAAGCCGTTTAAACGCTATCCACAGTGAGATTGATGTTCACGCGCTGAAGGAAGAAGTAACGATTCACCCTGTGTGGATTGTACGTATGTGGCGTAACCATCATTCTAAGATATCTGTAGCTGCTTCGGTTGCTATCTTCGGTGTTTTGACTATCCTGATATTAACAGGTAAGCTAAATAACGATAAGTCGAAATATCAGCAATTGAGTGAGAAACTTAATAAGGTAGAGAATGCTGTAGCTCAGATAGGCCACGGACGTACTTCGGTAAAACCGAAAGTAATCACACCTGCTAACTTCAGGGGCACGGGCTTCGCACTTACATCAAACGGTTATTTGGCTACAGATTACCATGTGATCAAAAATGCTGATTCTGTTTACGTACAAAACGCTGCTGGTGAATCATTTCATGCTAAGGTCATTTATACCGAGCCTCAATATGATCTGGCTATACTGCAGATCAATGACCCTGCATTTAAAAACTTAGGCCCTATACCTTACAATCTTAAACGCTCGGAAGGCGATTTGGGAGAAAGCTTATACACACTTGGCTATCCTGCAGATAATATGGTTTACGGAGCTGGATATTTAGCTTCATCTGCAAACTATTCAAATGATAGTACAGAGTATATGATTTCTGTTCCGGTAAATCCAGGTAATTCGGGAGGGCCATTGCTTGACGAAAAAGGAAACGTAATTGGCGTTATCACTGCAAGGCAAACCCAGGTTGCAGGCGTGTTTTTTGCTAAGAAGTCGACCTATTTGTTAAAAACGATACAGAATATCCCAACAGATTCATTATCGAAAACACTGAATTTGAACACTAAAAATAAATTAGCTGGTTTAAGTAGTACTCAGCAGAGCAAAAAGGTTAAAAACTATGTTTTCATGGTTAAAGTGTATAAACAATAATCAATAGCCCACTCAATAAAAATTAATATATTAAAATGAGAAGAGACGCCGTGAGGTGTCTCTTTTTTTGTGATGATATTTTTATGTCATTGCCAGGAGGAACGACAAAGCAATCGCATGCTATACAGGGCGGTTATGCTCCTGCGCGGTTGTTGCGCGTTTCACAATGACATATTTATTAGTTTATGCTACCTATCCACCTCGCCCAAAACAAAGTCAATAGAGCCTACAATGGCTATCAGATCTGCGATGAGTACACCTTTAGATAGTTCTGGCAGTACAGAAAGATTATTGAAGCTTGGTCCGCGGGATTTTACACGGGTTGGGATCTCCGATTTACCGTCTGTCATAAAATAGAAGCCGAGTTCACCTTTAGCACCTTCACAGCGTACATAATAATCCTGAGCTTTGGGAATGGTTTTACGTGGCATTTTAGCACGCGGATCAAAATCAGGCGTGCGTTTCAATTCCTTTTGCAAGCGGTCAAGGCATTGCTCAACTATTCTTAATGATTGTTCAATTTCATCAACACGTACTTTATACCTGTCCCAGCAGTCGCCAACTTTACCCATCAGGCCCTGGCCAATCGGGATCTCAAAGTCAATTTCGGGGTAAGCCGAGTAATTGTCAATACGGCGCAGATCCCATTTCAAGCCGGATGCACGAAGCATTGGGCCCGAGCAACCATAGTTAATAGCCACATCAAGCGGTAAAACGCCAACATTGGCTGTACGGGATATAAATACCTGGTTATCGGTAAGCAGTTGGTTAAGCTCAACCATTTTTGGCTTAAAGTATTCTACAAACTCACGGCAGCGCTCTTCAAAGCCAACCGGCAGATCGTAAAACAAGCCACCAACCCAAATGTAATTATATAACATGCGCGAGCCCGAGGCCCATTCCAGCATACCCATAATATGCTCCCTGTCCCTGAAACACCATAGGAAAGGAGTAAAGGCGCCTATATCAATTCCGTAGGTACCAATAGCTATCAGGTGAGATGCAATGCGGTTAAGTTCGCACACCAGCACGCGAATATATTCAACACGTTTGGGGATATCTTTATCAATGCCCATCATGCGTTCAACGCCTATTACAAATGCGTGGCTGTTGTTCATGGAAGCCAGGTAATCCAACCTGTCGGTAAAAGGGATGGTTTGCTGATAGGTTAACGATTCGGCATGTTTTTCAAAGCAGCGGTGCAGGTAACCTATATGTGGAATAACTTCTTTTACGATTTCGCCATCGGTAATCAATTCCAGGCGCAAAACACCGTGGGTTGAGGGGTGTTGCGGACCCACATTGAGGATCATATCCTCAACGCTGGCGTCGGCTATTTTTTTATTATACCTAAGGAGGGCTTCTTCGTATTTGGGGTTTGTAATGACCAATTTTATATCCTGTTAAATTAGTATCCGGCCATATTGCATGAGATGCACGGCCGGATACCAAAAGTCAGTTTTTTTTTTCATTTATCGGACTAATTTCCGGTAAAAATGAAGTAAAATCAATGGTCTGTTATTTAACGGACGATTTGTCGGTCATTTTGCTTATTTGAGTTGCCAGCCACGCGTAGCTATACATAGCAACGGCTTTTGCCTTGCTATCGCGGCTTTTGAAGGTCCAAACGTCCTTCATGAATTCTTTATGATTTTTATTGTTTAGCGTATCAAAAGCAACCGATATAGTTGGTGTTAATGAATATGCCGAGTGCCAGGTGCCAAAAGGAATAAACAATGTTTCGCCGGGGCCAACAACAAAGTGGATAGGAGTAGCATCTTTAAACTTTGGATATTTTTCATAATCCGGTTCAAAAATGTTCAGTTCTGAACGCCATGGATCATCTGGTCGCGGATAAAGCATTTCTTCCTGGCCGCGCGGGAATACAGTGAAACGTTTCTCGCCATAAAGCTGGGTAATCCATGCATTCAAATGATAGTAGTCAATATGCATATAAGGAAACCTGCCACCGGGGCCACCAACAAACATTTCAATAGCGCCACCCCATTTGCCGATATTGAACATCTTATTACGCAGCCAGTTAGGTGAGGCATAATTTAAGTCAAGCGGATCAAGGAGCGGCATCAATTCCGGAATGGTTGAGGGGATATCAAAGATCATAGGATAGGGGGCCGGCTTATCTTCGGTGCTGGCCTCTACCATATCCATAATCTGTTTCATGGTATAAGTGGTACCACGGACATCAGTTTTACGGTCGGGATAATTTTCACGAAACCAATCGGGGGTAAAGAGGCCGTTAGCCTTCCAAACTTTAGCTGCTTTGGTAAAAACCAGCGGAATGCCGGGTTTATAATGTTCCTCAATAAATTCCTCGTAGGTGATGTTATCTCTCCTTATAATATCCATGGTTTAGTAAATAGGGTTATACAATCTTACAAAAAAGATTTATTTAAACTATGGATATTATACGGGAACGGGCTTAAATAGTTAAACCTGAATATTTGATATTCACAAAATATTCATCCTGATAACGATAAGTAACCGCGAATTTAATCTATCCTGATACCCTTATAAAACTCGGCATTTTGATAATCTTTCCTTAAAGGAAAACCTTCCCAATCATCAGGTAACAAGATCCTGCGAAGGTCTGGGTGGCCTTCAAAATATATTCCCAACAGATCATAAGCTTCACGTTCATGCCAGTCGGCCGTGCGATAAACTGATGTTACGCTTTTAAACTCGGGCAGTTCAGTGCTTTCTTTTGAATGCGGTTTGCTGATTTTTAAGGTTAGCTGTGTTTTATACGGGATGGATGCCAGGTGATAAACCACGCCATAACGGTTGGTTTCGTCATTATAATGCACCCCACTCAGGCTCGACAGAAAATCAAAATAAGTTTTGGAGTTATTGCGTAATTCCAGGCATACGGCGGTAATATCATCCGGGTTGATGAGTAATGCCGGTTGCAAACCGGTTGTTTCTTTGCCTGTTATTACGGTATCACCAAATTTTTCGGTGAGCAGCTGTTTAATGTCATCAAAACTCATGGTGCAAGGCGTACTTTTTTCCAGGTTTTTTTATCAGTTTTTTTATACAGGATGCGGTCGTGCATGCGGCTTGGGCGACCTTGCCAAAACTCAATTAATTGCGGCTTTAAGATATATCCTCCCCAGTACGATGGTTTAGGCACCTCCTTGTCGGCATATTCAGCTTCCAGTTCATTCCATTTTTGCTCCAATGCATCGCGGCTTTCAATTTCCTGGCTTTGTGGTGATACTACAGCGCCAACCTGACTGCCTTTAGGGCGCGAATGAAAATACTTTTCAGAATCTTCCTTGCTTACTTTTTCGATGGTGCCTTCAATACGTACCTGTCTTTCCAGCCCTCCCCAAAAAAATGTTAAAGCACCCTGCGGGTTCTTGGCTATCTCTTTGCCTTTGCGACTTAAGTAATTGGTAAAGAATATGAAACCGCCTGCGTTAAAGCCTTTTAAAAGCACAATACGCGCCGAAGGCTTACCGTTTACAGTAGCTGTTGAAAGCGTCATGGCGTTGGGCTCATGCAATTTTGCCTCCAATGCTTCGTTAAACCATTGTTCAAACTGTTTAATAGGATCGCCCTTGGTGCTGTTTTCTGACAGCGTAGAGGCACTATAATCCTGCCTTAAATTTTGTATTTCCTGCTGATTCATTTTAATGCAAACTTACAAATTAATTAAACCGTATATAATGATGTAAATCATTATTCATAATTGAACATATTTTTGCTATGCTTGTTATGTATTTAAACACTAAACTTTATGCTTAGTCCTATAGCGGCCGCGGCAGGCCATTTACTCATTTCGGAACCCTTTATGATGGATCCGAATTTTAGACGAGCAGTGATAATTTTGACAGAATACTCTGCGGATGGTGCTATGGGCTTTATCCTTAACCATCAAAGTGAATATTTATTAGGCGATGTGTTGCCGGATGTTTCATACTCCGAAATGCCTGTTTACGAAGGTGGCCCGGTTGCAAAAAATACATTGCATTTTATCCACTGCGCTCCCGATAAAATAGAAGGTGGGATTGAAATTGCCGATGGCCTTTATTGGGGCGGTGATTTTGACCAGGTGAAAGAGCTGGTATCCAATTATCAGTTAGGAACGGATGAAATTAAGTTTTTTGCCGGCTATTCTGGCTGGACCCCTCAACAGCTTGACGAAGAAATAAAAGAAGACAGTTGGATTGTAACCAACAAATTTGACGTTGAAACGCTGTTCACCCTGGATGAACAAAACCTGTGGCGACAGGTAGTGATCAGCCTCGGCCAGCGCTACGCCCACATCGCTAATTTTCCGGAAAATCCGGCTTTGAATTAGTGGCAGTTGCAGTTTTTAGTAGCAGTAGCAGTTTTCAGTGGAAGTAAATAATAAAGGGCATGTTTATAAAACCTGCCCTTTACTTTTTTTAGTCAAATTATTACTGGAACTACCACTGCTACTAAAAACTGCTACTCACTAATCCCCGTCTTCCATTTCCTTTGCCGACTCTTCAACTTTCTTTTTAAGGTTTTCTTTAAAGTCGATAAGGTTTTTTACAAGGTATTCATCTGCCGTCGATAGGATCTGCGCTGCAAGGATACCGGCGTTTTTAGCCGCGTTTAATGCTACTGTAGCTACCGGGATGCCGTTTGGCATTTGTAATATGGACAGGATAGAATCCCAGCCATCGATAGAGTTACTTGATTTTACCGGCACGCCAATTACGGGCAGGTGAGTTAATGAAGCAACCATGCCGGGCAAATGCGCCGCGCCGCCGGCACCGGCTATGATCACCTTTATACCGCGATCAGCAGCGGCACGTGCATAGCTGAACATCCTGTCGGGTGTGCGGTGGGCCGAAACAACGGTTATTTCATAATCAACGCCTAATTCGGCTAAAACATCGGCAGCATCCTGCATTACGCTCAGGTCTGATTTGCTGCCCATTATAATGGCGACTTTTGTAGTGGTACTCATGGGGCTAATGGTTCATAGATCATGGTTCATGGTAAGATCAGTTAAATGGAATTTTTCAACGCCGTGATCATCTTTACCAATACTTCATAATCGGTGTATAAATCTTTAAAGTTATCTTCTGTGATATAATTTCTTCTTTTCGCGATAAAAAGACAGCTTACAACTTCGATGGCAGATCTTAGGGAATAACCTAAAAAGACCTTGAAAGCTGCTTTGCTTTGCCCCGTTGACCCTTCTGCTATATTCAGAACAACGGAATCAGCGGCACGTTTTATCTGCGATGTTAAAATGTAAATTTCTTCTTTGGGAAATGTTTTAGTCAGTTGATTTATTTGTTCATCCAAATCCATTGCTTTTTGCCAAACTTGCAGATCTTCAAATCTAAATGCCATTATAAAATACAATTTTCAATAAATAAGGTGAGCTGCTATGAACTATGAACCATCAACTATGAACTAATTAGCTAATTACTTTCAATGTTTTCTGCACAAACCGTGCCTTTTCTATTGCTTTTTCCCTATCTGCATCAACAATGGTTACGTGGCCCATCTTCCTAAATGGTTTAGTGAGCGCTTTACCATATAGGTGAATATACACTCCAGATAGTTTTAATACTTTTTCAATGCCCTGGTAAATAGCGGGCCCTTCGTAACCGGCTTCGCCTAAAACGTTAACCATGATGGCATTGTTAAGGCAGGCGGTATCACCCAACGGTTGGTTAAATATCGCCCTTAAATGTTGCTCAAATTGCGATACTACATTACCTTCAATAGTTTGGTGACCGCTGTTGTGCGGGCGTGGGGCCAGTTCATTAACCAGGATGCGGCCATGTTTATCTAAAAACATTTCTACCGCTAATAAACCTACAATTTTAAGGCTGTCGGCAATCTTTTTGGCTATTTGCTCGGCTTTTTGCTGTATGGCGAATGGCAGGGTAGAAGGTGCGATCAAAAACTCAACCAGGTTGGCTTTGGGGTTAAACTCCATTTCAACCATCGGGAAGGTACTGATCTCTCCGTTTTCATTGCGGGCAACAATTACGGCTATCTCCTTTTCAAAATCTATCCATTGCTCAATAAGGCTTGGCTCTTTAAAAGCGCCTGCAAGGTAGCTTTCGTCAATTACTTTATATACGCCTTTGCCATCGTAGCCGTCTTTACGTAACTTCTGAATGTATGGGAAAGGAATTAAACTTTGCTGAAGCTGCTGAGGGGATGATATGATCTGGAAATCGGCAGTTGGGATATCGTTTTCTTTAAAAAACTGTTTCTGCAAACCTTTGTCCTGTATCAACCTGATAATACGCGATTGCGGGTAAACTAACACGCCTTCTTTTTCCAGTTGTTCAAGGGCATCAACGTTAACCTTCTCTATCTCAATAGTAAGCAGGTCGACAGTTTTGCCAAAGTTATACACCGTTTCATAATCGCCCAGTGAGCCTACGGTAAACTCATCGCATAGCTTACGGCAGGGTGCCTCGCGGTCAGGATCAAGAATTTTAACAGTAACGTTATAGTTTATGGCTTGCTGTATCAGCATGCGGCCTAACTGTCCGCCGCCTAAAATACCCAGTTTTAAATCTCCGTAAAATGCTTTCATATTTTGCAACTGCAAGTTTAGCCTAAATCTTTCAAAAAGCCTATTAATGCTTTAAACTACGACTAATCATCGACGTTTTTTGGTCATCAGGTAATAAAAAACGCTATGTACTATTACAAAGGTAATGGCGGTAATAAAGTAAAACGCCTTGTTTTCGGGACTTAACTGCAGCCTGAACGCTGTAATTGTAAACACAACAGAACCGGCATAATAAAGCACAAGCCTTATTGAAAGGTTATTGTAATATGCCGGGTTTGCTAAAAACAACATAGGCAGTGTCATTACAAAAATGATAATATTGAGGAATGCTAAACTCTCTGATAGTGAGGGTAGTATTACTTTCAAATCTTCACCTACGCCTTTGTGTTGAAGCGCGTAATAAGCACAACTTGCTATGATGGATATGATAACCGAAAAAAGGAAAGTTTTAAAAAGCTGTTTGGCGAGTGCCTTCATAGTGATATTGATTGATATGGGTTATCGCTAATAATGCGATAAATTAATAATTTACAAATTAACGCATCGGCGGCCAAAATGCGTTAATCCCAATGTCACAAATTGATTGTAGCCACTGAGTACTGTCTCGAATCTTGTTTCTATAAGTCTTGATTCTGTTAATTATCTTCGCAGCTATGAAAGTATCCGGTTTTACCTTTATCAGGAACGCTGTACGTAACGATTATCCTATTGTGGAGGCTATTGGTTCGATATTGCCGCTTTGTGATGAGTTTATTGTTGTGGTTGGTAATTCTGACGATGGCACCCGCGGACTGATCGAGGCTATCAACTCACCGGTTATCAAAATCATCGATTCGGTTTGGGACGAATCCCAGCGAGAAGGGGGGAAGGTGTTTGCTACAGAAACGGATAAAGCTTTTGCTGCTATATCGCCGGATGCCGACTGGTGCTTTTACATTCAGGGTGATGAAGCCGTACACGAAAAATATCATCCGCTGATAAAAAAGGAAATGCAGGAAGCTTTGAATAAACCTAATATCGAAGGTCTGCTGTTTAAATACCTGCATTTTTATGGCTCGTATGATTATTACGGGCATTCGAGACGTTGGTACCGCCGCGAAATCCGTTTACTCAAGAACATCAAAGGCATCCATTCATACCGCGATGCTCAGGGCTTCAGACTTGATGATCGCAAAATAAACGTAAAACTTATTGATGCTTATATCTATCATTATGGTTGGGCCAAGCCACCTAAAGGCTTAAGCAATAAGGTGCGCAATTTTAACCAGTTTTATCATGATGAAAACTGGATGGCGCAAAACCTGCCCGAAACTTACGAGTTTGACTACAGCAATGCCGATCGCCTGATCCGCTTTACCGGGACACACCCCGCGCCAATGCAAAAACGGATTGCGGCCACCAATTGGAATATCGATTTCGACCACAAAAAATTGAGAAACCAGATGAACTTCAGGCGTAAGCTATTGCAGAAGGTAGAAGATATTACCGGTTGGAGGGTTAGCGAGTATAAAAACTACAAAATAGTGGAGCGGTAGATAAACTATCGTCATTGCGAGTAACCATCAGGCGGGCCTGAAAAAAAACGTGATGACGTATAGCGTATATTTTAGAGATGGTGTGCGGAGGCCGCGTTAGTGATAGGAGCGGATACCGGCCTTGTGGCTAATGCCTGTGTAGTATGAGCGTATAGCACGGGCCGCAGGCAACGCCCATATTTACAATAATAGAATCAAAAAAATATCATTAATAATCAATAACTTACAATGACGTGATTATAAGATACGAAGCAACCGCACGCTGCCCAGAGCGGCCATGCTTCCGTGCGATTGCCACGCTTCGCTCGCAATGACATGGATTTTGGGAATGGTTAATATTATATATTCTGCGCTATTACAAAGCCGCTTGCCCAGGCCCATTGAAAATTATAGCCGCCGAGCCAACCGGTAACATCCACACACTCACCTCCGAAAAACAACCCGGGTACTTTTTTAGCTTCCAGTGTTTTGGACGATAGCTCATCAGTAGCTACACCGCCGCGCATCACTTCGGCTTTATCATAACCTTTATCGCCGGCAGGTTTCACCTTAAAATCATGAATAAGTGTGCTGATATTTTCAATATCGGTTTTATTCAACGATGCCATGTTTTTCTCGGCTGGTAGCTTATCACTCAATGCCTCGGCAAATTTGCGGGTATATAACGATGCTATGTAGGCCAGCAACATTTTTTTGCCATTGGTTTCCTTTTCCTGTTGAATCAGGTCGGCAATGTTTTGATTAGGGAGCAGGTCGATATTGATAGATTCGCCGGGTTTCCAGTAGGAAGAAATTTGCAAAATGGCTGGTCCGCTGAGGCCCCAATGAGTAAACAGGATGTTCTCTTCAAAGCTGGCCCTGTCGTTCCAAACCCTGCAAAAAATGCTGTTGCCGGATAGTTGCTCGTACCATGGCTGGTCTTTACCGGTAATGGTAAGCGGCACCAGGGCAGGGGCGGTATCAGTAACTTTTAAACCAAAATTGCGGGCAGTGCGCAGACCAAAATCTGTAGCTCCCATTTTAGGAATAGGCAAACCGCCCGCCGCCATTACTACGCTGGCGGCGCTTATATATTCCTGCTTGCCATTTACTTCCGCGCGAACTGTAAAGCCATCGTCAGTTTTTTCAATGGCTTTTACTTCTGTATCAAGCCAAATCTCCTGCCCAAGATCATCACACAGATTGGTGAAAACCTCAACAACGTCTTTCGCTTTGTCGCTTACCGGAAAAAGCTGACCAAGTGTTTTTTCTTTACCGCTGATACCATAAGTTTCAAAAAAGCTGACCGTATCATCAACTGTCCATTGCGAAAAGGCTGATTTACAGAAATGTGGATTCTGCGAAATAAACTGCTGATCTGTGGCGTAAAGGTTGGTGTAGTTACAACGCCCGCCACCGCTGATGAGGATCTTGGCGCCAACACGGTCGTTTTTTTCAAGCACCAGTACATGTTTGCCCAAAAAGCCCGCCTGTACGGCACACATGAGGCCGCATGCACCTCCACCAATTATTATAGCGTCAAAATCTGTTTGTTTTACTAAATTTGTACTCATGACGGATGTTTCGCAAATATCAGAATTTGGAAAGATACTCATCTTTATTATTACAGGGATAATAATGGTGTGTGTGATATTTTTTATCAACAGACTTTTAGCCCCTAATAATCCCAACGCCGAAAAATTAAGCTCTTACGAATGTGGTGAGGAACCTACCGGTAATGCCTGGTTGCCCTTTAATCCGCGTTTTTATGTTATAGCATTGGTTTTTTTGCTGTTTGATGTAGAGATGGTATTTATTTTTCCATGGGCTACAGTATTTGGCAGCCATGAAATTGCGGCACAGGACACACGCTGGGGATGGCTTTCATTGGCGGAGATGTTTGTGTTTTTGGGCATCCTGATTGTTGGTTTGGTTTACGTTTGGCGCAAAGGCGACCTGGATTGGATAAAACCTGCCCCGGTTGTGCCACATACCGATGTGCACATCCCGCCATCATTGTATGAGCAGTTAAACCAGGAGCAAAGCACGTTTACAGTAAAAGCTTTCAACGCCGATACCGTAGTGCCTGCTACTGCAACTGCCGCTGCTGCTGCAACTACACCTTCTGCCGAGCCCGCCCGCAAACCAATGTTTAAACCTGCCTTTAAAAAGCCTGCAAATGAATAACGATATAACAAGTGAAAACGGTGGCGTAGTGATAACCAAAATGAATGACCTGCTCAACTGGGCACGTTTGTCATCATTATGGCCGCTTAGTTTTGGTATAGCCTGCTGTGCTATTGAAATGATGGGCTCTATGGCCTCTACATATGACCTTGACCGTTTTGGTGTTTTCCCGCGCCCCTCTGCCCGCCAGGCTGATGTGATCATCATTGCGGGTACTGTTACCTTCAAAATGGCCGAACGCATTAAACGCCTTTACGAACAAATGCCCGACCCTAAATACGTGATCTCGATGGGCTCATGTTCCAACTGCGGCGGCCCATACTGGCAGCATGGCTATCATGTGGTAAAAGGCGTTGACAGGGTAATTCCTGTTGATGTGTATGTACAAGGCTGCCCACCCCGGCCGGAAGCGCTTATTGGCGCTATTTTAGAACTGCAGAAGAAGATTGAAGGGGAGCAGTTGATAAAGGCGTAAAATAATGCCGGGACCTAAAGGTTTAAAAAAGCCACTATTTTATTTTGAGCCATTGTCCACATGGGATTTAGTTACTGTGTGGGGCTATGGCGTCATAACAGTGATTTTTATATTTTATAACTTTTGCGATGTAGGCCCCAATAAAGTTGTTAGTTTAATTTTTTACACGGTACCCCTTCAACTGTTCAATTATTTTCTAAACTACGTTTCTTTAAGAAATTTAAAAACCTTTTTAATTTGGTGTGGGTTTGGAGCAGTTCATATCTGCTTATTCTTTTTATTGAAAAACAATACCGTTTACAACGGGGCACGGGGCGTTTTGCTAAATACAACTATATTGTTGTTTTTATACCAGGGACTTAGAATAACAAGCAGAAAAATTCAAGGGCAAGAGTTAGGTATGCCAACTAATCAATATAAAGATTTATTTGATAACAGAGATATCACGGTTTGGGATTTTATCTTCTTCGCAATATATTTTGGTAGTTTTGGTTACTTAAGTGTATTTGCCATGTCTAAAGTTTAGTTAACTATGAAAGTCCTGCTCGTTCTCATCATAAGTTTTATCCTTACACTCATGATCTCCCGCCTTTTTATGAGCGATTGGAATGTTATGCTTAGCGGTAATGTCGCCATGATGCTGATGCTTTGGTTTGCCTCATTGGGGCACTTTATGTTTACCAAAGGTATGGTAATGATGATGGCGGCTTTTATCCCATTTAAAGGCACCTTGGTTTATTTAACGGGCGTAATGGAAATAATCCTCGGGCCTTTACTGGTTGTTAATGGCACAAGGCATATCGCAGGTATTATTTTACTTGTTATGTTTGTGGTTATGTTACCCGCTAACATCAACGCTGCCATAAAACATGTCAATTTTGAAAAAGCCACATATGACGGAAGTGGTACCGGCTACCTTTGGTTTCGCATTCCATTGCAATTGTTGTTCATAGCCTGGATTTTATATTTTTCGTTAGGAATTTGATTAGGGATATATCTTATCTTTAAGCGATTAACCAATTATGAAAAAGATAACCCGAAACCTGCTGATCATTCTGACCTGCGCTTTGTCTGCATCTGTCCACGCTCAAACTTCAAGCCCTAAACAGCCATTTTTTCCGAAGGGGACTGTTTTATATGGCGATGTAAACTACGCGGGCGATACTTTAAAAAAGCATTTACTGGATATTTACCTGCCGCCGGTTGCAAAAGATAGCTACCCGGTTATCATCTGGATTCATGGTGGGGCCTGGATGCTGAATGATAAATATGCAGATATGGGTTACATGCAGAAAACTGTTCAGGGTTTTATCGATAATGGTTATGCCGTGGCTTCTATCGATTACCGCTGGAGCACTACCGCACCATTCCCGGCACAAATTCAGGATTGTAACCAGGCTATCGAATTCTTGTATCAAAACGCTTCAAAATATAAGCTTAATAAAGACAAGTTTGGGGTGATAGGCTTCTCGGCCGGAGGGCATCTGGCTTCGTTGCTGGCTCTATCAAACAATAACAATGTCAAAGAATTTTATCCCGGAGGAAACCAACCTCATTTTAAAATAAAACTGGCGCTCGACTTTTACGGGCCGTCAAATTTCCTGTCGCTTAAAGGCAGTGATGTTAATGATCCTAAAAGCCCGGTTAGTTTGCTGCTTGGTGCATATGCGATTGACCGACCCGATCTGGCTAATATAGCCAGTCCGGTTACATACGTTGATAAAAACGATCCGCCATTTCTAATCGTTCAGGGTGAAAAGGACGAATCGGTCAATTATACCCAGTCGGTATTGCTAAGCTCTTATCTTAAACTTGCCGGAGTTAAAAATGAGATCATCATAGTACCTAACGCGCCGCATTACGGGGTAATGTTTGATGCTGAAGATATCAGGAAAAGGGTATTTTATTTTATGGATGAATATCTGAAGTAATTTCACCCGCAGCACTTTGGTGCTCTTTTACGATAGTTTTCAAAAGCGATTGCAATGCCAGCGCGTTCCAGTCGTTCCTAAAGTTGTAGCTTTTTTGCTGACTTTTATTTTCCTTGTGGTAAACCATAAAATAATTAACATAGTTCCCGAGGCCTACCTGGGCATACGGAAGTATGTTTTTGTTATCCCAACTGATTGTACCTTCCTGAAAGGTCATGCCGCAAAATTCAAAACTTTCGCCATTTTTATATCTGTTGTAATGGCTGAGATAATGGTTCACAAAGTGATAATCCCATAATTTATTGACGATATCAATCCATGCTTTCCGATAGATTTTCTTGCGGAAGCCATAGTAGCTGCTAAATTTTATGGTGATCGCATCTTGTCGTGCGGTTTTTATCTCGATAAAGTAATGACGGCCAATAGTGAATGCATAGCCTCTTATTCCCTTTACTCCATACCTAAAAGCTATAAGTTCATCCGAGGGTGTAGATACAAGGTTTTGAATTTGAGGTATTTCGATGGTAATACCATTGTTGCTTATCAGGACCCTCCTGTAAAGCTCGTTACTGAATAGTTTAGGTATCTCAACAGTGAACGTATTGTGCATGTAGCTAAAATAAACAATGTGCGCTTATCTAATCAATAAAAAGTTCATTACAAAAACAGGTTTTTAAACAATAACTTTATGTTTGGATAAAATTTCTACCCATGCTAAAAAAAGTAAATCCGAAGAAAAAAAGCAAACTCGTTAATATCCTTTTTGCAGGGTTTATAACCGGTACTCTTGATGGTCTTGCAGCCATGATCCTGAATTATAAGCTTAATCCGGGCATTATTTTTAAGTTTATTGCCAGCGGTGCCTTTGGGCCGGCTGCTTTCGCAGGCGGTGCCGAAATGATAGTCGCGGGAGTTATTTTTCATTACGTCATTGCTTTTTTATTCAGCGCTGTCTTTTTTCTGCTTTATCCCTTCTTTTACAACGGATTGCGCAATAAATATTTCGTAGCGGTTATTTACGGTATAGCAACGTGGCTTATCATGAATTTGGGCGTGGTGCCGCTCAGTAAAATAACCATGAAGCCAGGCTACCATATTCCTGCAAGTACCATCCTTATCGGTATGCTTACCTTGATAATTTGTATAGGATTACCCGTGGTATTTATTGCCGACAGGGAAAATAAAAAAATCGCATAGCTATGATTACCCCGGAAACAGCAACACTCGTTACCGAACGCCTGAATTTACGCGGATTGCTTGAATCGGATGCTCCAAGGATCTTGGTTATCCGTTCGAGCCCCGAGGTTAATAAATATCTCGACCGCCCTAACGATACCACCATTGAGCAGGCGTTGGCATTTATTAAAAAGATAGAAGGTATTGTAAATAGTGGCAATGGGTATTACTGGGGTATAACGCAAAAGGGGGAGGATGAGCTTATAGGAACAATCTGCTACTGGAACCTCCAGCCTGCCGAAAAAAAGGCAGAAATAGGTTATGAGCTTAATCCCATTTACCAGGGGCTGGGTTACATGCAGGAAGCAGTTTCTGCAGTATTAGAAGCTGGTTTTAATAAACTGGGTTTTGAACTGATAACCGCGTGCCCACAAGAAGGGAACCAAAGTTCGCTAAAGTTATTGCAGAAAAAAGGCTTTGCTCTCGCTGGTGATTTTACAGAGGAAGAAACCGGAAGTAAATATCTTGATTTCAGACTGACCAAAGCTGATTATATGGCTAACAATCCTTAAATGAAAAACCCGGTCATGATAACCGGGTTTTTCGTGGATTTAAAATTTAAACAAAATGATCTGTGATTAAGGCATCATAACGCCATTAATACCGTGTACTACACCATTACTTGCCTCGGTGTCAAATGCAGTAACCAGTACAGCATTGCCTTTGGCATCGGTAATTTGCAGATTGCTTTTATCGTTTACAGATAAATGCAAGGTTTGCCCGTCGATAGTTTTAAGGTCGGCTTTTCCTTTACCCGCGCCTAAAGCCTTAATGATATCAGCCTTGGTATATTTACCCGCAACTACGTGATATTTTAAGATAGGGGCAAATTTGGCCGGGTCTTTCATCAGGGCATCAAACTGTGCTTTTGGCAATTTGCTGAAGGCTACGTCATTTGGTGCAAATATGGTGAAGGGGCCGGGAGCCTGCAAAGTTGGCTCAAGCTGTGCTGATTTTATTGCAAGCGCCATAGGCGCGTAATTAGTTGAAGTTGCCATAACGCCAACCACATCATTTGACGCGGCAGCTGTTGATGTGGCTGCAGGAGCAGCAGTTGTTTTAGCAGTATCTTTTTTTGTTGTGTCCTGAGTCTGAGCCATCGCCTGGGTTGAGAAAAATCCGATAGCTACCGAAGCAACGGCTATTAAAACTGACTTTTTCATGTTCATCTTTTTTTCTGTTTTTGTTGGTGAATTAAAATGTAATGAGTAGCCGTTATGTCGATAATATTAATTAAAAGTTATTTATTTGGTTAATTACTATAGTTTAATAACTTGTAATTATGCTAAATGGTTTTTAATTAATTAACATTTGTGGTTAAACACATGATGTTCAGCCAGAAAAAAGAAGAAAATGGATGTCGCGAAAGGGGTTTTGGCGGGTAGTTACGACGTTAAAAGGGAAGTAACGAGCGATACTAAATTTAGAAATCCAGACTTACGAAGTTTTCAAAACTTCGTAAGTCTTTAACTTTAAAAGCGATAATTAATTATTGCCTTGCTTTTTGCAACTCGTTAAACTTAGCAATGAGTTTATCAATGCTCTTGATATTGAATTTATGCTCATGGATCTGGTCAACCAGGTCCGGTTCATCACCCATAATGTCGCTCATGATATCTTCAAAATTTTCGTCGGTAAGACGTTTCATCCCGGCTGTAGATTCGCCGTAATAGTAAGTGGTTTTTGAACTGCCACGGCCACCGCCACCGCCAAGGTTAATACCAATACCACCGCCAACACCGCCTCCATAGCCGCCTGTACCATATCCAGCTGATACTCCCGGTGAGATGCCAAATCCACTGCCGCCGCCGCCTTTGCCTCCTTTAGCCATGTACAGTTTAACAGGCTCGTCAAGCACTACTTTAACAAAATCGGTTTCTTCTTTAGTCCATGATTCGTTGGCTGGGGCGTGGGCGACAACAAAGCTATCCTGGCCGACAACGAATGACCTCAGATCGCTGGCGCTTAGTTTATATGGATTGTTTTTTTCGTTTTCTCTAAACTCAATAAAGCCTTCGTCTTTGATAGGGCCTTTTCCCGGCGGATTAGTGCGGATAAGCCCGGTTTCGCGATTGCCTTTTACATCGGTAAAGCTACCTGGCTGCCATTTTTGCGATTTTGCTGATACAAAACACAGCATGAAAAATAAAATGATTAAAATTGAGCGCATAAGAAGTTCAGAGTATTGATACAAAGAACGCAAAATTTACAAATTTAATATGATCACTGTTGATTTACGAAGCGATACGGTAACCAAACCCACTTCCGGTATGCTCGAAGCCATGTGGAGCGCCAAAGTAGGCGATGATGTTTTCGGCGAGGACGAAACTATAAACACTCTCGAGGCTAAAGCAGCCGCTATGTTTGGCATGGATGCCGCCATATTTTGCCCGTCGGGTACCATGACCAACCAGATAGCCATTAAATGTTTTACCCAACCGCTTGATGAGCTTATTGCCGACCAAACCGCACACGTTTACCGTTATGAGGGCGGAGGCATCGCTTTTAATTCGGCGGTATCAACCCGGTTGTTGAACGGTTACAGAGGGATTCTTACTCCCGAAATGATAGCACCTGAGATCAACGCGGAGAATATTCATTACCCGCATACCAGTTTGGTTGTGCTTGAAAATACTGTTAACAAAGGTGGAGGTAGCTGTTACACACTTGAGCAGATTAAACCTATTGCTGAGTTATGCCAGGAGAAAGGCCTGAAGCTCCACCTTGATGGCGCCAGGATCTTTAACGCGTTAACCCATACCGGAGATGCCGCGGTTGATTATGGAAAATACTTTGATGGTATTTCGGTTTGCCTGTCGAAGGGGTTAGGGGCTCCTGTAGGTTCGGTTTTATTGGCTGATAAGGAAACGATTAAATATGCCCGTCGCATTCGTAAAGTATTAGGCGGTGGCATGCGCCAGGCCGGTTTTTTGGCAGCGGCAGGTATCTACGCGCTTGACCATCATGTAGACCGTCTGAAAATAGATCACTCCCATGCCCGCATTTTAGGTGAGGAACTGAGCCGCCTGCCATGGGTGAGCAATGTGATCCCGGTTGAAACGAATATTGTTTTGTTTGATACCGTTGAACCAGCTGCTGCCGTACTTGCGAAGTTTGCTGAAAAAGGCATCAGGGCAAGTGAAACCGATAAACACCGCATCCGTTTTGTAACGCATTTGGACGTGCATGCAGAGCAGGTGGAATATACTGTAGATGCGTTGAAATCGCTGTAAAACACCAAAATCATGTCATTGCGAGGAGGAACGACGAAGCAATCGCACGGAAGCAAATCCGCTTTGTATAGCATGCGGTTGCCACGCTTCGCTCGCAATGACATAACTTATTGAGACTTTATATTTACCCTCTGTCCGCTGCTTGCCTTTCAACCATCCAACCCGGATATTCTCTTGTAAGGGCACTTACTTCATCTATTCGTTGAAGTTCATCTGCTGACAGCTTAAGTTCGATTGATTTCAGGTTGTCGTTTAATTGATTGATGTTTTTTGCTCCGATGATGGTGCTGGTTACACCTTTCTGTAAACGAACCCAGGCCAATGCCACCTGCGCGGCAGATACATTGTGTTGTTTGCCAATGTCGCTGATAACATCAATAATGTCATAAGCCTTGTCTTTATTTACAGGTGGAAAATCAAACGTATCACGACGAGAGTCACCTGCTTTTTCGGTATCGCGGGTATATTTGCCAGACAGGAAACCTCCGGCCAGGGGGCTCCATGGCATTACACCAAGGTTAAGATCTTCGGCAACCGGTAATACTTCACGCTCAATATCACGGCCCGCAAGCGAGTAATAATACTGTAGGCCCACAAACTTATTCCAGCCGTTTTTTTCGGCTATGCCCGCAGCTTTCATCACCATCCAGGCAGGCCAGTTACAGCAGGCTATATAACGTACCTTTCCGCTTAGTACAATATCGTTCAGCGCGCGCATGGTTTCCTCAATAGGTGTGCGTTTATCAACACCATGTACATAAAGCACGTCGATATGGTCAAGCTGCAAACGTTTAAGACTGGCATCAACGGAGTTAAAGATGTGAAAACGTGAAAGACCTATACTGTTTATGCCATCGCCCATTTTACCGCGAACTTTGGTGGCAATAACCAGTTCCTCGCGGTTAAAACCAAGGTCGATAATGGATTGGCCCAGTAAAGTTTCGGATTCGCCCTGAGAGTAAACGTTGGCGGTATCAATGAAATTAATGCCCGAGTCAATAACGGTTTTCATAAGTTCATTAACTCCGTCTTGTTTAAGCTGGCCAATAGCCGACCAAATGCCTTGTCCGCCACCAAAGGTCATGGTGCCAAAGCAAATTTCAGATACCAGCAGGCCGGTACCTCCTAAAAAATTGTATTTCATAAGTAGATGGATTTTGTGATGTGAAATTAGTCCTGATATTACCTAATGTCAACCACGAAAAGTCAGCAAAAGGTAAAGTTGGTGTTGGTAACAAGGGTGTTACTATAATTTTAAGCGATTGGATTATCGCCGAATCATTTCTTTGGCTGGTATAATTGGTTATAAAATATACTCAAACCATACTTTGCCGATTTCCATTTTTCGTCAAGTGCTGCGGGGGCAGGGCCGGGGCTTTGGGCAAAATTGCCTGTGATGATATCCATATCGCCATCACCGTCAATATCAGCTTTTTCAAGGGTGAGGGTTTTGATGGGAACATCGCTTTTCTGAATGTACGGTTTAAAAGTAAACTGATCTTTATTCACGTTTTCAAGGTAAATGAACGACTCATCAACCAATTTGCCGGTCTCGGGGAAAAAGGAAGTCGCTACAAAATCAATATCGCCATCTTTGTCAAAATCCTCTGCTAAAACCCTGGTCACACCATATATCGGGTAAAAGAACTTCTCTTTAAATAAATCGGCCCCCTGGTTCATATGGAGCCTGATACCGTGATACGCCTTCAGGATGTTGGAGTAATCGGCATTGTCACCATGTACGGTTACAATATCGGTAAGCCCATCGTTATTATAATCAACTAAAAGCAAGTCTGTTGTGCCATAGTCCGGCGGGAACCGTAGTACACGTTTAGCTTTAAATTTAAGGTTATCCTTTTGGTAAAAGATGTAAACGCTTTCATCGCCTTGCGAAAACATAGCCACAATATCTTTTTTGCCGTCACCATCCATGTCTTTGATATAACACTTGATAGCACCGGGAAGCGGCAGTAGCACATCTTCAATGTATTTGCCTGCCTTGTTTTTTTTAAATAATGACAAGCCACCGGTTTTATTGCCAAAGTTGCATACTATAATTTCCGGAATGCCGTCGTTATTCAAATCAGTTATTCGGGTATTTACCGGCCTGTGTAAGGATGTGATGATTGGTGTACTGGTGGTATCATTAAGCTGCGCATATATTCCAGTACTTAGCTCGGTAGGGTATAATTTACCTATCTCGGTGAGATAAGTGTTGTTTTGATAAAAATTAAAATCAACAACCGGGCTGACCGTGTTTGCGGTTTTGATAACTCCTTTGCCATATTGCCAGTTTAACACCTGGTTATAGTAATTGCCTATCCAAAGTGTTTTTGTTGTGTTATCGTATTTGAGCCCGGTAATAAGCGATGGGGTTTTATTGTCTATTTGTACGTCCTGCCTTACAAACTGGGTAAGCGGGCTATTGCGACTGAGGCGCTTTTCATCCAGGCTAACGCTGTCCGGAGCATTGCTGATGATGTAATCCTTAATCTTAGCCCAATCGGTTTCAGTACAAACGGGCTCTTCAGGGATGATATTGTGTTTTTTTACAATAGTGCGTTCTTCATCAGATAATCCCCTGAGCGGATCATAATTTGGATAAATAATCCCCATCCGGGCTGCCATTACGGGCAGTACATGGGTAGCCCAGATACTTTTGGTAAGCCCCGCCGGGTCAGGAGCTAAATGACAAACTGTACAATGCCGCAAAAACAAAATGTGGCCTTCTTCATCAATCGCGGTGGTTGTCGGTCTCTTTTTCGCGGTGAATGAATTAAGGCTCAGGAGCCCGGTAATAATAAAAAATAATAGTAAAACCGTCCCCCTGATCCGCATAGTAAAAGCTGTTTGCTTTTAACTACGTTCTAATTGCCCAAATAGTTTACTCCCGCTGCTTTTAATTTTTTTATAACAGTTGATGCCACATCCCGCCCTTGCTGGTTGCCGTTTACAATAGCGTCCATAAAATGGATTCCTCCGTAAAAACGAGATAATGATGCTTCTTCGGCAGCTTGTTTGAATGATTTAAAATCACGTGGGCCAACGCCGTATGGGATTTCCGAATCATCGGTATAGCTAAACTTATCGCCCAATAAATAACTCAGCACCCCTGCCGACGAATTTGAAAGTACCGCATGGCCGCTTGGATATTCCGGAAAGGGAGGGGTTTGCAGCATTGGCACCCATTTAATATCAATGTATTTGTTAATATAAGTTTCAGGGCGGATGCCGTTGCTGCGGTATTTCTCGTCCCAGCAACTGATGAAGGCATCCATTTCGGTCATAGCCACCAGGGCTGTTACCTGTATCGATTTGTCGAAACTAAGTCCTGCTTTTTTAACGGCAATACCGGTAACGTTCATCCAGTGCCCCCCCGGGCTAATCTTCTTAAAACCGATCATCATGTGGCCTGATGTGGTAACCGCAAAAGGGTTACAATCCCAAAAGTTGGCGATCATGATCTGCTCTGCTGACATGTTTTTGGATACTTTGTATACCGCATATGCTTCTTTATAAAACTCGCTGGTACTATCAGTGCTGAAAGTTGCTGGCCTTACGGGCACAAATTGGTCGGACGAATCGATAAACATCGGGCGTATGGTTTTCCAGTTTGGTTCAACAGCTTCCATGTACATTGGCGGGGTAGGGAACCAGTTTTTGCCACCTTTTATGGGCGAATACCGGAGCCTGCCGCTCAATTTGTTATAGTTATCCGATTTGGAGTATTTGATAACTTTAGCAGCCATTTCCGTGGCGGCGGCTATAGATTGTTTGATCACATCTTCGCTGATGCCATTCTCTTTCAATAAGGTCAGGTACTTATCTTCATCATCTTGCAGCATGAAACCTGAGGGTAGCATTTGTTTGCCTGTTTCCAGGATGCAATACATTGCGGCTATACGGTAATCATATTTATCTGCCGAGATGCTGACCTGGTTATCTTGTGTATAGCTTTTAATAAAATTGCCAACAGGTACAACGTCTTTATTGTTAAGGCTAACCAAATTATAGGCCCCCAGGGTTACATAAGCGTAGTAACGCGAAGCTGCCGGAGGATTTACCACATCATGGATCATAACCGCCGAAATCGCGTTTACTGCCTTATCGATATGCAGGTACGGAAGGATGGGCTTTTTATTCTTTTGTGCGTAAACAGTAGTGCCTATCAGCGCAAAAAACAATATGGATATTCGTTTGATCATTTTTTAGTCTCTTTCTGAAAAATTGTTTGAGTGCGAGGAACGACGCAACCCCCGATTAGAAGGTCTGCTCTGTATAGTTTGGGATTGCTTCGTTCCTCGCAATGACGATCTTATATTGGAAATCATTTTAAATCACTTTTTAGGCTCAGGCCATCTGACTTAATACTTATAAAACTGCAACGCCTGTCCCGATGCGCCAATCAGCACGTAGTTTGCGCCATTAATTTTTATTTCAGTTGCCGATTTAACATCACCATTTACTGATAATCCCGCTATAGGTTGATTTTGATAAGTGAAACCACCTTTACCATCGCCGGTAAGCAGGCAGCCATAGTTTGCATCAAAACTGCCCAGTTTAAGGCGATTATCTGAATGATTACCCAACAGGAGCAGGTCTGTTTTGCCGTCATGGTTAAAATCGCCTGTGAGGATGTCCGATACCGATGAATATTGGGCCTGTAAAGGCAAAGTCGATTTTATAAACTTACCACCCCTGTTCAGGAAAAGGCATGTTTCCACCTCGTTAGCGGTGAGTTTAGTTGCCTTGGCAAGTTCTTCAGGCGTAAAAATATCCTTCATCGTGGCATCGCAATAAGCTTTGTACGAAGTGAAGCGTTTACGCATTGGATAAATCTGATCGTTCAGTTCATCGCGGCTTACAAAAGGGTAGCTTACACCTTGTATATAAAAATTAAAGAATGGATCAATCGAACCATTGCCGTCAAAATCGGCAAAATACATTTCAGCAGGTTCTGTTTGACTGGCGTGGATCTGTGTGTTTTCGCCAAGGTTACCTGCAATAATATCTGGTTTGCCATCGCCATCAACATCGGTAACTGTGAGGGTATTCCAAAAACCGCTTACCGGATGATCAAAGTATTTGGCAGTTTCATCAACGAACCCCGTTTTTGTGTTGGTAAACACCATCACAGGCATAAACTCGCCGCATATGATTAAGTCTTTACGACCATCACCATTTAAATCAGCCCATTGGGCATCTTTAATCATGCCAATGCCCGTAAACGGAGCATCCGTAATTTCAAAATGGCCGCCTCCTGTGTTAGTGAGCAAATAACTTTTTGGGGCCGATGGGTAATAGCCGGGGATAACGTTTGAGCCTACAAAAAGGTCAATCTTGCCATCACCATTGTAATCGCAGGGGCGCACACATGATTTGCTACTGCCTGTTAATACGGGAAGCGAGGTACTTGAAAAGTTAAAATTGCCTTTGCCATCATTCAGGTATAGCTTGTCCTGTAATTCGTTAGCGCCGGGTTCCAACAATGAATATCCGCCTTTGGCTATATACAGATCCGGAAAGCCATCGCCGTTAGCGTCAAAGAAGGCGGCAGCAGAAGTATTCTCCTTATTAAGATCAGATATTTCCTGAACCGTATAAGTGCCGCCTGCTTTCTGAATGAATAACTTACTCGCTGTATTTTGATCGCCTGCTATGAAAAGATCCTCAAGACCATCTTTGTTTACATCAGCTTTAGCTATTACAGGTCCTGTTTTTGAGCTCATGAAAAGCATCAAAGGCTGACGTTTAAAATCGTTAATAGTGTTTTCTGTATGAGTATAATCAATGGCCGGTTTTGCCAAGCTGAAGATTGATTTTGCAACTGCTTTGCTATCAGCTTTAAATACAGGGCTACCCGTTTTGTAAGTTATATTTAAACGTTGGTTAGCCTTGACACTGGTAAGCAATTGCGATGTTTGATCGGGCCAGATGATCCGCACGGAATCTACCTGTTGCTGGTCTCCCAAGCCAAAATTTAAAACGGTTGACACGCACGATAGATAACCCCTGTTAGGGTTAACCTCCTGGTATTGCACCTGTTTACCGTTATATACAAATACTTTTGAGCCAATGGCGTTTGTATTGCCTTCCGGTTGTTTAAGATTTACCGCGAGATAATTCTTTTTACCGGTTTCCGTGGTCATGTTCTGCAATATGGAAGCCTCGTTGTTGATATTATTGGTAACCAGGTCAAGGTCGCCATCATTATCAAGATCGGCATAAACAGATCCGCTGGAAATACCGCCTTTGTTGATCCCCCAATCCTGCTTCTTATCGGTGAAAGTCAGGTTATGATTGTTTTGAAAAATATAATTTGACAGGGTAGTAGAGGGCATGGCCTTAACCAGGTCCATGAGCAGGAATGGCTCGCGATCCATAGCTTTTTTAAGCTTGTAATCGCCCCAGTAGCGTAAAAAATCTTTGTTGGTATAGTCGCGGAAGTAGCCGTTGGATATAAAGATATCCTTGTAGCCATCATTGTCAAAATCGGCAATGAGGGGGCACCAGCTCCAGTCGGTATTGGAAATACCCGCCAACTGGCCAATTTCGCTGAATGTGCCGTCGCCGTTATTAACCTGCAACATATTACGCATGTATTGCTTGTACAGGTTTTGGTTCAGCATCAGCTCAAATGATTCGTAATTTTCCTGTAGTTGTAACAGTTTTTGGCGACGGTTATCCGGCGGAAGCATATCAAGCGTCATCAAATCCGGCAGGCCGTCGTTATTGATATCGGCAATATCAACCCCCATCGAAAACTGCGACATGTGTTTGAAGCACTTTTTGCTGTCCTCAGTAAAAGTTCCGTTTCCGTTATTTATATATAGGTAGTCGGGTTCGTTGTAATCGTTGGTTACATAAATATCCTGTAACCCATCTTTATTGATATCGGCAATGGCTACGCCAAGGCCAAAAGTGAGGGGATTTTGAATGATGCCCGCTTTTTTGGATACATCAACAAAATGGCCGCCCTGGTTTTCAAATAGTTTATTGCTGGCCAGCTCGTCGGTTTCGGCTTTAGCCTGTGCAAATTCAAGATTGCTGATCTTTTTTACGTTGTGATTAAGCAGGAACATATCCAGCTTGCCATCGTTATTATAATCAAAAAATACAGCCTGGGTACTGTAGCCCGGATCATCAAGCCCGTATTGCTGGGCCATTTCAACAAACTTATTGTTGCCCTTATTGATGAAGAGCTGGTTGCGGCGTTTGACATTATCGCCAAGACCGGAGTAGCATACATAAATATCCAGGAGACCATCGCCGTTAACATCGGCCATGGTAACGCCCGTTTTCCAGTCGCCTGGCCTGCCCGCAAGGCCTGCGCCCGCCTGCAGTGTAATGTCTTTAAATTTTAGATTGCCTAAGTTAAGGTAGAGTTTATTTTGGCCAAGGTTACTGGTGAAAAACAAGTCTTCGAGGCCGTCATTGTTAATATCGCCAACAGCAACACCGCCGCCGTTGTACAGATACTCGTAGGAGAGTACGTTAAGTTTTTCGTCCTCAACCAGATCGTTGCGAAACTTTATATTGGTTTCGTCCGGGGAGAGCAGCTTAAAAAGTGGTTGCTGGGCATTGCCGTGCATGCTTTGTAAGGTAAGCAAGGCAACAGTGCAAAATGTAAAAGTGTTTAATCTTTTAAGTTTAAAATTAAAGAGGGGAGAAGAACAACACATCATCAACAGATTTTATTTTTCCGGGTTGCAGGGGATTTAAATTTAATTATTTGTATTGATAATTGCCACCGGATTATTAATCCTTTTTGTTGTAAAACTAAAAAACAAGGCTATGAAGCCATAGCCTTGTTTTTTAAGGGAATTTATAGAGGGGTATTATTATTTATCCCACCAAACGCGTGACGTAAAGTTATCGCCGCCTGACAGGCTTGCAACAGCTGCGTTGTAATTAGCAGTGTTGGTAGTGATCAGGGTAAGCGGATATATAATACGGCGTGGAATTGAACCATCAGTAAACTGACCAACATATTTAACCGGTGTAAGAACAGGTATACCTGTTCTTCTCCAGTTAGCCCATGTTTCGTTATGGATAAATGTTGAAGATGTTTCAACGTAGTATTCCATATTGATTTGTTGCAATGCTGTAGCCGGTAGCAATGGGTGTGCTGCTGCATAAGCAGTAGCAGTAGCACTGTTTATGGTAGCAGTCGCGTTGAATTGAGCAAGCTCAAGCTGATTGGCAACAAGCGCGTTTGCATAGTGTGTTGCTGCAGTACCTGTATTCCAGCCTCTTGTTGCTGCTTCTGCCAATAACAACTCGGTTTCGCCGTAGGTTAAAAGCATATTGATACCGCTTTTGTCAACAGGGTTAATGCTGGTGCTTGAAGTATAGTAAACCTGCAACCTTGGGCGTGAGTATTTGCCATCTGGTGCAGCAGCATCATTTGCAACTGTTGGATCGGCAGGTGAAGTACCCGGATAACCAGGTGCTTTGCTGATATCAGTAGCACCACCGTTAAGGTCATAACCGTTTGGCATACCGTGTTGAACAGATGCATCGTTATTACCGGCAACGGTTTCGTTTGAGTTAGCTGCTTTACCGGTTCCTGATGCAACCTCAGCGATAGCTGAAATCCGTGGATCGGCAGTGGTTTGCATGTAGTCGATCAAGGTTTTTGACCAGCGTACTTCCCTGAAATCGTCAGGAACAGTTAACGCGTTGATGGTGCTGTTTGAGTTACCATTAGCGTTATCAGTTTTTACTTTAGCGTTATCATCAATGCTGGCCATAGTTCCGCCTGCATATGCTTTTTCAACATATTTTTGAGCAGTAGCAGCGTCAACTTTAGTCAAACGCATAGCAACACGTACCATTAACGAGTAACCTAATTTTTTCCATTTGGTGATATCACCTGTGTAGAAAAGATCAGAGCTTGGTTTGTCTTTTGATGCATCAAGACCTGCAGTAGCGCCATCAAGATCAGCCAACATAGCGTTGTAAATATCCTGCTGCTTGTCAAACTTAGGGGTAAAGATACCTTGTTTAGCCATACCTGCTTCAGAATAAGGAACATCACCATAAGCATCTGTTACACGCTGTAAGATGAACACCTTCATGATGGTGGCAATTTTGTTTAAGTTGGCGTACTCAGCTTTACCATCGGTAAGGTTTTTCATTTCCTGTACAAGTGTTTCAGCAGAGTATCCGCTGTTATAAACCCTTGCTTTGTAATCATTGAATGAACCTTTATAGATGTATTTATCGCCGTTGCCATAATAATCGTAAGTTGAAGCTAACGATTGTGACCACATGCTTTGATAAAGCAGCTGATCGTAACCAGTTTGTGAATACTGGATCTGGGCTTGTGCTAAAAGAAAGTTAGGATTAAACACGGCTGCTGAAGTAGCATTTGGGTTTGTGTTTATCTTGGTGAAATCTTTTGTACAACCCGAAACAAGAGCCGCGGCTAAACATAAACCGCTATATATGAGTCGTTTTTTCATCTCTCTGTTATTTTTTAAGTTTAAAGTTAACATTTATACCGTAGGTACGTGTGCTTGGTAAGCTGGTACCTTCAATACCTGCATAAGCTACGCTGTTAGCAAAGCCCGATTCAGGATCGATGTTGTTGGTATGTTTCATAATTGTCCAAAGGTTACGACCTACCGCTGAAATAGTTACACCGCTAAATGGAGTGCCGGTAAGGAAGCCTCTGGTAAATGTATAACCTAAAGTAACCTGGCGTAATTTGATGAAGCTGCCATCAAGCACGTTAAGTGCTGATACCCTTTGCGCTAAAGCCTGGTAGTAAACCTCTGCCTCAACTGATTTGGTATTTTTTTGGCCGTCTTCAGTTACACCGTCACCCACTACACCACCTTCACGACCAACCAAAGTTGCTTTGTTTAAACCGCGGTACATGCTATAGTAGTTGGTTGCTGATAACACTTTATTGCCAAACCTGTAATCAACCAGGAATGATAAGTTGATGTGTTTGTAGCTGAAATCGTTATTAAAACCACCGTAAATTTTCGGAACGGTTGTGCCGTGGGCCCTGCGCACTCCATCTGATTCAGGTAAGCCGTTTGCATCAAAAATGATTTGACCTGAAGCATTACGTTTGTAATCGGTAGCCATAACTTGTGGGCCAGGTAAGCCAACCACAAATGCAAGGTTAGCATTTAATGGCCTGTAAGTACCTAAACCTTGAGTTGTCATAGCATCATCAGTTTTCAATACCTTGTTTTTAACATAGGTGAAGTTTATTGATGGTGACCATGAGAATGATGAAGTTTGAACTGGTGTGCCTTTTAACTCAACCTCAATACCATTGTTCTGGAATGACTGGGTACCGATGTAACGGGTGTTATAACCTGTAGCTACGTCCAATGAACCTTTAAGGATTTCGTTTTTGGTTTTGCGGTGGAAATAAGCCACATCTAAACCAGCACGACCGTTAAAGAATTTCATTTCGGTACCAACCTCAGTTTCTGTTAAAGTAAATGGTTTCAGGAAGTAGTTTGGAAGATCGCCTGAAAAACCGCCTGTAACTACACCATTAACAGGGTTGTTGATGTTATAGTACTGTTGAGTGATGTATTTATCAGTTGGCTCACCGCTGGTTTGTGCATATGAAACGCGAAGTTTACCAAAGTCAAGAGCAGGCCAGTGTGTAAATTCAGAGAAGATAAAGCTTGCAGATGCTGAAGGTGCAAACAGCCCACCATTACCTTTAACAACTACCGGATATAGGGTAGAGTAGGTGTCATAACGACCGCTGGTGCTTAACACTAAGTAATTTTTAAGTGAAAAGTCTGCAGTATAATAAGCTGAATGAACTTCTGATTGATTGAAGGTATAGCTTGCCGCATTTTTAGTTTGCAGGTTTGAATAGCTATAGAAGTAAGGCAAAATAAACGGACCGCCGCTTAAGCTGGTATAAGTATAGCTGTTTTTGCGGATGTTACCACCACCTGTAAAATCAAATGATAACAGGTCTTTCACAATGTCATGCTTTACACCAAATAATACGTCGTAGTTTAATTCGTATTGTTGTGCGGTTGATTGCTCATCTAAACCACCCGCAGCATTGCTTGAATAAGCAGTACCGGTAGGGGTTACTTTGAAGCGGCTATCGTTAATGTTGTCATAACCGATACGGCCTTGTAAATAAATCCATTTTGTGAAATCATAACGGGCAGTTAATGATGAAATTAAACGTTTCCTGCCGGTGTTATTGATGAAGTTATTTGCAGCAAAGTAAGGGTTGGTAACGTAAATGTCATTGTTCCACTGTTGCTCGGCACCAGAAGCGGTTGTACCTGGGCTTAATGCAGCTTGGTCTTCGTTGGCGGCAAGGAACAGTACGTTGTTAGGGTTACCCGGACCATCACTCAAGCTTGGCCTGTTTTTAGAGTTTTCAACCAGGTAGTTAGCAACAACAGCAATGTTCAACTTATCGGTAACGTTTTGATTAGCGTTTAAGTTGAAGGTTTTCCTGTCTAAATTACTGTTTGGCACAATTGAATTAGCATGTGCATCAGATAATGATAACCTGAAAGCGCCTGTTTCATTACCACCGTCAAATGATACGGTATTGGTGAAGGTGTTGCCTGTACGGTAAAAATCAAGATAATTGCTCTTGTTTGAATATGGGTACATTTTACCATCAAACTGGATTGTTGGTTGACCGTCCAGTTTTTCGCCCCAGCCTAAGTTACCGGTTGATATGGCAGCAGCTACGTTAGCCGGCCTTACACCATGCTCGCCCTGGCCATATTGAGTTTGGAAATCTTCGTAGTTGATAGGTTTGTCGGCCTGATAGTTGCTGTTAACCTCAACACCAAAA
This sequence comes from Mucilaginibacter kameinonensis, assembly GCF_003675385.1. Lineage (GTDB taxonomy): Bacteria > Bacteroidota > Bacteroidia > Sphingobacteriales > Sphingobacteriaceae > Mucilaginibacter > Mucilaginibacter kameinonensis. Next base: position 579,875 of record NZ_RCWZ01000003.1, on the reverse strand, counting down.
CCAGAGTTCTTTTTACCACCTTTGGTAGTGATCAAAATAACACCGTTAGCTGCGCGGGCACCGTACAAAGCTGAAGCCGATTGACCTTTAAGTACGGTCATGGTTTCAACATCATCCGGGTTAATGTTAGCGATACCATCGCCATAATCAGCGCCGCCCCATTCGCCTGATGTACCACGTGAAGAGTTATCCATTGGTACACCGTTGATAACAAATAACGGAGAACCTGCAGATCCGCTGGTTACACCACGTAATAAGATACGTGCCGAAGAACCCGGACCGCCGCTTACACCGCTGATGCTTACACCCGCTACGCGACCTTCTAATGAGTAAGCAATGTTTGATTCTTTAGCTTTGTCAAGCAGGTCGCCTTTAACTGTTGTTACTGCGTAACCTAACTTTTTCTCTTCTTTTTTAATACCTAAAGCCGTTACCACAACCTCGTTCAGGTTAGTATTTGAGTTTAAGGTAATTGTTATTGTTGATTTACCTCCCACGGCAACATCTTTGGTGCCGTAACCAATATAGCTTACGGTTAATACGGCATTGGGCTGCACATCAAGTGTAAAGTTACCGTTTGCATCCGTTTGGGTACCAGTGGTAGTACCTTTAATTCTGATGCTTACGCCTACAAGCGCTTCGCCTTTTTCGTCAACTACCTTACCGGTAAGCTTGGCGAAGTTTAAATTAAAATTGTAGTTTGATTTGGCATTTGCTTTTGGCGCTTCAGCAGCCGAAGCCTGCATGTTCAAGAGCACCATACCTGCAAGGGCAAATTTACACAGGTTAAGGGATTTTGATACCCATGGCCTGTGTACACCCACCGGGTGTTTGAAAAATTTCATATTTTATTGAATTTAAAGGGAGTTAATAGCGAAGCACCCTGGAAAGCACTACGCAGTTATAAACATTCAAAAATCTTTTTTCGGGGCAGTAAATTCCCTCCGGGTAATTATTGCCAGTAGTGGGGAGAGTAAGCTTTTTTTACATAGGCATCAGTTTTCCTGGGTTTATTAATAATGTCATATAGTTTGGTTAATGAATCACCGTGCCAAAGGGAAAAATGTTCCTTTGTAGGGAGCACAAGGGTGATTTAAAGTGAGGACAATTAAATTTTAGCGATTGCCTACAAACCCGTAAAAAATATTTTACAATTATTAATTACCAGTATTTTAAACTGCTGCAAGAAGTAATAAGAAGAAAATGAGATTTAATATTGTCCAGTGCCCGACATAATCATGGATGCAAGCTGGTCATCACGGTCATAAATATCTTTGCGGAAATTCAGAAGATTATTCCTGTCGGTGAAGGCCGTAAAGTAAGCTATAAATACGGGTAGCTTTTTCTTAAGCTTTACTACCTGCTCTTTGCCTAAATGCATCGCTTTATTAATTCGGGGCGCTGTCCATGTGCTATCGTAGTTTAACACAAATGATGCAAGTTTGGCCGGCTCGCCAACGCGGATGCAACCATGGCTAAAAGCGCGTGACGATTCGCCGAAAAGCGATCTTGAAGGAGTGTCGTGGAGATATATATTATAGCTATTGGGAAACAGGAATTTAACCAGCCCCAATGAGTTTGAAGGCCCCGGTTTTTGCTGAATTATCGGTAGTCCATTTTCTTTGCCGGCCATAACCATATTATGTTCATTAAGATAATTATGGTTGCTTCTTATGGCCGGAAGTACTTCGGCACGGACAATGCTTTCGGGTACATTCCAGTAGGGGCTGAAAACCACATATTGCATCTCGCCATAAAAAATAACTGTTTGATGTACCTTTTGGCCAACTACTACATTGCAGCTCCATAAAAGGCTGTCGCCACGGTAAACATGCAGCTTAAACTCCGGGATATTAACTGCAAGATATTCGCTGTTTAAGCTTACCGGCAGCCAGCGGCAGCGCTCCATGTTTACTATGATCTGTTTGATCCTCGATTTAAGCGGAACATTCATTTCAGCAATGGTTCCGGGGCCGGGTAAGCCATCGGCGCTGAGGCCGTGCCTTTGCTGAAATTGGGTTATCGCGGTTTTAAGCTCATCATCAAAGATGTTGCTTAGCGTATCACCCTTAAAATCTTCCAGTTTATAAAGTCTTGTTTTTATTAGTGCAACTACAGCAGATGAGTCACCTGGTTTAAGTTTTTTGCTGATCTTGATTGGTTCCCAGCTTTCATGAGCATCAAGCGCACGGTATTTGGCCAGGAAGTTTTTCAGCAAGTCGTATTGACGATACACCGGCTCATTTATAGTAGTTGATTCTTTTGACGTTTTTTTAAGTAATGTATCCAGGTAATCATCATAAGCTATTTTTTTGCGTGGAAGAAACCAGTTTACCGCGCGGCTAACAGAATCGCTCATACCCCGGAAAGCCACTTTTGAAAACGCGAAGTATTGCGCCGTGAGCATTAATTCGGTACCAACGTCGGGCTTTTTAATTTTTGATTTGGAGTGACTATCAAATATCAGCGAGTCTAAATCTTTTTGGTAGGGGATACCTTTATATATACCTTCATTTTGCAGGTTCATTAACCTGTCGTTCAGGTTGCCTGCCTGTTCAATGAGTATACCTTTTTCATACCAGGCATAAGCAAATTTACGCTTGCGGTAAAAATTCCTGAGATCCTGCTCATATGGGGTCAAATCAGGATGTTTTTGCAGAAAGGTAACAATCTGTGCACTGTCAAATACCAACTCTGTTTGATTACTAAAGTTACCCGGAATGGTTTTGGTCCACTCCTTAGCCATTTTCTTTTTAAGGGAGTCGGCTTTTAAGGTATGATGTTTTTTGCTGCCGTTTTTACAGTTAGATAGGGCTAAAACGCTTAAAATAAGGAGTATGATATACTGTGGTTTTAGCCTGTTCTGCATAGTTAATTTATTGGTTATACGGAACGCAAATTACAAGGTTTTGTTTTAATAGGGACGGGGGTGGCAAATATCAGCCCGCTAAAAAGAGAGGAAATAATATTTTTAATAAATTCTACTAAGTTTATAGATATTATAGTATATTTGTTGCGTAACATTCAAAAATACATGACGGGCAATAATTTAATCATCGACAACAAGTACATATCGGCTCAAGATAGGAGCGGGATGTATATGCCCGTGTGTTGCTGCTGTTGAGATCCTCTCCGCGTTACTCAAGCTCAATTAAAATTACTGACCTCACTATATAATTAAAAGAATTTTATGAACCCATCCCACAACAAACAAATAAGCAATAGTGCTCCGCCGGCCTTGCTGATACGTTACAGGGTAATTTATGGATTATGCCGCTGTTGTTGATTTATTAAAACTCAACTACAAATACCTTAAAACATTATCCATAACATCATAAAACTATTTAAAATGCAAACTACAAATCACAATAAATATCCTTTTTTCGATCTGCTTGAAGTTGTTGCCGACCCCGATCTTAATTTTCGTAAAATAAAATCGTTGCACCCGGTTAAGGCAGGCAATTTTGTGCCGGAGTTTAAGCTAAGCAATGATTATAGCCGCTGGCAGCAATTTTACAATGGTGCCGAAACTCACGGGGCTATCTCTCAAAGGAATTTATTGAGTAAGCCGCTGGTGATCTCTTTTTTCTCGCACCATTGGGGGCAACAAGGCTTAGCGCAGCTTAAACAATTGAATGCTCTTCAGCATGAAGTTAAAGCAAGCGGGGGCAACCTGCTTATCATCACCGATGGTCAGGCGGAGGAACTTGAAAAATGGGCCTGGGAGCAAAGTCTAACGCTTAATTTTTATCACGATGCCAATAATGAAATAGCAAAACAATTTAGGGTATATTCTGATGATTACCCTGTATGGGACCGCTTTTCGGGCATCGATGAAAACGCGCCCTTATTGGCTACTTATATTATCGAGCCATCAAAACAGGTTATTTACAGCCACATCGACTGGGATTTCCTGGGAACTTTTTCTGCTGAGGATATTATTAGTGCAGTATATGAATCGGCACTGATCAGCAATAGCCGCAGATCGGCATAAGAAAAATGTATAAAGATCTTATCATAAAAACGGCCGGGCAATTTGCCCGGCCGTTTGCTTTTTAGGGAAAAGGGTGTTTATTTTAATTCAAGTGTTACTACAGATTTTGCAGGCAGACTTACCACCAGTTTGTCGCCGTCTTTTTTAGCGCCGCTGAAAGTGCTCAGGTGGATCTTGTTAGTATCTTTAAATGTATTCACATCAGTTAAATTAGCCGAAGTTAATACCTGGCCGCTAACAGTTTGCCATTTTACATCGCTAAGGCCGGTTGTAATGGTGATAGTATTATGCGGATCAAGGTTTACTAATGAGATATGTACTTTGCCTGATGCATCCTGTGAGGCAGAAGCATTTACCGCTTCAATCTTTTTACCATCAACTTCATAATCAGGTACACTTAGTTTAATAGGCAGGTATTTGGCATCCTGGTGCACCTTATACATGTCAAACACATGGTAAGTGGGTGTAAGCACCATTTTTTCTTTATCGGTTAATATTAATGCCTGCAATACGTTGATGGTTTGTGCAAGCGCGGCCATTCTAACACGATCGCTGTGGTTGTTAAATATATTGAGCGTTGTGCCGGCTATCAAAGCATCGCGTAAGCTGTTTTGCTGATAAAGGAAACCCGGATTTGTGCCTGGTTCAGGATCTGTCCAAACGCCCCATTCGTCAACAACAAGTGCTACCTTTTTTTCAGGATCGTATTTGTCCATAATGGCCGAGTGCTTGGTAACCAGCTCTTCCATTTTTAGGCAGTTAACCATGGTGCCAAAATATTCTTTCTCGCTAAAATCAGTCGCCGAACCTTTTTTGCCCCAGTTGCCGGTTGGTATAGTATAATAATGTAATGATAAACCCGACATCATCCAGTTGGGGATGTTTTTCATACAAACCTCTGTCCAGTGGTAATCGTCGGAGTTTGGTCCGCTGGCTATTTTTTTAAGTCTGGCGCCCGGGTAATCTTTCGCGAATGAAGCATAGCGTTTAAATAAGTCGGTGTAATATTCGGGTGTCATGTTACCACCGCAACCCCAGCTCTCGTTACCTACACCCCAAAATGTTACTTTATAAGGGGCCGGATGACCATTCTTTTTACGTAGCTGTACCACGGTGCTGGTACTGTTTGAGTTAAGGTATTCAATCCATTTAGACATTTCGTCAACGGTGCCACTGCCTACGTTACCGGCAATGTAAGGCTCACAACCCAATAAATCGCATAATTCCAAAAACTCGTGTGTGCCAAAGCTGTTATCCTCAGTAATGCCGCCCCAGTTGGTGTTTACCATGCGCGGGCGTTCGGTTGCTGGACCAATACCATCGCGCCAGTGATACTCATCGGCAAAGCAGCCGCCTGGCCAGCGCAGGTTAGGGATCTTTATCTTTTTGAGGGCATCAACAATATCAAGCCTGATACGGTCTTGCTTTTTTACGGGCAGGGTTTTATCAACCCAGAAACCACCATAAATGCCATGGCCAAGGTGCTCGGCAAACTGACCGTAAATATGTTTGCTGATAGTTGTTTTTGAATCGGTACTGATATTAAGTGTACCTGTTTGCCCGTAGGATGCCGAGCTCAATAAAGACAAAGCGATAACGCCGAGTTGTAAAAACGGGTTCTTTTTCATTGAAACTTAGGATTTAACTGATTGTACAGTAAAGAAAAGAAAAATTTGTTAATAAGTGTTAAAATAACAATAAAAATATCTGAACCATGATTGGCTTGATTTAAGGATTTCTTGAATTATAAGCATGTTGGAAACCAAGCCGGTGGCTAATCTGTCAGATTCGAGTTATCAGGAAATCCTTAAATCAGCCTAATCAAGGCTTTTTGTTAAAGACATTCAGTAATAAAGGAACTAACCACTTTCTTTAATTTATAAGTTTGTAGGAAATAAAATAGTTGATTATCTCGCAAGATGAGTATCATCAGGAAATCCTTTAATCAGGCTAATCAAGGTTCTTAATAAACTCTTCAAATTTCTCACTACTGTAATCAGCTGCTCCAGAGTGTTTGTAAACAAGCTTAGCATTCTTATCAAATACCAATGTAGTAGGGATAGTGCCATCGAGCAACGATTCGGGCACATTGCTGATCTGGTTGTATAAAGGCATATCGTAGCCGTTTTTGAGCATAAATGCTTTGGCTTTGGGGAAGTCATTATCTACATCCACTAACAGGAAGGCTACTTTAGGATCGTTTTTGAATTTTTTATAAAGCTCATTTACTCTCGGCATTTCGGCTATGCAGGGCGGGCACCAGGTAGCCCAGTAATTTATGAATACCACTTTAGATTTTAAAGAGCTTAACGATGTGATATTGCCGTTGGCGTCCTTAAATTGTATGTCGGGAACATTGGCAGGCGTTTCGCTATGTTTTGCATAGCCTTCCGGATCGGGCTGGAAAAGACCTAATGACATTAAGCCCCTGATCAGGTAACCTTTGGCATTGGGGTTAAAAATAACCAGCAGCGCCAGCGCCATGATCAGGATACTGAAAATGTTTGAAACCGATATCTTTTTTGGTGAGATCATAGTATCTAAAAGCTTAGTTGTTTAGGCAAGAGTAATTTAATGCGGCAATTTTTCCCTTAGCAGCCCATAAACCCATGTTCCTAAAATAGCGCTCAATAATGTAACCGAAGTAACCAAAAATCCGCTCCCGATTTGCGCAAATAACGGACCGGGACATGCGCCGGTAATTGCCCAGCCTAAACCGAATATCAGCCCGCCATACACGTTGCCCCAGTTAAATTTCTTGTTGGGGATAGCAATGGGCTCGCCGGAAAGAGTTTTGATCTTAAAGCGTTTAATGATCATGACAGAAATTATCCCAACAATAATAGCGCTACCTATAATGCCGTACATATGAAATGATTGCAGCCTGAACATCTCCTGGATCCTGAACCAGGAAATCACTTCTGATTTTACCAGCACTATGCCAAAAAGCAGGCCCGCAAAAAGGTATTTGATGTTGCGCATATTATAGGTGTAAAAGGTAAGGTAAAATAAACCAGGTCATGATAAAACCGCCCGCCATAAAGCAGCAGGTAGCCACCAGCGATGGCCATTGCAGGTTTGAAATACCCATAATAGCATGGCCTGATGTACAGCCACCGGCGTAACGGGTACCGAAGCCAACTAAAAATCCGCCTATTACCATAAAAACAAAACCTCTTAAAGTAAGCAGTTCATCGAAACTGAAGATATCCTTCGGCAGTAAACCGTTAAAATCCTTAACACCCTGTTGCTGTAATAGCGCATGCGTTTGCGGATTGATTTCAACCTCGTGATTGGCAGATAGAAATTGCGCGGCTATGAAGCCCCCTAAAACAATCCCGGCAACAAAAAACAGGTTCCAGCTTTCCTTTTTCCAGTCGTACTTAAAAAATGAAATATTAGCCGGAATGCAGGCTGCACATATGTGCCTTAATGAAGAGGATATTCCAAAAGTTTTATTACCGATGATGAGCAGGGCAGGTACAACAAGGCCAATCAGCGGTCCGGCCACGTACCACGGCCAGGGTTTGGTTATCAGATCCATAATTTACAGATTACTTATCCTGCAAATATAGCTGATGTAAATTGGCAAAATATTAATTGCGTTCCGTTGTAATTGTGATTTATACAATTTTACATTTTATTTGTTTTAACAATATTGTTACATATATTTACTGTTGATTATATACCCGAACAATAATTTCTTTTGGTGAAAAAGCTTATAGCGATACTGTTATTAAATGTGCATCTGTTCAATTTGGGCGGATACAATTTGGTATTTCAGTATTTTATTCATCAATCTGAAGCGCAAATTGTAAAAGAGATCTACGAAAACAAGGTTGATGCTACCAAGCTTGTTGAAATTAAGATTCCGGTACATCTTCCCAAGATCCACAGCTGGAACGGTTATGTGCATGACCAGGGACAACTCCAGTTAAAAGGCGTTTACTACAATTACCTGCGTTACAAGGTTACGCAGGATACCATGTCGTTTATTTGTATAGCCAACAGCGTTAAAACCCGTTTGGTTAATGCAAACCTCATTATTGCCAAGGAAATAAGTGACGTGCCACTGAGCAAAAAAGGTGCGCATGATTCATCACAAAAGAAAATAAGCGCTGGCGGCGAATACAGCTTCCAGGTTATGCATTATCAATTTTTATCCTATGGAAGGAAGTTAACGGTAAAACCGAACCCTATATCCTACCATGTAAATTCACCCTTCATCGAGTCGCCCGGCAAACCGCCTAACTCTGCCTGCTGATTATTGCCTGTAAATTATGAGTTAAATTGATTTGTGTGCCTGTATTTTAAGGATACAAACCGTTTTTTATCATTTGGCTGTTTAACCAGCGCGCCGCCGTGCGTGGCCGATTGCTGTTGTACAGTTTCTTTTTTACGGCTTTGATCATGTTCCTTAATGCTGATGTGTTGTCAATTACTTGGTAATCAAGATTGATAGCACCCAACCGGCTTGTTCAACCATTTTACAATTAGTTATTACCCTTATTATTTAAACGTAATGAAATTTATGTCGCTGTATTTTTACAGATGTTGTATTGTTGTTTCTTTTTTATTAGCTGTAACACAATGTGCCAAAGCGCAAACCGATGCTGACGCGTTGATGATCCCTAAAAATTATTTTTGTGCTGCCGCAGTATACACCCATGGGAGTTGGGACCATTACTGGGAAGGTACATTTAAACGGGATAATCAAAACTTAGGTACCGTTAGCACCAATGTTTACAGTTTGGGCGGTAACTACGGTCTTTCAAATCGCATAAATCTCTTGTTTATGGTTCCGTATATAACCACAAATGCATCTGCAGGTACTTTACGTGGCGAAAAGTCATTTCAGGATCTTGCGGTTACATTTAAGTGGATGGCAGTAAAAGAGGAGATAGGCCGTGGCTTATTCAGCGTTCACGCTATTGCTACCGGTACTTTGCCTTTAGCCAATTACGAAGCTGATTATTTGCCTTTGTCTGTAGGTTTACATAGCAAAAGCGTTGCGTTACGTGCATTGCTTAACTACCAGACAGGCAGGTTTTTCGTGGCAGGTTCTGGCCAGTACATCCGCCGTGACAACATTACCATCGACAGAAATTCATACTACACCACCGAGATGCATTACACCAATGAGGTGCAGTTGCCAAACGCTACCAACTTTATGTTTAGCAGCGGCTACCGCAGTCTTAAGTTTAATGCCGAGGCTACATTTACCAAAATTACAAGCACAAGCGGTTTTGATATCCGCAAAAACGATATGCCGTTTCCAAGTAACCGCATGAACAGTACAGCTGTTGGTTTGATACTTAAGTATAGCTTCCAATCAATAAGCGGACTTGAGTTTACCGCAGGTGGTAACTATGTTTTAGACGGGCGTAACGTAGGGCAAACCCGTTCGGGCTTTGCAGGTGTGTATTACGTGTTTAGCACAAAAAAGGAGAAGTAATAAGAGGTTGGACAACAAATGATCAATGAAATGAAAAAAACTATACTTAATATATTTACAATCACGGCACTGGCAGCGGTAACTTTTAGCTCATGCCGAAAGGATATTTTAGACCGCACATCGCTATACCCCGCGCTTAAACCCTCAAATCTGGACCTTACTGCCGATACCTGGAAACCGGTGCTGGTTACAGATTTTAGTACCTTAAACGTGGCTACGCCTGATGCTTTAACATCGCCAGCCTATGTGGCCGATTTAAATGAGATCAAGGCACTGCAGAAAAACCTGAGCAGTGATCAACAGGCAAAAATTCAATACTGGAGCGCCGGCTCGGTATTAAGGTGGAATGAGATTTTGCGCGAACTTGTAGCTAAGCACAATGTGCCGCCATATCAAAACGCCGACGGTACTTATCCGGCGCCAAACTCGGCTAATCCGTTCAATTATCCGGAGTTCCCATTTTCAAACCCGCCTTATGCCGCGCGTGCTTACGCTTACGTAAGTGCTGCCCAGTATGATGCTTTGGTTGCAGCATGGCACTTCAAAAATACTTACAAACGCACTGCACCATATAAAAATGATTCGGGTGTTAAAGCGCTGATCCCGGCATCTGATCTGCCTTCATATCCATGTGAAGACGCTGTTGTATCTGGTGCTACATCTGAGATCATGAAGCTGCTTTTCCCAACCGAGATTGCTTACATACAAAGCAAAGTTGACGAAGAAAGGTTGTACAGAATATCCTCAGGTGCAAATACCCGTGGTGAGTTTACAGCCGGCGAATCGTTAGGCAGGCAGGTTGCTTTACTATTTGCAACCCGCGCCCGTAATGATCGTGCAGGTAAAGCTATCGGTACCCCTGATATCTGGAAAAGCTTTGAAACAGTTACCGCAGCAAAAGGCGAACAATTTTGGGTGAGCCTGGAAACCCCCAAAAGACCGCCGATGTTGCCATTGTTTTCAAAAGTTACCCCATTTCTGTTTGATTCGGCTACTGTAGTTGCCATCAGGCCACCGGCGCCGTATGCAACTAATTCGCCTGAGTTTAAAAAGGAAACGGAAGAGGTGCTTTCATTCAGCAAAGACCACAGCCGTGATCATGAGGAACTGGTTGCTTTTTGGGCTGATGGTGTTGGTACTTATACGCCAGCCGGTCACTGGAACGCCATTGCCGCAGATGAATTTGTAAAACAAAACTACAGTGAAGTGCGCTGGGCGCGTAACTTTGCCTTATTGAACATGGCCGAAATGGATGCTGCTATTGTGTGCTGGGATACAAAGTATTTTTACTTTAACCAACGCCCGTCGCAAGCTAACCCTAATATCAAAACCTTAACCGGTGTGCCAAACTTTCCGGCCTATACATCTGGCCACTCTAACTTTAGTGGTGCGGCATCAACTGTGTTAACTTATTTATTGCCTGATAGGGGAAGTAAATTTACCGATATGGCGCACGCGGCGGCTATGTCAAGGTTGTACGGAGCCATTCACTATCGCAGTGATTGCGAAGTTGGTTTAACAACCGGAAATAAAGTTGGCCAATACGCGGTTAACAGGGGTAAGGCAGATGGTGCCGACGCAAAATAAAAGGATGTTGAATTGAGGACGAATAAACAATGCGCAGCTTAACAAACGATCAAAAAATATATTATACACTTCGCCTGGCAGTAGCCATGTGCTTTATCGGGCATGGCGCTTTTGGAATAATCACCAAACAGATCTGGTGTAACTATTTCGGCGTATTTGGGATAGGTAAAGAGATGGCCTATACCCTGATGCCTTATGTTGGTACTGTTGATATATTGATGGGTATATCTATGCTGGTTTATCCAACCCGCGCTGTAGCCGCATGGCTGATAGTTTGGGGATTGGCCACGGCATCTATGCGACCTTTATCGGGAGAGCCTTTTGCTGAATTCATCGAACGCGCCGGCAACTACGGAGCACCATTTGTATTGCTGTTGTTGCAGGGCGGGTTCAAAATCGGGAAAAGGCAATGGTTTGCCCGTATGGATGATCATGTAAATATCAACACCGATACTTTAGCCAAAGTTATCACCTGTTTAAGGGTATTTGCCTTTATGCTGCTGATAGGTCACGGCTGGCTTAACCTGATTCAAAAACAAGGCTTGCTAAACCAATACCATGCACTTGGTTTTGCCGATCCGGCTAAAACGGCACAGGTGGTTGGCTTGTTTGAGGTGTTGGCTGCTGCGATGGTGCTTATTCGTCCTTTTAAAAATATACTACTCGTTTTTATCATATGGAAAATATCCAGCGAGCTCTTTTATCCCAAATATGAAATGTTTGAGTGGATAGAGCGGGGTGGGAGCTATGGTGTGCTGCTGGCCTTGTGGTTTGCGGTTAAAAAAGCACCGGCTGGATATATACTTTGGCCTTTTAAACAAACATCACATTTAAAAGTAAGCTAAGTCAACAAAACATATCAAAATCTTATGGTGCAGGGTGAAAAATTACCCTGCCTTGTAAACCTATTATCTGAACAATCGCAAATGCATACAAATACTACTACTAACTCTATGAAAAAATTTATACTGAAACTTACTTACGTTACTACGATCATCATATTTGCAGGCTTTGCAAAAGCAAATGCGCAAGGCTGTGTTGCTATCAGAAGTACGGGCGGCTTATGTACTATGGATGAACACCCGGATAGTATTACCAGCAGCGGCAGCTGGCTGTTGAATAGTAACAACCGTTACTTTCGCTCATATAAACATTTTGTTGGTACCAAAGAGCAAAAACAACGTATTGAGCAGGGAACAAATGTTATCAATCATTCTTATACCCAGGATTTAACACTGACACGTGTTTTTAATAACCGCTGGTCGTTTGCGGTTGACTTGCCGATACTGGACAACAGCCGCTCATCATTATATGAGCACGGTGGTAAAGAACGCCTGCAAACCCATTCATTTGGTTTGGGCGATGTGCGCTTAACTGCATATGCCTGGTTATTAAACCCTGCAAAAGCCCGCCGTGGTAATATTCAGGTTGGTTTGGGACTAAAGCTGCCAACAGGAAATTACAATTACCAGGATTATTTTTACCATACAGCGGCCAACGATGGCAAAACGCTTGGTCCTGTTGATCAGTCTATCCAGTTGGGTGATGGCGGTACAGGCATTACTACCGAGATCAATACATACTACAATTTTACGCAGCGTTTTGGCTTATACGGCGGTTTTTATTATCTGATTAGCCCAAGGGAGCAAAACGGTGTATCATCGGCCCGTGGCAGTGTACCAAGCTCCAAAGCCGTTGCTAACGGAAGCGATGTAATGAGCGTGCCGGATCAGGTAATGATCCGCGGTGGCGCGAGCTATGGTATCAGCAAGTTTGATTTCTCTGCAGGTGTACGTTATGAATGCCTACCGGTTCATGACCTTGTAGGTGGCAGCAATGGTTTCCGCAGGCCAGGGTATATCATTTCGGCTGAGCCCGGTGTTACTTACCGTGTTAAATCATTTTCAATTTATGCCTTTGTACCTGTAGCGTTAAAACGCGACCGTACGCAAAGTGTGCCGGATAAAATTTCGACCAGTTTAACCGGTGTTTATACCCAGGGCGATGCCGCATTTGCGGATTACGCCATTAACGTAGGAGTAACTTTTAGAATTAAATAGTGAATTGGTTTTGTTTAAGCCGGGGGTGAGATCTCCGGCTTTATTTAACCTTCGATTACAAACTGCAATTACATATAAACAACATATTATGAAACATACTTTACAAATTCTTTTTTGCACAGCTATATGTGGCCTGTTTACCTATACCAGCGCCCATGCCCAGGGTTGCGTTGCTATAAAAGGTGATGGTCCTTTTACCAATATGGAACACACTACTCAGGATACCTCATACAAAGGCTGGGAACTTACCGCTTCATGGCGTTATTTTAAATCGTTCCGCCACTTTAAGGGTACCGATGAGCAAAAGCAACGTCAGGTTATAGGTAACGAGGTAATTAATCACCAACATACTATCGATATCAACCTCACCCGTAATTTTAACCAGTATTGGTCGGTTTCGGTAGGTATACCTTACCTGGTAAATACCCGTTCATCATTATATGAACATGGTGGTAAAGAGCGTCATAAATCATACTCTGATGGTATTGGTGATTCACGTATCATCGTTAACCGCTGGCTGTTCGATAGCCGTAAAAGCAATGGTAATATCCAGGTTGGTTTAGGTATTAAGCTTCCTACAGGCGATTTTAACTACAAATCACATTTTTACAATGTTATTCCGTCTGAGCGCCCTGTCGATCAGTCAATCCAGTTAGGCGATGGTGGTTTGGGTATCATTGCTGAGGCAAACGGTTATTTAGGTTTTGGCAGCGGCTTTAGCGGCTACAGCAATTTGTACTACATGAGCAACCCACGCAATATGAATGGGACACGCACTTACCGCGAAACATTGAGCGCAACGCTGGCTAATGAAGCTATTTCAAGCGTACCGGATCAGTACCTGGCACGTGTGGGTGTTAACTACACTATCGCTCATGTATTTACTATTTCGGCAGGTGGCCGGATTGAAGGTATCCCGGTTCATGATTTGATTGGCAAAAGCGATGGCTTCCGTCGTCCGGGGTATATTATTTCTGCCGAGCCTTCACTGAGCTACGCGTTTAAAAGGGTGAATATTTTCGCCAGCGTACCAATCGCGTTAAAACGCGACCGTACACAAAGCGTTACAGATAAAGAAAACTCAATAGCTACCGGTACTTATGTTATCGGCGACGCGGCATTTGCCGACTACGCTATCAATTTTGGTGTGTCGTTTAAATTTTGAGATTATATATTCTACTTAGTTGATTTTGGATAAAGCCGGGAGTGAGATCCCCGGCTTTTTTGTTTTTTATGATACTTTTTTATTTAAAAACAATAGTTTTATGCCCATGAACACTCCCGAAGAAAACTTTGCAGCGCTGGGTTTAAATCTGCCGCCTGCACCAAAGCCACTTGGCGTTTATAAACCATGTTTAGTTGATGGCAAATACCTTTACCTGTCGGGCCATGGCCCTGTGCAGGACGATGCCTCATTGATTATCGGTCGCGTTGGTGATACCGTGAGCCAGGAAGATGGCAAGCTTGCTGCGCAGCAGGTTGGTTTAACCATGCTGGCTACTATTAAAGCCAACATCGGCAGTTTTAATAAAATAAAGCGTGTTATAAAAGTGCTGGGTATGGTTAACTGTACTCCCGAATTTGAAAAACACCCTTTCATTATTAACGGCGCCAGCGAACTTTTTGCTAAAATATGGGGCGAAGAGAATGGTATCGGCGTGCGCAGCGCAGTAGGCATGGGATCACTACCTGATAATATCCCTGTTGAGATTGAAGCACTGTTTGAATTAGAATAAATAATTCGATACGATTTTGTAGAGAAGCAAGTATGCATCTCTACAAAAATTGCCTGGCTTACGACTTACTACTTAACTTAATACTTCCGACTTAAAACCATGACCCCTAACTGGTATACTATACAGGATATTGATAAGCTGGATACCCCGGCGCTGGTTGTTTATCCCAATAGGGTTAAAACAAACATAACCACGCTTACGGGTATGATTGATGATGTTGCCCGTTTGCGCCCGCATGTTAAAACTTATAAAAATGCAGAGGTTATCGGGTTGCTGCTAAATGCAGGTATCCGCAAGTTTAAATGTGCTACCATTGCCGAGGCCGAGTTATTGGCCATGAGCAATGCTTCTGATGTTTTGCTGGCCTATCAGCCCGAAGGGCCAAAACTGCACCGTTTTATCCGGTTGATCCATGCTTATCCCCAAACTCATTTTTCTTGTTTAGTTGATAATTCATCATCGGCTAAGGAGATTTCCGACGCGGCGGTTAGGTTTAAAACCAATATCGATGTATACCTGGATATGAATGTTGGCATGAACCGCACTGGTATAGCTCCGGGCTTTGAAGCGTTACAGCTTTATATGGATTGCGGAGTATTGCCAGGAATTAACCCTGTGGGTTTGCATGCTTATGATGGCCATATTCATGATGTGGATTTACAGAAACGGGCGGATAGGTGCAACTTTGCATTTGATCCTGTGCTTAAATTACAGCAAACCATAAAAAGCAAGGGTTATCCTGAGCCGGTTATAGTTGCGGGTGGATCACCTACTTTTCCTATCCATGCCAAACGAAAATATGTTGAGTGTAGCCCTGGCACATTTGTTTACTGGGACAAAGGATATCAGATGGAGATGCCTGAACAGGATTTTTTACCTGCCGCGCTGGTTGTTACAAGAGTGATTTCACTACCCAGCCCAGGCAAGCTTTGTTTAGATGTGGGGCATAAGTCGATATCGGCCGAGAACGAATTGAGCAAACGTATTTACTTTTTAAACGCGCCTGCGCTTTACCCGGTAAGTCAAAGCGAAGAGCATTTGGTAGTTGAAGCCGGCGCTAATCATCAATACAAGGTGGGCGATGTGCTTTATGGCATTCCGCACCATGTTTGTCCTACGGTAGCGCTTTATGAGCGCGTTTATACTATTGAGAACGAAAATATTAGCGGCGAATGGCTGAATAAAGCCCGCGACCGCAAGATCACCATTTAAATCTCCCCCGAAACCATGTTTGTTATAGATGCCCATTTGGATTTAAGCATGAACGCCCTGGAGTGGAACCGCGACCTTACGCGCCCACTTGCTGAGGTAAATAAACGCGAAGAAGGCTTAACCGATAAGCCAGATCGTGCAAAAGCCGTTGTTACACTGCCCGAATTACGGAAAGGCAATATAGGCCTGGTTGTAGCCACACAGATAGGGCGTTATGTAGCTCCTGATAATCCTTTGCCGGGCTGGCATTCGCCTGAGCAGGCCTGGGCACAAACCCAGGGGCAGGTAGCCTGGTACAAAGCCATGGAAGATGCCGAGGAAATGGTACAGGTGAACGATCTTGCGTCCCTTGAAAAGCACCTGGCGCTTTGGGGCGATGGCGCATCAACTGAAAAGAAACCGGTAGGCTACATTTTAAGTTTGGAAGGTGCAGATTCGATTGTGACGGTTAAACACCTGGAACGGGCTTATAACTACGGTCTCAGGGCCGTTGGCCCGGCGCATTATGGTCCTGGCAGGTATGCACAAGGCACAGATGCTACCGGCTACATGGGGCCAAAAGGGCATGAGCTATTAAAGGAAATGGAGCGCCTGAATATTATCTTGGATGCCACCCATTTATGTGACGATAGTTTTTGGGAGGCGCTTGACCATTTTAACGGTCATGTTTGGGCAAGTCATAATAATTGCCGCGCGCTGGTAAATCATAACCGGCAGTACAGCGACGAAATGATTAAAGTACTGATTGACCGTGGTGCAGTTATTGGTGCAGCGCTTGATGCCTGGATGATGGTGCCGGGTTGGGTGAGGGGAGTATCAACACCTAAAGGTATGAACTGCAATATGGAAGTAATGGTTGATCATATAGATCATATCTGCCAGATAGCCGGTAACGCCCTGCACGTAGGTATGGGTACCGACCTTGATGGAGCCTTTGGTCGTGAGCAATGCCCGTATGACCTGGAAACCATTGCCGATTTGCAAAAAGTTCCTGATCTGCTAAAAAAACGCGGTTATACCGATGAAGATATTCAAAATATGATGCATGGTAACTGGCTACGTTTTTTAAGAAAAGCCTGGGCTTGATCAGTTGGCGGTTCTTAGTTTGCGATTAGCAGTAATATATACGATACTCTGGTCGAAGTTTAGCGATAGTGTAATTTCTACCTAAAACCATGGAAGCGTCCTGCTTCCGTGGTAACTATCTAAGCCTTTATTCCTCTTATTCTTCATAATACAGTAAAACAAATCGCGCGTTACTGTATTTTTACCCAACTAAGCATACTTTGCAAAACACATGCTTTAAATTAGGCGTTGTGCCTAACACTACCCGTATGAATGCAGAACAATCAAGGTTAAAGGACACAGGCTGGAAAAAATGGGGCCCCTACGTAAGTGATCGCCAATGGGGAACCGTACGCGAGGATTATAGTGCCAATGGCGATGCCTGGAACTATATCACCCATGATATGGCCCGTAGCAAGGCTTACCGCTGGGGTGAGGAGGGAATAGCTGGGATCTGCGACAGGCAACAATATCTTTGCTTCGCTATAGCGCTTTGGAATAAAAAAGACCCGATCATTAAAGAACGATACTTCGGTTTAAGTAACCCGGAAGGCAATCATGGTGAGGATGTAAAGGAAATGTACTATTATCTGGATAGTACGCCTACGCACTCGTACATGAAAACCTTGTACAAATACCCGCAAAATGAGTTTCCGTACAGCTGGCTGGTAGATGAAAACAAACGCCGTGGCCGTCAGGACCCGGAGTTTGAGATCATGGACACCGGTATATTTGACCATAACGAATACTTTGATGTTTTTACCGAATATGCCAAAAACGCCCAGGAAGATATCCTCATTAAAATAACCATTCATAACCGGAGTGATCAAGATGCACCGCTGAACGTGATGCCTACCTTGTGGTTTCGCAATACCTGGGGATGGGGGTATGATTCGCGCAAGCCAGATCTTGTAGGATCTTCCGATAAAGTGATCAGTGTTTTTCATAAAGACCTTGGCCAGATGTGGTTACACACCGAAGGTGATGGCCGGCTTTTGTTTTGTGATAATGAAACCAATTCGCGCAGGCTTTATAATTATGATGATGGCCGTAGATATTATAAGGATGGCATAAACGATTATATTGTTCACGGTGCCGATACGGTAAATCCCAAAAACATGGGTACCAAGGCAGCGGTAAACTATGATCTGAATATCCCGGCCGGGAAAAGTGTGAGCCTTCGTCTCCGTTTGTCTGAAGATGCTAATTATAGTTTCGAGGATTTTGACGAGATTTTTGAAGTACGCAAAACGGAAGCCGATCAATTTTACAATGATGTTCACGGTGCTACCATGAACCCTGATCGTAGGCTGATCCAACGGCAGGCTTTTTCTGGGATGTTGTGGAATAAGCAATTTTTTTACACCGATGTGCGCCATTGGCTGAGTGGCGATAAAGGAATGCCGCGCCCGCCTGCTCAACGATTAAATGCCCGTAACAGCAAGTGGACCCACCTTAATACAAGGGACATCGTTTCGATGCCCGATAAATGGGAATACCCTTGGTTTGCCGCCTGGGACCTTGCCTTTCATTGCCTGCCGCTGGCAACCATTGATATGGCTTTTGCCAAAAATCAACTGATTTTGCTCACACGCGACTGGTATATGCACCCTAACGGCCAGTTGCCGGCTTATGAGTGGGATTTTGGCGATGTAAACCCTCCCGTACATGCTATGGCTGTATGGAATGTTTATAAAACGGATAAAGAAAATAACAACGGCAAAGGCGATACCTATTTCCTGGAACGTGTTTTTCATAAACTGATGCTCAATTTTACCTGGTGGGTTAACCGTAAGGACCAATCAGGTAATAATATATTTGAAGGCGGCTTCCTTGGGATGGATAACATTGGTGTTTTTGATCGTAATATGCATTTGCCTTCCGGTCAGCACCTCGAGCAAGCCGATGGCACCAGCTGGATGGCCATGTATTCGCTTAACCTGCTGCGCATTGCTACCGAGCTTACCGAAAACGATAACGCTTATGCCGATATCGCTTCCAAGTTTTTTGAGCACTTCATTTATATTGTTGGGGCGATGTCAAACCTGGGTGAAAATAACGAAGGGTTGTGGGATGATGAAGACGGCTTTTTTTACGATCAGATCCGTTTTCCGGATGATGGTTCGGTAAAAATGCGGGTTAGGAGCATAGTTGGTTTAATCCCGCTGTTTGCTACCGAAGTATTGGACGAAAAGGATATCATGGAAAGCCCGGTATTTAAAGACCGCATGAAATGGTTTGCCGAGAACCGGCCTGATCTAGCGTCGCTGGTTTCACGCTGGAACGAGAAAGGAACCGATGGTAAACACCTGATTAGTTTGTTGCGTGGTTACAGGATGAAATCGCTGCTGAGGTATATGCTTGATGAAAATGAATTTTTGAGCGATTATGGCATCCGTTCGTTGTCCAAATACCACCAGAAACATCCTTATCATGTTTCGGTAAATGGAGTTGAGTTTGGCATATCTTATGTGCCAGGCGAGAGCGACAGCGGTCTTTTTGGAGGCAACAGTAATTGGCGTGGCCCTATCTGGATGCCAATAAACTACCTCATTATCGATAGTCTGCACCGTTTCTACATGTTTTATGGCGATGAGTTTAAAATAGAATGTCCAACCGGATCCGGTAATTTTATGAACCTGAAGGAAGTAGCCAATGAGCTCTATGCCCGCGTTTCTAAACTGTTTATGAAAAACGAAAACGGTGAGCGACCGGTTTACGGTAAAAATCAAAAGCTGCAGAATGATCCGCATTTTAAAGATCATATCCTTTTTTACGAGTTTTTTGACGGTGATACTGGTCTGGGTTTAGGTGCAGCCCACCAAACCGGCTGGACAGGTTTGATTGCTAATTGCTTGTACCTGGAGTAAAGATATCGCTCTTGTATACGTCATTTTGACTTTAAGATATTGATACGAAATAACCTAAATTTATGGGTTTAAAATGAAAGCGATGGCAGACGCCCCGGAAACATTACCGCAAAAGGCTGCGGAGGTAGCTGATATAGATTTAGGCATTGAAACCCTGCTAAAGGTTACTGCCAGTACCGATCAACGCCTGAGTGATATGGCCGACAATAAAGCCCAGATCCTGATCACGGTTAATTCTATCATTATTTCGGCTATTATTAGTTTGGTTCTGCGGAAATTGAAAGATAACTCTTTCCTGGTACTGCCGTCGTATCTGCTGCTTACAGTTAGTTTGGCTACTATGATCCTCGCTATATTGTCTACCCGGCCATCTATACCAAGGGGGAAATTCAGTACCAAAGATATTGATGACAAAAAAGCCAATCTGCTGTTTTTTGGTAATTTTTACCGGATGAAGCTTGATGACTTTGCAGCCGGTATGAAGAATGTACTCCATGATAAAGAATACCTGTACGATAGTCTGATTAAAGATATTCATACACAGGGCGTGGTGCTGGGCCGTAAATACCGTTTGCTCCGGGCTGCCTATAATGTTTTCATGTTCGGGCTTATCATAGCTATTATTACTTTCATTATATCATCAATGGTACACAACAGCCTGCCCGAGATCGTTTGATTTAGGATACGCAAAACTGTTATTTAAACCCATTTCTGCGTTAGGGATAGGAGCGTAAAGCCCGCAGCGTACGTTGGGTTTGTGCACTGGTAAAGCGAGGACTTGCAGCGAATAGCCGGGGCCGGAGGCAACGCCCGTATATATAATTGTAATAAAGGTTATATTCTTAGCAATCTATCTGTGTTGTGTACCTCCGGCACACTAAAAAACTGTCATATCTTAATGCTACAAACCTTTGGCACCTCTGGTGCTAACTGCTAATTTACTAACCATAACATATGTACCGAAAATTAGCTATTATAGTTTGGACGCCATATAACGACGTGAATTTATTTATTACCGACCTTAAGCTTTCAGCATTCTGCTTTTAGCTTAAAAATAAATTATTGTGTAAAAAAGACACAATAAAATTTCTTTGCTCATTTTTAATTAATTAGCTTTACTGTACCAGTTAATTATTAACCATTATCAAAGCATGAATTACAGCAGAAGAAATTTTATTAAAGGCACCGGCGCATTAGTGCTTGGTGGCATGGCTTTATCGGGTAAAGCGGCAAGTTTGTTAAGTAACATGGAGCACCACCCTGTAGGATTACAGTTATTTACCTTTTTTGGCATTATTGATGAAGATGTTAATGGCACGCTAAACAAAATTGCGGCTATAGGCTATAAGGAGTTGGAATCGGCCTTTAGTAAAAAGGGAGGCTATTACGGCATGAAACCTAAAGAGTTTAAAGCTACGGCGAACGACTTAGGGATGAATTGGGTTTCGCACCACGTACTTGGCGCCCCGTTTAAGCTGCCTCCGGGAGCAAAAATGCCTGTTGGCGCCGATGGCAAGCCGATGGTGCTGCCTCCTGTGTTGAACCTGCGCGATAATATGCAGCAAGTAGTTGATGAAGTTGCGGAAGGTGGCGTTAAATACCTGGTTTGCGCCAATTCGCCAACCGCCACACTTGACGAAATAAAATCAACTATTGAAGTACTTAACAAAACCGGGGAAGCGGCTAAAAAAGCTGGCATCCAGTTCGCCTATCATAACCATGATATGGAATTTCACGCGGTTGATGGTAAAGTACCGTATGATTTACTTTTGGGCGAAACCGACGCGAACAATGTAAAAATGGAGCTTGATTTGGCCTGGGCTGTTAAGGCAGGTAAAAATCCGGTAGAGATGTTTAAACAACATCCGGGCCGTTTCCCGCTTTGGCATGTGAAGGATCTGGATGCTGCCAGGCAAAATATCCAGCCTGTAGGCGGTGGTACTATTGATTTTAAACCAATTTTCGCAGCGGCAAAATCAGCAGGGATGAAACACTTTTTCGTGGAACATGATATGCCAAAAGATGCTTTTGCCAGTATTACTGCCAGTATGGGCTATTTGAAGGATAAGCTGATGGTGTAAATGGATTGTAGCTAACTATTGATTGTTTTTATATTAGAACGGCAGCCGGTAAATGAGATTTATCGGCTGTTTTTATTATGTGAGGGTGTTTGTGATTTGTGTTTTTGTGCTGTTTCTAATTTTTGAATTATTTATGATGGGATATTGTTATAAATTACTGTGTTTTATGAAAAAGAACCGCTTAACAATTCCATAACGTTCCGTAATTTTGATTTAACCTGCCATATGAGTAATTTAAGGCGATAAATTATTGTTTATAGCGGCGGTGTATGGCGGAAACTTCTACAGAACATTTAAAAAGGGTTTTAAAACCGATCCATTTATGGGCCATTGCCGTAGGTTTGGTTATTTCGGGCGAGTATTTTGGATGGAATTTAGGATGGGCTGTATCGGGTACAATAGGCCTGTTGATAGCCACGCTGGTTATCACATTAATGTATATCACATTTATTTTTAGTTATACCGAACTCACCGCCTCCATCCCTCATGCCGGCGGTGCTTTTGCATATGCCTACCGGGCAATGGGGCCATTTGGTGGCTTGATTGCCGGTTACGCTACCCTTGTCGATTTCCTGGTAGCCACGCCTGCCGTAGCGGTTTCTTTAGGCAGTTATCTTCATTTTTTATACCCGGCCATTCCCATAACGGAAGCGGCCATGGGGTTTAACGTGTTTTTTATTCTTTTAAACATGCTGGGGGTTAAAGAGTCTGCCACGTTTTCCGTATTCATCACCATACTTGCCGTAGTGGAGCTGGCTCTTTACCTGGGCATTGTTTCGCCTCATTTTAAAATGGATAATTACCTTACTAATCCTATGCCATTTGGATGGGCGGGGGTATTTGCCGCATTACCTTTTGCTGTTTGGTTTTATTTGGCCATTGAGGGTGTTGCCATGGTTGCCGAAGAAGTTGAAAATCCTAAAAGGAACATTCCTCGAGGATATATTTCGGCTATAATAACCCTTGTAGTATTGGCCTTAGGTGTAATGATTATTACCGGCGGACTTACCGATTGGCGCAAACTAAGTCATTTAGATTATCCGCTACCCGAAGCCATCGGCATAGTATTGGGAAAGGGTAACGGCTTAACCAAAATATTTGCCAGCATAGGTTTGTTTGGCCTGATAGCTTCGCTGCACGGGATCATCCTTGCGTCGTCAAGGCAGGTTTTCGCGATGGCACGCAGCGGTTATTTGCCGCGTATGCTGTCAGATATTAACCACAGGTTCCAAACCCCGCATTGGGCGCTGGTGGTGAGCGGAGTGGTAAGTTCTATCTTCATTTATAAATTTAAAACAGATCAGATTATCATGCTATCGGTACTTGGCGCGGTAGTGATGTACATTATGAGCATGCTGAGCCTGTTTATACTGCGCAAAAAGGAGCCCCGTTTAAGCCGGCCATTTTTGGCCCCGGCATACCCGGTTTTCCCGGCAATTGCTTTAGTGATTTGTGTGGTTTGTTTGATAGCAACCATATACTTTAACCCGGATATGAGCCTCATTTTTGGAGGAGGACTGGTAATTGTACTGTTAATTTTTGTAGCGATGGGCAAACATAGAGTTGCCCTAACCGAAGATATGATGAGCGCACCAATAGAAGAAGTCATTAATCATTGAGTCATTAGGTCATTTGCTTATCCGCTTTGTGAATAATGACCGACGACTAATTATATAATGTGAATAGTCGTTATATAAAATGACTTAATGACCAAATGACATAATGATACAAGAGAATGTACCGCCACAATATACATCACCGGGTTTATAAGTTCCCTGATCTTAAAGCATTGTTGGGGAAAGCGTCGCCTTATCGCTCGGGCGATGAGTTGGCCGGGCTTTGCTCCGGTGGGTATGAAGAACGGGTGGCAGCTCAAATTACCCTGGCAGATGTACCGCTCAAAAACTTTTTAAACGAGGTAGTGATCCCATACGAGGATGACGAAATTACCCGGCTTATTATTGATGAACATGACGAAGTGGCCTTTAGTCATATCAGCCATTTAACCGTTGGCGAACTACGCGATTGGTTATTAAGTGATGAAACGGATTGTGCCACTTTAACAACGATAGCTCCTGGCTTAACACCCGAGATGGTGGCTGCAGTATCCAAACTGATGCGCAACCAGGATCTGATTGCCATGGCCAATAAGTGCCAGGTAGTTACCCGTTTCCGTAATACCATAGGCTTAAAAGGGCATTTCAGTACCCGTTTACAACCCAACCACCCAACGGATGATCCACGGGGAGTGGCAGCCAGTATTATTGATGGTTTGTTATTTGGCAGCGGTGATGCAGTTATTGGCATTAACCCGGCAACAGATAGCCCGGCTGCTGTAAGTAGCCTGCTTTCATTAATGGACGAGTTACGGCACAGGTTTGAGATTCCGACACAAACCTGTGTGCTGAGCCATATTACCACAACATTGCAGCTGGTTAACGAAGGTGCGCCGGTTGATCTCTGTTTTCAGTCTATAGCTGGTACCGAAAAAGCTAACGCCAGCTTTGGAGTTAATTTAAGTTTGATTGAGGAGGCATACCAGGCAACATTATCTTTAAAACGGGGCACGGTAGGTAACAACGTGATGTATTTTGAAACGGGGCAGGGTAGCGCTTTATCTGCCAATGCCAATTTTGGTGTTGATCAGCAAACTTGCGAAGTGCGGGCTTATGCCGTTGCCCGTAAGTTTAAACCTTTACTGGTGAATACGGTGGTAGGTTTTATTGGTCCGGAGTATTTATATGATGGCAAACAGATTATCCGTGCTGCACTTGAAGATCATTTTTGCGGAAAGCTTTTAGGTTTGCCCATGGGAGTCGACGTATGCTATACCAACCATGCCGAAGCCGATCAGGATGATATGGATAACCTGCTTACCCTTTTAGGTGTAGCGGGCTGCAACTTTGTTATGGGTATTCCTGGTTCGGATGATATTATGCTTAATTACCAGTCCACTTCATTTCATGATGCTTTATACCTGCGCAAAGTGCTGGGGCTGAAACCTGCACCCGAGTTTGATCAATGGTTGATAAAACAGGGAATTATTGATGACAGGGGGAATATGCTACCTGTGAGCGAGCATGGCTTGTTGGGAGGATTTTGATTAAAGGTAAAAGGATAAAGGCGAAAGGTAAAAGGTTTTTCGAACCGGCTTAAAAAAATACGGTGTCATCCTGAACTTGTTTCAGGAACCCACAAGAAAAGTCAGCGTCATGCAGCGGTAGACATGGTATATGGGGTGCCGAAACAAGTTCGGCATGATGACAGGAGATAAGAACATTAACATAAATGAAACGAAACATCCCACAGGAAATTGAGCCATTGAAAGCTTTGCAGGAGTTTACTTCGGCAAGGATTGCTATTGGCCGCGTGGGAACAAGTATCCCATTAAAGCAATCGCTTGAGTTTAAGCTGGCTCATGCCCATGCGCGGGACGCCGTATATTCTGAGTTGGATTTAGGTAAGCTAACCGATACCCTTAAACATTTCGGGCTGCCTGTTTTGCATCTGCAAAGTAAGGTAACCGACCGGCGGCAATATCTGCAACGGCCAGATCTTGGGCGCAGGCTTAATGAGGTTTCATTAAATGAGTTGAATGGTTACAACGTTGAAAGTGACGTGGCTATCATTGTTGTTGATGGACTTTCGGCCACAGCGGTAAAAAAGAACGCCGTGGGTTTGCTGGACGCGCTGATTCCACTATTGCTTGCAAACGGGTTAAAACTTGCTCCTATTAGCCTGGTTGAGCAGGGTAGGGTGGCTATTGGCGATGATATCGGTTACGGTCTTAACGCCAAACTTTCGTTGATATTGATAGGTGAACGCCCCGGCCTGAGTGCCGCCGATAGCCTTGGGGCATATCTTACCTACAATCCCAAACCCGGTTTAACCGACGAATCTCGTAACTGCGTTTCCAACATCCGACATAAAGGATTGACTTATAAAAAAGCCGCAAAAAAGATCTTCTATTTAATTAATGAAGCGTTTAAACGAAAGCTATCTGGGGTGGAGTTGAAAGATAATGCGGGATTGATAGAGTCTTAAGTTCTCTAAGAAATAGCAACGGGTAGAAAAGAGGCGTCATTGCGAGGCACGAAGCAATCCCCAAAAAAGCAGAGGAACTTTTCAAGTCGGCTCTGTATAGTTAGGGATTGCTTCGTGCCTCGCAATGACGCTTTCATTTATAATGACGATTTGTTCATAAACTTAGTACTTAAGATTTATTTCTCCTCGCTTCAACGTAACCGTTAAATGATATTGGGTCGCGGTTACTGCTGATCACTTGTAATGAGCCATAGCCATCCTGCGAAATGCTCAGGTTAAATGTTTGTACATCGCGCCAGTCGGCTATGTTCTTTTCTTTGGGTTTAATAGTGATATTCCAGCCTTTACCTTTTGGGGTCGACGAGTATGTAAACTTTGTAGTGTTTACTTTAATACCGCCATCTGTTGTTCCCGGAGGTGGGGCTACATAAGCCCTGCCAAAATAGGGCAAGAATGATACAATGGTATCTTTACTTATCGTGATATCGTAATCAGAGGTAAGCGGCCTGGTTCCACCCCGCATTGGCAAAGCATAATTTGCTTTGAATACAAAATTTTGATCTTCTATCATCTTTTTGATCTCAGCTTGTTTGGCTGCTTTTTTCTCGGCCTTGGTTTGAGCCTGGGTTACGTTAACCCCAATAAATATGAATGCAGCCAAAAGGGCTATTTTGTTTAATATTTTCATGATATAAATGTTTAAGTAGTTAGACGATAAAGTGTTATTTAGGTTTAAGTACACTCAAATTTAAACAATCTTTTAAACAAAAAAGCCACCCGTCTTGGGTGGCTTTTGAAAGAAAAATATAAAAGGGTTGGCTTGTGCGATTCCCCTCTTGAGAGGGGTGTAGGGGTGTGTTGCTCTTTAAGCCGACGAAACACACCCCTGCTATCGCTCGGTCTTCCGCGCCCCCTCTCAAGAGGGGATTTTTAAAATTATATCAAACTCACGCTACGTTTAACAAATTCAGTTAAATCGGCGCCGGTCAATAAACCTTGCGATAATAGCGCTAAGTCAAATGCTTGTTTTGAAAGCTGGGCTTGAACGGCTTCGTCTTCTTCCTGTAAAATGCGGCTTACAAGTTTGTGATTGCCGTTTACAATAACTTTGTAGTTATCAGGCATGTTACCGTAGAAACTCATGCCTCCGCCCATAGCAGCCATATCTTTCATACGGCGCATAAACTCGTCCATGGTTACGGTAACTGGTAACTCATCAGGGTTAAGGCTTTCAATTTGTACATTGTAAGCAGGTCTGTTAATAGCTTTATCAAAAATACTCTTCACCTGGGTACTTTGCTCTTCGGTAAGCACGGTTTCAAGCGCATCATCTTTTTTGATCAGCTTGTCGGCTACGTCAGCATCAACACGTTTTAACGATGTTTTTTCTAACTTCTGCTCTAACTGGCTAATGAAGTGGTTGTCGATAGGCGAGTTCATCACCAATACATCATAGCCCTTTTTATTGGCCGATTGGATAAATGAATCCTGTTTTGCCGGATCGTTAGTATAAATGTAAACCAGCTGACCGTCCTTGTCGGTTTGATTGGCTTCAACTTTGTCTTTGTACTCAGGCAGGGTAAAGTTTTGTTTATCGGTGTTGGTAACTAAAACAAAGTCTTTGGCTTTTTCATAAAACTTGTCTTCACTCACCATGCCGTATTTAACAAACAGGCCGATATCAGTCCATTTTTCTTCGTAAGCTTTACGATCAGCTTTGAACAAGTCTGACAATTTATCAGCTACTTTTTTAGTGATATAGCTGTTGATCTTTTTAACGTTGCTATCAGCCTGTAAAAAGCTTCTTGATACGTTAAGCGGAATGTCCGGTGAATCAATAACACCGTGTAGTAGCATTAAAAACTCAGGAACAATGTCTTTTACCTCATCGGTAATGAATACCTGGCGGCTGAATAATTTGATCTTGTTTTTCTGGAATTCGAAATCATTTTTCAGCTTAGGGAAATATAACACACCGGTAAGGTTGAAAGGATAATCAACATTAAGGTGGATCCAGAATAAAGGATCTTCGCTAAATGGATAAAGCTGCTTATAAAAGTCAAGATAGTCTTCGTCTTTTAATTCAGATGGTGCTTTTGTCCAGATAGGGTTGGTAGTGTTGATGATGTTATCAACTTCAACTGAAGTATATTTTGGTTTGCCTTCTTCGTCAACACCGTCTTCAACAGACTCAGTTTTAGTGCCGAATTTAATAGGTACAGGTAAAAACTTGCAATATTTATCAAGGATCTCCTGCAGTTTGTACTGGCTTAAAAACTCTGCCGATTCATCATTAATAAACAAAGTGATCTCGGTACCGCGCTCTTCTAAAATACCTTCGCCAATTTCAAATTCGGTACTACCATCGCATACCCAGAAAGCAGGCTCTGCACCTTCCTGGTAGGATAGGGTTTGGATCTCTACTTTATCAGCTACCATGAAAGCCGAGTAAAAACCTAAACCAAAGCGACCGATGATCTCGTTGGCATCTTTAGCTTCCTTGAATTTCTCCATGAATTCGGTAGCACCTGAAAAAGCGATCTGGTTAATATACTTTTTGATCTCTTCGGCGGTCATACCGATACCATTATCGCTAATGGTGATGGTCTTTTTGTCGGCATCAAAAGCAACTTCAACGCGAAGGTTGCCAAGTTCGCCGTTGTACTGGCCTAATGAAGCCAGGCGTTTAATTTTTTGGGTAGCATCTACCGCGTTTGATACCAGCTCGCGCAAAAATATCTCATTATCAGAATATAAGAACTTTTTGATAATCGGGAAAATGTTCTCGGTGTGGATCGAAATGCTGCCTTTTTCTTGCATAACTATATTTTAATAGGATTGATTTAATGTTTGTCGTTATTGCACATCAATGTGTGTTCCAATTGTTATTGTATTGTCAAAATGGCAGGGGACTCAGCCAAACAGATTTTTGAAGCGTAACTCTCCACGTCATTGCGAGGTACGAAGCAATCCCCAACTTTACAGCGCGGCTGTACAAGAGCCACTGCACAGTTTGCGATTGCTTCGTACCTCGCAATGACGATTATTGAAGTAAGTGCAAAAAAATAAGGGATAAACATTTAAGTTTATCCCTTACCGCATCAAGGAGATGCATATCTCTTAATTAGCCATCATCTTGATAAATGACGCTAACTTCTCTTTCATTTCCCTTCTGTCTACAATGAAATCAAGGAAACCGTGCTCCTGAACAAACTCTGCAGTCTGGAAACCTTTAGGAAGATCTTTTTTGATTGTTTCTTTGATTACCCTCGGACCGGCAAAACCAATCAGCGCGCCTGGTTCGGCAATGTTAATATCGCCTAACATAGCGTATGAAGCTGTTACGCCACCTGTAGTAGGGTCGGTAAGCAAAGATATGTAAGGGATTTTTGCCTGTGCAAGCAAAGCCAGTTTTGCTGATGTTTTAGCCATCTGCATTAATGAAAACGCGGCTTCCATCATTCGGGCACCACCTGATTTTGAGATCATCAGGAACGGAACCTTATGCTCGATACTATAATCGATAGAACGTGCTATTTTTTCACCAACAACAGATCCCATTGAACCACCAATGAAATTAAAGTCCATACACGCTATAACAATGTCCTGGCCGTCAATTTTGCCGGCAGCAGCCCTGATAGCGTCGTTTAAACCTGTTTTCTTTTGAGTTTCTTTAAGCCTGTCGGTATACTTTTTGGTATCCTCAAAATGCAGCGGATCACCTGAAGTAAGGTTAGGAAAAAGTTCTGTAAACTCGTTATTATCAAATAGTACCGAAAAATATTCTTTTGAACCTATGCGCAGGTGGAAGCCACAGTAATGGCACACATATTGATTTTCTACCTGTTCTGAATAGTGTAAAGGTTTCTTACAATTAGGGCATTTATTCCAGATGCCATCGGGGGCTTCTTTCTTTTCCTCAGTAGTCGTAATTATCCCTTTCAACTCTCGTTTAAACCATGCCATATCTGTGTCTAACTCTTTCAATTGGGTACAAAGAAACAAAAAATATTAAACATGTAGTGTCGGTATATAAAAAGTTATACCGGAGCAAATTGTTTGCTCGAATCTAAAATACTTATTTAATGCTATTTTTGTAATAAAAGGATTGGATTATTAATGATTTATATCATATTTTCAAATTAAGCCTATTTTTACTATCGTTTTAATATACTTTTAACAAAACTTAACTCATTTCAATAAATTTTATAACTTCGAGCCCCAAATAAACGCTAATGGATTTAAAAAATTATAGAGGTGTTCTGCACGGCGATCAGGTGCAGGAACTATTTGAAGCAGCAAAAAAGCATCAGTTTGCTTTACCGGCGGTAAACGTTATTGGTACTAATACTATCAATGCGGTTATGGAAACAGCTAAAGCTGTTAACTCCCCGGTTATTATTCAGCTGTCAAATGGCGGTGCACAGTTTTACGCCGGCAAATCATTGGATAATTCAAAACTTCAGGCTTGTATTTTAGGTGGTGTATCTGCTGCAAAGCACGTTCACCTTTTAGCAGAGCATTATGGTGTAGCAGTAATCCTGCATACCGATCATGCTGCTAAAAAATTATTACCCTGGATTGACGGCTTGTTAGATCATGGCGAGAAATTTTTTGCAGAAACAGGCAAACCTTTATTCTCATCACACATGCTTGACCTTTCGGAAGAGCCTATTGAAGAGAACATCGAAATTTCGGCTAAATACCTTGAGCGTATGGCTAAAATGGGTATGACACTTGAAATTGAATTAGGTGTTACCGGTGGTGAAGAAGATGGTGTTGACAACTCTGACGTTGACAGCTCACGTTTATATACTCAGCCAGAAGAGGTTTCTTATTCATATGAGCACCTTTCAAAAGTAAGCCCTCGTTTTACCGTGGCTGCTGCTTTTGGTAACGTACATGGTGTTTACAAACCAGGTAACGTTAAGTTACAACCGGTTATTTTGCATAACTCACAAGAGTATGTTAAACAAAAATTTGGTTTAACTGCCGAAAAACCAATCAACTTTGTATTCCACGGTGGTTCTGGTTCAAGCCAGGAAGAAATCCGCGAAGCTATTTCATACGGCGCTATCAAAATGAACATTGATACCGATATGCAATGGGCTTACTGGGAAGGTATTAAAGATTACTACAAATCAAAAGAAGTATACCTGCAAAGCCAGATCGGTAGCCCTGATGGCGAGGATTCTCCAAACAAAAAATACTACGATCCACGCGTTTGGTTACGCAAAGGCGAAGAAAACTTTGTTAAAAGGCTTTCTGTTGCTTTCGAAGATCTTAACTGTATCGACGTATACAGCAAATTATAATATTCATCAAAAACTAACAAAAGCGCCTGTACATTTGTTGTACAGGCGCTTTGTTGTTTAATGGCAGCAGGCATTCCCCAAAAACAATAAAATCTGCTACCATGGTTACAAACAAAAAAAAGAAAAAGAATTTATTTGAGCGCTTTGCCAACTGGGCAACTATAGCAACCGGAAGCTCGGGAGCATTTATTATTGCATTTGGAGTTATTATTGTTTGGGGGATAACCGGACCTTTATTTCATTATTCAGATACCTGGCAACTGGTTATCAACACCGGGACTACCATTGTAACCTTCCTGATGGTTTTTTTGATCCAGAAATCGCAAAACAAAGATTCAAAAGCTATACATTTGAAGCTAAATGAGTTGCTTGCATCACACCAGGGTGCCAGCAACCGTATGGTTGATATAGAGGATATTACAGAGAAAGAGCTTGATCAGCTGCATAAGTTTTATGTAGAACTGGCCGATTTGGCCGAGGAGGAGGATGATATCACCTGTACGCACTCTATCGATGCAGCAAGGGAAAACCATACCACTAAGCTTAATAACTATAAAACAAAACCGCATTACATCAATGCCCGCAAAAATCACAGTAAAAAAAGTAACGGAACAAGCCGAACTTGATATCGTACATGCCATCAGGCGTGAAGTATTTGTTGTTGAGCAAAATTGCCCGCCCGAGTTGGAGTATGAAAACGAAGATGTGTCGCATCATTTTTTAGCTACGGTTGATGGTGAACCCGCGGGAGCATGCCGCTGGCGCAAAACCGAAAATGGCTATAAATTGGAACGTTTCGCGGTATTGAAAGCATTCAGAGGGTTTGGCTTGGGAGCGGAGATGGTAAAAATCGTATTGGCCGATTTGCCTGCCGATGCTGACTATATTTATCTTAACTCGCAAACGCCTGCCGTGCCTTTTTATGCTAAACTGGGTTTTGAAGCATCAGGCCCGGAATTTGAAGAAGCCGGGATCAAGCATTATAAAATGGTGAAAAAGTAACAAACATTTTAAAGGATAGAAGACGTCATTGCGAGGTACGAAGCAATCCCCGATTAGCGAGTCCACCTACATAGTTTGGGATTGCTTCGTACCTCGCAATGACGGACGCTTTAATTACTTCTTGCTTTTCCTCTTTTTTGATGCTTCAGCAAGCGGATTAAACTCAAGGCACAAATTGACCCAGTAGTTTAAATCTTTACTGGTTTGCAGGTTGAAATCTTCAACGTATACATAACCCTTCATCACTCTGTCGCCACTCACCATTTGGTTGCAATTGCCTTTCTCAAGTTCAATTGATGCTTGCTGTTCACCTATACGGCACAGGATGTAATTATTGCCTACGCAAACGCAAAGCTTATCATCAACCATAAAGCATACGCCCTGGAACATTTTCTTCTCTTCCACTACGGGCAGATCCATTAATGCTTCACGGATACGATCGGCCATTTGTTGGTTGTAAGCCATGTTTTGATTGTTGGATTTTGAGGTAAAGGCGTTGTGTACCAATTTTATACGCCAACGCCTTTGCCCGAATAATGTTGTTAATTTTTATCTACGAATTTATAGTTTGCCTCATTGTACCTGTCGCCGGTATCAGGATATTTGGCTAAAACAGCTTCGATATCTTGTAAGTCGGCAGGAGTTAATTTTACATCAACTGAGCCTGCGTTATCCAACAGGTATTTTCTTCTCTTTGTTCCAGGAATAGGGATAATGTTGTCGCCCTGCGCCAGTACCCACGCCAGCGCCAATTGGGCGGGTGTACATTGCTTTTGAGCCGCAAGCTGTGCAAACTCGTGAGCCAGTCCCATATTATTTTCGGCGTTTTCGCTTTGATAACGTGGCAGGCTTTTTCTGAAATCGTTATCGGCCAGTTTGGTTACATCCAAGGCATTGGTAACTAAACCGCGCACCAGCGGACTAAAAGGAACAAATGAAATGCCTAACTCCTTGCAAACAGGTAAAATCTCTGCTTCTACGTCGCGGGTTAACAATGAATATTCGCTTTGAAGGGCGCTGATGGGATGCACCGCGTGAGCGCGACGAATAGAATTTGCCGAAGCCTCAGATAAGCCCAGGTATTTTACTTTACCTTCATTTACCAGATCGGCCATGGCGCCAACCATATCTTCAACCGGTACATTTGGGTCTATGCGGTGGGCGTAGTACAAGTCAATCACATCCGTTTTTAAGCGTTTAAGGCTTTTTTCAACAGCGGTTTTGATATATGCAGGCGAGCCATCAAACTCAGTAAGCCTACCATCGGCACCGGCCCTGAAACCAAATTTAGTGGCAATGAAGATCTTATCACGGTTAGGTACTAATACTTTTGATACCAGCTCTTCGTTGCGGCCGTTGGCGTAAACATCGGCAGTATCCCAAAAGTTAATGCCTATTTCTATCGATTTTTCGAGGGTAGCTATCGATTCGTCATCGTCCGGTTGACCGTAGGCATGGTTCATACCCATGCAGCCCAGACCAATGGCCGAAAGCTCGACCCCGGTGTTTCCTAATTTTCTGTATTTCATGGTTTGGTAGTATTGTTATATGATCAAAGTACGTGAAATAACAAAAGCATATCAACCTCAATTTATAAGCGCTATGTAAGGTTATGGCCAGTAAGCCGGTAAATTAGTTATGCAGATTAAGTTTTTCTGACTAATTTGAAAAAAAATCAAACGCTTGTCCAATTCGGCAAAACCTGATCGTCTTTTGGTTTTTAACCATTAAATTCAAGAAAACATGAACGAGTTCTTATTGATCTTCAGAAGAGATGCAGAAGCCACCGCGGTGCAACGGTCGCCAGAGCAAATGCAAACCATGATGAATTACTGGCGCGAATGGATTGGCGGCATTGCCGCGCAAAACAAGCTTGTTGCTGTTGGTAACAGGCTGGATACTAACGGGAGTGTAATAAAACCCGATAATGTGGTAACTGACGGGCCTTATGTTGAAGTTAAAGAAGCTATTGGCGGCTATAGCATTATCAAAGCATCGTCGCTGGAAGAGGCAACCGAATTATCAAAGGGCTGTCCGATATTATCAGTGGGCGGTAGCGTTGAAGTCCGTCCTATCATCCCAATGGAAGTATAATTAATTTTACCGCCTCCCATATACGGGAGGCGGTTTGTTTATGCAGCAAGATCAGCTTTTACCGCATTTGTTTCGCTCCGAATATCAAAAGATAATAGCGGTACTGTGCCATTATTTTGGCTTTGAGCATATTGAGGCAGCCGAAGATATTGCCAGTGATACATTCCTCACGGCGGCCGAAACGTGGGGCATTAAAGGTTTGCCGGATAATCCTAAGGCATGGTTATACACCGTAGCCCGGAATAAGGCAACTGATTATGTTAGACGCAGCGCAAAATTCAAACAAAAAATGGTTGAAGGGTTTGATACGGAAGATAATTATGAAGTAGAAATCGACCTTTCTGACCAGAATATCAGCGATAGCCAGTTGCAGATGATGTTTGCCATTTGCCATCCGCTACTTCCTGCCGAGGCACAGATCGGTCTTGCCCTGCGTATTCTTTGCGGTTTCGGGATTGATGAAATTGCTGAAGCTTTTTTGTCAAATAAAGAAACGATAAATAAACGCCTGTTCAGAGCAAAAGAAAAGTTGCGCGAACAGAAAGTGAAGATCGTTTTTCCGGAGGCGGTTGATATTGTTAGCCGTTTGGGCATAGTATTGAAAACCTTATACCTGCTTTTTAACGAAGGTTATTACTCCAGCTGCCAGAGCACTACCTTACGTAAGGACCTATGTTTGGAGGCCATGCGCCTTAATTATCTCCTTTTAGAAAATCAGCAAACCAATTTGCCCGAAGTAAATGCCTTATTATCGCTGATGTGTTTTCATGCTTCGAGGTTTAATGCCCGGATAGATGACGCCGGCGAGATGATTCGCTACGATGATCAGGACAGGACGCTTTGGACTGATGAGCTTATAGCCAAGGGAAGATACTATCTTAACCTGGCCTCAAAAGGAAATGAAGCCGGTAAATATCATATTGAAGCTGCCATTGCCTATTGGCATACCGTTAAAACAGATACGCCCGAAAAATGGGAAAATATATTAATGCTTTACAATAGGTTACTTATTGCAGCTTATTCGCCCGCGGCGGCTTTGAACCGGGCTTACGCTTTAGCAAAAGTAAAAGGGAAGGAGAAAGCCATTATTGAGGCGGAGAAATTAAAACTGGATACAAATCACCTGTATCACGTGTTGCTGGGATATTTATATACCTCGGTAGATAATGAAAGGGCGGCTTGGCATTTGCGAATCGCACTTAGACAAGCTAAGACCCCGGCAGATAAAAGTAGAATTATGAAGGATTTAGAGGCCTTGTTATAAAGCCTTGACTAAAAAAGCGTCATTGCGAGGCACGAAGCAAGCCCAAACTATACAGGGCGAACCTGCTAATCGGGGATTGCTTCGTGCCTCGCAATGACGCTTATAGTATTATTTTATAAAACTGTTTTTTTGCAGGGGCTTAATTAGCCACTTTAAAATCCGCTACCAGTTTTTCATCGGCCGAGCTGCTGCCCAATACGAGTTTGTAGCTGCCCGGATATAGTTTCCATTTATGAGTAGCAAGGTCCCATTTCTGCAGATCCTGAACCGGGATTTTTAAGGTAACTGTACCTTCTTTATCTTGTTCAAGGCTGATGCGTTTAAAGCTTTTCAATTCCTTAACCGGCATCCTGTCGATGTTGGGATATTTGATATAGGCTTGTACTACCTCATCACCGTTGAATTTACCGGTATTTTTAACGTTTACAGTTACGGCAACAGTGTCTGCTTTTTTGTAGGTAGCTTTTAATTTGCTGCCCAGGGTATAGTTGAATGTAGTATAACTTAACCCAAAACCAAAAGGGTATTGCACCGGACCGGTATAGTAACGGTAGGTACGGCCTTTCATATTGTAATCGCTATAATCGGGCAGATTGCTCATGTCTTTATAGAATGTAAGCGGCAGGTGGCCGGAAGGTGAAACCTCGCCGAAAATAATATCAGCTAACGCGTTACCTCCTTGTTCGCCGGGATACCAGGCAAATATGATGGCATCTGCATAAGGCTCAATAGCCGATACATCAATATCGCTGCCTGCGGTAATTACGGCTACCAACGGTTTGTTTTTTACGCTTTTGCGTAACTCCTTCATAAAAGCGATTTCGCTGGCAGGCAAACTCAAAGTTTTTTTATCGCCACCACTTTCTGACAGGAAAGCATCACCGGCTTCGCCTTCTAAAACAGGGGAGAGGCCTATAACCGCAATGGTAGCATCGGCATTACCAGCAGCCCAGGTACCACCAAAGTGAGTGGTATCTTTATAATCGCAGCCAAGGTCATACTCAACGCGGGTAGCTTTATCAACGGCGCCCGTAATACCTTCAACAAAGTTAATCACCTTGCTGCTGGTACCATGGTAGTTAGCTATCATAGCATCAAGTGAGGCCGCGTTTGGCCCAACTACCATAATGCTCGAGTAGTTGCTTTTTTTGAATGGCAAAACATTGTTGTTATTCTTTAATAATACCATACTTTGCTGAGCAACCTTACGGGCTAATGCCAGGTGTTGGTCGTTGTGAACACTATCGGCTCCATAAGCATGATACGGGTTAGCGGCAGGATCATCATAAAATCCAAGCTTAAATTCGGTGCGTAAAATAGCGCTCAAGGCCTGGTCAACGTCTTTTTCGGTAAGCAGACCTTGCTTAATAGCTTTAATGCCGTCATTTTGTAAAATAGATGAGCAATCCAGATCGACGCCGGCTTTAATGGCAGCAGCAGCTACTTCAACTGCGGTTGGCAGGGTTTTGTGGGTAAGGTAAACATCATCCAAAGCACCGCAATCGGTAACCACGTGGCCGTTAAAGCCCCATTCTTTCCGTAAGATATCAGTAAGCAACACTTTATTAATAGAGTTTGGTACGCCGTTAACACGGTTGTAGGCACTCATTACCGATTCAACGTGGTTTTTAACTAACTCGTGAAAAGCATACAGGTAAGTTTCGCGAAGGTCTTTTTCATCAACTTTAGCGTCAAATTTATCGCGTGTAGCTTCCGGGCCGCTGTGAACAGCAAAGTGTTTTGCCGTAGCTGAAGCTTTCAGGTATTTAGGATCATCGCCCTGTAAACCTTTAACAAAGGCCGAACCCATGCGGCCGGTCAGGAATGGGTCTTCCCCATAAGTTTCCTGGCCGCGTCCCCAACGTGGATCGCGGAAAATGTTAATGTTAGGGGTCCAAAAGGTAAGGCCCATGTATTGCAGGTGCCTGTCTTGCGCAATGGCCAGGTTATATTTAGCACGGGCTTCGGTAGATATGGCTGTTGATACTTGTTTCAATAAGTCATCATTAAAAGTAGCCGACATACCAATAGCCTGTGGGAATATAGTAGCCTCACCGGCACGGGCCACACCATGCAATGCCTCGTTCCACCAGTTGTATGCCGGGATGCCTAAACGGGGCACAGCCTGGCTGCGGTAACCTAATAAAGAGATCTTTTCTTCGAGGGTTAGTTTCGATAAAAGGTCTTTTACTCTTAAGTCAATCGATTGCGAAGCGTCTTTGTAAAAAGGTGTCTGGGCTTTTACGGTAGAAAAATTAAACAATACCGTTAGTAAAGCCAAACAGCGCAGCGTAGTTTGTTTTATGGTGGATGCCATTTTAATTGATTTATTTTTTGAGTTTAAAGTTAATATTTATTCCGTAAGTATGCGTTGGCGGAAGGCTTGCACCTTCAATTCCGGCGTATTTTATGTCGGGAGAGAAGCCCGATTCAGGGTCGATATTGTCTGATCGTTTCACTATCGTCCATAAATTTCTGCCTACCAACGAGAAAGTTATGCCCTCAAAAGGGGTATTATTAAGAAAACCTTTTGAAAATGTATAGCCAAAAGTAACTTGCCTAAGCTTGATAAACCTACCGTCTAATACGTTCAGGGCCGAAACACTTTGGGCAAGTGCCTGGTAATAGGTTTGCGCCGGCACAACAACCGTGTTTTTATCGCCGTTGGCATTTACACCATCGCCAACAACACCGGTTTCCCTTCCCGGCAGGGTAAGTTTATTGAAGCCCCGGTAAATGCTGTTATAATTAGTGGCCGAAAGTATTTTGTTACCAAACCTATAATCGATCAGGAATGATAGGCTGAATTTTTTATAGGTAAAATTGTTGTTAAACCCACCATAAATATTGGGTACCGCGCTGCCCATAGGCACCCTGGGACCGGCTTGTGGTAACCCATTGCCATCAAAAATAATCTGGCCCTTGGCATTTCTGAGGTAATCATTCGCCATGATTTGCGGACCGGGTAAACCTTTAACCAATGCTGTTGCAGCATTTAGCGGGCGGTAAGTACCAAAGCTTATATTGGCAGATTCGGGGGTGCCATCTGTTTGAAGGATCTTGTTTTGAACATAGGTGAAGTTGAATGAGGGCGACCAGTTAAAATTGGCAGTTTTAAAAGGTGTGCCGCTCAACGAAACCTCAATGCCATTATTTTGAGTTGAACCGGTTGGTATGAACCGGCGGGCAAAGCCGGTTGCCAGGTCAAGATCACCTTTAATAATCTCGTTCCTGGTTTTGCGATGGAAGTAGGCAACATCAAGTCCCAGTCGTCCGTTTAAAAACTTCAGGTCGGTACCAACTTCCATTTCTGTAAGTGTATACGGCTTTAAAAAAAGATTTGGTAAACTGTCGCTAAAACCGCCTGTTGGTATCCCATTCACGGGATTGTTGATTGTATAATATTGCGATGTTATATAAACGTCGGTAGGTTCGCCGCTGGTTTGAGCGTATGACAGGCGGAGTTTTCCGAAATCAAGTCCGGGTATGTGCACAAGATCCGAAAACAGGATACTTGCCGACACCGACGGAGTAAAAATACTCCGGTTGTCAACTGGCAGGGTCGAGTAAGTATCATAGCGACCGGTGGTGGTTAACGTAAGAAAGTTTTTTAACGAAAAATCGACAGAATAATAAGTTGAATGTGTTTCGGAGCTTTTAAAATCATAGCTGCTGTTTTTTGTAGCCAGGTTAGTGTAGCTATAAAAATTAGGTACAATAAATGGCCCTCCAAAAAGGCGGGTGTATTCGTAGCTGTTTTTACGCAGATTGGCCCCTGCGGATAAGTCAAAGCTAAGCAGGTTTTTTATGATATCACGTTTGGCGCCAATCAAAATGTCGGCATTCAGTTCTGAGCGCTCTGTTGATGATTGCTCATCCATAGAACCGGCGCCTCCCGGCGAATAAGCAGTTCCGGTAGGCGTGATGGTTAAACGTTTATCATACAGCACATCATCGCCTAAGCGGGCCTGGGCATACATCCAATCTGCGAAATTATAACGGGCCGTTATTGCTGATATCAAACGGTTCCGGCTTATATTATTGATAAATTTATTTACAGCGAAATAAGGATTGGTCACAAAAGTATCGCCGGTCCACCTCAGTTCATCACCGTTTGAGTCATAGCCAGGTGCCAGGGCTGCCTGGTTTTCATTGGCAGCAAGATATTGAATGTTATTGGGGTTAAGGGGGCCATCGCTCAGGTTTGGTTTAAGGTTTGATGATTCGTCAATATAGTTAGCAATAACGTTAACGTTAAATTTATCGCTTATCCCCTGGGTGGCGGTTAAGTTTACCGTTTTACGGTTAAGACCACTGTTGCGGATAACGGAGCCATTCCTGAGATCGGAAACAGACAGGCGGAATGCACCTGTTTCGTTGCCGCCATTAAAGGCTATGGTGTTGGTATAAGTATAACCGCGGCGGTAAAACTTATCTATATTATCGTTAACTGCCGAGTAGGGGTAATATTTACCATCAAACTGGATGGTAGGCTTGCCGTCAAGCTTTTCGCCCCAACCAAAATTTCCGGATGTTATGGCATTGTTTACTGTTGCCGGCCTGATCCCGTAAAGGCCCTGTCCGTAAACCTTTTGATAATCAAATGTATTGATTGCCTTGTCTGTTTGATAATTGGTATTGAACTCAATTCCAAAGCCCGAGTTCTTTTTACTTGTTTTGGTTGTGATCAGAATCACGCCATTAGCGGCCCTCGCTCCGTACAATGCAGAAGCCGCCTGGCCTTTCAGTACGGTCATGCTTTCAACATCATCAGGATTGATATTGCTTATGCCATCGCCAAAATCGGCGCCACCCCATTCGTTTGCGGCCCCCCGTTGTGTGTTATCAATGGGCACACCATTAATGATAAAGAGCGGAGCGCTTGCGCCAAAACTGGTAACACCTCTAAGTAAAATACGTGCGGATGATGCTGGCCCGCCGTTAACGCCGCTAATGCTTAAACCGGCTACCCGGCCCTCTAATGAATAGGCCACGTTTGATTCTTTGGCTTTATCCAGTACTTCGCCACCTATGGTTGTAACCGAATAGCCAACCTTTTTTTCTTCTTTTTTTATACCGAGGGCAGTTACTACAACTTCGCTTAAGATATTACTTACCGATAGTGCGATTTTAAGAGGAGTGGTTCCGGACACTTTTACTTCGCGGGTAACATAGCCCACAAAGCTTATGATTAGTATTGATTGGTCGGGAGCTTCAAAAGAAAATGAGCCTTGCTGGTCGGTAGGCGCCCCCATGGTTGAGCCCCGTACCCTAACTGTAGCTCCTGCAAGCGGTTTCCCGCTTTCGTCAACAACAGTACCTGTTATTTTAACCACATTAACTATTTCGTCAACCGGGGTTATTACTATCAGGTGGTTGGCGAGCTCGGTATATGAAAAGCCCGAATTGGCTAATATTTTATCTAAAACGATTTTAACATCCTCATTCTCGAAGTTTAAATCAACTCTGTTTAACGTTGGTATTTTTCTTTCGCTGTAAACAAAATGATAAAGGCTCTGATGTTCGATGATTGATATAACCTTTTTAAAATCGGCTGATTTTAAGTTAATAGTGACATGGGTTTGTGAATATACAGTTAATATAGCGAGTAAATTGAAGAACAATATTAACGTAAACCGTATTTTCATTTATTCTGATAACCTATACCTATCGTCAACATCCATTAGGGATGCCTAAATTTACATAAATTTTATAATAAGCGGCAGGCTATAGTGCAAAATGAACAGATAACTGTGTAACAATTATAAATATTGTAAATAATATTGGGGCTACTGAGGTAAGAAAGCGCTTATTGCCCGGTTGTCTGAAAGCGGCATTAGTAAATGAAAATGGTTGATTTTTTTATTTTATAATGAAAGTCTTCGGTACGGCGTAGCGCATCAAGCGCCTCTGTAATACTTTCTTTTTCATAAGTACCGTTGAAGCGGTATTTTTTAAGGTCGTCATTTTTAAATTTAATCTCAACACCATACCAGCGCTCCATACGTGCAGCAAGATCGGCAAAGCTTTCATCCCTGAAAATGAGTTTGTTTTGGGTCCACGAAGTTTCAAGAACAGCACTATCGTACTGGTGAAGGCGGGTAAAGCTTGTTAAGACATATTGAGTACCAGCACTGCTATCGGTTGCGGGTGCAAGTTTGTTTTCTTTTTTATGTACCGTAGCAAATGAGCCTTTATTAACAATCAGTTTTTCACTCGGTTTTAAAATGATCCTGTCAGACGGACGGTCGTCAAGTGTAACTTCAATAGCGCCCCTGATCAAGGTTGTTTCACTTGAAGGGTCATTCGGGTATGATTTTACGTTGAAAGCCGTACCTAAAACTTTGATGTTCATTTTTTCAGTATGGATAATGAACGGGTGCTCATGATCTTTATGCACATCAAAAAAAGCTTCGCCGCTTAAATAAACCTCTCGGGTTTTACCTGTAAAGCTTGTCGGGTACCGTAATGAGCTTTTTGAATTAAGGGTTATGCGGGTGCCATCTGTTAACACGATGGTTGATTTTTCGCGCACAAAGGTATTTTTGTTTTGCCAGGCGCTGGGTACGGTGCCTGCAATTTCACGACCGGCAAGAGTTACTTTTGAATAAAACAGGTAAGCACCGCCGGCTATTAAAATAATGGCCGCCGCAGCACGCCATAAATAACGCATTATACCTTTTTTTACAGGCGCTACCGTAACTATAGGCTCGGTAGTTTCTTGTGCTTTAATTTTTGATTTTATTTTTTGAAAAGCAAGGGCATTGTCAGCGTACTCTGCATCATTGTGTTTCCAATAGGCAGAAAGGGCATCATATTGCTCACGAAGGGAAGCATCATTGGCTAAGCAAAGCAGAAGTTCGTTATGTTCATCAGAGCTGATCTCGTTCGACAGTTTTTTGCCTACCAGCTCTATAAATTTATCATTGCCCATCTTAAAATTGCATCCTTATTTGTGATAGGACAACTTATTTAGGTTAATTACCTACAAGTGTAGAAAAAATAATTGAAAAATCACAACTATCGATCCTAAAATGTTGATTACATTGGTTTTAGGCATATTTTCATTATGCTTATTGTATTGTGTCAAAACGACACTAAGTTTCTTTATTGCGCGAAACAATTGTGTCTGTACTGTGCGCGGCGAAATATTGAGAATTTCGGCCACCTCTTTGTACTTCATGCCATCCTCCTTTATTAGTCTGAAAACAATACGACATTGTTGCGGAAGTCCCGCAATGGCCTGGTCCATCCGGAAGATGAGCTCCTTATTTTCTATTTCTTTTTGAGGGTTGTACGTATTTACAAATTCAACCGAATTGGTTTCTTCAATCTGTACAAGATGAATGGTTGAATATTTTTTGATGTGGTTTAGCGATTGGTTTTTTGCCGCAACAAACAAATAGGTTTCGGGGTTCTGAATTTCGGTCAGGTTTTTACGGTTGAGCCAGCATTTCACAAACACGTC
The DNA here is from genome assembly GCF_003675385.1 of Mucilaginibacter kameinonensis. GTDB lineage: Bacteria > Bacteroidota > Bacteroidia > Sphingobacteriales > Sphingobacteriaceae > Mucilaginibacter > Mucilaginibacter kameinonensis. Next base: position 536,628 of record NZ_RCWZ01000003.1, on the reverse strand, counting down.
CGAAACTATTTCTTCGGCAATTTCCCGTTGATGCACATACAACACGCAAAATTTAATGAGCGAGTTGTTAAGGACATGGAAAAACAGCTCAAAGGCATTCTCATCGTCATTGTTACAAATGAGTTTCCACAATTTTAGCGTATCAACTTTTCTGTCTCTCAAAACTGAAGGATTTTAATTAATCAACTAAATTTAAACTTAATAATGGTGTAACAATAATAACATATTAAAACTAAAAAATGAAATTTATTAACGTAAGTTGCGATGTTTTTTAAAATATTTTAAAAAGTGTGTAGGCAATACACCATATAAAATTGTCAGTAATTTATAAAATAAAAGCTTGATGAAACGATTATTTACAGCATTTCTTTTGGTTTTTGGCTGTGTTAAAGCATTTGGGCAACAGCACAATATGTCAAAGCAGTATGTACCTGCCGGCGACCCCGTGGTTGAGCAAAAAATTGCCAATTGGCAGGATCTTAAGTTTGGTTTGTTCATGCACTGGGGTACTTACAGCCAGTGGGGCGTAGTAGAAAGTTGGAGCATTTGTCCGGAAGATGAAGGATGGACTCAACGCCGCGGCCCTTATGGCGCTACCTATAATGGTTATAAGACAGCGTATGAAAATTTGCAAACCACCTTTAACCCAACCAAATTCAACCCCGAAAAATGGGTGAAGGCGGCTAAAGATGCCGGTATGAAATATGTGATCTTCACAACCAAGCATCATGACGGTTTTTGCATGTTTGATACTAAAGAAACCGATTATAAAATTACGAGCAGCAAAACGCCATTTTCAAGCAATCCGCGAAGCAACGTAACTAAGGAAATTTTCAACGCTTTCCGTAAAGACAACTTTATGATAGGGGCTTATTTTTCAAAGCCCGACTGGCATACAGAAAATTATTGGTGGCCATACTTTCCACCTAAAGACCGCAACGTAAACTACGACCCTAAAAAATACCCTGAGCGCTGGCAAAAGTTTAAAGACTTTACCTATAACCAGATCAACGAACTAATGAGCGATTATGGTAAGGTTGATATTTTATGGCTTGATGGAGGATGGGTACGCCCTAAAACCAGTGTTGATACTACTATTGACTGGCAACGCGGAATTAAATTTGACCAGGATATTGATATGCCAAAGATAGCTGCAATGGGCAGGCAAAAGCAGCCCGGTTTAATTGTGGTCGATCGTACCGTAGCCGGTAAATACGAAAACTACACTACGCCCGAGCAGGAAGTACCGGAAGTTCCGCTTGACCATCCCTGGGAAAGCTGCATAACCATGGGTAACTCCTGGAGCTATGTTCCCGGCGACCATTATAAATCGGTGCAAAAAATTGTGCAGTTACTGGTAAAGATCGTATCACGCGGTGGTAACTTGCTTATGAATATCGGACCTGGCCCGGATGGGGATTGGGATCCCGTTGCTTATGAGCGCCTGCAAGGCATCAGCCGTTGGATGAAGATCAATGGCGAAGGTATTTACGCCAGCCAGTCGGTAGCGCCGTATTCAACAGGTAATATATACTATACTAAAGCTAAAAGCAGCAATACTATTTATGCCTTTGCCCTGAGCGATGAGGAAAAGGTAGTTTTACCTGCAACTGTATCAGTAAAACTAAAGGATATCAAGAAAGTAAAGAAAGTGACCTTGCTTGGCAGTACGCAAAGCCTTAAATGGAAACAGGTAGCCGATGGTATTGATATCAGCATTCCAACAAAACTACAACAAGCCAGCGGGCTTAATGAAGCGGCCGGTTTTAAAATAGTTTATTAGATATAAATATAAAAATGTCATTTCGACGAATAGGGTAGGGAAAAGCATTGGGGGAGGAGAAATCTTATACAAGCGATGAGCAAAAATGCCGGGCGTATAAGATTTCTCTTCGCGCCCGTGCGCACCCCATTCCATACTCATCGAAATGACAAGGGTTTTAAATCCGACAAAATACCACATAATATAGCCAAGTTTTTACAGCTAAAATGATTTGGCAGTTTTTAATTTTGATCATTCATCCAATCTAAATAAATGACAACAACCCGTTCTGCAGGCAGATCTGCATTGTTTAAATTTTCGTTAGTGTTATCTGTCCTTGCTTCAGGCGTTTACCAAAACGCGGAGGCTCAAACCAGTTATGAGCTAAACAGCGGCTGGAAATCAACCTCTATGAATAGTGTTAAGGATAATGGCACTGTTATATCTCAAACTAATTATGATCTGGCTGCATGGAATCCGGCAGTTGTTCCCGGTACCGTGTTAACCACTCAGCTTGCCAATAAGCAGGTCCCGGATCCTTTTTATGGGATGAATAACGAAAAGATCCCTGACATTTATAAAGTAGGCCGCGATTATTATACCTATTGGTTTGCCAAAGACTTTAAAGAAACAGCGCCAACAGGCAGTAACCAAACTTACCTCAACTTTCGTGGTGTAAATTATAGCTGTGATGTTTTCCTGAACGGGCATAAACTGAACAGCAAGCTGCATAAAGGTATGTTTTTACGCCAGAGCTATAACATTACAAAATGGCTGAGCAAAAACGGAAACAATCGTTTAGCGGTTATCGTGTATCCTCCGGATGTTGTGGGTAACCCTAACGGTGGTCAGGGTGGCGATGGTACAATTGCCCGTGGCGTAGGTATCCAATACACAGCAGGTTGGGACTGGATCCAGCCTATCCGTGACCGCAATACCGGCATCTGGGATAAAGTAACTATTGAGCACACCGGCGCGGTAGTTATCAAAGATCCTCATGTAGTTACCCTTGTTCCGGGTGTACGTCAGCCGGAGGGTGCACAGCAGCCTGCCATTGTTCAGGTATCGGCCGAGGTTGAGAACGCAACCGGCGCGCCTGTCAGCGGTACTTTACAATATAATTTAGATGGTAAACTGGTATCGCAGCCGGTTACTTTAAAAGCCAACTCAAAACAGGATGTTAAATTGGCCGATTACAGCCTGAAAAATCCTAAGCTTTGGTGGCCAAATGGATACGGTCCGCAAAATTTGTATAAGCTTAATCTGCAGTTTGTGGCCGCTGGCAAGGTATCCGACCAAAAAAATATTGAAGTTGGTGTACGCCAGATCACTACCGAATGGAATAACAAAACTCAAAGTCGGCAGGTTAACATAAACGGTCAAAAAATATTTATTAAAGGCGGAAACTGGATCATCTCCGATCAGATGCTGCGTTTCAGCGATGCCCGTTATGATGCCGAGGTTCGTTTTCACCGTGATATGAACCTGAACCTGATCCGTGTTTGGGGTGGCGCACTGATTGAACGCCCCGAATTTTATGAAGCTTGTGACAAATACGGTATGCTGGTTTTCCAGGATATGTGGGGCTCTGGCGACTGTAATGGCCGCTGGACCGACCCGATGAAACTTGACGATCAGTGGACACGCCGTAAATATCCTGATGATCATGATCTGTATTTGAAATCAGTAGCCGACCAGGTTAAACTGGTTCGTAATTTCCCGTCGCTGGCTATCTGGTGTGGTGGTAACGAGATCACTCCGCCTGAGGATATCTTCGCGGCACTGCGTGATACCATTATGCCTAAACTGGATAATACCCGCTGGTTTATCCCATATTCAAATTCCGAAGAAATGTCGCGCAATGTACAGGGCGGTAATGGTGACGGCCCTTATGGTGTCCAAAGCCTTACAACTTTCTGGGATCATCAAACCTATCCGTTCAATTCAGAAGTAGGTTCGGTTGGTGTAAGCGATTATGAGTCATTAAAGCGTTTTATTCCTGCCGAAAATATGGTTGTGCCTGAATTTGACGCATCAACTGGCAAAACCAAAACAGACCCTGTTTGGGAGTACCATAAATATATTGGCTACGATGGCTTTATTGATAAATATGGCAAAGCCAAAGATGTTGAGGATTTTGCCACTAAAGCCCAATTGGTAAACTATGATCAGTACCGTGCGCTGATGGAAGGCTTTAGCTCGCATATGTGGGATTGGTATACCGGTACCATTATCTGGAAAACTCAAAACCCGTGGACGGCCATGCGCGGTCAAATGTATGATTATTACCTTGATCCTAACGCTTGTCTTTACGGTTTACATAGCGGAAGCGAGCCTTTACACATCATGTATAACCAAACAGATGGCATGGTGATGGTAGCCAATAATACATTTAAAACACACAGTAACATGCTGCTGGTTGCCAAAACCTATGACATGGATGGCAAGGAGAAAGTATTAACCCAGGTTTTTGCCGATGTAACGCCAACCACCACTAAAAGGTACCTGTCGCTTAAGCATGAGATCGAGAAAGAAGCGAAGGATAAAGGCGTATTCCTTTGCCTGCAGCTGCTTAAATCAGATAAAGAAGTGATTAGCGAAAATATTTACTGGCTACCTGATGCAAACGGCGATTTTTCGGGATTGCAAAAAATGCCTAAAGGTAATTTAGGTGCAACAGCTAAATACCTGAAAAACGGTAAGGTTGAAGTTACTCTGACAAATGAAGGTAATGGTGCATTGGCGTTCTTTAACCGTTTATCGTTAGTTAATGCTGATACCAAGCAACGGATCCTTCCGGCGTTTTACAGCGATAACTACGTAACCGTATTACCCGGCCAAACCAAAAAAGTTTTTATCGATCACAACCCGGGAGCAGACAAAAATCTGGCTGTAACTGTTGGCGGCTGGAATATTGCTGAAAGAACTATATCTATCGACAAATAATAACAGACAGAAGAAAATGAAAGTTATCTCAAAATATTTGTCATTAGCGGCTTTAATGCTTGCCTGCACAGGTGGTGTTAATGCCCAGGAAACAACGGCAAAATTCCCGTTGATACCTTATCCGGCACAATTAACCGCCGGCGAAGGTTCATTTAGCATTACAGCTAAAACCGGCATTGTTACTTCCAACGCTTTTAATACCGAAGCTTATGTTTTGAAAGATCTGTTGCGTAAAGGTTTGGGTAAGCCAATTGAAGTAAGCAAGATAAAGAAAGCCCATGCTATCAACCTGGTTTACGACGCAAGCATAACTACTCCCGAAGCCTACCGCATGAGTGTAACTAAAGAGCAGGTAGTTATCAGGGCGAAAGACCCGGCCGGCGCGTTTCACGCAGTAGAAACCATCCGTCAATTATTGCCTGTTGGTGTTGAAGCGGGTGTTGTACAAAAGCAATTGTCGTTGCCGGTCGTTGCCATTGAAGATGCGCCTGTTTATGAATGGCGCGGAATGCACCTGGATGTATCAAGGCACTTTTTCTCGGTAAGCTACCTGAAAAAGTTTATCGACAGGATGGCTTTATACAAGATGAATAAGCTGCACCTGCATTTAACTGACGATCAGGGCTGGCGTATCGAAATAAAAAAATATCCATTGCTTACCCAAGCCGGTGCTTGGCGCACGTTCAATAACCAGGATTCGGCCTGTATAAAAAAGGCTAAGGATAATCCTGATTTTGTGATCGATAAAGAGCATATCATCCAAAAAGATGGTAAAACCTTGTACGGTGGTTTTTACACCCAGGATGAAATGAAGGGCGTGGTAGCTTATGCTGCTGCCCGCCACATCGATATTGTTCCGGAAATTGATATGCCGGGGCACATGATGGCAGCTATTAACTCATATCCGTTTTTAACCTGCGATGGCGAAAATAAATGGGGCGAACTGTTTACCAAACCAATTTGCCCTTGTAACGAAACCACTTTTGAGTTTGCTGAGAATGTATTTACCGAGATCATGCAGATTTTCCCGTCTAAATATATCCACATCGGCGGTGATGAGGTTGACCGTACCAACTGGGGTAAATCAGAGGCCTGTAAAGCTTTAATGGCTAAAGAGGGTATTAAAGATCTGGCTGGCTTGCATAGCTATTTCATTAACCGCATGGAGAAGTTTTTTAACTCCAAAGGGCGCAAATTAATTGGTTGGGACGAGGTGATTGAAGGTGGTATTAGTCCAACGGCTATTATCATGTACTGGCGTACCTGGGTGCCAGACGCTCCTGTTAAGGCGGTAAAAAATGGTAACACGGTGATCATGACGCCCGGCGAACCGCTTTATTTTGATAATCAGCCTGATCAGTATTCTGTTAGCAGGGTTTATCATTTTAACCCGGTACCTAAAGTGCTGAATGCTGAGGAAGCCAAATCAATTATTGGTGCACAGGCAAATCTCTGGTCGGAGATGATCCCGTCAGAAAAGCGTGCCGATTATATGTACATGCCACGTATGACCGCTCTGTCCGAAATGCTATGGACACACCAGGAAACTGAATATGAATCATACCTGAAACGCCTGACCGAGCAATATAAACGCATGGACGCGATGAAGATCAACTATCGTTTGCCGGATTTGCCAAATCTGCTTAATCAGTACGTTTTCACTAACGAAGGCAAGCTGAGCATTATATCTCCATTGCCAAGCCTTACTATCCGTTATACTACTGACGGTACTTTGCCTGATACAAAATCGCCGGTATTACCATCGCCTTTAACTATCTCCAAATCAGAATTGGTAAGGGTTGCCGCGTTTACACCAACCGGAACCCGTGGCGACGTATATAACCTGAACTATACCCAGCAGCAAATGCTTGGCCCGGTAAAAATTGCTCCACCAAAACCCGGACTTACCGCTACTTATTACAAAGCGTTCTTCAAAAAAACAGCTTTGATGCAAAATGCAAAAGTTGATAGCACATTCAGTACCGATAAGATAGAAGTACCTGCTACGGTTAAAGCCCCATCGTTTGGTATTACTTATAAAGGTTACATTGATGTGCCAACCGATGGCATTTACAGTTTCTATTTAACCTGCGATGACGGTGGCGTGCTTTACATAGGCGATAAAACTGTTGTGGATAACGATGGTAACCATTCGGCGCAGGAACGCAGCGGACAGGTTGCCCTTAAAATGGGTACACATCCGTTTAAGCTTGATTTTATTGAAGGTGGCGGCGGCTTTAAGTTGCTGCTAAAATATAGTGTTAATGGCTCGGCCCCACAGGATGTGCCAGCATCATGGTTCAAAAACTAATAACCAATTATGAAGAAGTTTACAGGCATTGCCTTGTTGTTACTTACAGCCGGTTTAAATGGCTTTAGTCAAACGGCCCCGAAACCTTATGGTGTATTGCCTACGCAGGGACAACTCAACTGGCAGGAAACCGGAATGTATTGCATTATCCATTATGGGGTGGATACTTATACCAACAAAGAATGGGGTTTTGGTGATGAGGATCCGAAGATTTTTAACCCGTCGCAGTTTAGCGCTATGCAGATCGTAGCTGCTGCAAAAGCCGGCGGTTTTAAGGGGGTGGTGGTTGTGGCTAAACATCACGATGGTTTTTGTATCTGGCCAACTAAAACTACTGAACATAATATCACCAAAAGCCCCTATAAAAATGGCAAGGGCGATATGCTGAAAGAATATCGCGAAGCGTGCGATAAACTGGGCATGAAGCTTGGGGTATACTGCTCGCCATGGGACAGAAACAATCCATATTATGGTACGCCGGAATATGTAAAGATCTATCGTGAGCAGTTGAAAGAGTTATATACTAACTATGGCCCGTTGTTTATTTCATGGCATGACGGCGCCAATGGTGGTGACGGCTACTATGGAGGCAAGCGTGAAGTACGAAAAATTGACCGCTCAACTTACTACGGCTGGGATACAACCTGGGGCATTACACGCAAACTGCAACCAAACGCGGTGCTGTTTGGTGATGTTGGCCCGGACGTGCGCTGGGTAGGTAATGAGGAAGGCCATGCAGGGGAAACCTGCTGGGCTACCTATACACCTCATGCGCCGGATGAAGGTAAGGTTCCGGCTAATGGTTATGTGAAAGATTATGAAGGAACGGAAGGCACCCGCAACGGTAAGTACTGGATGCCTGCCGAATGTGACGTGTCATTACGTCCCGGATGGTTTTATCACAAAACGCAGGATGAAGGTGTGAAATCGCCTTATACCTTGCTTGATCTGTATTACAAAAGCGTAGGCCGTGGCGCGGCGCTTGATTTGGGTTTATCTCCCGATCCGCGTGGTATTATTAACGAGGTCGATGTGAAATCATTAACCGAGTTCGGCAACCTGCTTAAACAAACCTTCGCTGTTAACCTGGCAAAAGGAGCTACACTGACTGCAAGCAACGTGCGTGGAGGCAACAAAGCTAAGTTTGGTCCGCAGTTTTTGTTGGATGATAACAGGTACAGCTATTGGGCTACTGACGATAAAGTAACCACACCAACCTTAACCATCGATCTGCATTCGCCAAAAACATTTAATGTAATCCGCTTGCGCGAGAATATCAAGCTTGGTCAGCGTATTGAGGCAGTTGCTGTAGATGCGTATCTGAATGGTAAATGGGAGCAGATAGGAGAGGCTACCAGCATTGGTGGTAACAGGCTGATCCGTTTAACTCAAAACATAACAGCAAGCAAGTTGAGGCTGCGCGTTACCGCATCGCCGGTAGCAATTGCCTTGAGCGATTTCGGAATTTACAAAGAACCTGTTCACTTAACCGCGCCAAAAATATCGCGTAATAAAAAAGGCGAAATAAGCATCACCACCGAAGCTCCGGTGAGCACTATTCGCTATACGCTTGATGGGCATGAGCCAACGTCAAGTTCGCCGGTTTATAGCAAGCCTTTTACGCTTAATGAAGGTGGTACTGTAAAGGCTCGCAGTTTTGAAGGTAAAGATCAGCAAAGCGAGAGTACTTATGTATCATTCGGCTACGCCAAAGGCGATTGGAAGGTGTTGGATGCCACTGCTGCCGGTGACGAGTGGAGCAAAGCAGAAAACGCTTTTGATGAAAATACACGCAGCCTTTACGCTACCCTGAAAAAAGAAGATGCGCAATTCCCGCAGCAAATCAGCGTTGATTTGGGTAAGGAGCAAAAGATAAAGGCATTTGGCTATTTGCCAAGGCAGGATAAACAGGCGACCGGCATTGTTGACAGTTACGTTTTCTACATCAGCAATGATGGCAAAACCTGGGAAAAGGTGGCTTCGGGCGAATTTTCAAATATCAAATCGAACCCGATTGAGCAGCCTGTAGTATTGAAGCAGGAAGTGACGGCGAGATATTTTAAATTTGAAGCCGCGCATGTAATTGCAGGTAATGGCATAGCCGTAGCTGAATTAAGCGTTTATTAATAATCTATTAAGTATTGAGGTTTACTTTGCAGGCAATATAAACCTCAATACCATCATCTAAAATAAAGAATGAAAAAACAACTCGTTTTGGCCGGCTTGCTGGCCATGGTTAATTTAAGTTCCCATGCACAAAGGCATCAATCGCAGCCTATGAAAAAGGCCGGCGGTTTAACGCAATATGTGGATCTGTACATTGGTACCGGTTTTCATGGGCACGTTTTTGTGGGTGCAAGCGTTCCTTTTGGTGCAGTGCAGTTAGGCCCAACCAATATTTCTGAGGGCTGGGACTGGTGCTCTGGCTACCATATTTCCGATTCTACCATCATTGGCTTCCAGCATACGCACTTAAGCGGTACGGGTATTGGCGACCTGGGCGATATATCTTTCATGCCTACAATAGGCGCTATCAACGTTTATAAAGGCAGCAATAAAAATTTAAAAAGCGGTTATGTATCGTTGTTTAGCCATAAGGATGAGGTTGTAAAACCTGGCTACTACAAAGTAAAGCTTAAAAAATATGATATCGGTGTCGAGCTTACCGCCAGCACCCGCGTTGGGATGCACAAATACACCTTCCCGGCATCAAAGGATGCACATATCCTGATCGATCTGCAGGAAGGTATTGGCTGGGACAGGCCAATGGAAACCTTCATTAAACAGGTTGATAAGAATACCATTTGCGGGTATCGTTTTTCAAAAGGTTGGGCAAATGATCAGCGTATTTATTTTACGGCGGTTTTCTCTAAGCCTATCAAAACATTCGCGGTTTATGACAGCACTGCTAACGTAAAAGGTACCGAACTTAAAGGTGTGAAAGTTAAAGGTGTTATCAGCTTTGCTACCACCAAAGGCGAGGTTGTTTATGCCAAAGTGGGTATCTCGCCGGTAAGCGCCGAGAATGCTATGCTGAACATCAAAGCCGAGATACCAGGCTGGGATTTCAATAAAGTTGTTACCGACGCGGATGCTGCCTGGAATAAACAGTTAGAAAAGATTACCATTAAGGCTGATTCATTATCACAGATGAAGAAGTTTTATACTGCTTTTTATCATACTATGATTGCGCCGTCTATTTTTAATGATGTAAACGGCGAATACTGGGGAACTGATAAAAAAGTACACAAAAACGAAGGTTTCAATAACGTAACCACGTTTTCGTTATGGGATACTTATCGTTCAAATAACCCGCTGTCAACCATCATCCACCCGGAGCATGTGAATGATATGATTAACTCTATGCTGGCTATTTATCAGCAACAGGGCAGCTTGCCTGTTTGGCATTTGATGGCCAACGAAACCAACTGTATGGTGGGTTATAGTGCCGTACCGGTGGTTGCCGACGCGTTATTGAAAGGCTACAAAGGCTTTGACGCTAACTTAGCTTACGAAGCTATGAAAACCACCGCTATGGGCGATGATCGTGGTATCAAATACGTGAAAAAATATGGCTATATCCCGGCAGATAGCAGTCGCGAATCGGTTTCGATGGGGCTTGAATATGCTATTGACGATTGGAGCCTTGCACAGGTAGCCAAAAAATTAGGCAAAACTGAAGACTATACTTATTTCAGCAAACGTGGCGCCTACTACAAAAACTACTATGATGCCAAAGCTGGTTTCATGCGTGGCCGTTTATCGCAAGATGCATGGCGTACACCTTATAGTCCATTCATTTCTATCCACGAAACCGGCGACTTTACCGAGGGTAATGGCTGGCAGTACACTTTCCTTGTTCCGCAGGATGTGGAAGGTTTGATTGATATGCTGGGCGGCGTTGATAAGTTCAATACCAAGCTTGATTCGCTGTTTATCGCTCAGGGCGATATGGGTAAATTTAAATCGCCGGATGTTTCAGGTTTGATTGGTCAGTATGCACACGGTAACGAACCAAGTCACCCAATGAGCTACTACTACGCATATTCAGGCAAACCATGGAAAACAGCCGAGAAGGTGAGGTTTATCCTTGATGATTTTTATACAGATAAACCAGACGGTATTATTGGGAACGAGGATGTCGGCCAGATGTCGGCCTGGTATGTGTTATCGGCAGTTGGCTTTTACCCGGTTAACCCGGCCAATGGTTTGTATGTATTTGGCAGTCCGGTAGTAAATGAAGCTACATTGAAATTACAGGGAAATAAGAAATTTCACGTGGTGGTTAAAAACAATGGCCCTAAAAATAAATACATCCAGGCTATGACATTAAATGGCACTGACTACACCAAAACTTACATCAAACATACTGATGTTATGCAAGGCGGCGAACTGGTGATTACCATGGGTGATAAGCCGGGTACGGTTTGGGGTGTTGGTGAAGCTAATAAAGCAGTTTCGGTGTTGAAGTAATTATTCGATATTTATACAGCATGTTCAAGCGTCCACGCTTGAATACAAACACCCGGGAGCGTCCACGCTTCCGGGTGTTTTGTTAAGGGCCGATCCTTGCCGTATCGGTTATAAGCATGGACGCTTATATTTTGGATAGTTCAAGCGCGGACGCTTGAACTCGCAGGTTGCTATCAACGCACCACTTGGCCGCTTGTCTTCCAATCAAACAATATTTATCAAATCACGCGGATTGTGATAAGTCCGGGTTCTGGCAGTAACGACAGGGTTAACAGGGTTAACATAATTTTGAATATTTTAATTTATATGATTGATAGTCAATTTTTTAAAAAAAAATAGGGGTTACGCAGAGGGGTTACAAAACATTTAGTTTTTGGTCGGTATTATTACGCTTTAACTTGCAGGAAATATCTCCATAAGACAAATCTATAATTAAAACTTAATCCCCACTCGGCATGTTATCCCTACATGAACCGTCTCATCAAAAAGCTCGAAAAAATTGGCCGCGATCCTAAGATCACGGCAAAGGCAGTTGGCCTGCGTTATGTATCTGATTCATCGCCGGGTTATACCCGCAAAAAATCAGGCAAAGGCTGGAGCTATTATGATGCGGATGGTGCTCTTGTAAAAGATAAGGAGCTGATAACAAGGTTCAATAAACTGGTGATTCCCCCGGCTTATACCCATGTCTGGATTTCACCATATGAAAACGGTCACTTGCAATTTACGGGTACCGATGTGGCAGGGCGTAAACAATACCGTTATCATGCGCACTGGAACCAGATCCGTAATCAATCCAAATATCACCGAATGCAAACTTTCGCGGCTCATTTGCCTGCAATCAGGGAGCAGGTAGATAAAGACCTGGCAAGGCATAACCTCGGTCATGAAAAGGTAGTGGCATTAGTGGTTAGATTGATGGAATTAACCAGTATCAGGGTAGGGAATGAGTCGTACAAAAAACTTTACGGATCATTTGGTTTAACAACCCTGCAAAACAGGCATGTAAAAGTTGAAGGCTCTAACCTGCGGTTTGAGTTTAAAGGTAAAAAAGGAGTATTCCACAAAGTATCCTTGCAAAGCCGTAAGCTGGCCCGTTTGGTAAAACAATGCCGAGATATCCCCGGAAAAGAGCTTTTTCAATACTATAATGAAGATGGTACCCGGTGTAGTGTTGGCTCCGGTGATATTAATAGTTACCTGCATGAAATAACCGGCGAAGATTTTACAGCAAAAGATTTCCGTACCTGGGCGGGCAGTGTGAGCGCATTATATGCCTTTAAGGAAGCAGGCGAGTTTGATAGCGTAACTGAGTGCAAAAAGAAAATAGTGAGTGTGCTGGACGAGGTGGCTATAAACCTTGGGAACACTCGTACTGTTTGTAAAAAGTACTACGTGCACCCATCGGTTATTAAAAGTTATGAGGAGGGAACCATTTTTAAATATATCAGCCAGCTTGATGAACGCGAAGATGTAAAAGCTGCCGAACTTAATATCGCAGAGAAAGCATTGCTCAACCTGCTGGAAACGGAAAAACTGGCCGAGGCCAGTTAAGCTGGTTGAGTATGTTTACCGGGTTGATTATAGAGCGGTATAAAGAACGATTAACTATAAACTGATCTCCGAATAACCCAGGCTCAAATCAACCATTTACTTTTTGTGGGTAGTGATTATTACGACACCGTCTTTGGCTTTATCGCCGTACTTTTTTGCGGTATCATCACTTTTAAGTATAGAAATACTTTCCACTTTATTCGGGTCGAGCTTTTTAAATGCCTCCATGGTGCTGGTTTTGCCGTCTATCAATATTAGTGGATCTTTATCGCCATTGGTAACAATGCTCATCCCGTTTACATTTAGTGCCTTGATGTTTGCTTTTTTGCCATACCCGGTAACAACCACATCTCCGCCACTGGCCACCATAGCAGCATCGCCAGACCTTACACTGTACGATAATGTAGAAGGTTTTGCTTTTACCCCATTTACGGTTACAGTACTAATGCTGCTCGCATTTGCCGAACTGGAGATACCTTTTACTATTACCACATTTTTAAGATTTTTTACATCAACTTTTTTATCATCCGGAACAATGGTCACAGCATTAACATTGTCGTCGGCTATAACTGCATCGCCGCTTACATTGGTAGTAACAATTTTGCTAATCACCCTGGTTTTTGCTACTTCTTTTTCGAGTTCTTCTTTATTGGGCGCGTCCTTGGTGATTACATAGGCCACTTTAACAGGTTTGTCATCCTCAATTTTTGCAAATTTCCGGGCCCTATCACCAGTAAGTATATACACGTTGTCGATTTTTGTTGGGTCGAGGTTTTTGCCGGTTGATACTGCACCGTTTACCACAAATATCAACGAGTCTTTTCTAACCGCATCTACAGCTATTTTTATCCTTTTGTTGGTGTCTGACTGAATAGCCAACGGCGCTACTGCGGTCGACGGGCTTAGCGCAAGTTTAGGCAGCGCTGCCGGCGTAGGAGCGGCCGCAGCTTTCGGAGTTTTTGTTTTTGACGCAGGTTTGGAAGCTTTGGCGGGTTTAATATCAGTGTTAACAACCTCATCAGCGTTGATGTTAATGATCCTGGCCAGGGGCTGTACCGCGTTGGCAAGGGTGATCCTCACAGGTTTGGCAAAATCAGCTTTTGAAATGCTGAATACCAGTAACAAGGCCATAACGGCCGGCACTACAAAAGCGTAGCGGGTGAGGTTAAGTTTCGACGATCTCTTCGCGTTCATCATGATTATCCGTTTTTTTATGGTTGAAATATTGAAATGGTTTACAATGCTGGGTTGGCTGTTATTGAAACTTACATTCACCAAACTGTACTGGTACGCTTTACTGTCGATCCCATTTTTCAGGATCTTGTGATCGGTAATAAATTCAATGTTTTCGCGTACAGCCCTTTTTATAAGCCAGATGCCCGGGTTAAACCAGTAGAAGATACTGCTAAGCTCTGCCAGCAAAATATCAGCAGTATGCCACTGGTTTACGTGCACCTGCTCATGCAGCAGGATCGATTTCAGGTCGGCGGGTTCATGTTTAGCAGGGTTTACATAAATGCTCCGCCAAAAAGAAAATGGCGCCGCGTCTTTGTCCATCACCCTAACCAAATGTTCGCCTATGTATTGAGGTTTGGAATTTTTATACAATCGTAATAAGGATAGCAGCTGCAGGGCCAGGCGGATGAAGAGCAAGCCTGCGCCCGCCCAGAAAATTACGCTCAACCAATACCAGTAATCAAATGTTTGCACCGGTTGGTTTACCAGTTGGGCCGGCGACTGCCAGTTGATGGCTATCTGCTCAATCGGTTTGGCCAATTCTTCGTGCCGCTGCACAAAGGCCGAAAAGTTGATTTGCGGGTAAATACTTGCAAACAGGATGGCCGCAAGCAAATAAATACGGTTAAGCGTATAAAAGGTGAGGGGCCTTAGCACCAGGTAATAGCCCGCACAAAACAATAGCAGGGCTATGTTCACTTTTAATAAAAAAACAAATGTTGCCGGCATGGTTGTAAGGTTTATTGTTTTTCAATGAGTTTAATGATCTCTTTCAGGTCGGTAGCGCTGATCTTTTTTTCGTTGGCGAAAAACGTAACCAGGTCTTTATAAGAGTTTTGGAAGTAATTGCTTACAAAGCCGCTCATAAAGCGTTTTTTATATTCCTCTTCCTGTATCAGGGGGAAGTACCGAAAAGAGTTGCCCTTTTTTTCGCTTTTTAAAAATCCTTTGCGTTCCAGGTTTTTTACGGTTGAAGCGAGGGTAGTGTAGGGGGGCTTAGGTTCGGCCAGTTGATCTAAAAAATCCTTGATAAATCCAGGGCCCGATTGCCACACTGCCTGCATTGCTTCTTCCTCTTGTTGCGATAATTTTTCCATCATGTTACGATTGTTTCGTAAATCTACGAACTATTCGTAGTGAAACAAATTTATTTTCACTTTTTAACAGATTTTAACTTTTGGGGGAGAGATTAGAGGTTGGAGATCAGGGGTTAGGGGGATGGTCTGAACTCGAATTAAACGAATTAGATGAATTAACAGAATGCTAAGTAAATTCAATAAATTCTCATAATTTGTTTAATTCGAGTTCAGACTAAAATTTTGTAAATTCTAAAATCCTATAAATTCCGATTCAGACAACATCTCCGTTCATATCTTAACATTAATTTGCCAACCACTCAAATTACTGCGTTAATTTTATAAAAATCACAGCAAAAGTTGATCTGCGCTTAACATAAAAGCAAACAAAAAACTATATTTAAAGCAGAGTTGATTGTAAAACATAAATACGCGCTTATTGAAAACTATTACCCGCCGGGACTTTTTAGGAAAAGGTGCCATGCTGGCTGGCGGAGCTTATCCGGCCATGCTTGCGCTTGGTTTATTAAAATCCGCACCCGCCCATGCTTTTAATCTCGAGGGCAGTGGCAAAGGAAAACACATTATCATTTTAGGGGCCGGATTAGCCGGCATGACCTGTGCCTATGAATTAGGCAAGCTGGGCTATCAATGTACCATCCTGGAAGCGCGGCAGCGTACCGGTGGGCGCTGTTTCAGCATTCGTAATGGCAGTACCAATACCGAAATTGATAAGCCTACAGCTACCGCCCGTTTTGACGCCGGGCAATACTTTAACGCCGGGCCTTCACGCATACCGCACAACCATGAACTTACGCTGCATTATTGTAAAGAATTGAGTGTGCCTGTCCAGGTTTATAATAACGTGAACGAAGGCGCTTATTACTTTGCTGAGGGAAAGGGGCCTTTATCCAACAAAAAAATCAAGGTAAGGGAGGTGCATAATGATATCCGTGGGTACATGACCGAAATGATGGCTAAAAGCATTGATCATGGAGGCCTTGATAGTAGCTTTACCAAAGAAGACGGCGAAAAGATAATCGAATACCTGCAAGCCGAAGGCGGACTGGATATTGATAAGCTGTACAAAGCCTCCGCGCGGCGTGGTTATACCGAATCGCCGGGAGCGGGAGAAAGGCCCGGTAAAATTGCCGAACCTCATAAACTGGCCGATCTGCTGCATTCAGGTTTAATGGATCCTGACTTTTATAACGTGGCTGAGTATACCTACGAGTTGCAAATGACCATGTTTCAGGCCATTGGCGGTATGGATCAGATTGCTAAAGCTTTGGAAAAAAAGGTAGCGCCATCCATAAAAATGGGAGCAGAGGTTACAGCAATCAATAACATAGCAGATGGCGTTAAGATTACTTATAAAGATGCAACAGGTGAGCATATATTAAATGGCGATCTATGTATCTGTACCATTCCGCTGCCGGTTTTGAGTAATATCAGCAATAACTTTAGTGGTAATGTAAGCCGCGCTATTGATTATATCAGCTATAACCAAACCGGGAAAATAGGATTGCAGTTTAAGCGCCGGTTTTGGGAAGAGGATGAGCATATTTACGGCGGTATAACGCACACTAACAATGATTTAACTCAGATATTTTATCCATCCTATGATTATTTAGGAAAAAAAGGTATCTTGATTGGATATTACAACTTTAATGAAAAAGCGCAGAAAGTTGGCGCTTTAGGCTATGCCGAAAGAGAGAGGTTCGCACTGGAGAAGGGCAGGTTGATCCACCCGCAATATGATCAGGAGTTTGAAAACTCGTTTTCGGTTAGCTGGCATAAAACCAAATACAATTTAGGCGGATGGGCGGTTTATACTACCGAAACCCGTAAAACACAATACCCGGTACTGTTAAAACCCGATAAGCAGGTTTATTTTGCAGGCGAGCATTTGACATACCTTAATGCCTGGATGGCCGGGGCTTTTGAATCGGCCAGGAGTACGGTTGCCGCTATACACGCCAGGGTTACCGATCAGCGTACCCAATACCCGGTTCAAAAATAAAACGACGTTACAAAACATTAAATACCACCACACCATGTCAAGCACAATTAACCGCAGAAACTGGATTAAATCCAGCGTATTTATGGCCGGAGGAATGGCCCTTTTTTCAGGAACAATTGGTAAGCTGGCAGCCATGCCGGCCAGAGTATTTAAACCATTGAGCCGCAGTTTAACCGATCAGGAAGCCGTAACCAATGCCGGCTTTGAATTGAAAGCAAGATTACTGGCCAATGAAAACCCTTTTGGCCCGTCAGCGGCTGCTAAAAGGGCAATTCAGGATGCTATTGATAAAAGCTATCAATATCCTTTCATGACCCAGGGTACCCTTTATAATAAAATAGCCCAGTATGAGGGGGTTAACTATAACAATATCCTGATGGAATCGGGTTCGTCGCCACTGTTGCTGGCTGCTGCCATACATTATAGTAAGGGCGGTAAAAGCATCATTACCGGCGACCCGTCTTATGATGATCTGCCATCACACGCGCAGCAACTGGAAGGCAAGTGGATAAAAGTACCACTTACTGCCGATTATAAGCTTGACCTTGACGCGATGGAAGCCAAGGTTGACAGCAACACCGGTCTGGTATATATCTGCAATCCAAACAATCCAACGGCTACCATATTGGATACAGCCAAATTGAAAGCCTTTTGTGAGCGTGTATCTAAAAAAACAACAGTTTTTGTTGACGAGGCCTATATCGATTACCTGCCCGACCCACAAGCCAGTACCATGATCAGCACTGTGAAAACCGGAAACAACGTAATTGTTGCCCGTACTTTTTCAAAATTGTATGGCTTTGCCGGTTTACGCTGCGGTTATGTAATTGCCCAGCCCGATACCATTAAAACCCTATCGATGTATACAACGGGTTTTTCGCTGGCGGCCACTACCATCGCAGGCGCAATTGCGGCGTATCGCGAAGAAGATTTTTTAAAGGATGCTCTTCAAAAAACAAATGCTTCCAAGGAATATCTTTATTCAGTACTTAAAAAAGAAGGTTATGAATACATCCCCTCATCGGCAAACTTTGTGATGTTTCCGCTAAAAATGGACGGCAAAAAGTTTGTTGGTGAAATGATGAAGCGCGGCGTAGGCGTACGTAACTGGCAATTTAACGGCAAAGACTGGTGCCGCGTAAGCATTGGCCGTATGGACGAAATGGAAGCCTTCGCCGATGCGTTTAAACAGTTATCTTAAGTGATTGGAGGTTAGAGATCAGAGGTTAGGTTCCAATTATTTTATACAAATGCTCCTAACTTTTAATCTCTAACCATACTCCTAATCACTAATCTCCAACCTCTAATCTCTAAAACAAAGTGCGTAAACTAACATTAACACTATTACTAAGCTCATCTCTTTATTTTGCTCAGGCGCAAACTGTAAACCCCCGTCCGCTTACTATGGATGAGTATAAAAAGGCGCAAACTTTCACTATAGCTAACCTCGACAATGATACCTACGTTAAGTTCGAAAACACGTACGTGCTTGACCGGTACGAAAGCCGCAAACCTTATTTCATTACAGGATCAGACGGGCTGAAAAAACGTATCGACCTCTATAAGCTAATTGCCAAAGAGGGGATGCAGGAAATTGGCTTGATGGTGTTTTACACTAACGAAAAGGGTAAGCTTTATAAAGCTTTAGTACCAGACTTTACTGCCGATGCCAAAGTTTGGGAGCAGTATTTTCAGGATATTGATAACATTAATAAAGTGGAGCAAAATTTTATCCTGAAACTATCTTACGTGCTGTCAAAGGAAGTAAGCTTCCAGCAGTACAAGGTGCTTAACGGTGGCAAGGACATGAAAGAGGAAGCGGCTACTTATGGCAATGATATCTGTTTTCCGGGTGAAGAGTTGGTTACCATGGCCAATGGCGATAAAAAAATGCTAAAGGCGGTAAAGAGCGGTGATGAAGTGATTTCGGTTGATCCGGCTACGAAACAAAATATGGTAGTTAAAGTAAAAGAGTTAACTACTCATGAAGCTAAAAACTACGCCATTACCCAACTGGTTTTAGTATCGGCACAAACAACAAATACAATGGCCGGTACACTGGTGAAGCTAAACAGCAAAGTATTACAAGCCACCCCTAATCACCCTATGTTAACCAAACAAGGCAATGTGAAAATAGGCGAGGTGGCAACCGGGCAGGAAGTACTTTGTTTGAATGAGCAGACCGGCAAATACGAGGCTTTTACTGTATTACAAAAAACTGAGCATGCAGGCGGTGTACAAAAAGTATATAACATTGTTGCCGATGGCGGCAGCACCCTGCTTATGAATGGTGTAATGGTGATGCAAAAGTAGGCCGCCTGCATTACACACCAGCTATGATAAAACTTACGAAGTTTTTAAAACTTCGTAAGTTTTTTGGGACAGAGGAGAGCAGGGTAAAAACTCCATTACCTGGGTGCTTCAATAACAGAAAAGGCTATATTGCCAATCAGCATCAACTGCTCTTGAAAGGCTTATGCCAATAAAAACAACAATAATTACCGGGGCTACTTCCGGCATCGGAAAGGCAACTGCAATGGCGCTTGCCGCGCAGGATCATGAGGTGTACCTGCTCGTTCGTAATATTATTAAAGGCGAGACAGTTAAACAGGAAATTATTGCGAAAACGGGTAACAAGCACGTCTCCGTTATCAAATGTGATCTGGCTGATCTGCAAAGTGTCCGTGAAGCCGCAGCTGAACTTTCTCAGAAGCTGACAACTATTAATATCCTTATCAATAATGCCGGAGCTGGTTTTAGCGAAAGACGGGTTAGCAAAGACGGATTTGAAATGACTTTTACAACCAATCATCTCGGCCATTTTTTATTGACTACAAGCCTGATGCCTTTGCTTGAGCGCGGGCATGCGCGCATTATTAATGTAAGTTCTGAAGGGCATAAAATAGGCAAAGCCAATTTTGATGATCTTCAATCGGCACAAAATTATTCCTCTTTTAAAGCTTACGGTATGGCTAAGCTGTTCAATATCTACTTTACCCAGTCCCTTGCCCAAAAATTTGCTGATAAGGGTATCTTGGCATTTTCCCTTCATCCAGGCGTTGTGAACAGTAGTTTTATTGAAGGACTTAAAGGTTTCGATAAAATATTAATGAAGTTGGCCCGGCCGTTTATGATCACTTCTCAACAAGGGGCCGAAACTTCAATATACCTTGCAATGGAACCCGGGTTGGATAAATTTAATGGTCGTTATTTTAAAAAGGAGAAGCTTGCTAAAACATCGCCCATAGCGCAGGATTGGGCTGCACAGGAAAAACTGTGGCAGATAAGCGAAAAACTTATCAGTAAATCAGTTGCTTAGGCTTTAGCCGCCATTCAGGAATTATGAATTTACCGTGAATAATTCAATCATTTGCCTGAAAATGTTGCAACATTAAAATCAATAAGTTAATTTAGATGACTTAAACATGACAATTATGCCTGTGAACAAAAAACTATTAGTTACGCTCGGCCTGTTATCCATCATAGTATTTGGTGCTATGACTACTACTAAACCACAGGACGAAGGTTTTAAAAATCTTAAAGTATTGCCGAAAAACATTTCTGGCGAGAACCTGCACAAGGTTATGGAAGATTGGTCGCATTCATTAGGGGTACATTGCAACTTTTGCCACGCCCGTAATGAAGAAACTAAAAAGATGGATTGGACAAGCGATGCAAAACCTGAAAAGGAAATGGCCCGCGACATGTTTAAAATGATGAACAAAATTAACCAGAAGTATTTTCATGCTAAAAAAGATTCGTTAGGCATGATCATGCAGAGCGGTGTTAATTGCAATACCTGCCACCGTGGTACAGCTCATCCGGAAGTGATGGTACCAGACGGAAAAGGTCCGGGTGGCCCGGGAATGGGTCCTGGTCCAGGTGGTCAACCAGGTCCGCCGCCGGGAGGTCCTGCTCCAGGTGCACCAGCACCAACCAAGCCATAATTGATAAGCTTATATTTATAGTATAAAATGCCTTTGGTAAAACCAGGGGCATTTTTGTTTTATAGCTGCTTATTATCGTCCATATTCCGAGTTATTTGTAAAGTTTACGTTATGAGTTATCTTTTGACCATTTATTGGATATTCTTTTTGGGAATAATTTTAAGCTGTGTTCATGAAAAATTCATGCTTTGTAACTATTTTTATACACAACAATAATTAGTTGACTTGGTATAAAAATGTTTGTCGAATTGCATCGGCTTGGCAGCGTTGTTTTTTAAGTTGATTGGTTAATTGTTACAACCTTTAATAATTATCATAATTAAAACATGACTGCTGAGTTTCATATAAAACCCCAGGCTACAGCTAATACGTCAACAAGTTCAACTGAATTAACTTGTCGTAAATGCAAGTCCCCGCTAAGCCGTATTAAGAGGAGTGCCTTTGCTAAATTTTTTCTGTTTGGTTTGCCATTTAAAAAATACATGTGTTATAAATGCTCCAGGAAAACCTACAGGTGGGCTGCTAAATAAGAGTTAATAGTTTATTATTGGTTACAATTCGATGATAGCTGGGACTGTTAATTAAATAGTCGCTTCTAATTCATTTATAAATGCTGCCTGGGCAGGGTTGATCTTTATTTTTGCAGTTGGGATATTGAACCACTCTGCACGATCAATTTCATCGAAAGCTTGTTTCCTGCCCGAGCGGGGAGGCCATTCTATTTCAAACGTATTGCTCTTAATCTTTTCTGGATCGATATTTCCTTCAATAGCCCAGGCCTGTACTGTTTTGCCCCCTTTTTGTTTAATGGGGCTTAACGCGATGAAATTGCCAAATATTTCGTGCCCGGTTTCTTCCTGAAACTCGCGCTTTGCTGCTGCGAGCGGATCTTCATCGGGCAGGTATTCCCCCTTGGGTACCGACCATGAACCGACATCCTTGTTTTTAAAGAATGGTCCGCCCGGATGTACAAGAAATACCTGTAGTCCTTGTGCGGTTTTGCGGTACAATAAAATTCCGGCGCTTTGTTTGGGCATGTTTAAGATTTAAAGGCAAGTTAATGAAAGCCTTAATTTAAATTGTTATTTTTGATATAAACACCCCGAACCTATATACAATTTATCATGGCAGACGACAGATGGAGCAAATTTAAAGTAACTGCTGATGTGGACACAGATGTACGCAGTATGTATGAATCCTGGGCCACTCCTGAAGGCCTTGAAACCTGGTTTTTACGTAAGGCCGATTTTTTTGCGATAGCCGGTCGTCAGCGCGAACCGCAGGAGTTTATTAAAAAAGAGGATACTTATACCTGGTATTGGCATGGTTATGATGATACCACTGTTGAAAATGGCCAGATATTGGAAGCTAACGGAGCCGATTTTGTCAAGTTTACCTTTACCGGGGGAACAGTTGTGAGTGTTTCCATAACCTGCAAATTAGGTGTTGTTATTGTTGAGCTGGTACAGGAAAATATTCCTGAAGAAACCGACCCCGAGAAAAACCTTTATGTGCAATGCCAGCTTGGCTGGACATTTTATCTCGCCAACTTGAAATCGGTATTGGAAGGCGGTAAAGACCTCCGTAATAAGCGGAAGGACCTGTTCTCAAGTTTCAAATAATTTCATTTGCTGCTGACAAACCTTACTGTAAAATAGTTTAGTTTTGACGCCAATCAAAATAGCCCTTTTGGGCCGGGAGGCATATGTTTACAGGAATTATAGAAACTTTAGGTAAGATCACTGATCTGCAGCAAGAAAAAGGCAATCTCAATATTACTGTCGAGTCGGCGATATCACATGAGCTTAAGATTGATCAATCTGTTGCCCACAATGGTGTTTGCCTTACTGTGGTAGCATTAGCAGATGGTTTACACGTAGTGACTGCTATTGAAGAAACTTTAAACAAGACCAATCTTTCCCAGCTTAAAGTTGGTGACCCTGTAAACCTGGAGCGCTGCATGCAAATGAATGCACGGCTTGATGGCCACATTGTTCAGGGGCATGTTGACCAGGTAGCCATTTGCACAGCTTTTAAAGAGCTTGACGGCAGTTGGGAATACACTTTTGAATATGATGCCGCGAGTGGTAATGTGACCGTAGAGAAAGGCTCTATTTGCGTGAACGGTATCAGCCTGACAGTTGTTAACTCACACGCTAATAGCTTTTCTGTAGCTATTATCCCGTATACATTTGAGCATACCAACCTGCACAATGTGAAGGTTGGCAGCCAGGTTAACCTTGAGTTTGATATCATAGGCAAATACGTTGCCCGTTTAATGCAACGCTAAATCCTCAACGATTTAATACGCTCTCTGGAGTAAGCTATAAAGGTTTTCTGAGAATCCTTTGGTTTGCTTGCCAGGTACTTTTTGTAGTATTTAATGGCCGTCGCTTTGTTTTTCAATTCGGTATCGTATAGGGTTGCAAGAGCGTAGTAAGTAATTGGGTCTGGTTTATAAAGCAAACTTTTCTGGTATGCCTCAACGGCATTTTTCAATTGGTGAAGGTGGTCGTATGAATCGCCTTTTTCGCTGTAATAGGAGCCTACGCCCGTAGATGTGGCTTCTTCAATGGCCTTATCTAAATATATGATCGCTTTTGTGTTGCTATGCAAAGCCTTATAGCTCATGGCCGTGTAGTAAAAGGAAGCCTCGGTGCCGGTTTGGTTGTCTTCCAGTATTTTAAACGTTTTAATGCAATCGGGATAGTTGGCGGTCATGTAATAGGAGGTGCCCCGCATGGATACAATGCTGCCGGCCAATTCTCCGGCATCTATTAGTTTCTTAGTAATTTCAATAGTTACCGGGTATCTTTTTAACGCGTATGAAGCCTGTGCTTTACCTTTCAGTAGCAACAGATTGGCTGTATCTGCCACTAAGGCTTTGTCAATTATAATTTCGGCATTGACATATAGTTTAAGGTTGATGTAAAAGGATGACAGGTCATAAGCAACATCAGGATTAAGCGGGTTGATCTTGTTCGCTTTTTGAAGGTATAAAATACTCCCTTCCATATCGCCTAAATTTTGCGACAGATCGGCCAGTTGTTTATATACATCAAAGTTGGTTGTATCCTTCAGCAGGATCTTCTTTACATATATTATAGCCTTTTTATTATTGCCGCGCCTTTTAATGATCTCGCTCATATTATATAAGTTGGTGAGATTCGTGGTATCTGTGTCGTAAATGCGTTGATAGTAATTTTCGGCATCGGGTAGGCGGGAGGCCATTTTTGAAGTGTAGGCCAGTTTAGCTAATACTTTAACGTCGGTTACAGGCTCCGGGTATGTTTTCCTGAGATAGTCGGCTGCATCGGCGAAGCGCTGATTTTGATAATAATCGAGCAGGAGTGAATCATTGGCCGTTTGCTGGGCACGTATTTGCAATACTGATAAGGTAAAGAATAGGGTTATAAATAGGGTTTTCATAACTAAATATTTAGTTTAACTAAGTTATTAGTTATGAATTGCAATTCCAAGTCTGAAAACAATTTTTTAATAGGGTGGTTGATTTATAAAGTAATAATTAAAACCACATATTATGGATAAGTTAAAGAAGTTTGGACTGATGGAAAAAATTGTCCATGAACTGGAAGACCTGAAAAATAGCCAACAAGCTATCATCACTAAGTTAGCTAAGATAGAAGTTGATAATATTGATTTGGGGGATAAACGCCTTGAAAAAGATCTTCCTGATATGCACCAGCGTGTATCTGATAACCTGGATACTATAGCGGCCATCCTCGAAGATTTTGCTAACCAAACAGCAAACTACAGCGATAGCAACAATATTGCAGCCCTGAAAGAACAGGAAGCTTTAGGAAAATAAAAAGAAAATCCCCGGGAAACCGGGGATTTTCTTTTTATGCTTGTAGCATGCTTTTTTGCTATTTATGATTCCGGTTATACCTCCTTATGGCCTGGAGGTAATTTTTCCATTGAATGCTTTCAATAGCATCAGGATCGTCGCCAACCATTTCTCTTAAATTTTCTTCGTTATATTGAACAATTGAGCCGTTGTTAAGCTGGATAGCAACTATTGATTTTGGATTGAACATTTTGCCATCCGGCTCGCTTAAAAGGGAGTATGCACTGATAGGGCCACTTATGAACCTGAACATCCAGCAGCTATCTTTAGCAATGCCTTTATAATAATTAGATACAGCAGCAATCTGGGATGATTTTTTAGTTAATGAAGGTGTAATATCACGTGCTATCTCAATAGTTTGTTCCGGATAAATTATTTGCTCCCGGTTTGTATCCGCTTTTGATAATGATTGATCGATATACACGAGATAACTTTTGTGGGCATAGTCATCTACATAAATTCTGGACTTAACTTCTTTCTTCGTGCCATTGAGCATAGTCACCAGGAAATTATATTCAGGATTGTTAGTGCCTTTATCATCCTTGTTCCAATACGTCCACATAGAAAAGGCTGTTTGCTGGCCCGTCTGCAAATCCATGTTTTGCCTGTTAAGTGTACTGTTAACGCCGTGCGATCCGCTTTGAGCAAAAGCGAAATTTGTAAAGATAGTAAGGGCGAAAATGACAAAGTACTTAAGTACTGGTTTCATATATAAAGTTTAGATGAACTAAATATACAAAAGCAGTGTAACCTTAATATTAAGCCAGACAAAGCCTTAGGGGTTGCTTACACATTTAATCTTTGCCATCTTTTGGAGCCTTTTCAATATTCTTGTTATATTTCTTTATAGCCTTTAGATAGTTTTTTTGCCCAATGTATTCCATAGCTTCCGCATCTTGCACAACCATCCCTTTTAGATTTTCTTCGTTATAGTTAAGTATAGGCCCGTCATTTAACTGGATACCAACGATGGTTGAGGGGGCAACAAATTGCCCTACTTCTACGCTTAAAATCGAATACACATTGATTGACCCTGTTATGACTTTAAACATCCAGCAACTGTCTTTAGCTATACCGGTATAATAATTTTTCGGTGATACAGGTTTGCCATTTTTTGTGAGACTTAATGACGAGGCCAGGTCGCGCGCGATGTTTTTGGTTTGAAAAGGATAAATTTTTTGTTTCCTATTTGAATCGTTTTTGGCTAAAGACTTATCAATAAATAGCAGGTAATTTTTGTGAGCGGCAGTATCGGCATAAATTTTCGAGCTTACCTCTTTCTGAGTACCATCGGCCATTGTAACCTGATAAGTATATTTAGGATTGTATATCTCCGGATTATTAGATATTCCCCAAATAGGACGGAACAGTTGCATCCGTGTTTGGAATTGTAAATTTTGATTGCTTAACACCTTGTTCACAGCAGCCATGTTTTGAGCTGATGCCGATGCTGTAATGAAGATAAACAGGAAAAAATAAAAATACTTAAGAACAGGTTTCATGTATAAAGTTTAGATGGGCTAAATATATGAAACCTGTTTAATCAAATATTGATTATTACTGGTATTGGATGTAAATAGGAGCGGGCTTCAGGCTCAATATTTCTTTAGGGGTTAGCATTCTGTGAGGCTCGTTCTTTAAGTCGTTTTTATAAAAAAGCTTAAAGCCGGTAAACTGAACAGGCTCTTCAGAAATGAAATATTTGTAAGTTCCCTTTTTTAGTTCAGGGCCACCCCAACCATCCATATCCATAACCACCTGCACTTCTGGTCTTAACTTAATATCTTTGTAATTAGTTACCATACGTTTGGTAAAGCGGTGGATCACGAACATTTTGGGCGGCAGGTCATTCTTTTTTACCACTTTGGCTAAATAGCCGGTTACATAGTTAATATCATCTGCATCAAATGTTCCAATGCGTTTGCCAGGGACACTGCCTTCTTTCATTGAAAATTCAGGGTCGATACCTAAATGAACGTTTGGCATCTTCATGTATTTTTCCAACAGAGGCAATTCGGTTTGTACTGTGCTGAAGCCAACCTGTATATCTAAAAATACAAGAGCGTTAATACTTTTTGCCCAGCTAATCACAGTATCTATCTGGCTGAATGGCATTCGCAGATTATGCAAACCGTTTCTGCCGGCATCTGCCTGGGCTGTTACACATATATAATGTAAGGCCGGTACTACGTTGGTAGCTGTATCAGCTTTCTCCCAGTTTTTTACTTCTTCTTTTAACTTATTGAGCATGGTTTTGCGCGGATATTGGCCCAGCACGCCCATGTTTTTTGAATAAAGGTTGCCGTAGAAAGCTACAATGCGGTTAAACGGTAAAATGGCACCTTGCAAAGGGTATTCTTTAGTTTTTACCGGCCAGCGTCCGCTTTTATCGCCATTGGCCAGTTTTTTCATCAACGAATCGTACTTTAAAGTATCCAGCATTGACGCTTTTGCAGAAGTATCCCGGAAATGTTTACGGGTTGTGGCACAGGCCGTATTGGTTACGGCAATAAAAATAAACAGGGCTAAAGCAGATATTGTCCTTTTCAAATTTTAAGATTTTTGGGTTGATCAGCAATATTTGTGCCTATTCAATACTTTTGCCTCTCATAGCCGTGCTTATAGCCTGATCCATCAATCGTTCAGCAAACGGACGGGTGAATTCGTTAACCTCGTCGATGGTCTTTAAAATCAGGTCTTTATCGCCGCTGGTTAAGGCTTCTTTGAGTTTCTCAACTAATTTTGTTGTGTCTGCAATTTCAGTGATGGAAACATAGTCGGCATTTTTTTGCAGGAAGCGTTCAACGGTATAAACCATTTGTTCGCCTTCGGTACGTGCCTCAATAAGCATACGCTGGCTTACATCATCTTTAGCGTGGGTAATGCTGTCCATTAACATTTGCTCCACCTGTTCATCAGTAATACCGTAAGTTGGTTTTACTTCAACTTCCTGTTTTACGCCCGAGCGAAGTTCAATAGCCTGAATGGTAAGGATCCCATCTGCATTCAATAAAAAGTTGATATCAACTTTAGGGAAACCTGCAGGCATGGACGGTATGCCTTTTAAATCAAACTCGGCCAGTTTGCGGTTTTCTTTGATCAGATCACGCTCGCCCTGGTAAACAGCAATTTTCATGTTCACCTGTCCGTCGATAGAAGTGGTGTATTGCCTGCCACCTTTGGTTGGTACTTTAGAGTTTCGGGGGATGATCACATCCATCAGGCCTCCCATAGTTTCAATACCCAAAGAAAGAGGGGTAACGTCAAGCAGTAAAATATCCTTACGGTTTCCAGCCAAAATATCGGCCTGAATAGCGGCTCCTAAAGCAACTACCTCGTCGGGATTTACATCGTCATGCACCGGGCGACCGAAAAATTCAGCAACCATCCGTTTAACCAATGCTGTACGGGTTGAACCACCAACCATAACAACTTCATCAATCTGATTGATAGTTAATTTGGCATCATTAAGCGCATTCTGGCAGCTGGTAATAGTTTGTTGTACTTTAGGTAGTATTAGTTGTTCAAAAGTAGTACGGTCAAGCGTACACCAGATATCGCCTATTTTATCGTTGACCATGCTTTGGTGAGCAAAAGCTTTTTTCGCCTCTTCTGCTTTTAAACGGAGTTGCTGTGCCAGTTCGGTATTGGCAAGTACTTCGGCTTTGTTAAGCTGGTTTTTCTCAATCCAGTAGTCAACAATAATTCGGTCAAAGTCGTCGCCTCCTAAAAAGGTATCACCATTGGTTGAAAGCACTTCAAAAATGCCGTTCTGTATTTGCAATATTGATACGTCAAACGTACCACCACCAAGGTCATAAACGGCTATGGTTTTTGTTTCTTCAGGGTTTAAGCCTATGCCATAAGCCAAACTTGCTGCTGTAGGCTCATTTACTATTCGTAAAACATCGAGGCCTGCAAGTTTACCGGCATCGCGGGTAGCCTGGCGCTGCGAATCGTTAAAATACGCAGGCACAGTAATTACTGCACGGTTAACCGGGGTTTTAAGCGCATGCTCGGCACGGGCCTTAAGCTCTTTTAATATCTGGGCCGATAGTTCTATAGGCGTATAAAATTTATCGCCAACCTTGATCTTTACCAGGCTTTCGCTATCGTCATCAATTACTTTATAGCTAAAAAAGTCTTTGTAGTTTTCGATATCATGGTAACTGCGACCTAATAAACGTTTAACCGAAAATATGGTGTTTTGAGGATCTGTTATCAAAAACTCTTTTGCTTCGTTTCCTACCAATACATCGCCGGTATTGCCAAAATGCACTACAGAAGGTACCAGAACGCCTTTACCGGCATCATTAATTACCTGCGGATTTTTTTCCGGGTTGATGAATGCTACCAGCGAGTTGGTGGTACCCAGATCGATTCCTACAATGATCTCTTCTTTTTGCAATGAGCCTGTTGCCAGGTTGATAGAAACTTTAGCCATTATATTAAATTAACAAGGGGCAAATGTACTTAGTTTTAGGCGATGCATTGTCGTTTTTAATTCAGTTTTATTACAAATAAGCATACTCTTATTTCATTTTGCTGACAAACAAATGCTACTTAATTCATCTTTTTATAAAAAATAACATAATATGGAAAAGCGTGAATTAGGCAAATCCGAACTATATACCGCGCCATTGGTTTTTGGCGGTAACGTTTTTGGCTGGACTGTAAAAGGTAATGATACAGCCATTTTATTAGATGCGTTTTTAGATGCCGGTTTTAATACTATTGATACTGCCGATGTATACTCCCGATGGGTAGAAGGCAATAAAGGCGGAGAATCAGAAACTGAAATTGGCAATTGGTTAAAGAAAAGCGGTAAGCGCGATCAGGTGATCATTGCCACAAAGGTAGGTTCGGAAATGGATTCGGAAAGAAAGGGTTTGAAAAAGGACTACATCATCAAAGCCGCCGAAGATTCATTGAAAAGGCTGCAAACAGATTATATCGACTTATATCAAACTCATTATGATGACCCATCAACTCCTGTAGAGGAAACGCTGCGCGCTTATGACCAGTTGGTGCAGGATGGTAAGGTTCGCGCTATTGGTACCTCTAATATGTCGGTAGAGCGCCTGCATGAGTCATTAAAGGTGGGTGTTGAGAAAGGATTAATTTCGTACCAAACGCTACAACCCGAATATAACCTGTTTGACAGGGAAAAGTATGAAACCACTTACGAGCCTTTTCTTAAGGATCAGAATATAGGCGTCATTAGCTACTTTTCGTTGGCAAGTGGCTTTTTAAGCGGTAAATACCGTTCCGAAAAAGATTTACAGGGGAGTAGCCGGGCCGGTATGGTAAAAAAATATTTAAACGAGCGCGGCTTCAGGATCTTGAAAGCGCTTGACGAGGCTGCTGCCCAGTATAGTACCAGCCAATCGGCCATTGCTTTAGCCTGGTTAATAGCAAGGCCAAGTGTAACGGCACCTATAGTGAGCGCAACCAATTTTGATCAGCTTAATGAGTTTGCTAAAGCTGCCAATTTAAAGCTGAGCAATGAAACTATCGAAGCACTGACTGTCGCCAGCGCTTACTAAAGAATTTTCTATGGAAATCAGCAGCACACCCTTCGCTTGATGGGTGTGTTGTTTGTTTTTTGCCGCACGGTTTTTCGTTAAAATAATGGTTTAGCATTGCTTAATAATTACAAGGTTTTTTTTAATTAATTATTAGACAATAATGCCCTGTTTTTTGCTTTTTTACTCGTTAAAGTTTTAAAGATTTCCCAAAAAATACTTTATTTACTAAACAGAACTCTCTGTTTTTGAGTATAAAGGGTTCCCCTCTAATTAATTTTTTATTTTAAATGGAAAAGCTGAAGCAGATTATTGGCTATGGTAAGCCTGATTTGTCGCTGGAGAATAAGCTGTTTAATGCACTCTCATTATTCATTTGCGTAAGCAGCATTTTTTCGCTGATCTGCAATTTGTTTTTGGGGTTAAGTTACAAACTTGAACTTGTTCAGCTTTTTGTTATCCTGATGTCGGGCTGGGCTTTTTACAGGAGCCGATTTGTAAAATATAAAGAGGATGTTGCTGTAATTTATATTTGTTTTGGCCTCGCGGCGATTATTCCCGGCTGGTTTTATAACGGTGGCATAAGTGGCTCTACAACACTTTCTGGGGTATTCTTTATCGTATTGATAACCCTGCTGGTTAAAAAACGTTACCACTATATTTTTATCGGCGCATTGGTGATTATATTCTTAGGCTGCTACTACGTTGAAAAACGCATCCCCGGTTTGGTACAGCCTTATGATAGTTCGATATCAAGAGAATCTGACCTGATAACATCGGCGGTAACCAACGTTTTAATTGTTGGCTTACTGGTGGGCTTCATCAAAAAAAGCCATGAAACCGATAAGCGCGACCTGATCCATAAAAGCGAAGAGTTACAGGCCTCACAAATTGAACTTTCGGCCTCGCGTGACCAGGCCGAGGCGGCTACCTTTGCCAAGTCAAACTTTCTGGCCAATATGAGCCACGAGATTCGTACTCCGCTTAATGGTATTATTGGTACCGCTCAACTGCTGTCCCGTACCAATTTGCAGCCCGAGCAACAGGAGTTACTTCAAACCTTACAATCAAGCAGTAACCTGCTCATCAATATCATTAGTGATATTCTTGATATATCAAAAATAGAGGCTGATAAATTGATACTTCACCCGGTTTCGACAAACCTCCGTAACTGTATAAAAACCGTCATAGAAATTACCGAGCCAGCTATTACCTCGCTGCATAAACCTTTAAAGTTAACTTACCTGGTTGATGACAATGTAGCTAATTATGTGATAATTGACCATGGCAGGCTCCAACAGATCCTGGTTAATTTAATAGGGAATGCCATTAAGTTTACAGATGAGGGGGCGGTAAAGCTAAAGGTCACGGCATCTGAGGCGAGCAATAATATTCAGGAAATTACTTTCAGTGTAAAAGACGATGGCATTGGGATAAGCGAAGAGGCGCTGGCCCAATTGTTTAAACCATTTACACAAGTAAATACCACCGCGCTGCGTAAGTACGGCGGTACGGGCCTTGGTTTATCTATTTGCAAAAAGCTTGTTGAAATGATGCATGGCCGCATCTGGGTAGAAAGCAAGGAAGCGGAGGGTTCATTATTTAGTTTTACTCTGCCATTGCCGGTTACCTACAGCACTACTGAATTTGATATACAACCAGATGAAAAGGAAGCTTTTCAATACAGGCCACTGCGTATTTTACTTGCCGAGGATAATAAGATGAACCAATTGATAGCCAGTAAGATATTTAAAAAGGTAGGATACAATATTGATATTGCCGAGAACGGGCTGGCTGCCGTTAATATGGTTGAGCAATGTAATTATGACCTGATATTTATGGACATCCAGATGCCCGAAATGGATGGTTTACAGGCAACACGTCATATTTTGAGAAAGCATGGAGAGGGTGCGCCACCAATTATTGCCATGACGGCTAATGTACTAAGTGAAAATGAGCGCGAATGCGCCCAGGCGGGAATGAAGGATTTTGTGAGTAAACCGTTTACTTTTGAGCGTTTGGAAGATATCATCCAGAAATGGACCTGATTTGTCAGCAGAAACTACTAATCGTTGAATAGTACCATACAAAATAAAAATAGTACCATTAAGGGCAGAGCTATTGTGTGTAGTTTTGTGTCATGTTACAAAGCATTCCAACAATTGATATTTGCACACTTGCCGATGATATAAAGCAGGACGAAATCCTGATTAGCAGGTTTGCGCCTTATCTGGATGCCCATAAAAATCTTTTCTTTCCGCATCGCCATTCTTTTTATCACCTGGTATTCTTTACCGATGGCGGAGGCTCACATACCATTGATTTTGAAAGCTTCGACGTAAAACCCGGACAAATCTATTTTATGGTTCCCGGCCAGGTACATTCATGGGAGTTTGAAGGTTTTGTGGACGGCTATATCATCAACTTTTCAAGCTCGTTTATCCAGTCGTTTCTATTACGGTCGGGTTATTTCGATAATTTCAATTTTTTGAATGGTAACCCTAAAGATGAGGTAGTTGATTTGCCTGCGGAGCAGCTGCCAGAGATCATTTCTCTTTTTGAAAAGATTGTAGCTGAGGTTGAAAAGCCAGCTGTATTAGGCAGCGATATGGTAAAACTGCTGATGCTGCAGATGTTTATCCTGATTAACCGTTGCCAGGGCAAGGGGGATAATTTTGGAAAGCAAGGCTATAATCAAACCCTCATTCGCAATTTTCAAAAACTGATTGAGCAGCACTATGTTGATGTGAAGCTTCCTAAAGATTATGCCGAATTGCTTTACATCACGCCAAATCATTTAAACGCGGTTTGTAAAGATGTGCTTGGCCTTTCGGCAGGGGAGGTGATCCGTAACCGTACCTTGCTTGAAGCCAAAAGGCTATTGACCAACCCAAGGCTTAACATCAGCGAGATAGCCTTTAATCTTAATTTTAGCGACAACTCATATTTTACCAAGTTCTTTAAAAAAATAGAGGGCATTACCCCCGAAGAGTTCAGAAAGAAAACCTTAAACAATAAATCATAGTAATATGGAAACCCCTAAATATAAATTATCAGCATGGTCTGCCTTTGCAAACGCCAAATGTCCGCGGTGCAGGCGCGGCGACTTGTTTATTACCGGTATGTATGAGTTTAAAGGGCAGGAGATGCATAAAACATGCTCTCACTGTGGTTTGGTATATGAACGCGAACCGGGCTATTTTTATGTAGCCATGTTTGCAAGCTATGCGCTCAACGTTGCCGAAATGGTTACGTTGGCAGTTGCCATCAGCGTTTTAACAGGCAGTACTAATCCGTGGCTGTATGTAACAATTATTTTGGGCGTGGCAGTGGTATTGGCTCCGTTTAATTACAGGTATTCAAGGGTGATGCTTTTACACTGGCTTACACCCGGTTTACACTACCATCCGGAAATGAGCGAAGATAAACCCCAATAATATAATTGGCTGAAATACATAACGATGCCCTTGGTTGAAAAATTAAGGGCATTTTCTTTTAAACCAAACCCGTCGGCTGCAGTCATAATAATAACAAGCTTGATTTATATAAATTAAATAAGTATTTGGAATTAAGCTGTTTATAATTACTTAAATTCTATTATCATGAAAGCAAAACTTCAATCACTAAAAGCCGATCTATATAATGTATTTGTAGCTGGTAACGCCGATGACAGGCAATTGGCAAAAGCATATTTTTTATTAGCTATTCCTTTGTTTGCGATATTTTTTGGCCTGGGTTCGTTCCCAAAATTCTGATCATAAAAAAACAGTCGGTACATCTCTGTAGCGACTGTTTACAACTGTTCCTAACTAATTAACTAACTATTAAACTAAATTATCTTTGAATTGGGCTTAGGTTCTAATAATTTGCCGCTGCAAACAAATTGTTTACCGGTCGCATTTTATAACCGGTCTCATTGCTGCCATTGGCGTATTTGCTTAAAATATTGTAATAATGAAAATCGGGAAATGCCGCCCTGGTATTTGTTCCCGAATTAAATAACGAATCCTTATCTAAATTGATCCCGCTGCGTTCTGCAGGTCTGTTAACTCTTTTTTCGGGAGTTGAGGCAAACATATTGGCACATGCTATTAAAATGAGTGATGCCGCAACCAAAACAAGAAAATGGTAAAATAATTTCATAAGCAAGGTATAAGTTTAAAAAGTGCATCTGAGTGGTCAGATACAAATTATACTCCAAAAATAGCCAACGCTGTATAAAAAGTAATCAGGGATTTCACCGTTTTGCGTACGTAGTTTTACGCAATTTTTAATAGATATGGGTGAATAATTAAATGTAGAAATAAAATTTGATAAAACGTTATAAGATCAGTAAAAAAATAAAACTTTTTTAAGCTGTTACAAACGGTCATTTAGCATCGTAATCATCTTTGAAAGGTAGTATTGAATGAATTGGGAAACTTTCTTTCAAACTATCCGCATTTAAGTAAGTTGGCTTTTCTCAATTTTAATTAAATTAGGCCACCTGCACACATCTATAAAACCAATTAAAAGATCCTCGATCTGAAATTATATTATGAAACAAAAAAGAATATCTGTTTTTAAGGCTGTTGTGCCGTGCGTTTTAATATTGCTTGTTGCAGGTTCATGTTCAAAAAAGAACACTAATGATGTTTCTCAACCGTTGAGTGTTATTGTAACTACATTGGCCGGTGATATAAATCCAGGCAATGCTGATGGTACCGGGACTGCTGCCTCATTTAACCGGCCAAGTGGCATGATAACTGATGCCGCAGGTAATATGTATGTAACCGATGCTGGCAATAACCTGATCCGTAAAGTAACCTCAGATGGTAAAGTAACCACTTTTGCGGGTAGCGGTGAAAAAGGTGATGCCGATGGGATTGGCACCGCAGCTACTTTTAATAATCCAGTGAGTATAACGCTTGACGGAAGCGGTAATTTATATGTGGCCGAAAGCACAGGAAAAGTGATCAGAAAGATAACTTCTGCGGGCGCGGTTACCACTTTAGCTGGAGGAGGCACAAACGGGGTTGACGGCACAGGTGCCGCTGCCGGTTTTACCTCTCCAACCGGAATAGCAGTAGATGCTAATGGAATTTTATATGTGGCAGACGTTTATAAGATTCGGAAAGTAACCTCAGCAGGTGTGGTAACTACTTTTGCAGGCTCGGGTGTAAGCGGCTCCGCAAACGGAACAGGAACCGCGGCAAGTTTTTCACAGCTTACAAATATTATAGTTGGTTACGCAGGTAATTTGTATGTAACAGACTCTGGCAATAACATGATCCGAAAAATTACCTCTGATGGCGTTGTTTCTACATTGGCCGGTAATGGAACGTCGGGATCGACCGATGGAACTGGTAATACGGCCACTTTTACGACGCCGATAAGCTTAACTGCCGATAACCAGGGTAATATTTATGTCAGCGATTCTGCCCACCTTATCAGGGCTGTTGACGTTTTTGGAAAGGTTACCACAGTTGCAGGTACCGGTTTTTCGGGATTGGCAAATGGTGAAGGTTCAAAGGCAAGTTTTTCAACTCCTTATGGCATGTCTGTAGGTGTTGGGAAAGTTTATGTTGCAGATACATTCAATAACATGATAAGGGTGATTACCGCTCAGTAAGTATTACAGGTTCTGATTCTTTCAGAAATTAACATTGATCTGATCGTCGGCAGGAGTAAAAAATCTTACTTTTGCCGGCGATATGAATGACTCGCTTAAAAACACATACGACAGCATAATTTTTGACCTTGACGGTACACTTTGGGATAGCACTGCTAACGTAGCCCTTGCATGGCAGGCAGCTATAAGCAAAGTTGATTATATTAAAGAGGAAATGACGCAGGAACGTGTACGTTCTATCACCGGCATGACCTATGATGCTATTTTTGATAAGTTATTCCCCGAGCTTAACGATGAGCAACGTAAGGAAGTTCAAACGCTTTGCGGCATCAGCGAACTGGAAATTTTACACACCAAAGGAGGGGAGCTTTACCCTCAACTGGAAGAAACGCTTAAATACCTTGTTGCAAACTACAAGCTTTACATTGTAAGCAACTGCCAAAACGGGTATATCGAACTGTTTCTGGAGCTGAACCAATTGCATGCCCATTTCCTGGGACACCAGTGTTTTGGTACAAAAGGAAACCCTAAGGCGGATAATATTAAGGATGTGGTTAATGATCATCAGTTAAAAGCCCCTGTTTATGTTGGCGATACCATGGGCGATTATAGCGCCGCTAAACAAGCCGGGGTACCTTTCATATTTGCCAATTACGGTTTTGGCGTTGTGCCCGATGGCATGGTAGCCACCATTAGTAATTTTGCAGAGCTTAAAGAGCTGTTATAAGCTTATATTTTTTTGAGTTTGCTCAGGATAGCAGGTAAGTTTGCTGTGGGGAATACGGCGCGGCTTGCTGTATAGTTATAATTGTATTGTAAAACAATTTGTAGCTTTTGCTATTGTACTTTCAGCTTTAGAGCTAAAAATTTAATTTAGTAATATGAAGTTTATCAAATATCTGCCCATAGTCTTAGTTTTCATTTCGCTGGTATCGTGTAAGCCTAAAACCAAATCAATGCAGGTGCCTGTAGTTGGTTTTGTTGATGCCTTTGAAGATGCCACTATCTCTCAAGCCCGTAAAGGTTTTACTGACGCGTTGGCTAAGAATGGCTTCAGTGAAGAAAAAAAGACCGTGCAGATTGAATACAGTAATGCCCAGGGCGATATCCCAACGCTTACTCAAATTGTTAATCACTTTGTTACCGATAGCGTTAACCTATTGGCTACTTGTACAACACTATCAACCGTAACGGCGCTCCAAAAAACTAAAAACATTCCCGTTTTTGCCATGGTATCTCCAACTGCCGAACGTATGAAGGTAGTTGACGCAAACGGTAAAGCTCCGCAGAACCTTTTTGGCACAGTTGAAGATCTTAATTATATCGACACTTCCTTCAGCATTATTCCTAAACTGCTTAAACCTAAAGGTTCAAAGCTTGTTATTGGGATGATCTATAACCAATCGGAGCCTCAATCGGCCGATGCTTTAAGCCGTATCAAAACATTAGCAGCAGGTTTAAATGTTGATATTGTTGCGCTTCCGTTAAACACCTCCGCGGATGCGCAGCTGGTAACACAATCGCTGTTAAGCAAAAACATTGATGCCTTTTTCGCTAATCCGGATAATACTGTTTTCGCGTCTTTTGAAACTATCCTGAAAAATTGCAATCAAAAAAACATCCCCATTTTTACCAGCGAAGCTGGTTTGGTGCAACGCGGCGCTGTAGCTGCTTTTGGTGCTGATATCTATCAGTGGGGATACCAGGCTGGTGAACAGGCTGCCCTGTATCTTAAAACCCATAAAACAGATGGTTTACAGCCAGAAATGGTGAAAATCAGGAAGAGGGTATATAACCCTGCGGCGGCAAAAAAATACAATATCACCATTCCGCCTAATTTTGAGCCAGTAAAATAAATGGATTTTTACCTTACCGCTTTACTACAGGGCCTGTGCTTTTCGGCCATAGCGCTGGGGATTTATATATCCATGAAGATCTTTAATATTCCTGATATCACCACCGATGGCAGTTATACACTGGGTGGGGTAGTTACGGCGGTATTATTAACCAATCATCAGCCAACATATATTATTTTGCCGGCTGTGATTTTGGCCGGGGCTACGGCTGGGGCGCTTACAGGTATTATTCATACCAAATTAAAGATCAACGCGTTGCTGGCCGGGATCCTGGTCATGACGGCATTGTATTCGGTTAATCTTACTATTATGGGCCGCTCGAATTTGCCGCTCATCAATTTGCCATCGTTGTTCACGATACTCAACGTGGTAAGTGATCCTAATCAAAATACATTTTTAATCCTGGCTATTTTTGTGGTATTAATCACGTTCCTGATAGGGTACCTGCTTAAAACCGATTTTGGTATTGCTATGCGTGCCACAGGCAATAGCGAATCTATGATTCGCTCGTTAGGGGTAAATACCGACAGGATGAAGATCACGGGCCTGGCTTTGGCTAACGCACTTACCGCTTTGAGCGGTTACCTGGTGGCCCAGTTTCAAGGCTTCGCAGATATCAGCATGGGGATAGGTATTGTGATAGTTGGCCTGGGTTCGGTAATCATTGCCGAAACATTGATCAACTGGTTTAAACTCACTTCGGTATGGTTAAGCCTGGTATTGGTTTTGGCGGGCGCGGTGATATTTCAACTGGTACTGGCATTTACGCTATCAGTAGGTGTAGATCCTAAATTGCTTAAAATAGTTACTGCCGGTTTTGTGCTGGTAATTGTAAGTCTGCCACGTTTATCCTTATTAAAATCATCATGATAACGATAGCCGACGTACATAAAATATTCAACAAGGGTAAAGCCAACCAGGTAATTGCGGTTAATGGCCTTACTTTAGAAATAAAAGACGGCGAGTTTTTGGTGGTAGTAGGCTCAAACGGCTCGGGTAAAACTACCATGCTTAACCTAATTGCAGGTAGCATTTTACCTGATAAAGGAAACATCAGTATTGATAGTACAGATGTAACAAAACTGCCCGATTATAAACGCAGCCAGTGGATTGCAAGGGTATTCCAAAATCCCTTAAGTGGTACCGCGCCCGATCTTAGTATTTTAGATAATTTTCGTCTTGCGTCACTTCGCACCCAAACCAAAGGTTTATCCGTTGGCGTAAATGATGCCTTTAAAAAACAGGTTCAGGAAAAGGTAGCCAGCCTTGGCATGGGTCTTCAGGATAAGATTGAGCAGCCTATGGGCACACTGTCAGGTGGACAGCGGCAGGCGCTTACCTTGTTGATGAGCGTTATGGATAGTTGTAAAGTTTTACTGCTCGACGAACCTACCGCAGCACTCGATCCCCGTTCGGCCGACGTGGTGATGCGGACAGCTGATACACTGATTAAGGAATTTAAGTTGACTGCTGTATTCATTACGCACAATTTAAAGGACGCTTTCAATTATGGTACACGAATAATACAAATGGGCGAAGGGTTGATTATAAATGATTTATCAGGAAAAGATAAAACATCTTTAAAGCAAAACGACTTGTTTGACTGGTTTGCTTAAAAATTGGCAGAGTAATTGTACATGCATGTGTACCATGAAAAACAATAATTTTGAAACCATATTCGACGCTTACCAGTTAGTGAGCGGCGCGAAAATAAAAGGAAAAAAACACGACGAAGTATTTGAACTTGGTACATATGATGCCCTTAAACGCGGCTATGTACTTTATCCGCTTGAACACGGTGTTAAGTTTGATGATTTCAGTGTAATGATATCTGAAAAAGAGTTAAAAAATAACTTCCTGATAGAGGCCGTTAAACAAAATTCAATAGCAGCTTAATAACAAGCTGCTATTTTTTTGCCCGTACTTTTCCTGGTCATGAAAAGGCCATAAACCTCATGCACAGTGCAATTGACTTTGTGCATGAGCCTCATTTCTTGCTTTTCTCATTCAATAATTGTAGGTTTGCACATATAAAGTACAAACCGATGTTATATAATAAATCATTCTGCTCAATTGTAATGTGGCCCTTGGTGCCGCGGCAGAAGAGTTTTGCATCGATAATTCTCTTCTCAACTCCGGTATAGCGGTTTCGAAGTACCCAAACCGATCCTACATTTACCACTATTAGTTAGTATAACATTAAGCATTACTTAATTGTAAGCTTAACTGAATTTGAAATTTTATATGGACAATTATTATTCAATTGAAGAAAAGTACCTGCAGGCTGTCGACGAACTTTCGTTCGGCGAAACGCCAAAAGGCCTTAATATATTAAACCAGATTATTGCCGATGAGCCATTTTTTGCAAGGGCGCATTACCAGTTAGGCATGATCCATTATTACAAGATCCAGGATTACCAAACCGCAGGTTATCATTTTAAAACCTGTATGGAGCTGGAGCCATCGTTCCCGGATAATTACACGCATTATCTTGATCTGGTGGTGTTTTTGGGTATGGAAAAATCGGTTTCAACTATTTCGACCCAGGCGCTAACCACGCCAGGCGTAAATAAAGCCCGTATTTTTGATTTACTTGGTTTGTTTTACGAAAAGCAAAAAGACTGGAATAAAGCCTTAGGTTATTATCAGGAAGCTTTTATGGAAGTGACTGAAAAAGATGAGCGTAAAGATATTGAGGATAGCTTTAAAAGGGTACGCTCAAAAATGAAACAGAAACAGGCTTATACCTATTTCATCACCGAGTAAACTGGTTAGTTGTTAACCGGATAATCAAAGAATAGGCCCCTGACGAAGGGGCTTATTCTTTAATAAAAAATCCTAATTAATAACGTATGATTAAAGATACGCTATTATCGTAAGTTGTTGTTATACAGTATCGATACAATTTTTGTGAAAAATGTGTAAGGACTGTAAATTGTATTTTAATAACTAAATTGTCGTCTTTGTATATTGATCATGATTAGCCATGCCTAAATATTTAGTGAAACAATTGTTATTACTTGTAATTATAGCTGTAATTGTTTTCCTCTTCAAGTATCTGATAGCGTTGTATGCTGTTAACAGATGAATTTAAATACCCGGTAAATGCACTTCAGCCATCATACAGCGTGCGCTGCCACCTCCGTTAGTTTCTATGGTGTTAATATCCGCATAAACCAATTTGCCATATTGCTGTAAGGTCGAACGCTGAGTATCGTTTAATGCGTTATATGCATTTTGCGACATCACGATCAGCGTTTCGCCCGCTTTGTTTTTTACCTCAAGCATATTACCTGCAAATTGGTTCATTTGCTCAAAGCTGATTTCGATAATTTCTTTATGCGATGATCTTAATGATTCGGTAACTGTTATCCTTTCGTACGGGTTAGGGATACTGTTTAAGCAGATCACGGCAAATTGGCTACCAATGCACATCAGCACATTAGTGTGGTAGATAGCCTTGCCTTTTTCATCCACCGCTTCAAAGCTTACGGACTGATAACCAGACTGCTCACAAAAATAATTAAGCACTTCTTTATCCGTTCGGGGCGAGAGGCAGGCGTAAGCTATTTTATTATCCCTGTCAAGCACCATACTGCCGGTGCCTTCTAAAAAGCGATGCTCATGTTCAAAGCGGCTCAGGTCAATTACATGGGCAACTTTAAACTTATCTTCCAGATCGGTTATGATATCCTCCCTGCGTTCAAGCCTCCGGTTTTCGGCCTGCATAGGGTATAGGAAAATGCCGCCATCATCATGGAAAGATACCCAGTTGTTCGGAAATATAGAGTCGGGAGTGTAGGGTTGTGGCGTATCATCTGTTACGGTAACATCCACTCCGTTATGGCGCAAAATATTGACCATGCTGTTAAATTCAGTCAATGCTTTTTCCTGTACCCCGTTTTTTTCGGCGTTGGGGTTCTGGAAAGCATTGCTTGACGCGGTTTCTTCATTAAACCCGAAATTAACCGGGCGAATCATTAATATATGTGATGTTGATTGACTCATATGTATTTGTCATTATGTCATTTGGTCATTGAGTCATTTTTTATTGCGATAAATCATGCCAGGCAATGACTTAATGACAAATGACTCAATGACTTGCTAAAGCACCTTATCCCTTAATATCGGCATGCTCATGCAATGGAAACCTCCGCGGGCACGGGAAAGTTCGGCCGAAGGCATTAAAATTAACGTATTGGTCAGGCTTTGCGGATCCAGTTCGTTGTTCTCAAATTTCTGGATCAATTCGGCTACCCTGATTACGTCAAAGCCGCCTTCTTTAAATGCTTCTACTGTTTTATCGTTACGATCGTAGCCTACAACTACGCCTTCTTTTAGTGCCAGCAGATTACAGGAGTCTGTCCACTGCTCGCGGGCGTCAAAGGGGAAAGTATTATTGCCAGAGTAAATGAATTTAGTTTTTACGCCGCTTTTAAGGTCGTTTTCGCTGATATCTGCAAGCAGGTCTTCAATACAGCTAAACAGTTTTGGTTTTTCATCTTTTGCAAACTGAACAATTTCCGGCCGCTCTTTCTGTTTTTTATCGGCGAACCATGATATCGGTTCTCTTTCTTCAATAGGGGCTTCGGCTATGGCAAGCGAACGAAGCAGTACCCAAGTATCGCGTTTAACTTGCGTAAAAACGGTGTCGATATGCATGTAATCGCGCTTGTTCGGGATTTTTACGATGGTTACCTTTTTTACCACATCGTGTTCAAAAAGCAGCCTGATGGCTTCATTGGCCCCGCTCACAGAGGTACGTTCGCTGCATCCTATCACCAAATGGTCCGGGCTTACCATCATCACGTCGCCGCCTTCTAAAGTAGTACGGCCTTCAGCGTCTTCGCCAGGGCGTAAAAAATGCTGGGCTGTTTCCGGGATCTCTAAAATATTATCACGGTAAGCTTCAAAAAGCGGGTGATTGAAAAATATATACCGCATTAGCAAGGTTTCGCGGAAGCGGGCTTTTTTTGCCGGTTTGTTAAGCAGCATGTGGTTGTTTACGGCTATCCCCAAATCCCGCGAGAAAATGAGGTTAGGAATAGGGGCAAAGATCATTTCCTCGGTTGTTAACGAGCCTGAGATAAAGATCTTGGCCAGTTCAACCGGATCGGTATCCGTAAGCTGTTGCTGTAACCGGTAGTTGCAGCTTTCAACCGCGCATACAGAAGCCACCAGCTTTTTGCGGATATCCGGCTGTTGTAAAATATCGGCCAATAGGGTTTGAATTTCGATAACCTTATCTGAAGAGTGGAAGCCTGCGTTATCCGGTTTAAAAAACGAACGGTGAGCGCTTTCTTCATCAATTTGCTGCAGTTTACCTTTTATCTTTTCGGGATCAAGAAAATAGAGCAGTAGTTTTACATAGTAATCGTACTCGTTCCTGCGTACCG
The DNA here is from genome assembly GCF_003675385.1 of Mucilaginibacter kameinonensis. Lineage (GTDB taxonomy): Bacteria > Bacteroidota > Bacteroidia > Sphingobacteriales > Sphingobacteriaceae > Mucilaginibacter > Mucilaginibacter kameinonensis. The sequence goes on along the minus strand of NZ_RCWZ01000003.1, from coordinate 493,044 downwards.
TGTCCAGGTGAATTATATCTTCAAAAAGCCAGTCCTGTGCTTTTGAGGGCACCACTTTGCCCAAGCCGCTGTCGGGGCTATGAATAAGCAGTGTGCGAAGCGTGCCAATTTCGGAGGTTACATCTATTTTAAAATCGGAGTTGGTTATTGTCATAAAGCACTATAATCGTACACAAATCTATCAGAAATTAAATTACAAAAAGGGGGAACCGGCAGTAAATTTAGGTAACGCTTAAATGAGCATAAAAGTTGTAATAGCTAATAGCGATGTTATCTGATCCATTATAAAATCAGCCTATGAAAGTAACCTAAATAGTCTTAATTTTATTTCTATCACCTAACCTGTTATTCCCTGCCTATGCCAAAGTCTCTTTTCCTGCATGTTTTTAACTATTTATTGTGCTTTGTGTTAGGGCTTCTGAGCTCAGTGCAGCTTTTTGCCCAGGAGTCGCCGAGGGCATTTATCAATAAGGTCATGTCAACAGCCGATACTTTTGCAAGGGGCAAGGCTATCGAAAAAATATACCTGCAAACTAATAAGCCTAACTACGAAGTTGGTGATACGCTATGGTTTAAAGGCTATTTACTTGAAGAACCAACCCTGCATGCCGCGGCTAAAAGCGGTATTTTATATGTTGAATTGGCCAACGACAGTAACCGGGTTATAAAACGTGTTATGATGCCGCTTTTTGGAGGGCTGGCTTTTGGCAATATAGCATTAAGCGAAAAGGAAATACTGCAGGGCGGCTATTTTTTACGCGCGTATACTAACTGGATGCGCAACTTTGGCGAATCATACGTTTTTAAAAAGCATTTTTACATAGGTAATGCCGTCGGTAACGCCTGGCTGGTAAACTATAAGGCATCAACACAAAAAAGTGCCGATAAGGAAAAAGTGCAGCTCAATTTACGCGTTACTAAATTTGACACTTTTCCTGTTGGCGTTCGTGAAATGCAGCTGCGTTTAACAGACGGCAAACGGACTTTGCTTAAAAACAACGTCAGCACAGATCTTGACGGCATTATCGCCGCGAATTTTGATCTGCCCGAAAAAGCCAACGCTGCAAATTTATCGATAACAATGCAGGACCTCCGGAAAGGAGAAGATAACCGGCGGCTGGTAATGCCGCTGATCCTCAATCGTCCCGATCATATCGACCTGCAGTTTATGCCCGAAGGTGGCGAACTTGTAGCGGGATTGCCTGCGCGGATTGCTTTTAAAGCCCTAAATGAAGATGGTTACGGAGTTAATATCTCGGGGAAGATTTATAACAGTAAGCAACAGGAAATGGCTGCTTTTATCGCTGCACACAAAGGCATGGGGGTATTTAACCTGCTACCGCAACAGGATGAAATTTATACGGCAAAAATTAAATTGCCTGACGGCTCATTTAAGACATTCGCTTTACCTGCTGTAAAAAGCTCGGGCATTACATTACAGGTTAATAGTCCCTTAAATACCGATTCGGTAGAGGTTTTGTTGAATGCTACTCCTGATGTTATTGCCGCAGGTAACGTTTATTACCTGTTAGGACAAACCCATGGTTTAGTTGCATACGGGGCTTCATTGCATTTTAAAAACGGGGGAGTTAGGTTGCAGACAGGTAAAAATCTGTTCCCCAATGGTATTCTTCGTTTTTTATTGATTGGCGCCGATAAAAAGCTACTCAATGAACGGAAGGTGTTTATTGATCATAATGATAATCTTAAGATTGGTGTTATAAGTGATAAAGCGGCATATGTTCAGCGTGATAGTGTAATGCTTGATATCGAGGTGAAAGGCGCGAAAGGAAATCCGGTGCAGGGAAGTTTTTCAATGGCTGTAACAGATAATACGCAGGTAAAAACGGATAGTGTTGCTAACGGTACTATAAAAAGTTATATGCTGCTGACATCCGATTTGAAAGGTAATATTGAAGAGCCTGGATATTATGATGCAGCCGGAAAAGACGCGCGAACATGGCAACATTTAGATCAGTTACTCTTAACCCAAGGCTGGGTTGGATATGATTGGAAGGAACTCTGGGCACCCGCGACATCGCCCGTTTATACTGCCGAGAAGCAATTTTTAATAACCGGCCATGTAACCAATATGTTTAATAAGCCGGTTGCCAATTCGGGAGTAACCTTGTTTTCAAAAAAGCCAATGATTGTTACCGACACCGTGACCAATAAGCAGGGCGAATTTATATTTAAGGATATTTTTCCGGCAGATACGGCCGTGTTTTTTATCCAGGCACGAAACAAAAAAGGCAAAAGTTTTAATGTGGGTATCGAGATGGATGAGTTTAAACCACCCGTATTTGCCGCAGTGAACGACCGCGCAACGCCCTGGTTCCTAAACATTGATACGAATAGTATGATGAGGGTTAAAAAGCAATTGAGTTTAAAAGATGAGATGACTAAAATTACCGGTGGCAATGTATTAAAGGAAGTGGTGGTAAAAGATAAACGCATCATTAAAGAATCCAAAAATCTGAACGGCCCGGGTGAAGCGGATTTGATTATTGATGAGGAAGCATTGCAAAAAGCAGGCCGTACATCACTTGGCGATCTGATCACTAAAAATGTAAAAGGCTTTAATTTGTATACCGATAAAACCGGTTTATCCTATTATAGGCTAAATACCATGGCCTTGCATTTGATTATTGATGGTATGGATATTGAGTTTTTTAAGCCCGAAACTCTTTCTCCGTATTTGTATTTTAAAGAATACCTTGACTATTACGATGCGGAAGAAATTAAGGGCATAGAGGTGATGAAAAGTATGAGAAATACTTTTAGCTACACTCGTCGGTACATTAAGAATCCTATGGCAGAGCCAGACGAAAATGCTTTTATTGAGATAACAACACGCGGTGGTCGCGGGCCTTTTGTTAAGAAAGCTGTGGGTACTTATGTTTACGTCCCATGTCTTTTTCTATGCCTGTGCAGTTTTATGCTCCTAAATATAAGCCTGCCTCAACCGCGGATATGACCGATATCCGTTCTACAGTGCACTGGGCGCCGCACATCGTTACTGATAAAGAGGGTAAAGCCAGGGTAAGCTTTTATACTGCCGATAATCCTGGGGATTATACCTATATTATTGAAGGAACCGACCTGAAGGGCAGTTTTGGTGTTAAGCGTGGTACCCTGACTGTAAAGAAGAGTAACCTTAATCAGTAATTGCTTGGTATGTGTTCCTTTCCATGCTGATGTTTAACCTTTGAAGCATAGCCTTCATGTCAAAATCCTGCTGTTGATATAACTGCTGAACCGCTTCTTTAGCTTTTTGCAAAACATCTTCGTTTTGCTAGATGGCTGTTGTGATGCAGATCAGGTTGCCCTGTTCGTCATGACGTTCATAGGCGCTGTCCTCAATAAAGCCGTCGAGTTTTTTTATAAAGTCGCGGTTAATCTTCATCCGTTCCTTAAATTCATGCTGTGCTGTTGCCGGAACAATAAATTGATCGATGAATATCTGTTTCATGATTATCCTTATTTTTCTTCAAAAATCCGGACAATTGGGGCTTAATACTTGTAAAAAATCATTGATTTACCAGGCCCTTGGCACTTTAAAAAAATCGGCAGGGCTTAAGCCGGTAAATAGCTTAAATTCTTTATTAAAATGGGGCTGGTCAAAGTATCCTGCATCTAACGCTGTCTGGGTAAGGGAAGCATCCGGTACCTTGCTATCAACTATTGATTTGATTTTAATAATACTGGCAAACTGTTTTGGCGAGGTTCCTACTACCCGCCTGAACCGTTTTTCAAATGCGTCCTGGCTGATATAATGCGCATCAGCGAGTTCCCTGATCCTTATCTGCCCCTTTGACAAACGAATTTTTTGAAGGGCGGATATAACTAGTTGATCTTGCTTGTGGTTTTGGATCTGTTGAATTAGGAATTGATCGGCTATAATAGCCCGTTGTTGGTTCCCATCTGCTTCGGCAAGTTGTTCCTCAAGTAAGTTTAATTTATCCGGAGTAATGAAATTATCGAGCGGCACACTCGCCTCAAATAATTCGTGAAGGGGTTGTTTAAAAAATGCTGCTGCCCCGGCTGCTTTAAATAAAATAAGCATGTTACCTGTGGCAGAACCGTAGTTGATTAACCGGGGCGATTTCTTTAACCCTGTAATTAGTGAGGAGGGAAGTTGATTGGTGTTTAATCCGGTTACATCATTGATATTTCCGCTGTACCTGATCGCCATAACTAAAGACGTATCCGGCAAAATGCGGTTGATAACGTTGCCGGTTGTTTCAACAAACACGTATTGCCTTATAAATGGCTTTAAAATTTCGCCCGGTGCAAAGCGTTCAATATGCATTTAACTAAGATACAGGAATTTGTTTGTCTGATAGTTTAATAATCGATTGTAATAATTTTTTACGGTTAATGCTTTTTTAATCTTTTATTAAGTTGCAGTAATTTATTTGCATCATCAATTAACCGATAAGTACGGGCACATATATCCCGTTAATATAAACCTATGAATACAAAAAAAGTTGGGCTGATACTTACAACGCTCTTCATTGCTTTTACTACATTTTGCTATGCACAATCAGCAGTTAACCCGCAATTGGATCATTACAATGTTGAGTGGGATGAGCCCGGCCCAACATCGGCACAGTCAATGCCATTAGGTAATGGAGATATAGGCCTCAACGTATGGTTTGAAAAAAATGGCGACCTGGTTTTTTATATCAGTAAAACCGATGCCTGGGGCGGCGAGCTTGATGCCGAAAAAGATGATTGGATGAAGCAGGGTGGGGTATTAATGAAACTGGGTGCCGTACGGGTATCGGTAAATCCTGATCCTTTAAAAAACAACGCGCCGTTTAAACAGATCTTAAAGCTCCGTAACGGCGAGATCTGGGCGCAGGCCGGTGAGGGAAAATCATCCGTTCAATACAGGATCTGGGTTGATGCCAATCATCCGGTTATCCGGATAGAAACTAAAAGCGCTGCCGCTGCTACTGTTAATGTAAAGCTGGAGAACTGGCGCGCAGGTAAAACAGATACCGTGATTAGCGGACAAAAGAACCGGATAGCCTGGTATCATCACAATTCTCCCAACACCGATCCGCATTTAGCTAATCTTACTTTTGGCGCAATAATTAAGGGAGCAGGCCTTTCCAACCAGGATGATGTTACCTTAAAGTCGGGTAAAGTAACATCGCAGGTAATTTCTATTTATCCTTTAACGGCGGTTGCCGGGAGCGGTAAGCAATGGCTTGGTAAACTTGAATCCAAAGTAAACGCTGTTGATCAGTTAAACCTCGAGCAAACCCGTTTGGCGCATCAAAAATGGTGGCAGCAGTTTTGGAACCGGAGCAATGTATTTGTAACCGGCGATGAACTGGCTGAAAAAGTTACACAGGGATATATCCTGCAACGCTTTGTGACCGCTTGTGCGGGAAGGGGCGTTTATCCCATTAAATTCAATGGCTCCATTTTCGTAATAGATAATCAGGCGAAAAATGCCAACGCCGATTACCGGGCCTGGGGCGGACAATACTGGTTTCAAAATACCCGGCCAATGTACTGGCCACGCCTTATGGCCGGCGACTTTGACATGATGCTGCCGCTGTTCAGGATGTATGCCAATATTTTGCCCGCCAATGCCAAGCAGGTTAACGAGTTTTACAAACATGGCGGTGCTTACTTCGCCGAAACCGCGCCTTTTTGGGGTGGTTTAAACTATATGGGCCCCGAAGTGAAGGCCAATTACACCAATCATTATTTTACCCCTATACTGGAATTAAGCATGATGATGCTTGATTACTACGAATATACCGGCGATACCGGTTTTGCCAAAAAAACGCTGTTACCGGTTGCAAAGGCCGGGTTACAGTTTTTTGATGAACATTTTAAGCGGGATAGTACAGGTAAGCTGTTGCTTGATCCTGATAACTCGATAGAAATGTTTTGGAAGGTTCATAACCCCGCGCCGGATATTGCCGGATTACATGCCGTACTAAGCAGGATGATAGCGCTGCCGTCGACCATTGTGGATGAGCAGACAAAACAACACTGGCGTAAATTCTACGACGAATTGCCGCCTTTACCAACTGCCGATCACGATGGCAAAACGGTATTGTTGCCGTATACAGGTCCGCAAACGGCCAAATCTTTCAATAGTGAAAATCCCGAATTATATACCATATATCCATTCAGGCTGTATGGTTTGGGCAAGCCCGGTTTGGACATGGCTGTTAATACTTTCAACGCCCGTAAACAACGCGCTAAAGGCTGCTGGGTACAGGATCCGATACAGGCGGCTATGATTGGTGATGCCGAAGTAGCTAAGGACTATACCAGCTTCGCCCTAACCCGAAAAGATGCGGGCCTGAAATTTCCGGCATTTTGGGATAAGGGTAACGATTACATGCCCGACGAAGACAACGGCGGTAATGGCGAGAATGGCCTGCAATTAATGCTGATGCAGGTTGAAGGCAAAAAGATCATGCTGCTGCCAGCCTGGCCCACCGGTTGGAACGCCGATTTTAAATTGAATGCGCCTTACAAAACTACTGTTGAGGGTAAGGTCGTCGACGGGAAACTTACCAATCTGAAAGTTACGCCGGCCAGTCGCCTTGCAGATGTTATCGATATGACTAAAAAACGCTAAAATCATGAAGAGAATATTGATTATGTTGATTGCTTTTTGCCTGATCAACATCGCGAGCGCAACAACAAGAATAACCTGCATAGGCGCAAGTATCACGTATGGAGCTACCTTGCCCAATCCGGCTGCGCAATCATACCCGGCACAGCTGCAAAAGCTTTTGGGTAAAAACTATTCGGTTAGCAACTTTGGGGTAAGAAGCGCTACACTTTTGCGCAAAGGCGATCTGTCGTATTGGAGTACAAAAGCCTATCAGAATGCACTGCAAAGCAAACCCGATGTGGTATTTATTGATCTGGGAGGTAACGATGCCAAGCTCGTTAACCGGGTTCACCTGGATGAGTACGAAAGAGATTATCATGAACTGATCCGGTCATTCGCTCAGTTACCTTCGCATCCGCGTATTGTGTTGTTATTGCCTATTCCGTCCTTTCAGGTCGATACTAACCAGATTTATGATAAAGTAATTGTCAACAGCATCATCCCCAAACTCAGGAATGTGGCCTATGATGAACATTTAGAGGTAATTGATATGCACTCCATGTTTGTTAACCACGAAAGCTGGATGCCCGATAAAATTCACCCCAATTTGGAAGGCACAGCCATGACTGCCAAAAGGCTATATGATGTGGTTGTGCAGCCCCGTGATAAAAATTATGATGTTTTTAACAGGATGAATCAGCAGGTTAAAGAAAGCAATTTTTACGGCTACCCTTGCGCCGAATTTACCTTTGATAACCGCGATTGCAAAGTTGTAAAACCAAAATGGGCTGCTAAAGGCCATTCATGGGTATGGCGTGCACGCTTTTGGGGGCATGAGCCGCAGACTGATATAGCGCTTTTAGAGCGGGGTTTTCATATTGTTTATTGTGATGTTGCCGAGCTATTGGGTAATAATGAGGCAATTGGCTACTGGAATGATTTTTATAAAATGCTGACTAACGCGGGCCTGGGTAAAAAAGCCATGCTTGAAGGCATGAGCAGGGGAGGCATTTACATATACAACTGGGCTGCAGCCAATCCTGATAAGGTAGCCTGCACCTACGCCGACAATGCCTTGCTCGATTTGAAATATTGGCCCGATTCGGCAATTTTAAAAAAGGATTTCAATTTAACTTCTGCAAACCAGATAGGCTCATTGAAAGTGAGCCCTATTGATAAGGTGCAACAAATTGTAAAAGGTAAGTTCCCGATGCTGCATCTTTCTGCCGATGATGACGAGGCCGTCGATCCTTCAAAAAATACCCTGCTATTTGAGCAAAAGGTTAAAGCGCTCGGAGGTTCAATTACGGTAATTCATAAGCCGGGTTTTAAACATCATCCGCATAGTTTACCTAACCCGGCGCCAATAGTTGAGTTTATTTTGAAAGCGACAGGTTACGAAATTCCCGTTCCAAATTAATGTTAAATTATATTGTACACTAAGTATAAGTTCACTAACTTATTGAAGCTTAAACAGCTTGTTGTATCGGGGGATTATAATGTTATAATCCTTGAAATTAAACTGTAATTATTGTAATTTTAGCCAATCGAGCCAATTAAAAAGCACTGAATTTGGGCCTAAATTATAAATACCGAGCAGGGTACATGAGTTGTAATGCCTAAGGTGTACTTATCAACATGAGATTTTTTTTACCGGGGATAATTGTTACTGTTTTATTGAATTTTCTGTTCATGTCACCTGCCCGTGCACAATCTTATGGGCTGGGGTTCTATAGTCATGAAGTTGTACAGGATAAGCGCACCGGGCTGGACCTTGGCTTGAAAAATCTATCTCCTAAAGATAAATTTGAGGTTTCGTTTGATCTGTCTTTCTTGCCTAACAGGGTTATTTACTTCGGTTATATTTTACGGCTGATAGGTGACGATAATCAAAATGTCGACTTAGTGTATGATAACCAGGCCAATACCAAGCACTTCAAGATCATTATTGGCGAACGTCTTTCAAAAATATCTTTCAATATTGATGATAAGTTGCTTTTTGAACGCTGGAATAATTTAAAGATTCAGATAGATTATAAAAACGACAAGATCACCGTTGTTTCCGGTAATCAGTCATTAAGCGAAACAGGTATCCATTTAAAAGCAAGTTCAAACTATAAGCTACTCTTTGGCGCTAATGCTTATAAGCAGTTTCAAACCACTGATTTGCCGCCGTTTAAATTGCGTGATGTTCGTGTACAACAAAATACGGAGCAAATAGCAAACTGGCCGCTTAATGAGTGGGAGGGTAGCGTAGCCAACGAAACCGAAAATAAAAACAGTGGCTCGGTTAATAACCCACTGTGGATCAAGGCAAGGCACCGTAACTGGCAACTGGAAAAGGAATTTATCGTTCCCGGAGATGCCAGTTTGGCTTTTGATGCTGCAAACGAGGAGGTATTTGTTGTCACTGCCGATTCATTGGTTACATATTCCATCAACAAAACGCCGCAGTTAAAAAGCAAGGCATATAGTTCCGGCCGTCAAATGCTGGTACCGGGCGACCAGGCCCTGTATGCCAATAACAAGCTTTATTACCTGTTTATGGATCAAACCGCTGTCGGCACATTTGATTTTGTTACCGGCAAGTGGGATAAGGGCTATAGTAATTTTGCAACCAATAACGGTCATCTCAATAAGTTTTTCAGCAAAACAGATACGGCTATTTATACTATAGGCGGATATGGGCAGCTGATTTACAAAGACAGTGTCCGCAGGTTTAGTCTTAATACTAAACAGTGGGAGAAGGTTAAATTTAAGGGAGATACTTTTACCCCGCGTTATTTGGCCGGGTTAGGTGCTAATACCACCGGCGATACGGTTTATGTAATTGGTGGTTATGGCAGTGCATCGGGGCAGCAGATTGTGAATCCGCGTAACTTGTATGATATGGTGCGCTACACGGTTAAGGACAGGACGTTTAAAAAGCTTTTCAATATCGACGTTAAAAACGAGGATTTTGTTTTCGCCAACTCGCTTGTCATCAACTCGAAAGATAAAAGCTATTATGGTTTGATCTTCCCGCAGCACAAATTCAACTCAAACCTGCAACTTATAAAAGGATCGCTGGACAAACCTGCCTACGAAATGGTTGGCGATACCATTCCGTTTCAATTCCACGATGTAAGTGCCTTTGCTGATTTGTATTATCTGCCACATAGCGCAAAATTTTTATCTGTAATGCTGTTTAAGGAAAATGACCACACCCGGGTTAAGGTTTACTCGCTGCTTAGTCCACCAGAACCGGTTGTTACTAATATTTTATCCGAGAGCCATATGGGTTACTTACTGTGGATAGTTGGTGGTTGTGTTATATGTTTAGGAATAGGAGCCGTTGTTGTTATTAACCGCCGTAAAAAGATAATCCTACAAGTATTGCCGGAACCTCAAAAGGCTGTAGCTGAAACAACGCCAGTTAACGAAACGCAGGAACAGGGTGTGCCTGAAATTAAAGAGGAAAACGAAAGCCGGTTGCATGCCAATAAGAATGCCATATTTTTATTTGGCGATTTGCAATTGTTTACGCCCGATGGTAACGAGATCACCAAGTACTTTACGCCTTTATTGAAAGAGCTGTTTTTGGTGATCCTGATGTATTCGGTGAAATTTGACAGGGGGGTAAGCTCGGAAAAACTAAATGAGATCCTTTGGTTTGATAAATCGGAAAAAAGCGCGCGTAATAACCGTTCAGTGAACATTGCCAAGCTGAAATCCCTGTTGGATAAGATGGGCCATTGCCATCTATCTAAAGATACGGGCTATTGGAAAATTGAGATAGATTATAACGAGATCCAGGTTGATTATCATAATTATCTCAATATTGTATCCAATAAAAGCAAGCTTAATAAGCAGAAAATCATACAGCTTACACATATAACCCAACGGGGTAATTTCTTGTCGAATATAGAATACGAATGGCTCGACGCGTTCAAATCGGAAGTATCAAATGAAATCACCGATTCATACATTCAGTTTGCAAATTCGATAAAGGTTACCGATGATCCTGAGTTTTTGATCAAACTGGCTAATGATATCTTCTATTTCGACCCAGTGAATGAGGAAGCCATGATCCTGAAGTGCAAAGCGCTTTCGCATATCGGTAAACACTCACTGGCAAAAAATACGTTCGAGAATTTCAATAAGGAGTATAAAGCAATTTACGGCGAAGCTTTTGAGCGCGATTTTCATTCAATTCTTGAATAAATCTGTTACAATTGATATTTATTGGATTAATTAATCAATTTTTAATAATTAATTAAGTTGTGCAAGCAATTTTGAGGCTGTTACCAGTTAATAAGCCCGGCTGCTTGTATTTTGATATTTGCTTTAAAAAAGGTTCACGTAGAGACGCATTACATGCGTCTTCAGTAGGACAAGTAAATGCGAAATGATATATATAAATTAGGAGACGCATGTGATGCGTCTCTACAGAACAAAATAAAAAACATTAATAAGAAATAAATTATTACCCATGCTAACCTCTTTCCCTCGGTTGTTAAAGCCGGCGTTTTTATCTGCAATAATTAGCATCAGCAGCTTGTGCGGCGGTGTAACCGTATCTGCTCAAACAAAAGACGAAGGCAATCTTCAATACATCGATCCGCATATTGGTAATGTAGGAGCCCTGCTTGAGCCGACCCGGCCAACCGCGCATCTGCCTAACCAAATGATCAGAATGCTGCCTGTACGTCATGATTATATTGATGATCAGATCTCCAGCTTTCCGCTTAATGTGGTATCGCATAGGTTAGGGGAGGTGTTTTCGGTTAAGCCGGATAATAGCGCGATTACCCCTGCTTCGTGGAATGAAAGAATGACCTATGATCATGATCTGGAAGTTACCCGTCCGTGGTATTATTCAACTTTCCTGATTGATAAGGATATCACGGTAGAATTTGCGCCAGGCAAAAAGGTTGGCGACTATAAATTTACTTTTCCTGCTAAAAGTGCTGCTAAAAGCATTTTGTTTGGATTGTATAACGATGGGGCAGCCAATTTTACCTTCACCGGCGGCAATGAGCTAACCGGTTTTGAAACCTACCATGACGATATCAAGGTTTATGTATATGGTAAGTTTAGTGCCAAAGGTACTGCCGGCATAGTGAAGGATAACACTCTGGTTAAACAAAGCACAGCCGATGGAAAAGACCTTAAATCATACATCACGTTTGCTGCCGGTACTCCGGATGTAATTGAATTTAAGTACGCTATATCATACGTAAGCCCTCAACAGGCTAAGCAAAACTTTAACGATGAATTTGGTAGCGCCGATTTTGAAACGCTTAAACAGGCAGCCAAAGCGACATGGGCAAAAATAGTTGGCCAAATTGAAACCGAAGGAGGTACCGTGGCGCAGCGTCGTTCATTTTACACTGCTTTATATCGTTGTAATGAGCGTATGGTTGATATTAACGAAGACGGCCATTACTACAGCGGATACGATAAGAAAGTTCATGATAGCAACCGTCCGTTTTATGTGGATGACTGGGTTTGGGATACTTACCTGGCCTTGCACCCGCTTCGTACTATCCTGAACCCAAAGCTGGAGTCGGATATGCTGAACTCGTATGTTAACCAATATGAGCAAAGCGGCTGGATGCCAACTTTTCCAGTATTGTTTGGCGATAATCCTTGTATGAATGGGTTTCACTCTACAGTAATGTTTCTGGATGATTATCGCAAAGGTATCCGTGGTTTCGATGTGGATAAGGCTTATGAAGGTATCCTGAAAAATGCCAACGAAGCTACTATGCTGCCATGGGAAAATGGCCCTAAATGCGAACTGGACGACTTCTATCATACCAACGGATATTTCCCTGCCTTAAAAAAAGGCGAGAAGGAAACTGTAAGCCTGGTGCATGGTTTTGAAAAACGCCAGGCGGTAGCCGTAACCCTCGGCGGCAGTTATGACGATTGGGCGGTTGGACAGTTTGCTGGTGAGCTGAAAAAGACAGCCGATGAGCAAACTTTTGCCAAACGCGCGCTTAACTATAAAAACCTTTGGAACAACGATAAGCAAATGTTTATCCCTAAAGACAAGGACGGTAATTGGATTGATATCGATCCTAAGTTTGACGGCGGTTTAGGCGGTCGCGAGTTTTATGACGAAAACAATGGCTGGACTTACCTGTGGCAGGTACAGCACGATATCCCTGGCCTGGCAAACCTGATGGGCGGACAAGATAAATTCCAGGCCCGTTTGGATCAGTTGTTTCGCGAAAGCCTTGACAGAAGCAAATACCAGTTCTGGGCCAAATTTCCTGATGCAACGGGTTTAGTTGGGCAGTATTCGATGGGTAATGAGCCAAGTTTCCATATTCCATACCTGTACAACTTTGCCGGCGCGCCATGGAAAACGCAAAAGCGCGTAAGGTTCCTGCTTGATGTTTGGTATAAGGACAACATCTTCGGCATTCCGGGTGATGAAGATGGTGGTGGTATGTCGGCCTTCGTAGTGTTTTCGTCGATGGGCTTTTACCCGATTACACCAGGAAAGCCAGTTTATACCATCGGCAGCCCGGTTTTCAGCAAGGTTACCATCAACCTGCAAAATGGTAAGCAGTTTAAACTGGTAGCTAACAATTGCTCGGTAGTAAACAAATATATTCAAAGCGCTAAGTTTGACGGTCAGGTGCTTAACAAGCCGCTCTTTACCCATGAGCAACTCATGGCCGGCGGTAAGCTTGAATTGGAAATGGGGCCTAAACCGAATAAAAACTGGGGCATCTGATCTAAGCAAAAAATCAACACATATTAAAATTCTATCCTGATGAAAAAACACGTTTTTAGCATCTTGCTGCTACTGCTATGCGCTGTTGCCAACGCTCAGTTGAGGCACAGTAAAACATCGGCATTTAAAAGTTATAAAGGTTTGGTGATGGCCGGTTACCAGGGATGGTTCAACGCGCCCGGCGATGGCGGCAATCGTTGGTGGAACCATTACGTTTCGCATGGAAAGTTTGAGCCTGGTTATACCAATATCGACCTGTGGCCCGATGTAAGTGAATATCCCAAAACCTATAAATCGCCATTTAAACTGGCCGATGGCAGCGACGCTTATCTGTACAGCTCGTACGATGCCTCATCAACCGAAACTCATTTTAAGTGGATGCAGCAATATGGTGTCGACGGTGTTTTTGTGCAGCGCTTTATTGGCGATGTGCTACGTGGAGCCGGTAAGCATCATAATGACGTGGTTTTGGGCAATGCCCTTAAGTATGCGCAGAAATACCATAGGGCTATTACCGTGATGTACGATCTGTCGGGCATGAACGCGGGCGGCGATTCGCTGGTGATAAAGGATTGGAAACATCTTATCGACAGTATGAAAGTAACCAACCGGGGCAACAACCAAACCTGGTTATATCACAATGGAAAACCTTTGGTTGCTGTATGGGGGATAGGTTTTAATGACCATCGCCGTTATGGTTTGACTGAAGGCGAAAAGATCATCGATTTTTTAAAGAATGACCCGGTTTACGGAGGTTGCGCCATATTGCTTGGCGTGCCTACATATTGGCGGGATTTTGGCAACGACACCGAGAATGATCCGCATTTACATGATCTGTTGCGTAAGGTAGATATTGTTCATCCCTGGTTTGTTGGTCGCTTTAATGAAGAAGCTTATCCAGCCTTTCAGCACCGTATTGCCGAGGATATTGCCTGGTGTAAGGAAAATAAAGTTGATTATGTTCCCACGGTATTTCCGGGCTTCAGCTGGCATAATATGAACCCGCGGGCCAAACAAAACCAGATCCCTCGTAACCGCGGTCATTTTTATTGGAAACAGATAAACGGTGCCATCAACAGCGGTGCCGAAATGCTGTACGTAGCCATGTTCGACGAAGTTGACGAAGGAACGGCTATCCTCAAAGTATCAAAAAATCCGCCGGTAGGCTTAAGTACATTCGTAACCTTTGAGGACGATATCCCTAATGATTATTACCTGTACCTAACCGGTTATGCCGCTAAAATGCTCCGGAAGCAAGTGCCTTTAACAGCCGATGTGCCACCCCCGGTAAAAAAATAGCGTTATAAAGCTCTTTCATCAAATTTAATTGACATTAATGGCGGATAAGCCCTGCCGTTAATGTTTTATTAATCACTTATTAGTTTCCAGGTATAGTTTTAGCCTTCGATAAGCCGGACTGGATTTGTTTGTTCAAATAAACAATCGATTGTGCGGCAAGTAATAACCCAACCAATTATAAATTATTTATGAAGCAAAAGAACGCCTATATATCGGTTCTTTTAGTAACGATTTTTTGTTCATTTAATACCCCTAAACCTACTGCCAAGCTTCCGTATAAAGACGCGTCGCTACCGGTTGAAAAGCGTGTGGCCGATTTACTTGGCCGGATGACAACTGCCGAAAAGATCCGTCAGCTGGATATGTACTGGGGCCACGAGGTTGCAAACATGCAAGGACATGACGCGGTTTCCATGTCGGATAGTGCCCGCATCAATATTGGCACAGAAGGCATCGGTTCGGTTCATGACCTGTATCCTTTAACTGCCGACGTAAGCAATCAGATCCAACGATATGCTGTGGAGAAAACACGTCTTGGTATTCCTGTACTTTTTATTGAAGAAGGGCTGCACGGCTACGAAGGTTTGGGCAGTACTACCTTTCCAAGTCCGCTGGCACTGGCCGGTGCCTGGGATACTACCAATGTGCATAAGGCCGGCCGTATCATAGCAACAGAAATGCGTGCCCATGGTGTGGCGATGGTGTTAGGCCCGGTACTTTGTCTTCCGCGCGATCCACGTTGGGGCCGTGTTGAAGAAACCTATGGCGAAGATCCATTTTTATCGGCAGCCAACGGCGTAGCTATGGTGAAAGGTTTGCAAGGCAATAAATTGAGTGATCATAATGCGGTGTTATCTGAGCCAAAGCATTTTGCTGTACACGGCATTCCGGAAGCTGGCAGCAATACAGCTCCGGTTAATATGGGCGAACGTGAAGCCCGCTCATCTTTTTTATATGTATTTGAAAAGGCTGTAAGAGAAGGCGGCGCGATGGGTATGATGGCAGCTTATAGTGAAATAGACGGTATCCCATGTGTAGATAACAAATGGTTGTTGAAAGATGTGCTGCGTGGCGAATGGGGTTTTAAGGGTTTTGTGCTGTCAGATCTTGGTGCCATTAAGATGTCGCTAAACAATCATCAAATAGCAACCGACGCGGCCGATGCCTTGGGACAAACTTTTACCGCCGGTATGGATATGCAGTTTTATGATTTTCCGCATGTGCCTTTTCATGAGGCCATGAATAAGGCACTGGCAAGCAAAAAACTATCCATGGCAGATCTGAACCGCGCTGTATCAAATGTGCTGCGGGTAAAGTTTATGCTGGGTTTGTTTGATCATCCTTATATCGACACCGATCTGCTCAAAAAAGTAAACCATACAGAAGAAAGCCGCGCCGTCGCCCTTAAACTTGCACAGGAAGGGATCAGTCTGCTTAAGAATGATAATAATATATTGCCGCTTGGGCCTAATGTGCATTCGGTGGCGGTTGTCGGGCCGCTGGCCGAAAGCACATACCTGGGCGGTTACGCCAATAAGATGGGCAAAGGTGTAGCCATATTAGATGCTTTGAAGCAAAAGGCCGATAATAACCTGGATATTAAATTTGAAACGGGCTATACAGCTGATACCTCTGCCGCAAAGCAAAATGAATATCTTCAGAAAGCAATCAATACGGTTAAGCAATCGGATGTAGCAGTAGTTGTTTTAGGCGAGGATATCAATGAAGTAGGTGAGGGGAAAGACCGGGCTAACCTCGATCTTAACAAACAACAAAGCCATCTTATAGAAGAGATTTATAAAACAGGGAAGCCAACTGTGGTTGTGTTGTTTAATGGCAGGCCGTTGTGCATTAACTGGGTTGCCAAGAAGATCCCTGCTATAGTGGAATCATGGTTTCTGGGTGAAACCGGTGGGTTGGCCATAGCCGATGTGTTATTGGGTAAAGTAAATCCGTCAGGCAAATTACCAATGACTTTCCCAAGATCGGTAGGGCAAGTGCCTTTTTATTACGATCATAAGCCAACCTCAAGGCACGTGTATGTTGATCAGGATACTTCGGCGCTGTTTCCATTCGGGCATGGCTTAAGCTATACCTCATTTGAGTATTCAAACTTGAAAATCGCCCAGTCACAAATCCCGCTTAATGGTTCCGCAAACGTTAGCGTTACTGTTAAAAATACCGGTAAGGTTGAAGGTGAAGAAGTAGTGCAGCTTTATCTACGCGATGTTATAGCCAGTGTAACTACCCCGGTAAAATCACTCAAAAGTTTTAAAAGGATCAGCCTTAAACCAGGTGAAAGTGGTACTGTTCAATTTAAAATAGACAACAAGGAACTGATGCTTTGGAACCGCCAGATGAAACAGGTTGTTGAACCAGGCGAATTTAAAGTGATGGTTGGCAGCTCATCTGAGGATATCAGGCTGAGAAGGAGTTTTTATGTGAAATAATGTCAGAATCAGAATTTACAGGATTTTAGAATTTTCAGAATATAAATAACTGAAAATTCTGATCAAAGATATCCCGGAGCATTCCAAACATGAATCCGGGTTTAGTTGATGATTACCATGATATTTTGGTAACCGGTGCGTCTGAGGTGAGATACAGACGCACCTTTTTATTTTATAAGTTGTTAAAGAAAAACAAAAGTGTAACCAAAAGTGTGGGAAAGTGCGATTCCCCTCTTGAGAGGGGTGGAGGGGTGTGTTTAACCACTTGTAATGAATGCTGATGAAACACACCCCTGCAATCACTCGTGTCCCACCGCGCCCCTCTCAAGAGGGATTGGAAAAATATTAATATTTAAGCACTTAGTTTGATAATAAACTTCGCTTTGAGGGGCATCCGGGAGCCTGTTACAACTCTTTCAAAAATCCCAGCAAGGCTATAGCCACGCCGGCCAATACGGCTATCATCTTGCGCATATTAAAACGATGATCGGCACTTGATTCAAAAAGTATTGTAGTTGAAATATGCAGGAAGATCCCGATAACCACACCCATGATCCGGTTAAAATAATGTTGCAGGTTGCCGATGTTCCCGGTGCTTAAGGCATCGCTGAAAAAATATCCGGCTGGTGCCATAACCGCAAATACTGCCACAAAAAATATCGTTTTGTTTTTACCTTGTTTGTTGGTAAGCAGCACGGTAGCTAAGGCAAACGCGGCCGGGATATGATGTAAGGCAATACCATAAACCAATTGGTCCTGGTTGCCTTGCGCAAGCGGCATTCCTTCTAAAAATGCATGCAGGCAAAGGCTGATCATAATACCTATTGGAAAAACAGCCAGATCATGCGGATGTTTATGCATGTGGCCGTGCTCTATCCCATCCGAAAATTGCTCAAGCACAATCTGGAACAGGAAACCTACCAGGATAAATACCCCTACATAGTTATCATTGCCATGGTAGGCGTCGGGGATCAGGTGTAATACGGTAATCCCAAGCAAATAAGCCCCGCTGAATGATAACACCAGTTTCAGCGTTTTGTGGTTATCACCTTTAAATAAAAATACAGAAGTACCGCCAAAAAAGGCAGCAAAAAATAGCAGCAGAATTTTCCAGTATCCCATTAAAAGGCAGGTTGTAATTTTTTAAACAATAATGAAAGCAGCCATCCAACAAGGGCGCCGTAAAGGGCACCGCACAGCACATCTATTGGGAAGTGCACACCCACGTATACTTGGGCAAAGCAGATGCTCCCTGCCCATAAAATGGCCCAAAGCCAGACCCATTTCCATTTACGGCCTAATACAAAACATAAAAATATGGCCATGGCGAAATGGTCGGTGGCATGTGTTGAGGGAAAGCTGTAGCCTGTACCACAAGGCACGCGGCTAACATCGGTAACCGATACAATAGGGTCGCGGCAGGGTCGAAGGCGTTGTACAGTATGTTTTATAAGCACTCCGCTGGTAAAATCAGCTATACCTGCTGATGCGGCCAGTAATACGATAATGATAACGCCGATTTTTCTGTATCGCCATAAACAAAAAGCGATAATGAAAATATACAGCGGGATCCAGAATTTCGGATTGCGCAACAATGGCATGATCCAATCGAAAAACGAATTGGACAGGTCGTGGTTAATGAAATAAAATAAATGCCGGTCGAGATTTAAAAGATAGTCGGGCATTGTTTTTACTATAGATGCTTGTTTACTTAATTTTCAAAGTTATCAAATCAGTTAAAAAAACCTTCAGACTTTTAATACTTAGGTCTTGTATTATCCCGTTAAGCATAAAATAATGCGCAGGAATGACAATTGAACCAACGCTATGCCGTATTAATAAACAGTAAATTAGTGTGCAAGCGTTTGCGCAATTACTTAAAACAATATCATTTGTATCTTATATTTTTTACTTTTACCACACCAAAAACATCGCATTTTGACTTTAATTAAATCTATTTCAGGTATACGCGGCACTATAGGTGGCGCTGTTGGCGACGGTTTAACACCGCTTGATATTGTAAAATTTACTTCGGCCTATGGTTCATGGGCTGTAAAAAAATCAGGAATTAAAAAGATTGTGGTAGGCCGTGACGCCCGTTTATCGGGTGAAATGGTGAATAACCTGGTTGTTGGTACGCTGCAAGGCTTAGGCATTGACGTTATTGATCTTGGTTTATCAACTACGCCTA
The DNA here is from genome assembly GCF_003675385.1 of Mucilaginibacter kameinonensis. Classification (GTDB taxonomy): domain Bacteria; phylum Bacteroidota; class Bacteroidia; order Sphingobacteriales; family Sphingobacteriaceae; genus Mucilaginibacter; species Mucilaginibacter kameinonensis. The sequence goes on along the minus strand of NZ_RCWZ01000003.1, from coordinate 473,779 downwards.
CTGTTGAGGTTGCCGTTACCGGCGAAAAAGCAGCCGGTGGTATCATTCTTACTGCAAGCCATAATCCTAAACAATGGAACGCGCTTAAGCTGCTTAATGCCGATGGCGAGTTTATTAGTGATGCCGATGGTAAGGAAGTATTGACCATTGCAGAGTATAGCGATTTTATATATGCCGATGTAAATGATCTGGGTAAAGTTACCCATGATGATACCTGGCTGCAAAAACACGTTGACCAGGTACTGGCTTTGCCATTGGTTGATGTTGAGGCTATCAAAAAAGCCGACTTTAAAGTAGTAATAGATTGCGTAAACTCTACGGGTGGCATCTTTGTGCCTGCCTTGCTGAAAGCTTTAGGCGTTGCAACTGTTCACGAATTATACTGTGAGCCTGACGGCAATTTCCCGCACAACCCAGAGCCGCTTCCCGAAAATCTGATAGCTTTATCAAAAGAAGTGGTAAGCAAGAGGGCGGATTTAGGTATAGCTGTCGATCCGGATGTTGACCGCCTTTGTTTTGTTTGCGAAGATGGTAATATGTTTGGCGAAGAATATACACTGGTTGCCGTGGCTGACTATGTTTTGAAAAACAATGTTGGTAACACCGTTTCCAATCTTTCATCAACCCGTGCCTTGCGCGATGTTACTGAAAAAGCAGGTGGCGAATACCATGCCGCGGCAGTAGGAGAGGTAAATGTGGTGAACCAGATGAAAGCGGTTAACGCGGTTATTGGTGGCGAGGGTAATGGCGGGGTTATTTATCCCGAATTGCACTACGGTCGTGATGCTTTAGTTGGTATAGCCTTGTTTTTAACTCACCTGGCTAAGTATGGCAAGTCAGTTTCAAGCCTGCGTGCGTCATACCCGGGTTATTTTATTTCAAAAAATAAGATCACTTTAACGCCCGAAATGGACATAGATGCCCTTTTGAGCAGGGTGGAAGAAAAATATATCAAGCAGCCTCATTCAACAATAGACGGCTTGAAAATAGAATTTGATAAAGAATGGGTACATTTGCGGAGGTCAAACACCGAGCCCATTATCAGGATATACTCCGAAGGCAATTCTGAAACCGTGGCGAACGGTTTGGCCAATAAGATCATCGCTGATATTAAGGAGATCTTACAACTGAAAGGTTAATTTTTACTGGTATTAAAAAATAACAGGCAACCGGCGGTATTTTCCGTTGGTTGCTTGGCTATATAATAATATCGGGCATGTGTTTTAAAGTTACTGATCCATTAATTTATAAATTTTAAAAGAATGCGCGTTTATTTTGATAATGCCGCCACTACACCGCTTGATCCTGACGTAATGAAGGAGATGTACAAGGTGATGGAGAGCCAGTTTGGTAATCCCTCATCAATACATGCCCACGGCAGGGAAGCCCGTACTTTGATTGAGCGTTCGCGTAAAACGATTGCCGGTTTACTGCATACTTCGCCAGCCGAAATCTTTTTTACATCAAGCGGTACCGAGGCTGATAATACAGCCATCAGGTGCGGTATCATTGATCACAAAATTACCCACGCCATCACCAGCCCAACCGAGCATCACGCAGTGCTCCATACGCTGGAAGCCATGGAAAAGTCGGGTGTTATTAAATTGAGCCTGGTAAACATCGACAGCAAGGGTGTTATTGATTATGATCACCTGGAAACATTATTGAAAGAAAATGAACGCAGTTTTGTTTCATTAATGCATGCCAACAATGAAATAGGTACATTATCTGATATGGAACGCATTGGCGATTTGTGCGAAACATATAATGCCATCTACCATTGCGATACCGTGCAAACCATGGGACATTATCAGCATGACCTGAGCAAGCTTAAAGCTCATTTCCTGGTGTGCGCAGCTCACAAATTACATGGTCCTAAAGGTGTGGGTTTCCTGCACATCAACCATAAAATAAAGATAAAACCATTTATTTATGGCGGAGCGCAGGAACGCAACATGCGCGGCGGTACCGAAAATATTTACGGCATAGTTGGTTTAGCTAAATCGCTTGAATTGGCTTACAGCGAAATGGAGCAGCACCAAAATCATATCCAGGGTTTAAAATCGTATATGATGGAACAATTGATTGCCCATGTTCCGGGTGTAAGCTTTAATGGGGAAACTGATGCTGAAAAAAGTTTATATACAGTATTGAACGTTTCATTCCCCGAAATGGAAATGAGCGATATGTTGTTATTTAACCTTGATATCGCCGGTATTTCTGCTTCGGGCGGAAGTGCATGCAGTTCAGGTAGCGATATCGGTTCGCATGTGTTAACCGCTATCGGTGCCAGCTCATCAAGGCCATCGGTACGTTTCTCATTCTCAAAATATAACACTAAAGAAGAGGTTGATTTTGTAGTAGCCAAAGTTCGCGAGCTTTGCGCTGTTAACGTATAAGCTTAAAAGCAATTTTGTTAAAAAAGCCTTAAGAGTTGATTTCTTAAGGCTTTTTCTTTTTATGAAGGTGACAAAGGTTAACTAATCTCTAACCTCCGACCTCTAATCTCTAAACTATAATTCCTTCCTCAACCTCGCTACCGGGATATTCATTTGCTCGCGGTATTTGGCTACGGTACGGCGGGCTATGTTGTAGCCGGCATCTTTAAGAATTTCGGTCAGTTTTTCATCGGCCAGCGGATGGCGTTTATCTTCTTTTCCAATGTGCTCTTCCAGTATCTTTTTAACCTCTTTGTTAGATACTTCTTCGCCACTTTCGGTTTGGATAGCCTCAGAGAAGAATGATTTTAGCAGGAAGGTGCCAAATTCTGTTTGCACATATTTGGAGTTAGCTACGCGCGATACTGTCGAGATATCCATACCAATACGGTCGGCGATATCTTTCAGGATCATTGGCTTTAGGTTTTTATCATCACCGGTCAGGAAAAACTCGTACTGGTATTGCATAATGGCATTCATGGTTTTAAGCAGCGTTTGCTGGCGCTGTTTAATAGCATCAATAAACCATTTGGCCGAATCAAGTTTTTGCTTTACAAACTGAACCGCTTCTTTCAGCTTTTTATCTTTTTGCGAAGCCTTGTCATAGTGCTGGAACATTTCCTGGTATGAGCGGCTTACCCTAAGTTCGGGAGCGTTCTTGGAGTTAAGTGTAAGTATGAGCGTACCATCATTGTTGGTGATATGAAAATCAGGGATCACCTGCATTTGCTTGGTATTGATCTCGTTCGAGTCGCCGGGCTTCGGGTTAAGTTTTAAAATTTCATTAACAACACCACGCAACTCAATCGAGTTCATGTTCAGCGATTTTTCAAGCTTATCGTAATGTTTACGGGTAAACTCATCCAGGTAGTGCTCAACAACCTGTATCGCTTTTTTGATGATAGGATCGTTAACGTCCTTTTTACGAAGCTGGATCAGCAGGCACTCCTGCAAACTGCGGGCGCCTACACCGGCAGGGTCAAAGCCTTGGATCACTTTTAGCATGTCTTCAACTTCCTCGTCTTCGGCCAATACATTTTGTGAAAAGGCAAGGTCATCAGTAAGCGACATGATAGGGCGGCGCAGGTAACCATCGTCATCCAGGCTGCCTATGATCTGCTTGCCGATCATGAAATCTTTATCACTTAAAGGCAGCAGATCTAACTGGGCTTGCAGGCTTTCAAAAAATGAACTTTGTACAGCAATCGGAATTTCTTTTCGCTCATCCTCGTCGTCGCCGTTTTGATCATAGCGTGAGCCGTAATCGTTTAGGTTATCTTCCTGCAGGTAGTCGTCAATATTAAATTCATCCATCTCGCCTTTTTCCTCGTCGCTGTTGAAATTATCATCGTCGGGATCGCGGTCAGGATATTGTTCTTCGGGTTCGTTTAGGTTGGTAAGGCTCAGATCTTCAAGCGCCGGATTTTCCTCAAGCTCTTCTTTTATCCGGGTATCAAGCGAAACGGTAGGCACCTGCAGCAATTTTATAAATTGTATTTGCTGCGGTGAAAGTTTTTGTAAAAGTTTTTGTTGAAGGTTCTGTTTAAGCATATTTAAGATGTAGCCAAAAATACATCAAATTAATATTAACTAAAAATTACTTGGTGTATCTGCCGTAAAGTTGTTAAATGTTTTAAATACACCAATTGTTTTGTCATCAACAAAAAAACACTATAAATAGATTGTTTGTGTAATATTATTAACTTTAAGTAACCAAACTTTAATTTATGGCAATTGTAAAAGAGTTTAAAGAATTTGCAATGCGGGGCAACGTGGTTGATCTCGCAGTGGGTGTTATCATTGGCGCTGCCTTCGGTAAAATTGTTACATCGTTAGTGAATGATATCATTATGCCACCAATAGGGATGTTAACCGGTGGTATCGACTTTAAAGACCTTAAGTATGTGCTTAAGCCCGCGGTTGATAAAACTCCGGAAACGGCTATCAATTATGGTTTATTTATCAATAACATAATTGATTTTATCATTGTGGCATTCTGTATCTTTTTAATTGTAAAAGGTATCAATTCTCTGAAAAAAGAAGAAGAAGCCGCCCCTGCAGCACCTCCTGAACCAACTAAGGAGGAAGTTTTACTTACAGAGATCCGCGATTTGCTGGCTAAAAAAGCCTGATGCAATTGAGTTCATGGTTCATGGTTGATAGATCATGGTTCATAGATCATAGTTCATGGATCATAGTTTTTTGCCTTATATGGCTATAATCTATGAACTATCAACCATTTGTTAATGGCTATGATCCATGAACTATCAACTATGAACTATTAGAAAGTTTTCGGCAATTTCGGGTTGGTTAGGATAATATAGTCGGCCATGCCTGCAAATTTACTCCAGTCGGGGTTGTCGAAATTGTCATCGGCATACGCGGCTATATTAAGTATATGTGCCTTGGGCGCATATCTTTTTAATTGGGCTACTGCGCCCAATTTCTCTTCGCTATGAAAGCCTCCGTTTAGTTGCAGTATTTTAAATCCCGGATGACTTTTTAAAAATTTCGCTATTGACCAGCCCATCGTGGCATCCCATAAATTTTGCGATTGATAGATCTGCATACCCGGCATCGACGCGTGACCTCCCATAATTTTCGCAAACTTATCATAGTAGGCCCCTGTAGCGGTATCAATAGGTAAGGGAGCGAGGTAACCTTTAGCCTGGGCGTCAAGCTGTTTTAAAATATCAAGTCCGCCGCGTGTAACCATATTGGTATAGCGGGTAGGGGCGTTGGCAGCTATTACAGGGAGGTGATTGGTTTTAGCCAGTTCAATCAGTGGTTTGTAATCCTTATAGTTTGGCCAGGTACGTGCATCGGTGATCAGGTTTTTTTCGCGGATGAACCCTGCAAGATATTCGTTTAATACCAACTGGCAATCGGTTTGAAACATCTCCATGGATAGTGCCGTTTTCTGCGGATATTTCTCAGCGAGTTTTTTAAACAAACTAAATTCAAGATAATGGGCTGTTGAGTCGTTGTGCTCTTCTCCAAAGAAAATGACATCGGCATTGGTCATGTCGTTAATAATATCATCAGGTGTGATAAGTTTCTGAGCAGATACACTATATATTTTATAATGGCTTGCAGGCAACTCCTGTGCTAAGGCCACTGTCGATAAGAATGCTAATAGTATAGATAGGATGAATTTCATTTGTTAAAATAAAGCGCTGAATTTACACTTTGTTAATGCTTTAGAGCTGTTTTGTTTAAGGTTTTTTAATGGAAAATGTCACGGGAATGTCAGCTAATATTCTTTAAAGATTTGCGATGATAAACTAATAATTAACACGCGCTTTAACTGGTTGTTTATCCATGGTAATTATCCATTGTTTGTTTTAGTTCATTCCGTTCATTTTTTCTGAAAATTATGATATTATAAATTTAAATGCTAGGAAAATCTCTGTTTTTCTTAATGGATGGTTTGTCCCAATCGGGTCCTTGCGGTTAAAATCATGGTAATGTTTTTTTCGTTAATTGCGATAATTTATTAACCGGCTTCGGCCACTAAACGATTGATTATTAATGAAAAAGAAACTTACCCTGTTGTGCCTGATGCTCGTGTGTTCGTTGCCAATCTTCGCTCAAAACATTTTTACAGCTATCCAGACCAATGATATCCCCGGGGTTAAATTTTTGCTGAACAAGAGTGCTAATGTAAATGTGAAAGACGAAAATGGCGATAGCCCGTTGATCGTTGCAGTTAAAAATAACCAAAGCAGAATAGTTAACCTGATACTGCAGGCCGATGTTAAAGTAGATTATAAAGACAAAGAGGGTAACACCGCTTTAATGCTTGCTGGTAAAAACGGCAACACCGAAATTATTGATCAGTTGTTGCATTACTATCCTAATATCAATACCCGTAACGGCAATGGTGCTACTGCCTTAATGTTAGCGGTTAATGAAGGTAATGCCGGTATAGTAAAAAGCCTGCTCGAACACGGTGCAAATGCCAAAATCAAGGATAAACAAAATAAAACCGCGGCTGACTATGCTAAGGATGCCGGCAAAGCTGAGATGGTATCATTGCTAAACAATACTACCCCGGTTACCGCCAGCCTGAAAAATACCGGATCATACGCCATCCCTTTTCAATAAATACAAACAGAGGCCCTGTTAGTGCGGGGGATCTGTAAAAGAATAAAAATCCCGGAAAGTAATTCATTAGATGCCCGTTCCGGGATTTTTATTTACCCTTATGATTGTAAGCAATCAAAAACATAGCAGATCAATTAGTTATTCTCAATAAAAAACACCTAATTTGCTGCTATTGAGCAGTTGTATGTATTTTATTATAAATAAGAAAAATAGTATTTGAACTATTGAATAAAATAACTACATTTGCGCTCTTGTTTAAAAAAGACGAATAGAATAAAATATAGCCATGAAAAGAACGTTTCAGCCTTCTCAAAGAAAAAGAAGAAATAAACACGGTTTCCGTGAACGCATGTCAACTGCTAACGGTAGGAGAGTATTAGCAGCCAGAAGAGCTAAAGGCAGAAAAAGATTAACTGTTTCTGACGAAGGCAGGCACAAAGCATAATTGAGGTTGCCCTGCCCTTATTTATAAGGGTTTGGAACCGCTTATCTGCTTTATCCTTCGGTTCAAAAATGGCAACTATGTATACTTTTAAAAAAGAAGAACGGTTATGTAACAAAAGGCTTATTGATAAGCTTTTTCATAGTGGTTCTTCTTTTTTATGTTATCCCTTCCGTGTTTCCTGGCTTGTTAATCCTGAGCCTCAGCTTTATCCTGCACAAATTCTTTTTTCTGTACCCAAAAAGCGTTATAAGCACGCTGTCGACCGTAACTTAGTGAAAAGACTAATGCGGGAGGCCTACAGGTTGCATAAACAACAGCATCTTTATGATATTCTGCAACAAACGGATAAAAGAATAATTGTTTCGGTAGGATATGTGGGAAAAGAAGTTGAACCATTCCTTTTCATCGAAAAAAAAATGCTGAAGCTGCTTGCCCAGCTTAGTAATGAATTAGCTGCTGCTATACCGGTCGCGGCCAATTAATATGAAAAGCCTATGGGAGCAATTGTCAGATTTTTAAAAGCAATAGTCGGGGGGCTCTTCATCATCCTGATTAAATTTTACCAATATTTCATATCGCCGCTTTCAGCCGCTTCATGCCGGTATACACCCACCTGTTCACAATATGGTGTAGAAGCTATCAAAAAGCATGGTGCTTTTAAAGGCGGCTGGTTAACCATTAAACGTATTGCCAGTTGTAACCCATGGGGCGGTCATGGGCATGATCCTGTGCCTTAAATTTGTAATATGAGCCTGATACTTCAAATAGAAACAGCAACAACATCTTGTTCGGTAGCCCTTGCCCGTTATGGCGAGGTTTTGGATTTTAAAGAAATAAACGCCCGTAATATCCATGCGGAGGTTATTACTTTATATATTGATGAGTTGCTGAATAACTCGGGGATACAATATAATGATCTTGATGCTATTGCGGTAAGCAGTGGCCCCGGTTCATATACAGGCTTGCGGATAGGTGTATCAACCGCTAAGGGACTGTGTTTTGCCCTTGATAAACCATTGATCGCTATCGAAACCCTGGAGGCTATGGCCTTTGGTGTTATTGATAATCCTGGGTTTTTTGAAGACGAAAACACATTGTTGTGCCCCATGATTGATGCAAGGCGCATGGAAGTTTACACCGCCCTGTTTGATAGTGAAGGAAATAGGGTGCGTGAAACCGCCGCTGATATTATTGACGAAAATAGCTTTGCCGATTATTTAAAAGACAAAAAGATCATCTTTTTTGGTGATGGCGCCGAAAAATGCAAGAGCGTTTTAAGCCATAATCCTAATGCAAAATTTTTGGATGATTTTGTAAACTCTGCAACCTATCTTACCCAAAAAGCGGCTCAAAAGTTTGCAGATAGTGTTTTTGAAGATGTGGCTTATTATGAGCCCTACTACCTCAAAGATTTTATAGCCGGAAAAAAGGCCCTTTAATTATTGGTTTTAAAGATTCGGCCAAACAAACGACCGAAGAAGCCTTTTTCGCCCATTGGGATGTAGCTGGAGTTCATAGGATGTTCAATTACGCGCCCAATTTTAAGTGAAAAACCCAGGAAAATATCCGCGCCGGTATAGTTACCAATGCGATTTATCTGTGGATTATTACCTAAAGCCGCGAATGCAAACCGCCCTGTGTTTAACAAGCGTTCAGAACCTACGAAGAACTCCGCATTAGCTGATTTTACCATGATTTGCGCCCCGAGATTAAAGAATTTATAATCATCATAAGTGGCTGATAAAGTAGCAATCAGGTTGTTTTTTTGTACTGAGTTAACCAATGCTCCGGTAAAGCCGGTATCAAAAAACTCTTTTTGGGCTACAACAGTTGGAAAATATCTGAATGTTTTTTCATCATCAAGCCAGTAACTTTTGGATACGCTTAACTCGGCCTTGGCGTTGGTTTTGGTGCTGAAGGACGTAACATTGCCGTTGCCACTTACCAGGTCATAAACCGCATTATAAATATTCTCTTCGCGGTGTTCGGATGTGATATCGGTTATATTAGTGGTATTGTTAAAATCAGTAATGGTTGAGCGTTTATTCCAGTGAATAAAACCAAGGTCTTTGATGTTACCTTGTATAAGCACGCCATCTTCTGTACGGTAAGTAGCACCCATGGATATCGAAGCCCCCGGATTACGTAATGTAGGTAAAAAATCACGGCTATCTAAGCGCCCGGGTACGTAACTCCTGTAAAATCGTCCCTGCATGTGAACATCTGCATTGTCATTGCTCGGATCTACCAGGTCGCGGTTAATTTGCAGGCTGGATTCATTCACATCAATCTTATCATACTGAACACCCGAAAGATAACTTAGCTTAAAGCCAATTGATAATTGTTTGTTAATCTGTTCGCGGTAGGTGTAACTTAACTGATCATACATTTGTATCTTGTAATGATTGTTAAAGATGTTATCGTAATTGTTGTATGCAAAATTTGATGGTCCGTCAAGAAAGGCTACTGACTCGTCTGTCGCCAGCCCCTTGCTTTCCAGCCTTGATTGGAACGAAAAACCCATTTCCACGTTACCGTTCAGGCTGGTAAAAAGCTTAAGCATTATTAAGTAAGCGTTGCCGTTAGCATTAAAATGGTTTAAGGCATTCCTTCCAATTTTTAATGATGAGGTATTATAGTATGGAGGATTTCCAAACGCACGGGTTTTAAGTGGGCGTTGTATGTTGCCGGTTAAAAATAAGTTAGCGTCGAAATTGGGAACGAAAAAATTGAAAGCTACCGCTCTGCTCGAATCGGGAATGAAAGACCTTTGTGACGGGTTTTCAAAAGAATCGTAGAGCGTGCCCGTATTGTATTGCGAAAACTGTTGAGCCGATACGGATAAAGAACAAAGTGTTAAAAAGAGAATAGTAAAGATCTTATTCATAATTATAGCTCATACCTTTACTTTGAATTTTCTTAAAGATAGTTCAAAGTTGATTGCCGGTAAAATTTATTACAAGTTTGAATTTGTATTTCTTTTACGAAAATGATTGGGTATTGTTGTGTAAACCCCTGATAAAATTAATTTTTTACTGCACTTGTATCAGGGACATTTAAGCGCATACAAAAATTAGTGTAAAAGTTCTTATCAGATGCAGTGAGCTGGAAAGCCGCGCCATAGTAGTCTTTCCAACCGGGATTGTTGTTTTCAAAAGCATCATAAAACGGCTTTTTCAAGTCGCGTTTTAATACTGGTTGCATGTTTTTAAAGTTGACAAAGAACGCTATATTGCTTCTTTCGGCCAGTAAATTATCAAATTGTGTGTACTGATCCGTTTTGCCGATGAACTTGCGGTTAAAATAGGTGTCGCTGTAACTCTCCAGTTCCGATACTGATGTGGAAAGTATAAGGTAGTTATCAATAATCATGAAGTAAGGTTTCCTGAACACGCTGAACGCGTCGCCCAATAAAAAGAACGGTAGCTTGTCATAATTAAACTGGCCAACTTTATCGGTAACCATATTGCTGATATTCATCATCAACGGAAAAAGCTTTGAACCATCTTTAACCGAAATAATAGCAAACTTTTCGAAATAGCGTGTAGTCACTATCGCGAATTCATTGCCGAGCAATTTTTCAAACTCTGGTTTTATAAATAAGCCCGCTTCTGATTTTACTTTATTCAGCAGTTCGTTTTTTTCTTTGCTTACTCCAGCCTTCTCATGCCATTCTGAAAGATCGGCCTCAAATTTTTTGGAATCCGAAACAGCGAAGCTTGTGCTGTAAGCTGTTGTTGCCGGGAATATATCTTTCAAATGGTTTTCTACCGGTTGCTGTGCCGAAAAGATGTTCAAATAACTGGTAGCATTATTTTGCTTTGTAGTAAACCCGTTGAACATCAACGCATCACTTTTATAATTTAAGTTTAACGCGGCATAGGCGGGCAGTAATCTGAAGCTCTTGAAAATGTCTGTGGTTTTATTCGCGAACAGCTGATCAAAAAGCGGGTTAAGCTGATTGTAATTAATATAAAGGTTAGCAAGCGAGTTTGCGTTTTGCTGCTCGGGGAGTGGTACAAAGTTGTTGTGACCTTTGTCCTGTTGATAAATGGCGCTATGATCAATAAGGTCTTTTGAAAAGCTTCCCGAAAAAATATTATCTCCCCTCTGGATGATATAAAAATGTTTATCGATTGTTTTCAGGAAAATATTAAAACCCTGGCTGCCTGCTATCTGCATTGGGGATACCTGCAGCGCATTTTTTGTGGAGCTGTTTAAGTTATTAAATAACGCCGGCGAAAAGTTTTTTGAAGCTGATATGGTCACTAATAAGTTAACATCATCATTATTGGCTGGGTGTAGCGAAATGAACATGTTTTGGCCGTTAAAAAACTGGTTCAACGGGGGAGCAGCAACTAATATTTTGCGCAAGGTATCAAGTTCCTGCAGTTTTTCGTGGCCTACAAAAGCATTTAGAAGTTGGTTGCCGGCGAAAATTTCATAGAAACCCTTTTCATTGTTAAACTCAAATACGGCTACGGCATTATCAGGTATAGCGTGCATAACCTGCCCGGTACGCACTCCCGGCGGACTCAAATTTTTAAAATATAATACCGTTACAAGCACGGTAGCTATAATTAAAAATATAGTGGTTACTATCAGTCGTTTCATAGCAGGGGTGTGCAGCAAATATAGAATTTTACCCCACGGCGTTAAAGTAATACTTTCAATTGGTTAACTTAGCTTTTTATATCTGCATGAACAAACAAATAATTATTACTGCTTCGTTTTTGGGTATGCTGGCCGTTATAACCGGCGCTTTTGGTGCACATGGATTAAAAGCTGTTTTAACACCTTCACAACTTGAGGTTTGGCATACTGCGGTTCAATACAATTTCTATCACGTATTTGCTTTGCTGTTTCTGGCTGCGTTTGCAGGTAAAAGGGATGGCGGTTTAATATCTGTCGCACATTACCTTTTTACTTTTGGTATTATCCTTTTTTCGGGTTCGTTATACCTGCTTTCCTGCCGTGATTTGCTGGGCTGGAACTGGCTGGTATACATGGGCCCAATTACACCTATTGGCGGTTTATTGTTCATTTTAGGCTGGCTTATGTTGGCGCTGGCTGCTATCCGCAACAAATAATAAACATGTTAGAGCTTGCCGAAATTGAACATACCGATCGTGAAACACTTTTTGCTGAAGTGATTTTGCCCCTGGCTATTTCAAAAAACTACACTTACCGGGTTCCTTATGATCAAAATAACGCTATTGCCATAGGCAAAAGGGTGGTGGTACAGTTTGGTAAAAGCAAGCTTTATACAGCTATTGTTAAGGAAATAGGCAAACTCGCCCCGGAAAAGTATGAGGCCAAGTATATCATCGAGATACTGGACGACCGCCCTGTTGTAACCCCTAAACAGCTTGAGTTTTGGCAATGGCTGGCAGATTATTACATGTGTAATATAGGGGAGGTGATGAACGCGGCATTGCCGGCTGCTTTGAAACTGGCCAGCGAAACCCGTATAGTACTTAATCGCGAATATGAGATAGATAAGGCTACGCTTCACGATAAAGAATTTTTAATTGTTGAGGCCCTTGAAATTCAGCCTGAGCTTACCATTAGCGATATTACTAAGCTGCTGGGCCAAAAAACCGTAATGCCTATATTGAAAATGATGTTTGAAAAGAACATCATCAACATATCAGAAGAAGTAAGTGAGCGTTACAAGCCCCGCAGGCGGACTTTCATTACGCTGAACCCGGTTTATAGTAACCAGGATAATTTACGTGAGTTGTTCCCAATACTGGAAAAACGCGCGCCAAAACAGGCCGATGCTTTACTGGCCTATATTAAATTGTCCCGTCATCAAAAAAATATCACCAAAAACGAGCTCATTGAAGAAAGCGGGGCAGGGGAGTCGAGCATTAAATCTCTTATTGAAAAAGAGATCTTTATTTCGGAAGATAGAAGTGTCAGCCGTCTGCATTTCGAAGAAGAGGACGAAGCCGGTGACAGTTTTGAATTAAGTGAGCAGCAAACTGCTGTACTGCAAAGCATCCGCGAGCAGTTTAAGGAAAAGGATGTTACGCTGTTGCATGGTGTCACCTCATCTGGCAAAACCCAATTATATGTGAGGCTGATAGAGGAGATGATCCATAATGGTAAGCAGGTGCTTTACCTGTTACCGGAAATAGCACTCACAACCCATATTATTGAGCGATTACGGATGTATTTTGGTGCCGATATAGGTGTGTACCATTCACGCTTTAATGATAATGAACGCGTAGAGGTTTGGCAGAAAGTTTTAAGCGGCGAATATAAAATTGTACTTGGCGCACGTTCGTCGGTGTTTTTGCCTTTTGCAGATCTGGGCCTGATCATTGTTGATGAGGAGCATGAAACTTCCTATAAACAATTTGATCCCGCCCCCCGCTATAATGCACGTGATGCCGCTATATTTTTAGCTAATATGCACCAGGGTAAAGTGCTTTTGGGGTCGGCTACGCCATCGTTTGAAAGCTATTACAATGCGCGTACACATAAATATGGATTTGCCGAACTAACCGAGCGTTTTGGTGGTGTTGAACTGCCTGACGTGCAGGTGGTAAGCATTGCGTACGAAACTAAACAAAAAACCATCCAGTCGCACTTTACCAGTGTATTGATGGACGGTATAAAGCAGGCGCTTGAGAATAAAGAGCAGGTGATTCTGTTCCAAAATCGGCGCGGCTATGCACCCATCCTAATGTGTAAAGTTTGCGCCTATACACCAAAATGTATCAACTGCGATGTAAGTCTTACTTACCATAAAAGCAGTGGCAAGCTGCATTGTCATTATTGCGGGTACAAGGAAGATACACCATCTATTTGCCCGGCTTGTGGCTCTACCCATTTAGAGTACAAAGGTTTCGGTACCGAAAAAATTGAAGATGAGCTTAGCGTTTTATTACCCGAAGCCCGGATTGCCCGTATGGATTTGGATACTACCCGCTCAAGAAACTCCCTGCAAACCATCCTCAATGATCTGGAGGAAAAAAAGATAGATATATTGGTGGGCACCCAGATGGTAGCCAAGGGGCTCGACTTTTCGGACGTAACGCTCATCGGCATCGTCAATGCTGATAGCTTGCTGAAGTTTCCCGATTACAGGGCCAATGAACGTGGTTTCCAGTTACTTGCGCAGGTAAGCGGCAGGGCAGGCCGTCGTGGGAAGCAGGGTAAAGTGGTGGTGCAAACCTATGATATTTACCACCGGGTATTGAAGCAGGTAATTGATAATAACTATACCGATCTTTATTTTACGGAGATGGAAGAGCGGAAAAGCTTCAAATACCCGCCATTCTACCGCATTATTAACCTGGATATCAAACACAAAAACCCGGATATACTTTATAACCAGGCCGAATACCTGGGCGCACGCCTCCGTGAGCATTTCGGCGAACGTGTGATAGGGCCGGAGCAGCCGCTTATCAGCAGGATCCGCAATTACTACATTAAAAGCATTATGCTCAAGTTTGAGAAGGACGGGATCTCTATCATAAAAGCGAAATCTGTATTACGGGATATAATTACTCAATATTATACAACCAAGCTTAGCACGGGAAGTATCGTACAACCCGATGTTGATCCGTATTGAAGCGTTTAATTGGAATTGTCAAAAACACGTCATTGCGAGGTACGAAGCAATCGCACATAAGCATGGCCGCCATGTATAGTTCGCGATTGCTTCGTGCCTCGCAATGACATGTAGGAGAGGTGTAATTATTTTTCCAACTCCAATCCCCAGTCTTTCCCTTTATCTACAGCGGGAACTCCCTTGTCCATCCAAACTGGCATAGGGGCACCTTTCAAAAAGTGATCGAAAAATTGCTGCTCACGAATGGTGATATCTTTTTTGTTTTGGCGCAAAACAAGGTTGTGGGCCTCGCCATTATACTGTAACAGCCAAACAGGTTTACCTAACCTGCGTAGCGCTGTAAACATTTCAATACCCTGGTACCAGGGTACGGCCCCGTCGGCATCGTTACTCATGATCATTACCGGCGTTTTAACTTTAGGAAGTTGGAACAGGGGCGAGTTTTCGATATATAACTCCGGCTTTTCCCAAATTGTAGCACCTATGCGACTTTGCGATTTTTCATATTGAAATTGCCTGTTTAGTCCCGATTCCCACCTGATGCCGCCATAGGCCGAAGTCATGTTGGCTACCGGCGCGCCTGCCCATGCAGCCGCATACATATTGGTTTGCGTAATGAGATAAGCTACCTGGTAACCGCCCCAGCTTTGGCCCTGTATACCAATATGAGCCGCATCTACCCAACTATTCTTCTTCAGAGCCTCAACTCCCGAGTTGATAAAATCAACTGCGGAAGCACCCGGGTGACCGGTTTGATAGCTGATATCAGGCGCGAAAACCAGGTAGCCGTTACTAACAAAGAAGGAAATAGGCAAACGGGAAGGCGTAGGGGCCGGAGCTATATAATTGAAAAGCCCGTCCGAAAGTTTTTCGTAAAAGTAAACCACCATCGGGTATTTTTTAGTCGGATCGAAATCTTCAGGTTTATATAATATTCCGTTTGATTGATAGCCTTTTGGCGTAGTCCATTTAACAAGTTCGGCACTACCCCAGTTGTACTCGTTTTGTTGTGGGTTGATGCTGCTTAGTTTGATTTGCTTCTTCAGATCAGATGATACGTAAAGATCCGGCGACTGCTTATAGTTTGCCTTGGTATAGATATATACTTCGGCATTTTTTGCTTTCAGTAGGTTATCATAACTCATTGGTGCCATGCCAACTTTTTCAGGCTGGTTATTAGCCTCCGGGTATTTCCAGAAATATCCCCATTGCTTGGTTTCTTCATTCTGAGCTAAAAGCCACATCGGTGCTTTTACCGGGATAAATTTTTGCTCGGGATCGGTTTGATCATACCTGATGATGAGCTTGTTTTTGCGACCGATGCCCTTGGTGAAGTTAAACGCGTCGCCTGTTGCCGGATCAAAGCGCCAGATATCATATCTGTCATAAATAAACACAGCCTTATCTCCAGCCAGCCACCCCGCTAATCCATAAGCCGAAGCGTAGCCTGGTACGTCATTTAGCTCGTCGCCCATTTTAGTGCCTGTCGCTTTGCTCAGGTTTATTTTTTGCCCCGTCGCGATGGTGTAGCAATACCAGGCCTGATCTTTAACATCAAACCAAAGCACATAATTGCCATGAGGAGAGATATAGTAACGGCCCATAGATGTATTAACGAGCCTATGATTACCACTTTTGGTATCGATTAAAATAGCCTGTTGTTTGGTGCTGCCTTCCCACTGCGCAGATACGCGGGCTCCGGTATCTGTAAGGCCTAAAACATAACGGGCATCCTTGTTTTCGGCGGTTAATATTTCGGGAATGGCCTTGCTGCCTAACTGAACAGTTTTGCTGCCGGTTTCTTCGGGTTTAATGACTGCCAGATAGCTTCGTTTTAATTCAGTTTGCAGGTTTTTAAGCTGCTGGGGCTGTAAATAGTCGTCTTTGTAGTTCCAGATATCCAGTTTGGCCACTTCAAAATCAACAAGGGTTGTATCGGCAGGTTTAGGAATAGGGGCGGTGCCAAAGAAAAGGTTATTGCCACTTTTACTGAAACTTACCTTACCATCGCCGCTTACCGCCCAATTGTTGGGTATACCGGCAAACCCGGCGGCCGCAATAACATCCGCGCTATCTTTTGTTGTATTATAATAATAAAGCTTGAAAAGTTTCACTAAGGCCTTTTCCGGGTTCTTTTCAGCAGTAAAAGCTATTTGCCTGCCGGCATCGTCAATGCTGATGTTATGGTAATTGCCACGGCCGGTACTCAGTCTTTTGACTGTGTTTTTTTCTGAGTCGAACAGATACAGGCCGGATGTAATTTCTTTTTGTTTGGCTGCTGCTGTAACGGCAAAGGCTATCCATTTGCCGTTTTTGCTTACCTGGTATTCGGTAACATATTTAAAGCTGCGTTCGGTGCCTGTTTTTAGTTTTCTAACCGTAAGGTCTGCACCTTCATGGGTAGGTGGGGCTACGGTTGCTGCTACCGCTTTCTTTGATGTATCGCCGGTTGCTGCTTTCCTGAGTGTATCGGCTGTTGCCAGATAGGCGATAACGGGTGCATCCTCCGCTACTTTAAATGAACGGATAGCCGGCACTTTAGTAACAGCTGAAGATCCCAACGCAACTATGCCTAAGGTATCTTTTGGGAAATCGGCCTGCTTTTTTTTCTTGATTTTGGCCTGCCTGGTATCCTTGTAAAAGGGGCGGATCAGGCATACGGCAAATTTCGAATCGCTGGTTAGTTTTACTGTGTCAGCGCGTGGTATCGTTAGTGTCCCTGTATTTTTAGCTGTTTTGATGATAAGCTCGGCATCCCCCTGTTGTGGTTTTATTACATAGCCTATCCATTTGCCATCATTACTGATACGCTGACCGGCTACACTTTGCCATCCATCAAAAACGCTATGGTCTAAGGGTTTTTTGCTTGTCTTTTGGGCAAAACCATGAAGGCCAAGAGCCAATAACAGGCTGGTTGAAAGTAAAAGTTTACGCATACAGGATAGATGTCAAACCTAAATATGCTTAAAACTTATGGTTAAAAGAAATTAACTATGGTAAAGTTACAATTGATGTTGGATAGCTATATGTGGTTATATGTGTCAGAAGGTTTACTAAATAATCTGTTTGTTGCCCGAAAAACCTTGTTTAAGGCGCTCAACAACTGACGTTAAACCGGTGGCTGATTGTGCCCATATATCTAAAGTGTTTAATACCGCCGGATTGTTGACTGATTGTTTATTCGCGGCCAATACTTCTACATAAATGTCGAGTAGTTTTTTTGAATTGGTTAAAGGTTTTTCGGCCATGTTACCAATGCAGGCCGCGAGTAATTTTTCCAGCTCAACGTCATGGGCAGACGAAATATGAAGCATGCCGGAAAGAATAAGGTCTGTAAAACGCTTAAGCGGTGCAAGCCCGTTCTGTTCGTGTTTACCGATTATTTTCCCCAAGTGTTGGCTATCTATGTTTTTTTCACGAACTCCTTTTATCCACAATTCGGCTGCATATAACCGAACGGTTTTATCGTTAAGCAGCATACATGTTGCAATAAACAAATGCCCCATCAAACCATATACATAATTTAAGGTCATTAAAGTTTCGAGGCTGCTGATAACCAGCCGCTTTTCATTTTCTCCTGCTAAATCAAAATAGCGAAATGCTTCTTTGTTAATATAGGCAAGCCAATGCTCGGGCCAGTTTGGATTCAGGTATATAAATCGTTTGATATCATTGTGTTCGGCAGAGAGGTGTTTGTATTTCAATTCCAGAAAGTCAAAATAACCGTCGTCGTCCGCAACCGGGGTTTTATTGCCGGTGAGCTTACCCCACAAGCTTTTTATACCAGAAATGGCGGGACTTACACTTGTTTTATCAATAGACACGGTTACGGTGCTCCGGGTAGCAGGTACCTTTTCATACACACGTTTTTGATAGTTATATTGTTCTTGTTCGTAATGCTCGATATAAGATGACCACGAAAAGTTGGCTAAAAGGTATGCCTGATTCCACTTGCTGTACTGTAACCATTGATGTGCATCATCGCGTCGGTGTGTTAATGCGGCTGCAAGCCAAACTGGTTTAAGCTGATATGTAGGTTTGGGCTGATGCTCTTCGCCTAATATAAATCCTATCAAGTCACGTGCTTCTCCTTGTAAAAGCGCGTTTGCAAGTGAAAGTGCATCAGTATGTTTATCAAAAAAACAACGCATTACAGCTACCTGGTAATCCATCATCCCCGGTCTTGTCCTTTGGTTTTGATATATGCTGATCCTGCGGATTAACTCTTCAATTGAAACAAGACAAGGCTCATGGGTTGGCGTTGAGAGCAAGGGAACCTGAACTTTATGCTCCAGGATCCATAAAGCATTAAGCAAAACATACTTATGTGGTTTGTAGCCCTTTGAATGGGTAAACACATCCCATGCCTTAATCCCGCTGTCAAACCACTTCGTATCCCGCTTCTTTTCTTTTAATTTATCACGATGCGCGTTGTGAAGCTCCTTGATTGAGCGTGCAGCAGCGGGATAAAATTCAATAAGCAGTAAACCATAGCTTGTGAGGAATTTGGCAAGCATGTTATCCAGGTAGCCCCTGGTGCTCACCCAATCATCAGTAATGGTTTTAAATGCCCGTTGAAAGGCCGGCAGCAATTTCCTGATATTCTCTTCGCTCATTTGATCCTGAAATTGAAGAAGCGCCGCAGGTAAAAGATCAAAATGATAAGCCTCATTTTGATCAAATGCCTGGCTGGCCAGGTACACAAGCTCATCAAAGTTTTGCGGGAAGGCTATAGGCTGCCGGTATGCAGGTTCAGTTATTTCAATGAAATTGGCGGCTTCATCATCAGCCGGTTCCTCAGGCATCAGAAAAGGTTCGAGGATAGTTTTAGCCTCAAACAACAGACCTTGCTGATAAGCCGAAACAGCTTCCCAAACGTCTAACGAAGAGCTATCGGCATATTTTGAAATAAGCTTTGCGGCGCGTACCTGTAATTTATCATCCTGGTGAAGGAGTGCCTGGCTCGCCAATATGCTTATTTCGTTTCGCTTATCCTGATGTTTTTTTGCCAGCTTTTCCAAAATCATCAAGGTATTGGTTACCGTTGTTTTTGATTCTGAAGAGAGCACAAGCGGACAATGCTCAAAAAAAGCGATCTCGTCAAAGCCTTCATCGCTGGCTATATCTTTAAAATATTTTAATGCTGCATTTATCGGTTTGGAATGTGGTGAGTTAAAAGTGTTTAATAAATCCTGCTGCAAATCAATTAGCTCCGGCTTTGTGGGTTCAAGTTGTATAAGCAGGTCTACAAACCAGCCACACAGGCTTTGATTAAAGTTGCGGTTAATGGCGGCTGTAGTGGCATTTAATATTTCGCTACGCGATAAAAGGCCCTTTCCTATAAAATCAAGTATGGTTTTTATCCAGAATTGCTCGTTCCCATCAGACCAATGAATTTCATTGCTGTATTCAAACACGTACCAAAAATGTTTTTGCAAAGTAACAGGCCGTTCAAGAAGTAATTGCGGTTCGTAATTTTTTCCTGTTTGAAGAGGACTAAAAATAACACGCGGTAAAAACCGGCCAATTAACTGAGCCGATTCCGTAACATATCCACCTTCTACCAATTCCATATACCACTTATAGTCGATAAAATGCGGGATAAATTCGGTTTCGGCAAAGCGGTTGATATGATCGCTGAACCATGTGGGACAATACCAGGGTAATATAGTTTCAAGAACATCTTTTTGAACAATCCCAATGTTAAGAGCCCGTTCAAAATCTTTTCTATTATAAACTATAAAGTGAGTAATACCAAGAATACGACGCTGGGTGTCGGTAGAAAGATATCCATATTGATCCCCACCCCATCTCGATTTGCCGGTAATACCGAATTTAAAATATTCGGCATCAAGCTTTTTAAGCTCAGGAACAAATTTCTTTTTGTCAGCGTCGGTCAAAGACTGCAGCAAGGGGAGAAGGTCTTGCTCCCGTTCTTTTTTTAAAAGTTTTACATATTGCTCTACAAAGTCGCTCATTGCTATATGTACTTATTTCGCCAATAATTTTTTTACAGCCAGGATATGTTTGCAAATACCGCGCTCGCCCTGGTTTTTACTGAACCACATACAAGTACAGCGTTCTTCGTCATTTTCCAACAATACCATGTGGTGTACACCGCTTCCTTCCACTTCGGCTTCTACCCGGTTTCCCGTGTTTGATTTGATGAGCACTTTGCCTTCGGCTATTAACTTTTCGGCATCTTTTAAGCGTGGGTTTAAAGTTAGGATGCGACTGGTTTTAAAGGGCAAACGACGATAAAAGAAGTTGTTCTCATCCAAATCGAAACCTAATAAACCTATAGCGGAGAGACGCCCTGTTAAATTTTCAACCTTTTTTATGTCAAGCCCTTCATTTACAGCAAGCAGGGTAGGGTTAAACTCCTGGTTAGCATAGCTATAGCTGTCCATCAGTTCGATCCAGTTTTGCGGTACGTCCTCTACCAGCGATTCCAATGCGGCACCCTCACCAGAAAACCCACGCCAGCTGTCCCTTGATATAGATAAACTGAACCGTACCGGGCCGATGTAAACTTGCCAGGTGGTGGATTGCTGGTCTTTATGAACGAAAACCTGTAACTGATCGGCAATAAGCAATAGTGGTTCAATAAGTTTTAAGCGATGAACACCGCCAACAGTTATAGCGTTACCCGCCTGCACCGGCGAAAATACCGGCTTCCCGCCCCGCACCAATAAATAATAATCTGATTTAGGTTTCCCTGTGGGGATACTTTTAAATAATTGTATGGCTTGCAGCCTGTTGAATTTGTAAGCCGGTTTGGATTCTGATAAGAACACCTGCACACTGGTTAAGCCCTTGATCCATTTGGTTGGCAAGGGGACCTTTCTTTCAATCACTTTGCCCTCCTCGCGGTGCAATGCTACTTCTTTCTTGCCTATGGATAGCAATACCTCCTCATTTTTCCGGACGCTGCTTAGCGCAGATAGCATCGGTTGATTAAAATCAACATTGGTGGTACCGTTTTCCAGGAACTCTCCGTCGTGTCCGTCGCCTAATACATCAACCCGGGCATAAACACCCGCGCAATGCGAAAAACCTTCAAACCTGATCTTTTCATTACCCGCTGTTACAATCGGGTCTTTCAGCATCATCAAATCGTAGGGAGATAAGCTAAAGTTTGATTTAACTACGTTTGATAAGGTGAGGAGGCAGCGGGAAACAACATAAGGATCGGTTAGTTTACCCCAGAAAAAGCAGGAGGCATCTTTTTTCTGAACTTCGCTGTATTGCGCCAGAAAAAGCTCGTCGCTGTTGTTTACCTTGCTTAACGACGAAAGCTGGTTGTATTGGTATGTTAAGGTATCGGACATGGAGATAGTTTAGGATGCAATCGCTAAATTAAAAAAATAAAGGTTAGCTGCCATAGCAACTAACCTTCGTCTTTTACCTTTATTCTTCCGCCTTAAAAACTTAGCACATTGCTTTGTTTAAAGCGCGGATAGCTTCGTTAAAATCTTCGCGGGCCACTAAAAACTGGATGTTTACCATTCTTAATGCAAAGCCGCCGCTTTTGATATTGATGCCTTTTTGAGCAAGCGCTGTAGCTGCTTTCGCCAGCAAGCCTGGCTGATCCATATTGGAACCGATCAGGCAAACCATCGCCATTTTTTCGACGGTTACTTTTTCATAATTGTCTTCCAGTTCGCTGATCAATTTTTTATTGAGGTCTTTTTCCCATATCACAATTGAAATGCTGTTGGCGCTGGTAGCTTTAAAGCTGTAGCTGACACCAAACTTGTAAAACAGCTGCATGATGTGAAAATCGGTACCTACGTTGCCAACCATTGAAGGGTCGTAAATATCAATCATTACTACTTTTTCAGTACCGGTAATAACTTCCACACGTTTTTTATCGCAAATGTATTCGCGGGTAATTAACGTTCCCGGGTGCTCCGGCTGGAAGGTATTTTTGATCCTCAGGTCGATGTCGTTTATTTCCAGCGGTTTTGACGCCTTAGGGTGGATAGCTTCCATGCCTACATCGGCCAGCTGATCGGCAACGTCATAGTTGGTGTTACCTACCGGGAAACAGTTTTCAACGCCAACCAATTGAGGGTCGGCAGTACAAAGGTGGTACTCCTTGTGAATGATGGCTTCCTGTGGTTCTACAGCAACGGCAATTTTGCTGAAAGTAACCTCAGAATATCCACGGTCAAATTCGCGCATAATACCCTCGGTACCTTTAGCATAGCCGGTAACAATGGTGATGGTTTTTGAAAAATCGATATGGGTAAGGTCTTTTTTTATACGCTGATCGATGGTTAACGCGCGATGATCATGAAATCCGCTCAAATCAACCAGCGTCGCGTTAATCCTCATGTTTTGCAGGATATTGGTAAAGTTAAAAGCCGAGTGACTTTCACCTATAGAAGCCAGGATTTCACGGGCCGCCTGCAAAATACCTTCCTTGCCTACATAACCGGATGCCAATATATTAGCCAAGTTTTCAAGGTAAGTTTGCGCGTCCTTAATTCTTGTTTCAATGTACTTGTCGGCTTCGGCTATGTTCAGGCCAAGGCTTTCATAAGTTTTATTGATCTGCTTTAAGCGGGTAATAAGTTGTTTTAGCGGTGTATGGAAATCCTTGTAGTTGGCAAGCTTGTGATATACACCCGGAGCGCCTGTCTTTTTGTTTTCGAGCAGGAGGTTAGTTACTCCTGAGAATGCCGATACTACAAATATGCGGTTGTAAAGCTGGTCGCCGCTGCGTTCAAACAGGATAATGTTTTTGATCACATCACCCAAAGCGGTCATAGATGTACCGCCAATTTTTTCTACTGTTAACATTTTATATTGAAAAGATCAACAGCCAAATACCATAACTATACCAAAGTGTTGTAGCTATTTATAATTAATTGAATGTAAATAGCTTGTATCTGAACTGCTTTTTTTAAAATAACTCATTTTGATAAGCCCTATCAAAACGATCGAAATATAATGATTAAAAAACTTTAAGCCGTTGGCCGCAGGCTTTCCGCTTAAATTAACTATCCTTTTTATACAGGTCGCCGGCTTTTTCGGCAGACAGGCGGATCCCTTTGATCATGGCCGAGCTGAAGCCATGGTGTTCCATCTCGTTGAGGCCCGCAATGGTACAACCGCTTGGGGAAGTTACCTTATCAATTTCCTGTTCCGGGTGCGATGCCAGTTGTAATAGCAGGTCGGCCGCGCCTTTGGCGGTTTGTGCCGCCATCTTTAATGCATCATGTGCATGGAAGCCAATCTCCGTTCCGCCTTGTGAAGCAGCGCGGATAGATCTTAGGAAAAACGCAATACCGCAAGCGCAAAGAGCAGTGGCGGAGGTCATCAACTCCTCGTTGATTTGTATGGTAACACCTACCGTATCAAAAAGCGATTTGGCCAGGTTGATATTTTTGTTTGTGCCAGTATCGGTAGCGATACAGGTCATGGAATGGCCGATAGCAATAGCCGTATTAGGCATAGCACGGACTATTTGCACGTTAAGGTCAAGATGCTGGCGAATATCGGCACAGCTAACGCCGGAGATAACAGATATCAATAATTGTTTATCCGGTTTTAACGATGGCTTAATTTCGTCTAATAGTTTATTGAGTTGCTGCGGTAGTACGGCTAATACAATAATATCAGCTTTACGTACGGCACGCAGGTTGTTATCTGACACCAGGTACCCCTGCTCAGCATATTGAGATAGCGCGGCTACATTACGGCGGGTCAACGATATTTGCTGGGGTTTACAAATCCCCGATTTAACTAAACCTTTGGCTAATGACAGGCCTATATTACCGGAGCCTAATATTGAAATGTGCTGTTGTGAGTTCATGCGTTTTTAGTTAAACGTGTTCCAAATGGTTTGTTATCCTTCAATTGACCAAGATCATCTGATTTGCCGATAATTACCGCTTTTACACCGCAAGCAATCGCAGTAAAAGCATTATCAAGTTTAGGCAGCATTCCGCTATGTATTATCTTTTCCACTTTTAAATCCTCATAATGCTGAGGGTTAATTTCCCTTATCAACGATTCTTCGTCATTAATATCTTTTAACACACCTTTTTTCTCAAAACAGTATATCAGTGTGGTGTCATACAATCCCGATAACGATACCGCCAGGGCCGAAGCTATGGTATCAGCGTTGGTGTTTAGCAATTGCCCTTCACCATCGTGGGTTATGGCGCAAAAAACAGGGGTAAAGCCTGCTTCCAGCAAGCGACTAATGTTTTCGGGATTGATAGAGTCTTTAACAATATCGCCCACAAAGCCATAGTCTATTGTTTTTACCGGTCGTTTAACTGCTTTAATAAAGTTACCATCGGCGCCGGTTAAGCCTATGGCATTATTGCCGAAGCGTTGCAGTTGCGCTACTATATTTTTATTGATGAGGCCGCCATAAACCATGGTAACCACTCTTAACGTTTCAATATCGGTGATGCGCCTGCCATCAACCATTTTAGATTCGATACCTAAATCTTCGGCCATTTGCGTGGCCACTTTTCCACCTCCATGTACCAGGATCTTAAGGCCATCAAGGGCTTCAAAGTCCTTTAAAAAATGATACAGGTTTTCGGAGTTATCGATGACGTTTCCACCAATTTTGATTATATAAAGGCCCTTATTAGGGGATAATTTATCCGTTTTGATATGATCTGTATCAATTTTATTCATTCCAGCTGTCAATATAACTCTTTTAGTGCCAAATTTCCACTTTTTTGAGCAGAAAGTTGTTAAAATTACGAAAATATAGTGTGTTTTTTCAAAAAGTGATTTAAAAATGAATGATTGAATTTGCAGTTTAAGTTTACAATTTGATTATGAAAGATTTAGTATTATTGGAAAACTTTAAGGCATCATCCTTGCTTATATCTATCTATGGAGCAAAAAAAGAATACCAGGCCACGGGTGGCAATTATTGGGGGAGGATTTGGAGGGATACAATTAGCTAAGAAATTAAAAGACGCGCCTGTTGATGTACTGATGATCGACAAGCACAATTATCATACCTTTCAGCCCTTATTGTACCAGGTTGCAGGAGGCTCCATAGCTGCAGACTCAATCGGTTTCCCTTTAAGGCGGATTTTTACCAGGCAAAATAATTTCCGCTTCGCGCTTGCTGAGGTAAAGAAGATCAATCCCGAAAGTAATACACTCGATACCGATATCGGTACTATTTATTACGATTACCTGGCTATTGCTACCGGCTCAAATACCAACTTTTTCGGCAACAAAGAGATAGAACATTTTGCAATGCCGATGAAGAATATCCCGGAGGCTTTAAACTTAAGGAGCCTGATCCTTCAAAATCTTGAAACATCGCTGGTATCTAAAGATCCCGAAGAAAAAGCTGCCTTGATGACTTTTGTTGTTGTTGGCGGAGGCCCAACCGGTGTGGAATTATCTGGAGCACTTGCCGAAATGCGCGAGTTGATACTCATGAAGGACTATCATGGCTTACGCAAACACAGCATGAGGGTTTATCTTGTTGAAGGCAAAGCCGAATTACTCGCTTCCTTTTCGGCTGGTGCAAGGGCAAAAGCCAAAAAGTTTTTGGAAGATATGGACGTAACCATTTACAATAGCGCTCATGTGCAAAGTTATAATGGCTACGAACTCAAGATAGATAATGGTACATCGCTTTTAACCCGTAACGTACTTTGGGCGGCAGGGGTAAAGGGCGAGGTGCCGGAGGGGATTTCTGCTGATAATATAGTGCGAGGTAACCGGATCCTGGTTGATGAGTTTAACAAGGTAAAGGGCTACGAAAATATTTATGCCATAGGCGATGTTGCCGCCATGATCACCGATGAATATCCAAACGGGCATCCCGGTGTTGCGCCGGTAGCTATTCAGCAGGGGCAAAATCTTGGCGAAAACGTTTACCGCATGTTTGAGCGTCAGCCGCTGAAGCCCTTTAAATACCGTGATAAGGGTTCATTGGCAACTATCGGCCGGAATAAAGCTGTAGCCGATTTAGGGAAAATTCATTTCCAGGGATTTTTTGCCTGGCTGGTATGGGGCTTTGTGCATATCATGTCGCTTGCAGGCTTTACCAATAAGGGGATCATATTTTTTAGCTGGGCCATTAACTATTTCACCAAAAACAGCGATAACAGACTGATCGTGCGCTTTTTTGACAATGAAACCCGGATGACAGATCCTGAATCAAGATAGTTACAAACAATAGTTCTTTTAAATCCTTACTTGTAAGTATTTATGGATCTGTTTGTTGTAATTGCTTTACTTGTTATTGTCAGCGCGGTTTTCTCATACCTGAACGCGCGCTTTATTAAGCTGCCGGGTACAATTGGCATTGTGCTGCTGGCAACCATCACATCTATAACCATACTTATTGTCGATAAGGTTGATTCGGCAATTGCCGATTATCTTGGTGCGCTGGCTAAAAGTATCAATTTTTCAAAAGCGGTGTTGAATATCCTGCTTGGTTTTCTGCTTTTTTCAAGCTCATTTAACCTGGATGGCCGGAAGCTGAAAAAAGAAATGCGACCGGTATTTGTACTGAGCACCTTGGGCGTAATTATTTCAACAGCCGTATTTGGGTTCCTGTTGTTTTATGCAGCCCCGGTTTTTCATATCCACATGCCATTGATCTATTGCCTGTTGTTCGGCGCTTTGATCTCGCCAACTGATCCGGTAGCTGTATCGGCAATTATCCGTAACTCGAAATTGCCTGCCAACCTTGAAACCATTATTTCGGGCGAATCCCTGTTTAACGATGGGATAGGCCTTATCCTGTTTGTGATCATACTGGAAATAGCCCGTGTAGGCGAAGAGAAAATTGAGCTGGCCAAAGTGACAGTACTAATAGTAAAGGAAATTATCGGAGGGGTAGTAGCCGGAGCTATCTTAGGTTACATTGCTCACCGGTTGATGCACGCCGTTAAAGATTTTCAGACCATTGTATTGATCTCGCTGGCACTGGTAATGGGCTTGTCGGTATTAGCTGTATTAATTGGTTTTTCACTTCCGCTATCGGTTGTTGTAGCTGGATTATTTGCAGGAGGGCAATCTATTAATCAGGACAATAAAGAAAAATCGCACGAGGCGCTTGAAAAATTCTGGAAATTGGTTGATGAGATACTGAACACCATTCTATTTGTGATGATCGGTCTGCAGCTGGTTAACCTGCCCTTTGTAAATAATTATTGGGTTACGGGGAGTATTTCTATTATTACTGTACTAATAGCGCGTTGGCTTAGTATAGCGTTACCGCTCACGTTTTTAAAACAAACCCTTAAGGTAAACTATAGTAATATCAATATCATGACCTGGGCGGGATTGCGCGGGGGTATTTCCATAGCTTTGGCTTTGTCGCTGCCTAATACACCGTACCGGCACCTGATTTTATCGGGAAGCTATTTTATTGTGATATTCTCGGTAATAGTACAGGGATTAACGCTCAATGCTATGATTAACCGGGCATCAAGAAAGGTGGAAGGATAGCGCTTACTTAATATGCGACATGTATTTACCGATCTCTGCTTCAACCGTATCACTACTATTACTTAATGCTTTGGTGATATTCTCCCGCTCCACTTCGCTACGGTTTTGACTCAGCTTTTGTTTACCCTGAAGATCGTCAACTATGATTTCAAAAGCTACAATACCTTTCATCATCCGTTGCTTGTACTCGTCGGGTAGGTTATTCCATTGGATGAGGTAATCGGCCTCATAGTTGCTAATCATTTGGACTAACAGATTGGCAGTTTGTTCACCTTCAGGCAAAATTGTCGCTTTGCCATAGGCATGCACCGCAATGTAATTCCAGGTAGGTACGTTGGTATCCTTTTCGTAATGCTTGGGCGATATGTAAGCATGAGGCTCGGTAAATATCACCAAAATATCTTTCCCAATAATTTCATTTGCCTGGGGATTGGCCTTAGCGAAATGAGACGACAGTACAATTTTGTCATCGCGTTTGCTTACCAAAAAGGGAATATGGGTTGCAAACGGAACATTATCGGTGGCTGTAACGATAGTAGCAAAACTATAGCGCCGCATAAAGTTGATGGCTTCCTGCTCATCTGTTAACTGAAAATGTTTAGGAGTGTACATCTGGAGAAAAGATTAAAGAAGGGAAGAAGCACGAGTCAAGACTGACGCAGTCTGACTCGTGCTTATATAAAAGTACTTTATTTACAAACTTTCCAGCATCTGTTTTAGCACAGCTTGGGCCGCCCAGACGCGATTGCCGGCTTCGTGTACCACAATTGAGCTTGGGCCGTCTAATATTTCGTCAGAAAGCTCCAGGTTACGGCGTACCGGTAAACAATGCATTACTTTGGCATTGTTGGTTTGCTCCAGCTTTTTGTTGGTAAGCATCCATTCTTCATGTTTGCCCAATATGTTACCATAAGGCTCATAAGCCGACCAGTTTTTTACGTAGATGAAATCTGCCCCGGCTAAAGCCTCGTCCTGATTATAGCTGATGTTTGCACCTTGCGTAAAATCAGTACAAAGTTCATAGCCTTTAGGCTGTACAATGGTAAAATCAACATCAGCTTTGCACATCCATTCCGAAAACGAGTTCGGAACAGCTTGAGGTAGTGGTTTAATATGCGGTGCCCAGGTTAATACCACTTTAGGACGTGCTGTTTTCTTTAGCTCTTCAATGGTAATTAAATCGGCCAGGCTTTGCAGCGGGTGACGGGTTGCCGATTCCAGGCTCACAACCGGCACTTTGCAAAACTCCACAAACTTATTAAAAATCATCTCGCTGTAATCTTCCTCACGATTTCTTAAGCCGGGGAACGAACGTACACCAATAATATCAGCATATTGACCCATAACACCTGCGGCTTCACGGATATGCTCAACTGTAGTGCCATCCATAATTACACCGTCGCGCAGTTCCAATGCCCAACCTTCCTTGTCTATATTAAGCACCATTACGTTCATACCAAGGTTCATGGCTGCTTTTTGTGTACTCATACGGGTACGCAGACTCGGGTTTAAAAATACCAGGGCAAGCGTTTTATTTTTACCAAGTTGCTGATGGGCAAATGGATCCTGCTTAAGCGCCAATGCCTCTTTTACAAGTGCGTTAACGTCAGTTACGTCATTAACAGAAGAAAATAATTTCATTGGTTTGAATATTATAGCGGATTATTGATTCAATACATTTACAAAAGCTTCCAGGAACCTATCAGCATGGGCCTTGGTTAAGTTTAACGCAGGTAACAGCCTGATCACGTTGGGTTTGGCTTCGCCTGTAAATATGTGGTGCTTGTTTAACAGTTCTTTACGGGCATGGGCTAATTCCTCAGGTAATTCGATACCGATCATCAAACCGCGACCACGAACTTCTTTAACCTGCTCCAACTTGTTAAGCTCTTTTATCAAGTAACCACCAACTTCAGCCGCATTTTGAAACAGGTTATCTTGTTCAATGGTTTCAAGAACAGCTAAACCTGCGGCGCAAGCCAGGTGATTGCCTCCAAAAGTAGTACCTAACATGCCGTAAGCAGGCTGGATTTTTGGCGAGATAATAATGCCCCCAACAGGGAAACCATTACCCATGCCTTTAGCCATACTGTAGATATCGGCATCAACACCAGCAAAATCATGCGAGAAAAATTTACCGGTACGACCGTAACCGCATTGAACCGAATCGGCAATAAATACGGCATTGTACTGGTCGCACAATGAACGGATCTTTTGCAGGAAGCTTTCAGGGGCAACCTGGATGCCGCCTACGCCCTGAATACCTTCAATAATTACCGAAGAAATTTCGTTGTTTTTAAAGGCTTCTTCTAAAGCTGCTTCATCTGCCCATGGCAAAAAGATCACATTGTCAGTTTCGTTGATAGGGGCAACGATCTTAGGGTTATCAGTTACAGCAACAGCTAACGAAGTACGGCCATGAAATGATTTGCTGAAAGCGATAACTTTCTTTTTACCGTTGTAAAAGGAAGCCAGTTTTAAAGCATTCTCATTTGCTTCAGCGCCAGAATTACACAGGAATAACTGGTAATCTTCCTTGCCTGAAACCTTACCTAACTTTTCGGCTAATTCTTTCTGAATCGGAATCTCAATAGAGTTAGAATAAAAGCCAAGCTTATGTAATTGATCTTCTAATCTTTTTACATAATGAGGGTGCGTGTGACCAATTGAGATTACAGCATGACCACCGTACATGTCAAGATATTCAGTATCGTGATTATCGTACACTAAACTTCCTTGGCCTCTTACTATGTTGATGGGATTTATAGGATATACGTCAAATAGATTCATTGCTTAAATGGGATAAAAATTAGTACTTAATTAATAACAGAACTTTCAGAATTCGGCGAGCAGCTCCGTTAAAAGCCGATCGCCTTAAGTCGTAAGCCTGCGCGCTCGTTCAGTCCGAACAATAAGTTCATGTTCTGTACTGCCTGGCCTGATGCGCCTTTAAGTAAGTTATCCATTATGCTGATAATGAATATTTTGTTATCGTGTTTTTTTACCTGGATAAAGCATTTGTTGGTGTTTACAATCTGCTTTAGATCGATATTGCGGTTAGTTACATGCGTAAACGGATGACCCTCGTAATAACTTTGGTAAAGTGCTAAAGCCTCTTCTTCGCTTAAATCGCTTTCGGTATAAATTGAAGCAATAATGCCGCGGGTAAAATCGCCACGGTAAGGTATGAAGTTGATAGCCTTATCAAAGCCGGCTTGTAACTGCCTTAACGACTGACCAATCTCATTCAAATGCTGGTGACTGAATGCTTTGTAAACAGAGAGGTTATCGTTACGCCAGGTAAAGTGTGAGGTGGGCGATAAGCTTTGCCCCGCACCGGTGGAACCTGTTGTAGCGGTAACGTGCACTTCATTATTTAACAAGCCTTTTGAAGCTAAAGGGAGCAGTCCCAATTGCAAACAGGTAGCAAAGCATCCCGGGTTAGCAATATTAGCAGCCGTTTTAATGGCCTCACGGTTTAATTCAGGTAAGCCATAAACAAAGTTTTTGCCATTTAAAGTTGAGTTTTGATTGAGCCTGAAATCCTGGCTCAGGTCAATGATCTTAACCGTATTGGGGATAGCGTTTGCTTCCAGAAACTTTTTGGCATCGCCATGGCCAACACAAAGGAAAAGTACGTCAACATCGGTAGAAAGTTCGGCGGCAAATTTCAGATCGGTATCGCCAAACAGGTCGGTATGTACTTCGTAAACATAGTTACCAGCGTTGCTGTTACTGTGAACAAAAGCTATCTCCACGTTAGGATGGTTTATCAGGATCCGAAGCATTTCGCCCCCGGTGTATCCCGCTCCGCCAACTATGCCTGCACGCACCTTATTTGATTTCAATTCTGTCATTGTTTGTAGATGGATATGAATATAAAATAAACTCAAGATCGCTCCGGTCGTTATTGCCGATAAAATGCTTTTGACCGGGATGGATCTCGATGCCCTGTTCTGGCTTCAATACTGTAACCTCGCCGTCTATCGAAAATGTAGCACGTCCTTTTAAAATGAAAAATACCTGTGTAGCTTTCTCGTGATAATGCAATTGTTCGGCAGTGTCTGGTGGCATTAACTCCTGCTTAACGGATAACGCTTCTGTATCAATGAAGGTCCATCCATGACAATCGTCGCCCCAGTTATAATGCTTTAGGCATTCACTTTTTGAAAACGCTGTATTAATCATTTTGGCCGTTAACCTTGTGGTAGATCATTACCTGGTTGCCAAATATTTTTGAGAAACCTTTAACGTCTTCGCCACTCCATGCATTGTTCATTTCGCCGTAGCTGCCAAATTTGTTCGACATCAAATCATAAGGTGATTCGATACCAATTACCTGGAAGCGATATGGGTGCAACTGAACAAATACTTTACCGGTAACATTTTTCTGTGTATCAGTTAAAAAAGCTTCCATGTTGCGCATGATAGGGTCATGGAACTGACCTTCATGCAGCCAGTTGCCATAGAAAGATGATAACTGATCTTTCCATGTAAGCTGCCATTTGGTCAATACGTGTTTCTCTAAAGTATGGTGAGCTTTAATGATGATCATTGGAGCTGCGGCTTCAAAGCCAACGCGACCTTTAATACCGATAATAGTATCACCAACATGGATATCCCTGCCAACGCCATAAGGCTGAGCGATAGCCTGCAAGGCCTGGATAGCTTTAGTTGGGTGATCGTATTGTTCGCCGTTGATGGCAACCAGTTCACCTTTTTCAAAGACAAGCTCAAGATCTTTAACTTCTGATTCGGTAACCTGAGTAGGCCAGGCTTCTTCAGGTAGGCCCAGGTTTGAGGTAAGTGTTTCTTTACCGCCTACAGATGTACCCCAGATACCTTTGTTGATAGAATATTTAGCTTTCTCAAAGTTCATATCAACACCGTGTTTTTTCAGGTATTCGATCTCTGCTTCACGGCTCAGTTTCAAATCACGGATAGGGGTGATGATCTTGATATCAGGTACAAGGATATTGAAGATCATATCAAAACGCACCTGGTCATTACCTGCACCGGTGCTACCGTGAGCTACAGACTCAGCACCAATTTCTTTAGCGTAGTTAGCAATAGCAGTAGCCTGGCTTACGCGCTCGGCACTTACAGATAGCGGGTAGGTGTTGTTTTTTAATACGTTACCGTAAATTAAAAAGCGTACGCAGGTATTGTAAAAGTTCTCGGTTTCATCAACCACATGGTGCGAAGTAACACCCATTTTATAAGCACGTTCTTCAACGCCTTTTAACTCTTCCTCGCTAAAACCGCCGGTATTTACAATAACGGAATGAACCTCATAACCAAGATCCTGTGTTAAATAAATACAGCAAAATGAGGTATCTAAACCTCCGCTATAAGCTAATACTACTTTTTTCATTTTTTAAGGTTAAAGGCGAAAGGTTAAAGGTAAAAGGTTTCGCCTTGTACGTTTTATATTAATTATCGCTTCTCAAAAATTTAATAAACCCAATTAACATCGCTTTCACTTCGTTAATCGAGGTGTTTGTTTTGTCGTAAATTTCAGTTGGAATAAATCCCAGATCATAAATCAGATAAACAGTATATTCTACTTCGTGTGCAGACCCCAACGCATTATCCAGGTAATGAGTGAAATCTTTATCGGTATTTTTACCGCATCCCTCAACTATATTTAAAGGGATAGAATAAGTGGATCTACGTAGTTGATTGGTTAAGGCAAATTGTTCTTCACGAGGCATTATGGGCAATATTTCAGCATACACTTGCTTTGTGAGCAAGTGTGCCTTTTTCCAAACATCAAGTTTTTTATAATCTCTCATTATGATGCAGCTACCTTTAACCTTTCGCCTTTAACCTTTTGCCTAAATCCTAAACATCGTGTTTTATACGTTTTTTAATGGCGTTCTCAATGCGCTCAAGCAATGTTGCCTTATGCGTGATCCGCTGCATCTTTTCTTCGTACTCTTTTTGTTTTTCGGCTGGATCAAAAAGCATCGCGGTACACATGCAGTTTTTGCGGCCTTTGCTGGTTAAAATGTCAAAGTTTACGCAGCTTTTGCAGCCTGCCCAAAAGTTTTCGTCCTGGGTAAGTTCAGAGTAGGTTACCGGTTCGTAGCCAAGCTCCGAGTTGATCTTCATTACCGCTAATCCGGTTGTTAAGCCGAATATTTTGGCATCAGGGTATTTGGTGCGCGATAACTGAAAAATGCGGTGTTTAATAGCTTTAGCCAATCCCGCTTTACGAAACTGTGGATTAACTATAAGGCCCGAGTTGGCAACAAAGTCGCCATGGCTCCAGGTTTCAATATAGCAGAAACCTGCCCAGGTGCCATCTTTATGAAGGGCTATAACAGCTTTGCCTTCCAGCATTTTATTAGCAACATATTCGGGCGAGCGTGTAGCTATACCGGTTCCGCGAGCTTTAGCCGATTCGGCCATTTCATCGCATATCATGGTGGCATAGTCTACATGCTGTGCTGTAGCAACCTGAATATCAAAATCTTGTATTGTCATTTAAATAGATAATTACCGTGAAATTAATCGGCCTTTTAAAGCCTTAAATAATTAGATGGTTTTCTTAAAAAGAAGTTTAAAAAACTCTTTTTGTGTGGGCAGAGGAGAAATTAATTCAAGCCCGCGGCATGTAGGTCCTTCGTCGGAGAGGGCAGTTTAAAAAAACAGTTGAACCCAAGGCAGCAGCAACCGGAGCAAAACTTGCTCTTGTAGCGGGCTTATTTAAGCTTGGTATATTCATTTTTTTATTGAATTACTGTGTTTTTAATTTCGCTGCAAAATAGACTATAAAATTTTATTTATACAAGAAAAAAATGCGATTATTTGATGTTGGTTAAATGGTTGATTCGGTTGATTGAGTGAGTGGTTGGTTTATTGTGATAACTTGCAGATTTACAGCAATAACTATTCACTCAATCAACTTAATCAACCATTCACCTCCCAGCCATAATATCCGCGATAATCATATCCGCGTGGATGCGTGAATTTTCAATGAACCAAAGGTGGGTATCCAGACCGCCGCAAACCACCCCGGCAAGGTATAAACCGGGCATATTTGTTTCCATGGTTTCGGGGTTGTACTGAGGGATAAATTTATCTTCGGAAAGGATGATGCCAAGCTTTTTCAAAAACTCAAAATTAGGTTTATAGCCCGTCATCGCCATTACAAAATCATTGGGTATAGTAATAAGTCCATCGGGAGTTTTGATATCTACCTCAGTTTCACGAACGGCTTCCAAATTAGAATTGAAATAAACTTTGATGCTGCCTTCTTTAATACGGTTAATAATATCAGGCCTTACCCAATATTTAACCCTTTGGCTTACTTCGCTGTCGCGGATTACCAGCGTAACATCAGCCCCTTTACGGTAAGTTTCAAGGGCCACATCAATAGCCGAATTGCTTGATCCTACAACCACCACTTTTTGCAGTGTGTAATAATGTGGGTCCTGGTAGTAGTGTTTTACTTTGGGCAGATCTTCGCCCGGAATATCAAGGTTAACTGCTATATCATAAAACCCGGTTGACAAGATCACTTTTTTAGCACGATAAGTATCCTTTTTTGTGGTGATCACATAATGGCCATTTTCAGGTTTTACCCCGGTAACTTCCTCAAAAAGATGAATAGGCAGGTTGTTTGATAGTGCTACGCGGCGGTAATATTCAAGCGCATCGGCGCGGTTTGGTTTGGTATGGGTGGTAACAAATGGTACTCCGCCAATCTCCAGTTTCTCTGAGGTAGAAAAAAAGGTCATGGTTGAAGGATAGTTGTACAGCGAGTTTACCAGCGTGCCTTTTTCAACGATAACAAAACTTAAACCGGCTTTTTGTGCCGCAAGTCCGCAAGCCAAACCAATAGGACCGCCGCCAATAATGAGTATATCGAGCATTTATGTACAATTAAGAAATTAAAGAAATCATGAACCGGTGTAGGTTCGGGCATTTTGCCGGTGCGGCAAAAATAAGAAAATAAAAAAGGGTAAGCTACTTTTATCGCGCCGCTCAACTCTCTACCCTTGCTGTGTTCCCACCCTGGGGGAGTTCAAGAGGAGCTGGCCGTAAAAGACTTACCCCGGCGCAAATATAGAAAAAGGTAGCATTTATGATTAAGAAAATGTTAAAAAAGGCTTATCTGTTGATTTATAGAGGGATAATTTTTAAATTGCCTTGTTGAAGCAAGCTTATCAAGCCTTGTTAGCTCATTTTCGCCACCCCGAAACTCAAATTCTCGGTAAGTTTTGGCGTGTTGATCGATATCCAACAGTAAATTTTTCAAAATAGTAAGCCGGTCAACAACAAATTTTACCTTCATTTCTCTCTTTTGAAAATAGGGCCAAAGCCTTTCAAATTGTTCCGGCGTTATAGCTCTTGCTACTGTGATATGGGGAATAGTACTGCTTTCACCAACTATATCCTTGAGTAATTTAAGCCAATATTGGTTTTGTTCTGATAGTTTGAGCTTTGCAAAAATGGTTTTATTGTAATTGTTACCTTCATTGAAACAATCAAACCCGTCTATCTCAAAAACAATTGATGGCAGCAAGCTAAGTTTCCGGCCCAGGAAAGAGAAACCCTGAACGTCCACATCCAGCGGTTTGCGTGGATAATTATTTATGGTGATATGCGCCCTGGCATGCATGCTTGGGTAGTTGCCAATTAGGCGTTTTGATTCGCTTTTTAATTTACGGATCATGAAATCGACATGATCTGGTATCGGAAGGATAAAATGATAAAATGCGTAGTCCATGATTATTAAATTTTAATTGAATAAATTGATTTGATCGGGATCGCCGGCTTTAAGTAGTTCCAGTTCATCGCGGGTATAACCCGGGCCGGCCATGTTTTTAAACTCAAAAACTTTAAACTTATCCCATTTGGCAAAAGCGTCAAGCGTATCGCGTTTCAATATGGTAAGCTCTTTTACCCAAAATGGTTCAAGCAGCTTTTTATGCCTGAAATGGGGCCAAAGTGCATCAAAATCTTTTTCAGGGATGTCGCGCACTACCGTTATGTGCGGGATAAGATTCTTTTTGATGCGCAGCTTCTTTTTTAAGGTGTTAAACCATTTATCAGTAGCAGGGGTGGCGCGGATACTGGCATAAATAGTCATGCGGTTGTGCAGATGGGAGAAGTGATAAAATCCATCAAGGTGCAACAATACGGGTGGCAAAATATTCAATGCCTGCTCCATTAGCTCAAGGTTTTTATCGGCCATAAAAGGCTTTTGCCTTTCCAAATGCTGGATAGATATATGAGCCGGCGAATCCATACTTTTATAATTGCCGATAAGTCTTGCTGATGCTTTTTTGTAGCGTGCAATCTCATGTTTCACCGTTTCGGGCGGCGACAATAACATCAGGTAGTCTTCATATATACTCATCTGGCTAATAATTTCCTTAATTCAAAATTGCTAAAAAAATTAGCAAAATATCAAATTTATTTTCATTTTTGTTGTGTGGAAGCTAAACGTTATATCGTTCATATCGATCTTGACTCATTCTTCGTTTCGGTGGAGCGGAAGTTTCATCCCGAACTGATCGGTAAGCCAGTTATCATAGGTGGTTCGCCCGAGAGGGGAGTGGTGGCTTCATGCAGTTACGAGGCCAGGGCTTTTGGTGTGCATTCGGCTATGCCAACTAAGCAGGCGCTTAAGCTGTGTCCGCATGCCATCCTCATTAGGGGTTCGCACGGGCGCTATGGAGAAGCTTCACGCGAGGTTACACAGATCATTCATGATACCGTTCCTTTATATCAAAAAACATCGGTTGATGAGTTTTATATCGATTATACCGGCATGGATCGCTTTTTTGACTGCTACCATGAAGCTACTAAGTTGAGGCAGAAGATCATTAAAGAAACCGGGTTGCCAATATCTTTCGGTATGGCATCGGGTAAAACCATTGCTAAAATGGCTACCAACCAGGCCAAACCCAACGGACAGATGTTTGTAAAACATGGCGATGAAATAAAGTTTCTGGCTCCGCTTAATATTGGAAAAATACCTGGTTTGGGCGAGAGTACCCGGAATAGGTTATATCAGTACGGCGTTGAAAAAATTGGTGATCTGCAGCGTACCAATATCCGTTTTCTGGAAACAATTTTCGGCAAGTACGGTCATTCGCTTTGGGAAAAAGCCAATGGTATAGATCATAGCGAAATCGTATCTCATTCCGATAGGAAATCCATTAGCACAGAACATACTTTTCATACCAATGTATCTGATCCCCGTACGCTTGAAACTACGTTGGTATCCATGACCGAAGAGTTGTCGTCCAAATTGCGGCGGGAAAATAAGCTTTCATCATGCCTGGCTATCAAACTACGTTATGGCAATTTTGAAACACATACCCAGCAACAAAAAATAGCGCTTACTGCAGCAGAGCATATACTGATTCCCGGCGTTAAGAATTTGCTGAAAATGGCCTGGGACCAGCATCGGCCAATCAGGTTGATAGGTGTGCGTTTAAGCGATCTCTGCACAGGAAGCTATCAAATCAATCTGTTTGAAGATAATGAGGAACGCATTAAACTTTACCAGGCCATGGATCAGATCAATTTTAAATTCGGGGATAAAACCATCTGCCGCGCTGCAGGGATGGAGATAGGCACAAGGAATTTTAATCCGTTTATGAGGGGCTGAGTACCCCCTCTAAATCTCCCCCGAAAGGGGAGACTTCCCACCGCCGCCGCTCGGCTCCAGCCGAGTGGCAACTATCAATCGGCCTCTGGCCGCCATGGGAAATGTTCTTTTAAGTGACACAATGCGGCTATTGTTTTCAACCAATGGTCAAAGGTTTTTTACCGTTGGTCAAAGTAATTTTATGGGGTGGAAGGGAGTGGCTTCTTTTGATAAAAAAGAAGAAATTATGGAAACCACACAACGTCAAACTTACCTCGATTGGTTGAGGATTCTGTCAATATTGGGGGTGTTATTTTTTCACTCGGCAATGCCTTTTGTTGCTGAGGATGGATGGCATATTAAAAACCACGAAACCAGTAATCTAATGATGGAGTCAAATCATTTTTTGCACCTTTTTCGCATGCCGCTGCTCTTTTTTATTTCAGGTACCGTGAGTTACTACATGATGCAGCGGCGCTCTACACTCAGTTTTATCGGCTTGCGCTTCCGCCGGCTTTTTATTCCGCTTTTGGTGGGCATGTTCATCATTGTTCCGCCGCAGATCTATATGGAACGCTTAGCCAATGGCTACAAAGGATCATTCCTGGATTTTTATCCAAGTACATTTAGCTTTCAGCCTTATCCCAAAGGGAATTTCAGCTGGCACCACCTTTGGTTTATTGCCTACCTTTTTATTTACGATCTGATATTCGCGCCACTATTCACCTGGATGATCTCGCCAAAAAGTGATGGCTTTAAACAAAAACTGGCTGTTTTGGCTACCGGAAAATGGGTTTATTTATTGATGCTTCCCGGAATCCTCTGGTTTACTTTTACCAGTTGGAACCTACCCGAAACCAATGACCTGATCCATGATGGCAGTTATTTTGTTTACTGGTTGTTTTTTCTGCTGGCGGGTTTTATTTGTATCCTGCAACCTAAACTGATGGATAGCCTTGAACGCAACCGTCGTTTTGCCTTAACTATCGGCTTTTTAAGTCTTATGGTCTGGGAAGTTATGCGCTGGAACGGCGTTGAGCCATTACATGCTCACTGGCCTTTTCAAAATATTGCTTTTTCCTACGCCTTTACCGCTTTAAGGCCAATTATTGCCTGGGGATGGGTACTTGCTTTGGTTGGCTATGGTAAACATTATTTTAACCGCAGCCATAAAGTGCTCGGTTATTTAAACCAGGCTGTATATCCATTTTACATATTGCACCAAACCGTTATCGTTTTAGTGGCTTATTATATTGTACAAGTTCAAAACGAAAGCATTCTGTCTAAATACATTTATACAGTGGGTATTACTTTTTTTGTAACTGTGCTTATTTATCATTTACTGATAAGGCCTTATAATTTAGCCCGCTTTTTGTTTGGCATGAAGCCAAAAGATAAACCGGAAGCGTTGTCCCGTAATATGGTAACTGAACTTAAGCCACAACCTGTCCTTTCTGTTTGAAATTTGTAATTTGCTGATATGAAATTTTTCAGGAAATACATTTTTCCGGAATTGTATGGCTTATTGGTATATTTTACCATCAGGCTGTTACATGATACAGACCTTGGCCAGCATTTTTGGAAAAGGGATTTCTATGTCAATGGCATTGAAATGGCCTGTTCGATATTGGTGGGCTATCTGGCAATCTATCTTTTTGAGTGGCTTTTTAGGTACTATGACAGTCATAGGGGCGCGCCATTATCTTACCGGGACGTTGTACGGGAACTGATCATCTTGGTAGGTGTAAACCTAATATTGGTAAACGTAGTATTTGTTCCGATGGATATGGCCCTGCACGTAACCCAGGGTATTGATGAACTAATGCCCTGGGCAGATGTGGCCGATATTAACATGATCCCCACTTTGTACGCTATTATTTATTACGGCGTTGCACGTAGCAGCACCTGGCTTAAAGCCTATGTAAATAATAAAATGCAACTGGAAAAATTAACCAATGATCAGCTGGAAACCGAACTGAAATTTTTAAAGGCGCAATACCATCCGCATTTTTTGTTTAACGCCTTAAATACCATCTATTTTCAGATGGATGAAGATGTGCCCGGCGCAAAGAAAAGCACTGAGCTACTGTCAAGTTTGTTGCGCTATCAGCTTTATGATCAGCAACAACAAGTAACTGTAAAACAGGAACTGGAGTACCTTGAAAATTATATCAGGTTGCAACAGATACGAGCGAGCAGCAGAATGCAGTTGAATGTACATTTTGATGAACGCTTAAACGATCAATTAATTTACCCGTTGCTTTTATTACCGCTGGTTGAAAACGCCTTTAAATACATTGGCGGAGCGTACAAAATAACCATTGATGGAAGCATTATCGATGGTAAGTTTGTATTTAAAGTTTATAACGATACACCGGCAAATATGAAAGCGCCGGATAATTACAGCGGCATTGGTTTAGAAAACCTGAGCCGGAGGTTGCAACTACTTTATCCGGGCAAACATCAGCTCAACACAGGTCGTGAGAATGATCATTATACCGCAGTACTTGAATTGAATATATAAATTATGGCATTAATTAGCTGCATTATTACCGACGATGAGCCCTTTGCCCGTAAAGGGCTGGAGGGCTACGTTACAAAAGCCGGATTTTTTGATCTGAAAGCTCAATGTGAAGACGCGATGGAATTGGGCGCTTTGCTTGCTCAACAATCTGTTGATCTGCTGTTCCTTGATATCCAGATGCCGCATTTAACAGGCGTTGAGTTTATACGTTCGATGCCTAACCCTCCAAAAGTAATTTTTACTACCGCCTTTAAAGAATACGCTACCGACGGCTTTGATCTGGATGTGCTTGACTATCTGCTTAAACCCATCCCGTTTGAGCGCTTTATGAAAGCTGCCTTTAAAGCCAAAGACTATTTTGATTTGAGAAGTAACGCGGGTTCGGTCGATTACATTTTTGTTAAAAGCAATGGCAAGCTTGAAAAGATCGTTTTCGACGATGTGTTATTTATCAAAGGAATGGAGAATTATGTTGAGATCTATACATCTGCCCGCAAAATAATAACTCATAGTACCTTGCGGGCTTTCGCCGATAAACTGCCGGCCCGTAAATTTATGCAAACGCATAAGTCGTACATAATCGCCAGTAATAAAATTACCTCTATAGAAGGGAACATGCTGAATATTGGCGAATTTGAAGTTCCAATCAGCAGGCAGTTAAAAGATCAGGTGTTGCATGCGCTGATTAACCAAAACAGATAATCTTTTTTAAGTCAAAATCCCTAAGTCGAAAGTTCTAAGTCGGAGGCCTTTAAATCTTCATTAATCAAACTGCTCCTGTAGACGTACCAGTCTGTCAATCATCAGGTTTAGTTTCTCTTCCTCGTTTTTAAACATACGCGGTTTAAGATAAAAGGTAGTAAACAAAAACCACACAGCAATCGAACTGTAAGTCACTATTTTGAAAGCTAAAGATGAGTGTTCAAGTACTTCAACAAAGTACATGGCCAATCCTGCACTTATCATGAGTATATAGATATAGTAAAACCAACCTATTACCTTCGAACGGCTTTTTTGGTATTCTTTAAGGCTGTGTAAATATTCGGTTGGGTTTAATGTTGCGTCCTGTTTGCTCAGGATATGGTAATGACGTAAAATGAGAGAGAGGTACATGAGCATTGTAACCAATACTATTAATATACCTACAGTGGTTACGGTTGATTTAAATGCCAGGAAAAATGTAACAATAAACGCGAATGCCGCGATGGCCACCATGGCCACTATAGTCCAGTACAACTTAGTAGTTATGCTGCGAATCCCCTTCTTTACCTGCTTCAGCACCTCATCCACCGAAAGCTGATCTGGTTTTGGCTGTCCCTGCCAAACCGACATCAAATGATCAAAGTCTTTCATACTGGTTA
This sequence comes from Mucilaginibacter kameinonensis, assembly GCF_003675385.1. Classification (GTDB taxonomy): domain Bacteria; phylum Bacteroidota; class Bacteroidia; order Sphingobacteriales; family Sphingobacteriaceae; genus Mucilaginibacter; species Mucilaginibacter kameinonensis. The sequence continues at coordinate 431,252 of NZ_RCWZ01000003.1, read as the reverse complement.
TATAACTCCGTTAATTTTTGTTTAATACGATAAATTTTCACCCTCAAGTTCCCTTCTGATATACCCGAAATTTCGGCAATTTCGGGGTATGGCACCTCATCAAGCACCATAGTTATAATAATCCTTTCTGATTCTTCCAGTTTTGAAATACACTTATATAGTAAAGCAACCTGTTCGTTTTTATCCGATAGTTCTTCGCGTTTTGTTTCTGCTAATTGTGGAGTAAGTTCGTCTTTGGCCTGGCGTTTTTCCGAGCGCAAATAGGTTAAACAGGTATTTACAGCAATCCGGTAAATCCAGGTTGATATCATGGCCTGGTTACGGAATTTGTCTAAATTTTGCCAAACCTTTAAAAAGGTTTCCTGTAGCAGGTCGTTGGCGGCATCGTCATCGCCGGTATAACCATAGCACAGATGGAATATCTTTTTAGAATTAGCTTCATATATCTGCTTGAATGCTGCTTCTTTGTTGGCCACTTCAGTTAATTTTATATTTAGACGATGTTAAGCTTTGTATGTTACAACAAATGATCATTCTTTTTAAACCAGCCCAGCTTAGTTTCAGCATCACTTATTAAATTGTTGTAACTGTCCTGGTAATCAAACTGAAGGTCCTCATGTAGTTTAACAATCAATCCACGGATTTTTTCTACCTGACGTATCAGTATCAATCTTAAAGGTTTGTATGATGTGCGCCTGTCGGCATACTCCACGTAATTCTCGCAAAAATTGATCAATAATTCAATTTCGGCACCTTTTGAAGCCATGAACTTGGTGTACTTACTTAGCAGCCTTAATATTTTACGCATGCCTTTTGCGGCGTTATAACTTAATGACGATAGCTGGCTGAACATAAACCCGGCTTCGGCTTTTACCTTTTCGATAAAGGCGGCTTCATCATGAGCTTCAAAGAGCAGGTAGGCGAGAAGTTCTTTGTTTTCCTTTTTATAGCGCGCTAAACGGAGCATTAATTCGGCCATCTGCTCGTTGGGCAGGTGCTGAATTTCCTTTTTTATATGCTGTAGTCCGTAGGCAGTAGTAGTCATGTTGTAAATAAGCGGGCAAAATACTAATTGTTTTTATAAAGTATGATAATGCTAAAACGTGGTAAGATGTTTTATTTGCCTAATGTGAGTTAGTGTAAAATAGAATATTCCGAAGCCTGTTTAAACCGACCGTAAATTTTGTAGTTTTGCAGGCTTATTAAATTAAATGAAAAAAAGCAGACTGACGCTCTTCATTTTTATCGCACTGATTTTGGGTGTGGTAGCCGGTTATATTTATAACACCTACGTTTTTGCCGATCTGAATAAACAGCTTAGTACCGCCGGTGCAACTATTAAAAGTATCGACAAAAATATAGAAGCATTATCCGATACTACGGTATCAGCCTATAAAGATCTTAAACTACAACGAATAGCCCAGGTAAAACTTCAAAGCCAGGCAACCGACGCCCGGGAAGATAAGCTTGAGCTTTATAATATACTGAGCAAGATTTTCCTTAACCTGATAAAAATGATTGTAGCACCATTGGTGTTCACCACATTGGTGGTGGGCGTTGCCAAGGTAGGGGATATTAAGGCTGTTGGCCGGATAGGGGGTAAAACAATGCTCTGGTTCATCAGCGCAACGCTGGTATCCTTATTATTAGGGATGCTATTGGTTAACTTGTTTGAACCAGGTAAAACCATGCACCTTCCGCTTCCTGATAGTCATTTGAGTACAGGTATCAAAAAGACGGCCTTATCATTAACCGAATTTGTTGGTCACGTTTTTCCTAAGAGTTTTATTGAGGCTATGGCAAATAACGAGATCCTGCAGATTGTGGTGTTCTCTTTGTTTTTTGGCGTCGCTACTGCAGCAATAGGCGAGCAGGGCAAAATAGTGATCAAAGCTATGGACGCCTTTGCCCATGTGATCATGAAGATTACCGGTTATGTGATGAAAATGGCCCCTTTAGCGGTGTTTGGTGCAATAACCGCGGTTGTTGCCAAACAAGGGATAGGTGTACTTTCAACTTATGGTATTTTTATCAGCGAGTTTTATTTTTCGCTGATCGTATTGTGGTCGGTGATTATATTGGCGGGATACATTGTATTAAGGAAGCCGGTATTCAGGCTGTTGAACAGTATTAAGGATGCCATGCTAATAGCTTTTAGTACTTCAACAAGCGAGGCAGCCTATCCAAAAGTGTTGGAAGAGCTGGAGAAGTTTGGTTGCAGTAATAAAATAGTGAGCTTTGTATTGCCACTCGGGTATTCATTTAATTTGGATGGCTCTATGATGTACATGACTTTTGCGTCGTTGTTTCTGGCGCAATCCTATGATATTCACCTTTCATTCGGGCATCAATTATCCATGTTGCTGGTATTGATGCTTACCAGTAAAGGCGTGGCAGGCGTGCCAAGGGCTTCGCTGGTTGTAATTGCCGGTACGCTGGCTATGTTCAATATTCCGGAAGCTGGTTTGTTTTTGTTGATAGGTATTGATCCATTGTTAGATATGGGACGTTCTGCTACAAATGTGCTTGGTAACGCTATGGCTACAGCGGTGGTAAGCAAATGGGAAGGAGAAGAGGTAGGTACCCCAATAATAAGAGAATAAAACATGACGTATTGCGAAGAACCATCAGTGAAACGATGGACAAGGCAGCAATGACATGTAAAATATATTTTAGAGATGGTGTGCAGAGGCCGCGTTAGGGATTGCAGTGAAAAGCCCACAGCGCGGAGTAAGGATTATGGGTAGGAAAAGCGAGGACTTGTAACGAAAAGCCCGAGCCGCAGGCAACGCCCACGTTACTAATAAAAAATAATAATCAATAACTTATAACTAAGTCATCATAGAGAACGAATATAATTAACCGACCTAATGGAGATTATTAAGAATTATAAATTGAACATAGCTCTTCATAATTTCTAATAAGCAGAGCCGCTTTGTATAGTTCGCGATTGCCTCGTGCCTCGCAATGACGATTCGGAAAAATCAATAATTCAGTAATTAAACAACTCAACAATTAAATATGTCTCCCCGTTTAAAAAAAGTGTTTTTAATCATGACCGTAGTAGTGCCGTTTATACTATACTGCGTGTATTATTATGGTATGATGATCAAGAATGCGCCATACCGTTTCGTTGATTTTCAATCGATCAGTTTTCAATATGGCCATAAGGATAGCCTGGTAAATAAATATGATTCGCATACCGGCATGTTTCAGTACCTCGACAGGCGCGATTCGCTGGTGAAAGAACATTTGCACTTGACTAAAGATGATCTGTTATACCTGCACCGTAAAGCTGCCGATTTAGGTTTTTGGGATTTTCCGTCGAAAGAAATCGGAGATACGTCGAAAGTTGCCGATGGCAAAGCGGTTAGGTATATCATTGAGTTTAAATACAAAGAGAAAACCAAACGTGTGATTTTTGACACAGACTATTTTGGCAATCCTAAATTGATTGATGCCAATCAACGACTGGTTGCTGAAATTCAGAAAAAACTCACTGATGTAGAGAATCGTGGTAAAAAATAAAATATTGGGATGTTGTTTATTAAATAATCAATCCCTATATTTGCACCTCGAAATTTAAAACAATATTTAACAAACATGTACGCAATAGTAAGTATAGCAGGACAGCAATTTAAAGTTGCAAAAGACCAGCAGATCTTTGTACACAGGTTACAGGGCGATGAAGGCGCTAGTATTGAATTTGACAGTGTATTGTTAGCAGAAAACGAAGGTAAATTCAAATTAGGTTCTGATTTGAAAGGTGCTAAAGTATCGGCTAAGATCGTGTCACATTTAAAAGGTGATAAAGTGATTGTCTTCAAAAAGAAAAGAAGAAAAGGTTACAAAAAGAAAAACGGTCACCGTCAGCAATTTACCAAGATCGAGATCACCGGTATTACATTATAATTAAAGGTTGAACCGGAGTTGTTCTGCAATTCCATAAAAGAAATAAAAAATGGCACATAAGAAAGGGGCCGGTAGTTCAAGAAACGGTCGTGAGTCGCATAGCAAACGCTTAGGTATCAAAATTTTCGGTGGTCAACCAGCAATTGCAGGTAATATCATCGTTCGTCAGCGTGGTACCAAACACAATCCAGGTTTAAACGTAGGTCTTGGTAAAGATCATACTTTATTTGCACTGGCTGAAGGTATCGTAGTTTTCAAAAAGAAAGCTGATAACCGTTCATACGTTTCAGTAGTTCCGTTTGAAGCTGCTGACGTTGAAGAAGTAGCTGCACCTGCACCAAAAGCTAAAAAAGAAGCCGTAGCTGTTGAAGCTCCTGCTGCTGAAGAAGCTCCAAAAGCAAAGAAAGCTGCTGCACCAAAAGCTAAAAAAGAAGAAGCTGCTGATGCCGCTGAAGAAGTAGCTGAGTAATCAGTTAACAGATATTAGGATATAAAAAATCCCGGTCAGGTTTTGATCGGGATTTTTTGTTTGGTGATTATTTTCAACAAGAAGACCTGAAAGAGTTAAAAGAGAGTCATTGTGAGTGATTTAAATCCGTTGGCCTGTGAAGAAGAAATGAAAAAAGGGCTATCGGTCTGAGCTTGTCGATGCATGACACCCATTTTGAAACATGTCATGGGTGGGTACGAAGCAATCCCAAACTATACAGAGTGGCTCTGGCTATCGGGGATTGCTTCGTACCAGCAATGACGTTTTTGTTTATAATATTGCTTTACGAAGCAGACCTGATTCTATTCAATAATCAATTTCTTCAGATAAAAGGTATCCGGGTCAATGACCGGCATGGTTTTGCTGGTTATTGTGATGCCCTTTTTATCAAGCGTATATCGTTTAGTAATACCATCTGCAGTAATATCAATAGGCAATGGCATGTCGATATTTAATAGCTGAACCTGGTATTTATCGCCACGTTGGGCTTTTACGTGTACTTCCAGTTTATTGATGGAATAAATATACAGATCGAATAACGGCTTTAGATCCTGGCCTGCGGCTTTGCTGAAATATTGGATCACGTCATCGGTACTGGCCAAATTACTGTAGGTATATCGCGGATCGGTAACGAAACCTTTAAGGGTAGGGAAGAAGGTACTGTCGCCCATAATATATCTCAGCGTATGCATAAAGAACGCGCCTTTGCCATAGATATCACCGTTATAAGCCGATTCCTCATCGATATCTTTCCCGATAACAAGAGGTATTTTATTGCCGAATGATAAAGCGGAATTTTGGAAGAATTTGATATAAGCTTTCTCTCCTTCAAATTCCCGTACATAAAGGGCATCGCCGTAAGTACAGATGCCTTCGTGGATCCAGTAATCGGCCCAATCCTTAGCGGTAACTTTGTTTCCCCACCATTCGTGACCAAATTCGTGATGCATCAGGCCATCATAATCTTCACCGCCAACTTTGGTGTACCTGAACTTAGCGCCATAGGCATTCATGGTTTGGTGTTCCATACCCAGGTGAGGCGTTTCAACAATGCCTATCTTTTCTTTTGCCCAGGGATATTCGCCAAAGTATTTCTCCTGTTCTTTGATAGTCTTTACAAAAATATCAAGATGGTGTTCGGCCTTGGCAGCATGTTCCTTTAATACATAAAATTGAATTGGTACGTTATGCCCATCGACAGTAGTGTACGGACGGGTTACTACGGTATAATCACCGGCATTAAACACTATGCTATAATTGTTGATAGTGTATTTGGTTTGCCAGTGAAATGTTGCTGTTTCTTTTTGTTTGGTTACGCCCTTTAATAAACCCGGGCCCGCAACCACCAGATCTTTAGGGACGGTGATGAACATATCCACGCCTTCATTGGGCTCATCCGAAGGATGATCTTTACAAGGGAAATACAATTTACCACCGGTACCTTCGGCCGTAATGGCCATCCACTGGTGCCCGGTTGAATCACGCGTCCAAATAAAACCATCGTCCCAGGGCGGGCGAACTGCCACGTGTGGTTTGCCGCCATAAATTACTTTTACGCTTGCTTTACCGGCAGGTAGTTCCTTAGCAGTATTAATAGTAATGAGGTTGTTTTTGTATTCAAAAGATTCCTGTTTACCATTTACCAAAACCTTGGTGATGGACAAAGAATCTAACAGATCAAAAAGTAAAACTTTAGTAGGCTTTGCCATGATCAAATCAATGGTAGTAAAACCATCAATGGTTTTCTGTACAGGATTAACAGCAAGCGAAATGGTATAATGCCGCACATCCATTATGGCTTGTTCCGGTTTTAGTTTTCCTCCTGATGTTAGGGTTTGGGCCTGTAAAATTGCAGCCTGTGTAATAATAGTAAAGAGGGTTAGCAGCGATTTCTTCATTTATTTTGCTCCTTCGTGAAATTTATGCCAATGGTATGTTTGCTTGGAGGTTTCAGCCATGATTCAGTTAGCTTTCGTGCTATCTAAAACTTGTACTGCCTGCATGGTAAAAAACTGTATGGGTACCGAGTATTTTGATTTGATAAAATGACCATCACGCATAGCCGGCACCCATCTCTCCGATAACGCGATAACCCTTAAAGCCTCTTTATTAAAAGGCTCAGTCATGCCTTTAACCACTTTCAGGTCGGTTAAACGGCCGTCGTTTTCAACAAAAAAACTTATGGTAACAATACCTTCACCACTGCTGACGTCCTTAGGCCATTTTAAGTTTTTGCTCAAAAAATTATGAAAAGCATTATCGCCACCACGAAAGTGTGGCGGTGTAAGTTTTTGAGCATTCGCGTTTATTGAACAGATCAGGATGGTAAGGATGGGTAAAAGTTTCTTCATCCTTAAATATAAATCAATTCTCCCTCACCAGCAAACCATCCGCAAAATCGCGAAGGTATTGTTTATGGTCTTCGGGTAAATTAATGGCATCAAGGGCAGCAAAGGATTTTTCGGCATAGGTCTGCATGGCTTCTTCTGCATGCTGCCTGATATCGAGCTGGTTGTAAATCTCTGTTATGGCCTTAACCTTTTCTGCATTATCAAACTCGGTGGCATTTAGCCAATGGTTTAACGTTTGTGCCTGAGCTCCTTTAGCCAGTTCAAGCGCACGGATCAGCAAAAAGGTTTTTTTATTGGAGATGATATCCCCGCCAACCTGTTTACCAAACTTTTCCGGATCGCCATAAACATCTAATATATCGTCCTGCAGCTGGAACGCGATACCCAGGTTTACACCAAACGCATCAATCAGGTCTGCGTCGGTTGAAGCAGCCCCGCCAACAATGGAACCAATTTTTAACGTGCCTCCCAATAATACCGCCGTTTTAAGGCGGATCATGTTGATGTACTCTTCAATACTTACGTCGTTACGTTGTTCAAAGCTCATATCAATCTGCTGGCCTTCACAAACGCCGGTGGCAGTATCGTTAAAAACGTCAAGCACCTTACGTAAAATGGCGTCGTCAACCTTCATCATCATTCGGTTGGCCTCTACCATCATGGCGTCGCCCGAGAGGATAGCCACATTGGCATTCCATTTTTCATGAACGGTTGCCTTGCCACGGCGCAAAGGGGCTTTGTCCATAATATCATCATGCATCAGCGTGAAATTGTGGAATACCTCAATAGCCAATGCCGGTTCAATAGCCTTTTCAACGTCGCCGCCAAAAAGGTCACAAGCCAGCAGGAGCAGGGCCGGGCGCATGCGTTTGCCGCCAATAGATAAAATATAGCTTATCGGTTCATACAAATCGGCAGGATAAGCCGGGTAGCTTAGTTTGCCAACTGCATCATTTATCAGTAACTGTAACTCTGTAAGTTGTTTCATTTTTTAAGTGGAACCTTGATTTTCCTGATTCTTTGATTTCCTGATATGAATTTGCCAATCATACCGGGTAATCCTGAAATCAAGTAAATCAAGGTTAATTTATCAATCCTGTACCAATATAAAATCTATCTGCTTCTTGGTCAGATCAACTTGTTTTACTTTGATCTTGACTTCATCGCCCAATTGATAGATCTTCTTTTTACGCTGGCCAATGATGGCGTAGTTTTTCTCGTCCAAAGTATAAAAATCGTCTGAAATATCGCGCAGGCGGATCATGCCTTCGCACTTGTTTTCGATGATCTCTACATACATGCCCCATTCTGTAACACCTGATATGATACCCATAAAGATGTTGCCAACCTGGTCGCGAAGATACTCAGCTTGTTTATATTTTACTGAAGATCGTTCTGCATCTGCCGCTTTTTTCTCCATTAAAGAGCTGTGCGAGCACAGTTTTTCATAAAACTCGGCATTGGCCGACTGTCCGCCATTTAAATAATGGAACAGCAACCTGTGTACCATCACATCCGGGTAACGGCGGATTGGTGAAGTAAAATGTGTGTAATGATCAAAGGCCAAACCGTAGTGGCTGCTGCTTTTAGTAGTATATACAGCTTTGGCCATAGAGCGTATGGCAAGGTGCGTTAATACGTTCTGTTCTTTTTTACCCTCAACATCTTCCATCAGATAATTAAGTGATTTAGCAGTTTCCTTGTCAGATTTCGTGTTGATCTTATACCCAAACCTTGCGGCAAACTGTGCAAAATTAGCCAGAGCGTCGGGCTTAGGCGAATCATGTACGCGATAAACAAAAGTGTATTTGTGTTTGCCTTTACCCATTTTGCTTACATGCTCGGCTACCTTACGGTTGGCCAGCAACATGAAATCTTCAATGAGTTTATGGGCGTCTTTACGCTCTTTTACATACACTCCAATTGGTTTACCGGTTTCATTAAGTTTGAATTTAACCTCGGTAGTTTCAAAGCTAATAGCGCCGTTTTTAAACTTGCGCTCGCGAAGTTTATAAGCTAACGCGTTTAACTTAAATATTTCTTCCTTAAAGTCGCCTTCGCCGGTTTCTATTACCTCTTGGACCTCTTCATAAGTGAAACGCCTATCAGAGTAAATGACGGTTTTACCATACCATTCGGTAACGATGTTGGCATTCTCGTCCAACTCAAACACCGCCGAAAAGCAAAGCTTTTCTTCTTTAGGGCGAAGGGAGCAAAGACCGTTTGATAATCTTTCGGGAAGCATCGGGATCACCCTGTCAACAAGGTAAACCGAAGTTGCCCTGTCCAAAGCTTCTTTATCCAAAGCCGAGTCAGGGATGATATAATGTGATACATCGGCAATGTGAACGCCAACTTCGTAATTGCCGTTTTCCAGTACGCGATAGGATAGGGCATCGTCAAAATCCTTGGCGTCAAATGGATCGATGGTAAAAGTGGTAATGTTACGGAAATCGCGGCGTTTGGCAATTTCTTCGGGAGTGATCACGTCTGGAATTTCTTCGGCATCATGTTCTACTTCGGCGGGGAATGATAACGGAAAACCATATTCGGCCAGGATGGCATTCATTTCCGTATCGTTTTCGCCCTGTGCGCCTAACACATGTTTGATACGGCCGATAGGGTTTTTAGCTTCTGTTGGCCAGTCGGTAATTTCGGCAACGGCTTTGATGCCATTTTTAGCACCGTTCAACTCGGAGATGGGGATAAAAATATCGTGCATCATCTTGCGGTCGTCGGGAATGAAGAATGCATAGCGCTCGGAAAGTTTAACCACGCCGGTAAACTCCATTTTAGCACGATGGATGATCTCAATAACTTCGCCCTCTTTATGTTTGCCTTTACTTTTGGCATATACGTAAACCTTAACACGGTCGCCATTAAGCGCGGTGCGGAGTTTGCGGGGAGCAATAAAAATGTCGCTCTCAAATTCGTCGTCGGTGACGATGAAAGCCGAGCCATCATTGGTAAGGTCTACCACACCTTCAATAAAGGTTTTAAGTTCAAGCAGCTGAAATTTGCCCGGGGAAATTTCTTTGAGTACTGATTTTTTGACCTCATCTTTTAAGATTTCATAGATGATCTCACGCGCTTCGGAATCACGAACGTTTAGTTTAGCAGAAACCTGTTTATAGTTGAGTGGCGTATTGCCGTTTTGTTCAAATATATCAAGTACCATTTGGGTAAGTACTTGGTGTATAGAAGAGTTGTTTTTCTTACGTTTAGACATAGGATAGTATTTGCATCAAAGATACTGAATTTTGAAGTGCCGGATTGATTCAATTAGTGAGGAGTATACTCCGTTTTATCAACCCGGTATCGAGGCGATCAATCTTTTGGTGTATTCTTCTTTAGGTCGGTAATATATATCATCAGGATAGCCTGTTTCAACTATTTCTCCCTTGTTCATAACCATCATCCGGTCGGAAATATGCTTGATCACAGCCAGGTCGTGGGAGATGAAAATGTAAGTAAGCTTAAGTTCATCCTGCAACTCGCGAATCAGGTTGAGTACCTGGGCCTGCACTGATACATCAAGCGCCGAAACAGATTCGTCACAAATGATGAACTTGGGCTGAAGTGCCAGGGCCCGCGCTATCACGATCCGCTGCCGTTGCCCGCCCGAAAATTCATGTGGATAACGGTTAAAGTGCGCTGGTTGCAGGTTAACCCGTTCAAGCAACTCAAGCACTTTACGTTTGCGAGTGGCATCATTGCTGTAAAACTGGTGTACCTGTAAAGGTTCCATAAGCGATTGCCCAACGGTAAGCTTAGGATTTAATGATGAATAAGGATCCTGAAAAATAATCTGGATATCTTTCCTGATCTGTCTCAACTCATTCTTTTTAAGCCCGCGAAGATCGGTTCCTTCAAAAGAAACCTTGCCCGACGTAGGTTCTATCAATCTTAAAATACTTCGGCCTAAGGTAGTTTTGCCACATCCAGATTCGCCGACCAGCCCTAAAGTCTCGCCCGGATATACATCAAAGCTTACGTTGTTTACTGCTTTTACAACGTGGTCTTTCCGTTTAAACAGGCCTGTATCCGTAGGGAACCATGTATTTAGTTTTTCGGCCTTTAGCAGCGGCTGTTGCGCATATAACCGACGTTTTCTTGCAGCAATTTCGATATCCGGATAATAGTATAACTCCCTGATGCTTTCAATAGTCACTGCGGGTTTTCCTTCGTCCAGGAAATCGGCTACAACAGGCAGCTTTTTTAAATGCTGCTGAGGGGTAGGGCGACAGGCCAGTAAGCCTTTGGTGTATGGATGTTTAGGGCTGGCAAAAAGCTCATCTACGGTAGCTTCTTCCACAATTTCGCCTTTATACATCACCAAAACCCTGTCGGCAATTTCCCTGATCACGCCTAAATCATGCGATATAAAGATAAGGCTCATGTGCCTTTCGGCCTTAAGCTTGTGCAGGAGCTCGATAATGGTTTTTTGTACCGTAACGTCAAGGGCGGTGGTAGGTTCATCGGCAATCAGTATCTCAGGGTTACAGGCCAAAGCCATGGCAATCATTACCCGTTGTTTTTGTCCGCCTGAAATTTGGTGGGGATAGCTGTCAAATATAGCTTCCGGCCGGGGCAGCTGAACTTCCTTGAACAAATCAATAGTTCTTTGTTTTGCTTCGGCTTTTGTTACACCCAAATGCAGCCGGATGGCTTCAGTAAGTTGAAAACCGCAGGTAAGTACCGGGTTAAGCGATGTCATCGGTTCCTGGAAGATCATGGCCACCTGGTTGCCGCGTACCTGCTGCATCTCATTTTCAGATAACCTGCACAGACAGACTCCATTTAAAAGCACAGAGCCGTTTATTACAGCCTGATCTTCATTCAGCAAGCGCATCAACGCAAGGGAAGTTACAGATTTGCCGGACCCGGATTCGCCTACAATGCCAATGGTTTCGCCCTTATCAAGCGTAAAGGAAATTCCCTTTACGGCCTCGAACTGGCTTTTACCATTCTTAAAACTAACCGACAGATCGTTTACTTTAAGCATCAGCCTACAACGGTTATAAATTCGTCGGGAATCAATTCTTCGCCCCGGTAACGCCTCAGCAATTGTGCTGTTGCAACCACATCCTTTTGGCAATACGTGCAAATACGTTCCAACTGGTTTTCATGCCAGTAAACACGACCTACATCGCTGCCGTCAATATCATCCTTGGAGGTTGGAATATTAAAAATAGTAGTGAGCAGGTTTAAGGATGTATAATGTTTGTGATCGCCAAATTTCCAAAGCTCCATGGTATCTAAATGGGCAACCTCCCAGGGCTTTTTGCCCGCTATTTGCAGTTGCTGCGGAAAGGGCATACCATTTACTAACAGTCTGCGGCAGATATATGGGAAGTCAAACTCCTTACCGTTATGGGCACACAAAACGAGGTTAGCGGGCTGACTGAACAACAGGTTCGAAAACTTGGTCAACAATTCTTTTTCATCGTGCGATGCAAACGACTTCACCCGCAAACCTACGTTCTTTCCTGCTGTAAAAATCCCGGCGGAAATGCAAACTATTTTACCAAACTCGGCCCAGATCCCGGCACGCTCGTAGTGAACATCGGCAGGTTCGTCTTTGCGCTGATGCCGGGTTTTTAGTTCCCATAAAACCTGCAGATTTTCGGGTAGCTGTTCGTGACTGCTGTACTGCGGTACAGTTTCAATATCAATTACCAGTAAATTATGCAGATCATACTGTTCAAGCATCCGGTTGAAAATTATGGAGGCAAGATAATGATAGTTTTTATCTTAAGTATGGATACGGCTTTGCATGCTGAATCAATTTTTAAAAATGGTATTTTAATGATGCTTTGAACCATTTAACTTAAAGCCAACACTAAACTGCAACGTTCCGGGATTGGTTTTATAGTTACCAAAATCAGAAATAACCTGGTATCCGTTAAGGCTTTTTTGATACACAGCCTCAAATAGTAACCTGTTAAACTGAACGCTTACGCCGCCCGATAAGCCGAAGTTTATTTTTTGATCGTACCTGGTTGTCTTTATTTTGTTTTGGGCATTAGCAAAGTATATAGTGTCAAGATTCATGTCCAGCCGCTGCAAACTGGTGTTGCTATTGATTTGTTTAATAGGGAGATTAATAACTGGTCCGCCTTTTATGCTGATATTGTTGTTGATCTTGTACATCACGTGGATGGGCACATTTACAAAATAAGCTTTTCGTGAATCGGTTACTTTGACAAATTGTGCAGAATCAACTTGGCTGAAACTCTTATTGTCATATGAGCCACCCAGATTAAGCGGCGTTAAAAATCGTACCTGCGCGTTTATGGCCCATTTATCGTTTAAATGATAGGTACCAAATAGCCCGGGATAAATATCAATAGGGAAACTACCATAGATATTCCTGTTTTGCGAACCTGGTGTAAAGCTTCCGGAAGTATTGGCACCTAATAAAAATCCCCAGTCCATATTAGCGAATACGGCCGATAACGGCCTTGACGATGTGATTTTAGCACCTTTTGCTTTGCCGTTTTTTGCTGATGGATTTTTATTTGCTTTGTTTTTATTGTTTGAGTTTTTGATTTGATTAGCGCTGCCCCGGACTGCTCTATAAGCATCAGTTATTACAAATTTTGATAGGGGCTGATTAGAGAATATCTGAGGCTTAATGAACGAATTATTGTTCATCTCGAATAATTGGGCCATGCTGGTTTTATTGGCTGAAAGCAGCATAACGTTGTTATTTGCAGAATTGCTATTCCGCGTTACCTCATCCGATGAACTTTCCTCAGATGTACCATTGGAGCTTGAATTTGTGCCTTTTTGGGAAATCGCGTTCTCTGCGGATACTTGTAAGTGATTACTTCGGTAATTTCCCGAAGTTAGATAACCAGTACTATTATGATTTAGCGATAAGGTTGAGTTTGCCTGTGTATTACTACCGTTAGCTACTTGCTGGTTTATCGCCGATTTATTGTTTTTTAAAGCTACGCTTCCGTGATTAATATTGTTGCTATTGACCTGGGCCGCAATTGTTACGCTATTATTGCTGTCTGTTTTATTGATGGATGGTGTTAATTTTTGTGAGGCGTATAAGCTATCAGTTTTGGTATTGAGGTCTATTGAGTCAATAGTCATAACGATATTTAAACTGTCTTTGCCTATTGCTTGCCTGTGTTTTTGGGGCTGATGGTGAGATGTATTTTGATGTTGCCTGGTTTTAACAATATAAATGACTGTGCCGCTAACTGTGGCCACAGTTAGCGAGGCTATTAATATCGATGTAGCTTTCATCGCCTTAATAGCTTTTATGGCTTTTGCCACTTTTGAAGCATGTGGAGCGGTAGCTAAAGGTAGCAAAGGTAAATGCTTATCAAGGATAGATTGCATTTCCTGCCATCCGCTTTGAGCTTCAGCATCAACCGGTAGCTGATCGCGTTTTTGCCGCCAAAGATCGGGGTCTTTAAATAAATCTTTCATCGTTTTATTTCACTCCTTTCTTTCGACTGGATGCTGCCTGGTTCCAGCAACTCTCTTAATTTTCTCTTCGCCTCGGCCAAATGCCAGCGGGATGTGCCTTCGCTGATACTAAGTTGTTCGCCTATTTCTTTGTGTGTAAACCCATCAAGTACTGATAGGTTGAAAACAGTTTGGGTAGCAAGGGGCAGGGTACGGATGCTTTGCAGAATATCTTCAAAATAAAGTTTCTCCAGGGCCGAGGCGGAGATGAAATAATCGTCATGCTCATGGATATCAAAACTTACGGTGTTAAATTTCAACTCCTTCCTGCACAGGTCAATTGAGGTATAGATCATGATTTTCCTGATCCATCCACCCAACTCGCCTTTTTCAATATCGAAGTTATTTACAGACTGGAAAACTTTCAGGAACCCGTTATTGAAAGCCTCTTTCGCCAGCTCTTTATCAGGTATGTAACTATAGCAAACGCGAAGCATCTCTGCATAAAATAATTTGTACAAGGCTTCCTGCGCCGTTCGGTCGTTATTGATACACCCTTTTACCAGCCTCTCTGTTTGCTTCTTGCTTAGGTTCATTCAAAAAAATCACGTTTAAATGATTGTAATTACCTCTTCGGATACAAGTCATCAAACGTTGGGTAAAATGTAGATTTTTTTTCAAATTATTTTTCCGCTATATGATTTTACAGGAAAATCGGTCATATCAGTCTGCCGAAGCAAACTGATATGATCGATTTCCTGATAGAATTAATTATCGTGTTAAGGTTTTAGGTGATATTACAATGCCTGTGGAATAATTCCAGTCGAAAGTGATGCTGTTTGCCGAAACGATGATGTTACCGGTATAAGTGGTACCATTAAGGGTTATTTTTAACGGGTGACTGCCGTTTACCAGATAGCTTTTTTGAAAGTTTATCGCTGCCACCATAGGGATATCGCCGGTACCGTGACAAACGAGAGGCTCCTGTACATTGAGAAAATCAATGAAGAAGTTGTTGTTTGCGTCAAGCGTGTTGTGGAATTTCAACAGGCCGTTTGAACAATACCGGTTAGTTGTTACCGCGTTGAAGGAAATGGCAACGCTATCGCCGGCAGCATTTTGATGATACCCGGGAGCCAACGTAATCTTGTCTCCGGTTAGGGCAACAAGCTGGCTGGTATCTGCCGGAGGTGTTTTTACAGTAGTATCGCCGGAGTTTTTTAGGGCATTGTTACTGGTTGCAATTTTTGGACTACTGATTACGTCATTTTTTTTAGTACATCCGGATACGATAAAAAAAGCCAGTAAGAAGGTTACAATGGAATAGGTTAGTTTTTTCATTTTAATTGATTTATGATTTTATTATATCATCGAATCAATTAGTGAAAACGTTGGGTGAACTCTGCTTTTATTTTTTTAATACCTCAAACCCTATGCTTATGGTGTTGCCATTTCCATCAACCAAAGTAAGGATATGCTTTCCCGGTGGTGGGTTCAAAGCCATTTGATGAAAGTCAGTGGTTTCGCCAACGTATTGATCATCCAAATGCCAGAAGATCTTCATACCAGGCTGGCGATGGGCAGCATTGCAGATCATGCGGCCGCGGGTGCCATCTGCTTCAAGGGGGACATATATTTTAGCACCGTTTTTAGGGTAGATCACTTCCATGGCGTTTCCGTTTTCGGCCTGGGTACAATCTGGGCGAAAAGGAGGCAGTACGTGGTATTGATAGTTCCTGGCCTTGTAATAATACTCCATAGATGGTGGCAGCACAAACCAGCTTTTGTTCAGGATATTATCCGGGGGCTCGCAGTTACCGTTTACCTGCCATTTGGCATCGGCGGATAGGTGAACCAATTGATGATACGGGCAAACCGGTGCTTTCAAGCCGCTTTTGGGCACATACTGCTCGTCAATATCCTGGCAGTATTGCCCCGCACGATAACCACTTTGCCTGCACACATTTATTTTTACCATTTCGCCCATGGGCATCTCAAACCAATCGCGCGATACAGGTAGCAACCTGAAGATCTCGAACAGGGCAGGGGCAGCGGTATTAATACCGGTTAATCCCGGTCGCCCTTCACCATCGGTATTTCCAACCCAAACGCCAACTACATATTGGGGTGTAACGCCGATAGCCCAACCATCCCGAAAACCGAAGCTTGTTCCTGTTTTCCAGGCGACACGTTGGCTTGAACTAAACTGCTGCCAAAGCATTTCTTCGCCCGGGCGCATCACTTCTTCCATAGCCTGAAACGTGTAATAAATGGAAGCGGCATCTAATAATCCAGATTTTTGGAGTTCCGGTTTGGCACCGGCCTTTTTTTCATAAACAGGGTTGTGAAAATCGGTGGGATCGTACTTGCTACTGTTTTTGTTGTAATGATTGAGTACACGGGCCATATCGGCGTAGGCACCGCTTAGTTCCCAAAGCGTATTTTCACCTCCACCTAAAATTAAAGACAGACCATAATGATCGGCAGGTTTAGTCAATGTGGTGATGCCTGCTTTGTGTAAAAAATCATAAAAGCGCTCGTATTTATACTGTTGCAACATTTTAACAGCAGGTACATTCAGTGATCTGGACAAAGCGCGCGAGGCAGGTACAGCGCCGTCATAACCCAGATCAAAGTTTTCTGGATGATAGCCGGCTATCATGGTGGGTACATCGGGCATCAGGCTATTGGGTAATATCAGCCCGTCATGCAGCATGGCGGCATAAAGCAGCGGCTTTAAAGTACTTCCAGGACTTCTGGGCGCATCTATGACATCAACGTCGCTTTCCATCTGCGGATCTTCCCGGTGCGCGATGTTGCCGGCATAAGCAAGTGTTGCACCCGTTTCAACGTCAAGTACAATAGCTGCTATGTTGTTGATATCATTTGCTTTTAACAAACTGTGATGCTGTTCCAGGATATCATTTACCTGCTGTTGCAATGATGATTTAATGCTGCTGGTAATGCGGGTATCACCATCGGGCTTTGCCTGGTGATCGGCTTTAAAGCGTTGCAGCAGGTGCGGGGCGAGTTGTGGTAAAGGCATCGGCCTGTCGGGTACGGGTTCCAGCCGGGCAAGGGCAGCAGTTGTGCTGTCTATAATACCGGCGTTATGCAATTTATCCAATAGGGAGTTGCGCTTGCGGAGCAGGATGGCCCTATTCCTGCCTGGGTGTACCAGCGACGGTGAATTGGGTAAAACCGCCATGGCAGCCATTTCGCCCCAGGAAAGCTTATCAGGGCTGCGGCCAAAATATCGCCAGGACGCTGCGTCCAGCCCGATAA
The DNA here is from genome assembly GCF_003675385.1 of Mucilaginibacter kameinonensis. Taxonomy (GTDB): domain Bacteria; phylum Bacteroidota; class Bacteroidia; order Sphingobacteriales; family Sphingobacteriaceae; genus Mucilaginibacter; species Mucilaginibacter kameinonensis. The sequence continues at coordinate 413,786 of NZ_RCWZ01000003.1, read as the reverse complement.
CGTTGGTGCCGAAGGGGGCATTGCTGGTATATAAAGCCAATATCTCGTCTTTACTGTAGGTTATTTCAAGGCGCATGGCCATGAAAATCTCTTTTAGCTTACTCCAGATATTGCGCTTATGTTTGGTGGCCAGCCTGATCACCTGCATGGTGATGGTACTACCGCCGCTGCTTACTTTTTTTGAGCTCAGGTTTTGTTTGATGGCGCGGCTAAAGGCAATAGGGTCAAAACCGGGATGGTGTTCAAAGCGTTTATCCTCAAAAGTGATGATACATTGCTTGAATTTTTCGGGTACATCTGCATTATAAGGAAAGCGCCACTGACCGTCGTTGGCAATGGAAGCGCCAAGTAATTGACCCTGATCATCGTCAATTACGTATGATGTTGGGCTATTAAATAATGGTTTGGGCAAACAAAACCAAAATATGAGGGTTAAAACAAACAAAAAGAAAAGCGAGACTATGACTTTAGGCTTTTTTAAATAACTTTTAGCTCGTTTTAGCACAAATTGCATTACTAAATATAAAAATATTAAGCCAGTTCAGGTTTATACAACTATAATTGTGGCAAAAATCTACCAGGCAATAATACAATAAATGACGATACAAAAATTATCAATTATTATCCCGGCTTATAACGAAGGTAACACCATACATTTAATTTTAGATAAAATTAAAACGGTAAACCTGATCAACGATATCGAAAAAGAAGTGATCATTGTAAATGATTGCTCAAAGGATGATACCGAAGCCGCCATTTATAAATACAAGCTTGGTAACCCCGAAATTAACATCCAATACTTTAAACATGAGGTAAATAAAGGCAAGGGGGCTGCCTTGCATACCGGTATCTCCAAAGCAACCGGCGATTACCTCATTATCCAGGATGCCGACCTTGAATACGACCCTGCTGAATATAACGATCTGTTAAAACCTGTAGTAGCGGGTTTTGCCGATGTGGTTTACGGTTCGCGCTTTATGGGGAGCAATCCTCACCGCATCCTGTTTTTTTGGCATACCATAGGTAACAGGTGGCTTACGTTTGCCTCAAACTGGTTTTCCAATCTTAACCTTACAGATATGGAAACATGTTATAAATTGTTTAATACCAGGATGATCCAATCTATTAAACTTACTGAAAAGCGTTTTGGGTTTGAGCCCGAGGTAACCCAGAAAATTGCCCGTGTACCCCGGATCCGGATCTATGAGGTGGGTATTTCATATTACGGCCGTACGTACGAAGAGGGTAAAAAGATAGGATGGAAAGATGGTGTAAGGGCCATTTACTGTATCCTGAAATACGGCTTGTTTAAATCGAAGTAAGATCGGTATCGTAAAACCTTAGAGCTGGCTCAGAGTCACTTTCGTAAGCTAATGTTGCCAGATTATCGCTGTCAAGTTTAAAGCTCACCAGCTTTATTGCTTCAGCTGAATTAACAATATCACTGTTTGTTAGATGATCGCCATCAAGGGAGGGGATGTTTTTAATCCTCTCGTCCAATCCCTGACTTGTGAGTTTTGTTGTAGCTTCTTTGCGCGTCCAGAGGAGGACAAACTTTTCTATCGACTCGGTTTGGTTGATAAAGCGGATTTCATCGGCACTGAAGTTGTCAGCAAGGATTTCTTTAAAGGCAAATGACTGGTCGATTTTCTCTGTATCGATACCAACTTTTGTTTGGGATATGGCAATGGTCACCCACTCATCTGAGTGAGATACGTTATAATTTACAATAGCCCCTGTTGTTTTTACGAAGGGCTTTTTATTGGGGCCTATCTCAAAACGGATATTTTCGGGCTTTTGAACCAAATACTTGCCTAAAATGATCCTTAGCGCGGCGCGGCTCACTATAAAACGTTGCCTATCTTTTTCCTGGTAATATCTGCCTGCGCGAGTTATTTCATCGGGCAGCAGCAATGTTTTAAGCTGCCCGATAAGCGAAAGATGGTCAGTAATCTTAATTCGCCATACATCAATATTAACGTCGATAGTTGGGTTGGGATTGGCATTTTGCAGCCAATCAACAGCATCGAGATAGTGTATTGCTACCTTTACTGTATCCATAACTTATTTCTTAGCAGCTTCATTGAGGCAATTTTGCAAAATTTTTGCAAAGATCTTGTCGTTAGGCGCTTTAAAAATTGAGTTATGCTCACCGGGAATAGGATGCACGTTGATACCTTTTAAAGCATAAGGTTGCCAGCCAAGGTATTCAAAATCATCCATGTAAAAGGTATGGTTATCAGCCCTGAACAATTCAATGGAGATATTGTAAGGCTTCAGCTGATAATTTCTTTCGGCTTGCTGGTTCATCTCATCTATCTTGTTTGAGTAGCCAAAAAAGCCTTCCTGGTTTTCATTTTTCTTAAATCGCCATAAAAGCCTCGTAGCATGGCGTTTAATGTTTTTTGTTTTGTCGGCTATATTTTGTGAAAGACCCTCCGGTGTTAAAAGATTATACTTCAGCTTACGTAAAAAGAACTTAGCCCGTTTGGTTTGCATGGTAAGCCACGGATCAAAAAATGGCGAACGGTATGCATAGGTATCAAACATGGCAAGCATTTTTACCTTTTTGCCTTGTGCCTCCAATTGTATGGCCATTTCATAAGCTATGATGCCGCCAAAAGAATACCCCGCAAGTGCATATGGTCCGTCGGGGTTTTGTGCTTGTATAGCGGAGATATAATGAGCAGCAATATCTTTAATCTCGGTAAGCGGTTCATCAACGCCGTTAAGCCCCTTAGCCTGTAAGCCATAAACCGGTTGGTCCGGGTGCATATTGATGGCCAATGCGTTAAATAACAAAACGTTAAGACCAGCCCCATGCACAATGTACAAAGGTGTTTTACTGCCGTTTGGTTTTATAGGTACCAGCGAATCCCATACTATGGATTTACCATCCATTTCAAGCATGAGGGATAGCTTTTCTATCGTGGAGTTTTCGAAAAGCGCGGCCAGGGGCAAACGTTTCTCTGTAAGTTTCTCAATGCGGGTCATTACCTGTACCGCGATAAGCGAGTGACCTCCCAGTTCGAAGAAGTTATCGTAAACGCCGATGTTCTCAATCCCTAAAAACTCACTCCAGATATCGGCAATCATTTTTTCCACGTCTGTGCGTGGTGCTACATATAAATTGATGTTTTCAGCAGTAGGAATAGCATTATTTTGGATCAGTGCTTTTTTATCAACCTTCCCATTTGGCGTAAGGGGGATGGAAGCAATAATGATAAAATCATCAGGTATCATGTAGTCCGGCAGGGAGTTTTTTAACGAAGTCCGCCAGTTTTTTATCAATGTGGATTCCTCTTCGGTAATGTAGTTGTCGTTTATAACAATATAAGCAACAAGTTTATTCACGCCATTTCTATCAGGCTGGGCTACAACCACTGCCTGCTTTATGTCTGGTTTGTTAATCAGGTGATACTCTATCTCCCCGGTTTCAATCCGATACCCACGGATCTTGATCTGCGTATCAGCACGGCCAAGGCATTCAATTTCACCATTATCCATAAACCTGCCTAAATCGCCGGTACGGTACATCTTAGCTCCCGGTTGTGCTGAAAAAGGATCTGCTATGAATTTTTCGGCTGTAAGTTCGGGCTGGTTTAAATAACCGGCTGCCAGGCCATCGCCACCAATAAATATTTCGCCTATGGTACCGGTATCCAGTGGATTAAGGTTCTTATCTAAAATATAAATTGAAGTATTATCGATAGGACGACCAATCGTAATCGCAAGATCTTCGGCCTTGATTTCCTTAATAGTCGACCAAATGGTAGTTTCGGTTGGGCCGTAAACGTTCCATAAAGATGATGCTTTGCCGAGGATCCTTTCGGTCAGTTCCTTAGGAAAAGCCTCGCCGCCGCAAATTACCTTTACCGGGGTATTTGTATCCCAACCTGCTTCAAGCATAATTCGCCAGGTATATGGGGTGGCCTGCATGGTAGTTATCCCTTCCGCACGTATAATATCAAGCAACGCGCGACCATCTTTTGCAGTAGCTGTATCGGCAATAATCACCTGGGCGCCACTCAATAATGGCAAAAAGAGTTCGAGTCCGGCAATATCAAAACTTATTGTCGTTACAGCAAGCAATTTATCCCCGGCGGTCATTCCAGGTTCCTTTTGCATGCTGTATAGGAAGTTCACCAGGCTGTGTTGACCGATCTGAACGCCTTTAGGCATACCTGTTGAGCCTGAAGTATACAGGATATAGGCAAGATCATCACCTGTAACCGTAACTTTCGGAGTATTGGTACTGTAGTTTGAAAGTTTGGCCCACTCAGTTTCTAAGGTAAGTTCGGTAGCGTTTGACTGGTAGAGGCCTTTGTATTTTTCAGAAGTTAGCAGTACCACTGCTTTAGAGTCGCCGAGCATATAATTGATCCGCTCGAGTGGGAACTGGGGATCAAGCGGAATGTAGATACCGCCGGCTTTCATAATACCCAGTATAACCGCCAGCATTTCTATCGAACGATCAATAGCAAAGGCAACCTTATCACCTTTTTTAACTCCCTTATCAATCAATAAAGCGGCTAACTGATTGCTGATATCATTTAGTTGCCTGTAAGTAAATGATTGTGTACCAGATTTTACTGCAACCGAATCACTTTGCCAGTTGATGAGCTGATATAAGGCTTTATCTTTAGGGTGAGCTATTGCCGTATTGTTCCAAACCTTGAGCTTTTCTATCAGCTCTTCCCGGTTAGAAGCGGGTATGGCACCTATTAATGTATCTGGCGCGGCTACCAGTTCATGGAGCAAAAAGCTAAATTCATCCATCATGGTGCGGATAGCATTTTCGCTGAATAACTGTGTGTTATATGACCATTCTAAAACTAAAGCTTCATCGCGACCCGAGATATTGACAAAGATCTCGAAGTTTTCATACTCACGCGGATTACTTATCAGATGATGCTTCAATCCATAAAAATTAACATCATCGTCCATCCCCATATCAATGTTAAACATCACCGGCACCAACGGAACCCGTGAAGCATCTCGGGGGATACTTAGCTTTTTAAGTAATTCGCCGAATGTGTACAACTGGTGATCATACGCATCGAGAATAGAGGAGTTGCGCTGTTTAAGATAACTGCGGAATGATTGATCGCCTTTTGGATAGCTTCTTAACGGAAGCAGATTGACGCAATGCCCTACCAAGTGGTAATTACCCGTGGCTGATTGGCCTGCGGCAGGTAAACCCAATATGATCTCGTCCTGCCCGGTTATTCTTTGCAGAAAAACTTCAAAAGCAGCTAATAGGGTGGTCACAAAGCTACTTCCGTTTGTCTTGCCCAATTGCTTCAGCGCCGAAGCAAGATGCTTATCAAGATCAAAATCAAGGCGATTGCTTTTATAAGTACGTACCGCCGGGCGAGGCAGATCGGCAGGCAAATCAAGCTGATAATTGCTTCCTTTAAATTCGTCTAACCAGTATTGCTCGTTGTTTTTATATTCCTGACTATCAGTAAATAAAGATTGTTCGTTTGAATAATTACTGAATGAAGACGCTTCCGATAATTCAATATATTCACCCTGGGCATAAGCGGAATAAAGCTTGCTTAAATCCTGCATCATGATACCTATTGACCAGCCATCGCAAATAATGTGATGCGCTATAAAAGTTAACCGGTGCTCGTTTTCATCCAATTTAATTAACTGAACTTTAAACAAGGGGCCGACAACCAGGTCAAAAGCAGTAAACGCGTTTTGGTTATTTTGCTCGGTAATAAAGGATTGCTGTTCCTCAGCACTCTTTCCCGACATGTCGGCGAACTTAAAATCAAGCGGTAATTCTTTATAAATACATATTGATTTACCATCGGCACTAAAAGCAGAGCGTAATGCCTCATGCATATTAGTGATTTCCTGTAAAGCTTCCAACATTGCCTCCTGGTCAAGCTGACCGGAGAGCTGTAACGAAAAAGATTCGTTATATGCACAGTTGGCTTCATTGCCGCCAATAATGCAGGACGCCCAGATCTCTAACTGAGGTTCGGTTGATGGCGCTATTGCGATAAGTTCAGGCCCCGCAAAAGGATCAAATTCAACCGGTATAATATCGTATAAGGTATTTGTAGTCAAGTTAGTTATTGCTGATCGTTACCTGTAAATATTTTCCTGGATTATTTGCATCGGTTACAAACCAGCCAGGGTTACCATCTTTATCGCGACCTAATTTTGCACCCGGTACAGGAGGTTCTGCAGGCAGGCCATTTTTAGCTGGTTCTGTTTTTACCGGTTCCGGTTTGTTAGTCGGCATAAAACCAGCCTCAATTAGCTCATAAACGCTATCGCTGAAAGCTTTGATGATCTGATCAACCTCTTCATTGGTATGCGCTGCTGTAATAAAGCAAGGGAACAGATCCCAGATATGGATGCCTTTAAGGCGCATCAGCGTAAACAGCAGTTCGCCGTAAGGCAGTTCGTAGTCAAATTTAATTTTCCATAATGAACCGAATGATGGGATATGCAACGGCAAACCTTCTTTTTCGCAAATTTCGTTTAGGGCATCTGCCAAACGTTTGGTCAAGGCATTAAGACCTTCCTGCAGGGCCGGACCTTTTTCCTTCATGTAGTTCAATGATGCTTTTGCGGTGGCTAAAGCCAAAGGATGTCGTACAAATGTACCTGCAAAATAGGTTACACCGGCTTGAGGCGATGAGTCGTCACCAAATTGCCAGTTGCCTCCATCAAGCGCATCCATGTATTTGCTGATACCCGCAATAGCGCCAATAGGCATACCACCGCCAATTACTTTACCGTAAGTACCCAGATCGGCTTTAATGCCAAACATGGCCTGTGCACCACCCGGGTGCATCCTGAAACCGGTGATCACCTCATCAAATATTAAAACGGTTTCCGACTGCCGGGTAATCTCCCTCACACGTTTTAAAAATTCAACAGGGCGGAAGTCTGGTCGACGGCTTTGGGCCGGCTCAACCAATACTGCTGCTAACTCATGCGCGCGTTCGGCTATAATTTTTAATGACTCTTCGGTACCATAGTCAAGGATCAGCATATTCTGCACCACATCGGGCATAATGCCCGGCGCAGCAGGTACGGTTTTTAATTTTTTAGTGCCACGAACAATAACTTCGTCGTTAATGCCATGGTATGAGCCATTAAATGCAACAATAAGTGAACGGCCGGTTACGGTACGCGCTATGCGCATTGCACCTAAAACTGCTTCGGAGCCGGTATTACACAAAGCAGCACGGTCAAAATTGGTAAACTCGCATATCAGTTTACTAACCTCACCCGCAAGTTCATGCTGTGGACCTATTTCGTATCCCTTTTCAACCTGCTCTAATACAGCTTGTTTTAATACATCGGTTTGGTAGCCAAGAAAGTTTGAGCCAAAGCCGTTTAATGCGTCTATATATTCATTACCGTCGATATCCCAAACACGATTGCCCTTTGAGCGGTTAACTACAAGCGGGTAAACAATCTCTTTGGTTAAAGGGCGGAAACCACTTACCACGCGCGGATCTGCCATGTATGGTCTGTCCTTTTGTGTTTGGGCTTTACTGCCTTTTGTTTTGGCGTTATATTTTTCTGTAAGATCTTTTAAAAATGCCTGCTGCTTATCGGTTAAACCCTGTACCTGTTTTTCGATACGTGCTGTTGCGCCGAAAGGTTTTTTTAATTCAACTTGCTCTTCAGGAGTAAAATCAGCAGCAAGTGAAAGTAAGGATTTAGCCGGCGTAACGGCAGGGGCTGGAGCATTATAAGTTTGCTGAGGCGGCGCCTGTGCGGCGGGTGCATTGCTTTGTATATAGGATAGCTGATTGGCCAGCAATTGCAACTGTTGAGATATTAAACTGATGGCGATGTCGTTGCTCCCCTGATTGGCGATAGGAAAGGCCGGAGCTCCGTTGGTACTAACGGTCTGCACATGGTGCTGAATTGCGGGTTGTGCACCTTGGTTAGTTTCGCCATGTTGAAACGCGGGGTTTACAGCAGGAGCAACCTGCGGCTGAAATGCATCGGCTGGTAAATTGTTATCCAGGTAAATTGCAAGCAGTTCGAGGCTACTATATTCTTCAAACAGTTTTCTGAACGTAATAGGTACGTTGAAGATCTTTTTTAGATTGGTAGCTATTTGTGTAAGCGAAAGCGAGTCGAAGCCTATTTCAATAAAGCTCATGCCCGTTGCTGCCATATCTATTTCAATACCGGCAGCATCTTCAAAGATCTCTTTAAGTTTATCAATTAAAATATCCTTCCTCATCAGTACAGGTTGCGTAGGTTTTGTATTTGTTTGTTGTTGGGTTAAGGTTTCAGGGACAATATTTATCGTTACGGCTGGTTCAAGCCAATACCGTTTATGATCAAAAGCATAGGTTGGGATGTCAATTTTTTTACGGTTTTGCGCTAAATAAGTTGCCTCCCAATTAGGTTGGATACCATTTAGCCATAGCTGGCCCAAGGCTTTTAACGAGCTATGATATTCTGTTAAGGTATCAGTTTGTTCAAAGCCCGCTATTACAGGGATATTCTTACCTGCGTTATGCTGACGGGCAAGCGTAGCTAATATGTTTCCCGGGCCACATTCAAGCAGCAAGCGGCTATCATCTTCCGCAATGGTATCAAGGGCATCGGCAAAACGAACGGTGTTACGCAGGTGTTGTGCCCAGTAATCAGGATCCGTTGCTTGCGCTTCACTTAACCAGGTGCCGGTTACAGTGGATACAAGAGGTTTAACCGGCTTGTTCAACTTTACGGATTTAACTACTTCTTTAAATGGCCCAACAATATCATCCATCATTAATGAATGGAAAGCGTGACTTGTTAAAAGCAGCCTTGCCGGAATTCCTTTTTCAGATAGCTCTGCCGCAAATGCTGTAATTGCACTCTCATGGCCTGCCACTACGCAAAGCTTTTTACTGTTTACTGCTGCTACAGAAAGCCCGGCAGGTAAGATGTCTTTTAGTCGTTCTTCTTCAATGCGTACCGAAAGCATTTGTCCGTGCGGAGCGCTGCTTACCAATCGTGCCCGTTCTGATATCAGTTTTAAAGCATCCGGCAGACTGAACACTCCGGCCAGATGTGCGGCTACAAACTCGCCTATGCTGTGCCCCATTAATATAGCGGGTTCAATGCCTTTGCTTATCCATAAGCGGGCCATAGCATATTCTAAAATGAATAGTGCCGGCTGGGTGTATAATGTGTTTTTTATTCTTTCTGCCGATTGCGGGTTTACAGCATCAGCAAAGATTATCTCAAGAAGATCGGTGTGTATAGTTCCCTGCAACAGATTAATACATTCATCAACCGCATCTTTAAAAACAGGTTCGTTCTGATACAGGTCATGACCCATATTTACATATTGCGACCCTTGTCCGGGCAACATAAATACTACCTCGGCAGGAATAGTGTTGAGCTTTTTAACAGATGAAGGATCTGTGTTTGAAGCATTGAGCTTTAATATCAGGTCGTCAGCATCTGTTGCCACTATAAAACGGCGATAATTAAAATCTGCACGTGTTGTTTGCAGCGTGTAAGCTACATCGTTAAGGTCAATACTTTTATTTTTCTGTACAAATGCGGCAAGTTTCCCGGCGTATTGGGCTAAGCTTTCTTCGCTTTTGGCCGACCAACTGATCAGCTTTGAAGGTTTGCCCGCAGCCGGTTCAATAGTTTCTGTTGTTTTATATTCCTCCAAAACAACGTGCACATTGGTGCCGCCTACACCAAATGAACTGATACCGGCACGTTTGAGTTCAGCATTCCAGGGTTTAAGTTCAGCGTTAACAAAAAACGGCGTATTCTCTATGTCGATATTAGGGTTAATCTTTTTGAAAAACAGCGACGGAGGGATTTGACTATGCCTCATAGCAAGCACGGTTTTGATCAGCCCGGCAACTCCTGATGCCGCGGTAAGGTGGCCAAAGTTACTTTTAACCGAACCTATAGCACAAAACTGATTTTGCTCCTGCTCGCCGAAGGCAAGGTTTAGTCCTTCAATTTCTATAGGATCACCTAATGGGGTAGCGGTGCCGTGCGCTTCTACATAACTTATGGTTGATGCATCTACTCCGGCATCGGCAATGGCCGCGGCTATGGCGCCGGCCTGTCCATAGGCGTTTGGTCCGCCGAAACTACCTTTTTCAGCTCCATCGTTATTTACGCCAATACCTTTTATTACGGCATAAATGGTATCGCCATCGCGCTGGGCATCGTCAAGGCTTTTTAAAAGCACTACGCCTGCGCCATCGCTAAAGACAGTGCCCGATGCTTCGGCATCAAAAGGGCGGCAATGCCCATCGATGCTCATCATTGCACCTTCCTCGTAAATGTGGCCGCTTTTAACAGGCGATGTTACCGATGCAGCGCCTGCGATAGCGACCTGGCATTGCCCGCTACGGATGCTGTTTACAGCCTGTGTAACGGCCAAAAGTGATGTTGAACAAGCCGAATATACCGCAACAGCAGGCCCTTTCAGGTTTAATTGGTAGGCCGTACGGGTAGCTATGTAATCCTTTTCATTTAAAGTACGTACCTGGAAATGACCAACAGTTTCAACAATCTCGGGGTTGGTTAATACATTGTTGTTGTAATAGGTGTTGTAACCACAGCCTGCAAATACACCGGTTAGTCCGTCATATTTTTGAGGCAGATGGCCTGTTTTCTCTAATACTTCCCATGCAAGTTCTAAGAATATGCGCTGTTGCGGGTCCATCAGTTCGGCAGCACGAGGATTAAAGCCGAAAAATCCCGCGTCAAACTCATCGGCGCCGTTGATGATGCCTCTCGCCCTTACATAGGCAGGGTTATTTTTTTCGTAAAGTGGAACGTATTTGTCTAATTCTTCCTGGGTAAAAAAGCTGGTGCCTTCGCGGCCATCGGCAAGCATTTGCCAAAATTCATCAATGGTATCAGCGCCCGGGAAGCGGCCTGCCATGCCAATGATGGCGACATCTGTATTGGCATCTTTCGCCCTCGTTTTTTGTGTCGAAAGGAGGGCGGTTTGTTTGCTTGCGCCGCCGATCAGCTTTGCGATACCGGCAATAGTTGGATATTGGTATAGTTTGGTAATTGGAACTTCGTAGCTAAAGCGCTGTTTTAGTAGCGCTACAGTCTTTAATGCAAGCAGGGAATTACCACCCAATTGAAAGAAATTATCATCGATGCCTACTTTATCAAACTGCAACAGCTCAATTAAAATGACGGCTATATTTTTCTCTGTTGGGTTTGATGGTGCTTTATAGAGCACATCGAGTTCGGGGCGTTTAATATCCGGTTTGGGCAGTGCTTTTCTGTCAACCTTGCCGCTGGTTGTTTTGGGTAATTCTTTCAACCAAACGTAAGCTGAAGGCAGCATAAAATCAGGAAGTTGTTCTTCGAGAGATTTGCGCACAGCTTCAGTATCTTCTTTATTTCCAGATGCTACAAGATAAGCTACCAACCGTTTTTGACCTGCGGCATCTGCGGGGGCGGTTACCACTGCTTGTTTTATATTTTCAAGCTGACTGATCAGCACTTCAATTTCACCAATTTCTACGCGGTTACCGCGGATCTTAACTTGTGTATCCCTGCGGCCAAGATATTCGATATTGCCATCGTTCATAAAACGGGCAAGGTCGCCGGTGCGATAGATCCGGATGGTTTTATCACCTTCTTTCCAGTCGATAAACTTTTCGGCTGTCATTTCGGGCCGGTTCAGGTAGCCGTTTGCCAGGCTTATACCCGAAACGCACAATTCGCCGGTTTCGCCGTCGGCCACTCTTGTGAGGTTTTCATCAAGCAATATGATCTCTGTGTTACTGATAGCAACACCTATGGATGGAAGTGGAGGCCATAAGGAAGCATCACCGTCCAGTCTTAACTCGGTAACTACGTGAGTTTCTGTAGGGCCGTACTGATTAAAAAGTACACATTGAGGAAGCGCATTAAAAAAGCTTACTATTTGCGGGGTGATCTTTAACTGCTCCCCGGCAGTCATTATTTCTTTTAAGGAAACCGGGATATGATTATTCGCTATCGCTGCCTCTGTAAGGTATTGCAATACAACAAACGGCAAAAATATACGGTTGACAGCATGCTTATCAATAAACTGTAACAGTTTAACCGGGTCAATCCGTAGCTCTTCATCTACCAAAAACAAAGTGCCACCGGTACCTAACGTAGCGAAGATTTCCTGGAAAGATACATCAAATGTTAAGGGTGCAAATTGTAAGGTATTGATGCCCGCGGCGGAGATTGAGTTTTCCTGCTGCCATAACAACAGGTTAACCAAAGCCGCATTGCCCATTGATACTCCTTTTGGGGTTCCGGTTGAGCCTGAGGTGTATAACACATAGGCTACATCAGCCAAATGAGTTTGCTGGAATGATTTAGTAGTAGGCTCAAAAGTTCCGTCGGCAAGCAGGATATCGACAGGCAAGCCCTCAAACAGATGCTTTTTATCCGAGGCCGCGATACACGCCTTTATACCCGAATCGGTAATAATGGTTTCAAGGCGATCTTTTGGATATTCCGGATCAAGAGGTAAATAACCTTTGCCGGCTTTTAGTATGGCCAGTACACCAATTATGGTATGAATGCTGCGGGTTGCACTAATTCCGATTATCTCCGAATCCGGATAAAAAGTTAAGATAGCGTCGGCAAGTTCATCGGCTTTTTTGTAAAGCTGATGATAGGTAACACTATCAGTGTTATGTACAACAGCAACGGCATCGGGTAATTTTATCCGCTGTTGTTCAAATAGGTCGTATACAGTTGGGGCAATAGATTCCCCACTTTTTAAAACAATCCCCGGCTCAATACTCATCAGGTTCAATAAGGTTTGACCGTTTGCAACGGTCGGAATATACTTTATAAATTAGTTGACAGGTAATTCAAAAAGCAACTGAAGATAAATTCTCTTAATGCTATCTTCTTTATATTAATTATTTTGATGCCCCCTTTTTATTTATTCAATGTATTAAACTATAAAATAATTATCCTGTTAACTTATAATCAATTATTTACTGTTTCCGTTGTACTTTTTCCCAAACCGCGCTTTGTTTCGTACTGAAATAGCGAATGATGCCGGCCAGTACCGCATAATTCATAACGCAGAAGTAATAGGGAATAAAAAGAACTTTAATGCGCAGTTGCCGCTTTTCCATAAGCAGCCCAAGCAAGGCCAATATATAAAACAATACCTGTGCCAATAGTAACAATTGCATGTCGGTTTCGTTTGGCTTAAGCGCCAATACAACGGTTAAAATAAATGATAGGATAAGCAGGAAGGGGGTGATTGTCCACCTCAAAACCCGGTGACTAACATACTGGAATGATAAAACCGGGTAGGGGAACGGATTAAATAGTTTTTTAAGCCTTAGTATAGATTGAATACCGCCCGCTGCTATTCTCACTTTCCGTTTTAACTCTTCCGAAACATTTTCGGATGCGGTTTCTGTGGCATATGCCTCCGGTTCGTAAACAATGCGGTAGCCTTTGGCTGCTATCAGCATCGATATCATAAAATCATCAAGTACGGTATCCGGCTCAACAGGTTGGTATAATGAGCGGCGTACACTAAACAATTCGCCCGCAGCACCCACAACCGAATATAGCTCGGAGTCCCATTTCTTCAATGCCGATTCATACTTCCAGTAAAAACCTTCACCGGCTGCGCTGGCATCGGCGTTTTCGTCAATGTGTACACGTTTTTCGCCGGCAACGGCTCCAACTGTGGCATCGCTGTAATGCCGGCAAATTTTTATTAAGGCATCCTTATTCAAAAACGTGTTGGCGTCGGTAAATACCACTGCATCGGTATCAACATATTCCATAGCGCGGTGTACGGCAGCAATTTTTCCCGCGCGTTCGGGCTTGTGCAATAATTGTATCTGGGGGTACCGGGCAATAATATCAGGTGTTTTGTCTGATGAGCCGTCGGTAACAAAAAGTAGTTTCAGTTTTCCTTCCGGATAATTTAACTGGAGGCTGTTTTTGATCTTCTGCTCAATAAAATACTCTTCATTGTAGGCAGCTATAACCAGGGTGCATGAAGGAAGCGTATCCGGATTTTCTGCGGGGAGTGCTTTCGTTCCCTTAAAAACTCTTTTGATCCTGATAATGATGTACAGGAAAATTCCGTATCCAACAAAAGTGTAAAAAACAATGAACAGGCTTATGGCTAAAATTATTTTCATGCTATGGTATTAATGGGGTATCCTAAATTGCTGCTGTTTTTTGAATGAGTAAAGTTCCACCATACTGCTTTAAAAAGCATAGGTATAAATCCGTATTGTTTCTCTTTAATATAATTGACCAGGTTTCGGGGCACTACTAAAAACAGGAAATAGAAATAAAAGAAGATCTTTTTAAACAACGGCGCATTCCGCCGGGTAAAAAGAATGCGGTTGCGGTTCATGAAGTACTCTTTAAGCTTGCTTTTTTTACCTACAGAAACCGATTCTTTATGGTAAATAAGTGCATCAGTACAAACCCACGCTTTAAAACCGGCTTTAATGATATGTTCGCACCAGTCAACCTCTTCGTAGTATAAAAAGAAGTTTTCGCACATCATACCAGCCTTTTCAATAGCTTCTTTCCTGATCATCATGGCAGCCCCATGGCAATAAGCAGTAGGGGCAGTTATATGATCAAACTGGCCTTCGTCCTTTTGCTTTAAACCAATAACACTATTACGGCAGGTATAATAATTCATGGGTGTGTAGCCGGCATATTGGATCAGGTTTTTATCGCTAAAATATTTGATCTTGGGCGATATCATGCCAACGGCCGCATTGCCATCCATCACCTCTGTAAGTTTTTCAACCAGGCCTGGGGTAAACTCGGTATCGTTGTTTACCATGAAAATGTAATCGCCTGTGGCAAGGGTAAGTCCGAGGTTATTACCGCCTGCAAAACCCAGGTTAATGTCCGAACGGATAAATATTATTTCCGGATATTTTATTTTCCAATCGGGTACAGGATTTATTTTACTCGCATTATCTACAACAATTATTTCCATATTGCTGTAAGTACTCGTATTTTTAATCGATAATAACATTTCTTCTGTAACAGTAGGCTGATTGAAATTTACGGTAACAACGGAAACTTTTTTCATCTGAGAGGGGTTATTATCAATAAAGCTTTTTACGGCTAATATCAGTAAAAGTTAACCAAATTATACTACGATATTCCTTTGAAGAATAAACTGCCAAATAATGATGAAGTGCTGCTTGATACCAAAGTTGATGAGCTGGTTCTACTGCTAAAAAAAGGAAATATTGATAAAGAATATATTAGGGCAATACAGCAAAAAATAAATAACGCCATTGAGCCTAATCCTTCTCCTCAAAAATTCGATGCCTTTAGCGAAGTAGATGAGGATCAGAGCCGTTTGGACATGGTAAATAACCTTGAGTTTTTGCTGGCCCAGCACCCGGTTGATAGTCGTCAGGCAAAAAAGCACCGGCTGCAGGAAAAGTTAAAGCATGCTGTTTTGATAGGGATAGCCATTACGATGATTGTACTTGGTTTAGCCATGATCATCATGCCTGCGCCGCCGTACTTTGAAATGTTTACCATTTTTTATTTTACAAAGGATGATGGTATAACTTTAATGGATGTTATATCGGTATTAATCGTGTTAACAGGCGTATATTTGTTTATAAACGCTTTACTGCGAAAAAGCAATTCCTGAATATCTGAATTATGCCGAAGCAGTCCCAAATATTACTGGTTGATGATAGCCCGCTTGTTTTAAAGGTTATTGGCCGGGCTTTGGAAAAAGAGGGTTTCATTTGCCATAAAGCGAATAATGCGGAGGAAGCCTTTGCATTGCTTAAAAATGATATCCCCGACCTGATCCTGTCTGATTACCAGATGCCGGGTGTTAATGGTTTTGAGTTCAGGCAAAGTTTAATGGCCGTGCCGGAGTTTAAGAACATTCCCTTTATGTTTTTAACATCGGTTACTGATCATGATCATATGATAGCCGGGATGAGTCTCGATGTTATTGATTATATTGATAAGGATACGCCGATAGCCTTTGTCATTTCAAAGATCAATAATTTCCTGAACAGCATTCGCGAAAGGCATGAGCATACTATACGTGAACTAAGCAGTGCCGCGATGGCGCTAAATCTATATTCAGTTCCGAAAGAAACGCCCCGCATAAATGGTTTTGAAATTGATTTCTGGCACAAATCATTCGAGAATTACCCGGGCGGAGATTTTATTGATGTGATATCTATTAATAACAGGTACACTTTTATTATCCTGGGCGATGTTATGGGGAAAAAGTGGGGAGCCTGGTTTTTTTCGTTTGGTTATCTGAGTTATATAAGGGCTGCGGTAAGGTTATGTGTTTCGGAAGGTGATGTATCGACCAGAAGCATCATGCAAAAGATCAATTCGGTCATTTATCATGATCCGGTTGTGAGCGAAGTATTATCAACACTGTCGCTTATTATGATTGATGCGGAAAGTGAGGAGTTGAGTTACACCGGTGCGGGCGATTTACCGCTCTTGTATTTCTGCAAGGCCAAAAATAGGCTTGACCGGATCTCTTCAGCTGGGCTACTGCTTGGAGTTAGTAAACAAGGTGGTTTTGATGAGCATCTGTTTACCATGCGGCCCGGCGATCAGTTAATGATGATAACTGATGGATTAATTGATAAAGAAACGCCTGCAGGTAAGAAAACCGATTTGAATAGCTTTACCAGCGAAATTGAGAGATATCTTGGTAAATCTGATTCATTCATGACCTTAAAAAATGATGGCTTTTTAAATGAAAAGGCCAATGAACAAATTGACGATTGCAGTTTAATATTTATTCAAAAAAACAGTTAAATGATACTACGTACACATTTGCTTGATAATGCACTAATAGCGGACATACAGCTTAAAGAGGCCAATTTATCAAATGCCGATCAGTTTAAGGCAGAATTGCACAGTCTCATCAATAGTGGAAATAAGTATGTTATAGTAAACTTTGAGCAGGTGATATACGTAGATAGTTCTTTTTTAGGTGCGCTGGTATCGGCACTTAAACTGGCCATGAACAACGGAGGTGATATTGCCGTGGTTGGTTTAAATAGCGATATCAGATCATTGTTTCAATTGGTGCGACTTGACAAAGTGTTCAAGATATATACAAATACACAGGAGGCTTTAACCGGGGCATAAATTAATTTACCACCTTGAAAAAGTTTGTTTTTAATAATGAAACCGAAGGTATTTATCCTTTAACAGTGCAGATCATCGGCTATATAAAAAATATTGCGAAAGATATAGTTGATGACGACGCGGATTTCAGGATAAAAACTATCCTGATTGAATTGCTTACCAACTCACTTAAGCACATGGGGACCGACGTAACCAATATCGGGGTTGATCTGAAAAGCAATAAACTATATATCAGTAAACAGGATAAGGGAAAACCGCTGCAAATTAATACCCGCCAGGCGATACTGACCTGGCCGCTGTTAACCAACAAACTGGCCCAAAACGAAATTGCCATTTATGGGGATGACTTTGGTACATTGAAGGGACGGGTGAAAAACAGCAATCACCTGGAGTTTTTTACCGAAGATTTTGATGTGCAATACGTTAGTAAAGAAACTGTTATGGGGTTGAACGAACACTACGGCCTCATGATCATCGCGCGCGCCAGCGACGCCTTTGATTACAAGCATAAACCTGGTACCGGGATAAATACCTTTACCTCGGTAATTGAACTTAAACAGCGGTAAATATTACTGCGTTATTTTCTGAAAACGTTTTTTAATGTTGAGGAAAGGTTTCTCATACCCAAAGTATGACAATGAAGCCAGTCCAATAGCACAGCCAACGGTGACGGTATATATGATTACGTTTTGCATAACCATATTCATAGTTGGGACATAATTATGTACAAGGTACAGGGTTAAAAACAGGGGGTATTTGTGCAGGAGGTAAATACCATACGAGATCTGCCCTATATAATCAAGTGTTTTACTTTTTATGGTATAAATGCTGGTTTCGGCCTGGCAAAGGTTAACAATAAGCAGCGAGGAAATGACAGCCAGCGGAACATCACCGTGTGGGATGTCATGGACTAAATACAGGTAAACATACGCCAGAAAAATAATGGATAGCGTCACCTGCATATAAGGCTTAAACATCAGATCAAACAGCGGCTGCAATTTAAATTTAAACGATGGGTGCCTTGTATTATGAAATATAACGGCCACAGCCGCGCCAATCATCATGTTGTCAAAACGGGCATAATAAAAAAACTGGCTGAATATTTTCCAAACAGGGTTTTCATGATTAAGGTTGTTAATGCTTAACTGTAATGCCCAAATCAATACAATGAAAATCAGGAAGGCATAAAGGATGTTTTTAGGCTTCTTTATCCTGAAGAAATGCGGGTGAAAAATATAGAATTGTTCTTCAGTACCTATCGACCAGATAGGATTGAAAATTTCCGGCAGCATTTGCAGGCAGAATGCCAGGTTAGGCATAAAAAATACAGATAACCAAAGTCCCGTTGTTACGCCTGTTCCCGGATAGATAAAAAAGCCTACAACCACCAATAAAAAATACAATGGCCAGATCCGGAGCATACGCCTTACATAAAAGGCTTTAAAGTTTACTGCCGAAAAATTGCGCTTTTCTTCTAACAATAAGTAGGTTATCAGAAACCCGCTTAGTGCAAAGAAGATGGTAACGCCTGTTTTGCCAAAATTTAGTATTGTCAGGTGAGGGATCCGCGCTACGTGAAAATCAACCTTATGCAGCTCGATATGGGATATCACTACCATAAGCGCAGCAAGAGCCCTTACTCCATTTAAATTGGAGAAATAAACTCTTGCTTTGCCTGTTGATTTTAAATTCTTTTCGGTAGTAGTAGTATTCATAAGTAGCACCGTCGGTAAAGCTAATTTTAACTAAAAGTTTTAACACGGTTGGTTTATTGGCAGATATGTGACGGTTGGCTTAACTTTTTGCCACCCTGTCCAGACACTTCTGCAGTACTTCGGCAAATTCCTTGTCATTTGGCGGAGCAAATATGGTGTTGTGCTCACCCGGAATCTCGTGTACATTCACACCTTTAATCGCGAACGGTTTCCAGCCTAAAAACTCAAAATCTTCCATATAAAAAGTCCGCTTTTTAGCCCTGAATAGGTCGAGGGTTATGTTTAACGGTTTCAATACGTAGTTGCGTAATGCTTTTTCGCTTGCCTCATCAATCTCGTTATCATAAGCAAAAAAACCTTCGCGTTTTTGGTTAGGCTTAAATACCTTCCAATAAAGTTTAATCATCTGGCGCTTAAGCATCAATCCTTTGTACTCAATGGTACGTTTAGGGTCTTCGGCCAGTAGCACAAAGCTGTGGGCGAATTGCTTAGCACGAAGCGTTGTTTTATCAACTATCTTTTTAGCCTTGCTGTCGTTTATATCTGAGCGATCAGCATAAGTATCAAACATGGCAACCATTTTAACCTCTTTGCCGGCCGCTATAAGTTGATTTGCCATTTCGTAGGCGATAATACCACCTAATGAATAACCCGCCAATGCATACGGCCCTTCGGGGTTTTTAGCTACGATCTCGGCAATATAGTTTGCTGCTATCTCTTCCATTACGTCCAAAGGTTCATCAATGCCGTTCAAACCGCGGGCCTGCAAGCCGTAAACCGGTTGCTCGGCATCCATATTCATGGCAAGGGCATTAAATAATAATACATTTAAGCCTGCACCGTGAACAATATACAAAGGCATTTTACTGCCAGTTGGCTTAATAGGCACCAGCGATTCCCAGCTGATCACCTCATCGCCCTCAAGTCGCGCGGCAAGTTTTTCGATTGTCGCGTGCTCAAATAGGGTAGCTAACGGTAAACGCTTGCCGGTTTCCTGCTCAATAGCGGCCATGATTTTCACCGCAACTAATGAACGACCACCCAATTCAAAGAAATTATCCAGGATACTGATCTGCTCAATACCCATGTTTTGCTGCCATATTTTGGCAACTAACTTTTCGTTATCGGTACGTGGGGCAACAAATTCACCTTCACGATATATGATGTTATAATCGGGCTTAGGTAATGCCTTACGATCTATTTTACCGTTTGGAGTAATAGGTATCGCGTTCATCACCACAAAATCATCCGGAACCATGTATTCAGGTAAAACTTCCAGCAAGCCTTTTTGCCATGCATCAAACTGGTTTTTAAGGTCGAGGCCTTCTTTAGGCTCAGGCGTAATTACGTAAGCTACCAGGCGTGGCATTCCCGGAGTATCTTCACGGGCTATAACTACGGCCTGTTTAATATTATTCTGCTTTAACAGGTTTTGTTCAATTTCTTCCAGCTCAATGCGGTAACCACGCACCTTAACCTGGTGGTCGATACGGCCAAGGCAAACAATTTCGCCATCCTGCCTTATCTTGCCCAGGTCGCCGGTACGGTACATGCGGGCGCCTTCAACGGTTGAGAATATATCTTTCACAAAACGCTCGGCCGATAATTCTGCACGGTTAAGGTAACCAACAGCAACACCATCACCGCCGATATAAATCTCACCTATTGAACCATCGGTAAGGTTATTAAGTGCCTCGTCTAAAATATAGATCTGGGTGTTGGCAACAGGTTTACCAATGGTGATATCTTCATCGCTGGTAATCTGTTTTATGGTGGAGTAAATGGTTGTTTCAGTTGGGCCGTAAAGGTTCCAGATCTCCTCACATTTGGGCAAAAGTTGTGTAACTAAATCCTTTGGAAACGCCTCGCCACCACAATACACCTTTAACGGCAATTTGCTGTCCCAGCCGGATACCAGCATCATGCGCCAGGTAAAAGGAGTGGCCTGCATTACAGTCACATCTTCTGCTTTAACCAGGTCAACCAGGGCACGGCCGTCTTTTGCCGTAGCCGAATCGGCTAACAAAAGCTCTGCACCGGTTATCAGCGGTAGGTATAAATCCAAACCGGCAATGTCGAAAGAGATGGTTGTTACAGCCAGTACCTTATCGGCAGTAGTCATGCCTGGTACCTTTTGGCAACTTAATAAAAAGTTAATCAGGTTAAAGTGCCGGATCTGTACACCTTTAGGTTTACCGGTTGAGCCTGATGTATACAGGATATAAGCAAGGTCTTCGCCGCTTACGCCGGTTTCAGGTTCGGTAACAGGATATGATGGAAATTTCTCTAATGCCGCCTCAATCAAAACCTCAATTGAGTTTGCAGCAAAGTGATTATGATATTTTTCAGAAGTGATCAGAATTTTGGCTGATGAATCTTCCAGCATAAATTCGATACGGTCTTTCGGATATTCAGGGTCAAGTGGTACGTATGCGGCACCGGCTTTCATAACGGCTAAGAGCGATATCACCATTTCGGGCGAGCGGTCAAGTGCTACACCGGCAACATCACCTCTTTTAAGGCCCTGATCAATCAGGTAACCGGCCAGCTTGTTGGCGGCCTCATTTAGCGCCTTATAGGTTAAAATACGTTCATGAAATTTCAGCGCCACTTTATCCGGATACTGATTTGCAGCAGCCGCGGTTAAATGGATAAGAGCCTTTTCTTTTGGATAATCTACAGCAGTATTGTTTAACATGCTTATAACGTCGGTATTCAGAGGGGCATCCATAATTGTTTATATGCTATATTATTCCTGGTTCAATTAATTATCAATCTTGTTTCCGTTATTTAACTGCAGTTGCTTCGTTGTTTACGGGTTCTGTAGGAGCGTGATCATGCGGCGTATGAATAAACTTTTTGTTTGCTCCTTTAAGTTTAAACAACAGCAGGAACATGGTGAAAAATATAAGTGGTAGTTTAAGCATAGCCGTTAAAAGTTTTCCGTTGTAGAACGATGTCGGTATGGCAACTATGATACCAAGGTAACAGGCCACAGTTGCGCCAAGCCATAAATGCCAGTGCGGACCGATGCCCGGAGTGAAAAATGAGATCAGTAACATCAACGGCATCAGGCCCAGCATCAGCACGCGCGGCAGGATTGCCATCTGGTAAATCTCGTTCACATAATCAAAATTGCCGCGGAAAAACTGAGCAGGAGCGGTAGCGCCATATTTTTTAAGCAGGTTAAATTGAGCCGAAAGCCAGCGTTTACGCTGCTTTTCAAATACTGCCGGGTTACTTACTTTTTCGTCATAGATGTACGCTTTTTCGGCATAGGCAACGTGGATCTTATCGCGGGTGAGTAGTAACCCCATTTCTTTATCAAATCCGCCTACAGCATCAATACGCGACATTACATTCACAAAAAGCTTGTATTCTAAAGCCATCCCTGAGCCGATAATTGCAGCCGAAAACTTAAATAACTGCTGCGACTTCCTGAAAATGTGATTGTTAACTTCTTCGCTTACCGCATCAAGTATTGCTACCTGGGTGTTTGAGTTTTTTGCAACGCGATGGCCCTGAACCACAAGATGGCCTGCCTGTAAATAATTATTGATCTGGTGCAAATAATCAGGAGCTGCAATATTATCAATATCAAAAACAACGGCGGCATCGTAACCCGCTGCTGTATTTTCAATGGCTTTATTTAACGCTTTTGATTTGGTACTGGTTTCAAAAACTACCTCAACCACCTGCAACGGCATTTGCTTTAATTTAACAATGGTTTCAGGTTTCATGGAATCGGCAATCACGCAAATCGTAAACATATCTTTCGGATAGTCGATAGTTAAGGCTGCTGCCGCCGAGTTTAAAATAATTTCATCTTCTTTATAAGCGCAGATATAAACAATGAATTTGCTGAGCTTAGTTGCCGTAACCGGCTGTTTAATGGGGATTAATTTCCCCAGTACAGAGAACACAAACAAGTACAAGCTATATACCCCAAGGTATATAAACAGCAAAATGGCGACAACAGATGCAATGAATTTGATGATTTCCATGTGTTTTGATGATAATCCCTGTTTTATATTAATTTATAAGTAACAGGTATGTTTCTCTAAATTTTAACCTTTCTGCTTATTATTCAAATTTGTTGCCAGCAGGCTTTTGATCTCTGTTATACGGTGCTCCCAGGTATTTTGTGCTGCTACTTTTAATCTTTTTTGCTGTAAAAAAGGAGTATCGTTTAACGATAGGTTAATTGCGGCAGTAAATTCGTCAGCATTTTTGCAGATGTACACTGTATCGCCTGTAAATTCTTCCAGGTCACCGTTAAAATCTGTGATCACTACAGGGCGACCAGAGCCAAGATATTCGAATAATTTAAGCGGAAAAATAGAACTGCTTACATCATCCTTTTTAAAAGGAATAATAGCAACATCAAAGCCTTTGAGCACGGCAGGTAACAGTTCATAAGGCACCGCGCCTTTTTTGAAAACATTGGGGGCATTAAAAGCAGGATTGTTTTCGTAATCTATATCAACAGGTCCAACAAAAACAAAGCTTTTATCCGGGTTTTGCGCCGTTAGTTGTGAGAGCAGATCGTAATCAATACGGCGTTCAATATTGCCGAAATAGCCAATGATGGGCTTTTTAACATCCGACAGGATCTCTGCAATGGGCAAAGCCGGATCAAGAGCTTTTTGGCTGTGGCTGATATTGGCTGCATTAGGTACAAAATAGGAGTTAGGGTTAAGTTTTCCCTTGATATTACTCAACTCTTTGCTGGTGCTGATCACCATATCCATATCTTTCACCAAAATATCTTCGGATATAAGGCCATGACGGGTTTGGTATTCTTCAATCAGCGGATCAACACAGTGATAAACCTTAAGCAACGGTTTTTGCTTTAGCAACCGGTGCATGGTGGGATAGTAAAACGCGTAGGAGTTAATGAAGATATAATCTTTAATCCCCAGGTGTTTAATAACCTTGTTGAGCCTGCCTGCTACAATCCCTTCGTTTACTTTCAAGGCCAACCGGTAAATGGCGCCCTCAGGCAACGAATTTATAGAAGGTACGGGAGGTGTTATGATGATCTTTAAATTCGGGATCTCCGTTTGGATAAAACTATCCTTGGGCGAAAAAAAATGCGGCTTGCGGGCATTGTATCCAGGCGTGTTTTTAAACTGGATATAATCTTTCCAGGTGTACGGCCTGTCAACGTAGTATACAAAATTATCCTTAGCCAAATGTTTGGCCATGGTATAGTTGGTTGATTCCAGTCGGCTATCAAACTGCATCTGCGAGAATATAACGATATGCCGGTTTTTTAGCTCCATAAATATAGCTTGCTATTCGGTTAGTTGTTTTCCTTTGATTTTGCCAATCACGACACCAATGAGTTCTTTTAGTTCGATGTAACCTAAAACAAAGATGTCGGATATTTTAAATTGCAGGTTTTTCTTTAATGCCCAGTAACCAAATATGGCACCTGTAAAAAATGTAAAAATAGATGCAATGGCAACGGCATAAAGGCTGTGAAATACCAGGATACCGGTAAAATCACCAATAACGTTAACCGTTAGCATCAGGAACACTTTTATCATGTTAAGATGCGGCTTGTTAATAATATCAAGCGTGATCCCAAAAAACCTGTCGATAGGCAGGAGCATTACGTAGCACATGAAAATCCTGAAAATATTACCGGCATCAGAGTGCTGATATTTAGCACCAAATATTAGCCCGATAATGAGATCGGCAGCGGCGAAACAAACTATAGCGATAGGGGTAAGCGCCATAGTAAGCATGCCCGCGTATTTTTTCATGATGTAGGTTACATGCTTTTTGTCGCCACGTTGTACAGCGGCCGACATGGCGGGCAAAGCTGTAGATATGAAAGCCCTTAACGGGATTTCAAATATCTCCATGAGCCTTTGCGGGATATAGTAAACTGCCAGCAAATCCGGGCTGAACATTGGCTTTACAATCAGTGTATCTGAACTCCTGAGTAGGTACGAGCTTATGGATGTCCCTACACTGAATTTCCCGAAATGGGCCATTTCTTTGATGGTATCCCAGCTTCTGTGAGCTATGGTTTTTACTTTGGTCCACCCTATGATAATGCAAATGATACTGCTTAACAGGTTCGCTGCAAAGTAGGAGTAAATAGTGGTTTCAAAGTTTGATTTTCCTGCAATAGCTAATGCAACCACCAAAACAAGGAAACCTCCCTGGTTCATTAATTGCAGAATGAACATTTTATCAAAGCGTTCTTCGGCCTGCAGGATCCAAAGGCTAACCGCCGATGGCAGCGTACAAAAATAGATTAAACTGAACCATTTAAGCGTAATGGCTATATCCGCATCGGGGTTTCTATAAATGAGATAGATCAACAGGTTGACAACAGCAAATACCAAAGTGATGCTGAAGCCAAGAAACCAGGTTGATCCGGAGATATTTTTCATCCGTTCAACCGTTGAGCCCGAATAGAATTTAATGAGCGAAGTTTGAAGGAAGCCTGTGCGGAAGGTATCTGCCAGCGTAAATACGATCAGGAAAAATACGTAATTACCAAAGTCAGGCTTGCTCAACCTGCGGGCCAGCAATGATAATATTACCATTCCCAAAACCGGCAAAACCGCGTTGGTTGCCAGCGAAAGCGTGTGTTTGTTTATTAACTTTTTAAATAAACCCATGTATATCGTTTTACGCTTTCTCCCACGTTTGAGTTGTGAAATTATACTGTTTTATTACTTTGGCGGGGTTGCCTACAGCTACCGAATATGGCGGGATATCACGTGTTACTACACTGCCAGCCCCAATAACCGAATGCTTACCAATAGTTACCCCGGCTGTTACCACGCAGTTAGCGCCTATCCATACGTTATCGTCGATAGTAATTTGTTTGGTGGTTACCTTTTGATGACGTGGCGGAATACTTACATCCTGATACCCGTGGTTAAGTCCCGAGATAACAACGTGCTGAGCAGTCATGCTGAAATTACCTATTTTAACCGGGCCAATGATTACGGTGCTGATGCCAACGCCCGATCCTTCGCCTATGAAAACATCGCCAACTCCGTTGTTGATCACCGCGAAATCTTCTACAATACTTTTAGTACCGAGAGCGAATTTATTGAATGGAAAAAGGTCCATCCGTGCATTACGTCGTACAACGCTGCCTTTACCTCGCTCATGAAAAAAACGGTTAAGTATTAGCCTTACCCAAAGCCTCGGCCTTGATTGACCGGGAGGGATCAGCATCCAGTGGACTAATTTTTTTAATTTCGGATTTGATTTTATGGATGATACAAATGACATCTGCTTAGTTAATTAGTATTGTCTCTGTACTGTTTTTCTTTTTTAATTCTTCCTGTTCCTGATCATCAATGCGCTTGCATACTACAAGAATAGATATGGCCAGGTAAAACAGGATGTTTGATGGATATTGAACGAGTGCCTGCTGAGGAAAGTTACCTATGTTGAACGCAAAAAGAATAAGCAACATGGCCAGGCAATAATTTTTGAGCTCCGGGTTTTTAATACTGAAATAAAAGTTGATCCCCGTTTTGAGTACCACGAAGAAGAGCGTGCAAAATAGTATGAGGCCCACCCAGCCCATTTCAACGGAAACACGTACATAACCGCTATCTGGTGGGAATTTAGCCAGCATCGAATTTGGCGAAAACTTCCTGCCCCAAACACCTACGGACCCCAGGCCACCGCCGATAGGATGGGAGAGGATAAAAGGTTTGATCTTCTTCTGATTTTCAGCGCGTACATTATAGGATGGGTCATCAGAAGGATTGAAAGCTGTTTGAAAACGTTTGATCAAAGGGTTTGATGTTGGCATCACAATCAAAATACCCAATAAGGCACCTGCCACGAGCGTAAAGGTTAAAACCCGCCGGTTAAAGTTTAACACAGCCAGCATTGAAAGTGCTCCCGGCACTAATACGTAAGCAGCTCTGGTACCAGAGTAAAGCATCACATACAAAAAGAAACCAGCGATACAACCCAGGGTTACCTTGCGCCTAAGCGGAATATCACCCATAAGCAACACAACGCAAAGCAGCGCGCCAATAACCATGTTATACGAAAACGTAACCGGATCCGAAAAGATGCCAAACTTACGCATGTGCCCGTTAATAAATAGCAAGCTTACACGCAATGGGTCGGCGTACAGATACTTATGTTCGAATGGGAAAAAGCCAATGTTTTCTTGTTGGAAAGCAGAGATTCCGGCCAGTATATCCAGGAAGATCCAAAGCTTCAGTAGGGTTTTAATAAACTTTACCGTGCGGATCTGGTAAACAAAAACGTAGTACATGAGCATGATAAAGCCTACTGTACGCACTGTATAAATCCAGGCCAGCCTTGATTCGGCAGATGGATTTACAAATTCGAGCATATTGTACGCCAACCACACCAATATCATGTAACTGATTGGATTTTTGAAGTAGGTCCAGTTCCGTTCTGTACGTTGTTTAATAAAAAAACCGAGGATGAGGAGGTAGGTTGTTACGTCCATCAGAGTACCAATAGGAACCTGATCGGGTAAAAATTCCGAAACGTAGCTGATAAAAAATGCAGCTATAATTAGCGCGCAGATCCCGAATTCGGGATAAACAGTAATTGCGAATACGATAGGCAAGCCTATGGTTAATGCCAAAACAGCACCCACACCTATAAATTCGAGCTTATAAGTTAAAAAGCTTATGGCAAGTGAAGTGATCAGCAGAAAAAGCAGCGCAAAGGGATGCGAAAACTTTTGAACCATAAGGTTTTTCCAAAAGCTTTGCTTAACTCCAGTATTGCCTGTTTGTTCATTACGCATGCAGTAGAATAGAAATGCTTTTTAAAAAATTACAGGAACAGGATTTTTACAGCCCATACAAACACACCAATAAATGCAAATACTATAGCCGCTTTGCGCGTTTTTTTTTGAAGCGGACTTAAATCTTCAAATGGATCCTTTTCTCGTTTAGGAGGGTCTATTCTCATTTTAAGTAGTATTAATAGTTAAACAATGCCTTGCAGCAAGCAACCAATTAAGAATTCTTCTCTTTTTTCTGATTGTATTCAGTTTTATTGAGTACCCAACCCGCAAACTTGTTTTCGAGCCCTTTCAAATAAGTTATGTATTGCTTTTGAGGATTAGTGATCTTTTTATTAGCCTCAAATACCGCTATGGTTTTATTAGCAAATAACAACCACTCTTTTGATTTATTAAGCGCCGTAAGCGGGGCTGTATCAATGATCACAACATCGTATTTAGAGCGCAAATCGTCAAACCTGTTTTTTACAAACGCTTCGCTACCAATTTCAAGCAGGGTTACATCGCCACCGCGATTACCTAAAACAGTAGTGCTTGCACTGCTTATTTCCTGCTGCGCGTTTGGATTATTTTTAAAATAATCTTCCAGATAAATCTGGGGTTGAGCTGTGTTGCTTATGGTAGCATTATTGAAATTACCGTCAATTAACAATACCCTTTTGTTAATCATTGAATAAGAGTAAGCCAAACTTATGGCAAGCAGGGTTTTACCTTCAGAAGGTTCAATGCTTGTTATGGCTAACACTTTTTCGCCCCTTAACTCCTGGTCAATTTCAAACCTTATAGAGCGTAACAGCTCCTTAAAGGTTTTCATCTTATCCCGGTGTTCAACATCCCAAAGCTTACGCAAATCCAGGTTTTCACCGCTTATCTTGTTTAAGTAACCCAATAATGGCAGTTGGGTTTTATTAACCAGTTCGGTAGGGTGCTTAATGGTATCGTCAATATAAAATAACACAAACAGCCAAAAAACACAGGCAAATAAACTGCCTATACCACTCAGAATAATAAGCAGCATTTTTTTGGATGGCTGGGCCACATCTGGCTGGGCCATTTCAACCTGGATAAGTTTTATCGAAACGCTTGAACGCAGGTTGGTTTCGTTGTATTTGTTTAATACATCAAGATATTCTTTACCTGCAATGTCAATATCAAAATCATAGGTTTTTACTTTGGCATCAAACGGAACCAATTTTGAAAACTTAGCGTTCAGATTTGCCAATTCATTTTCTATTGATTTGATGCTATACTTGGCCAAATCACGGGAAACCTCAAGTGTAAGCTTTTGTTTGATCTGATCATCTTTAGCTATAAGTGGATTGGTAATGTATTTATCAGATGTTAAATTAATCTGATTTGACAGTTGTCGCTGTAAGGAGTCAATTGATTCTTTATACTTGTTATTAAACCCGCTTCGCACATACTGATCTTCAAGAGTATGCAGCTGCTCCTGGGTAGAAATAATAGCCTGGTTGTATTTGTTGGTTACAGCTTCAACATATTTGCGGTCATCAGGCGTAAACTTTTGGTTGATAGCGTCGATAGCACCCTGGTTGGCTATCATATCTTTATCGGCCTGCAACTTTTTGTCGTTGTAAACCATGATCTGGCCAAAAATAGCTTTTGATTGCTCATCGAGGTTCAGTACACCGTTTTCAATTTTATATTGCTGCAATTTGCCGGTTTGATCGCTAAGTGCTTTACGTTTAGCATCTAACAGGTTTGATAAAAATGTTACCGCGTTTGATTCGTTTTGCTTTACACTCTGGGTGTAGTAATCAATAAACTGTTTACACAATGTGTTTACGACAAAAGCAGAAAGCTGAGGGTTTTCTGAATCAAAGCTCACTGATATAAAATCACTGTCTTCGTTACGCATAATCACGATGTCTTTCATGATGTTGCGCTCATCGTATTTCATTGACCTGAGCAGTCCTACAACGTAGTTTTCAGTTTTATCATAAACAGATAATGGCTCGAGGGTAGCAAATTTCTTTTTTAAAATGGCTAATACATTGTCCTTTTCATAGGAGTGCAGTTCGAGTAATTCCTTACTTGGTTTGCGAAAAGGATAAGGATCAGTCAGATCATGGATCATGAGCGAATAAGAAACCTGGTCAATAAGTTTCTTTAGTTTCATGATGGCAATCAGGTTGCTGAATTCGCGGTAAACCTGCTGCTCCTGCACGTTGGCAGTGTTATCTTTATCAAGAAGGTGCCTGGAAGCATCAATAATACCGGTAGCAATTTCGGCATGCGACTGGTAGCTATCGGGTAGATTTTTTACGAGAAAAAACGATGCTATAACCGCTACAAGCGGTATTATAATCAGCGTAGTTCTGTATTTCTTTAGTAGAGTGAAAAAATTGCCTATCTCCATCGTTTACTTAACGTCTTCTAATTTAGTACCCAATAATTCTTCAAGATTGGTCTTGGCTGTAAATGTCGCTAATTCAGCTTGTACTTTAAAGGAGTTTTGGTTGTATAAACTGTTAAGTTGTTCGTTATAAATCTGAAAAGTTGTTTCACCTTTTTGGAATGCATATTTTAATTGCTTAACCGCAGTTTCGGCATCTATTACGGCATTGGCACGTAGCCTTAGTTCGGCCTGTGCTTCAAGATAAGCGAAGTAAAAACGTTTAACCTGTGCCTCAAGGGTTAATAAATATGCTGCCTGCTGATATTCAGCTACTTTGTAGGTTTCTTTTGCCTGGCGGATAGCTCCCGGTCTTGAAAACATTTGGCCTATATTTAATGATATGGCTATCTGGTAGCCTTTAAATATTGTGGGCTGCGAAAGATTGATTGAGTTTTGCGGGCTATAAATGTAAGATGCCGTTACACCTTCAAGCCATGAAAATACCGTTGAATTGTAAAGACCTTTAGCGGCATTTACCTGGCTTTGCCTTGCTTTAACTTCAGGATAGTTCTTTTTGGCGGTGGCTATCAATTTTTCAAGGAACGGATAGTTAACGTCATTTATAAATGAACTTTGCTGCGCTTGTACACGGCTGGTAAAAAAAAGAACGATGATAGAAAGATACGTGAGCTTTAGTTTCACAGGCATAGAGTTATACTTTTTCTTTTTGGAATAGTGCGGGAACGGTGCCCACAATAATTTTTAAATCTAACCAAATTGAATATTTCTGAGCATAAAAGTTGTCTAATTTTTTCCTTTCGCGTTCAGACATGTCTTCTTTACCTCGTTTACTGATTTGCCATAAGCCTGTTAAACCGGCAGGGCCCAGGAAACGCATCGACCACTCGTTTGACGTAAGCATCTCAGCCTCATACAGTGGCAGCGGCCTGTTACCAACTACAGACATATCGCCACGTAAAATATTAAACAATTGAGGCAATTCGTCCAGACTTGAGTTGCGCAGGAAATTCCCCAATTTAGTGATGCGCGGATCATTCTTGATTTTTACGAAAGCCACTTTATTATCGCCAGCTTCAGACGCATATTGGTTATTTTCTGCCGATAATTTGGCAAGCAACTGATCGGCATCGGTACGCATTGACCTGAATTTATAAAAATCAAATACTTTATAACCTGTACCTACACGTTTGCTTTTGTAAAATACCGGGCCTTTTGAATCCAGTTTGATCAGGATAGCCACAATCAGCATAACCGGAGACAATACCAGCATCATACCGCCTGAAATTACCAGATCAATAAGGCGTTTGCCAGCTGGCATTTTATATGTTGTGTCAACTACTTTTGATAGCTCAACCAATTTGGGTTTTATCAGTTTAAAGCGTACCAAAAAGTTAAGCCTTTCGCGCAGATCACTGATTGAAAATGGCTCACCGTAAAAGTCATGCACTTTTAATTTAATAGCTTGTTGCTTCAGGGCTTTATCATTTTTTGTTGAAAGCAATACAATGATCAAACCATTTAAAAGGAAGCTTTTCTTAACCTCTTCAACAAGTTTAATCCACTTACCTTCGGCATCAACCTCAACCAACAAAATATCCGGAACGGATAAGATAGATTGCTCGCCTAAATAATCATTAAGCTGATCAATACTATTGTTATACGCGATTTTGAAGCCCTCATTTAAGCCATTAGAGATTTTCTCTTTGAACTCGCTACCGGCGTATGCTATCCTGATGTTAGAACCTGAACTTTCGTTCCAATCAGATGTTTGATGATTCATAAACTTGTAAAACTTGGTTAATGGCTGTTTTTAATGCGGTTGGGTTAAATGGTTTGTGTATGAAAGCATCAACCTTAAAAGGCATGGCGCTTACCTGTGCATCAAGATCGTGGGCTGCAGAAAGCAGTATTACCGGGATATCGCGGTAAAAGCCACTGATCTTAACATTTTTTACGAATGATTGCCCGTCAAAATAAGGCATCTGAAGATCTGATATGATCAATTCGGGCATGTTGCCGTCTTCAAGCCAGCTAAAAGCTTCGATACCATTATTTTTAACTACAATATCATATTCTTTTGAAAGAATGAAGTTAAGCAATTTTAATATACTCAAATCATCATCCACTATAAGTAGCGTTCTTTTCATGCTTAATTAATTGGGGTTTAATTTATAATAGTAAGCAGTTAATTTATTGTTGATGTGTCGTGTTTATTTTTTTTATCGTAAAAATTAGATAATATCAAAAAATATAAATTAATAAATATTATTAATGCTAAAGAAACGAAATTGTAAGCTGTTTTAAATGATAGCTAAGTATAAAAATAAACAGCTCAGCAATTTTTGCCATTTGTTTTACATTGTAATTATAGGCAAAAAACATTCCTCAAATAAAAAACCATTGTAATTATGGCCTTGATGGGCTTTTATACGGGTTTTGTAAAGAATAGTTGTGAAAAAAATGAGAAATTAACGGAAAGTTAATAGTAATACCGAGGAATTTATTCCCACGGCGGGTAGCTGTTATTCCCCAAAGTGGGATTAAATTATACCTGTTTACAGGTAAATGAGAAGTTATTTTTCTATTACTGATAAGAAGTTCCCGGCTGGGTCTTTAAACCAGGCTATTTTTGGGCCGCCGCTAAGAAATACTCCTTTTTCGTTTGTCTTAAAATTTTCCTGATCGTAAATTTCAAATTTAACTCCGCGGGCACTGAGTTCATCAACTGTTTTTTCTACATCAAGAACCGGGAAATTCAAAATAGTAAAAGTAGCAGGAGTATGATTGGGTTTGGTATATATTAATATCGGGGTGCTGCCGGTGATATTAAGATTAAGCAGGCCCTCCATTTCTGGTACTTCAGTTACATTTAAACCGAGCACACCGCCATAAAATGCCTTTGCCTTAGCCGGGTCATCTACCGAAAATCCGCTGAATGCTTTGCTTTCTTCTAACATAACAATTGATTTATATTAACGATACTACCTTGCTTTTAAATGTTTTGTTTGCCGAAACAGGAGATTAGTCTGTCAAAACTTCGGCACGACAACCTAAATCATTCAAAAAGTTGATTAGCGATTTTGCGCATAAAGTGCCGCTATCGCATTGCACCCGCAATATCTTGTCGCAATCATCCAGGTCAAAATTGGCTTTATGGTTTCCAAATGCTTTGTGAATGGCATCCAAAAGCCTGCTGGCCTGACGGCGTTTATTTACATTGGTTTTAAAAACTTCTACCATCATAAGTTTTAGTTTTGTGTACTTTTAATGGAGATAAGAAAGGTAAATACGGGAATGGCAATATTATTCCATTCCCGTTATTTATTAAATTATTACGGACGGTTTGGATTGAATGAGATCATCCAGCTAACACCAAACTTGTCTTTAACCCAACCAAAGTAATCGCCCCAGAATTCTTCGCGCATTGGGCCGCCGCCTTCCTGGCCGGCTGATAAACCTGCATGAAACCTGTCTGCTTCTTCTTTTGATTCGCAGCTGATGGTAAGCGAAAAGTTAGTACCCATGGTTACCAAACCCATGCCGCCTTCTTCAACACCTAAGGCATCGGTACCCATAAGCATATTGCCCGGGCCAAGCGGCAGTGCAATGTGCATAAGCTTGTCTTGATCTTTTTCGGCAAGTTTTGATGCCTCGGGGCCGTCTTTAAAACGCATAACCACGGCAAACTCGCCTCCAAAAACTGATTTGTAAAAGTTAAACGCCTCTTCGGTATTACCGTTAAAGTTTAAATAAGGATTTACGACTAACATGTTGCTTGATTGTTTTTGTTTTATAATTGAGTGATTTTGTATAGTAAAGTTACGTCTTGTAACTTAATATAGGAGGGCGCTATTAAGACATATTAAGGGGTAAATTGCGACATGTAACTTCAGTGAAGTTGCAGTATTAAAAGGTGTCTGCCGTAACATTGTTTGATATAAACCTGTACAGGTAAGGGGCTTTATGAGCCCCGCCGGTCCACTTTTTGGCTATCCGCTCCAAAATACCAAGGCTTAGCATTTTACGCTGAAATGCCGCCCGGAGTAGTTTTTTATTGAGGATAGTTTCATAAAGTGATTGCAGATCGCCCATAGTAAATTCGTCTGTAAGCAGGTTAAAGCCTATCAGTTTCTGGTCGAGGTTGTTTTGCAGTGTTTGCAGGGCTTTTTCAATAATTTGCCGATGGTCCTGCATCAAAACCGGCAAATCATCAAGGCTATACCAATCACAACTGTCAGATATATCATCAGGAGTTGGTACGGCTTTAGTAAAATCAACCAGCGCGTAATAGCCGATTGATACAAAACGTTTCAGTAACCAGTGGTTATCGGGCGCGGTGTAGCCCCTGGCATGCATAATGGCTTTAAGCGGGGTAGGGTCATAACGGCTGTAATCGCCAAATACATAAAATTGTTCCAGGTAAATGTTGGTTAAAGCCGTGCGGCTTTCTAATACCCTGCGCGCTGCCTGGTTTACATCCTCATTGTCATGAATAAAACCGCCGGGCAGGGCATATAATGAAGAGTTTTTGTATGACAGCAGCAATACCTTTAACTGGTTATCATGAAACCCAAATATAACGGTATCAATAGCCAAACCGGGTAAAAAACCTTCGCCACTGATATTACTTTCCTGTTGTTCAAACTCTTTATTCATGCAGTCCTGAAAAAAAATAATTGCACAAGTAACAAAAAAATTTGAAATGTGAGATTAAATAATTTATTATTGTATCATTGTGTTACAATAAGGATTCTGGTTCTTGTTGTCCGTTATCCGCACGCTACAAACCAAATAACCAATAATGAAGAAACCAATTTTATTAATGCTGTTGCTTGCGCAGGTTGCCTCGGTGAGGGTAATGGCGCAGTTATCTGCAAACAAAACAGCCGTTGAGAATGGGGCGCTTGAAGGTACCCGCGAAGCATCGAACGTGTTAAGTTTTAAAGGGATCCCATTCGCGCAGCCTCCTGTTGGCGATTTACGCTGGAAAGAACCTCAACCTGTAAAAAACTGGGAAGGCACATTAAAAGCCGACCATTTTGGCCATAACCCTATGCAAAAGCCAATTTTTGGCGATATGGGGTTCCGGACGTCAGGTATGAGTGAAGATTGTTTATATCTTAACGTATGGACACCTGCAAAATCATCTAAAGAAAAGCTGCCTGTGCTGGTTTATTTTTATGGTGGTGGATTAATGGCCGGTGATGGATCAGAGTCGCGTTATGACGGCGAGAGCATGGCAAAAAAAGGAATTGTTGCTTTAACTGTAAATTACAGGCTTGGTGTTTTCGGTTTCTTTTCGCATCCCGAATTAACTAAAGAATCGCCAAATCACTCGTCGGGTAATTATGGCTACCTTGACCAGCACCAGGCTTTACTTTGGGTACAAAAAAATATCGCGGCCTTTGGGGGCGATCCTACACGGGTTACCATAGCAGGCGAATCTGCAGGATCAATTTCCGTGTCGGTGCAAATGGCTTCACCCTTATCAAAAGACCTGATTGCCGGTGCTATTGGCGAAAGTGGCGCAGGCATTAAACCAACACTTTTCCCTATCCCGTTGGCTGATGCCGAGCAGAACGGTGTAAAGTTTGCCGCAAATGAAAAAGCCAATACACTGGCCGATTTAAGAGCTATACCTGCCGAGCAATTGTTAAATGATGCCTTTAAGCCGGGAACTCCGCCAATGTCGGCCACTATTGATAATTACCTGCTACCAAAATCGCTGCCCGAAATATTTATGGCCGGCGAGCAGGCCAAAGTGCCTTTATTGGTAGGCTGGAATTCGGCCGAAGTGCCATTTCAATTTATGATGCGCGGCGATGCGCCAACACTTGAAAATTATACTAAAACATTGAAGCAACTATACGGAGATAGGGCAGAGGAAGCATTGAAACTATATCCGGCAGCTAATGATGAGGAAGTAGTTAAAGTGGCAACCGATTTGTCAAGCGATCGTTTTATTGTATACAGCACCTGGAAATGGGCTGATCTGCAGGTGCAAACAGGAGGGAAACCTGTTTACCGTTACCTGTTTTCACGTGTACGCCCCGCCATGGTAGCCTCAATGGGTAACGCAACTCCCGGGCTTGCAGGTGGTGTAGTTAAAGGCGATGCCGCAAAACCTGCTCCTAAAATGCCGCCGGCTGTTGGGGCCGCGCACGCTTCGGAAATTGAGTACGCCATGGGCAACCTTGCTGGTAATAAAACTTACGCATGGACTCCTGATGATTTTAAGGTATCTGAAACCATGGAAAACTATTTTGCCAACTTTATTAAAAAGGCAAACCCTAATGGTGCAGGATTACCTAAATGGTCGGCTATTACTGATAATAACAATGTTAAATTCATGAACATTGATGTAAAGAGCGAAGAGAAGCCGGAAGTCAACCGTGCACGCTATTTGTTTTTGGATAAAGATTACATGAAATAAGATTTTTTTTCAGATGTATGGGCTGGCTCCTGTGATTTTTCGCAGGGGCCTTTTTTGTGCGGCGATATCGCTATCTTTATTGAATGAAATTTAACCCGGTAAAAAGCTTCTTATCTAAATGGTTGTTGACGGCCATTTTAATACTCGGCTTTTTTACCTTTTCGGGGCTTAACATTCAAATAGCTAACCGGTTTAATAAAGCAGATACGACCTTGGTTGCTGTTTCACGAAACCAGAGCTCCAGATCAATTTCATACAAAGCTGCTTTAAAAGTAGCCCGCAGAGATAGTCAATTACACTCCCAATTTAGCAACCTGCAATCTTTAAGTCTTTTGCATAGCAGGGAAATAGATATTGACATTAAACAGTTATTTATACTGTTCATGTCAAATAAGCCAGTCAAAACCCTTTTTTTCATCAGAACTTACCATTCCAGCGCTGATGACGGTCATTCTTTTATAGGATAGTCCTTCCTTACTGATTACCAAACGGTAGTCTCTTTCCTTATTAATTATTCAGGGTATTAGCCTTTATAAGGACTGCGCCTGTTATTTATTATGCTATCAAAATGAAAAAAATTAAAAAGCTCATAAGGCTTTGTGGGCTTATTGTATTTATGATATTGGCGGTTGCCGGTATAGGTATATTGGGAGTAGCCCCCACTTTAACTAAAGACAGAAAACTGTTTGCTGACGAATATTCTAAAACGATAATAAAGGAAAACAACGAAAGCGAACCTCAAAGCCCCGATGAATAGCCGATAACTTACCTTAACATGAAATTCATAGCGGTACAGATAATTTGTTAATAGTTATCTTTGCCGCTATGAACTATTTTGAATTTTACGGCATCCCGGAATCTTTTAAGGTTGACCAGGCTTTGCTGAAGAAAAAGTTTTATGAGCTAAGCAAGCTATATCATCCCGATTTTTATGCAAATGAGGACGAAGCAAAACAACAGGAGATCCTGGAATTATCTACCATAAATAACAAAGCTTACCACGCACTTGGCGACCCGGCTAAGCGTTTAGAATACATTTTAAAGCTGCACGACCTGGTATCTGAAAAGGCAAAGCCACAATTACCTGCAGATTTTTTAATGGAAATGATGGACATCAACGAACGTCTTATGGAAGTGGAAGATGCGAAAGAGTTAGCATCAATAACTTCAGAAACACTTGCTATTGAAGGGGATATGAATGAAGAGTTAGCAAAGCTGACCAGTGACTATGAGCAATTGGATGATACGGCCAAAGAAAGCCGTCTGATAGAAATTGCAAATATTTACTATAAACAAAAATATTTGTTGCGAATTAAGGAGAGTTTATCTACATTTGCAGCCCGCTTGTAAGGGAATACACTTACAAAAATGCCCAGATGGCGGAATTGGTAGACGCGCTGGTCTCAAACACCTGTGGGAAACCGTGCCGGTTCGACTCCGGCTCTGGGTACTTTGCCGGAGTAATCACGATAATTCGTTTTTACTCCGGTTTTTTTTTGTTGTAATGTGTTGTTAATGTGGTAGATAAGTGCTGCTGCTTCGTTTACTTCGGCGGTTCGACCTTTCATTTCTGAAAAACGCCATTTTTTTGAGAAGATCGAACCAATTATAAATTGTTTACCTTTTATATCAGCTGACCGATATAAATAAATGAGATCCTTTAATTTATTTACCGCATTCTCTATTAGGTTTTCAATATCGATATCCGCTTCATAGAAACTTGATAAATCAGCAAGGTCAGCTTCTAACGACGATGTCTTAGTTTCGCACTCTGTTTTCATCAATTTGTAATCGGCACTATCAATTGTATCCGACAACAGCATTTCTCGCAGCCTCGTCATCCGATGGTTTTGTTCGGTAATCTGCTCTATAATTTTTTTTCGTTCAGCAATATAGATTGCCTGGGTATCGCCGTATTCGCCGCGAACAATCGCAGTGTATAATTCGGCTACCCCTGGTTTGGGCACGAATTTCATTAATTCATGCTCTAATGATGTATTTACTTCTTCGGCCTTAAGTCTGACTTTACAAGGCGCTTTACAATGGTAGTAATAATAGTATCCCGTCCGGCCTTTTGACGCGCTGCCTGTCAGTGTACGGGAGCATTCAGGACATAACAGAAAGCCTCGTAATGGTAAATTTTTCGGACAAACCGCTTTGATGGCCAAATCTCTTTTCCGGCCAGTTAAAACATCCTGGACCTCGTGGTACAGAGTTTCGGAAATTAATGCCTCGTGTACACCTTGTACTATAGTCATAGGTTCATCATTAAATGCGGGAACTATGACTTTGCCACAGTAACATGGATTTCTTATCGCCTCCCAGAAACTATTTCTGGAACACTTCAACCCTCGACGTCGCGCCATGGCCCATATGTTCTCAATAGCGAAGATGTTCTCGGCAATTTGTTCAAATGCCCATTTCATGTGGGCAGATTCTGGTTCGTTGAATGCGATATATTTTGTCCCGTTTTCCCTTGTTTTATTGATATAACCAGGCAACGCCCTGCCCATCCAACGTCCTTCTTTTTTTCCTCGTCTCATGCCATATTTGACATTTAACGCTCTTCTGTCATTTTCTACTTCGGGCATTGAAAGATAAACTGCAAGCATGATCTTGCTTTCTGGGATGGAGAGATCGAGGGGTTGTTCGATTGCAACGGGTTGTAATCCCAATTTCATCAATACGCTAATCATTCCATAAGCGTCTGCTGTGTTCCGGCTAAAGCGGTCCCATTTGGTAAATATCAATTTGTCATGTGCTTTGCCTTTAGTTTGCTTGAGATTGGACAGCATTTTATTCCAGGCGGGTCGATCAAATGTTTTGGCAGAATGGTCTTCAAAAATAACTTGTCCGACTATTATATTATTACGTTCGCAATATTGCCTAAGTCGCTCATCTTGGTCCCTTTGTGAAAAACCTTTGTCGGCCTGTTCATCAGTACTAACGCGTATATACAGAATCGCTGTTTTCATATCTCTAAATCTCCCTTATTGCCGGTTATCAGCTTTTTTTGCTGTTCTATTGACAATTTAGCGAATTTGTACATGATAACCAAAATGATTCGAGCCTCATCGAGCGTTATTACTGTGCCGTAGGATTTAAGCAAATTCACGGCTGTTTCTGGAGTGATTTTTTGTTTTCTTACTAGTTGGTAATCATTTTTTGACATTGGTTATTACAACATTTAATCATCAAATCAGAAGATGGATTTATCTCAACGCAACAATATCGTTTGTAAGATGGAGAATTAGTCCCTAAGTAAAACTCATTTCATTTATTTTAACCAGCTTAGACCTGTGAAGGGCATAGTAATTAATACAAAAATGACATAGAGGATCATTATATCTGATAAATAATTACAACTGACCAATCCTGAATAATCAGTATTTTATTGCTTTGAATTTTTACTCTATCTTACTTATACAAAAGAAGCAGCTGAAACTATAAGAGTAAACTTCAATGTTCAGTGAACTTTGATTGCAGGTCTGGAAGCCCGGCGAAACAAGGGTTGAACTATATTGGATTTTCCTACGATATAGTCCTTTGGGTCATCCTACATGAGCCACTGCAGGGTGAGACTATGAGTAGATATTGACTGAGGTTACTGGGGTGTTTGTCTAACAGTTTGATTGTTAGGTTTGTAGGTGTATTTTGAAATTAGTACACTCTTTTTGATCGTTATTTACAAAGGTGAAATTGTATTTTCAGAGCGGGAATCGAACTGAGTGTTGAAGCCTTTGATTATCAATATTTTATAGAGGTGTTTTGAACTTGCTCAATGATTTACTCAATAAACACAAAACGGCCATTATCGATTGCTTTTTAAAGGTATTAAAACTCCTGTACATTTCAAACTATTTAAATCATATCCTTTAGCAGAATCAATTTGTTCAGCGGCCCGACAAGGCAATTGAATAATTATTCTTCGATGATGAACCTAAGCTGCGTCTCCCGAGAAAAATTGAATGCATAACTTAATACCGATTCGAGTCCAGTCTGAGGATCCAAAATGCCTTAAAACGTTCAGAATGTACATTTGATGTAAACGTCGTTCGAATTTCGCTGAGTAATAAAAGCATCAGAGGATTTGTGAAACTCCACTAAAATCATTTCATAATGCAGGTTTTTCCGTCGTATTGTCATTGCTCTTTATTGGTCAACTGTAGAATTCAAGCATTGCTTGCAAGGAGTTTTTGCTATGTTTCGCTTCCTTATAACATAGTGCAATTAATCTTGAGATATCCTTCGGTTTAATTGATTTTGAAAGCCCCGTGAGGATTTTAAAAGAGTCGATTTCTATTCCCTCCGCGATAATCAGATGCGCCAGGATTATAGCATCCGTTTCAGGACATTTGGCGTTCACGTGCTCTTTAAGAAACTCTTTTAGGTTTAGACAACCATTTAACATAGGCGGCTTACCAGAGAAGCTTAAGCCCAATAATGTCTTCGCCAAACACACCCGGATGATTTGTCCGTTGATTATGGTAGCAGATTCAAGCATGAGCAACTTCACGTCTTTAGCAAAAGCCATAGAAGAAAAAAAAGGAAGACTTTCGATAAGAGCCAATTTAGAACTGTGAATGTCAGACAGAATAGTTATAAATAAACTTTTTGTTTGTGATGCAGTTAACCTTGTTTGTCTTAATGATAGCTTTTTGTCGAGATTTTCCATTGCAATCAATTTGGTGAATATAGGCAGCCAATAAAAAAGCAACGGAAAAACAAATATAGGTGATTGACAAGCTGTCTTTTATCAATACGTTTCAGATCAAAAAAGTTTTAGATGATCTAAAATATTTTTGTTTTACAAACTGAAGGTAAGCGGGTTACGAGACAGCTTCATAGCGCCAATCCGATTGATGAACGGTCAACGTCGATATTACACGGTGCATTGATAAACCAAAGCTTAAAAGGTATTTTCTGATTACGAATGCGTTGGCCTTTTTTGTAATACCGTTTGATATCTTGACTGGTATATACCGATAGGCTTAGACTTATCAAGTTACTGCTGTGAACCTGCAGGTTTCTACTTTAAGCGGATAGCACATGTGTTTTAAAGATGAAAAATAATTCTTTCTCTAATAGAGTAAATCAGCTATCATGGGTAAAATAAAATTTGCGTTTTTTTGATCACCCAAACCTGTATTTTAACTTACAGGTATTAACTTCCTAAAAACAAAACAATTTGTATGTCAGTTGGTTTTAGCTTTAGTACCATTTAAAACAAGGCATTATTCTGAAAGTCTTGTTAATCTATAACAGCTTGGGAACGGAATTAAATCGGGCTCGTCTGTTTCTATTTTAAACAATTCAATTACCATTCTCTGCTAAGGTAATTTCCTTTTCTGACAGTTATTCAAATTATTCATAATGGTTAAGAACAATTACACCCGTTATTTTCGCGTGTTTAAGAACGACACGGTAGTCACTGAAATTTCTACCAACAATCTTCAAATGCTTAAACTTAGGCCCGTAAAAGAGAACTGGCTCATCGGCGATACAACGGAAGTACTTGGCACTATTGCCGGTATACCATATGTCCTGCCTGTTAACGATCCATTATTTTATGGATACGCTACCCGTTCTAAAGCAATGGAAATGGCCAAAGCAGGTGCGCTAAATTATATTGATAAGCTTATAAATGAAGGGGCCGCCGGCGAAGAAACATTATTACAGTACCGCCGCGACCATTATGAAGATCTACATATTAATCTTGTGTATGATAAGATCGAAAATGAGAAAAGAACTGAAAGAGGTGAGGGTGAGATTATTATACCCCAATATGTGCCTTTATGGTTTTAACGATCAACGCTGGTTCATCCAGCATCAAATTCGGGCTATACGAAGAGGAAGCCAACCCCGAAAAAACATTCGGGGGCCAAATAAGCAGGATTGGATTGTCCGGTTCAATGCTTAGCTATACCAATTTTAAAACAAATCACAGTGCGAATACCGAATCAAAATCAACGGATTATGTTTCGGCAATAAGTTTCCTGGTAAGCTGGCTCGAAAAACAGATCAATTTCAGCGAAATAAATGCCATCGGGCACCGTGTAGTGCAGGGTATGGCGCACACCAAACCTACGCTGATAAGTGCTGAACTGCTGGATGAGCTCAAACTTATTATTCCTTATGATCCCGATCATTTACCTGTTGAGATCGCACTGATAGAAGCATTCCAAAAGTATCACCCGCGCATACCACAATACGCCTGCTTTGACACAGATTTTCATGCCGGAATGCCGCGTGTGGCCCAACTCCTGCCTGTACCACGCCGTTTTGATCAGCGCGGCATCCGTCGTTACGGATTCCATGGCCTGTCTTACAGCTATTTAATGCGGGAACTGGAAAACCGGGTTGGTAAACAGGCGCTTATGGTTCGCATAATCCTTGCCCACTTGGGTAATGGCGCCAGTGTTACTGCTGTTTATAATGGGAAAAGTATGGATACCAGTATGGGTTTCACCCCTGCGGGCGGTTTGCCAATGGCCACACGTTCGGGCGATCTGGATCCTGGAGTGGCCTGGCTCATGATCCAAACCGAAAACCTTTCGGCCGAAAAGTTCAATCATCTTATTAATCACGAATCGGGAATGCTGGGCATCTCGCAGACAACCGGCGACATGAACAACCTATTAACGCAGCAACATACAGATATTCGCTCGGCAGAGGCTGTAGCATTATTTTGTTACCAGGTAAAAAAATGGATTGGTGCTTATGCCGCTGTTTTAGGCGGTGTAGATATCCTTGTGTTTTCGGGCGGTATAGGCGAAAACTCACCCGAAATAAGAGCGAGGGTCTGTGAGGGCCTCGAGTTTTTGGGCATAAGCCTGGATGCTTCGCAAAATAATGAAAATGCGTCCCTGATCTCTGTAAATGAAAGCAGGGTTATGGTAATGGTACTACCCACCAACGAAGAATTAATGATAGCACAGATCGTAAGTAAAATGCTTGTTCATAAACAACTACTAGAATCATAAAACATGAATGTTACCGAAGATATCATCATAGAAGAGCAAACCCCGCTTACTGCGGAGATGTTAAATAAAATTAATGCCTATTGGCGCGCAGCTAATTACCTTTCGGTTGGTCAGCTTTACCTTCGCGACAACCCGTTGTTAAAAGAACCCCTGAAATTAACACATGTTAAAAACATGCAACTGGGACACTGGGGTACAACACCCGGGCAAAATTTTATTTATACCCACCTCAACAATATCATCCAAAAGTATGATCTTAACATGCTGTATATTTCCGGCCCAGGGCATGGTGGTCCGGCTGTAGTTGCCGGGACATACCTGGAAGGAACCTACAGCGAGGTTTATCCGGAAATTACCCAGGA
The DNA here is from genome assembly GCF_003675385.1 of Mucilaginibacter kameinonensis. Taxonomy (GTDB): domain Bacteria; phylum Bacteroidota; class Bacteroidia; order Sphingobacteriales; family Sphingobacteriaceae; genus Mucilaginibacter; species Mucilaginibacter kameinonensis. The sequence goes on along the minus strand of NZ_RCWZ01000003.1, from coordinate 369,998 downwards.
CGAAGAGGGTATGAAGATGCTTTTTACGCAATTTTCGTACCCGGGCGGTATATCCAGCCATGCATCTCCCCAAACCCCGGGTTCTATACATGAGGGCGGCGAACTGGGATATTCACTTAGTCATGCTTTTGGAGCGGTACTTGACAATCCCAACTTGATAGTGGCCTGCGTTGTGGGTGATGGTGAGGCTGAGACCGGTCCGTTAGCTACCGCGTGGCATTCCAATAAATTTCTGAACCCGCTGGCAGATGGTGCTGTTTTGCCCATCCTGCATCTTAATGGGTATAAAATCTCCAACCCAACAATTTTAGCCCGGATTTCGGGCGAAGAACTTGAGCAGTTGTTTCGGGGGTATGGTTATGTGCCCATCTTTGTAGAGGGCTCTGAACCGGAACTAATGCACCAGGCTATGGCGGCAGCATTGGAGCAGGCCATGCACCTGCTTAAACAGATAAAATACAATGCCTATGAGCACCCAAACAGCGTACACTCTAAATGGCCAATGATCATACTAAGATCGCCAAAAGGATGGACGGGGCCGAAGGAAGTTGACGGGCATAAGATAGAAGGTACATTCAGGTCGCACCAAATCCCGTTGTCGGTTTCAGCTGCAGATCCTGAAAGCCATCTTCAATTATTGGAAAAATGGATGAAGAGCTATAAGCCTGAAGAGTTGTTTGATGAAAGTGGCAGGTTGATACCAGAACTGGCTGACCTTGCCCCTAAAGGCGACAGCAGGATGGGCTCCAATCCCCATACCAACGGTGGTTTATTACTGAAACCCTTGCGCATGCCGGGATTTATGACTTATGCGATAGCTGTTCCTGAACCGGGGGTAAATGGCGAAGGTGATGTTCATGTAGCAGGGCGTTTCCTGCGCGATGTAATTAAACAGAATCCTGCTAATTTCCGGATCTTCGGCCCTGATGAAACGATATCAAACAGGCTGGATGCTGTTTTTGAAACCACCAACCGTCAATGGAATACTGAAATTAAGGATAATGACGAATACCTTGCCCCGATGGGCCGCGTCATGGAGATGCTAAGTGAACATCAGTGCGAAGGCTGGCTGGAAGGTTACCTGCTTACAGGCAGGCATGGCGTTTTTAACTGTTACGAAGCATTTATCCATATTGTAGATTCGATGTTTAACCAACATGCCAAATGGTTAAAAACTACGCGGGAAATTCCATGGAGAACAAAAATAGCATCATTGAACATTCTGCTTACCTCAACAGTGTGGCGCCAGGACCATAACGGTTTTACCCACCAGGACCCCGGCTTTATTGATCATGTAGTCAATAAAAAATCGGAAATAGTACGGGTATATCTTCCGCCCGACGCCAATTGCCTGCTTTCTGTTATGGATCATTGTCTACGCAGTTATCATTATGTAAACGTGGTTATTGCCGGTAAGCATCCATCGCCACAGTGGCTTGATATGGACGAAGCTGTTGATCATTGTACGCGGGGTATAAGTATTTGGGACTGGGCCAGTAATGACCAGGATTGTGATCCCGATGTTGTAATGGCATGTAGTGGCGATGTCCCTACATTGGAGACGCTGGCAGCAGTATCTATACTTAAAGAACATTTGCCCCAAATAAAGGTAAGGGTAGTAAATGTGGTTGACCTTTTAAAATTGGAAAGGCAGTCAGAGCATCCGCACGGTTTGAACGATCATGATTTTAATGAGCTTTTTACCACGGACAAGCCGGTTATTTTCGCCTTCCATGGTTACCCCTGGTTAATACACCGCTTAACTTACAACCGAACTAATAATCCTAGTATTCATGTGCGCGGCTATAAGGAAGAGGGGACTATAACAACATCTTTTGATATGACTGTTTTGAATGAAATGGACAGGTTTCACCTGGTTATAGATGTGATAGACCGGCTGCCACAAACCGGCAGTAAAGGAACTTACTTGAAACAAAAACTGCAGGATAAGTTAGTTGAACACAGACAGTACATAAATGCCCATGGGCAGGATATGCCAGAAATAACGAACTGGAAGTGGGCAGACTGAAGAAGTTATTAATGATATATTCGATATCTATTTAATAAGCATTAAATGGTAACCCTCAAGGTGATTAACAGCTGTGTCGCAGCTCATTACGCGAGCGAACGGGTCGAATTTTCCCGGATGTTTAGCCCGAACATAACTCGAATCATAAACTGTGCGGTTCGAAAACCGCACAGTCGGGGATCGTTAAAAGTGTTCTAATTCGCGTAAAACGCGCATTTGATCAATGAAGTGGTTCGAATTATGAACAATTAGGGGAACTCAAGATAAAAGATGGTCGCACGGTATAAGTACGGCCACTTTTAATTTCGGCCGTTAAATAAACATATATTTCCAGCCTAATAAAGTACATTTTGGGTTCGAGCTCTATGTCGTTTTTAAGAATATCTAAACCAAAAGCTGTTTGTTACTCCTTTGCTACTTTGACATCTAAAATTTTCTGATACTCAAACCACAATAAATTTCTGGATGGAATGTGAAAATTATTAAAACTAACTCAAAGACCTATATTCTACCGGCATATATCCAGTGCTTTTTGAATGCCCTGGTAAAATGATTAGATATTTAAAACCAAGCTCGCGAGCAACTTCGCTAATAGAACGGCTGGTATCCAGCACGCGTTCCTTGGCAATATCCATTACCTTGAGGCTGATATATTTAAAGGGTGATTTGCATGTTTCCTTTTTGACCACATCACCAAAATAATTGGGTGACAGATGCAGTTGATCGGCACTGTAATTAACTGCAGCAAGGCCGATGATGTGTGGTTTATCGCAACGAAAGTACTCGTTTAGTAAAGCTTCAAATTTGTCAATATTACTGTTCGTAAAGCAAAATACAACAAAGAACTTGATATAATAGCGCACTCATCACGTAAATTGGCGCTATCCAAAATCAGAGAAAAAATCTCGTGCATCAATCTCAAGCACCTCAAATAAGATAAACAGATATTCTATGGAAAAATCGATAGTGCTATCCTCAATACCTGTCAGTAAGGCAATATCAATAGCTGTGCGTTCCGACAATTGTTCCAAACTTAAGGCACGATATTTCCGCTCAAGCGCAATCTTTCGTCCGAATAGTTCCCGATGTGTCCTGGCTTTTGCTTTTTCATCCATAAGTGCGTCTTTATACGCTGCAAAAATACATTTACAACCTTAGATTGTGAATAAAGATAAATATTTCTGTAAAGGTGAGCAAAGGATATCAAATAATGATGTCATCATACGATTGGAAGACCTGTTCGTTTGAAATAATTAGGAGCATTAAGAATGAGAAGACAAAAGCTACCGGCTTAACATCAAGAGAAGTGTGGGGCATAGCGAGGCTGGCTATTTATGATGACGGACACCGGTGATCGTTCGATGGTTGTCATTGGTTTTGATTGTTTTTAAAACAGGCATAACATTAGCCGGGTTCCCTTGTTGTTTTATCGATGCAACACCCCAGCTACCTGAATTTTGACCCAGATAAGTATCCCTGGAAGCCGGATATTGATTACAGGAAATACCCTGAACGCTATCAGGTAGGTAAAGGTGAACAGGGCGTGTTGATCTGCGAACCTTACAAAAGCGAGATCGGGCATTATTGGCGTTTTAAAACAAAACCGATCGCCGGGGAAAGCAGTGAGCGGATATTTAATTTGTTTAATAAATATTTAGCCTCCGGTGATTTTGTTGGTGCAGATATGGCGCGCAAATATTTGCAGATGGGTTACACACGTGCTCGTCGTTACGCGAATTATAAGGGCGGCAGGAAATACGACGGGCAACGGGACTACGCCTTGCTGGAGCGCGGCATCGGTGATCCCGAAAAGGCGGAGGCAGCTCAAGTATTTTATGCCAGATGGAAAGCAGCGGAGGCTAATGAGGTTACGCCGCTATGAAACAAGATTGGAAGCATGCGAGGGGTTAAAAAGGAAAACTTACCGCAGAAGCTATGCGTTACATGCGGCAAACCGTTTCATTGGCGGAAAAAATGGGACAAAGTTTGGGAAGAAGTCAAATACTGTTCAGAGAAATGCAGACGGAAAAAAAAACACTGATATTGACGCTTAGGTTGGATGAGGAAAGCCAGGCATTCTTTGATGAAATGCGGAAGAGGCATTTTCCACAGGAGCGTAATTTTCTTAAAGCGCATTTGACTTTATTCCACCAGTTGCCGAGCGATTTGGTGACTGGAGGATATTTCAGGCGTTTGTAATACCGCACTTTTGAAATGAAAGTGGTTGGCTTACGTCAGCTCGGCGCGGGAGTTGCGTACCAAATTGATTCTACAGAATTGCAGGAGTTGCATAAACAAGTAAGCGTATATTTCCAGAAGGCACTAATTCCACAAGACCGTCAACCATTCAAGCCACACATTACTATACAAAATAAAGTGACACTGGCCGCATCCAAAGATTTGCTGAACGGGCTAAACGCCCGTTTTAAACCGTTCAACGTTTATGCCGCCGGACTGGATTTATGGGAGTACCTGGGAGGTCCGTGGCAGCACATTTTCGGATATGAATTTATATAATGAATTAGAAGCTGGAGTTTCGTTCTAGTATAAATATTTTCAAACAATTTAAGAATAATGAAGTTTCTTCAATGAACAGATAATCTTGTAAAAAGAATGACAACGGCATCAGAAACTAATAGAATGGAAACGTCAGAATGCCAGGAATTTTGCGCAGATGAATTGAAAGACATCTATTGAACGGAAAAACATCTGTCGAAGACCTTATCAAAAATGAAAATGATTACCACCGGACCGGAAGCGGCTCAGGCATTTGAAAAACACATGGCAGAAAACGATGGCCATATTACCATTTTGAATGAAGTTTTCGGACTGCCCTATGAAAAGCCGGCCGATGAGAATTACGATGCGATGACAAGTATTCTGGAAGAAGCTAACGGAATCGTCCGAGAAACGGAAAAAGGTACGATGATCGGCGGCTTCGGATTGATACCGGAGGCGCAAAAGGTTGAGCATCCTGAGGTTGTTACTTACGGCAAGTTTCGCCGGTTGGCAACTGACATGGGCCGCGATCATGTAGCTGCATTGCTCCAAAAAACGTTGTACAATAAAACGCGACTGACGAAGCGCTGACTTTTTGTGCCGAGGGCTGGTAAACAGTCAAGCCGAAGTTGAATATTAAAATACATTGATCAGAATACCCCGATTCATTTCTCGGGATATCATTTAACCGAAAATAATGGAAAAGAAAAATACGCCACCCAAAAAGGGTACCGAAGATGTTATTGATAAAAAGCTTGCACCGCAGCCGGAAAACGCCAAAACGGAAAGCTTAAGGCCTCAGACGGCCGATGCTACAGGAGCGCAAATGACTACCAATACGGGCCTTGCCATTAATGACGATCAGAACTCCTTAAAGGCAGGAGATCGCGGGCCAACCCTGCTGGAAGATTTTATATTGCGGGAAAAGATCACCCATTTTGATCATGAGCGTATTCCGGAGCGCGTAGTCCATGCACGGGGATCAGGGGCGCATGGCATTTTTAAAGCCTATGGAAATGTATCGAACGTTACTAAAGCCAAATTTTTATTGGAAACCGAAAGAGAAACTCCGGTATTCGTGCGGTTTTCAACAGTGGCGGGCTCGAAAGGCTCTACTGACCTGGCCAGGGACGTCCGGGGTTTCGCAGTGCGATTTTATACCGAGGAAGGGAACTTCGATCTGGTAGGTAACAACATGCCCGTATTTTTTATACAGGATGCCATGAAATTTCCTGATCTCATTCATGCCGTAAAGCCGGAACCTGATAATGAGATACCGCAAGCCGCTTCTGCTCACGACACTTTCTGGGATTTTATTTCACTTACACCGGAATCGGCGCATATGATCATGTGGGCAATGAGCGATCGTGCCATACCGAGAAGCCTCCGGATGATGGAAGGGTTCGGGGTACACACCTTCCGGTTCATCGACGAAGCAGGAAAGGCCTGTTTTGTGAAATTTCACTGGAAACCCTTATTAGGTGTTCATGCCGTCGCATGGGATGAGGCGCAGAACATTTCCGGTAAAGACCCGGATTTTCATCGCCGTGACCTTTGGGACGCCATAGAAAGTGGTGCATTCCCCGAATGGGAACTGGGTGTGCAGATCATTCCGGAAGAAGATGAATTCAAATTCGATTTTGATCTCCTTGATCCGACTAAATTGGTTCCGGAAGAATTGGTGCCCGTTCAACGTATCGGTAAAATGACCTTGAACAGGAACCCGGACAACTTTTTTGCGGAAACTGAACAGGTAGCTTTTCACCTGGGACATATCGTGCCTGGGATCGATTTTAGTAATGACCCTTTATTGCAGGGCCGGCTATTCTCTTACACCGATACTCAGTTGAGCCGCCTCGGAGGACCTAACTTCCAGGAAATCCCGATCAATCGCCCGCTCAACGCTGTCCATAACAACCAGCGCGACGGGCACATGCGCCAAACAATAAATAAGGGAAAAACGAGCTATGGACCAAATTCATTAGGCAATAATGACCCGCAACAGGTAAAGGAAACTGATGGCGGGTTTGTGAGTTACCAGGAGCGGATCGAGGCCCGAAAGATCCGAGCAAGGAATAAAAGTTTCTTTGATCATTTTAGCCAGGCCACACTATTTTTTAACAGCCAGTCGCAACCGGAAAAGAACCACATTATCGACGCATTGACCTTTGAACTTGGTAAAGTAAAAACGGTCGCGATCCGCGAACGGATACTGGGTATGCTCCTGCAGATCGATGCGGGACTAGCCAAAATCGTGGCTGACGGTCTTGGCCTACAGGTGCCTGAAGTTCCTGTACTCAATCAAAATATGCCGGCAGATGGCGACCCGGCGGATTATGCTTCTGTGAAAGGCAAAAGTTCGGTAACAAGCTCACCCGCCTTGAGTATGGCGGCTACCGTCAAAGATACGATCAAAAGCCGGAAGATCGCGATCCTGGCATCAGAAGGTGTAAACGCGAAAACGCTTAGCGCTGTCAAAGCGGCATTAGAAGCTGAAGGGGCGGTTGCTGAAATTATCGCTCCGAAGTTGGGTATCGTCAACGATGGCATTGAAGTCGACCAGAGTTTTCTTGGCACTGCATCAGTATTGTTTGATGCAGTTTACGTAGCGGGAGGTAAGGGCTTGGACACTGAAGCCCATGCCTTGCATTTCATGAACGAAGCATTCAAGCACTGCAAGCCCATTGCGTTTGAAGACGGAACAGAGACGATATTGGCGGCTACCAATTTTGCAGAAAAAGCAAAAGATGATCCGGGTGTCGTTAAAGGTCCCGATTTAATAAAGAACTTCGTCACTGCCATCCAGGGGCATAGGGTCTGGGAACTTGAAAAATCAAGATTAATACCTGCCTGAGATGGAAGTTAATAGTATATTGTTTTTTCAGGCGTCCCGGAGCGGTGACCTGGATACCCTGAATCGCCTGCTTCAAGAGGGTGTCGCTGTGGACATTCGTGATGAGAAAGGTTATACGCCGCTGATCATCGCCTGTTACAATAACCAGTGGGATGCTGCAAAGCTGCTACTCGATTCTGGTGCGGACGTTAATTCCGGAGATGCCGGTGGTAACACTGCCCTCATGGGTGTTTGTTTTAAAGGATTTCCGGTCATTGCCGAATTACTGATCCAATATGGTGCGGACCTTGATATTCAGCATGGAAATGGTGGTACAGCCCTGATGTTCGCCGCCATGTTCGGACGCAACGAAATGCTACGGTTATTAATAGCAAAGGGCGCTGACCGGAGTTTAAGGGATAACAGAGGGCTCAGCGCATTTGATCTGGCCGCACAGCAGGGAAATGAAAGTGGAATCGAAATTTTAGAAAGTCAATGAGGCCTTAAAAGCCCCGCGGAGCCATCTGCGGGGCTTCTTGATACAAATTATGAAACGAAAGAAAAACTTTTTCGAACGCTTTTCAGAATGGGCCACTAAAGCTACTGGTAGTTCTGCGGCATTTATCCTGGCCGTATCAGTAGTGGTCGTCTGGGCAGCCAGTGGTCCGGTCGCTAAGTATTCTCAAACTTGGCAGCTGATCATCAATACAGGAACAACAATCATCACTTTCCTGATGGTTTTTCTGATCCAAAAATCACAAAACAAAGATTCCAAAGCGATCCATTTGAAACTAAATGAACTAATTGCTTCCCATGAAGGCACCAGCAACCGGATGGTTGACATAGAAAATCTGACCGAAAGAGAACTCGATCAGCTACATAAGTTTTATGTGCAGATTTCTCAGCTGGCGGAAAAGGAGGACGACCTGACCTGTACGCATTCAATTGATGCGGCCGAAGAAAATAATCGTAACAAGTCTGTAAGCCTTAAAAAAAGGCAGTCCTACATCAAACGAAAAAACTAAAAACGGCTGAAGCAAACGAATGGTTCATACCTGTTTGTTTATCAAAGGTCCACTTTATCACAACTTGAATGTCTTTTTTCCAATGTACAAAAGCAGTTTTCAACAAGTAGCTATTCTCGGCGGGGGGCCTTCCGCACTGTTCATCGTCAAGCGTTTTGTAGCCCGTGCAATACCGGAACTATCCATCACCATTTTCGAAAAAGATGACCGGCTCGGCTATGGTATGCCTTATGGTCAGAACGGGGCTGCGGATGAACATGTAACGAATGTTTCCGGCAACGAGATACCGGAATTGATGAGTGACCTGGCTGACTGGATCAAAAAAGTCCCTAAGGATACGTTGGACAAATACCATATAGACCCGGATAACTTCAATGATTATAAAGTTTTACCGCGTTTGCTTTTTGGACAGTACCTGAATGAACAGTTTAACCTCCTCCTCAAACAGGCTAGGGAAAACGGGATCGAAACCACGGTTTACTATAAAAGCAAAGTAGTTGATGTCATTGATGAACCAATAAAAAAAAACGTAAAGGTTTTGCTGGAGGACAAACGCAAGTTTGATTTTGACCGGGTCATCATATGTACGGGCCATCTTTGGCCGGTCAGGAATGAAGGAAATGTCAGGGGGTGGTTCGATTCACCTTATCCACCCGCCAAGATCAGTATAAAAGCAGATCACGCTGTCGCTATACGTGGTTCTTCACTTACAGCCATCGACGCGATCCGGACTTTAGGCAGACATAACGGTACCTTTGAGAAAATAGACGGGAAGTTATGCTTCAGGGCAGATACCCCCAATTTCAAAATCGACATGTATTCCCGCAACGGTTTGTTGCCCGCAGTAAGGTTTCATTTGGAAGACTCACACTTGGGAAAAGAAACGGTGTTGCCCGTGGATGAGGTAAAAACGATACGGGACCAAAATGAAGGCTTTTTGCCTTTAGACTATGTTTTTGAAAAAAATTTTAAAGCTGGAATCTTAAAGCAGGACCCTGAATTTTATCAGCAGATCAAAGATATGGATATGGAAACCTTCGTGGACTGGATCATGGAACAGCGTGAGCAGGCTGACCCTTTTGAATTGTTGAAACAGGAGTACGCCGAGGCAGAACAGTCTATCAGGAAACGAGAGTCCGTTTACTGGAAAGAAATGCTTGCCATCCTGAGCTTTGCCATGAATTACCCCGCTAAATATTTTTCAGCAGAAGATTGGCTACGGTTGCAGAAAAAGTTAATGCCCCTGATTTCTGTTGTGATCGCATTTGTACCACAGAGCTCGGCTGAAACTTTACTGGCGATGCACCAGGCTGGGAAACTGGATCTTCACGCCGTAGGAGAAGATGGATCTTTCGAACCGGGCGAGGATGGGGGCGTAGTAATCGACGGCATCCATTATCAAACCTTTGTAGATTGCATCGGTCAACCTCATTTGAAATACGAAGAATTGCCTTATCCAAGCCTATTGAAAAACCGCACCCTCAGCCCGGCGCGTTTAAGGTTCAGAAATCCGGAAAGAGGCAGGGAACTAACAACTGTTGGTCAGCAAAAGGCAGTTAGCTATGATCAGGGGCATTATTACGTGACGGTGCCAGGTGTAAGCATCAATGACAGCTTTCAGGCAGTTGATGAGTTCAATGCATTGAACGAACGAATTTATATCATGGCCGTTCCTTTCATCGGAGGCTTTAACCCTGATTATTCTGGCCTGGACTTTTGTGAAGCGGCCTCTAAGGCTATTATTGACAGTTTATGAAATTATTTATGGTCTTACTGGGGGCTAAAAGCTCCGAAACGAAATGTCGAACAGCATGATTTCTTTTTCGGCATAGCTGAAAAGCTTGGCGACCTCAAACAACAATTCATCGATTTCAGGCGGGATGCTGGTGATAGCTTGCATATCGAACGTGTTTTTTTATCAACCGGGGCAGCTATACTTCCGGAATACGGAAGAACAGCATAACAAGGTATTGACGGTACAAGACGACCGGATGCCTGCGCTTAAAGCCAGTAAGATCACCGGATTCTTCAAAAAAGCGATCATAAAAAGATTAAAGGGGCAAACGCCCATATCGATGATAATACGGGACCGATGTAAACGACATTTACCGGATCGAAGATTTATCGTCACCGGAGACACCGGACACAAAAGCCCACTGACATATTATTCGCTTGACCGCGGTTGAAAATGCCTATGCGGACGAAATATACCTCTGCTATTTAAAGATGAATCAGCAAGATTAGCGCTTATTTATCCTCGTCACTCTCAGCCCTGGCGCTGGCTTCGGCTTCCAATAAATTGGTTTCAATAGGGTTTTTCGCAAGCAATTTGGCGAACCAGGATAGATTTTCCGTCATAAATCGCAGACTTTTGTTCGTATAGAAGTAGCGTTCGCCTCCGGCTTCTACATAATCGTCTTCGCCGCCCGCCAGCCCTACCCAATAGGCGTTGGCATTTGGCGGGATCGTAAACCCTACATCCTGCATGGACCATAATACCTGAGCCGCACAACTGTGCGCACCGTCTTCATTGCCTGTAACCAGGCATCCTGCCACTTTATTATAAGGCATGAACTGGCCGGTTTTTTCGTCGATCAGGTTTTTGTCACGAAACACCGCGTCCAGGCGTTCAATAACTTTTTGGGCGGGAGAGGCGAGATGCCCCATCCATATAGGAGCGGCAATTACAAAAATGCTGCAGTCCCTGATCTTTTCAAGCAAGGCGGGCCATTCATCGCCGTCGCCTTCATCGGACGAGTTTCCAGTCAGCACATTATAGTCGTTCAGCCTGATGATTTCTGTTTCAAATCCTTTTTCCCTTAACTGACCAGCTGCTTTTTTGGCAAGTGCTTCTGTATTTGAGAATTTCGGCGCACGTTTAAGCGTACAATTGATAAATAATGCTTTCATTGATATTAAAAAAAAGAGCCGCCATTCGGCAGCTCCTGAAATCTGTTTTTTTTACTTCGAAGCGTCACGCAAAACCTTTACCTCGTCGTGAGCGGCGTTTACACCACTCTGCTGACGTCCAATGATCTCGCGGGCATTTGAACTCAGCTCCGGATCTTCCAGTGCGTCACGATACGCTTTTTTGATAGCATCTTCTCCTCGTTCCGCTTCTGATAAAATGCTTTCGCGCGTATTACCACCAAATACGGATTTCACGTCTATCCATGCACGGTGCAGGCTGCCCGAAACGCTTGTTCCGGTTTCCACCTCACCTCCTTCCGCGCCAACCAATGCGGAAAGTTCCTGGCTGTTCTCGCGGCTTTGGGCTGCATATCGCTGAAAAATTTCTTTCAGGTCAACGTTTTCGTCTTTAATATCTGCTATCGCTTTCTCAAAACCGGCTATCCGGTCATTGTTGATCTCGATCAGTTCGTTAAGAACTGAAGTTGTTTTGGTTTCCATAGGTTTGATTTTAATAGAACATTTACTATCTGATACAACGTCCCGAGAGCTTGATGGTTTTAATTAAAATTAATTATAAAGAAATTATTTATGGTATGATAATCGCTAATTAATAATTATGAAAATCCTCAAGTTGATCCCTAAAGCAAAAACCGTTGTTGAAAGTTCAGTTTCGAAGTTATTTATAGACGGTGACGCGACTATTTTTGCGGGCACACCACGTCAATTCTTAAAAAATAATCCCAAAGTATTTACACCCAATAATGGATTCATTGCCTGACTTAGTTTACCATGAAAAGAATTTCCACATCAACTATCCTATTAGTTTCATTGACGGCTGGTACAGCCTGTTGGCTGATATTCGGTAGTATTTTAAAAAGAACGGTTAAAATACAAGTCAAAAACTCACGGCTGGAATGATCAGTTATGACTCGGATATTTCTATAGAATTAACACGTCTTTTAATGGACATGATTACAAGTTAAGGTTGGACAAGGAAACGTTTTGAGGATGGCAGGTTTTACAGCGCAGCACCCGCTGTATTATTGAAATAAGCATAAACAGTTTTTCCCTCATTTATCCATTCCCGGGTACAGGTTGCATACTCGAAAAAAAAATCAACACCGTAATTGCCCTTGTATCGGCCCTGGCCCATGAAACCAAAGGTAAATCTAATTGTCCACCTTCAGTTCCGTTGGGAAGGCAGAAGCAGGCACATCCTGTAAAACGCTGCAAGCCTGGTACCTGTTTAGTAATTCATATGTATGGCCGTTATGCCACGAGGGGAGACGAAATTCGACCCCCAATGGCCAATCAGTACTTGTTAACATGCCCAGTAATTCATCTAACTGGGCTGACGCCTGGTAGTTCACACCGGGCGGAAACTTGATCAGTAAGGTCCCCTGTCTCTTCTTAGCAGGCGATATCGCGTTCATAAACTCTGTTAAGGCAGCTAAAGAAAACAGCAAGTTCTTTTGACGCGTGATCTCCTTCCATAATTTAAAAGAACCGAAAGCCAGGCGGAACTTCCTCAACCCACCTGTTGATAGTTTTCGCTCTCGGCAGTTTTTAAAAAGAACGGTTCACTTCCAGACTGTTCTTTAGCAGCGCGCAACAGCTCAGCCTCGCCAGGTCTGCATGAACTTAAGGAAATTCGCGCTTAGGTATGGATAATTGCAAACTACCCGCCCCACCATAAAAAAAACATTTTTGCAACAAGCCGGGATACAGGATGTTTTGGTGAAAGGATGATTAGTAAATCAGAATTTCTATTGAATTGGGTGAAGAAAAAATATGGAGGAAAGATCATTCCCGTAAGTGATGTGCCCTATATTGATCACGTAATGGCGGTTGCCGAAATTGCAGCAAATTACGCGGTATTCGGTTATGAAGCGGGCCTGTGCCATGATATGCTCGAAGATCATATTTGTACCGATGTTGAATTGATCGATGCTTTGTCCTCCTGTGCCTACAGTTTAGCGGAAATAAATACTATTATGGTTTTAGTACTTGAATTGACTGATAAGTATACAAGTGGAGCTTTCCCTAAACTAAGCAAGAGAGAACGACGGCGAAAAGAGAACAAGCGACTGAGTAAGGTTAGCGCCACTGCACAAACCATCAAATATGCGGATCTATTATACAATATGGACTGGAAGCTACGATATGAGCCTGAAAAAGCGAAACGTTACCTGAAGCGAAAAATCCGATTATTACAGCGTATGGATAAAGGCAGCACTGCTTTGCGGAAAAAAGCATTAGACCATGCGTATAGCTGCATATCATGCGTGTAGCTATATTTAACGGATAGAGCGCCTGTAAAAGGAGTTAGTAAACCTGCGTTAGTGGCTGGTGGAGAAAAAGGATGAAGTTATTGCCGAAATCATCGCTGAGACGCTACGATTTATCACGTGTTCCAATGTTTGTCTTAAAACCCTTGGGGAACTACATATCATCACCGGGAATAAGTGCAAACTGCCTCAGCCGATCTGGGCGTTCTTCCTGCATTTTTTAGAGGACTGGTTAAAGTATAATAGTGACGCACTTCATTGCGCGGTCATAAGTTCTGAGCGCAATATACGGCCAGCAAAGGTTTTAAGAGATTTCTTATGAACACAGCAATAGGTCGGCGTTTTGCTAGAAGACTCGCTGGGGCTGTTCATTCAGGGAGACAAGCGAGACGCGTCTATTTTGATCCGTTGACCGATGATTCTTTTTTGAATCCGCTGAACAAGGATTATATAACGTTGGCTGGCGCCGGAACAATGAACGCATTCATATCATTTTTCGTTCGTATATCCGGTCAAACCGAAACAGGCAATACTGCGGATCTTCAAAAAGATTAAATGATATCAAAGAGATTACAGCCGATACTTTTCAGGCCGGCAAAAACCAGAAGCGATTTTTCAGATTCATAAGTCCATATTATCGAATCACGCAGCAACAAATGTTGAATAAGTTGCTGTAACTTGTTCTCATTGTAATAAAATATTTTCTTGCCGTAATAATTCTCCGATCTGTTCTTTTACAAGAATTGCGCTAAAAATATATTGGTATTCAAACATTTCACTGCTAATTTGTTTGTTTTTATGTTAATTGCTGAATATGTCTGGTATTAATAAGGTGTTTTTGATTGGTCATTTAGGTAAAGGTCCGGATTTACGTCATCTTGATAACGGCGACGCTGTCGCATCCTTCCCTTTGGTTACCTCGGAAATGATTTGCAAAGGTGACCAGCAACAAGTGGTCACCGAATGGCATAATATTGTCATGTGGCGATCCATCGCAGAAAGTTCGGTACAACTGATAAAAGGGCAATTGGTGTATATCGAAGGTAAGCTCCGTACCCGTAATTTTACGGATCGATCTGGAATTAAAAGATATGTAACAGAAATTGCAGCAGACCATTTCGAAATACTGACCTGATCCTGACCTAAACTTTTTGGAACCAGGCTGTAATTTTTTTGCAGACTGCACTACTGCCATTACTTTGCGGAATTTCTTATTATTAAAACAGGGTTACAATTTGTAACCCCTGTTTTATTTTAACAGCTTGTACCCACCCAATATAATTAAGAGTTTAAATTGGGTTTACCAGCGCGCCTGTAATTGCGGACATCGCTCGGACATTAAAAATTCGTTAGCGTGAAATAGCGCCGCCCATGTTCTCGCTGTAGGAGAGGTATTTAAATTATCAACTTCTTACCTCCCGGCGCATGAAAAGACAATAAGCCAACGCGAAACAGCAGGTCATACAGGCTAGTAGCCCGCTAAACTGTGGCCATACGATCATCAGGCTTTGCGTGAACGGTAGCGGGGATGGAATCGCCCCCGCCATTTGCTCCATTGTCAGCGGGCCCAGACTGCGTACCGATGGCATTAGTAAGGTTGTAACAGAATCAGTATATAGCTGGTTAGGTGATATCCGCAGAATATTCAACACCATATCGTTGTAACTGATCGCCTGCTCTTGCGTGAGCTGCGATGTGTCAGGTAGCAGCGATCTTAGGAACAGGTTAACGATAATCTGGTAAAATATCGTAAAAAAAAGCCAAAGCCCTATTGCTGTGATCGCCGAAGTCGCAGTCTGTCTGAATACAATGGAAAGCATCATCGATAAACTGAGCCAGAAAGCGACGTAGGTGATGGTGATGAAAACAAACCCTCCGATCCGAAACAATTCATCGGGCTCCATCCTTACGCCCGTTAAAATGAGGCCGGCACCGATCATCAGCAATGCAAGAACAATAAATAAGCTGCTTATGATAAGCAACGCGCTGCTAAATTTTGCGAGCAGCAGATTGTCCCGGTAAACCGGCTGGGCCATCAGCCGTATAAGCGTTCCGTTATTCTTTTCTGAATTAATCGCATCAAAGCCCAGGCCAATACCCAGCAATGGTGCTAAGAAGCTTAAAAAGATATGAAAAGGAGGGATCGAGTTATCTGTTACCGTCAGCAGTTTGAGATAAAGTAAATTGTGGTCCGGATCATGTGAATTTCCGGTAATCGGCATGATGTTCGAAAGCGAGCTATACATGGCCGCAATAAATGTTAACACAATCAGCGCTATCAGAACGACGAAGCGCCAGCTGCGAATGTGGTCGGTTATTTCCTTGCTCAGCATCACGGCGAATGCACCTGCTTCAGACTGTTTTTTTGTAATCTCTTTTACTTGTGCCGGTTTCAAAATATTTTTGATAAATATCGTCAAGTTCATAATTCTTTTGATTTACACTGATAATGTTGCAATCATTTTCAACGAAGAAACGCACCAGGGCCGGAGTTATATTCCGGCAGCACCTGAACTCAATCGTGTTGCCTTGATAGGAAATGTCATCGATGGCCTCCCAGGCTTTCAGTATCGCTTCAAGCGGCCAGGGATGAGGTAAGTCGTTTTCCACGACAATCGAGGTCATGTAGCCGTTTTTGCCAAATAATTGCTGGGCTAAGCTTGCCTGGTTACCTTCTGCTAAAACCCGCCCCTCCACAAATATTCCGACGCGGTCACAGACCTGCTGGACATGATGTAAATGGTGCGAGGAAAGTAAAACCGTCAGGCCTTGTTCCCGGCTCAACTTTCTGATCAGTGCCAAAAAATCTTTTACGCCGGTAGGATCAATACCAAGAGTAGGCTCATCTAAGATGATCACCTCCGGGTCCTTTATGAGCAAATCGGCCAAACCCAGGCGCTGTTTCATCCCTCTGGAAAAGGTGGCGGTCTTTTTCATTCCCGCTTCAGCTAGTCCGACTACGTCAAGTACCCGTACTGCTTTGTCTTTAAGCTGCCGCTCAGGCAGGCCATTAAGCCTTCCGATATAAAGCAGGTTATCCAACGCCGTCATGTGATCATAAAAGCCGACGCTGTCAGGCATGTAGCCTACCTTCTTTTTTACTTTTATGGCATCACTCGTCGCGTTATATCCACAAACCGTAGCTGTTCCGCTTGTTGGTTCGGTTAGACCCAGCATCATGAGTATGCTGGTGGTTTTTCCAGCGCCATTGGGTCCAAGCAGTCCGAATATTTCTCCTTTATGGACTTGAAGGTTCAAATTATCGACCGCGAGGTGATTGCCATAACGTTTCGTTAGGGATCTTAGTTGTATAACAGGATCTTTCATGCGTACAGAAAATTATCTTCTTCCATATTTACGAATGAGGTAATAAACGATACCGACGGCAAGGAGAATAACGACCATACCTATCCAGCCAGCCAGAAGGGATGTTTTAACGGCCAGCCTGAAGGATACCTGGGAATTTGTACTGCTATTGGAAGCCGTGAAAGTAGCAGCGTAGTCACCGACAAGTGTCTTATCCGGGACCTTAAGGGTCAATATAACGTTCCGAGAATTTGACGGTTTTATCTCATTGATATTGGAAGGCTCGAAAGTTGCCTCCCATCCAGCCGGCAATTGACTGGATAGGTTGATATTGTTCAGGGATAAGGTACCGGAATTTTTTACAACCAACTGAAGCTGTTTTTGGCTTCCTGATGTAACCTCTTCACTCAATCTTCCAGTCGGGGTAGTTAAGCTTAAGCTGTATGTACCTTTGACCACTGCTTCGAGCGTCAGAGCAATGGTATCTTTACCGGTTATGGCGTGAATTGGAATTTTATATTTCCCTGGTCTGGCCTCCGGCGATGCATTAACCTCAACTGAGATATCCTGTGATTTGCCGCGATCAATATTGATTGAAGTTACCTGGCTGCTTTCGACTTTAAAAGTGATGACCCAACCCGCCGGGAGATTGGTCTGTAAGTCATATACATGCGCCGCATCGGATCCGTTCCGCAACGTCGTGCTGTAACGAAAGGTTTCGTTAGTGGCCGCTTCAATGTTAATGAGCTTTGCACTGAAGCTGGAACCTGACTTGGACTGGGGCGGAGATTGCTGCGCCCGGACATGGACAAACGTAATGATTGATACAAAGATCAGAGTTGTCCGGCGTAATACGCTTAGTGGTGGTGTAGATAATCTGGATAACATAATTCAACGACTAAAATGATTAATAATAGCTTTCAAAAAATGCTGAAAAAAAAATGGTTTAAGAGTTAAAAATTGACGGTCCAAATAAAAAAACCTATTTAAAATCTTACAATAGTTTTAACATTTTTTAACAAAAAAATTGAATGCGGTTACTGGTTCGC
Organism: Mucilaginibacter kameinonensis; assembly: GCF_003675385.1. GTDB lineage: Bacteria > Bacteroidota > Bacteroidia > Sphingobacteriales > Sphingobacteriaceae > Mucilaginibacter > Mucilaginibacter kameinonensis. The sequence goes on along the minus strand of NZ_RCWZ01000003.1, from coordinate 352,056 downwards.
GGAGCATCATAATATGGAGAGCGTAGCCAGTTCGGCCACCAGTTTACTGATCGGACACGTGGCAGGTAAAACCGCAACTATTCGTGTCGGCTCAGGTGGCATTATGCTGCCCAACCATTCGCCGTTGGTGGTAGCTGAACAGTTCGGTACCCTGGAAACCTTATATCCCGGACTTATGACCTCGGACTGGGCCGGGCACCGGGCAGTGACCAGGCAACAGCGCTGGCCATACGTGGCCAGAATATGAATGCGGCCTTTCATTTTCCGCAGGATGTAGCCTCAGTCCAGCATTATTTTGCCGGTGATCATACGAACGGCGTTAACGCCGTTCCGGGTGAGGGTTTAAATATCCCGATCTGGATACTCGGTTCCAGCCTGGACAGTGCAAAGCTGGCTGCCACCAGGGGACTCCCTTATGCCTTTGCCAGCCACTTTGCGCCGGCTTATTTTTTTAAGGCCATCGAACTTTACCGGAATATGTTTAGGCCATCACGGTATTTATCCAAGCCTTACGTCATCGCTTGCGTAAATGTGGTAGCCGCCGATACCGATGCGGACGCGGAATATCTGGCCACTTCATTAAAGCAATTGTTCAAGGGAATTATTACCGGCAGGAGGGGACCTTTGCCTCCTCCGGTGGAAAGTATGGACAGCATCTGGAGTGCTGCCGAGCGGGAAGCCGCCATGCAGATGTTAACTTATTCATTTTTTGGCAGCAAAGCCACGATTCAAGCCCAATTGAATGACTTCATCAGCCGTTCGGGCATCAATGAATTGATGGCTACCTCGCATATCTACGATCAAAGAGCCCGCCTGAGATCCTACCGTTTGCTTGCAGAAGCTTTAAATGAATAAATTAGCATATGGAAGATTTAAAAAAACTCGAACGTATCGTCGAGGCGCGAATGAAACGCAAAGCGCGTTTCGAAGAGCAGATACAGTCTACGCCGTCGATGGCGGATGACCTGCCAAAAGGTTCAGGCAGACTCAATCAGTATGGCATGCCAACCATTCCGGTTGCCAGAATGCTACAGTCAGATGGCCCGTTCTCGACCTGGGTTACCATACCAATATTTCGCAGGAACGCTGGCGGCTGACCATTGATGGCGCCGTTGAGCACCCCGTGGTATTGACCTGGAAGGATTTTCTGACCTTGCCGCAAACCAACGATACTTCCGATTTTCATTGCGTCACCAACTGGTCGAAACTGGACATGCACTGGATAGGCGTTAGCCTGCTCGACCTGGCCGCGCTGGTGCTGCCCAAAGCCGAAGCCGCCCATTTGCTTTGCCACGGTTATGACACCTATACTACCAACATCGCACTGGAAGAAGCGTTCAAGCCGGATGTGCTTTTAGTTCACACCTTTAACGGCCAGCCGCTGCCCCTGGAGCATGGCGGCCCTTGCCGCATGATTACGCCGCAACTTTACGCGTGGAAAGGTGCCAAATGGATCAAACGCATTCAGTTCCTCACCGAAAATAAGTTAGGTTTCTGGGAAGAACGCGGCTATTCCAATACTGCATACCCCTGGCGCAATGACCGCTATGACGACTGATCAGAGCGCTGCCATTCGCTAATTCCGGCGTACCCGTTACCCTGCAAATGACATTGGTTTTGTTTTGGAGTTGCTCCCAGTTACTCAATGATCCTTTTCTGGAGGGCCGCTTTGATTCGTTTAATCCTTTTCATAGATATCAGAATCGTCTTCCAGCGTTGCAGGCATAGCCGCATCATCCCTGTTGCTGTTCGATCAATTTAGAACAGCGGACTATTCTCGCAGTCATTCCGGGCTGTTCTGATTTAATTTTTTAAGGAGTTGTTGAAATCTCTGTAATTCGCTGTAACGGGTCTTGGTGTATTTGTTTTGCATGTGCTTTCAACAACACACCGGCAAGGCAGTTTGCACTAAATAAAGACTGTGTTTGCCCTTTTAATTGGAGTGTTCATGCTTCGTCCAAACCAGTTTAGATACATCATAACCCAAAGCCTGGGCCTGCTTAAGGTAGGCAGTTTGGGTTGCTGCAGGCATAGATTTTTCCCGGGACAGCAGCCATAAATAGTTCAGGTTATTGCCGGCCACCAAAGCGTAACGGTAATCCGGATCAATCGCGATGACATTATAACCGGCATAGAACGGACCGAAGAAAGATACTTTCAGGCGGCCTGTCCCTGCGTCCCTGACGGGTTTGGCTTTCCCAATACTTTCTTTCCATTTTTGTTGGACATAGTTGTAGCCTTTGTTATCTACCCTGATCGTCCCGTTATCGTTAAGCGAATAGCTGGCACTGACATCAGACAGGTTACGCTCGAACTTAAAATCCATCCGCGCGACTTCATACCAGGTACCGAGATAGCGTTGTTGGTCGAAAGGCCGCACGGCTCTAGCGCCCTTTGGAATGGTTACACAAGAATTCAATACTACTGCGGCAGCCGCCGCGGCCACACCAGCAGCGAGACCGATCTTCCAGGTTTTTTGTTTCATTGAAGTGTAACAGATGAAGCGCCAACATGTTTAGCTATCCGATGTGAACTATTTACCTCCGGCTTGTTAAACGACCTATCGGATAATACTAAAATGAGGCAGATGATGAATGATTTTTTCCGCGCTGTTATAACGACCCGGGGCACCAACCAAGTGGGTGACGCCTCGTCAAGAACTTTATCAACCATGGCTGTTCAGGATAAGTGTTATGCTATAGCGTTTTCAAAATAATCAGCCTTCCGTCAGCGCCGTGAGTGGCCGGGCAACTTTACGATATAAATTGACTTTTTCCATGTTTCTAAATGATGTTAAATGATCAGCAAAACACAGATAGAATGAAAATCATCGGATCTTTCTCAGCACACGAAGCCCGTCTGAAATTGTATTTATCCCAAGTAGTTTGTCCCGGCTGAAAATATAAGCTGCTTTGTCGAAAAAGTATTTTAACTTCTGCGTTTTTTGCCCTTTCAAAAATTAGTAAACCGGCTTGCGTTCCTTATGCCCGCTGCTATCGAAACGGTCCGATTTGCAACAGAGTATTTCGTTATATCCTTCCAGCAGACGGATGTATTTTTCCATCCAATAATACATAGCCTGGTTTCGGCTCTCACCGGGTAAAGGATCGGCATCCTGGATTTTCAATGCAGACAGCGCTTCCTCATTTGCTAAAGCGGGAAATTCCCCGGAAAAGTCGTGCTCAATTACAGCGCCGATTTTTATAATATCGGCCATATCAAGAATGGGGTTTTTAAACCAACTGTACATGGTTTGCCGGCTAACCCTGATTTTTCCTGAAATTTCACTTAATCCTGTATGGCTCCGGCGTGCAACCGATTCCACAATTTCGCCACGATGGACTATTCGGGCATCTGCTGTGGTTACCGGACCTATCAGTCTGAGGGCTGTATCGCTTGTTAAAATCCCAACATTGTTCATATCGCGCTGAATTATTAAAGATGGCTTAGATTATGGTTTATAATTTTACAGATGAATTGTAACCATATAGCTTGATGAAGTAAAGGAAATGGAATTCTATGAATTAAGGGCTAGTAAGGGTTACCATCGTAAGTTAGGAATTTTTCCTCTTGCTCCTATTTCCAAGGCACGAATGTATCATAGAATGTAAATAAGTTGAGAAATATGTACATGGTTTAAACCATGTGTAAAATCTTTTTCTTGTGGAGTACCTTCAGTGATGCGGTTAAAAGGTGCGCGGGCGAAAAAGTAAAGCGTTTAGTGCGCAAGCAGGTTTAATTGATTGTCAACTTATTAATTATCATAAAATGAAACAAGGAACAGTAAAGTTTTTTAATGACACAAAAGGGTTTGGATTTATCACACCTAGCAATGGTGAAGGCGAAATTTTTGTTCACTCTACAGGGCTGATTGACAACATTCGCGAAGAATGTATTGTCAGTTTTGATGTGGAAGAAGGTCTCAAAGGCCCCAAGGCAGTAAATGTAAAAGTAGCTTAATTCACTATAACTTTATGTGAAGCACCTCTCTTAATAGAAAGGTGCTTTTTTATTGTTTAATTTAACAGTCACCCTCTTAATAATTTCGTACCAGGCATGGCTAATGGCACGTTTTTTAAACTCTCAAACGCATTTCCTTCCAATTTAGGCCACTTTTGCAAAAGCCCTTCAAAATCCCTGGCTACCTGAGGTAAATAGCTTACAAACAAACAGATCGAAAAATCCATTTAATAAAACAACTTGTAGTCTATGTCGAACACTTCACCGTTTTATTAATAGTAAATCCTGTTGTTTGTTCCTTAAATTACCTTCGTGATTTTTTTTTATTATTTTACGAGGCTTTGGACACGGTTTTGTAATAACTGAACCATTAAGCTCGCAGCATATGTCAAAAAAAATTCTGGTCATTGACGACGATGAGGATATCCTCGAAATACTGAACATCGTGTTCCAGGAATCTGGGTACGATGTTGTCTTATCCAACACGGGCGAGGCTGCGGGATATATCCAGGTGATCCACCCGGATCTTATTTTGCTGGATGTAAATATTGTAGGGTCCGGAAAGTCGGGATCGGAGATTTGCAGGGAAATCAAATCTAATTACGAGACTGCAAGTCTGCCGGTGATGCTGGTTTCGGCAGAAACCGATCTTGACCTGATCGCTGCAGGTTGTGGCGCTAACGCTTTTGTCAGGAAACCATTTGATATTTACGAGTTATTGATGCATGTTAAACAATACCTATCTTAGCAGAAAGAAATTATAGCTATGATGGAAAAACAACCTGGTGGCCACGCTCATAAAATCAGTTTGGCGAAAGAAGAACTGAAGTCGTTTTTTATTAGCCACCTCAATAAAATCTATGCAGCGAAAGCACATCTGGTTGCAAACCTTCCGGTAATCGCCGCTGAGGCCCATTTTAAGGATCTCCGGCATGCCATCACAGAAACGGTGGAGGACGTAGAAAAACAAATGGCAAGGATGGAACTGATCTTTGCTTTACTCGACAGCAGTATCGATCCTGGGAACTTCGGCGGATTAGCCGGTTTGGTAGATGATGCTTTTAAGGATATCAAACTGCACGCAAAAAAACACGAGTTACGCGATATGTCCATTTTGTTTTATCTGCACAATATTGAAAGCATGGAAATGGCATCATTTCAGATTCTTCAGATAGCGGCGGTCAAATTGAAAAATAACCAGATTAAACAGTTAATCCGGGAGAATTACGATGAAGCCAAAGCTGACAGGACGTTAATGCTGCTTATTGCTGCGAAGTACGTCACTTCAGTGGCATAGAAATTACTTGATTTCTGCTGTTTGAGGCTGTTTTTGTCTTTAAAAAAAGTCATACAAAAGGTTGCCTGATTTGATAATGATATTCATATGTACAAAAAAACAGATAGTAAGGTAGAAAAAAAAGCCTCATTCGAGGCTTTTCTTCATAGGTAGATTGATATATGATGGTCAGGCGATCGGGCCTGTGAATGGTAAGAGCATGAACAAATTGTAATGTGCCTCATTATGAACAATTTTAGCGAACCATCAGTCTCGGCAAACAGGCAGGTAATGTTATTTTCTCCCGGCTCGGTTTCTTCATTGTTAATATAAATGATGCCTATGTTGTTCATCATGCCAATTCCGTGCCATACATCCTCATTGGCCTGATTCGTGGTAGTTGTAAGTTGTATTCGGCTGCTTACCTTAGAAATAAACACCTTTGCGCCGTTGTAGCACACACAGAAGGCCCTTTCAAAAAGCCTGGTGGTCACCAGGCCCAGCCATCGTCATTCCGGCGAAACAAAATAAGTGCCGCAGCTATCAGTAGCAGGGTTAGCAACATTTTGGTGATCATTTTTCCTCCTGTAAGTTTTTTTGCCTGAATGTTTCCAATGCAATCAGCTTCATATTGTTACCCAGTTCTTCCAGCTTGCAGCATTTACTGCGGATCTTTTCCGGCAGGGCGTCAACGGTTTCGATGAGGTCGATATGGAAAGGGCAACGGTCGTCGATTGTTGGGTTGCCATCCAGGCTATCAAATAAATCGTAGGCTGATTGCCGGTCAAACCCCAGGTTAAATTCTCCGAAGGGTTCATAACTCCTGGGTGTTTTCAGGCTCATTAATAAATAAAACGGTGATTCCATGATGACTAATTACGGCCCCGGTTTGGGGCCGTGTGGTTTTTACGGTCAGTGGGCTTATTTAATTTCAATCTGTCGTCGTACGATTTTAGCTTCCTCTCGTTTGGCGATATCGACCTTCAGCACGCCATCGGTATAGGCCGCTTCGATGCTTTCCGCGTTTGCACTATCCGGAAGCGTGAATGAGCGAACCCATGAACTGTAGCTGTATTCGCGTTTACTATAGTTCTTTTGATTGCTGTTGCGCTCGCTCTTTTGCTCCACCGAAACGTTCAGTACGTTACGGTCAAGATTCAATTTGAAATCATCCTTTCGCAGCCCTGGCGCAGCCAGTTCCACGTGGTAATGGTCTTCAGTTTCACTAATGTTGGCCGCAGGCACACGACTGGTCAGGCGGTCGTTAAAGAAATTGTCATTAAAAAAAGAATCGAATACATCATTAAAGCCTGGGATTAATGAACCACTGTTTTTAACTGGATTAAATTTAACCAATGTCATAGGTCTTTTCCTCCTTAATAAATTAATGATTTGAAACTTATAATGTTAATTAAACTGGTCATGGGAGATCAAGCCGTATGCCAATTACGAAAACTGCGTTCGATGCTGCAAAAATTTCAGTTTTGATGAAAAATTTACAGCATCCCAATGTCAAAATTTCGCTGCGTTGATATTTCCGACATAAAACCTTGTTTCACTGACCCTGGGCATGGACCGATGACAGTTCAGTGAGGGACTACTTTAGATAAAGCATTGGCGTTATTTAACATGCTCGTCCGCTAAGCGTTCGTAAGGATGGCTTGTTTAGCATCCTGGCATACCAGATAGGTCCAGTGTCCCATAGTCTTTGCGATGGTACTCAGCGCTGTTTCGCTTGGATGATCTCCGACGTTGGCGCTGATTAAACATTGACATCCGTCCCTTGATATATTTTTGGCAGATCGTATGCCAAGCTGTTTTTATCAAATAAAGTTTGCCACCGTAGAGATCCGAATTCCCCAATGAATTTACTTCGCTTGTTCATTGATCATGGAATTAATTTGTTTCGTGAGATATTCAAGATCAAAAGGTTTCGCGACAAAAGTATCCCAGCCGTAGTGTCCCAAAGAGTCGATAACCCGCTGGTGGGCTGAAAGCATGATGACCGGGATATGTCCCGTTGTACGATGTTTCTTAAGCTGGGCGCAATATTCACCGCCGTTTATACCGCCTAACAGATAATCGATTAAAACCAGGTCTGGTTGTTGTGCTTCGGTCAGGGCGATAATGTCGGTGACCGTGTCGTAAGCAGCTACTTCATAGCCGGCAGTGGTTAACCATTCGCGCAGGATTTCTAAAATATCCTGATTGTCTTCCAAAATCAATATTTTTTTAAGTGTTTCGTTGATTGCTTTATTCATTTAGTAACCACATTCGCGTTTTGGAAGCTATAACAATAAGCCGTAGAGTTTGTTTAAAAATCCAGATTGCAAAACCATTTTGTGGTGCAGGTGTTAAATTGGTCGGAATTATTCATCGGAATACTCCCACGTGTTGTATTATAAGGCAAAATTCTTTTCTTTCCGGGAAATTAATATTTTAGCCCTGCATCTGCTGAACCTGGCATATTAATCATGATGTCGGCCTGTGTGTGCTTAATTGCGATACAATTACAGGTAAGTGCCGGTTAAAAATGATATGCTTGATGGCTAAGAAGACAACTTACGATTCGGAATTTTGCGGCAGTCTGCCCCTGAACTACATCAATGTGGTTCAATCTTACGGTTACCTGCTTGTCCTTGATCAGGTCAGTTTTCACATTCTCCAGCTCAGTGAAAATTGTACGGATTTGTTTCAGGAGGATTTTCATGAAATTACGGGTAAGGAATTGGGAAAGTTTGCTGATGTGGAACAATTAAAGGATTTGCAGCGACGCTTTGCCGGGCGTTCTAAAGAAAAAATCCCCCTGACGCTGAGCATCTCCGGCCGGCGGCTGTTGGCGCTCGCCCATTTCAAAGACGCTCTTATCATACTGGAGATCGAAGGCGCTGACCAGCCGGTTGAACGCTCTTTCACCAATGTTTATGAGGAAGTAAAATATGCCATGGCAGCTATCGAAGCTGCAGAGACCATAGAAGATGCCAGCCGGGCAGCCGTCCATGAACTACGAAAAATAACCGGGTTTAACGGGGTAATGATGTACCGATTTGATGAAGATTGGAACGGAAAGGTTATCGCAGAGGAGAAAGAAGGAGATTTGGAACATTATCTGGGCCATACTTTCCCCGCGTCGGATGTGCCTAAACAGGCGCGCGAGCTATATCTGAAAAATTCTTACCGTTTGATTCCCGACCGGGAGTATCTGCCGGTACGGCTTTACCCGGTGATTAATCCGGTTACCAACGCTTTTATCGATCTTTCCGATTGCAATCTGCGCGGGGTAGCCGCGGTGCACCTGGAGTATTTGAAAAATATGAACGTGAATGCATCCATGTCCATACGCGTCATATACAATAATACGCTCTGGGGACTGATCGCCTGCCATCACCAGACACCGCATTATTTAAATTTTGAGTTGTGTTCGGTGTGTGAGTTGGTCTCTTCTGTGATTTCCAACCGCATAGCCGCAATCTTAAATACGGATGTTTTCGAGCGGGAACGCGAACTGCAAAGGCAGCAGACCGGTTTGATAGCCCAGGTTTACGCAGCACATGATGTGCTTGCCGGATTGATGCCTGAACAAGGCATCCATTTCATGGCCGCATTCCGGGCGACCGGAGCTATTGCCGTTTATCAGGGTATTTATCATGTTACAGGCGATGTTCCTGAAAAGGACACCGTTGAAAATTTATTGCTTTGGCTTCAAAACAAAAATACGGACGGTGTTTTTAGTACCGATCGGCTGCCGGAGCTTTTTGACGAAATTATCCCTTTTACAGCCATTGCCAGTGGCTTAATGGCGATCCCGATTGATAAAGAGCGCGGTGAATACCTGCTCGCATTCCGTCCTGAAGTGGTGCAAACGATCAACTGGGGCGGCAATCCGGGAAAAACGATTAATTTTGATCCTGACGGTACCAAGTACCATCCGAGAGCCTCCTTTAAAATATGGAAGGAACAAGTTTACCAAACTGCCGAGGCCTGGAATAAACAGGAATTGGATACGGCGGAAAACCTTCGCACATTTATTTATGAGTTCAAAACAAAACAAGCTAATTATAATTAACGCGTGGCCAGGCAGACCTTAACATTTTCTGAAGGAAGAGCAAACGACCGCTATATCGTGGCCATTGGGGCATCAGCAGGCGGCCTTGAAGCGATTCACGAATTTTTTGACCACATGCCTGACAATTCGGGGTTCACTTTTGTAGTTATACAGCATTTGTCCCCGGATTACAAAAGCTTGCTCGCTGAACTGGTGTCCAAGCATACGCGTATGAAGGTTGTGGAAGCGGCTAATGACGAGAAGTTGCAGCGGAACTGTGTTTACATTATGCCGACAAAAAAATTGATGACCATTAAAGGAAATCAGTTGAAACTGGTGGATAAAGTAAAAGATAAGACACCCAACACCGCGATAGATACCTTCTTTTTCAGCCTGGCTAAAGAAAAGCGCGACAAAGCGGTTGCAATCATTCTTTCGGGCACGGGCACCGATGGGACCAAAGGTATAGAAGCAGTTAAAGAAGCTGGAGGCATGGTCATGGTACAGGAACCTGCATCCGCGAAATTTGACGGCATGCCCAACAGCGCTATTACTTCCGGCAACGCCGATTTTATTTTGCCGCCAGCTAAAATGCATCTGGAACTGCACCACTTCGTGCAGCAAAAATTTGCGCCCGAACTGGCACCGGATCAGTTGGACGACAACCTGATGAACGAATTGTTTCAGTTAGTTAGCCAGAACAGCGACCAGGATTTTAATTTATATAAAACGCCGACCATACTCCGCCGAATCGCCCGGCGTATGGCTGCGGTGGAAGTCACAAATATCAGGGACTACGTGGCGCTTCTTCACCAGGATGCCGGGGAAGTAACCTTACTTGCCAAAGATTTCCTGATTGGGGTCACCAAATTTTTTCGTGATAAAGCGGCATTCGAAGTATTGGCCAAAGACATTATCCCGGAACTGATTCGTCAGAAGCAGGAAGGTGACCTGCTTAAAGTCTGGGTTTGTGCCTGCAGCACCGGGGAGGAGGCTTACTCTGTCGCGGTGTTGATCAATGATTGTTTAATGCAGGCCGGTAAGAGCCTGGAGGTAAAGATTTTTGCGACCGACGTAGATGAGAAAAGCATCGAGATCGCCGGGAGGAATATTTATCCGCTGACAGTGGCTAAAGAAATACCTCCAGCCTTACTCAAAAAATATTTTGTAAAAGACCGCAAAGGCTATTCTGTTATTCCCTCTATCCGTAAACAGATCGTGTTCGCGCGGCACAATGTGATTAAGTCGCCGCCCTTCATTAAAAACGACTTGGTGACCTGCCGCAATATGTTGATCTATATGAATAGCCTCCTGCAACAAAAAGTGGTGGCTACGTTTCATTATGCACTTAATAATGGTGGTTTTTTGTTCCTGGGCTCCAGCGAGAATGCAGCCAGTATAAAGGAAGGAATAACCGAGATCAGCAGCAAATGGAAGGTCTATCAGAAATCAGGGACCATCAGTTACGGCCTGCATCATACCTACACGGCAGCTACGCCATCGTTGAAAGTACCGGAGAAAAAAGTGGCCAAACTTGTTTCGCAAGTAAAAACCATAGAACACGATTTCCTGGAGTTGGTCACCGAAGAATTTGATGCCGCTGCTATTTTTATTGACAAAAGCTTCACGGTCAGGGATACTATAGGTAATTACCGCAGGTACCTGAATTTACCTGAGAAAAAGCTGGACCTGAATATCCTTAACCTGGTAGGCCGCGATGTGGCGCTGTTATTGAATACCGCCATCCGCCGGGCATGGAAGGAGAATAAAAAGACTTATTTAAATAAAATCCGTGTTAAAAGGGAATCAGAGGAAATGTTCCTGCAGATCACTGTAAAACCTCCCGTGGACAATGGCTCCGATGCTCGCACCTTATTGATGTTCACGGAAACGCAGGCCGAGCCCGGAACAAAAGAAGGCATCGCTCTGCCGGTCATGGGAACAGCGCAACAGCAAGAGCATATTCTCGAAGTGGAAGCCGAACTGAACGAAACCCGCGCCAATCTGCAAATGGCGATGGAGGAGATGGAAACCACCAACGAGGAGCTGCAATCCAGCAATGAAGAATTGCTGTCGGCAAATGAAGAACTGCAATCAGGAAATGAAGAGCTGCAAAGCCTGAACGAAGAACTACATACACTGAACACCGAACATCAAGTCAAGATTCGCGAATTGGTTGAACTGAACGATGACCTGGACAACTATTTTAAGAGTACTGACATCGGCCAGATCTTTATCGACGCTGGCATGCGAATCCGTAAATTCAATCCGGCGGCTGTGAAGATCGTTAACCTGATCGACGCTGACGTAGGGCGACCGATCAGCCATATTTCCAGTAACATTCAATACGACCAGCTGGTGAATGATATCCATACGGTATTGTCAAATGAACGGGTAGTAGAAAAGGAAGTCAGGGTAAAAGATGGTAAAAACTACCTGATGCGCATAATGCCTTACATCCGGAAAGATCGACAGCGGGATGGGGTGGTGATCACCTTTATTGATATTTCGGTGGTAACGGAACTGAATAATATAATTTCCGGCGTATTCAATGCCAGCTCGGCTGCGATCCTCGCTTTCAAGGGAGAACGCAACCACACCGGCAAGATCACTGATTTCAAATGTATCGCTTATAACAGCGCTGCATTAGCTTTGTCGGAAAAGCAGGCGGAGCAGATGGATGAACAACCTTCTGTCAAGGCTTTCCCTGATCTGTATCAAACCATTACTTTTGAACAGTTTGCCAAGGTAGCGGAGGGCGGAAAGCCATTGCAAACCGAGCTTCAGACTGTTAACAATCAGTGGTATCAGGTCGTTACAGCTAAAATGGACGATGGCTTCGTGATTAGTCTGACGGACATAACCGACAGGCGCAATGCGGAACAAAAACTACGCAGGAATTATCACGAACTGATTACAGCCCGCGAGGGCCTGAAAACCTTAAACAATCAGTTGGAGGACCGGGTTTTTGAGCGTACACGCAAACTTACAGAAAGCGAAGAACGTTTCAACTTGGTTGCTAAGGCCACTAATGACACGATCTGGGACTGGAACCTGATCAATAATACCATTTGGCGCAGTGAAAACTTCACGCTCATGTTTGGCTATGAGCGCAACGACGACACTAACCGTATCGGTTTTTGGTTCGATAAGATTCATCCCGATGACCGGCAGTGGGTACAGGATGGAGTTTATAAGGCCATTAATCACCATGAAAAAAACTGGTCAGCGGAATACCGTTTCCTGAAAGCTGACGATACGTATGCTTATATACTTGACCGGGGGAGTATACTCGAAGATGAATTCCGTACACCTTATCGCCTTGTCGGATCAATTATAGATATCACGAAACAAAAGGAAACCGAAAATAACCTCATCAAGGCTCAGGCAGCGACAGAAGAACTAATGCGTAAAAAGGATGAGTTTATGAGCGTTGCGAGCCACGAATTGAAAACTCCGGTTACCAGTCTGAAAGGTTCGTTGCAAATTCTACAGCGAATGGCTGCCGGAATGGATAAGAAAGATCCAATGGTATCTTTCATCGACAAAGCTGAAAAACAAACCGGTAAACTTACGGTCTTGTTGGATGATCTGCTGGACGTAACCAAGATTCAGGAAGGCAAGCTGCAATTGAACTACGAGCGTTTTGATGCGATAGCTATGGTGCGTGAGAGTATTGAGGAGGTTCGGGCACAGGGTGGTGCCCATAACTTGGTGTTTGAATACGCGGAGAGGGCCGAGATTACTGCCGACCGGGCCCGCCTGGAACAGGTGATCAATAATTTTCTGACCAATGCCATAAAATATTCGCCCAATAATGATCGGGTTGAAATTCGATGCGGAATAGCCGGTGGGCAATTCTGCGTAAAGGTCAAAGATTTCGGAATAGGTATACCTGAGAATAAACGTGAATTTCTGTTTGACCGCTTTTATCGTGTGCAGGAATCATCCACGCACTTTGCGGGTTTAGGACTCGGATTGTACATTTGTTCAGAAATCGTCAGGCGGCATCACGGTAAGATAGGAGTCGAAAGTCAGGAGGGGAAAGGCTCGACGTTCTGGTTTAGTGTACCCGTTCAAATTTAATAGTTCAGCTGTTTATAAAACCGGAGTTAATATTACCGGTTTGCATCCCGGAATATTATGTTTTCAGATAGGGCTCGGCTCGCTGATCAAAAGCAGGGGCCTGTTCAGGAATAATAGCATGACTTCGATGTAAACGCTATCGTTTGAGATTTCCCGGGCAGAAAAGGACACTATGGCATTTCCGCTCTGACTTCGAATGGTCTAAATTCGGATGAACAAGTATTTTGCATGAACGATACAGGCAAAACATGCTGTCGGTTTGCCTGCCACAGGATAAACTGGTCTCATGACGACCTATACGAACCTGTTTTATTATAGCTAATTCTTAGTCGCAGGGAAAGGGGGGTATGATCAGCAAGTTGGGCTTGAGCAATTTGTGGCGAGATTTAACAGCAGTGTCGCTGGCTGATCAATAATGATAAACCAGAGAGCGGGCAGAGATTTTAGAGAGCCGGTTGACCTGGAAGTTTGTTCGGAAAAACGTACAGAAAAAAGGGAAACCTTCCGCCTCTATCCTGTATAAAGTTATGGCATGATATTATATGTATAAATAGCGTCCAATAATCACGCGAATTTTTTATAGTTTACTTTGGCTATTCGAAAACACTTACCCCAGTTACTACTGATCTTCGGCCTCTCCATTCTGCTCGGCTTTGAGGGTTTTTTCAGTTACCGGTTACACGACCTATCGGCCAGGCAGGAAATGATCAAGCTGGATCATTCCACGGTCAATAGTATTTCTTATGGCTTATTGTCCGTTGATCAATGGCGGGACGAGGTCGCGGGGATCGTGAACAGGCAGGTGAAACATTTCAAACTGACACCCAAACAAAAACAGGAATTACAAGCGGAAGTGGAATCTGTGCTTTACGCGCTCATCAACAAGGCCGAAGCCATGGTGGAGAAGAAGCCGCAAAGCCTGGCCGGAAAAATCCGCAAACTGGCCATTAAGACTTTTGTTAAAACCGATAAGATCAAGGCGCAGGTTCCGGATTTCGCCAGTAAGATCATCGCCAAGGCTGACAACCCGAATCAAAAGAATAAGCTGAGCAACCTGGCGATGGGTAAATTTACCCAGCTGCAGCACACTGAAACCATAGACAGTACTTTGCGGGCCAATCGTGCCATCATTGACAGGATGTACCGTAAATACCAGGTACATTCCAAAGAACAGTTGAATGAAAAGCTGGACCAGATGTTGGAAGAGATCCGTGTGGCTATGTATCGTTATTGTTTCCTGATGCTGGGCTGTATCCTCGCCGTATTGGCTTTATGGTGGGTTTTGCGGAAGCGAACCGAATTGCATGGGACGCTGTTCATCCTGTCCCTGTTATTCGCTTTTATATTACTGGCGGTTGGATTAAGCGCTTCGATGATCGAGGTGGACTGCCGGATCAAAGCGCTTGATTTTGTGCTGCTGGGCGAGCATGTCTCCTTTAAAGACCAAGTACTTTTTTATGAGAGTAAAAGCATCCTGGGCGTGGTAGAGGTCTTAATAAAACAGCCCGCTGCCGACTCTATCGCTGTCGGTGTACTCATACTTTGCTTCAGTATCCTCTTCCCGGTTATGAAGCTTACATCTACAGGTATTCATTTATTAAGCAAGCGGCAAATAGCGGAAAATAAAGTGGTCAAATACTTCGCTTTCCAGTCGGGGAAATGGAGTATGGCCGACGTGATCGTGATCGCCATATTGATGACCTATATCGGATTGAACGGCCTTTTAGATAAACAGCTCGCCATGCTGAATATCCGCGGCCAGGACCTGACGCTGATCACCACCAATAATACGGCTTTGCAGCCCGGCTATATTATCTTTATCAGTTTCGTCTTGTACGGGCTGATCCTATCTACCATCCTGAAATACATTACCCCTCATGACAGCCATTAAAAAGAAATATACCATTTTAAATGTCATCCTGCTTGCCGGACTTGGTGTGTTGCTGGGCGGAGCGGCCTATTCGGGTTACCGGCTGGCCGGTATTTCCGCCGAACGGGAACAGGTTAAAGAGGATTACAGTCTGTCCAACAGCGTTACTTTCGGCTTGTTCTCCATCGATCAGTGGCGGGACCGGATCACTGATGTGCTGAGCAACCAGATCCAGGATTATCATATCACGAAAACGCAGCAAAAAGATCTCCTGCTGATGGTTGAAAAGGAATTGCATGAACTGGTGAGTAAAACGGTAGCCGAGATCAACCAGCCGCAGAAAGGACTGGTCGGCAAGTTGAAAAAACTCGCTTTTAATACATTGGTAGACTCTGCCGAACTGCAGGCCCAGGTCAGGCCTTTTGCCAAAACCATCGTGGCCAAAATCAGCAGCCCGGAGAGCGAAAAACGCCTGAAAAACATCGCCGGGAGCAAGGTCGACCAGTTAACGAGCCAGATCTATGACAGCGTAAGCGTAGCCAATTACGCGGTCACCAAATACGTTTATAAAAAATACAAGGTGTCTGATCCGGCTACCTTTAACCAGCGTATTGATCAAAGGCTCGCTGTCCTGAAAATACAACTCATCCAATACGTTTGCGTGATGCTTGGCTGCGTACTGGCGGCACTGGTATTGTGGTTTACCCTGCGCAGGCAGGTGCACCTGCAAACACCCTTATTCATTTTCGCGTTATTGTTCGCGTTCGTGATGCTCGTTACCGGCAGTCTGTTACCCGTCATCGAAGTGGATGCACGTATCCAGTCGCTGGACCTCGAACTCCTGAACGGGAGGGTAGAATTTAAAAATCAGGTGCTTTTTTATCAAAGCAAAAGTATCACAGGGATCGTCGAAACCCTCATCGCGCAATCCAAACCAGACGCCATTTTGGTTGGGGCGCTCATTTTGCTGTTCATACTGGTCCTGCCCTTATTGCGCCTGATCGCCAAAGGCATTTACGTACTCAGCCCTAAAAAGACAGGGCGTAATGGCATCGTCCGCTACCTGACCTTCGAACTGGGTAAATGGGATATGTCCGATGTGATGATCGTCGGCATGCTGATGACCTATATTGGTCTGAACGGCATCCTGAAAAGCCAGCTTTCCGGCTTGAATATCCACAGCGCATCGTTAAACGTGGTCACGGCGAACGGTACCTCATTGCAGCCGGGCTATTTTATATTCGCGGGCTATGTGTTGTTCGCCGCCCTGCTTTCTTATATTTTAAAACAGGTTTCACCCCATGACGGGATTTGAAAGCTTCGCGTAACATACAGCGCCGAACATTTCAGAATGGCAGTCAGCCTCTATTTCCACACCAGATGAGTTTATATATAGGTGAAAGCTTATCAGCAGTTTTGTTTTTGATCATTAGTCTTATTGAAGCAGCAGCTTATCAGTTATCATCGGTCCGTTTACACGCCATGTGCAGCTCGCTTCTTTAGACAAAAAAGATATTTAGCCGGGATCGCTGGTCAAGTTTGAGGAAACGCTGCCTCGGTACAATCGCAATCTCGGAAACAAATGCATAACAGATTACTAACATCAGGAGGCTCAGATAATGGTGGTTATGCGAACGCTGAAATAATTATTTAGATTTTTCGCTCTTCGCCGACCTTTTTAATGACAGGATTGTATCTGCGGTGTTAACGCTCAGAAGTTCATTGTTCACGTGTAACTTCCGCTGCTATCTTTTTAAGGTCTTCCTTGTTAATAATGGTCTTCTTTTCGTAGTGTTCCAAATGAAAGTTTTCCAGCTTTTGTAAAAGATATTGTAACGTGAATTTCTCACTGATAGTTAATCTGCCGGTGATGATCGTACCCACATAGCTGGTATGTTCGAATACCTGAAATAATAGTATTTTCCCCTTATCCGTAATCGCAATATGTTTACTTCTTTTATCCTTTTCATCGTCCCATTGTCTTACCAAACCGTGGGCGATCAAACGTCTGAGCACCTCCGTACCCGATGTTTTTTCCTGTAGATTATAGCTGATCAGTTCACTTTTTGACAAGTGGGTATGCGTTAAAAGGATTGCCAGGGCGGTAAAATCCTCGGCGGTTTGCAGGGGCGTGCCTTCCAGTGCTTTTTTTATATAAGATTTCGCGTAGCGGCTCATGAATACAAACAGGCGTCCGATATTATTATCGAGTTGATAGGCAATGTCCAAAGCGGCGTTGTCGTTGTCGCCAAACCTGACTTCACTACTATGATTGCGGCCGGAGGGCCCACCAACTTTATTCAGCAGAAAGCCTGTAAAATCCTGTATCGATGCTTCCCGTCCCTGGTTCTCTTCTTCCATTTCGGCCACAAGATTGATCAGTTGATGAATAAGTTGGTATGATTTCATGCGTTGGTAAATTTAAGCGTATCGGTTCATAGGTCGAATTTAGCCTCTTTTAATGAGTTCCGGTTTTTGTTTTTTGAACGCAGCGTATGCTGTTTGGTAATTTTTTTTTGTGTCACCATGCGGTTTGAGGCTTTTAAGCAGGTTGAGTGTTTTGATCAGACTGAGTTTGTATAGGGGCAGTTCAGGTGCATTGATGCCAAGCATGTCTGCTACCTCTTTACCGAGGAGGTATCGCATTAAACCCAATATGTCATTGGCCGTAGCGCTGCTTTTATTAACCGAAAGAATATGATTGGTCAGGGATTGTGCCAATTCCCGTCCATGGACGGAAACAGAGAATTGCCTTCGTTTAATTATAGTATCCAATTGCTGAGCCATTTTGGAATTTTCGGGGATCAGGTCTTCATTTAATCCGGACAAGTAACCTACCACTGACCAGATATGCATAAACGCTGCCTGATCTTCCTGGCTTACGCTGTAACCGAGCATTCGTAACCCGCGAATTACGATCAGCGAAAATGACAGGTTTGTTCCGGCCATGTCTTCCTGGTTGATGGGCAATCCCCAGCTGTCGTTCCATTTGCCGCTTTGCAGCGTGTAGTAACGAACGGCCGCATGCATGATCCTCACTTTTAAAATTTCTTCAAAAGCGCTTCCGTTTTTACTGAAAGCATCCGGCCCCATTACTTCCCAAACAAAAACAGCGGTATCAAAAAGCCTTTTGGTGGTTTGCTTGCGGATCAGCTCGGACAAGTATAGCACCATTGCACCATTGGCTGCATTATAACAATAGGGTAATGATAACAACCCAAGTAAACTCATAATGATCTCAGAGTGCCGGGCAAAGAAAACAGCGCCGGTTTTCATTAGCCGTGGCTGTGCCCACGTGGGCAGTTCTGTAGCGTTATCAATAAAGGCAAAACCCGGAAAGGCATCTTGTAATAAATTCAAATGTAAAGTACCAGAAGCGCCACCCATCCAGTCCTGTAATTGCTTTTTCTTTGCCGGATCGCTAAAAACATAACGTATAAACTCATCTGCCTGCGCGTCGCACAATAGCCGTTTACGGTCTAAAAGTTCATTGCTATATAAATTATGATTGATCATTAAAACATGGTATTTATCATGGCCTCTGCAGCCTGCCTGCCACTTTTCATCGCTGCATTAATCGAGCCATTCATCAAATAATCACCACAGGTGAAGCATTGGGCATTCACCAACATAGTTGTATAATCAGGTTCATTGGTTACGTGGTCGTCATTGGGCAGCGCATAATCAATATGGTAGGTTTTTAAATGCTTCCAGCTGACGGCTTCGGGATACCAGAGTTTCAATTCATTAACCACATTTTCCTGGAGTTCGTTTTGGTTGGCTTTAGAATGATCCCCGATAAGCGACAGTGAAATTAAAGTATCACCGTTTTTAGAGTACCCGGTAGAAATACGATCCATTACCGCTATGTTATTTACAATTTTTCCCGGTAACGTATTTAAAGCTATAAGAGGCTTTTCGAACGGTCTTTTTTTAGCGGTGAAATACATATTGCTCACAGAATGATGTTCAATTTTCGAATTTCTGTTACGTATGGGGGAACTTAAAGGATCGGTAGCGATCAAAACATAGTTAGCCTGATAGACAACCCCATCTGTTGTTGTTACCGAGCCGCCATTAACTGCTGATACATTTTGATGAAACAGCAGTTCCTGTGAAGAAAGGCATTCAGCAAGTTGTTTAGGTATCATGCCCATTCCTTTGGCAGGGATCGCAGCATTACCTTCGCTAAACATTTTAAAAACAAACTCAAACATTCTGCTGGAAGTACTTAGCCGGCCTTCGAGAAAGATCCCTGTCATAAAAGGGCGGAAAAACTGGTTCATGATCGTTCCGCTAAAACCTTCTTTTTTCAGGTATTCTGTAGTGGTGATCTCCGGTTCTGAAAATATCTCATCTATACTTTTACCAGCCAATTTTAGCTTTAAGCGGAGCATGCGTAGTTTATCAGCAAATGTAGCGGCTGAAGACAGCAAAGTGCTCACTATCGAACCTGGCTGCCTGGCCGGATCACCTAAAGTAGTGATACCATCCCTATTCAAAATAATTGCGCCGGGATTAAATTTGCATAATTCCAGCGTCTTGTAATCTAATAGTTTTTTGGCTTCGGGATAAGCTGTCAGAAAAACCTGGAAACCCCGGTCGAGCAGGTAGCCATCTACCTCATCTGTTCGCACTCTGCCACCCACTCCATCGGAGGCCTCCAAAACCAAAACCGATTTTCCGGCAGCTTTTAATATTTTGGCAGCTGTTAAACCGGCTATTCCCGCACCTATAATAATCACTTCCGCGTCTTTTTTCATCGCTTATGTATTGAAGTTGACATGTGTATTTAATAGATGAGGTTCAACACCGGGCTTGGCATAGGCGAGTTGCCCAACGGGTTGCGGAAGATAATAAGTATCCAAACCGGCCACGGTCATGGTTCTTGCTTTACCGTGATCAGCTGTTCCATCTTGACCGATCAATCCATCTTCTGTTAGGATATGAACTATTTCACCAATTACAATGGTTGTTCCGTTAACTTCCATATCAATCATCTCACGCAGTTCCAGCCCTATGCGTATGTTGGATGCTGTAACAAAAGGCGCTTTAAAGCCATTCACATAATGCTTTTTGAAATGGCAGGTATCAAATTCAGAAACGCCCGAAGGATAACTTGCGCTGGTTTGGTGTGCCTGCATGTACCATTCGGGCAGCACGTTATTGAGGGTGTATTGTCCTGTTGATCTGATATTACGCAACGTATCATTGTGCTCACGTTCAGGCCGGATCACCATTCCGATAAGCGGCGGGTTGGCACCCAAATGGAAAACAGAACTGATGATACACAAGTTGGTGATACCGTCATTGCCGGTTGTGC
This sequence comes from Mucilaginibacter kameinonensis, assembly GCF_003675385.1. Taxonomy (GTDB): domain Bacteria; phylum Bacteroidota; class Bacteroidia; order Sphingobacteriales; family Sphingobacteriaceae; genus Mucilaginibacter; species Mucilaginibacter kameinonensis. The sequence goes on along the minus strand of NZ_RCWZ01000003.1, from coordinate 331,496 downwards.
CCAAAAGATTCAAAGCCCGGTAGCCTATCAAACTATTGATCAGGCTTGTTCGGTATTGCTTTTCCATCCGATAGATCTGTTCGCTCTTTATATTCTGCATCTTAACTTGTTTTTAATTTACCTAAGCCACCATCCATGCCGATAACCTGCCCGGTCATCCAGCTGGTCTCATCCGATAATAAAAATGCGATCAGCCGGCTGATATCTTCGGGTTGCCCTATCTTTCCTAAAGGATGGCGTTTAGCAGAGGCTTCCCGTTTTTCAGCTGTGCTCAACAAGGTTTGAGCGAGTGGTGTATCTGTTAACGACGGTGCAACCACGTTAGCCCGGACATGCTGAATAGCAAGCTCTGCTGCTAAAGAAAGGGCCATACCTTCAACCGCACCTTTTGCCGCTGCGATACTGGCATGGTATGGCATGCCTGTTTTGGCAGCGACAGAACTGATCAACACGATAGATGAACCGGCGGCATTTTTTATAGGCTTAATAGCTTGCCGGATCATTCGTGCTGCACCTAAAACATTCAGCTGGAAATCCTTCAAAAAGTCTTCATCGGTTAACCTATTGAACGGTTTCAGGGTGATGCTGCCAACCGAATAAACCAGGCCATGTAATTGCTCTGGAAGGAACATTTCTACCGCATCCAAATTTTCTAAAACGTCGGCTTTTAAAAAATGTATATCTTCCGGCCACTCGGCTGATGCCGATCTTGATATCGTATAAATATTGGCTTGCTGCTGATGAAGCAATTTAATCAGCGACAGGCCGATGCCGGAACTGCCACCGACTACCAGGATATTTTTTCCGTTGAAATTCATGATCCGATATACCTTAAAAATTCATTCTTAGTTTCGATATTTAAAAACTGCCCGCTATATTCAGCGGTAAGCGTGGTGCTGCCTGCGTCCCGAATGCCACGGCTGGATACGCAATGATGGTGCGCGTCTATGATAACCGCTACATCTTCCGTGCCCAATGCTTCTTTGAGCATATTGGCTATCTGCATGGTGAGCCTTTCCTGCACCTGCGGTCTTTGCGAACAATACTGAACAATCCTGTTAAGCTTTGATAAACCGATCACCTGCCCGTTACTGATATAGGCAACGTGGGCTTTACCTACAATAGGTACAAAGTGGTGCTCACAGTTACTAAATACAGCAATATTCCGTTCCACCAGCATCTGGTTATAGTTGAATGGATTTTTGAATAAGGTGGGTTTGGGTTTATTAGCGGGATTCAAGCCGCTGAAGATCTCCTTCACGTACATTTTAGCCACCCGCTTAGGCGTGTCTTTCAAACTGTCATCTTCCAGATCCATCCCCAAAGTTTCCATGATCGCTGTAAAATGTTTGGCAATCAGTTCCATTTTGGTATCATCGTCCAGTTCAAAAGCGTCAGGACGGAGAGGTGTGTCAAAGGGAGCATTATAATGATCCTGCTCCAGATCAGTTACCACCCGCGCTAAAGTTAAGTCATTCAATATTTCGTTTTTTATCATGAAATTGTTTTAACATAAGGTAAAGAGCTTTTGCTATTTATCGCCTTTCTCTGATTTTTAAACCAAGGGTAAAACCTCGCGCTTAAACCTGTATAGATCATTACATTTAATAAGATCAAATCCATGCCATAAAAGATATCCTCAACGGGAATGGTCAAAATACGTAAGCCTATAATATGTGCCGGGTTGTACCAAACTACCGGGTTTTCCAGGCCGGTGCCAGTTAGCAAACCATTCACAATGAGAAAAGGAAGTAACAACAGCAAATAAGCATTATAAAACATTGGCAGCCAGCTTGCTTTTGAAATAAACTGTGCGGTAAAAAGTAAGATAGCTAAAGCGGCGAAAGTATAACACGTGTAAAGTTGTTTATGAAAACAGATTGCCATAAATAAAGAAAGGGCTATTAGTAATGAGCTAATGATAATCTGATAACGGGCAGATATCTTTTTTTTGATCGTTACATTTAAACAAGCATAAGTGAACACGCATGAGTAAGGGATACAAAAAAAGAACAACACTTCTTCGACAGGCAAGTTACCGATGTAAATGCCTATGAGGTAAACAGGATTAAATCCCCATATTTTTAAGTGAGTGAAATACATATCCCAGGCAATAAATACTGCCCCTGTTATGAACATTGACGGGAAAAGTGAACGCCAGTTTTTATAAAACTTCAGGCTGGGATGAAATGAAAAAAGAAAGGGCACCAGCACTGAAAAAAGATCGATTAACAGATAAGTAAATCTCATGCCGGGTTATTTTTTGAAGTGTGACGGAAATATTTCCAGGATACCCATAACATACCAAAACTTTCGCCGTCATATTTACCCGTATGCTTATGGTGCATTTTATGCGCCCGGCGGATGGCTTTCAGGTAACGGTTCTCTGAATTACGCCACACTTTTATCCGCTGATGGATAAACAGGTCGTGTACAAAAAAGTAACAAGCGCCATAAAGCGTGATGCCTGTGCCGATACAAGTGCATACCGGCAAACGATATAGTGTTCCTGCTGCAAGACAGGCAATGCCTGGAAGCGCGAAGATCAGGAAGAACAAGTCATTACGTTCCAGAAAGCCGTAATGTTCTTTCAGGTGGTGATCACGGTGCAGCGGCCAGAAAATACCATGCATCACATATTTGTGGGTTAACCACGCCACACCTTCCATTCCTGAAAATGCAGTTAATACAATAGCAATGTTAATAAGCAAATTCATTTTAAATAATTTGACGGTATATTTCCAACACTTGTTCCAGGCATATTTTAAACCAGGCTGTATATTGCTCAGGCTGTTCCAATAATTCAAAACTTAACAGATCTGTATCTATATACCTGAAACCGGCCACTTCTGCAGGATTGGGCAACGGCAACTCATCACTGATGCCCATAAAAACATGATCGTATTCATTTTCGATTAACCCGTTCGCAAATTCATGTCGATAGCTGAACTGAAATAACTCGGTCAGTTCACAATCCATTCCCATTTCTTCCCGCAAACGTCTATGAGCGGCATCCGGCGTAAATTCATATGCACGCGGATGACTGCAGCACGTGTTAGTCCAAAGTCCGCCGGAATGGTATTTATCCAACGCTCTTTGCTGAAGCAGCAACTGACCTTTGCTGTTGAATACAAAAACGGAGAAGGCGCGGTGCAGCGTTCCCGATATGTGAGCCTCCATCTTATCTATTTCACCAATAGCGTTACCGGCTGTATCAACTATAATTATGTTATCTTCCAATTGTTATTTATTTAGGTTACCAGATCTTTCATCATGGATTAAAGCACATTCAACTTGTACCTTACCAGTGAATCAAACATTAAATAAAACTTGTGCCCGTTTGATACCCGTATCCTTTCCGACATTACTTTTTCGGCCGGTACTTTCGCTATCTTCCCGAATAGTTTCTTATAATAAACGTAAGCCAGGTAAACACCCTTGCGGCAGGAACGTGGCAACTCCCTGATCCCTTCCAGGGCTTCGTTAAGTTCTGAAAGAATATCCTGTTCTATAGCACGCTTGTTCTCGTCTGAAAATGCAGACAGGTCAACATCCGGAAAGTAGGTGCGATTCAGTTGCTCATAGTCAGCGTTTACATCCCTTAGAAAATTGACTTTTTGAAAAGCCGATCCCAATTTCATCGCAGGGATTCTCAAGCGCTCAAATTCGGCCTGATTGCCATTGGTGAATACGTGCAGGCACATCAGTCCGACTACCTGGGCAGAACCCATTATATATTGCTGGTATTTTTCTGCATTATAAGATTGTTCACCAAGGTCCATCTCCATGCTGTTCAAAAACTGTATGATCAGATTGTGATTGATTTTGAATTGGTTGACAACCTGTTGAAATGAATTAATTACCGGGTTAATACTGATGCCACGCTCGATAGCGGTAAAGGTGTCAGCCTTTAACTCTGCCAGCATAAGTGATTTTGGATAATTATGGAAACTGTCCACGATTTCGTCGGCTAATCTTACAAAGCCGTAAATCGCGTGTATGGGATGACGTACCTCCTTGTTAAGAAATAATATCCCCAGGGAAAAGCTGGTACTATAAAGCCGGGTTGTTTCCCTGCTGCAAGTAGCAGATAAGATATCAAATCGTTCTTTCATTTATGGTTAAGATATTGTATGAGCAATTGAGCGGAAACCTTACCCGAAATAATTGAAGGTGGTACTCCCGGCCCTGGAACGGTAAGTTGCCCGGCATAAAAAAGATTCTTTACCTTTTTATTTTTGATGGAAGGTTTAAGGTGCGCGGTTTGCATTAATGTGTTGGCCAGGCCGTAAGCATTCCCTTTAAAGGAATTGTAATCTGTCTTGAAATCTTTTACACAGTAGCTTTTCTTATAGTCAAGTGCGGTTCTGATCGATACACCAGTATAATCTTCCAAACGTTCCATAATTAACCCGAAATATTCCGTTCTCAATGCCTCGGTATCTGCTATACCCGGTGCAAGCGGCATGAGGATGAATAGATTTTCATGTCCGTCGGGGGCTACGCTATCATCTGATTTTGAGGGGCAGCAAACGTAAAAAAGCGGTTTTGTCGGCCATTTTGGGTCTTTGTAAATTTCTGTAGCATGCAGCTTTAAATCCGCATCAAAAAACAAAGTGTGGTGTTCAAGTTTTTCGATCTTAAGATTTACACCTAAATAGAAGATCAGGCTCGAAGGAGCCATTATCCTTTTTTCCCAATAATCATCGCTATAGTTCCTGTTAGCTTTATCGAGTAATTGATGCTCCACATGATGGTAGTCTGCAGAGGCAATAACACCATCGTAATCGCTCTCGCCATGTTTACTGCCTACCTTTTTGATCTTTTGCTTCGCAACCTGCAGATGGCTTACTGGTGAATTGGTATGAAAAACTACGCCTTGTGCATCGCATACTTTTTGCATCGCTTCGATGACTTTACCAAATCCACCTTTAGGGTACCAGGTGCCAAGTTTAAGCCCCGCATAATTCATCAGGCTGTATAAGGCCGGGGTATCTTCCGGCATCGCGCCCAAAAAAAGCACGGGAAATTCCATCAGGGTGATTAAGCGCGAATCCTTGAAAAACCGCCGTACATGTTTGGCGAAAGAGTTGAACACCTGTAGCTTAAATGCACCTTTAATAAGATCCCAGTCGGCAAATTCCAATAAAGACAATCCGGGTTTGTGTACCAGCTTATTCATGCCTGCGCGATATTTATAGGCTGCTTCTTCTAAGAAAAGTTTAAGCTGGATGGAACTTCCGGACTCTATCGATTCAAACAGCGTCTCTAAAGCAGCGTAGTCCGCAGGTACATTTAACACATCGCTTTTTCCGAAGACAATAGTGAACCCGGGATCAAGTTGTTTTAATTCATAAAAATCGGACGCTTTATAACCGAAATCATTGAAGAAGTTCTCAAACACTTCCGGCATCCAGTACCAGCTCGGACCCATATCAAACGTGTAACCTTCCTCAACCATTTGACGGGAGCGGCCTCCTATTTCAATGTTTTTTTCATAAACATTGACGCGGTGCCCTGCTTTGGCTAAATAGGCGGCTGCACTCAGGCCGGAAAATCCGGAACCTATTACAGCAACAGAAGATTTTTTAACAGGAATAGTGTGATCAATATGCTTTGGTTTTAACATTTGGTATTTAAGGAAACAGGTTAATTTGAATTGTTAAATCAAATATAATTCAATTATATACTATATTTTCGTAAATGGTATATTTTTGTATTAATTCAGAAAGGTTTTAAATTACCTTTTCTGAAAACATTTTTAATTGATGATCTTACTGTTAGCTAGTAGCTTTGCAACCAAAGTCAGTGAGATATTAGGTAAGCTATCCTGTTTAGGCACGACATGACCGCGCGGCAAAGCCAATCCCAATCAAAACATAAGATTATACGGCCATTACAGCCACTTAATTTTTTAAGGCGGACATGCAAGCAGGAATAGCTCCGTTTTTGAGTATATTCTTGCTGGTCCACAGTTGGCGAGGCGGTCCTGTCGGCACCGTGATGGCCATTGGCGCATTAGGTAGTTAGCAAAGGCGTTTCCTGAGCAGTTTTACCTTGGTTGCAGGATTGTTTTTTCTTGTAGAAAGGGCTGAATAAAACCGGCCTTACGTAAATGTATTATGGCTCGTCGCCCTCCGGCGAGCAGGCCTGACCGAGAATAGCGAAGCGGAGGCTGAAAGCGAGGAAGAAGATGACGAATAAAATTAAATCTGAAAAATAATCACTAAATGTAACACGTCTTTCGACTTTCTTCTTTCTTATTGCGTGTTTGTTAAACAATAAACTCAACTTTCTGATTTTTTGTACGTAATATGCTTAAAATCAGAAGAGGAGAAGTAAGTGTCAGAAAGGCTTTTAAGCTCGCAAATTGAGTTATTAAAAAAAGAGGTCTGCTTTAAAGCAGGCCTGCAATCGGTAGGAGTTGCAGATATAGCGTCACTTACCAGTCAAATTAAAAAGGAAACAAACCTTGATTTGGCCCAGGTTACGTTGAGTAGGTTGTTTGGCCTTACAGCGGGATAATTCGGGCCATCCATGTTTACACTTCATATATTGTCTGTTTACTGCGGATGGGGGAGTTGGGATAATTTCCTACAAGCAAATACTTTTTAAATTATCGAACTATTTATATGAATCATTGTTAACCCCTTCATGCAACACGAAAATACGAAGACGAAATACAGTGACACCGAATTAGATGAGTTCAAAACATTGATCAAAAATAAGATCAATATGGCACGCGGAGAACTGCAGGACCTGGTTGGGACGCTTAGCGCGTCCAATTCAAACGGTGATGATGCCGCGATAGCCGGGAAAACGCTGGAAGATGGTTCGGCTACTTTTGAGAAGGAACAAATTAACCAATTGGCCGGACGGCAGAAGAAGTTTATTGAGCAGTTGGAAGCTGCGCTGACGCGCATCGAAAACAAGACCTATGGCATTTGCCGCTCTACCGGTAAACTGATCCCCAAAGAACGTCTGCGTGCTGTGCCGCACACTACCCAAAGTATGGAAGCAAAACTTAAACAGGCATGAGTTCGGCATTTGTAAAGGAAGGTGAGGCAAGGCATCTCAAGGATGTAGCACCAAACCTTGGCGCGTTGTTGTTATTTTTGCGAATAGAGAATAACGGCACGGTTATCCGCGATGAAAAAATGTACTTTAGCCAAAACCTTGACCGTGATGTTTATGAAATGAGCGACGGCCTTATCTATGCGCTGGACGATGAGAATCACTGGTATATTATCCTCGACTGATGAAAGGAAAATTCTTTGGTGGTACCAGCGGTTTGCAGATTGACATGCCGAAACGTGATTTTCTGCCAGAATACAGCCACCTATCCAGGTTGGGATATTATTCTTTAAAAGAAAACAGTGTCGAAATTAATAGCTCATTCTATAAAATTCCTCAGGCTAAAACCATTGCTCGCTGGACCACAGAAGTAAGTGAAGGTTTTCGTTTCACTTTTAAACTGTGGAGAGGGATTACCCATGAAAAGAACCTGTTTTTTAACCCGCAGGAAGTCAGCCGTTTTATGGACGCGATCCGGTTACCAAAATCTCAACAGGGATGCTTGTTAGTTCAGTTCCCACCCAGCCTGCACGCAAACGCTTTACCTCAGCTGGAAAAATTATTGGATATGTTAAGTACTGACACATGGCCCATAGCTGTAGAGTTTCGTCATTCTTCCTGGTATAGGGACAATGTATTTGAATTATTAAACCGCTATGGTGCCGCGATGGTGCTACAGGATATGCCTAAATCGGCTGCACCAATGGAGATCACAGCTAATGAATTAGTATATGTCCGTTTCCATGGTCCATCCGGTAATTATAAGGGAAGTTATACAGAAAGTTTTCTCATCGAATATGCCGCTTATATCAGCGAATGGCGGGAGGAGGGCAAAACAATTTATGTTTACTTTAATAATACAGCCGGGGCAGCCTTAGAAAATCTACATTTATTAAAACGCTTGCTTGCTGAACAAAACAATTAAGAACTCTTGGATGGGAACGGTAGAATCAATTATTATAGTTCGAATGATAATTTGATGTTCATTTCAACTACTAAATCCTTGAGCACCTCTCGTCCGCTTAGCCACCACCTTAACCGGTTTATCCTTCGGATCTCCTGTCTGTACTTCAACAGATATCTGATAGGTAAATAAGTGGTGATTAAAATATAGGGTATTTATCCCCAATAATATGCGTTTTTATGCACGCATGTAAAAATCCCTAAACCGAACTTTGGTGTAAGCAGAGAAACTGCCGTTTTGCCCACGTTTACCTCAAAAACAATAATGCCGTTCTTAGATTATGTATTGCAAACTCCATCATACGGTTGGAAAGACGCAGCCGGGGCTCTGGTTAAGCCAACTGCCGGTCAGATTCTAAAAGAGTTTTTTTTTAGGTTAAACCTGTTCAATACCCGTAAAAATTGGCTACCCGTATTTAGTTGGCTGAAAGTAATTTGCCTATCCGCCTTTTTCGTGATGTTTTTAATTTATTATTTAAACTGGTGGACCTTACTGGCAGCCTTTGCATATGGAATGATCATTATGGGCACGCATGGTACTATATGGCATCATAGATACTGTACGCATGGCGCTTATAAGTTTCGTAATAACTTCTGGCGTTTCGTGACACAAAATCTGACGATTAACGTAATTCCTGAAGAAATCTATGTTATATCTCATCACGTTCATCATTCCAAATCAGACCAGCCCGGCGATCCTTATAACGCACAGGCGGGTTTTCTTTATTGCTTTTTGGCAGATGTTAATCATCAGCCGATTGCTAAAAATTTAAGTGAACGCGATTACAACAGGGTAAAATCACTCATGAAACATACCGGGGTTAAAGCCAATAACTATACACAATACCGGCAATGGGGCTCTTATGAGAATCCTTACCGGGCGATTTTATCATGGATATTGAACTGGGGTTTCTGGTATGGAACTTTTTACTTGCTGGGTGGCAATGCACTTGCATTTAGCTTGTTTGGAGCGGCGGGTTTTTGGGCGGTTGGTGTACGTACTTTTAATTTTGATGGCCACGCCAAAGGAAGGGATAAACAACGTGAAGGAACGGACTACAATCAAAATGATAAATCAATCAATCAGTTATGGCCGGGTTTAGTAGCAGGCGAATGGCACAATAACCATCATTTATATCCCAAGAGCGCACGTAGCGGTTTTAAACCGCATCAGGTAGATTTAGCCTGGTATTATATCAAAATAATGTATTGGCTGGGTGCGGTTAAAGATTATAGGGATAACAAAAAGCAATTTTATGAACGTTATTATCTGCCTCACAAAAATGCCAAACTGAACCAGTAAAATATTATTAGCCAAACCATCCAAATCAACGCCTTGTGAATCAACCTGCAAAAAATCAAATAACATCTATCTCAATCCTGAAACAGGATTTGCTTCATAGCTTTTTTATTGATCATTTAAGCCGGATCTATTGCGCAAAATCACATCTGTTTGAGCGATTGCCTGAACTTGCAGATCAGGCTCATTTTAAAGATTTAAAGCATGCAGTTTTAGAAACCTGGGAAAATATAGGTAAACAGATAGCCCGGATTGAGGAGATATTTACTTTACTTGACGAGACGCCTTCATTAAAAGACTGTGAGGAGTTGATTGCGTTTATGGAATCAGGTTTTTCGGATATCTATCATAAAAAGGGAGAAACTATCCTACGCGATCTCTCGATATTATTTTATATGTATGTTATTGAAAGTGTGGAACTTGCATCTTTTCAATTATTGCAAATAGCTGCTGTAAAGTTGCCAGATAAACAAATCCAACAGTTGTTGAGGGAAAACTTCGATGAATCAAAAGCCGTCCGCTGTCTGTTTGTCGAGCTAAGCGCTCGGTTTATAAATTAAATCAATTGTTAAAAGGAATCATTAAAAGCAATGTCGGGGATTAATAAAATTATCCTGGTAGGGTACGTAGGGGAAGACCCGACGATTCGTTACGTTGATCCAAACGTAGCAGTCACCAGTTTTATTTTAATTACCGCTGAGCGTACAGTTAAAAACGGTATCAAAACCGAGCATACCGAATGTCATCATATTGTGATGTTGCGAGCTGCGGCAGAGCATGCATTCAAAGTATTAGCAAAAGGTAAATTGATTTGCGTGGAAGGTAAACTTCAAACGCTTTTTTTGGAAGATTCTTCAGGCCTGAAGAAGGTCACCAAGATTGTTGCTCTGGATTTCAGGCTGTTGGATAGAAACAGCGATTTTGAATATATGCCTGACAGAAAAGGCGTATGAAAAAAAGATGGCGAAATGCCCGGATCTCAGATGCCAGCCTCTGTCTGCTGGTACGTTACGGTGGGAAAAAAAGCGCTGAGACGCTGTATGAGGCCTATGCTAATTTCCTTTTCTTAAGCATCATTCGCATAGTACACGACAGGAAGTTGGCGGAGCAACTTCTTGAGGACACCTTCAAAAAAGTTTGGTCCTCAATGTCCGAGTATGATATAGATATCGAACCAATTTATTCCTGGATGAACACAATAGCCAGGGGTTTAGCGAAGAAAGCTTTATTGACTGTAAATAAATGAAAGTAATACCCCAAATATTCAAACCGGAAAACGACAGGGTAGTAGTGATCGGCACTTCTGTCGGAGGAATGAGTGCTTCTATCAAATTATTACAACAACTTCCAACCGACTTTCCGGCTCATATTCTGATGGTACAGCACATGTCTGGCGATGCATCTGGTGATGCCCTTTTGAAGGCCTTGAACGATAGGATTAAACTTAAATGGATTCATGCAACGCAAGAATTGATCCGCTTTTCAGGTCAGCTGCAGTAGCTTTTGGCAACCGGGCGAACGGTATCGTGCTTACAGGGTATCTGGATGACGGTACAGCCGGCTTAATAGCTATTAGACGCTGTGGTGGTACCTGCATGATACCGGCCCCAATGGCGCTGAATTCACCATATGCCACAAAACGCTTTAATCCATGTAAAAACAATTTATTGCCTGCCAATAGCAAAAATGGCCTTTGCAGTGATGAAAATACTGGCGGCCCGGTAAAAAAGCAAGGAAGATCCCTAAAGATATTCAACTGGAATTTAAGATAGCCGAGCGAGTGCTCAGCGACCTTGCTGCAGTTAATGAATTGGGTGATCAGGTACCTTTAAATTGTCCTGGTTGCACTGGCATATTATGGAAAATTAAAAGAGGCTCATTTTTTCGGTATCGATGCCATGCCGGTCAGGCTTACACTGCGGCAACTTTAGTTGCAGAGCAAACTAATAAAATAGAGGAAACTATGTAGGTAGCGTTACGCATGTTTGAGGAGCGACGAAACCTGCTTACTACGCTTGCTAAAGGGCAAACGGGAGCTTCGGCACGTTCTGCGGAAGAGCGCGCTGCTTTATCACAGGCACATATCGACAGTATCCGGGCAATTTTATTGGCTGATGATAAGGCTACTAAACGCGATCTGCCTTCATAGCCTGTTTTAGATCGGTGTAAAGTAGCATATTGATCCGGATTATAATTACCTTTAGCCTTAAACAAACCAGGCAGGAAACAGATGGTCAAATCAAGAAAAGCTGTCGCGCCGGAAATTGCTCAAAAAAAAAAGCCGGTAAAAGCTGCAAGTAAGAAGTCGAAATCGTTTCCTGTTATCGCCATCGGTGGTTCAGCGGGTTCATTTTCTGCCTACGAAAAGTTTTTCGCACACATGCCTGCCGATAGCGGTATGGCCATTGTGCTTATTATGCACCTTGATCCCTTGCACAAAAGCCAGCTTTCTGAGGTGATGCAACGCTATACGGTTATCCCGGTGGTTGAAGCTATCGATGGTTTAACAATCGAGCCGGATCACATTTATATCATCCCGTCCAATAAGGATATGGGTATCCACAACGGCAGGCTCCTGTTATTGGCCGCGTCAAAACCCGAAGGTATCAGGCAGCCGATCGATTATTTTTTTCAGAGCCTGGCTAATGACCAATGGGGCAGATCGGTAGCTGTAGTTCTTTCGGGGATGGGGGCTGACGGGGAAACCGGTCTCCGGATGATTAAAGAGAACCTTGGAATGACTATTGCACAGGATCCGGGAACCGCCGACTATGACAGCATGCCCTTAGCAGCGATAGGCACCAACCTGGTTGATTATGTGCTTGCACCGGAGGAAATGCCTTCAAAGATCATTCAGTACCTTAACCACCCGGTAATTGCAGGGGAAGCTGATGACGACTCGAAAACCTCGCTGAAAAACAATAATGCCATCCAAAAAATATTGATGTTGCTGCGTTCGCATACTGGTAATGATTTTGCACTCTATAAAAAAAGTACAATTACACGTCGCATCGAACGGAGGATTGCTTATTACCAGTTTACAGACTACACGCAATACGCCGGTTATCTCAAAGACAACCCGGAGGAAATTGACAATTTGTTTAATGAACTACTCATCGGTGTAACTAAATTTTTCAGGGATGCCAACGCTTTTGAGTCATTAAAACAATGGCTGAATGAACTGATCCGGCAAAAAAAAGACGATGAGTCTATACGTGTATGGATAGCAGGATGCTCTACAGGAGAGGAGGCGTATTCTGTTGCTATACTGCTGCTTGAATGTCTGAATGCTGTTAAACGCAAGATTGTACCGAAGATCCAGGTTTACGCTACTGATCTTGATCCTGCAGCACTGGAGCACGCGCGATTGGGCGTTTATCACGAAAATATAGTGGCCGAAATATCTCCGGAACGGCTTAGGAAATTTTTTACCCGTGAAGAAGACCGTTACCGTGTAAAAAAAGAATTGAGAGACTTGATCGTATTTGCACAACAAAACCTGATCAAAGATCCGCCTTTTATCAAGCTCGACCTGCTTTGCTGCCGCAATATGCTCATTTACTTTACACCTGAGCTTCAGAAAAAGATCATTCCCTTATTCCACTATGCCCTTAAACCAAACGGGATCATGTTCATGGGGCCGGCCGAAACCATTGGCGGCTTTACAGATATGTTCCGCTCGCTGGATCCTAAATGGAAATTATTTGGACGGCAGGAAGGTAAGGTCATGCTGAATGATATGGTCAGTTTTCCATATCATACCACCCAACAACCATTACACACCATTAAACCTCATGAAGTGACCATCAACAAGCTAAAGCGCTCTTTTTCAGATATTTTCAATAAAGCATTGATCGATAAATTCCTGCCGCCATCGGTGTTGGTTAATGAAAAAGGTGATATCCTGTATAATAACGGAAATACCGGGAAATACCTTGAACTACCCCGCGGAGAAACGGTAGCAAACAATATTATAAAATTAGCCCGCGAAGAACTTAAATACACGTTGTCCAGCAGTTTACAGCAAGCTCTTTTAAACGAAGATACCCAAATAAGGGAACTCATAACTTTAAAGGATGGCAAAAACAGCCACTTGGTCAGTATACGGGTCACGGCTGTAAGAGAAAATGAAATGCCTGCATTAGTCATGTTTGTGTTTGAAGATCAGGGGCTGATCGAAACAAATAGAAAAGGAAATCACTTATCATCATCCGCAGACGGAAATGCAGTTACTGAGGCACTAAAGAAAGAGTTGGTTTACACAAAGCAACAACTTACAACTACCGTGGAGGAGATGGAAAGCTCGATAGAAAAACTCAGACTAAGTAATGAGGAATTGCAGAGTACAAACGAAGAACTCCAAAGCACCAATGAAGAATCGCTGACAACGAAAGAAGAAATGCAGTCCTTAAACGAAGAGCTGATGACTGTGAACAGCCAGTACCAGCTAAAAGCGGAAGAACTAACCAGGCTCAATAATGATATAAAAAACCTGTTGGATGCCACAGAGGTTTGTACATTATTTCTTGACAACGAACTGAATATTCTTCGTTACACCCCACAGGCACGTCATTTGTTTAACCTCATTCCGAGTGATGTTGGCCGGCCCATCAGCCATGTAGTTTCTAATTTTGAGCAGCCTGTTAATGAAAATGATATCCGTGATGTGATAGACAAGCTGACCATCAAGGTGATGGACTTGCGTACAAAAGATAACGAATGGTACCGTATGCGGATCATGCCATACCGCACGCTGGATAACTACATTTCGGGCGCTGTATTAACAATGACCCCAATATCTGATTTCAAACAAATGGAGTCCAACCTCAAGGTTCTTAAAGACTATGCTGCGACAATATTAGACGAGTTTCCCGAGGCTATTCTGCAAATGGACAAGAATTTTCAAATTTCAGGCGCAAATACCATGGCCCTGAAGTTGTTTAAAATAACCTACCATGACCTAAAGGGAAAAAATGCTGTCGAGTTTTTAAAGAAACTATGGAAAACAGAAGAACCCGGACAGTTGTTAAAAAAATGTTTAGATGAACGGAAAGAATTGTCGGCGGCAATACCTACCAAGACCGGACAGCCTAAAATATACCAGCTAAACGCCCGCCCATTTTTCGAGCAAACCGAGACAACGCCTTTAATTGTTTTAAGGATTAATGAAAATCAAGACAGCGCATATTGATTTGATAAATGCAACAAGCGAAGTTTCGCTGAATGAATTGCGCCTGCAAAAAGTGCTTGAAGAGTTGCATTTGCACCAGGCAGAACTGGAAATGCAGAATGATGAACTCCGTATTGCCAATGAAAAGCTGGAACTTCAGCAGCTTAAGTTTTCAGGTATTTATGACCTGGCACCGATTGGTTATTATATCCTGAACAAAGAAGGCCTTGTTAGTGAGGTGAACAATGCGGGTATATTGTTATTGGAAACGGGGAAGGGAAATGTTATCGGTAACAGGCTGCAAAGTTTCGTAGCTCCTGAATATCGCGATGTCTACCATGTTTTTTTTCGCGAACTGATCAATAGCGGGAAAAAACAAAGTCGCCAGTTAAAAATGCTTTCCAGAAAAGGGCGTGAATTTTACGTTCAAATGGAAGGCATATTAGTTGCAGCAGTTCGAAGCCTGTCGATACAATGTGATATTGCTGTAATAGATATCACAGAGCGGGTTGAAGCGGAAAAGGTTTTGGCCAAAACAAAGGAGCGGCTGGAGTTGGCCCTTGAAGCTTCGTCGTCGGGTACATGGGAGCTGGAACTGGACACAATGAAATTTTATCTTGACGAGTTTAATTACCAAACCTGCGCCATACCTGGCGGAAGATTTGACGGTCGATATCAGACATTTATCGGCCTGATCCACCCGGATGATCGTCTTGATGTAGACCACCAGTTCCGCGTAGCGCTTAATAATCAGCAATCCATCGATCTGGTTTGCCGTTTTGATAATCAAAGTGGTAATACCCGTTTTGCAAGTATTCGCGGCCATGTGATTATTGAACCCGGGCACCCAAACCGCTTTGTAGGGATCATGATGGATATCACGGCCAAAAAAGACCTCGAACAGGAAGCAATACGAATTAAGCAAGAGCAGCAAAGAAATATAGCACTTGCAACTATTCATGCTGAAGAAAATGAACGGTCACGAATCAGTGAAGCTTTACATGACGGTGTAAGCCAGCTTTTGTATGGTATCAGGATTAAATTGGGTACGGTACTGGATTCAGGCTCTCCGGTGGAGGAGATGCGGGATGTTTACAAACTGCTTGATATGGCCGTTTTGGAGACGAGGAATATTTCCTTTGAACTGGCTCCCGCAATATTGAATGATTTTGGATTACGGGCTACGGTAGAGGAAATGGCCCGGCGTTTAACTACGCCCAAAATGCTGATAAAAACCAGGCTCACGAGACTGAACGAACGGATGGCGTTACCTGTAGAATCCAATATATTCAGGATATTGCAGGAACTCGTTAATAATGCGATGAAACATTCTGAGGCAAATTTGATTACCATTGAAGTAAAAAAAAATAAGCGCGTTGAATTATCTGTATCAGATAACGGTAAAGGCTTTAAAATAGTAAAGCCGGAAGATATTGCCTCCGGTTCGGGACTTAGCAGCATTAGGAACAGGTTAAGTTTGTATAATGGAAGCATCGATATTGATTCTAAACCCGGCATAGGCACATTAATAAAAGTTACACTCGAAATAAGACCTGAATAATTCCAATGACGAACATGCCAATCAATATCCTATTAGCAGACGACCACCTGATTGTAAGAGGTGGTATCAAATCCATGCTTGAAAAAGAACGATCTTTTCACATCAATGGCGAGGCTAACAATGGTGTTGAAGTGCTGCAATTGTTGGAAAAGGGTTGTAAAGCAGATATAGTATTGGTAGATATGAATATGCCTGTTATGGGCGGAATAGAATTGACCGAACGTTTAAAACAAGATTATCCTGATATAAAAGTGATCATTTTAAGCGCCCTGGATACAGAAAAATATGTTATTAAAGCCTTTAAATCAGGTGCAAAAGGTTACCTGCTTAAAAATATCAACACGGCTGAATTGATCTTTGCGATTTGCCACACGTATGAATTCGGCCAGTATATTTGTGCAGAACTCTCCGGACGTTTCCTGAACCGCCTTTTAACAATTCCCGATCCGGTTACTAATGAAAATATTGAAAATATAGAATTTTCAACGCTTGACGTGGAAATTCTGACACTGATTTCTGAAGGGTTCACCAACCAGGAAGTTGCCGATAAACTTTTTACCAGTAAGCGTACTGTCGAGAACCACCGGCAACAATTGATTGACAAAACCGGTTCACGAAACACCATTGCTTTAATCCGCTTTGCTATACTTAATGGTGTTATTTAGAGTTATTTATAGTTATTTATAGCAAAAAGGAGTATTAACCACATCAGCAAATGGTATTATAACCATTATAGTGAAAATCTGGCCGGGTACCTTTGATAGAAATCTGCGGCTATGCAAAAAATCTTAACCACCGAGCTTTTGGACATCCTCATAAGTCAGGGTTTCCGGTATTGCTTATCGCGCACCACCAGTATTTTCGGCGATGACGCCGACCTCTGTATCACATTAATGCCGGTGAAACGTGCCCCCTCACTAAAGAAGTTGCCGGAAAGATATGACACCTATTTTAAAATAGATGAGGAGCCGAGGCAAATGGCTATGGGTATCGATGAAACCATTGTGCTGGTAGACTTAAGTGAAATAAACATTTATGCGAAGGTGAGCTGATGGGAAAACGCATATTGATATTTGATGATGACGCCGCTATATTGGACTTATTGCAGGTATTACTGGATTACGAGGGGTTTGAGACTTCTATAGCTGGAAGAACAGATGATCTTTTCTACCTAATCAGGTTATGTCGCCCTGAACTGATCTTAATTGATTTTTCTCTTTATGGCATCAATGGAGGAGAATGGTGTGCCAAACTTAAAAGCAGTTTGGAGTTCAGTGTTATTCCTGTTATAATTTCCACGGCGTACACAAACAAAGAATTGAAATCACTCAACAATACCGCTCCTAATGAAGACTATCTGTGTTAAAGATCCCGAATCAGGATTGGTAAGGAAACTGAGAATCAAACCTGTAAATAATTTTACCTTTCCAGGGTGGGTGGTCTTAATTCCTGATAGAAGAAATGTTCTGATTTTTAGAAAAGACGATCAATGGCAGATTATTCCAAACAACATCAGTGCTTTATACGCAGAAAAAATTGGGGAAAAACTTACTGAACTAATTTTATAATTCTGCACTTACTTCATCCCCGCCTTATTTCCCGCACCCGTTTTAATTAAATTATATGCTGATCATTTTTTCTTTTTTTATTTCGCACTGGTTTTTGTCTTTGTTTTTTCAGACATTTTTCCAGCATCGCTATGCTTCCCATCGCATGTTTACCACAAGTAAAACATGGGAGCGGGTATTTTATTTGATGGCCTACTTTTTTGAGGGTGCTTCTTTTTTAAATCCACGTGCCTACGCAGCTATGCACCGTGAGCATCACGCTTATAGCGACACGGAAAAAGATCCGCATTCCCCACATTTTTTTACTGACATTTTCCAGATGGTAAAAGCAACGATACATACTTTTAAAGATCATTTAAACAGGACCAAGGTAACCGATAAGCGCTTTGCAGGATATTATCCGGAATGGCCGCTAATCGACCGCATGGGTTCATCCTTGCTTTCAAGGATCATTTTTGCCCTGGCTTACACCTGCTTTTATATAGCATTTGCTACACACTGGTGGTTGTTTTTCCTGTTGCCGGTTCATTACCTGATGGGCCCGGTACATGGAGCTATTGTCAATTGGTGCGGTCATAAATATGGCTATACCAATTTTGATAATAACGACAAATCTAAAAATACCATCCCGTTTGATTTTTTGATGCTCGGCGAACTGTTTTAAAATAACCATCATCGCCATCCTAACAGTGCTGATTTTGGCAAACGCTGGTTCGAGATCGACCCCGTGTACCCGGTGATGAAAATGATGCATTGGTTGAAGATCATCAAACTAAGAAAATCTTATTAAGCGGCGCACTTCAAGGTAGTTACATTCAGGCAAATTTAGTTTTAATGCATTAGTTTGACTTTAATTGAAGATTTTTTATCATATAAATAAAAAGGGATGGTTCAGCGCTTTAAATTATATAGCATTTAACTAATCAGAACCTAACAACCGATATTGGAGAGGTAAAAAGTGGCGGATTGGGCAGGTATACCGACGTTAATCTAAATGTATCATACGGCTACCTTTAGGGGTTCAAAAAGTGATATGGTAGAGAGGAAAGACTATATATAAATAACGCAGGAAAGGTTAAAACAATGGCGCTCAAGTGATGTGCCAGCCCTCGATCAGGAGATGGAAGTGCATTTAAATTGTCAGTGGCCATAAAAGGCCTAATCAAATATTTTAATAGAGCAAGGTTGATCGGGTCATATCCTTGCCCATTTGGGCGAAGCGTGTTTACGCAGGCTCGCAGTTAGGTAAAGTGAAATAGAAAGTGGAGCCCTCATTCTCCTTGCTTTCTACCCAGATCTTACCGCCGTGGTCAGTAACGATCTTCGAGGCGATATAAAGCCCCATGCCCAGCCCGGCATGGGTTTTACTTACATCGTCAGCACGGTAAAATTTGTCAAAAATGGATTTCATGGTATCAGCAGACATACCGATACCATGGTCTTTTACTGATATAATAATATAACCTTCGCTGTTTAGGCTTGAGCTGACTTCTACGCTGGTATTAATACGTGAATATTTGGCTGCATTGCCTAAAAGGTTTGAAAAAACCTGCTCCATCCGTAAAATATCTATCATTACATCGGCATCATCGCCCAGGGCACAGCTAACGGAGTGATTGGGCATAATGCTTTGCATCACTGCCAGTTGGTCAACAATAAAACTATTCAGTTTTACTTGCTGCATAGCGTAGTGCAGATTGCCGTTTTCTGCCCGCGAAATATCAAGCAGCTGCTGTACCAGTGAATTGAGCTTGGTAGATTGCAGGTCTATTTTATGCAATAATCCCCTCAAACGTTCAGATACCGGGTCTTTTGTGGCTTGCGCCATTTGCGTAAAAGCTTTTAAGACAGTTAAGGGTGTTTTAAGTTCATGGCTGGCAATAGATATAAATTCAGTCTTTTTTTCATCGATCAATTTTGTCCGTTTCAGCTCTTCTTCCTGTTCTGCGGTTAGTTTGTTCAGATGTGAATTTCGCCGTTTTATTTCTTCGTAAGGATTTAGGGGTTCTTCCTCCTGAAAGTATTTTCTGAGTAATTTTATCTTTGCTGCGTCAAGCTTTAATGACCGCGGTAGCCCCAGCCTCATGTCTATAACATAAGCTCCATTTTGGCCCGCAAGTTCAAATTCGGGCACCAGCTTTTGGGCGTAATAAAAGCCTTCATTGCCTGCGGTTAGTTTAATTTCGCTATCAAAGGTCACGTTCGCCTTCAACGCGTAACGCGTTTTATTTTGTTCGATCCCTATAGCGAGCGTGCCATTATCCGTGTATTCAATAATGGCGCGGGCCACTTCAGATACCGCGGTTGCAAATGTTGTTTGTGTTGCTACGGTTAATCCAAGCTTTTCAGCAACCTTCATCGACCGCTTGTGAGCAAGCACCAGGTCCATTTCATTCTCCAGCGAGATGCTTACTACTTCTGTCATTTTATTTAACTTTTGCTATGATCACTGACATGTCATCGTTTTTTCGTGCATGGTCTTTGTATATGGCTGCGGCTAAAACGGAAAGATCGTATTTGTACATTAACGGATATTTCGCCATGTCAATTCTGGTTTTTATCCCGTCAGAACAAAGCATCACCTGGTTAAATTCATCAGCTGGATACTGCTGGTCGTTCATGGTGTTAGGTATGTTATGACCTACGATGCCATTATACGACATATGGTTTTTAAAATTTACCGGTCCGAACATGCGGGCTGCTATATTTCCAATCCCGGCAGATGACCATTTTTTTTCACCGAAATTGTACCCGACAATATTTATTACCGCCCCCCTCGTTTTTTTTATATTTCCATGGATAAAGCGTAACGTTTCTGTTGGACTGTAATCAGGAAATACTTTGAATGCGGCGGCGGCCTCGTTAATAGCTTTGTTGGCTTCAGGCCCATGGCCTAAACCATCGGCCAACATCATTTTTAAGTATTTGTCATTTTTTTTATAAACAAACCCATCTCCGCTCGTTTTTTCACCCGGCTTGGATACTACTATGGATCGCATAATAACCTCGTCGCTCACCTTTACTTTTTCAGGATCACTGTAAACCCGGCTAAGCACTATAGTTCCCCAGCCTGGTTGCGAATAAAGCTCGAATATATCCGAAAGGCGTTTCATACTGCCTAAACCATGGCCCAAAGTTTTGGTTGTGGAAACCCCATCTACCATCATCCTGGCCGGGTTTGCCATTCCGGGACCGTTATCAATACTGATCAGCTCAACATACGGAGAGCCGCCGTTGGCAAAAGTGCCCATCAATATTTCACCATCATCGCTGTATTTATACAAATTTGATGTCATTTCGGCTACGATGAGATCGAGCTCATTGATGCGGTTGGCATTGATACCGGCTTCAGTTGCCAGCCTGTGGATTTCTTTTTTTATCAGCGAGAAATAGCTGCGGTCGTCCGCGGCAAAGCTGATATGTGTAGCATCAACCATTGGCCCATTTTATGATGGTAACAGTTGTGCCTTCGCCAACTTTACTTTTTATGTCAAACTCGTTCACCAGTCGTTTGGTACCTGGCAATCCCAGTCCAAGGCTTTTACCTGTAGAAAAACCATCGCGCATGGCGGCAGTAATATCAGGAATACCCGGGCCTTTATCAGTAAATATCAGCCGGACACCGTTATTACGCCCGCTTGAAACAACCTCTATCTGGCAAACGCCCCCGTTGGCATAACGCATCATGTTGCGTACCAATTCGCTGGCCGCGGTAAGCAGGCGGGTTTGATTAACCAGACCCATTTTAATTTTTACTGCGACTTCTTTCACCCGGTTTTTTAAAAAAACAACGTCCTGCTCCTTTAATACCTGCACGGTGTCTTTACTGAGTGATAATACCATCGTCGGTCGATTCCTGATCTATATCTTCTCCATCTATATCAATCATCGATTTTAACAAGCTCATACCACGCTCCATATCCAAAGCTGTGTGCACTCCCTTCAGCGGTAAGCCCAGTTCTATCAACGTAATAGCAACCGCGGGCTGCATACCAACTACTACGGTTTCTGCATCCAGTATTTTCGACATGCTGGCGATGTTGCCAATAATACGTCCCATAAATGAATCGACAATGGTTACCGCCGATATATCTATCAAAACGCCCCTGGCATTGGTCTTATTTACCATCTGCACGAGGTCGGCCTCCAGGTTAAGTGCCAGCCGATCATACAGATCAACCTGGATAGTAACCAGTAAAAAATTGCCCAGCCTCAGAATAGGAATTTTATCCATTGTAAAGCGATATTAAAATTTAGCGATAGGGGTTGATTTCCTCACTTCCAGCTTCATCAGTTTAAACGAGTGTGATAAAGCGCTGGCTAAAGTTGCTTTGGTAATGATATTAGAAAGATCGATACCCAGGTGAACTACGGTTTGAGCAATCTCCGGGCGGATACCGCTGATAATACATTCGGCTCCCATTAACCGGGTGGCACTTACTGTTTTAATCAAATGTTGGGCAACAAGTGAATCTACCGCGGGTACGCCAGAAATGTCTAATATCGCTATGCTTGATCCTGTTTCTACTATTTCCTGCAGCAGGTTTTCCATTACTATCTGTGTACGTGCGCTGTCAAGGGTGCCAATTATAGGTAGGGCCAGTATGCCATCCCACACACGGATCACCGGGGTTGATATTTCGGCAATCTCGTCGGTTTGCCTTAAAATAACCTCCTCGCGGCCTTTTATAAAAGTTTCAAAAGTAACAACGCTAAGGTTATCCATTAAGCGGTTTATTTTGAGGCTTTCGGAAAATAAATGCTGTGGATCGTTAACTATTTCTTGCTGCAGTACTTCAAGCAATGCTTCTTTCAATGAAAATACAAAGTTGCCTGTTTCGCGGGGGCTAAAGCCCTGGCGCGCACGTGTAATGGCAATGCCACCTAAAATTTCAATGACCGGACTCCATTCGTCAGAATTTAGATCGGTAAAATTTTGGCTTGATAAATTACTCACCAAAGCGTCAACTAACTCTTCAGACTGGCTTCTCAGTTCATCGTTACTGATCAGGTCTTCCCGCAAGCCTTCATCGGCCAGTTGGTTCTTCATCCAGAGTTCAAGGATGTTTTTTTTCTTTTTTTGTAGCAATTGATGTGTTTTAAGTGACATGGATGAAGAATAGGGTAAGTGATTAGTTGACCTTACAACTCAAACTTGGCAAAGTTGAATTAAAGCGGAAAGGTAGATAACCCTTTTCAAAATAAGAAATATATTTATCGTTAACTAAAACGATAAATATTAACATTAAATATCCTTGATCAGACACTGATAATAATAGAAAATAAATAATTTTTTACAACTTATTAGAGTTAGCTTTATAAAATTATCATTTACTTGTAAAGCACCCTGCTGCTAACATATTTGTTGCAAGCTAAAAGTTGAAAAGCACATTAATCTAAGTGCTCGACCCATAAGGCATTCAGGCCATCAGGGAGTAACACCTCTGTACTTTTTACCCGTTAGTTTATCGAAAACCTTACTATTGCTTATTACATCGAAATATATCACCAGCTAAGCCATTATTTAATGTTTTAAAAGGATCAATTAAGAAATTTGGTGTGCAAATTGCCGAAATCTTATTAATATATCTATTACCGCAATGGCTCATAGCGTGTTCTTAATAAGTTAAACTCTTAATTATTCATACACTTATTACAACAATCTGTAGTTAAAGTAGAACACCTTGGTATTTACACCGAGGGCAACATTCCTTACTTATTCGTTAGTTTAGCTTTGGAAATTATATTTATCGTGTTTCAGCGGTTTTGGATATGCTTTTGTTTCGGACTATCTAAATAACCACACAGAAGATGTCTAAAAGAATATTGGCAATCGACGACGATGAGGACATCCTCGAGATTCTTAACATCGTGTTTCAGGAGTCAGGATACGATGTTATTTTATCAAATACAGGCGAGGCAGCAGGTCATATCCAGATCATCCACCCGGACCTTATTCTGTTGGATGTAAATATCGTGGGGTCCCTGAAAACAGGATCAGAGATCTGCAAGGAAATCAAATCTAATTATCAGACTGCGGATCTCCCTGTGATGCTCGTTTCCGCTGAACCCGACCTTGACCTGATAGCAGATGGATGTGGCGCTAACTCTTTATCAGGAAGCCATTCGACATTTATGAATTATTGATTCATGTTAAACAACATTTATAATAGTATAAAGATTATAGATGGATATGATGAAAAACAACCCGGAGGCCCTGCTGAAAAAATCAATTTGGCTAAAGGAGAATCGCGTTCTTTTTTCATCAGTCATCTCAACAAGATTTATTCTGCTAAAGCACACCTGGTTTCAAATCTTCCGAAAATAGCATCCCAGGCACATTTTAAAGATCTCAAACAGGCAATATTGGAGACTATTGACGATGTTGAAAAGCAAATGGCAAGAATGGAAATGATTTTCGCCTTATTGGATAGCAACGTCAGCCCTGGAAACTTTAGTGGATTAGCCGGTTTGATCGATGATGCTTTTAAAGATATTAAACTGCATCAAAAGAAGCACGAACTTCGTGATATGTCTGTTTTATTTTACCTGCACAATATTCAAAGTATGGAAATGGCATCATTTCAAATCCTCCAGATAGCGGCGGTCAAATTAAAAAATAACCAGATCAAACAACTTATCCGCGAAAATTATGATGAAGCCAAGGCCGATAGGATATTAATGTTGCTTATCGCTGCAAAGTACATCACTTCGGTTTAATAATTTTCTGTTTTCTCGCACGCTGTTTTGACATTGAATGCCACTACCAGAATATCTTATACGCTCATTGTTACGATAATTGCAGAGCAATTCTTTCATTCTTATTTTCGGGACAAACCTAAAGGATTTATTTAATCATCGGCCCGTACAAGTGACTGATCATGATTTATTGAAAGAAATAAACAACCAAAATTATTTTTCGCTGCTAATCATTCTGGTAATACAGTATTAAAAAATAGGATAATATTTTAATTTAAAGTTGAAACATTAAGTGTTGATTTTAGTTGTATTAACAAACACGATCCCTCTCTTATCAAGCTCTTTCCCAATCATTTCATTTATCATCTGCTAAAATTTTAATTATGTTTCACCACGTTAAGTCACTACAATTTAATGCCAGGGTTTCGCGCCCTGACCCCCGTTTCGCCAATCTATTATTAGAACAATTCGGCGGCGAAAACGGCGAGCTGGCAGCTGCCATGCAGTATTTTACACAGGCCTTTGGTGCCAAAGTGCCGCATCCCGACAAGTATGATATGCTAATGGATATTGCTACTGAAGAGTTCAGTCACCTGGAAATTGTTGGCGCTACTATTCAAATGTTGCTAAAAGGCGTAAATGGCGAGCTGAAAAATGCTGCTGACAGTTCAGAGATCATGCAGGTAATGAATGGCAAAGCTGCTAAAGAAAACATTATTCACGAAGCGTTGGCAGCCAACCCGCAGTTTGTAATGATCACCGGCGGCGGTGTAACACCGCGTAACAGTCAGGGAATTCCCTGGTGTGCATCGTATATCCATTCCAACGGTGATCTGACCGTTGATTTGCGCAGTAACCTGGCTTCTGAATCGAGAGCAAAATTGGTTTACGAACATCTGATGAAATTTACCGATGATCCTTATATCCATGAAACGTTGTCATTTTTAATGACCCGTGAGGTTGCGCATTATAAAATGTTCGAAGCGGCGCTGGATAGTATCCCGAATAACTTCCCGCCGGGTGTACTGGCAGCTGATCCTCGTTATACCCAACAGGTATACAATCTTTCTGACGGCGTTGTACGTGGTCCGTGGAACGAAGGTGAAATGCCGGGCACGGGCAAAGAATGGATCTATGTTGAACAACCATTGCAACAGGTACAGGAAACAGAAGGTCAAACTAACCTACCGCAGGATTTCACCAAAGCACTAAAGGCTGCTGAAAGGCAAAACCAAAATATGAGCGCTTTAAAAAGTACAGAGGTAAATAATGCTGAACCAAAAGGTGTTGAGCAATGGAGTACTTACGAGGTTGTTAACACGCAAGCGAAGGCATAATTGTAAGCTATTCAACAAAAAATTTAAATAATCAATCTACAACAAACACCTATGGAAAACACAGAAAAAGCGCTTGATGTGATCAATGATATGATCAAAATTAACAATGACCGCGCGGCCGGTTTTGAAAAAGCAGGGAAAGACCTGAACGAAGACGAAAGCGGACTGATTACGGTATTCAACAAGTTATCTGAGGAAAGCCGTGAGAACGTAGCTGAACTGACTGGTTTAGCGCAGCAATTCGGTGAAGATGCTGCCGAGGGTACCAGCACATCAGGTGACCTGCACCGCGCCTGGATCGATATTAAATCAGCATTTACAGGAAACGATCTCAATGCTATCCTGAACGAATGTGAAAGGGGGGAAGACGCTGCCAAAACTGCTTATAAAAATGCCCTTGATCCTGAAAACGAGCTTAGCCCTGAACTGGAGCAGGTATTATTTGCTCAACAACGCTTAATTGTTGACGGACATGACCTTATCAAATCCCTTCGTGATCAATCTGAAGGAAGAAAAGACTTTGATAACAATGTGAATGATACAAATGTAGCTGCCGAACCTTCCTATAAAGGAGCCGCAGGTGAATATCAGACTCAGGCTACTTTTGCATCAGAACCGGAAACCATCATTCCAGGTAACGAATGGGACGTTGAACAGGTTAACAACACCGGTAACTCTAAACTCATGGAGTTTTTCATTAATGAGTTAAAAGATTTGCTTTGGGCAGAAAACGAACTGGTAGAAACGCTGCCGGAAATGGCAGAAGCGGCAACTTCCGCCGAACTCAAAAGTGCCTTTGAACAACATTTGGCGGAAACAGAAGAGCACGTTGCCCGCCTGGAACAGATTTTTGCGATTTTGGGTTTAGAGCCGGATAGCCGCAAGTGTGAGGCTATGGCAGGTATTGTGGACGAAGGCGATGAGATCATCAGCGCTACGGAAGAAGGAACAGCCCAGCGCGATGTAGGCTTGATCTTCGCCGGTCAGAAAGCTGAGCATTACGAGATTGCCTCTTATGGTGGCATGATCTCCTTAGCCAAAACGTTAGGTTACTATGAAATCGCCGAATTGTTGGTGCTAACGTTAGATGAAGAAAAAACGGCGGACGCATTATTAACAGAAATTGCCGAAAGTCAGGCAAACTTCGCGGCCAGCAATGAGCCGGCAGAAGATTAAGAAAGGAGATGATGTGAATAGATGGAGGTCACCTGATTTCGGGTGGCTTTTTTTATTTCTGATAATACGCAATTACTGAAAGCTTTTCCCAATAAAGAGACTTGCTGGTTAATGAACAAGCTGGGTGAATGGTGTTTAAATAATAATGGGTATATTACCGATTTAAAAATTTAATTCATTAAAACACTGAAAATGTATGACGTACCTATTGGTGGCTCCCTCTTGAGATAATATGTACAAAAACATGGATGATTATTCAGTAAAGGCTGAATCGTTTTTAAATTACCTCATAAGCTGCGATATTGATGGCTCCGATTTTAATCTGCAATTTATTAAATGTGGAGTGCTGTCTGGCGAAGTCAAATTTCAAAACAAAGTAACCGCCGAATTATTTGAGGGGTATTTTACCATGAATTACGAACATAAATCAAATAGGATTATTATTGTTATTTTGATTATAAAAGCGGTATTGAGCGAACAATAAGCCCCCGGTTTTTACCACATAGCATGTTCACCACTAGATCGCCTGGCACATGTTGGGTTATCGGGCATGGGCGCATTAGTTTATGAGCCGGACAATAGCCCTTTCGATAGCCAGGAAGTTATCGACCTGGATCATTTAGCCTCGCAAACAGAAGAAATTCTTCAAGGCAGTTTTGAAAAAGTATTAAAAGAATTACTGGTTTTGAACGGATCGTCTGCCGGTGCACGTCCGAAAGCGCTTAACGCAGTTATTGACGACCGTAAACAGATTGTTCATGCTGCCGAAAGACTTACAGAAGGGTTTGAACCCTGGCTGGTAAAGTTCCCAAACACGCAAGGTGGTCAGGTTGCTGAAGCTATTGATTACGTTTATGAATGATGGCAAAAGAAGCAGGTAAATTGATGCCGAATGTGCATTTGTTTTCGTCTCAAAAAGGCGCTGGTTATCTTGCCGTCAACGCTTTGATAGAAATAGCAAAAAACGACTTCACATGTATACTGCAAGTGGACCGCCACATAGCGATTTTAGAGCCCCTTCCCTTGATTACGAAGATTTACTGAACTTAACGTTAATTAACTTGTATATATCATCGCCTGTCAGCATTGTTAAATTGGCGCTTGATCATAAGTAAGCCGGCGATAACTGAGGAAGTAATATAAAACTACATCATTTATTTACCCTGTAAAAATGTTTGTTGTAACCCAGCGATATTTTTTCGACAAGGCCTTCGTTAACGAGTTTCCTGAGCCTGTTATTGAAGGTAGTGTGGCTAATCTTTTTGCCTGGTTCGTTCATGTCCAACCATAATGTTCCGGCGTCCCTTTCTTGGTCCCCGCATCGTATATTGTCATAAATTTCATCCGTTAGCAAATTGTATTTTTCCTGTTGTTTGGTATTCCTGGATTTTGATGATCTGTAAGTCATTCCGTTTTTATGTTTTGCAGGCTGCAACTGTTGAATGTATTCACAAGGTTATCGGCCATGGCACAGCTCGGCGGGATGGTATGGCAGAAGCCGGACGATATAAGTTGACTTTTCAAGTTTTTTCTGCGTTTGAAAAGATTAACTCCGATTATTAATGACAACCTAACGTACGGACTCAATCCGGGCGCATCGCATTTCTGTCGGGTGATAACCAGGATTGGACTTTATGCGTAAAAAAGTCGAGATCGAATGGTTTGGCAATGTAGTCATCTGCATGGCTTTTTGCAGCCAGGGATTCGATATCATTTTTTGCAGAGATCAGTAACACCGGAATAGTTTTGGTCTGCCTGTTTCGCTTCAATGCCCTGCAAAGCACATGGCCGTAACCGTCGCTGAGCCAGTCGTCGAGCAGGATCAGGTCTGGTTGTACATCTCCCAATTTATTGAATGATAGGATATCGCTGACTGTTTCCACCTGGTAACCCTGTTCTTCGAGTACATAACGGATGATCTCCTGGATATCATCATCGTTGTCAACTACAATAATCCTCTTTTGCATTGCTCCTCGAATTAAAATGTTAATAGAATTTTTGATTCGACTATTGGTTAAACCTGTTAAAAATGAAATTAGTAAATATTTCTTAAAAATAAAATGTATCAAAAGAAATTTAAGGAGGTTTTCGAACGGGCTTTGCTCGTTATTTAAATGTCAATGCTATTTCGCTTCAAATCAGATTGATGTTCATTTTAAACATCACGTAATTGCTTTTGTTGTAACTTTTAAAAACTCTCCAGGTTGATTTTTTATTAATTAATAGTAAATAAATGTTTAGCCTGTTATTCTTTACTGCCCTGTTAAGACCAAGTAATACTGGAACGAGCAAAGGCAGCTTAGCCGGTGAACAAAAGATGCTGTTGGCACTGGGGGGCCTGCAGTAATTCCTGATAAGGAAAACGGGCGCCGGACTGCCCGAAAAAAATGTACCGAAAGCTAAGGTCCTGAAATGATTTAAAAGGATCCGACGTAAAAAGAATTTTGTTACCGGCCAATTCTCGCGTACAGCAAGCCTGATCATGGCTTGTAATGGCGATCATGCTGCTAAAAGAGGGGAAGATAGCGCACCGGCTAAACATGATCGCCTTCAAATCTGTATACTTTAAAAACTAACAGCGCGACAGGGGATGCATCGACAATGGATAACAGTGCATCAGTCGGCACTAAAACAAAAAAGGCGGCCAGCTCCAAAATGGATAATGTCAAAAAGTAATGGTAAATCCCGGGACGGCCGAGGTTAAACGAAAATAAATCCGGAAGGGCTGGCAGGAATGCGGTTGCTTCTCAACTGATAGAGGCTTGTCGGTTGTCCCGGTTTTCGTTCTTCATATCTTCTGTAACGGATCCTTCAGTACTAAACTTATCGTAGGGTGTAATGCCTCAATGCAAAATCTGCAAATAACTGAAAGTCTCCTGCGCCTTTTTTATTGGATTTTCAGAGGAGGATAGCGATAGATATCCTGTACCGGGTCAAATTTTCCATCGTGATAGAAGCCCGAGCGTTTCAGCACTTTAGTTGCTGCTATATTCCTGCGGTCAACGACCGCTGCCATGGCATTCTCGCCATCCAGCCGCAAATGTTCAAGCACTTTGAGTAGCAAACGGGACATCAGTTTTTTTCCACTGGCATTGCCTTTCAGGTAAAACTCGATAAAGAAAGGATAAATTTCCATCTCGTAATGTTCCATAGCTACAACCGGCGGGATCAGGTCGATCACGCCCATCAAGGCACCCGTTGTTTTGGAGCGGATCAAATGTACCATATTACGCCCGGAATGGAAATTAAGCATGGCGGCATTCAGCCAGTTTTTGGCATCTGTTAAAGATGTTAACTACTTCTCCGGCAGGAACTGCAAAGTATGCGCATCGGTAAGTAACTGGTAGATCTCTTCCGCCAGTTGTTCATAGTACAGGAGATCCCCGGCGCCCAGGGGATCAATACGGTAAGCTTCACTGTCTATAGCTATCGCTGTCATATACGGAAACGCAGGATAATGGCTTTGGCGATTGCGCTGACTAAGCTTGCCGGAACTCTACTGGCCAAATCTTTCGATTGCCAGCATTTCCCGCTTTTAATAATAGTAAGCGCAACACCGTCTAACAATATATCAATCTCGGTTGTTTCTCGCGTGACCGCTTCCGTGTTCAAGATCCTGAACGAGTAGTCTTTATTTTCAAAATGAAGGCGTAACAATTGTCCCATAACAGCAGACCGGAAATTAAAAAGTTTTCTTAATTCTTCCAACGAGTTTTAATTCCGATAGTCCGGCGTAATTCGTTCATCTCTTTCTGATACCCGGTGATCTTCCCTGCCACTTCTTCCTGCTCGTCAATGTCCAGCAGGCTGCCGTCATAGATCCAATTATCCTGTTCGTCTACCAATATCTGCCCGAGGGCTGTCCCGTGTACCAAGTCATGTAGTGTGTATGTCGATCCAGAATCAGGCATGATGCAGACCCATCGTCCTGCGTAGGTCTGGAGTGTTTTCGGGCTTTCTTCAAACAGTTGACTCTTCATAAAAAACAAAGTTGAAAAATAAATTTCAGGAAGCAATAATAATTGCTAAAAAAATTAGTGTGGCTAGGCCATGGCAGCGGCAAGAACGAGCGCCGTAATGAATCCCGTCTCGGGCAGACAACGGGCATCTAAGCAGAAGCTTGAGTGAATACGCTGAATTCCGGTAGGTAAGGGGATCGTCCTTGCCTACCGCAAATCTTTCCGCTGAACTAAGAGCGTATCAAGCTGCCTGCATAGCAGGAGACGTGCATCCGGAAAAGCTTTTTATAGTCGCCGAATTCAATCTCTTTTATGAACAGAAGGTCATGATTTAATTTTCCGAGAAAAACGTTGAATTTGAATTAGATCGTCGGCGTGGCCGATTTTGCAGCTGCCAAATTGAGTGGAATGCTCAAGAAAAAAATTAGCCACGCCTATTTGAAGCGTGGCTTAATGTGAATTATTCAATACCCCTATTAAAATAACTTTGAGGTAAAACCTCTGTTTTCCGGAAATTGTTTCAATTGTAATCGTAAAAATACAAAAGCCCATCACTTGACGGGCTTGGTAGATGTAGGGCCTATAGGGGTATTAAAGATGCTGATCAGCTATAACAAAGATAATTTATTAAAGCATTATTGGAAGCACAAAAAGAATGAATTAATTGTAAAATATCTATGCATTTTTTAATCATTCGCTAATACGAACGGCAGGGACCGGGTAGGTACTCCTAAATCAGGTGCTGGACCTTGGTGTGTTATTTTACAGAGCGCTGTTGCGTTTTCCTCACTTACCTACCTTTCAAGCTTCAGGCAACAATCCTTAGGGTTAAGGCTACCTTTACAGGTGAGGGTCAGGATGTAAAAGTGTTGGGGATTCATTGCAATATCAACGCTCTTACCGATGAAAAGGTAATTGGCGCAAAACTTTTGGAGGGATCCCTATCGTAAGTCCTAACGGTAATATGCAAACGTAAAAACTTTAAAATTCAGGAAGGTGCTGCATGGAAGAGTGGCTATTTCAGGTTCGATAATACCTCCATTGTACATGCGATGCTGGAGATAGCCTATAGTATGTTATCGGCCGGCAGCCTTTTTATCCCGCTAAATCGACAATTCATATCTCCGTCAAACACATTTTTTAGTCCAAACTATTGTGTTAATCCATCGCTAAATGCGATTAAACAACTGGAGCGACTCGGACAAAAAATATTGAGTTAAATCATTTATTATTTGCATTTTAATAGATATTAAATTAGATAAATCGGTTTGGCAAAATAGATGCCGTAATTTACCTCGATAAGTTAATTATGAAGGGTAAATTGCAGAAAGTGAAATCTAACCTTTTGCTTTTTTATCTCCATGTTTCAATTAGAGAGATGTATAAAGCTAAGGTTGGCTCATAGGAAGAACGCAATAGATGTAATAGTTTGCGGAAATTCCGAAATGTTGTTTCCAGGACTGTCTATCTCCGGGATTAATTTAATCGCACTATGCTCATTTCGTGCCTTAATTATCCATTTTGAAAATAATATCAATAAAATAATGACTAAGAACTTCATTACAGTTGTCCTGTAAGCTTCGAGGGGGATTCTTCGCTTCATCATCGATTGTTTTGTCAAAAGTAACAAAATTATTACCTTGGTTGGTTGTGTCATACACCAGTTTAAACTGGTTGATGGCTTACAAGACCGGTCCCAACCTCATGCCAGTAAAATTGCGCATGCTTTAATCCCTGCTCTGGATCTCTTCTGACAGTTATTCATTTGATCATAAGCTATTATGTTATTTTTATTTTGTAAACGGTTCATCATAAGTAGCAGGAGAAGAACCTTTGCACCACTCACTCCATGATGGCACATTTAACTTCAACTCATTCAAGGAGGTTTTTCTTGTTCAGCTATCAAAGAAATTAAAGAAATCAGACTCCATAAACGAGGATTTAAGCCCTGTCACAATAGCAATAAATCGTCTTCGGGAAGGATTTACAGCTTTATAGCTTTTTATTAACAACTAATTCAGTAAAACTTGGCAATATCATATAGAATCAGCTTGCAGAATACTTTTATTGACATCTGCTAACTTAACATTCGTATAAAAGCAAGTCCTGAACCAATCCCAGGTACATCGCAAGCCTTTACATTAATCTCTGCAAGCTGTCCCGGACAACTTCAACTGCCATTAAAGTATTCCATTTAATGCTTAAATATTGCTGTCTTATCGAGCTATATATGACAGACACAAGTTGTGCCTGAATTTATGGAAGGTGACGGGCAAGAATTCAGCACTGTATTGACCACCTAATGTACAACCTTTAATCGTCAGGACAGATTACAACCAAGGAGTGCCTTTCATAGCTTTTATTGGTTGGAGTGTAAACCATTTACTAGCCGCCTTTGCAACGTCTTTGGCATCAGTTATCTCGAAGAATGACGGAGGCTTTTTCCGGGTGTCGTCTAACGTAGATATATTTTCAAATATTTGAAAAGCTTTGACCTTACGGCGGGGCTATCAAAGGAATTTCCACCATGGGGGGCGTTCGGCAATATCATTAATTCGTTTATAACGCGTGATTGGTTAAGCTTATTGGCCAGTTCTACAGACTGACTGCTATCAACCGCCTGGTCTTTGTCGCCGTGGACAATAAAAAACGGCGGATCATTCCCGTCAATATAAGTAACCGGGCTTGCTTCTGTGGACTTTTCAGGCTCTTTAAATGCTTTGGCACCAAGGAGTAGCTGTACTCCGCTATTGGGGTCAGCAATTCCGGGGCCTTTAAGTGTTACAATATCACTGATACCATAGTAGTCGATGATTAGCTTAATTCTGAATTGCTCGATTTTTCCTTCTTTGTAGAACGTATTAACGTCATTATTATTTGACAAGCCCAACAAAGCTGCAAGATGCCCTCCCGCAGAAAAGCCGATTAATGCTATATTATTTTTGTCCAAGCGATATTTGCTG
Source organism: Mucilaginibacter kameinonensis (assembly GCF_003675385.1). GTDB lineage: Bacteria > Bacteroidota > Bacteroidia > Sphingobacteriales > Sphingobacteriaceae > Mucilaginibacter > Mucilaginibacter kameinonensis. The sequence continues at coordinate 297,726 of NZ_RCWZ01000003.1, read as the reverse complement.
CCAAATTCTTCGATGAAACTTAAAGCGCGGTTGCAATCCTGTATTTGAGCCGGGAATTTGTCGCTACTGCTATATCTGTAATTTATTGAGACAATGGCATATCCTTTTTCAATCATTTCACGAGCTGAATCATCCATGTTGTCCATTGCAGAAAATTTATCGCCTTTTCTCCATCCGCCTCCATGTATCCAGACGACAACAGGAAAAATATTTTTCCCCGCCGGCGGTAAATATATATCTAATAGATGACGCTTTGAGGTGTCATTAGCATAGGGGATATTGCCGTAAAGAATAGTACCATGAGGAAGCAATTTTAATATGGGGTTTTCAGCCTGCGCCAGGGCCCGATTTGAGATTATCAACAGGTAAAAAAAAATAGCTGAAACGCTTCTCATTTAAATCAGATAATTTCCAAATATAATCTATAACAACAGAAATTTCTTTAGCCAAAGGCAAATGAATCCGGCAACAAGAATTTGAATATCGCTGAGTAATGTTCATCAGAGGAGTTTTATTCAAAGCAATGCAGAAACGCTGAAAGAAAGCCCAAAAAACAGTTCTATTGTAGAGGAAATTTTATTGGTGTTCAAACAATAATACACTTTTCGGCTTTTAAAAGGAAAATTTTTACATGGAACAGAGAGACATAGTTGACCCACTAATAAAAGTTGAGGGGATGGGCGCGGTGATCCTGCCCGATGGGGTATTTTTCCGGGTTTGGGCCCCCAATGCAACAGCGGTATACGTTGCGGGAACATTTAACGATTTCAGTAAGGATGAAGACAGCCTGCAGAGCGAAGGAAATGGTAATTGGGCAGGATTAGTCATCAGCGCGAAAAAGGGTGACGAATATAAATATGTGTTGCACACGCCTAAGGGTGAGCTTTTCAAAAATGATCCCTATGCTCGCGCCGTAACCAGCTCGGTAGGGAACTCTATCGTTTATGATCCCGCTGAATTTAATTGGGGGGACGTCTCTTTTGACATGCCAAGTTGGAATAAGTTGGTCATTTATGAGTTGCATACAGGTACATTTAACGTAAAGGAAGAAGGTAAGCCTGGCGATATGTATGGTATTATTGAAAAATTACCTTACCTGAAAGAGCTAGGAATTAACGCAATCGAAATTATGCCGCCTTTTGAATTTCCCGGCGGATTTTCCTGGGGCTACAACCCTTCTCAGCCCTTTGCTATAGAATCAGAATACGGTGGCCCTGACGCGTTCAAATGCCTGGTCAAAGCGGCGCATGAAAATGGTATAGCGGTGATCCTGGATGTGGTATATAATCATTTCGGTCCGGGTGACCTGGATATCTGGCAATTTGACGGTTGGCAAGAAAACGAAAAAGGAGGTATTTATTTTTACAACGACTGGCGATCCGAAACCCCCTGGGGGGATACCCGGCCGGATTATGGCAGAGGAGAAGTGAGGCAATATATCCGCGATAATGCGATGATGTGGCTCGAAGAATACCGGGTAGACGGCTTGCGCATGGATATGATCCCCTATATCAGGAATGTTCATGCAGATGAGAATCCCGGTAGTGTGCTGGAAGACGGCCTAAGTTTATTACGCTGGATTAACGGCGAGATCGCAGAGAAGTTTCCCTGGAAGCTGACTATCGCGGAAGACCTGCATGGTCTGGATAGTATCACCAACCCGGTCGGGCATGATGACGGATTGGGTTTCGGCGCGCAATGGGATGCGGACTTTGTGCATCCGGTCCGGACAGCTTTGACAGCACCGGAAGATAAAGACAGAAGTATGGCTGCCATGGAGCATGCGTTGATGAGCCAGTACAGCGGAAACCCCTTTAAAAGGGTTGTTTACACGGAAAGCCATGACGAGGTAGCCAACGGCAAAGCCCGTGTAGCGGAGGAAATAGCTGATGACGATGTCAACAACTGGTATTCAAAGAAACGCGCGTCCTTAGGCATCGCCATGGTACTGACCGCGCCCGGTATCCCGATGATTTTCCAGGGACATGAATTGCTGGAAGATAAATGGTTTTCAGACACCGATCCAATTGACTGGAATCGTCAAAAGCAGTTTAATGGATTTGTAAACCTGCATAAAGACCTTATCCAACTTAGGCTGAACTACGATAACAATACGGAAGGGCTTTCCGGGCAAAATACAGAGATGATTCGTGTGGATCAAGATAAAAAAGTGCTTGTTTATCAGCGTTGGCAAAACGGAGGAAAGGGTGATACCACGGTTGTTGTTCTGAACTTCAGCAGCGAAAGCTATGTTGATTACCGCATCGGGATGCCGGAGGCAGGAATGTGGAAGATCCGTTTCAACAGCGACTGGGAAGGCTACGACAAAGAATTCAGTGATTTTACATCACTGGATACAGAAGCGGGGGCCGGAGAATGCGATGGATTGCCGTTTTCGGCCAATGTCAGCGTCGCGGGCTATACTGCGCTTATCTTGTCCCAGGACAGGTAGCAATAACGACATTAAATCCTTTTTAAAGTACAACTTCAGTGTGTACCGACCGCATTTCGCCTGGATATTGATGATGGTATAGAAATTGCATCTGTTGGTTATCTATTTACTTAACTGAAAAACTATGAGATCAATCTTGTACATCGTAGCTGTTATCCTGGTAATAGGATGGGCTATCGGCACATTTGCTTACGCCGCAGGCGGTTTAATTCACATATTATTAGTTATTGCAGTAATTTCATTGGTTCTGGGAATCCTACGTAGGGATACGACCGTAGTTTAATCAAAGGTGTTATAAGCCGGTCCACCCAGAGCCGGCTTATTAAAAGAAAATACCTGTAATAATTCGCCTGCTATGCAGTCTGTATATCTTGGCTACTTGAAGTAGACGGTCACTTCTTCCCGCAATTTATATTATTAACTACAGTCTTTCACTTCAGGTGCCCCGGAAGCCTTGAAGAATAAATTTTCCTGCCGCCCTTACCTGATTTGGGAGCATATTCGAGGATCAGATTAACAGAGACTTCTTTGGGCAGCAATAACGAGTATACAGCCCACTGTAAGCGATAACTAAAAACACTATTATGCTGACAAATTGGTCATTCCGTGTAATAGGCTGCAGCGTTCTGTTCGCACCAACCAATGTCCAGGTGAGTGAAGGCATTTTTAATCAACCGGCAACCGTCAGTGTCCGTTTCAAAAAGTAAAAATAGTAGCGACTTTTCAAAATTCATCGCCTTGGCATGGATAAATTTACCTTAGCACCTGGGCAACGGATGATATATAGCCGCGCCTGGATATAAGAATTTTCTTATTGACCTTCTTTTTGATTGTTGAGGTAACCATACAAAACCAAATCCGCAGGGAGAACGTAAATATATCTGCACTTACGTATTGTTATGGTTACTGAGGAGCTTGTTGCAGCCCGGATAAAAAATATTAGGATAGCTAAAAATTACAGCCAGTTGTATGTAGCTTATAAGATGAAAATTTCCCAAAACACTTTCAGTAAAATAGAACTTGGAAACGTGAAACTTACACTTAAAAGGCTAATTGAGATAGCGAATGTTCTTGAAATTTCGCCGGCGGATTTGGTTAGATGTGATGAAGATATCTTTCTCTCTGTTAAACGATAAATGAAGCATGCTAGGTTAACTATTTGCCTCAATAATTTAATTGGGCTTCTTAGTTATTATTTACAAGTTTATCGCGAATGGAGTTAATTAAAATCAGTCGGAAAACGATAATACATGAATTATTCTTCATCGGCAAAAGGAATATTTTACAAGTGCCGACTCAGAGCCGGCACTTGTAAAAAATGCAGAGAAGTTACCCGACGAGGGAATTGTTCCGCAACTTCGGGACAACCTGAAGAACTGCACCCATTAGTGTGTTGCCCATACCTGCAAGCAGATTGACAGGTTATTTTTGCTGCCATCGTTAGAGGGACAAAAATGAGTTATAGCAAATTTTATAGACGCATGTAACCGTGAAAAGATTGTCTCGAGCTCGTTAATATGTTCAGCTTGTCCCATTAATTAGTGGGGGAAGACTGGTAAATAACAGCTAATCGCGATTTGGAAATATAACCGTGCGCACTGAATTTTACATGATTTAGAGAATTTACTTACAAATTAAATGACTATTATGAATTTCCATTAGATGGTAAGTTGCATGGACGGGACGGGGGAACAATAAAAACTCAAGGTTAAACCAAGGAAGGTGCATGTAAGGTATGAACCGGTAATAAAATACGGTTAAGCATTAATATTGTTAAATTATTAAACGCGTAGCAAATAATCTATTTCTGTATTTAGAATAAGTGCGATCTCCATCAGCCGTACTAAGCTGATGTTGGTGTATCCTAACTCAATTTTGCTGTACGCGTTTTGTGATAAATCCAATGACAGCGCTACATACTCCTGTGAATATCCCAGTCGCTTACGCTCCGTCCGGATCTTGGCCGCAACTAACAATAACTTATTCTCGATATTACTTTTCATAGTTGGTTAAAACTTACGAAAGCATTATAAAATCGGATTTTAATCAATTAGAAGATTCAGGATAAATATCATCTTGTATCGATATGCCGGCAAAATGAAAAATAAGGATGTAATTTATCTTTTGTAAGCAAATACCCTGACCGCAATATTGTCAGTTAAAATTAAAACAAAAGAAAATAGATCTGATCTTATGAGTTAACCGGCTTTAAATGCTTTCGTCTGTGTCAATACAGTCACGATCAACAGGCGCAATAAAGCATTCCATAATACTGCAAAAGATGTAAAGTTTAAATTTGCCCTTCAAGGCTGACAGGTAAAATCAATCCATCAGATTGATGTCTCTTCTTAAAATTTCCAGAAAGTAAAGGTTGCCCGGAAACTCGCTTTCGGGGCAACCAATCAATTAACCTTATCATAACGAAAATTAATATCTTAAACAATTATCCAGGAAACAGGTTTGACTGGAGCTTAACAATAACCAAATAATGGCTTATGTTTTTTTAATCCGGTACCTGAACAATGTTCCAATAATTAGGAACTTATAGAATCCATGATCAGCCTGTTATATTATCAAATGTCATCTCTGCTATCAATCGATAATCGGGGAAAGGGGCAGGCATTTAAAGCAGCCCGACGGGCATATTTACTGTTTTTGTGACCTTTAAAACTATATATTCCAGGTCAACGATGCAAATGGTTACGCAGTTTGTACCTCAGTTCAAGACGGTTTTGCAAACATTGCTAGGTTGCTATTTGCCAAGAAGTGAATTACCGGGATTGTTTGAAACTATTTTAAGCTGTAGGCTTTTGAGTCGCGATTATGCCGCTTTCTTCAGGAATTCAGTTATCTATAAGTTTTTTGTCTGCCATGACAAATGTGACCTTTTCAATGCAATATTTACGATCAGCAGGCCCGTGCGTTTTTCAGTATTTTTCTTCCAAATCTTACTGGCATAATAATGATGGGATTGAGGAAAAATCATGCAGAACGCGTTTAAGCTGATCAGCGGTAGCAAATAATCCCTGCTTTCAATCAAGCTAAAACTGCGGAGCAATAGCTACAGGAAGATATCGGTAGTGTCAGAAATGCCAATGCACCAGCGAGCTTTTGCAAATTGTCCAGTCAATGAATGACTTGATTGATAAAGCAGATCCCGTTTTTCTAATTTGGGTTACTTTCTCAATGTCGTCGTTAAAATGAAACAACAGTCTTGATCATATCAATTAGCTGATAAGCCAGTCTCGCGCTTCGTTTTTGTCATCAAAAAATGCCACTTGCACAACTTCGTATGCTGATGGCAAACTCTTTTTAGCAGCGATACGGCTGAATGTACTTGGTGAATAAATCCACGCAAATTTATTAAGACCGGCTTCCGCCATTGCCGGAAACCAAACTTCGGCTCCCCAGTCCGAAGCTTCTGACCAGTTCCCCTTAACATGCGTGTTGTCGTTTAGCACCTTTTGACAATCATTCTTTTTCATTAGATCAAGCAGGATTTCACAGCCTTTGACAACGGAATCATAATTCTGATAGCCAAGCCAGTCCACATCCATATATTCGCCTACCTGCTGATAACGGATCCTGATAAAACTGCCATCGTAATAAGTAAATCCATCCCCGGCAATGTCAATAAATTCCTGTTTCCCGGATAATGGCAATAAGAAATAGAAAACGGAGCCCTCGCCTGGTTCACTTTCGATCCAGAAACTGCCTCCATGGCGCTTTACGATCTCATTTGCAATAAATAATCCTAAACCCAGGCCCTGAAAACGGCTGGAAGTGTTATCAACCCTGTAAAAACGATCAAAAAGGCCTTTCAGATGTTCTGCGGCAATGCCTATGCCAAAATCCTTGACTGAGACTATAATATTTTGGTTTTCCCGTTCACAATTCAAAATCACCCGGTCGGCATCCGGTGAGTACTTTACCGCATTATTGATCAGGTTGATTAGTACCTGCTCCAAACGGTGCTGATCGCCATGGTAAATTAGACTACAGCTGTTTGATATTTCTATGCGGTGTCCGGGAGCTGCCTGCTGCATATTTTCGACGGTGTCGGCAAGTAGCATCCCGAAATCAAAATCTTCCTTATTGTAGGTCATCTTACCTGCATTGATCTTTGACACATCAAGCAAATCTTCAATCAGGCGGCCGAGGCGTTCCATTTGTCGTTCAGCCTTAGCCGCGAAGGGGTTTAGCTTGCCATTACCCGCACTTTCGCGTTTACTTAACTGAAAAAATGCTTTAATGGTCGTAAGCGGCGTCTTAAGTTCGTGGCTGGCTATGCTGATAAATTCATCTTTCCGGTTCTCATTGTATTTCTGCTGATCTATATTGGTATTCGTGCCAAGCCAAAAAGTTACAGCATTATACTCGATCAGCGGCACCGCCCTTGCCAAATGCCAGTAGTAGTTACCGTCGGCAAATCTTAGTCTGAATTCTGTCAGGTATTCTTTTCCGGATTGCAAAGAACGCCGCCATTTAGCCAATGCAGCAGGAAGATCGTCCGGGTGAACAAAGCCCTGCCATCCCTGGTCCGCAATAATTTCGGCATTTTCACCAAAGTCCCTGCTCACAACGTCGTTTACATAATCGAGTGAACCGTCAGCCCGCGCCGTCCAAACCTGTTGAGGCATGGCATTTAGTAAAAACCGGAACCGGCGCTCATTTTCTTCAGTTTGCAATCTGCCTGATACCTGATCGGTAACATCGATGGTGATCACGATCACGCCAATCACCTCTCCGTTAGCATTTCGATAAGGTTCGTAAACAAAATTCTGATAGACCGTTTCCTCCCGGCCGTTGCGCAAAAGGATAACAGGCGTTTCGTTAGTGCTGTAGGTTTGGCCTTTCTGATAAACATCAGAAAGGATCTGTTTTAACCCCTGATAACGCGCATCCGGCAATGCCTCAAGTATAGGAAGGTTTATTACCCACGCTTCAGATTTTCCCCAAAGATCGATCATGAGTGCATTGGCTACCTTGACCACATGCTCAGGGCCCATAAGAATGCACATCGCAACAGGGGCCTGCGAAATTATATTATGCAGATTGCGTTCGCTTTGCTCAACCTGCTGCCGCGCCAAAACCATGTCTGTCACATCTGCCGCCGTATTCATCACGCCGTAAACCCGCCCGTCCTGGTCGAATAAAGGCGTAAAATTATAATTGAAGTAAAATGGCAGTAATTTTCCTTCCACCACCAGATCAACGCGCTGGCCACGTGTTTGAAACGGTACGCCGGTTGTGAAAACGTTGTCCAGTTGCTCATATATACCGGTACCTGCCAACTCCGTCAAGACTTCAGCATATTTTTTGCCGACCACGTCATTTCCTTTGCCCCATACATCAATAATAGACTGATTGACAAGTTCGATCAACATTTCGCGGCCGGAATAGACTCCAATGGGAAATGGCGCGCTGGCTACAATGCTGCGCACTTTGTGCTCAACGCTGGCAAGATCCGTCAGGGACCGCTGTAGACTGGCTTGGATTTCAAGCAGTTCTTCATTTGTTGCTCTTAATTCTTCATTGATGGCAGATAATTCTTCATTAAGGCCTTGTAGTTTAGTTTCGCTTTCAGCCAGATCAACTGTTCGCAACCTCACTTTATCTTCCAGGCTCGCATTCAACATGGCCAGGGCGGACTGCGTATCAACTAATTCCTCATTTGTGGCAACCAGTTCCTCGTTCAGTGAGCCTAATTCTTCGTTTAGCTGCTGCTCGCGGCTTAGCTCAGCGTCGCGAACACCCATGTCGCGCACCGCCTGTTCGCCCCTGAGGCGCTCCGTAACGTCAGAAGCTGTATGCAGTATATAAATGGACTGACCGTCCTCACTGCTGACGGCACGGTATTTATATGCGTAATAGCGGGTGACGAATGCCCCATGAATGCTTGTCTGTGCGGGAATAATTCCCTCATCAGAAATGCCCGTACGCTGTACTGCCTGGAGCATCATCTTGAAAGGCTGTCCTTTTAATTCCGGTACGGCCTCTTCCAGCTCCAGGCCGACGATGCTCTTATCTTTGCCCCAGAATGACAGCATGGCTGCATTGGCAAATTCAATAATGAGATTTTCTCCGCGATAAACCGCAGTCGCGTCGTCTGATAGGGAGAGAATTTGAAGTAACTGTGAGGCTGAAGACATTAACAGCAAACGCTGGCTGGTAAAAAAGGTTTTGCCGGCAAATGCGTATCGGACCAACAAATTTTAGAGTTGAGGGTTTAACGGTGATCCAGGGTGGGGGATATTGAAATTCAGGTTGCTGTAAATTTTTCCTTAAATGAAATTTTTAAATAGATTTGACGCTTTATCACTTATACAACTTGAGGGAAACAGGAAGGTTTCGCTTTATTCATTCAGGGTGACGGGTCCTGATGATCAAACTGCTGAGCATTACTCAAAATTAAACTTTAAATTTAGTGAACTGAAAAATGATGATGTCACCTCGAAATCGTTTTTTGTCAGGTTATCGGTTTTAACCAGTTGGTTTGAACCGCTGTACCTGTTGGTAAACAATACATATTCCCCGGTATTACTTTTTGCGATAAGACTGATCAGGTAATTCCTGGCCAATAATACATCTTTTTCCAGCACTACCTTCGATTTTAGATTAATTATTATAGGGACATCAGATGTTTTGTATATGTTTTTTTGAAGCGGACTGGTATAGATCATTGTGGCATTGGGAGCAAAGCCCCCTGAGAAGACATCATCGCCCTGCAACCGCTGGATTTTAATGTATAGATCCGCTGAATTGGTCAAAGGCCATCCGGCTTGTGCGAATTGTTCATCAGTATTGTTCCAATATACTTTATCAATAACAATATTTTTAAGGACTAAATCCAGCACGGTTATTTTTTTTGAAGGCGTCGTTTTTTTTCCGTCTTCGGAGGTTGCTGTCAGCATTATCGTGTATACGCCGGCTTTAGAATAGGAAAGTACTGGCCTGTCATCCTTTGAAGTACGGCCGTCGCCAAAGTCCCAGCTTATGCTGGCGGCTCCTTTTACAGCACTGATGAGTGAAGTTGTATCATTTGCGACAAGTTTAAAATCTTCGGAAGTCTGATTGCCAAAATGGAAACTTGCAGAAGGAAGAGGTATGTTCTTTTCGTTTTTGCAAGCTATTATAAGAGTTGCGGCAAATAATAAGATCACGGTCTTTTTCATAGAATATATATTGAAATTCTAAATTAATGAATAAGCATTTTTAAAATATAAATAATATATTATTTTTCACATAAAAGCCGGTTATGTCCCTGAGACCGGCAGCAATCCTGTTCCTGTCAGAACAACGGGGGAGGAATACCAAAAACAACTATATATAATTAGGATGCTAGCAAGCTCAATTGCAGTAGAGCACCGCTAATCTCTCGCCGAAACCGATTGGGCAACGGCCCCGAATTTATATTTCTGATAACAATGTGGTTACATAGGTGTTAATTCATGAGATATTACGAACTTGTATCTGTACCAACTACATCGTTATGCCTGAAAAAGAAACACCTGGTGTGCCCGAAAATGAAAACATTTTAAGTGGTACCCGTCGCGATTTTTTAAAACAATCCGGTTTTTTAACAGCTGTCGCACTTACACCCATCGGGATAGTAAAAGCTGCTGAAAGTCATTTGGATGAAAAGGTTGCTGCTTTTTTTGAAAAGATGCCGCTCAAGATGGAGGTAAACGGCGTATCACATCAGCTTTCCGTAGAGCCCAGAAGTACTCTGCTGGAGGTATTGCGCGAACAACTGGACCTCACCGGCACTAAAAAAGGCTGCGACAGGGGGCAGTGCGGCGCCTGTACGGTTCATGTCAATGGTAAAAGGGTTAATTCCTGCCTCAGCCTGGCGATTACCAATAATAATAAAACGATCACTACCATAGAGGGCCTGGCCGATGGAGATGAACTGCACCCGATGCAGCAGGCTTTTATCGACCACGACGGGTTTCAGTGCGGGTATTGTACATCAGGCCAGATCATGTCCGCCGTGGCCTGTATCCATGAAGGCCATGCCGGTTCTGAAACGGAGATCCGCGAATTTATGAGCGGTAACATCTGCCGTTGCGGCGCTTACCCGAATATCGTAAATGCAATACAGGAAGTATCGAAAGGAGGAAACAAGGCATGAACCAGTTTCAGTATAATAAAGCAAATGAACCGCATAGCGCGGTAAAATTAGTGGCTAAAGATCCGGATGCTCATTTTTTGGCAGGTGGTACCAATCTGATCGACCTGATGAAGATGGGCGTGGTAAATCCCACCAAACTCGTAGATATCAATCATCTTCCGTTTTCAAAAATAGAAAAGCTTCCCCATGGGCTGCGCATCGGTGCGTTGGTGAGCAATAGTGATGTGGCGGACAGTGAACTCGTCAAAGCCGGTTTTCCGTTGCTTTCCCAGGCTATCAACGCTGGGGCATCACCGCAGCTCCGGAACATGGCAACGGTGGGCGGCAACCTGATGCAGCGTACAAGGTGCCCTTATTTTTTTGACACGACCCTGCCATGTAACAAACGTAAACCGGGCAGCGGGTGCGGCGCACTCGAAGGTATCAACCGTATGCACGCCATTTTCGGCGCAAGCGATCAATGCATCGCTGTTAATCCGAGTGACATGAATGTCGCTATGCGTGCGTTGAATGCAACGGTTCATGTAAGCGGACCGAAAGGCGCTAGAGGGATCCCTATTGCCGATTTTCACCGTTTGCCCGGCGAGCAGCCCGAACTGGATAACACTCTGAAAAATGGTGAACTCATTACTGCCGTGGAGCTGCCTTATTCAGCGTTTAATAAAAATCTATCCTATCTGAAAATTCGCGACCGTACCTCCTATGCTTTCGCGCTTGTTTCCGCGGCTGTTGCGCTGCACTTAGAGGGCGAGACAATAAAAGAAGCAAGGCTCGCCATGGGGGGCGTTGCCCACAAACCGTGGCGGCTAAGCGCTGCCGAAGAATTTCTAAAAGGTAAAATGGTCAGTGAGGGAAATTTCAGGCAGGCGGCTCAAATCGCCATGAAAGGGGCGAAAGCGTACCAGTACAACCAGTTTAAACTCAAACTCGCGCCGAATACCCTGATACAAAGTTTAAGAATAGCATCAGGCATTGCCGCTTCATAAAAGCATCATCATGAAAAAAGATACGATAGGAGAACCGCTGAGCCGTGTTGACGGGAGGTTAAAAGTGACCGGCGGCGCGAAATATTCTGGTGAATATAAGTTTCCGGGCTTGACCTACGCCGTACTGGTACCAGCAACTATTGTAAACGGAACTGTCACGGCAGTCGACATTAAGGCAGCGAAATATGCGCCGGGAGTATTGGCGGTGATCACACCTTTTAATGCGGAAAAAGTTCCGGGATACCAACCTGATGCTAAAAAACCTGTAAAAGGTTTAAAACTATTTAATGATAACCAGGTGCATTTCAATGGCCAGCCCATTGCATTGGTTATTGCCGATACATTTGAACGCGCTACTTACGCGGCCACTTTAGTAAAGGCGACCTATCAGGTGCAGCCGTTTGAAACTGATTTTCGTAAAAACATAGACAAAGGTGTAACACCCAATGCCGGAAAATATAAGGATTATGTGCGTGGTGAAGCGGATGCCTATAAAAACGCGCAGGTAAAAATTGAACAGGAATATATACAGCCATCTGAAATGCATAACCCGATGGAACTTCACGTGACCACCGCCTATTGGGAAGGCGATAATAAGGTCACCGTTTATACCAAGTCACAGGGGGTGATGAGCTCACAAAGGGCCATTGCGGCTGCTTTTAATCTTGAACCACAGAATGTGCTGATCAATGCCCGCTTTGTAGGTGGGGCATTTGGCTCCTCACTGCGTACCTGGCCCCATGAGATTGCGGCGGTGCAAGCCGCTAAATTCGTAAAACACCCTGTGAAGCTTACGCTTACCCGCGAGCAAATGTTCACATTGGTTGGCTACCGTCCGTTGACAATCCAAAAAATAGGCCTTGGCGCAACAGCCGATGGCAAGCTCACAGGAATAACTCATGAATCTCATTCGCAAACCGCCGTTTATGAGGAGTTTACTGAAAATGCAGTAAATGTATCCCGGTTCCTTTATCAGAGTCCTAACGTCAATACCCGTTATAAGGTGGTGCCGCTGCATATTGGTGTACCGGCGCCTATGCGCGGACCCGGTGAATCCACGGGTGCTTATGCGCTGGAATCTGCACTGGATGAATTGTCCTATGCACTCAATATAGATCCGATAGAGTTACGTTTAAGGAATTATGCTGACATTGATCAGGAACGGAATCTGCCCTGGTCCAGTAAGCATTTAAAGGAATGCTACCAATTGGGTGCCGATCGTATTGGTTGGGCAAACCGTTCACCAAAGCCCGGCACAATTAAAGACGGAGATTGGCTGGTGGGGTACGGCATTGGCTGCGGCGCCTTCGGCGCTTACCGTGGTCATGCCGAGGCTAAACTCAAATTAATGGCCGATGGCAGCATAAACATTCAAAGCGCTACTACCGATATCGGACCCGGAACAAATACAGCTATGATCGTTATTGCTGCGGATGTTCTGGGGATGCCTGCAGAAAAAATTACCTTTGATCTTGGTAACTCTTCCCTGCCACCTGCACCTACACAAGGCGGCTCGTCGACCGTATCATCAGTAGGATCGGCGGTGCATGATGTCTGCGTAGCCCTGAGACAAAAGCTCTATACCTTACAGGGGAAACCCCGGGACAGCATGGACGAGATCGATTATGCGGCGGTAATAAAGGAGCAGAATCTGCCTTATCTGGAAATTTCTGTGGGTTCTGAAAGCGGCGATAATGCAAAAAACTATTCGATGTACTCCTTCTCGGCACATTTTGCCAAGGTGTATGTTCATCCGCTGACAGGAGTGGTAAAGATCAAGAATCTGATCGCGGTGGTAGACGCCGGTAAGATCGTCAATCAAAAAACTGCCGCCAGTCAGATGAAGGGTGGTGCAGTAGGCGGGATTGGTATGGCCATGACGGAAGAAGCCATTATTGATAACCGTTTCGGACGATATATTAATGGTAACTTCGCTGATTATCATGTTCCGGTAAATGCCGATATACCTCAGATCGAGGCTGTCTTCATTAACAAGCCTGATCCGGTAATCAACCCGGTCGGCACTAAAGGAATCGGCGAAATTTCTTTGATCGGCGTAGCCCCGGCCATAGCGAATGCCGTTTTTAATGCTACAGGAATCCGGGTCAGGGATTTGCCCATTACGCCTGATAAGTTACTGTCATAATTGTCAACTTTTAGGAAATTTTTACGTTAAAAAATAGAGGAGGAATCTCTTTTACTCTTTTTTATATACTCTTGTTTATAAAAGCCATATTGGTAAAATCCAAAGTTGGGCCTCAACACGATATCCCAATATTGCGGTAAAAACATAATATGATTGATTTTTGATCTGCTGGCTACAGGCCTTTTGGGGTGCCACCTTTTTCTTTTAACCTGGTAAGCGACATGTGTGGTGTCCGATTGATTGTCTGAAAGGCGCATTAAACTTATCCTTATATTAAATTAAAAAAATTAATGGGAAATAACAATGGAGGGATGAGATCTGTGGCCAACAAGTAATCCTGAATGATTTTGTGGCTAACCTCCATCGGGAGATCGGCCAATCAATTTGCGGCGCTTTAAAAATTTGCATTCCTATAAAAATTCACTAAAAAAATCGGGTCATAAAAAAGGGATACCTTCCGGCATCCCCTCGTGCTTGACTCCAATGCTGCCCGTACCTGCCAGACGAAAAACAACGCTTTGTACTTCGTAATTATAGGGCCCGTCACTACTGGTTTCAATCCATTCCTGGATATGAGCTTTCAAAGCTTTTCGGAGCGGTCTATCCAGCTTAAAATGCCGGTCATCTTCCAGCGAGAGCATGATGCTGTTCTTTTTACTGACCGTGCCTTTTTTGAGCAGGTCATGATAAGTGCTTTTGGTGGCTCTGATCAGAAAATCATGAACAATGCCTTTGGCGGTCCGCGGTTCTATGCTGATCGCCTTGCCCTTCGCCAGGGTGGCCGAATAGGTCTTTAAAAATAATTGCGCCATCTTCAGCGCCTTTTTCTCTTCAAAACCAAGGTTATCAAAAGCGATAAAAATGCTGGTGACCATACGCACGGTTTCATAACTGGCCGGCGCCAGCAGGCCTCGTCAAAATCATTCAGGTCAAAGTACACCAGCTTGGTATCACCTCTATAGCTGCCGAAATTCTCGATATGCAGGTCGCCGCAAATCCAGGCTGGCGGCGATAATGGCAAGGGTTCGGCAGCTGCAAGGTCCTCGTAAAACAAGTGGCATGTACCCCGGAAAAAACGGAACGCATTTTCTGCCATCGCCTCGTATTTTAATTTAACTTTATCCGGCAACAAGCCTTGATTAAAAGATTTCAGACGTACTTTCAGTTTCATTTGATTTTTTGTTGGCGGCTACCGGATTTACGATAGTGGTTTTCTTCCGCGGCATCGATCGAATGCGTCCGGGTCAGGTCATTATCTTCTTCGGCCAGGGTGCATAGCTGTGCATAAAAATGATGTAGGCGGTCCAGTTCCTTCTCGGTGAGGTTCTCACTATCCACGAGGCGGTTGCTGCTACCCTCGTGCGACGCCAGTAACTCGTTCAACTTTAGGTGAATGGCTTTTGAATCTTTGTTCTGGGATTTCTGGATTAGGAATACCATCAGAAAGGTCACGATGGTCGTCCCTGTGTTGATGACCAGCTGCCAGGTTTCTGAATAGTGGAACAGTGGTCCGGTCACTGCCCAGGCCACCACGGTCGCAACGGCTGTGATAAACGCTGCCGAACTTCCGGCTGCTGCAGTGGCCCAATTGGAAAAAGCCTCAAAAAACCTTTTGTTCTTTTTCATGACCAATGCATATGAATTGTGCTGTTGCCGGGTACCGTAAATTCCTGATGACCGTTTTTTACTTTTTTGCCGCTGAGTACATTCGTCTTTGTTTTTACAGTAAACGTTGGCAGCACTTTTTTACCTGTCTTTAGGATCTGCATGCGGCAGTGAAGGCGATCATCTCCTTTAACGCTGAAGCTGAGCTGGCCGGAGCTGTGGCGGAAATGCGCGGCCGGGTAATCCAGGAAGATCCAGAAATCTTCACCCGGCACCCGGTAAAAATGCCGGGGGATGATCCCGAAAGCCACGCCCGCGCCGTAAACTTCCTGCCCCACTGTGCCCGACTGTTCCCAGCCGTCGTGGATATCTTCGACCGCGATCCATAATTTATGATCGACCTGCCCGGTCTTCACCTTTTCGGACAACATATCCTTGGGCAGGTTGGGCGGGTAATAATAGGGCGCGCGGTTGACCACATAACGCAGGAACTCCGGCACCAGGATATTTACTGCCGGTAAGACAGGTTGGTTTTCTGCATACAGTAAGAAATTATGAAGCGCCGCGAACACTTCCTGCTCTTCGTAAGCCGCCGTGTAAGGGGCGTCGTTCAAAGGGAACACCGCAAAAAAGGTAGGATAGTTTTTGGCGTAGCCGTAATTACAATCCCATAACTGCATATTTTTTAACAGGTTGGCCAGGCATACATAGGCGAGGTCCAGATACAGATGTTCCTTGGTTTCCTGGTAGAGCCACAACATCGCATTGGCGCCAAACGCCGTATTATTAGCCTGGTAAAATAGGTCGAACCCTTTACCCTGCAGCGTTCTAGCGGCGCGCTTGGCTTCCAGCAGGTACTTGTTCTGTTTGGTAAGCTGCCAGGCATGGAGCATCACCAGCGCGTAAAGCCCGGCGACATCCTTCTCACCGCCTTTGCCCGGCTGGGTCTCCGCTTTGACTACTTCCAGCGTTTCCATGTGATATAACACGGGCCACTCATAATTAAAATGCCGGGCTACCTGGATGGTATAGTCCAGGGAATCTAAAAACAGTTTTTTAGCTTGCTGATCCCCACGAACAGCCAGCCGGCCTAAATTTAGTAAAGGATGATGCAGGTACCAGGAATCCATCACATTAGGTTGTAACTGTTCCTCCTCACCGCTCAACTGACCGGCTAAAGCGGGCAGAAAGCGGACAACTGTTTTTAGTTTTTTGCTATAAAAAGCGTCCAGTCCCTTCCGGATCTTTTGGATCGCTGGCAAATCCGTCTTGCACCAGTCGTAATAATCTGTCAGCGGCATCAATACCGCAAGCTGTACCATCAATTCCGGAGGCGTCTGGTAATCGGCTACATAGGCGTTCAGGTAGTCCTGTCCCGCGCCATGCGACCAGCAGCCGTGACTGAATTCCAGGTCGTGCAGTCCTTTGCCTACCATCCCAGGCCAGGGATAATAGCGGGTTTCCGGTTTAGGCAGTACTAAATAGACATCTGCCAGCAGCTCCAAAAATTGTCTGGCCTGGGCTAATTCATCTTTAGGGTTTTCCGGATCAAAAGCGATGAAGGCATCAGACAGGACCACTTCCCGATGCGCAGGGATCGGTTTATTCTTTAAGGTCGGCGGCAAAGCAAAACCCAGTTCCGGCCAGCTGCCGCCTACTGTATTGCTTAAAGATGTTTCCACTAGCTGGGCATAATCATTCAACGCGGTCAAGTTCTGGAAATACAGCAAGGCTCCGCATTCGGGCCGGTCCAGCGTAACATACTGCAAGCCGGAACGCGTGCCCTCCTGACTGACCAAAATGGTTCCCGACATTTCCTGGCTGCCGCCGTCAGGCCCGGTGATAACCATATCGCGCGGCCAAAAAGGGATAAGTAAGGGCTTGTGGGGTTTTATTAGCGTCTGGTAGTGGATGATCGGTTTATCCCGTGCCAGAAAGTTCACCAGCACCGTGTAATCGCCGATCGACCCTTTCAGATGAATCGAAAGACCAAGTTCATGCTTGCTTACGCGGGTAATTTCCAGGTGGTCGTTAGGTGCGTAAGCTGGCCGTAGGATAATCTGTACGCCTTTGGGACAGGTCACGCTTATCCATAATGAATTATTGAGATGATGGATATTGACCGCATACCCGGCAAGATCAAATTTAAACATGGCCGGCAGATCCTGCCCATGAAATAAATTTTGTACTGCTACAGCCCAGGGTGAAAGTCCTTCCATAATAAGCGTAAGGTTGTTAAGTGTGTTATATAACTATACAGTAAATTTTTTGTTTTAAATTCATTGTTAATTAAATATTTAATTAAAAAAATATCTCAGCGCCTTTGATTGTAAAAATAGCACGAACTACGAAAGGTGGAGGGACAGTGTTTTAAGTTATTTCATTTATTATTAAACAAAAAAATTTACTTCAGGTTAATTAAAGACATCGGAACTTAATCGATCTACTTATGAAAGCAACAGTATTTCACAAACCCGGCGACATTCGCTATGACACGGTCGAAGACCCGCGTCTGCTGGAGGATTCGGACGTTATTTTAAAGGTCACCTCGACGGCGATCTGCGGTTCCGATCTGCATATTTTAAGCGGCGGCGTTCCGCAACCCAAACCCATGGTGATGGGCCATGAGTTTATGGGTATCGTTGAAGAAGTGGGCAAAGGCGTCAAAAATCTGAAAAAAGGTGATCGTGTGGTCGTGCCCTTCCCGATCTCCTGCGGACACTGTTTTTTCTGCCAGCATGATGCTTCGCCAGCTTGCGAAAATTCCAATTACAAACATTACGGCCCTAACGGCGACATGGCCGGTCAAAAAGGCGCAGCCTTATTTGGTTACACCGATCTGTATGGCGGTTATTCCGGTGGACAAGCGGAGTATGTACGTGTACCTTATGCAGACATAAGCCCAAGAGTGGTGCCGGAAAATATGAGCGATGAACAAGTATTGTTCCTGACCGATATTTTCCCTACTGGCTGGTCGGCCATTGACTGGGCGCAGTTAAAGGGCGGCGAAGTGGTAGCCATATTCGGCTCTGGTCCGGTAGGTTTGATGGCGCAAAAGGCGGCCTGGATCAACGGTGCCAGCCGGGTGATCGCGATCGATCCGCTGAACTATCGCCTGGAAAAAGCTAAAGCAGTTAATAAAGTCGAAACCCTGAACCCGCATGAAGTGGACGTAGTAGAAGCCATTCGCGCCATGACCGGCGGCCGGGGCGCGGACGTATGCGTGGATGCAGTGGGTTTTGAACCGGAGCGAGATATCCTGGACAAAGCCAAAGCGCTGTTCAATTTTGAGGTGGGCAGCATGAAAGTGCTGGATACAGCTTTTAAAGCGGTACGGCGCATGGGTACGGTTTCGATTGTAGGCGTATATGGTTCCACTTATGATAACTTCCCGCTGCACCGTGTTTTTGATAAAGGCATTACGCTGAAAATGGGCCAGGCACCGGTTTTGAATTATATCGATCACCTGATCGAACTCGTGAAAACCGAAAAAGTGGTACTGGACGATATCATCACTCATACGCTGCCGTTGAGCGAAGTAACCCACGGTTACGAGATTTTTAATAAGAAAGAGGAAGATTGCGTGAAGGTGGTACTTAAACCCTGGGAGCAGCGCAACGAAACTGAAAACAAGAAACTTGTAAAGATCGAG
This sequence comes from Mucilaginibacter kameinonensis, assembly GCF_003675385.1. Lineage (GTDB taxonomy): Bacteria > Bacteroidota > Bacteroidia > Sphingobacteriales > Sphingobacteriaceae > Mucilaginibacter > Mucilaginibacter kameinonensis. The sequence continues at coordinate 278,751 of NZ_RCWZ01000003.1, read as the reverse complement.
AACTAATGGAAAATCAACGAAAAACTGCTTTGATCACAGGCGGAACGAGCGGGATCGGCAAAGAACTGGCGAAACTTTTCGCTAAAGATAACTATAATTTGATCATCGTAGCGCGGGACCAGGCCGAACTGGACAGCACCAAAAATGAATTGCAAAAGTTCGGTATTACGGTCAAAACGATTGCAAAAGATTTGTCTGATATGGAGCAGGCTAAAACGCTTTGCAGTGATGTGACCGAAAAGGTAGATGTGCTGGTCAATGATGCAGGCCAGGGTGTTTATGGCTTGTTCAAAGACAATGAGCTGGAAAAAGAGCTGGGCATTATTCACCTGAATATCTGCGCCACCGTGATCCTGACCAAACATTTCGTTCAACAGATGGCCGAACGCGGTGAGGGTAAGATCCTGAACCTCGGCTCGGTAGCCGGCAAACTGCCGGGACCCTGGCAGGCGGTGTATCACGCAACCAAGGCATTCGTCTTATCATTTACCACCGCGATCCGGGAAGAACTGAAAGATTCGGGTATCACATTTACCGCACTGATGCCGGGCGCGACAGCTACGGATTTCTTTAACAAAGCGGGCATGCAGGACAGCCAGATCGCGCAGAATAAGGAAGCCCTTTCTGACCCGGAGGATGTCGCTAAGGAAGGCTACGAAGCCCTAATGGCAGGCAAAGACCGGGTGATCGCTGGCTGGAAGAACAGTTTAGAGGTTCACGCTGCTAACCTGATGCCGGACAGCGCGGTCGCACACACGATGTATGAACAGCAAAAACCAGTAAACCAACAATAACAATCATGGCCAAGACACCTGCGAAACAAAACCGGCAGCCGGGCATCGAAGCGAAGATGGACCCGGCGCCGGAATATATCAAAAGCAGCTATGCCGGTTCGGGCAAGCTGCAGGATAAGGTTGCCCTGATCACGGGCGGTGATTCGGGGATAGGCCGCGCGGTCAGCGTGCATTTTGCCCGCGAGGGTGCGGATATAGCGATCGTATATTTAGATGAAGATATTGACGCGGAAGAAACCAAAAGATTGATCGAAGCGGAGGGCCGTAAATGCCTGCTTATCAAAGGCGATGTAAAAAAGGCCGCCTTTTGCAAAAAAGCGGTGGCACAGACGGTCAGTAAACTAGGGAAACTGAATATCCTGATCAACAATGCCGGCATGCAGTTCCCGCAAAAAGACCCCAGGAAGATCGATGAAAAGCAACTGGAGGATACTTTCCGTACCAACATCTTCGCTTATTTCCACTTTGCCAACGAGGCACTGGAGCACCTGGGGGAAGGCGATTGCATCATCAATACGACCTCGGTTACGGCCTACCGTTCCTCACCCAACCTGATCGATTATTCCTCGACCAAGGGCGCGATCACGAGCTTTACCCGTTCTCTGGCTACCAATTTGACCGACAAAAAGATCAGGGTAAACGCAGTCGCGCCGGGTCCGGTCTGGACGCCACTCATCGTGGCGACGTTTGATGAGGAAAAGATCAAATCGTTTGGCAGCGAGACGGCCATGAAACGTGCCGGTCAACCTTCGGAACTGGGTCCGGCTTACGTATTCCTGGCGTCGGATGACGCTTCCTTTATTACGGGGCAAGTGATCCATGTCAACGGCGGGGAGGTAGTTAACGGTTAATTCAATTCAAACAATAACTAATAGCAATCATTATGGCTAAGTACTCAGAAAAAGCACAGGACAAGGTCCACAAGGCTTTACACGAAGAAAAAGAAGGCACGTTGGAAAGCGGTCGCAGCGGTAAAAAAGTAACCAGTAAAAAACAGGCGATCGCCATCGGGTTATCCGAAGCCCGGAAGGAAGGCGCCAAAGTCCCTAAAAAGAAAGATTAACATGAATGAAGAAAATAAAGTGACCCGGCGCCAGGTGGTGGCCGGGTTAGGTACCGCGCTGGCGGCGGCGGCGGTATCACCCGCCTTTGCCGCTAACGGCTTGCATTTGAAAAATGCGGATGGCCCCGTGAAGATCAGCGATCCGACTAACCTTCACCCTAAACCGCCATTTTAGAGCCAGCCGCAGCCCTGGCCGGGTTTGCAGAGCAAAATGGACCCGGTACCTGATTGCGGCGAAACGAGTTATAAAGGTTCCGGTCGATTAATGGGCCGCAAGGCATTGATTACTGGTGGTGATTCCGGCATGGGACGTGCTGCGGCAATCGCTTATGCCCGCGAGGGTGCGGATGTGGCGATTAACTACTACCCGACCGAAGAACAGGATGCGCAGGAAGTGGTGGCGCTCATCAAAAAAGAAGGACGCAAAGCGATCGCTATTCCCGGTGATCTGCGCAGCGAAGAGTTCTGCAAATCTTTGGTACAAAAAGCTGTCGCCGGTTTAGTTGGGTTGGATATTATTGTCAATAATGCCGGAAGGCAGCAATCGATCAATTCCATCACGGATTTAACTACCGAGGAATTTGATTCCACCATGAAGACCAATATTTACGCGCCATTCTGGATCATCCGGGAGGCGCTGCCGCATTTGCCGCCGGGATCAGCGATCATTGGTACGACCTCGGAACAGGCTTATGACCCTTCACCGGATCTTTATGCTTATGCGCAGACCAAAGCGGCAACGATGAACTACGTCAAATCATTAGCTAAACAATTAGGTCCGAAAGGCATCCGGGTGAACGGCGTGGCACCGGGGCCGGTCTGGACCGCTTTACAGATCAGCGGCGGCGCCCAGCCGGAAAAGCAGCAGATATTCGGTAGCTGGACAATGCTGGGCAGACCGGGGCAGCCTGCTGAGCTGGCGTCTATCTATGTTCAATTGGCAGCTGCCGATGCCAGCTTTGCCAGCGGCCAGGTCTATGGGGCCTCGGGAGGGGTCGGTCAGCCATGAGAAAGTTATGTTTATTCGCTCTACTGGGCCTTGTCACAATGGCTAAGGCCCAGATCCCGCAGCCGGACCCGGATACCACGGCCAAACATTTTCTGATCGTGGCCAGTATCAAGAATTTGCAGGAAGTCAGTTCAGGTCAGTTGGCTGTGCAGAAAGCTATGAATCCTGAGGTCAAAATGTTCGGCCAGATGATGGTCAAGGATCATGGGGACACAGAACAAAAGTTATTGACTTTGGCTAAAAGCCGCGGAATCGCCTTGCCGGCAGTCGCGACAAGCGGCATCAAGCCCGACCTGATGCTGGCACACGCCGGTGCAAAATTTGATCAGCTCTATGTGCATGGTATGGTCAGTGGTCATCGGAACACGTTGGATGTTTTCGAGAATTATGCGACCAGGGGCAAGGATCCGGCAGTCAAAGCATTTGCACAGCAGATGCTGCCGGTGCTGAAGCATCACCTTATGGAGATCGAGGCTATCGATCAAAAGCTGAAATAATAAAAAGAGGCGGGGGCTGCTCCGCCTCTTGGTCTATCCACCTTACATTTGTCCCGCCCAATCATCGCCGCTGTCCCCCCGGAGCAGGATGATAGCGAACCAAATGATGAAACTGATACCCAGGAGGTCTTTCAGCCCGGCGGATAGTTGCCGGCGGGACAGCCATTGCATTCCGCCCCATAGCAGCAGTACCAGTATGGCAAGCGCTGCAGCCTGCGGCCAAGGAATATTTTTGTCCTTCATGCCATTTCCTCCAGGTTTTTTAACCGGAAAATTTCCTTGGCTATCAGCTTGCAATTGTGGCCAAGCTCGTCCAGCGTGCAGCAGATCGTCCTGATCTTTACCGGCAAGTCATTTACCGTTTCCATTAAGTCGATATGCAGCGGGCAGCTCTCCCGGAGTTGCTCGGACCCTTTCAGCTGACCGAACAATCCATAGGCCGCCTCCCGGTCATTGCCGAAAAAGTACTGCCCGTAATCTGTGAATCCCTGCAGCGTCTTTACGCTCATCAGGATATAAAATTGTGTTTTCATGGTCGTGTTAAATACCAAGAGCCCCTTGCGCAGGAGCTCTTGTATTAAAAACTAATTACACTTATTTGATCTCGATCTGGCGACGCACTGCTTTCGCCTCTTCGCGTTTGGCAATATCAATGCGGAGGATACCGTCGGTATAGGAAGCATCGATCTGACTGTGATCGGCGCTGTCCGGCAGCGTGAATGAACGCACAAATGAACTGTAACTGTACTCGCGCTTGTTATAGCTCTTTTGGCTGTCATTTTGTTCCGACTGCTGTTCTACCGAAATGGTGAGCTGGTTGCGTTCCAGATTCAGCTTGAAGTCGTCTTTTTTCAATCCCGGTGCAGCCAGTTCAACTTGGTAGCTATTCTCGCTTTCGCTGATATTAACAGCCGGCACTCGGGTGATCATGCGGTCGCTGAAAAATGTGTCGCTAAAGATTGATTCGAAAACATCATTAACTCCTGGTAATAATGTGTTGTTGCGTTTGTTGTTGAATTTAACTAAGGTCATGGCCTTTTCTCCTTTAAATGTTACTCTAAAAAATTAATGTCAATTGTTAATTAAACTATACGCATGTGGTCAAGCAGCGTGCCAACAATCTGACAATGAAAATTTTTCAGTTTCCGGCTGCAATTTTTTCAGCTGCAAGGTCAATATTTCAGTAGCAACGCGCCTAACCCGCCATTCGCTGCAGGGTGCGGCGGTTCATGATTTTTCGTCGCCAGCGTCATGGGCTGGGAATTGTAATCTCCCTGCAGCCAGTTAGTGAAGTTTTGGTCTCCTTTCCCAGGCACTTTACATGTTGTTGATACGCCAGTCGATTTCTTTTTCCAGAAGCTCGCTCAGCGCCAGTGCACCGGATATAAGATTTTTCTCAATTTTATGCAGTTTTAGTTCCTTCAGATGTCAGCGTCATTTTATAAGCTATAGTTGCAGCCACAGCAAAAACAATGTGTGCCGGGATCCGTTGCAGATAGTAGTGGCTGTAGTTTATCCAGGGCGGCAATGGATGCGCTTTAAAAGTGGCTTTCCAGATCAGGTAACCCAGCAATCCGCTGAGCGTACCGAGTATCAACCCGTTTTTTATGCTGTGTTTGATCTTACGATGTTCCCATAACTCCACATAGATAGCTGCAAAAACGAGCCCCATCGCATAATGGGCGCCCCACCCGGCAATTGTTTTCGCGTTACGCGATAACTGAGGCACCAGGCGGCTGATCAAGGTTTCCAGATGCTTAGGTTCTCTGAAATTCTCCTGAAATAAAACGGACATGAGCTCGCTGCCGGCTGTCATGACCGTAGTTCCGGCGATACCGGTTAATGCCGTTTTTGAAAATTGATCCATAATCCGAAGCAGTCAATATCCGTGCCGTGTGCGGCTGGATCAAAATCCGGTTTTAACAGCCTGTTCAGTGCCATTAAATCCGAACAAAAAAAGGTCAGTTGTGTGCTAATGGCTACAGCGATGTTTTAATTGCGGGGCTAAATCGTAGCGATGATTTTCGGTGATCTGGCAAAATAATATTTTTTACTCAGGCGTATTACCGTAAAATTTCTGGATCAGCATACATCGATAAATTTTAATTCCTACACTACTCGTTGCTGAAATGAGCACTGAACGGTATGGTCAAGCCTGACGTAATAACCTCATTTTGACAAATCGTTCTTTGATCGCTTTGAGTGTGTTTAAGTCCTTCATAGCAGCTCTAATTTTGCTGACAGGCTTCTGGTGCTTTAGCAGGTTCAAATGAAAACCGGAAATCGTTTACACATCTTATTCTTAGCTTTGCTGCACGTCCTCATGGCTCGACCGCCCGGATTCGTGCAATATTTCATTTTTTATCAACGCCTCCCGGTCGGTTTTTGGCCCTTTATCCCTGTGATGCAAATAGCCCTGCTCATTTCCATGATCTTCATTATCCGGTTCTTTTGTGAAAACACCGTCGAAATAACCTGCAATTTCGTCGCGGAAAAAATAGGCCGCAGCTCCCGCCGCTATCGAGCCAAAAAGAACCACAGCTAACAATAGCTTATGATCGTTTTTTTGAAATGGATTTTTCATTGATGATTTTAAAATATATAATTGCAACATTGCAAAGGCACTAATGTTAGGTGTTTTGAAAACTAAAAATATCCGTCTGCTATATAGGACAAAAGAACGAAAGCGCAGGTCCGTTGCTATCCGGAATTTACTTTGGCATAAAATTTAGTTTATACCAGGCACGAAAGCAACAGTATCTACCAACTGTGAATTAGTTAAAACGATCGATAAACAATTAAAGGCCATATTGGCCAAAGACATCCGTAAGATTGGAAATTCCAATGTGCGTAACGCGGTCTTTCTGCAATTGATAGCCGCTTAGCAGCCAATAACTCAATATATGTACATCTACCTGTGGACCAGGGCGTTCACTTTTGAACGCCTTTTTTATGCGCAATGAGAACATAAATGGGTCGACATTCCGACTCCTGGTTATGTACCGCTGTTTTTAATTTGGATAGATTTTAAGATCCTCGTCCCGAAAGCTGGTTTCAATAACATTTCCCTCTGATGTTTTAATGAACCATTTTCTTTCCAATATTATTGAACTCATTACAATTTTTATCATAACCGCAATCGTTTTACTATTTCGGAAAAAAGACCAAAGATTTAAATCCGGACATAGTTTCTAAGGACAGGATTGGCGAGCTCCCGGCAGGAACCAGTGTCAATGATGGTCTATAAAGGCATCCGGGAAAAATCTGGCAAAGGTATGATATTGAATGGCCGGAGAAAACACTGGCGATCGTTTGGTTAATTATATCTTTATTGATTTTTGACTACGTAAATAATTTCTGAACTGTCCTGACTTCACGGCTCGTTTTGTCTGATGAAGATGCTACTCAAAGCGGCTTTCGAGTTCCCTGTCACCGAATCGTGAAGATGTAATGGACTTTTATCTTGCTCAACTAAGAAGGTATTCGTAACCGAAGTTGGGAAATACGCAAATTCATTTCTTCGCCTCAAGGGAATGCTGCATTTAGGCAATATCATTCTTTCGCATTTGTTATTCGTGGTCACAGTCCTTTAAAAGAATATTTTTGTTAGTAAGAATTTTATTTTTGGTAAACTTATCACGGGAACACTATAATGGACTTAAATACTGTTGCCATAGAAATAATAACTTCGATCATTATCATGCTCTCACCGATATGATAAGCAAAGAAGAAAGCAAATCTCCCGATGAATTTCAAAAAATAATGAATAAAATCATGAACATATTTTATAATTATTAGGGGGGAATGTCTTCTACGATCAATATAAATCATTTAAAATGCCTTTCGGACATTAAGGCAATAATTGAAGCGGCACGGAATAGTATTGATCGTGAGAACTGCCTGCCATCAATGCAGGCATAGGAAATTGAGGCATTTATAATAAGGTAGAAGCTTGCCACCTTTCAGCGTGAAGTTAATAAGTCGAATATTCGCGTCAACATTATTTTTTGCAATTATCAACGATAGGATGGTTAGGGCTTTTAAACATGAGCTTAAATGACGAGGTCGATGTCTGAATCCTCCAGTAATAAAATTTAATGGGCAATTTTCCTAAGCCATTTACAAAGAGTTAAAATTCGAAGAGTTTGTATAACCCTGATCAAACGCAGACTGCATTGACCGGCAAGTATAAGACTGCTGCTTTGTATTAGATTTTGACACTCCTTTACTTTCATTAGGTTTCAAACTTGATCTTTACTAAGTATAATCGATTCCCCCTTTAAATAGGCCCTAATTCTGCTAAATAAAATCGGCGCGCGTGATCCATGGGCTTTTTGCTGTAGGTCGATAACACAGAGCAGTCATTTGAGGTAAGATCTTTTTAGCTCCCGAAGCGGCCTTATCCTGGTAAATAACTTTAGCTGATCAGAAAGATCAATGGTATTGAAAATCACTTCGAGTAATTCAGGCTCGATATAGCCGCCCGACATTTGAAGCAAGTGCTGTGTCATAACTATGCTTTGAGCGAGCAGGTAAGTATTTTCAGTTATTTGTATCAGATAAGTAAGGTTATTATTGGGATCGGAAAATAGCTCGACATCAAACTGAAAACTCTCATTTTTGAGGGTTCCATTTAAAAACATAAATGGGCGGATTTTTGACACAAGATACGTAATTCACTGGCTTCCAAGAATGAAATATTAATATTAAAGCGGGATTATGCTACACCCTATGAGAATAACCAGCCTCACTCTGCGTAAAAAATACACAATGAAGAAGCCGCATCACTATATGCTAAGCAGAATTCAGCTGGTATCAAAATTGTAATGAAGTAAACCAAGGCCATTTAAATCAGGTCTTATGAAGTGATCAATGATGTTATGGAACAAAATTTAGATCAGAGAGTGAAAAAGGTTGTTTCGGATATCAAAATTATCAGGGAACAAAAAGGCTATAAACAAGTTTATTTAGCCGACAAGCTGAAAATTTCGCAACATGCCTACAGCAAAATTGAGCTTGGGCATACCTCACTTACGGTAGAACGTTTGTTTGCAATTGCACAAATTTTTGAAATGGACGTGATCGACATCGTAAAATATAGGTCTCCGGTTCCGGCAGAAGATATTAAAGTAACCGGTTAATGGCTCAATTAAACCGCCCCCTGTCAAGATCTCTAAAAGCGAATTGGAATTCTTTTTTTCGGGCTGTCAAATATACAAAGATGGCACCGTTATAAATTACCTGCAAAGTCTCAAAGGTAAGGGAAGAGCGTATTTCCATCCGGATGTATTCAGCTTCAGAGACGGAGTGATCTAAGCTTGTCAGTGCCGCGTGATGGTACAGTTTTTTTCTTAGTTCATAAAGATTAGAAATACTAAGTTTGTCAGTCGATAAAATCAGTTTTTTTAAATAAATCTGTAATTCCAGAATAAGCGGGTTATGTGATGCTTGAAACTGAAACGAAACGATCTTCATAAAACGAAACGGTATTATTTACTTTCTCGAAGGCAATATAATTATTTCAGACAATCAAGGGAAATTTTGACGTCCGAATTAGTTGGTAAAGGAGTCAACAACCCGATATGGTAAGCGGTAAAGGGTTGCCAAATAAGGGATCGCTCCATTAATCTGGCAAAGGCACGAGATTTAGTCCCACTAAGAATTGGTGTTCTTGAGAAAGGTCTCCTACCATAATCTTGATTGGCTCAGGAAGCTTTTTAATTAGCGTTGGTGTTGCGAATATTTGTTCTCCTTCCGCCAGATGCGGGTGTTTTAACAAATCGATCACTTCAATGGAATAAGCCCCTTTTAAATGTTCCTGACAATATACTGTAAGGTTTTTAATTGCATTTGCAGATTTGTGGCTGTTACCAGCTATATACAGGCATAACTTATATTGTTGACTCTCCATAAAGCTAGTTTATCAAAATACGGGCCGAACCTGATCAGCTTTTATTTCTTGCTGATTAATTTATTATAAATGGCGCGGGATCGGCGATAAGTTTGGCCGATCAAAAGAAAAACAATGGGAGCACGACTTCGGCAAGAGGCCTAATCAATTGGCGCTAACCTGCTTGAGGCCGCTGAAAAAGCTGACCAGGAAGGTGACACGGAATCACGATCCATCAGCGTTATCACCGGTTAAATCGCCTGGTCAGCAACCGGAGTGATGCTGAAAGGGCATCTGTGAGCGCCGGTGCATCCATCCTCCAGTCCCAGTTACCTTTGGGGGAGGCAGGAGTATTCATGCGGCTGTGCTGACTGAGGCCAAGTACATCCTGCATAGGTACCATAGCTATCGCAGAAACCGAAGCATAACAGGTTTCCAGCAGGAATTGCTTCAGGTTGCCCCGTGTTATTTTGGTCCTGAAGTATGTGTCCAGGTTCTGCCGTTCTTCCCTGCTCATGTCTTCTTCATACCAGCCGAGCAAAGTGTTATTATCGTGCGTGCCGGTATAAGTTATACTGTTCTCCCGATGGTTATGCAAAGCATGTACGGACACCGGCATATCTGCGCCGAACGCGTATTGCAGCACATTCATTCCGGGGAGATTGAATTGATCACGAAGTTCATAAACAGGCTCATCGATATTTCCAAGATCTTCGGCAATAAAGGGAAGGTGGCCTAATTCTTTCTTAACAGCCCGAAAGATCGCTGCGCCGGGTCCCGGTTTCCAGCCACCGCGTACAGCATTTTTTTCACCCGCGGGTACTTCCCAAAATTCCGAGAACCCCCTGAAGTGGTCCAAACGAATAAGGTCATAAAACTCCATATTCTTTTTGATCCGGGCAATCCACCATTCGTAGCCTGTCCGCTCATGGGAAGCCCAGTTGTACACTGGCATATTCCAGAGCTGGCCACCGGCATTGAAATAGTCGGGTGGCACGCCAGCGATGCCCGACATGTTTTTGTCTTTATCCAGACTGAAGAGCTCCGGGTGCGCCCATATGTCAACGGCATCATAACTGAGGTAAAAAGGAAGGTCGCCTATCAGACATAAGCCTTGTCCATGCACGAAAGATTTCAGTTTTTGCCACTGGCGGGAAAATATAAATTGACGCCACATGGACCTACCGATGTCCTGCTGATTTTGCTGCCGGAAGGTTTCGAGTGCTTTCCGATCCTTGCATTTAAGCTCCTCAGGCCACTGGTACCAGGGGGCGCCATCGTGGTGCTGCTTAATGGCCTCGAATAATGCAAAGTCATTAAGCCATGATTGTTCCCTGATCTTAAAGTCTTCGTAGGCCATTCGAAGGGCATCCGTTGCAGACCGGCCAAAACGCTTATAGGCCATCTCCAGCAATTGATCTTTAATGGTCGCTGCCCGGGTGAAATTGACCGTGCTGTTAGCTGTTGCGCGGTATGGTGATATTTCTTCTTCCGTAAGTAACCCATCACTAAGCAAATCGTCCGGACTGATCAGCAGGGTATTACCAGCCATCCCTGAAATGGCGCTGTAAGGCGAATTTGCAGCTGCGGCAATGGTTGGGTTTACTGGCAATAATTGCCAGTACCGCTGGTTGGATGCGCTGAGGAACCGGGCAAAGCGCCGGGCTTCGGGCCCCAGGTCGCCGATGCCATAAGGGGATGGCAAGGAACTGATATGCATGATGATACCAGCGCCCCGGTTGTCAGGAGGCGGAGCTGATTTAAACAATAATAGCGGAAAAGCCTCCATATGATCGCTTAACAGGAGCTGCTCATTCAATATCTTTTTTTTGTTATCGAGCGCGCTGGTCCATTGCAGGGGCGCATCAGGGGGCAGTATGATTTTAGTATCTTTCCAGTTGACTGCTCCATTTTCAAAGACTGCTGTATGCAGGGCGGCTACAACCAGTACCCATTGCCGTTGGTATTTGCGTGCAAAAGCAATCATATGATCCTGATATGCTCCCTCTGCTGTTAACGGAATGTATTCCCCATGACTGAATAGCAAGGGGGAATTCTTTCGCTCGGTCAGCAGTTTATGCGTTAACCACAATTTAAAAGTGCCGTTTGCCCTGTCATGCCATAACTCATCCGGTTTTAGGCTTTTGGATTTCTTGAGTAAGGCGGCGCTCCGTTTGTAGTCAACCGGCCTGCGGTTATCGGGATCAACCAGGCTGAAATCCCAGCGTTCGCAGCCCTGGTATACATCTGGCACTCCCGGACAACTGAATTTTAACAAAACCTGTGCGATCGAATTATTGATAAAAGCAGCGGAGATGTCTTCCTGCAACTGCTTAATGCTTTTCAGGAATACTGCGCTGTTGAGCAGTTGCTGTGCGAATTGAAGCGTGCTTTGTTCATACTGCTCATCGGGCTCGGCCCATCCGGTATGTAATTTGGCTTCCCGGAGCGCTTTGGTCAGATAGGCTTGCAGCCGCGGGCTTATTTGATCCCTGGTTTCTTCATTATCCGTGATGAACCCGGTGATGGTTTGATAGATCAGGTATTCATCGTTGGCATCCGGTGCCCCGCCGGTTTTATATGGCCGGTTTTCCTTTTGCCAGCTTCGTACCTGTTTAAACCATTTTTCGGGGATATCCGTCAACACATTCAGCCTGGCCCGTACATCTTCGCCCCGTTTGGTATCGTGCGTGGAAGTCCCGTTTAGTGAAAGCGGCCGTAACTTTTGCCTTTCCCGCATCAGGTTGTGGAACTTTTGAATGCTCAGCCCGAATTCCCGCGGGGAATCACCTACTTCATTGTGCCCGATAAAACGATCATACGTGTACATCAGCGTATCTTCTACGCCTTTCGCCATCAATGGCCCGGTAAACTGCATTAAACGTTGATAAAGCAGCAAAATACCGGCCTGCATTTTTTGCGGATGTTTTCCGGTAAACAAGTCAACCAGGTATAAGGCCGGCCGTTCCAATTCCGGGTTTTCACTGATGAACTGCCGGAAAATAGTCTGCACCTGTCCCGCTTCTCCGTCGTTAAGGGGAAGCTGGTTGCCATAATAACGGTATACATGACAATGAATAAGAAAACCGCCGATGGTTAACTTCCAATCTTTGGCTGTTATGTCTTTAACATCCCGGCCGGGCGCCGGTATTTTACGTAACAGCTGGTAAAGATTTTCAAGCTCGCCGGCCATATGCCCGTAGAGGATATCGCTTTTCTTTTCGGTGACCGAGCGGCTTAAAGACTTGCGGTCAGCCGCAATTTCCCGGTAAAAATCCGTGAACGCTTTTTTGCTGTTGTTCTCGGTCAGCAGATTGTTGACCATGCCCAGAAAATCATAGCCGGTATTGCCCTGCACAGGCCAATCGGGAGGAAACTGCTCATCCTGCTCCAGGATCTTTTCAACGATAATATAAGTTTCCTCACCCGCCAGTTTTCGCAATCTTTCAAGGTAGGTTTGAGGGTCAAACAGCCCGTCGATATGGTCAACCCGGAGGCCTTGTATCAGGCCTTTATCGAGTAATTCTTTTAAGAAACTGTGGTATTCATCAAAAATCTTCTTATCCTGAATATTCAGGCAGATCAGGCCATTAACGGTAAAAAAGCGCCGGTAGTTGATCAGCTGATCCGTATCCTGCCAGAAACAAAGCCGGTAATACTGCGCGTCAATAAGCTGTCTTATTAACCCAGCGTTTTTGTTAATATGATCCCGGATACTTTCTGCAGCTGGAGCATCCCCCAAGGATTCCAGTATGGTGTTGATCGACGCTTCATTTAAGGGATAGGCCTGCCCGGCATAGTTCAGTGTGAATTTTTCGTCTTGATAAACTACCTTTATTGCTCCGTCAGCGATGGTGTCGTCTAATGGCTTGCCTAAAAAAGGCACCATTAATTTTCCGTTGAAGCCAGGCGCATCCCAGCTGATATCAAAGAATCCGGCGTAGGGAGAGGCTTGTCCTTTTTCCAGAACGTCCATCAGCCGGGGATTTCCGGGATCGAAGGCCATGTGATTGGGTACAATATCCTGCAGCCAGTTCATCCCCCGTTCTTTGAGTTCTGAGCTGATGGTTTCCAGTTCCTGCAAGGTCCCTATTTCGGGATTGATGCGGTGCGGATCGATCACGTCATAACCGTGCACACTGCCTGGAACAGCTTCGAATATGGGAGCCGCATAAATGGTAACCACACCAAGTTCGTGTAAATAGGGGATGATTCCCATGAAATTTCTGAAGTTAAATCCTTTATGGAACTGTACGCGATATGTAGAAACCGGATCAAACATGCTGCTCAAATATTAAAATGCTTTCAGGGGGCAGGGTTACTGAGGAATTTATGATGTCAATATCGCGAACGGCTCCCTTCCATTGTGTTGATGCCGAGTTGAAGATAAGTTCAGCGTCGTGATGGAATTCAGCCAGATCGATCTGCTGTCGGGTTTTCGAGAAATTAAGCAGGCAATGCAAAGTTTGTACTTCTTTACGCCGGCTTACGATAAGCGTATTTTTTTCCTGGTCTGATGTGACTTTCAGGTTGGTCCTTTCAGGCAGCTGCAGTACAGGATGGGTTTTCCGCAGTTTGATCAAAGCTTTATAATAGTTAATCAATGTCTGATGATCTCCAGCACCTGTTTCGTGCCATTGCAGTTTCGATTGCAGAAAAGTAGCCTCTGCCTGCGGATCCGGCGCTTCACCTTCATTATGAAAAGCCGCAAATTCTGCTTTACGTCCTTTGCGCACCGCTTCAATCAATTCAGGATCGGTATGGCTCACAAAATACAGGAAGGGGGTGGATGCCCCGTATTCTTCGCCCATGAACAGCATGGGTATAAAGGGACTGATCATCACCGCCGCCGCCATTAATTTCTGCATTTCAAAGCTGAATAACCTGCCCGACCGTTCGCCCAGCATGCGGTTGCCGACCTGGTCATGATTTTGGGAGAATACGACAAACTGTTGTCCCGGGTTTTCAACCGGATCGGTGCCAAAAGTTTTTTCGCGGTGGGTTGAGTACCGTCCGTTGTAGACATAGGCCTGTTCAAACGCGCGTTTCAGGTCCTCCGTCCCGTTGAAATCGGCATAATATCCGTCTTTTTTGCCGCCAGCACAAACACGTAAAGCATGGTGAAATTCGTCTGTCCACTGGGCATCCATACCATATCCGTCTTTTTCCGGAGCGTCAATAAAGCGGTGGTCGTTCAGGTCGCACTCGGCAACCAGGTAATGTGTCCGTCCGGTTTCCTGCATCAGTTTGTTTATCGCCTGTCTAAGCTCCTTCAAAAAATGTACTGGACTGAAATCCTTAATGGCATGAACGGCGTCCAGCCTTAAGGCATCGATATGAAAATCGCGGAACCACATCAACGCGTTTTGTATAAAATAACGCCTTACTTCATCGCAGCCTGCATCATCAAAATTTACAGCGTTGCCCCAGGGTGTTTGGTATTTACCAGTGAAATAAGGCTCGAATTTCCCAAAATAATTCCCTTCCGGGCCAATATGGTTATAGACCACATCCAGTATCACTGCCAGTCCTTTCGCATGACAGGCATCAATAAGCCGCTGCAGTCCGGATGGCCCGCCGTAACTGTCTTGCACAGCAAAAGGAAATACACCATCGTAACCCCAGTTGCGCTCCCCCGGAAACTGGGCAACCGGCATGATTTCTATGGCTGTAACGCCAAGGTCCGCCAGATAATCCAGCTTTTGCTCAATACCGGCAAAAGTGCCCTCCGGCGTAAATGTACCTGTATGGATTTCGTAGATCAGGTAATTGCCCAAGTGGGGGTTCTTCCAGTTTTGGTCCGTCCATTTCATCGCTGCGAGATCAACTGCAACAGACCGGCCATGAACGCCTTCCGGCTGATGCAGCGAGTAAATATCCGGCCGGACTTCAGTGTCGATGACTATGTTATAGCTCATGCCGGGAAGCAAGGCATCCGTCGCGAGCTCCCAGTAACCGCGGTCACCTTCAGCAAGCGGCAAATTAAAACCCTTGTTTGTTTGAATGGCTACCTGTTTCGCTTTGGGCAGCCACAGTAATATTTCCGCAGTGCCTTCCGCATTGAAATTTACCCCGATGTTCCTTTTGCTCAGGCTCAATTTATCCATGGTTCGTTGTTTCATCCTGTAACAGCACAACCGACCTTCCTTCCACATGCACGGTTTCTTTCGGTTGATAGATCTTATCCGGCAATTCACCCGTTTGACTGGTATCGATGATCACCTTCCACTGGCGGCCATAAGTTTCATGCGGTAATTGATAATCCAAACCCTGGTCATGCGCATTAAAAACCAGGTAGAAGCTATCGTCAAGTACTTCCTTACCGCTAGAATCCACACCATGTATGCCGTGCCCGTTCAGGAACATAGCTACAGACTTGGCATAATCCTGTTGCCAGTGACTTTCTTCCATATGTGTACCATCGGGCAGGAACCAGGCGATGTCCTCCGTTTTTGAATCTTTTACCGCTACCCCTTTAAACCAGTCCTTCCGGGAAAAAACTGAATGTTCGTTCCGCAATTTAATCAGCTGCCGGGTGAATGCCAGTAGTTCCTGGTCTGGAGACGCCCAGTTGATCCATGATATTTCATTGTCCTGGCAATAGGCATTGTTATTGCCCTGCTGGGTGCGGCCCAGTTCATCACCGGCCACCAGCATAGGTACACCCTGGGAGAGGAAGAGGGTAGCTAAAAAGTTTCTTTTTTGTCTTTGTCTCAGGTTGATGATGTCCTGATCATCTGTCGACCCTTCAGCCCCGCAGTTCCAGGAGCGGTTATGGCTTTCCCCGTCTTTATTGTCTTCGCCATTGGCCTCGTTATGCTTTTCATTGTAGGATACCAGGTCAT
Organism: Mucilaginibacter kameinonensis; assembly: GCF_003675385.1. Classification (GTDB taxonomy): domain Bacteria; phylum Bacteroidota; class Bacteroidia; order Sphingobacteriales; family Sphingobacteriaceae; genus Mucilaginibacter; species Mucilaginibacter kameinonensis. The sequence continues at coordinate 262,653 of NZ_RCWZ01000003.1, read as the reverse complement.
TCAGCGTAAAACCGTCGTGGGCGGTAATGAAATTGATACTTGCTGTCGGGCGACGGTAATCTTTATAAAGATCGGCGCTGCCGGTAATACGGTCTGCAAATCCGGGCAGGGCATTTTCTGAACCGCTCCAGTACTCCCTGATACAATCCCGGTATTTGCCATTCCATTCGGCCCAGCCAGGCGGAAATTTACCCACCTGGTAGCCCCCTTCACCGACATCCCAGGGTTCGGCTATCAATTTAACCTGTGAGATCACCGGGTCCTGGTGAATAATATCAAAAAAGGCGCCTAGCCTGTTTACCTCGTGCAGCTCCCGGGCCAGGGTAGCAGCCAGGTCAAAACGGAAGCCGTCAACGTGCATTTCCGTGATCCAGTACCGCAGGCTGTCCATCATCAACCTTAACACGTTCGGCAAATAGGCATTGAGTGTATTGCCTGTACCTGTATAGTCATTGTAATACCTTTTATCATCGGTGAGGCGGTAATAGGATGCGTTGTCAATACCTTTAAAAGATAATGTCGGCCCTAAATGATTGCCCTCGGCCGTGTGGTTGTACACCACATCGAGAATAACCTGGATGCCTGCCTGATGAAGCTCCTTGACCATGGTTTTGAATTCCTTAACCTGCTCGCCTTTTGATCCCCAGGCTGCATAACGGGAATCCGGTGCGAAAAATCCGATGGTGTTATAGCCCCAGTAATTGCAAAGCCCCCTTTCTTTCAGGTGGCGGTCGGAAATAAACTGGTGTACGGGCATCAGCTCAATGGCCGTGATACCCAGGTCTTTCAGGTATTTTATGCTTGCCGGGTGAGCTATGCCTGCATAAGTACCCCGCAGCTTTTCCGGTATCTCTGGATTAAGCCTGGTAAAACCCTTTACATGCGCTTCATATATTACGGTATTATAGTATTGATAGGAGGGAGCGGTGTCATCTCCCCAGTCGAAATGCTCGTCGATAACTACTGATTTGGGCAGGTAGGGGGCGCTGTCCGTCTCGCTGAAACTCAGGTCTGCTGCCTCGTCGCCCACCTGATAACTGAACAACGCATCATTCCACTCAATAGTTCCGGAAATGGCTTTGGCATAAGGATCAAGCAATAATTTATTGGGGTTGAAACGATGCCCGTTCTCCGGTTCATAAGGTCCGTGTACCCGGAAGCCATATAACTGGCCGGGCGCTAAACCTTCGATGTAAACGTGCCATATAAATTCCGTTTTTTCCGTTACTGTAATTTTTGCCGATTCGCGCTGTCCGTTCACCGACTCGAAAAGACAAAGCTCTACACCGGTAGCGTTTTCAGAATATAAAGTAAAGTTAACCCCTTTTCCGTCCCAGGCCGGGCCAAGCGGGAAGGGTTTCCCTGGTAAGATAGTTGTTGTCATGAATGCAGGTACAGGATGTTATGATATAATTTTTAGATGGAAAATGCCTGGCGGATCCTGCTTTGCAGGTCCGCGGAACAGTGATCAGCTTCCCAGCCGCGGGTGTCTATGTCGAAAATGACCATGCCGCCTTCCTGCTGCAATGCGCTCATCAGGGGTGCCAGTTTATTCCTGGCGGAATCCATTACCTCTTTGCAGATCATTTCGTCAATGCCGCAATCCGAAACATTGGTCAGGTCGTCACCATCGACCACAAATTTCAATTTCGTTCCCATGATGTTGAGTAGGTTTTATGATTAAAAGAGATGAGGGACTGGGAATGTTTTATTTTTTTGCAGTTATATTAAAACGTGTTCCGGGCCTCAATTTTGGCATTACTGAGCGTGATTAAAGTATGGCAAAAACTTGACTGTTTTTAATTTTTTGTTAAATAATTTAAATAAAAAATAAATTACAGTATTTAATTTGTATATTGCGTACTTATTAAAAAAGATATAATGCAAAAAGAAGGAACCGTGAAATTTTTTAATGCCGCAAAAGGCTTTGGATTTATTTCACAAAATGACAACAGGAACGAAATTTTCGTTCACGCTACGGGTTTAATCGATGAGATCCGTGATAACGATCAAGTCGCTTACGATGTAGAGGAAGGCCGTAAAGGCCTTAATGCGATTAATGTTAAAGTAATCTAACTATCACCATATCAAATTCGCAGAAGCATCCGTCAATAAAAGCGGATGCTTTTTTTGTTAAGTCCTGACAATAGTGTGGGTGCAGAACACCTCCTGTCAGGGTTTTTCCGGAGTTGCACAATAAAAAAAACAAACCTATGAGCAAAGACAAAGGCATTAAAAATGTCAAAAAAGCAGCCGTCACTGGCGGTAGCAAGCCGGTTTCAGATTACCAGGCCGGTAAAAAAACGCCGTCAAACGAAAATTTAGCGATTAACAAGAAAAAAAAAGATTGAAGACATACAGGATGATCAATGTTCAGGTAAAGGAATATCTGTTCGATTTGCGAAACACAGCGATAGAGAATGGTTTTAAACCTGATAAGCCATGGCAACTGAAATTAGTTAACAAAGCTGATAAGATTGCGATTGAAAAACAATACCGCGCAAGCATATCAGTTGAGGCACCAGCTGACCAGATTGCGTCTATGCTGAATATGGTTCAGGCCGGGCTCATGTTACCACTTACCGAACCCGTCAGTCTGAAAAACATCCAGGCTAATGAGTTACAATATTTGATTGCTTATAACCCTTTGCAGGAGTGGCGTTAAGATAAAACCTTTCAGGCAAATGGCTGAAGCCGGTGCCAGTTTCATAAAACATTCCGAAAGGTTTGAGTTTCTCTTAATAAAATAAGATATGCGCTACCATGTACTTCCTATGGATTATGATGGCACGCCGGCATATCCGAGCATAATACGGTCGCTGTCGGCGATGCCGAGAATGAAAATGCCATGTTACAATCAGTGGAATGCGCCGTAGCGGTGGATAATGCATTGCAGTTAGTCAAAAATTCGGCGGACTGGACAACGGAACATTGTCATGGCGAAGTGTGGCGGAACTTATCGATGCGCTGATCCGCGATGATCTGGCATCTCTTGATTTGAGGTTAAAGTGGCATTGACTGAAACTTGGTCAGTATACGGATGGAACGGACTTTGAAATAAGTCCGTTGCGTTAACATTATTATTTGGCGATCTTCATTTAAGCAATCAGCTGATACTGGGAAGATCGCGGAGGGGATTTTCATGAGAATTAGCACTAAGCAGTAATTTTTTCGGTACGCGCTGCGGATTTTTGATCAGCACAGATCGTAAGCAAAATGCTCGTTCAAAAACAACTTTTAGAATCATAAAACATAAATATTACCAAAGATAGCATCATAGAAAAACAAACCCCGCCTACTGCCGAGATGTTAAATAAAATTAACACCTATTGCCCCGCAGCTAATTACCTTTCGGTTGGTCAGCTTTACCTTCACGACAGCCCCTTTTTAAAAGAACCCCTGAAATTAACACATTCTAAAACCATGCTGCTGGGGATATTAGGGTATAAGACCCGACCTAAAGTAAGAGCAAACACTCCACTTTAGATTACTAAAACTCAGTATCAGCCGATGGGTAAATTGAGAAAGACAAGGGCTGGTTAATACTGTTGATCGCCTTTAGAGCATTGTCCGCCAAATACTTCAAAGTGGTCCACCGATATTTCCGTCACATATTTGGAGCGATTGTAACCTTTACTGACGCAATGCGTAAAACCAAGTGTAAAAAATCCGGTTATGAATAACCACAAGTTCAAAATATTGGTTCATATAATTCACTTTTTGAGCATCATCACTTTAGCTAAATACTGGCAAAACGGCATTAGGCTGGTGTTCAAAAAGCCCATGAATAAATAATTAATTGATTTCTAAATGTTTTAAGTGTGTAATAAGCTTCCATCGATGAGTAAAATATTCGCACTTTGCTTTCGATTTGTATCATTACTGACAGGGGTAAAATAGGCCCCAAAATTGCACGCTACGGCTTAAACTTCATATTCTTGCCAAGTATGAAGATCAGTAATACAGTAATACATGCAACAGTCAGCACAAGAGCGGGTAAAATCATTATTAAAAACCTGCCAGACGAAACACGCTATTTTATATTCGTCCGTAATGCGGAGCGTACTAATTGGGTATGTACCGATAAACGACTACAGGATTGGCTTGATGCCAGTAATATTCTTGCATTACGACTGCTGGAAGAAGTTTGGCAATAAGACACATTTCGCTAAAATTTCATCAAATAAAAGCGTTACCCACAAAGTTATCGATCCGTTGTGAAGACAACTTTTAACAAATACAAAATAGGTTATAGAAGGCCGGAATTTCCGGCCTTCTATAGTGTCGTTGGTCTTATAAAAGCTGAGGCACTTTTTTTAACAGATAAAAAAACCTTTTTATAATTTAGGATGTATTACTGATGGTTTACGGCATTGCCATTATGCCTAATCTTCATTCAGTAAATTAAACCTTAAGCCGGGGTGAATGCCCGGCTTAAGGTTTAACCTGAATTAAAAGATTCCTACTTTCACAATGTGATCATTATTTTCTACAACCATTCGTTGTAGTATGCCCGATCACCGTATCTTTATCCAAAACCTTTTACCTTATGGATGAAGAAGCCAGAGCGCGCGAGCTAAGAATCAAATCCGGGCGTAAATTTGCACTTGAGCGGGCATATCGCACGCTTACGAGAGCGCAGGTTGCTGAACGAACCGGGATTCCGATTGAAGCGGTTATCGCTATAGAGGAAGGGTTATCAGACTTTCTTTTAGAAGATATGTTAGCGCTGCTTAATGTACTTGATATCGATATAAAGGAATTCTTTGCCGATTTATTTTGACAAATCTCCTTTCAGGAGAAAAATTGTAAATATATTTAGAAGTACCATTATAGAATACGTATCCTCCATAATAGCATATCATTGAATAGATGGGAGTTTTCAAAGTCCGTATCAAATATTAAAATGCCGGGAAGATTCGTTTAATAGTTAAGAAAACATGTTGAAAGCTTACTGAAACATTCTTGGGTTGTCATCTTCTTCAGCTACAAAGACATGGCGAAATGCAGGCCTAACGTTCCATTGTTGAGTGATGGTAATAATATAGAACTGCTGCCCTGATTTTTCTTTTTTTGAAATTCTTTAGGAAGACTTCTGTTTTTCTCCTTTTCACGACCTGCTTTGAAAAGATTGTTTCGGATATAAGGATATAACAAGTATGCTGCTTTTGTAGATAAGATGCCAAAGCCTGCCCCTGCTATCACGTCACTAAACCAATGATCTTTATGATAAATCCTGAATACCCCTGTGGTGGTCGCGAATGCATATCCAATAACACTATAGGCAGCTGAATTATCACCCAGTTCCTGCGACATAAATTCGGCCCCGGCAAAGGCATTACCGGTATGGCCGGAGGGAAATGAGTTATAATCACTATTATCTGGCCGTAACCTATGCGTTAATTTTTTCAATGTAAAGGTGCTGATGTTTAACATACCTTGTGCCATGACGTAAACCAAAGTGCGATCGATAAAAGTGTTCTTGCCATGAATTCCAGCAAAATTTAGCCCGTATACTAAGACCGGGGGAGCATATTGCAGGTAATTCTCAATATGGCTCCTCGTTGCAAAATTATGCTCTCCTGCTTCCTTGTATATGTAACGATCAAATCGCCGCAATGGATGTAACGCAAATGAACTTGCACCATAAGCAATCAATACCGCAGGTGGGATTAAAGTTATAGATTTACTGTGCAGATGCTTTACTGTGTCCGGTGCTGTTAAAACATCTTTCTTAAGGGTATCCGCAATATTGACTTTCCGTAAAGTATCGGAAGAGTTTTCCTGAGCAAACACGTTGAAGGTCAAGCAAGAAAATAAGAGTATATAGAAAATTCTTCCCATAAATTAATCTAAAAAGGATTCTCGTGTCAAAATGTTTGCAATATCAAAAGCAATATTGCTCGAATCTCATTTTATGAATAAGGGGTCAAGAGATAAGTGCTGTAGCGTTAGTTCAGCTTTGCGATACTCGTTTTGGCTGACAAAAGTTTGGCAGCCAAATAGTCTTGACTGTATTATTTTCGACAACCAAATGCTTCGCATACCCTAAATTGTCGGTATGATTATCTTATTTACTACTTCCTGCTTATCCCTCAAATCTTTGGTTATTTTGCTCACTTCTGCACATCATAAATGAGAAGATAGGATGCAGGTTAAAAAGAATGCCGGGACGATCGCCGATCACGTACAGTATTAGGGACCATTAATCTGCATGATTTTTGTCATAAATTACTTAATATCCCGAACAGATAGTTCTAAAAAAAGGTTAGAAAATAGGCGGGAACTGATTTTACAGGTTTAAGTAAATCATTCTCCAGAATTGATCGGTATCTAATGACTTCAACAAACATAGTGTAGTTACAGGGTTTTACCGTTTATCTCCGATTTGTCACTGTACCTTGCCACTAGGAATCCGTCTTGGCAACTTTATAACCGGGGATCACAAATTCATCCATTTAAAGTCAGCACAGTAAGTTTATAAAACAAATTTAAGAAGGAAGACAATAGATGAAATTGTTAAAATGATTCGCCGATATTCAATATTACCGCGCTGTAGCCTCTACTGAAAGCATAATCAATACCGATATTGGTATTAGAGCCTTTATTGAATTTTACCCTTAATCCTGTTCCTGCAGCCGGGTGCCATGATTTTAAGAAAGTGCCTGAACCACTAACCGTATTTACATTGGCGAACGCAACAAAGCCTAAGAGGCCGTTGGCGGTAATATCCCGGCGATATTCACTTTCAAAATAGAACAGCGATTTGCCCCTGTAGCGGTTCTGATCAATGCCTTCACCGGACCGGTTATATGGATCCCATCCGATGCTCGGCAAATCAAGATAGGGCGTGTTGCCACCCAGCACTGTCCAGAAGTAAGACCAAAATGCCAACGTGTTTTGTTGGTTTTTATTAGCGGGGTTGAGCGGGACATATTTCCGGTAATCCAAATACAAGGAATGCCAGCTATCATTGCTACCCATAAAGGCAGGGTTAATACGGTATACAAGATTAAAATAGGACCCTGGCAATGGATTGATGGAATTGTTCCGGGTGTCGTATAACAAGGCCAGATTGATTCCGGAGGAAACCGAGCTGCCGCCGGTACCGAAATTATAGCCGGTGAATTGCTTTAAGTCAATCGCCGGATCATCACTTTTAATGCCGCTGCGATAATCTATATTGTAACCTCCTCCCGCAAAGAAATAGGGGGTAATTCGCTTAAGTGCGCTCTGATAAAAACGAACGTAATTGTAATTGATTAGTGTTTTTTCGCTGTAGTCATTTCTGCTGCCCAAACCCCAGGTATATTGCGGATATCTCAGGAACCGCATATCCCCTTGTATATTCCAGCTATTATCCTTAAGCCAGATACTAGAACGGAGTGGTAAGCCAAACCTACTGTGCAAATTCCAATAGGGTGCAAAAGTCGCGCTGGAAAGATTGGTCGTGCTTTGAGGGCCGAGGTAAGTGCCCGCGGTGGTACTGGTGATCAAGGCCCGGCCGGCTCCGCCCGGCACAGAACCCGGAATGGGAAGGATCGAAAAATATATTTTCTTTTCCCGCTGTACTCTTGGTTTCTGTGGCGCTATATTAAACATGTCCTTAGCAATGTCAATCAGGTCTGTTTGCCTGGAAGTATCTTTAACAGCGCTTTGTTTAGGGATTGTATTGGATGCATCCTGCGCGAATGTAATTGCAGGAAACAGGCAAAAACAGATGGTAAATATTCTCAGCATTATCATATTTAATTTAAAGTCATACATCACTTTACCCCTCAGCGATATCAAATATTAAATTATCGCACATTACAATATAATGATTACCGAACAATCTGTAATTGATGAATTACCCTTAACATCAAGAATGAACAACAATATCTCAGGATGCTGAACGGATTAATCTGATTTGGGATGTTAAAGCTAATACGTGAATAGCTTTCAATTTTAGTAAGGATGTATAAATAAGCAACCATATACCTTACATTATGTTTCTCATATTGCCATTTTTTCTTTTCTCAATTAAATAATTGTTAAATATTTTTACAAAATCGAAAATATGTCAATGTTTTTATCTACCTTGTGGACTTATTAATAATCAATATAATGCAACAAGGAACAGTAAAATTTTTTAATGAAACAAAAGGTTTCGGATTTATCACACCAAGCAATGGTGGCAGCGAGATCTTCGTTCATTCAACAGGTCTGATTGACAACATTCGCGAGAATAGCGCTGTTAGTTATGACGTGGAAGAAGGTCGTAAAGGACCAAACGCAGTAAATGTTAAAATAGCTTAATACACTATATCATCATTGTGAAAGCATCCTCCAATCCGGAGGATGCTTTTTTTGTTACACTAATAGAAAATATGGGTAAGTCAACCGAAACTTTTAATAAAAAAGAGCGTGAGAAGAAAAAGTTCAAAAAGCAACAGGACAAAAAAGAACGATCTGAAGTCCGTAAAACGAACGCAGTAAAAGGCCAGGGCTTGGAAGATATGATGGCCTACGTAGATGCAAGCGGTAACATTACCTCTGTACCCCAGGAGCGTGGTAACCAAAAAAGAGTAATTGCACAGGACATCCAGATCTCTACGCTCAAACAGGAAGAGGTAGAGAGCGAGCCTGTAAGAAAAGGTACGGTCACCTTCTTCAATGAATCTAAGGGATTCGGATTTATCAAAGATGCGCAGACCCATGAAAGCGTTTTTGTTCACATTAATGCGGCCGCGTTTGCGATCAAAGAAAACGATAACGTTACTTTCGAAATAGAGCAAGGATTGAAAGGGGCGAGCGCTGTCAAAGTCTTGAAATCAAATTAATGATACGCAATATTGTCGTAAAAGGAATGATGCCTCCAATGATGCAAAGGCTGCGGTGCGGTTTTAGCGTCAGCGTTAAAAATAATAAGCGAATGATTGTACTTAGATCTTCCGAAGGCATGACTAACGCCTTCCGGAAGAGAGCAACCAGCCTTTTATCACACATTGACAATTGTAGCAGCTCGTTTTAATATTGAAAATTAAAATTCAGTAACACTGTTCGTTGTTCCAACACGCAAGGAGTCGCGTTGACAAGCGACCCCGTGTGTCCAATTTTTAAGCTATCAAAAATTTGCGGAAACTGTCCGGCCATTAACTTTCAGAGATTTGTTCCTTGGACAAGCTGATTCATGAAGCCCATTCATGGGAACAATAAAATTTGCCAAGGCCCCCTGGACACCTTGCGCGACAATTAGGGCACGGGATTTTTGCTTTCAATGGCGTCGATGCTGTCCAATTTTTCCTGAAAAGTTTCTGTCTCGGCAACAAACAAACTCTCTGGTATGATATTGTTTTTGTTTGCCGATTTAAATACTGCGCCTGCCAAAGCGATTGTAATGACAGCTTTGTTAGAAAACGGTTCATGATGAATAACGAATTTACCTTTGAACGCCGCTGGGCCCATCTTGCTTTTAAAAAGCACATTCCCGGATAGCCCGCGAATGTTTTCAAACACAAGATTAAAATGTGCACAATGTACGGGTTGGGTAAGAAGGTATTTAAGAAAAAGGTGATCTATCATTTACTATATTCCTAAAATGGAGAACAGGCTTGAATTTCTGTGGATTAAACTTCACCGCTGGTCGGGATCAATACTACTCAAATTTAATGTAATTGATCATATTGTTAACGTTCAATTTATTCAGTTCCGTTGCCGCACCAAGATGCTGGTTTCCCTGATATATCGTTATTTTTAAGTATTTATCTTTCTCTGGGCTTGACTGCAAAAATATCTTTAAACAATGGGAAGTAACAGGTTTATCAGTGCAAACGAATGCGGATCAAAGTTTTAAAACGTTACCAACAAAATAACGGCGAATGGACTAACCCTCACGGCCATATGATGGTGAAAAAAGTTTAACAGGTTGAGTCAGCGGACAATTGATGGTTATGGAACGAGCAACAGTTCCACACGGCTACCGAGGAGCGGGTGGTAAGATGGTGTGTACCTGATATAGCCATAGTCCTGAAGCTGGCTAATGCATTTGTGATAAGTGATATTACTTTGAATACGGGATAACTTCATAAGTTTCCTTCGGGAAATGTTTATAGATTTTTTCATACCGGTGGACTGCCATAAAAAGTATATCGCCATATAGAGACTCAGGTGCCAGACTGTAATCCGGGTGTCTTCGCTGAAGCAGTGAAATAAACGGGATAAATGTTGAGTAGCAGACATATTAACGAAATGCCTCCCTGCTGTTTTCCAATAATTTAATGATGTCCTGATGACGATAATAATAAGTTCCCCCAACCTTGGAGTAAGATAGTCTGCCTCCCGTCCGGAGATTTTGCAATGTGCCGGGTGATACTTTTAACAGTTGCCTGACTTCAGCACCTTTGAGCCATTCTTTTTGTATATCTTTTTTTGTGTTTAACAAAGCATTGATATCATGAAGTAATTGCAGCCTGAAAGCCTGCAGATCTTCTTTGGTAATAATCTCTACATTCATGGTCTAGGTAATATTTGATCTTGTTGCATCAATTTCTTTTGAATGATGGTATTGATAAAGTATATCCGGCGTCAAATAGATACACGATATGGTTACGATAACTCATACTACCTGAAATCTTTGCGATGTTTATAATTTGATGTTCCATGGTTCTCGTATTGGTGTATATTCTGGCATTATGATTTTTTAATTTCCTGCAGTTAATGTTTATCTTTTGCAAACAGGCAGATCCCGGGGAACAAGAATGATTTTACTGCGCCTCTTCTTATTGAAAGAGGGGAAATACTGTAAATAACCAAACTCATGCAGGTCACGGATACAGCGATGATAGGTAGCCCGCGACGAAATCCGGGCCACCTCCATCACCTCGTAACTATAAGCCTCGATATGATCCGGAAAGCCAGCGCTTTGCCACAACTGCAGGAGCGTAGCAAAAAGGCCGATATGGGCAATACAGATCCGGGGATCGTTGCCGACCCGTTCAAAGAATACCCATAAAGGCCTGTACAACTCCATACTCAGATCTTAACAGCTTGCTTGCGCTGCGGAGCAGGTTCGTGTTTTTGTTCAGCCGCCGCTTGCTGAGCAGCCGGTATTGCCTGGTCCGCAGCCGGAGTGCCCTCTTTGGCTTGTGCTACTTTAGCCATAGCTGCCCGTTGAACTTCCTGCGGTGATGAATCAGATTTCTGGCTTTGCTCAAAGGCCTGCCTGTTCACCGGTTTAATATCCAGCTTTTGGCCGTTCTCATCATAAAAGTCGATGCGCATCATCGGCGCATTCGCGACCATTTTAGCTTTTGTCTCCAGCCCGTCCTGCAATACGTTAACTTCGACCTGGTTGCCTTTTTGCAATTGCGCCAATAAACGCTCCTGCATGTATTTCTCTTCTGCACCGACAATCGGGAATTTTTCCAATACCTTCCCCTGGTCATGCCAGCGGATCATTTTTGGTAGAAAGTTCCCGTGCTGATCCGCTTCCTTGAAGTTAAGCGCCCGCCAGGCCCAGTAGGTTTCACCGGTCGGCACCATTTTCAATTTACCATCGATTTCTTTCTTTTCCAAAACTGGTTGTTCCCGGTAAACCGCACGACCGTCCATCATGTTGTAGCGTTCCTGGAGCGTGTAGTTAAATTTGGGCCCGATAAAGAAAGTCTGTGACAGGTCTTCCATGCCCTCTTTCTTCAGCGTCGAAGTAAAACGGTTAAAAAAGGTAAGGTCTTTAGCGGCATCATCCCCTTTCGAAAAATACAGCACCGAATGCAGTTCATCTTTTCCGAACTTGCGTGTATGGTCGAGTGTAAACTCCGTCAGGTTCTGTTCCATTTTGGTATTTAAAACCTTGACGATGTCTTCGCCGAAACCCATGTAATGGAGTTGATCCCTGTTGTATTCAAAACTTGCCAGCGGGAAAGATCTTGCTCGAAAAATATCAAGTTTTGGTTTAACTCCTGTTTGCTGATAACTTTCATGATGTCGTAAGCAAGCTCTCTTTTAAGATCAGGATGCCTTGACATCAATTGCTCATGCCTGATCAGAAGGGAATCAAGATACAATTTAGTTAATTTGCTTCCGGATACCTCGGTGACGGCGTGTATTCCTTTAATTTCGAACGGGATAAGATCGCTCGTACCTGATGTTAACATCATTTTAATTTTGAGACTTAACAATAAAGTTTCCATATATGGTGTTAACAGGTCATGCTGTAATCCATAAGAAGTATGAACTTTCGTAAATATCGCGCTTACGGCAGCATGCTCTCCATTTCTGAAATGTATATCTGCCGTAATCATCCGCTTGAAAAAATCAAACACAGACAAAGTATTTTGAACCTTGTCGGCAGAAGATAAGAGGCTCAGTTTTCGTAATAGCCCCTTACTGCGGATTCCGGGAAGAAACCCGCAAAAGGTATAAATTCCCAACAAAAAAACCAGGTCGGATGCCGCATTTCCATGCTGAGTTGGCACTTGCAGCAAAAAAGCATTTTTCGCCAACCCCCGCATAAGGTCTGACCGGATCGTGCCATGTTTCAGGTAGTTAAAAATCAGCTCAAGGCAATTTAACGGGTTGAATGAAAAGCCTGCAGAATTATAGCTTTCCATATTCTTAAGCCTGATAATCTGTTTCTCCAGTTCCTTCATATTGAGATTGATAACAGCGATAATACCCAGCGTCGTGTAAACAATGATTTTCTTGTAACTGTTCAACTCAAATTTAAGTAGTGTATTTAACGTTGTTTTGTAATCCTCGTTGATCAGTTCCAGTCCGAAGAAAAAGTCGAACAATCTGTCGCCAGCGTCCTCGTTGAAGAATTGCCAGAAAGATTCTTCCTTTTTCATCGAAACGCTAACCTTCTCCAGCAGGTCGCCTAAAAACAAAATCAGGTCTGATTTCTCGTTTAGGTTAAGATCGGCTCCGGAGAGATACTGGAAACCAGTACGCTGGCCGGTTTTCAGTGCATGCATCAAACACCATTTTAACACCGGAATCTTTGCTTTATGTTTGCCAAAACGGGTATTGATAAGGTCAACCAGCTTTGCGTCAAACCGGTCGCCGTTATCGTTTAACATACTGCGGGCAATCGTATGAAACACAAAATCAGGGTTTCCGAACCGGATGTGGTGGGCAAACTTGTGGCCGGTGCTGATATTGAGCTGCGCAGCACGCCTGCACTTAACAATTCACGAAATGCCTGGTCATACTTATTCAGGATGTTCATTACTTTTAGTTTTTCCACCTGGTAATGTTCATCCCCGAAATCTAACATATCCGCCAATTGCTGCAGGAGCGATACTTTTTCCGCCGCGTAATAGCCAACGTATACCTTATTGAGCATAAATAATGAACTCAGCTCGTAAGATAAAATCCTTTCAGCCCCGGATACCGGAAAGGCTCCTTTCTCCATCTGGCAATAATATTGAAAGTAAAGCGGGTGACAAAAGCTTTCGGCCTGCTCCAGGCTTAACTTCTTCGCTGATCGCGCGCTGATACGATCACGTAATAATTGAATTTCCCTGTAAGAAAACAGCGGCATGTTGATGCACTCTTCGTGGTCGCGAAAGGCAGTAAACCATTTGTTTTCGCCCGATTCCAGTTCATGCTTATAATTAATCCAGGTTGTGGAACGCATAGTCAGCACCAGCTTAAACCACTCGAATTGCCGGTAAAAGGCATGGAGGTGCGACAACTGATTTAATAAAAGGTGGAATTGTTCTTTTTTAAACATATGGTCGTCCATCCCATCCAACACAAGGTAGAATTTACCATTTTCCCTTCCATCGATCATTTCGTTGAAGACCGCCTCGGTATGAAAACCGAGCAAAAAGGCCATCCAGTCGTCTATGCTTTTACCACCATGCAAAACGCTCATTAAAGCAATGCTGCTGTAAAAAAGTACAACATCGTTACTGCTTTCAGATTGCTCATCCAGCCAATGACAAAGTGCAATGGTCTTGCCATAACCTGCAGGACCTGTGATGACCGAGCCCGTCAGGCCGGATTCGTCAAACGCGCGAAAATAATCATCCATGAATTCCCGTGCTATAGTTTGACGGTAGGGAATACCCGATTTGTTCTTCAATGCCTGTAATGTAAAATCGCTGGCCTCGCGTGCGCGGAACTGCAGATGGTACCAACCCATGGGAAGGCCTGCATCAGGAATTTTTTTTATGGGGTAAACACGACAAAAACTGTCCCATCCTTCGAATCCGCAGTAAACAGCCAATGCACTGACTGTAAAAAGAGAAGGACTGAATTTGCTGATAGCCAGGCCGAACAAACGCTTCAAGGTTGTTTCACTTATATTAAGGCTGGTATCTTTCATAATCAGAAAAGATATTATCCGGCAGTCAGAAGGCTTTATCGATTTTATACCTGCCTTTTCAAGGCACAGGTTTTTAATGATTTCCAGGTGAAAGGTGGTTACAATTGCAGACATAGGTATATCTATTGGGCACTGTTAACGAAACGACTGAATGACCGGCTGCAATATGTAAGTGTGCCCGGCAGTATTGAAAAGCTGCCGATAAGTACATATTATAAAATGGGTAGTTTTAAATTCGCAATAGCATTTGGAATATATTGTATAATCTGATCTATCACGTTTATGTTTTAAAGATTGAATTTTTTTTATTCTGTAACAGAGTAAATATAAAATGAATGAAATGAACAAGGGGTATTTTGGGTAATTCTCTATAAAACAAGAATTTAGTTGATTTTAATTCTCATGCCGCATTAATTTCCATACATTGCCGATCCTGCAATGTCCTGACGACTATCCATGGACAGTAATCAAAATCCCCATGAAAAATAACGCTGAACAACCAGATCTAACGAATTCGCAGATACAGGAATATTGTATTCATGCGCATCTCTCAGAAAGGTTAGATGAGCTGAGTTGCATAGAAAGCTCACCAGAAATTCAATCCGAAATTAGGAATGCAGTTTGCCTGCTGGAAATCCGGCTACAAAAAACACGGGAACTATACGATCATTTAACATACGGGGATTTATTTACGAGCTGCGGGGCACTGGTAAGCTTCCTGGAGGAAATGTTTAGCCTGGTACGCCGGAAAGAAGATGGTGGTGTTTTATATGTACCTGCCTTTCTTACCTATCTTACTAACGCCGATGCACTTCTACAATCCGGCACCAGAAATCCAATCGATTGTTTTGTTAACACGAAGGAACATATGCATGCTCCACAAGAGGCGTTTGATCCTGATTTTCTCCGACCTTTAATTAAATTACTTCAGGAACGTCGTCTTGCAGCCTAAATACTGGGACACCTAATTGGTTTAGTATGTTTTATTGAAATAGCATTCTGGTCGTTGCTCATCTGATTTGTTTATAAAAAGTACAGCTAACAAGGAACCTTTCTTTGTTACGAGATAATGGATTCGCACGATATTTAGATAAAAGGTGTATCACGCGGATCATGCAATTCTTTTTACAGTTTAAGCTTTGGTTATTTCGGAATATTTTCGCAGTCGTCAATGATTATTTGCTATCTATTTTGCTTACGCTGAAAGGTTTTTAATAATATTTAATACCATTTTTAAAAGGTATGTTTACAAGTACTTAAAATTAAGCAGATTGTCTTATCTATGCGAAACCTTAAACAAAACATCCGGCTTTTACGCCATCAACAGGGCTGGAGCCAGGAGGATGTGGCTATAAGACTAAATATTTCGATTCCTGCATTTTCCAAAATTGAAACTGGAATTACCGATATTAATTTGTCGAGACTGGAACAGTTGGCAGCTGTTTTTAGTCTTTCGGTAATTCAGCTTTTAACTTTTAATGATGATGAGGAGAGCTCAAACGCTGCTGAGCTCCAAGCGGCCAATCTGAAATTGTTGCAAAGGGAAATTGAGCTGAACGACCTTCAAAAGAAGGTTATTGAACTATTTGAAGAACTCAGACGGTAAAGCGACAGGAGGGTGGCGAATTCCTGCCTCTAAACTTAAATACGATCATGAATTTAGCAAAATCAAAAATGAGGCTCTTCAACGGCCATCTTAAGCTCGACAATAAATCCCTGAAAAAGGTATTTCTGATGCAGCTGGATAATATTTTCATGGTGAAAACCTATCTTGTCACTAATCTGCCAACCATGGCTGAAGGCGCGTCTTTCAAGGACCTTAAGAATGCTATTCTTGAGAATGTTGATGATATCAAAATACAGTTATTAAGGTTGTTGGTAATCTATGATATTATTGGTGAAAAATATAAACGCTCAACCATTACTGGTATTCGGGGACTGATCATGGAAGCATACGTTGTGAACAAAGCAGCAGACCTCTCAGGATTTGAATCTGACCTGATGATGTTATATCATTTAAATACGCTTGAAAGTATCGAGATTTCCTGTTTTACCTGCCTACACGATATCGCTCTGGCTATGCCAACAAAGGAACTCACTTTACTGCTTAAACAAAATATCGATATGGCGAAAGACTGCAAAGAACTTTACGAAATGATCAGCCGCGAATATCTCCACTAATGAAACTATCACCTTGAACCATATTCGTGCTGAAGTGGCCTTATTTATAGCTGAACTTAATATTATATTTACAATAACGTTAATAATGCAGGAAGTAAAGTTGGCGGGGGCGCAAACCTGAATTTTCTTATCTGCAACACACAGATCACGCTTCGTGACCGAAGTTTTAAATCAAGCTGTTACCCGACAGTGAAGAGAATAAATAGAGTTTCTTAATAAATTGGGTCGAGCCCATTAGGATGCACCTTCAGATGCACTCTAATGGGCTCGACCTGAAATAATAAACAAAAATCTTCTTTATTCACGCTTATCAACTTTCGGGTCAAATGAAATAATTTTTCTGGTTCAATTAAAAACGGGTTAGATATTTCGAATAGGCTCAATCATCAAATAGAGAGGCCAAACGGTTAAGGTCATCTAAAAACCGGTTCGTGTGGACGTCGGGTTTTAGTACTATTTTAGGCAAGTTGTCAAAAAAATTGACAACTTTTTTTACGATCGCTCAGAGAACTTAGCGGCAATCCTCAGAATATCGGCCATGCACGGGCGTAAATGATGATCGAAGAGCAAATATTCTTTGAACGAATTTATCATCATTTACATTTTGTTGCGGCGCTTTACTCCGCAAATTCTTATTGCAAGCTGTCAGTCTTGATTTCTCCAGAAAGCGTGCCATTGCATAAAACGCAGACACCGATATTATTTACTTTCAAGTTACGCATGATCGCATTTTTTATCACTTTTTTAAACTATCAGTTATAATTTAAAATAATTGATTTGCAGTAAATTATCCTGTATAGGAGTAGCGATCTTGTAAACATTTTCTACAGGTTCCGGTTGAGTTAAAAACTGTAAATCAAAAAATTATGAGAAAGTTACTGATGGCATTAATGGCCCTGTTGTTCAGCGCGGGTGTCATGGCCCAAACGCACATGAAAATGAAGGATGGGGTGATGATGAAAGATGGGAAAATGATGGTTATGAAAGAGGGCAAAACCATGATGATGGATAAGGATATGACAATGTCCAATGGTACGATGGTGATGACTGATGGCATGGTCAAAATGAAGGATGGCAAAAGTATGATGCTGAAAAACGGCCAGTGTGTCAACATGGATGGTACGATTGAGAAGCCGATGAAGATGAAACACAAGAAAATGGTGAAGGATACCACCATGAAGATGTAGGGATCCGGTAATTGAGATGCGGGGTTATAGCCCCCGCTTTTAAAATCGATATTTGGGGAGAAAAGGGGCTATGGGTTTCCATGAAAAACCGATGATCTGTTTTTTTCGTTTTTTATATAAAGATCAGCAAAAATTCATGGTCAGCGAAAAAGATGTTGCACTGCGCATTCGGACTATCCGGGAGTCCAAAAATTACAGCCAGTATTATGTGGCTTACAAACTCAATATATCTCAAAATACCTTCAGCAAGATCGAACTGGGACATGTTAAATTGACGGTAGATCGCTTCCTGCAGATCGCCAGGGTATTAGACGTTTCGCCAACTGAATTGTTGTTTTACCAGGATCCGTTCTGCATATTAGCATCTCAATAACGGAAATTCAGGATGCGAGGGGAAGTGATTGAACATGAAGTATCGTCCGCAATCTTTTAATTGCTCTGAGAAGTCGGGTTTTAGCTGTTCCAAGGGGTATCTTCAATTGTTCAGCTACTTCTGCATGCGTGTAACCCTTGTAATATATAAGATCGACAATTTCCCGTTCTGTATTGGGCAGGGTGGTGGCAATCTTTTTGATGAAGGCCATATCTGCCTTTTCGGAGGCGCTTTCGGGCTGTATAAAGAATTCCTCGTAACCATCCAGCTCGTGATTAAGCAAACTGTTGCGATAAGTACGAGACCGAACCCTGTCAATCGCCAGGTTTCTGGCGATATTGACCATCCATGTATATATTCGGCCTTTAGAAGCATCATAGCCCTCAAAAGCTGACCATACCCGGATAAAAGTTTCCTGTAGAATATCTTCACTTATTGCCGTCTCTGGCACAATGCGAACGATTAAACCGTAAAGTGAAGAACTGTACATATCATACAATGCCTCGGCACCCAGTGGGTGCCGCTCCCGTATCAGGCTGATCAGTTTATCTTCTGGAAATATTTTTTTCCTGCGTATTGCCATCAGGGTTTTGTATCAGTTGCAGTTTCCGATGTTTTTATAATTGGCTCATTGTTTTGTGCGTCCTTAAAGTCCTTTATGCCTTTACCCAGGCCTTTCATCATTTCCGGTATTTTCTTTCCGCCGAACAGTAACAATACTGCGGCTAAAATTAAGATGATCTCTGGTGCGCCTAATCCCATGATATGTTGTTTTATAGGTAAAAGATAATAGTAGTGATATAGATATATACGCAGACAATATCAGGATAGATTTTTAACCGGTGATTAATATTCAGGTAAATTAAACCTGCAAAGGAAAAAGGAATTACAATATACCCCTTAAAATGTCAATGGCCGACTCAAAAAGGATCGACCATTGTATTTATTCTACTAAGGCAAATGCCTGCTAACGATTAAATCGTAAACGTGATGAGTGAAATTATCGAGTTTTTTGTATTTTACGTTGACAGAATACTGAAGCCTTATGAACTTTTCCAAAGAAAACCCACCGACCAATATTTTGCCGAATGGCTTGGCAGAAGCAGACATAGACAAGGCGATTACAAAGTCTGGATATCCGCTACAATTGATCATAGGCGAAAAATTGAGAAAACGTTTTCATTGCCAAGACGAATGGAGTTACATTGACAGTGATAGTCATGAGATTAGGACAATGGATATTTTGGCTTCTGCAAGATTGTATACTTTTGATAATGACAATCAACCGAGGGTTAGACCAGAGTTAAATTTATTGATTGAATGCAAGCAGTCCGATTTGCCTTATATTTTTTTTCTAACACCAGACAAGATTTTTACAAACGATTTTCCTTTAGTAGCTGGTCTGTTCTCAAAAAACCTTAAGGTGGTCAGTGATTACGACCCTTCGAGTTGGCACTTTAGTGTAATTCACGCACTTCAATTGCAAGAACAGGAATTTTTAAACGGTGATGTGCCTACTTGTTTTACATTTTCCAAATGTGTCCGGAAAGGACCTGATGTTATTTTATCAGGTACAGACGGATATAATAATCTCGTTTTGCCTTTATTGAAGGCGCTGAAACATTTTGACGCGTCCGAAGTTCCGCCAAAAACGGCACATTATTTCGATGCGCACCTTTGCTTGGCGATAGGTGTACTTGATGCACCAATGATTGGTGTGACTGTCACAGAAACTGGGCATATATCCAAACTGCTGCCTTGCGTAAGAGTCTATCGGCATGATTCGATCGAGCATAAGGACTGGAGTCAGCGATCCAAATTGTCTGCGATTGACTTAGTTCATAAAGATTATTTTGATCAATATATGGAAGAGAAAGTAATTCCTTTTGCAAAGCGATATAGTGAGTTGGTATTAAAGCACGGCACGGTTCTCGCAGAGGGTAAGGCGTTTGTTAAAGGAATGGGAGATAATTCCTGGACCGATATTGAACCAAGGCTCACCGAATACTCATTGCTGAAAAAGCGGATTATGCCTAAGCTGTAATAAGGCTTGAACACTACCTTTTACAAAAAGTCATCAATTTTAAAACACCCAACTAATTTTCTAATACCGAATAATTGAGATTCAAACCGAGCTATTTACAATGCTTATAAGTTCGCTTGTAATGGCTGTGGTTCAATTAAAAGCTGAGAAGATATTTCAAACCGGCCTTAAACATGAAAAAGCGCCGCAAAACTTTTAAGATCATCTATAAACTGGCTCGCGTGGACGGCTGGTTCGAGTGATAAAAAGCACATCGCTTGACGTGATCTATGTTATTGATAATGAATTAAATAATTGGAGGTCACTCACAAATTGGTTCGAGAAGCACACAGTTGGGTGCATCTAAAGGTGCGCCAAAATGTGCAACTTACGCACCATTTTTTAGATGATATGCGGCTTCTAGCTAACTTGCTAAAGGATTTTGATGAACCTTAATGGGCAACTTCTGCACCAATTAAATACAGGCATAGCCTTGTTATTTAAATTATATGTGTTTTTTAACATACTTTTTTAATGATCTTCTATAGCCCACCATTCACCAGGACCTTGATTGCCGTTTTGAAGATTTATTTGACCTAAGGCATGCGAAAGAAATAGCCCGTTTTCGGAACCGCTACACTCAAACGCGAAAATGTTTTCATTGGGTCTAATTTGATGAAATTTCCAAAGTTCGCCATGCCCCTGATAAATCGGCTGAAGGCAAGGTTTGGCATAGGCATGAGAAAGATATTCATTTATTTCAGTACTTGCACACGAAAAAACCAAACCGTAATCAGGTAAATTCTCCATCATAAATAATCCGTTGGAATAATCTATGCCATTCATAAGCGACAATTTTCCTCCATTATGAGAAAGAAAAGAACCTATTTGATCACCAAGTGCTTTTAATACAACTCGTCTTGGATTCTTTATAACTGTTGTTGGATTCCTAACCCAAGCCTCACTCGTTATATTATGTAAGGATATTTCATCAATTATACCGAATGAACACCAACTAAAAAATGTATAACCTAAAGCCTGCCCGTTTATGCCGGCAGGCAATGGAACGCCAAACTGATTTGCCAACCAGGATAATGTGCCATATCCGCATAAACTTATACAATGAGTATTGTCTGCACCCTCTTTATTAAGGTTAGTTGCAAACCATACACGCCGCCCACTATTTTCGCATATTTGAAGAATTTGATTTCCACCTACACCTAATTTTACCGGTCCGTTAGTTACCGCGTTTCTTAATATTGACCCATCATTCCAATTAACAGGACTATATCCACCATTGTTAAACATAACACCGTCCATTACAAATCCACTTACCTGCATTTGATCTAATACATAACTAATTTGTGCACCATTAAGAACGCCATGATCTGATGCCCATACTATAGCCATTTCATTAGGAAAATCAATCTCAGGATGGCTACAAGCTTTCGCGAATGCTTCTTCAGCGGTAACACAATCACCGTATTGATCGTTACCCCAAATGTACAAACGTGGTGGTAGTTGAATTAAAAAATTATTTGGAGTCGTTCCAACGGGTTTATAAGGCGTGGCTGCGGCTAGCGCCCACCTTGGCGACGGGATAGCCCCGGTCTTAAGCTTTCGTTTGACCTTAGATTTGGATTTTCCCATATTGTAAAATTAGGTTAAAAAGTAAAAAAAATTGGCTGTTATTGCTATGGTTCGTAATTAAATCCAACGCAAGACAAATTACTTTGATGTTGTAATTATTTCTTGGAATAAGGCACCCAATTCCCATTTCTGCAGATATTTAACTGTGTCCCAAATGAATAAATAGCACCTTCTGAATAGTAGAGACTCTGTACTTCGCAAAATTTGCAGTCTTTATTGTGCTTATCGTTACCTACTTCTTGGTTTTCTTTAGATGTAACCCCTTTGGGAGCCTTTTTTATTCTAATCCATGCGCCATTCCTACATTGAAATAACCAAATGGAGTTTAGTGTCGCTGTAGACCCTTGGGAGTACTCCATAGATTGAAAATAACACTTTTCACAGTCGAGTTTTGATTTGTCTGTAACTTTACGAAGTTTATTTGCCTGTTGAGCACTCAATTTAAAAATTAATAAACAATTCACTGATGCTAACAAAATAAAAACTGTCTTCTTCATGGCTTTAATATTAAGATTTCTTTATATTATAGCACAAGTTAAAACAAATTATTTTGTTAATATCAGGTGTTTTCACGGTATTTTCAAAATGTATATAAGTAGACAATAAAGCTGACAGGTAGCTTCTTAATACTTTTGTAATTCTTATTAAAACAAAAAAACCGGCGGAGAAAAATCTTTCCCCGCCGGTTACGGCTTTGCATTAAATGTCAAACCTTGTGCACCCTAATGGGCTCGAACCTATATAAAAAACATTAAACAACTATTATCAACTTTTCTCCGTTGCTAAAATTGATCATCAAATTTAACGATGTTTTAAGGTTCGATTTAAAACGGGTTAGATCTTCCGAAATCGGCCTTAATCATCAAATAGAGCCACAAACCTTTTAAGGTCATCTATAAATTGGTTCGTGTAGATGACGGGTTTGAGTACTATTTTAGGCAAGTTGTCAAAAAATTTGACAACTTTTTTTACGATCGCTCAGAGAACTTAGCGGCAATCCTCAGGATATCGGCCGTGCACGGGCGTAAATGACGATCGAAGAGCATATATTCTTTGAACGAATTTATCATCATTTACATTTTGTTGCGGCGCTTTACTCCGCAAATTCTTATTGCAAGCTATTCGGTCTTGATTTCTCCTGAAAGCGTGCCATTGCATAAAACGCCGACACCACTATTGTTTACTTTCAAGTCACGTCAATAGCATTGCCATCGCTTTTTTCAACTATCAGTTGAGATTTAAAATAATTGATTTGCAGTAAATTATCCTGTATAGGAGTGGTGATTTTGTAAACATTTTCTACTGGTTCCGGTTGTGTTAAAAACTGTAAATCAAAAAATTATGAGAAAGTTATTGATGGCATTAATGGCCCTGTTGTTCAGCGCGGGTGTCATGGCCCAAACGCACATGAAAATGAAGGATGGGGTGATGATGAAAGACGGGAAAATGATGGTTATGAAAGAGGGCAAAACCATGATGATGGATAAGGATATGACAATGTCCAATGGTACGATGGTGACGACTGATGGCATGGTCAAAATGAAGGACGGCAAAAGTATGATGCTTAAAAACGGCCAGTGTGTCAACATGGATGGTACGATTGAGAAGCCGATGAAGATGAAACACAAGAAAATGATGAAGGATACCACCATGAAGATGTAAGGATCCGGTAATTGAGATGCGGGGTTATAGCCCCCGCTTTTAAAATCGATATTTGGGGAGAAAAGGGGCTATGGGTTTCCATGAAAAACCGATGATCTGTTTTTTTCGTTTTTTGTTTAAAGATCAGCAAAAATTCATGGTCAGCGAAAAAGATGTTTCATTGCGCATCCGGACAATCCGGGAGTCCAAAAATTACAGCCAGTATTATGTTGCTTACAAACTCAATATATCTCAAAATACTTTCAGTAAGATCGAACTGGGACATGTTAAATTGACTGTAGACCATTTGTAGATATCAACGCGGTGATCATTACCCATAACCATCCGGACCATTTGGACACCGATAACCTCACCAAGATCATCGGGTTAAGCCACGCGACCATCTATACCAACGCAGAGGTTTCCGAGGAACTTGAGGAAGCCGGCCTGGAAAGTATAATTGTCGAAGAAGGTGAAATGGCGCTCGGGCATTTTCTGTTGCAGGTCATTAATGTTAAGCATGAGCCTTTGCTGAATAGTCGGGCACCTGATATGCAGGCTTATGTCATTGATCGGATTGTCCTTCATCCCGTAGATTCCTTCGATGAAAAATTAAATGAATATCAGGGTATACCCCTGCTGATCCTACCAATTATGGCGCCCTTTACTACCGAACTTGCGGTTCCCGGGCTCGCTGACCGGATCAAGCCGAAAGAGGTGATGCCGGTACACGACGGCTATGCCAAACCTTTCTTTTTAAAACAGCAGTATGAAAATTACACGGAACATTTTGAAAAGAACAATATTAAATTTTACAGTGCGGGAGAGCCGGGTGACGCTGTAGTGATCAGTCAAGAATAATTGCTTTTAGTTCTTTAGGAAGAACCTTAAAATATCAAAAATTAAAATTTTAAATACAATCAACATGAAAGACAACACAATTGAGCGCAGAGATTTTTTAAAAAAATCTATAGCATTGAGCGCAGGCCTGACAGTAGCGGGCGGTATGCTAACATCTTTTAATGCCGAAGCAGCAACTGTTGTCGACAATCCAATGGCAGCCAACGAAAAAGAATTCCGTATGGGCGTAATCGGCCCGGCCGAATTATCTCTGGCGACCAGCCAAATCGCGGTGAATAAAGCCACCAACAAAAACGCGAAAGAATTTGCGGGTTTCGAACTCGGGGAAGCTATTGCGGTAACGGGTGTGCTGAAAGACCTGGGAACACCAGTACCGATGATGGATGCCAAAGCAAAAGCCACATTGGAAAAGATCAAGTCCACCCCTGCAGGTCCTGAATTTGACAAAGCCTACATCAAAGCGCAATTAGAGAACCACGAGTTTTTACGTGACCTCGCGCAAAACTACATCAGCAAAGGAAAAATGGCAGGTGCAGCTGAAAACCAGGGCAGACACTTGGCCACATTGTCACTTGCGGTATTTAAAGAGCATGTGGCCATAACGAGCCGGATAATAAAAGAATTGGGTGCTTAAAATTATTATTTAAATACGCGGTATTTATTAGGCGGGATAAGATCCCGCCTTTTTATTTGGTTTTTCCCGGAGAAACTACGGGACCGAGTTTAAGTTAAGCGCTACAGGCAACTATTCGCCTGTCGGACAGGTAGTATTCCCTTAATTTGTTTATTGCGGCGCGGCAAAGGGTTTTCACGGTGCCCAGCGGCATTTGCAGGGCCTCGGCGACCTCGGTATGTTTAAAGCCTTTAAAATAGATGAGTTCCAGTACCTGGCGTTCCTTGTCCGGCAGGTTAACGACAGCCGAGCGCACGAGTTTGAAGTCGGTGGGATCGAATTGCGGGGACGCCTGCACCAATTCGTTGCCATATTCGGCAAGGTTCACGTGCAGCGCCTGCTGCCGGTAATCTTTTTTACGGAGGGCGTCAATGGCCAGGTTCCGAGCGAGGTTGACCATCCAGGTAAAGAGGCGGCCTTTTAAGGCATCATATTTGTCAAAAGAGTTCCAGATTTTCAGGAACAGTTCCTGCAAAATGTCTTCAGCTAAGCTACTTTCAGGAACGATGCGGCTGATCACACCCAGCAGCGAGCCGGCATACATATCATACAGCGCTTTCGCACCCAGGTCGGTTTTTTCCTGTATCGCGCGGATCAGCAGTTCTTCGCTGAGTTTGATCTCGCGTCTGGCCATAGTTCACCTTTGACCTTTTTTCTGAATGGTTATCGGTGGGTCTGGCAAGCCGGATTAATGATAAAAAAGCAGGGGTCTTTATGTTAGTTATAACACGGCTGAGAAAAAGTTGTTTGCCTGATTTTAAACACTTTGGGACACCGGCTTGCGCGGCGACCGCAACTTCAGGGTCAAGGACCAAATGGTATCGGCTTTGGCAGTCAGTTTGCCGCCCCTGACGGTGGCACCTAAAACGATAGCGCCGGATAAGAGCACAATATTTTTTATAATGTATTGGCCGAGCAGGGTCGGGATAAAAAGTGCGCTGAACGTTTCCTGCGGAAAAAAACAGAGCGGCAGAAAGGTGCCGATCATCTGAAGGTAAAGGAGACCGAGGGTCAGTGTCAGCCAGCGGCGGAACAGCAGGCCCAGCCCGATGGTGCATTCCCAGATGGCCAGTACCGGCAGGGAAACGGCCGGTTTAACCGTGCCGAAAGTAAGTTTGAGGATGGTCCGGCCGGCGATCTCTTCTGCCGGGCTGACACCGTGAAAGAATTTGAGTACGCCGAACCAGATAAACACCAGGCCGAGTGATACCCGCAGGATATTAAGGCCGTTGCGTGCTTTCCACTCGACGGAACTGCGCTCCAGGCGGATCAATTGTCGTATCAACGGCCAGTTTCTCATAGGTGCGTTTATAAGAACTACGAATAAATGCGCTTGCCGGATGCATTTGCGTAAACAATTAGTCATTCTTTCCTGAAATACGATTTTATTGAATATATTGATAAATAATATTAAACAGCTATTATAACTTGACGCCTGTCCCCCAAAGCAATTGTCAAATCAAAGAATTATTTCAGGTTCGACCAAAAACGGGTTAGATTTTGTAATATCAGCCTTAACCATCGAATAGAGCGGCAAATCGCTTCAGGTCGTTAATGAATTGGTTCGTGAGGACATCGGGTTTGAGTACTATTTTAAGCAAGTTGTCAATTTTATTGACAACTTTTTTTATGGACTAAAATTTACTCTTATAAATGTTAGAGGAATCAAGTCGAAGTTTGTCCAAAAACGTTTTATGGAACGCGATTGGACCAATTAACCGACCTGTCGCCAGTTAACCGGGAGCGAAGGCTGTTGCTGATATTGGTAAAATCCCTGGTTTATATCAAATTTGCTCCGGTAAGCAAAGCCGGCTTTGAGCAGGACTTTCTGTGCAACAATATTCTGGTTATTGATCACCGCGCTGACCTCTGAAATACCTCTCGATTCCAGTTCACTGATGATCCGTGGTATTAAATTGGACATGATCTTCCGTCCTTTGACGCTGCTCCGCAGGTAAAACTCAATGAATCTGTCGTAAAGGTATTGTCGGCATAATGCCTTGGTTTTATTCTCCCTGATTCGAAATTCAGCGCTGCCAAAGAAAACTGCGAGTTTGTGAAACAGGTTATCAAAATGTCGGATATGCCTGACCATTAATTTGATTGATGAAAAGTTCTAAAGCGTTTTGAAGATTGATTATAACACCCCGCCAGGCTATAGTGTATAACCAACGGGAAGGGCACGTAAAATATGTTGCCTGGCTATTTTTCAGGCATATTCCTGACAAAACAGGGTGGGATATTTTATCAGGCCGGTTTTTTCATAGGAAGCCAGCTTGTTCTTTCTTGATTGCCCATATCAAACAGGTACAAAGCTTACTATTTCCATATTGCCGGTTATTGATTTTCCGGACACAGATAAGAGTAGTTCAAATAATCCAGCCATTTACAGCCGGGGCTATTTTACATGTTTACATCGGGCTCTTCCGTCTGGTATGTCGTCTTTTATACAATTAAATAATTTTATTAAAACTTTGAATTTGTTAATATTAATAATATTTTAGCTGACATTAAGTCATTCGCAAACCAGCCGTTATCACAAATGAAAACTTCAATTCAAGGAAATAGTTCCTCACCTCCCTTTTTTATATGCCTGCAAGTTCATTTTATCGACCTGTTTAACGACTTCTAACGAAATAAAAAGTTCGGTTTTTTGATCCCGTAATGGATCTGCATGATTATGATTGTCAGAGTGAATCTTTGCCAACTATAACGGTAGTCAGGGGTATTGTTTTTTCCATGTACGGGGTATTTTAAATTTTGAACCTGATTTAATACCCCAATTATTGTATTTTATTATCTAAGTACCTAACCATATCTAAGCATGTTTCGTGTAGTTTCAACTTTTAAATTTTACGCAATAGCAGCCAGTTTCGTGCTATTGTTATCCTTGGGATCGGCAGCGCAGGGGTATGATCCCAGTAAAATTATTCCGCCTACTCCAACGGCAGCTGCCTTGGGCGCTTTTGGAAATTACACGGTTGGGAATGCAAGCGGGCGTCCGAACATTTCAGTGCCGCTGTACAATATCAAATCCCATGATAATTCCCTGGATATTTCGTTGAACTATGATGCATCAGGGGTCAGGGTTTGCCAGGACGCAAGCTGGGTGGGGCTTAATTGGTCACTCGTCGCCGGCGGTGTAATTACACGCACTGTTCGGGGATATGATGACTTCAAGGATGCCGGAGGCTACTATTATGCTTCTGACTTACCGCAAAGTACAGGTAATGGACTGCCAATGCCTGGTGACCGGCCTGCATTTGATGAAGTGTTGAATGGCCGTACGGATATGGAGCCGGATATTTACAATTATAATTTCGGGCCGTATGCCGGAAAGTTCGTACTCGGCAAGCAAGCAAACGGTTCCAAGGCATTTTTTGATGAACGCAATAATTTAAAGGTTGAATATATCAGCGGCAATTGGACGATTACGGACACGAAAGGTTATAAATACAATTTCACAGTCGGCGAGTCTGCCGCCAATTATGGATACAGTAATGCCAATGCACAGATGCCGGTGACAACAGGACTTACAGGTCTGGAGTTCCAGCAAACGATAACCACTACAGGCTGGTATTTATCTTCGATCGTTTCGCCCAACAATGATATTATCAATTTCAATTACGAGCGCGGTGAAAGCTTGAGTCTGATCAGTTTCTCGGAAACACAATACGATCAGGATGTTAACTTGGCACAATGCCTGTTTCAGGCCCCTTACAGTCAGGCATCTGAGCAATATTTGTCCGTATACCGGAATTATAGTGCCGCAAGGCAGGTAAATAACGAGGTTTACCTTAAAAGCATTACGTATAACAATGGATCCGTCGAGTTTAATACAACAGACCGTAAAGATATAGACTTCCAGAATAACGGTACCAAACACCCTGCCAAGCTGAGCACAATGGTGATATACGATAAAGATCATCTGCCGCTGAAGACTTATACTTTTAGTTACACTTATTTTAAGGACAACGCTAATGGTACAGAGACGGCTACAAGTGTTTTACGGTTAAGACTCGACGCCATAACAGAATCAGACGGAGCAGGAGTAGCGAAGCCCCCTTACCAGTTTACTTACAACAGTGCAACTGATCTTCCGGATAAATATTCAAAAGACATCGATCATTGGGGATACTATAACCAGGCAATTAATTCAAGGTTATTGCCAATGCCTGCTTCAATTATACCCAGCGGTTATCTTTTCAACAGTACTGATGCTAACCGGGAACCTGATGTTACGCATGATTTTTATAAACTTGGTTTGTTGGCTTCTATCAAATATCCGACAGGTGGACATACTGACTTTGATTACGAAATGAATGAATACGGGCATCTTCAACCAGGTGAAACTTCAAGAGTTGACCAAAATGTTGGGTATGCGGTAAGTAGTAATCCTTTCAATCAGTTTGGGAATTCAACAGTCACCTTTGATATAAACGATGCGGATCTTGACCAATATACTCATGTTGCCCGGGCCTCCCTGCATACGGAATATACCTATATTAGCGGAACTAAGATATTGCAGGGTGTTAGTAATAATTATGGCTATTTATCAGGCCCAAACGGAGCGATGTTTTCCAACGATATCCAGGCTGACCCTACGGGTACCCATGGCAGCAAAGATATCCTATTAAACCTGCCTGCCGGACACTACACGATGCTGGTAAATTATACGCAGGGGTATTCTGTTTCAGCTAACCTTGTTTTCACTTTACGAGTCCTGGCAACTCAGAAAAAAGGTGACGGAGCGCGGATCAGCAGAATAACAACCGTTGATAATATTGGCGTTTCTCAGATTAAAAAGTATCAGTACACAAATGATGATGGTTCTTCTTCCGGGAAATTGTTGATGACACCTACCTACGGATTTCGGTGCCCCGCTATCCAGATTGTCGGCCAGTCAGCTTGTAACCCGACATCCATGTATGTTTACCGGGTATCCGGTAACGCCTATCCGTCGGGATTGAATTCCAAAAACAGCGGTGTCAGCTATGATAAGGTTACTGAGTTGGCAGGGGAAAATGGTGAGGGCGGCAAGACCGAGTATTACTATCTGAATAAAGAAAGCTGGGCACTTGGTGATCCTGCAATTCCCGGAGCCCCCATGATGGAATATGAAAAGAATGGCAAGCTGGATAAACAAATAGAATATAACGCAGCAGGGCAGGTATTGAAGATAGTACAAAACGACTATGTTTTAAAAGATGTTTCCTCTATTCCGTCGGCGGTGCTTTATAAAGGTCCGCCTATCCCAACTACCTTCACGTTTGTGGGAGCCGGCGACATGCCAACATTTCAAGTGAACAACGGTAATCCATATAGTGTATATTTCTATGGTAACCTGTCGAACTGGCTGGTGCTGAATTCAACAACGGTAACGGAAAATTTCTACCGGAACAATATCAAGGAATCGCTGAATTCCATGACGAACTACTACTACGATAATTTTACGCATCAGGAACTGACGAGAGAAGTGGTGACCCGGAGTGATGGCAAAGTTCAGACGACGGTAACGAATTATCCCGACGACTATCCGTCTGGTACCATGTTTATCGATGATATGAAGACATCGCACCTGACATCCCTGCCGATTGAGCAGGTAACATACCAGGATAGCGGCCCGACGGCTCAGGTTATTTCCGGCACAGTTACGCAGTATAAGACTGGTGGCAAGGGACAGGTAGATCAGGCCTTCAAGCTGGAATCACTGCCTTTGAAGACTCTGTCGGCATTTAAGTTCTCAAATAGTGCTACCGGGCAGTTGCCCTCGGTGGCAAGTATGTCGGCCTATGCCAAAGACGGTAGTTATAATGCGAAGGCCACGGTACTATATGATGCGGCCGGTAATGTGCAGATGGTTACGCCGGTTAACAGCAATCCTATTGTTTTCATCTGGGGGTATAACCGTCAATTTCCTGTAGCGAAAATTGAGAACAGTGACTATGCAACTGTATTGAGCGCCCTTGGAGGGCAAACAGCTTTGGATAGTTTTGCTCAAAGTAACCCCACCGATGCCGCCCTCAGTACGTTTCTTGCGCCCCTGCGGTCGAACCCGTCACTTAAAACTTCTCTGGTAACAACATTCACTTACATTCCGGGTACTGGTATGACCAGTTTGACGGATCCGAAAGGTCTTAAAACGACATTTGAATATGACAGTTTCCAGCGTTTGAAGAATGTAAAGGATAAAGACCTGAATATTACCGAGGCGATCAGATATCATTACCAGCAATAACCGAGACCAATAATTTATCACAGATTGAGTATGAAAAGGAGCAGTATGGCCCGGGTTACGGGTCGTTATATCGGGATGATATTGTTCATTGTTTTATGTTTTTCGGGTGTGGGGGCATCTGGCCAGATGACGATATCAGGGCCGACATGTGCGACGATAGGTCAGAGCAACACGTATAGTGTGAGCAGCAGTTATACCTCGGGTTATCCAACGCAATGGCAGATAAGCGGGGGGACGATTACGGCGACGGGATCGATCAGCCAGAACGGTACGGGCCTGTCCTCGATCACGGTGGTTTGGAATTCGTCCTCCTGTACGGTTAACGTGCACGTTTACAGTCCCTCGGGGCCGAGTGCAACGCTGAACGTCAGCGGGACGTCAGCGCTGGTACCGGGAACGATATCCGGTAATGCAAGCCAAACGGTGTATAATACGACACCTGGAACGATCAGCTGCACGGCGGCAACATATGGGGGGTGTTCGCCGGTAACGTATAATTATCAGTGGCAGCAAAGCACAGACCAGTCTAACTGGTCTGATATCTCCGGGGCAACGGGCCAGAACCTGAGTTTTTCGGGGGTGCCGGCGGTAACGACATATTACCGGCGTTACGTGGTTTCGAATGCCTACCAGAACGGCTATTCGGGTACCGCTGTCGTCAATGTATTGCCTCCGCTGAACGGAGGTACAGCCTTACCCTCCACGCAGACTATTTTCAGCGGTTCAGCACCAGGTTCGCTTAGCGTGAACACGATCAATTCGGGCGGTAATTGCGGCGGGAGCTATAGTTATCAGTGGTTGAATTCCTTTAACGGGAGTTCGTTTTCGCCTATCTCAGGGGCGACATCCTCATCGTATAGCCCACCTGTACTGACGCAGACGATGTATTATCAGTTGCGTGTGACCTGCGGCAGTGAATCAGCCAATTCGAGTACGGCGGTAGTAAATGTTTACCCTCATCTGGCGGCAGGTAACATCAGCTCCGCAGGGTCAAGTATAAACTACAACAGTGCTCCAGGAACGATCAGTGCGGCTGCGGCAACCGGTGGTAACTGCGGCGGAAGTTACGGATACCAGTGGCAGCAAAGTACAGATGGGAATAACACCTTCACGGACATTGGCGGCGCTACGGGACTTAGTTATACGCCTGGAAACCTGACAGCGACGACGGGCTACCGTCTGCGCGTAAGCTGTAATACAGAGACGGTTTATACGGGGATCTATACAACTACGGTGTACCCACAGGTGAGCCCCGGAAGTATAAGTACAGCGACAGGTACTGTTAATTATAATACAGCGGTGAGCCTGAGCGGTACGGCCCCCGGGGGCGGAAATGGGAGCTATGTTTACCAATGGCAGAGCTCACCGGGAAGCGGTGGCACGTATACGGACATTTCCGGGGCCACGGGAGCGAACTACGGCCCGGTGAACCTGACGGCGACAACGACCTACCGGCGGGTGGTGACCAGCAACGGTGCGCCGGCGACAAGCAATACGTTAACAGTAACGGTTTACCCTCAGGTGGTGGCCGGAACAGCAAGCGGTACTCAAAGTATCAATTATAACACGTCGCCCGCCGGCCTGAGTTCGGCTGCGGCTACGGGCGGTAACGGGAGCTATAGCTACCAGTGGCAAAGCTCAGTAAATTCAGGCGGGCCATTTACGGATATCAGCGGGGCAACCGCACTAACGTACAGTCCCGGGGCGTTGACGTCGACGGTGTACTACCGGTTGGTGTCCACGAGCAATGGTGCAACGGCTACGGGGAATACGGTAACGGTGACGGTATACCCGCAGTTACAGACAGGTACCCTTTCTCCGGGTTCTCAAACGATCAATTATGGGGCGGTGCCGGCCACGATGACGGCCACGGCAAGCGGAGGGAACGGCAGTTACACCTACCAGTGGCAGAGTTCAGCAGCGTCAGGCGGCCCTTTCTCCGCGATCAGCGGCGCAACAGCTGCGACGTATACACCGGGGGCCCTGACGTCAACCACGTATTATCAGCGAAATGTTAGCAGTAACGGCGTTACGGTAAGTACGGCAGCGGCGGCAGTGACGGTATATCCTCAATTGTCACCAGGTAGTATAAGCGCGTCGCCCTCAACGATCAATTATAATGCATCGGCTACGCTGTCCGGATCAGCCGCTACGGGCGGTAACGGCACTTATACTTATCAATGGCAAAGCTCGCCGGGAACAGGTGGCACCTATACGGATATCAGCGGGGCGACGGGCAGCAGCTATGCGCCCGCCAACCTGACGGCAACGACGACATACCGTCGTGTTGCTACCAGCAACGGGGCGAGTGCTACGAGCAATACGGCGACAGTGACAGTTTATCCGCAGCTTGTGGCGGGAGCGGTTACGGGAACGCAGACGATCAATTACAATACCAGTCCTGCAGCATTGAGCTCGGCGGCGGGTACCGGGGGCAACGGCACCTATACTTATCAATGGCAAAGCGCACCGGGAACAGGGGGGACGTTTACCAACATCACGGGAGCAACGGCGCAGAGCTATAATCCCGGTCCGCTGACGGCAACAACATCCTACCGGGTTGTGTTGACCAGTAATGGCGTAACGGCGACCAGCAATCAGGTGACGGTAACTGTTAATCCTCAGCTGACAGCGGGAACGATCAGCCCTGCATCGCAAACGATCAATTATGGCGCGGTGCCGGCGGCGATGACGGCGACAGCAGGCGGGGGTAACGGAACATTTACTTACCAGTGGCAGAGCTCGGCAGCAGCGGGAGGGCCATTTACGGATATCAGCGGGGCGACGGGCGTATCTTATACGCCTGGTGCACTGATCTCTACGGTGTATTACCAGCGTAAGGTGAGCAGTAACGGGATATCGGCCAGTACAGCGACGGCAACGGTAACTGTTTACCCGCAAGTCTCCGCAGGAACGGTGACAGCCTCGGCGACAACGTTGAATTATAATGCTGCGGTGACCCTGTTCAGTTCGGGGGCATCAGGCGGGAACGGTACTTATAGCTATCAATGGCAGAGCGCGCCTGGAACTGGCGGTACTTATACCAATATTACAGGGGCGACAGGATCAGGTTACGGCCCTGTGAACCTGACTTCGACAACGACGTACCGTCGTGTAGTAACGAGTAACGGGGCGATTGCCACGAGCAACACGCTGACCGTGACGGTGTATCCGCAACTGTTAAGCGGGCAGATCAGCCCGTTAAGCCAGACGATCCCGCCGAACACAAGCCCGGTAGCGTTTACGGTAGGAGCAGGAACTGGGGGTAGCGGGACATATACCTATCAATGGCAGCAGTCGGCGGACAATACGACCTTTACGAATATCAGCGGAGCAACAGCGCAGAGCTACCTTCCGCCGGCAGGTGCGGCAACGGTATACTACCGGGTTGTTACCCAGAGCAACGGGGTGAACGTAAACAGCGCGTCGTCGGCCGTGATCGTAACAGCCTGTGTGGCATTGAATACGGCACCAAGCCAGGACCGGAATTATATCATGACAAGCGTTCCGCTGAAAGAAGGGATCAACCCGGATAATGCAGGCAACACTGCCTGCCAGGTACGTCAGAGCATCTCGTACATAGACGGGCTCGGCCGTCCGGTACAGCTGGTACAGGTAAAAGGCTCTTTTAACGGGCGGGACGTAGTTCAGGCAAGGTCTTATGATCAGTACGGACGGGAAGACAAAAAGTACTTACCTTATGCGCTGAGCGACCTGTCCGGCAGCAACGGGAGCTATAAACCGAATGCGCTGTCCACGGGGGATGGTTTGTGGGCATTCTATTACCCGGTCGGAAGCACGGCGGTTTCCGGCGCACAGCAGGGGAGCGGCATGGTATATAACCCGCAGCCGGTATCAGTAAGCCGGTTTGAGAGTTCATCGTTGTCCCGGATAACCGAACAAGGCGGTCCTGGTGTAGACTGGCAGCCGGACCCGGCAGGCCCTTTCGGGCATACCAAAAAATTAGACTATTATACGAATAACACGATCACCTTTGCGTCCGATACGGCGAATGCGTATTCCGCAGCATTATATCGTGTCAGCATCAATGCAGATCAGAGCCGTACGCTAAGCCGTGGAAGCGGTACAGACGGATATTACCCTGCGGGTTCACTGTACATAACGGTAATGAGAGATGAGAACTGGAAGTCAGGCCGCGGAGGCACGACAGAAGAGTATAAGGATAAGAACGGGCATATAGTGCTCAAGCGGACGTTCAATTATGTAACTGTACCTTCGGTTGCGCTACAGGTGATATCGACTTATTATGTATATGACGATTTGGGCAACCTATCCTATGTGCTGACACCGATGAGCCAGGCAGATGCTTCTCAGCCGGTACCGGCCCTGATAGATAATGTGTGTTACCAATACCGTTATGATGTGCGGGGGCGGCTGACACAGAAGAAACTTCCGGGGAAAGGCTGGGAGAAGATATATTACAATAAGCTGGACCAGCCGGTACTGACCCAGGATGCCCGTCAGGCGGCTGTCAATCAGTTTACAGTGACAAAATACGATGGCCTTAACCGGGTAATCATGAACGGGCTTTGGACAGCGACAGCAGCGCAGTTATCCACCCTGCAGGCGGACATGGACAGCCACGCGCAATGGGACAGCCGTGATAACACAAACACCGTCACAGGATACACATCTTCGAGCTATCCAGTTCCCGATAAAATATTGTCGGTCGATTACTATGATGATTATACTTACACAAATATTACAGGTATCCCAGCTACCTTTGCGGTGAGCGGTTACAGCAGTATGACCAAAGGCGTTTTGACAGGAAGCAAGACAGCAGTCTTAAATACCCTGGGCAATACTACCCCGGATATGCTTTGGACTGTACATTACTTTGACGATAAAGGTCGGGCGGCTAAAAGCTTTACCCAGCATTACCTTGGCGGGGCACTGAGCGTGAACAACTATGATGAAGTGTCTAATGAATACAGCTTTGTCAACCAACTGTTCAAAACGACGCGTATCCACCGGAAAGATGTAAGCGGCAGCGCGGCAACGCAGTTCACGATATATAATGAATACGGGTATGATAACTGGGGACGTAAGCTTACTACGCTGGAGCGGATCACCAATGGCCAGAATCCCGTGGATCCGAAATCACTGATCATATTGTCCCAGTCATCCTATAATGAAGCGGGCCAACTGCTTACCAAAAGCCTTCACGGCGATGGAGGCAGCTTTAAACAGCCGATAACCTATACCTATAATGAGCGTGGATGGATGCAGTCAGCCAGTTCGCCGCTGTTTACGGAGACCCTGCAGTATAATACGGATAATGTAGAAAATACGATGACCCCATCCAAGCGGTATAACGGGGATATATCAGCACAGACCTGGGGCGTTCCCGGGGCTATGAATAAGACGTATGTGTATAAGTATGATCAGTTGAACCGTTTAAAAGACGGCCTGTCCTCGGATAAAAACAATGAGCAGAACATCAGCTACGACCTGGCAGGCAATATTCTGAAACTACAGCGCACCACGGGCAGTACCACATTGACAGACGACCTGGTTTATACTTATACCTCCGGAAGCTATACGACGAACCAGCTTCAGAATATCAACGACCAGACCCTGAGTGATGCAGGGCTGACGCATGGTTCATTTGCCTATGGTTATGATGTTTGCGGGAACATGGTATCGGACGGCAGCAAAGGCATCACCGGGGCTAACGGGATAACCTATAACCTACTGAACCTTCCGGAGACCGTACCTGTGAAGAATATCACCTATGTCTACGATGCGACGGGCCGGAAATTGAGGAAGCTATCAAACGGTGCTACCACAGATTATGTTGACGGGATCCAGTATGAAGGAACCACGACGATCACCCCTGTACTGAGCTTTATCCAGACGGAAGAGGGAAGGGCGATCCCGGACGGCCCTTTAAATTACAATTATGAATATGCGCTTGCCGATCATCTGGGGAACGCGCGGGTGAGCTTCGATACCGGTACGGGAACAGCAAGGCAGGTACAGACGGATGATTATTACCCTTACGGGCTGGATATCGCGCGAGGTACGCGTCCGAATCCGCCAAATAACTATCTTTATAATAAAAAAGAATTGCAGGCGGACCTGAAGCTTTATGATTACGGTTCCAGATTCTATGATCCTATCATTGCCAGGTGGATAAGTGTTGATCCACTGATGGAAAAATCGAGGAGGTTCAGCCCTTACAATTACGTTGAAGGTAATCCGTTAAGAAATATAGACCCGGATGGAATGGCTGCTTATCCTGTGATAACAGTAACGAATGAGGTCGTAGGCTCTGCCCCTCAGCATGTTCTTGGAGATGGCGGTCAGGGTTATACTAATCATAAACATTCCACAACCCGAGTGTCTACTTACAAAGTTGTGGTGACAGATACGGAGGACAAAAATTATCGTTTAGAATTTCAGGTAACAAGAGATGCTTATGTTGTTACAAGTAAGAGCTATATTGACGCGTATAACAAAGACCGGTCAGGCGACGGTCCAAGGACTGCATCGAATATAGCATTTGATCCGGCCAGTTCTAGCGATAATACATTTGAAGCACATCAGAAAGAGGGGGGATTTCCAAAGGGTAGTCCGGCGTTATATCTTACCCAGAACGGGGATTTAAGTTTGGATTCAAAACCGCGTTCTGCTGCAGTTGAATTAGGTTATTCGAAAGCCGCAGACAAAGCCTCTCAGGTGATGTTTCATATCGGGGGATGGTATCTGGCGAAAATAGGGCCTATTCTTGCCGGTTCGGAGGCCTGTTACGGTATTGTAAATGAAAATAATTCAAAACGAAATCCATCCAATGACATTACCGCAATGGTTATCAGGTCAATACTTGAACAGGCTGCTAAAAGTAAAGAGGCGCCGGGGAAAATTGAAGTTATCATACAGCCTCGGGCGAAAGTTCCGGGCGACAAAACCGTTACACCAAATCTTACACCATGAAGAAAATATTATTAATAACACTGGCCTTCCTGTTTTTAGGTATCCATCAGAGGATTAAAGTACGTGAACGGTTAACCGCGAGAAGAATTGAAAAACATTTTCCGGTACCGAGTACAGGTGAAATTATCAGATACCGGAATAATACTTATGTAGTGAAAACCATTGAGGGGTTTGATGAGGACGGAACACTTAATGATGTGCAGTTCTGGAAATCAGAAGGTTTTCTTGAATTCAAGAGGGACGAATTTTTAAAGCTCAAAAATTTTCTGGAAGAGAACGATCTGCAAGCAAAAGTAGAGTTCAGTTTAATAGATAAGAAGTTAATGAAGGTTAACTCCGATACGGTCGCATACGAGTTAAAGCATACCAATCGCCACAGGATTTATTATTTTAAAAAAGGTAATGACAAGGAGTTGTTCATTTTGAAATTTTAGCAGATTGGGCGCGTCCCATCCAATGGACCTTTATCTTGGCGATTTTAGATTGGAGCATATTGGGATACTTGATTTTCCGGTATAGGAAATAATGTTAAACGTAGGTGCTGGTTTGATGGCAGTATCGGAACGTTATACTTTTATTTATCAAGGGCGACTTTTAGTGTTTCTCAAATAAGAAATATGCGGATGGCAGGATGATGGCCGATCAAAAGCACTTAATCGGTAACAACTGAAGAGAACACAGTCAGCATCAGCGGACACGAAATACTATATAAACCACTTATCATATATGACAACAATAACTGCTCCTGCCCTGCGACGACCTATTTTAGCCTTTAAAACTGAAGCGTCAGTATTCCGGTTTCCGCAAAGGGTCACTTTTTCTTGAAATTTAGAAAAGTTGCGCAGCCGTATTTTCAACCTTTGTTTCTTATTCAGATGGCAAATAATAAGCATCATTTATCATGCACAGTTGAAAAGAAAGAATTCCGGTGCGACTGCATATTGCAGGGCGTTGAAGGGATTGGCAGCATATTTTCAAATTGTCCATGATTGCTTGCAAAGCGGATTGTGTTTTAATTGATTTACAACATTAAGGACCGGTTGGTCTTTATTACCAGCAATAACCGAGACCAATAATTTATCACAGATTGAGTATGAAAAGGAGCAGTATGGCCCGGGTTACGGGTCGTTATATCGGGATGATATTGTTCATTGTTTTATGTTTTTCGGGTGTGGGGGCATCTGGCCAGATGACGATATCAGGGCCGACATGTGCGACGATAGGTCAGAGCAACACGTATAGTGTGAGCAGCAGTTATACCTCGGGTTATCCAACGCAATGGCAGATAAGCGGGGGGACGATTACGGCGACGGGATCGATCAGCCAGAACGGTACGGGCCTGTCCTCGATCACGGTGGTTTGGAATTCGTCCTCCTGTACGGTTAACGTGCACGTTTACAGTCCCTCGGGGCCGAGTGCAACGCTGAACGTCAGCGGGACGTCAGCGCTGGTACCGGGAACGATATCCGGTAATGCAAGCCAAACGGTGTATAATACGACACCTGGAACGATCAGCTGCACGGCGGCAACATATGGGGGGTGTTCGCCGGTAACGTATAATTATCAGTGGCAGCAAAGCACAGACCAGTCTAACTGGTCTGATATCTCCGGGGCAACGGGCCAGAACCTGAGTTTTTCGGGGGTGCCGGCGGTAACGACATATTACCGGCGTTACGTGGTTTCGAATGCCTACCAGAACGGCTATTCGGGTACCGCTGTCGTCAATGTATTGCCTCCGCTGAACGGAGGTACAGCCTTACCCTCCACGCAGACTATTTTCAGCGGTTCAGCACCAGGTTCGCTTAGCGTGAACACGATCAATTCGGGCGGTAATTGCGGCGGGAGCTATAGTTATCAGTGGTTGAATTCCTTTAACGGGAGTTCGTTTTCGCCTATCTCAGGGGCGACATCCTCATCGTATAGCCCACCTGTACTGACGCAGACGATGTATTATCAGTTGCGTGTGACCTGCGGCAGTGAATCAGCCAATTCGAGTACGGCGGTAGTAAATGTTTACCCTCATCTGGCGGCAGGTAACATCAGCTCCGCAGGGTCAAGTATAAACTACAACAGTGCTCCAGGAACGATCAGTGCGGCTGCGGCAACCGGTGGTAACTGCGGCGGAAGTTACGGATACCAGTGGCAGCAAAGTACAGATGGGAATAACACCTTCACGGACATTGGCGGCGCTACGGGACTTAGTTATACGCCTGGAAACCTGACAGCGACGACGGGCTACCGTCTGCGCGTAAGCTGTAATACAGAGACGGTTTATACGGGGATCTATACAACTACGGTGTACCCACAGGTGAGCCCCGGAAGTATAAGTACAGCGACAGGTACTGTTAATTATAATACAGCGGTGAGCCTGAGCGGTACGGCCCCCGGGGGCGGAAATGGGAGCTATGTTTACCAATGGCAGAGCTCACCGGGAAGCGGTGGCACGTATACGGACATTTCCGGGGCCACGGGAGCGAACTACGGCCCGGTGAACCTGACGGCGACAACGACCTACCGGCGGGTGGTGACCAGCAACGGTGCGCCGGCGACAAGCAATACGTTAACAGTAACGGTTTACCCTCAGGTGGTGGCCGGAACAGCAAGCGGTACTCAAAGTATCAATTATAACACGTCGCCCGCCGGCCTGAGTTCGGCTGCGGCTACGGGCGGTAACGGGAGCTATAGCTACCAGTGGCAAAGCTCAGTAAATTCAGGCGGGCCATTTACGGATATCAGCGGGGCAACCGCACTAACGTACAGTCCCGGGGCGTTGACGTCGACGGTGTACTACCGGTTGGTGTCCACGAGCAATGGTGCAACGGCTACGGGGAATACGGTAACGGTGACGGTATACCCGCAGTTACAGACAGGTACCCTTTCTCCGGGTTCTCAAACGATCAATTATGGGGCGGTGCCGGCCACGATGACGGCCACGGCAAGCGGAGGGAACGGCAGTTACACCTACCAGTGGCAGAGTTCAGCAGCGTCAGGCGGCCCTTTCTCCGCGATCAGCGGCGCAACAGCTGCGACGTATACACCGGGGGCCCTGACGTCAACCACGTATTATCAGCGAAATGTTAGCAGTAACGGCGTTACGGTAAGTACGGCAGCGGCGGCAGTGACGGTATATCCTCAATTGTCACCAGGTAGTATAAGCGCGTCGCCCTCAACGATCAATTATAATGCATCGGCTACGCTGTCCGGATCAGCCGCTACGGGCGGTAACGGCACTTATACTTATCAATGGCAAAGCTCGCCGGGAACAGGTGGCACCTATACGGATATCAGCGGGGCGACGGGCAGCAGCTATGCGCCCGCCAACCTGACGGCAACGACGACATACCGTCGTGTTGCTACCAGCAACGGGGCGAGTGCTACGAGCAATACGGCGACAGTGACAGTTTATCCGCAGCTTGTGGCGGGAGCGGTTACGGGAACGCAGACGATCAATTACAATACCAGTCCTGCAGCATTGAGCTCGGCGGCGGGTACCGGGGGCAACGGCACCTATACTTATCAATGGCAAAGCGCACCGGGAACAGGGGGGACGTTTACCAACATCACGGGAGCAACGGCGCAGAGCTATAATCCCGGTCCGCTGACGGCAACAACATCCTACCGGGTTGTGTTGACCAGTAATGGCGTAACGGCGACCAGCAATCAGGTGACGGTAACTGTTAATCCTCAGCTGACAGCGGGAACGATCAGCCCTGCATCGCAAACGATCAATTATGGCGCGGTGCCGGCGGCGATGACGGCGACAGCAGGCGGGGGTAACGGAACATTTACTTACCAGTGGCAGAGCTCGGCAGCAGCGGGAGGGCCATTTACGGATATCAGCGGGGCGACGGGCGTATCTTATACGCCTGGTGCACTGATCTCTACGGTGTATTACCAGCGTAAGGTGAGCAGTAACGGGATATCGGCCAGTACAGCGACGGCAACGGTAACTGTTTACCCGCAAGTCTCCGCAGGAACGGTGACAGCCTCGGCGACAACGTTGAATTATAATGCTGCGGTGACCCTGTTCAGTTCGGGGGCATCAGGCGGGAACGGTACTTATAGCTATCAATGGCAGAGCGCGCCTGGAACTGGCGGTACTTATACCAATATTACAGGGGCGACAGGATCAGGTTACGGCCCTGTGAACCTGACTTCGACAACGACGTACCGTCGTGTAGTAACGAGTAACGGGGCGATTGCCACGAGCAACACGCTGACCGTGACGGTGTATCCGCAACTGTTAAGCGGGCAGATCAGCCCGTTAAGCCAGACGATCCCGCCGAACACAAGCCCGGTAGCGTTTACGGTAGGAGCAGGAACTGGGGGTAGCGGGACATATACCTATCAATGGCAGCAGTCGGCGGACAATACGACCTTTACGAATATCAGCGGAGCAACAGCGCAGAGCTACCTTCCGCCGGCAGGTGCGGCAACGGTATACTACCGGGTTGTTACCCAGAGCAACGGGGTGAACGTAAACAGCGCGTCGTCGGCCGTGATCGTAACAGCCTGTGTGGCATTGAATACGGCACCAAGCCAGGACCGGAATTATATCATGACAAGCGTTCCGCTGAAAGAAGGGATCAACCCGGATAATGCAGGCAACACTGCCTGCCAGGTACGTCAGAGCATCTCGTACATAGACGGGCTCGGCCGTCCGGTACAGCTGGTACAGGTAAAAGGCTCTTTTAACGGGCGGGACGTAGTTCAGGCAAGGTCTTATGATCAGTACGGACGGGAAGACAAAAAGTACTTACCTTATGCGCTGAGCGACCTGTCCGGCAGCAACGGGAGCTATAAACCGAATGCGCTGTCCACGGGGGATGGTTTGTGGGCATTCTATTACCCGGTCGGAAGCACGGCGGTTTCCGGCGCACAGCAGGGGAGCGGCATGGTATATAACCCGCAGCCGGTATCAGTAAGCCGGTTTGAGAGTTCATCGTTGTCCCGGATAACCGAACAAGGCGGTCCTGGTGTAGACTGGCAGCCGGACCCGGCAGGCCCTTTCGGGCATACCAAAAAATTAGACTATTATACGAATAACACGATCACCTTTGCGTCCGATACGGCGAATGCGTATTCCGCAGCATTATATCGTGTCAGCATCAATGCAGATCAGAGCCGTACGCTAAGCCGTGGAAGCGGTACAGACGGATATTACCCTGCGGGTTCACTGTACATAACGGTAATGAGAGATGAGAACTGGAAGTCAGGCCGCGGAGGCACGACAGAAGAGTATAAGGATAAGAACGGGCATATAGTGCTCAAGCGGACGTTCAATTATGTAACTGTACCTTCGGTTGCGCTACAGGTGATATCGACTTATTATGTATATGACGATTTGGGCAACCTATCCTATGTGCTGACACCGATGAGCCAGGCAGATGCTTCTCAGCCGGTACCGGCCCTGATAGATAATGTGTGTTACCAATACCGTTATGATGTGCGGGGGCGGCTGACACAGAAGAAACTTCCGGGGAAAGGCTGGGAGAAGATATATTACAATAAGCTGGACCAGCCGGTACTGACCCAGGATGCCCGTCAGGCGGCTGTCAATCAGTTTACAGTGACAAAATACGATGGCCTTAACCGGGTAATCATGAACGGGCTTTGGACAGCGACAGCAGCGCAGTTATCCACCCTGCAGGCGGACATGGACAGCCACGCGCAATGGGACAGCCGTGATAACACAAACACCGTCACAGGATACACATCTTCGAGCTATCCAGTTCCCGATAAAATATTGTCGGTCGATTACTATGATGATTATACTTACACAAATATTACAGGTATCCCAGCTACCTTTGCGGTGAGCGGTTACAGCAGTATGACCAAAGGCGTTTTGACAGGAAGCAAGACAGCAGTCTTAAATACCCTGGGCAATACTACCCCGGATATGCTTTGGACTGTACATTACTTTGACGATAAAGGTCGGGCGGCTAAAAGCTTTACCCAGCATTACCTTGGCGGGGCACTGAGCGTGAACAACTATGATGAAGTGTCTAATGAATACAGCTTTGTCAACCAACTGTTCAAAACGACGCGTATCCACCGGAAAGATGTAAGCGGCAGCGCGGCAACGCAGTTCACGATATATAATGAATACGGGTATGATAACTGGGGACGTAAGCTTACTACGCTGGAGCGGATCACCAATGGCCAGAATCCCGTGGATCCGAAATCACTGATCATATTGTCCCAGTCATCCTATAATGAAGCGGGCCAACTGCTTACCAAAAGCCTTCACGGCGATGGAGGCAGCTTTAAACAGCCGATAACCTATACCTATAATGAGCGTGGATGGATGCAGTCAGCCAGTTCGCCGCTGTTTACGGAGACCCTGCAGTATAATACGGATAATGTAGAAAATACGATGACCCCATCCAAGCGGTATAACGGGGATATATCAGCACAGACCTGGGGCGTTCCCGGGGCTATGAATAAGACGTATGTGTATAAGTATGATCAGTTGAACCGTTTAAAAGACGGCCTGTCCTCGGATAAAAACAATGAGCAGAACATCAGCTACGACCTGGCAGGCAATATTCTGAAACTACAGCGCACCACGGGCAGTACCACATTGAC
The DNA here is from genome assembly GCF_003675385.1 of Mucilaginibacter kameinonensis. GTDB lineage: Bacteria > Bacteroidota > Bacteroidia > Sphingobacteriales > Sphingobacteriaceae > Mucilaginibacter > Mucilaginibacter kameinonensis. The sequence continues at coordinate 217,967 of NZ_RCWZ01000003.1, read as the reverse complement.
AGACGACCTGGTTTATACTTATACCTCCGGAAGCTATACGACGAACCAGCTTCAGAATATCAACGACCAGACCCTGAGTGATGCAGGGCTGACGCATGGTTCATTTGCCTATGGTTATGATGTTTGCGGGAACATGGTATCGGACGGCAGCAAAGGCATCACCGGGGCTAACGGGATAACCTATAACCTACTGAACCTTCCGGAGACCGTACCTGTGAAGAATATCACCTATGTCTACGATGCGACGGGCCGGAAATTGAGGAAGCTATCAAACGGTGCTACCACAGATTATGTTGACGGGATCCAGTATGAAGGAACCACGACGATCACCCCTGTACTGAGCTTTATCCAGACGGAAGAGGGAAGGGCGATCCCGGACGGCCCTTTAAATTACAATTATGAATATGCGCTTGCCGATCATCTGGGGAACGCGCGGGTGAGCTTCGATACCGGTACGGGAACAGCAAGGCAGGTACAGACGGATGATTATTACCCTTACGGGCTGGATATCGCGCGAGGTACGCGTCCGAATCCGCCAAATAACTATCTTTATAATAAAAAAGAATTGCAGGCGGACCTGAAGCTTTATGATTACGGTTCCAGATTCTATGATCCTATCATTGCCAGGTGGATAAGTGTTGACCGGTATGCCGAGAAATATGATGCGTTGACCCCATATCAATATGGCGCGCTGAACCCTTTGAATACCCTGGATATGAACGGAGATTCCATAAAGATCATATATAACAATGAGGCTATCATATACCATAACGGAAAGCTTTATGGATCTGATGGAAAGGAATATGCCGGAAAAGGGTTAAAAGTGAAAAAGGATGGTAGTAAGGAATATCGTGGTTTCCTGGGACAAGCAAAAGATGCCCTGGATAAGATCAGCAGCGGAGCGGCCGGAAACGAGTTAGTTTCAGATCTGGAAATCAACAAGGAGACGGTCTGGCTCCGCCAGGTGTCATCTTATAATGATGATAATAACAACAGCACCAGTGGCACCCGCGTTGGATGGGACCCATTTGCAGGAAACAGTGGTATTGATGACCAGGGGCAAACAGCGAGGCCAAGTTACATTGGCCTGGCACATGAACTCGCACACACATATGATTTCTTACATGCAGTAACCGGCGCAGAGGGTCAGAAAGCCTGGTTTAAAATGTCAAACGGAAAAATAATATATAATGCGGAGAAATATTCTACGTTTTGGGAAAACAGGATAAGAGCGGAAAACGGGCTTTCCCTGCGCGAATACTACGGAAAGGACGACGACAAAAATGTAGGAAGGTTGTTGATACCTTTTACAAACAAATTAGGAGGGACGAGCACCGTAAACAGCATACCGATCGGACCGGTTTCAGTTCCGTATTTTTACTCCAAGAAAATACCAGCACAATGAAAAAGATAACGTTTATGTTGATTGCAGCACTTTATGCTGTCACTTCTGTGGCTCAAACGCCGGTAGCCATCAAACTTTCTGAAAATTGTAAAGTTGCCGGTGTGGTGTTTAGCAGCGACTACAATCCGCATGGTAACCTGAGTTTTGCAAACTCGCGTTCACGATTTGAGCCTGCTTACCCGAATTTAATGCTGACAGAGCAATATTTAACGGAAAACAGACCGGAAGTAAATTACAAGGATTTGGGGCCTTATTACAGTGCAAATAAACTTAAGCAGTTACTTTGCACTTTTAGACGTCAATATTTGGGATATGTAAATTCAGCAGGTGATTCAGTGATAATTGTTCATCTTTTGAATTTTAAAAATAAGAAAAAGGCAAGGGCAGCTTTCCCCGATTGGCAAAAATCTTATGTATTCGCGTACGGCTCATTTTATGAACAAAACATGGTGACTTTTTCCGTTAATCTTAACAAAAAAATCGTTGAAATATATTGATTTAACTATTATTCATTAATCTGATGGTGCAGGATTAATAAATAATAGTCAATGGCCCGCTCAGCTGTTGCCGCCCGTTCTTTGAGCTGATCATATAATAATAAACACCGGAAGGCAGTCTTTTTGAATTGAATGTACCGTTCCATGGTTCGGGGGGGCCTTTTCGTTCATATACCTCTTTGCCATATCTGTTAAATACCCTGATTCTGGTTGACGGATCAGTTTCCAGGCCCGATATGACCCATGTGTCGTTAAACCCGTCGCCGTTGGGTGTAAAAGTATTGGGTATATGAATGTCGGCGCACCGGCTGTTGACCATGATATTCTGTGTGGCGCTGCAGCCATTCTGGTCTGTAACCGTAAGTGTAACTGTGCCCGCCTTATGGATCATGTAGGTATTTCCCGAGCGCTGTCCGTTCCACGTATAGGTTACGAAATTAGCGGGTGCGGTAACCCGCACTGTTTCATCGGTAAATTCGCAGATTGTCGCGTCCGGAATGAGGAGAACCGGTTTGGGATTAAACTGTACATCAATGCTGGTGGCAGCAGTACACCCGGAGTTGCTCGTTAAAATAACTTTATAGATACCGCTATGCTGCACCTTGATTTCTTCACCGATATCGCCTGTGGACCACTTCAATTGCCCCTCCGTATGACTGGCACGTAATGTTATAACCTCGCCCTCGCAAAGATTGCTTTGGGTGTTTTTTGTAATAGAGACGATCGGAGAGGAGCTGAAGTCTAATTGTATAACTGCAGATACCTGACGGCAACCCTTGTTATTTTGTATCACCACTGAATAGTTGCCGGCAATAGGCGTATGAATACTCTTTAGTCCGTTATATTCCGGAAGCAACGTTTGATTGCGATACCAGTTAATACTAAAATCCCCGGTGTTTCCGGATAAGATGGTTGAAAGGAAAGCTATGTCCCCCTCGCAATAATGGTTTTTGTCGGCTTTAATCGTTGGGACGGGGAGGCTATGAAATATGATGCTAATTTCTTTTGAACTTATCGATGTTTCCGGGCAATTGCTGACTTCAACTTTGTATTTCCCGGACAAGGTTACTTGAATTGATGGCAAATGGTTGGGTTGTAATACGCCGTCCTTATACCAATGGTATTGATAGGCAGTACTTCCATGGGTATCAAGCGTGACAGATTCACCGTCACATCGATCAATCTGGTCATCATAATCGAAAGAAAAAGTTGGGGTTTGTACAAATTGTATTGCTTTTTCAACAGAAGACTTAATACATTCACCCGAATCGTATTTAACATCGACACGGTAATTGCCCGCTAACGCGGTTTTTATTTCAGGCAGGTTCTTATCATTCACCATGATGGTGCCGTTTCTGTACCAATTGATCGTATAGCCAGCGCCTGAAGACAAATTACTCGTCAATACTGCGAGGTCGCTGGCACAATAGGTTGATTTATCTGACGCTATGGAAGGCGTCGGTAAAGAGAGGTTTACTGTAACAGATTTGGATGTCAGCCAGGAGTTGGTACAGGAGCTGACCTCTACCTTATAAGTTCCGCTGACTGTTACATTAAATTCATTACCTGTATTGCCGGTAAGTAAGTTATCTTTGTACCAGCGGTATTTATATCTGGTATCGTATGTTGTTTTTAAAGTAGTTTGTTGCTGGTCGCAAAGATTTATTACATCTGGGTAATGAAATGAGATTACCGGAGCTTCAATGATATCGACTTTCAGGTGATTGGTAGATACGTGTACGTTCTCGCAGGAATTGTAAAATATCGCAGTGTAATCGCCCGTTTCTGTGACGGAAAGATTGTCGCCGCTTTGACCGGCAATTTCAACGCCATCCTTTAACCATTGAATGGAATTGTTTTCGCTGAAATAAGGATTGACCTTTAAATGTAGATTGCTTCCTTTGCATAACTGCATTTCTGAAGCGTTTTCTGACCCGGCGTTGTCAAAAGAGATTGCTTTGACATTCGTTTGCGGGTCAAGATGATCAGCGAAGTCCGGTTTAAGAAAATAAACACCGTTATCGGTGCCAAGCCAAACACCATTTTCGCATCCTGAACGGATATTGAGGACATCGGATGCTGTGCTGTTGACACAAATATCATTAATTGCGAGGTCCCCCAACTGATCATAGTGGAATAAACTCAGTTTATTGGCGCCTTCAGATGTGTATTGACCATAGATTGACGCACTGTAGTAGAATCCTTTTGCGGTGCCTATGAGTAGGTTCTGCCGGGTGAGGGAATTATTCGAGCTGTTGGGGTCGCCGAAATTCAGGAATCCGTAAATATCTGTTATTTTATTAACCGGAATATTTTCAAGGTAATGATTGAATACGCCGTTGATCTGCGCCTGTTGGTAAAGCCCCGAATCGTTTCCCCAGAAGATGTTGAGAAGAAAATCACCACCCTCTGAAAATACAGTCGGGAACGAATAAAAGCCGGTGTTGATTTTTCTGCCACTCTCCACGAATCGGTAAAGCGCAACCGAATAGACGGTGGAATAAGAGCAGATAATAGCGGGAAAATAATCAGGATTTTCATCACTGCCATAGTTATCCTGGAACATTTGCTTTCGGTAAGTTGATTCGAAGATTTTTACATTTACTGATCCGGTATAGATATTATTGTAAATGAATTCGCCGTTATCCAAATGATAATTGGCTAGCCCTTTGCTGGTTCCGATAACCACATCGCCGGTTCGTACCGGGCCGCCTGAAAAATTGCTGATACCGATACCTGTAACGTTATCCGATAAGCCCACCGTCGCGTCAAATTTGCTTATTGCGCCGGCATTATAATCAAGCACGAGTGGAGCGCTGGTCGCTATAAATACCCGCTCTCCACTCACGCCGGCGATGTCAATGAACTGGTAATTGTGAAAAGAACTGAATTGGGCAGAATAATCATCAATGTCCATCGTTATGCTGTTTACCCGGTAGACCTCATTATTGTTTGCGAGTATCCACAAATAAGGATCATGGAAATCCCTTTTTAATTTTAGAATTTTCTTGCCGGAAAGGAAATTCTTATTTAGATGGAATGAGATGTCCTGACCGGATACGCTATTGGCCATAAGCAGAAAGATACATGCTAGAAATGCGGTCCGGACAGCGAAAATTAGTTTTATATGCAATTCAATGGCGCGTGAAGGTTTGGTTGATAACAAGTGATAGCGGCACATGATGTGGACCGCCATTTAAAAATTTCAGATAGCGAATTAGCGAATTTTTTTTAAAAAAAACAACTCTATTCCCGAAGGAATCGATTACGGGTTTTGTATTCTTATTCTTCAGGAAATCAATTACTTTCATAAAAAATGCCTTTTTAACACCATTGCTGTATTCGATAAAAACAGCGCTAGTGCGGTTCCTGAAAAGCACAGGATGCCCGGTTTCGGGTTTGCCGGGCACAACGAGTTCCGGTTCGTCCGGGATATCGAAGTGTACAACTTTTCCGTCTGGACGGTTTTTACTGATTCAACCGAAAACGGGTTAGATATTTATTAGTCGTTATATCATCGGCGAACATCGTTTTGAGTTCAGTTGGGGTGACCCAGCTCCTGGATGGGGTAGTGCTGCTAAGGCTTTCGGAAAATATTTTAGCGAAGTGCACGGTAGCGACCAGGTTTTTGAAGCCATCACTGGCATTGGTGTAAAAGGGCTTTCCTTCGATATCGCTGATGGCCTGATCGATGTCGACGATGACTTTATCCGGGGATGCTCCGTCCTCAATCTCGTGCATGAGTTTAACACAGGCAATGGCGGCGGGTACTTCCGGGAAGTTCTCCATCAGGGTCTGGTATTTGGGCAGTTCCAGCACGGCTTCCAGATTATACGTAACCTGTTGCAGGTCGTCAAAAAAGCCGTCCCTGAGTTTGGGCAGCATCTGCGGATAGGTAAAACTCAACAGGTTCCGCAGGTTATCTGATGTTTTTGGAAACATAAGCTGGAACTCGGGATATTTGTCTGATAGTTTTTTGAAGCGGTTAAAAAAGGCGACGGTGAGTTCCTGCTTGGCGCGGTCGATCATTAGATCAGCGATGGCGTTGGCGAATTTTGTGACGTCGACATTGCCAAGGGCGGTGATCCCTTTGCTGAACCCCGCGGGAAGGTTTCCTCCGCCCATAGCGCCCGGGTCTTCAAATAAACCTTTGAAGAAAGGATTTTTATCGAGCAGTGTTTTATTGATCGGGGTTCCTTTTTTATAGTAAATATCGTTTGCTAAAAGATCCTGTATCTCCTTTGTGATGGTGATTGTTTTGGCATCCGTATCGTAAAATTTTTTCACGTAGGCGGCGCGGTAATAGTCCGAGCTGCTTGTAGGATCTGCACTGTACGCAGCGGTGCCGGTCAGCATAAGAAAAAGAGGTAAGAGAAGGTAAAGGTTTCGTTTCATATGGTTGGAGTTTAAGTGTTAATTAGTATTTCAAAAAAATTGGCCGGATCGATTACTTTTTTTCCCTGGAAGCCATTTAGGTCGCTTCCGCTATCATATAGCGCAGACAGAAGTTTGGCGGCATCCCAATTGCCGGTCTTTTTTTTGCAGGCCGAGACCCCCAGAGCTGCTATTGCGGCGATGATCGGTGTAGAAAAGCTGGTGCCGCTTTGAGCTGCAGGTGTGGAAGCTGTACCGTAAGACTCGATATCGGTGCCGCGGCTATGTATGATCGTGTGTTCGCTACGCACGGTAATATCGCTGAGTTGTCCGTTTGCATCGGTGGCGCCAACGGATACAAAATTGCTACAAGAGGCAGGATAAAGATCCTGGCTGATCACGCCGCCCGCGAAATTGTTGCCTGAAGCCGCAAACATCAGGACATTTTTATCAACTAATAGTTGATTCAGCTGGCTTTGGAAGTTTGTCTTGTCCGTATCGTTCAGGGGGGATCCGTAACTAACGGAAATAATATCGGCCCCTTTGCCGATAGCCCATTTGATACCGGAAATAATACTATTAAAATTCCGCAGTTCGCCACCGGAACTGATCTTGCCGCACAGCAGTCTGCACTGTGGGGCTACGCCGATATACCAGTGCAGGGTATTACGGGCGGCAATGAGTGAACTGCAATGTGTACCGTGCAGGTCATGGCTCTTATCCATGATGGTACTTGCGTAATCGATCAGAATATCACTATCGGTAACCGCCGGTGCAAGATCGGTATTGCCGATGTCATAGCCGGTATCGAGTACGGCCACGGTGGCCAGGGAACCATACTCGCCGTAGGTGTCCCATAGGTCTTTGATTTTTAGTTCATCGAACCAGGAGAAACTTTGTTTATCGGTCAGGTCTGTGGTTTGAAAGCCGCCGCTCCAATAGTAATTGTTGGCTTTGTCGCGAAACCAGGTGCCGATGCCGTCATAGGCATCGCCTGGATATGCCGTATCGTCGACTTCCACTTCGTCGCCGGGCTCCAGGTAGCGGTCGCTTGGGGCATTAACGCTGGGCCGACCAGCCCGGACATTCAGGTAATTATCTTTAACTGTCAATTTCATCAGCCAACGGTTTTAAGGTTCTTGGGTGCAGGGCCTTTTTTGCCGCTGTTTTTACCGTCTTCATTCGGGGCCACAGCACTGCGCAGCTGCATGAGTTTGTTGAGCAGGTCGAACCAGAAAGGTGCACCCAGGGAAATGGCTATGGCAGTTAGCAGCCAGCCGAAAGGGGTTAGGCGGTTGACGTTCTTCCAGAAGCCTCCTTCGTAGCCGATGCCTAAAGTGTGTGTGGCTTCGGGCAGGTATTTGCTGACGATCTCCACTTCCTTATCCTGCATGGCCTTGGCCGGGTTGGCATTGATCTTCTTTTGTAGTTCGGCTTGTTTGGCTAAATAGGCCTTTCTTGCGGCAGTGTCTTTGACATTAGGCGGCGGGTCTTTGAGCGCTGTTTGGTCGGTCTTTAACTGATTGACGAGGTCGGGGTGGGCCTTTGTGAAAGCGCTGACCTGGCTGATAAGCTGGCTGCGCATTTCGGGGTTGGCTTCGAGCGCTTTGGCGATCCGGATGGTGTCAACATTGAAGAAACCTGCAATGAGTAGACCGATTATCAGCAGGTAAACCTGGGTATATTTTTTGTACCAGCCGGTGGTGCGGTCCATCATTTCATTGAACCAATCGCTAATAAATCCCCGAAATTTACTGACATCGCCCTGGGCATCGGCCCAGACGGACTCCAGGTAGATGGCGGTGTCTTCTTCAAGTTTGGGATATGTCCAATCTTTATGATGATCCTTTAGGTGTCTGCCGCCTATGAGCTTATCCCTATTTACCTTCCAGGCGATCTCCCGGTGTTGCAGACTGTGCTCGATGAGTTTACGGTCGGAAATGCCTGGCTTTGCATCGGGGCCGCGCAGCAGATCGACCAGTACCTTGGTGAAGGTTTCCGGGTCGATATAGGATGGGCGTTTTCGCTGGACCAGGAAGGTATCGGCCCGAAGGTATTTGATTAGCGGGTGGGCAAAAAAAGCATCGCTGACTTTAGGGGCTGCCTTGGCTGCGCTTCTGGCTGATTTATATGCCTGATCACCGCTCAACCACTTCCAGGCCCTGCCCAGCCTTCCCGGCCGTGCGCTCCTGCCGTCATCCAGCATTCTTTGGATAGCTCTGGCCAGTAACCTGCCACGAAGGCCGGTCCGGGACGCGAACATTTCCTGGACAACAGTTGCCAGTAAGCTATAGAGGAGGTAGATAAAAATAAGCCCGATGGCTACGTCGAGTGCGGCGTTGTTGAACATGACAGTGGATTTAGGCGAGCCTACTCTATTATCCTTTTCGGCATCCGGAAAATGTTGTGAATGATATGTTAAATATAATAAATATTATTTAACTATCTAATAATCAAATGGGGGAAATGAAATTTAATATCCGGCCATAAGCTGAATTGGGGCTGTGTATATATTATTAAATGATAGAAGCACTTCAGTTAATTTAAAATATCAATTATAGTTCTTTTTCAATGAGGTAACACTACCGAATAATTGGAAGTCGGCCTTTGGGAGCTTATTTCTGCGCTACGATGGCCGCAATTGGTTTGGCGATTATCGCTGTATTTGCTAACGAAATAGGTTGATGGTTCCGTTTTTGCGGAACGGTACACTAAAGATGAATTAGTCGTTGGTTAAGAATGGATACCTTTTGAATATAGAGTTCTCTTTGAAATGGGTAAAATTTAAGCGGAATAAAATGTTTTAGGGGTGCGTTTTGTTATTTGTAGCGTGATTTAATAGGTTTATTAATGGTGTTGGGCGGATTTTAAGGTGTGTTTTTATTTACCTATTCATTTTCTTTGAGTTTTTGTGGTTTTTTAGAGTATGCGTTTTGTTTTTTGTATTGAAACTGCTTTAGAGGTACTCTTTTTTTTGTTTGTGAGTTGATTTGGTCGTTTTTGGCGAGTCATAAGGTGGTAGGATTGGATAAATAGAGAATATTTATATCTTTACTCCTATTGATTAACCCATGAAGTCTTATCGTTCATATTCGGACTTAGAATTGCTTGACCTGGTAAAGGAGGAAGATAGAAACGCTTTTGTTGAAATCTTCGAACGCTATAATAAACTTTTATATAGCCATGTGTACAATAAGCTCAGGGACGAAGACACATCAAGAGATCTGGTGCAGGATGTGTTTGTGGCATTGTGGGAAAAGAGGGATATGATTAAAAATGTTAACCTCTCAGGATATCTTTTTACCATGAGCCGTAATAAGATATTAAATCTTGTCAGCCACCATAAAATAGTGACTGACTATGCAACAACAATTCAAAATTTTGCAGAGGTTTCAGAAGGCCTTGCGGATGAAAGAATAAGAGAAAAGCAATTAGCAGAGATCATCAATAAAGAAATTAATGCCTTGCCTGAAAGAATGAGGGAGGTTTTTTTAATGAGCCGCTTTGAACATCTTAGCAACCGGGAAATTGCAGAGAAGTTGAACCTTTCAGAACAAACTGTTGCTACTCATATCAAGAAATCGCTTAGGGTTTTACGTCAAAAAATTGGTATGGCCATATTTCTTACTTCTTTTTGTCATTGTGGTGGTCTTGATACCCCTCTGGCGCCAGAGAAAAATGAGCATAAAAAAAATATTTTACTTTTTTTTCCTTCCGGGATACCCGATCGATCCGACTCAACTGTTATGTAATTGTTAAGTCATTATTGACTTATTGATTATGGCAGAATTTGATCACGAACAATTATTAAAAAAATTCAGGGAAGGTAACTGCACGGAAGAGGAGCTTGCTATCATCGAGTCGTGGTATGCGGACTGGAATATGAATGATCATATCCGTCTTTCTGAAACTGAACTCAGAAAAGCAGAGTCACTGATGCGGAACCAGGTAATGGGGCGCATTGGTATGAGGACCGTACAGTTCTTGCCTCGTATATCTATGATAGCCGCGTCGCTAGTGTTGATCACCTCTATATGCTTTTATTTATTAAAACTCGAGACCTCCCGTAAATATATAGCGAAACCAGCCATCGCCGGTACAGAGATTTTAGCGGGGAAGGAAGGGGCTACACTCACACTGGCTAATGGTCAGAAAATTAAATTAGGTAAGAGCGTTCAGGGGCATTTGGCTTCGCAGGGAGCGATAAACATCACCAAATCTGTTAGCGGAGAAATTACCTACACTGTACAGGATCAAAGTATCTCAAAAGGTAAAGCCAATGGCGGAAATCGGGAAATGCTTTTGAATACTTTAAATACCGGCAAGGGAGAAACTTTTAAGGTCAAACTTCCAGACGGATCCCTGGTGTGGTTAAATGCGGATTCGAAGATCACTTTTCCGGTTAATATGGAAGCTGCAAAGGAGCGTAGGGTTAATCTTACCGGCGAGGGGTATTTTGAAGTAGCTAAAGATGCAGCTCATCCTTTCGTGGTTAGTGTGCCGGGTACTTCTGATTTTTCGGGCCAGGAAATCAGAGTGCTGGGAACCCATTTTAATATAAATAGCTATCCTGGCGAAAGTAATGCCGCCACTACATTGCTTGAGGGAAGTATCAGCCTTACTGTGGAGGGAGCAAAATTTACCAGGAAACTAACACCGGGACAGCAAGCCGAGGTAAAGAGCAACAATGTCCGGATATCGGAGGTTGATACCGAAAACGCGGTGGCCTGGAAGAATGGCTACTTTTATTTTGACCGGACGGATATAACCACGGTAATGAACCAGATTTCGAGATGGTACGATGTTAATGTGGTTTATGAAGGCAAGGTCCCCGATGCTCACATCACCGGAAAAGTACATCGTAATGCTAATCTGTCTGAAGCATTGCAGATCCTGAAATACCTGGATATTAACTACAGTGTGGTTGACAGAACCATTAAGATCCGGCCTTGATAACAAACAAATTAAAATTAAACAAAACTTAAATAAGCTATTGCCTATGGTGAGATTTTACTAATAAGAGCGCACGGGGCTTGAATAACCGTGGAAGTGTTGGAACCACAACCACGGTAAGTGTTCAGGTTATCCTATTCTGTTCAGGTGGTGCCTGGGCCGAATAAACAATTGACTATTGATTTCATTAACCTCAACCCATCAAATATAATGAATAAATATCTAATCGGGAATGGCTCCCGGCCTGGATGGCTATGGCCTGTTCCCGAGAAAATTCTCTTAATAATGAGGCTGACAACTTTATTACTGGTCATCTCCTTTGTACATGTAAGCGGAAAAGTACTCAGCCAGATCACCCTTAACGAATCCAACGCGAAACTTGAAACTGTTCTGAAAGCGATTGAAAAGCAATCGGGCTACGTTTTCGTTTATAATGCCGACAAGGTAAACCTGGACAATGTTACCGTTAGCCTGAAAAACGCAACTATAGAACAGGCGCTTGAGGCATGTTTCAAAAATACCCAGATCCAGTACCAGATTGTTAGCAAAAATATTGTGCTTCGCAGGCGGGAAGTGGTGCCGGAAAAGCCTATCGCCTCCGAGCCAATACTCATATTGGGAACGGTAATCAATACTTCCCGGCAACCCCTAAGCGGCGCCTCGGTTATCGTAAAAAGAACAAAAAAGGGGGTATCTACCGATGCCCAGGGTAAATATTTAATTAAAACTGCAGAAATTACCGATACCTTACTTTTTAGCTATCTGGGATATGTTACAAAAGCTATCCCCGCCAGGGTTGCCGCTAAATCACCCATCCTTGATGTGATTATGGAAGAGGCAACCAACGGGTTGGATGAAATTGTTATACAGGGATATGGCAAAACCAGCAAGCGGTTAGCTACAGGTGACATTACCCGGGTATCCGGAAAGGACATTTCGGATCAGCCTGTGATGAACCCCATACTTGCCCTTCAGGGTAGGGTAGCAAACGTTGATATTACACCAGTTAGCGGAACGGCGAGCGGACCTGTGAAAATAGAGATCAGGGGACGAAAGGCCTTAAATGATCAGTTTCCGTCCGATCCGCTTTATATTATCAATGGTGTCCCCCTAACCGTATTGGAGGTTCGTGGTGGAACTGCCAATGCAGGAAGCGCCGCGTATTCCAGGGGCTATGATCAAACAGGTGCTGGCCCAGGCCAAAGCCCGTTTTTTAGCTTGAACCCCGATGATATCGAATCCATTGAGATATTGAAAGACGCGGACGCGACAGCTATTTATGGTAGCAGGGGCGCAAATGGGGTCATCCTTATCACTACCAAAAAAGGGCAGCCCGGTAAAATGAAAATAGATGCCAGCTTCAACACCGGTTCCAATTTCGTAACGCGATATTTTGATCTGCTGAATACTCAGCAATATATTGCCATGCGAAAAGAGGCATTTGCCAACTCCGGTGTACAGCCTACTGTAAATAATGCTGTCGATTTATTGGTTTTCGATCAATCGAAAGATACTAACTGGCAAAAATATCACAGCGGCTCTTCCAGTCAAACTAATTATACCGGGAGTGTAAGTGGCGGTAGCGAACTTACTACCTACAGGATTGGGGCCTCGTATGGAACAACGCACGATCTGAGTACGATCACCGGGGGGAACAGGCGGGGAACAGTGTCCCTTTCGCTGCAAAACCATAGTGCAGATCAGAAGTTTTCAATGGATTTGAACGCTTCATATGCGGCAACGTCGGTTGATGCCGTTCAGATGGATATTCCGCTTACCCTTCCTCCAAATGCGCCGGATCCTTTTGATTCGCAGGGGAACCTGAATTTTGCTGCATGGGGAGCTGCTCATGCCAATTACCCGTTCAACGCATTGAAGAATACCAGCGACCAGCGGGGAAATACATTGTCAAGCGGGCTGCTTTTAACCTATAATGTTGTTAAAGGTTTATCCTTATCTACTTCCCTGGGATATACCAACACAACCAACCTTAATACGGTTCTTAATCCGATAGCCTCTCTTGATCCCTTCGGTACTCCTCCTTTTTATGGCAAGTCTCAGTTTGGAACTACCCGGGTAAGTAACATGATTGTGGAACCGCAACTTAATTACCATACACTATTGGGTAAGGGCAGCCTTGCTGTTTTGGCAGGTGGAACGTACCAGCAGAATTCTACAAGCGGTGCTAATGTGCGCGGATCGAATTATACAGATGATGCACTTTTGGGAACCATCACTAATGCGCCTGTGGTAACGGCTGATGACATCTCAGGTAAATACAAATATACGGGGGTATTTGCGCGGGTGAATTTCAATTGGGATGGTAAATACATATTGAACTTAAATGGAAGGCGCGATGGAAGCTCAAGGTTTGGGGCCGATAGCAGGTTCGGTAATTTTTATTCAATCGGTGCTGCCTGGAATATCAGTGATGAGAAATGGGTTAGCGATTTCCTCCCGAGCTTTTTTTCATTGGTTAAAATCAGGGGAAGTTATGGCATTACCGGGAGTGATCAGGTAGGCGATTACAAATATCTAACCCAATATGGAAATACCGCTATCAAACTTCCCGACTATAATGGAATTTCTCCCATTATACCATTGATCCAGCCTAACGCGGACTATCATTGGCAAGTGAACAGATCTACTGAACTTGCACTTGAAATAGGCATGTTAAAAGATCGCTTATCGTTAAGTGTATCGGCATACCGTTCTTATTGTGATAACCAGTTAGTTGATTTTTTAACGCCCGCAATCACCGGTTTTACATCGGTTATCGCGAATTCGCCGGCGAAAGTCGCAAATGACGGTTTAGAGATAGCACTTAATGGTACTTTGATCAAAACAAACAAATTTAGCTGGTCGGCCTCTTTCAACACAGGCTTTAACCGTAACCGCTTATTGGCTTATCCTAACCTAGAAAAATCGCCTTATGCCGACAGATTGAAAATTGGCACCTCGGTTAATTCTGTTTACGTGCTTAAATACCTTGGTGTAGATCCGCTCACTGGTTACTATACTTTTGAAGACCACAACGGTGATAATAACATTACTACAACCGGCGGGCCGGAATCAAGAGGGGATAGGTACATTGCAGTAAAAACAACGCCTGATTTTACCGGCAACCTAAGCCAAACGTTCCGGTATAAAGGCTTTTCCCTATCTGCTAATTTTTATTTAGTTAAACAAAGGGGCAGGAACTCTTTATACAACAATACCGCGATAGGTTCAACAAATATTTCGTTGGAACGCTATTTAACCAGATGGCAGAAACCCGGCGATCAGGCCCTTACCGCCAAACTGAGTGTGGTGACCACGGCAGAAAATTCCTTGATACTTCAAAGTGATCAGGCGTATACAGATGCAAGCTTTATCCGCCTTAACAGTATCAATGCATCTGGTGCGCTTCCTAAAAGCTGGGCGAAACAAATAGGCGCATCTAATATCAATTTCATGGCGTCGGCCTCAAATATCTTTGTGATCACCAAGTATAAAGGGCTTGATCCGGTTATACAAAGCGTGGGAAGTGCCCTTCCAAGCAGAACTATCACTTTTGGTTTAAACTGTTCATTTTAAAAGGAAATGATGAAAAAGAAAATTATTTCAATAACAGGTATTTGTATTGCATTGCTTTTCGTTTATGGGAGCGGCTGCAAAAAAATGGTGGATGTGGGTGATCCAACAACTACAATCACTACCGAGAAAGCCTTTACTACAGATGGAACTGCTAATGCCGCTTTGGCTGGATTATATTCTTACCTGCTTAACGGCGACGGGCCGCAGGCTATAACACTATCTAATGGTGGAACAACGGTTTATGCAGGTATGTCTGGCGATGAACTGACCAATTTTCTGGGTACAGGCAACGATATAGATTACAGTTTTGTGAGTAACAGGCTCACCAGCCAGACCGACCTGGTAAATGGCATATTTTGGACTCCTCTTTATAAGAGTATTTATAATGCTAATTCTATTATTGATGGCATAGCGGCTTCAACTTCAAATTTGTTAAAGCCCGCTGCAAGGAAACAGATCACTGCCGAAGCCAAATTTATAAGGGCTTTCAATTATTTCTACCTGGTGAACCTTTTTGGAGATGTACCCCTTGTAACCGGTATTGACTGGAAGGCTAACGCGCAAGTGCCACGAACCCCGCTGGCAGATGTTTATACCCAGATTATAAATGATTTGCTGGATGCACAGCGCGACCTTCCTGAAGATTATGCAATAACTGGTGGTGAGCGTATCAGGGTTAATAAATACGCAGCTACTGCAATGTTGGCCCGTGTTTATCTTTATCGCAACGACTGGAAAAACGCTGAAGCACAAGCATCGGCAGTAATTGCCAACAGTCAGTTTGCTATTGATCCTAACCTGGATAATGTATTTCTGCCGTCCAGTAAGGAAAGTATCTGGCAGTTAAAGCCCGCATCAACCAATATTAATATACCATCGTACGAGGCAAAGGCTTTTACGCCGCAGATGTCATGGGAAAAAGATATACCAGAAGATCAGCGCCCGCTTTATTTGGATCCGAGCGTTTTTACGGACGTTGCAATATTGTTTTTTCCGTCATATTACATGACTGATGATCTTTCGGCTGCTTTTGAGCCTAGTGATAAGAGGCTAAAGGCGTGGACAAGTTTTGTAGATACACCGGATGCTCCCCCATATACGGGTGCCACAGCGCACTTTCCTACTAAATATGCCAGGCAGGGACTATCCGCTACACAATACCTTGTGGTACTGAGATTGGCAGAGCAGGTACTGATCAGGGCCGAAGCAAGGGCGCAGCAGGGAAATCTTTCAGGTGCCGATGAAGATCTGAATAAGATTAGGACACGTGCGGGACTTGGCATCATAAGTTCAGCTTCAAAGGATAATGCGCTTGCTGCTATCGCGCATGAGCGCCGGATCGAATTTTTTTCAGAATGGGGGCATCGCTGGTTTGACCTGAAGAGAACAGGTAAAGCGATGGAGGTTCTTGGTTCATTGTCATATAAAAAAATCATAGCAACACAGCTTCTTTACCCCATTCCGCTGGATGAGCTGCAATCAGCACCAAGCCTGGTCCAAAATCCTGGTTATTAAAATGACAGCTTCTGAAGATTAAGTATTCAATATTCAAACAATAAAAAGAAAAACATGAAAAAGATATATCAATACACATTACTTTTTGGTGCCGCGATTATGCTGCTTACAAGTTGTACAAGCCCAAGCAGTGGACCCGGCCGGAAAAAAATGCCCGAATTTACCGAACAGGGAGATGATTTTAGCAATATGCATTTATTTCAGTCTTCGCCCGGTCTTGATATGGGTAGCTCAAGGTTTGGGTTCAGCACCTCATTTACATCAGTAGCCTTTAATGGCGGAGCGAAGGATTGTGCCGCCGTTACCTTTCCGGAATCTTTAGATCAGCAGGCCTTCGCTTTGATCGGCCTTTATAAGCCCTTTGCGCCAACGTTAATTGCCCAATGGTCAAAACAGTCGAATAACGGTATTGTAATTGATTTTTCGGACGGTACCGATCAAAAAAGGAGCGATTATATGATTGAAAGTAAAGGCAATCCGGATGTTCCTGTTATTGTACTTTGGAACGATAAATCGTCGAAACGGTTGGCAACTTACCTTGCGCAGCTATCGGATGTTCCCGGAATATCGCTGAAAACATTAAGTAAATAATCAATCCTTAATTGCATATGAAACGTACAAATTATTATGTATTGGGGCTTTTTGCTTTGATAGCATTATTCGTTTCCTGTAAGAAGACAGAAGATGTGGTGAAACCAACAAGCTCCATTACGGTGTATAATGGATTAACTGACGGTAGCGCAATTTTTGCCAATTTTTACAAAACCGGGAAGCTTAATTTTTCCAGTATCTTAAACGGGATACAGTCCGCATCTTTAGGGGCCGGCACTTATATCCTTGAGAAGGGGGTTATATCAGGAACTATCCCGATTGATTTTTATGCTTATCCGGATAGCGCAAACGTGGCATTAAGTGTTACGCGTGATTATAAACCATCAGGGATGTATTCTATATTCTTAGCAGGTACCAGGTCGGCGATTGATACATTGATTACGGAAGATACCATCCCGGTTGTGCCCTTAACTGATAGCCTGCTTTTGATCAGAACGGTAAACCTGTCTAATTTTTCGGTGCCTGTATCTGTCAATATATTAGGTAAAGCAAGTCCTATACCGGGCTGTGAATCAATAAAATATAAAAAAACAACCGGCTTTTTGAAAGTAAGCGTGAAGCGTGCGGATGTGCCTGGAAATGATCTTACCCTGCAGATCAGGAATGCGGCTACCGGCGCTTTGTTGACTTATACGGCATTTGCCTGGCGCTTCGTAGCCGGTTCAGAATCTTCAAGCTATATATCAAAGCCTGCTACCCTGATTATTACAAGCGCCGGAACTAACACGGTTGCCAAATTTATTTATCCTATAAAAACCAAATAGAACTTTAAAAAAATATGAAAAACTATATCAAAAAGCTCCTCTTTTTAGGGTTGCTGGCATTAACTGCGCATTCTTCTTTCGGACAGACGGGAAGGGGCTGGCCATTTAACCTGTTTTCTAAAAAAGATACCGTAAAGAAAGATACGGTTGCTAAGGTAGTGCCAAGGCAAGCTTTGAAGAGTTATGCATCGGTTATTACCAAAGCATTCAAAACACAGAACGGGCTCTTTACAGTTCATAGCTCAAAGGATATCATCTATTTTGAAATTCCTGATTCGCTTCTCAAACGCGATATTATGGTGATTAACAGATTAACAAAGGCACCTGCAGGGCTTGGTATGTATCCTGGTGAGGAATTGGATGAAAACACCATCCGGTTCGAAAAGACCCAGGACTCAAGTATCAGGATCCGATATCACCTGATAATAAATGAGGTAGATTCTGCCGACGCGATTTCCAGGGCTGTACGCGATGCCAGTGTAGACCCCATTGCAATAAGTTTCCCCATCGTGTGTTACGGCAAGGATTCTAAGAGCTATGTAATTGATGCTTCCAAATTTCTGAAAGACAGGAGTATGGTTAATAACATAGACCAGAGTACTCAGATTGCAAAAGGAGTTAACACCTTTTCAATGAAGGACTATCGTGTTGAATCAATTCATGTGTATCCGGAAAATGTTGAAATCAGTATCAGTAAAAACATGGATTCGAAATTGGTTCCGGCTACAACTCCGCAACTTACTGTAGAATCGCATACTTCATTCATTGTTTTGCCACAGGTGCCAATGCGCCGCAGGCTTTCCGACCAACGCGTTGGATATTTTGTGGATAAGCATTTTTCATTTAACGATCAGCAGCAGCGTTCGGAAATTAAGAATTTCATTGTACGCTGGCGTTTGGAGCCTAAGCCCGAAGATGTTGAAAAATGGAAGAAGGGCGAGCTTGTTGAACCCCGCAAACCAATTGTAATCTACGTGGATCCGGCTACACCCAAACAATGGCGCCCATATTTGGTTGCCGGGATCAATGATTGGCAGAAAGCCTTCGAACAAGCGGGCTTTAAAAACGCCATTATTGGTAAGGAATGGCCCGAGAACGACACTACCATGCACATGGATGATGCTCGGTATTCTATGATCAATTACTTCCCATCGGATGTAGCCAACGCCTACGGCCCCAATATCCACGATCCAAGAAGCGGGGAAATTATCCAGACTCATATCGGTTGGTACCATAACGTAATGAGCCTTTTGCATGATTGGTATATGGTGCAGGCGTCAGCGGTAGATCCGGCTGCCAGAAAACCAAAGTTTGATGAAAAGCTGATGGGGGAGCTTGTCCGATTCGTATCGAGCCATGAAGTAGGACATACACTTGGCCTCAGACATAATTTTGGAAGCAGTAGCCTTACCCCCGTGGATAGCCTACGCAGTAACAGCTATCTTACTAAATACGGGCATACAGCAAGTATTATGGACTATGCCAGGTTTAATTATGTAGCTCAGCCCGAAGATCATATCGAGCAGAAAAATCTTTTCCCGCGTATTGGCGACTATGACCGATGGGCGATAGAATGGGGCTATAAGTATAGCGGCGCAAATACCGAAGATGAGGATAAGAAGATCATGAACGGCTGGATCATGAATAAATCGGGCTCCGGAAAACGCACCTGGTATGGTGATGGTGAAACCCGCAAGTGGGATCCCCGTTCACAAACTGAAGATCTGGGCGATAATGCCATGAAGGCAAGCGCCTACGGTATTAAAAACCTGCAGCGTATTGTTCCCAACCTGGTAAACTGGACAAAAGGTGAAGGAGGGGTTAATAACAATCTTCTTACCATGTACAAAGCGGTTCAGTCACAATATTTCAACTACATGGGGCATGTGCTAAAAAATGTTGCCGGTCTTTACTATAATCCAAAAAGTGAGGAAGAAAAGGGGCTTGTTTACGTTCCGGTAAGCAGAAACCGCCAAATAGAGGCCCTGGCATTCTTTAATCAATATTTGTTTAAAACACCCGACTGGCTTTTAGATAAATCAGTAATGGCGAGGATTGAGGCCCCGGCAGACCCCGATTTTATTTCGGATACGCAGATCAGGGTATTGAATACATTGCTGGATTTCGGAACATTAGGCCGTATGCAGGCCCTGGTAAATAAATTTGGTACAAAAGCAGTTCCGGTGGATGACTTTGTGGCGGTTATACATAAAGGTATATGGAAGGAAATTGAGACAGACAAAGCAATAAAAGTAGATAAGTACAGAAGGAATCTTCAAAAGGCGTATCTGGGAAATCTCATTGCTATGTTGACCACAAAAGAATCGGAATCTGCCGAAAATGACGCGTTCTCAATCGTTAAAGCCGATCTGTACAAGCTTCAGGCGGAGCTTAAACGTGCTATCCCAAGATCCACAGATAAGTTGACTACATATCACTTGCAGGATTTGGAAAGACGTATCGAATCAATGCTGAGACTAAGCTAAGCACCATGAAAATTTTTGGATAATCAAAATAACCTGGCCGATAAGCGGTCGGGTTAAATAATACTGTCCGGAGTTTGAATATTATAGTGAAAAATTACAAATGTTTGTTATGGGCAGTCATGCTATTCCCGCTGTCGGCCAATGCTCAGGAAAAGCTTAAAACTATATATGGAAAAGTATCCGATGTGGAATTTAAGGCGCTTTCTGGTGCTACCATAAAATTAAAAGGGAAGCAGATAGGGGCCTTTACGGATAGTCTTGGTTATTTTATGGTAAAGACACGTTTTAGCGGGAAACACTGGCTGTTTTGCTCATCTGTAGGTTTCAGAACAGATAGCGTTTTAGTCGATATCGGAAAGGATAGTACCCGTGCTGATTTTCAGTTAAAAACCACAAACAATGATTTAAGCGCTGTAAACATTGTACTTAAACGAAAAATTGGTGAAGTGCCCAGAACCTACACGCTCAACGAATACGATATTGTTACAACCGCGGGAGCTGTGGGCGATGTTTCGGCTGCGTTACAGACATTTCCAGGCGCATCGCCTGCCGGGAATGAAACCGGACTTTTTATTCACGGTGGTACCTCACAGGAAAGCCAGGCCTTTTTTGATGGCATGCTGGTGAAAAACGCGTTTGGAAGCAGGTTGCCGGATGTGGCCAACAGAAGCCGTTTTTCGGCGTTTTTGTTTGAACGAACAACTTTTACCGGCAGCGAAGGATACGGTGCCGAGTACGGCGAAGCACTTTCGTCTGCTTTTATAATGGATACCAAGGGAATTCCCGGGGCGTCATCAACCGAGTT
The DNA here is from genome assembly GCF_003675385.1 of Mucilaginibacter kameinonensis. Taxonomy (GTDB): domain Bacteria; phylum Bacteroidota; class Bacteroidia; order Sphingobacteriales; family Sphingobacteriaceae; genus Mucilaginibacter; species Mucilaginibacter kameinonensis. Next base: position 196,980 of record NZ_RCWZ01000003.1, on the reverse strand, counting down.
TTCGCTCCTTAGTCTTGGGACTGGCGCCGCGCATACAGAACGTTTCAAAAATAGTTCGTTAATGGTTGGTGGCAACTATTATAATTTTGGACTAAATAATAGTGTAATACCTCAAAATACATTGTGGCGCGAGGATCCCCGGCAATACCAAACATCCACTCATTATAAATTAAGAACTAAAACAGGAGGCATGTTTAAGCTATACGCCGATTACAGTGATACCCGGTTGGCTTTTGATATCAGAAACCCTAATAAAAATAGTCTTGATCTGTTAGGTAACATCAATAAGAACCTTTATCTGAATGCTACATACAGGGAATATCTTGGGCCGTATTGGAAGCTTTTTGCCGGGGTTGCCTATAACCGCACCCTGGAGAGTGGAAAGGTAAACGCTGATCCTTATAATCAAAATGATAACGCCTGGCATGAAAAAATTACATTGTCGAGGAGCTTTGCTAATAACAGTTTAATTACTGTAGGGGGGGAGCAGTTTCAAAATTCAAGGGCTGAGGGTTATGCGGGGATGTCGCGAAGTTATAGTGATGTGCTTTCTGCTTTGTTTGTTTCTGCCGACGTTTTTGTTAACAAGGTTTTATCAGTACGATCTGGAATACGTGGAGAATATTCGGCCTATTTAAACAAGTATAACCTTTCGCCACGGTTAGGTCTTATCTTTTTTGCGGGCAGAAAAAGCAGCTTTACATTAAATTATGCTTCATATTATCAAAAACCGGACGACAGTTTTCTGGCCCAGACGGCTAAGCTTAAATATGAGGAATCGATCAATTATGCGCTCTTATATGAACTGAAAATCCCGCACAGAAATCTTAAGGCAGAAGTTTTTTATAAGGATTATAGAAATCTGACAAAGATCACAACTCCGGTGTTTTCAGGATTTCAGGCGTATGGTCCCCCCGTAGTTATTTACGACTTTAATAATCAGGGAAGCGGATATTCGCGCGGCTTTGATTTGTTATGGCGGGATCAAAGTTTTGCCGTTGGCGAATACTATGTTTCTTACTCTTACCTTGATACCAAGCGCAATTATATTGATTATCCCGTTGCCGGCCGGCCTCCATTCGCGCCCGAGCATGTGCTTAATATAGTGGGACGAAAATATATAACGGGGTCTAATATCCAGGTAAGCGGGACGTATACTTTCAGCAGCGGAAGAACCTATTTTAATCCGCTGAATCCCGTGTTTCTGTCAGATAAGACCAGGGATTTCAATAATCTGAGTCTCGGCCTGAGCTACATACCCCCAATGAAAAAGAATTTTGCGGTGTTTAACGTCACTTTTGCCAATGTACTTGGCTTTAATCAGGTATATGGCTACCGGTTCAGCTATGACGGAAGCAGAAGCGAGGCGATACTACCACCAAGTAAAAGGGGCGTTCTGATCAGTTTCTTACTCAATATCGGAGATGGGCAGTTTAACCATTAAGGAAATATATCGAGGCGCTTCTAATTAAATATATCATAAAAATAAAATCAGTTTTAGTTAACCAAACCTTTCCAAATTTTCAAGTATTGAATTAGTTAGTTGATTATGTTGTGCGCAGACGGCGAATGCCGCTGCGCTCTTTTTTGAATATTTTGAAATGCGACTTTGGTACTTCTATAATTAAATTTATACCCTCTTAACTCTTTTCCGACACGCTATGTTAAGCGCCGGTTGCAAACTGGACGTGCATAGGGTCCGGAGTCTTGAAATGGCGGCCGTCGCTCCAGCCATGTTTAGTCCAGATGTTATACCACCAATCCGGAAGGGGCTTGGTAAGCGGTTTCTTGTGAGGATTATGGACTGGGTCCCAATCTATAGCAATACCATAGCTGTGAAGAGATAATGCAGAGGTATTACCAGTGCTTTTTCGAAAATTAAATCCACCTCCCGTTTGATCAAGCCGGTTTTGGTGTAGCCAGCACCTGACATCATCATCAGTAGGCGAATTAAGTTGTACAACCGCATATTCCCATATTTCTGTCATGACCTGAGAGAATATGGGTGCCAATAAAGTATGCATTTGGATTCCTGAGATGGGTTGAAGCTGCTTGCCTGTTTCCTGATAATATAGTTTCCAACCTTTCAGGTGGTTTTACCAATTGGATATGGGCAGGTATCCAAGCCTTGTTTTCTGTACCATCCGCATTGGGCGGGGTTGCCGAATAATGCGTTTATTTGCTGATAGCCATGTGGTGTGTTCATAAAGATTTGTTTAGGTTAGTAAAATATATAGCAGTATATTATTGTCTGCAATGTGATATTTATCTATCAATAATTCAATGGGTTATCATATTTAAAAAGTGATAATTTTCTATGGGTTATCATATTGATTATTTCTTTCTTGAATTTGCTACGGATTTAATATCTCTTCGACGTACAAATCCCTGCAGGGACATACAAATGGCGTAGCTCTTGGCGCCCAGGAGCTTTATTTTTAAGCGTTTCTGTCCTTTACAATTCCGGCCCTTTATGTGTAAATCAGATTTTAGGAGATTTAGGAGCGGCTGAAACATTCCTTTAGCCCGGGTTTTTCCTCTATAAAGGCTACCACTTTTTATTAATTAAGATCAACTAATGCAGGTCATGTGCAAAGCTTTGCGTTTTGTTTGTGAGAAATAGGAAGTATCTTATTAGGTAGGCTAAGTTTTTAATCTGACAGTCAATAGGTTGATCAAAAAAAGCCATGCCTTTGGCCTTGTTACTTATACAAGTTTTGCTGCTCCTTTGTATTCAGAAAAATATCGGTTTTTTTTAAAGGGAAACAATCCGGCTGCTAACTGCAGGTTATGGATTGACGGGCAACTGATGGACGCCAATAAAAATTTATTGGAAATTGATTTGGATAATATTAAGCGTTATTCCATCAAATTGGAATGTGCCGGCTCTGCTATCCAGAAAAATGCCGTTCAGCTTTATTGGAAAAGCGCAAACCGGTCTGTACAACCAATTCCTGACGACCGGCTTTATAACCTGAGCGAACCCTTTGATCCAACGACAATCCAACTGATGGACGGCCTGCCTTTTAACAGTCCGCTTGAGGACGGCCGCTACGGCTGGAAACGAAACCCTGTAGCAGAGGATAATACAGATAAGTATACACAAATGTGGAACATACACACCAATGTTAAATCCTATCGCAAAGTAATACCCGATATTTATGTAAACTACCGCCAGCAAAACAAAACCGCTTTTTTAAGCCGCAACCTGGGTACGGCGGGAAACCTGCCCCTCTGGACATTATCAGGCATTCTTAACTTTACCATCAATTGTGTTAACGTAGGTGCAGGCAATAGTGTTGACGAAAAAAATGCAGTTTTCCTCCGGGTGCTGGATTGGATAAAAAACAAAAGGTGATTGCGCGGGTCTGTTTAAATTCGCCTTATTATAAAGGGGATGTCAGTTTACTGGTCAACTCAACCCCGGTTGTTAAACTTAAATATGATGAGGTACAGAGCCTGGCAGATCGCTGGCCTGGCATTACCTTAAAAATGATGAACGGTCGCCTGGTGGCCGGTTTTGGTAATCGTTCGCTGGTACCTATTCAGCCTCTGGATAAAAACGCTGACCTAAAAAATCCTGCGGCTATAAAGTTGGTTTGTGCCTTGCTCAATAAGACAGGAGGCTATACTTTAGGCCTGGATAGCTGGAAGTTTGAACCGGGGAAGTAGTCTGAAGATGTTGATCATGTGGTAACAAAAAATGGTATTAGCTTTAGTCAATATTTGCCGCTGGCTGGCGGAACCATGACCGGCAATTTGGCTATGAGTGCCGGTCATGGTTTCAGCGCCCTATTTTAGCTTTAGTGGTCTTTACCCGCAACCATCTACGGTTTCCGATGTCGCTTTGCTTCCTAATGTATCTATTGGAAATATTTGACCTGGTTGGTTGGGCCCCGATTTTCGTTTTATACTAAATTGAAAAACCGCGTACGCCATCTCATTGCTTTGGAAATTAAAGAAAAATCCGGTGGAAGATGAAATAGCAATATTGATACTATATTAACCAGAAAATGTTGAATTGCATTGCCTTGAAAAGCGAATAGGGCTTCACGTCATCAGGAAGAGGTAGGTATAATTATACACCCAGTATTTTTTCACGATATATTAGCCGGAAATAATCAGTTACTTTCAAAGTTTCTTGCGTTAAAGGAAATATTGTTTTAGTTTAGTGCGGAATTTGAATAATGAAATTACCTAAATTGAAATCACAAAAGCGTTTGCAGGCTTATACGCTTACTGAAATCCTGGTGGTACTGGTTATCATCGGAATCCTCGTTTTACTTGTATTGCCCAACCTGCTTCCTTTGATTACCAAAGCCAAAAGTACCGAAGCCAAATTGCAGCTCAACCACCTCCAGGTGCTGGAAAAAAACTATTTCTATGAGCATTCCAAGTATTCCAAAGATCTCGTCGAGATCGGCTTTATCCAGGAAAAACTGAGTACAGAGGGAAAAGACGCGAAAGCGAATTACCGAATAGAGATCACCGATGCCTCCAATAACGGTTTCACAGCACGGGCAACCTCTGTTGTTGATTTTAACGGTAACGGTACTTTCAACGTTTGGCAGATCGATCAGGATAAAAACCTGAAAGAAGTAACACCTGATTAACGTGTCGCTGGTTTTAAAGCTGGTGGTACTTGCAGTACTGGGGGCGCTCGCGGTGCAGGATTTTAAGAGCCGGTCTGTGTATTGGTTTTGGACGCCTATTATGATATTTATCTTTGTGGGTTTAAACCGCGCCCGGATAAGTGATCTGAACGGATATTGGTTAGCGGTTTTTTGTAACCTTGGTTTTATCACGTTACAACTGGTTATCCTGACATGTATTTTTTCTCTGAAAAAGCGGCGGCTCATTAATATCACTGAACAAATGCTGGGCTGGGGGGATATCCTTTTCCTGGTTTCAATAGCGTTCTATCTGTCGGTGCTGAATTTTATTTTTTTCTATGTAATAAGCCTGATCGGGGTATTGCTCTGCTGGTGGCTGTGGCACTTGATTTCAGGGGGAAGGCACCGCTTTATCCCACTCGCAGGCTTTTACGCCGTCTTTTTATTTTTTTTGCTGGCGGGCGACTGGTTTCGTTTCCATATAAATGTTACCGATGATTTTTGGATTTGGCGCACGATTTATAATTAATGGACAACGACGATATATTATTATTAACGGAAAATATTCACCTGCTTAGCAAGGAGCAGGCATGGTATTACCGCGTTTTGCCCAAAAGCGGTTCCGGTGATGCGTTGGAACTTTATTGTGAAGATGGTTCAGATGAAGATAGCCTTACCGCTGAACTGGAAGTATTGCTTGGAAAGAACATCTTACTTGAGCAATTACCTTCCACAACCGTGGCCCGGCTGCTCTCCAAATACTATCTCCGGGAGAACGCGGTAGAAAGTACCACACAAATGCAACTGGGCAAGCATGCCGATGATTTTCTTGAAAATCTGATCTCGGAGGCAAAAAGCTTGAAAAGCAGCGATATCCATATTGAAAGATATGAACAAAAATGTCGGGTTAGGATCCGGATAGACGGGAACATGGTGGAGCGTTACCTGCTTAAGAACGATGATTACCCCGCGCTGATTAACAAGATCAAGATCTTCGCCAACCTTGATATCGCCGAGAAGCGTTTGCCACAGGACGGTAGGATTAATTTTAGAAGCGGAGATCACCAGTTCGATATCCGAGTGTCCGTACTGCCGACACTCTACGGAGAAAAAGTAGTGCTTAGGTTGCTGAACAACGACGCCACCAATATCGATCTAAACAGCCTTGGGTTTTCAGATACCGACCTGGAGAATTACCTGCAGGGGGTTAAACGCCCGAATGGGATCCTGCTAATCAGCGGGCCTACAGGCTCCGGTAAAACAACGACACTTTATGCCACGCTGAAACTATTGAATAAGGAAACCCGGAATATCCTGACCATTGAGGACCCGGTGGAATATACCCTGGAAGGGGTCAACCAGGTACAATTGAAGGAATCGATCGGTTTGGGCTTTGCTGCGGCGCTTCGTACCTTCCTTAGGCAGGATCCGGATGTGATCATGGTGGGAGAGATCAGGGACCCCGAAACGGCAAATATGGCTATCCGGGCGGCGCTCACCGGTCACCTTGTGCTGTCAACGATTCATACCAATTCAGCATGGGGCACAGTATCCCGTCTTATTGATATGGGAATCCCCTCTTTCCTTGTGGCCAATACGCTTAGCACGACGGTCGCTCAACGGTTGATCCGGCTGTTATGTCCGAACTGTAAAACGCAGCATAGTTTTGACCCTTCAATGTATCCGCGTCAATATCGTCCTTCCCGGGAGGTGAAGCACCATTACCGGCCGCATGGTTGCGAAGAATGTTATTACACCGGTTACAAAGGCAGGAAGGCTGTTTACGAGGTGATTCCGGTTGACCTTGACCTGGCGGACGAGATCAAGAAAGGGAATGCTAATATTCATGGTTTATTGGCGGAACGCAGCATTCATACACTGGCAGAAAACGCATTTGATATTTTCAGTGAGGGGCTTACGTCTATTGATGAGATCTACCCGCTGTTATTTAATTATTAGGAAGAGATATGGGGAAAAGACTTTTACTTTTTTTATTTTTTGTTTGGGCGATATCATCCGGATTTCCCGCAATGGGGCAGGAAACGGAGCGTATCCAGGGCATTCATCAAAAGCTGGACGACCTGGCCTTAAGGGTGCCTGGGCTTGGTCAGCGTGTACAACTGCGGGTGAGCGGGGGGTCGATCCGGGAATACCTGAACACGCTTGCGCGTGCTAATAACCTCAACATTAGCGTGGACCCTGCGCTGACCATTGTCGTATATGATAATTTTAACAATGCGACAGCGGCCAATATCCTGATGTTGATGGCGCAGAAATATAATTTGGATGTTACTATCGTAGGAACGATCATTTATATCACGCCTTTCCAGGATCCTAACCGTTTTGTGAAACCATTAGTGAAAGATATCAACGCGAAATATAACACTGCCGGTAATGCGCTGTCACTGGAGTTGCAGAATGACAGCCTGCCAGCAGTAGCTAAAAAGATCAGCCAGGTTTCGGGTAAGAATGTGATCGTACCGGGGGCACTGCAGGGCAAGCTTGTAACCGCGTTTATTGAAGGTGCTCCATTTGAGGGGGCATTGGAAAAGCTGGCTTATACCAACGAGTTGAAAATGGTGAAGACAGCGGACGGTTTTTATTTGTTTCAGCCATTAGGGGAGAATGAAGAATTATATATCAATGGCGACCGCAATACCTCTGTAAGGAAGAATTTCAGGCCGTCAGGGCCTTCGCAAGGGGGACCAGCAGGTTTGTATGTACGGATGGTGAATGGACAGAAACTGATTACCGCTGATGCTGTAGGCGCACCAATCAACGATCTGGTAAAACAGGCCTCACAGGAAACTGGCAAAAGCTACTCGATTTATTCAGAGATCAAGGGTAATATTACTTTGCACGTAACTGATGTTAGTTATGATACCTTTCTAAACCTGCTTTTTAAAAGCACGGAGTATACCTTTCATTCTGAAGGTGGGATCTACATCATTGGTGACCGGAAGCAGGAGGGCCTGAGGTCATATAAAGCCATCCACTTGCAAAACCGGGCTATCGATACCGTAGTAATGATGATCCCCGCTGACTGGAAACGCGGACTGGAGCTTAAAGAGTTCCGGGAGCAGAATACTTTGCTGGTATCGGGTTCCGATGCACAAATTAACGAGGTAGAGGCTTTTATTAAACAACTCGATGTGCTGGTGCCAAGTGTGCTGGTTGAAGTGACCTTGATCGATATCCATAAGTCACGTTCAGTATCTACAGGTATTACGGCCGGCGTTTCGGACAGTGTCAAGACAGGAGGTACCGTATTGTCGGGATTGGATTATACATTCGGCGCTAAGTCGATCAATAATTTCCTAAGCAGCCTGAGTAAGAACAGTTCGATCAACCTCGGGCGGGTGACCCCTAATTTCTACATCAGCCTGAAAGCGCTGGAGGAAAGCAATAACGTGGATGTCCGTTCTGTGCCAAAACTGGTTGCTTTGAACGGTCATACTGCAAAAATGAGCATAGGCAGTAAACGCTATTATAAAAACACCACGCAAAACGTGATTACTACCACTGCTACACAGTCTATTTTTTCTAACGTTTATGAGGCGGTAAACGCTGACTTGTCTATTGGGATCAAGCCGCTTGTTTCCGGAAATGATGAGGTTACACTCGGCATCAGCGTTAATATTTCTGACTTTACCTCCATTCCTACAGACGGTTCTCCGCCACCGCAGTCAATCAGCAAATTTGAAACCAGTTTGCGGGTGCATAGCGAGGATACGATAGTTTTGGGAGGGATTGAGCGGACCGAAAGCGATGAAAGTGGCTCTGGCATCCCAATTCTTTCACGCATCCCGGTACTGAAATGGATATTCAGTAGCAGAACCAAATCTAAATCTAAGGTAGTTAGTGTACTGTTTATCAAATCAACTATCATCAGATAAGAAGATGGCGATACTGGACCGGTTCTACGAAATTAAACAGGCAGGGGGATTAGCGCTTACGATCCGGAAGGATGGTAACCCTTCGGCTGATTATTGCCAGGTAGCACTGGAGGGCAAAAATCTGTCCCTTGAGAAAAAAATTACCGGGCTGGAATTCCAGGAGCTAGGAAAGCAAATAAGCAGCGCGGTACCTTTAAGTATCAATATTTCAGGCCGGGGCGTATTGTATAAGCAGTTGGACAGGGCAGCGGAGATAACGTCCGCGAATTTTTCGGTGGTGTTGCCTAACGCTGACATGGATGATTTTTACGTACAGCATTTTCCTTCTGGAAATTATTCTTTTGTTGCCGTTATCCGCAAGGCAGAAGCGGACAAATGGCTGGACCTGATCCGCGAGCAGGGTTTGTTTCCCCTTATGCTCAGCCTGGGGCCTTTTCCGACAGATCACATCCTGCCGCAGTTGAATATTTATAATGAAGAAATCATATTCGGCGGTATTAAGATCGAACGGTCTGAAAACAAACACTGGGAAAAATTGAGCTTCAATGATAGTTTCCAGGCGATTTATGCCATTAAAGTGGAGAACGAAGTGCTCGACCAACAGCTGATTGTTGCTTATGGTACAGCATTTCAATTACTGTTTGCTGGAAAGTTGGATCAGGTGAAGACGAATGTGCCGGACCTGGAACTGGCTTTTTCGAGGTTGATTAGCCACCGTAAATTTAAAGCCAAGGGGATGATTGTACTGGCCATCTTCTTTGTTTTACTGCTTGCGAATTTTATGTGGTTATCAAGCTTGAATGCTGAAAATACAAGGCTGGCTGCTGAAGTCAGCACGTCAGCCAGGACAAGTACCGACCTGCAGGCCCTCACTGACCAGATCCGCCAGAAGGAATCTCTATTAATAGCGCTTGGGTGGGACAGCGGGATCAACAAAAGCGGCCTGATAGACCAGGCCATGGCATTGATGCCGGCTGAACTGACGTTGAAGCAAATCGACATTAATCCTGTAAATGCAACCGCCGGTCATGGCTTCGGCGGATTGAAATTCCAGGATCGAAAAATGCTGATCCGTGGCGAATCTGCACAGGTCATTCCGGTTAATGAATGGGTTGCCAGGTTGAAATCAAAGAAATGGGTAAAAGGCGTGGAGCTGGAAAGCTACAATTTTAGCAATGAATTGAATACCGGGGTGTTTACTATAACTTTAAGCTATTAATATGCTGAATCACTGGCCATTTAAAAAAGATTACTTATTGGTATTGGTAGTAGTGATACTGGCATTGGCCGGTTATGAGCTGGCCTTCAGGCATACCCTTGAAGCAAATGACCTTAATAAACAGTTGCAGGAACAGCTCGCGCAGCAGCACAATGTTGCCGATCAGCCGGGTTATACAGATCGTAAGAATGCCAACCTGGATCGCATTATCACCCTTTACCGGGCGGATACCGTAACCTACAGGAGTAACGCCATCAACACGATAGCTTTAATGGCAGACAGGAACCAAGCAAAATTTGTCAGCGCGCCTGGGCCCGATAAAAATTACCGCACGGAAACATATATGATTCAGAAGCTGAGTTTTTCGGGGGACTTTTTTTCCCTGTTGAAGCTGCTTAATCAATTGCAGGCAGCCAGAGGAACGGGGATGCTCCGTTCTTGTTCATTCAGAGCGCCTGCAAAGCAGGATGGACCGGCTGCTGGAATCTTGTTGGATGTATTTCTGGAGATTACTATAAAGTAAATCAGGCGTCTTATCCAGAAAGCTGATGAAACAAAAACCATAAACGCCGACTGGCAGCATTAGTCAAAACAACTTAATTTAAAAAGATAACCCAACCGATTTATGAAAAAAAAGTGTTTGTTATTATTGGCCGGAAGCTTATTCGTATACCAGCTTACGAATGCCCAAACTAAAACAGTTACTGTTGATGCAAATGATGCGCTGAACAACAATACTAAGATTGTGGCCCAGACTTCCGTCGGACAGTCTTTTTTTACCGGGCATCAGATCGGCGCAGGATATTATTACCCGGCAGGAATCTTCCGCGCCATTACCGACAATAACAATAACGCGGCGAATTACTATTTCGACGGGATAACCAATGGTGCGACCAATTTTAGTGTAAGGGCGGATGGACAAGGCTATTTTGCGGGGAATTTAGGGATAGGGAACTCAAATCCGGATGCCAAGTTGACCGTGTTTTCATCAGCCGGATTAGGTAGTGTTGCCAAGAACTTTGTTCTGGTGAGTTCCGTGGGTGGAGCTTCGGGCGCAAACAATTTCAAAAATAATATATGGCTTGTGAGAAACGCAGCCGGCGGGGATTGGTTGACAGCCAGACTGCATGATGGCATTTCTATTGATGTTTCATTTTTAAGTCCGCAAACAAATACCCGTACCTGGTGGGAAAGAGATCCCAACCAGGATGTTCAATCCTGGGGAACTTCAGCGAATACCTATATGACGATTGTTCAGGGCAATGTGGGTATCGGTATAACAAACCCACAAAACAAGCTGGATGTTAACGGAACTATCCATACCAAGGTGGTAAAGGTGGATATGACCGGTTGGGGAGACTATGTTTTCAAGCCGGACTACCGGCTACTATCTCTATCAGCGCTAAAGACATATATCGACCAGAACCGGCATTTACCGGAAATACCATCAGCAACGGAGATCGAAAACAAAGGCCTGGACATTGGCGAAATGAATAAGCTACTGATGAAGAAGGTGGAAGAACTGACGCTTTACCTGATCGAAAAGGATAAACAGGACCACGTCCGTGATGTAGCTGCCAAAGTCAAAGATAAACAGCTGGCGTCTCTGCAAAAGCAGATCAACGAACTGAAGAAAAGCCAGGCTGCTTATTCAGCAAAAAAATAATTGGATGGGCGGATAAAATGTAAATCCGGCTGCGTTAAACATCCGGATTTGCATATATCCTCTATCACTGATCCTGAAAATTTGAGGATGCCTGAAGCTGCTGCTACTGAAAACTGTTGCTCATCTGGAACATCGGCAAGTACATGGCGATCAGGATGATACCTACAATAAGCCCTAAAAAGATGATAATGAGTGGCTCCATCATGCTGCTGATGGTGGAGGTTTTATATTCTACTTCATCAATGTACTGTTCGGAAATTTTAGCAAAGAAATAATCAAGCTGGTTGGTTTCTTCTCCCACTTTTAACAGCTGGATCAGCTTGGCAGGGTAAATTTTAAACTGCTGCAGGCTCTGGTGCAGAGACTTTCCTTTCATGATGTCGTCCTCTACCTTTTGCAGAGTAGATTCGATGGGATAATAACCGATCATCTGCCGGCTTAGCGCGATAGCGCGCAACAGCGGCAGGCGGGCGTTGATCAGCAGACGCATGGAATTACAGAAACGTGCAAGGTAGATCTTTTGTACGATATTGCCGGCCAGTGGCAAGCGAAGTACTACCTCTGAGACCAATTGACGGTACCGCTCCGTTTTTCGGTTATACCAGATTATGGCGGCGACGAGGGCAATTGCGATCACAAATTTGTAAAAGTTATTTTCCATCGCCTGGGAGATGTTGATGATCTTTTCCGTGATCCAGGGGAGCTGACCGCCAAAACGTTTGAATACATCTCCAAACATAGGAACTACGAATTTCAGCATGAAAAATACCGCCCCTAACGAGGTACTTAATACTACACAGGGATAAGTCAGCGCTGATACGATTTTTCGGCGCTGTTTGATCTTATTCTGATAGAATTTAGCAAGGTCTTCAAGCACCTCGGTAAGTTTGCCGGTTTCTTCGCCGATTTGCAGGCTATAAACCTCGTAAAGCGAGAATTTTCCGGTTTGCTCCAGCGCCTGAGAAAAAGGTGCGCCCTTTAGTACAGCCTGTTGGATAGTCTGGAACAATTGTTTATCCTTTTCCTTTTCCTGATCGGCGGTGATCAATTCGAAACTGCTTTTAAGATTGATGCCGGCCAGTAGGAGGGAGCTGAGTTCAAGGTATAAGGCTTCTTTTTTTTTATCGCTCAGCTCCTTACTGCCGAAACTGATATCCTTGTTCAGCAAGTCGGACAGACTATTCCCGCCTTTTGATCCCGACGGTTTCGGCGTTTTTTGTGGCTCATACCTGCTCAGGTCGATGGAAGGCATTAGTTGAGTAATTTAAAAAGGTTAACGGAACTATAGATCTTGTGGTAATGATACGGAATTTTCCGTCCTTCTGCCGCGAGTACCACGCGTAGGTCATCCACGCGCCCCCCCGATTCGGAAGCTGGGCCAGATTCAAATGTCATCACGAAACTTTCCATACTTACTTTAAAGGTATCAGCATGCATTTTTTCCCGGATCACCCTTTCCGTGCGGAAACGGTAAACGACAGTATCTTTTGCGCCTTTCATGGTAATAGTATTGCTGTCCCGAAGGATGATTTCTGCTTTATCAATATCTCGCTTTAGCCGCTGATCGAGCATGGCGATGGTACCGGTGCTTTCATTGCGGGAGGCGAAGGATAGATAGGAATGGCTTATGATCGCGTAAGCACTGTACATCAGGCCAATCGCGATGGCGGAAATAAGCATGGTTATTGTAAGCTCCATAATCGTGAAGGCCGGAATGCTGTTTTTATTTTTCATAGGCAACAATCACTTTTTTCAGCTGGGCTATCTGCTCATGATTTGGGTTGAAAGCGGTTAGGGTGACAACTGATAGTCCAGGCTGGTTTTCCAATGGTTTGATTTCCTGAGTGATGGTCAGGTCTTCAATACTTATCTTCTCGTCTGTCTGGCCGCCTGTTTGCTCGGCAGCGAGCAGCGTTTCCTGTAATATGGCCTGCGCGCTTAGTTTTTGAACAGAAAGTGACGAGCGGCTTACATTGGTAAATATCATCATGGCGATCCCGAACACAACGATAATAATGATCATGGATATGATCACCTCCAGCAGGGTTGATCCCTGGATTCGCAGACCTGTCCTCAGTTTGCTTCCAGCCATTGTAGGATCTTTTTGTGTGAACCCGCCACAGGCGCCAGATCACTGCTTAGGTAATAGGGAGAAAGCGCCCGGGAATCAATATTGACATTGATCAGATAATTTTCATAGCGGGTGAACTCGCTCTGGTATAAAAAACGTTTGGTAAATGTGCTGCCGGCTATGGCCGTTTCTGCCCTCAGGTTTAAAATGCCGGCAGAATAAATCTGGCCCGATACCCGCGACTTTTTATCAAGAGATATGACAGGGGCTAATTGCTTATCGTCCTTTTGGTAGCTAAAAACCAGGCCTTCGCAGACTGTCTGCTCGCCAATAGCTAATTTAGCGGGTAGCCCAACGGTGTTGCCCGTACTGAAACGCAACACCCCGAGGCAGGAGGGATAATTGAAGCGACAATCGCGTTCGACGCTGATGGAATCTGTTGCGAAGAGCTGGCAGCAGCCGTGGAAGCCGCTTTTGACAGAAATCCCTTTTGCGAATACAAGGACATTGTCCAGGTGTGCGGTGCTGTCAATGATAAGCGTGGTATCAGAATATAGGATAATGTTTCCCTTCAGACCGATGTTGCCGATTTTCTTGACCTGTTTTCCAAAACTATATACAAGGCTTGTTTTAAGAAAAGACCGGCTAATGTTTTCCGTGTCGGCAGGGAGGCCGGCGATGGGTTGCCGCAGCGTTAATTGTTTTTGTAACTGTTGCAACCTGGTATCTGACAGAACAGGAAGTTTTCTTTCACTGTCGAAAGTTTTACCTCCGATGATATTCTGATCCCCGGTATAAGCCAGGTTATCCACATAAGCGGTTCTGATACCAGCCTTAGGGATATAAGCGTTTCCACGGATAAGGGTATTTCCGCCAACTGAAACCGGGCGGTCTTCATCGATCAGGTATAAGGCGGCCCATTTGGATGAATCGATACCGCTTGCTATGGAAAAGGTTTTGTAAAGCGTATCCCTGCTGATAAACGCGCTTACAGCACATACGTCAAATATTCCCCAATTTGTTTTTTTTAGTGTTACTGAATCCGCATCACCATTAAACAGGCTGATCGTGCGCCCCTCCCGGTAACTGCTGTCCCGGTTGTTAAGCAAAATATTGATCCCCGAGCCCAGGTTGTTCTGTAATTGATCGGTACGAAATTTTGCCTGGTACCGGGATTTGTACAGGAAAGCGGTTACGATAAGTGCGGAACATATTACCCCGATGATCAATGTGACCACAATAACCATATATAATGCGGAGGCCCTGAGCATGATTATGATTTTGGAGCCGGAGCGGCTTTTTCCTTTTTCTTTTTGAAAATATTGATCCTTTTCAGGAAGCTGCCGGTTTTTGGAGGAACAACTTTGCCGTTTTTATAAACAATCGTCTTAACAGAATCCAGTCCGGCATGATAAACGATCTTTCCGTCGAGCAAGCCACGGTCATACCGCCCGGATTGCGTCTCGTTCCCGTTCGCGTCGTAATAAGCGAATTTTCCATTTTTGATGCCTTCGTCCCAGGTGATAACACCGCTGAGGCGGCCGCCTTCGGTCCAGGATTTCCAGGTCCCGTCCTTAAGCCCATTCTTAAACGCGCCCTGGACAATCAGATGATGGTGATTATCGGATTCTTCGTAAGTGCCGTTAAGTAGTTTACCACTGAAGCCGCCCTGCTGCTCGTGTATAATATTGCCGCCAAACCAGTAATATAACAGCCCTGCACGCGGGTTAACAGAACCTGAAACAGGGTTTACCTGCGTTTTAACCGTCTTTGTCGAGTCTGTGATATGAATATTATAAAGGCCGTAATCCGGCATCTGGGCCATTACGCTGCCGGACAGCAGTAAAAAAAGTAAAAGGAATAATTGCTTCATGGGTTCGCGGGTTTCAGGGGAATAAATGTTGTTTTGCCCTGGTAGCTGATCTTGATCGAATCCTGGTAGTTTTTGATAAGCTTCAGGTTACCGTTTAGTTCGCCCTCATTCATCATTAGTTCCGTTCCGTTCAGGTGCACCATGGCGACCAGTTTTTTTGAATCCGGATTGCGGATATAGCCAACATACCGAATGAAATCCCAGTTCATAACAGGCCTTGGCATTCGCACCGCCGATTGTGCGGCAGCGACGGCAGGTTTACGGGTGGAGGTATCCTTAGCCCGGGCAACACCAAACGGGTCACGATAGTTGAGCTGCAGGTGCGTGGTGTCTGCAGGGATCGCGTAATCATTATAAGTTTCTTTTCGTGTGGGACCGCTGATAGCGGTCTCTTCCGGTGCCTGATCGCCCAATGCGCCGAATACACGGAAAAGGATAAGTCCCCAGACAATTAGCACTGCGGCGCCCAACAGGTAAGTGGATTTTTTATTCTTCATATAAGACCTTATTGAAGCACAAAACTTTGCAGGGGTGACGCCACACTTTCATTACCTGCTGCGTCCAGCACGCTAACCTTCCAGTAAATTCTTTCCCCCGAAGCTCCCAGGTTAAAGCTATATGTGTTGGTATTAACTAAGGCCGGGAAAGCGCTGCTGTACAACGTAGCGGAGTCCGACTTATATACATAAAGTTTATAATTGGAAGCAGCGGCAGATTTGGTCCATTGCAGGTTTACAGGTTTAGCCACTACTGCGTTGTCTTGCGGAGAGCTTAGCGTAACGCCGGCCGGCGGGGTAGCATCAAAACCGATATTATTAACGGTAGACCATTTAGATTGCTCGGTGGCATTTTCCGCCCTGACCCTCCACTGATAGTTTTGATCCTTTGGAAATTTATAGGTGTATTGCTGGCCTGGTATTGTCAGGTCTATGAGTAGGTGACCGGTATCAGCAAAGTTATTGGTGTCTACCTGGATATGGTAACCGGTGGCATTGAAAAGCGTACCCCATTTGAAAGTTACATTAGCCTGGTTGGTAACCGTATTGTTGGATGGAGCACCAAGCGTAACAATTTGAGCGCTTAGTGTTGAAGGGATAATCGTAAGCCGGTTGGGTGTACTGAATGCGGTTTGGGAACTCCCGTTTTCCGCCCTTACCCGCCACTGATACTCGCCGGGATCAAGTGTCAGCGTAAAACGGTTGCCTTTAACAAGGGTATCGGCGATCAAGCCACCCACAGTATCAAAACCAGGCGTCACCACTTGTAGGCGGTAAGAAAGTGCATCTTCTGTCTCGTCCCACCAAAAATTAACGTTATAGTTGTTGCTCTGGTATTTGTCTGATGGCGCCCTGAGCGTAACCTGACGTTTACTGATGTTAGGTTCAATAAAGTCCTTACATGCCGAAAGGCAAAACAACAGTATCACGTATACATAAAAATGGCACTGGACAGGTTTAAGTTTCATCCCGGCTAAAATAAGCAATATTTACGAAAATGTTGTGCTGCTTTTCTTTAAACGAAAACAATGAAGAGACATGAAATTTAATGATATGATATATATATCATATCATATTTTATTTTTTTTTTCTGATACATTTGTGTCACCTAAACAGCATCAGTATGTGTCTTTTATTTTCCCTGTTTTACATTTTAAACAACGGGCAGAAGCCTGCCCATCCAGGTTCGTTTACACGGATACCTAACTAACATTCTTGATAGCCTGCTAAAGCTCATACGCTGATTGTGGGGCTCGTTATTCTTAATCAAAATTATATTTATCAGAGTTTTATGAAAAAATACTTGATTGCGCTTGTTCCTTTATTTTTAATATATAACGTCGCACGCGCGCAATGGGTGAACAACGGTTCCGTGGTCTCGACCTCGAACATAGTTGGAATTGGGACGAATGCTCCTTCGTCGGCACTGTCTTTAGGGCCGGCTACAACCAATAAGAAATTATTTATTTATGGTGCCGGAAATGAAGCAAGCGGCTTTGGACAGGCCACTTCAGAATTCAGAGTTTTTGGCGTATCATCGGGTGTAAACCACATTAGTTTTGGTAAATACCAGCTCACAACGGATAGTTTTACAGAGCAAATGCGAATAGACAATGGGGGCAATGTGGGTATTGGCACAACCAACCCTCAAAATAAGTTGGACGTTGCCGGCGGCATAACAGGCTCATCTGAGTCCCGGCTTTATCTCACCAATTATACGGATCCATTGCTTGGAACCGGTTTTGCATTAAAAATAGGATCGGGGGGCCTGGCGGTAAACGGAAATTCCATATTTAATGACGGCATCAGCATTGGTAGCTCAAGATTACCGGCCGGCTATAAATTCGCCGTTAACGGCAATGTGATCGCGACTTCGGTCACAGTTAAACTTTACGCGGAGTGGCCGGACTATGTGTTCGGGCCAAATTTTAGCCTGCCGACCCTCAAAGACGTCAAAACTTATATCAAACAGAATCGGCATTTGCCTGAAATCCCATCTGCAAAACAAGTTGCTCAAGAAGGACAGGATCTCGGCGAAATGAACCGGCTTTTATTAAAAAAAGTAGAAGAACTGACGCTGTATCTGATCGAAAACGACCAGAAGGACAAGGAAAGGGAGGCAAAGAAGGAAAAACAGCTTAGCGTACTTGAACGGAAAGTGGCTGCATTGCAAAAAAAACTCGCCAACTCCGCCCTGAAGCGATAAGAATTTTGAATATCAAAGTAAATTATATAGATCATAGCTAATGAAAAAAAACTTACTGGCGCTCATACTGGTTTTAATGACCGGCACATTTCTGCATGCGCAAACCTACAGCAGCCTGTCGGGTGTAAACAGCGGGAATTCCAACTGGGTCAACCTTGGAACCTTTACCATGTCTCAGGCAGGAGTTGATGGTTTTATCCGGGTTATAGGCGGAGGCGGCTATAACGCATCAATCGACCAGATGGGGTATACCGAAATCCACATCAGGACAAGCAACGCGGTGTCCGTGGACGCCAACGGGTTCGCTTTCTCGGCGACAGCGACATCGGTAGGACGAGGGTTCTTTATCAGTGCCGTCCATATCGTACCGAATGCGGCGGGTGTAAATGCATCCGCGTATACCGTTTACGCCTATTGCGCACCCTACCTTGGGAATACGTTTTATTCCGCCGAAGTTTCTCCAGGGAGCGGCTGGGCGCCTTCCAATACGATCTACGCGGGTACCCCCGGCGGTTATAACGTACCTTTCGAGCTTGTTACCAATAACGATGTCCTTTTGAAAGGACGCGTGGGGGTAAATGTTCCCGCCATGCCAGGCGGCTATCAGTTCGCGGTGAACGGAAGCGCCATCGCGACTTCTGTAACGGTTAAACTTTATTCGGCATGGCCGGACTACGTATTCAAACCTGGTTTTCAGCTTCCCGTTTTAGAAGATACCAAAAAATATATTAATCAACACGGGCACCTGCCGGAGATCCCGGCGGCAGAAGAAATAGCGAAAAAAGGGATCGACCTGGGTGAAATGAACAGGCTGCTGGTTAAGAAGGTAGAAGAGCTGACCTTGTATATGATCGACAATAACGAAAAAAATAAGGAAAAAGATCAGCTGCTGACTACCCTGCAGCATCGAATTGCCCAATTGGAACAGCATAATTCAAAACATAAAAAACATCAAAAATGAAAAAGGTATTTCTTATTGTTTTTCTGATTTTTAATTCAGGAATATTATTTGCACAGAACACTTTTCCTTATCCGGCTTCGGGTAATATCGGCATCGGGACAAACACCCCGGCCAGTACGCTTGATGTCAACGGGGCGATTTCTGTAAAAGGATATAATGTAAGTGATACCCAAATCATTTCCGTGCCTGCTGACGGCACCTACGTCATCGCCAGCGGCAGCCGTATCAAAGGAACCTATACCATCAATTTTGAAGCCGCGAACCGGATACAAACATTGGTCCTGCTGGCAAGCGCAGTGCAGTATGATTACGGTAACAGCTCACTGTCCGTAATAAGTAATACTTCTTACGGTGGCTCGGTGGTGATACGCAACTTTCGCTATGTTTTCAACTCGGATGCTTCGGTTGTCTATTTGGTATTCGACATCCTGAACCGTAATGGCGGAACCTCGGTTACCGCCCATTTCGAAGGGACCGGCGCCTACCTGCCTAATTGGGGTGGCACGCTTCCTGCATCTCCGGTAACGGCCGGTAATTATCCGCTGGTGGTGAATTTCGGCAATATCGGGATCGGTACGGCAAGCCCGCAAAATAAATTGGATGTGAATGGCACCATTCATTCCAAGGCCGTGCTGATTGACCTGATTGGCTGGAACGACTATGTGTTCAAAAAAGATTATCGATTGGCGCTGTTATCAGAGGTAAAAGCGTACATCGACAAACATCAACATCTGCCAGAGATCCCTTCGGAAAAGGAAATGATCAAGAACGGGCTTGATGTTAGTGAAGCGAATAAGCTTTTGGTTAAAAAAATGGAAGAAATGACCTTATACATGATCGAGGCTAAAGAAGAGATAATGACCCTGCAAAAAGAGGTTAAGCAACTAAAAACTAGATTGAATAAACGGTGAAAAAAACTTTATTAACGGCATTGGTCGTCTCGGCCGGGGTAAATATTGCGCTGGCGCAAACCAAAACTGTGACTGTCGACGCGAATGACGCCTTGAATAATAATACGAAGATAGTTGCGCAAACCTCTATCGGGCAATCTTTTTTTGTAGGCCATCAATTGGGCAATACCTATTCGTATCCGGGTGCCGGTATATTCCGGGCCTGGACGGATCAGCCTGTAGGCTCAGCCAACTTCTATTATGATGGCGTAACGAACGGATTAATAAATTTCAGTGTAAGGGCTGACGGTCAGGGCTATTTTTCCGGAAATATGGGGCTCGGAACCACAAGTCCGGCCTCGAAATTACATGTTTATGTAGCGAATAATGGTTTAAATATTATCGGGGGATTCCAGAACGGTAACGGTATAGAAACCGGCGGCAACGCGGTTGGGGTCGGTTTCCTGAACGAGGCTTTGGGGAACTGGTGGAAGGCCGCAATCGTCCATGAACGGTTGGGCGCTTACGGGGTAGGCAGTCTGAAATTCCTGGTCAATAACTCAACAGATAATTCCAGCGTAAGCTTAGCCCATACCAAGATGACTATTCTGTCATCCGGTTTCGTCGGGATAGGAACCACCACCCCACGGGAAGAACTATCAGTTAACGGCAGTATCCGCGCGAAACAGATCAAAGTAGAAATCGCTAACTGGCCTGATTACGTTTTCAAGAGTGGCTATCAGCTAAGACCTTTACCGGAGGTCAAAGCATTTATAGGTCAAAATGGTCATTTACCGGAAGTCCCTTCAGCACAAGAGGTCTCAAAAGAAGGACAGAATTTGGGGGAGATGAACAAATTATTATTGCAAAAGATAGAAGAACTGACCTTATATCTTATACAACAGGATCAACGTATTAAATCGCTGGAGTCCAAACTTAATAAATAATGGAGGGCGGGGGGCATTCTTTTGGTTGTTAATGCCCGTCGTCGCTTATATCCAAATAAAAACTGTTTCCGCTTTTATATGCAGTCAAATATTTTCCAAACTATTATAAAACTGAATAATCTCCGGACAATAATTCATTAACAAAAAAAGCGATCAAGTGAAAGTTATCTTTTACTTGATCGCCTAAGTAATCCCTCTTTGTTGAGTTCCTTCTTTAATGCCCACCAGCGAGTGAAGGGTGCTTTTTGTTGTCTTTTTCGATATTTACTCATCCGACTATTAAAACAACCGTTTAATTTGATTCGCGCCGCAGATGATAGTGATCCGATCTTCGGCGATATTAATTCTTTTAATGATATAGATGTTAGCACCTTACTCCAAAGTTTTACAAATGCCAAGTTCAACGCTTATAAGGCCAGTTTGAAGCTTGAAGATTCCTTCTTATGATTTGATCTCTAACTTATATCCTTTCCCGCGCACAACAACAATATTGATATCCGGACCGGGTTCCAATTTTTTTCTGAGTTTCGATATAAACATATCCAGGCTGCGACCCACAATAACACCTTCATCTTCCCAGATCTCTTTTTGTAACCGGCTTCGCTCTATAGTTTGATTAGGTGCCAATGCTAATATGTTCAGTATGCGCGTTTCGGTTCCGGTCAGGTCTGTGGCTTTTTTATTGATGATCAACTGTCGTGCTTGAGCATCAAATAAAACTGAGCCCAAAGCTAATATGCCGGTAATTTCACTTTTAGGCTCCTCTTTTCGCGGTTTAGCAGATCTCAAAAAAATGAAACCGATAAATGCTAAAAGTGGCAAGCTGGCCAAGACGTATGCGTTCTTCGTAATATTGGTGGTCGTAGGTTTAAATTTAATATCAATCACGTAGCGGGCTGCGGGTTGTTTTCTTCCCCTACATGCTACAATGTCATCTTTTTTATTCCCGGATATAGCAAATCCATAGGCTACACCGGCGTTGTCACGGGTCAGGACATTAACAACATAATCTTTTGTGAGCGGGTCTTTGGCTAACAAACGCGTCGTGGTGCTTACCAGGGAGTCTGATTGAAAGGTAAGATCATGCTCAAACCTGATCTGGTATTCATTTTCTGCGACTTTTTGCACCGGGAGTACCCTTGATGTGCTGTCGCCTGATTGTAAAAGCAATTCATCGCCTATCTTACGGAGCAAAACTTCTCTTCTGGCGGTATCAAAGCTGTTGTTGCCGGTTAAACTGAACGCCATACAAATCATTGCGACAAACAGAAGTATCAATGATCCCCACAGGTACTTGCGTTTCCCGGAGAGCAGATTTAGCCTATAACGCATCGTATTGAGATTTTATTTACAAAGTTTACAATTTTAATTTGCAATAATGATTGCCCGGTCTTAAAAATACAAAGCAATTTTGCCGAACCAATTTTATACGATATGAAATTTTATCAAAAAAATAACGCTTAAGGTGTAGTTGAAACCAAAGATGTAAACATAAGTAAAGCGGATCTCGGGCAACTTTAAAGATTGGATTCTACAAAAAGACAGCCGGATACTTCCGGGCCGCAATCAAAATCAAATTCATCGAATCGGTCACCCAAATTTCACCGTTATCTACCATTTTTAAGGCCTCGGAAGCCGGGACTATAAACAACTCTATTTGTTCTGTCGCATCCGGTTTCGGAATGGCATTGATTTTCGCATCAAATAAAATATAGCCGTAGGTTACCTGGCGCAATTTTGTTGGGTTGATGGCCATTGTTGTTAATGGCACAAGCTCTTGTTCACTTGCTCTAATACCACATTCTTCTTCCAGTTCGGCAACGGCCGATTGCGTTAAGGTTTTATTGGATTGCTGCATGCCACCCGGAACTTCGATAAGTATTTCAGCCAGCCCGTGCTTATATTGCCTTACCAAAACAATTTCGTTGTTTGGGGTAATTGGCAATACCTGAACTACGTTGCCTAATGGCGAAAAATAGTAATCATCTATTACTAAATCATTCGGAAGTTTGGCCTTTTGTTTTCTGAGGGGGAACCAATGGCTCGGAGATACGTCGGTATCCTCCAACACTATCCAGGGTTTGATAAAGTCTGACATAAGATGTGTCAAATTTATGAAACCGGTTCAGATAAATCGACAGAAAGCTTACATTTGGCTATCTCACTATGAAAATAACCATACTGACGTGCACCTGCGTCTTTATTTTGTTATGCTGTGCTTTTATACAGCAGGAGCCACTCCGTCGCTTCGAGTTAAAGGGGTATGCCCAGGGTACCACTTATAGCATCGTTTATTACGCGGCTGACAGCCTGGTAAGTACTGGTCAAACAGATAGTTTATTAAAGCGTTTTGATGAGTCGGTGTCCCTGTATCAGCCTAATTCACTCATCAGTAAGTTTAACCAGTCTACGGGAGGTATTTCAATAGATGAAACATTCAGGGTGTTGGTAGCACGTGCATTGCAGATTAACCGGGCAACCGGCGGATTGGTTGATCCAACAGTAAAACCTTTGGTTGATGCCTGGGGATTTGGTGTGGTTAAACCCGGCCACGACCCTGATCGGAAAGAAATACAGGCTCTTCTTGCCAATGTGGGCGCAGATAAGATCACCCTAAAAGGAAATTTTTTGCAAAAAAAACTGCCAGGAGTACAACTGGATCTTAACGGGATTGCTCAAGGCTATTCTGTTGATTTGCTGGCTTCTTTATTGGAGCAACATGGCATTCATAACTACCTTGTTGAGCTTGGCGGCGAATTACGTATTAAAGGCCATAAAACCGGGAACGAACCCTTTAAGGTAGGTATTGAGGGAATTAGCGGCGATGATCTTGATCCCGCCCCTATGCGTAAAGTGATTGAGCCGGGGGATGGCGCCATTACCACATCTGGTAATTACCGGAAGCATCACGAAGCGGGTGGTAAACAGGTATCGCACCTAATGAACCCGTTAACGGGCTACCCGGTACAAAACGAAATGATTAGTGTTACAGTTTATGCAAACGATGCCATTACTGCGGACGGGTATGATAACGGCTTTATGGCAATGGGATTGAAACGTACGCTAAACTTCCTGTCTAAAAGGAAAGATATGGGTGCTTATATCGTGTACCGGAAGCCCGATGGCCATGTAGCGGATACGGTTACTGCTTATTTTAAAGGATATAAATAACAAACTGAATAAATGGAGAGAAGAACTTTTTTGAAAAATACAGGTTTGCTGACGGGCGGGATACTGCTCAATCATAATTTAAGCGCGATGGAGCCCGTGAATGATCCTGTTAAAATAGCAGTGATCGGTTGTGGCGACCGCGGTACCGGCATCATGAATATTCTTAACAGTATGCCTGATAAGTACCGTATTACTGCTTTATGCGATGTGCTCGACTTCAGATTGACGGCAGCACAAAAGCTGGCAAAAACAGACGCCGTAAAAACATATACAGACTATCGTAAACTAATTGATGATAAACAGGTAGAGGCCATTATTGTTGCTGTACCGTTGTACCTGCACTACCAGGTGGCTGCCGATGTTATTCGCTCAGGCAAGCATTTATACCTCGAAAAAACAATGACCTATAATATTGAGCAGGCGGTTGAACTTGTTAATCTCATGCATGGGCGTACCGGCCAGGTTTTGCAGGTTGGGCATCAGTACCGCTACTCGCCATTATATTACCGGGTTAAGGAGATGATCAATAAAGGCTACCTGGGTAAGGTAACACAGGTTGATTGCCGCTGGGACCGCAACGGAAACTGGCGTCGCCCGGTGCCTGATCCGTCCCTTGAGCGGGCTATTAACTGGCGTATGTATAAGGAATATTCGGGCGGGTTAATGGCCGAACTGCTTTCGCACCAGATTGATTTTATTAACTGGGTTTTTGATACCCATCCGCAGGAGTTTTTTGCAACCGGCGGCATCGATGTTTTCAAAGATGGCCGTGAAACTTATGATAACGTACAGTTGATGCTCCGCTATCCGGATCTGGGCCTGATCGGTAATTTCGGTGCGATGTGTGGTAACGCGCACGACGGGTACCTGTTTAAAATAAAAGGTACGCTTGGTACCGTATCCCTACTAACCGATCAGGGGATGTTTTACCCCGAGAAAAAGTTGCTGACTGAAAAAGGAACAGTAGACGGCGTAACAGGCGCGACACGTATTGTATGGAACAGGGACGGAGGTACACCTATTTTGCCCGAAGCCACTAAAGATGGTACCTGGTACGCATTCAATGATTTTTATCAGAAAATACAGCGTAAAGAACTGCCGGACAGTAATGTATTTACCGGAGCACGTACCGCTATTAGCGTGCATCTGGGTAATCAGGCTTTATACAGCCAAAAGATTTGTAACTGGGATAGCAGTTATAAAATTGGATAAGTTAAACGCTCCGATATTGCAGATATCGGGGCGTTTTGTTTTAAGGGTTTATGCTATCAATGATAGAAACCTTGGATCTTGCTGCAAGTTTTGAAGTTCAGGGAAGCTTCTTGCATCTTGTTTCAAATCAGGATCAAGTTGGAAAGTTGTAGTTAGGTTGTTTAAACAGAGTTCAGTGTTTCCCAACAGGTTTTGAATTATTGCTGTCTGGTAGTAGTTCCATGCAAAAGGTAATTCTACATTAAGTGCCTCAAAAATATCGAGAGCTTCATTAAAACGCATTTTTGCCTTTAGATAAAGCGCCTTTCTGTATTTGATATTATATGCATCTTGTGGATTGATGGTCACTAATGAATCAAATATTTTTAAAACATGGCTCTGTGGGTTATCAATGTCTGCCAGTTGACTGATGACTTGCACCAATTCTATATCAAAAGGATCTTCTACGTAAGCATTGTAAACTAATTCAAATGCTTTTTCTCTGTAACCATTATTAATTAAAGTTTGGGCTTGGCTAACTAAACTATTAAACCGATCTTTTTTACTTTTAAGATCATTCCAACGTTTAAGTGTTTCTATAACTTTATTTGCCTGTTTTTCGCTCAAATGAAAATCTTCCATTTGCATAAGATATTTGTACGCCGAAGAATAATCCTGCTTGTTCTCATTGTATTTCCATAAAGCAACAGCTAATACTTCCTGTTGAAATTGCCTGGTATTAAACGTTTCATCACTGATTGAGCTACGTTCTTGAGTTGATTTTGGGCCTCTACGTAAAGGGTTTTCTTCGTTTATGGGTTGATTTTCCCGCGCATTTTGGATAGTCTTTTTAAAGAAATTTAATATTCCCATAAGTGTTTAGGCTTGTGTTTTAAAATATATGGAGTAAATCTATACAGAAACTACCTTAAATCAAACCGATAAAACTCGCTGGTATACTAAAACATTCGTTGACGCATTCAAACCGGAAATTTTTTAAAAATAAATTTGCGAAACTGATTGGTTGCGTATATATTTGCAACCAATCAGTTTCATAAACTTAAAATAAACCAATCATGAAAAGTAAAATCCAATTTGTTTTATGCCTGTTAACCGGGCTTATGTTTATTAACGCCGGCCTGAATAAATTCCTGAACTACATGCCGATGCCTAAAGATATGCCCGAAAAAATGATGAAAGTTATGCAGGCATATATGGAAATAGGCTGGCTCATGCCACTGGTAGGGGCTGCGGAGGTTGTGGGTGGCTTGTTATTGATTATCCCAAGAACAAGGGCGCTTGGCGCGGTTGTGCTTGTACCTATTTTAACCGGTATTTTATTATCCAATATTAGTGTGGCTCCGTCTGGTTTGCCTATTGTATTGGTATTGATAGCGATTGTTGCCTGGGTAATCATCGACAATTGGGAAAAATACCTGCCAATGATCAGGAAATAAGTTTTTCAAATAAACCGGTTAATCTTATTTAACCGGTATGTGATTAGCACTTCAATGAGAAGAGACATTTTTCAAGCCGTTGCCGACCCTACCCGTAGGGCTATTATTGCCTTGATTGCATTACAGGCCATGACGCCTAATGCCATTGCCGAGCATTTTGATACTACACGCCAGGCAATTTCAAAGCACCTGAAGGTTTTAACCGAATGCGAACTCGTGAAACAGGAGCACCAGGGTCGGGAGATTTATTATCTATTGGAGATTGACAAAATGAAAGAAATAGACAAATGGCTGGAGCAATTCCGGAAAATCTGGGAAACGCGCTTCCTGCAACTCGATAACCTTTTATCAACCTTAAAAAGACAACAAAAATGAAAAGCAATTTGTATTTCGACTTCGTTGCCGACAAAGTAAAAAACACATTAACTATTAAACGTGAGTTTTTGGCCGACAGGCAATTGGTTTGGGATTGCTACACCAAACAAGAACTGCTTGACCAATGGTTTGCGCCAGCGCCATTAACAACCAAAACAAAGTCGATGGATTTTAGTGAGGGTGGTCACTGGCACTATGCAATGGTTGATCCAAACGGAACAGAATATTGGGGCTGGACAGGCTATCAAAAAATTAAACCCATTGATTACTATACCGCATTGGATGCTTTCTGTAACGCCGAAGGCGAAATAAACGAGGATCTGCCCAGGGCCGAGTGGCTTGTGAATTTTACCGATAGGGGAGAAAACGCTTTGGTAGAAACAGTTGTTACCTATAAGTCGCTTTCTGATCTGGAAACTGTGATCCAGATGGGTATGGAACAGGGCATGATGGCAACACTCGAAAAACTTGACCAACTATTACTAACCTTAAAAAAATAATAAAATGAGCAATAAAATCACAGTTACCACTACGGTAAATGCAGACGTAAAAAAAGCCTGGGACTACTACACCAATCCGGAGCATATTACAAAATGGAACTTTGCCGATCCTTCATGGCAATGCCCATCGGCATCTAACGATATGCGGGTTGGCGGCAAATATTCGGCAAGGATGGAGGCTAAAGACGGAAGTTTCGGTTTCGATTTTGAAGCTACTTATGATGAAGTTATTGACGGCGAAAAGTTTACCTACACTATGCCAAACGGGAGACAAGCTTCTGTAGCTTTTAAAGCAAACGGCAATCAAACTGAAGTTGAGGTAACATTTGATCCGGAAGACCAAAATCCGCTTGAAATGCAAAAAAATGGCTGGCAGGCTATACTCAACAACTTTAAAAAGTATACCGAAGAAAACTAAAAACGGTTACAGCAATATTGAACAGCGACTGTCTCGAAAAGGCAGGCGCTGTTTTAGTAAAAATAAAAATCAACTAAAATTTGCTAAATCGATTTTATTATATAATTTGGTCGTGTAATAACCAATTAATAATACCGGTCAATTTTTTAAACGCTGAATGATTATCTGTCATAAAAAACTTACGCCGATTAGAGTTTTTTTCGATAATAAATCACAGTTTCGGGCTGCCAGATTTTAAACAATAAAACCGGTACTACCATTATGAGCATAACTACTCTACCTGTATTAAAAAAATATTTAGTCGCTGTATTTGCTGTGGGTTTATCTCTCGGGGTAGCTACAGAACTGAAGGCCCAGAATGCGGCTTCGTATGTTAACCCGTTTATTGGTGCCAGTACCAGTGCCGATGGTGCGGGTGTTTATCATGGTTTAGGTAAAACTTTTCCGGGTGTTGCTACGCCTTACGGATTAGTACAGTTAAGCCCTAACACCATAACAGGGGGCGACAATGGTTCTGGTTACAGTTATGAGCATACAAGTATCGAAGGTTTTGCCTTTACCCAAATGAGCGGCATTGGCTGGTATGGCGATCTGGGGAACTTTTTAGTAATGCCGACTACCGGCGCACTCAAAACAAGTGCAGGTAAACCGGGCACTACAGGAGTGGGGTACCGTTCTGCTTACGATAAAAAAAGTGAAAAGGCATCTGCCGGATATTATAGCGTTCAGCTGACAGACTACAATATCAAAGCCGAGGCCACTGCAGCTCCTCACAGCGGTATGCTGCGTTTTACATTCCCTCAAAATAAACAATCGCGCATCCAAATTGATCTGGCCCGGAGGGTAGGGGGAACATCAACATTACAGTATGTAAAAGTAGTTGATGACCATACTATTGAAGGTTTTATGAAATGTACGCCTGATGGTGGTGGCTGGGGTAATGGCGATGGCAAGGCTGATTACACCGTATATTTCTATACGCAGTTCAGCAAGCCGCTGAAGAATTACGGCGTTTGGAGTGCCGATATTCCTGATGACTGGGGCCGGAAACTGGACGATGTAACCAGCGATAAATATCAGGGACGTGTTGCTAAAGCAGAAGTATTAAAAGGTTTAAAAGAAAAACAAGGCAAGCATCTTGGTTTTTATACCGAGTTTGCAACAAACGCCAATGAGCAGGTGATACTCAAATCGGGTATTTCATTTGTAAGCATAGCCGGCGCTAAAGCCAATCTGCAGGCTGAAATAAAGGACTGGAATTTCGATGCCGTACACCAACATACTGTTAACCTATGGAATAACGCCTTATCAAAAGTAAGCATCCAGGGCGGCACTCCAGAGCAAAAAACGGTGTTTTATACAGCATTATATCATACAATGATTGATCCGCGCATTGTAAGTGATGTTACCGGGCAATACATGGGCGGCGACGGTAAGGTACATCATACCGCAACATTTAAAAAGCGAACTATTTTTAGTGGCTGGGACGTTTTCAGGAGCCAGATGCCTTTGCAAACCATTATTAACCCATCACTGGTTAATGATCTGGTTAATTCTCTGGTTACCCTTGCTAACGAAAAAAATAAGGATTACCTCGAGCGCTGGGAGTTGTTGAATGCTTACAGCGGCTGCATGCTCGGTAATCCGGCGGTAGCCGTTATGGCCGATGCGTATGCCAAAGGTATTCGTAACTATAACATACCCGATGCCTATAAATTAGCCGTGAGCACCGTTGAAAAATTTGGCAATGGCGATAAAGGCTTTACTCCGGGTGGCGGCGGCATCAGCTATACGCTTGAGTATGCTTATAGCGATTGGTGTGTTGCGCAGCTTGCAAAAGCGCTCAACAAAACACAGGATGTAAAGAAATATGGCGAAAGGGCAGAAGCCTTTAAAAACATCTTTGATGCGGACAAAGGTTGGTTCCGCCCGAAAGATAGTACCGGTAACTGGCTGCCATGGCCTGCAGAGGGGCGTATTAAACAGTGGTATGGCTGCGTCGAGAGTAATCCTTATCAGCAAGGCTGGTTTGTACCCCAGGATGTTAACGGCATGGCAAAGTTGATGGGCGGCCGCGATAAAGTGATAGCCGATTTGGACAATCTTTTTGAAAAAACGCCCGATAACATGATGTGGAACGATTACTACAACCACTCCAACGAGCCTGTGCACCATGTTCCATTTTTATATAACAGGTTGGGCGCTCCGTGGCTTACCCAGAAATGGACTCGCGAGATCTGTAGCCGGGCATATAAAAACTCTGTAGAAGGCCTGGTAGGTAATGAAGATGTTGGGCAGATGTCGGCATGGTATGTATTGGCAGCCAGTGGCTTGCATCCTGTTTGTCCGGGCGATACCAGGCAGGAGATCACCAGTCCGGTATTTAATAAAGTAACCTTGAGGCTCGATCCTAAATACGCTAAGGGAAAAACGTTCACCATTATCGCCAACAATAATTCGGCGAAAAACATTTACATACAAGGGGCAAAGCTTAACGGTAAAACCTATAACAAGTGCTATATCGACTATAAGGATATTGCTGCCGGAGGCACACTCGAGTTAAGCATGGGGGCAACGCCAAATAAAAACTGGGGGATTTAATAGTTTAAAAAAAGAAAGGTAAAGGTGCGGGTGATTTTTATGTTTAATTGCTAAATCGATTTTATAAATAATTGATTTTACAACGCTAACCAAACATCAAACCAAATTATAAACCAAACCAAAATTATGAAAACAAACCTTTTTACCTCAGCTCTTGCAGCTATGGCCTTGCTGGCATCATGCAGCAAACAGGCTGCTGTTAAGTACCCCAAACCTTTTGTGCGTACGGATTCGGTTCAATTGGCCAGCGGATCGCCGGTAAGCGCTTATGGTACCTTTTTTATCACCAATGTTTTAAGCGGAAAAGCTATTGAAATTAATGGTAGTGGTATGCTTAATGATGGCACTGGTGCGCAGCAAAACCAATATTCAGGCAGCGGTACAGCCACAGCGCCTAATCAAAAATGGATAATTGTACAACAAGGCAGCGGTGCTATAACCAGCACCACTAAGTTCAAGATCATGAATGTTGCCAGTGGCAAGTACCTGGAGGTGCCTTTGGCTACAACTAACCCGGGTACAGGATTATGGCAGGATAAAGCTAATACCAATAACGCACAGCAGTGGTATATTCAATTGGTAAGCACCGGGATATATAAAATTATTAACGTAGGTAATGGCCTGGCAGTTACCAACCATGGTTCATCAACTACAAATGGTACTCCCATAACACAGGAAACTTTTGTTTCCGGTAATACGGCACAAACCTGGCAACTTAACGGGCTTATTGCCGAAGCCTACCGTGATGATGACGTAGTAAACTTTTTTCACCGTACCAATGGCACTGTAGCATTTGATGAGGGAAAAAGTGTTCCGCTTACTTATGGTGCCAATAACGGAAAAGTGCTTTGGATAACCGAAGATGCTTATGAATCATCACAGCTTCAAAGTAACGGGCAGTTATACTGCCAATTTTTTAAATATCATAATTCGGCTTTGTTGCAGCCGGCCAGCCACAGCTGGGACCAATCCCTTACGCCAAATATCACCACTAATAACTCACCGGTTAGCAATATGGAGATCATCGAAAGCCCCGGCGATCATAATTCAACTTATCGCTGGCCCGGAGCAGGTATTGAGGCTGGCAGCCATGTTTACTTATACACGTTTGAATCTGCCAACGGATCTACACCTGAAAATCAGGTACTTTATGATCTTACGCAAAATACCGCAGGGTTAAACTGGGGCACAGCGGCCCGTATCACGCCCGCAGGCATGTCTGGACAAACAGAAACAGGTTTTTCAAACGGCATGGTGAAAAATGCAAGCAATGATTCTGTATATGTTTACGGAAGCAAAAGTGTTTACTTCAATACATCAAACGTGTTTTTGGCCCGGTTTCCTGTAAGTAATCCGGCTAACTGGTCGTTTTGGACGGGCTCTTCATGGTCATCAACCCGCACAACGGCCTCTGCTGCAGCTATAACTGTGGGTGCAAGCAACACTACTCAGCAAAATGTGATCATATCAAAAGTGAATAACAAATACGTGATGATGCAGATGGACCTGGGTTATTTTTGTGATCCGGCGAGTCATAATATTTATATTTCAACAGCCGATAGCCCTAAAGGGCCTTTTACCGCGCCAAAAATGGTTTTTACCATCAATGACGTTTACCAGGGGCATTTGGCTAAGTATTATACTCCGGCCATTCACCCGGAATTTGTTAACGGACATAATGAGCTGCTTGTTACCTACTGTCTTAATTATAATGGCGAAGGTGGCAGCTGCAGTACAACCACCTGCGTAAACAATAACCAGGATCCTAACTTTTACCAGGTGAAAGCTGTTAGGATTCCGTATAGTTTAGTGGGACTATAGTTTGAATTTATTTTTTGCTGAACACATTATAATTAACAGTTAATGAAAAAGTTGATTTTATTATTAGTACTGATAACAGCGCGGGGAGCAGTATTTGCCCAAAATATAGCGCCGTTTCATGCCGGAGACCGGGTGGCCTTTGTTGGCAACAGCATTACCGATGGGGGCCACTACCATTCATACATCTGGCTGTATTACATGACCCGGTTCCCCAACATGCGGATTACCTGTTATAATGCGGGCATCGGGGGCGATGTAGTAGGGCAGATCAACGATCGTTTTGAGGATGATGTGTTCAGCAAAAAGCCTAATGTGATAACCCTAACCTGGGGTATGAATGATACCGGTTATTTTGAATGGTACCGTGCAGATGCGCAGGAGTTTATGGATAAAAAAATCCAGGGCTCATACGATAATTATGCGCTGCTGGAAAACAAACTGAAACAACGCCCTGATATCCGTAAGATCTTTATTTTGGGTTCGCCTTATGATGAAACCAGTAAGTTCACTACCAAGAACATCTACCCTAAAAAAAGCGCCGCGTTTTCGAAAGTGATCGATTTTCAGCGGGATGCTGCTAAAAAGAATAACTGGGGCTATGTTGATTTTTTCCACCCCATGACCGAGATCAACCTGCGTGAACAGGCTAAAGATTCAACATTTAGTTTAACCCCTAATGATAGGGTACATCCCGATAACGATGGGCACCTGGTAATGGCTTACCTGTTTTTAAAAGCGCAGGGATTTAGCAATAAGGTAGTAGCCGATGTAGCTGTTGATGCTAAGAGCAAAAAAGCTACCAAAGCTGTTAATTGCAAGATAACCAATGTTGTATCTGCTGCTGATTCGGTATCGTTCAATTATCTTGCAAATTCATTGCCTTATCCTATAGATACTATTCCACGTGGCTGGGGGAACCGCAAAAAGCAGGCTGATGCCCTTAAGGTTGTGCCATTTATCAAAGAAATGAACCAGGAATTGCTTGCAATCAAAGGATTAAAAACAGCCAATTACGATGTACTTATTGATGGCGAAAAAATGGGCAACTGGTCGGCAGAGCAGTTAGGTGCGGGCATTAACCTGGCCGAGATCACTACCACGCCACAATATCAGCAGGCTATCCAGATCAGGGAGTTAAACGAGGAGCGCTGGGATATTGAAAGGCGTATCCGTATGTATGTTTGGATGCAGTTTGACTTTTTGAAAGGCAAAGGCTTGTTATTTCATGATACTAACGCGGCTATGGATACCATAAGCAAGTATGCTAAAAAAGACATTTTTGTTAACGGCAATAAAGATAACTATACCCGTGCCCGGTACAAAAGTCTGCGCGATGCATGGCAAAGGGAAATGGATGTACTTACCGACCAGATCTATGCTATAAACAAACCGCAAAATCATCGCATTACTGTAATCGCCTCAAAATAAAATCACTATATACAGATGAACTTTAAAAAACTATTATTTATTCCGTTATTTACCTGCCTTGCGGTCTGCAGCTTCAAAGCTAACGCTGCGACGGTTGATACGGTGCTGACCCACAGCGCCGTTATGAACAAGGATATCAAGGCGGTAGTGATTAAGCCCGCCGATTATTCAAACACAAAAAAGTTCCCGGTATTGTACCTGCTGCACGGTTTTAGCGGTAACTACAGCGATTGGATCAAAAAAGTACCGGCAGTTGCCGGTTTGGCCGATACCTATCATTTTATTATAGTTTGTGCCGATGGCGATTTTGCCGGATGGTATTTTGATAGCCCGGCTGTTAAGGAATCGCAATATGAAACCTACGTGGGTACCGAGCTGGTAAACTGGGTTGATAAACATTACTCAACCATAACCGACCGGAAGGGAAGGGCCATAACCGGTTTAAGTATGGGCGGTCATGGCGCTTTGTATTTAGCTTTTAAACACTTAGATAAATTTGGTGCTGCAGGAAGCATGAGCGGCGCGGTTGATATCAGGCCTTTTCCGGATAGCTTTGGCATTGAGCGGGTGCTTGGCAAATACAGCGAACATCCCGACAGATGGGAGCAAAACAGTGTTGTTAATCTGATATACCTGTTAAAACCAAACTCGCTTGCCATTACATTTGACGTAGGTTATGACGATTTTCTTTATCAGGCGAACCAGGAATTGCATAAAAAACTACTGGAGCGCAAGGTGCCTCATGATTATACGGTAAGGCCGGGAGCACACACCTGGGAATATTGGGGCAATTCTATCAATTACCAGGCCCTTTTTTTTAGCCGCTTTTTTAACGGTATTAAATAGAGGAGATAATAACCTTACAATTACAACATTTTCAACCGATTGCTAATGTTGTAATTGTTAAAATCAAGGCAAAGAAGTTACGATTTTGGAAAATATTATAAAATCGAATAAAAAATTTGCTAAATCGTTTTTATGAACTATATTAGTATCAGATTTCAACATCTGAATTATAAACCAATTAACAAACAGTTTTTAAACTTTAGCTCCCGGGGTTAATAATATGAGATTGCTAAAACGATTTTATATTTCCCTCGTCGTTGCTTGATGTTAACTAACCCTATAGTATGAAAAAACTTTACTTCAAGGTTCTTGCTTATTCGGTTTTGGGGGGCTTTATGTTTTTTACCTCATGTAAAAAGGATGGTTTCCTGGGGCAAACTCAAACATCAAACTTAACCGAAGGCACGGTATTCACCGATAGTGCCAATACCGTATCATTTTTAGCCAATATCTATAGTAATGTAGGTTTCAGTGCCGCGGCAGGCAGGTTTACGTACGGGCCGATACTTTCGCCTACACCCAATGGCGGTATCGATGCTGCTTCTGACGAGGCTGAAGTATCGGCATCAGCCGGTTCAACAGCTTTAGCGTTTGAAACCGGTACCATTAATGCCGCTGTAGTTACCGATGATGCGTATAAAACCTGCTATACCAATATCCGGTCGGTAAACCAGTTACTCAAAAATCTGCCCAAAGCGCCTATCAACAATTTTGTTAAAACCCAAATGAAGGCCGAAGCCCGGTTTTTACGTGCCTGGTATTATTCCATACTGGTAAAACACTATGGCGGCGTACATTTATTGGGCGATAGTATTTATACCTACACAGATAAGATCCCGGCGGCCCGCAACACTTACGCGGATTGCGTAAAGTATATTTTAGCCGAATGTGACACAGCGGCTCAAAATTTGCCGACTGTACAATCGGGGGTAAGTTACGGTCGTGCTTCAAAAGGTGCTTGCCTTGCCTTAAAATCACGTGTGTTATTATATGCCGCGAGCCCGCTGTTTAATGGCCAGTCTATAGGCGAAGGTAAGTCAGTTGGTTTGGCAGGGTATCCGGATAGCGACCCGGAACGCTGGCACCTGGCAGAACAGGCAGCCGAAGCAGTTATATCCACCGGAGCTTATAGCTTGAATATAGATAACGCGACCGCTCCCGGTTTTGGCTTCCAGAAGTTGTTTACCAAGCGTGTAAATACCGAGTATATTTTTCAGCTAATGCGCCCGACCGACAATGTCGATCTGGAAACATTGTGGCAGCCACCAAGCCGTACAGGTAAAAACGGTGCATTTCCATTACAAGGCTTAGTGGATGCTTTCCCAATGAGCAATGGTAAACTGATTACCGATCCAGCATCGGGCTACAATCCCAATGATCCGTATGCCAATCGCGATCCCCGCTTAGATTACAGTATTATTCATGACCAAACGCCTTTACAAATCAGGCTGGCTTCGGGCACATCACCTATCAACATCTTTGTAGGTAAATATAACGGAAATACAACCGGGCCCGATGCTGTGCATGTTGGTACCACAACCGGTTATTATACCAATAAGATGCTTGATCCGGCGGCAGTTGCAAATGATTTTGAACACCGTACCGGTCGCTGCCTGCCGCTGATCCGCTATGCGGAGATATTGCTGAATTACGCCGAAGCAGCAAATGAATATGAAGGGCCTACAGGATCCGTTTATTCAGCGGTTGAAGCCATTCGTCAAAGGGCCGGTTTAAATCCGTATCAACTGCCGACAGGCCTAAGCCAGGTTGAAATGCGTGCGGTAATTCAAAATGAACGCCGTATTGAATTGGCTTTTGAAGAGCACCGTTTCTGGGATGTGCGCCGCTGGAAGATTGCTGATCAAACAGATAACATCTTAACTAAAGGAATGGAAGTTGACCGTGATGGCGCTTCTGTTTCATATAAACAGTTTGATGTGCGCAAACGCAATTTTCGCAAAGCAATGTACCTGTGGCCTTTCCCGCAGAGCGAAGTAGCTAAATCGCCCGAATTGATCCAGAACCCAGGATATTAATTACCCGACAGCATAAATAATATTGATATGAAATATAATTACAAAGCAAAACGGATTTACCTGGTGCTTGTGGCCGTCATTATGCTGGCAGTATCATCATGTAAAACCGAAAAAATAGTGCCCGGCAGCGAGGCACCAAAAGATATCGCTGGTAACTGGCGGGTGATCAAAGCTACCCGTAACGGCACCGATTTAACCTCAATTATTGATTTTGGCCAGTTTCGCATCAATTTCACCGATAAAGGTTACACACTGGTAAACAAGCTGCCCTTCCTGGTGAGCAAGGATGGGGCTTTCGCGCTGGATGATCCGCAGTATCCATTTAAGATCACCTTTACTGCTACGGGCGACAAGCCGATTTCAACCGCTTTTACCTATCCTATAGTTAACGGCAAAAGGCAACTCAGTATAACCTTCAGTCCGGGTTGCACCAACAACACCTATGTATACGTGCTTGAAAAAGCCAATTAATTAAACCCAAAGCAACAGATAAATTATGAGATCATATTTACTACATATAAAAGGTAAAAATTTATGGAAGCTGTGCGCTTTGGTAGTACTGTGTATTGCTTTAGCCTGCTGCGGTGAACAGATCACCAGTGTTGATCAGCCAGCCACAGCTACCGTGGGCTCAATAGTGCCCATAACAGTGCATTGTGATATTCCCACAGCCGGTGACGGGGGGCCTGACTACCTGATCTTCGGATTCCTGGTACCTAAAGGGTGGAAAGCTGCGCAGAACACCACCATAACTTATACCAGTAAGCAGGGCAACGGAACGATGTCCCTGATACCCAATAGTACCTTACCTAAAAACGGCGGCGGGCTAACCTGGCCTGCCTATATGAAAAAAATGTTTAGCAATGGTGGCAACCTTATCGATGATGTGGAATGGGTAGCTTATCAAACAGATAAGGCATACAGCCATACCGGTGGGGTAGAGTTCATTGTAGATCTGAACATCAAAACAAAAGTAGGTGCCGATAACAATAACATGATGGTAAAACTGGGCTATACCATAACGGATAGTGGTAATGGTTTTACAAGCGATGGCAACGGTACTTATTACAGCGTACTAACTGGCGCCAACTGTTTTGAAGTAACTGGTGGAAGCGGCGACCTCGTTGACTTTTGTAATCCGCAATTGACCACTATCGATCCACCAAAATCATTGGATAACGATTTTGTGACGCTGACTTTTGACGGGACAGTTACAGATACGCATTTAAAAGGCGAAAGTGAAGTTTACCTGTGCGCGACTGCTTATACCGCTGATGGTAAAACCATTAATGTTTGTGAGCAAACAACTAAAACCATGCTCAAGCAAACTACAGCCACGAGTAAAAAATATCAGCTTACATTTTGGCCACGATCATTCTTTAACGTAGGGGATACGCAAACCATTACCAGAATGGAGTACTTCCTGACCGATAAAACGGGTAAAACTAAAGTTGGCTATGGTAATACAGATGCCCCGTTCACCTACACATTTAAGTGCGGTTAACCGATAGATAAACAAAACAGCAAATGCATTGAACCAATGTGTATTTGCTAAAACGATATTTAAACCTATTGCCAACAATTTTAAACCTGAAAAATATGGCTTATTGCTACATAAAGAGATGCTTAACAGGTATTACACTGTTGTTATTGCTGCTGGCCACGGCCGGTTACGCGGTTGCGCAGCAGGATACTACCGCCGTGGCGCCTGCACGCCCCGGTCAGGCCAGTGGTATCGTACTTGATGAGTACGGCAACCCGTTACAGGGTGTTAAGGTAACCAACAAAGGGAAAAACATTACCCAAACTACCGGTAAGGACGGTACATTCGCTATTAATGCTATTAAAGGCGATATATTGTCATTTACCGCCGCGAATTATAATGCCCGCCAGATTGCTGTGAAAAACACTGCCGGTATCAGGGTAAGACTTTTAGATACTTATATCCAAAAGCCCAAAACTACCAGTGTACTTTACGATACCGTTAGTACAGCAAAAAGTGTAGGTGCCGTATCAACTATTTATACCAATCAACTTACTACAACGCCTTCTACTTTATACACTTACGCATTACCCGGACAATTGCCAGGCTTGTATACCCAGCAATACAGCGGGTTTGCCGCTCCTCAAACAGGTGTACAGACTGTAAACGATTTTATTGGAGCTGTGGTGCAGCACAACAATTATTCGGCTAATGACAATAGCGAGTTTGGTCTTTTTTTAAGGGGACAAGCGCCGATAACTATCATTGATGGCGTTCAGCGGGAGATAGCCTCGCTTGATCCTGAAAGTATCGAATCGGTTTCGGTTTTGAAAGACGCGCTTTCAAATATCATGTTGGGTATCAATAGCTCCCGAGGAACATTACTGATTACCACTAAACGCGGGCAGGTAGGTGCGCCCCATATTTCATTTACGGCGCAAACCGGTATTCAGCAACCTTTAGGGTTGCCAAATCCACTGCCGGCATATCAGTACGCTTATTTATATAACGAAGCCTTACAGAATGATGGTAAGCCCGCTCTTTATAGTGCTGCCGATTTTGACGCTTACCGTAACCATACAGATCCTATCAGGCATCCGGATGTCAACTGGTTCAACACCATATTGCGCGATAACTCACCCATGACCAGCTATAAACTCAACGTTAA
The DNA here is from genome assembly GCF_003675385.1 of Mucilaginibacter kameinonensis. Classification (GTDB taxonomy): domain Bacteria; phylum Bacteroidota; class Bacteroidia; order Sphingobacteriales; family Sphingobacteriaceae; genus Mucilaginibacter; species Mucilaginibacter kameinonensis. The sequence continues at coordinate 157,646 of NZ_RCWZ01000003.1, read as the reverse complement.
CGGAGGTACACAGGTAGCGCGGTATAGTGTCTCATTAAACTATTTGGATCAAGCCGGGATGTTCCGCCAGGATCCGTCTGTTGCCTATAATACCAATAATGATCTTAACAGATATATCATCAATTCTGATCTGGCGGTTAACGTAACAAAAAAGTTTACTGTCGATCTGCAACTGTTTGGTCGTGTTCAGCAAAGCACGCAGCCAGGCGCAGGATACGGCAATATACTGAGCACACTTTATAGTTTGCCCAATAATGCTTATGCCTTACGTAATCCTAATGGCTCATTTGCAGGTACAACTACTTACACTAATAACCTGCTTTCGCAAACCGAGTTTTCAGGCTATCAGCGTACCAACAGTAATGATGTACTTGCCAACCTCGATCTGAATTATAATCTGAATAGCATCACGCCGGGTTTATCCGCTAAAGCAAAGGGTAACCTTGCTTTTTCGTCGCAAAGCTTCTTAAACCGCTCGCTGCAAAACAATGCTTATTCGTTTAATGCGGATAGTTCTTACTCGGCAGTAGGTTCATCAATCGCGCAGAGCAATTCATATAGTACTGTATCAAGCGCCCGCTACTCATTTGCGCAGGCGTCGGTTAATTACGACAGAACTTTCGGTAGAAGCAACGTTACCGGTATGGCCTTGTATGATGTTCGTTCGGTAGTATTGAACTATGACCTTTCGCAGGTAACCACAAACCGCGCTTTAAAAGCAGGTTACAATTACGATGGCAAGTACTTTATTGAGGCGGCAGCCAACAGCAGCGGATACAACCGTTATCCGCCAGGAAATCAATATGGTTTGTTTTATGCGGGTGGTATTGGCTGGCAAATGGGCAAAGAATCCTTCATCAAAGATAACTTTAGCTGGATAAACTCATGGAAATGGCGCGCCACCTATGGTAAAACCGGTAATAACAATGTAGACAATTACGGTTATTATAATTTTTTACAAACCTACGGCGCTACTAACGGCTATTCATACAGCACGGGTACCTCAAAAAGCCCGGTACAGGGGTTTTATGAAAATACGCTTGCTAACCCCTACATCCGTTGGGAAAAAGCCCGCAAGCTGGATGTAGGCACAGATATCTCTTTGTTTAATGATCACTTCAATATCACTGCTGATGTTTACCGCGACAGGTATTATGATTTACTGCAAGTTAGAGGAAATAGTATAGCCTTGTTAGGTACAGCTTACCCTTATGAAAACCTGGGCATCAATCTTTATAAAGGTGCGGAGCTCACGTTAACTTATCAGAACCATATCCAAAACTTCAATTACTTTATTTCGGGCAACGCGTCGATCCAGTCGTCAAAAATTATTTTTAGCGATGAGGAACCATATCCATATCCCTGGCTGAAACATACCGGACGTTCAACTACCGCAATTTATGGTTATACCGCAATCGGCTATTTTAAAGATGCCCAGGATGCAGCCACCAGTGCTACAACTACCGGCTACACAGCACAAGCGGGCGATGTAAAATATAAAGACCTTAACGGCGATCATATCATTAATCAGTTTGATGTTTCGGCCATTGGTGGTAACCGCCCGCTGGTTTATTATGGGTTATCAAGTGGCTTTAACTACAAAGGCTTTAGTTTGAGCTTCCTGTTACAGGGTGTAGCCAACCGCGAGTTGATGTTCAATAATTCGCAGGTGAATGGCTTTGCCGGTGTTGGTTTCCTGGGGCTTACCTATAGCGGACAGGCCTACGAAACCATTTTAGGCAGATGGACGCCTGAAACCGCTGCTACAGCTACCGCACCAAGGTTATCGCTGGGCAACGCCAACAACACAGCCAACTCAACCCTGTACTTACGCAAAGGAAATTATGTGAGGCTAAAAAATGCAGAGGTGGGCTATAACCTGCCTTATGAATGGGCACGCAAGCTCAGATTATCAGGTCTTCGGGTATTTGTAAACGGCGAAAACCTGTATACACTGTATGGCTACAAAGATTTTGATCCGGAGGTATATGGCACAGCTTACCCGATTCAAAGGGTGATAAATGCCGGTGTTAACATTAAGCTTTGATTTTGGCCATCATTAAAATATGACGATCATGAAGAATTTCAACAAAATAATTTTAGCGGCCGCCGGCATCATCACCGTAATGGCCGGGTGTAAAAAATATGAGCAATTCCCGGTTGATAAAGTGACCATTAACTACGTATTTGATAAAAAAGATTCGCTGGGAACCAATGCTCAAATGTTCCTGTACGGGATTTACGCGTCATTACAAAATGGCCATAGCAGGATAGGAGGCGATTACCTTGATGCCGCGAGTGATGATGCCATATCATCGGCTGCGGGTGCATCAAATGAAGTTACAGTACTGTCAACGGCGACTTACAACTCTTACACTGTTCCTACAGATGAAAATCTTTGGGCCTACTACTATGCCGGTATCCGCAAGGCAAATGAGTTTGTGAACAATATAGATGTGGTGCCGGTAATGGCTAAATACAATGGCTACTCCATGAAATATGTATGGAAAGACGAAGCCCGTTTTTTAAGGGCGCTGTATTACTTTGAGTTGGTTAAACGTTACGGTGGCGTACCATTATTGGGTAATAAGGTATTTACTATAACCGATGATGTATCCCTGCCCCGCAATTCTTTTGCCGATTGTATCAAATACATTGTAAGCGAATGCGATGCCATTAAGGATACACTGATGGCCGCCCCGCTGAGCAACCCCAATGCCGATTACCATCGCCCAACAAAAGGTGCGGCTATGGCTTTAAAAGCAAAGGTGTTACTATATGCTGCAAGTCCGCTGTTTAACGGGCAAAATATTGATGCTTCCAATCCGGTAACAGGTTACACAGATTTTAGTGCAGATAGATGGGCACAGGCCGCCGCTGCCGAAAAAGCTGTAATGGATTTGAATGTTTATTCATTGCTGCCCAGCTTTAAAGATGTGTTCCTGACTCAGAACAGTTCGGAAAATATATTTATCCGCCAAACGGATAATTCATCATCAATAGAAACCACCAACGGACCGATAGGCTTTACGGGTGCAGTAGGCAAGGGGCAAACAAGCCCAACGCAGCAATTGGTTGATGCTTTTCCAATGAAAAATGGCTTGCCTATCACAGATCCTGCATCTGGCTATAATCCAGACAACCCATATGTAAGTCGCGATCCCCGCTTAACCTACACGGTGCTTTACAACGGTACAAGGTGGCTGAACTCCGATCTGCAATTGTTTGAGGGTGGTATCAGCAAGCCTAATGGCTCATTACAGCAAACCAAAACAGGCTATTACATGCGCAAGTTCATGGGCAATTTTGAAAATACAAATGCCTATGCAGCGCACGTGATCGACTGGCAGATCTTACGTTATGCCGATGTGGTTTTAGGTTACGCCGAAGCACTTAACGAATCGGCGGGGGCTACTGCCGATGTTTATAACGCTGTGATCAGCATCAGGAAGCGTGCAGGTATTGATGCAGGGACCGGCAATTATGGGCTTAAACCGGGCATGACCAAAGATGAAATGCGCGCCATCATTCAAAATGAGCGCCGTTTGGAAATGGCTTTTGAAGAGAATCGCTACTTTGATATCCGCCGCTGGAAAATTGCCGGTACGGTAATGAACCAGCCGCAAAAAGGGATGAGCATTGTGAAGATAGGTTCAAGCCTTACTTACAACGTAGTAAACGCGCTCACCACCAAATTTGAAACGCCAAAGATGTATCTGTACCCGATACCTTATGATGAGGTTTTGAAGAACCCTAATATGAAACAAAATCCAGGATGGTAATCTCAAAACCGATTCAGTTAAACCAAAAAAATTAAGCTTTATGAGAAAAATAATACTTTTCTTCCAGATATTAATGATCCTGCTCCCGGCAGTGTCATTTGCGCAAAGCCGAACCGTAACAGGTACCGTGCGCGATATTACCGGGGTATTACCAGGGGTATCGGTTATTGAAAAGGGTGTTGCCAACAACGGCGCCATTACAGATCAGAGCGGTAAATTCAGGCTTGTTCTTAAAGGAAAATCAAACACCATCATAGTCCGTTTTATCGGTTATATCCCGCGAGAACTTAGGGTTTCGGAATCGGGCAGGATGGATATCATCTTGCAAACCAACACCAACGGTTTAGATGAGGTTGCGGTTGTGGCTTACGGAACAAGAAAACGTATCACCAATACGGGCGCTGTAAGTTCAATTTCCGCCAGTGAAATCCGTACGGTTCCAACGGCCAACGTACAAAATGCTTTAACCGGTAAATTGCCGGGTTTCTTCTCGCAACAGTCTTCGGGCCAACCAGGTAAGGATGCGTCAGATTTCTATATCCGTGGTGTAAGTTCGTTGAACCCATCAGGTAACCAGCCATTGATTATTGTGGATGATATTGAATACAGTTATGACCAGCTGCAACAGATCAACGTAAATGAAATAGAAAGTATCTCCATTTTGAAAGATGCCTCAACTACTGCTATTTACGGTATTAAAGGTGCTAATGGGGTATTGGTGGTCACCACACGTCGTGGAAAGGCCGGTACACCCAAAGTGAACCTGCGTGTTGAAAGCGGAATTCAGCAGCCAACCAAAACACCTCAGTTTTTAGATTCATATAATACAGCCGTACTCATCAACGAGGCACAGCATAATGACGGCATCCCGCTTAGCTTTACCCAGCAAGATCTCGACCTGTTTAAAAACGGATCTGATCCTTATGGACATCCTAATGTGGATTGGTATAATAAGATCTTCAAAAAATACACCTATCAAACCAATGCTAACCTCGACATTTCGGGCGGTACTACCGGAGTGAAATACTTTATCTCCGGAGGGGCGTTAAATCAGAACGGTTTGGTGCGCGACTTTGCCGACCCGCAAAGTTTGGTAAATACTAACTATTATTTCAAACGTTATAATTTCCGCTCAAACCTCGATTTGAAAGCCAATAAAACGCTTGATCTGCGATTGGATATTACCACCCGATTTTCTGACCTGAACCAGCCTTACAACGAGAATGCAGTTAGTGAAGTGTACAATTTTACCAAAGAAACTCCTTTTACCGCGCCATACCTTAACCCTAACGGCAGTTACTCATATGCGTACTCATCTTTTAATCCCGACCACCTGCCAACGCTTAACGCAAGGCTGGCTACGGGAGGTTATCAGCATTCGCGCCGTACCGATTTTAACGTGCTTTTTGGTGCTACGCAAAGGTTAGATGATCTAACTAATGGTCTTTCGGTAACAGGCCGTGTAGCATATTCCAGTATAGAGCAGTTTACCAAGCAGATATTTAACGGCGGGATCCCTGCCTATCATTACGACCCTACAACTAACCAATATTCTTTAAGGCCGGGTGCTACCTATGTATATCAAACTTACGCCTTAACAGGTAGTACAGATATCAGTACTAATAATTATAACCTCCAGCTTTACGCCAATTACGATAGGACATTCCGCGGTTCGCACCATTTTTCGGGATTGCTATTGTTTAATCAAACCTCACAAACTTATTTTACCTATCCGCTGCTGGATGGAGCCCAGGTTGGTGTTCCGCAAAAATTCCGTGGTGTATCGGGCAAAGTTGGATATGATTTTAAGCAGAAATTCCTGTTTGATTTTAACGTAGCCTACAACGGTACAGATCGCTTTGCCGCAAATCACCGCTTTGGTATTTTTCCGGCTGTGAGCTTTGGTTACAACATTGCAAAAGAGTCGTTTTTTGAAAAAGCTATGCCGGTTTTCAGTCTGCTAAAACTGAGGGGAAGCTACGGTTTGGTCGGTTCGGATGCCGCACCGGGTAACCGTTATGTATACAACCAGGTATATAACCAGGGGGGAGGTTACAACTTTGGCGAAACTGCGCAGGGCTACAATACCATATCTGAAGGTTCATTAGGCAACCCGACCGTGGTTTGGGAACGCGCCAAAAAGATCGATATCGGATTAGATGCTAACTTGTTTAATGATAAAATCTCCATCACCGCCGATTATTTCCATGATATTCGTTACAATCAGCTGATTACCCCGGGTAGCGTACCTGAAATATTGGGCGTCGGTTTGCCTGCAGTAAATATCGGTAGAACCCGTAACCAGGGCCTTGATGGGCAGATCAGTTATCATAGCACTCTTGGTAAAGTACAATACAATGTGGGTTTCGTGTTTTCGTATGCCAAAAACAAGATACTGTATGAGGATGAGGCTACACCGGCTTACCCATGGCTGGCGCAAACAGGGCATTCCATCGGTCAGCAATATGGTTACCATTTTACGGGATATTATACTGCTGCTGATATTGCCGCGATTAATTCGGGGAGTAAATCGGTTCCGGTACCTGATAACGGAATCCCGCTGCAGCCGGGCGATCTGAAATACCAGGACTTAAATGGCGACGGTGTCATCAACGTATTTGATAAAAGGCCTATCGGAAACCCCAACTTACCAAATACCATTCTTGGCCTATCATTACAGGCTGTTTACAAAGGTTTCAGCATGAGCGTGCTTTTGCAGGGATCATTCAACTACAGTTTTGCTGTTATCGGTACGGGTATCGAGCCATTCCAGAGCCAGTTTCAACCCATACACCAGGAACGATGGACGCCCGAAAATCCGGTTAACGCGGCTTTCCCGAGGTTAACTACTAATCCAACTTCGGTAAATAGTCCTACAGCTTATTTCTCTGATTACTGGCTGTTGAACGCGCACTATGTTCGTTTAAAAACGGTTGATATCGGTTACCAGCTGCCAACTAAACTGTTGCCGTTCAAGATCAATAACGCCCGTATCTACATGAGCGCGTACAATTTGCTCACGTTTGATAACTACAAGAAATACCAGCAAGACCCGGAGATTGCTACCAATACCGCAGGCGACGCGTACATTAACCAGCGTGTAATTAACCTGGGTATCCAGGCAGGCTTTTAATAACCAATACATAAACCACAAAAGAGGCCGGTGCCCGGGCATCGGTTCTCTTTTTGTTTTGGCAGATAAACTTTAATTTAGGATATGTTTCCAACCATCGGCGATCTGATATTTTACCTCTTCCATATCCGGGTTGGGTTTCCTATCCAAACGCTTGGTTTTTTTATGGCGCTTGCCTTTTTATTTGCCTACATAGTTTTTACCTCCGAATTTAAACGCTATGAAGCTAATGGGAAAATCAGCGCGTTTAAGCGAAAGGTGATTGTAGGAAAGCCTGCTTCGGCCACCGAAATGATCATTAATTTTTTGCCGGGTTTTTTATTCGGATTTAAGCTTTTTGGCGCCGTTTTTAACTACGCTATTTTCGCAGCAAATCCCAGGGCGTACATTCTCTCATTTCAGGGAAACCTGACTGCCGGAATCCTGATCGGCGGCGCTTTTGCTTTCTGGATCTATAACGACCGGAAGAAATTCGCGCTCCCTAAGCCGCAAACAACCGAATACACGGTACATCCTTATCAATTAATGGGACTCATCGTTTTTAGCGTTGGTTTTTTCGGCTTTATTGGGGCTAAGTTGTTTGATATTGTGGAGCATTTCGGCAGGTTAAGATATGATCCGCTGGGTACTATATTTTCGGCCAATGGGTTTGCTTATTACGGAGGGTTGATATTTGGTGCATTAACTTATTTGTATATCGGTCACCGGCATGATATGAAACTGGTGCATCTTGCAGATATCGGCTCGCCGGGCATGATGCTGGCCTATGGTATTGGCCGTATAGGATGCCAGCTTTCCGGTGATGGCGATTGGGGGAAAGTTAATATGTACTTAAAATCGAGTATGTTGAACTGGCTGCCTGATTGGATGTGGTCATTTACATATCCGCATAATGCTATAAATTACGGTATGCCGATATCTGGGTGTATTGGTAATTACTGTAACCAACTGGCTAACCCGGTTTATCCTACGCCGTTTTACGAGGCTACATTGTGTATTGGTATGTTCCTGTTAATGTGGGCCTTTCGTAAACGTATAGTTACACCCGGCTTTATGTTTTTCCTGTACCTTGTGCTTAACGGTACAGAACGCTTTTTGATAGAACAGATCCGCATCAATCCGGTGTATCATTTTTTTGGCTTGCCATTTACACAAGCCGGTTTAATTGGCTTTTTAATGCTGTTGGGTGGGTTAATAGGTTTTGCCACCTTTATTATTAAACACAGAACCCAACAACACAAACATTTACCTGTATTATAAATATCGAAATGAAAAAGAACGCCCTTGCTTGTTTAGCGTTTTTGAGCTTGACCTTAACAAATAAATCCTTTGCTCAAAAGGCAGATACAGTTGATGTAACCAATATTAAATTTAAAGTTGAGGCCGCACCTGAATGGTCGGCTTTGTTAAAACGTGATTCGGGCTGGTTTGGTGGCGATGGTATTTATACGATCCCTTTAAATGGCAGGGAGACCGGGCTGGCAAAACCCAGCGATAAAGTGCTTTTCATTTTTAGTGACAGTATGATTGGCGCGGTACGTGACAATACTACGGCTCCGGGAGCGGTAATGATCCATAATGCAGTAGCTGAGCTAAAAGGCAATGAACCGTTGGATAAACAAATGAAATTTTATTGGGATAAGGATGCGAAAGACAAACCTGAATCGGTTTTTATCCCACATACGCCTAAAACCGGCCCTACAGATTACTACTGGCTTGGGGATGGTTTTGTTAACCAGGCGCTGAACAACAACATCTACATTTTTGGGTACAGGGTTCGTAATGTAAGCAATGAGGCATTCGGTTTCAGAGAAGTTGGTAATACGCTCATCAAGATTCCGGCAAACAGCAAGCCGCCTTATAAAGACCTCAAGCAAATGGATACACCATTTTACCTGATGGATCAAAAAGGCGAAAGCGGCTCGTTTGGTGCAGGCATCTATGTAAACACCAAAGAAGCCGGTGCGCCCAAGCCTGATGGCTATATTTATGTTTACGGAGTGCGCGGCATGGCTAAGCACCTGATGGTTGCGCGTGTTTTACCCAAAGATTTTGAAGATTACAGCAAATGGACTTTCTACAACGGAAAAGCCTGGGTAAGTGATATGGAGCAGGTTGCTAACGTAACAAGCAGCGTATCAAATGAGTTAAGCTTCAGCCCGCTGCCTGATGGTCGTTACGCTTTGATATTCCAGGTAGGGGGAATGACCACATCCGTAGGCATGCGGATAGGGGCCAGCCCGGTTGGTCCCTTCGGCCCGATCATTAAACTGTGGGATTGCAAACCGGATTTAACCGCTAAAACGTTTGTGGTTTATAACGCTAAAGCCCATCCGAGTTTATCAAAACCGGGTGAACTACTGATCAGTTACAATATTAATTCCGTTGATTTTTTAAACGATCTAAAAAAATATCCTAACCTGTACAGGCCAAGGTTTATCAGGGTGAAGTTTGAATAGCCCATATTTTAAATAAGCTTTCAGAATAACTTTGGCTTCTGTAGGCTTATTTAAAATGCTGTTTTGCTAAATCGATTTAATTGTTAATTTTGTTCTGGGACGATTTCTTCAATTATCAAGTCCTGATACCATTATAAACCAATGAAAATACGTTCGCTTATTTGCGCTGCTGCGCTTATTTATACCGGAAACCTGTTTGCACAGGAGGCTAATCTTGTAAAGTATGTGAATACCCGGCAGGGTACCAATACCAAGTATGAGTTTTCGTACGGTAATACTTATCCGGCTACCTCGCTGCCTTTCGGCATGAACACCTGGACGGCACAGACGGGTAAAAATGGTGATGGATGGAAGTATCAGTATTTTGAGCATACCATCCGCGGTTTTCAGCAGTCACATCAATGCAGCTCATGGGTTAATGACTACGCAGTGTTTTCGCTGATGCCGGTCGCCGGTAAATTGGTTGTCAATGAAGATGAAAGAGCGGCATCATTTAATCACGATAACGAGATTGCCCAGCCCAGCTACTACAAGGTAAAGCTTGACAACAACATTTCCACCGAAATGTCGCCTACAGAAAGAGGTGCGCATTTGCGGTTTTCTTTCCCGAAGGGTAAAGCTTCATACCTTGTTTTGGATGGCTACACCAAAATGAGTGAAGTAAAGATCATTCCATCTGAACGGAAAATAACCGGCTACGTGAATAATTGCCGCTGGGCTCCCAAAGATTTCAGGAATTACTTTGTTATTGTTTTTGACAAGCCGTTTACCGGTTATGGCACCTGGGAAAATAAAAAGAACACCATAGCAGCAAAAAGCGAAACAGCGGAGGGAGAGGGTGTTGGGGCTTATATCCAATTTAAAGATGGTGAAACCGTACAGGCCAAAGTAGCCTCGTCCTATATCAGTCCCGAACAAGCTGAACTTACGCTAAATACCGAATTGGGCAAGTTCAAATCATTTGATGATACCCATAAAGCGGCGGATAAAGTATGGAACCAATTGCTTGGCCGTATGGCAGTTGAGGGCGGAGCTGAAGATCAAAAAGCAACTTTTTATTCCTGTATGTACCATGCCAATTTGTTTTCGCACCAGTTTTTTGAGTATGGAAAAGATGGTAAGCCATATTATTATAGCCCTTATGATGGCAAGATACATGATGGTTATATGTATACCGATAATGGTTTTTGGGATACTTTCCGCGCCCAGTTTCCTTTAAATACAGTACTGCATCCTAAAATGGAAGGTCAGTTAGTACAGGCATTACTTGATGCACAACAGCAGTGCGGCTGGCTACCGGCCTGGTCATTCCCGGCCGAAACCGGTGGCATGCTTGGAAATCATGCTATTTCCTTGTTGGCGGATGCATGGGTAAAAGGAATTCGAACTTTTGATCCTAAGAAAGCCCTTGAAGCTTACTACCACGAAGCAACCAACAAAGGCCCATGGGGGAGTGCTAATGGTCGCCCGGGCTGGAAGGAATATTATGCCAATGGCTACGTGCCATTTACCCCACAAACCCTTGGCTCAACCGCCTGGACGTTGGAATTTGCTTACGATGATTTTTGTGGCTATCAGCTGGCAAAGCTCACCGATAATAAATTTTACGAAGATGTTTTTGCAAGGCAGATGTACAATTACAAAAATCTGTTCGACACCAAAACACGGTTTATGCGCTCAAAAGATGTGCAGGGCAATTGGATTGAGCCTTTTGACCCGATGGATTGGGGTGGCCCTTACACCGAAGGCAATGCCTGGCACTGGACCTGGTCGGTTTTTCATGATACGCAGGGATTGATCAACCTGATGGGCGGGGAAAAGAACTTTACTGCAAAGATCGATTCGGTATTTACAGAGCCGGGAACCATCAAAGTAGGAGGATACGGCCAGGTAATTCACGAAATGACGGAGATGGCCGAATTTAAAATGGGACAATATGCGCAGGGCAACGAGCCCATCCATCATTTGCTTTATATGTATAACTATGCTGGCCAGCCATGGAAAGCCCAGCAACATTTACGCGATGTGATGGACAAGATGTACAATGCAAGTGAAAACGGTTACCCCGGCGATGAGGATGAAGGCCAGATGTCGTCATGGTTTGTGTTAAGCGCGGCAGGGTTTTACAGCGTTTGCCCCGGTACCGATCAATATGTGATTGGTAGTCCGCTGTTTAAAAAGATGACCATCGCTTTGGAAAATGGCAAAAAGTTCGTGATTGAGGCTAATAATAACAGCAAAGAGAATGTGTATATCCAATCGGCTACGCTAAATGGCAAGCCATATACGCACAACTGGATCACCCAGACAGATATCATGAATGGTGGCGTATTGCATTTTGAAATGGGCAATAAACCAGCCTTGAACCGCGGGATAGCGCCTGAAGACAGGCCGTTTTCGCTTTCGAAATCTCAGTAGAAAGAAATAAGAAGAATAATGAAAACCGTCATTGCGAGGAACGAAGCAATCCCAAACGATACAGAGCCGATCTGCAAATCGGGGATTGCTTCATGCCTCGCAATGACGCCTTTTAAATATATACTCGCTAAAACGATTTTATGATCAATATTTACAAATTGAAAGAACTATTCTTACTCATAGCCTCCATGCTACTGTTGTTCAACGCAACATCGGCCCAGGAGATATTTTACCTGAACAATACCAACAAACAAATAACCTGGAAAGTAAAGGCGCAGACTGATCTCGGAGCCGATAGTCTTGATATCTATAAAAATGGCTACGCAACTACAGATTGGGTAAAGGCAATTGTTCCGGGTACCGTATTTTCATCGTACGTTGCTGCCGGCTTGGAGAAAGATCCCAATTTTGGTGATAATATTTATAAAGTTGATAAAAAGAAATACGACCGCAATTTCTGGTATCGTACAGAGTTTAATGTCCCCGCCAATTTTACCAGACAAAAGATCTGGCTCAACTTTAAGGGGATAAATCGTAAAGCCGAGATCTACCTTAACGGAAAAAAGATTGGCAGTTTGGATGGTTTTATGCAACGCGGCATGTATGATGTAACTAAACTGGTTAGTAAAACCGGTGCCAATACATTAGCCGTTCTGGTTTATTGTCCGCTAAATCCCTTGGTAAATTACGCAAGCCCAACTTATATCCCCAGCGCCAGCTGGGATTGGATGCCTTATGTGCCCGGCCTCAACAGTGGCATTACCGATGATGTATACCTGACCAATACCGGAAGCCTTACCATTAATGATCCCTGGATCCGCACGGATGTGCCAACTACCGCCCGTGCCGAAGTATCTGTTTCCCTCGGGGTAAAAAATAGTACTGATGCTTTTCAAACGGGCGTGTTAACAGGCGTTATTAATCCGGGGAATATACAGTTTACGCAAAAGGTATTTGTCGGGGCTAATAGTAACGCAGAGATCAGGATCGATCCTAAGCATTTTTCGCAGTTGATAATTAACGGCCCCAAGTTATGGTGGCCAAATGGTTACGGCGATGCCAACCTGTACACTTGTAATTTAAGCCTAAAGCTTGGTGATGATATTTCTGATACTAAACAGATCAAATTTGGTGTTAAAAAGTACAGCTACGATACCGTTGGTCATGTTTTGCATTTATATGTGAACGGTACAAAAGTGTTTTTAAAAGGTGGCAACTGGGGCATGGCCGAATACATGCTGCGTTGCCGTGGCGCTGAGTATGATACTAAAGTGCGCCTCCATAAAGAGATGAACTTTAACATTATCCGTAACTGGATTGGCTCGACAACCGATGAAGAATTTTATGATGCCTGCGATAGATACGGTATTATGGTTTGGGATGATTTCTGGCTTAATTCTATCCCTAACTTACCTAATGATGTAAATACTTTTAACGCCAATGCCATCGAAAAAATAAAACGGTTCAGGAATCACCCTTCAATTGCCATTTGGTGCGGTGATAATGAGGGTGAACCTTTGCCGCCGCTTAATAATTGGCTCCGGGAGGATATCAGCGCTTACGATGGAAATGATAGGTATTATCAGCCGAATTCTCATGCCGGTAACCTGACAGGCAGCGGCCCTTGGACTAACTTTGATCCGCGCTGGTACTTTAGTCGTTTTCCTAACGGTTTTGGTGGTAACCAGGGTTGGGGTTTGCGGACTGAGATAGGTACCGCGGTATTTACCAATCTCGATAGCTTTAAAAAATTTATGCCGAAGGATAAATGGTGGCCTCGAAACGAGATGTGGAATTTGCATTTCTTTGGCCCATCGGCAGGCAATGCCGGGCCCGACAGGTACGATGATGGGATTAAAAACCGCTACGGCGCAGCTTTGGGTATTGAAGATTATTGCCGTAAAGCGCAGTTGCTGAACATCGAAACCAATAAGGCTATGTACGAGGGCTGGGAAGATAACATTTGGGAGGATGCTTCCGGCATCATGACCTGGATGAGCCAATCGGCGTACCCCTCATTAGTGTGGCAAACCTATGATTACTACTACGATTTAACCGGTGCTTACTGGGGAGCAAAAAAAGCTTGCGAGCCATTGCATATTCAATGGAATCCGGTAAATAACGCAATCAAGGTAATAAACACCACCCGTAACGACGGAAATGCTCTGACGGCATACGCCGACGTTTATAACAGTGATGGGCAGATCGTAAAACAATATAGCCTGTCAAAAACTATTGATGCTCCATCAAATACTGCCCTAAACTGCTTTACTATACCTTTTGCAGATAACCGCGAAAACCTGGCATTAAACAAGCCTGCTTTTGCATCATCAACTACAATGGGCGAGGCTGGTTCTGTAACGGATGGTAATTCAGGCAGCAGGTGGGCCAGTAACTCCAACGATGCCGAATGGATTTATATTGATCTTGGCAAGGAGCAGGAGATCAATGGTGCTAAGCTGAACTGGGAAGAGGCTTATGGCAAAGCTTTCAAGATCCAGGTTTCTGATGATACTAAAAGCTGGAAAGATGTTTACGAAAGCGGCGACGGCCATGTTGGCGTGCAGCAAATTACTTTTGATGAAGTAAAAGGCCGATACGTGCGCATGTACGGGCTTCAACGCGGATCGGGCTGGGGATATTCGCTTTGGGATTTTGAGGTGTACGGTGGTGCTCCTAAAAGTAGCGGCCTTACCGATGTTCATTTTATTAAACTGAGATTGATAGATAAAAATAGGAAACTGGTATCGGATAATTTTTACTGGCGAGGTAATAAGCGGACGGATTTCACCGCCCTTAATCAACTGCCAAAAGTTAACCTGAAAGTATCATCAGTCATAAAACAAATTAATGGCAAGTATTATGTAGATGCAAAGATCAGTAACCCATCGTCGTCAAAGGCGGCTGCTTTTGCCATTCGAGTACAGGCTACTAAAGTGAGTACCGGCGAACAGATCTTACCGGCCATTATGAGTGATAATTATTTTTCGCTCATGAAAGGCGAATCAAAGGATATCAGGATAGAATTTGACGCGGCATTGTTGGGTAAGGATCAGCTGAAGTTATTGGTGGAGCCGTATAACAATCCGGTTAGGATAGAAAATAAATAATAAGCCTTTGGTACATTGAAGTTTTAAACTAATTTACCGGTCCAATTAACACACAAACCTGCACAATGGATACCAAACCTAAATTTACCGAACGTAAGTTCCTTGTTGTACTTATTTTTGTTACCTCGTTATTTATGCTCTGGGGGATAGCCATGACCCTCGGCGATACTTTGAACAAGCACTTTCAGAATGTATTGCACGTTTCCAAGTCGCGCTCTGCTTATGTGCAGCTATCATTATTTGGCGCATATGCCGTAATGGGCATCCCGGCTGGTATGTTCATGAAAAAATTCGGCTATAAAAATGGCGTGCTTTTAGGTCTCGGACTTTATGCTGCAGGCGCATTTCTGTTTGTTCCGGCGGCCGATGCTAAATCGTTTGACTTCTTCCGGATCGCGTTATTTGTACTTGCCTGTGGCCTGGCGACACTGGAAACTGTGGCCCATCCCTTTGTTGCCTCGCTTGGTGATCAGCGTACCAGCGATCAGCGTATCAATTTCTCGCAAGCCTTCAATGGCGTGGGCGGTGTGATTGGTCCGCTGTTGGGCGGTTATTTTGTTTTAAAAGGAGGGCAGGAACATTCCAACGACCTGATATCGGTAAAGCATCTGTATATTGTAATAGGCGCGGTGATAGCATTAGTGGGCGTAGCATTTTCATTTTTAAAAGTTCCGCCATTGCAGGATCCGCATGTAGTGGCTACAGATTCATACGCTGTTGCCGGTGAGGGACACGTTCAGGAGAGCCTGTTCAAGAAAAAGCATTTTGTTTTTGCTGCTATAGCTCAGTTGTTTAACGTAGCTGCCCAAGGCGGTACATGGGCATTTTTCATTAACTACGGCCATGAGATCATGCACCTGACAGATGAGCATGCTGGTTATTATTTTTCGTTAAGTATGGTGATGATGATGGTCGGCCGTTTTATTGGCACCTTCCTGATGCGTTACATAGCGCCCAATAAATTGCTGTCGATATTTGCGCTGGGCAATATCCTGATGTGTATCATTGTGGCGCAAGGTTTTGGCGTGGTTTCGTTTGTTGCATTGCTGTTTATCAACTTCTTTTTTAGTATTATGTTCCCGACCATATTCAGTCTTGGGTTGAAAAATTTAGGCGCGCAAACCCAAAACGCATCCTCATTTATTGTAATGGGCGTTGTCGGGGGCGGGTTATTTCCGCCTATTATGGGCTTAATCGCTAATCATAATGTAGCTACAGCTTATTACCTGCCTATCATTTGTTATACGGTGATATTTTTATTCGGTATCAGTTATCCGAAGCTTAACAAGCAAGGTGTATAATCAAAGTAGCTTAATCGATTTATTTTTATATTTTGGCCAATAATAGCTCAATAATCTATGGTTATTGAGCTATTATATTTTATATTTGATTTTAGCCAATTTTTAGCCGAGTGAAAAAACTATCGATTGTTGATATAGCCAATGAATTAAAGGTTTCTAAAACCACGGTATCATTTATACTGAATGGCCGGGCCAAGGAAAAGCGGATAGGTGAGGACCTGGTGGAGCGTGTTACCAAATACGTTGAAGAGGTGGGTTATAAACCCAACTCGCTGGCTAAAAGTTTGCGCACGGGTAAGTCAAATACCATTGGCCTAATGGTTGAAGATATTTCAAACCCATTTTTTGCCAGCATTGCCCGGCTTATTGAGGACAGGGCTTATAAAAACGGCTACAAAATAATTTATTGCAGCACCGATAATGATACCCAAAAAACCAAGGAGCTGATCAATATGTTCCGCGATAGGCATGTGGATGGTTATATTATCGCCCCGCCGGAGGGTATTGAGGACGATGTGGAACAACTGCTGAAAGATGGTTTGCCCGTGGTGATGTTTGACAGGCATTTACCTAAAGTAAATACCGATTATGTTGAAATTGACAACCTTTTCAGTACTTACAACGCCACTCGGCATTTAATACAACAGGGTTATAAAAATATTGCCTTTGTTACGTTTGCCTCTTCGCAAACACAAATGATGGCCCGCGTGCAAGGGTATAAGGATGCCCTGAAGGAGAGCCGTTTTACACCGGTAGTTAAAGAAATAGTTTTTAACCAGGACGAAGAAATGATCATTAAGCCAATGACAGCCTTTTTCAAAAAGCACAAGGACCTCGACGCGGTAGTTTTTGGCACTAACCATGTAGGTACATGCGGGTTAAAGATATTTAGTACGCTGGGTGTAAAAGTACCTGATGATATGGCCGTTATCTCCTTTGATGATTATGACGTTTTTAAGCTGTACTCGCCCCCGGTAACCGCTATTGCTCAGCCGGTTGATGAAATTGCTGATAATGTGATCACAGTTTTGCTCAAAAAGCTTAATACAAAAGGAGTTAGTACAGCTTCGCATTCTATAATTCTTAAAACCAATCTACAGATCAGGGGCTCGTCGTCCGGTTTAAAAGATTGATTAATTTTAAAAGAACCATATATTAGCAGGCGTAAGTGATACACTTGCCGAGGATAGGTTTTCTGTAACCGGGCATCCTTTTATTATCTTTAATAAAAATTTACTGTTATGACACGGGCTTTTATTATAAAAAATAAGGCAAGATTGGTCTTGGCCTTAGCTGTGCTCACAGCCATGCTTTTATTGGCTAACTGGAATGGCCGGGACAATGTAAGGGCGTTAGATAAAACGCTGACTTCCATTATGAATGACCGTTTGCTACCGGCTACCTTTGTACATGAAATAAGCAACAGGCTTTATGAAAATAAACTGACTGCAGCGGCATCGGCCCCGGATGCCCAGGCTAAAATCAGTAGTAATTATGCCGCTATAGAAGCACTGGCGAAAAAATATGAAGCTACTCAATTAACGAAGGAAGAATCGGTAAAGTGGAAGGCTTTCCGCATTCAATTGAATAACCTTAGAAAGCAGGAAGCGGACAAAAATAACGCGGAGTATGTTTTTACCCAGGCGCTTAAATCACTCGATCAGCTGATAGCGATACAGGTTGGTGAGAGTAGCCGTTTGCTGCAAAGCGGACAAAGGAACGTGAGCTCAAGCATACTGACTGCCAACTTTGGTGTTGTAGTTTGCATTTTACTTGGATTGTTTATCATGGTACTGCTAAGTGCCAGGGAACAGATGATATTACGGCAGGATGAACGGCATTTGATGAATTAAAACTTCGTAAGTCTTTGATTACAACTTTTAAAAATCGTCATTGCTGTACGAAGCAATCGCGAACTATACAGGGCGAACCTGCTAATCGGGGATTGCTTCGTTCCTCGCAATGACGATCGGAGATTTTCTTAAATAACCATCACATTCTCACCGCCTTTAAGCATGTATGTTTTTGACCTCCATACAAAAATACCGGATGTGCGCTGCGGTAAATTGATCTTTATTCTCCACTTGTTGTTTTCCAGAGCGTAACTCACTGCAACCTTTCCGTTGGGGTGAGGGATCTCGCCGCTTACCTTGGTTATCAATCCCAGATGTGGTTCAATCTTTATCTTACTAAATCCCGGCGAATAGCTATCGATGCCTAAAACTGTTCTGAAAAATTCGATGTTGGGACTACTGCCCCAGGCATGGCAGTCCGAACGGCTGTATTTAAGATCTGAATATTCGGCCCAGGTGGTTAGCCCCATTTTAATGTTTTCGCGCCAGATATCCAGCCAGTTCATATAGTCATCACCCAAACCGCCTTTTACCAACGCCTGGTGCAGGTAATATTTAAAATAAATGGTGCATTGGGTTAAGGAGGTGTCGCTCAATAATCTTTTAGACAATGCGGGGAGATCTGTATTTTTTACCGTACCGGTAAGTATCGCTAAGGAATTAGCATGTTGTGAAAAATGGTCTTTGTCTTTGGTATCGGCGTAAAGCATTTTCGCCGGGTCCCAATATTTACGTTGAATGGTTTGTTTAAGCTTAGCAGCCTGTTTGTTGTACATAGCGGCATAATCTCGCAGCCCTATTTTCGCTTCCATAGCGGCGGCCCATTGGTAGGCCCACAATAGTTGCAGGTCAATAATTGCCGAACTGCCATCTGTGCCTTTTGGGGGTGATCCAATTTCCCAGTTTTTGCCGCTGGCCCAATCCACAAACGTCCAGTAAGGAGTATTTTTTAATGAGCCATCGGCTTGCTGATATTGACTGAAGAATTTTAATACAGCCCTTTCGCCCTCCAGTTTATCCTTAATAAAAGTGCTGTCGCCGCGGTACATCCAATAGTCATGCAGCATGCCTATGTACCATAACGAAAAAGTTGAAATGATTTGGGTATCATGAGTAGGGTAGCGGCTTTGTGTAACCCCTTCGGCCAAACGCGAATGGTCCATCAGGTTAATGGCGTTGCGGGCTAGGCGGTCGTCGCCACTGTAATAGTAAGAAATCATGGCCTGGATACGGGTATCACCGATGTATTGTAGCTGTTCGTAATACGGGCAATCGGTATAAGTTTCAACGGCGTTTAACCGGGCGGTGCGCCAGCCAATATCAAGGATTTGTTTTATCTCCTTGTTATCGGTATTGAAAACGGCAGTTTGCTTAAAGGGATATCCTGTAAAAGTGCCGTACAGATCGTTGATAACCAAGGGTTCGTTTTGGGTATGCACAATTAAACGGATGTAACGAAAAGTGCGGAAATTGAGCGTAGTGTATGATTGCCCTTTGTCGCCATTGGAGATCAGGCTATCTTTTCTGCCCGAAAAATCTTTCCCTTCCACATCATTGCGGTTACCTTTCCGCATGTTGTATTTGCTTAAATTATCAAAAAGCGATTCTGCATAGCTTAAGGAGATACCGGCATCTTTTCCTCCGCTGAAGTTAATAGTAGGGTAAGCATTTGTAAGATGTACTTGATCAAGCAGCATAGTTACCGTAGTGTTAGCAGGAATGGTTAATGGTGCTTTGGTGCCCGGAAAAGTTGGGGGAATATCCATTCCGGTGGCTTTACGTACGATTGGGATCCGTTCATAGATCAACTCCCGTTGTGGAATTGATGAAGGCACCAATTGCCATCCGAAACCATCCCATTGCCCTTTCAATTGCCCGCCGAAAAGATTAGCTGCTTTAGGCCAGCTACTATCATCAAAGTCTGGCGCATACCAATTCATGATTGATCTATTCAGATCCACCATCTCCCCGGTACTGGCGGCAAAATAGCCCCAGATGGGTTGATACCCTCTGTTCTGTGTGCTTTTCCAGGTGTTGTTGGTATTCAGGATTTCTTCGGCAGCAGTGCTGCCTTGAATAATAAATGCTGTACGTACACTGATTTGGGCTTCCGGACGGTATTGGGCTTCGTTCCATACTAAAGCAGCCACCGTATTTTTACCGGCTACGAGATACGGTGCAAGGTCGACAGTCTCATAGTTCCAATAAAAGGTATCACCGCGGGCCGGTCCGAGCGATACTAATGTGCCATTTACATAAAGCTTATATCGGTTATCGGCCGATACATTGACAATAAACTTTGCCGGTTTATTAGTGAGCTCAATGTTTTTGCGGAAGTAGTAAACACCATATTCGTTCCCGGTTATAGCAGGCATGGAGATCCATTGCGCGTTCCATGTCCGTTCATCCGGTGGCTGAACCGGTCGGGCATTGCTGTTGTGCGCTAAAAGTTGAATTGCAGCTGATAAAATTGAAAGTAGAAAACGTTTCATGCAGATTTAATTGGTTTGTTGGTGATGGCTCAGGTTGGTTTTACCTGTATGTTTAAATCATAAAATTGGTTCGACTAATATAATTAAATCGATTTAGCATTTTGTCATAATTTTTGATTTTTTTATGTTTATAGAGTTGATTCGGATACATTTTTTATTGCGAAACTAATGCAGTAGAACTGCATCATCAGGTTGGGTATTAAGGAAACTAAATCCTTAACTCTTAGTAAAACCACCCGATGAAGTATATATTTGTTTAAACCTGCCAATTACATCTATGAAAAAAATAATCCTGCTCCTGCTTTCATTTTATTGTATTAGTAAGGGAGTGGCCCAAACCACAGCTCAGCCGCTTATTATACAGGGAAAGCTTACCAATTCTGCCGAAAAGATGTTAAAGATCTTTTTTGAGGACATTAACGGAAAACTTGTTATGGATACGATCAGGCTTAATGCCGCGGGCGAATTTTATTTGAAAACTTATAAGATAGCTAAACCGCAGCGTACCAGTATCCAGCAAAATAATACGCAGATCAATCGCATCTATGTGGCTCCGGGCTATTACCTCCGGATAACTGGGGATGCCTCTGATTATACCAGCCTGTCAAAAACTAAAAAGATTACCGGAGTAGGTGCGCGAAGTAGCCAATACCGGGTAAAAATGGATTCGATCATAGCGGTACGGGATGATAAGACCGCATGGTTTGATTTGAAGACAGATGAATTGATACAGTTCCTTAAAAAATCAAAAACGGTGGAAGATTCAGTATTAAATGTAGTATTTAAGGAACCCGCAATGGGAGATAAATATCTCAATACATTTAAGAAAATAATTGAACTGGATAATCAAAGCATGAGCTTTTACATGCTGCTTCAGCATCTTGACCTGGTTAAATACAATGCAACGCAGACGCGTGAACTGGTAACGAAAAATACGCCACCGGCATTTTTAAATGGTGTATCACATGATGAGTATTTAGTATCAGAAGATTATAAATCATGGGTATTGCCGCTTTACTATGCTTATGAACAACGCCTGGATTTGCTGCGCGATTCGGCGTCTGTAAAGAAGCCCGGTTATACCCTTGAAAAAATCAAACAACTTTTTACCGGAAAAGTCAGGGACTTTTATCTTAACCGTTTTGTTGAAAAGAGAATAGGTGGATCTAATTCTATAGAGCAGTTAATTGCAACTCAAAAGGAAATGCAGACATTTATCAATGCAATTAGCAGCCCTGTTTTAAAGAAGAACCTTGCCAATAATTTTATCGAAAAGAAGCAGCAGTTAATGCAGGTACAAATTGGAAAACCCGCTCCGGCCTTTACTTTACCCAGTAACTATGGCAAGATTTTTAACCTGGCCGATTTTAAAGGAAAAGTTATCTATATTGACCTTTGGGCAAGCTGGTGCGGGCCATGCCGCCAGGAGATGCCTGCATATAAAAAACTAAGCGATAAGTTTAAAACTAATCGGCAGGTAGCTTTTGTAAGTATTGCTGTGCACGACGGAGAAAAGGAGTGGAGGAACGCCCTCAAAGAAGAAAAGCCCGACTGGTTGCAACTTTATGATAACGAAGGCACGGTGGCGCAGGCTTACGTGGCTAATGCTATTCCAAAATATATACTCATTGATAAAGAGGGTAAAATGCTCAGCTTTGATGCCCCTAAGCCGGGCAGTGTTCAGGCCGAACAGTTAATCAATGATGCTATAGCAAAGCCATAATGTGTTTATGCTTTAACCAGGGCATATGATGCCAGCTCGGCCTTCAGGCTTTTGATCATGATCTGCATTGGTTTGGTGCTGTTTAACACCCTGCAGATGGCATTGCCTCCCTCTATCGAAAGCATCATCCGTGTAGCAAATTCGCTTGGGTTTATGGCGTTTGAGAGCTCGCCGTTTTTAATCCCTTCTTTAAGAACATTGGTAATAGTAGTTATGGCTGTAGTAACCATTTCTTTTATCTTGCTTTTGATGGCAGGATTGGTATCATCAGTTTCTGTAGAAAAGTTTACGATAGGGCAACCGCCTTCAATATAACTGTTAAGCGGGTTTTTGCTGTTATCCAAAACCGCGCCGATTTTAGCAATCGCAGTTTTGTGTTTATTTATGGTGTTGTTCCTTCGGTCGTTTAACCTGCCTAAAAGGTAGTCGACAGCAGCTTGTGCCAGCTCATCTTTGCTTTCAAAGTGACCGTAAAAACATCCCTTGCTGGTATTAGCAACCTCAAGAACATCATCAACTGATGTTCCGGCAATTCCCCTCTCATTAAACAGAATTGCTGCCTGCTCAATAATGAATTGCCTTTTTTGCTCCCCTTTATTCATTTTTAATTATTTATTATGCAAATATAGACTAAATGGTTTAAAAAAGTAAAGCGGCGTAATCCTTAGCTTAAATGAGGCTGGGAGTTTGTTTTGTTGTAATGTTCTGTAAAATAGTCTGTTGTGTATTAGTTAATTAGAGGGGAATACTGTTGCTGCTTGATTTTTTTACACTGATTTTATTAAAGTTCGTGTTAATACAGCTACTAAATTAATGATTGACATAGCAATGTAATTATCGTTAAAAGTAGACTAAATAGTTTTATTTAATAAACCGTTTAGTCTACTTTTGTTTACCGGTAATAAAGAAACACACAATTAACACTCTTTGATTTTAATCAAATTTTAATACTCAGTTATGAAACTTATAAAGGAACATCACAGGGGCATCAGCACTGTTTTAGCGTTCGCGCTGATCCCGCTTTCGGGCTTTGCCACTGATATCTATATACCGTCCCTGCCATCAATGGCGCGTGAACTGGCTGTAAATAATTCGGCCGTTCAGCTTTCGCTTATCGCTTTTATGATCAGTTCGGGCGTTAGTCAGCTGTTTGTAGGTAGTTTGCTTGATAGCTTTGGCCGCTATCGTATCGGTACAATTTCTCTGTTGGTATTCGCGCTGGCGAGTTTCACCATAGCTGTTTCTCATAACATTAACGTTATTTATGCTATGCGTGTTTTGCAGGGTATTACGGTCGCGCTTATAGTAGTAGGGAAAAGGGCATACTTTGTAGATATGTACTCCGGCGAACAGCTTAAGCATTACACCAGTCTTTTCTCTATCATTTGGGCTACGGCTCCCATTGTAGCGCCATTTATCGGCGGTTATCTTGAAGCTGCTTTTGGCTGGCAATCAAATTTCTTTTTCCTTGGGATAGCTACACTATCGCTCCTGGTTTTGGAACTCATGTACGGTGGCGAATCGCTGAAAAATTATCATCCGTTTAAGGCAAAAAGTATTTTGCAGGTTTATGTTTCTACCATTAAAACCTTTGATTTTTCCTTAGGCCTGATCCTGATCTCCTTAAGTTACGCTATGCTGGTAGTGTACGGCATGAGTAGTCCTTTTATAATCGAGCATGTATTTCATTTTTCGCCTGTGGTAACGGGCTATTGTTCGCTGCTTTCGGGAGTATCACTTATGGCAGGTGGGATCATCTCCAAAACACTCATTAAAAAGCCGCTTGTTAAAAAGGTATCAGTAGCGCTTGCTTTACAGTTAGGCTTTGCCGCTCTAATGGTCTTCACAGCAGGGGTTAAAACAAATTTATTTACGCTGATGGCATTCACTGCTTTAGTTCACCTTTTATCGGGCTTTATATTCAATAATATATTTGCTTACTGTTTAGGGCGTTTCTCTAAAAACGCGGGCATTGCAAGCGGTGTAACCGGTGGGTCGCTTTACATCGTAACTTCATTTTTTAGCTACGGAATCGTGAACCTTATGGCTATTAAAAATCAACAGTTATTAGGAACCGCTTATTTATCCTTTGCGATATTAGCTGTTATTACGCTGGTTCTTTTTATCAGGGCAAGGGCTTCGCACCAAAAACAACAAGAGGCGGCCGTTATTTTAGCAGCAGAAGTTGCGGTATAAGTAGTAGGTTGCGCTAAGAAATATTCAAAGCCGGTAAATATTTTACCGGCTTTTTTATGTTGAGGCTATTTTATCGTATTTGTTTTTCTCAACCCTCTTGTTACCAAAAACATAGCAATGGCTGTTAAGCCGATAGATATCGCAGCGCTTTTGGATACTGCACCTAAAATTGCCGTCGATCCTCTGGCGGCCATGGCGCCAAAAACGGCTACGCCTATAGCCCCGGCTGTTTGCCTTGATGTATTTAATATAGCCGAGGCCGTACCCGACAGGGTTTTATCTACGCTTGATAAGATACCGTTAATCATAGCCGGTACAGCAAGACCCATTCCCATCGGAATGACCAGGAAAGGCAGAAATAATTGTAGATAGGGGGTATGTTCGTGAGCTATGAATAAACCGGCAAATCCGGCTGCAAACATAGTGAGCCCAATAATTATAGGTTTTTGGATACCGTAACGATTAATTACCCGGCTGCTGATAACGTTGGATATAACAAAACCTATGGTAAGCGGCAGGAATGCAAAACCGGCAGTAAGTGAAGGGTAATTAAGTACTTTTTGCAAATACAGGCTCAGGATAAAAACAGTACCGTAATAAGAGCCATTTAAAACGGCGCCCAGCACTAAAAGTGAGTTAAATTTTCCCGACTTAAACAAATGAAACGGTAACATGGGGTGAGCAACTTTGTGCTCGATCCATAAGAAAACACCGAGTAGTACTAAACTTAATATCAATCCGCCCCAGATCATTACATTATTGAATCCAAGTCTTGGTACTTCGATAATTACGCTGATTAATGTGGTTACCGATAGCATCCAGGTAAATTGCCCTGCAAGGTCAAAGCTTTTTTTGTTTGTTTTAGCCGTTTGCTCCATTTTGAAACTCAGGATATAACCAATAATGCAAATGGGAATATTGACGATAAAAATATAGCGCCAGCTGCTAAATGCTATCAGTAAGCCACCAATGGTTGGTCCCGCTGCAAGGGCGGCACTTCCTGCTGCTGTCCATAAGCCTACGGCGCGGGTGCGGAGTTGTGGTGTATGGGCAAACTGATGATTAAGTAGCGCGAGTGAACTTGGGATCATCATGGCCGCGCCGATACCCTGCGCAATTCTGAAAATAATAAGCGTAAGCGCGTCTGGTGCCAACCCGCAACCCGCCGATGCAATACCGAAAATGATCAGGCCTATCTGGAAAATCCTTTTTGATCCTAACAGATCGCTTAGGCTTCCTGCCGATAGCATTAGCACGGCAAAAGCAAGTGTATAGGAATCAATAACCCATTGCAATGTGCTGATGCCGGCGTGATATGCTTTGGCTATTTCTGGTAAGGCAATATTGACGATGGAAACATCAAGCTGAGCTACTACAAAAGCGAGACTGGTAGTTAATACCGCCCAGCCAAAGCCCGGAGGGTTTGTGCGTGTTTTTTGATTCATAAGAAGCCGCCAAAGTTAAGGATCAATTTGCACCGGGAATGGTACTATTCAACGGTTTGTTAGAATAGGATGTTTATTGACCCTTACGTGACTTATGATGAATAGGCTTGAACTTTATGTATTGGAGGCTATAAGAGTGTATTAAATAATATAATTAACGGGGGATTATTCTGAATTCATTGGTTCCTCGTATCCGTTCCAATTCAATGCCCGCAGGAAAATTCAGGTAAGGAATAATAGCTTTATCATAGTTGGCTATAGTATTTACGGCGTAAATCATCGTATTGTTTGGGTCATCAACATAATCCTGATCTTCGGTGCCGGAGAAGAAACGCCAGCCGCTATCGTGCTCGTAATCGGCGTTTTCCCGGTACATATAATCAACAGGTAAGCCGTCTACAGTAATTTTATCAGTGGCAAGGCAGCCGCCCATCGGCCCAATCAATTGCTTTATTTCTTCTGGTTTTAACTTGAAGTTTTTAATCATAACTTATAATAAAACCCATCCCGGTATAAATACGAGGATGGGTTTTAGTGCTAAATTACTTTATTTCTCCCGCTTCAAAAAGCTCATCCAAACGCTGGTGCGAATCATTAACGCCGCGTTCCATGCCCGATTGCAGCATGCCGTCACGATCGGCTACAGATTGAAAAACGGATTGGACGGTTACCCTTGTGCGGTTATCGGGCAAGGCCTCAAACCGGGTTGTTTCAAGGGTTACATGGCCGCTTTCGGGTAAGCCTTCAAACTCAAATGTTTGAATAATGCGCTCCAGAGCTGTTACGTCATGTATCACCCCATGAAAACCATAATCGTTACCGGCCGGGTCGGTGTGAATGTAGCGGTAAGCGCCTCCGCTGCGACAGTCATATTTGTCTATGCGCATTTTAAGGTTGCGCGGGCCCAGCCATCTTACAATAAGGTCAGGATCTGTAAACGCCCTGAAAACAAGTTCGCGTGGAGCTTCAAATTCGCGGGTTATAAAAAGCTCCTGTTTGCCTGGTTCGGCCTTAATGCCGGTTTGATTTTTTGTGGTGATCATGGTGTTTTTTATTTAGGTGATTGGTTAATCATTGTCATAAGCTTCCTGCAAAAGCTTGATATCCATTTTGGTCATCTGCATCATGGCTGCCATAACCCTTTTTGCTTTTTCAGGATTTTCGTTGTTGTAAAGTAATTCGCTCATCACTTCCGGAACAATTTGCCAGGTAACGCCAAATTTATCGTCAAGCCAGCCGCATTGATTGGTTTTGCCGCCGTTGGCAGGCAAAGCCTCCCACAGGTAGTCAATTTCTTCCTGGTTTTTGCAGTTAATGTAAAATGAAGTAGCCGGCGAAAAATTGAACATCGGTCCGCCGTCCAAAGCTAAAAACTCCTGATCTTCTATCCGGAATGTACCTACTAACATTTTACGGCCATTGCCTGGGTCGGTAAGGGAACTTAACTCACTTTCTGAATTTTTAAATACCGAAGTGTAAAATTTCAATGCCTCCTCAAGGTTGCCATTAAACCATAAAAAAGGAGTTACTTTCTGGGTTGCTTTAAATGTTGCCATTGGTTTTTGTTTTTATTGGTTAAAATTTGTTGCTTTTGATATCTCAAAGTTACCGGCATCATCAGGGGTTAATAGGGTGCAAAAACGACGAGATAAGAGGGCGATAGCGACAAATTGATTTTTATCTTCCCGGCATTTTGCTCATATCCATATGCAGTACATTCCAGCTGTGCCCATCAGGATCGGTAAACAGGCATCCGTACATCCAGCCGTCCATCTCGCGGGGTTTGTGGTTGCTTTTGCCGCCAGCATCAACGGCTTTTTGTGCCAGTTGGTCAACCTCCTCCTTGCTTTCCGCATCGATAGAGAGCAGGACTTCAACTCCTTTTGTGGTATCCGCAAGACCGCAATTTTCGACAAAGCCCTTAAAGGTAGCTTCATCAAAAAGCATAACGATAACGTCTTTTTCGCCAACTTGCATAGCTGCAGAATTTGGGCCGTTCCCAAATTGCGAATTAAACCGGAAGCCGAGTTTGCTGAAAAACTCTTTTGATACATTTACATCCTTTACAGGCAGGTTGATCCAGAATTGCTTTGTCATAATTGATTATTTTAAAGGTTTATCATTGTTTTTTAATTCTTCAAGCAGAGTGTCAAGGGCGTCAAATTTTTCTTCCCAAACCTTACGGTAACGTTCAACCCATTGGGCTACTTCATTAAGCTGTTTCAACCGTGGCTCGCAATATCTTTCGCGGCCTCGTTTTTTAATGGCGATGAGGCCGCATTCGGTCAGGATTTTTATATGCTGCGATATGGCCGGACGGCTCACCTCAAAATTATCTGCTATTGCATTCAGGTTCATGGGCTTAAACGCTATCAGGTTAATGATATCTCTGCGGGTTGGATCGGCAATGGCCTGAAAAACGTCTCGTCTCATCTGCGTTAATATTGATATGTAAGTGATTGCTTACAAATTTATATGTAAGCAATCACTTACGCAAGTTTTTCAGAATATTTTTTTCGATAATAATTACATACAGATGGACATGTTTAGTTTCTCAAAAAAACATCAGCTTAATGTTAACCCTGTAAAAAAATAAAATATTGGTTATGAATATCTTATGGGTGTTATATTTGAAAAGTGTTAAGTCGTGTTAACCCTGTTTACATACGTTTGCCAAGGGTGTAAATACCCCTCCTGTATGATTCTCAAAAAAATCATCATCTTTGTAGCAGATAATATATCCTTACAATATGCTGTTTGAACAAATAAGCCAAAAGCCGTTCTTTATTCTGGGTCCTTGTGTAATGGAAAACCAGGAGTTACTATATACCGTTGCCGAAAAGGTTGCCGAAATAGGGCAGAAGTATAATGTGCCGGTGATCTTTAAATCATCATTTGATAAAGCCAATCGTACATCAATTCACTCTTATCGCGGACCGGGTTTAGAAAAAGGTATGGAAATGCTGATGAATGTTAAGCAGCGTTTTGGTTTGCCTGTTACTACAGATATTCACGAGCCATTTCAGGCGGCTATTGTTGCTGAGGTTGCTGATATATTGCAGATTCCCGCATTTTTATGCCGCCAGACAGACCTTTTGGTAGCTGCTGCCGAAACCGGCAAGATAGTTAACGTAAAAAAAGCCCAGTTCCTTTCAGGGCATGATATGTTTTACCCGGCTCAAAAAGTTATTGAAGCAGGTAACAACCAGGTAATATTAACCGAACGCGGTAACATGTACGGTTATAATAATTTAGCTGTCGATTTCAGGAATATTTATGATATGAAGGCATTCGGTCACCCTGTTTGTATGGATTGTACGCACTCGGTACAACGTCCGGGTGGTGCAGGTGGCAAAACCGGTGGCGACCGTACTTTTGTACCGATGATGGCCCTGGCTGCCAAAGCCTTTGGTGCCGACGGATATTTCATGGAAGCCCATCCCGATCCTGATAATGCCCTGAGTGATGGCCCAAACATGGTTAAGCTTCATGACCTGGAGAAAACTATAATTCCGTTGATCGGGTAATTTTTGTTTGAGTATCCGGATCTATGAAAGATATTGCGAAAAGGGTTTTTGATATTGAAATTGAATCGCTGCAGCATGTGGCCGGTTTAATTGACGATACTTTTGCGGCGGCTGTTGATGCAATTCTTCAATCAACCGGTAAGCTTGTAGTTATTGGCATTGGTAAATCCGGTCTTATTGGTAAAAAGATAGCGGCTACATTGGCCAGCACCGGTACGCCAAGTTTCTTTTTGCACCCGGGGGAAGCATTTCATGGAGATTTGGGTATGGTTAGTTCCAATGACGCCGTTTTGCTGATTTCCTATTCGGGTGAAACCGATGAGGTGCTCAAGCTTATACCATATTTAAAGTGGAACAAGAATGTAATGATAGGCATCACCGGTAATCCGGCTTCAACGGTTGCTAAAAACTGCAACTATCATTTAAATATAAAAATTGAGCGGGAGGCTTGCCCGCTCGAGCTGGCACCTACTTCATCAACCACGGCGGCTTTAGTTATGGGCGATGCGCTGGCTATTGCCCTTATGGAATCGCGGAATTTTCAACAGCATGATTTTGCCCGTTTTCACCCCGGAGGTAGTTTGGGGCGTAAATTGCTGGTAAAAGTTAGAGACCTGATGCGCATCGATAAACTACCTTTTATCAATGAAGATGCCTCGTTTATGGATCTGTTATTACGCATGTCGGAAGGCAGGTTGGGCATGGTTATGGTAGGTGACGCGTCCCGGATAAACGGAGTAGTGACAGATGGCGATCTCAGGAGGGCCTTACTTAAGCACCCGGATACTACAACTCTATCTATCCCCGAAATTATGACCGTGAACCCGGTTATAATTGACGAAGAGGAGTTTGTAGGTTACGCCGAACAGCTAATGCTTGAAAAAAAGATTACTACGCTGTTGGTGGGCTCTGCCGAAGAAAAATCAATATCTGGTGTTTACCAGATCTATAACGCATAAACCCGGTTTTAAATAGCTTTGCTTGTTTAGCGTTAGATTGGGAATAACTGATTCTGATAATATTTAGTTAACTTTACCGGTATCTATAATCTTCTACCGTACTAAATAAATGTCTGATCAATCAAACCCGATCACCAATAAATTCCTGGCACCTGCAAATATCCATATTGCAATAATTGGCCTCGGCTACGTTGGGCTGCCTCTTGCAGTTGAATTTGCAAAAAAATATCCCGTAAAAGGTTTTGATATCAAACAAAGCCGGGTTGACGAGCTGAGCAATGCTTTTGACCGTACCCTTGAAACCAGCACTGAAGAACTATCTGCAGTTTTGGCTTTAAAGGAGCAAGGCAAGGGCCTTACTTTTACATCAAATTTAGCGGATATTGCTTCCTGCAATGTTTATATCGTTTCTGTACCTACGCCTACAGACCAGCATAACCGGCCGGATCTGAGCCTGCTTATCAGGGCAAGTAAGTCGATAGCAAGCGTATTGAAAAGGGGAGATGTGGTTATTTATGAATCTACCGTATATCCCGGGGTAACCGAAGAGGTTTGTGTTCCTGTTCTACAAAAAGAATCAGGACTGTTATTCAACAGCGATTTTTTTGCGGGGTACTCGCCAGAACGCATAAATCCGGGCGATAAGGTTCATACCCTTACTAATATTTTAAAAGTAACGTCAGGCTCTACACCAGAAGCTGCCGATTTTATCGATAGTCTGTATCAAACCATCGTAATGGCCGGAACACACAAGGCTCCCGCTATTAAGGTTGCCGAAGCTTGTAAAGTAATAGAAAACTCGCAGCGCGATATCAATATCGCTTTCGTAAACGAGCTGGCTAAAATATTCAA
Source organism: Mucilaginibacter kameinonensis (assembly GCF_003675385.1). GTDB lineage: Bacteria > Bacteroidota > Bacteroidia > Sphingobacteriales > Sphingobacteriaceae > Mucilaginibacter > Mucilaginibacter kameinonensis. Next base: position 126,396 of record NZ_RCWZ01000003.1, on the reverse strand, counting down.
TATCATGGATATTGATACCCATGCGGTACTGGCTGCAGCGGGTACAAAATGGAATTTCCTGAATTTTAAACCCGGTCTTGTAGGCGGGCATTGCACAGGTGTTGATCCTTATTACCTTGCGGCAAAAGCGCAGCAAATGGGCTATCACCCTGAAATTATATTGGCGGGCCGAAGACTTAATGACGGTATGGGTACCTACGTAGCGCTTGAGGTTATTAAGCTGATGGTTAAGAATGATATTTCGGTTAAAAACTCAAAGATCTTGGTGCTTGGATTTACCTTTAAGGAAAATTGCCCCGATGTACGTAATACCAGGGTAATTGATATTATTAAAGGCTTTGATGGTTTTGATGCAACCTGCGAAATATATGACCCCTGGGCCGATCCTGAAGAAGTAAAAAGGGAATACGGGATCTCTACATTGAAAAACTACGATGAGTTAACCGGTGCTTATGACGCTATAGTTATGGCTGTGGCGCACCAGGAGTTTTATGATATCGACTATCTGGCTTTAAAACATACTTCGTCATCAATAATTTACGATATAAAAGGCATTTTAAACAAAGATGTTGTAAACGGACGGTTGTAAATGTTTTTTATACAATTATTTTTTCATATAAAATTTCACTTTTTCTCACTCTTAACAGAGAATTCATTTTGAATAAATTTCTTAATTTCTAATTTTGTGGCTGTCAAAATAATACATTCGTAACTGTGTCTCCATTTAATTATGACATTGTTATTTATGAATAATTATAGTAATTTTAACAGGTTGCATACTACATAAGCCCATATACATGATTCACAGATACGCTACTTTTATTAAAGCAGTGAACCTTACCATCGATTATATTATACTTAATATGAGCATGGTAATTTCTTACTTCATCGAAGACCGCTCATACATTTTTTGGATTAACAACAGGAAATATCTACCTATTGTGCTGGTTTTCAATTTGATTTGGCTCCTGTCTGCAAACATTACCGGCTTGTATGAACATGTACTCAATAAAGATTCAATTAAAACTTATCGGGGCGTAATTAAAACTTACCTGTTGTTTGTAAGCTTTATCTGCTTCACTATCATTATATTAATTGGAACCAACGCTTATTTTATAACACGCGAATACCTCTTTTATTCGCTGGCGTTATTTGGTTTCCTTCTCGGCTTGTGGAAGTTAATATTCCTGAGTATCCGTAAAAGCGACCGTGCAACCCTTATTGATACACGTACCGTTATTATTATAGGTGGCGGCCGCATCGGGTCGGATTTGTACAGCTTTTTCAAGCAAAACCCAGAGCGTGGCTATAACCTTCTCGGATTTTTTGATGATGGTTCGAGTAGTGTTTTGGATAAAAGCCTTTATTTGGGCGGCACCAATGATTGTATAAGCTACGTGCTGAATAACAAGGTTGACGAAATATTTTGTACGCTTCCTAACTCTGAGGCTACAAAAATTGAGCAACTCATGCTTGACGCCGACAAAAACCTCATCAGGTTTAAGTTTGTACCCGAGTATTATGATTACGCAAAAAAGCCAACCTTTATACAGAGCTTTGGGCACATTCCCATCATTTCGGTAAGGCCCGAACCTTTGGAGAATATGCTGAACCGCTCTATCAAACGCTTGTTTGATATCTGCTTTTCGATATTTGTTATCCTGTTTATTTTTAGTTGGCTATTCCCGATCCTGGCTATTATTATTAAGCTCGAATCAAAAGGGCCTATCTTCTTTGTACAGGAACGTTCAGGAAGGGATAATAAGCCGTTTAAGTGCTATAAATTCCGTAGTATGCGGGTTAACCATGATTCGGATAAAAAACAGGCCACACGCGGCGATTCGCGCATAACCAAGTCCGGGGCTTTCATCCGTAAAACAAGTATCGACGAATTACCTCAATTCTTTAACGTGATATTGGGTAACATGTCTATAGTTGGTCCAAGGCCGCACATGATCAGCCATACCCAGCAATATTCACAGCTGATTGATACTTTCATGGTAAGACATTTCCTTAAACCAGGTATTACCGGTTGGGCGCAGGTTTCGGGCCTAAGGGGCGAAACACAAACTACCCAGGCTATGCTTGAGCGTGTTGAGGCCGATGTTTGGTATCTTGAAAACTGGTCGTTCCTATTGGATATGAAGATCATATTCTTAACCGTCTGGAACGTGTTTAAAGGCGAGAAGAACGCGTTTTAATATTATTTCCTGATTGGGGAGCCGGAAAGGCTTCTTATAGTCAAAATGCCGTGTCAGTTAAGCTTAATAGCTAATGATTGACACGGCATTTTAATTATTTTCATCTGATAGCAGGGATTGATGTTAGGCGAGGCTTTTTTTAGTTAATTGTGCTTAGTAGGGATTATTAACGGCTGACGAGGTTTATGCTCGTTTTTGCATACGATTAATTAGCGTCGAGTAGCCGATAAAAGTAGCGCTGAAAAATTAATTCCTACTAAATGAGGATGATAGCAAAAAAATGAAAATTATGTTTTTAAGTTTATAATTAAACGCTATCTTTGCAGCCTGTTAAATCAGAAACGCGGAAGTGGCGTAATTGGTAGCCGCACCAGACTTAGGATCTGGCGCTTCACGGCGTGGGGGTTCGAGTCCCTTCTTCCGCACAGCATGCAAAAACCCGGTCAATTCTGATCGGGTTTTTTTGTTTATAGTTCAGATCGCGTTTTCTTAAAAATGGCCAGAACAGAATCCAATATGACATCAGGATTCTGCATTTGCTTTATATGATCGATTACCGCATCATAGGCGATATGACTTTTTAGAAATTCCTCACCCAAATTGGTGACAGCGTATTGGATAGGGTGCCCGAAGCCATTAATTATTGAAAAATATACTAATTTACTATCGACTAAATTAGACACACTTTTCCCCTCATTTCCTGGGAAATCACACCGGTCTAATCGAAGCCCTAAATTTCTGGGATTATTCATACCTGTTTTAGCTATCAGTAATAGAACCAATTGATCTCTGATAGATGGTGTATTTAAATCAGCAAGAGAGCATTTGTCTTCAAATTCAGGAGGAGGGCAACTGGTAACAATATTTGCTTTGTTTTCATTGCCGGAGTTTTTACCTTTTAGAAAATCGAATATTCCCATCTTTTACTGTAGGCATAATAAATTTAGATAAAGCTAATACTTCATCTGTAATAGTTATATCACCCGATAATAAATCACATCCTTTTGAGTCTGATAACATAGTAATAAACGTCTGCCGACAAGGGCTTACATGGTTGTTAGAGTATTTGAATGATATTCAAAACATTCACCTGTTTGAAAAACGTAAGTTTTGGTTTGAATATCGTAATTGAAAAAGTATCAGATGCGCGATATTCATATTGGATTTTTTAAGCTAAATTTACTGTACCAATTATTGCATCATGATCAATATTACTGTAAACGGGCAACACCACGAGGTAGATGCTGACCCCAATATGCCGCTGCTGTGGGTTATTAGGGATATTCTTGGTTTAACAGGCACCAAGTACGGGTGTGGGGCTGCGCAATGCGGTGCTTGTACAATTCACCTTAATGGTGAGGCGGTACGGTCATGCGTAACCAAGTTAAACCGCGCCGCCGGCCAGCGTATTGTAACTATCGAAGGGCTTTCGGCAAACAATGATCATCCGTTACAATTGGCCTGGAATGAACTGAATGTTCCGCAGTGTGGGTACTGCCAGTCCGGGCAGATCATGTCTGGCGCGATATTACTGCGCGAAAACTCAAACCCATCCGATCAGGATATCGATGATGCTATGTCTGGTAATATCTGTCGTTGTGGTACATACCAACGTATCAGGGCTGCGATCCATAAGGCTGCCGCAATGCAGACGGAAGGAGCCAAGCTATGAAAAAACTGATCGTCATTATCCTGCTTGCATCAGTCACAGGTATGGTCACGTTATCATTTCGGCCCGAAACTGTAAAAACTGATAAATATCTGATTTCACCAAAAGACAGTGTTGGCTCAGTAAAGGCCTTTATGTCTGTTTATACCGTATTAAAAAGTGCTCGCTGTATGAATTGTCATCCCGCCGGCGATTCACCATTACAGGGTGATGATAGCCATATCCATACCATGAATGTAAAACGCGGTGCGGATGGGAAGGGGCTTTATTCGGTACGTTGCAGTAATTGCCACCAGGCCGAAAATACAGCAGGCTTACACATGCCTCCCGGAAATCCAAAATGGGGGTTGCCACCGGCCAATATGCGTATGGTATTCCAGGGGCGTACACCTCGTCAATTGGCCTTGCAATTGTTGGATCCCAAACAAAACGGTGGCCGTACAAAAGCACAACTGATTGAGCATATGGCTCATGATGACCTTGTTGGCTGGGCCTGGCATCCGGGTGACGGCCGTACCTTGCCGCCAATGAGCAGACCGGCTTTTGCAGCCCAGGTGCGTTTATGGATAGCCAAGGGTGGATATGCCCCTTCGGCTAAAGCAAAATAAAATTTTGAACGAATTAGAGTAGCCATTATGGAAACCAACTCAATATCAAGAAGGAATTTTCTGCGGGTGTCTGGCCTGGCAGGAACTGCGCTGTGCTTAGGCTTTTATTTTCCGGCCAATGCAAAAAAAGAAGAACTGATCGCCGCCTTGGCCGAAGGTCAGTCAAGCTTTGAATTTAACGCCTGGATGCGGATAGATACCGATGGCAAAGTTACCCTGACCGATCACCGTGCAGAAATGGGGCAGGGCTCTTACCAGTCGGTTCCGCAGATTATTGCCGAAGAACTGGAGGTAGATCTGAAGGATATTAATGTCATATTCGCCATAGGCGATCCTGATAAATACGGTAGCCAGATCACCGGTGGCAGTTCTACCATCAGGGGATCGTATAAAAAACTGCTTAATTTGAGCGCTACCGCGCGTGAAATGCTTATTACCGCGGCAGCCAACAAGTGGGGTGTTCCGGCAAGTGAGTGTTATGCGCAATCCGGTCATGTGATCCATAAACCATCTGGTAAAAAGTTCAATTACGGCGAACTGGTAACGGATGCCTCAAAGCTTTCACCGCCAAAAGATGTAAAACTTAAAAATATTTCGGAATACAAATTGATCCGTAAGCCACTTAATCGGCTCGATACGCCAATGAAAACCAATGGCGAGGCTATTTTTGGCCTGGATAAAAAACTGCCAGGTATGTTGCACGCGGCGGTTGAACGTAGCCCAAGGTTGCGCGGAAAGATAAAGAGCTTTGATGACTCAGCTGCACTTAAAGTTCCGGGTGTCAAGAAGGTATTTAAAATACAAATGATGGTTTTTAATACCACGCGTGATGGAGTGGTTGTTATTGCCGATTCGACCTGGGCTGCCATGCAAGGTAGGAAAGCTTTGCGGGTTGAATGGGATGATAGCGGTTTTGAACACGTAAATACCATTGATATCTACAAAGCCCATGAAGAGTTGCTCAAAAAGGAAGAAGGGATATCGCATAAAAAACAAGGAGATACTGACGGCGCGTTAGCTAAGGCTACACAGCAGATCGACGTCATTTATCAAACCCCATATCAATCGCATGCTGCTATGGAGCCTTTAAATTGTGCGGCATATTATCAGCCGGATAAAATTGAGATCTGGGGGCCTATACAGGCGCCGGATTGGGTGTTGAATGATATCAGTACCAAATTCAAAATGCCGAAAGATAAGGTGATAGTTAATATGACTTTTTTAGGCGGCGGTTTTGGTCGAAAAGCCTTTTTAGATTATACCCATGAAGTTGTTGCAATCTCGAAAGAGATTGGCGCACCGGTTCAGGTAGTATGGTCGCGTGAAGATGATATTAAACAGGGGCCATATCGTGCCGGTATTTCTTACCGGGGGCAGGGGGCAATTGAAAATGGTGATATAAGCGCCCTGAAATTCAAAATGGCCGGTCAAAATATCGATCATTGGAACGGCCCTGCGCGTGGCAAAGCAAATGGAAGCACATCAGAAGGGTTTTTAAAGCCTTACTATGATAGCATAAAAAATATCAGTTTTGCTGATGTGCCTTATGAAATGCCTTTGCCCAATATGTGGTGGCGCTCGGTTTATGCCTCAACCAATGGTTTTGCTTACGAAAGTTTCATGAATGAGATGGCCGTTTTAGCCGGACAGGATCAGTTGGATTTCAGGAGGAAATACCTGAAAGACGAGCGTTGCCAGCGATTGATAGACCGGATGGAAGAGGTTTCGGGATGGAAATCAAGGCAAAAAAATCAGGGTTACGGCGTAGCAATCACAGAATGCTTTGAAACCACCGTGGGCCAGGTAGTAAAAGTTTCAAGGAATGCTGAGGGCAAAGTGAAGATAGATAAAGTTTGGGCTGTAATGGACTGTGGATGGTACGTTAACCCCGATATCATCAAAGCACAGGTAGAAGGCTCGGTTGTAATGGCCCTGGGGGCAGCTACTATACACGAGATCACTTTTAAAAACGGCCTGGTTGAACAAAATAACTTTTACGATTACCTGATGCCGCGAATGAGTGATGCACCGCCGGTGGAAGTACATATTATGGAAAATACGGCGGATGCCGGTGGTGTAGGTGAGCCTGGCTTACCACCATTTGCCCCCGCACTTACCGACGCCATTTATGACCTAACGGGAAAGCGAATCAGAAAGCTGCCATTTAATATGAATGCTGTTTAATAAAGTATTCTTGATTGCATGAAAGAAATCATTGACATCGTAGCGGCTTATGAGCAGGCGGTAAAATCGGGCAAAAAAACGGCGTTGGCTACGGTGGTGCTCGTTGAAGGTTCGGCTTATCGTAGGGCGGGGGCACGGATGCTGATCACCGAAGATGGTCAGCTAACAGGTGCTATAAGCGGCGGTTGCCTGGAAGGGGATGCCTTGCGCAAAGCCCGCATGGTTATTTTACAGCAGGAGGCGCTTCTGGTTACCTATGATACGATGGATGACGACGATGCCAAACTTGGCGTGGGCCTCGGTTGCAATGGTATCATACATATCCTCATAGAACCTATTAATGACAGGCAACCTAACCCGATAACCCTGCTGAAAGCAGTAATAGCCTCACGCGGATACACAGTTTTAGTTACGGTATTCTCTATGACCGACCGTAAGGCTCCGCAACCGGGATCGCGTTTATGCCTGACTGGACATGAAACTTTGTTGAACGGATTAGAAACATTGCCATATCAGAATGAGTTGCTGGAGGATGCCAGAAATGCACTGGATAATCAGCGTTCGTCCGTTACTGCCTATAATGACTATACCGCATTTATTGAATGCGTTAAGCCTTTAATCTCTTTGGTCATTATCGGCGCGGGAAATGATGCTATGCCCTTAACAAAAATAGCTTCGGTATTAGGCTGGAATATTACTTTGGTTGACGGCAGGCCGAATTATGCTACAGCAGAACGCTTCCCATCAGTAAATAAAATAGTAATTGCAAAACCCGATCAGGTTCTGCATAACCTTGAAATAAACGAATGGACAGCCTTTGTGTTGATGACGCATAATTACAATTACGAGATTGCTTTTCTGAAATCTATTTTACCCTTACAAACTTCTTATATCGGAATTTTAGGTCCCCGGAAAAAACTGGAACGCATGCTGGATGAATTGGAGACAGGGGGGACATTCGTTAGCCCAGCAAATCTGGAAGCCATTTACGGGCCGGTTGGTCTGGATATAGGTTCCGAAACGTCGGAAGAGATCGCGTTATCAATTGTAGCAGAAGTAAAAGCGGTATTTGCAGCACGAAATGGAAACTCGTTGAAGTATAAAACAAGCCTGATTCACAGCGCTTAAAAGAGAGAGAATATTAAAATGTCCCGATCAGGTATTTGCGATATTTCAGACTGTTATCGCAAAATCACGATATATCAAGAAGGCTTCTTATTACAAATATTTGACTTTTAATGTTTTAACAATGGCATGTGTTTGGTGTTATCTTTAGAAATCACTACATCACTAACGTTAAACAAAAAAACATGTCAAAAAAAGTAGCTGAACAGCTTGTAGATATGCTGATACAAGCGGGCATAAAGCGCATTTACGCTATTACGGGCGATAGTTTGAACGAACTTAACGATGCCGTCCGCAGAACTCCCGAATTAAAATGGATCCACGTACGTAATGAAGAAGCCGGCGCTTTCGCGGCTTCGGCAGATGCGCAATTAAGCGGTCTCGCCTGCTGTGCAGGCAGTAGCGGTCCGGGGCATGTGCATTTGGTAAACGGTCTTTACGATGCTCACCGTTCGGGAGCCCCTGTTCTGGCTATAGCATCAACCTGCGCCACCAAGGAGTTTGGCAGCAATTACTTCCAGGAAACCAATGTTATTAAGCTTTTTGACGATTGCAGTTACTATAACCAGGTAGCCGCCAATAATAAACAGGTACCACGTATGGTACAGGCTGCTCTTCAAACCGCAATTCAACGTAAAGGGGTTGGCGTATTGGGCTTTCCGGGCGATGTGGCCGGGGAAGATGCTATAGAAATTGACTCATCTGTAAACAACTTTTTTTGCAAAGCCAATATTACCCCGGTATGGGAAGAGTTGGTACAACTATCTGATTTGATCAATCGTCACAATAAGGTTTGCATTTTTGGTGGTATTGGTTGTGCCGATGCACACGATGAAGTTGTTGAACTTGCCTCATTGATCAAAGCCCCGGTTGGTTATTCCTTCCGCGGGAAAATGTTTTTGGAGCATGATAATCCTTACGAGGTTGGTATGACCGGTCTACTTGGCCTCCCTGCCGCTTATCATAGCATGCATGAAAGCGATCTGGTTATCCTTTTGGGGACCGATTTTCCTTATACGCCTTTCTATCCGCAGGATAAAAAGATAGTGCAGATTGATATAAAGCCTGAAAATCTGGGCCGCCGTGCTAAATTGCATATGGGGCTTTATGGCGATATTAAATCTACTTTAAAAGCTTTAATTCCCTTACTTAAAGAAAAAACCGACAGGAGCTTTTTAGATGCCCAGTTGCATGTACATGCCAAAGTGAAAGAACAGCAGCAAGCTTATATTAAGGATTATGGCAAACATGACGCTATTCACCCGGAAGCTCTGGCGGCTTTGGTGGACGAGTACGCTTCTGACGATGCTATTTTTACCTGTGATACCGGTATGTGTAATGTATGGAGCGCCCGGCATATCAGCGCTAATGGTCGCCGCTCTATGATTGGGTCTTTTGTTCATGGCTCTATGGCTAATGCTATGCCGCATGCCATTGGAGCCGCGTTAGCCTGCCCTGAAAGGCAGGTAGTAGCTATGTGTGGTGACGGAGGCATATCTATGTTATTGGGCGATTTGGCTACCATCAAACAATATAACCTGCCTATAAAAATCATTGTGTTTAATAACCGGGCGCTCGGTATGGTGAAGCTTGAGATGGAGGTAATGGGTTTACCCGATTTCGAGGTCGACATGCACAACCCTGATTTTACGCTGGTGGCCGAATCAATGGGCATAAAAGGGATCACGATAAATGATCCGCAGGATCTTGAACAGGGCATAGCTGAAGCTTTCGCGCACAAGGGGCCTGTGTTGGTGAATGTTTATACCGATGGAACCGCTCTTGCCTTACCGCCGCATATCGAACTTAAAATGGTTGCGGGTATGGCTGTTTCTATGACCAAAATGATGCTTGGTGGTAAATTTGATGAGGTTTTAGCCACAGTAAAAGGCAACTACAAGCATTTGCCCGAGATATTTGATTAGTAGCGGTAATCTCACAGTAGCTATATGAACCGGGAGGAGAGTTGGTTTAAACTTATTTTCCCGGTTATAGTTTTAAATGCGCTACAATATTATTATCCCTGATCTGGATGAAATTGATATGTTCATCATCTGGATCATAATCTATGCTTAATACAAGATCGCCTATTTTATAGTGGTCTATCAGAAAATGTTTATCCAATATAGGTGAAACTTCGTGATTGGTTTGTGTCGGTTCGCCAGCTTTTTTGAATACATTATTACGTGTATCGCTAAAGGAGATTTCAAAAGGCAGCAAATATTGAAGATCTGGGTTCGGGTAAATATTCAAGTGGGAAAATACCGGTTGCCCGGGCTCTAACACTATCAGTTCATCCTCATCAATAACTGCATCATCGTTGGTGAAGCCTAAAGCAATATGTAGTAACTCAGACTGTATATAGTCGCTCTCCAAAACATTGTATCTACTCAGATCGGTAAAAGTTTCAGCTAAAAACGCCTGAAAGTCATCGCTGTAAAGATAAGAGCCGAACTGATCTGTAAAATGAAGATAATTGAACATATTTACTGTTTTTGATTGTCTGATAAAACTACAACAAATCAAAATAAAGCTAAACTATGTTTTTACATTAGCTGTATGATTACTCGGTTTGCAGGCTTGTATTTAAGAGAGGAAGACCCGGACACTATTTATATTACTTCTTACGTCTCAAGACATGATTTTGAAAAGAAACTGCAATTGAATTCATTCGATGTGATTTCTACCGATTATGAAACTTCAAAGACGGTCGCCATTGATAAAAATAGTAGGATATTGATCACGACAGACCAAAATGGGGCCGGACGAGGGATGAATACCAGCGCTGAAATTTATATTAAAAATGGAGAAGAAATTCTGTTGTTATGCAATTTCTGCGCGAACGAAGAAGTAAATGACCTTCGTAAAACAGAATGTTATAAGCTTGCAGAATATATTGCAAATAGGATGAAGGTTAAATATGGGATTGAATGGGAATACAAAATTTCTGTAGACACACCGGAAAAAGAAAAAGAATTTAATAAGAATGTTTTCATCGTAATCCTAACGCTGATAGTGACCTTTATTTTAATTTACTACAGGTTAAAGTATGATATCGATCATCCTAAAATAAATTACGGCCGTTGATGATATAAAGCAATTTATTTTTCCTCTGTAAATTGGGCTTCCTCTAAAATTCATACTTTTAAGGCCGCAATGGAAGCAAAAAATAATAAAAAAACCATCTGGGCCTGGTGTATGTTTGATTGGGCCAATCAGTCATACAATATCGTTATTACCTCTACTATTTTCCCTGCATACTTTGTAGAGGTAACCAAGTTCAATTCAAAAAACACCCAAATGGTTACTTTCTTTGGGCATAAGTATGTGAACACGGTTTTATCAAACTATATATTGGGCTTATCCTATCTAATCGTGGCGGCTATATTGCCCATCCTTACTTCCATAGCCGATTACCGGGGCAATAAGAAGTCATACCTGCAATTATTTACCTGGCTGGGCAGTCTGGCATGTGCAGGCTTGTTTTTCTTTAAGCCGGGCACGGGGCTGGAAATCCCGATGCTGTGCTTTGGGCTTGCCTCGATAGGCTATTGCGGTGGCTTCGTATTTTACAACTCCTATCTGCCGCAAATTGCTACGCCTGATAAACAGGACGCTGTAAGTGCCAAAGGATTTATTTATGGCTATGTGGGCAGCATCGTAGTGCAGGTATTGTGCTTTATCGTGATGCTTCAGCCAAATTGGTTTGGCATTACTGACGATTGGCTGCCTGCCCGCATCTCATTCCTGATGGTTTTTGTTTGGTGGATTGGTTTCTCTGTTATCCCGTTCCGCCTGCTTCCTAAAGGACAACCTAACGCCGGTAAGCATAGCTATAATGTACTTACAGGTGGCTTTAAAGAACTGGCCAAAGTTTTTGGCAAAGTGCGCAACATGCCTTTGTTAAAACGCTTCCTGGCTTCATTTTTCCTTTACTCGGTTGGTGTGCAAACCATTATGCTGGTCGCAGCCAATTTTGCTGCTAAAGAATTACACATGCCCGATGCCGCCCTGATCTCTATAGTGCTCATCATCCAGGTTGTCGCGGTACCGGGCGCATTGATCGCATCCAAATCATCTGAGAAATTTGGAAATGTGCGTACGTTGGTTGGTTTGGTAGCGGTATGGTCGGCTATTTGCCTGTATGCTTACTTTATCACCAGCTCTATCCAGTTTTATGCGGCTGCAGTGGTTATCGGGATAGTGATGGGAGGGGTACAATCCTTATCGCGCTCAACCTACTCCAAATACTTGCCCGAGAATATTCCGGATACGGCTTCATATTTCAGCTTTTATGATGTTACCGAAAAGCTGTCGATAGTAGTTGGCCTGTTTTGCTTTGGCTTTGTGGAGGCCGTAACTAACGAAATGCGCGACTCTACATTGGCTCTTGACGGCTTTTTTGTTTTAGGATTGATCATGCTTATTGTGTTAATGTTTACCGAGAGCAAGATCCGCAAGCAAAACGTTAAAGTAGATGCTTAAACAATTTGGCGGCAGGCTTGTACTATATAAAAACGTAAGCCATGATCCATACAGTTAATCACAATGTAACCGACGATAACGGCACACAAAGGAATATTATTATCGAGCCGGTGCTTCATCAATCAACAGATCACCAGTTAAATGCCACAGGCTTGTACAAGCTTTACAAGGGTGGTAACGATGGTGAAGCAATCCTTTTTGAGATCCAGGAGATAGCTCCCGAAATTGGTGAAAGCAAGCCGTTGCTTGACGATAAAAAGAATCCGGATTATTTAGGGCAGATTATGTTTGATGGCGATGCTACCGCTAAATGGCATTATTCGGAAGGTTCCCTTTCGCACTATGAGCAGCAACAGGTGGTTGAATTTATCCAAAATACAAATAGTTGATTTTTCTTTTTTTCCTGCTGACATAGGGTTGTCACCGGCCTGTGGTTACTTTGTATTGTAATCAAAAACAAAACCACAATACAATGGAAACCAACGCAATTCAACAGCCAACAGAAACTGCAGTAGCATCTGTTTATACACCCGATCAACTTTTACAAAGCTGGCTTGGCCAGCGTCGCGTTACCCGTCGGTTGATAGAAGCTTTTCCGCAGGAAGCGCTTTTTAACTATTCGATAGGAGGAATGCGCCCCTTTTCAGAAATGGTAAAGGAGATCATCAGCATGAGTAGCCCCGGCGTAAAAGGATTGGTAACCAACGACTGGACACCAATAGCAGGCCTCGATCATCATACCGGGAAAGTTGAAGCTCACTCTAAAAATGATCTTTTAAAGTTGTGGGACAACGCGACCGAAGATATAACAACCTACTGGGCGCAGATCCCTGCCGAACGCTTTCAGGAAACACTATTGGCTTTTGGTCAGTACGAAGGGGTTGCAAACAGCATTATTCAATACATCATCGATAATGAAATTCATCACCGCGGCCAGGCTTATGTCTATCTCCGCTCATTAGGAATTGAGCCGCCTGCGTTTTACGACAGAAGCTAAGCTTGATTTACAAGAATAATTAGAGGCCTCCCACACAGGAGGCCTTTTTTTATGATAGTCTCAAGCTAATGCTTGTGTTTTTATATCTTTAGCTGCATTATCACTTCTAAATTTTAATAATGGCAATCCTTCGCTCTTTTGCTTTGTTTTTATTGGCCGGTTTATTTGAAATAGGCGGAGGCTACCTGGTTTGGCTTTGGTTAAAAGAAGGTAAGCCGGTTTGGTTTGGAATATTGGGTGGTGTTATCCTGGCGCTTTATGGAATTGTTGCCACCTGGCAAACCGCTAATTTCGGGCGCGTGTACGCGGCGTATGGTGGTATTTTTATTGTGATGGCATTAATCTGGGCCTGGAAGGTTGATGGTTTTAAACCCGATAGATATGATATTATCGGCGCCCTGGTTGCCTTGATCGGTGCTTGTATCATTGTTTACGCGCCACGCGGACATTGATTGAGACCACAGTCAGTTTTTTGCAGTTTGTAAAATTTGCATACATTTAGTGAGCAAATGGAAAACAAAAACAACAAAAAAACCATAAGGGCTTGGGCTTTCTTTGATTGGGCCAACTCTGCCTATAACCTTGTCATCACTTCAACTATTTTTCCGGCGTATTATGTTGCCATAACAACCAATCATGCTAATGGCGATAGGGTTAATTTTTTCGGAAAAAGCTTTGTAAACACCGCGCTTTCAGATTATGCTTTATCGGCTGCTTACCTGGTGATGGTATTGCTGTTGCCCATATTATCGTCCATAGCCGATTATAAAGGCAATAAAAAGATCTTCATGCTGTTTTTTACGCTTCTTGGTTCGGCGGCATGCTGTGCGTTGTTCAATTTTGACAAAGATCACCTGGAGATGGGGATCATCTGTTTTGCGCTGGCGGCTATAGGTTACAGTGGCGGTTTTGTGTTTTACAATTCATACCTGCCCGAAATTGCTACGGTTGATATGCAGGATAACGTAAGCGCCAAAGGTTTTACCTATGGCTACATAGGCAGCGTACTGCTGCAGCTTATCTGCTTTTTGTTTGTGCTCAAAGGCGAGTGGTTTGGTATTGTTGACAAAACCTTTGCGCCACGCCTGTCGTTTTTGTTGGTAGGTTTATGGTGGATAGGTTTTGCCATGATCCCGTTCAGCGTATTGCCTAAAGGTAGCCCCAACGCGGTAAGCCATAGCCATAACATTATAAAGGGGGGCTTTATTGAGTTAGGACATGTATGGAAAAAGGTTAAGGAAATGCCGCTGTTAAAGAGGTTTTTACCGTCGTTCTTTTTTTATTCGATGGGGGTACAAACCATTATGTTGGTAGCTACCGGTTTTGCTGCCAAAGAATTGAAAATGGAAACCCCGCAGTTGATCACGATAATTTTGATTATTCAATTGGTTGCTATTTTTGGTGCAACGCTGATGTCTCGCCTGTCGGGTAAATATGGTAATGTAAGGGTATTAATTGGCGTAGTGATCCTGTGGATTGGGGTTTGCGTGGCTGCATATTTCACTTATACGCAAACACAATTCTACATAATAGCTGTTGTGGTAGGTTTAGTGATGGGAGGTATCCAGTCTATGTCGCGCTCAACGTATTCAAAATATCTGCCCGAAAATATCCCGGATACGGCGTCTTTTTTCAGCTTTTATGATGTTACCGAAAAACTGGCTATCGTAGGCGGCGTGTTTAGCTTTGGTTTTTTTGAAGAAATAACCGGAAGTCCGCGAAATTCGGTCCTGGTATTGGGCGTATTTTTCATTGTCGGCTTAATTTTATTGTTTTCTTTACTGAAGGCGGAACGAAACGTCAATAAAAATTTGGATTTTAGCGCCCGTTAACTAATTTGTGCAGATGAAGGTTGAGTTGTTCATACCGTGTTTTATAGATCAGTTGTTTCCCGAAACAGCTTTTAATACTGTAAAACTGCTGGAGAAAGCAGGTTGCAAGGTTAGTTATAATCCGGCGCAAACCTGCTGCGGTCAGCCGGCTTTTAACGCCGGTTTTTGGGATGATGCCAAAGAGGTTGGCAGCAAATTTTTAAGTGATTTTTCAGAAGATAGCGTTATAGTATCACCTTCGGCATCTTGTACCGGCATGGTGAGAAACTACTATAACGATCTGTTTACCAATACTGCTGTACATAACAAATGCCGGGCTATACAAGGGAATATCTACGAGCTATCTGATTTTTTGGTAAATATCCTGGAGTATGATTATTTCGGCGCCGAGCTTGACGGCAAGGCTGTTTATCATGATAGCTGTGCCGGTCTGCGCGAATGCAAGATCAAAGATGAGCCACGTCAGTTGCTGTCCAAAGTGCTTGGCCTCGAATTACTTGACCTGAAAGATGGTGAAACCTGCTGTGGCTTTGGCGGCACTTTTGCAGTTAAGTTTGATGGTATTTCAACTGCCATGGCGCAGCAAAAGGTAAATAACGCGCTTGATGCCGGCGCGGAGTATATCATTTCGACAGATACATCATGCCTGATGCATATGCAGGGATATATCGATAAAAATAATCTCCCTATTCAAACCATGCACATTGCCGATGTCTTGGCCCTGGGCTGGGGGAATGTGTAATCCTGCTATTCTTTAACCAGTTTCAACTTTAGGGTATCATCATACACTTTGGTATCCCATTGCATTTGCTTTCCGTTGTAGTTGCTGATCTTTACCTTTGTGGTATCATTGTTTGTGCCGCCGTCGAAATGTACATTGAATGTTTTTTGGTTAGCATTATAATTATAACGGCCAAACCATGCCCGGTTAGCCTCAAACACGTAAGGATTTGCACAAAATGATATTCTGCCGTCATCTTCAATGTATATATAGCACCAGTTTTGCGCACCATTCATCCAATCGTTTTCACCGACAGTTTTGCCATTTCGTTTGAATTCCTTGATTTTCCATTTTCCCGTAAAGGTTGATGACGGTACAGCCATCACATAGCGGTAAATGCTATAAAAAGCAAGGCCGATTACTAAAAGTTTTAAAACTGGTTTTGCAAAACTTAGCCTTAAGGGCGGTATTACCACTTCTTTAAATAAAACAGGTTTAATATCCGGCCATCGTAGTAGTAAAAGGTATAACAGGCCGGTAGTTATAATGATTGAGTTTATGAATGCCCCTGTGGCTATATCATAAAATACATTGATCAATACAATGTTTAACATTACCGGTAATAATATACAGGTGCCTAATAAGGTAGTACGCCTGAATAAAAGCATAACGCCACCGCCAATCTGAAGCAAACCCAGTATAACCGCGAAACTGTAGGAGTGGCCAAAATAATTCCAGGTGAGATCGAAGCCGCTTAGCTCGCCTATAGGGGTATTATCTCTCATGTAAACATGCCCGAACTGTGTTTTTAAGATCTTGGCAAAACCATAAGCCGACACTTGGTATGCAAGGAAGTATCTCATAACGCCACGCAAAAACGCGTGTATTACTCCTGAGTTAAATTCTTCCTTTTTGCTTTTTTGATGCCAATAGATAGAATAAACCAATGAAAAGATGAACATACCAGCAATAATCCAGGTGAAAAGCCTCGCAAAGGAAACATCACCAAAAGAATTAAACAGTTTGTAAAAGAAAGAGCCCAACAACGTCATTAAGCAATCATAAATTGCTATGAATATATACAGGCATTCGAAGAATTTAGCGAACCAATAGGAGCGTGGTGTGGGAGTCATAAGCTTACTTCCGTTCAATATCCAGAATAGTCCCTTCTTTCGCCATTTCTACAAGGAATGGTTTTGCAATGCCTTCCTGCGCGCTATCATAAGCAGTATCACCTTTTGCGGCGATATCATCAAGGCCGTCTTCGCGGTCAACCTCGTATTTATTCAAGGCCAGGTAAACCGAATCGCCTGAAACCTTATTCACTTTGTACAGGGTATAGTGATCATTCTTGAGTTTGATATGAAAAACATCGTTCTTCTGCGGTGATAAAACCCATTGGTTTACTTTTTTGGATTTCTGCTTTTCGCTTATGTAAAAAAATATCGAACCAATAACTATCAAAAAGCACCCTGCAAATGTCCATACCGGTATTTTGGTCTGTACTTTCAAATTGTCATAGCTTAATTTGAGCGAGGCCGGCATTTCCTTCAGCTTTAAAACCTGCTTGCAATTAAGGCACTGTGAAACACCTGTTTTACCTATCGGGAAAAACGGGATCCAGAAAATATGCGCCCAGCGTTGAAATACATTCATCTGGATGCTATTGGCCGTATTGCAGTTAGGGCAGGTGTCGCTGGTTATTTCAGATTTTAGCAGTTTGGCTTTGATACCGTATATGATCATGGTTGATAAGGTTTAGAATATGTAAAATCGGTTTGAAAATACAGAAATGATGCTGATAAATGAAATTATCAAATTGTTATACAGGGAATCGCTTTTAAAATACGAGGCACCTAATGGAGCCTTAAAATTGACTCGAATCTGCTATAAACACGTTACCCTCTCTGGGGTATTATATGACTCCGTTAGGAGTATCGTGTTTATAGCATGACAATCTATCACGAATCGGCTCCATCGGAGCCCCGTATCAACTATTCGTTTAAAAAGCGTTTTTATTACCTCCGTCTGGTTTTAACATTTATTCTTTTACGCTGATATGAAAAATGCTTCGAACCAACATTTTATAAAAAACTGTATCTTTGCCGTTTGAAATGAACAAGAAAGTCGCTTTTTACACTTTAGGCTGCAAGCTGAATTATTCAGAGACCTCATCTATTGGTCGACTGTTTAACCAGGCCGGTTATGATACGGTAAATTTTACCGAAACACCGGATGTTTTTGTAATCAATACCTGCTCGGTAACTGATAATGCCGATAAAAAGTGTAAGAAGATTGTTAAGGAAGCGCTCAAAATTTCGCCTAACGCCTATGTAACTATAGTAGGTTGTTATGCGCAGCTAAAACCACAAGAAATAGCCGAAATTCCGGGTGTTGACATGGTGCTTGGAGCTGCCGAAAAATTTCAGATAGTTGATCATATTACAGATCTAACTAAAAGGCCAAAAGCATTGGTGCTTAATCAGCCTGTATCAGAGGCAAATGAGTTTGTACCGGCATATTCTTTTGGCGACCGCACCCGTACTTTCCTGAAAGTGCAGGACGGCTGCGATTATTCTTGTACATTTTGTACCATTCCGCTGGCGCGTGGCGCAAGCAGGAGCGATACCATTGAAAACGTTGTTACGCAAGCCCGACAAATTGCCGAATCGGGAGTAAAAGAAATTGTACTTACCGGTGTAAACCTGGGCGATTTCGGTATCCGTAACGGACAGCGCGAGGATAAGTTTTTTGACCTTGTGAAAGCGCTTGATGAGGTAGAAGGTATCGACCGTTTCAGGATCTCATCTATTGAGCCTAACTTGCTTACCGACGAGATCATTGCCTTTGTTGCCGCTTCAAAACGCTTTGTACCGCATTTCCATATCCCGCTACAGTCAGGCTCTGATAAGATCCTGGGACTGATGCGCCGCCGTTATAAACGCGACCTTTATGTTAACCGTGTTGCCAAAATAAAAGAACTGATGCCCGATTGTTGCATTGGTGTGGATGTTATTGTCGGCTTCCCTGGCGAAACAAGAGAAGACTTTATGGATACCTATAATTTCCTGAACGAACTTAATATATCATACCTGCACGTATTTACCTACTCGGAGAGGGAAAATACTTTGGCTGCCCAGATGACTGGCGCTGTTCCAGGTTCAGCACGCGGAGAACGGAGTAAAATGCTGCACATCCTGTCTGATAAAAAACGCCGTGCTTTTTACGAAAGTCAATTGGGTGAAAATCAGGAGGTTTTGTTTGAGGGCGATATTAAGGATGGCTTTATGCATGGTTTTACCCGTAATTATGTAAAGGTACGCACCAAGTATGATCCTGTGCTGGTTAATGAATTGAAGACAGTACATCTAACAAATATTTCACCTGATGGTGATGTTGAAATAACAGAAGGCGAAGAAATATTAGTTCATTAAATTCTATATTCGCCTTAAAATATAACCTATGTTTCCTACGCTTACATCGTTATTAAAATATCTTTTTGGCTTTAATCTTCCTTTGCCCATACAAACTTTTGGCTTTTTTGTAGCGATAGCTTTTGTTGGCGGTTACTGGGCTTTTGGCCAGGAGTTTAAACGGAAAGAAGCATTAGGCGTTATTCATACCTTTAAAAAGAGGGTAACTGTAGGTTTGCCGGCTTCAAGTAGCGAGTTGATAAGCAATGGTATTTTTGGCTTTTTATTGGGTTATAAAATTGTTGATTGTGCGCTAAACTACCAAATGCTGTTAGATACGCCGCAAGAATTTTTACTATCCCTAAGAGGTAACTGGATTGGTGGCATACTCGGAGCCGCAGCTTTTGCTTATTGGGCATGGCACGAAGCTAACAAGCAAAAGCTTGACAAACCGGTAACTAAAGATATTGATGTACATCCTCATGAATTATTAGGCAGTATATTGCTTTGGGCTGCGGTGTTTGGCTTTGCCGGCGCCAAGTTGTTTAATGCATTGGAAAACTGGGGCGATTTTATGAAAGACCCGGTTGGTATGCTGGTCGGTTTTAGTGGTTTAACCTTTTATGGTGGCCTGATATGTGGTGGAGCGGCCGTGCTTTATATTGCTAACAAACACGGCATTAAACCATTAGATATGCTTGATATTGGCGGTCCGGGTATGATGCTGGCTTACGCTTTAGGTCGTATAGGCTGCCAGATGAGTGGCGACGGCGACTGGGGCATAGTTAATCTCGCACCAAAGCCTCAGTGGTTAAGCTGGGCGCCCAATTGGATGTGGAGCTTTAAGTTTCCGCATAACGTAAATGATGAAGGTGTGCAGATGGTGAACTGCATGGGTAAGTTTTGTCATGAGCTGCAATACCCGGTTTATCCAACCTCATTTTACGAATCTGTAATTTGTTTATTACTGTTCTTTGTATTATGGAAAATAAGGCACAATTTTAAAGCTCCGGGCGTTTTGTTTGGTGTATACATGATATTAGCTGGCGTTGAGCGTTTCGTTATTGAGCTCATCAGGGTTAATACTAAATATGTTGTTGCCGGTGTTCCATTTACCCAGGCCGAAATGATCTCGGTGATCATGGTTTTGGGCGGCGCGGCATTAATCATTACCGGACTAAACAAAGAAAAGAAAGCACTGGGCACTACAAATGGCTGATAACAAATCAAAAGGCAAATTAATTAATAACCAGGTATTCAGATTTGTGCTTTCGGCCGGGGCCGGTTTTTTGGTAGATGTTTGTGCATTTTACCTTTTTTACCATAATCTGCTTACACAGCATACTTACCACATTTTTGGGCTTACTGTTCGTAACTATACTGTTTCGCTGGCATTATCGTTTTTTATGGGCGTTGTGGTTAATTTTTTAATCACCCGATATATGGTATTTAACGAGTCGAAATCGGCACCACGCAAGCAGTTCTTTCGTTTTGTGACGGTAGCCTTTATCGGCTTCTTCGCCAATTTATCCGTTGTGAAAATATTGATCCAGGCTTGCAGTTTTAATCCAACGGTAGCAAGGATCTCGGCGGCATTGAGCCTGTTCTTTGCAAGCTTTTTTATCCACAAAGTTTTTTCATTTAGCCTATCATTAAAACGTAACCATGCAAACAGCCAACATCCTAAACCAGGTAATTGAAGTTTCAAAACAAGCAGGTGATTTTATTAGGCAGGAGCGTAAGGCTTTTGATCCTGATAGGATAGAGTATAAAGGGCTCAACGATATGGTATCATACGTTGATAAAACCGCCGAAGAAACCATTGTAAAAGGCCTGAGCAAAATTTTGCCTGAAGCCGGTTTTATTACTGAAGAAAAAACAACCACTAAAATAGGCGAGCGCTACAATTGGATCATCGACCCGCTGGATGGCACTACCAATTTCATTCACGGTGTACCTGCTTTTTCGGTAAGTATCGCTTTAAAAGAGTACGACGAGCTGATTGCAGGCGTGGTTTATGAAATAAATCTTGATGAATGTTTTTATGCCTGGAAGGATGCGCCCGCATACCTGAACGGTAAAGAGATCAGCGTAAGCAAAAACAACACGGTAGGCACAAGCTTATTGGCAACCGGGTTTCCATATTATGATTTTACCAAACAAGCTGCCTATATCGAATTATTTACCGAGCTGATGCGTACGAGTCATGGTTTGCGCCGCTTGGGTTCGGCTGCTGTCGACCTGGCTTATACAGCTTGTGGTCGTTTTGATGCTTTTTACGAGTATAACCTCAACGCCTGGGATGTGGCCGCAGGTATTGTAATTGTAAAGCAAGCAGGAGGCGAAGTGGTAAACTTTAAAGGCGGCTCGGAAGTATTGGATACCCGGGAGTTATTAGCTACTAATGGTAAGATAACAGGGGAGTTGCTGCAGGTGGTGCAGAAGTATTTTAAGTAAGGGAAATATTTAATTATTTGTTTGTCTAATTTGTTTTCAAATCTGATTATGCAGCTGAATTGAAAAGTTCTCCATTCGCATTCCTTTCCCGGTTAACTCAAAAGTTCCTAAATTGAGTTGAGCTGTAGCTGGCCAAACGTAACCGTAATCGCCGCCCTTCTTATTGAACCAATCAAATGGAATGATATCAATAGATGAATTATTGATAATTACTATAGCGAAATTTTCAGCATAGTCAAAATCATAGTTAATACTGCTTTTTCTAACATAAGTTACAAAATTTGATAGGCCATAATTGTTGCCCAGTTCATCTTTTCCCGCATGGAGCCCCTTTAATTCGATTGTGAAATCAATTTTATTTATAAGCCCGTAGTTGGTTTTTATTTTTGAAAAATTAATCACGTCTTCTTCTGTTTTCCAAATTATAAGATCGCCATTTTGATCAAACATCAAATTCGTAAAGCAATTAATGAAAAAGTTGAAATTGTGGTTGTTAAATATAGATAACGAGTTAAATAATCTTGTTTTAGTATCAAAGCTCAACTTATATTGCAGACCCATTTGTTCAATGAGGCTTTTGAAATCATATTCATCAAAAAAGTATGGAAAGCAATATTGGACTGGTGTGATTAATGACATTGATTAAAGTTAATAAAAAAAGCCTCTCATTCTCATGAAAGGCTTTTGGATAAGCAAAGGGGCTCGAACCCCAATCTTCAATATTATAATGCTTCAGAAACCACTTCGGTAACTTCAGGTACCATGCGTTTAAGCAGGTTTTCGATACCGGCTTTAAGGGTTACGGTAGATGATGGGCAACCGCTGCATGAACCGCGAAGCTCAACAGTTACTATACCTTCATTAAATGAGCGGTAAGTGATAGCGCCGCCATCCTGCTCAACAGCCGGGCGAACGTAATCATGCAAAATCTGCTGAATTTTAACTTCAGTTTCGGTACCTTCAAAGTTTCCTGCTTCGGCTTCTTCCTCTAACTGGATCTTTAATTCAGATTCGATAGCGCCTTTAACAAACTCTTTCATGATAGGCTCAACATCTGCCCAGTCACTGCCTTCAGTTTTGGTAATGGTTACAAAATTGCTGGCAAAGAAAACGCCGTTTACAAACGAGAACTTGTACAGTTCTTTTGCAAAAGGTGATTTTTCGGCACTTTCCTTAGTAGGGAAGTCAACACTGCCATTAATAAGCAGTTTGTTAACTATGAATTTCATAGTTGCCGGGTTAGGCGTTAATTCGGTATATACGTTGATGTTCATCGTTTCGTGTTTTTATTCAATCTAATTAACAAATTTAATGAGCTTTTTTATTAAAAGCTACCTTAAACTTTGTTATGACATTTCTTTGATGCGAAGATTTAGATGTGCAGATAAGCAGATTTCAAATGTGCAGATTTCAGATGTGCAAATTGATGCACAATCAAAGCATCAATAAATCAAAATATTATTTGCACATCTGCACATTTGAAATCTGCACTTCTAAATACCTGTATAATTTAATGGCGTTATTTTTTTAATCTCCTCTTTAATGACATCACTTACATTTAACGTATCAACAAACTCCGCTATTGTGTTGGCGTTGATTTGCTGATTGGTACGGGTAAGATCTTTCAGAGCCTCATACGGGTTAGGGTAAGCTTCGCGCCTTAATATGGTTTGGATGGCTTCCGCTACAACGGGCCAGTTAGCTTCAAGGTCGGCATTAATGGCATCTGTGTTAAGCAATAGCTTGTTTAATCCCCTTACAGTTGATTTAATGGCGATCAATGTATGCGCGAACGGTACACCGATGTTCCTTAACACCGTAGAATCGGTAAGGTCGCGCTGTAACCTTGAAATTGGCAATTTGGCTGCGAGGTGCTCAAATAAAGCATTGGCGATACCCAGGTTGCCTTCAGAGTTTTCAAAATCAATAGGGTTAACCTTGTGCGGCATGGCCGATGAACCAACTTCGCCGGCTTTGATCTTTTGCTTGAAGTAATTCATGGAGATGTATGTCCACATATCACGGTCAAGATCAATCAGGATATTGTTAATGCGTTTTAGGGCATCGCATTGCGCGGCAAAATTATCATAGTGCTCAATTTGGGTAGTAAACTGTGAGCGTTTGAGGCCTAAAATATTGTTAACGAAATTATTGCCGAATGCTTTCCAATCGATAGCAGGGTACGCGATGTTATGCGCGTTGAAGTTACCGGTAGCACCGCCAAATTTAGCCGAATTCGGGATAGGTTTCAGCAGTTCAAGCTGGGCTTCCAGGCGTTCAACAAAAACCAGGATTTCCTTACCCAGGCGGGTTGGCGAAGCCGGTTGCCCATGCGTATGCGCCAGTAAAGGAACATTTTCCCAATCTGCAGCAAATGCCTTCAGGATGCTTACCAGGTCAGTAATAGCTGGGTAATAACTGTTATTTAAAGCCAGTTTGAAAGTGTATGGAATAGCAGTATTATTAATATCCTGCGAGGTAAGGCCAAAGTGAATAAACTCTTTGAATGGTTCCAGACCCAATTTATCAAACTCTTTTTTAATGAAGTACTCTACTGCTTTAACGTCGTGATTTGTCGTTTTTTCAATCACTTTGATACTTCCAGCGTCATCTTCCGAAAAATTTCTGTAAATGTCGCGTAACTTTTCTGATAGATTTTTATCAAATGCTTGTAACTGAGGTAGTGGGTATTCGGCAAGTGCTATGAAATACTCTATCTCAACAAATACACGGTACTTGATAAGGGCATATTCTGAAAAGTATGCAGCAAGTTCGGCAGTGGTGTTTCTATAACGGCCATCAATAGGCGAGATCGCTGAAAGTGAAGTAAGCGTCATATATTAAAAAGAGAGTGGATGAAATTTTTTGCAAAGGTAATCATTTTTGATGGCCTAAGGCAGATTAAAAGCTTCGCAAATAAACCACTGTATAACAAGCAATAATTAAATGGATTTTAAAAACGGACAAGTATTTGTAATGAAAAAGTAAAAATGAATGGAAACTTTTTATTCAAAAAATGTTTCCTTAGTTTTGACCCGGAAAGTCAATGAGTCAAACCGAAAGAATTATTAAAGGCGCCGAAGACCTGTTTTTAACCGCAGGTATTAAAAGTATCACCATGGATGATATTGCCAGGCATCTTGGTATGTCGAAAAAAACCATTTACCAGTTTTTTAAGGATAAGAACGAACTGGTGGTAGCGCTCACTAAACAGAAGCTGAAGGAAGATGAGGATCAAATGAATGATATCATCAGTAAATCGGCTAATGTGATTGAAGAGATGATCAACATGACCAAATGCTCGGAAGAGATCTTTTCGAGGATCAACCCGATAGTTATTCACGATTTGCAAAAGTATCATCCCGAAGCCTGGAACGATTTTCAGAAATTCAAATCCGAAATATTGATCCAAAAAATGGAAGAGCTGCTGATCAAGGGAATGGGACAGGGGTATATCCGTAAAGATATTGATGTACGCATTATAGCAAGGATGCGGGTTAATCAGGTAGAACTGGGCTTTAATACATCCATTTTCCCGGTGAGGGATTTTAGTCCTTGGAAAGTGCAGGTTCAGTTTTTAGATCACTTTAATTATGGCATTTGTACCATTGAAGGGTATAAACTGCTTAACGAGTATAAGAATATTAATAATGAATAACATGCTGACATAAGGTTGTCACTAACTGCATGAAATTTGTACCAGTTAAATTAAATCACTCAATCACAACATATATAATGAAATATCTATTTTTCACGGCAGCTGCAATTTGTGCCATCGCTTTTAAAAGCTTTGGGCAGGAGGCTGCGCCCAATGTACAAACCTTTAACTTTACTGTTGAGGATTGTGTTAACTATGCCTATGAGCATCAGGATTCGGTAGTTAATGCCAAGCTTGATATCAAGAGTGCCGAGTATAAAGTTAAGGAAACCACCGGCATTGGCTTGCCTCAGATAACAGGAACTGCTTCATTTCAGGATTACCTGAAAATTCCGACCACGTTATTGCCCGGTGAGTTTTTTGGACAGCCGGCCGGTACTTTCGTACCTATCCAGTTTGGTGTTAAATACCAGTCGAGCTTTGGGGTAAATGCTAACCAGATCTTATTTGATGGTAGCTATCTTGTTGGTTTAAAGGCGTCCAAAACTTATAAAGAACTTTCTATCCGCAGCCATATCCGTTCAAAAATTGAGGCTAATGTTAATGTTACCAAAGCTTATTACCAGGTTTTGGTTAGCAATGAGCAGTTGAGATTATTGAATGCCAATATTGCTCAGCTAAAGCAGCAAATGGATGAAACCACACAGCAAAATAAGCAGGGCTTTGTTGAAAAAATTGATGTTGACCGGATTGTTGTCCAGTACAATAACTTAGTTACGAGCCGCGAAAACACTATTCGTTTACTGGCTTTAAATTATCAGGTACTTAAGTTTCAGATGGGTATGCCTATTGAATATGCGCTTAGTTTGAAGGATAAACTTGAAGATATCAAACTTGAAGACAATACAGCCGATCTTGCTGCCGATACCGCGTTTTACCACAACCGCATCGAGTACAATTTAGCCGAGACTAATGTCGACCTTAAGCAACTGGACCTAAAACGTCAAAAATCGCTTTCTCTGCCGTCGCTTAAAGCTAACGCGGCTTATACCTCATCATATCAGGACAATAATTTTAGTAACTTGTATAAAATGAGTTTTCCGTCAAGTTACGTCGGTTTAACTTTAAACGTACCATTATTTAGCGGTCTTCAGCGTGTTAATCAGATCAGGCAATCAAAAATAGCCGTACTTAAATCACAAAATGATTTGGAGAACGCTAAAAATGGTCTAAAGCTACAGGCTAATCAGGCCCATGTTACTTATGTGAACGGTTTGCAGTCGCTTAATAACCAAAAACGTAATCAAACCCTTGCGCAGGAAGTATTGCGCGTTTCAAAAATAAAATATCAGCAGGGTGTAGGTTCAAGTATTGAGGTTACGCAAGCGCAAACAGGGCTCGAAGATGCCGATAATAAATACATACAAGGCCTGTATGACGCCCTGGTTAGTAAAGTTGACCTTGATAAAGCTTACGGACGAATTAAATAACGACAACACTAAACTCACTATATAACAATGAAAATGAAAAAATTTATATACATACCATTCCTGGTTTTACTTGCGGCCTGCTCAAGTAAGCCTAAAGATAAAAAGGCCGAGCTGGCCGATCTGAAAAAGCAGCAATCAGATATCAATTCAAAAATTGAGAAGCTGCAGTCTGAAATGGGCACTACCGATTCGGCAAAAAGCACTGACGTAAGTGTTACTGAAGTAAAAACGGGCAATTTTACCAACTACGTTCAAATACAGGGTAAAATAGATGCGCAGGATAACGTTACTGCCTATCCTCAAATGCAGGCTGCCATTACCGCGCTTTATGTAAAACCGGGGCAGCATGTAAGCAAGGGTCAGATCCTTGCACAGCTTGATAATAGCGTTATGCAGCAAAACATCGCTCAAAGCGAAGCCCAGGTGAGTTTAAACCAGCAATTATTTGATCGCCAGAAAAACCTGTGGGATCAAAAAATAGGCACCGAAGTACAATATCTGCAAGCTCAAACCACTTTACAAAGCAGCCAGAAAGCTTTAGCATCGTTAAAAAAGCAATCTGCCTTGTATCGTATCATATCACCAATAAATGGTACCGTAGATCAAATGGACCTGAAACTTGGACAGAGCGCGACACCGGGCCAAACAGGTATCCGTATTGTTAATGCTGATGTTTTAAAGGTAAAGGCTGATGTGCCTGAGTCATATGCAAGCAGTGTAAACACCGGTAACGATGTTAAGATCTTAATACCGGATGCTAATGATTCATTAGTTACCAAAGTAACTTTCGCCGCAAAAGCTATTGATCCTACATCACGTAGTTTTGGAGTGGAGATAAAGCTGCCAGTACGCAGTACACTGCGCCCTAATATGACGGCTATTTTAAAAATAGCCGATTATGCAAAAAATAACACTATTTCGGTACCTGTAAAAGCAGTGCAGAAATCAGAAACCGGCGACCATGTGTTTGTAAATCAGAATGGTATTGCAAAACAGGTAAATGTAAAATCGGGTATTACTTATGGTGGCCAAACAGAGATATTATCAGGTTTGAAAGCCGGTGACCAGCTTATAGTTGAAGGCGCAACAGAGGTTGAAGACGGCGATAAAGTCAAAGTTGTTCAATCGGCCAATTAGTTATTAACCAATTGATCTGTTCATTATGAAAGATGTAAAGAAAGAATTTGGCCCTTCAAGTTGGGCTATTGATAACAAAACGGCCATTTATGTGCTCATGTTCCTGATCACGGTGCTTGGCCTGGTAAGTTATAACCGCTTGCCTAAGGAAAACTTTCCGGATATAGCACAATCAAAGGTGTTTATAACAACAACCTTTGCCGGTCAGTCTCCGCAAAATATCGAAAACCTGGTAACCCGCCAGATAGAAAAGCAGCTGAAATCATTAAAGGGATTGAAGAAAGTGACTTCAAACTCGGTTCAGAATGTTTCTATTATTACTGCCGAATTTCAGGCTAATATTGATATCAAGGATGCAAAAATAGACGTAAAGGATAAGATTGACCAAGCCAAGAAGGATCTCCCGCAAAATGATAATAATTATACCGATCCTGTTGTTTCGGATATTAACGTTGCCGATCTGCCTATTTTATATATCAATATTTCAGGTAATTATGATCTGAAAAAGCTAAAGGAATATGCTGATATATTAAAAGATGAAATTGAAAGCTACAAGGAAATTTCAAAAGTTGATGAGGTAGGTGCTTTAACTCCTGAAATACAGGTTAATGTTGATATGAACAAGATGGCTGCCGCGCAACTAAGCCTGCCGGACATTAGTACAGCCATTGGTTACGAAAATATATTGTCATCAACAGGTACTGCTAAAACCGACGGCGTTCGCAGAACCATTGATATTAAGCAGGATTTTAAAAATGCCGATGAAGTGGCTGCCATGGTGATCCGTAACCCTAAAGGGCAGGCTGTTTATTTACGGGATATTGCCGAGGTTAAAGATTCATTTTTAGAACAGGAAAGTTATGCAAGGTTAAAAACCAATGATAATCCTAACTTCAAAAATGTAATTACCCTTAACGTGAGTAAAAGGGCGGGCGAAAACCTGATTGAGGCTTCTGATAAGATCAACGAGTTGATCAAGCTAAAACAAAAAACAGTTTTCCCTAAAGGCCTGGATATTGTTGTTACCGGCGATCAGTCTGACAAAACGCGTACAACACTTAATGACTTAATTAACACCATCGTTATCGGCTTCCTTTTGGTTACCGTTATCCTGATGTTTTTTATGGGCACAACCAATGCCATTTTCGTGGCATTATCTGTACCGTTGTCATGTTTTATTGCCTTCCTGGTAATGCCTGCCATTGGCTTTACGCTCAATATGATCGTGTTATTCTCGTTCCTGCTGGCGCTGGGTATTGTGGTGGACGACGCCATCGTAGTAATAGAGAACACACACCGTATTTTTGCCAATGGGAAAGTGCCAATTAAAGAGGCTGCTAAAATGGCGGCAGGAGAGGTGTTCCTTCCGGTATTTTCAGGTACCATGACTACTTTGGCTCCGTTTGTGCCTCTGGCTTTCTGGAATAGCTTGATAGGCCATTTCATGTTCTTCCTGCCAATTACTTTGATCATTACCTTGTTGGCATCCTTAGTGGTAGCTTATATCATTAACCCGGTATTCGCGGTTGATTTTATGAGGCCACATCACGATGGCGAACATGATCATCCTAAGTTTGACAGGCCTACAAAAAGGGCCATGATATTTTTGACAATTGCAGCAGTTATTGGCTATCTGATGAACGTTGGTATTGGAAACCTGATGGTGCTGATCATGGTATTATACCTGATTAACCATTTCTTCCTGCTGCGTGTTATTGATAGGTTCCAGAAAAATGCCTGGCCTAAATTTCAAAACTGGTATGCCAAATGGCTTGAACGTGCTGTACGCAGGCCGGTAACCGTTCTGGTCGGAACTATCGGCTTGTTTATTTTTGCGATTTTCTTGATGGCGGTACGCGGCAAAACACCAGAGTTTTTCCCATCGGGCGACCCTAACTTTGCCTATGTGTACATTACTTTGCCTATCGGTACCGATCAGGCTTATACCAATGAAGTAACCAAACAGATAGAAAAGCGCGTTGCACAAGTAGTTGAGCCTGATAAGGATATCGTGTCGTCAGTTATTTCAAACGTAACAAAAGGGGTTACCGATCCTACTGATGAAGATCAGGGCGATTATGAAAATAAAGGTAAGGTTACCGTAGCGTTTGTTGAATTTGGTAAACGTAACGGTAAGGATACCAAAAAGGTATTAGCCAACATCCGTGCGGCTGTACAAGGGATTCCCGGTGCAAAAATAGCTGTTGCACAGGAGAGCAGCGGTCCTCCGGTACAAAAAGATATCAGTATTGAGATAGTGGGTGATAACCTGGATACGCTGGTTGCTACCGGCAACAGGCTTAAAAGTTATTTGGCTAAGCAAAATATTGCTGGTATCGAAAACCTGATTGCCGACGTGCAAAGCGATAAGCCGGAAATTGTGTTTGATATAGATCGTGAGCGTGCTAACCGTGAGGGAGTATCTTCTCAGCAAATCAATCAAAACCTGTTTACCGCAATTTATGGTTGGAAGGCAGCCGATTTTCGCAATACCCGCGAGGACGATTATAAAATCATGGTAAGAACATTGCCAAGTCAGCGCAGTAATATTGATGAGATCAAAAACCTGAAAATTACATACCGTGATATGGCCATGAGTGGCGCGATACGCCAGGTGCCAATATCGGCTTTCACTGATGTGCGCTATACCACCACTTACAGTAATATCAAACGTAAACAACAGCGTAGGGTGTTAACGCTTGGCTCAAATGTAATTAAGCCAAATAATCCTAACGAGGTTAATGCCAATATCCTTAAAGCGATAAATAACTTTAAGAGGCCGGATAATGTGACTATTCGTCAGGGCGGTGGACAGGAAGACCAAATGGAGGCCATGACCTTCCTGCTATCGGCGCTTGCTGTATCATTCGGATTGATCCTGGTTATTTTGATGATCCAGTTCAACTCAATCGGTAAAACGCTTATAATCATTAGCGAGATCTTTTTTAGTATTATAGGTGTATTGCTGGGCGTCAGCGTATTCGGTATGACCATGTCTATCGTAATGACCGGCGTTGGTATCATCGCTTTAGCGGGTGTGGTTGTTCGTAACGGTATCTTATTGGTTGAGTTTACCGATATGTTGCTTGAGCAAGGCGTAAGCATTCACGATGCAGTAGTTGAAGCCGGTCATACCCGTATGACACCGGTATTACTTACCGCCACTGCCGCCATTTTAGGTTTAATACCGCTGGCGGTTGGTTTCAATATCGACTTCGTAGGTTTGTTTACCCATTTTGAACCGCATATCCACTTTGGCGGCGATAACGTTGCTTTCTGGGGCCCATTGGCGTGGACAATGATCTTCGGTTTAGGTTTTGCTACGGTTATTACACTGATACTTGTACCTTGTTTATACCTGATCCGTTATAACCTTAAAGCAAGGTTGTTCGGCAAAAAATCAGTTGAACCTAAACATGCAGCGGTGTTAGAACCAGAAGCAGTTTAAAATAAGGTTAATAGATATAAAAACGGCCATGCTATCCTTAGCATGGCCGTTTTTTTGTAGCTATGGGGCAGAACATTACGTCAGGTTTGGGGTTCTTTAATCAAGTATTTTGAAGCGAAATGAAACTTAAAGTATCAAACCCAATTTGGCCGGTGATTGGCATCGGTACATTAGCCGGCATGCGCACATTATCGGCCCCGGTTGTAACTACGCATATACTTAGTAAGCATCCATCAAAAAGGCTGGAGAAATCGCCATTAAAGTTCATGCAATCAACAACCGTTGCAGCCGTTTTAAAGATTTTGTCGGTTACTGAACTTATTGCGGATAAATTACCATCAACGCCAAACCGAATAGAACCGGAGGGCGTAGCCGGCAGAGGTTTGTCAGGTGCTTTGGCCGGTGCAAGCATTTATAAAGCTGTTGGTGGTAAAGCCTTAGCCGGAGCATTGATAGGAGGGGCAGCGGCAATAGCGGCAACTTATGCAAGCTATTATTTACGTAAAAACATAGTTAAGGCAAACCATGTCGCCGATCCGTTGATTGGCGCAGCCGAAGACGCTTTGGTAATTGGGGCGGGCATCAGCTTAAGCAAATTGGTTTAAGCTCCTGTGGCAGGTTGAATATATTTTTCAAGTTCGCCCAAGTTGCTGAGTTCGTTACGTGAACGAGGCAGACTGCCCGGGAAATTCTTCTGGATAAAAGTGATCAGGTTTTCGCGGATGTAACAACGCAGGTCAAAGGCGTTTGACGAGGTGCTTGCGCTCATTAATACCCTGATTTCGATAGTATGCTCCCGCACATCGGTTACCTGTACTACTTTAACCCGTTTATCCCAAAGACTTGATTTTATAATCAACCGCTCAAACTCCTCACGAATGGCATCAATAGGCACTGTATGGTCCATATATAAAAATACCGTACCCAGTATATCCGCCGAAGTGCGTGTCCAGTTTTGAAACGGTTTTTGGATAAAATAATTGATGGGCAGTATCAGGCGCCGTTCGTCCCAGATTTTTAGCACTACATAAGTGAGGGTGATCTCTTCAACACGGCCCCATTCGCCTTCTACAACCAAGACATCATCAATGCGGATAGGTTGCGTAAAGGCTATCTGAAAACCGGCCAAAAGGTTGCCTAATGAACTTTGCGCCGCGAAGCCCACTATAATACCACCTATACCAACGCCGGTAAGCAGGCCGGTGCCTATCTTGCGCATGCTTTCAAAACTAAGCAGGATGATGGCGATGGTTAAGAAAATGATGGTTACCACGATGATCTTGCGGATAAACTGAATCTGCGTTCGCACCTTACGCTCTTTCAGGTTATCAACCTTATTAAGGTCGTAAGTGTGATAGATATAATCTTCCAGGATGCGTACTGAACGGACAAGCAGGCCTGCAAATGATATGGTAAGCAAGATCTCTATGGTTTTATCAAGCGGCTGATAATAGAGTTTATTCATCCGCAGTAAGGGCGATAGCAGGTTGAACAGGAACAATGGTATAAAGTAAGCCACCGCCGGGCCAAGGTTTACAATTATTGATCGTAGTATGGAGTAATCAGTTTCTTTGCGCTGGGCGTAGATCCGGAATAATTTTGTAATGATAAATTTAGTGATAAGGCCGATAAGTATTGCCGAAGCGATGATGATCAAATTCCAGGCAAAGGAGGGGATCCGTTGCGAAAACTCAAGCAAATCGGGTGGTAATCTGTTTCCAATATCCATAATCTAAAAATTGGTGTCCCCTATAAAATAGTTGGAATGTAAAATTGTTTTAGCAAATGCCCTGCAGAAGGGGGTTGCCACACTTATTTGATGAATTTTTGATAGTTTTGTTAAAAAAGTCAGGAAATCGATTGTATTGACTTATTTGTTTACCTGTTTTTAAGCAAAATTTTTCACATGGCAGCAGCTAATGACCAGCAGGATATTAAAAGGGAGAAAATTTTAGAGGCCTCGCACCAGCGTTTTTTACATTATGGTTATTCAAAAACAACCATGAACGAAATAGCCGGTGACTTATCCATGTCAAAAGCTTTGCTTTATTATTATTTCCCGGATAAAAGTCAGCTGTACATTGCTGTAATGCGCAAGCTTGCTACCGACTATCTAAAAACGCTTGAGAGCAGGTTAAATAGCTTCACTAACTTAAAAGAGGCATTCACATTCCAGGTAAATACTCATCACGAGTTTATCGTTAATAACTATAACTTTTTTGATTTTTTCAGGCTTAACGAGCAAAACCTCCCCGAAACCATCTGGCAAATAGTTGGTGAAGTGCATAGCGCGGAATTGAACCTGTTAAGTAATGCCATTAAAATCGAGGTTGAGAAAGGTGCGATAAAGCCGGTAAACAACCCTGAAGAGATTGTTGACGTATTGATGGATGCTCTACATGGTATCAGGGTTGGGGCCATATCTCAAAAGAAAACCAACTTCCCGCGTAAGGAACATCTCGAAGAAATCCACACCAAAAAACTGCTTCTGCTTGATATTTTTATCAAGGGACTAATGGCTTAAAGTCATCCGAAGGTATAAAAAGCCTGTACTGTCAGTTAGCCGTCAAATGAATTGCCTGTTTAATGCTGGGCCTGTTATTTATGGGTACATTTGTACTTGCAAGTAATTTAACAGGCTGGTAATTACCTTTTTGTTTAATTATTTACAAATACTTCTTTTTTAAGAGGTGATTGTTTTAGAGTGATTTAGTCCGCGTAGCTTTTTGCCGCGCGGACTTTTTATGCGCTGATATTTGTGTTAATGTCAATATTGCCAATCAGTATTTTATGAACCGGACAAGCGTTTGCTATTTTAAGTAGCCTGTCCCGCTGCTCGTCGTTAACTTCGCCTTTAAAACTTAGCTTGGTTTCAATACGTGTGCCGCTTAAAGTTTTATACATCTCAATATCGGCTTTGATTTCTTCTATAGGCCACATTTTGCGGTCGATATACATGCGCAGGGTAATAACCGTGCAGCTTGCAAGGCTGGCCAGCAATAAACTAAAGGGGTTCATGCCGGTGTTGCTGCCATTGGCTTTCAATGGTTCGTCGGTTATGAGACCGTGCCCGCCACTATTAACTATTGTTTGATACTGGGTATGCCCTATAAATGCGGTGGCGCTTTCTATCAACTCAATTCCGGTTTCTTCCATAAGGCTATTGTTATAGTAATTTACGATTAGTCTTTAGTCTAAAGTCATAAGTGCCAAGTTTAAAGAAGGCAAGGAGTCTAACGTTTGACTTTCGACTTCATGCATCTGACTTTATTTATTCAGAACTTTCGTTAATATCAACCAGCGCCCAACTTTTTTTAAGGTATTTAGGGCCACCATTATATTTCAGTAATACCTCAAAATTAGTCCGGTTCATTTCGCCTTTGCTGCCTTTCGAAAGTACGTATGATTTAATGATAAAAATAGAATCGGCTTTTTTACCAAACTGGTATTTATCATCGGGGAACGAAATGTTGCTGTTACGTATGGTTGGCGTAACAAATTCAGTAGCCATCTTATAAGCGTCTTCGGCAGTTGGCGCTTTACTGAACGAAAGTACTTCTGAAACGCCACCCGATGTAGCAAATTTGGCCATAATAAATATAAATATCAGGCCGGCAATCACAATGGCGTACACGCCTTTCATAGCACGCTTTTTTTTAAGGTGCTTTTCCTTAAGGTAAGTTTGAGTCATTAGTTTAAAAAAGGGTGCGATAAAAGTAGCAATTTAATTGATGAATAAAAGCAACCCTTTGTTAAACAGCCCTTATGGCTGATGGCCGAAGAATAAGTAAGCGATAAAGATAGCCGCGATAACCCCGGCCAGATCGGCAATAAGTCCTGCCGGAATAGCGTAGCGCGATTTTTTGATACCCACGGAACCAAAGTATAATGCAACAATATAAAAGGTAGTATCCGCCGAACCGTTAAAGATCCCGGCCAGTCTTCCGGCAAATTTATCAACGCCGAAGTTTTGCATTACGGTTATCATCATGCCTTTGGAGCCCGATCCGCTGAGCGGTTTTAAATAAGCAACCGGCATGGCGTCAACAAAGCGGGTATCTAAATGGAATTGGACACAAACCCAGCGCAGCCCTTCATTCATATAATCCAAAGCGCCGCAACTCCTGAAAACGCTGATACCAACCAGCATGGCTACCAGGTAGGGGATTATCTTTACCGATGTTTCAAAGCCGCCTTTAGCACCTTCAACAAAAACTTCAAATACATTTACCTTTTTTATAAGTCCGCCAACAATGAATATCACCGGTATGGTAAACAGCATTACATTGCTGATAATGGATGATACCGTACTAATTTGTTCTTTAGTTAGTTGAGTAGTAAAGTACCATACAACCAGTGTAATAAAAGCTGTAACGCCGCCAAGCCAGCCAATAATTACCCTGTCAAAAAGATTGATTTTTTGTTTAATGGCTACTGCTATTAGGCCCACAACGGTAGCCACATAAGTAGCAATAATACAAGGTAAAAACACCTCGGCAGGATCTTTAGAGTTTAAGATAGCCCTTTGTGCAATAATGGTGACCGGTAATAATTGTAAGCCCGAGGTGTGTAGCACCAGGAACATGATCTGGGCATTTGAGGCGGTTTCCTTATCAGGGTTTAATTCCTGTAGACTGCCCATAGCTTTTAACCCAAGTGGGGTAGCCGCGTTGTCCAGCCCCATTAAATTGGCCGAAAAGTTCATCATCATCTGACCGGTAGCAGGGTGATCTTTAGGTACATCCGGAAACAAACGACTGAAAAATGGCCTTACTATTCGCGATAAAAAATTGATGGCCCCGGCTTTTTCGCCAATATTCAGAATACCGAGCCAGAACGCCATAGAACCGATTAATGGCAAGGCGATATCCATTACCGACGACTTAGATGAATTGAACAATCCTTCAACCAATAATTTGAAAGCTTCTGTATCGCCAAAAAAAACTAATTTTATGAGTGAAACTACAAATGCAATTACAAAAAAAGCTATCCAGATATAGTTAAGCGCCATAGTAATGTTTAAGGCTCTGAAGTTAGTGCTTTTGCTGTTTAATATGAAATGCTCATACTTTTATACTACTCATAAAACCGATATATGAACCAGGCGATTAATAAACTCAGCCAAATTATTGACGATGTACGACTGTTAAAGGGACAGGATACCGATTGGACTTGTAAAGCATCGCCTGCCAAATGGTCAAAAAAAGAAGTGATAGGTCATTTGATTGACAGCGCCCAGATCAACCTGCAACGTTTTGTTCGCTGCACTTATGAAGAGAACTTCAGGCTCACCTATGAGCAGGTGGAGTGGGTTGCGGCTGCTCATTACCAGGACGCGGATATTAATGAACTGATTGAACTTTGGGCATTGTTAAACCTGCAAATTATAAGGGTTTTGAATAATTATCCTCCCGATAGGTTAAACGCCCGTTGTGATAACAGCAAACGGGAGCCAAACCTGCAAACGGTTGAATGGCTTGCCGCCGATTACGTTGACCATATGTTACATCACCTGAAAGATATATTGTAATGGCTGGCTATTCGGGTACACCTTTGGCGAAAAAACTTGGCATAAAAGCAGGAGCAAGATTAATGCTGATCAACGCGCCCGAGCATTACATCGATTTGTTTACCGATATGCCTCCTGATGTTTATTTTACCGCCGATGTTTCACTTGAAAATGATGTGATCCATTTCTTTAGCAAAAGCGCAGATGAATATCAAGCTAAACTCCCGGAGTTAATGAAACAAATAAAGCAGGATGGCATGATCTGGGTTTCCTGGCCCAAAAAAGCGTCAAAAGTAGTTACCGATATCACTGAAGATTTGATCAGGAACTTTGCCCTGCAAATTGACCTGGTTGATATTAAAGTTTGTGCTGTTGATGAAGTTTGGTCAGGTTTAAAGCTGGTTATACCTGTTAAAAGCAGAAAACATACAACATAGGTCATTTTTTACTAAAACCAATTAAACAACAGTAGTGTGTTTTAGCATAAGCACTTAATTATATAACTTAGCGCAATAATACCAGATAATATGGCTCAGATTGAATTAAAACGTGTACATGGCGATTTTGGCTTCGAAGCTGTTGACGCTAATGGACACACCGTAAAAATGGACAGTAGTCCGGAAAGTGGCGGTCAGGATTTTGGTATCCGCCCAATGCAGATGCTTTTAATGGGCCTTGCCGGTTGTTCGGCAATTGACGTGATCAGTATCCTGAAAAAACAACGCCAGGAAATAACCGACTATAAAATGGTGGTTAATGGTGAACGCGAGGCGGGCAAAGAGCCTTCGCTATGGGAAGATGTGGATATTGAATTTCATATCTATGGTAATGTTGATGAAGATAAAGCCGTACGCGCTGCCGAACTATCTATCAACAAATACTGCTCTGTTGCGGCAACGCTTTCAAAGGCTGGTGCGGCAATTAAATGGAAGGTAATTGTTCACCCTGCCCAATAATAAAATTTATTACGGATAAAAAATACCAGATGGCGGAACAGGAAGTCCCTATTAAAACAGTGCACCTGTTCCCCCTTTTGGATCAAAAGCTGATAGAGTTACTCAAGTCCCTATCGGCCGGAGAGTGGAATAAGCCAACATTGGCAAAACTTTGGACGGTGAAAGATATTGCCGCCCATTTGCTTGATGGCAATATGCGTGTTATTTCCTTGTCGCAGCAATTTATCGGCGATCCTCCTTCAGTCCCCATCAACAATTACAGCGATTTAATTGATTTTTTGAATGGCTTAAATGCAACCTGGGTAAAAGCCATGAGGCGCGTGAGCCCGCAATTGCTAATCGAACTTTTAGAAGCAACAGGCCAGCAATACAGCGAAATAATGTCAAAAGCCGATCTGCTTGCACCCGCGCCATTTTCGGTAGCCTGGGCAGGAGAGGAGGAGTCTGTTAACTGGTTTCACATCGCCCGTGAATACACCGAAAAGTTTCATCATCAGCAACAAATCCGCGAAGCCGTTGGTAAGCAGGGTATTATTACAGCCGAATTGTTCTACCCCTGCATTGATACATTTATGCGCGGACTTCCGCATGCATACCGTACCGTTATTGCCAATGCCGGCGCGTTAATCCAGGTTACCATAAGCGGTGAAGCCGGAGGTAATTGGTTTCTGCTCAAAACTGCCGATGGCTGGATGCTTACCCAAAACACCGGTTCTGCGCCGGATACTAAGATTACACTGTCGGCTGATATTGCCTGGAAAGTATTCACAAAAGGTATCGATCCGCAAACCGCGTTTGACGCATCCCATGTCAGCGGAAATATTAACTTGGGCGAAAATCTGTTCAATATGGTTGCCGTAATGGCTTAACAACTATTTTGTTTATTTACTCCTTATCTGTACAAAACTGTATTGTTTTTTACTCATTAACCATTTGGTACAAAAAGTTAAATAATTGATACAAATTACGTGTTTTAACCAATCTGAATTGCATCATAAAAGTATCGTTGTTTCGCTTAGTTAATCAACGGGTTATATTAAATTTTTATTTTAATTTTTGGATTTGTTTTAGACTGATTTACGACCTGGTTTTCCGGTTGCCAAAT
Organism: Mucilaginibacter kameinonensis; assembly: GCF_003675385.1. Taxonomy (GTDB): domain Bacteria; phylum Bacteroidota; class Bacteroidia; order Sphingobacteriales; family Sphingobacteriaceae; genus Mucilaginibacter; species Mucilaginibacter kameinonensis. The sequence continues at coordinate 87,461 of NZ_RCWZ01000003.1, read as the reverse complement.
CCTGATGGCATCAATGTTGGATTATCCGGTGTACGTTTTTCTTAAATGTTAAACGGAGAATTAAAATTAGAAATATGAAAACAAATTTAAAAAAAGCCTCACTGCTCCTTACCGGGGTACTGGTTGGCAGTAAATTATTCGCTCAGTCACCAGATACTTCAGCAGCAGCAAGAGATTATGTAAAACCGTTTTCAGGCGGTGATCAATTACGCACCTGGTCAATCGGTGTACATGGAGGACTGTTAACTCCTTACACCATATTTGGCCGTAATAACCGACAGGATTTTACCAACCCAAGCGAACAGTTTGGATACGGTGCTTACATTAAGAAACAAATTTTACCATCATTTGGCTTACAAGCCGATTTCCTTCGTGGCCAGGTGTCATCATCAAACAGCCATGTAACCACAGCCGGTACTTCTGCTTATGATTCGTACTCTACAAAACTAAACTGGTCGGCAGCGTTGAGCGCCAACTTTACATTGGCAAATATCAACTGGCGCCATGACCGGCCGTTCATTCAGCCTTACTTAACTGCCGGTGCAGGGTATATGAACTATACACCGAGGATTACACCGGCCGGCGGTCAGCAGGAAAACTTCAAGAAAACCGACAATGGTCACATTGGTGAAGTATTCATCCCGATTGGAGCAGGTTTGAAGTTTAATCTGGCTCCGGGTATCAACCTTGATCTGGGTTACCAGGTTAACTTTGTACAGTCTGATAACTTTGACGGCTATAACTTCGGTGGGGGCGATGACCGCTTTTCATACGCTCACGTTGGTTTAGAGTTTGCATTGGGCAGCAAGAAAAAGCCGCAGATGGCCGTTCATAACCCGGTATCATCAATGCGTACCGAGTACCAGTGGGAAAATCAACGCACCCGTGCCGAACTGCAACAGCAAATTGATGCTGAGAAAGCTAAAAATGCGCAGCTTGCAAGCGATCTTGCTACAACCAATGCTAACTTAGCTAAGTTAACTACCGATAGCGATGGCGATGGTGTTGTGGACGTAAACGATAAATGCCCTAACACACCAGCCGGTCAAAAAGTTGATGGTTCTGGTTGTCCTTTAGCTAAACCGGTGGTTTATGTAACCGAAGAAGATAAGAAAGTAGTTAAAGACGCTATCAAAAACCTTGAGTTTGATTTGGGTAAAGCAACTATCCGTGCTCACTCATACCCAAGTCTGGACAGGGTAGCACAGTTACTGGTTGATAAAAACTTCAGCCTGAAACTTGCCGGTCATACCGATAACACAGGTTCTGCAGATTTAAACATGCGTTTATCAAAAGACCGTGCCGAGTCTGTTAAATCATACCTGGCAAGCAAAGGTGCAAATCCATCACGTATAGAAGCAACCGGTTACGGACAAACCCAGCCAATTGCTACAAACAAAACTGCTGCCGGTCGTCAGGCTAACCGCAGGGTTGAGTTTACCTTATATTAATAGATATTATTAATACTCCATAAAAGCAAAGGCCGCTCATTTGAGCGGCCTTTTTATGTATAGACAGACCCGAATCTGTCGTTAGCTTTTAAGTATAATAAATACGTAATCCTACTTGTTTTTATCTGCCTGCGACATCGTACCGTGACCTTATTTAATATCAGTGTAATTTAAAATAAGTTATTTAAAAGATTGATCAATATGCGCGTTTATTGCAACAAGTGGTAAAGAATGCGGGGCTTTTAGTTAAAGGTTAAGGTTTATAGCCTGCCGGTAATTAATGTCAATATTAAACTGACTTTTTTATGACTTTTTTAATTACAAATTAAGAAACAGCTTCTTTTATCACTTGTTCACTGTTATACATCTCATATATCTATTAGCTATGAAAGCAATCTTAGTGATTCACAATCTTAAAAAGGAAAGTAATTACGCGCTCACCTACGCCGGTAATTTAGGCGCAAAACTAAAAACTAAAGTAATTGTCATGAACACAGTACCCGAGCCATTGAGCGTTCAGTTATCGGATATCTCAGTTCAGGACATGTTTGATAACGAGGACTTTGGTTTTAAAGACCAAATTAAAAATGCCGAGAATATAGTTTTCCTTAGCTATCTGGATACTTTAGGAATGTCGCTCCATGCTATTACAGCTAAATATGACGTTGGGTTAATTATTAAAGGTGTTTGTGGAACTACTAAAGAGATCAATGACCAGGTTCTGCCTATTTTAAATCACGCATGCTGCCCGTTGCTGGCTATTCCTGAAGACGCCTCTTTTAATATTAACAATATTGGTTACCTCGCCGATTTGCGTTATGCCAAAAAAGATATTGTAAGTTTTTTAAGTAAAATAAGCGAGGCTTTGGATGTAAAAACTTCGCTTTTTAATATTACCGAATCGGGATTGCCACATATGAACGATAGTTATGCCGAGACTGTATTCAGGCAGTTATTTTGCAATTCGGGACTTAACCTCGTAAATATTAAAGAGCGTGACATCATGAAAACTGTTGACGTTTTGGCCAATGTAATGCAGGTAGACTTTTTTGTATTGAGTAACCGTAGCTCGCAGCTAAACGGCCTTTGGGATTGGGAAAATATGGAAAACGAAGAGCACGCGCATCTTCCGGCATTGATTTTTCCCTGTTAATGTTGCGTGAAAAAGTATAAAGGGAAGGCTAACAATACCTTCCCTTTATACTGGTAGTCCTTACAAAATATAAGTACCGTTCGCTTTTAAAACCTTGCTGAAAAATAACAAGTGCCCCGGTAAGGCATTTTGCCAAAACTCCCAGGTATGGCCTCCCGGTTGTTCTGAATAATCATGAGGGGTATGATTATAAACCAATCTTCTGTGCAATTCCCTATTTGGTTCAAGCAAAAAGTCATCAACTCCAATATTAATTACCAGCGGTAACCCGTTCCGCCTCATCTGATCGGCCATATTCACTACGGAGTAGGGCAGGTAGGAGTCTGGTGTCATTGGCCCCCAGATTTTATCAAGCATTTTGGTAAGCATCTCAAACCTGTCGGGAGGTAATTTCCAGGTGGTCATGTTTGGGTCAAGGGCTCCGCTCATGCTTCCAGCCGCCGCAAACAGTTCCGGATGTCTTGTCGAGAGGTACAAAGAACCAAAGCCACCCATAGATAAACCGGTGATCAGTCTACCTTTTTTATCGGCAATGGTACGGTACTTACTATCTATAAATGGAATTACTTCACTTATAATATAGGTTTCAAACTTGCTGTTAGGATCAACCGGGCTATCAACATAATAACTAAAGGTTTCACCCTCGGGCATTACAATAATGATATTGTATTCATCGGCGAGGTCTTTTACCAATGATTTATCGGGTGTTTTAAGCAGCCAGTCATCAAAATGCCCGTAGCCGCCATGCAACAGGTACAGCACCGGGAAATTGGCTTTGCTTTTTGCGTAAGCCTTTGGAAAAGCAACAGCCGCCTTATAAGTTTTGTTCATAGCAGCGCTGGGAATTTGCACTGTATCAACTTTTGCAGCAAAAGCCCATATGCTGTAAAGTACCAGGGGAATAATTAAAGTTAGCCTTTTCATGTGCTTATGGTTTAGGTGCGGCTGCTACAATTTGCAATAACTCATCATCGGGGTGGTTTTTAACAACGCATTGGTTATCCAGTATCATGGTTGCGCCATTATCGGCTGTATAAGCAGGCCACTTAGGTAATGATGATGTGTTGGGGTTGCCGGTTTTGGCAAAGTTTATCCAGGCGCTGCTTATTTTATCTGCGAGGGCATAGGCTTCTTTACCGCCGCCTGTCATTTCCTGGCAACGTGCTATATTATTAAACTGGAAAGCGATATCCATACAGTGCATAGCCTTGTACATGCCGCCGTTTACAGGTGACTGCCAGGTAAACAGGTACATATAAACTGGCGCGGCACCGCTCACGGCTTTTTCGTTTGCTTGTTTGATAGCTAATGAACGGAAGTTAAATTCAATATCTGTGTATTCTGATGGTTTTGAAATGGTTGGATAAGCCTTTTGCGCGGCGGCAATGAAAGCGTCTGTTTTATCGCCATATTTTTTTTGCAGACTGGCCTTTAGTTCATCCATTGTTTGGCTTTTCGGGCCGGGCACAAATGGCGCGAATTCGTTTTTGGTGGTACCTACCAATAGCGGGACATTTTTCGAAAGATCTTTAGCCGCCTGGTCAGATGGTTGATAGGGCAGGAAATCGCCATCTAAAGCCGGGCCCCAGCCATTCATGTTCTTGCCTTCTTTTCTTAAGTCGGCTGATACTTTGCGCATAGCTTTTTTACCGGCTTCGTTCAATATATCATACGGTAATTTTTGAAGTGAGTCAACTTGTGACGGTTGCAGATGAAGTTCTTCCAGTAATGCCGCGGCAACTTTTTGTGTAACCGGTTTTTTGTTGAAGTTGGTGATGTAGCTACCGCTTTCAACAATGGCATTTTTAAACAAGCCCTTTGCGGATGGAGCATTCATCAGGGAAGTAACCTTACCGCCGCCACCTGACTGCCCAAAGATGGTCACGTTATCCGGATCGCCGCCAAACTGGGCTATGTTTTGTTTAACCCATTCTAAAGCCATTTTCAGATCAAGCAGGCCTGCATTTGATGAACCTTTATATTTATCGCCGTAGGCAGAAAGGTCAAGAAAGCCAAGGATATTTAAGCGGTGATTTACAGATACCAATACTACGTCACCCTTTTTGGCAAGGTTTTCACCATCGTATGACGGAAGCTCGATAGATGAGCCCGCAGTAAAACCACCGCCATGTAACCACACCATGACGGGGCGTTTTTTGCCGTCGTTTAATTTCTGTGTCCATACATTGAGCGATTGGCAATGCTCGTTTGAATAGCCCAGATCATGCTGAAAAGCAAATTCAAACTCATCGTTAACGGTTGTTGTAGGATCGGTAGGGCATACGGGGCCGTAAGTTTTTGAACTGCGCACATCTGCCCATGGTGTAGGTTTTTCAGGAGCCATAAAACGGTCGGCTTTGGCGTAGGGGATACCTTTAAAGGTATAGATGCCATTGTGGATGTAGCCTTTTACTTTACCGCTTTCGGTTGATGTTACAGCCACATCATTACCGGCAACAACGGGTTCATTGCTGTTTTGGCAAAATACCGTTACGGGTAAAAAGCAAATAAATAAAAGCAGCATGAGGGTACTGTTTTTTTTCATAATTGTATTTGGTTAAATTGGTTTAAAGCAATAGGTCCCTGCACGCTCGAGGGATCCTGGAAGAAGAAAAACAACTATCAGCAATTAATTCTGACGTTATTGTGTAAATATAACACAATGGTTTTGCCAAATACAATTTATATCATACTTTTTACTTTCGGAAATTTCTGTTTAAATATTGTGTTTCTGAGTTTTTATAAGCCGTAACTATCTTTATATCGCTGCATCGAAGCTTCAAATATTTCCATTGCGTTACCCTCAATATCCTGATTTTCGAATGCACCGTAAACTGTGTCAAAATTAAGTTGAGATGCTCTTTGATATGCTTTGGCAAATTCTGTTTTGGAGAGTAGTATAATATTAGGATAGCTGTACATGATAGCCATGTGCCGCTTGCTACGGGCTATATTAAAGGTATCGCCACAAAACATCATACCTTGAGGTGTTAATCCTTTTATATGTAACACGCAACTACCTGCAAAATGCCCGCCGATATGCACTATACTAATACCGTCCCAAAGTTGAGTGGTGTTACCATCCCATAAGTAGATGTATGGACTATCAAAAGGCACCCATTTCGCATCGTTTTGATGGATATAAATTGGACATTCAAATTCGGCAGCCCAATCATTCATATTGCTGTAATAATGCGGGTGCGAAAAGGCGATGGCTTTTAACCCACCTTTAGCCCGGATAAAATCTATTGTTGCTTTATCCAGATATGGGATGCAATCCCACAAAATATTGCCTTCCGGCGAGATCAATAGTAATGCCCTTTGGGCTATGGCAAAATCTGGTTGTATTTTGAGCGCGTATAGGTGCTCGTTTAGCTGTGTGATTTTAATAGTACGATGCTCCAATTCAGCAGAAAGCGTCCATTGCTGGCCGTTTTCCGGAACATACTGACGGTCATCGGTACAGATCGGGCAAATTGAGGGTGTCGTTGGTTCATCCAAAAATTGTGTACCACAAGTGCCGCAGATGATGGTTTTGTTCATGATTTTATAAAGCTTTATCTAAGGGGTGTTTTATATGCGATAATCTATCTGAGCTAAAGCCCTGATCTGTTTTAGATCGATGACAGTGTGGTGAAGGTCCTGGTCATCAGCTTTCAATCCATTTTGCTGAGATTGGTAGGCTGATAACTTCTTATTAACGAGCCGTGTGGCTAACCATTTATCCAAAGTCCACGAATATTGCGTTAATGATGCCAGCAGAAAGCTTGCCGCGCTCAGTGTGAAAACCGAATAGCCTAAAGGCGATTCGATGCCGAAGGAGATTGCCATCGCGATAGCAAAACATAAACTGAGTATGCCGCTGCCAATAGCCGCCATACGGGTAAATAAGCCGAGTATCAGCAATAGTCCAAATCCGCCCTCGCCAATAGTGGCGATAGTTGCGAGCGGATTAACAATGCTTTCGGGCAGGAAACTCATTACTTGTTTGGCATAGGCTACAAAATGTTTCCAGTCGCCCCAGCCAACGTGAGGGTGCCCATTGGGGCCGAATAAACCAAGCCTGTCGGCTACTTCCCACAGGTAGCTTATGCCTATAGCTACCCTGAGGTATATGGATGAAAGTTTTTGATTGATATGCATGGGTTTTATTTTTTTTGATGATCAAAATTACCATGCTTTTGGACTATAATTGTAGTCCAGAATGTAGATTAAAGATAGTCCAATATGATGCTTGTTGAAAGTTTATTAAGCGTGGATAAAAGCAGCCAGGTACCTGTTTACCTGCAAATTAGTAATGGTATTATCCGATACATCAGGCAGGGGACTTTGAAGCCAGGCTCCGCGCTTCCGGCCAGCCGGGCCTTGTCGGTATCTTTAAATGTTCATCGCAAAACGGTAGTGGCCGCTTATGACGAGCTTTATGCCCAAAGCTGGGTAGATGTGATACCCCGCAAAGGGATCTACGTGGCTAAAAATCTGCCCGATGTTGCACCCCGGCCAATCGAAAAGGCCGTCCTGAAGCATAGCCTGGCTAACAAAACATCATTCAAGGTGGATGACAACAGGATCGGGCCGCAACGTATGTTCGTCGGTATCCCCGACGGCAACCTAACCTTTACCGAGGGCTTTCCCGACACCCGTATTGCGCCTGTTGACTTAATGGTACGCGAATACAGGCGAATGGCGGGCTATCATTTTACGCATAAATACCTGATGTATGGCCCGGAGCAGGGTTCGGAAAACTTAAGAAACGAACTTGCCCGTTTTTTGGGCGAAACCCGTGGCCTGCACGTAACTCCCGGAGATATTTTAATAACCAAAGGCGTTCAAATGGCGCTTTACTTGTGTGCCCAGGTGCTGGTCAATAAAAACGATACTGTAATTGTTGGCGACCCGGGATACAACGGTGCCAATGAAGTGTTTGAGCAGGCTGGTGCCCAGTTGGCGTTTGTGCCGGTGGATGAGCATGGCATAGATATTAACGCTGTTGAGGCTATCTGTAAAACAAAAAAAGTACGGATGTTATATGTTGTGCCGCATCACCACCAGCCTACTACGGTTACACTCAGCTCCGAAAGGCGTATGCATTTACTGGAGCTGGCTGCCAAATATCAGTTTGCCATTATTGAAGATGATTATGACTTTGATTTTCACTATACCAGCGGCCCGATATTGCCATTGGCCAGTGCCGATTATTATGGAAACGTAATATACGTTGGTTCATTTTGTAAAACAATTGCTCCGGGAATCCGCATTGGTTTTATGGTTGCGCCTCAAAACTTCATGGTTCAGGCTACTCGCTTACGCAGGCTGATTGACAGGCAGGGCGAGCATTTGCTCGAAGAAGCTATGGCAAGTTTGTTAAAGAATGGCGATATCGGCAGGCACCTCAAAAAAGCCAATAAGCTTTATCACGAACGGCGTGATATCCTTTGCCGACTACTACAAGAGCAATTGGGCGAATATATTTCATTCAAAATACCCAGCGGCGGCTTTGCCATATGGGTAAAGTATCTTCATGACCTGGACACAGCGGTTGTGTCAAAAAAAGCTAACGAATTGGGCTTATCCATAGGGGCGGGGCTCGATTATTATTATGATAAGTCTGTTAAGCACAGTTTTGTGCGGATAGGTTTTGCTTCATTAAACGAAAAGGAAATGCAGGAAGCGGTAAACATTTGGCAAAAGGCCATTCTAAAGTGCATTCACTTAGCTTGAAAGTTTGGCATAGGGGGTAAATACCGAATAATATCGCTTTGACTAATGCCCGTGTCATGTTTTGGCAGTTGTGTGTCAGGTTTTTAAGGGGGGGATTTTCTGCCAAAATTGGTATTTGTCATGCGCATGACAAATTGTCGTTTAATTTTTTTTAAATTGCTAATACGGGTGTTATCTAAAAATACGGTGCAGGTTTTTTTACAAAAAAATGTTTGATAAAAGATTTTTTGCCCTGTAAAGCAATGTGTGAAATTACGTAGCGAAATAAATTTCGCTAAAAATAAATTAATGCAGGTTTCACGGTTTTTGTAAAAATAATTCGGCAAAAAACGGCTTAATGGTTTTTTCTAACCCGGTTTAGGCCTGTTTTTTTGATACTTAACGTGAAAAGAAGATTTAAATTCAAAAAATCTGTGTTTTTAAAATTGATTTTATAGAAAAGCTGAATTTAAAAAATGATGTTTTTGGTCTAACATCTTGATTTTTAGGTGCGATTTTTTAATGGCATATATTTAGCTGAATGTCTGCCAGGAATGATACAATTGTTCTTACATCCTGCAACAGCATGCCTGTAGGAACGGTTGTAATTCCCTAAAACATTGTTAGTTCAGTAATTAAAACATTTTAAAAAATTAAAGTTATGTTAACCGTATTAGAAGTTGCCCTTTTCTTAGCTGTTATTATTGTTCCGTTAACTCCTGCAAGAAAAACTGCAAAATAATTGGACATTAAAACCAGTTAATGAATGGGCGGCCTTTGGTTGCCCATTTTCGTTTTAAAGGTATTTGTAAAAGCTCATGCAAATGCCTAAGTAATCCTTTTTCTATTTCTCTTCCCCGGCGCAAAAACGCCTCCCTTTGTTACCAATTTTCTTGTTTAGACCTAATGTTACCTATGGTAGTGGTGATGTAGTGCCGTAATAATAGCATCAAACAGCACTATCAGATAGATTTGTGCACCAACAATCCGGTATACGCCTATCAGCAATTTTACATGGCCTGTAAAAAAGTACGGCTGATTTATTATGTACATTGGATGTCGGTACCATATAAACCATATTAAAAAAAAGTGAAAAAGGGAACCCTGTTAGTCACCGCGTTTATTTTTATTCAAACCTTTTGTTTCGGCAATAATATCTCTGCAAAGAACGATAATGGAGGTAAATCCGTATACCAGGCCCGTTTGCAGGATTCGGACGCTGTTTATTTTACTCCCGAAAATTTTAAGATCAAGGCCGATGGCAAAACCGATGTTTCAGATGAACTACAGGCGGCCATTACCAAAGTGAAAACCGAGCATAACTTTGGCGTGCTTTTTATCCCCGAAGGGAAATACCTGATCTCCAAAACTATATTTATACCAACTGCTGTAAGGCTGATAGGTTACGGCAAAAACAGACCGCAGATTATCCTGGCTAAAAATTCGCCCGGTTTTCAAACCGCTGATGAAAATGATAAAGGCCATGCTAAGTACGTGTTTTGGTTTGTAAGCAGCCTATCTAAACCCGGCGATGAGGTACATGATGCGGGCGCGTCAACTTTTTATAGCTCAATATCAAACATTAACCTTAAAATAAATGATGGCAATCCTTACGCGGTTGCTATGCGCACCCATTTTGCACAGCATAGTTTTATAGCTCATGTGGATGTAAATATTGGCAAAGGACTGGCGGGTATGTTTGATGTAGGTAACGAAATGGAGGATGTTCGCTTTTTTGGTGGCCAGTATGGTATCTATACCACCAAACCATCACCTGGCTGGCAGTTTATGATGGTGGATACTTATTTTGAAGGCCAGCGTGAGGCTGCCATTCGCACCCAGGAGGCAGGGCTTACCATTGTGCGTATGAATGTTAAGCATGTGCCAACGGTAATCAGCATTAATCCCAACTATCATGAAAAATTATTTATGGAAGATTGCCGTTTTGATGGCGTAAGCGGGCCGGCTATCATCATCAGTAATGAGGACAATGCTTTCAACCAGATCAATCTTCGTAACGTGGTTTGCCGTAATGTGCCTGTATTAGCCAGCTATCGCCGTAGCGGCAAAACAACTCCGGGAGGGGGGAACATCTACCGTGTAAAAAACTTCACTTATGGTTTACAGATGGATGGCCTTGATGCAGATCCGCAATATAAAACCACCAATGAACAAGAACCTTTGACCGCATTGCCAGAGGCTGCCAAAAAGGATATCCCCGATTTTCCGGCAATTGAAACCTGGGCTAACCTAAAGGCTATCGGTGCTAAAGGCGATGGCGTTACTGACGACACACAAGCTATACAGGCAGCTATTGACAAATACGAAACCATATATGTGCCACAAGGATGGTATCGCGTTAGCCAAACTATTAAACTAAAGCCCGATACCAAATTGATTGGTTTGAACCCCATTGCTACACAGTTTTTAATTACCGATAATACACCTGCTTTCGGCGGCTTTGGTGGCCCGGTAGCGCTGCTGGAATCATCAAAAGGAGGGAGCAATATTTTAAGCGGGATCGGTCTTTGTACTAATGCTGATAACCCGCGTGCTGTAGCTTGCAAATGGATGGCAGGTGCTGGTTCATATTTGAACGATGTGAAATTTGTTGGCGGTCATGGCGGTATGCAGCGTGTTGGCGCGCCCAAAAGTACAGCGGGCGGTGGCGCCTATAACCGGGCTCAAAATGGAACGGACTCATCGTGGGATACACAGTATTGGAGCCTTTGGGTAACAGATGGCGGCGGCGGTACTTTTAAAGATATCTGGAGCGCCAATACTTACGCTACTGCCGGTACTTATATTTCCAATACGCAAACTCCCGGTCGTATTTATGCCATGTCGATAGAACATCATGTGCGTAACGAAGTACGTTTTAACAACGTTTCTAACTGGAAGGTATACGCTATGCAGTTAGAGGAAGAAAGCCGGGAAAGTACCGAGTGCCAGCCTATGGAGTTAGAATATTCAAGTAATATGGTGTTTGCCAACCTGTACATGTTCAGGGTGATCAGGGTTAACAAGCCCGCACCGTACTCCATCAGGAAATGGGGAGGTAAAAACATTGAGTTGCTGAACGTTCACAATTACAGCCAGATAAAATATACCACAACTTTGCCATTGTATGACATCAATACTGCTACGGAAGTAAGGCCATGGGAATTTGCACGACTTTATATTGATGATAAAGCCAACACGGCCGAACAGCAAGGCGGCACCATCAATAAGCTTGCAACGGGTTTTGAATTTGTATCGGCAGTGTGTGCCGATAGTAAAGGCAATATTTATTTCAGCGAGCAGCGCATGAAAAGGATCTATAAATGGTCGGCGGCGGATAAGCAGATCAGTTTACTCGCTGACTATCCATGGGAGCCACTATCCTTAGCCTGTGACAAAAATGACAATCTGCTCGTTGTTTTTAAATATGTGCCGAAGCCTGGCTATCTGATAAACGGCAAGCCCGAAAAGTTTGATAATCCTGCCGATGCCGGAGGTACCTCTTTTAGTGGGTGGGGTAATTCGGGTTTTGCAAGTTGGGCTTACAGTATCGACCCTAACAATCCCGATGAAACTATCCAGAAGCTGAAAATAGTACCCATGGGGCAGGTGAACCCTGTTTATAAAGCGCTGTACCCGGCGCACCGCTGGCGTGACTATCATGATTTTAATGCGGTAACAGTAAATAAGCTAACGGAGTGTTTTGTAGCGCCAGATGGAGTGACTATTATCCCGGCGGTGTACGATTTGGCCAGGTCAACAGCTTTGGCAGCCGCGTATCCCGGAAAGCTACTCTACAGCAGCGATGAGTATGACAAACGTACCGTGAGCACAACTGTAAGCAAGGATGGTTATCTTTCTGATTTAAAATATTTTGCCGAAAGAGGTGAGTTTGCCTCTGCAACCGACGATAAAGGAAATGTTTATATAGCCGACGGACAGATTTATGTATATGATAGTGCAGGTAAACAAATCAATGTGATAAAAGTACCAGAACGACCAACGGGATTAGCGTTTGGTGGTTCTGATAATAATACTCTATATATTACGAGCCATAACTCATTGTTTTCCGTAAAAGCTAAATAAAACATCCCTAAATAAAGCCATATGCAACAATTACCAAAGCGCTTGTTATCCATCGATGTATTGCGTGCTATCACTATGCTGCTGATGATATTTGTTAACGATGCCAGCGGTGTAAAGCATATTCCCGAGTGGATAGACCATGCCAAGGGATTTGAGGACAGGATGGGTTTTGCCGACACTATTTTTCCGGCATTTTTGTTCATCGTTGGCTTGTCGTTACCATTTGCCATCAATAACAGGATCAAAAAAGGTGATAGCGGCCGGCAGGTTTTGTTTTACATACTGATAAGGAGTGTTGCATTGCTCATTATGGGTTTTTACCATGTAAACCTTGAAGATTATAATTCATCGGCTGCTATAATTCCGAAAGCAGCATGGGCGCTGGTTATTACAACAACGTTCTTCCTGATCTGGCTGGATTACCCCGAAACTATGGCAAAGGCCAAAAGATATTCGCTGCAAATGCTGGGGATTATTATGTTGATAGCCATGGCCGTAATTTATAAAGGAGGCGAAGATGGTGAGGTAAGGTGGATGGAACCATCCTGGTGGGGAATATTAGGTTTAATAGGCTGGGCATACCTGGTTTGCGCGCTGATATTTGTCGCAGTTAAAGGAAAATTAAACAGGCTTGTCGTAGCATGGGTAGTACTGATAGCCATTAATATTATTGCCCACTCGGTATTTAAGATAAAAGTAACGCGTGATGAAGAAATGGTCACTATCGCCGGTAACAACTTTACCGGAAGCTTTCTTGGCAACGCGATTATCTTTTTAAAACCACTCTGGATAATCCATGATGCCTCAACCATGACTTTAACTATGGGGGGCGTGGTTATCTCTGGCATCTACGCTAAATTGGTTGAACAAGGTAAAACGCAACGGATCTGGGCTACATTGGCAATTATTGGCGTTCTGTTCCTGTTTGCAGGTTTTGCTTTGAGGCCTTATACCGAAGGGATTTCCAAAATTCGTTCAACACCGGCATGGGTGCTTATTTGCTCGGGCATTACTACGCTGGCGTTTTTAATATTGATATATGTGGTTGATGTTAAAGGGAAAATAAGCGCCTTTAACTGGATCAAACCCGCCGGCACCAGTACGCTCACCTGTTACCTGATTCCGTATTTCCAGGTGTTTATTCTGGAGTTACTTCATATTAACTATCCGAGCATCATTAATAATGGATTTCCGGGATTGCTGCGTTCATTCCTTACAGCTGTGATCATTATTCTATTTGTCGGACTACTTGAAAAGAAAAGATTACGCCTGAAAATTTAAATATTATACATACCTAAATTCTAATGACAAACTTTGCATCATTATTGCGGCCGGGGCAATATAAAACCCGGCTGATTGCTTTCCTATGCCTTATACTTTCGGCAAACCTGGTTTACGCGCAGAAAAACCGGGCTAAAAAGCATGTTATAATCGGCTATGTGAGTGGTTTTCGCGGGTTGATAGATACCAACATGGTTCATCCGGCAAAGCTTACCCATATTAACTACGCGTTTGTAAATGTAATCGGGAACCGGGCTTTTCTTACACATCCCCGAACAGATACCATCAATTTCAGGTATTTGGTTGGATTGAAGAAAAAGAACACCGATTTGAAAGTTTTGATTTCGATAGGCGGGTGGCTGTGGAGCAAAAACTTTTCAGACATGGCACTTACTGATACTTCGCGTAAAGCTTTTGCGGCCAGTGCTGTTGAATTGGTTCGTAAGTTTAAGATGGATGGCATTGACATCGACTGGGAATATCCTAACGAATCCGGCGCGGGTAATGTCCATCGCCCGGAGGATAAACAGAACTATACCAGTTTATTCCTGGAACTGAGGACTCAGTTGAACGCGCTTGAAAAAGAAACAGGGAAAAAAATGTTACTTACAGCAGCCGTAGGTGCCTTCAGGCATTTTGTGCAGAACACAGAAATGGATAAAGTAGGCGCTTGCCTGGATTATATCAACCTCATGACTTACGATTACGGTGCCGATGTAGCGGTACATCATACTGGGTTGTATGCCTCAAAATATCTTAAGACAGAAAATAATTCGGATAATGGCACCAGGGTTTTTATTGAAGCAGGTGTTCCGCGGAATAAGCTTGTTTTAGGGATGGCTTTTTACAGTCGTTCCACAAGAGTGTCGGACAGTACCAAAACCGGGCTGGGTTCGCGCAATCTCGAAAGGATGCGGGGCGGTGGCTATACCTTTATAAAAGATAGTCTGCTTACCAACAAAGCATTTAAATATTATCGGGATAAGAGTGCGAAAGCACCGTATTTGTATAATCCCACAACCCGCCAGTTTTTATCATTTGACGATGAATGGTCGATTAGAAAGAAATGTCGGTATGTGAAAAAGAATGGTATGGCCGGGGTAATGTTCTGGGAATATGTTGATGATAGGAAAGAGTATTTGCTTGACGCCGCTAATAGCCATTTGAATTAAAAATGGTATAAACTCATTGCAAAAAGAACAGCGTTAATTTAACAAAGAACAGTGTGGGATTGTGCGATTCCCCTCTTGAGAGGGGCGGAGGGGTGTGTTTCTGCTTCGATAAACTTGTAGCAGAACACACCCCTGCTACCCTCGCCCCTCCGCGCCCCTCTCAAGAGGGGAGTTTTAAAATCCTTTGTTTATTTGATTCCTTAAGCTGAGGGTAATATCGTACCCGGTGGCCTGCTTTATAAAGTTCAGGTTGATTATAAATAAATTACCAATTATAACCACGTTCTTTAGCGTAATCGGCTATTAAAGCGCCCGCATCCGCATCTAACAATATCTCGCAATTTGGATGTAGTTGTACTACAGATGCCGGGATATCCGTGGTTACCGGGCCTAATATGGCCTGTTTAATAATTTCGGCTTTGTGGCTGCCTTTGGCTATCAGGATAAGCTTGCGGGTATGCATAATGTTTTTAACGCCACGGGTTAGGCCACCAAGTTCGGTTTCTGGTGGGACTTGCGTTTCACGGCGTACACGAGCTTCAAAATCCGGATCCATTGGTGATACCCAGGTCTCGCTTTCAAATGGCGTTCCTGGCTGATTGATGCCAATATGCCCATTACTGCCGATACCCAGCATCTGCAAATCGGCACCGCCACGCTCGGCGAGGCGTTTTTCAAACAGGATACTCTCTGCCACAAAATCATCAGAAAGGGTAGGCGGCATAATAAAGTTTTCTTCAGGAATCCCCAGCGGACCGGCAATCTGGTTCAGGATCATCGTATAACAGCTGCCTGCATATTCGCGCTCCAGGTTAGTGAGTTCATCTACATTAAACAGGGTAATGTTTGATACATCAAACGGGTATTGAGCGTAAATTTCTGAAACGATACGGTGCATGCCAATGGTGGTTTGCCCGGTTGAAAGGCCAATTACCGATGTCCGTTTTTCAAGCATCTGCGCAATGATGCGCCATGCCGCGGTGATATCAAATTCCTGTTCGCTTTTGGTTATAGTTACTTTCATGTATGATGTCGGTGTTTTTGTTTTTTCAATCATTGCCGTTGACTTTAGTCAACGGGATAATGACAAATAATTTAACGGCTTTAGCCAGATTGTCGCTTGCATTTGGGCTAAAGCACCCTTACTGTTGCCATTACCGTTGACTAAAGTCAACGGCAATGAATAGATTGTTTTTTTTGCTTTTATAGTTCTTTAAGCTGTTTTGTGAAAAAATCATCGATAATAACGGCTGCGCTCACTTCATCCTCGCCATCCATAATTACCGAAATGGTTTCGCCGCCTTTAATGCTCAGCGACAGGATATTAAGCAAGCTATTCAGTTTAACAGTTTTATCGCCTTTTTTTAAACTGGTGGCAGATTTAAAGCCTTTTACCAGTTTAACAAGCTGGGTTGCCGGTCGGGCATGCATTCCCTGCGCCGATGTGATGATATAATCTTTGGTTATCATTGGGTTATCTCCTTTAAATAAGCAATAACGTTTTCTGAGCTATCCATGGCCATTACCTGTTGGCATACCTGCTTAGCTGTTGCTTCGCTGTTATTAATGATGATGTTTTTAATTGCTGGAATGGAGACAGCACTCATGGAAAACTCTTCAAGCCCCATGCCTAATAATAACAGGGTTGCCAGCGGGTCGGAGGCCATCTCGCCGCACATGCCCACGTGTATGTTATGCGCACGGCCTTGTTCAATTACATTCAGAATGAGGCGTAGTACACCTGGATTAAACGGGTCGTACAGGTGGGTGATCTTTTCATTCATCCTGTCCACTGCCAGGGTATACTGGCAAAGGTCATTAGTGCCGATGCTGAAAAAATCTACTTCTTTAGCCAGGATATCCGCCGTAACAGCAGCTGATGGAATCTCGACCATGATCCCAACCTTCACATCATTGTTGAATGCGACACCCGCTTCAAGCAGTTCGTTTTTTGCTTTATTCAGGATGAATTTCGCCTCGCGAATTTCTTTTACGTTAGAGATCATGGGGAACATGATACTAACCGATCCAAATGCGGAGGCCCTTAAAATGGCTTTAAGCTGCACAATAAATAGACCTTCCTGATCGAGCGAAATACGGATTGCACGATAGCCAAGAAAAGGATTAAGTTCGGTTGGTAAGTTGAAGTATGACAGGTGTTTATCGCCGCCTATATCAATGGTTCGTATAACTATGGGTTTGCCTTTTGCCTTTAAAACCGCTTTTTTATAAAACTCAAATTGTTCATCTTCATCGGGGAAGGTGTCACGGTCCATAAACAGCATTTCGGTGCGGAAAAGGCCAACACCTTCGCCGCCGTTGTCATGAACCATAGCCAGGTCATCGGCATTCGAAATATTGGCAAGTAGGGTCACCTGTTTACCATCAGCGGTAATGGCAGGCTTGTCTTTAACCATTTTTAACACCTCTGCCTGTTGCCTGAAAGAGGCGGATTTAGCCGAGTATCTGCTAATAATATC
Organism: Mucilaginibacter kameinonensis; assembly: GCF_003675385.1. Lineage (GTDB taxonomy): Bacteria > Bacteroidota > Bacteroidia > Sphingobacteriales > Sphingobacteriaceae > Mucilaginibacter > Mucilaginibacter kameinonensis. The sequence continues at coordinate 70,138 of NZ_RCWZ01000003.1, read as the reverse complement.
CTCGCCTGGGTTAACATAAACCGAACCGCTGAGGCCGTCTAAAATGATAAAGTCGTTATGATTGATAGTCATTAACTCATCGCCGCAGGCTACAACCGCAGGCAGCCCTTTTGATTTGGCTATGATGGCCGCGTGCGAGGTGCGGCTACCCGCCTGTGTTGCAAAACCGGTGACAAGGTTAAGGTCTAAAGTGATCGTATCAGAAGGAGTGAGGTCATCGGCAATAACAATGGTATCCGGCTCAAACGAGCGGTTATTGGTATCACCCGTACGGTTGATGTATTTGAGGATACGGTTGCCGATATCCTGAAAATCAGCCGAGCGGGCACGCATATACTCATCATCCATGCTTTCAAACAGGGCGACAATGCCGGCGGTAACTTCTATCATAGCATCGTTCGCCGTCTTTTTCTCTTCTTCAATTTTAGCTACCACATCTTCACGGATTTGCGGATCATTGATCAGCTCCACCTGTGTTTCCAGTATAGCTATGTCATCATCATTGAGCATCAGTTGCGAGTTGTTCTTGATGGCATCGATCTCGGCAAGCGCGTTGACAACCGAAATGTCAAAGCGTTCAATTTCCGCTACTATCTCAACCTGGTTTTTTAAAACAATACCGTTGGTGGCAGGCGCGTTTTTTTTAATAACAAACGCCCTTCCTATAGCAATGCCCGGTGAAACTCCAATTCCCTTCATTTATGTTTTTCTTTATGCAAACAGGTGGATAATACTCCCTGCAAAACCAAGCAACAGCAGGCCTAATAACAGGTATGTGGTTTTAATATTCTTTTTAACAAAATAATACACTAAAAAAGTAAGTCCCAACGGTATCATGGCAGGCACTACCTGGTCTAAAATGCTTTGAACGCCCACTGCGGATTTTTCTGTGCCGATATGTAATGGTGTAGTGATGTTCATGAGCGTTGCCGGCATAGCCCCAACAACCATCAGCCCTAAAATAGATGAGCCTTTAGTGAGTCTGTCCATTACATTATTTTTGGCCAGGTTTTGCAAAAAGCGCGTACCCGCATCGTAACCCACAAAAGTTAGTTTATAGCGTAACAGTAAATGTGGAACATTAAATATGAGCAGGAACAACAATGGCCCCAGGATATTGCCTTTAATAGCTAGCGATGTTCCAACCCCGGCGGCAATCACTTTAAATGTGCCCCAAAACAAAGAGTCGAATACTCCGGCCAGCGGCCCCATCAGGCCCAGTTTTACCGAATTGATGGATTCCTCGTCGAAATCCCCGTCATTGCTGTTTTGCTCTTCCATAGCAGCTGTGATGCCCATTATTAATGTAGAACCGTATGGACTGGTATTAAAAAACTGCAAATGTCTTTTCAAAGCAGCCGCCATTGTCTCCCTGGTATTGTAAAGCTTTTTCAGGACTGGTATAATAGAAAATGCGAAGCCGGTATTTTGCCATGTTTCAAAATTGAAATTGGCTTCCAACGCCAACGAGCGGAAGAAGAGCATGCGGATATCACGCTTGCTCAGCTTTGGGTTCGGCTTTATTTGCTCTGCCGGTTCCTCATCAGCTCCAAAATCATCGTCGTCATCGACGGCCGGTTTAGGGGCAATCTGTGTTACCGATAATGCGATTATAACACCGAAGCCGCCAATGGCTATTACCGGTAATTTCAGATAGGCAGCCAGCATAAAGCCCAGGAAAAAATAGGGGGCCATGTTTTTATTGAACATCAGGTTCATGAGCAGGGCAAAGCCTAATGCGGGTAGCATATTTCCTGCAACCTGTAAGCCTGTTTGTACCCATGCCGGTATCATATCCAAAAACGTTTTCATGGCACCAGCACCTAACTGTAATGCAAGCATAATGATTATGCCCATGAGCACCGGCCTCAATAGGCCTGAAATGATATGTAGGCGTTGAATGCCTTTAAAATCACCATCTTCGGCATATTGATTGAACTTTTTATTGAGCATAGCCCGCAATACAAACAAACCACTGATCACCATTTCGGCCAGTATGGAAACAGGTACGGCTATGGCCAGGGCAATTGCCGGCCCTTTGCCAGAGATGATAGCAAACGCGGTACCCAGTACGCCACCCGTGATCACATCAGGAGGTATAGCTGCGCCAACCTTGATGTTTCCCATGAATATGAGTTCAAGTGTAGCGCCAATGATAACGCCCTGGGTTACGTCGCCAAGCACCAGGCCAACCAGCGGGCCAAGCACCAAAGGGCGGCTAAGCAGGGTAGTGCCCAGAAAATCTTCCGAATGTCCAAACATCGCTATCAGCGCGATGAGTAAGTATGATACTGACAAGAGGATTAAGTTGTTGTTTGTTAATGTATTAAATCTGTTTATTTAAATCAGGTTTGCTACAAGTTGTTTATTATCAGTAGGTACCTGCCTTACTTCCAACTCAAGGCCTTTTGCCAGCATTTCGCGAATGATAGCTATATCATCGTCATTAACTGCTATCGCTTTTGAGATCAGCTTTGAGCCGTCTTTTGACCGTAAGCCACCGAAGTTGATTGTTGTTATTTCGGGCACTTCCACTGCCAGTGCGGCTGCATCCTTAACGCTATTGATCAGGATTAAAACTTTCGCGTTTTTGCTTTTCTCGTCATTTAAAAAAGCGGCCGCCTCTTTTATCGGTTTGATCAATAGCTTGGTGCCTGCCGGTTTTGCAAGGCCAAGGGTCATCTTCATAAACTCATCCTTGGCTACTTTGTCGTTGGCAATCAGCAGGCAATCGGCACCAAGCGCAGGCGTCCATGTAAAAGCTACCTGGCCATGTACCAGCCTGTCGTCAATACGGGTTAGCTTAATCATTTTCTTCCTCCTGGTTTTGGGCGGTTAAAAGTTTATTTACATATACCATTTGTTGCTTAGCGTTTTCAATAGCTTCGGCAATTACTTCTTCTGAGGGAGTGTCTGCATCAGCCAATATAATTTCAATTACCAGCGGAAGATTAAAACCTGAAACCACATGTACGTTAGGCTGCAGGGCATATTGCAGGATCTGATTGGTAACACTGCCGCCCATGATATCCGAAAAAATAATCAATTCATCATTGTCGCCAATCTGATCAACTACTGTTTTGATATCATCTTCTAATGAGCGGTTTTCATCAACATAAGCTTCAATCAAAAAAATGCTATCCGCGGTGCCGGTGATAATATCAAGCGACGATTTTATGCCGCCTGCAAGTTTGCCGTGCGTTGCTATCAGAAATTTTCTTGTGCTTCCGGTATTCTCCATCAATAATTAAGGTTTTTATATCCGCGTTTAAGGGCGCGGGACTTTCATAACTGGTTTATATATGAAAATTAATCTTCTGCAATTATCAGTCAAACTTTATTCAATTGCTATTTTGAAGGCACTACAACACCACTACTGTAATTTATTGTGCTGATTTCGGCTATTGAAGAAGTTTGAAGGCATAAGTGCGAAGTCTTAAGTCAAAATAGAAAAATCGGGTAAAAGGACTTTTGACCATGGACTTTGAACTATTGATTTACCAGTAGTGCTGATGTAGGGGCATGAAAATATCCATCAGCAACTTTATGTTTTAGCTTTGAAACGGGATGCAAAACGCTTTCCTGTTAACCATTTTATAATTCCTTAACTTTATATATGAACCTAAAAAAGCGTATCGATCTTCTTTCGGCTATATGCAAAAAGTGCTGCCTTGTTTTAGCAGGCTTGCCATTTATTGCGCAGGCGCAAAGTATTAAAGTGGTAACCAATCATGTAGGTTACGAGGATAATAAGGCCAAACGCGCCATTATAGTTGCGGATAGTCATCTTGCCTTTGCATCATTTAACCTTATTGATGCTGATAAAGGAAATACTGCATTTACCGGGCAAATCAACTACAGCGGGCCCGTGAACAAATGGAAGAACTTTGAATTTTGGACGCTTGATTTTAGCGGTTTTACAAAATCGGGGACTTACAAAATACAATTCAATTCGCCAAAGGGGATGATTTCGTCTTACCCTTTTATAATAGGCAAGAACGTACTTGAAAAAGCAACCATATCTGATGTGGTATATTACTTTAAAGGACAGAGAAGTTCTGGTTTGTTAGATAAGGCCGATCATCATTTGGTATTATCAGGAACAACGGACACTGTTGACGCGCACGGCGGTTGGTACGACGCCACCGGCGATTATGGCAAACATTTATCGCACCTGTCATTCTCTAATTATTTTAATCCGCAGCAAATCTCATTAACGGCTTTTAGTCTGTTCAAAACCTATGAGTTGTTAAGTGCCCGCGCCGGAACTGATTTCAGGCAGTTTAACAGGCGTATTTTGGACGAGGCCATGTATGGTGCTGATTACCTGGTAAGGATGCAGGCAAAAAACGGCTCATTTTACCGTTCTGTTTCTTCGCCCGGACCCGGTAAGCTACCTAAAGATAGGGTGATCCAAGCAGATGAAGGTAGTTACCGGATCAAGAAAACCAAAGATCAATCGTTCACCAAAACCACAACCGGTAAAAACTGGCGCAGTTACCAGGTCAGTTACCGTTCGGGTGCAGGGATTTCAATTGCCGCGTTAGCCATGGCTTCAGCTTATCCAACTTCGGGAGAGTTTAGCAACGCAGATTACCTGAAGGCTGCTGAAAATGCCTTTGGCTTTTTGGAAAAGGAAAACCCGCAAATGGATTATGACAAAAAGGAAAACATTCTTGACGATTATTGTGCCTTAAGCGCCGCGACTGAGCTTTATAAGGTAACTCATAAAGAGATATACAAAACAGCAGCCGAAAAACGGGCAAACAATCTGCTTAATCGCCTAAGCTCCTGGAATAAGTATCAAAACTTTTGGCGTGCCGATGATAAAGACCGGCCTTTCTTTCACCCTTCAGATGGCGGTTTACCAGTTGTTAGTCTGTTGTATTACTACCCATATGCCGCCGCCAATCTTCAGGCAAAGATCAAGTCGGCTGTAAGGAAATCAATGGAATTTGAGTTGGCTATCACTCATGAGGTGAATAATCCCTTTGGTTACAGTCGCGAATTGGTACAGGATACTTTGGGCAACCGCCATAGTGCTTTCTTTTTCCCGCATGGCAGTGATGCTTCGCCCTGGTGGCAGGGAGAAAATGCAAGGCTTGGTTCGGTGGCTACTGCCGCGCGGATGGCTGCAAACCTGTTTAAAGATGATAAACCTTTTCATGACCAGCTTTCAGGTTTTGCCATTGACCAGCTTAACTGGATTTTGGGATTGAACCCATTTGATGCCAGTATGCTGCAGGGTACAGGGCATAACAATCCGGCGTATGGCTTTTTTGGCACGTTTGAATATACCAACGCGCCGGGCGGTATTGTAAATGGCATTACCTCGGGCTTTGATAATGAGGATGATATTGACTTTAATATTCCCTATGCTGTGTCGGGCAAAGACTCGGACTGGCGCTGGGCCGAGCAATGGTTGCCGCACACGGCCTGGTACCTGCTGGCAGTTTCAACAAGCGATTAATTATAAACCATTATACCTAAGTTATGAAGAACTGGAGCTTTCACATAAGTTTTGCCCTTGCGCTGTTACTATGCGTCCCGATATTTTGCTTTGCGGCGGATGAGCACAAAACACTGGCTATCGGCGCTCAGGCACCTGATTTTAGTTTGCCGGGCATTGATGGTAAAACTTACACCGTGCAATCATTTAAAAATGCCAAAGTGTTGGTTGTGGTTTTTATGTGTAATCATTGCCCAACATCGCAGGCTTACGAAGACAGAGTGGTCAAACTGACCAGCGATTATGCATCAAAGGGTGTTAGTGTTGTGGCTATCAACCCCAATAATCCATCTTCATTGCGTTATGATGAATTGGGATACAGTGATTTAGGTGATTCATTTGAAGAAATGAAAACACGTGCCAAAGATAAAGGCTTTAACTTCCCATACTTGTACGATGGCGAAACTGAAGTGGCCTCCAACAAATATGGTCCCGTTGCTACTCCCCATATTTTCGTGTTTGATAAAGACAGGAAGCTTAGGTACAACGGTCGGATTGATGATATGGAAAATCCTGCCAAAACCCCAAAATCGCAGGATGCACGTAATGCTATCGACGCCGTATTGGAGGGTAAAGATATTGCCGTGCCTGTTACCAAAACTTTTGGCTGCTCGGTTAAATGGGCCGAGAAAAAGGATTGGATAGATAAAGCCCAAATTCAATGGGCAAAAGAACCGGTAAAGATTGATACCATCAGCGCTGCCGGAATCGCGACTGTTGTGAAAAATAATTCGGACAGGTTGAGGATGATCAACCTTTGGGCAACCTGGTGCGGCCCTTGTGTTGCCGAGTTTGATGACTTGGTTACGCTAAACAGGCTATATCGCGACAGGGGGCTTGAGTTTGTGAGCATCAGTGCCGATGATCCTGCTAATAAGGATAAAGCCTTGAAGTTTTTACAACGTAAACAGTCGTCTGGAACTAATTACATCTATACCGGCGATGATAAATACAAAATGATTGAGGCGGTAGATCCTAAATGGGATGGGGCTTTGCCTTATACCATGCTGGTTGATCCGGATGGGAAAGTAGTATACAGTCATCAAGGGGCTATCGATATTGAAGAACTTAAAAAAGTGATCTGGAATAACCCGATGATGGGCCGGATCTACAAATAATTGATACCGATGGGCAAGCTGAAATATATTGTAAGTGCATTAATCCCACTGTTATTGGTAAATATTGCTGTTGCGCAGCCATACAAATTCAAGGCTTTGGTGGTGATTTCCCGTTCTGATGATCACATTAAAATGATGACTGCTGCCAAACCGTTTTTCGAAAAACTGGGTAAGGACAATCAGTTTGAAGTTGATTACACGGACGATTCAAGCAAGATCAACGACGGGAATCTAAAGAACTATCAGGTATTTGTGATGATGCAACTGGCTCCTTTCGATATTTCGTATAGTCAGCAGGCTGCTTTACAAAAGTTTGTTGAGCAGGCGAAGGGTTGGATTGGTATTCACGGCGCGGGCTTAACCGGAACTGAGTTTTTAGCTAAGAATACCAGATATTGGCAATGGTTTGAGGATTTTATGGGAGGAGTGGTTTATTCGCCGCATCCGGCTTATCAAAAAGGAGCTGTTATTGTGGAAGACCGCCAACATCCGGCCACCAAAAATCTGCCTGCTAAATTTGAGATTTCTGATGAATGGTACGAGTTTAATAAAAGCCCGCGGCCCAATGCGCGTGTTCTGGCTACCGCCGACGAGTCCAGCTATAAGCAAAATAAACCGATGGGTGATCATCCCATCATCTGGACTAATGAAAAATACCGTCGCATGATCTATATCGGTATTGGGCATGATCCTTCAGTATTTACTAATCAAAGTTATGTAACACTGCTCAGAGATGCCATCCTTTGGGCCGGCTCAAAATAAAATTATCAACCTGTAAACAATCACCATGAAAAAAATAGTACTGATATTAAGTCTTTGCCTGTTAACCGTTGTAAGCGCCTGGGCTCAAAAGGCGCCACGCTTTAAAGTGATAGCCCTGTATGAAAATGGCGGCCACCATATTGAGTACTCAAAAGCAGCTAAAGTTTGGCTGGATAAGCTGGCTGCCGATAATAATTTTTCTATCGATTATATTCAAACTACTGATACAATTGATAGTGCATTTCTATCTAATTACCAATTGTTTATCCAGCTGGACTACCCGCCTTATGCCTGGAAAGAAAAAGCGGTTGAAGCATTTGAAAAATATATTGACGAAGGCAAGGGAGGCTGGATTGGTTTTCACCATGCAACTCTTTTGGGCGAGTTTGACGGTTACCCAATGTGGAACTGGTTCTGGAATTTTATGGGCGGTATCCGTTTTAAAAATTACATAGCGACCTTCGCCAAAGGCACCGTTAATATTGAAGATAAGAAACACCCGGTAATGAAGGGTGTATCACCGTCATTCCTGGTTCAGAAGGAAGAGTGGTATACTTATGATAAAGATCCGCGGCCCAATGTGCATGTACTGGCATCGGTAGATGAATCAACTTACGAACCTAAGGATGGCATTACCATGGGTGATCACCCGGTTGTATGGACTAACCCTGCAAAAAAAGCCCGCAACGTTTACATTTTTATGGGCCATTCGCCGTTGCTTTTTGATAGTAAAGATTATACTACACTTTTCAGCAATGCTATTTTCTGGGCGGCAAAAAAATAATATTCAACAAACCTAATTGTATCCACAACCATGATAAAAAAGCTATTGTTCTTGTGTATTTTACTTATGCCTCTCATGGCTATAGCACAGGGGAATACATCGCCTATTTTGCTGCAAATGCGTAGCGGTAAAGTTTATTTTGACAATGTTTACGCTCTGAACCCAACTTTTAAAAAAGCTGATCTTTATACCAAAGCCTTGAATTGGTTTAAGGGCGATGAAAAGACAATGACTGTAGCTAATGAAAAGAAAGGCGAAGTCGTCGGTACTTATACCACCAGGGTTAACATAGGTAATACCGGTAATTACTATTTTGTAAGGTTTGTGGTTGATGTTATAGTTTACGACGCTACTTATGAGGTCAAGGTTTTTGACATTTATGAAAAGCCAATTGAAAAAGGCATCTCAAACGAATATTCAAAGATAGAATACCGCTGGTGGGATTTCAGGCGCGGCAAGCCCTGGTCAGCGGATGATGAGCCATTGTTTAGGGGGATAAGTGCCTCTGTAAATAATGTAATGGATTCGCTTGGTAATGAAATGAATAAATAATCCAGTTGAAGTATTTGTAATGAAGAAATTGATATATACTACTGTGTTTCTGTTGGTGATACTTTTGGCTGGTAAAACGACTTTTGCTCAGCAACCTCGCTTTAAAGTACTGGCATTATACTCAACCAATGTTGAAAGTGATCACGTTGATTTTGCCATGGATGCCATGAAGTTTTATAACAAAATGGCTAAAGCAAAAGGCTTTGCATTTGACACCACAAGCAACTGGGCCGACCTGAACGATAAAAAATTAAAAAATTACCAGGTAGTTATTTGGCTTAATGAATTTCCGCATAATCAGGCGCAAAGAAGCGCTTTTGAAAAATTTATGGCTAACGGCGGTGCCTGGTTAGGGTTCCACGTGTCTGGCTATAATGATAAGTACACCAAATGGCCATGGTTTGTTGATTTTTTAGGGGCTACTTTTTACAACAATAACTGGCCACCGCTGCCCGCCAAAATGATTGTGGACGATAATACTCACCCGGTTACCAAAAGTCTTGGTAAAAGCTATGTTGCCCCTATAAACGAGTGGTACGGCTGGAAACCTAATCCACGGGATAATAAAGATATTAAAGTACTGGTAACGCTTGATCCGGCTAATTACCCGTTGGGTAAAAAGGATATCATTCGTGATGGCGATATTCCCGTGGTATGGACTAATACTAAATACAAAATGCTATACATGAACATGGGGCATGGCGATCTGATATTTACCTCGCCCGAGCAAAATCAAATGTTTGAAGATGCTTTGCTATGGTTGGCCGGGAAAAAATAATCTCTTAAGGCATTCTGGATAAATAAAAGCCAGGTTTCTTTAATGCAGCCTGGCTTTTTATTGCTATTTGGTCACTTCAATCAAAAAATCATAAAGGTTTATTTCGGTAGAGAGTTGTAGTTTTTTGCGCACCCTATACCGGCTAATCTCGACACCTTTTAATGAGATATTAAGCAGTTGGGCAATCTCTTTTGATGACAGGTTTAACCGTAGGTAAGCACATAGTTTCAGGTCGGTTGAGCTTAGTCCCGGAAACTTGGATTTCATGGTGGTTAAAAAGTTATTATGTACCTGGTCAAAATACAACGCGAAGTTGTCCCAGTCGTCATCACTCTTTTCAGTATCACTTAATAGCTTAAACACACTTCTGAATTGGTATGAAGCATCGGCAATGTTGAGCTTCTTGATAAGCGCCATTAACTCATCTTTGATATTGAGCAGCAATTTTCCGCGATCAACCATTTGCATGGTTAGCGTAGCCAGCTCCTTGTTTTTATAGGTTAGTTCGGCCTCAAGTTTTTCGTTTTTAAGTGCTATGATCTCTTTGTCGTTACGATCAAGCTCAAGGCTGTGCAGGTAGCTTAACCTTTTCTGTTCTTCTTCATGGCGTTGCTGATGGAGTGCGAAACGTTTTTGTTGTGTTTTTACACCTACGTAGATTACGTAAACTATTATCAATAAATAAAGAAAGTAAGCCCAGATGGTTTGATACCATGCAGGTTCAACAATAAAAGTATAGTTCACCGGCGCCGATGCCGCACCCAGGTTATTACGTGCCTTTACCGAAAAAGTGTATTTGCCGTAAGGAAGGTTGGTATAATCCTTTTCCGTTTTAACCGACCATTGCGACCAATCCTTGTCAAAGCCAATGAGCTTATAGCTAAATTCCTCGTTGCTTTTTTGGGCGAACAGGGTAGAGGTATACTCAAAATGGAAGGAATTCCAGTGGTTGGATAACGATACCACCTGCTGTGTGTTTTGTGCCTGGGCAAGCCGGTTATTTTTAACAAAATACCCTCCAAAAATCAGACTATCTTTTTCGGCTATGGCTTTTACTGTGGTCAGTAATACGTTCAGTTTGTTTTCTGACGATACATACTGGCGGTAGTTTAAATGGAATACACCGTTGTTTGAACCTACAAAGATGTTCTCCATATCATGAGGATAAATATATTCGGACCCCCTTACGGTTTGTCCGGCCAGCTCAGGAAAATAAATTACCTTATAAGGCAAATTTGCCGATCTTTTGCCGAAATCAATTACACCAACGCGCTGGTTACTGATAAACCAGATATTGCCTTTGCTATCCTCGGTCAGGAACTCAACTTTATCCCTATTAAATATGGGTTTGTAGCATGCAGACCGTATAAAGTCACCCTCGGTAGTATTGTATTCATAAACACCTTTTTCGGTGGCAGCTATTACTTTATTTTTAATAAAATAAACGTGATTATTCAGTGCCGATGGTAACCCGCTTTTTTGTGTATATTGAGTATAGCCGACTATCTTTTTTCTATCTTGAGATAGCTGCACTTTAAAGATGCCCCGGTAAGGATGGGTTGCCCATACAAAGTTCCTGTTATCAAGCGCAAGGTTTCCTAACGATTCATAAATGCCATCTAATCGGCCTTCAAAACTAAACCCATTATTATTATATTTTAAAAGCTGAAAACCCGTATAGGTTCCGGCTATAATATCCTGCGACGCAGGGAAGGCTTTCACCATCCAGGCACCGGGGCCGGGAGTTATCAGTTTGGCCTGGTTATTATCTATTTGTAAAACACCGTCCTGGTGGCCTGCTAACAGCCGGCCATTGATCTGCGTAAGACTTAGCACCTGGCCTTTGGTGTTTGGTATTTCGGTAAAAGTACCTGTGGCCGTACTAATATCTTTTTGTTGTGCACCTATAGGCACCGCATATAAACCGTTCGATGTGCCGATGAACAGTTTATTATTAAAAATGCTTACTGCATTGCTTTTTACAAGGTTTTCGCGATTGGGGTAAATGTTTTTAACTGAAGTGTTGTAGTTGATGAAGTCGAGCCCGTTCTCCAGGCCGAGCCATAAATTGTGGTTATTATCTAACAAAATGCCATGAACATTATTGTTTTGCAATCCCTGGTTATTGGAGAACTGCTCTATCAGCTTACCTTTGCCATCAATAATAATTAAGCCTTTTGCCGATGTCCCTATAGCATACCTGTCGGAGCCAATTTTCTGAACAAAATTTACAAGATCGGTAAGCAGGGTTCCGTCAGTGAGTGTAGCTTTTTTAATCAATGATGTACCCTCCATGATGAAAAGGCCATTTTTACGCGTGGTTAACAGTAAGGTATCTTTGCTAAACTCAGTAATGCCGGTTATTCTTAAACCCGTTGTGGGCTGTTGTACACAGGCTTGCCAGCGGGAATCTTTAAATGTAACCAGGCCGATATCTTTATCATGGGCAAATAACCTGCCGCCTGCCTGGCTTAGCAGCATCCAGCCACCTGGTGCATCGAAAGTACGTATGGTATTGTTCTTCAGTTCAAAAATGCACTCTATCGTGCGGAAAAACACCTCGTCGTTATGAATTACGATATCCCAGATATCGGCAAATTGCTTTGCCTTTTGCGGTAACAGTTGTTTAAGCGAGTGATATTTGAGGATCCCGGCATCATTCGGGAAAAAGTACCCAACCTCGTCCTGCCCGCCAACATAAACGCGGCCCCTTTGATCAATAGCCACAGACTTTATAGCACTTTTATTGGGCAACGGATAAATTTTCCAATAACTGCCGTCAAATGTGAGCAGGCCTTCGTCATTAGCAAAATAAAGGATGCCGTTCTTATCCTGTTTTATGTCCCAGATTTCGCTGCCGGCGTTGTATTCATTGTGCGTGTAGTTTTTAATGGCCGGAGTACCAAGTGTAGTTTGAGCGAAAGATGTGCACAGTAATGCACGCAGAACAATAACAAATAGGAGAGTTTTCTTCATTAACGGTTTTCCTGCAAGGGGGATTAACCCTGTCAATAATTAGTATAGCCCGGCGAAAGCCCGACTTGCTTAAGAGCCGTAATTTAATCAACATTTTACATATACAGCACGGTTAAATCTTTCAAAAAGGGCTAAAACTGTTTAGTTGCATACGTTTTAAACCCGCAATGGATTGTAGTAGTGGTATTGTAGGGGCTGCGCAAATGTTGTTAAAATAACAGTTATAGGGTTTAAATTAGATTTACGGCCAACAGATTATTTGCTGATTGCCCAAAATATGGCGTTGCGAAATAGGGTTGTAAACGCGGCATCATCAAAAAGCTGAGAGAAATGGCCCATCGCTATATAAACGTTCCGGGCTTTGAAATGCTCATTAGTCCAGATTACAGGATGGTCGCCCATTTTTACATCTTTGTTAGGCAAGTAGGTAGTTTCATCAATGCTGGCCAGTACGTGTACATTGGGGCGTGGACTTTTATCATAGATATACCATTCATCCTCGGTAATAAAAGTTGGCGGCAGGTTTTTCATAACCGTGTGTTGCTTATCCTCTACATGAAGCATAGCCGCTGTACCCCCGGGAATATGCAGTTTAAACTGTATCCCACCCATAAAGTCCGAATACCATTGCCACATAGGGTAGTCATCAAAAACACCCAAAAGGGTAGGGTGATGAAAGCCGACCCAGCCTCCGCGGGCATTCTCAATATAATCTGTAAAGGCTTCCTGGGCTTCTTTTTCCCATGGATAGGGCGGATAATCCAGTTGAATAAATAATTGATACTGTTTCAGGAATTCCCTGGTAATCTTTTTAGTATCGCTGATGTAATCTATCGTAAAATTGCTATCGGCAGCAAGCTTATCAAGCCATGGTTTAGCCGCAGCGTCAAATAGGGCATGCCCTCCGCCAACCTCAGCAATGGCTATAACTTTAAAGCGTGGTTTTGTATTTTGTTGTGCCTTGGCAATGTTGTTAAACATAGCCATGATAAATACGATTGTTAAAAAGGCTATGGTGTTAGATTTTGTTGCGATAGCGCGATCAGGAAGCATCGATTATATTTATTGTTAAGATTCAGATTCGTGCAATGATAAATTAAACTTTCTATTTGAGATCAATCGTGGCAAAAAGTAGAGGTAAAGTAGTGCAGATATATTAATTAAAAGATGATCCGGCTTATAAAAGAGGGGCAATAAAAAATCCCGGTAACAAAATTTATTACTGGGATTTTTTAAATGTATTTTTCGTGCAGCGGTTATTTTGCCTGTTTTACATCATCATGGTCGGTACCAACTATTACATCGTACCAGGCTTCGATATCCTTTTCAAAGGCGGCTGTTTTTTCGCGGAAACGTTGCAGTGTATCACTACCCAATGGTAAATGTACCGGAGGATTTTCTGCAGCTGCAAGTTTAATGAAAGCTTGTGCCAGTTTTTCCGGATCGCCGGGTTGTTTGTAGCTAAGCTCGGTTGCCAGTGCGCGCATATTGCCCACGGTTTCGTGATAATCAGCAATTTCATTTGAAGTGCGGATCAGCGAACTTTCATCAAGGAAATTGGTGCGGAAAAAGCCAGGGGCAACAACAGTTGCGTGAATGCCAAGCGGAGCAAGTTCTAACGCCATAGCTTCGGTAAGCCCTTCAACCGCGAATTTAGTTGAGCCATAAACACCCCAGCCATAATAAGCCGCCAAACCGCCAACCGAAGATACATTGATTACATGACCAGCGCGTTCTTTACGCATATAAGGTAAAATGGCACGAGTTACGTTCAATAAGCCGAATACGTTGGTATCGTAATTCTTTTTTACCTCTTCGGCGGTAGCTTCTTCAACGGCTGATAGTAAGCCGAAACCGGCATTATTTACCAAAACATCAATCCGGCCAAAGTGCTCGATTGCTTTCGCGGCAGCTTCTTTTGCCTGTTCTTCATTGGTAATATCCAATGGTACAACAAGCTGGTTAGGATTGTTATCAAACTGGGCGCTAAATGTTTCAGGGTTTTTACGAACTGTGGCTACTAATTTATCACCAGATGCTAAAACGGCTTTTGATATTTCTAAACCAAAACCTCTTGAGGCTCCGGTTATAAACCATACTTTTTGAGTTTTCATTTTGTGTTGCTTTTATTTGTTTTTGTTTACACTACAAAGTTGGCAACAAAAGCAGGGGAGGCTTATAGCAAAAGCAAAGCGCTTATTATGAAAATCAAAGAAGTAGCAGAATTACGCCGTAGCCTGGTATGATCTCCCGAATTCGGCGGGCGTTATGCCTGTGTTTTTCTTGAAAAACAGACTGAAGTTAGGCTGCTCGGCAAAGCCAATACTGTAGCCAATATCTTGTAATGTCCAGTCGGTTTGTACCAATAAAGCCTTGGTTTCCTCAAGCAGTCGGTTACGGATATGGGTGCTTACATTTTGCCCTGTATATTTTTTTAATACGGCGTTTAAGTGATTAGGGTGAACCGAAAGATTGGCCGCGAACTCTTTGGCGGTTTTCATTTTTATGGGCGATGTATAATTAATGCCCGATGTCTCCTTCTCCAATAAATGAAAAAACTGGTGGATATAATGATATTCGTCTGATACATTATCAGGTTTTGGGAACTGGGCTACCCGCATGCTTTCAACCATCAGTAATTGAATATAAGCCTGCAAGGCGTCATCCTTTAAATGGTTGTTGGACAGGTCTTCAATCCCCATGCGTTCAAACAAGCTGTTAAGCATCGGCAGGTCGGAGTTCTTTAAAAGGATAACGCTTTTTTCTTTCTCGGTAAACAGTCCGTATTTATCAATAGTGGTTTTAAGCTGGGGATGATCATTAATAAAACTTCTTTTAAAAAGCACATAGTAGCCACCTGATTTATCCGAAAGGTTTTTCCATGATATAATATCGTTTGGATGGATGAAAAGGATAGTAGGCTCCTCAATGTAATAAGTGTTAAGGCCCATGGTAAAAACTCCCGCGCCTTCGGTTATCATTAATACCTTATAAAAATCGCGCCTGTTGGGCGACAGATAATTGCGGCACTCATGGTGCTTACGGTCGAACACTTTTATAGTCCAGTTCTCGAATGATTCTCGTAACACGGGGATCATATCCGGCAGATCGCGCAGGGTATCAATGGTCTTAGCGTCGAGCGTAGTTTGTTTCATGGCGAAGAAGTTTTCACAAATGTAAGCAGCAAATCAGCGATTGAAATATGTAAGGGCGCTGCATCAATATTTAATGACCCTGATATTAAATAGTAATGCGCTTATGCCAATTGCATAACCGCATACAGTGCTGCACCAGATATGGCTATCCAAAGCGCTACGCCCTGCAAAAGCGGTTTCAAGCCTACTGACGCTAATACCTTGCGTGAAAGCCCTGCACCAATCAAAAACAAGGTTAGTGTTAGCCCAGCTTTTGCTATGTTGATTACATATGGGCTTATCAACCTTACAACAGGCAGGTAGGTGTTAGCTACCATGGCCAGTATAAACAACCCGATGAAATAGGGGATACTTACTTTTTTTGATTTGTTCTTGAACAAAAAGGTAGATAGAAAAGCTACAGGGATGATCCATAATGCCCTTGCCAGTTTTACAGTAGTTGCAACTTCAAGCGCGTGGGTGCCGTATTTGCTTGCTGCGCCAACTACTGAGCTGGTATCATGTATGGCAATGGCGCACCATAAACCAAACTGGGTTTGAGACAGATTAAGATAATGACCGATCAGCGGAAAAATAAAGAGCGCTATTGAGTTTAATATAAATACGCAGCCCAATGCTACAGAGATCTGTTTTTCCTCGGCTTTAATAACAGGTGATATGGCGGCAATGGCACTCCCGCCGCAAATGGCTGTTCCTGATGAGATCAGAAATGATGTCTTTTTCTCGATGTTTAACCACCTGCCCAGCAGTGTACCAAATAGCAGCGTCCCGGTTATAGAGGCGATGGTAAACAGGATGCCTTCCTTACCTGCCTGCAGGGCGCTGTGCACATTCATGCCAAAGCCTAAACCTACTACCGATACCTGCAATAGAATATGTGTGGCTTTATGGTTTAGATGCAAATAAGGATGACCAGAGCATTGTGCTACTACCATGCCTAATAATAAAGCCACCGCCGGGCTCATAAAAGGCATCAGGCATAGTACTATACAAATAGCGAATATAACCTTGCGGGCATTTTCATTGATGTTTAATAACAGGCCGCTGGTGTTGTTTAATTGATGTGGGGTATTCATTTTTCCTTTGTTTTAATGATACAAAGGTGTGTTGAATTACCGTCGGGTTTTCATCATAAAACGCAATCTGTGATAACCAAAAGTTATTATGTATTTAGTAATTCAACGTGCCGAATACACCGTTTTGATAATCGACGATTGCCTGTTCAATTTCTTCGGGTGTGTTCATCACAAA
Organism: Mucilaginibacter kameinonensis; assembly: GCF_003675385.1. GTDB lineage: Bacteria > Bacteroidota > Bacteroidia > Sphingobacteriales > Sphingobacteriaceae > Mucilaginibacter > Mucilaginibacter kameinonensis. Next base: position 53,253 of record NZ_RCWZ01000003.1, on the reverse strand, counting down.
GTTATCTTTAGCGGATACCGGTTCATCAATAGGTTCGGCCGAAAGGAATAATACTTGAGAATCCTCCTCAGCCAACACCGAAATATCTTCGTTTTCCTTTTCAAACACAATAAGGTTATGTTGGCCGATGGTTTGCCCGTTTATATTAACGGTGCCATTTATAATATAAAGTAATACCCAGTAACCCGGCGTGGCTTTAAAATCCGCCTCTTTGCCTGATGCTATTTTACCAACTATTGAGATAACTGGTGTGAAGTTTTTGATTGGGCCGGTTTTGCCCTCATAGTCTCCGCTGGCTAAACTAAAGTCGAGACCGTCATCGATAAGTACCTTAGGCAATTGGTTGGCTTTTGCCGACTGATAAAAAGGCTCGTCCCATTTTTTGCTTTTCGGCGCGTTGATCCAGAGCTGAATAAGCTCCTGTACACCGCCTCGCTGTAACAATTCGGCCGTTGGGCCTTCACTATGCATAATCCCTTTGCCTGCAAACATCCATTGCACATCACCTGCTTTAATGATTTCGTCATTGCCTGCGTTATCCTTATGATAACCTTCGCCCTGTAGCATAATGGTGTACGGACTGAAACCGCGATGCGGATGTGGGTGAATCCGTAAAGTTTGACCAGGGGCTATTACTTCCGGCCCCATGTGGTGCAGTACTATGAAAGGGTTTGCAAACCTGAAATCTTTGTGGGGCAGGGGCTGGCGTACGGATTCTTCGGCAGTGATCTTTTTTTCGCGACCTGCAAGGATATGGGTGATGGCTTTTTTCATGGGATGATATTGTTGGAATAAAAATAGTTTATTCGGCATTCAAAAAGGAACAACCCTAATAACAATTACAATTTAAAAACGATAAAGTTAAGGGATGTGTTAATTTGTCGTAAATTGATAAATGTCAGAAACCGAAGTGTTTCCATTTGAATCCCTGGTTACTACTTTCCAATAATATGTTTTAGCTGCCGAAACGGCCACATCTTTTAAATTACTATCTGAAACTTTAGCTTGTAATAAAATTGGAGATGCCGAATCGCTCAAATAGACATCATAATTAACAATGTCATTATCCACATCGCTTCCGTTCCATGATAGTGTGATCTTTCCATTCGTAGCTTTTATTACCTGGTTCATTGTGGGTGCTAAAATCTCGGCAGGAAATGGCGCGTAGTTTACAACTGAAGGGCCTGAATTATAAAACTTCCACGTATCACTTTGTGGCGTTGTTGTGCTACTTGCGGCCTTTGATGTAACCCACCATGAATAAGGTGTGTTTCTTTTTAACGTGGCGTCAAATTGTGTATTGGCTGTGGTTTGAGTTGCGCTTGTACCATCTGAAAGGTTTTTAATGTTTACTTCATAACTGGTTGCATTTGCAGCGGCAGACCACTTTAACGTTACCGTACTTTGAGAAGCGGAAATAACGCTCCCCTGGGTACAGACCTCGTTTTGAGCTGGTGTTAGTAGCACTGGTTTGCCTAAAGTAGGGGCTATCGGATCGTTTTTCTTTGAGCCACACGCCGCCAAGATAACTATGCTTAGTATGATAAATATCCTCTGTTTCATTATTTTATAATTTTATAAACCGTTTCTTTTCCATCAACAACTACGTTAAGGGAATAAACGCCTTTGTCTAAACTGGATACATCCATGCTGATCACTCCTGATTGGTTGGTGTAATCCTTGGTTAGTTTAAGCAGCCCTGTATTTAAGCTATAAATCTTAAGTATTGCTTTCGCGGCAACGCGCTTTCCAATATTAATATGTAAAATGTTTTGGAAAGGATTAGGGTAAGGAAGAGAGCCGGAAATATTAAGTATCTTTTCTATTATCCCCTGGCAAAGTTTGTCTGTACTCACTGTTAAAGTATTACTTCCCTTATTTAACGGTAATGAGATCGTGTTATCACTTGTTTTATAGCTGACACCGTTAAGTTTGATATCATAAGATGAACCTCCATCCATCGTTATGTTCACCATTTCTGTAGCTTCATTTACTGAAGTAAATACGGACAGGTCTTTTGGTTCGGTAATAACCAGGTCAAAGCATTGTTGGGTGTTTGCCAATGCTGCGTCTGTAACGCAAACGTTATAAGTACCCGGCGACAGGTTACTAATGTTGGTTTCCGTATTAAAAGTATAGGTTTTATTTAAGCTGTTACCAGTAATTGCTGCTGTGTAATTTGCAGATTGCGCAGCTGAAATTGTTATTGAACCGTTGTTTTGGCCTTTGCAGGTTACGCTATTGGCGGCAATTTTCAAATTAGTTACCGAAGGGGTAATGGTTAGCCTACCGCTAATGTAATTGAAATCATAATTATCGGAGACAGCCCCGTTAACCACTATGTCATAAATGCCGGCCGGCGATTGCTGGGTTGCTATCGTACTAATTACCGGCTGTACGGATAGCTTACTTTGATCTTCCCCGGCGATAAAGCCGGTGTACTCAAACGTAAGATTAGGATTTGCCGTTCCAAACACACGAGTTTGGTCGTTTGCTTTCACCTGTAGTGTCTTTTTATTAATGACCAGTAGCTGCTTAACTTCTACGGCAGAGTTATGCAAGGCGTCGCCGGTTTGTGATGCAGTAATGGTTATTGTCCCTGCTTTGATGATATGTAGTTTGCCATTTACTATAGTAATGGCATCAGGTTTATCTACCTTATAAGTTACAGGAATAGCAGTGTTATTGCTAACTACAGGTAAAAGAAAATCAGCATCTCCATAGGTATGGTTGGCAAGGGCCGGAAAATTGATCACAAGATTTGTTTTAACCGTTACCCCTGCCAGCGTTGCTGTACCGCCTGCAGTGGTTACCGTAAGGTCTCCGCTGATACCGGCAAAGGTGGCCGTAATTTTAGTGTCGGAATTTACAGTAAATGCTGAGGCTGGAACACCGGCTATAGTTACGTTGGTAGCTTTTGTTAAGTTACTACCATTAATGATAAGTGTGCCGCTGCCGTCTGTTAATGCGTTTGCCGAAGTTATTACCGGTGCCGGTATAAAAACAAACCCCGGGAAAGAAGCCGGGCCATTGGGAGTTTGAATTGAAATTGCTCCTGTTTCGCCATCACCCACAATAGCTGTGATGGTTTGAGTTGAATCAACTTTAAATGATTGTGCTACTTTATTGCCAAATTTCACAACAGTTGTTTCATCAAAGTGCTCGCCAGTGATGGTTATTTTTGTCCCCGTTTTAGCTGTTAACGGCGAAACTGCTGTAATTTTTGGCGTCACGGCTGGCCCATTATGGTTAATTGATAATGTTGTGCCGTTGCTGATTAGTATTAAATCCATTCTGCCATCGCCATCCATGTCATTAAATCTTACGCCACCCGCCGAACTATTGTTGGTTCCGGGGAGGAGCGGCGCAGGCAAAGCAAGTGAGATATTACCTGGTGAGGATTGATTGCGAGAATAGTAAACCCCGGTGTTTGATCCAACTACGTCTATCTTTCCGTCTCCGTCCACATCCGCAGCCATAGGATTATCCGTTAAGAGATAATTGGCAAAAGCCTTTGCAGGTTCAAATGATGAGGCATCTATTGTTCCTTTCGTTGCTTTGTTCCTCGAAATAAGTAATACGCCATTTGAAAAGTCGTCTTCGAGAAGATCTACTTTTCCATCTCCGTCAAAATCGCCGGTGGTCATATCCCATGCCATGTAATAATACCCCGGATGTGAAAAGTAAGTTGGCGGAAAATCTGAAGATGAAAGATCGCCCGGTACCGAATTATTTTTAAATACGGATATGCCTGTGTAAGAACTCCCACCAATAGGATCAGGCTTATTGTCTCCGTCAATATCTGTAAGCGTGAAAGAAATTGTACCGCTCGACGATGTATTTTGAAGGCCCATTAAGGGGCCGAACGAAATGCTTGATCCGTTAGAGGTATTAGGATAGCAATAGATATTGAAGTCATAAAGTACCAGATCGGGTTTGCCATCCAAATTCATATCTCTAAGTATCATGGTCCCCAGGGTAGCTCCATTCAAATTTTCTAATGTTTTCGCTTCAAAGGAAATATTTCCTTTAGTGGATGTGTTGTGTAAAAGAACTACGCTGGGATTAGTGCTAAACAAAATATCCATTTTACCGTCACCATCCACATCGCCAACAACCGAAGAAAGTACCTGCCTTTCAGTTTGAAGTAGAACTTTTTGCATAAATGATGACTTGGATAACATCGGATCGGCACCATGCCTGAGAATATAAAGAGAATCATCTTTGGGTATCAGCAAATCGGGATTGCCATCTCCGTCAAAATCGGCAATCTGATAAAGTCCAAGTCCTGTTTTAAATTTGATATCCAGCTTGTTCGAATAAGTGGGTCCTCCGTTATTATTGGTTACGTGGAATGGTAGATTTGAAGTTGCAGACAATTTCTTATCGGTATTAATTACCGTTATTGAGTTGTTAGCACCTGCGGGCACAAAAACTTCAAGATGTGTCTTTGTTGCGCTTTTGACCCTGGCTTTAACCGGGCCAAAAAACACAACATTGTTTTGGGACGTTGTACTAAAATTATCCCCTTCTATGGCTACCGTTGTTCCTATAGGCCCTGAAGCTGGTGAAAAAGATGCTATTGAGGGAGGCGTGTCATATAAATAGCCGAGTAGCGTACCCGTACCGCCAGCCGCTTTTATCGAAATAGCACCTGTAGCACCGGCGCCAGGTTTAGCCGAAATGCTTGTCGGCGATAAAACAGTAAACGATGTTGCCGTTACACCACCAAATTTAACTTCGGTAACATCCTGAAAGTTATTTCCGGTAATGGTAACCACCGCGTTTGAGGCGTCGCCACTTTTTGTGTAAGAGCTTACCACCGGCGCCGGTATAAAAGTAAACCCGGGAAATACCACCGAGCCACCAGGCCCCGTAATAGTAATATCCCCCGATTCGCCGTATACCGGCTCTGCCGTAATTTGAGTTGGTGAAACTATTTTGAAGTTGCCATAGTTACCTCCAAACTGGAGTTGGGTTATACCTGTAAAGTTTGTACCATTAATGGTTACTGTTGTTTGCGCATTGGCCTTTAACGGATTTACAGAGGTTATAGTAGGGGCAGGATACCAGGTAAAACTATCCAATTCAGTTGTGCCGGCTATGGTTTTAACCGAAATTTTACCGGAAGCGCCGGCGCCTACTTTGACTGTAATTAAATTGTCGGTAACAGAAGTGATGGTTCCAGGCACTCCACCAATTTTTACTTCGGATGTGCTGGCGAGGTATGAACCATTAATATTCATTATTGTACCCGAACCGCCCGAAGTTGGTGTAAAAGAGTATATATAAGGTGGATAAACAAAGTTGAAACCATCTTTATTAGCGGTGCCAGTTGGCGCTGTAACGCTAACTGTACCACTTGTACCATTGCCAACCACAGCATCAATTTCTTTAGAAGAAACAATTTTAAAAGACGCTGCATCGGTATTGCCAAATTTTACAGATTGCACAGCATCTAAATTTTCACCCATTATAATAACTGTTTGACCTATAGCTGCCATTGAGGGGGTGAGGGCTGTAATTGTTGGCGATGAATATTTAAATCCGGTTAAGGCAGCTGTGCCTCCTACTGTAGCTACTGTTATATCTCCGGAAGCTCCGTTGCCTACTGCTGCTGTTACAGTTGTAGGAGACGATACATAGGAGTACAATGCCGGAACACCTCCGAATTTTACGGTTATATTTCCGTAAAAATTAGAGCCTGTAATGGTTACCACACCACCGTTTTTTTGCGAAGCGGGGGTAAAAGAAGTAATGGCAGGCGCCTGCACCCAGGTGAAGCCTGAAATTTTGTCGCTACCCTGCGGAGTTGTTACTACTACATTACCCGACATACTTGTAGCAGCCGGGGTGGCTGTAATACTATTTGCCGAAGTTACGGTAAAAGATGCAGCCGGCACACCACCGAAACTCACAGATGTAGCTCCGTTGAAATTAATGCCCGTTATAGTTATTGGTGTGGCAGATAAAGATCCGGCATAATTAGGAGTGAGGTAGTTAATGACCGGGCCGGGATGTGCAAAGCCTGCTACTGAAGCTTTGCCTAAAGGCGTTGTTACTGTTATGTTTCCTGTTTTTCCTGTGCCAACTATAGCTGTGATTTGCGTAGGAGAGTTGACTGTAAAAGATGTAGCAGGTACTCCCCCAAATTCAACTGCCGAAGTATTAGTAAAATTGCTACCTTTAATAATAACAGATTCGCCAATACCTGCGCTGGCCGGCGAAAATGATGTAATAACAGGCCCCGTATGTACAAAGCCTTGTAAACTTGCGTAACCGCCCTCCGAAGAAACCGTAACTGCACCTGATGTTCCGTAGCCTACAGTTGCGTCTATAGTGGTTGGGGACAAAACCTTAAAAGCAGCGCTTATCCCACCGAACGAAACGTTATTGACTTCATCAAGATTAGTACCAGTAATGGTTACTTTATCACCGGCCGCTGCTGTTTGCGGGGTAAATGATGTAATAGTTGGTGCAGGTACCAAAACAAAGCCCGGATAGGTAACGGTTCCTCCTGTTGTCGTAATAGAAATGTCGCCGGATGAAGCTCCATAGCCAACATTAACGTATAATTGACTGTCATAATTAAAGCTGATATTGGCAGGTACCCCGCCTATAGTTACCCGCGCGCCACTTAGGCCCGAGCCATAAATAATAATGGTTGAGTTATAACCTGCCTTAGTTGGGTAAACTTGTGTTATTACAGGCGGAGGCATAAAGGTAAAGTCATAATAGGATCCTGAGGTGCCTGCTGGCGTAGTGACAGTAATGCCATTTGATGATCCTGCGGCAACAACAGCGGTGATTTGCGTTGGCGAAACAACTTTAAATGAAGTAGCGTTGGTATTACCGAACTTAATTGCAGTAGTGTTATTAAAGTTACTCCCGTTGATTGTTATTGTTGTACCTGCGCCGCCGCTGGCGGGTGAAATTGACGAGACCGAAGGAGGATAAATATAAGTGAACCCCGGGAATGTACCATACCCACTCGGCGCTGATATACTCACATCACCAGATGCGCCTTCCTGTAGTGTAGCCTCTATTTGAGTTGGCGAAACTATTTTAAATGCTGCGTAATAACTTCCAAAATAAACCTGGCTAACATCCGAAAAACCAGTGCCGTTAATAGTTATTTTACTGCCTTTCCATCCGCTTAATGGCGAAACGGAAGATATCGTAGGAGGCGGAATAAAACTGAAGCCGGAAAGGCGGGCTGTTCCTCTTGGCGTAGTAACTGTTACCTCACCCGAGGTGGCGCCTGCAGGTACGTAAGTGGTGATGCTGGTAGGGGTTACGTCAAAATAATCAACCTTTTTACCGCCAATGGTTACCGCTGTAGCTTCTGTAAAAAAATTACCGGTTATAATTATCCGGGTATCGAAATGCCCGGCCGTGGGGCTAAAAGAATTGATGACCGGAGGATCTGCGGATAGCACAACCTTCAAGTTGATTGTGGTTGAAGCCATTCCCGATGCATTAGAAGCTATAATTTTATAATTTGCAGCATCAGCCAGAACCGATGGGGTGCCGCTGATTGTCCCATCCGGACCCAGAACCAATCCGGCTGGTAATGCCGACGATATATTATAGCCTGTCGTATTTATTTTGTAAAAGCCGTCGCTAAAGAAAATCCCCCCGCAGGTCATAACATTATCGTTTTCATCAAGCGCTATCTTAGGTGAAATCGGCTGATAAATAACCTGGCCATTGCTATCATAATATGGTGCCGATATGGTAAATACTTCGCCTGCAGGAGTGATTTTTCGTAATAAACCAGTATGCTCCGTAATGATTATGTAGCCCTTTGAATCAACTTTTATATTTTCGGGAACATTAAATGTGGCAGCAGCTCCAATCCCGTCGTCATCTCCATTTTTTCCAGAACCTGCAATAGTAGTCACCAATCCGGCAGGTGTAATTTTCCTGATCATGCTATTGTTGTAATCGGCAACATATAAATTGCCTGCTTTGTCAATAGCTAAACCATCAGGGTTATTGAACATAGCATTTGCGCCCGCGCCATTGCTAAAACCGTTTCCAATCTGGCCCGCAAATACTGAAGTTGTACCATCTTTGGTAATTTTCATGATCCTACCGGCACTCTCTGCTACATATATAATCCCATTTGCATCTACTACTATTCCACGGGGCGCTCTAAAGCCTTGTGCATATGTGGTGACCACGCCGGCTGGGGTAATTTTCCTAACCCTTGAATTTAATCCGTCTCGATAATTATCTTCAGTTACGTACAAATTACCGTCGGCATCGCTGGTGATGTTATTTATTTCTCCAAAAAGAGCGTCAGTACCTGTTCCGTCAACATAGCCAGCCTGGTTGCCTCCGGCAAGAGTTGAATATGTGCCATCGGGCTTTATATGCAAAATGCTCCGGTATAGTTGACCATAAATATCCCCTGAAGGAAATCGCACAAAATTAGTGACAACAGCAGTTGAACTCAGAATTTTGCTGAACTGGGGATAAATTAAATTAGGGACCGTACCGCCTGTATTAGTTATCTTGATTGGGGTTATGCTTTTCCCGAGGTAAAGAGTTTGGGGGCCTGGATAGCTGATATTAGGCTTTTGGGCGCTGAGTTGTGCAGAAATAAACAGGCCGATTATCAAAGCAAGTAAAGATAGCTTATGCATAGAATTGTGAAAAGTTTGGTTTGGTGCAAGGAGAATATTAAAGATCTGTTTATTTAGATCTTCGGGGAGATAGTTTTTGAGTTAACGTGATAAGTTTTAAATTTTACCCTAAATGTACTACTAAAGAATAATAACTAAGTGAAAATTATAACAAATAATTTCGTAAGCGATGTATTATAAGTGGGGTAAATAGTTAAATATCCTCTACTTGTTGGAAATAGGTATAGTGAGTTAAAAATATTTCGCTGTTTTACTTTAGCGTTAACCGCACCAGGTATTGTTTAAACTCATCTTCCAGCAACACCTCCATGTCAAAGCCCATTTCATTAACAATGGGTTCAAGTGTTTTTTCATCAACATATAGCCAGTGGAACCAGTCAGTTTTTTGGCGGTTATATTGATATTGATAAAGCAGTTCGCCGTAATAACCTTTCTCGGGCAGGTCATCTTCGTAGAGATAAGCGATATCTGATGAGTCGAAAAGGATCTGGCCGCCGGGATTAAGCAGCAGTTTAATGTGTTGTAAAAATACCTTGAGGTTTTCAAGTGTGCCGGTAAGACCAATGCCATTCATAAGCAGGAGCAAGGTGTCGTACTTTTGTTCGTCATAAACAAAAATGTCTCCTTTAACTACTTTCGCTACGCCCCGCTCTTTCATTACTTCGCAGGCTAAAGGTGATATGTCAAGCGCAACACAATCAAAGCCGCGCGCTTGTAATACCAAAGCATGGCTGCCTGCTCCGGCGCCGATATCCAGTACTTTTCCGCGGCATTCGTTCATTGCCAGCCATTCAATATCAGGCATATCGTCCTCATCCCTGAAATAAACATCAATTGGCATTTCTTCCTTCGGGCCATATTGATTATTGATCCAAAGCTTGTGATTAGCTAATTTATGGTGATGATCATGTATGGCCTGGCCCAGTATATCTTTCATGTGCTCAAAAGTATGAATTGAAAGTTTAATTTAGCGGCAATATATCTTTTCGGTAAACTATGTGGTTAAGCTATGGTTTGTTAACGCTGATTTTGGCAGCTGGTATGGTATACAGTATATCTGCCCGCAAACTGACAGTTATAGCTGCTTTCACAGGTGCAGTTGTTGCTATTTTAGTTTTTGCCGGAGCCGGTTTTACAGGCTTAGCCATGATGACCACTTTTTTCATTTTAGGCTCGGCAGCCACGTCGGTACAAAGTAAAACTAAAGAGGATATCAATGCCGCTGAAAAGGGTGGAAGAACCGCCGCACAGGTTTTAGCTAATGCCGGCACTGCTGCGTTGTGCGGAATTACAATCCTCGCATTACCGGCACATACACCTGTTTTACAATTGATGATGGCGGCCAGTTTTGCTTCTGCAACGGCAGATACGCTTTCGTCGGAATTGGGGATGGTTTACGGCAAACGTTTCTTTAACATTATAACCCTAAAACCGGATACACGCGGACTTGATGGGGTGATAAGTGTTGAGGGTACTTTAATTGGCGTAATTGGTTCTGTTGTTATTGCTGCTGTTTATGCGATAGGAATGGGGTGGACAGTGAAACTCATCTGGATAGTAATAGCTGGGACGCTTGGTAATCTCATAGATTCCGTTTTAGGGGCTATATTGGAAAGAAAAGGTTTAATCAATAACAATACCGTTAACTTTTTAAATACCCTCGTAGCCGCCTTGTTTATGTTGCTGTTTTACCTTGTTTTATAATTTAATCTATATATAAATGTTCCCTGTTATAGTCCTTATCATAATTGCGCTGGCTGTTTTCTTTTTTCTGAATAAAAAGAAAGTAGTGAATGAAGTACCCGTTGCTGGGATTAATTATAAGTTGCTTTTGGAACAACATATTCCTTATTATCAACACCTCGATAATACCCAAAAAGCGCTGTTTGAACAGAAAGTTACCGGTTTTTTATCGGATATAACTATTGAAGGGATTGGCACAACCGTAAGCGATGCTGATAAAGTAATGATTGCGGCAAGTGCCGTGATCCCGATATTTGGCTTTGGCGATTGGAAATACCGTAACCTCACCAATGTGATCCTGTATCCCGATACTTTTGATAATGAGTTTCAGTTTGAGGGTGAAAACCGGAGCATTTTAGGAATGGTGGGATCCGGGTATATGAACGGGCAGATGATCTTGTCGAGAGCCGCCTTAACCAAAGGTTTCAGTAAATCTGCTGGGAAAGAAAATACCGCTATCCACGAGTTTGTACACCTGCTTGATAAATCTGACGGTGCTACAGATGGTGTACCTGAAAATTTGCTTGCCCATGAGTATGTGATGCCTTGGCTTAAAATGATCCACCAGGAGATTCACAAAATTGAAGCCGGCCGCTCGGATATTAATCCTTATGCTATCACCAATGAGGCGGAATTTTTAGCGGTTGTTGCTGAATACTTTTTTCAAAAGCCCAACGAACTAAAGCATAAGCACCCTGAACTTTATGAAATGCTGAGTACGATGTTTTCGCAAGATTTGGCAAACGACGATGTTGCCTAATTAAAAGTTAAGGCCAAGCTGGCCTAATGGTTCATGCTGCACAACCGAGTTACTAATGTAGTACACAGGTGTTTCCTCATGCCTTGAAGCCACGATAATATTGATCCCATCGGCGCAGTTGGTAAACAGGTCTTCCACCAGTTTGGGGTCGTTATTGTTTTTGGAGAGGTGTGAAAGCAGCAGGTGGGTCATGTGCGGCGGGCGGTGTGTTGTAAATAAGCCCAGCGCCTGTTTATTTGATAAATGGCCTTTTCCACCACGGATACGCTGTTTTAGATAATAAGGATAGCCTCCTTTATCCAGCATATCGTCATCATAATTGGCTTCCAGGAAAGCTGCGTGGCATTGGCTGAAATAGCGGATCAACTGATCGCACACAATCCCAAGATCGGTAAATACACCAACTTTAACATCGTTGCAACTCACGATAAAACTATGAGGCTCGGACGCGTCATGTATTTTGGGAAAAGACGTTACTTCCAGACTTCCGATATTAACAATTTCAAATCCCTTGAGATGATGAATCAGGCGGTCATCAACCCCGTTGAGGTGCATTAATGTTCCGGGGGTAATATAAACTGGTAACTGGTATTTTTTTGCCAGTACCGGGATACCACGGATATGATCTGAATGTTCATGCGATACAAAAATGGCTTTTACCTTTTGCATGGATAGCCCAAGCCTAACCATGCGTTTTTCAGTTTCGCGGCATGAAATGCCTACATCAACCAATATCGCCTCCTGATCGTTCCCTACGTAATAGCAGTTGCCATTACTTCCCGAATTTAATGATGTAATGAATAAAGACATTAGAAGTGCAAAGTAAACTATTTTGATGCTATTATTTTAATCCTAATGATTTTAGCATTCAGAAAATAAGCAATTTTTTTTGACGCTATAAAAACCTGCTTATATTTAGCCATGGATTCACCGCAAACTTTACCCATACTTGATGCAGAAGAGCTACGTGTACTTGGTACTTTAATGGAAAAAGCCAAAACCACGCCTGATTATTATCCCATGACCCTTAACGGCCTGGTGGCTGCCTGTAATCAGAAAACGTCACGCAAGCCCGTTACTAACTATGATGACGATACCGTTATCAATGCCCTGAATTCATTGAAAAGACGTGGTTTGATTTCAACCGCAACCGGTGGCTCAATCCGCAACATAAAGTATAAACACAATTTTGCCATCGTTTTCCCGGTAATCCCTTCAGAAGTAGCGCTGATTTGCCTGCTGATCCTTCGCGGACCTCAAACACCTGGTGAACTGAATACCAACAGCGGCCGTATGTACGAGTTTGATTCGATAGAGGAGGTACAGGAGGTATTAGATAGATTGGCCGGGGGAGAAATGCCATATGTAGTGCAATTACCTAAGCGTCCTGGCCAAAAAGAAGTTAGATATGCTCATTTATTAGGCGGTACGCCTGAATTTAGCGATGATGACTTTGCTGATGAACCAACCGGTCGTGTATCCTCATCGGCCCTTGAAGCCCGTTTGGCTAAAGCAGAACAGGAGATTGCTGAGTTGAAAGATACTGTGGGCAGGTTGATGAGGGAATTGGGAGTGGAGTAACCTATTATGATCCAATCGAAAATGAATCTGCGCATTCTTGACGAAACTGAGGATTTGTTACTTGGTTATGAGTATGAAGAAGTTTATTTGGTAGATAAAAAGAAAAATGAAAGTTTATATATCGGCTATCTTCCTGGTGACCCTTCTTTTGGATTGATAAGCAAGACTGGAGACTGGTGCTTAGCAGGAGGAATCTGGTGCATTTTATGGAAAAAGGATACTGGGGCACTTGAAATAAATGGGCCCGAGCTGTGTTGGGTAGAGAAAGTTAGACAAGTGTCCCATACCAGGGTGGAGCTTTTGATTGATCCTTGGTCCGCGAGCGGAGCTATTTGGCAATTGGATATGGATACTATGAAAAAACAGAAGCTTAGAGACTATAGATTAGATGGTGAATATACTGAGGACTATCAATGGTAGTTTACATCATTGTATCTCTCCCCAAAACACTTCCATTACATTCCGCAACGCGTTTTCGGTTTCCAGATCTGTAATATTTCCGCTCGCGTCAATCTTACTCCTGATAAACTGAATAAGCAAAGTAGCTCCGTCAACTACTTTTGCAGAAAGCGCTCCGAGTGTCAGAAGCAACGCGGCATGTGCGTGACTGCCAACCGATGACGCCGTAACCAAAGCTACCGGCTTATCAACCAGCGAGCTGCTCGAAACCATCCAATCCAACATGTTTTTTAGCTGACCAGGAACGCCAAACGCATATTCAGGCGTGCAAATAATAATGCCTGACGCATTTCTCATCAAGTCCCGTAATTCAGCGACCGCTTCAGAAGGGTGTTCATGATCCAGTCCCGGATCAAACGGAGGGATATTTGCTAATCTGTCGTATATGGAATAATGTATATCAGCCGGAGCTAATCTGCCTAAAAAACTCAAAATATTATGGTTGGATGAGCCAGATCTTAAACTCCCGGAAATCGCGAGGATATTGCCTTTATAGTTCATGCAGTAGATGTTGTTGAACCAAACTTACGAAGTTTCCAAAACTTCGTAAGTTTTTGCAAAGTCATAAAGATAGTATGCTTGGCAAACTCCCCATTCAGGAAGTCCGGCTATACAAAAGAGAGGATAAATGCTGATCCTTTACCCTCGGTTGATTGTACCTGGATATTGCCCTTATGCAACAGCATAATCTGTTTACACAGGCTTAAACCAATACCACTACCGGTTTTACGGGTACTAAAGAAAGGAATAAAGATCTTATCGAGCAATTCGGGCGGCATGCCTAAACCGTTATCAATAACTTTCACAAAGGTTTTGCCGCCCTGAATTTCGGCAGTGAGGGTAATGCGTGGTTCTTCACGGTCTTTTACCGCTTCAATGGCGTTAACGAGCAGGTTGATCATTACCTGTTCAATCAGGTTGATATCTGCTTCGATAGAAAGTGTAGGATCGCGAAGAATGATCTCCAGTTCTATCTTCTTTTTCTCCAGCGTAGGCGTCATCAAACTGTTCAGGTTCTCGAAAATGTTACGCACCATGATCTTGTTGAGATCAAGCTTGGTGATCTTGTTGAGGCTGCGGTAGCTTTCGGTAAACTTAAGCAGTCCTTCGCTGCGGCGTTTGATGGTGTCGATACCAAGTTCGATATCTTCCAGGTCGCTGTGTGGCAGGCTTTCTGTAATATCGGGGCTTTGCAGGCGGTTCTTGAGCGTATCGGCCAAAGAAGAGATGGGGGCAACAGAGTTCATAATCTCGTGCGTCATTACGTTCAGCAGCTTTGACCACGCTTTTGATTCGGTTTCGTCTAAAGCTTCGTTTACGTTTTGAAAAGCTATGAGTTTATACAGTTTCTCGTCGCTGCGCATCAGGCTGGCATTTACCAGTATTTTAACCTGCTGCTGGTTGCGGGTAACGGTGATGATCTTGCTGTCGCCGGGTTTAAGTTTGATGAGCTCGGCATATAATGACGGCTCTCGTTTCTCGAGCGAGTGTACTGTTTTTAAATAAGGTACGCCAATAATGGTTTTAAAAGCCTCATTGATCCAGCCGGTTTCGCCGGTTTCTTCTTCGTATGATAAAATACCGGTATCAACGAGTTCAAGGATCTTTTGCAAATAATGGTATTGTGTTTCGCGTTCGCGGCTTATGAGTTTAAATGTGGTGTTGATATCGTTAAAACCTTTACGCAGGGGCTTAAGCTCATTAGGCGCTTTACGTACGTCAAAATGGCGGGAAAAATCGCGGTAATGGATAGATTCTACAAATTGATTTACCTCGTCCTGCGCTTTTTTCTGAAAACGGATCATGTCTACAACCGAGTAGGCAACCAATGGCAGCAGGATCACGAGATACAACAGCTGGCCAAGGTTTACAATAACAAAGGCCGTAACAGTAAGTACAAGCAGTAATAGAAATACACGCAGCAAAAGCCGCCATTCGTAACGGTTAAATATCATATTTGCTTAATCTTCGGTATAAGGCGGTGCGGGTAAGGCCAAGCTCTTTAGCGGCACGGGTAATGTTGCCGTTATGCTTCTCAATCACACGCAATATAGCGTTCTTTTCCAGCGCACTCAGCGGAATGTTGTCAGCGTCAACCACGCTTTCTGTAGATGTTTCCAATATCGAAAAGATCAGATCATCAGGCCTCAAGGTACTATCATCAGCCATAATCACGGCACGTTCAATGGTATATTGCAACTCACGCACATTGCCAGGGAAATTGTATGACTTAAGCTTGTTAATAGCCGCCGCATCAAAATCCATTGACGGTTTGAGGTATTTGCTGGCGTACAATTTTGCAAAATGGCGTGCCAGGATCACAATATCTTCATTTCGGCGGCGCAACGCTGGCATATTGATCTCTACGGTATTGATTCGATATATCAAATCCTTACGGAATTTGTTTTCGTTGGCAAGTTCGCTCAGCGGTACGTTGGTAGCACAGATCAGCCTGATATCCACATCAACAGGCTTGTTGGTCCCGAGGCGGGTTACCTGACGGTTTTGCAAAATGGTAAGCAGCTTAGCTTGCTGTTGCAGGCTGATGTTACCAATCTCATCCAAAAACAGAGTACCACCCTGAGCTTCCTCAAAACGGCCCATACGGTCTTCACGGGCATCGGTAAAAGCTCCCTTTTTATGGCCGAATAATTCGCTTTCAAACAGGGTATCTGTCAAAGCGCCCACATCTACCTTAACAAAAGGTTTATCGGCGCGAAGCGAACGTTCATGGATAGCTTTCGCCATCAGGTCTTTACCCGTACCATTCTCTCCAAGGATCAGGATATTGGCATCGGTGGGGGCTATCTTATTAACCTTATAAAAAATATCCTGCATCACATCCGATTCGCCAAGAATCGAGGTGTCACCCGCTGTACTTTTAACCGGGGTTTTGGTTGTTTTCGCGCCGCCTTCTTTTTTATCAAGCAGGTCTTTAATGGTATTTATCAGCTTTTCGTTATGCCATGGTTTTACCACAAAGTCATTAGCGCCTTCTTTAAGCGAACGTACAGCCAGATCAATATCGCCATAAGCTGTTATCATAATCACGCAAACATCAGGCTTCCATTCTTTTACCTTACGCAGCCAGTATAACCCCTCGTTACCGGTGTTAATGGCGCTGTTAAAGTTCATATCAAGCAAAATCAGGTCAACCTCGTTACGTTGCAGCAGCCAGTTAAGGTTTTCCGGATTCTTTTCGGTGATGATTTCCCGGGCTTCGGGTTTAAGCAAAAGTTTAACCGCGGTAAGTACGTCCGGATCGTCGTCAACAATTAAAACGGTAGCTTTTTTAAGTATCATTTATTTTTGGTTAATAGTTCGTAGATGTTTGTTTATGGTGCCTCAAAATAATAACATATAGTTATTAAGGTGTCAATTTAATAAAAGTTATAAATTTAAATTAAATTGTATCTCATTATCGAAACTACCTGAATAAACTTTTAGCATTGTTACTATGAACCATGAACTATACGCTAACAAACCATCTCATATGAACGATAAATCAAAGACTCGCTAATGGTATCATCTGTTACAATTTTTATGCTAAATACCCGCATTTTATACAGTATCTCATATAAATGCTTCACAATGAAGTGCTAATCTGTATTTGTATATAACGGGCTATTATTATATGAAAAAACACTGTATCAATACCGTACACCTGATGTAACAGAAGCGTACGCTTAAATACTGTGTTTTGTGTTTAAATGGTTGAAAAACAGTATTTTAATTTGTGGCATATCTTTTTGTTATAACATTTCAAAATATTATAAAAATACAGTGGACAGAAAAATTGAGAAAAAGACCTGGAATAGCAAGAAGATACTTACCATTGCAGGTATTACAGGCATTATTTTACTAATTGGCGGCAGTATTTATCTTACATCTGGTAAAAGTAAGCTTGATGTTGATACTGAACGCTTAACTATAAGTACTATTACTAAAGGCCCTTTCCAGGAGTTTATACCGGTTAATGGTGTAGTTATGCCGCTGACCACCATATTTCTTGACGCGTCAGAAGGTGGTGTTGTGGAAGAAAAATATGTTGAAGACGGAGCCAACCTTAAAAAAGGCGACCGGATATTAAGAATGTCTAACACCGATCTTGAGCTTACCTTAGCTAACCAGGAAACTGCGGTTTACGCCGAGCAAACTCAGATGCAGATCTCGCACAATAACGCCCAGCAAAATACCATCAGCAAGCTAAATACAATGGCCGATGTAGAGAATGCTTTTAAAGAAGCCGAAAGGATCTATAAACTTGACAAACACCTTTATGATCAAAAGGCTATCGGTCAGCAGGAATATCAGTCAGCAAAAAATACTTATGATTACCAGTTGAACCGTTATAAACTGGCTAAACAGATCCTTTCGCAGGATACAGCGTTGGTTAAGCAACAGGCTTCACAATCGCAGGAGCAATATGCCCACATGAAAACCACGCTTGAACTGATGCGCAAAAAAGTGGCCGGTTTAGTATTGGTGGCACCTACCGATGGTCAATTAACTTCAATGGATGCCGAAGTAGGGCAGAGCAAAAACAAAGGTGAGCACCTTGGTCAGATAGACGTACAATCGGGCTTTAAAGTTAGGGTTGATATTGACGAACATTACCTGTCTCGCATCTATGCCGGGCTGAAAGGCGATTTCCAGTTTGCCGAACAAACCTATAACCTGGTTATTAAAAAGGTATATACCCAGGTAAAAGCTACAGGTAGTTTCCAGGTTGATATGCAGTTTGTAGGTAAAGTACCAACTGGCATCCGTAAAGGACAAACCCTACAGGTTAGGTTGGCGCTGAGCGATCAGATGCAGGCTGTGCTTGTACCTAAAGGCGGTTTCTTCCAGCAAACCGGTGGTAACTGGATCTTTAAGGTAAGTGAAGATGGTACAAAAGCCTACAAGGTGAATATCCAGCTTGGACGCCAGAGCCCTGATTATTTCGTGGTAACAGAAGGCTTAAATCCGGGCGATAAGGTTATTACTTCAAGCTATGAAACGTATGGTGATATTCAGGAGCTTGTGCTGAAAAAATAACTTAACCCGGCTGCAACGCCGGGCTCTGTTCAAGCGTCATTATAATATAAACCGAACTAATTAATAAATTAAGATAAACAAAAAATAAGATCAGGCCGCCATACAGGTGGCATGAATAACGGAGGCACCAATGATAAAAATTTCCAATCTTGAGAAATTCTACCGTACCGAAGAGGTAGAGACCATCGCGTTAAACAAGTTATCGATGGAAGTAGCAACAGGCGAGTTTGTGGCCATCATGGGCCCGTCAGGCTGTGGTAAGTCAACTTTGCTTAACATCCTGGGTATGCTTGATGATCCGGATGCCGGCAGCTACGTTTTTAACGAAATTGAGGTAGCTCATTTTAACGAGCGTAAACGTGCCGATCTGCGCAAGCATAACATCGGCTTCGTGTTCCAGAGCTTCAACCTTATTGACGAGCTTACAGTATTTGAAAACGTTGAACTTCCCTTGATTTACACTGGTGTAGCTGCTTCTGAGCGTGTTAAAAGGGTAGAAGAGGTGTTAGACAAAATGCAGATCATGCACCGTCGTAACCACTATCCGCAACAGTTATCAGGTGGTCAGCAACAGCGTGTGGCTATAGCCCGTGCGGTTGTTAACAAACCAAAACTGATCCTTGCGGATGAGCCCACCGGTAACCTGGACAGCAGTAACGGTAACGATGTGATGGAGCTGCTTACCGATTTGAACGAACAGGGAACCACCATTATCATGGTTACCCACTCTGAGCATGATGCCCGTTACAGTCACCGTATTATACGCCTGCTTGACGGACAAACCGTTATGGAAAATATCATGGTGTAGTTTATTTGAGTTTATGGTTTATAGTTTATGGTAGGAAAAGAACTTCCGACTTAAAACTTTCGACTCCGGACTTAGACCACCGCCCCCGAAATCAGTTTATAATAAGTTAATAATTGCCTCTGCTGCCCTTCTCCGCATTTGCGGAGAAGGGCATTTGGAGTGTTTTTGCTATTAAACCGATACTCCTATGTTTAAAAACTACCTGAAAACCGCATGGCGAAACTTAATTAACACTAAGTTTTACAGTGCCTTAAACATTGTTGGCCTCACCATTGGCCTGGCCGTTGGCATGCTTATTTTAATTTGGGTACAGGACGAGTTGAGTTATGATCGTTTCCACTCCAGAGGCGATAGTATATTTAAGGTAAACGCCTCTATCGGTACAGGTGCAAGTAAACAGGTTTGGGGAGGTGTGCCGGGGCCGGTAGCAGCCTTCGCATTAAAAGAAGTGCCGGGCGTGGTAAGCGCAGTGAGGGTTGTAACTTCCTATGATTATTCGGTTTTCAGGTATAAAGACAAGCTGCTGAAAGAAGATTTCGGCAAGGCTTCATATGTTGATGATGCCTTTTTTACTATGTTCGATTTTAAATTATTGAAAGGGAATGTTAAAACACCTTTCCCTAACGATCAGTCAATAGTTATTACCGAAAGTACCGCTAAACGTTATTTTGGTAATGAAGATCCAATAGGCAAAATACTCACCGGCGATAGTAAGGATCCATATACAGTTTCGGGCGTATTGGCAGATTTTCCGGCCAACTCAAGTATTGGTGGCGATATCTTATTCTCCATGAATGTAAAAAAGAAACAATACACCGGTAAGGATTTCTGGAAATCAATGGATCAGGATTGGGGCAACTACTATACTACTACCTTTTTGCAGGTGAGGCCAGATGCTTCTGTCAAGGCAGTTGGTGATAAACTTACCGAGATCCACATGAAAAACCAGCCAGGTATAAAACCTACCGATGGTGTTTTTCAATTACAAGCTTTAAAAGATATTCACTTGTATAACCCCGATGGTACATCTGCAGGGATACAAATAGTTAAAATATTTTCGATTGTTGCAGTGCTGATATTGCTCATTGCCTGCATCAATTACATCAATCTTTCAACTGCCCGCTCCATGCTTCGTTCAAAAGAAGTGAGCGTGCGCAAGATCATCGGCGCCGAAAGGAGCCAGCTGTTTATGCAGTTCATTATCGAAACCGTGTTGTGTTTCTCAATAGCCCTGGTGCTGGCTTTCTCGCTTATTTATGCTGTAATGCCTGTATATAATAGCATTTCGGGCAAACAAATGCACTTCGACCTGTTTAATGCCAACGTATGGCAGGTTATTGTTTTGACTATTATAGCAACGCTTGTTGCATCAAGTATATATCCGGCATTATTGCTTTCATCTTTTAAACCTATAAACGCGCTTAAGGGAAAGGTAGCCGGTGCAGGGAACGCCACTTTCAGGAAGATCCTGGTGGTATGCCAGTTCGCGTTTTCTGTCGGGTTGATCATCGGTACATTGATCATCAATAAACAGCTTCAATACATTCACTCCATACAATTGGGTTACGATAAAGAGCATGTGTTTTCACTGCCTATGCGGGCCATGCAAGATCATTACGAAGCTATTAAGGCCGAATTGTTAAGCCATACCGAAATAAAAGGCATAAGCACAGGTAATACCAGTGTGATAATTGGGAACGGAAGTACCAGCGATACTGATTGGGATGGTAAGGCATCTGACGTAAGCCTGCTAATCAGTCCTTTTGATATGGATAAGGATTTCATCGGTATGTTCAAGCTAAAGTTTGCGGCAGGCACAGGCTTTACCGGTGTAAAGGCAGATTCGGCGCACTATATCCTTAACGAAACTGCTGTAAAACTTGCAGGGATTAAAGATCCCATTGGCAAACGCTTTAAACTTCATAACGTTGACGGAACAATTATTGGGGTTGTAAAAGATTTCCATTTCGCTTCGTTAAAACAAACCATCGAACCTGCAATATTCTCCTACAGGCCGAGCTCATGGCAAATGTTCGTAAAAACTACCGGTAAAGACGCGCCTACGGCTATCAAACTGGTCGAGAAATACTGGAAGCAGTATAATGCCAATTTCCCGTACGAGTATAGCTTTTTGGATGACGCTTACAACGAAATGTACAGATCCGAGCAGCACACCAGTACATTGTTCAACGTGTTCGCCGGGATAGCCATATTTATTTCATGCCTAGGCCTTTTTGGTTTGGCTACTTATACCGCGCAAATTAAAGTTAAAGAAATCGGCATCCGCAAGGTGTTGGGCGCCAGTGTTGGTAATATCACTACCATGTTATCACGGGATTTCCTGTTGTTGGTTCTTCTGGCTATCGTAATTGCTTCGCCTATAGCGTGGTATGCCATGAATAAGTGGCTGATGGATTATGCTTACCGTGCCGAAATTAATTGGTGGCTTATTGCTGTAGCCGGTGGGGGAGCTATTATTATAGCTTTTGCAACCATCAGTTTCCAGGCTGTAAAAGCGGCGTTGGCTAACCCCGTTAAGAGTTTAAGATCAGAATAAATGTTGATAGAGATGTAGCAACAGTAGGAGGAAATTTATACCAATTAATCAGTAACACAGGATGCTTAAAATTTATTTAAAAACGGCTTATCGAAATTTACTCAAAAACAAAGCCTACGCTTTTGTAAACATTTTGGGTCTTGCTGTTGGCATCGCCGCCTGTGTACTAATTGGTTTGTTTGTTAGTAACGAAAGAAGCTTTGATAACTTTGTACCGAATGCGGATAAGATTTATCGTCTTACTGAATATATGCATTACGATGGCACTGCACCATCCACAGCTGCAATTGTTGGGCCGCCTGTTGCGCCGTTTCTGAAGGCTAATAATAATGAAATAGATAGCTACACACGCGTTTTTCCCGCAGTTCCACTTGTTTATCCATCGGTGACTATGGAGTACCAGGGTAAAAAAATAAAAGCCGATAAGCTGGCTTGTACCGATACCACCTTTGCCAGCATGTTTAACCCGGTTATGATTGAGGGTGAAAGAAATAAGTTTACCCGCGATCAAAATACAATTGTGCTTACCGCAAGTCTTGCGCATAAGCTTTTTGGCAATAGCCCTGCATTGAATAAAACTATTCAATTACATACTGCTGATACATCAGTAACTAATTTTACAGTAAGCAATGTAATTGCCGATATGCCTAAAAACTCCCATTTGCAGATTGAGGCAATGGTGCCCTTCCCTAAAGAGTTTTTAAGTAGCTTTTTGGGTACAAATTATAATGTTTTAATGGGGGCAACGTATTTGAAAATATCCAATAACAAAAATATAGGCTTACTTGAAAACAGGCTGACAAAAACTATTCATTCCAAAAGCAAATTTATTGATTTCACTTTACAACCTTTAAACCGTATCCATACCGGCTCTGTCAATATTAGCTATGATCAGCTCAACTATAAAAAGATTGATGGTAAATACCTGAATATATTTATTGTAATAGCCATTGCCGTTTTTTTAATTGCTTGTGTAAACTTTGTTAATCTTACTACAGCCATTGCGGGATACCGTGGCAAAGAAGTGGCCATCAAAAAAATTGTAGGCGCAAGGCGTTTTCATGTAGTTTTCCAGGTACTTATCGAAACCTTCTTTTCGGTATCATTATCACTGATATCAGCACTGTTGCTTATCACTATCTTCTTGCCATTGTTAAATAAACTACTTGACAGAGAGCTTACTTCAGAAAGTATTTATCAGGGCACTATGTTTGTTGTTTTTGCAGGTATACTGATAGGAACTACATTACTGGCCGGTATCTATCCGGCCTGGTTTATCTCAAGAGCTAACACCGGTGAAGCTTTAAAAACAAAGGTGTTATTGGGTGGTTCAAAATCATCATTGCGCAATATCCTGGTTACCGGTCAGTTTGCAATAGCCGTTATATTCATGATCAGTTTAATGGTGATACTTAAGCAGCTAAAATATATGCAGCAACGCGATCTTGGCTATTCTTATAATCAGGTTATAAAATTGCCAATGGATTTGCAGCTGGCAAAAAAAATGCAGGTACTTAAAGCAGAGATTGCTAAAGTAAAAGGAGTTAAAGATATCACCAATGGCTTTATGGAGTTGGGCGGCAATGGTTCAATATTTGGCATCGACTTTATTGCACCAAACGGCGAGGCGAAAAAGATCACCGTAAACATGGAGAATGCTGGTATAAATTATATCAGTTTTTTTGACATGAAGATCGTGGCCGGTCAAGCCTTTAGTAAGGGTCAGCAAAATGAATATATTATCAACGAAACCCTGGCAAAGCAAATAGGTTACCCCAATCCTGTTGGTAAGCCTATCAACATAACTTCGTTACCTCCCGGCAGGATTATTGGCGTTGTAAAGGATTTCAATTACAGTAGTTTACATAAAACCATCGAGCCTCTTATTATTGGTAGCATGGATTATATACCTTATTGGCAAACTAATTTATACGTTAAAGTTTCGGGTACCAATGTTAGCCAAACATTAAAGGATATACAGCAAGTGTTTATTGCTATAAGTGGCGATAATACTTTTGAATATCAGTTTATTGATGATCATTTTAACGAAGTATATCATTCCGAAAGACAGGCCGGAAGCATGATTGCCATCATTGGCGGCTTGGCTATGCTTATTTCGTGCCTTGGTTTGTTAAGTCTTGCTGCCTTTGTAGTATTGAGGCGTAAAAAGGAGATTGGGATTCGTAAAGTGCTTGGTGCTTCAGTTGCCAATATCACCACTTTGTTATCGAAAGAGTTTTTAATACTGGTTTTCATTGCCTTTGTAATTGCATCACCTATAGCTTATTATTTTATGAATAAGTGGCTGCAAGGGTTCGCCTACAGGATAAACATACAGTGGTGGGTTATTGCCGGAGCTGGTGCAATGGCAATAGTGATTGCTTTTATAACAGTCAGCTTTCAGTCGATTAAAGCGGCTTTGGATAATCCGGTTAAGAGTCTACGTTCCGAATAATATAGTCATTGAGTCATTTGTTTTGCGTCATTATGTCATTTTTAATGATTGCGAATACTGGATTAAAACACAGGGTAAAATTACTTAATGACCAAATGATTTAAAATGAATCGTCATGTTAAAAAGTTATGTAGTTATTGCTTTCAGGAATATCCGTCGTAACCTGAGTTACGCTTTCCTGAATATTTTCGGGCTTACGTTGGGTGTAGCCGCCTGCCTTGTGATTTTCCTGATTGTGAGGAATGAGCTTGGGTATGATAGTTACAACAGCAAGGCCGACCGAACTTACAGGGTAACCCTTCACGCGCTTGACTTTAATTCTAATGTATCACTGGCGATAATACCGGCCATGAGGATAGATTTTCCGGAACTGGAACAGGCTACGCAGTTCTTTTACCAGGGTGATGCCATGATTAAGATTGGCGAAAATCGGTATAATGAGCATAATGTAGCTTTTGGGGATAATCAAATTGATAAGGTGTTTGATTACCAATGGCTTTCCGGCGATCCTAATACAGCCCTTAAAGAGCCAAATAGTGTTGTGCTCACCGAGAGTATCGCTAAAAAATATTTTGGCAGTAGCAACGCTGTCGGCAAACTGATCAACTTTGAAAATCGGCTGGATGCAAAGGTAACAGGCATCATTAAAGATCTGCCGTCAAATACCAGTGTACCATTCTCGTTCTTGATTTCATTAAGCAGTATCGAAAATAACTTAAAAGGGATGATGAGCAACTTTTGGGCTATTCCCGGAGGTAGCTATGCTTATATTGTTTTGCCAAAAAACTATTCCATCCAACAATTGAATAGCAAAATGCCAGCCTTTATCAAAAAGAATTGGGGAGCTGATATAGCAAAAGCGGCTGTTTTACCTTTTCAGCCTTTGAAGGATATTCACTTTGATCAGCGTTATATCAACAACATCATTACACCGACTTCGAAAGATACATACTACGCATTAATAGGCGTGGCGTTGCTCATCATTATTACAGCATGTATCAATTTTATCAACCTTGCTACAGCCCAAGCTATCAAACGTGCTAAAGAGGTAGGTATGCGTAAAGTGCTGGGGGCAAGTCGCCCGCAGCTTATTAAGCAGTTTTTGGGCGAAACTACTGTGTTGGTTTTGTTTTCCGTATTGCTGGGCGTTGGGTTATGCGCTTTGTTCCTGTCAAAAGCGGCCGCATGGATGTCTATCAATGTTGATGCTTCACAATTGACGCAACCTACCGTGATAGGTTGGATAGCTGCCATTACCTTAGCTGTGATCCTGCTTGCGGGTTTATATCCATCTTTTGTGCAGTCGGCATTTCAGCCGGTTGATAGTTTTAAGAATAAGAACGCGGGTGGCAGCGGGAGACTTACTTTGCGCAAGGGCCTTGTGATAGGTCAGTTTGCTATATCGCAGATCATGATCATAGGCACATTGATTGTAGCCCGGCAGATGGACTTTTTTAAAAATCAGGATCTTGGTTTTGATAAGGAAGCCGTAGTATCTGTAGGACTACCCGATATGAAAAAGCGGGATGTGTTAAATCAGCAACTGGTTGGTTACCCCGGTATAAAAGAGGTTAGTTTTTCATCAGGTGCGCCGGCCTTCAACAGCAACTTTACCAGCTTTTCATCTGTAGAGCTGGGATTCCCTAAAGATGATGTTACCGAGTATAAAGCCATAGATGAAAAGTTTACAGATATGTTCGGCCTGCAAATGTTGGCCGGGCAAAAGATCTGGAAAAAGAACGAAAAGGATACGGTTCATAAAGTTGTTATCAACGAAACGATGATGCAAAAATTGGGTATCCAAAATCCTCAACTGGCTATAAATAAACACATAACGATTAATGGCGATCAAAAAGCAATCATCGTCGGCGTTGTGAAGGATTTTCAAAGCGAGTCGAAACATAAAAAACGCCGCTCATGCGTGTTGGAATATAACCCCGACAGATTTTACATGGCGAGTATAAAAATGCAGCCGGCCAACATGAGTGAAACTATCAGTTACATTGGCAAAAAATGGTCGGCACTGTATCCCGATAATATTTTCCAGTTTCAGTTTGTTGATGAACACATAGCTAATTTTTATAAGCAGGAGCAAAAAGTATATGTGGCATTTCAACTTTTCTCATACATCGCAATTTTTATAGGTTGTTTGGGTCTATATGGTTTGATAGCCTTCGCTGCGTCACAACGTACCAAGGAGGTTGGTATACGTAAAGTATTAGGGGCACCAGTTTCAAGTATTGTGGCCCTGTTTACCAAAGAGTTTATTTACCTGATAGCAATAGCGTTCGCCGTAGCGGCACCGCTTGGTTATTATGTAATGCATAGCTGGTTGCAAAATTTTGCATATCATATCAATATAGGGCCCGGGATATTTATGGTGGCGATAGTGTCGTCATTTATTATAGCAGCCGTTACCATATCATACCAGGCCATAAAAGCCGCCATGATAAACCCGATAAAGAGTTTGAGGGACGAGTGATTCAGTTTGCAGTAGCAGTGGGCAGTTTGTAGTTGAGCCATGCAAACCAATGAACTAATGAACAATTGAAATAATGAACGCCATACCATGATAAGAAACTATTTCAAAATTGCGTACAGAAGCCTTTGGCGGCATAAAGGGTATTCGATGATCAATATCATCGGGCTGGCAATAGGTTTAACGGCCTGTTTTCTTATCTATATAAATATAAAATTTGAGCTGAGCTACGATACGTTTAACGAAAAAATTGATCAGATCTATCGTGTCGCTGTTGATGTAAAGCGTCCCAATATTCCTGTAATTACCACTTCATCAGCGTTTGAACAGATAGGCCCGTCATTGCAGCAAGACTATCCTCAGGTTAAAGAAAGTGCCCGCATATCGGGTGCGAGGTTTTTAGTACAAAATGGCGCTGTAAAGTTTCAGGAAGAAAATGCCGTGTATACGGATCCTTCACTGTTTTCGGTGTTTACATTCCCTGTTATAAAAGGTGATATAAAAAAGGGATTTGAAGCGCCCTTTACGGTTGTGATAACACAATCCATGGAAAAAAAATATTTTGGCGATAGTGATCCGATTGGGAAAACATTAACGCTTGATAGCAAATATCCGGTAACGGTAACAGCGGTAATAAAGGATATACCAACCAACTCTCATTTTAAATTTGATATCGCCGTTTCTTATGCCACGTCTTTAAAGTTATTTCCTTCCGGGCCGGCAAACTGGGCGAGGATCCGGGGGTATACTTATATTGTACTACCCAAAGGATACGATTTTAAAAGTTTGGAAACGCAATTGCCGGCTTTTGCAAATAGGCATTACACCGAGGCCGATAGGAAAGAAGGGACAAATTATGACTACCACCTTATACCCTTAAAAGATGTATACATGGATACGGTAAGAGGAGGCCCAGAGTGGGGCGACCTGCATAATATCCGTATTTTTTCGGCTATAGCTCTATTCATCCTGCTGATAGCCTGTATAAACTTTATTAATTTAACCACAGCACGGGCTACCGAGCGTGCAAAAGAAGTTGGTATCCGTAAGGTTATCGGCGCTGCGAGAAAACAATTGATCGGCCAGTTTTTGAGCGAGTCGGTGATCATATGCCTTATCGCTTTTTTATTGGCCATTTTGTTGAGTAATTCGTTGCTGCCGCTTTACAACCAGGTATCTGGCAAGGTTACCAATACAACCATTTTTACCCATGCTTATGTGTTTCATCTTTTTATATTATCCTGCTTTATAGGGTTTATTGCCGGTCTATATCCGGCTTTTGTGCTATCAGGATATAAACCGGTTACTACATTAAAAGGCAGGTTCAGCAAATCGGGCAAAGGAGCTTTGTTGCGCCGTTCGCTTGTGGTTGTACAGTTTTCAATATCTATTGTGTTAATAGTAGGCACCATTGTGGTTTACACACAATTAAATTACATGCGTAGCCAGCCGCTTGGTTTTCAGAAAGATCAAATGCTCACTATCGACTTTTTTTCTGATACGGCGGTGCAACGCCGGCTTCCGGTGATAAAACAGGAGTTGAAAAAAATACCGAATGTTATCTCGGCGGCAGCGTCAAGAAGTTTACCGGGGTTTGGTAATGGTAACAGTGAAACTGAAATGGAGAATAAAGCAGGCAGCATGCAACAAATGCTTATTGATGCATATTACGTTGATAGTGACTTTATACCTCAGTTTGAAATGAAACTGGCCGCAGGCAGAATATTTTCAAAAGCTTTTGGTACCGATACCTCCAGGGCCTTCCTGATTAACGAAGCGGCTGCAAAAAGTCTTGGGTTTACAACACCGGCCGACGCTGTTGGTCGTAAAATAAAACAATGGGGAAAGAATGGTAAAATTATAGGGGTTTTGAAGGATTTTCATTTTCAATCGTTGCAGGAACCAGTAAATCCCTTAAGTATCAGTAATGACCCGGATTTTAACAAGGTGCTTACACTCAAAATAGGATCAAAAAATATTCCTGCGACAATAGATGCTATTCAAAAGCGGTGGAAATCCCTTGTGCCGGAACGTCCTTTCAATTATAGGTTTGTTGACGAAGCTTTCAATGCGCAATATGCCGCGCAGGTAAATTTTGGTAACCTGGTTATGTATTTTGCTGTGCTGGCAATACTTATTTCATGTATGGGGCTGTTTGGTTTAGCATCATATAGCACTATACAGCGTACACGCGAGATCGGTATCCGCAAGGTATTTGGAGCTTCTGTAACCGGGATTGTAAATATGCTGTCTGCGGAGTTTTTGAAACTGGTCATGCTTTCATCCTTAATTGCATTTCCATTGGCATGGTTCGCTATGAACAAATGGCTTCAGAATTTTGCCTATCGTATAGAGATAACCTGGTGGATTTTTGCGTTAGCCGGTACAGCAGCGCTGGTTATAGCATTTGCCACAGTAAGCTTTCAGGCAATTAAAGCGGCTTTAGCTAATCCCGTAGAGAGCTTGAGGAGTGAATAATAAAGAGCCATTGTATAATTTGTTTCGTGTCATTGGGGCGTTTTGAATGGCCGATTATGCAAGCGATAAACAATGACTTAATGACGAAATGACTAATGAAATAAGATATGTTTAAGAACTATTTAAAAATCGCATGGCGAAGCTTAATTAAAAACAAGCTGTATTCGGCCATAAACATTGGTGGTTTAGGTGTTGGTATGGCGGTGAGCTTTATGCTGCTGCTTTATGTTTACAACGAATTTACGTATGATGGGTTCCATGAAAATAAGGACAGGTTATATTCTGTTTTGCGTAACCAGCCCTCTAACGGCGAAATATATACTAACGGTTCGACCCCGGTACCGGCCGCAGCCGCGCTGCAAAAAGATTACCCCGAGATAGAATCCGTTGCGCGTTCAACCTGGGGAGGCGACCAATTGTTTAATTATAATAACAAGCCGCTTAAAATAAACACGTTAGTGGCCGATGAGTCATTCTTGAGTATGTTCACGGTGCAATTTGTAAAAGGTAATAAAAACGATGTTTTCAAAGATCCATCGTCGATTATCTTGTCCGAATCGGCAGCCAAATCAATTTTCGGCGATGCAGACCCGATGGGACAAACCGTTAAGGTTAACGCTAAAACACCTTTAAAAGTAACCGGGATCTTTAAAGATCTGCCTAAAAACTCACGTTTCCGGTTTAAAGCCTTTGAATCGTGGAAAAAGTATGAAGCCGATAATCAATGGGTAAGGCAGTCGGGCTGGGGCAATTACTCGTTCCAGACATATGTACTGCTGAAACCGGGTGTCGATTTAGATAAGCTCAACAAAAAGATCAATAAGGTGGTTGAACGGTACGATCCTAATAACAAGGAGAACCAATTGTTTTTGTATCCTTTTGCAAAAGGTCATTTGTACGGGCAGTTTAAAAACGGCGTAAATACAGGTGGAGCAATCGAGTATGTACGCTTGTTCCTGTTTTTAGCGATAGGTATATTATTGATTGCCTGTATCAATTTCATGAACCTCTCAACCGCCCGTTCGGAGCGCCGCTCGCGCGAAGTTGGGATCCGAAAGGTAGTAGGTGCGCGCAGGATAGCTATTATTCAACAGTTTTTAGGCGAATCGGTACTTACTGCATTTCTATCGTTCATCGTAGCTGTTTTAATTATGATGGCTACCATCGGTTATTTTAACGAAGTAATTAATAAGCAACTGATCATTCCATTTACCAATGCCTGGGCCTGGGTGGCTGCCATCTTGGTAACCCTGTTAACCGGTGCGCTGGCCGGCAGTTACCCCGCTTTGTTTTTATCCTCGTTTAAACCCGTTAAGGTTTTAAAAGGGACGAATAAAACCGGGAAAAAAACACTGCATTCAAGGCAGGTGCTGGTTGTTGTACAGTTTGTATTTGCTACCTGTCTGATCCTTTCAAGCATTTTGATTTATAAACAAATAACCTATATTAAAAACCGGCCGGTAGGGTATTCCCAGAACGGATTGATTGAAATTGACCTTGAAGAAGGTATGGTTAAATCGTTTGATAGTTTCAGAAATGATATAATCGCTTCCGGTGCCGCTGTTGATGCCACAAAGGTATCAGGTTCCATAGCCAGTGCCAATAGCAGTAGCTGGGGTATTAACTGGCCCGGGCAATTGCCTGGAGAAGACAAAATTCCAATTGATCAGATCGTTACGTCGTTCCATTTCATCTCAACCTACAAACTTGAGTTAGTCAAGGGGCGCGATTATATTCCCGGTCGCATGGCCGATTCTTTATCGCTCATCATGAATGAATCGGCTGTTAAGCTAATGCGTTTAAAAGAACCACTCGGACAGATTGTAAAATGGCAGGGACGTAATTGCACGGTAGTAGGGATAGTGAAGGACTTTGTTTGGGGATCACCGTATGAACCGGTGAAACCGGCTATTATAGGTTTTGATAAGAACTGGGCAAATCAGATCGGTATCCGTTTAAACCCAAATGCTCCAGTATCAAAAAGCCTGGAAGCTATAGGTAAGATCTACAAAAAATATAATCCCGAATTCCCTTTTGAATACAGGTTTGTTGATCAAAGTTTTGCCGATAAGTTTGATGATGAAAAGTTATTAGGTACGCTGTCGAGTTCATTCACGGTGTTGGCTATCATTATATCCTGTTTAGGTTTATTTGGCTTAGCCTCGTTCTCGGCAGAGCAGCGCAAAAAAGAGATCAGCATTCGCAAGGTACTTGGTGCCAGCATCAGCAGCTTGTGGTTTAACCTGTCGAAAGAGTTTTTAATACTCGTGGTTATATCTTTTGTTATTGGTTCGGCCCTAAGCTGGTACAACATGAGCAAATGGCTGGAGCACTACACCTATCGTACAGATATGAGCGCCTGGGTATTTATCGCTACTATTGGGATCAGTATGGTTGTTTGCTTGCTCACCGTAAGCTGGCAAGCTATCAAAGCAGCACTGAGTAATCCTGTTAAAAGTTTGAAGAATGAATAAGATTGTTAAGTGGTTCATTAGCTCATTGGGTGATTAATAAACGCAGGCCGATTTGGATGGGCTTTAAATTTATCCCGATACCAATGAACTAATGAACAAGTGAACCAATGAACCATGATAAGAAACTATCTGAAAACCGCCTGGCGCAACATTGTAAGCAATAAGTTTTACACCGCCATTAATGTGATAGGCTTAACTTTTGGCCTTGTAATAGGTTTATTTATGCTGCTTTGGGTGCAGGATGAATTGAGTTTTGACAGGTTTAATAAGCAAAGTGAAAACCTGTACCGCATAGGTATAGTTGGCGGCACTGATGTAAGTAAGCAGATATTTACTGAAATTATAGCGCCGGTTACAACGTTTGCCAAAAATGAGATCCCCGAAGTTAAAGATGGTGCACGTATCATGGATATAGGCAGCGCATCATTCAGGTACAAGGATAAGATTTTTGAAGAACCTGGTGTGGCCTTTACCGACCCATCATATTTCAATGTTTTTAGTTTTCCGTTGTTGCAAGGCGATGCTAAGCATCCTTTTTCAGACAACAATTCAATAGTAATAACTGAAAAGATTGCCAGGAAATATTTTGGAGATAGAAGCCCAATTGGTAAAACCATTACGCTTGGCCGTAATGATGTTTTGAATGTTACCGGTGTAGTTTCCGATTATCCAACAAATTCAAGTGTAGGTTATAATATACTTTTGCCCTTGAGCCGTTTTAATAATGAGGCCTACGTTAAAAATAGAACCAGTTATAACGGTACCAGTCGTATCAGCACAATGGATGCCGACTGGGTTAATTTTAGCTTTGAAACTTATTTATTGCTCAAGCCCGGCACCAATCTGCATAAATTAGAAAAACAGCTGCGGGCAATCCATGAGCGTAACAAACCAGATGACGCGCCGGTTCCTTACCTTGCACAGCCTTTCCTGAAAATGCATTTGTATAAGGCTGACGGCAGTGATGGAGGCATGTCAACTGTGCGTACCTTCGCTATTGTTGCAATCCTGATCTTAGTTATAGCGTGTATAAATTATGTAAACCTTTCAACGGCCCGCTCTATGTTGCGCGCCAAAGAGGTTAGTATGCGTAAGATCATTGGCGCAGGTAAAATGCAGCTTTTTTTTCAGTTTATAGTCGAAACTACATTGTTGTTTGTTATTGCTACGGCCTTTGCTATAACTTTAATGTATGCGCTGATGCCCGCTTATAACCAATTTTCGGGTAAAGAGCTGGAGCTTTCTTTAAATAGCTATCAGATTTGGCTTTATATCATATTAACGCTTGTTGGTACGCTTGTAGCTTCAAGTGTTTACCCGGCATTACTGTTATCATCGTTTGAGCCATTGAAAGCCCTTAAGGGCAAGGTTACTACCGGGATTGGTAACGCCGCCTTTCGCCGGGTGCTGGTTGTTTTGCAGTTCACAGTTTCGATAGTGCTTATTATTGGTACACTGGTTATAGGAAAACAACTCAGCTATATCCGCAACAGAGATCTTGGCTACAATAAAGAAAATGTGTTGATGTTTGGTATGCAGGGTATTAAACTACATTATGACGCCGCCAAAGCCGAATTACTAAAGCAGCCCGGAGTGCTGGCTGTTACCCGAAGTAGTAGCAATATTGTTGATTTTGATGGGTGGACGGGCGACAATGACTGGGAGGGCAAACCTGCAAAAGCCAATCTTATTTTTCATCCCATTTTTGTTGATCAGGACTACATCAGTTTTTTTAAGCTTAAAATAAAGGAAGGGGCGGCATTTACGGGTGCGGTTGCAGATAGCACTCACTTTATAATTAATGAAACTGCAGCGTCGGCAATGGGATTGAAAGATCCAATTGGTAAAAGTATCAGGATCCAGAGAACGCGGGGAACTATCATAGGTGTTGTAAAAGACTTCAACTATGCTTCCATGCGCAAAAAGATTGAGCCTGCCGTATTATGTTACCGACCCGATCAGTGTTTCCGCATGTTCATCAAAACGACCGGCGGCGACGCGCAAAAAGCTATTGCGGCAGTGCAAAATACCTGGAAACAGTATAATAATGATTTCCCGCTGGAGTATACGTTTCTTGACGAAAACTTTAGCCGTTTATATCGCAGTGAAGAACATACCGGTTCATTGTTCAATGTATTTTCGGCCCTGGCAATTGTGATCTCATGTCTTGGTTTGTTCGGGTTGGCAACCTATTCGGCGCAGGTTAAAACCCGCGAGATCGGTATCCGCAAGGTACTTGGCTCAAGTGTTGGCGGCATTATTCGTTTACTGGCCAGTGAATTTGTTTTGCTTATTATCATTTCTATCCTGATAGCGGTACCGATAGCCTGGTATTCGATGAGTAGATGGCTGCAGGATTTCGCTTACAAAATAGATATGACTGTTTGGATATTCCTGCTGGCGGGCGGTGGTGCAACGCTTATTGCCCTGGCTACCATCAGCATTCAATCCATAAAAGCCGCGCTGGCGAATCCGGTGGAGAGCTTACGCTCTGAATAATGAGGAAAGATAAAAAGCTAAAGGTAAAAGGTGATTTCAAAATAATTGGATTTCGACTTTGTGGCCTTTAGCCTTTTACCTTTAGCCTTTCACCTCGAAAATATCGTTCACATCCGTACTGCAAGTGTTCCATTACCGAACGGTTTTAAATTAATTGGTTTTATTTAACTATTTGATTTTTAGTTATTTAAATAATTGGTACAGGTTTTACTATTTTAGATGTATAAACCGTTTACCTATGTTACGTAATTACATCAAAATAGCCTGGAGAAACCTCATCAAACACAAGGTTTTTTCGTTTATCAATATCTTCGGCTTAGCTACCGGTATTGCAGCGTTCTGGCTTATTAGCCTTTATGTGGTTGATGAATGGAGTTACGATCGTTATAACCTTAAGGCCGATCGTATTTTTCGCGTAGTGCAACATGGTACCTGGAACGGTGGGAAATTTAATTTAGCTGTTACATCACCACCTTATGCTCCTGCTTTAAAAAATGATTATCCAGAGGTTGAAGATGCAATTCGCATTGAT
Organism: Mucilaginibacter kameinonensis; assembly: GCF_003675385.1. Classification (GTDB taxonomy): domain Bacteria; phylum Bacteroidota; class Bacteroidia; order Sphingobacteriales; family Sphingobacteriaceae; genus Mucilaginibacter; species Mucilaginibacter kameinonensis. The sequence continues at coordinate 18,737 of NZ_RCWZ01000003.1, read as the reverse complement.
GCTGAAGGTGGCGGCAAAATAACCTATGGTGAAAAACAGATCAACGAAGGTGGGATGTTGTTTACCGATAAAGGCTTCTTTAACCTGTTTACCCATCACTTTTTATCAGGCGATCCCAACGCCGCTTTAAGCAAACCACAAAGTATTGTTCTTACTAAAACCCTTGCCGAAAAACTGTTTGGGAATGCCGCCGATGCCCAGGATAAAACGGTGCTCATTGAAAATAGCCCAAATACAGTTACCGGGGTTATTGATGATGTGCCTGCAAATTCTCAGTTTACTTTCAATGCCTTGAGATCGCTGCCCGAGGGTTATACCGATACCTGGGCTAATTCTCATATCTACACCTACGTATTGCTGAAAAACCATGATGATTTTAAAAAGATCCAGGTCGGCTCCAACGCATTTTTTAACAAATACTTGAAAGGTGCGCTTGGTGCCGTTCAGTTCAGTATGGAGCTGCAACCGTTAACGTCGATTCACCTCAATTCGAATCTCGATTATGAGTTGGGCAGCAACGGCAATATCACCTATGTATATGTATTTGGCGCGGTGGCGTTGCTGATATTGGCCATTGCCGTTATCAATTACGTAAACCTTACCACAGCACGTTCATCAATACGCATAAAGGAAATTGGTGTACGCAAGGTTATCGGCTCAAGCAAAAAGCAACTGATCACAATGTTCTTTGCCGAATCTGTTTTGTTTACCCTGATAGCCGCGCTCATCGCCTCAGTAATGGTACAATTTCTATTGCCTTACTTTAATCAGCTTTCGGGGAAAAATTTGCTGCTGTTGCAGTTCGGTTTCAGCACAACGGTCATCATATTCAGCTTATTTGCTTTGGTAACCGGTGTTTTGAGCGGTTTATATCCGGCTTTGTTCTTATCCGGTTTCCGGACTATCGCGGCCATGAAAGGCCAGATGGGCAGCCAGGCTGCAACTATATTGTTCAGGAAGTCATTAGTGGTATTTCAGTTTGTAATTACCATTGTTATGATAGCCGGTTCGTGCATGATTTACAAGCAGTTGCATTATGTAATGAATAAGGACCTGGGTTTCAACAAGGCCCAAACGCTTACTTTTCATATCAGCGATAAATCAGCCCGGGGAAAAATAGCCGCCATTAAAAGTCAGCTGTTGCAAAACCCGGCTGTTGAGGCTGTAGGTATTGCCGGTAATCCGATAGGTAATAATGATATAGGCTCAGATTATTTTAACATCGGTTCGGATGGAAAAGCCAATGCTGAGTCAAAAGTAGTAGAGAACCTTATAATCGATGAGGATTTTATTCCAACCTTACAGATAAAGCTGGCTAAAGGACGCAATTTTTCTCAAGATATGAGTACAGACAAGCAGGAAGCCATCATTGTAAATCAAACGCTGGTTAACGAGATGGGATGGAAGGATGCTGTCGGGCGTTCGGTAAGGGTAGGTTTGGACAATAACGGCAACGTGATCAGCCGGAAAATAATAGGTGTAGTTAAAGATTTTAACACCTATTCCCTACAACACAAGGTAGCGCCTATGATGTTGTATTTGCCATTTACTGCTAACGATGAGGACAATATGTATGTCCGCATCGGCAAAAATAATATCCCCGCTACGCTTGATTACATCAGCAAGATCTATGGCAGGTTTGATATAGAAAACAAGGTTGAATTCCATTTCCTTGATCAAAACTTCGCCAGGCAATATCAATCAGAACAAAAGCAGGGCAACATCCTGCTCATATTCACCATACTCGCTATCAGTATTGCCTGCCTCGGCTTATTCGGACTGGTAACCTTTACTGCCGAGCAAAGGGTAAAGGAAATTGGCATCAGGAAAGTTTTAGGCGCGAGTGTAACCTCAATAGTTACCCTGTTGTCAAAAGATTTAATGAAACTGGTGTTGATAGCCACACTGATAGCGTCGCCGCTGGCTTGGTATGGCATGAGTAAATGGTTGCAAAGCTTTGCTTACCGGGTTGATATTAACTGGTGGATCTTTGCTGTAGCAGGTATCCTGGCTGTCATCATTGCTTTTGTAACCGTAAGCATACAGTCCGTAAGGGCTGCAAATGCTAACCCGGCTAAAAGCCTTAAAAATGAATAGTTTTAGTCATTAGGTCATTTGCTTCGCGTCATCAGGTCATTGAGTACTTTGATGGGCGCCGAAATTAGCAATGACTTAATGACCCAATGACTTAATGATATAAATTATGTTTAGAAATTATCTTAAAACAGCTTTCCGTACCCTGCGCAAAAACGTGGGGTTTACGGTTATAAATATACTGGGGCTTGCACTTGGGCTTGCTACCTGCCTCATGATTGTACTTTATGTAGCCGACGAACTGAGCTATGATCGTTATAATGAAAAAGCCAATCGCACGTACCGCGTTAACGAAGACTTGAAATTTGGCAACAATAACGTATTGTATGCCGTTGCAATGCCTCCGTTAGCGCAGGCTTTAAAAACAGATTTGCCTGAAGTGGAAGAAGCAACCCGGCTTAAAGCTGCCGGAGGTTTCCATGTTAAAAAAGGGAATGAAAGTATCCTGGAATATGGTAACGTTTATGCCGACCCATCGATATTTAACGTATTTACCTTGCCGATGATCAACGGCAATCCGGCAACGGCTTTGAAAGAGCCTAACACCGTTGTTATCACCGAATCTATTGCCAAAAAGTACTTTAATGGCACCAATGTGGTAGGTAAAACGCTGGCTATTGACAACAACCAGTTATTAAAAGTTACCGGGGTGATCGGGGACTTGCCAAAGCAATCGCACTTTCATTACGATTTTTTTATCTCGATGATAACCTGGCCCGATAGTCGTTCAGGTGAATGGTTAAGGAGCGACTATAACACCTATGTAGTATTAAAACCAGGTACTGACTCCAAATTATTTGAGAAGAAATTATCCGCCTTACTGAAAAAATACAGCGAGGGACAAATGCAAACTGCTTTGCATGTGAATATTGCGGATTTTGAGAAAAGCGGCAGTTATTTCAGGCTTAACCTTACCCCATTGACCGAGATCCATTTGCACTCAAATCGTACCGGCGAATTAGGCAGCAACAGTTCGGTACAGTATGTTTATATATTTTCGGCCATTGCCATATTTATACTGCTTATTGCCGGTATCAATTTCATGAACCTTTCTACAGCCCGTTCGGCCAACAGGGCCCGCGAGGTAGGCGTACGCAAGGTTTTAGGCTCACCGCGTAAATATTTAATAGCACAATTTTTAACCGAATCGGTAATGGTGACACTGGCCGCAGCTGTTATAGCGTTTTTTGCAGTGTTACTGCTTTTACCCTTGTTTAACCAGGTATCGGGGAAGGAACTGATCGTTGGTCCACAAACTCTGACCTGGTTGCTGCCTGCTTTGCTGGTTATTGTGTTGGTGGTAGGTTTCGCTGCCGGATCATATCCCGCATTTTTCCTTTCTTCATTTCAGCCTATTAATGTGTTAAGCGGTAAGCTGGCCGGTGGCTTCAAACGCAGCTGGCTCAGGAGTGTGTTGGTTGTTTTCCAGTTTTCCATTTCGATATTCCTCATTATAGGTACTATTGTTATTTATAACCAACTCAACTATATCCAAACAAAAAACCTGGGTTATAATCGTAACCAGGTGCTTGTTATCGATAACGCATTTGAGCTTGGCGGACACGCTAAATCTTTTAAAAATGAGATAAAGCAATTGCCAGGCGTGGTTAACGCTACTTTAACAGGTTATTTACCAACCGGAAAAAACAGGGGAACATCTATATTTTACAAAGAAGCGGCATCTGACCAAAAAACGGCCTTGTTTCCGCAAAGCTGGCGGATAGATGCTGATTATATCAGCACCCTTGGTATGAAGATATCTGCCGGTCGTGACTTTTCTGCCAGTATGCCAACTGATTCATCGGGCTTGGTGATCAACGAAACTGCTGCTAAATTTTTAGGCTTCGCCAATCCTATAAATAAAACCCTGTACCGCAATATGGATGGCAACAGGGATCATATCAAACCTTATCATATCATAGGGGTTGTAAAAGATTTCAATTTCAACTCGCTGCGGGAAAATATCAGTCCGATGATTTTTTTAATGGACGAAGACACCGGCAACCTGAGTGTTAGGGTGAGCACCGCTAATTTACCTGCCCTTATCGACCAGATAAAAACTAAATGGCAGGGCATGACCCAAAGCCAGTTTAGCTACTCCTTTATGGATCAGGACTTTGATTCCAACTATCGCACAGAGCAACGTACCGGTACCATAGCTATTATATTTACAGTGCTGGCCATTTCTATTGCTTGCCTTGGTTTGTTTGGCTTAGCTGCTTACGCCGCCGAACAACGCACCAAAGAAATAGGGATCCGTAAAGTGCTTGGTGCAAGTGTATCTGCCATAGTAAACACATTATCAAAAGATTTTATAAAACTGGTATTGATCTCCATTGCCATAACTACGCCTTTAGCCTGGTACCTGATGAACAAATGGTTGCAGGATTTTGCCTACCGCATCAGCATACAGTGGTGGGTACTGGTATTGGCCGGCGCAGGAGCAGTGCTGATAGCTGTTGTTACCGTAAGTTTCCAGTCAGTAAAAGCAGCCCTGGCAAACCCGGTTAATAGCCTTAAAAACGAGTAGCAGTTTGCAATGGCAGTACGCAGTTTTATAATGTACACAAATGAACGAATGAACAATTGAACCAATAAACCATGTTTAAAAATTACCTTAAAACCGCTTTCCGCACATTGAAAAAAAATGTGGGATTTACCGCAATTAATGTTTTTGGTTTAGCTCTTGGGCTGGCTACGTGTCTGCTGATTGTATTTTACGTAGTCGATGAACTTAGTTACGATAAATTTAATACAAAGGCTGATAGAATTTACCGTGCCAATATGCAGATCAAGTTTGGCGGTATCGACCAAACTTATGCATCCTCACCGGCACCCCTTGGTGCTACTTTTCAAAATGATTACCCAGAGGTTGAACGGGCCTGCCGTTTATTGCAGCGCGGTGGTTACAACGTAAAAAAAGGCAACCAAGTCATCCACGAAAACCGTGTGGTTTTAGCCGACTCGACCCTGTTTGATGTATTTACGCTGCCTATGGTGGCCGGCGACCCGAAAAAGGCGCTGGTTGAACCCCATACTGTAGTGATAACAGAAAGCACAGCCAAACGTTATTTTAACACCACACAGGCTGTAGGTAAAACTTTCACGTTTGATGAAAGGGAGCTTTACAAAGTTACCGGCGTGATCAGAGATTTGCCTAAACAATCGCATTTTCATTATGATTTTTTCCTGTCGATGGCATCCGCGCAGGAAAGTAAAGAGAATGCCTGGTTCAGCAATAACTTTAATACCTATGTGCTGCTCAAACCGGGTGTAGATGCTAAAAAGTTTGAGGCTAAGTTCCCTGCCTTGATGCGTAAATATGCCGGGCCGCAGTTGCAGGATATTTTGCATCTCAATTTCGATTCGTTTGAAAGTGCGGGAAACAGGTATCAATTGAGCCTTGCGCCATTGAAAGATATTCACCTTAAATCAAACCTCATGTCGGAGCTTGATCATAACGGTAGTATCCAGTATGTATACATTTTTGGCGCTGTGGCTATTTTTATATTGCTGATAGCTTGTGTCAACTTCATGAACCTTTCAACCGCCCGCTCGGCAAACCGTGCCCGCGAGGTAGGGGTACGTAAGGTACTCGGCTCGAGGCGCAAATCGCTTATCGCCCAGTTCCTGTCAGAATCTATCATGGTAACCTTTTTGGCAACCGTAATAGCGATGCTGATAGCTTATTTCCTGCTACCGGTATTCAATAATATTTCGGGTAAAGCTATGGAGCTTAGCGTTGGCTCATTGGTTTGGCTTGTTCCGGCATTGCTGCTTACCGTTTTAGTGATCGGCTTTTTGGCAGGTTCATATCCGGCATTTTTCCTTTCGGCATTCCAGCCTATTGATGTTTTAAAAGGGAAACTTTCATCAGGTTTTAAGGGAGGGATGCTGAGGAGCTCGTTGGTGGTGTTCCAGTTTTTTATCTCCATCACGCTCATTATTGGTACGTTGGTCATTTATAATCAGCTTAAGTATATCCAGAATAAAGATCTCGGCTATAATCGCAGCCAGGTATTGGTTGTGCATGGTGTATATGATCTTGGGGCGCAGAGCAAAGTATTCAGGGATGAAGTAAAACAATTGCCCGGCGTAATGGGGGTAACCATGACCGGCTTTTTACCAACTTCTGATTACCGCAACAGCAGCAGTGTTTTCCAGGAGCGTGCTCTTGATCCTAAAAAGGCGGTATTGGCTCAAACCTGGGTGGTTGATGACAGTTATCTGTCAACGCTTGGGATCAAGTTAACCAAGGGTCGCAATTTTTCGAGTCAGATGCCTACCGATTCGGCGGCTATGATCGTCAATGAAACTGCGGCAAAACTGATGGGGGTAAAAGATCCGCTTAATAAACCTATGTATTTGCCTATGGATAACATGGCTAAAACATTCAAGGAATACCATATTGTTGGCGTGATCAAGGATTTCAATTTTGCTTCTCTGCGTAACAATGTTACCCCGGTAATATTGATGTATGGCGAAAATACAGGCGCCCTAAGTGTAAAAGTCAATACGGCTAACATTACGGCTTTGATGAGCACGATCAAGGATAAGTGGAAATCCATAAAGCCGGGTAAGGAGTTTGAATATACATTTATGGATGAGGATTTTGATTCATCATACCGTGCCGAGCAACGCATGGGCACTATATTCATCATTTTTACCAGCTTAACTATCATTATTGCTTGTTTAGGTCTATTCGGCCTTGCCGCTTACTCTGCCGAACAGCGTACTAAGGAAATAGGGATTCGCAAGGTGCTTGGCGCCAACGTGGCGGCTATTGTGGGCATGCTCTCAAAGGATTTTATAAAACTGGTTGCTATAGCTATAGTAATAGCTATTCCGGTGGCCTGGTTTGCCATGCAGCAGTGGCTTCAGGGTTTTGCCTACCGTCAAAATATACAATGGTGGGTAGTGGTGCTGGCCGCGGTTTCAGCTGTGCTGATCGCTTTTATAACCATCAGTTTTCAATCTATTAAAGCGGCATTGGCCAACCCGGTGAGGAGTTTGAAGAATGAATAGCAGTAGCAGTAAGGAATTAGTGGCAGTTGCAGTGGCAGGGTGCCGTAAGTAAGGTGTTTGAGGGATGAGTGGCAGTTTGCAGTTAAAATATTCCCCGAGCCCGTGTCCTCACGGGCTTTTTTGTGCTCTATGATGATAAAATTATTTTCACCGTCATGCAACGTATCAGCTAATGGCTTGGTCTTGTATATATAAACCAAATGTCATTATTATGAAAAAGTATTTACTCGTGTTGTTTATAGCCTGCGCAGGCGGCAGCGCTTTTGCTCAAAATAACCAGAAAACACCATATCTAACCAAATCGTTATCCGGCCAGTCAATTAAAGATGTGTTTGTTAATACATCGGGTGGTAGTATCACCGTTAGCGGCGCGTCTGGCGAAGAGCCAAGGGTTGAGGTTTTTATACAAGGCAATAACGGCAATGGCGACCTGCCGAAAGAGGAGATTAAAAAGCGCCTTGAAGAAAATTACGATTTAAGTATTGATGTTAATGGCGGTGAGCTTCATGCTAAGGCTAAAACAAAAAAAGATAACAACTGGGACTGGAAAAGGTCATTGAGCATATCTTTCCGCGTGTATGTACCCGGTAATGTAGCAACCAACCTAAACACCAGTGGCGGCAGCATCCATTTGGATAATTTAACCGGCATTCAGCAATTTGAAACCAGCGGTGGCAGTCTGCATATGGATAAAATTACCGGTACTATCAAGGGCCGTACCTCAGGCGGCAGCATTCACGTAAGTGATTCAAAAGAAAATATCGACCTGCAAACTTCAGGCGGCAGCATTGAAGCCCGCAATTGCATGGGGCATATCAAACTGGAAACATCGGGCGGTTCATTGCACCTTGATGGTTTAAAAGGCGATATCAAAGCAACTACCAGTGGTGGTAGCATCAGCGGTAACAAAATTGATGGCGATTTCATTACAGGCACCTCTGGCGGTAGCATTAACCTTACCGATTTGTCATGCAGTCTTGATGCTTCAACAAGCGCGGGTAGCTTCCATGCCCAGTTTTTAAGTGTAGGTAAATCAGTAAAAATTGACGTAAGCTCAGGCCATGTTGATCTGCAATTGCCATCAAAACAAGGCTTGAACCTTGATATACGTGCTGATAAGATTGAAACTAATCTTGGTGATGGTTTTTCAGGAAATAAAGATAAAGAAAGGGTAGAGGGTAAACTTAACGGCGGCGGCTCATTAGTTGAAGTACGCGGCAGCAATAGGGTTAATCTTACTGTAAATTAATAAGGATAGCAATCATACTGTAAAGGCCTGTTACTAATTTAAGTAACAGGCCTTTTGTATTAACAGGAGTGTATCATAACCGTACACAAGGTGTTACGTCTTCGTACAGTTTAGGTTGGAAATAAATTGCAACTTATTGATAGTTAGGTATTTTATTTATTGGTATGCATTTTAAAACCATAAAACAGGTTAACCGTACACTCATGATCAAAAACTATATTAAAACCGCATGGCGTAACTTAAAACGCAATAAGATATTCTCATTTATTAATGTTTTTGGTTTATCAGTTGGTTTAGCCTGCTGTATGTTGATCTGTGCCTATGTGTACAGCGAGTTAAACTACGATCAGTACCCGGCTCAAGCAAAACAAATGTATCGTGTTGGTTTACGCTCCATTGAAAATAATGGCGTAAGCGAATACCCTTTGGTAGATATTGCAGTAGGACAGGGTATCAAAAACATGTTTCCCGAAGTAAAGGAAACCACAAGGCTTGCCGGTCGCGGGCCGGTTTTTATCAAATATAACGACAGGCAGTTTAAGGAAGAGCGCGTGCAAATGATAGATGCCAATTTCTTTCGCCTGTTTTCGATACCATTGATTGATGGTGATGATAAAAACTGCTTTACCGACCCTAACAGCATGGTGATCACCAAGGCTATGGCCACCAAATATTTTGGTAACCAGGAAGCAGTTGGTAAATCACTTACTATCGATGGTTCGCCTTACAAGGTAACGGGAGTAATTGACAAAATACCGGATGATTCGCATTTCCATGGTGACGCGTTTTTGAATATGGCCCCCTTTGTTGAAAATAGAAAACAGACCTGGAGCAATATTGGCTATTTTACCTATATAGTGTTAAATGAAAATGCCGATGCTAAAAAGCTGGAAGCAGCTTTCCCGGAGATGGTGAGAAAATTTGTGGTGCCCGAAATTGCGCACGACATGGGCACAAGCATAGCCCAGGCAAGCAAATCTGTAAATACTTTCCAGTTTTTCCTACAGGCGCTAAGCGATATTCACCTGCATTCGGCAACCAAATATGAATTGGAGCCCAATGGCGATATTCATTATATATATATTTTCGGGGCACTGGCTGCTTTTATATTGATACTGGCCTGTATCAATTTTACCAACCTGTCTACAGCAAGTTCGGCTAAGCGATCAAAAGAAGTAGGGATCCGTAAGGTACTCGGTTCAGAAAAAAGCGGACTGGTTTCTCAGTTCCTTACCGAATCGGTTATGCTAACCTTTTGGGCTTTGTTATTGGCCTTAGGCATGGTATACCTGTTATTACCGTTATTTAACAACTTAGCCGGAAAGCATATTGAACTTGGATTTTTCCTGAGCCCTAAGGCTTTGCTTGTAGAATTATTTACCGCTTTTGTTGTTGGTATTCTGGCAGGTATTTATCCGGCGTTCTTCCTTTCATCATTCCAGATCATTGCCGTATTGAAAGGCAACGGCGCTACCAAAGCCGAAGGAAAAGGTGTTTTACGCAGCGGATTGATCATTTTCCAGTTCGCGGTATCAACAGCGCTTATCATATCAACTTTTGTGGTGTACCAGCAACTGCATTATATGCAAAATAAAAAACTGGGTTATGATAAAGACCAGGTATTAGTAATTAACGATGCCTACATACTGGGCAATAACGCGGATGCTTTCAGAAATCAGCTTTTGCGCAATCCGCAGGTGTTAAATGCTACGATATCAAGCAGTGTGCCGGGCAAATTAGCTGGTATTGACGGTACTCAGATTGACGCCAAAGAATTTGATGGCAAGGGTGGCCATGCCGAAATCCATACCAATATTTACCATGTTGATGAAAATTATGTTCCTACTTTAGGTTTAAAAGTAATTAATGGGCGTAATTTTTATCCGTCATTTCCCGGCGATTCTATGTCGGTTGTGGTGAACGAAATCTTGGTTAAAGGTTTGGGCTGGGGTAATTCGAATCCCATTGGTAAAACCATCGTGCGTTCGGCCCGTTCGCAGTATAAGGTAGTGGGTGTAATTAAAGATTTTCATTATGCTTCGGCCCGACAAAAAATCGCACCGTTGATGCTATTATCAGGACATAGTACCGGCACTATTATTTTAAAGGTTAAGACAGGAGATATAAAATCGCTTATTGCCGGTATTAAAACCGAGTGGGACAATTTCAGACCGGAAGCTCCTTTCAGCTATTCCTTCCTCGATGAGCAATATGCTTCACTTTACGCTTCAGAACAACAGACAGGAAAGATATTTACCGTATTCTCCTGCATTGCTTTAGTTATTGCCAGCTTAGGTTTATTTGGCCTGGCCGCGTTTATGATCAGGCTAAGGGTTAAGGAAATAGGTATCCGCAAAGTGTTAGGCGCTTCAACCAGCAGCATTACGGTAATGTTATCGAAAGAGTTTTTAAGGTTGATTGTCATCGCATCAATCATATCATTCCCCGTTACGTGGTTTGCAATGAATAAATGGCTGCAGGATTTTGCCTATCGCATCAGCATACAATGGTGGGTGTTTTTATTAGCAGGAGCTATAGCGCTGATAGTAGCGGCAATAACAATAAGTTTTCAATCGGTTAAAGCGGCCTTGGCCAATCCGGTTAAAAGTTTACGTTCCGAATGAAGAATCATTAAGTCATTTGCTTCGCATCCTTGGGTCATTGACGCGATACGAAGTAAATGATTTGATAAAAATGACTTAATGACCTAATGAAATAATGACATAAATTATGATAAAGAATTATTTACGGAGTGCCTTTCGCAATATTGCACGGCATAAATTTATTTCGTTCATCAATATATCGGGTTTAACTATCGGGTTAACCTGTTGTCTGCTTATTTTAACTTATATAGTTAAAGAGCTCAGTTATGATAAATTTAATCATAATGCCCCCAATATTTACCGGGTGAGTCGGAGTTTCAATACGGCCGATGGTGTTGTTAACCTGCATTTGGGCGCTGTAGCGCCGCCTTTTGGTCCGCTGTTGAAAAACGAGTTCCCGGATATAAAAAAGGTTACCCGGTTGTTCCCTAACGGAGATGTGGTTTTGCGTTATAAGGATAAGCTACTAACCGAAAAGGGATCTTATTTTGCAGATGAAAACTTCCTCAGTTTCTTCGACCTGAAAACGGTGGCTGGCGACCCTAAAACCGCCCTTAGCGAGCCGTATACAGTAATGATGACCGAGGATATGGCACGCAAATACTTCGGTAACGAAGATCCTATGAACAAGGAGATAAGGCTTGATAACCAGTTTAACTTTAAGGTTACCGGTATTTTCAAACCCTTTCCGGCCAATTCCCAAATGCACCCTCAAATGCTAATATCATTTAATACTTTAAATGATGATAAGGTTTATGGACGGAACGCATTAGCCACCAATTGGGGCAATAACTCATTTTTTACCTATCTGTTGTTGCCCGATAATTATAATATTGATCGCATCAGCTCGCAGTTTCCTGCCTTTATAGATAAGTACATGAATTCTCCCGGCCAGCCGCGCCAGTCTAAATTCACACAGTTGCATATTCAAAGGTTCCTGGATATTCACTTACACTCGCATCTTGATGATGAAGTAGAGCAAAACGGGGATATAAAAAGGGTTTATATATTTTCGGCCATCGCTTTGTTTATCTTGCTCATAGCCTGTATCAACTACATGAACCTCTCAACAGCCCGCTCAACACTAAGGGCCAAAGAGATTGGGATCCGGAAGGTGATAGGCGCGCAGCAAAAAGAGATCATTACCCAGTTTTTAAGCGAATCGGTATTGATCACTTATTTTTCACTTGCACTGGCACTCATCTTAACCTGGGCATTGTTGCCGCTCATTAACCAGCTTTCGGAGCTTGATTTGTCAATCAGCAGTTTGTTTCAACCATCTATATTAACTGCAGTATTGCTGTTGCCTTTGGTGATCGGGCTTATCAGCGGTATTTATCCGGCTATATTTATGTCGTCGTTTAAACCGATAAAGGTTTTAAAGGGGATCCTCAAAGTTGGGTCAGGAAATATCTCTTTCCGCAAGGTGTTGGTGGTTGTTCAGTTTTCTATTTCGATCATTCTTATTGTTGCTACTACAATAGTTTTTCAGCAGTTAAGATACATACAGACAAAATCACTTGGTTTTAATAAAGATCACCTGGTTACCTTAAAAGGTATCCCGGCTAATCAGTTTGAAGCTTTCAGGGCAGATATATTACGCGACCCAGCCATAAAGGATATTGGCCGTTCATCGCGTATTCCATCAGGTCGGTTATTGGACGATCAGGGTGTTTCTGTTTTTGATGGCGATAAACCGCTACCTGTTAAAGCTGATATTAAATGCATCAACGCCGATTATGGCTTTATCTCAACCTACGGCATAAGGATGGCCGCGGGTAGAAACTTCAGTCGTGAGTTTGCTACCGATAGCAATAACTTTGTGATCAATTCATCGGCAGTGAGTGTATTGGGATGGAAATCGCCTGAGAATGCTATTGGTAAGAATATGAGCTACGGCGGTGTTAAAGGAAAGGTGATAGGCGTGGTTAAAGACTTTCATTTTGAATCATTACATCAAAATATCATCCCGCTGTTAATGGAGATGCCCTCATTTGCTAATAATAATTATGGAAAGGTAACTGTTAAAATCGATGGTAATCATGTTAATTCGGCATTAGCAACCCTTGAGCAAACCTGGAAAAAATATCAATCCGAAACACCGTTTGAATACAGCTTCCTTGATGAAAGGTTCCAAAAGTTATACAACAGCGAGCAGGAACAAGGCAACTTGTTTACCATATTTTCATGCCTGGCGATATTTATTGCGTGTTTAGGCCTGTTTGGACTTTCGGCCTTCACCATATCGCAACGGGTAAAAGAAATTGGTGTACGCAAAGTGCTTGGAGCCAGCATCCCGCAAATTGTTACCGAATTATCAAAAGACTTTTTGAAGCTGGTAATTGTAGCGGCAGTAATTGCATTGCCAATTGCCTGGTATGCCATGAGCAAATGGCTGCTTGATTTTGCTTTCAGGGTAAGCATACAATGGTGGGTATTTGTTATGGCCGGGGTAATAGCGCTAATCATTGCTTTTGCCACTATCAGCTATCAATCTATCAAAGCCGCAATGGCCAACCCGGTTAAGAGTTTGCGTTCTGAATAATAACTGGTCATTAGGTCATTTGCTTTTCGTCATTGGGTCATTTTTTGATCTGGCGGAAGTTTAATGACTTAATGACGCAATGAATAATGACCAATAAGATGTTTAAAAACTATTTCAAAATCGCGTTGCGTAACTTTTGGCGGCATAAATTTTTTACGTTCGTTAATGTAATCGGCTTATCTATAGGGATCAGTTCGGCGCTGGTTATTTATCTCATTGTACATTTTGATTTTACATTTAATCAAAACTTTGATGATAGCAGCCGGATTTACAGGGTAGTATCAAACTACACTTTCTCAGGCGAGGAAGCACATAACCGAGGGGTATCCGGGGCAGTTCCTGAAGCCGTGCGGAACAACGTGAGCGGAGTGGAGCTAACTGCACCATTTTTTGAGCTGAGCCAACCTAACGTGCTTGTTCCGGGAAAAGGTGGTGTACCTGTTAAATTTAAATTACAGGATAACGTAATTCTTGCGGACGGGCGTTACTTCAGCATGTTTAAGTATAATTGGTTAGTCGGCTCGGCAAAAACAGCTTTGAATGCACCCAATCAAACCGTATTAACGGCCGATCAGGCTACAAAATACTTCCCCAAACTTTCATACAATGAAATGCTTGGCCGCGTTATCACGTATGACACTGTTAGCGCCGCTGTTACCGGTATAGTTGAACCATTGAAAGGAAATAACGATTTCGCTTTTCATGATTTTCTTTCTTATTCAACTGCAAAAAATAACAAAGCCCTTTCTGATGAGTTAAGGTTAGATGATTGGGGAGGTACTACTTCATCGTCGATACTATTTGTTAAGTTGGCCCCAAATGCTTCGGTCAGCAATTTCGAAAAGCAACTGAATCTTATTCTGAAAAAGAATAATCCCCCGAAACCAGAAAATAAAGGCAATACACGTAATTTTACTTTACAACCGCTAAGTAATCTTCATTTTAACAATGTATACTATACGTTTTCTTCAGGTCGGGTAGCTGATAAGCCAACGCTTTACGGTTTGCTGGCCATAGCTGCGTTTTTGCTTTTGCTTGGCTGTATCAACTTTGTTAACCTAACAACTGCCCAAGCAACCCAAAGAGCTAAGGAAATTGGTGTGCGTAAAACAATGGGAAGTAGCAGGGCTCAGCTGATTATCCAGTTTTTATGCGAAACATTTTTTATAACCATTATCGCGGTAGTTATTTCTGTGGTACTCGCACCGGTTATATTAAAGTTGTTTAAAGATTTCATTCCCGAAGGTATCAAGCTCGATTTGCTGCACCAGCCAAACCTGTTCATATTCCTTTTTTTATTAACGATAGCGGTAAGTCTTTTATCCGGCTTTTATCCAGCAGCTTTATTATCGGGGTACAAGCCAGTATTGGTACTAAAAAATCAGGCATCGTCAAATAGCAGCAAAACCCGGAATGCGTGGTTGCGCAAATCGCTTACGGTAACCCAACTTGTAATAGCCCAGTTTTTTATAATGGCCACTGTGCTGGTAAGCAAGCAAATTCATTATGCCCTTAACAAGGATATGGGTTTTAAAAAAGACGCCATACTGATCATTAACTCGCCCTGGAAAAACCGCACTATAAGTCGTAACCAGGTGTTCATGAATAAATTGAAGGCAATACCGCAGGTTGATTTAATTAGTTTAGGTAAAGATGCTCCCTCGTCAAGCGGTACCAACTCAACCGAGGCCACTTACAAGGATGGCAAAAAGGAAACCAAGCTTGAACTCTACGAAAGGTTTGGCGATCCTAACTATATCAATGTATACAAAATCAAACTGCTTGCAGGGCGTAATTTGCAGGCCGGTGATAGCACCAGCGGTTTTTTAATCAATAAGAACTATGCTAATCTTATTGGTTTTAAAAATCCTAACGGAGCTGTAGGTAAGTATATTGATAAATTTAATGGTGATACCAGAATGCAGATTGTTGGTGTGGTTAATGATTTTCATTTGGAGTCATTGCATTCAACTGTAAAACCTACCTGTATCCTTATCAGCAATAGCTACGATAATCATGGTACTTTCCATATCGCACTAAAACCGCAAACTGCCGGAGGCAATGAATGGAAAAAAGCTATCGCATCGATGGAAAAGGCCTGGAAAGAGATTTATCCCGAAGATGATTTTGAATATCACTTTTTTGATGAAAACATAGCTAAGTTTTATGATGCTGAACAACATACCTCAACTTTGTTAACCTGGGCTACCGGCTTATCTATATTTATCAGCTGCCTTGGCTTATTGGGGCTGGCTATCTACAATACCAATCAGCGCACCAAGGAAATAGGTGTACGCAAAGTGCTGGGGGCAACCGTAACCCAGATAGTCACTATGCTATCAACCGAACTGGTGATGCTTATCGGGCTGGCCTTTATACTGGTGACACCATTGGCCTGGTATGCAATGAACAAGTGGATGGAAAGCTTCGCAGATCGTACCACTATAAGCTGGTGGATTTTTGTAGTAAGCGGAGGAGGAATGCTGTTGACGGCGTTGATCACCTCAAGTTTTCAAACTATTCGGGCCGCATTGGCAAACCCTACTAAGAGCTTGAGAAGTGAGTAAAGCAGTTCGCAGTGGCAGTTAGCAGCTGGAAGCCCCAATGAACTAATGAACAATTGAACCAATGAACTACTATGTTTAAGAATTATTTTAAGGTTGCGTTTCGCAATATAGGTAAACACCGTACCACAAGTATTATCAATATTGCCGGGCTTACTGTTGGTATTACCGCTGCTGTATTTATTATGCTCTGGGTACAAAACGAGCTTAGTTTTGATAATTACCATAACGATGTTGATCAGATCTATCGCGTAAAGGCAAAGCTTACGTTGACTAAGAACGAAACCTGGGTTTGGGAATCGTCGCCTTATTTGTTAGGTGGGGTAGCCAAAAAGGAAATTCCTGAAGTTAAAGATTATACTTTTTTATGGCCCGGTTATATGATCATTGTTCATAATAAGGGGCAGCTGATCTCCGAAAAAAAGTATGCTTATGTTGATGCTAACTGGTTTAAAGTTTTCCATTACGATTTTGTTGATGGCAGCGCCGAAAGCTTTTCTAAAAATCCGTTTAGCTTAATCCTCACGCAGTCGACCGCAAAAAAATACTTTGGCAATAACCAGGCTGTGGGTAAAATGCTTAGGGTTGATAGTGTCAATTACCAGGTGCAGGCTGTGGTTAAGGATAATCCCGCTAATTCAACTTTTCAGTATGATATGTTGATCCCGGTTGAAGCGAAGCTGAGCAATCCGCACGAAAAAGAGCAATCAACGCATTGGGGGAATTACAGCGGACTTACATTTCTTAAGTTGCAACCCGGCGTAAAAACAAACGAAACAGCTAAGAAGCTTACCGATATTATCAGGAAAAATAATAAGGACAGCGAAAATACAGCACTAAGCGTGATCGGCCTGAAGGATATGCATTTTGAAAACGACTTACAAAGCTCATCTTTTGAACATGGCAACCGCAGGCTGGTTAGCATATTTATGATCCTGGCCGTATTGCTTCTGGCAACTGCCTGTATTAACTACGTAAACCTTACAACCGCACGTGCAAGTGTGCGCTCAAAAGAGGTAAGTGTACGTAAAATAGTAGGAGCAGGCAGGTTCCAGTTATTCGGTCAGTTTATGTCCGAATCGTTGGTGATGAGTGTATTGGCTTTGATTTTTTCAATTATTTGTATCCAGGTATTTATGCCGTGGTTTAACAGTGTAACCGAAAAACATTTTAGTCAACCCTTAGCGTCAACAGCGACATGGATCATATTACTGGGCACATTACTGTTAAGTTTTATATTTAACGGTCTTTACCCGGCTATTTTGTTATCCTCGTTTAAGCCGTTAAGTGTTTTTAAAGGTCGGAGCGCGTTAAATTTTAAAGACGGCGGCATTCGTAAAGCATTGGTTATTGTGCAGTTTGGTATTTCGGTTATGCTTATCATTTGTACTATGGTTATCTATCGCCAGCTGGATTTTATGCAGAAGGCTGACCTCGGTTACAATCGTGAGCACGTTTTTTCTTTCCGGATTCCGTGGAATGTGTTAGGGTTTGATGATAAAAAACGGGTTTCGATGCTGAGCGGTATCGCGAATGAGCTTCGGGAACAAAGCGCAATAAAAGAGGTAGCCCAGTCACAGAGCGATGACTTTTATAATAATGGCACCAAAATGTCAGGCTCGATGGATTGGGATGGCCGCCCTAAAGACTACAAGCCTTCCGTAGCTACATTATCGGCTGATGAAAATTTTCAGCAAATGATGAGCCTGAAAATGAAGGATGGACATTGGTTTGGAAAGGCCAATGCTGACCAGCATAATGTGATCTTAAATGAGACCGCAGTAAAGCAATTAGGAGTTCGTAACCCAATTATCGGACAACGGTTTAAGTTTAATGGCGATTCGGGAGTTGTGGTCGGTGTGGTTAAAGATTTTAACTTCAGGAGTCTACATGAAAAAATTGGCCCAATGGTCATAAACAACCATACCGATTGGGCAGGTAGTTTCTACATAAAAACAGCTTCGGGAAATACAGCGGGGGCTATCAGGGCGGCACAAGAGGTGTGGAACCAATTTGTGCCCGATCAACCGTTTGCATACAGTTTTTTAGATGAAGGTTATAACAAATTATATCACGCCGAGCAACGCTCTTCAACATTGATCACAGTATTTGCTTCGATAGCCATTGCTATATCAGCAATGGGCCTGCTGGGGCTGGCTGCCTTTGCTGCTGAGCAGCGCGTAAAGGAGATCGGGATCCGCAAGGTGCTTGGTGCGAGTGTTCAAAGTATCATCAGGCTGTTGTCGGCAGATTTTTTGAAAACGGTATTGATTGCAAACCTCGTCGCGTTTCCGGTTGCCTGGTATATGATGAACAAATGGCTGCAGGATTTCGCTTATCGCATTGATATTTCCTGGTGGATGTTTGCCGTGGCAGCCTGCATTGCATTGATCGTCGCGTTGTTAACAGTAAGCATCCAGTCTATCAAAGTCGCGCTGGCCAATCCGGTTAAGAGTTTAAGGAGCGAGTAGGAAGCCGAAGGCTTAAAGCTCAAGGTAAAAAGCCGGAAGTATTATTGTTACTTCTGGCTTTTTACAATATTTCTCTTTGGTGAAAACAAAGTAACTCACGGTGCATTGTCCTCTAACCTCTAACCTCTAACCTCTAACCTCTAACCTCTAACCTCTAACCTCTAACCTCTAACCTCTAACCTCTAA